>NZ_FRDH01000010.1 GCF_900143205.1 Butyrivibrio hungatei DSM 14810 | reverse complement strand
CAAAAAAACGCCATTTTCTTGTGCTCATAAGCAGCTTTTGAAGCGCATGCGGTTTGCGTTTAGCAAGAGCATGCGTATTAAAACAAAAGCTGCATGAGCACATAGAAAAGTATCGTTTTTTTGATGAGGGCAAAACAAAACTTTACAGCAAAAATGGCATCAAAGACTCAGACAGTGTTTCAAAAACAGAATTTAAAGTAAGAAATATAACGCTCATGAACATAGAAAAATCCTCAGAGATTCTCAAAAACAAACTTTAGGCTGGCGGCCCCACTTAGCTAGACTAGGCAGAGGCAGGGCGCGGCCCCAGTGAACCAGCCAGCGGCTATCCCCAAACTGTGAATGGTGGCACGATTTTACGCATATTTAATAGAATTGCGTGTAAATTTGGAGTAAAATAGCATTGTGTACGTACAATTGTAATGAGGAGGCTTACTTATGAAAAAAAAGACACTACCATTCGATAAAGATCTTTTCAAAAGAAGTGTTCTTTACAATGTTAAAACTCTCTATAGAAAGACTATGGAAGAGGCAACTCCACAGGAGATGTACCAGGCAGCAGCTTATGCCATAAAGGATGCCATTGTTGATCACTGGATGACAACTCAGAAAGCTGCAGCTGAGCAGGATCCTAAGATTGTTTATTACATGTCTATGGAATTTCTTATGGGTAGAGCTTTTGGTAATAATATCATCAATCTTCAGGCATACAAGGCAGTAAAAGATGCTTTGGAAGAGCTTGATATCGATGTAAACGTTCTTGAGGATCAGGAACCGGATCCAGCTCTTGGTAATGGTGGTCTTGGCCGACTTGCCGCATGCTTTTTGGATTCTCTTTCTACTCTTGGATATATTGCCTATGGCTGTGGTATCAGATACAAATATGGAATGTTCCGTCAGAAGATCCAGGATGGATATCAGGTAGAAGTACCAGATACCTGGCTTGAAAACGGCAATCCATTTGAGCTTAGAAGAAATGAGTATGCCAAAGAGGTTAAGTTTGGCGGCTATGTAACTATGTACACAGATGACATGGGAAGGACTATGTTCAAGCAGGAGGGCTATCAGGTTGTTAAGGCTGTTCCTTATGATCTTCCTGTTATTGGATATGGAAATGGCGTGGTCAATACCCTTAGAATCTGGGACGCAGAGCCTATCCAGTGTTTCCAGCTTGATTCGTTTGACAAGGGAGACTATCAGAAGGCTGTAGAGCAGGAGAATCTTGCAAGCCAGCTCTGTGAAGTCCTTTATCCTAATGACAATCATATTGCAGGAAAAGAGCTGAGATTAAAACAGCAGTATTTCTTTATCTCAGCATCTGTTCAGACTGCAGTTCAGAAATATATGCAAAATCATGACGACCTTAGAAAGTTCTATGAAAAGGCCGTATTCCAGCTTAATGATACTCATCCAACAGTTGCAGTAGCAGAGCTTATGAGAGTTCTCATGGATGATTATAAGTTCTCATGGGATGATGCTTGGGATGTAACAACCAAGACCTGTTGCTATACAAACCACACTATCATGGCTGAAGCTCTTGAGAAGTGGCCAGTAGATCTTTTCCAGAGACTTCTTCCTAGAATCTATCAGATCGTAGATGAGATCAATAGAAGATTTGTAGATCAGATCATGAGAAAATATACCGGTTCTGCAGGTATAGACGTTCAGGCCAAGATCAGAAGCATGGCTATCCTCTATGACAATCAGGTCAAGATGGCGCACCTTGCTATTGTTGGTGGTCATTCTGTTAACGGTGTTGCCAAGCTTCATACAGAAATCCTTGAAAAGAGAGAGCTTAAGGATTTCTATGAGATGATGCCTGAGAAGTTCAACAATAAGACAAATGGTATTACCCAGAGAAGATTCCTGCTCCATGCAAATCCTCTTTTGGCTGAGTGGGTAACAAATAAGATCGGTGATGGATGGATCACAGATCTGTCTCAGATGGACAAGCTAAAGGCCTTTGCCAATGACAAGAAGGCTCAGAATGAGTTCATGGAGATCAAGTTCAAGAATAAAGAGCGCCTTGCCAAGTACATCCTTGAGCATAACGGCGTAAAGGTGGATCCAAAGTCTATCTTTGATGTGCAGGTCAAGAGACTTCACGAGTACAAGAGACAGCTTCTTAATATCCTGCAGGTCATCCACAAATACAATGACATCAAGACTCATCCAAATAAGGACTTCTATCCAAAGACCTATATCTTTGGTGCTAAGGCAGCAGCTGGATATCTTACAGCTAAGCTTACTATCAAGCTGATTAATTCCGTTGCCGATGTGATCAACAATGATCCTGATATCGGCGGCAAGATCAAGGTTGTATTTATTGAGGATTACAGAGTATCAAATGCAGAGCTTATCTTTGCGGCAGCAGATGTTTCTGAGCAGATCTCAACTGCTAGTAAAGAGGCTTCTGGTACTGGTAACATGAAGATGATGCTCAACGGCGCTGTTACTTTGGGAACTCTAGATGGAGCGAATGTAGAGATCGTCAATGAAGTTGGCGAAGAGAATGCGTTTATCTTTGGACTTACTTCTCAGGAAGTAATGGAATATGAAAAGAACGGTGGATACAATCCAATGGATATCTACAACAGCGATCCTAACGTCAAGAAAGTACTTGATATGCTGGTAGATGGAACCTTCTCTGAGGATAAAGAGCTCTTTAGACCGCTGTATAACTGCCTTCTTAATACTATCAATTCTAGCAAGGCAGACCAGTACTTTATTTTAAAAGACTTTGAATCATATCTGGAAGCACAAAAGAGAATATCAGATGCCTATGAGGACAAGAAGCGCTGGGCTAAGATGGCACTTCTAAATACTGCCAGCTGCGGCAAATTCTCATCAGACAGAACCATTCAGGAATATGTCGATGAAGTATGGCATCTGGACAAAGTAGAATTACAGTGATTCTTGTTGTTTTTCTTCTATAAGTTTTTCGACTTGCTTGAGATGTTCCTTGCTTCCTGCTTCAGTATCACTCTTTGGAAGTGATTTGCGGTAGGCGGTAGGGGACATCTTTTTTTCTTGTTTAAATGCCTTTGAAAAGACAAGTGGATCAGAGTATCCACAGGAAATAGCTATAGATTCTATAGGAAGAGCTGTAAGCTGCAAAAGTTCTGTTGCCTTGGCAATCCTATAACTAGCTAGATATTGCTGCGGCGAAATACCAAGGGCATTTTGGAAAAGAGTGTATAAATAGCTTCTGTTAATACATACATAATCAGCTATATCTGTGACCTTTATTGGGTTACAATAATTACTCCTAACAAAGGCCTGCGCCCTATTAACGTAATCATTGGCGCTTCCGGAATCGCTCTTTGGAGTTACGGAAAGGCCTGACGCAATGACAGAAAGGAACATAGAAAGAAGGCCGTTTCTTCTAAGAACGTCCTCTACACTAAAGGTATTGTGATCCATCATATCTTTTACAAGGTTATAGATGGTCTCGGATTCGGTACTCTTAAATACTGGCTGCTGAAGGGATAAGCCAAGCTGTGAAACTATCTGCTCAGCTCTTTTGCCCCCGAATCCTATCCAAACATAGGTCCAAGGGTCGGACTTGTCAGCAACGTAGTAAGCAAGCTCTTCAGGAACAATGAGGAAGCCGTAGTTTTCCTTGAGAGGATATTTTTTGCCTCCAATGGAAAAAGAGCCTTTGCCACTTATAACGTAATGGATCATGAAGTGAGGTTTAAGTGCAGGGCCAAAGCTGTGGCCAGGAAGTGTCTGTGACAATCCGCAGCAATAAACGTAAAGATCATCAGATTCCTCTGTATTAAAAAGTAGCTTGTATGCCTTTTCCATTTTGGTTCCTTTCGCTATAATTACAAGAAATTCTACAAAACAATATTATCAACTAACTACTAGTGTGTTCAAGTGGAAAAGATACGCATTATCATTGTTTTTTGTGGATAATTACTGTAAAATAGACTTGCGTTTTTGGTGTTGTTTTGACGCTTTTTGGAGGTTTAGGGTGGAGAAAAATACAGAAGAGATCACTAGAGAGATCATAGATTCTAGTGTAAAAGCAGGACAAGATATATTACAAAGCGTTTCTAATGCGATCAATAAAAATGATTACAGCAAACTTGCCAGTGAGATAACAGATGCAGTCAAGGCTGTTTCTATTCCTCAGAGGACTATATATTCAAGCGGACGCAAAGAGTATTATCAGCACAAATATAGCTATAATCAGAATCCAGCAGCCGCAGTTAAGACAAGTTATCCGTTTTTTGCCAAGAAAGTCAGCAGATATGATGGTGTGTTGAGTATTGTATTCTCATCTTTGGTAGGATTTTTTGGAGCGTTACCACTTTTAATATGCGGAATAGTGTTTAGCGCAATATTTGGTGGTGCATGGTTATGGATGCTGGTTACTGGTATCGCTTCTATGGGAGCATGTTTGTTATGGCTCTTTGGCGGTATCAAGAAACTCAAGCTTGCCAAGCTTTTCCACAAATTTGGCAATATCATCAAGGATAAAGAATACTTCAAGGTTTCAGAACTTGCTCAGCAGGTAGTTAAGACTGACAAGGAAGTTACCAAGGATCTTAAGGAAATGGTCAAGGCTGGATATCTTCCTAGAGCCAAGTTTGACAGCACAGAGACAACATTTATGATCACTGACGCTGCATATCAGATGTATCTTGGAGCTGAGAAGGACAGACTTGCCAGAGAAAAGAAGGAACTTGACCAGCAGAAGGCTTCGCTTGGAGTTAACGCTACTACAAGAGCTAACCTTACTGGCGTTGAGGGACTTATCGCTGAGGGCGAAGATTATATCAGATTTGTACGAGCTACAAACGATATCATCCCAGATACAGAGCAGATGTCGGACAAGTTATATCGTCTTGAGAATATCATGAACAGGATCTTTGAGAAAGTTAAAAAGAATCCAGGAAGCGCTGATGATCTTCATAAGCTTATGAATTATTATCTTCCTACAACTAAGAAGCTTCTGGATGCTTATGTAGAACTTGATAAGCAGGCAGGTGTAGGTGAAAATGTTCAGCAGACCAAGGCTGAGATCAGCACAGCAATGGATACTATCAACGAGGCCTTTGAGAAGCTTCTTGATAGCATGTTCCAGGATATGGCCTGGGATATCTCTTCAGACATCTCAGTCATGAAGACTATGATGGCACAGGATGGTCTGACAACAGAAGGTCAGGGCATGGCTATGCAGCTCAAACAGGATTAAAAATCAAATTATTATAGAAGGAAAGGTATTTAAGGAGGAGAACATGGGAGCAGATTTACAGTTCGATGCAGCACCAGCTGCACCATCATTATCATTTGGGGCTGAGGAGCCACAGGCAGCTACAGCAACAATGGAGGCACCTGCAGAGGAAAAGAAGGACAACGGAAACGTTGCTCTTGAGGCTCAGCTTTCAGAAGAGGAGCTCAAGCAGGTTGAGGAGTTCAGCAAGCAGATTGATATCACAAACTCAACAGGTATCATGAACTACGGTGTTGGTACTCAGAAGAAGCTTGCAGATTTCTCAGAAAAAGCAATCGACAACGTTAAGACCAAGGATATGGGCGAAGTTGGTGACATGATCACTGATCTCGTTACACAGCTCAAGAACTTTGAGATTGATGAGGATGAGAAAGGATTAAGAGCTCTTTTCAAGAAAGGGGCAAACAAGATCGAATCTCTTAAGGCTAAGTACAGCAAGGTAGAGACAAACGTTCAGACTATCAGCAATGAGCTTGAGAGACATCAGGTTACTCTTATGAAGGACGTTGAGCTTCTTGATAGAATGTACGACCTTAACCTCAATTACTACAAGGAACTTTCAATGTACATCCTTGCTGGTAAGAAGAGACTTGAGGAAGAGAGAAGCACAACACTAGTAGAGCTTCAGAAGAAGGCAGCAGAGACAGGGCTTCCTGAGGATGCTGAGAAGGCAAAAGATTTTGCTAACAAGTGCGATAGATTTGAGAAGAAGATTTATGACCTTGAGCTTACAAGAACAATCGCAATGCAGACTGGTCCACAGATCCGTATGGTGCAGAGCTCAGACACAGTAATGGCTGAGAAGATCCAGTCTACAATCGTTAACACTATTCCTCTTTGGAAGAACCAGATGGTGATCGCTATCGGTATCGAGCATGCAACACAGGCTGCTGAGGCAGAGAGAGAAGTTAATGATATGACAAATAAGCTTCTTAGAAAGAACGCTGATGCACTTAAGGTTGCTACAATAGAGAGTGCTAAAGAGGCTGAGAGAGGAATTGTTGATATCGAGACTCTTAAGCATACAAACGAGTCACTTATCTCAACTCTTGATGAAGTACTCAAAATCCAGACAGAAGGTAAGACAAAGCGTCGTGAAGCTGAGGCAGAGCTTGCTCAGATCGAGAGCCAGCTTAAGGATAAGCTTTTAGAGGCTGCAAAGAACTAATTACTTGAAATATTGATTCCGGAGTAGATAAAAAATCTGCTCCGGTTTTTTTATACTTATTTTATTTAACATTTTGACAGGTATATGAAACAATGAGGCATAGAAAAGAATTCGCCTCTATCGTAAGATAAAATCACAAAAACACTTAAACGTTTGTATGGATCAAGGAGGTTATATGATCGATCAGGAAATGAAAAAGGCTGTTCTTGACAGCTTTGAGAAGGTTTATGGCAAAAATGAGAATGTTAAAGCATACTTTGCTCCAGGTAGAGTAAATCTTATTGGAGAACATACAGATTATAACGGTGGACACGTATTTCCATGTGCTCTCACTATTGGTACATATGGCGCAGCTGCCAAGAGAAATGACAAGAAGGTTCGTTTCTATTCAGTAAACCAGGAGAAGTTTGGTGTATATGAAGCAAATCTTGAGGATGCACTTAATCCTTCAGAGGCAGCAGGTTGGGTTAACTATCCTCTTGGTGTTATTTGGGCTTTTGAGAAGAGAGGAATGAAGCTTGATGCAGGTTTTGATATGGTTATCTACGGCAATATCCCTAACGGATCAGGCCTTTCTTCATCAGCTTCACTTGAGGTATTAACAGGATTCATCTTAAGAGATCTCTATGGATTTGACGTAACCAATCAGGACCTTGCTCTTATTGGTCAGTATTCAGAGAACAATTTCAATGGATGTAACTGCGGTATCATGGACCAGTTCGCTGTTGCAATGGGTAAAGAGAACAACGCTATCTTCCTTGATACAGCAGATCTTTCATTTGAGTATGCTCCAATCAAGCTTGATGGTGCCAAGATCATCGTTGCTAACACCAACAAGAAGCACAAGCTCACAGATTCTCAGTACAATGCTCGTCGTAGCATGTGCGAAGAAGCCCTTTCAATCCTTCAGAAGAAGCTTGATATCAAGGGACTCGGTGATCTTTCAATTGAGGAGTTCGAGGCAAACAAAGGTCTTTTAACAGATCCAGATATGCAGAAGAAGGCTAAGCATGCTGTATATGAGAACCAGCGTACAATCGAGGCTGTTAAAGTTCTTAAGGACGGAGATATCGCACGCTTTGGTGAGCTTATGAGACAGTCACACGAGTCACTTCGTGATGATTATGATGTAACAGGCGTTGAGCTTGATACACTTGCTGAGGAAGCTTGGAAGATCCCTGGAGTTATCGGTTCTAGAATGACTGGTGGTGGATTCGGTGGCTGCACAGTTTCTATTGTCAAAGACGAGGCTATTGAGAATTTCAAGAAGACTGTTGGCGAGAATTACCTTAAGAAGATCGGATACGAAGCTACATTCTACACAGTAGAGATTGGTGCAGGTCCAGAAGTAATCTAATAAAACCATGGAGATTTGGAAATGAGTAATATTCAGGAGTCAGTAAATAAATTAGTGGCATATGGTCTTGCCACAGGTCTTATTGAAAAAGAGGATGTTATCTATACTGTTAACTCTCTTTTGATCGCCCTTGGCCTTGATAGTGCTGATTATGTCAGTGCAGATATTGAGAAGCTTGCAGGGGAAGTACCTTCAGATGAGAAAGAACTTGCTTCATATCTTGAGGCAGTTCTTAAGGATATGGACGACTTTGCAGCAGCAAATGGCCTTATTGAAAACGACAGCGTTGTATATAGAGATCTTTTTGATACAAAACTTATGGGACTTATGGTTGAGAGACCAAGCGCTATTATCAGTAAGTTCCGCGCTAAATATGAAAAAGATCCTGTAGAAGCAACAGACTACTACTATAACTTATCCAAGAACAGCGATTACATCAGACGTTATCGTATTGCAAAGGATATGAAGTGGATCGCTCCTACTGAGTATGGTGATCTTGATATTACGATCAACCTCTCCAAGCCAGAAAAGGACCCTAAGGCTATTGCAGCAGCGCGCAACGCCAAGCAGTCAGGCTATCCTAAGTGTCAGCTCTGCTGGGAAAACGAGGGATATTCAGGACGTGTTGATCATCCTGCAAGAGAGAACCACAGAATCATTCCTGTAACAATTCAGGATTCAAAGTGGGGATTCCAGTATTCTCCATATGTTTATTACAACGAGCACTGCATCGTATTTAACTCACAACATATTCCTATGAAGATCGAGCACAATACTTTCTGCAAGCTCTTTGATTTTGTTAAGCAGTTCCCACACTACTTTGTAGGATCTAACGCAGATCTTCCTATCGTAGGAGGTTCAATCCTTAGCCATGATCATTTCCAGGGCGGACATTATACATTCGCTATGGCCAAGGCTCCTGTAGAGAGAACATTTACAGTTAAGGGCTTTGAAGATGTTCAGAGCGGAATCGTTAAGTGGCCTATGTCTGTTATCAGACTTTCTGGTCCAGATACTGAGAGGATCATCGCTCTTGCAGATGTGATCCTTAATAAGTGGAGAGGCTACACTGACGAAGCTGCATTTATTTTTGCAGAGACGGAAGGAACACCTCACAACACAATTACTCCTATTGCCAGAAAGCGTGGAGACAACTACGAGCTTGATCTGGTACTTAGAAACAATATCACAACTGATGAGCATCCACTTGGTGTATATCACCCACACGCTGAGCTCCATCATATCAAGAAAGAGAACATTGGTCTTATTGAGGTCATGGGACTTGCAGTACTTCCAGCAAGACTTAAGACTGAGATGGCTGACCTCAAAAAAGCAATCCTTGAGGGAGCAGATATCAGAAAAGACGAAGTTCTTGAGAAGCATGCAGATTGGGTAGATGCCTTTAAGACTAAGTACGATGTGATAGATGAGAACAACATTGATGACATTATCCAGAAGGAAATCGGAGAAGTCTTCATGCACGTACTTGAAGATGCTGGTGTATATAAGAGAACAGCAGAAGGTCAGGCTGCATTTGACCGCTTTGTAAGTGCTCTCTAATAAAAAGAAATATAAAAGCCGCAATAGACTAGTTTCTATTGCGGCTTGTTTTATAGCTATATCAGTTAGAAAGTAACAAGTGGAGGTTTTTTCTTGGTTTCCTCCATAGGAACACCAAGAAGCTGTAATATAGGTCTTTTGCTAAGAGAGTTAAGATTCTTGGCAATTGGAATAAGACCGTTTATCTTCTTTTCAATCTCTTCTTCACTAAGCTCTAACTTGGTTTTGTAGATATCTACAAGAAGTCTGTAGGTTGCTGTTACGTCAGTTCTAGTCTTTACTGAGAACTCCAAAACCTTGGCAGCATCTTCGTAGCGGCCCTGATTGTAGAGGAGTTCGCCCCAGTTCTGGAGGGCACGTACTAGAGTGGTATAGTTCTGATCGTATTGAGTAAGAGCAGTTATGTTAGCTGTTCCATACTCGAGCTTTAAATCTGTATTTGAAATACCAGTAAAGTTAACAATCTTTTCGAAGGCTAGCGCTTTTAGATCATTTTCTGCATTTTGTAGCGCTTCGTTGTCACCTGCTGTATCAAAAGGAAGGAGATTGAATGGAATGTGTACATATTCAAGTCCTTCAAGGCTCTTTCTTCTGACTTCATTTGATTTGCGTTCCCTTTCCCAGAAGTCTTCTTCCTTCTGTTCGACCTTTCTGGAAACGCGACGCATGCTGATATTGAAAAAGATTGCAAGTATAATGAAACTTGCTAAAAAGGGTAATTTCATCTATAATATCCTTTCAGTAAAAGTGGGTAATTTTTTTTTATTTTCATCATAGCACAGAGGAAGCATTATGAAAAAATTTTTTGGAGGAATTTTTCTCCTTTTCTTATCTATCTTAGTATGCCCTGCTATAAATGTGCAGGCATCTGATAAGGGCACAATTGCAAATGGCGTATATATCGGTAACATTGATGTATCCGGTATGACAATTGCTGATGCAAATACCACTATCGAAGCTTATTTCCAGGAATTAAACAGCAGTGAACTTACATTATCAGCCGGTGAAGGCAAGACTATAACAGTTATGGCCTCAGATCTCGGCATTACATGGAATAATACAGACATAGCAGATGAAGCATATGCTCTTGGTCACGAAGGCAACATCGTTCAGAGATACAAAGCCATGAAGGACCTTGAGAGAAATAATCACAATTTTGATATCGAGTATGGTTATAACGAAGAGGCTTTGCAGGATGTACTTGCAAAGTGCAGCAAGAATTTTGATCAAAAGACAGTAAACTATGGTCTTAAGAAGACTGAGAACGGTTTTGAAGTAACAGAAGGTCAGACAGGATACCTTGTGGATGTCGCAGAATCAGTAGGAATCATCAAGGACTTCATCAAGAATGACTGGAGCGCAGACAATACAGTTATTCAGCTCTCTGTAAAAGAGGATGCTCCAAAAGGAAGCGCTGATGAGCTTTCAAAGGTAAGAGACGTACTTGGAACTTATACTACAAGCTACAGGACATCTGGAGCAGCTAGAAGTGCTAACGTAGCTAATGGATGTGCACACATCAATGGATCAACAATTTATCCAGGGGAGGAGTTCTCAGTTCTTGATACTATCACTCCTTTCACAGAAGCTAACGGATATTTCCCAGCAGGTTCATATCTTAACGGACTTGTTGTTGAGAGTGTTGGCGGCGGAATATGCCAGGTATCAACAACTCTTTATAACGCAGTACTTCTTGCTGAGCTTGAGGTAACAGAGAGACACAATCATTCAATGATCGTAACTTATGTAGAGCCTTCTGCAGATGCAGCTATTGCAGAGTCTGGCGGCAAGAACTTTAAGTTTGTGAACAGCACAGATGCTCCTATCTATATTGAAGGTTATACTACACCAGACAAGCATATTACTTTTACTATCTATGGCGTTGAGACTAGAGATCCAGGTCATAAGGTAGAGTACAAGAGCGAAGTATTAGAGACTACACCTGCTTCCGCAGATCAATATGTAACAGACCCATCACAGTCACTTGGCTATGTGGGAACACAGTCAGCACACCTTGGATACAAGGCACAGCTCTGGAAGATCGTTACAGAAAATGGTCAGGAAGTTAGCAGAGAAGTTGTTAATAGCAGTACATACAAGATGGTTCCTAGAATTATCACAATAGGAACAGCTGGTGCCGATGAAAGCGCCATGGCCAAGATACAGACAGCTATCTCAACAGGAGATGTTGGAACTATCAAAGCTGTAGCAGGAGCCCTTGGAGCAGCTAGGAACGCTCAGGGTACTGAGAATGAAGCAGCGGCAGCACAGGCAGCTCAGGATGCTGTAGATGCAGCCAATCAGCAGCTTAGAGACCAGCAAGCTGCTGAGGAAGAGGAATTACAAGGATAATCTGAAACTGTAAACATTTGCATAGAATATGGCGGTTATATGAGAATTGGCAAGATAACAGAGAATGCTCTCAAGCGTTCCATCATAAAGCTCATAAAAACTGAATCAAATAAAAAGACAAGCGCAGCTGTAGGGGCAGACTGCGCTTTTTCTGAATCTGAAAATAGTTTTTCTGCAACAGCAACTATTACGACAAACGTATCAAAGTGCGGATATTATGCTGTTATGAAGGCGACAAATTCTCTGATAGCCCAGGGAATAAACCCTGACCATGTGGTAGTTAATATATTACTTGATAAAGATAGTGAAGAAGCAGTACTTAAAAAGATAGTAAGAGATGCCATAAGCGCATGCAATATAAATGACATAGCCTATGCAGGCGGCCATACAGAAGTTACAGAAGCTGTTACTAGACCAATAGTTACAGCAACCTGCGTAGGAACAGAGGTTATGATAAAGAATCTATACAAGAGTAAGCCCAAGGCGGGAGATGCGCTTGTAGTTAGTAAGTGGATAGGCATGGAAGGTACAGCAATGCTAGCAGCTGAGAAACGAGCGGAGCTTGCTACCAAGTATCCAGAGCCATTTATAGATGATGCAGAGGAGCTTTCTAAGCTCCTTGGAATAAATAGTGAGGCCGCAGTCGCCATGAAGTCCAGCGTCAGTGCGATTCACGATGTTTCCTGTGGTGGTATATATGCCGCACTTTGGGAAATGGGAGAACGCGCAGGAACTGGACTAAAAGTCGATTTAAAATGTATCCCGGTAAGACAGGAGACTATCGAAGTATGTGAGTTCTTTGAGATAAACCCATACGTCCTGACTTCAGGAGGAGCACTTTTATTTGCGACTGAGGACGGCGAGGCACTTGTAAGAGATTTAGAAGAGGCTGGAATTCCAGCAGCCATTGTTGGCTATCTTGAAAAGGGCAAAGACAAGATCATTACAAATCTTGATGAGGCCAGATTTTTGGAGATGCCACAGGCAGATGAGATACATAAGGTGCTTGGCTAATAGTTTTATCACAACATATTTAAAGGAGCGGTTATACACATGAGTACAAGAGAAGAAATTTTAAAGACAATTGAGAAAAACAGCCGTATCGATGTACATGAACTTAGCGTACTCCTTGGTGCGGAAGAGATAGAAGTAGCGAACGAGCTTAAAGCACTTGAAGAAGAAGGTGTGATCTGCGGATATCACACAATGATAGACTGGTCCAAGACTTCAATCGAGAAGGTAAATGCCCTCATCGAAGTTAAGGTTACTCCAACAAGAGGACTTGGATTTGACAGCATTGCTGAGAGAATCTACAAATATCCAGAGGTTACCAGCGTATATCTTATGAGCGGCGGATTTGACCTTATGGTAATCCTTGAAGGTAAGTCACTTCAGGAAGTTGCCGGATTTGTAAACAATAAACTTGCGACACTTGATACTGTTCTTAGTACAGCCACACATTTTATCCTTAAGAAATATAAGGACCACGGAACAATTCTTACTAAGAAGTATGAAGACACAAGGGAGATAATAACACCATGAGAAATCCAATAGGAAAGAAAGTAGTTGATATAAAGCCTTCTGGAATTCGAAAGTTTTTTGATATCGTTCAGGAAACCGAGGGTGCAATTTCACTTGGTGTAGGTGAGCCTGACTTTGATACACCTTGGCACATCAGAGACGAGGGTATCTATTCACTTGAGAAGGGCAGAACCTTCTATACTTCCAATTCCGGATTAAAAGAGCTGAGACAGGAAATTTCAAATTACATTAAGAGAACTCAGAACGTAGAATATGATCCATTAAAAGAGATATTCGTAACAGTAGGTGGATCTGAAGCTATTGACCTTGCACTTAGAGCAATGGTTGATGCAGGGGACGAAGTATTGATCCCTCAGCCAAGTTATGTATCCTATGAGCCATGTGCAATATTGGCAGATGCTGTCCCGGTTACAATTGAGCTTAAGGAAGAGAATCAGTTCAGACTTACAGCTGAAGAGGTTCTTGAGAAAGTAACGGATAAGACTAAGATATTAGTTCTTCCGTTCCCAAATAACCCAACTGGCGCTGTAATGACAAAAGAGGATCTGGAGGCAATTGCCAAAGTTGTCATTGAGAAAGATCTATTTGTAATATCTGATGAAATATATGGAGAGCTTACATATAGCGGCGAGCACGTATCAATCGTTTCTATTCCAGGAATGAAAGAAAGAACTATTCTGATCAACGGTTTCTCCAAGGCCTATGCCATGACAGGTTGGAGACTTGGTTATGCTTGTGGACCTGAGATCATCATGAAGCAGATGATCAAGATCCATCAATTTGCTATCATGTGTGCTCCTACAACTAGCCAGTATGCGGCAGTAGAAGCTCTTAGAAATGGTGATGATGATGTTAAGATGATGCGTGAGCAGTACAATCAACGCAGAAGATATCTCTTAAATGAATTCGAAAGAATAGGTCTTA
This sequence comes from Butyrivibrio hungatei DSM 14810, assembly GCF_900143205.1. GTDB lineage: Bacteria > Bacillota > Clostridia > Lachnospirales > Lachnospiraceae > Butyrivibrio > Butyrivibrio hungatei. The sequence continues at coordinate 113,152 of NZ_FRDH01000010.1, read as the reverse complement.
CCTGTTTTGAACCATTTGGAGCATTTTACGTATTTCCTTCAATCAAGAAGTTTGGAATGAGTAGTGATGAGTTCTGTACAAGACTTTTAAAGGAAGAAAAGCTTGCGGTAGTACCTGGTACAGCATTTGGAGACTGTGGTGAGGGATACATCAGAATATCCTACGCGTATTCACTTGATAATCTGAAGGCTGCTATGGAGAGACTTGAGAGGTTTATATCTAAGCTATAATGACACTAAAAAAGGAATGTCGTTTTCGACATTCCTTTTTGAATTCAAATAATTAATCCATACGTGAATCGTAGATATTACTCTCAAAGAACTTATTATATCCCTGCCAGCCTGGAGCTGTGATGTTTGCAAGAAGCTCTGTGAAGGTCTCCATCTTGGCGTCTGTGTTGTCTGCAAGGTTGAGAGCAACAGCTTCGATGATAGATGGCTTCTTTGGTGAACCATATTCATATTCGCCATGGTGAGCCAGAATACAGTGCTGGAGCTCCTGTTTGAGAATCTCTGGGAAACCGTCGATCTGGCGGGCTTTTTCACCTACCATTTCAGCACCCATAACAATGTGGCCAAGGAACTGACCTTCATCTGTGTAGTCATTTACTGGGAAGAGGCTAAGCTCTTTGGTCTTACCGATATCGTGGCAGATAGCTGCTGTAAGGAGAAGGTCTCTCTTAAGAACTGGGTAAGACTTGCAATAGTAATCACAGAGCTTAGTTACGCTAAGAGTGTGCTCTAAAAGTCCTCCGATAAAGCCGTGGTGTACAGTCTTGGCTGCGCTTGACTTACGGAATACATCAATAAATTTTTCATCGTGGATGAAGAACTCTTCAAGGAGCTTTTTGAGATATGGGTTCTCGATGGAACCAATTATTCCAAGGAGTTCTTTGTACATGTCATCGATGTTCTTGCTTGAAACAGGAAGGTAAAGGGATGGATCATACTCTCCTTCGTGACATTTTCTAGCGCGCTTAACGTTAACCTGGATCATGCCGTTGAAGCTTGTAACTTCACCAAAAACATCAATGTAATCTGTATCATCAAACTCGTCGATACCATCACTGTTAGGTTCCCAAACCTTTGCATCAACTGTGCCTGTCTTGTCCTGAAGAGTAACAGAGTAGTACTCTTTACCATTCTTGGTAGTGGCGCTGAGCTTGTGCTTGCACATGTAGATGTCAGCAATGCGATCGCCAGGTTTTAAATCTTTAATGAACTTCATTTAAAAAATCCTCGTTTCTAATACTTCTTTACTTGTCTGTTGTGGAGGCTGAGAGAGTAACTTCAATCTCAATATCGATGTACTCGTTTGGAGCCTGTCTCATAACAGTAATTGTAATTATATCATTAGGTTCGCAACCTGCAAGCTTGCTAACCAAATGTTCATAGGTATCAATAGGAGATCCGCCAAAAGATGTGATGATATCTCCGCTCTGTATGCCAGCGCGCATAGCTGGTGAACTCATTTCTGTCTGAGTCACATAAGCGCCGGCTGGAATTCCAAGGCTTTCCTGAATGTCACTAGGAACTGTGGCACCGTGGATACCAAGGAATGCTCTGTCTTTTTGATTTGAAAGATCTTCGATAAGGCCTTTTAATTCAGTAATACCGATAGCACTGATCTGGTTGGACATGTCTGTTTGATTGTGTGACATATCAATGATTCCAATAACCTGTCCGTGAAGATTTATAAGTATTCCTGTAGCAGATGAGCTTCCGTAGATGTCTGTTGTAAGGAGTTTGTAGTTTGTATCTACAAGGTTTATGGAGCTCTTTTCAGAAGTGATGATGCCGTAGGAAACTGAGTCCTGAACGCCTACAGGGCTACCAAGTGCAATAACAGGAGAGCCTGTAAGGTTACCACCTGCTGAGCTTCCAAGATCAGCTGGCCCAATAGTATTTCGTGTGTCCTGGGAAAGAGCAGCTCTTTTGACACAGATGACACCGAGCTTGGTGATGCTATCCATAAGACAGAGGTCAGCATTGGCAGTTGCTCCGTTGCAGAAAGTTACGCGGATTGTCTCTGCACCTGAAACGGCAGTTGATGGAACAAGGATAAAGAGATTTGTTCCATTGTCAGCTACGATGAGGCCTGATGTAGAACCGCTTGATTCATAGGAATCGCTAAACCAGTTAGTGTCATTTGAAAGAGCTGTGACACTTACAAGGCTAGGCTTAACGGCATCTGTTACGGACTTAAGTGACCTTACCATCTTGTTATAATCTGATGAATCAAAGGAATAAGAAGCGATAGCCTGATCGATCTGATCCTTCTGACTTTCTTCAAAGCTCTGAGCTTCGCTTGCAGCAATCTGATCATCATCAGCAAACATCTCTTCAGGAGTTAGCTCATCGCTGGCTGATTCCTGTGGAAGTGTGACTGGATCAGGCTCTTTTTCTGGATAGAGCTTGTCACTAAAAAGTGGCTGCAATAAAAGGAAAGTAAGGCAGGCAACAAAACCAAATAGTACTGCCAAAGTGACAGTAATGATGGTGCGCCTTAAGAGCTTTTTCCTGTTAATTGGTCTTTGCTTTATCTTCTCACTAATAAAATCCGTATTAGCTAAATTTTCGTTTTTGTTTTCTTCTTGATTAGTTGGCATAGAATACCCCATCCCCATAAAACTACTTGATACATTTCAATATTATACCATAGTTCCCTAAATGACCCTATCTTTTAAATGGTAACTACGCATAAGAAGTAGCAAAGAAACTCTTATGATGGTAAACTGTAATTTGGATGATTATGTAACTTTAGACACAGGAAAATAATTATGAATCAGAAAGCTTTACACGTACTTGAATACGACAAGATTATTGAAAAACTTACAGAACATGCGACTTCAGAGCCTGGTAAGAAACTCTGCAGAGAGCTTGTTCCTTCATCTGATATAAAAGAGATCAGAAAGAATCAGGAAAAAACAAAGGATGCTATTTCAAGGATCTTTAAAAAGGGTAGCACAAACTTTGGTGACAATAAGGATTTTCAGGGAATATTAAAGGCACTCAAGATTGGAAGTGCGCTGGATATGGCAGCTCTTTTGAAGCTTGCAGCATTTCTTGATAACGTCAACAGAGTTAAGACTTACGGCAGACCTCAAAGGGATGATGAGGAGAGAGATTCTTTATCTGAATCTTTTGAGATGCTTGAGCCACTTACCTTTGTATCAGCTGAGATCAGAAGATGTATCATCTCAGAGGATGAGATGAGCTCTGATGCAAGCCCAGCCCTCAAACATATCAGACGCGGAATGATGCTGACCAATGACAGGATCCACGAGCAGCTAGGCAAGATCATCAACGGATCAATGAGAACTTACCTTCAGGATACTGTAGTAACCATGCGTGGTGACAGATATTGTATCCCTGTAAGAGCTGAGTATAAATCTCAGATAAATGGTATTGTTCATGACCAGTCATCATCAGGATCTACGCTTTTCATTGAGCCTCAGGCAATTGTTGAGCTCAACAATAAGTTAAGAGAAATGATCTTACAGGAAACAGCAGAGATCGAAAAGATCCTTGCTGAGCTCAGCCTTAAGGTTGCAGAGCACGTAGACTCTATCAAGTACAACGCAGATATCATGACTGACCTTGACTTTGTATTTGCCAAGGCATCATATGCCCTTGAGATAAATGCCATCACACCAGTATTTAACGAGCAGCATGCTTTTGATATCAAGAAGGGAAGACATCCTCTTATTGATAAAGACAAGGTTGTTCCTATCGATGTATACGCAGGTCGCGACTTTGACATGCTGATCATCACAGGACCTAACACAGGTGGTAAGACAGTTACACTTAAGACAGTAGGTCTTTTGACCCTGATGGGACAGGCTGGTCTTGCAATCCCTGCAGGTGACAGGTCAGAACTTTCAGTGTTCACAGAAGTTTATGCAGATATTGGAGATGAGCAGAGTATTGAGCAGTCTCTTTCTACTTTCTCATCACATATGACTAATTGCGTCAGCATCCTTGAGAAGGCTGATGAGAATTCACTTTGCCTTTTCGATGAGCTTGGCGCAGGAACTGATCCTACAGAGGGCGCAGCTCTTGCTATATCTATCCTTAACGACCTCCATGAGAGAAAGATAAGGACAATGGCTACAACTCACTACAGCGAGCTTAAGGTATATGCCCTCAACACACCTGGCATCAAGAATGCCAGCTGCGAGTTTGACGTTGAATCGCTTAAGCCGACCTATAAGCTCCTTATTGGAATCCCTGGAAAGAGTAATGCTTTTGCAATCTCTTCCAAGCTTGGGCTTCCAGACAGGATCATTGAAGCTGCCAAGGAGCAAATCGGTACTGAGGACAAAAAGTTTGAGGATCTTCTTGCAGACCTTGAGAAGAGCCGTAAGACAATTGAGAGCGAGAGTCTTGAGATTGCTCAGTACAAAAAGGAAGTTGAAGAGCTTAAGACTCAGCTTGAGGAAAAGACCTACAAGCTTGATAAACAAAGGGATGAGATCATCAGAAAGGCCAATGAAGAGGCGAGAGATATCCTTCAGGAAGCTAAGGATGTTGCTGATGAGACTATCAGAACCTTTAGAAAAGCGGGACCTGATGCTACAATGCAGGATCTGGAGAGAGCAAGGACCAGCGTTGGACAGAAGATCTCTGACAAGAATAAATCTATTTCCAAGAAGGTTGAAAAGCCAAAGGAGACACATCCAATTCTTAAAGAGTCTCAGCTTAAACTTGGAGAAACAGTCAAGATCGTGTCTATGGGGCTTAAGGGAACTATCAGTTCCAAGCCAGACAAGGATGGTTATCTCTTTGTACAGTGCGGTATCATGAGGACCAAGGCCAATATTAGAGATCTTGTGCTGGTGCAGGATGAAGATGGCAAGGCTGCCATGAAGAAGTTCTATGGTAGAAACACCAGTAGTAGCGGCGGCAAGATGGATCTTTCAAGGTCAGCTAATATCAGGACTGAGATCAATCTTATTGGCAAGAATTCAGATGATGCGCTTGCAGCACTTGATAAATACCTTGATGATGCCTATATGTCACACCTTAACAATGTAAGAGTTGTACATGGTAAGGGCGCAGGCATACTCAGACAGGCAGTTCATCAGTATCTTAAGGGTGTTCCTTATGTTAAATCCTTCAAGCTTGGAGAATTTGGTGAAGGCGATGCAGGCGTGACAATAGTAACGTTTATAAAATAATATTTTGGGGGAAATTATGGCAACTAAGCAGAAGATCTTAATTGTAGATGATGACAACAATATCGCAGAGCTCATATCTCTTTATCTGGTAAAAGAGTGCTTTGAGACCAAGATCTGCAACGATGGTGAGACTGCCATCAATACTTTCGATACATTTAAGCCAAATCTTGTACTCCTTGATCTGATGCTTCCTGGCATTGATGGATATCAGGTCTGCAGAGAGTTAAGAACAAGATCACAGGTACCTATCATCATGCTCTCAGCTAAGGGAGAAGTGTTTGATAAGGTTCTTGGCCTTGAGATGGGTGCTGATGACTACATGGAGAAGCCTTTTGATTCAAAAGAGCTGGTGGCTAGAGTAAAGGCAGTTCTTAGAAGATATAAGCCTCAGGCTCAGGAAGCACCTGAATCTAACGATAAGGTTGTAAGATATCCAGATCTTGAGATCAACATGACAAACTACTCTGTTACATACATGGGTGAGAGAGTTGATATGCCACCAAAGGAACTGGAGCTTTTGTATTTCCTTGCGGCATCACCAAACCATGTTTTCACAAGAGAGCAGCTCCTTGATCAGATCTGGGGCTACGAATACATTGGAGATACTAGAACAGTCGACGTTCATATCAAGAGACTTCGTGAGAAGTTAAATGACCATGCAAGTTGGAGACTGGCTACAATCTGGGGAATCGGATACAAATTCGAGGTAATGGAGTAAATGAAGAGAACTCTCTATCTGAAGTTTCTCTTGGCGTACCTTTTGTTTGCCGTCTTTGGCTTTATAGTGGTTGCGACTTTCGTATATAGCATGACCTATGAGCGCATACGAAGAGACAAGACAGACAGCATGTATCAGGTTGCCACGCAGATTGCCAACACCTATGCGGCAGATCTGTACAACAGTGAAACTTCACTTGAAACAGTACACACTCAAATGGTTACATTGTCCAAGTATATGGATAATGAGCCCATATGGATAATAAACCCATCAGGAAGACTTGTTCTTGATTCATCAAGAAATCTTGGGCCTGGGGATGAGATAGTTATCAAAGGCTTTGATCCTTCAGTTCTTGGAGGTTCATATTACACGACCGGCAATTTCTGGGACTCTTTTGACTCAGATGTGGTAAGTGTATTTGCACCTATAACGGCCAATTACAAGGTTCAAGCTTATGTAGTTATTCACGAACCTGTTTCTGATATTCAGGAGCAGGCCAATGAATTCCTTAACATATCCTACCTGATGCTGATAGTTCTTTTCCTACTGTCTCTTATCATCCTGATCTTCTTCACAGAGCTGGTATATATACCACTTCGCAAGATCACCAAGGCTACAGAGCAGTATGCAGCCGGCAATATGTCCTATGAGTTCTCTGTGGAGTCAGAAGATGAGATGGGATACCTTGCGGCGTCTCTGGCATATATGGCAGGCGAAATTGCAAGGCAGGAGGACGATCAAAAGAAGTTCATTGCCAATGTATCTCACGACTTCAGGTCGCCCCTTACATCTATCCGCGGCTATCTTGTGGCAATGCAGGATGGAACAATTCCTCAGGAGATGCATGAGAGGTATCTTGGAATTGTCATTAATGAGACCGACAGACTTACCAAGCTCACCAACGAGCTTTTGACGCTTAACAACCTCAACACTAAGGGAATGCTCCTTGATAAATCTGATTTTGATATTAATCAGGTCATCAGGAAAGTTGCAGAGTCTTTTGAGGGCACCTGCAGGAACAAGAAGATTGCAATCGAGCTGGTCCTTACTGATGACAAGATGCTGGTAAATGCTGACGTAGACAAGATTCAGCAGGTTCTTTATAACCTTGTTGATAATGCTATCAAGTTCAGCCATCACGATTCTTCAATCAAGATCGAGACTACAGAGAAGCACAGCAAGGTGTTTGTGTCTGTTAAGGACAGCGGAATCGGAATTCCCAAAGAAGACCAGAAGCTTATCTTTGACAGATTCTACAAGTCGGATCTTTCAAGAGGTAAGGACAAGAAGGGTACAGGCCTTGGCCTTTCAATTGTAAAAGAGATCATAAAGGCCCACGAAGAGAACATCAACGTTATCAGCACAGCAGGTGTTGGTACCGAGTTTATCTTTTCTCTTCCAAAGTCAGCAGTTATGGATGCTGATGATGAGGAATAATAGTAATAAAGGAAGTTAGTTTAAGAATGCATATAGTTTTACATCAGCCTGAGATTCCACAGAATACTGGAAATATCGGAAGAACCTGTGTGGCAACAGGAACAAGTTTACATCTTATCGAGCCTTTGGGATTCAGACTCAATGAAAAAGAAATAAAGAGAGCCGGAATGGATTACTGGGAAAAGCTCGATGTCACAAGATATATAGACTACGAGGATTTCAAGGAAAATCACCCAGGAGCCAAGATCTGGTACGCTACAACCAAGGCAAAGCGTTCATATACAGATGTTAGCTTTGGAATGGATGACTACATCATGTTTGGCAAGGAGAGTGCAGGAATTCCAGAGGAAATTCTGGTGGACAATGAAGAAAGTTGTATCAGGATTCCTATGGGACATGATATCAGGTCTTTAAACCTTTCTAATTCAGTTGCCATAGTTCTCTACGAAGCCCTTAGACAGAATGAATTCAAGGGACTTGAGACAGAGGGTGAGCTCCACAGACTTCATTGGAAAGAGTAATGCAGGTAGGAATAAATGGGAATTAAGAAAAAAGAAGATGTCAGGTACAGCAAAGATGAGCTTCTGACAGTAACCATCACAGATATAGGAAATGACGGAGAGGGCATAGGCAAGATTGACGGCTATACCCTCTTTATTAAGGATGCGGTAATTGGAGATACAGTAAGTGCCAAGATCATGAAGGCCAAGAAAAACTATGCTTACGCCCATCTTGAAAAGGTTATTGAACCTTCGAAGTTTAGACAGGAAGCAAAGTGTCCTATAGCAAGACAGTGCGGCGGATGCCAGCTTCAGAACATGACCTATGAGAGACAGCTTCAGTTCAAGCAGAATAAAGTAAGGAACAATATCGTAAGACTTGGGGGCTTTGATGGAGATTTCATCGATAGCATAACTGAGCCTATTATCGGCATGGATGAGCCATGGAGATATAGGAACAAAGCCCAGTACCCGATCGGAACTGACAAAAGTGGCAAACTTGTTGCCGGATACTATGCAGGCAGAACCCACAGTATCATATCTGTGGATGATTGCTATATTGGTATAAAAGAAAATAAGGCTATCCTTGATATTATATTAAAGCACATGGAAGAAAATGGGATCAAGGCTTATGATGAAGCTTCTGGAAAAGGTCTTGTAAGGCACGTACTCATTAGAAAAGGTTTTACCAGCGGTCAGATTATGGTATGCCTAGTTATCAACTACAGAGATGGTAAAAAAGATAAAAATGTGGATTACATTCCAAATCAGAAAAAAATTGTGGATTCTCTCAGTAAAATTCCGGGCATGACAAGTATCTCTGTCAGCATCAATACCGAGAAGACAAATGTCATCATGGGCTACGAGATTCATACAATCTGGGGAAGAGACACAATATCAGACACTCTTTGCGGCCTTGATTTTGAGATATCACCTCTTTCCTTTTATCAAGTCAACCCTGTTCAGGCCCAGAAGCTCTATGAACAGGCAATCACTTATGCTGGTCTGTCAGGAAAAGAGACTGTTTGGGACCTCTACTGTGGAATTGGAACCATCACCTTATCAATGGCCAAGACAGCAGGCCATGTCTTTGGTGTAGAGATAATTCCTGATGCTATAGAAGATGCAAAGAGAAATGCCAAGAGAAACGGACTTTCAAATGCAGATTTCTTCTGCGGTAAGGCAGAAGAGGTGCTTCCTGAGTTTTATAAAAATGGTGGCTACGATGGAGTATCAAGTAATGAAGCACTTCACCCAGATGTCATCGTAGTTGATCCTCCTAGAAAGGGCTGCGATGAGAAGTGCCTTGAAACAATGCTCAAGATGCAGCCAGACAGGATCGTATATGTAAGCTGCGACTCCGCAACTCTAGCGCGAGACTTAAGGATACTAGCTGACGGCGGCTATGAGCTTAAGGCTGTCAGAGCCTGCGATATGTTTAGTTGGAGCGGGCATGTTGAGACCGTTGTTCTTCTCACAAAGTGCTAAAGCGCTTTGTGAGAAGATTACAACGGTCCATGCGATAGATGTCCAAGAATCGGAGCCGAAGGCGAACGATGATTGGAAACATCGAACCGCTGAAACAGTCGTTCTTCTGTCCCAACAACGCAACCAAATTTAACAAAAAATAGCAAAACATGTAAGCTTCGCTTGGTAGACAGGTGGAGCTTACTTTTTTATGATTGAGAAAAATGTTAAAATATTTGGCAAAGGTGGTAGAAATATGAGAAAGACATACTTAGATAATATTCGCTGGATAACAGTAGTGCTGGTTGTCATTTATCATGTAATCTACATATTCAACGGTGTAACACAACATGGCATCATCGGACCTTTCAGTAAACATCAGCCCCAGGATACATATCAGTACATTGTATATCCTTGGTTCATGTTACTTCTGTTTGTGGTATCCGGCATGTCAGCCCGTTATGAACTAATTAAACGAACAGAAAAGGAATTTATCAGCGTAAGGACGAGAAAGTATCTTGTACCATCAACAATCGGCCTTCTGGTTTTCGGCTGGATTCTTGGCTATTACAACATGCTGATGTCTGGTGCATTTAATTCCATGAACAACGTACCGGGGCCAATCCTTTTCCTGATAATGGCAGTCAGCGGCTCAGGCCCTCTGTGGTACATTCAGATGCTTTGGATCTTCAGCCTGATACTGGTACTGATCAGAAGGATTGAAAAAGACAGATTCTATAATATCTGTGGTAAAGCAAATCTTTTGACACTTATACTTCTTGTTATACCCGTATATGGAGCGGCGCAGATACTTAACACGCCGATAATTGTGGTATACAGATTCGGTATCTACGGACTGGGCTTTATGATCGGCTACTTTGTATTGTCCCATGAGGTCGTGATGGATCGACTTGGCAAAAACTGGCTGTTATTAAGCATCCTTGCCATCGCATCCTGCATAGCCTTTGTTATTTTATATAAAGGTCAGCCTTATCCGGAGCACGTAGTTCTGGACACAATCATGTGCAATGTATACGCATGGTTTGGAACTCTCGGTATACTTGCCTTCATGAAAAAATGGGGAAATTTCTCGAATGCTTTCTCAAAGTGGATGTGCCGAAAATCATGGGGCCTCTACGTATTCCATTATCTGATGATAGCGGTCAGCGGATGGTATCTGCATACATTATGTCCGTTCCTTGCTCCTGTCATCGTATATCTGTTGGTTGCAATAGCAGCATTCGCAGGCTCCTACATTCTGTATGAAATCATGAGCCGCATACCTTTCATAAGGTGGTGTGTTCTGGGAATAAAAAAGGAGAAGAAAGAATGAGTTTTGCAGACAATCTTATGGAATTAAGAAAGCTTAATAACCTGTCACAGGAGGAAATTGCAGAGAAGATAGGCGTATCCAGACAGACGCTTTCAAAATATGAGACCGGAGAGTCGCTGCCGGACATAAAGAGATGTAAGATGCTGGCTGACCTCTTTGGCGTATCCATGGACGACCTTATCTCATATGAAAAGAATGATTCGGACAACCTGGGATATGCTATACCGCCGAAAGGAAAACATATCTTTGGAATGGTCAAAGTGGGAGATAAGGGTCAGATTGTCATTCCTGCCAAAGCAAGAAAGATCTTTGATATTAAAACAGGCGACAATCTGATTGTCCTCGGAGATGAATTCCAGGGGATAGCTCTTATTAAGGAGACGGGCCTTCTCGGTCTTATCAACAGTGCGAAAGAAAGTATAACTGACTAAAAGAATGTTCAAGGAAATTACCTGGAAACAGTTTTTTGCCAGATTATAAGGAGAAAGAGAGATTTATGCCAGGTAGGAAATACTTATATACGGAAAGGGCGCACTATATGTCCCCGAACATGCACTTCGGTATCATGGCGGAAATCGGATCGGAGTTCGATGCGGATGGTATCATCGAGAGCATTGGTGTTCTTAGATCGGCTCATCCGCTTATGAGAAGTCTGATAGCCGAGGAAGAGGGAAGCTCAATGATATATTATGAGGAGCATCCTGAACTTGAGATTCCGATAACGATAAAAGAGGCAGACGATAACTGGCAGACTGATTATGAGGCGGTATCTTCAGATGGATGGAATGTTCAGAAGGAAGCGCTGCTCAAGGTCTATGCTTATCCATCCGAGAGCGGAACGAGAGTTCTTTTTATAACGCATCATCTTCTTTGCGACGGGAGAGGGCTTCTACAGTTGGTGCAGGAGTTTGCAGATCATTATACTAGCGGTGCCAGGCCACACCTGGTTGATGAGAAGCTGATGGAAAGCCTTGATGATCTTCCAAATGGCAGCGACCTTAGGTTCATCAGCAGGGCGCTGATCAGAGATGCCAATAAGAAGTGGCGTAAAGAAGGGCATAGGGTCAGCTACGACGAGTATCTTGAGTTTGAACGTGATCATGATCGCAAACAGGATATAAAGCGTGAGATAAAGAGAGTTGACGGAGAAGAGCTTGATACGCTCCTGGGTTTGTGCAGAGAAAACGGGGTATCGCTCAATGACTATCTTGTTGCTAAGATGATGATCGATGAGAAAACAAATAAGGTGGTCATAGCTTCTGACATAAGGAATAAGATTAAAAACTATAAGGAAGGCTCGCTTGGAAACTATGCTACAGCATTCAGTGTGGTGGTTAAGAAGAAAACCTCTGAGATCATGGAACTCGCCAGGGCTGTAGATCATGAAGTCAGGAGCATAATAAGTAAGCCGGATAGGGAGATGCTCGTTCTCTCGTGTTATTTCAATATGGATCCAGAACTCCTCGATGCCATAGCTATATCGACTCTTGGAAGTTTTGAAAGCAAGGCCGGCAGATTTGTTGGCAGCAAGATGTTCGGCTATGAAAAGCGCGATGGACATTGTATCACGAACCTTGGAAGAGCAGAGAGCACCACTATAAGAGAGGGTGTATTCATTCCGCCGGCATCTCCCGTAAACAGGAAGGCGTGGGGCGTTCTGACGATAAACAATAAGATGAGGATTTGTTCAATACAGTCAAAGTAAATCAATGGAATTGAGGATTCTGGCAAAGGCAATTTGTGACCCAAATAATGAGTAATGTAGAAAACAGACCATTGGAGGTGAAAAATATGACTACGGAAATTCAATCCAAACTATTCGAATTACAAGACAAGAAATATAGGGATTTTCAAAGCGGTCTCATTCCTGGTGTTGATGGATTTGAGGCTATAGGTGTGCGTACTCCGGAACTTAGGAAGTATGCAAAAGAGCTTGTGAAAAGAGAAGGTATTGAAGAGTTCTTGAATGACCTTCCTCACAAGTACTTTGATGAGAATCAGCTTCAAGCCTTTATTATTTCAGAGATTAAAGATTTTGATAAGTGTATAGAAGAGCTCGAAAAGTTCCTCCCCTATGTAAATAATTGGGCAACCTGTGACCAGATGTCTCCAAAAGTTTTCAAGAAGCATAAGAATGAGCTCCTAAAGTACATAGAAAAGTGGATAAAGTCAAAAGAAACTTATACCATAAGATTCGCCATAGGAATGCTGATGCAGCATTTTCTTGATGAAGACTTTGATCCTAAGTATCTTAAAGCTGTATCAAAAATAAAGTCAGACGAATACTACATAAACATGATGATTGCCTGGTACTTTGCAACAGCCCTAGCTAAGCAGTATGAGGCTACCATACCTTATATCCAGGAAAAAAAACTTGATAAGTGGGTTCATAACAAGACAATACAGAAGGCAATAGAAAGTTATAGAATAACAGCAGAACAAAAAGAGTATTTGAGAACACAGAAAGTGAAGTAAATCATAGGTATTATAAATACGGTGGAGAGCTATATGAAGAAAACGATTTTAATTTGTATAGTAACGATTTTTCTAGTGCTAATTGTATCGTGTGAAAAGAATGATGGCTATATGGCTGGCACAGAGGCTATTTCAAGAGGTGAAGATCTTTTATCAGAGGAGAGTGAATTAGTGGAACCCCCCAGTAATTATGAAAGCTCGAATGCTTCAGATGGTGATTTGGTTTTTTTTGAAGAATCAAAGTATGATGAAGTGTGGAGTACTGATTCAAAAACTGAAGAACAAATATTTGAAGGCGGTGGAATGGTTTTATATTTAGCCTATGATGGTGATTGTGTTTCAGGGCAATTGTATAACATACAAGGTATAACTCAGAGAGTTGCAGACATATCTTTTTCGAAAGAGCAAATGATTGATGAAAAAATAAGTTTTGAATTTGATGACGGATTTGGCAGTGGAGATATGGACATACAATTTGAGGGGGATTCTATTTTGGTTAAGGTGAAAAAATATATCTATGCTCAAGACAATAATTCAGGATGGGGGACTGATTCTGAGTATGTGTTGCTAAAAAGTGAGTAGTAAAGTATTATGCTCTCTACTACTCACTTAGATAATTATTCGTTATACGCGTTAGCTTTTTCGTATACACTATTACGACGGGATATATATTTTCCAAGAGCTTTATCTGCAAGTGCAAGATTGTGTAATTCATCTAAAGTAACGCTTTCCCAATTTATTCCTTGATCTTCAAAACGAGAAATGGCTTTTGGAGACTGATTATAACAGTCAGCAAAATATATGAGAACTTTATTTGATCGTATTTTTTTATCTGTTCCGAGATTAATGTATTTGGTAACATCTTCGATGATTAGCACATCCTGAGTTTCTTTAGAAATATCGGAAACAAGAATTCTCTTTAAAGAGCTTATTTCTTCAGAAGAAAGATCGGAAGCATACAAGTTGTTGAACGAATTTATGTCTCCACTGTCAAGACCAGTTATAATCATTGAAGATGGTACATTAGAAAAAGTAGCATCGAAAAATGACTTGTCTTTGTCTCGAATTCTTGATAATAGAGTATATGCTCTGGAAGCTCTCCATTGAAGCAGACCTATCGAGAGGATACCGTTTTCGTCGATGCCATCATAGTTTCCTTCGTTTTCTCTGATAGTATTTGCAGTATAGATAATGAGCTTTTCTTTTCTTTTTTCATCTTCTGTTTCAGATGAAGGGAAATTAATAAGCACGCCTGTAGATGCGGGGGAAATATTACATCTATCAATACCTATTCCGCCCTGTGTAACTTCTACTACTTGCTCATACGCCCAGTTCTTAGGCATTGGCTGTCCAATGTTGCAAGTGAATCCGCTTGACATGTCAGCAACAAAACTAGATGAAGTCAAACCGTGGCTGGCAAGAATGTTACAAACAGCTCTTGGACCATAAACACCGATTTTATAAGTGCCGTCTAACACTGCCTTGATATTTCTAAAATAAGGGACAATGTATTTTTCAATATCAGCCGTTTTAACATCATAATCGACAGCGAAATAAATGGTTGTTCCATAAGGGAAAAATAGGTCATGAGCTGCTTTTAAAGCTTCTTTTGCATCACTATGTCCCTGAGAACTGTTTGTAAAGTATCCAACATTGTTTCCACGGGTCTGATAGATTGGGAATACTTTTAATCCCGCATTGGAAATGGCCTTTAGCTCTTCTAGAGTCATTTTCTTATCTAAAGTCCCGTTAACAGTATTGGTTAAGTATCTTCCAACATCTGTATACCCGTTAGATTTAAAGAAATTCGCCTGAGCCTCTGTTAGACGAGTTGCTGTATCAAATGCTTTTACATCTCTGCCAGTATCTCCTTTGCTTGATAATAGAGAAGCCCAGGAGCCTTTTTCGACAACATTTTCTCTTTTGATACACATGAAATCCTGAAAGTTTCTTATGCTTTCTAATAGATCATTTGAAAGTGTGCTGGTGAATTCACCAGTATAAAAGCCATTAATGGTCAGTGCCCAGCTAAGTAGTAACACATTTTCTGAATTTGTCGTTCCGTTTGTCAACGTTGGAGCTGCTTTTTTGCAGTCGTTACCCCAGGCACCATCAATGTTAGTAATGCCCCAAACTTTCTGACAGCACTTGATCAACATCTTGTGAGATTTTCTTTCCCATAGTCCATTTGGAGCAATGAGTCCGAAGTCAGTACAATATTTGCGGTTCATAGCTTTCTGTACTCTGTGCTGGTGATATGCCAGGGTTCCTTCTTCACCTTGGAAAAAGTATGCGTCGGTGTTCATAATACCCTGTAACTTTATTCCAGTAATAGATCCGGTTTCAGGAATTCCAGCATCTCTTTCAAACTTTTTTACTGCAGAGTCTACTGATTTTCCAAAAATACCATCTAATGGACCAGCAGAATAGCCTTTACACCAAAAAGAACCCTGAATGATTTTGACAATGTTTTTGTATGGGAATCCTTTCTCAATGTACAAAGGAAGTGCGTTAAGTGTTGATTTTCCAAAATCGCCATCTACGGTAAGTTTGCTTCCAAAGTTTTCATTTAGCTCAATCTGGAGAGCCTGAACAAGTCTTTTAAATGTTCCCTGACCTGTTATACCGTCGATTTCATTGTCATTAAATTTTGTAAAACCTTTTTTGGATTTGTAAGTTTTGTTTAACCACTCTTGAGTCTGTTTTACCATTTCATCCATATTTTTTTTCTCCTGTGTTTGTTTATTTTTGCAGCTGCTATTAGATAAAAAGAAAAAATAAGTGGAAGTGTAAACTTTGTTTATAAAAAGGATTTGTAGTATTATTTTTGATATGACAGCTTTGGGGGGAGACAATAGAGATGCGATCTTTTCGAGAATTTCTAAAAAATAAGCATTATGAGTTAATTTGTGAATCAATCACGGAGTATATATATGAAAACAAGCGTGATTTGAATCTTTCTTTGCGCTATTTATCAAATGTTGATAAAGTTCTTGCAGATTATTTCAATATTAAATTTGTTTTATCTACTAACAATCAGGGCTTAAAAATAGATTTTGATGTAATTGTAGAAGTTGAGCTGGAAATCTACGATTATAGTAAAAAGCATGAAAGAATCGAGAATACAACGCAATGGTTTACATGCCATTGTGAGGGGTCATTAGAAGATAAACTTGAAAAAATAAAGATTTTATATGTTGAAGAATATTGTGGTGTAAGGCATGGGGCTGATAGTCTTTCAGATGATTTTATACCTTGTATAAAGCAGAAAGATTTGGATTCGATAGCAGCTTGCTTTTTGAAGAAGTATTATCCAAAAGCGTTATTAGAGCCATTGAAGATAGACACATTCGAATTAGCTCGTTCAATGGGCCTTACAGTTGTTACGAAGAATATAACAAATGATGGTAGTATTTTTGGTCAATTGTATTTTGAAGACTGTAATGCATTTTTTTATGACGACGATGGCGCTTTAATTCAGGACAAAATAGCTAAAAACACAATTGTTTTAGATCCTAGTATTTTCTATCTTAGAGATGTTGGGTCTGTTAATCATACGATAGTACATGAATGTGTTCATAAAGAGTATCATTACAAAAAATACTTGTTTGAAAGCATATATAATGAAAACTATTCAAATATAGATTGTAGTATTGATGGCAATACTAAAAGAACCACAAAAGAATCTTATATGGAGTGGCAAGCAAACGCATTGGCAGCTCATATTTTAATGCCTGAAAACATGTTCAAAATGCAGGCTTCTAAATTTTTGAGAGAAGTAAGAGGAGCTAGTGGTTTTTTTGATCTTATAGATGTGCTTCCAATGGTGATAGATAAGCTTGCTGATTATTTTGGCGTTTCAAGAATGTCGGCGAAAATAAGACTCGTGGAAGTTGGATACGAAGAAGCAATAGGAATATATGATTATATGGATGGCAAATATCTTCGTCCATATTCATTTAGTAAAGGCGCACTAAAACAGAAACAGACATTTTCCATAAATCTTGCAGATGCAGCACTTTTGGTTTTTACAGACAGCAATATCAGAAATATGGTGGAGCAAGGATTCTACATTTATGCAGAATCACATTTTGTAATTAACTCTTCAAAGTATATTATTCATGGTAATGAAGGACCTATGCTTACAGAGTATGCTTTAAGCCACATGGACGAGTGTTGTTTAATATTCAATCTTGTAATTGACGGCGCTGATGACAAATGGCATGCATCATTTTATTTGAATAGAAGTGATCAGTCACCGATACGTTTTAGGGTGGAATATAATAATGGGTTACAAAACTCATATGATACGGCCAAGAAAAATGAGGTGTTGGCGCAAGATATATCAGATCAAAGTGAGATTTTAAGAAAGCTTCCTGAAGACTTTTCGGACTCTCTAAAAATACTAATGAAATGGCGGAACTTAAGTCAAAAAGAAATAGCTGATAAAGCACGCATCAATGAAAAAACTATTAGTAGAGCGTTGCATGGTGAAAATATAAGTCTTGAAAATGTGATACTAATTTGTTTAGCGTTGCAAACATTTTATTCTATCAGTGAAAAGTTGATAAGATTGTCGGGAAATGCGCTACGTATGGGAAATCATGATCATCAATTTTATAATTTTGTTTTATTACATTATTATGCGGATTCGTTGGATTATATAAATGACTTTCTCATTTCTAATAATGTTAAGCCTTTATAGTTTAGATACAATACATCAAATGTTATTATTTCAATATGTATTATTAGGAGAAAAGAAAATATGAGAAAAAACATACTGTTAGCTATTATTGCGGCTACAATAATTATGGAAGGGTGTTCGGTGGGTGAGACAGTCTCACCTGAAGAGAAGATGCCTAGTGTTGAAATTGAGGAAATGACAGAAAGTTCAACAGAAGATTCGAGCGAGGATTGTTCTATTGATTCTCCCTTATGCGGTTGCTACGGAGAGTATAAGAATGATCATTATCTTATAATTTCTGATGGAATGGAGGAAGGCTCTTTTGACATTGAGATACATATAGATGATTCAAAAGAATTGAAAGGATATGCGACTATTTATGAATATCCTGATAGTAAAGAAGTTTTGTTATTTACAAGTGAAGATGGAACTGTGAAGGGGACAATAGACGGCTTTGAAACAGATGTTACATTTTATGTATCAGAGACAGATGGCGCTGTTGTAGGGCAGGAAGAAGCCTATTCATTTGAAGGTAAAAACTAAAGAATAAAAAAGTAATGCGTGCACCATTGCTGTGGTGCACGCATTTTGGTTGAGTTAATTATAGAAGTGCTCTGTTGCTAGGCATTGAACCAACAGTTAGGAAATCAATACAAAATTCCTTTACTACATCTTTTCCGCCTGGTTTTCTGTATCCTGCACAGAAAATTCTTGAAGGATAATCTGCGCCAGTAGTACATGAAGACTTGATCTTGATAATAGTTCCCTTTGGGAGCGGAGTAGACTGTTTATGGGTTCCTACATACCAATTCATGTTTTTTGATAGAGTGTGACTATATAATCCTGCTCCATCAGGTAGATTCTTTTCTAATGTTTTTCCATTACTTTTTCTTTCGCAGTATGGAGTATAGTCAGGATTTACACTTCCAAATCCCCCTCTGCTTATTCCACCTGATGAATTGCGGAATACAATAAACGATACATTTCCTTCGGATGCGTGCATGCCAAAACACTCGTTGGGATATATTGTGCCAATCTGCTTGTTTGTGATGTCAATTTCATTTTTTGTAAGCTGATAAACAGGCACTTTTCTGTCTGATGTATTTACAAAAGCTCTACCGTTGTACATATTTTTTCCTCTTTTCTTATTTGTTTTGTTGTAGCAGCTACACTATATAGAAAGAATGAGAAGTTGTTTTTGTAAACTAGAAAGAGTTATTTTTTCTTATCATCCAAGTTCTGTCTTAAATCAGAGAGAATGTTTAATAGAAATTTAGGTACCGGAACCCCCAATCTAGCAGTGTTTTCGGTTATCGACAGAAGTTCGTTAAGAATAAACCATACGAGGACAACTAACGCTATAGTAGTAGAAGATTTGACTTCTATACCCAGTTCACCAGAGAATGTACGGAGTATATAATCCATACATAAGGCAACTATATTAGTTAACAAATAACCTATCTTTTTAATGATTCCATTAAGACCTTTTTTGCTACTCCAACCATAGTTTGGGTCATTAGGATTATCAATTGCTTCCTTATAGGAAGCCAGCATCCCTGATATATAATCAATAACCATTAACAGTACCAAAAGAACATATGCGGAATAGTAATTGAGAAAAAAGTCTGCAAGCCAAGTGCTTGTAAGTACTGCTCCAGTGTACTCTATTATTTTTTTTATTTTCATGTTATACCTCCCAAAATATACTCATGTCTTTTCTAAAGTTTCTTCTGATACGATTTGCGTATTGTCTGCTAACGTGATAATTCTTTGCGATTTCGGAATCAGACATATCGTTGAAAATCATCTTTAGGCACATGTCTTTTACAACTGTAGGATAATTGCTAAGCACAAAAATGATATCTTGTTTTAAGTTGGCATATGCATACTTAAGATGTTCCTCGGATTGTTCGTTTTCCATAATGGAATCATCAAGCAAAAAAGAGGTTTCATTTTCATTTTTGCTTTTTCTATAGAGCTCCAGAAATTTGCACTTAAGTGCATTGAAAAAGTATCTTGTGCATTCTCCTTCGTTGTCATATTTTTCAATTTTCTGAGAAGCTTCCCATAGTGCCAAAAGCATTTCTTGTTTGACATCTTCAGCCTCATTTTTATAAAGAAGTCGTGTGTATTTCTTTATCAGAGGAGAAAACTTTTCTGCAAGGAGTAGAAATCCTTGTCCATCTTTGGATTTACAACTTGTGATAATAGAAGCGTAACTATTCATTTTTTAATCTCCTGTAACTGTTTTTTGTTTCAGGAGATAAGCGCTTATCTCTGTTTGTTTATAATGTATCTTGATTTGGGCTTGTTGAGGTGGACACTTGCTGTCTCTGGATTTTTGCTGGATAATTACGAGATGAAGAGGTGCTTTTTGAAATAAAAAAAGAAAAAGCAGACAGTTTATGTCTGCTTCTTCTATACAATGTGATTGTGAGCATAATTAAATTAGTTTTTCTTCGCAAGTATTGTGTACCATTCTATATCTTCGAATGGCAGCATTGGAGCATAAGATGGGAACTCCTCCTTAAAGTGCCATATCTCCTTCTTTAACCCAGCCAAG
Organism: Butyrivibrio hungatei DSM 14810; assembly: GCF_900143205.1. GTDB lineage: Bacteria > Bacillota > Clostridia > Lachnospirales > Lachnospiraceae > Butyrivibrio > Butyrivibrio hungatei. Next base: position 92,796 of record NZ_FRDH01000010.1, on the reverse strand, counting down.
CTTCTTGACACCTGCGTTTATCACAAGTGAGAAGATTGCTGGAAGAATGATGCAAACCATAAGAAGTCCGATCCAGTCAAAGGCTGTGATAGCACTCTTAGTACCATCAAGTACTCCGTTTACCCATCCTGTGTAAACACCGATAGGGCCTACAAGTCCGCAAGTACCCATACCTGATGAAACAGGAGCTCCGTTCATCTCAAGCTTAAAGAGACATGTTGCAATAGGTCCAGTGATTGCAGAAGCAAGTGTTGGTGCGATCCAGATGCGTGGATTCTTGATAATGTTACCCATCTGGAGCATTGATGTTCCAAGGCCCTGTGATACTAGGCCGCCCCATTTGTTTTCCTTAAATGAGATAACTGCAAAGCCAACCATCTGAGCACAGCAACCTGCTACAGCCGCTCCGCCAGCAAGTCCTACTAATCCAAAGGCTGCGCAGATGGCTGCAGAAGAGATTGGAAGTGTGAGGGCTACGCCCACAAGAACTGAAACAGCAATTCCCATGAAGAATGGCTGAAGTTCTGTTGCCTTCATAATGACATCTCCTAGCCACATTGCAAGCTGTCCAAGTGGAGGCGCGATCAGCCAAGAGAAGAATATTCCAGTTGCGATAGTAACGAGTGGAGTAACTAAGATATCTATCTTTGTCTCTTTTGACACAGCCTTACCAAATTCAGCTGCAAGAATAGCGACAAAGAGAACTGCCAGAGGACCGCCTGCTCCGCCAAGGGCGTTAGCAGCAAATCCAACAGTGATCATTGAAAAAAGTACAAGTGGTGGGCACTTAAGTGCAAAACCAATAGCTGTAGCCATGGCAGGTCCGCTCATTGCAGATGCAAGTCCGCCGACGGTGTATTCTTTACCGGCGATAGTTGCTACTGTGCTTAATAAAAATGGTATGTTGAACTGTTTACCGACTGTGTCGATGATAGTTCCAATGAGCAGTGAGCAGAAAAGTCCCTGAGCCATTGCTCCAAGCGCATCAATACCGTAGCGCTTAAGTGAGATTTCGATGTCTTTTCGTTTTAAGAATTCCTTTACCTTTTCCATACTTTCTCCCTGTAAATACATGTATTTTTACTACACATCTTCACGATTATACTATATCCTATAATAGATAACTATAGTAATATTAAGGGCTGAGAGCACTTTTGCAAGGATAAAGGTACAAAAATGAAAGAACAACTGATAATAGTTTCAATAATTGTGGCAGCCATACTGCTATCGACGATCATATTTCTTTTGATAAAAAGGCGTAGACTTCGCCCTCTTCCAATGGATGAGATGGAGGGGCACGACTTTGAATACTATTGCGCAGACCTTCTAAGAGACAATGGCTTTCTGGAGGTTGAGGTTACGAAAGGTAGTGGCGACTTTGGGGCAGACATTCTGGCGGAGAAGGATGGCATTACCTACGCATTTCAGTGCAAATGCTATGATAAGCCCATAGGAGTCAAGGCGGTTCAGGAGATATATGCCGGAAGAGATTACTATGGCAGAATGGTGGGTGTTGTCATGACCAACCAGTATTTTACCCAGCCTGCGGTAGAACTTGCTCAGAAGCTTAACATTATGCTATGGGACAGAGGCTATGTAGACGGAATGGATATCCAAAAAGGAAGAACAAAATGAAGATTACGATAAATGATGATTTTGATCTAAAAAAAATTGCAGAAAGTGGCCAGTGTTTCAGGTTCAATGAGTGTGAAACAGAACCTGGAACCTTTAGCGTGGCAGCACTTGATAAGCATGTATTTGTAAAAGAGCTTGGAAATTGCGAGTACGAATTTAGCTGTAACCAAAAAGAATTTGATGATTTTTGGAAGAACTATTTTGACCTTGAGCTAAGCTATGCTGACATCAGAGGACGCGTTAGTAAAAAGAAGGACATCTATTTATATAATGCATCTGAGTATGGCAAGGGCATCAGGATTCTTAGACAGGACCCATGGGAGATGCTTATTTCTTTTATCATCTCTCAGAGAAAAAATATTCCTGCTATCAAAGCTTCTATTGAGAAGCTCTGCGCCATGGCTGGAGACCTCATAGTAGAAGATGAAAGAGTGGGAAAGATATATTCTTTTCCTACACCGGAGAAATTAGCGGCTCTTTCTCTTGATAAGCTTGGTAGCTGTAGTCTAGGCTACAGAGATAAGTATGTGAAAAAGGCGGCAGAAGATGTGGCAAGTGGTCTAGTGGATCTCTCTTCTTGGGATAAGCTATCTGATGAGGAGCTTATGGAAGAACTTTTAAAGCTTTTTGGTGTTGGAGTTAAAGTTGCTAACTGCGAGATCTTGTTTGGATATCACAGGCTTGATGCTTTTCCAAAAGATGTATGGATCAACAGAGTGCTTGAAATCAAGTATCCAAAGGGCTTTGATTTTGAAGGATACGCGCCATACAACGGCGTGATGCAGCAGTATCTCTTTTTCTATTCCAGAAATGATGGACTTGGAAAAGACAAATAAGGAAATTTGTACATATACAACTTTACAAATTTGTATATATTACTGATTGATTTTAAAAACTCGTGAATTTATGATGATTATGCTTGGATTAGTAAATTGCTGACAAAAGTGCAAAAATGATACAAGTTTTAGGGGAGAATACAACTTTTGGCTAAGTACGAAAGCGTAATCGAATGGATAAATTCAAATATAGATAATGGAACTCTTAAGCCTGGATCTAAGATTCCGTCTGAGAATGAGCTGTGCGAGATGTTTGATCTTAGCAGGCAGACCATCAGACATGCTATTGAAGTCATGGCTGGAGATGGCCTTTTGGAGAGCCGCAGGGGAAGCGGAACTTACGTGGCTGATCAGAGAGCAGATGACAGTCTTAGGTCAGTTGTGGCAGTAGTTACAACTTACGTTGATGATTACATCTTTCCTAGCACCATAAGGGGCATAGAGAGTACCCTTAGTGAAAAAGGTTATTCAATTCAGATCTCTTTTACCAACAACACGGTCAACAAGGAGAGACAGATACTCCTTGATGTATTAGATAGAAAAGATATAGCCGGTATCATCATGGAGCCGGTAAAGAGTGCACTTCCAAATCCAAACATGGACTTGTACAAAAGGATAGTTGATCGGGGGATAAAGGTTCTTTTCATAAACAGCTTCTATCCGGAGCTGGATCTTCCACACGTTTCTATAAATGATGAAGAGTGTGCCTATAAGGCGGTCAAGGCGCTGATAAATGCCGGGCACAAAGATATAGGATGTATCTTGAAGCTAGATGATGGACAGGGGCGCGAGAGATACAGAGGGTATCTTAGGGCTATGACGGAGTTTGGGCTTCCTTTCACCTATGACCACGTGAACTTCATCGACACGATCGATATCAAGGACGGAGCAAGAGCTCTTTCCAGGGTAAAAGAAAGACTTAAGGGCTGTTCAGCTGTCTTTTGCTACAACGATCAGGTGGCTGGCATGCTGATGCAGATACTGTCGGAGGATGGCTTGAAACTTCCTGATGACATGTCGGTAATTGGCATGGATGATTCAGATATAGCGAGAATGGGCGTTGACGGAGTTATGATCTCGTCAATACCTCATCCCAAGCACAGGCTTGGTGAAAAAGCTGCTCAGAATATGATAAGACTCATACATGAGCAGAAAGTGACGTTTAATGCAACTTACGAATTTTCTGAGGATGTGATACTTAGGGATTCGATAAAAGAAAAATAAAAAGAGAGGAAATGGAGATTATTATGGGAGAAGTTAAAGGGCTTATAGCTGAGGGAAAGACATTTTTAGGAATCGAATTTGGTTCAACAAGAATCAAGGCAGTTCTTACAGACGAAAAGTACAATCCAATCGCTTCTGGTTCTCATGGTTGGGAGAACAGACTTGAGGATGGTATCTGGACTTACACACTTGATGATATCTGGGGCGGACTTCAGGACTGCTACGCTAAGCTTACAGAGGATGTAAAGGCTAAGTATGGCGTTGAACTTGAGACAGTTGGAGCTATGGGATTCTCTGCTATGATGCATGGATACATGGCTTTTGATAAGGAAGGTACACTTCTTGCTCCATTTAGAACATGGAGAAATACAATAACTGAGGAAGCTTCTGAGAAGCTCACTGATCTCTTTGGATATCATATTCCTCAGAGATGGAGCATTGCTCATTTGTATCAGGCAATCCTTAATAAGGAAGAGCATGTTTCTAAGGTTGATTTCTTTACAACACTTGCTGGTTACATTCACTGGCAGCTTACTGGAGAGAAGGTTCTGGGCGTAGGCGATGCTTCAGGAATGTTCCCTATTGATTCAAAGACTTGTGATTACAACCAGAAGATGGTTCAGCAGTTTGACGAGCTTATTGCTGACAAGAACCTTGCTTGGAAGCTTGAGGACATCCTTCCTAAGTCACTTCCAGCTGGTGAAAGAGCTGGCGAACTTACTGCAGAAGGTGCCAAGAAGCTTGATCCTAGCGGAAAGTTAAAGGCCGGTATTCCAGTATGTCCTCCAGAAGGTGATGCTGGCACAGGTATGGTTGCTACTAACTCAGTAGGCGTTAGAACAGGTAATATCTCAGCTGGTACATCAGTATTCTCAATGGTAGTTCTTGAGCACAGCCTTTCAAAGGCTTATCCAGAGCTTGACCTTGTTACAACACCATCTGGCGAAGAGGTTGCAATGGTTCACTGCAACAACTGTACATCAGACCTTAATGCGTGGGTTGGTCTCTTTAGAGAGTTTGCTGGTGCCATCGGCAAGGATGTTGATGATGACACACTCTATGGAACTCTTTACAGAAAGGCAATGGAAGGCGACGCAGATTGCGGCGGACTTCTTGCATATAACTATTTCTCAGGTGAGAGCATTACTGGTTTCAACGAAGGAAGACCTCTTTTCGTAAGAAGACCAGATGCTAAGTTCAATCTTGCTAACTTTATGAGAACACATCTTTACACAGCGCTTGGAGCACTTAAGGTTGGTAACGATATCCTTATGAAGGAAGAAAATGTTAAGGCTGACTTCTTCTTTGGTCAGGGCGGATTCTTCAAGATCAGAGGCGTTGGTGACAGAGTTATGGCAGCAGCTCTTGATACACCAATTAAGCTCATGGAGACAGCTGGAGAGGGCGGCCCTTGGGGACAGGCTATCCTTGCTGGATACATGATGCAGAAGGCTGAGGGCGAGACTTTAGAGAAATATCTTTCTGACAAGGTATTTGCAAGCGGTAAGGTTGAGACTTGCGAGCCGGTAGCCGCAGATGTGGCAGGATTTAATGAGTTCATGAAGGATTACAACGCTGGTCTTGCAATTGAGAAGGCAGCAGTTGAGGCAATCTAAGTAATCGTTTTAAGTAATCACTTAGCGAGGTATTTTCGAGGAGGCAGAAATGTTAGAAGAATTAAAGAAAAAAGTTTATGAAGCGAATATCTTACTTCCAAAGTATGGTCTTGTTACTTTTACTTGGGGAAATGTAAGTGCCATTGATAGAGAGAGTGGACTTTTCGTGATCAAGCCAAGCGGTGTTGATTACGATACAATGACTCCGGATGATATGGTTGTTATGGACCTTAATGGTAACAAGGTAGAAGGAAAGCTCAATCCTTCATCAGATACTCCAACACACGTTGAGATCTACAAGGCGTTCAAGGAAGTCGGCGGCGTAGTTCACACTCATTCATCCTATGCAACAAGCTGGGCTCAGGCAGGAAGAAGCATTCCTTGCTATGGCACAACTCATGCAGATTATTTCTATGGCGAGATTCCATGTGTAAGATGTCTTACAAAAGAAGAGATAGAGTCAGCTTATGAAGAGAATACAGGCCACCTCATTGTCAACGAGTTTAACAGGATGGAAAAAGATCCTGTGGCTGTTCCAGCAGTTCTTTGCAAGAACCACGGTGTATTTACATGGGGTAAAGATGCACATGAAGCAGTACACAACGCCGTTGTCACAGAGGAAGTTGCCAAGATGGCATACAGATGCGAGGTCATTAATCCAGATGTTAAGCCAGCTCCTCAGGAGCTTCAGGACAAGCACTACTACCGCAAGCACGGTGCCAATGCATATTATGGTCAACGATGAGAATTTTAGCATCATTTAGGAAAAGTTCGGCAAAAAATACGATAGACTCATATTTTCAAGTGTGATACATTTTAAATGCATTTAGTAGAAATATGTATTTTAGAGGTATGATACAAAGTAAAGGAAGTGGAGGAATTATGACAAACAAAGAATTGCAGGTAATTGCAAACGAAGTCCGCAAGGGCATTGTTACAGCGGTTCATGCAGCAGGTGCAGGACACCCAGGTGGATCACTGTCAGCAGCAGATATTTTCACATATCTGTATTTTGAGGAGATGAACATCGATCCAAAGAAGCCACAGGATCCAGATCGTGACCGTTTTGTTCTTTCAAAGGGACACACAGCACCAGGTCTTTATTCAGCAATGGCTCAGCGCGGATATTTCCCAGTAGAGGAGCTTACAACACTCCGTAAGCTTGGTTCAAGACTTCAGGGACATCCTAGTATGCAGTATTTACCTGGTCTTGATATGAGTAGCGGATCTCTTGGACAGGGAATTTCTGTTGCTTGTGGTATGGCACTTTCTGCAAAGCTTGATAATAAAGAATACAGAACATATACACTTCTTGGTGATGGTGAGATCGAAGAAGGACAGGTTTGGGAGGCAGCTATGTTTGCTGGATTCCGCAAGCTTGATAATCTCGTAGTTATCGTAGATAACAACGGACTTCAGATTGACGGACCTATAGATCAGGTTTGCTCACCTTATCCTATTGATAAGAAATTCGAAGCATTTAACTTCCACGTTATCAATGTTGATGCTCACGATTTTGATGCTCTTAGAGCAGCATTCAAAGAAGCTAGGGAAACAAAGGGTCAGCCTACTGCTATTATCGCACACAGCCTTAAGGGTAAGGGCGTTTCCTTCATGGAAGGCCAGGTTTCATGGCATGGTGTAGCACCTAATGACGAAGAGTACGCTAAGGCAATGGATGATCTTAACAAGATCGGCGAGTCATTAGCTTGATAGAACAGAAGGAGGTTGAAATGAGCGAAGTAAAGAAGATAGCTACCAGAGATAGCTATGGTAAAGAACTTATAGAGCTTGCTAAGGTTAATGATAAAGTCGTTGTACTTGACGCTGACCTTGCAGCAGCAACAAGAACTGGTTGGTTCAAGAAAGAATTCCCAGATCGTCACATTGATTGTGGTATCGCTGAGTGTAACATGATGGGTATTGCAGCTGGACTTGCTACAACAGGTAAGATTCCTTTCGTAAGCACATTTGCTATGTTTGCTACAGGAAGAGCTTTCGAGCAGGTTCGTAACTCAATCGGTTATCCACACCTTAACGTTAAGATCGGCGGAACACATGCTGGTATTACAGTAGGTGAAGATGGTGCCAGCCATCAGTGTAACGAAGACCTTGCACTTATGCGCACAATTCCTGGAATGGTTGTTATGTGTCCAGCAGATGATATCGAGGCTAGAGCTTGCGTAAGAGCAGCAGCAGAGCATGAAGGCCCTGTTTACATCCGTTTTGGACGTGCAGCTTGCCCAGTTGTTAACGATAGACCTGATTACAAGTTTGAACTTGGAAAAGGTACTGTACTTCGTGAAGGAAAAGATGTTAGTATTATAGCTACAGGTATCGGTGTTGGTGCAGCACTTGAAGCAGCTGAGAAGCTTGCCGCTGACGGAATCGATGCTGAAGTAATCAACATCTGCACAATCAAGCCTATTGATAGAGAGCTCGTAGTTGCAACAGCCAAGAAGACTGGCAAGGTTGTAACTGTAGAAGAGCACTCAGTTATTGGTGGTCTTGGAAGCGCTGTATGTGACGTTCTTTCAGAAGAGTGTCCTACAGTAGTCAAGAAGATCGGTATGCAGGATAGATTCGGTGAGTCTGGATCTGCTGCAGCACTTGTTAAGAAGTACGGTCTTGATGGTGATGGTGTATATGCATCAGTAAAGGAATTTCTTAAATAATGATGAATATTTTAAGCCCTTCAATTTTATCAGCAGATTTTTCAAAGCTTGGTGAACAGATAAAAGAAGCTGATCAGGCTGGAGCCCAGTATATTCATATCGATGTTATGGATGGCATGTTTGTGCCATCCATTTCCTATGGTATGCCAGTTATCAAAAGTGTCAGAGGTGTGACTTCAAAGGTATTTGATGTTCATCTCATGATCATGGATCCTATCAGATATGTAAAAGACTTTGTGGATAGCGGTGCAGATATTATCACTTTCCATCTCGAGGCAGCTCAGGATCCTAAGGCTGTCATAGATGAGATCCACAAACATGGCAAAAAAGCGGGCATTTCTATAAAGCCTGGTACAGATGCATCAGCACTTGATGAGTATCTTGATATGGTGGATATGATCCTGGTGATGACTGTAGAACCTGGATTTGGCGGACAAAAACTCATTTCAGAGTGCGTTGATAAGGTTAGAGCTGTAAGGGGTATGCTGGAAGCGAAAAAACTTAAAACTGATATCGAAGTCGATGGCGGAATTTATGTTGAGAACGTTTCCCAGCTTTTGGAGGCAGGAGCCAATGTGATAGTATCTGGTTCCGGCGTATTTAAAGGGGATATTCAATATAACGTTAAGCGCTTCCTTGATATTCTTGGAAACTAAGTAGAAAAGTTCATAAAAACGGCATTTTCGTGCTGTGGAACTTTAACGCAATAAAGACAATTCGTTGTTGACAAACCTGTCACTATATCATAGAATTCTAGGCGTGTAATTTGCAGAAAGCTCATGTGTAATACACATGAGCTTTTATTGCGAAAAAATATTTAATAAGCCCATGACTATGGGTAGGAGGAATTATGAAGAAATTTTTTGCAATGATGGTAGCAAGTATTTCATGCGTAGCTATGCTTGCAGGCTGTGGAAACAGCGCATCTACAACAGAAACAACTACTGAGAGCGCACAGGAAAGCTCAGTAGCTTCAACAGAAACTGCAGAAAATACTGAGGTTGGAGCACCTGCAGAGCCAGTTACTATCGACAAGCTCACAATTGGATTCGTTCCATCACGTGATCCTGACGAGATTGTTACTGCAACAGAGCCACTTAAGGAGCTTCTTACAACAGAGCTTGCTGGCCTTGGCTATGATGTTAAGGAAGTAGACATCACTGTTGGAACAAGCTACGAAGCAGTTGGTGAAGGTCTTTCAGCCGGAACTATAGATATCGGTCTTATCCCTGGTGGTACATATGTACTTTACGAGGACGGATGCGATGTAATCCTTACAGCTACAAGAGATGGTCTTTCAATCGAGAGCCCAGAAGCTAAGGATTGGAACGACAACAAGCCTACAGAGCCTACAGAAGAGCAGGTAACATTCTACCGTGGTCTTATCATCGCTGGTCCTTCAGAGGCTGGTCAGGCTATCTCAGAGAAGGTTAACAATGGTGAGGAGCTTACATGGGAAGATCTTGATGGCCTTAACTGGAGCGTTATGAATTCTTCATCATCAGCTGGATATATCTATCCTTCACTTTGGCTTCAGGATAAGTTTGAGAAGCACATCACAGATCTTTCACACGCTGTACAGGCTGATTCATATGGTAACGCTTTTGCTAGACTTGCTTCTGGTCAGATCGACGTTCTTTGCTGCTATGCAGATGCAAGACGTGACAACGAAGAGAAGTGGACAACAGAGTTCGGTAGAACAGCTAGCATCTGGGATGAGACAAACGTTATCGGTGTTACAGATGGTATCTACAACGATACAATCAGCGTAAGCAAGACATCAGATGTTATGGATGATGCATTCAAGGCAGCTGTTACACAGGCATTTATCAATATCGGAAATTCAGACGCTGGTAAGGAAGTTATTTCAATCTACAACCACAACGGTTATGTAGAGGCTAAGGCTGAGGACTATGAGTCAGAAAGAAAGGCTCAGGAGCTCATTAAGTCAATGAATTAAAGTAATCACTTGGCGAGGTTATGTCGAGCCTGGTGTACTACCTTGTTCTGGCGAGCGTTAGCGAGAGCAGAACTACATTATGAATAACATGGGGGAGATATTTTATAATATCTTCCCTTATTTTTAGAATTAGAATCAGGAGAATAGTAATGATCAAGTTTGAAGACGTAGGAAAAAAATATCCTAATGGTTTTGAAGGCCTTAAGCATGTGAATTTAACAATCGAGCAAGGCGAATTTGTAGCAATTATTGGTTTGTCTGGTGCTGGTAAATCCACATTGATCCGTACCATCAACAGGATGCATGATGTAACAAGTGGTAAACTCACCGTGGATGGTGTTGATGTTATGAGCTTGTCTGGCAAGCAGCTTAGAAGATTCAGAAGAAAAATTGGTATGATCTTCCAGTCATTTAACTTGATCACTAGAACCACTGTAATAAAGAATGTTTTAACAGCATTTGTTCCAGATATGCCTTGGTTTAGATCAACATTCGGAATCTACACAAAGGAAGAGAAGCTCAAAGCATTAGAGTGCCTTGATAAAGTAGGTATTCTTGATAAGGCTTTCGTAAGAGCTGACCAGCTTTCAGGTGGACAGCAGCAGAGAGTAGCTCTTGCTAGAACACTTGCACAGAATCCACAGATCATCCTTGCTGATGAGCCTGTTGCAGCTCTTGACCCTGTAACAGCCAAGCAGGTAATGGATGACTTTAAGAGAATCAACGAGGATATGAACATTTCAGTCCTTATCAATATTCACCACGTAGACCTTGCTCTTAACTATGCTACAAGAGTGATCGGTATCCGCGAGGGTGAGATCGTATATGATGGCCCAGCTTCTGAGGCTACTCAGGAAGTACTTGATAGAATCTACAACGGAAGAGTAGACAAAGAAGGTAACGTCCAGAAAGAAGTGGGGTGATCACGTTGAGTATTTACGATAAGATTTTTAAGCCTAGAGTATATACGCTTCCTAATGGAAAGTCTGTAGCCAAAAAGGCTTCAAGAGCACCTATCTATGTGATCCTGATCCTTGCTATGTGCTGGCTTTCTGTTAAGATTACAGGCTTTGATATGAAAGTTTTGACAAAGCGTATCGGACAGTTCTTCGTAATCCTTGGAGAGATGTTCCCACCTAACGCTTCATACATGGGTTCAGTATGGAATCCTCTTTTTGACACAATTAAGATGTCACTTATTGGTTCAGTACTTGGCGCTTTGTTATCAGTGCCTTTTGCAATGCTTGCCAGCACAAATGTGTGTCCTAGCAAGATTGTTGTTTCAATCGTAAGAGTAATGTTCAGCTTGATCAGAACTCTTCCTACAATTGTTATTGCCCTTGTTGCAACTCTTATCTTTGGTCTTGGAACATTGGCAGGTACAGTTGCTATAGCAGTTTTCTCTTTTGGTTACATTGGAAAGCTTACTTATGAAGAAATTGAGACAGTAGATATGGGCGCTTTCGAAGCTATGGAAGCTATGGGAGCTACTAAGACAAGAGCCTTTATCTCTGCTATTATTCCTCAGGTACTTCCATTCTTCCTTTCAAACTGTCTCTTTAACTTTGAAGGAAATGTTCGTTATGCTGCGGTTCTTGGTTATGTAGGCGCAGGTGGAATTGGTCTTATTCTTAATGAAAAAATAAGCTGGCGTGAGTATCCAAACGTTGGAATGATCCTAGTAGCTCTTTTCGTTACTGTATTCATTATCGAGTCAGTCAGCCGCTATTTACGTAAGAAGTTAGTGTAAGAGTGGAGGAAGATATGAATCAGAGAATAGAAGAAGCTTATTCAAAAAGACCTAAGAACTGGGTCTACAACTTAACAATAGCAGTTATCGTAGCAATACTTATGATCTGGAGTGCTAGTGCTATTGAGACTAGCGGCTCAACAATCGACGGTGGAGAGATCGCACTTAATGTACTTTCTGGTATCTTCCACCCTGATCTTGAATTCTTGCTTGATTTTAAAACAACTGCAGGTGTTCCTTATCTGATGCTTGAAACAATGTGTATCGCTTTCCTTGGTACCATCGTTGGTGCGATCATTTCAATTCCACTGGCATTTATTTCAGCATCAAACCTTACTCCAAAGCCAATTGCTTTTGTTGGAAGAATGCTGATCATGGCAGTAAGAACCATCCCTGCATTTGTGTATGGTCTTATGTTCATAAGAGTAACAGGACCTGGAGCTTTCGCCGGTCTCCTTACAATGGGCGTTTGCTCTATCGGTATGATCAGTAAGATGTACATTGAGGCTATTGAAGACCTTGATACACACGTTATTGAATCTCTTGATGCTGCTGGATGTAACACATGGCAGAAGATCCGCTACGGAATCCTTCCACAGCTTATGCCAAACTTTGCATCTACTGCGATCTACAGATTTGATATCAACTTAAGAGATGCTACAATCCTTGGTATGGTTGGAGCCGGCGGTTTTGGTGCACCACTTATCTTTGCTATGAATTCCTACAGATGGAACGAAGCAGGTGCCCTCCTTACAGGACTTATCGTACTCATTCTTATCATCGAGTACATTTCAACTAGGATCAGAGTAAAACTTACAAGAGGTTAAATATATGCGCATTGTCTATACATCAGATACACATGGACATGTATTTCCTTTAAACTATGCAAAAAATTGCCCCGAGAATGCGGGGCTTTTTTGTATAGCTTCTCAAATTGAAAAAGATGGAAATACATTAGTGATCGACGGTGGTGATAGTCTTCAGGGCACACCGCTTATTTCATATTACATAGAACATAAAGATGAATTTGGATTTAATCCTGTTGCAGAAGGATTTAATGCGATGGGGCTTGATTATTATACCCTTGGTAATCACGATTTTAATTTTGGATATGATGTGATCCTTGATTATGTATCCAGTATGAAGGCACAGCTCGTTTGTGCAAATGTAGAGGATTTAAGAGGAGCTCTTGGCATCAGGAAAAACGTGATCCACACATTGGAAGATGGAACGAGAGTTGGAATCACAGGCGCCGTTACCGGATATGTTAATGTCTGGGAACAAAAAGACCATCTGACAGAGCTTAAGGTATCTGACCCTGTCAAAGCACTGGAAGAACAGCTCTCAGAACTGAAAGGAAAGTGTGATATCACAGTCTGCATCTATCACGGCGGCTTTGAAGAGAATCTTGCTACAGGCAAGAAGTTATCTGATACAACAGAAAACCAGGCCTGTGAGATAGCAAGAAAGCTTGATTTCGATATTCTTTTAACTGGCCATCAGCATATGTCTGTAGAGGGAGTGGAGATTTCAGGAAGCTACGGTGTTCAGCCACCAGACAAGGCTGGCGTATTCTGTGACCTTCAGGTTAAAAGAGCTAATGACAAGTGGGATATTACATCAAAGCTTGCCAAGGTTAAGGCTCCTGATGAGAGATATCAGAAGTTTAATAGCTCTTTTGCCAAGATGGAAGAGCTCACAGGCAGAGTAGAAAAGTGGCTTGATGAGCCGATCGGAAGTCTTGAAAAAGAAATTGAGCCAGAAGGAAAGCTGGAAGCAGCTCTTTATGGAAGCAAGGTTGCTTCTATATTTAATCAGGTTCAGCTTGATTACACAGGAGCGGATTTCTCATGTACAAGCCTTGCAAATGATCCACTTGGACTTAAGAAGGATATTTCGGTTCGAGACGTACTTGGAATCTACCAGTTTGCCAATACTGTAGAAGTAAAGAAGGTTACAAAGGAAGTTATCAAGAAGGCTTTAGAGAGATGCGCAGAGTATTTTGAGATTGATAAAGAGACAGGAAATATCTGCATTTCAAAAGTTTTTTTACAGCCAAAAGTTGAGCACTACAATTACGACTTCTATGCAGGACTTGAGTACGAGTTTGATATTACAAAGCCAGTTGGAGAAAGAGTTACAAAGCTCACTCTTCTTGGAGGCGGAGAGTTATCAGATGACAAGGACTATACTCTCGTAACCAGCAACTATAGAGCAACCGGTACTGGCGGATATGAATGCATTGGAAATTGCGAGACGGTTGGAAGCTATTCTGACGAGATGCCAGATCTTTTGATCAGGTATTTAAGAGAGCACAGCCCAGTCGGAGAGATAGTTAATAGCAAGTTGACAGTTAAGGACTGAAAAGGCATACTATATTTGTGAAAATATCGAAATTATGAGAAGGAATGCAATGTATAAGAGACTAGAACGCAATGACTTATGCTGGTGCGGCAGTGGAAAAAAATACAAAAGTTGCCATGCTGCTTTTGATGACAAGCTTATTCAGTTTGAGCATCAGGGTATGATAATTCCCAGCAGAGATCTTTTTAAAACTGAAAAAGACATAGAAGGAATCAAGAAGAGTGCGGTTATCAATATGGCAGTGCTTGATGAGATCGGTGAGAAGATCCACGCAGGTATGAGCACTCAGGAGATAGATGACATCGTTTACAACACTACTACCAAGATGGGCGGAATCCCTGCAGATCTTAATTATGAGGGATTTCCTAAGAGTGTTTGCACATCTATTAATGAAGAAGTCTGTCACGGTATTCCATCTGAGGATATTATTCTTCAGGATGGAGACATCATAAATGTAGATTGTTCTACTATTCTTGATGGCTATTTTTCTGATTCATCACGAATGTTCTGTATAGGTGATGTTTCTCCAGAAAAGAAGAGACTTGTTGATGTAACTAAAGAGTGCCTCGAAGAGGGGCTTAAGGCTGTTAAACCATGGACTCCTATTGGAGATATGGGCAATGCAGTTCATCAGCATGCGCTCAAGAATGGTTACACAGTTGTCAGAGAGATTGGTGGTCATGGATGTGGTAATGCCTTCCATGAGGAGCCATTTGTAAGCTTTGTAAGTAAGCCGGGAACAGGAATGCTTATGGTTCCAGGTATGATATTTACTATAGAGCCTATGGTCAATATGGGTACAAATGAGATCTTTATTGATGAAGAGAATGATTGGACAGTTTATACCGCAGACTTAAAGCCTTCAGCACAGTGGGAAGTTGAGCTTCTTGTAACTGAGACAGGCTATGAGCTTTTGTGTTGGTAAATAATTTTAAGAAGGGAATATAGATAATGCAGAACAAGGGAAAATATTACATTACTACTGCAATTGCATATACATCTGGTAAGCCACATATCGGAAACAGCTATGAGATCGTACTTGCAGATGCAATAGCAAGATATAAGAGAAAAGACGGATTTGATGTACATTTCCAGACTGGTTCAGATGAGCACGGACAGAAGATCGAGACACGTGCTATCGAAGCTGGCTGCAAATCACCAAAGGAATTCGTAGATCAGGTTTCAGATACTATCAAAGGTCTTTGGAACTTGATGGATACTTCATATGATAAGTTTATTCGTACTACAGATGAAGATCATGTTAAGCAGGTTCAGAAGATCTTCAAGAAGTTCTATGATCAGGGCGACATTTATAAGGGATCATACAAAGGCATGTATTGTACAGAGTGTGAGGCTTTCTATACAGAGTCTCAGCTTGTTGATGGCAAGTGCCCTGAGTGTGGCGGAGCAGTTCATCCAGCAGAAGAGGAAGCTTACTTCTTCAAGATGAGCAAATACGCTGACAGACTTATTGAGCATATCAATACACATCCTGATTTCATTCAGCCTGTATCCAGAAAGAACGAGATGATGAACAACTTCCTTCTTCCTGGCCTTCAGGATCTTTGTGTATCAAGAACATCATTCAAGTGGGGAATTCCAGTTGATTTTGATAACAAGCATGTAGTTTATGTATGGCTTGATGCTCTTACAAACTATATCACAGGTATTGGCTATGATGCAGATGGTAACAGCTCTGAGGAGTACAAGAAGTGGTGGCCAGCTGATCTTCACCTTATTGGCAAAGATATTATTCGTTTCCATACAATTTATTGGCCAATCTTCCTCTTTGCTCTTGGCGAGCCTCTTCCAAAGCAGGTATTTGGACATCCATGGCTTTTACAGGGCGGCGAGAAGATGAGTAAATCAAAGGGAAATGTTATCTATGCTGATGACCTTGTAAGTCTCTTTGGCGTTGATCCTGTCAGATATTTCGTTCTTCATGAGATGCCTTTCGAAAATGATGGTGTTATCACATGGGAACTTTTAGTTGAAAGATTTAACTCAGATCTTGCTAACACACTTGGTAACCTTGTAAATCGTACTATTGCTATGAGCAACAAGTACCTTGGTGGTGTTGTGGCAGATAAGGGTGTTACAGAAGATGTAGATGCAGATCTTAAGGCAGTTGTAACTGGCTGCTACGAGAAGGTAGAAGCCAAGATGGATGAGCTCAGAGTTGCTGATGCTCTTACAGAGATTTTCTCGCTCTTCAAGAGATGCAACAAATATATCGATGAGACAGAGCCTTGGGTACTTGGAAAGGATGAGAGCAAGAAAGACAGACTTTCAACAGTTCTTTATAACCTTGTAGAGGCAATCTCAATCGGTGCTTCACTTCTTGAGCCATTCATGCCAGAAACAGCACAGAAGATCAAAGAGCAGCTTTCTACTCCAGATAGAGATTTCGATACATTAGGTCAGTTTGGCCTTTGCCCAAATGGCACTAAGGTTTCAGAGAGCCCAGAGATGCTCTTTGCTAGAAAGGACCTCAAGGAAGTACTTGAGAAGTCTGCTGAGATAGTTAAAAAGCAGAAGGCAGAATTTGAAGAGTCTCAGAGAAAAGCTGCTGAGAATCTTGCAAAGGCAGGACTTGCACCAGCTCCAGTCAAGAAGGAAGAGTCAGGAGAAGAGAAGGCTCCTATCGACATTCCTGCAAAGGACGAGATCACATATGATCAGTTCGGGGCTATGCAGTTCCAGGTTGGTGAGATCATTAAGTGTGAGGCGGTTGAAAATTCTAAGAAGCTTCTTTGCTCACAGGTTAAGATAGGAAGCCAGGTAAAGCAGATCGTTTCAGGAATCAGAAAGTACTATTCACCTGAAGAGATGGTGGGCAAGAAGGTTATGGTACTTGTAAACCTTAAGCCAGCTAAGCTTGCAGGCGTAATGTCTGAGGGAATGCTTCTTTGTGCTGAGGATGCTGAGGGCAATCTTGCACTTATGACTCCTGAAAAAGATATGCCAGCAGGAGCAGAAATTTGTTAATTCTATGATGCTTCGGAAAGTGCACAGTTTATGTACGATTCGTGGTATTATTAATATAACAATATAATGTATGGGAGGGATTTCCGAATGGTACGCAAAGAGGAACTGACTTACAAATCACGTGACAGACAGACCATGCTTCATGCGATAAAATGGATTCCTGAAGGACAGCCGGTGGCAATCTTACAGATCATCCATGGTATGCAGGAGTATATTGATCGCTATGATGAATTCGCTCGTTTTATGGCAGAAAAGGGCATTCTTGTTATGGGTAATGATCATCTTGGTCATGGCGGCTCTGTAACTGAAGGAAAAGGTACCTATGGCTATTTCTGTAAGAATGATCCAGCGACGGTATTAGTTAGAGATGCTCACAGACTCAAGAAGATGACTCAGGAAGAGTATCCAGGTGTTCCTGTATTTATTCTTGGTCACAGTTTTGGCTCATTCGTTGCCAGAGAGTATATTACTCGCTATGGAACAGGTATTAATGGTGCAATCATTCAGGGTACAGCTTTTATGCCATTAGGCACAGTTAAATCATTAGGCAGATTTGTTTCTTTCATGCAGGTTATCATGGGAGAAAAGTACCGTTCAGAAATGATCAATAATATGGCATTCAAGGGATATCTCAAGAAAATCCCTAATGCCAGAACGAAGTTTGACTGGCTTTCACATAACGAAGAAAGCATAGACAGATATATTGCAGATCCTAGAGATAACTTTATCTTTACTCTCAATGGTTTCAAGACAATGGCAGAACTTTTAAAGAGAGTTGGAGATACAGACAAGATGGAAGATATTCCAAAGAATCTTCCGATCCTTATCACTGGTGGAAGTGAGGACCCTGTAGGCAACTATGGCGAAGCCCTTACTAAACTCCATGATATTTATAAGAATCAGCTAGGTATCACCAATGTTGAACTTAAGATCTACGATGGAATGCGCCATGAACTTCAGCAGGAGATCGGTAGAGAAAAAGTATATGAAGACCAGTACGCTTGGATAAAGAAGATATTGGATGGCAGAAATGCGAATTGATAAATCCAAAATAATGGTCAGATGTGCATACAGCTCAGACTGGGAGGGTGCCATTAAACTCGCATGGGATACCTTTGTGAGATATAATGCGCCTGATTACTCTCAGGAAGGCATTGAGAATTTTAGAAAATTCGTCAATGATGATATGCTCAGAAAGATGTTTTTGGCTGGACACTATCAACTGTTCGTGGCGGTCTTTGAGGGAAGGTATCTGGGGATGCTCTCTCTTAGAGAAAAGAAACATATTTCACTGTTATTTGTAGATGGCGACTGTCATGGAAATGGGATAGGCAAAGCGCTGATTAGATTTGTATCTAAATATGTACTCGAAGAGGAGGGCATTGACAAGATGACTGTCAATGCTTCTCCTTATGCTTTAGGGTTCTATCACAAGATGGGCTTCGTGGATTTACGAGAAGAAATGGAAGCAGACGGTATCATTTTTACTCCGATGGAACTGAGTCTGGTCAAAAAAAGTTAGAAGGAATAGGTATAGAAAAAAGAAATGGGAAAGTTATTTGATCTTGAGAGCCCACTTATGCGCGCACTTACAAGAGTTGCTGACGTAATGTGGCTCAATATTTTGACACTTATTTTTGCGATTCCTCTCATTATTGAGCAGGCTGTTTTTTTAGGACCAGTATTTGGTCCTGTAATGTTTGATGGCGCACAGCTTGATTACAACTACTTCCTTAGCGCTGTATTATGGGCATGGATCTTCGGTATCATTTGTTCTAGTATCTTAGGACCTGCTTGTACAGCAATGCACTTTGTACTTCTTAAGATTGTAAGAGATGAAGATAGCTACATTACTAAGACATATTTCAGATCATTTAAGGAGAACTTCAAGCAGGCTGTAGTTCTTCAGATCATCAAGTTTACAATTGGTGGAGTTTTAGTTCTCGACTTCTTTATCCTTAATAACTTAAACGGAATTTACAGATACATCATCATCGGTATCAGTGCTTTCCTGTATATGGTCTCACTATATGTGTTCCCTATTTTATCAAAGTTTGATAATACTAACAGAGCAACTCTTAAGAATTCTCTTTTAATGTCTATTCTTGCATTCCCTAAGACAATTCTTATGACACTTATTACTGGATTACCACTTCTTATTTTCTACTTCTTTGATGTGAAGTCTATTCCAGTGCTTGTCCTTATGGGCATTGCTGGACCAAGCTTCTTGAATGCTCTTTTATACAACGGAACATTTAAGCGCTTCGAACCTAAAGAAGATGAACTCACAGAAGAGGAAGAGCTGGACAAGGCAATCAGAAAGCTCGACGAGGAGTAATACAATAGTCAAGTTGCATATAGAATTGCAATTTTCTTCGTCAATATTCCGGATTTGTGGATAAAATGCCAATCTACTGAGCAGAATTGCTAATGAAAAATAAAATATTTGTGAAAATAGTGAATAGTAAATAAACAGCCCAGTATATATACTGATAACTAGCATTAAGCTATATGGAAATTAGGAGGAAAAATAGGTATGGCAAGTTTATCACTTGAGCATGTAACTAAAGTATATCCTAATGGTTTTGAGGCTGTTAAAGATTTCAACCTTGAGATTCAGGATAAAGAGTTTATTATTTTCGTAGGACCTTCAGGATGTGGTAAGTCTACAACACTTCGTATGATCGCTGGTCTTGAAGATATTTCTTCAGGAACACTTAAGATCGGTGACAGAGTTGTTAACGATGTAGAGCCTAAGGACAGAGATATTGCGATGGTATTCCAGAACTACGCTCTGTACCCACACATGACAGTATATGATAACATGGCTTTCGGACTTAAGCTTAGAAAAGTTCCAAAGGCTGAAATTGATAAGATGGTTAGAGAAGCTGCTAAGATCCTTGACCTTGAGAAGCTCCTTGATCGTAAGCCAAAGGCTCTTTCAGGTGGACAGAGACAGCGTGTTGCTATGGGACGTGCTATCGTTCGTAACCCTAAGGTATTCCTTATGGACGAACCTCTTTCAAACCTTGATGCTAAGCTCCGTGTACAGATGAGAACAGAGATCGCTAAGCTTCACCAGAGACTTGGCACAACAATCATCTACGTTACACATGACCAGACAGAGGCTATGACTCTTGGTACAAGAATCGTAGTTATGAAGGATGGTGTTGTTCAGCAGGTTGATACACCTCAGAACCTCTATGATAAGCCAGGCAACCTCTTCGTTGCTGGATTCATGGGATCACCTCAGATGAACTTCCTTGATGCAGAAGTTGAAGTACAGGGTGACAAGGCTAGCCTTAAGATTGCTGGTCAGTCAATCGAACTTCCACCTGCAAAGGCTAAGAAGGTTATCGAGGGTGGCTACGCTGGAAAGACCGTTACATTCGGTATCCGTCCAGAGGATGTTGATGATTCAGAGATGGTTGTTAGCACATCTAAGGCTGTATTTGAGTCAACAATCAACGTTTACGAGCTTCTTGGTGCAGAAGTTTATCTGTACTTTGATCTTGATAAGTTCCCTATCACAGCTAGAGTTGACTCTCGTACAACAGCTAGACCTGGCGATAAGGTTAAGTTTGCATTCGATGTTGAGAAGATTCACATCTTCGACAAAGAGACAGAGAAGACAATCACAAACTAATAAGAATTTCAGGAGCCACGCATATGCGTGGCTCTTTTTTTGATTGGTATGATATACTATAGGTAATACTAAGGAGGATCACACAGATGATTTCAGGACAGACAATAAAAGGAAGTATTGAAGAATTAGGAGCTATAACCAAAGTAGACCTGTGTGTAATGGATCTAAATGGTGAAGTAATAGCTACTACTACTGATAGGGATTTATTGGATATTTCTATTATTATCAGTTTTGCTAATTCTCCAGTTGACTCACAGGTTATTGGGGATGTTCATTTGTTCAAGATCCTTGATGAAGGAGAACCGTTATACGTGCTACTTGCCAAGGGTGATAGTGAGCATGCATATATGGTTGGTAAGATTGGAGTAAGTCAACTTCAGAATCTTATTGTGGCGTATAAAGAGAGATATGACAGAAATAATTTCTTCCAGAATCTCCTTCTTGATAATATGCTTCTTATCGATGTTTACAACAGGGCTAGAAAGCTCAAGATAGAGACAAGCGTTCCAAGAGTCATTATCCTTGTTGAGATCAAGCATTCACAGGATAATACAGCGCAGGAGCTTTTAAGTGGTATGTTTGCACCTCATTCAGGGGATTATGTAACAGCTGTAGATGAGAATAGCGTAATACTTATCAAGACTCTTTCTAAGGGCCAGTCCTATGAAGAAGTGGCTCAGATTGCTACAACTATTGTAGATATGATGAATACAGAGGCAATGCTTAGTGTACGAGTATCCTACGGAACCATCGTAGAGGAGATAAAAGATCTTAGTAAGTCCTACAAGGAAGCTAAGATGGCACTCGAAGTTGGAAAGATCTTTTACGCTGAGAAAAGAGTTAATGCATATAATACACTCGGAATTGGAAGACTTATCTATCAGCTTCCAGAGAGCCTTTGCAAGATATTTATTGACGAGATATTTGGAGGCAAGGAAGTTCCAGATGATCTTGACGAAGAGACTTTAAATACAATTGCTAAGTTCTTTGAGAATAATCTTAATGTATCTGAGACTTCAAGACAGCTCTTTGTACATAGAAATACTCTTGTATATAGAATTGAAAAGCTGGAGAAGAGCTCTGGACTTGATGTTAGAAAATTCGATGATGCACTTACATTTAAGATCGCGCTCATGGTAATAAATTACATGAAATATCTTGATAACAAGAATAATTAAAAAGGCAGTTCTGGGAAGGATACATGCACGTTGACTTCCCGTAAAGACAGGCAACCTTACAACACATGAAAGGTTCTACTTAGTGCTGCTTCGTTCCCGACCTGACACGGTTCGTAGATTTCCATTGCATAAGACCCATCCTTACAATAGAAGGACTGCTACATGCACCCTTCGCAAAACTGCCAAAGGGTCATAAAGACTCTTACAAATATACTTGGTTTTTGAAGGATTGTCAATTTTGATCTATAAGATCCTGTAAAGTGTAGCTGTTAATGTAGTTGTTGACTACTTCGTCAAGGCCTTTCCAGAATGGAAGAGTGGTGCATGAATTAGACAAAGGACAACCGATTCCGGTATCACCGGCTACGCATTCGACAGGATTGAGATTACCTTCGATTGCTCTTAACATTTCGCCAATATTACAATCTTTTGGATCCATTGCAAGTCTGTATCCGCCGTTATTTCCACGCATGCTGATAAGATAACCAGATTTGCTGAGGCTTGAGACAATCTGTTCAAGATATTTGATAGTAATATCCTGACGAGTTGAAATGTCTTTTAACGATATATAATCTCCATTATCATGAAGGGCGACGTCCATCAAAACTCTAAGAGCATATCTTCCCTTAGTTGATATTTTCATAAAATGACCTCATTACACATAATTTGATATAATACTATAATAAAGCATTAATTCGTTCAAATATAATAACAAAAAGTAAAAAGAAATACTACTATGAAATTAGAAGCAAGATCAAGGATTCAAGATCAGGATCAAAAGGATATCAAATACATGAAAGCAGCTATAGCACAGGCTAGGAAAGCCTATAAGCTTGGAGAAGTTCCTATTGGCTGCGTCATCGTATATGAAGATAAGATAATCGGAAGAGGCTACAACAGGCGTAATACAGACAAAACTCCTCTGGCTCACGCAGAGATCACAGCTATCAAGAAGGCTGGGAAGTTTATGCAGGACTGGAGACTTGAGGGGTGCAAATTATATGTTACCTTGGAGCCTTGTCAGATGTGTGCAGGAGCAATAGTACAGGCTAGAATACCAGAAGTCATAATGGCAGCAGAGAACCCAAAGGCTGGTTGTGCGGGTTCTGTTATGGATATACTCAATAATCCTGATTTCAATCATCAGGTAAGTGTCAAGAAAGGTGTTTTGCAGGAAGAATGCAGTAAGATGCTTAAGGAGTTCTTTTTGGAGCTAAGAAACAGAAATAAGCTTTTAAAAGAGAAGAAGGGAAGTTAATAGTGAAAAAACGAGTATTTGCAGTTCTTTTGATTTGTGCACTTGTCATGACTTGCTTCGCATGTGACAACCGGGCTGATGAGTACTCAATAAACAGTGTAGTAACTATTACATATCTTACGATAGGTGATAAGCCTTCTAATGGTCAGTCTGAAAAAGTAATTGAGAAGCTGAATACCATTTTGAGGAAGAAGGCTAATGCCCAGCTGGATGTATATTATGTTGGCTGGGATGATTATCTTGCAAATTATGATAAGGTTCTAAGCTCAGGAGAAGTGAACCTTGATCTGGTGGCAACATCAAGCGACTGGCTAGACGCCTGGCCGAATGCTATTGGTGGCAATTTCATGCCGCTTACTGAGGATATGCTCAGTAAATATTGCCCTCTTACATATAACTGCGTATCCAAGGAGCAGTGGCAAAAGTGCAGTTATCAGGGCAAGATCTATTTTATTCCCGAAAATGAATTTACGCAGTGGGTTAATCACGGCTTTATCTACAGAAAAGATATTGCAGATAAAGCAGGTTTAAATGGAGTGTCCTCATGGAAAGATCTGGATGCTTATTTTAGATATGTAAAAGAAGAATATCCTAATATGGTTCCATGGGATGCAAACGGCACAAGTACCATAGGTACTCTTGGTTATTTGATGTCAGTAAGGAAGTTTGTACCTATCTATGAACTTGGAACCTATGGGATCTGGGGAGCATATCAGGAAGATCCACGAAAAATAGTTTCTCCTTATTTTGAAGGTGATGAATTTGTTGAATATGCAAAGCTTATGAAAGAGTGGAAAGAGCTTGGTGTTTGGCGTGATAAGCTCAGCGATGCAGAAGATAATGACGAAGAATTCTATTCTGGAATGAGCGCAGTAATACAGCATCATACTCAGAATTATTACACTATCATAAAACCTAGAATGGAAGTTATGCTTCCTGACGCAGATGTTGATTTTTACTGGTTTGGAAAAGAGTCTGGGAATGTAGTCAAAAATAGCATACTTCATGGTGCAATGGCAATCTATGCAGGATCTAAAAATCCGGAAAAAGCGCTTATGGTCTATGACCTCCTTAGAAATGACAGGGAGTGTTATGATCTGATCCATTATGGAATAGAAGGCGAACAGTACGAAAAAAACAGTGAAGGAATGCTTGAAAGACCAAGTGGATATAATGCAGACAGAGATAGTATCCTGCTTAATTTCTGGTGGGGCAGAAGAGATGAATACGAGATAAAGGATGCTACATATTCCTGGGAAGATTATTATAAACTAATGGATGAATATGAAAAATATGCAATAGACTATCCTTGGGATAGTGTACCATTTGCGTCTTCGGACATACTAGATGAGATAAGGCCTATTATCGAAGTATGCAACAAATATGTGCCCAAGATTGCCTATGGGCAGTATGATGTCACACCTGAAGAAGAGGTTGCCGAGTTCAGAACGGCATTAAAAAACGCTGGAATAGAGACGGTGACACGAAAGCTTCAGATCATTTGCAATTCACATTAAAAAAGATCATACAAACTATGAGCTAATTATGGTAGAATATCGCTTGTAGTATTGTATACATGTATAAAGGCAGGAGGAGTGGCAATGGTTACAACCCTAAACAATGGATGTTATCTCGTAAACGGCGAGACTCTTATAGCTGATGATGCCGAGGCATCAAGCAAGCTTCAGGCTCATGGCGTTTCAGATATTTCAAAAGACAAGGCAAAAGAGAATACTATCGCTTATGGAATCTTAAAAGCTCATAATACTTCCGGTAACATGGAAAAGCTTTGTGTTAAATTTGATAAGCTTACATCCCATGATATTACTTATGTAGGTATTATTCAGACAGCAAGAGCTTCAGGACTTACAAAGTTTCCGATTCCATATGTTCTTACCAATTGCCATAACTCATTATGTGCAGTTGGTGGTACTATCAATGAAGATGACCACGTATTTGGTCTTACAGCTGCGCAGAAGTACGGCGGAATCTATGTCCCACCTCATCAGGCAGTAATCCATCAGTTCGCAAGAGAGATGCTTGCATCAAGTGGCAGCATGATCCTTGGATCTGATTCTCATACAAGATACGGCGCACTTGGTACTATGGCTATTGGTGAAGGCGGACCAGAGCTTGTTAAACAGCTTCTTGGACAGACCTACGATGTTGATATGCCAGGTGTAGTAGCTATCTACCTTGAAGGCACACCAAAGAAGGGTGTTGGTCCTCAGGACGTTGCCCTTGCAATTATCGGCAAAGTGTTCGGTGATGGCTTTGTTAAGAATAAGGTGATGGAATTTGTTGGACCTGGCGTAAAGAACTTAAGCGCTGACTTTAGAATTGGCGTAGATGTCATGACAACAGAGACCACATGTCTTTCATCTATCTGGCAGACAGATGAGACTATCAAGGAATTCTATGATATTCACGGAAGAGTATCTGAGTATAAAGAACTAAAGCCAGGAAATGTAGCATATTATGATTCAGTAGTTAAGGTGGATCTTGATTCTATCAATCCTATGATCGCTATGCCTTTCCACCCAAGTAACGTCTACGAGATCGATGAAGTAAACAGAAATGCAGCTGATATTCTTGCAGATGTAGAAAAGAGAGCAAAAGTAAGCTTTGGCGACAAGGTTGAGTTCTCACTTCAGGACAAGATCAAAGATGGCAAGCTTCTTGTAGAGCAGGGTATCATAGCAGGATGTGCCGGCGGTGGATTTGAGAACATCTGCGCAGCAGCAGATATCCTTAAGGGTAAATATATTGGAAATGACAAGTTCACACTTAGCGTATATCCAGCTTCTACTCCGATCTACATGGAAGTTGTCAAGAATGGAGCGGCAGCTGCAATCCTTGAATCAGGTGCGATATTAAAGACTGCATTCTGTGGACCATGCTTTGGAGCAGGTGATACACCAGCAAATAATGCATTCAGTATCAGACATTCAACAAGAAACTTCCCTAACAGAGAAGGTTCTAAGGTTCAGAACGGACAGGTTGCGTCTGTTGCACTTATGGATGCACGTTCAATTGCTGCTACAGCGGCTAATAAGGGAATACTTACACCAGCAACAGAATTTGATGGTGATTTTGAGAAGTATAAGTATCATTTCGATAGCAATATCTATAAGAACAGAGTATTTGACTCACATGGAAAGGCAGACCCAAGCGTAGAACTCGTGCTTGGACCAAACATCAAGGATTGGCCTAGTATGGTTGCGCTTCCAGAAAACCTTCTCCTCAAGGTTGTTTCTGAGATCCATGATCCGGTTACAACAACAGATGAACTTATTCCTTCAGGTGAGACATCATCCTACAGATCAAATCCTCTTGGACTTGCTGAGTTTACTCTTTCCAGAAAGGACCCTGAATACGTTGGTCTTGCCAAGGAGGTTTACGCACAGGAACTTAAGAGACGTGAGGATACGCCACTTGATGGCATGAGCGCTGAGATCTCAGATGTGGTAAAAGAAATCTCAAAGACATATCAGGATGTATCCAGCAAGAACACTGGTATCGGATCTACGATCTTTGCGGTCAAGCCAGGTGATGGATCGGCCAGAGAACAGGCGGCATCTTGTCAGAAGGTTCTTGGCGGATGGGCTAACATCGCAGTTGAATATGCTACAAAGAGATATCGTTCAAATCTTATCAACTGGGGAATGCTTCCATTTATCATTGATTCAGAGGATCTTCCGTTTAAGAATAAGGATTATATCTTCTTCCCTGGAATCAGAAGTGCTGTAGCCAATAAAGATGATAGCATCAAGGCTGTAGCTGTATCAGGAGGCAAGATGACTGAGTTTACACTTAAGCTTGGAAACCTCACAGATGATGAGAGACAGATAATCCTTGATGGTTGTCTTATCAATTATAACCGCGTAAAATAATAATGTAGTTATTTAGGGGATAGTAGGATAAGATTACACTATGTTTTTTGGTAAAAGAGGGGCAAAAAGAATATTTGCAGCATGTATGGCTGTGCTGTTTACGGGAAGCGTCGCAGGTTGCGGCGCTTCTTCTAGTGAGAATGGAATAGAGATTCCTGGTATCACCGGAAATGGACAGAGCCAGACTATAAATGTGGACTATGAAGTTCCACAGCAGGTTCCTAATATCCTGGTCGATCAGGTGGGATTTAAGCCGGATTCAGAAAAAGAGCTTTTGATAAGGGCAAAAGAACTGCCAACTGAATTTCAGATACGAAATCTTGAGACGGGCGAAGTGGTATACGAAGGAAAGCTGGTTAAGCCAACTTTCGACGAAAAGACAGGTGAGTATACTGCTATCGGATATTTTACTGAGCTAAAAGAAGAAGGAAATTACTATGCTTCAGCAGATATAGTTGGAGAGTCCTATGCTTTTTCAATTTCTGAGACTGTTTATACAGATCTTTTTAATGATGCCTGCAAGAAGTTTTATTATAACCGCTGCGGAATCGCGCTTTCAGAGAACTTGGCTGGAGAGAATGCCCATAGCGCTTGCCATACAATAGCGGCCCATCTTCAGGATGAACCAAGCGTTGAGATAGATGTCACAGGTGGATGGCATATGGATGAACAGGCTGACAGAGATACTGTTGTTGGCTGTAAGATTGCAGAAAACTTCCTTTTGGCTTATGAGTTAAACAAAGAGGCATTTACTGATGAAACTGGAATTCCGGAAAGTGGAAATGGAATTCCGGATATTCTGGATGAAGTCAGATACGAGGTAGAATGGCTCCTTAAGATGCAGGATCCAAAGTCTGGCGGTGAGTACGGAGCAGCCCTTACAGATAATACAAAGGGGGGAGATCTTTTCTCATATCCTGTAGTAGTAACCCCTGTGTCCATGGACTCTACTATAAGTTTCGCAGCAACTTTGGCCAGATTCAGCTTCTTTTATCAGGAATATGATCCAGACTTTGCAAGAGAGTGCCTGAGGGCAGCAGATAAAGCCTGGAACTGCTATGTTAATAACCAAAAGGTGCTGGAAAGTAGCGGAGCCTTCAATGCAGCAGCCCAGCTCTATAGAGCAACCGGCAACAGCTCTTATGATCAGATCCTTCAGGCGTTTTTTGAGAAAAGAGATTTTTTAGAGCTGTTTAACACAGACGAGAATATCTTCCTTGGTTCTGTCACATATCTTTCTACAAATCAGAAAGTGGACATGGACCTTTGTGGAAAGCTCATGAAATATCTAATGCAAAGATCTGAAGATATTGCCCTTAAGGCCACTCAGTCAAAATATCTTGTGGCGGATTATGACAGTGAAAATATTTATGCCAGCATTCTGTTCAACATGAGGTGCCTGACTATCACAGATTACATCATCTATAATCATGAGTACACGACTATCGTTGAGAATCACGCACATTATCTCATGGGAATGAATCCTGATGTGACCAATTATGTGACGGAGTACACAGAGAGAACTTATGTTGATGGGCAGAAGCCTGGAATCCTCAATAATCCAAGCTATGATTCCTTGTTTGTCTTTATGCTGAGCATATTGGTAAAAGAGTAAGAGCGCATTTTTTACATATAGGCTGACACAATATATGATTTGCATGTGCCTTTTACGAGTGATAATATGAATTGACTATGAATACAAATATTGATGGATTAAATATTAACTACATAGATGAAGGAAGTGGTCCGCTTCTCGTGATGCTTCATGGCTGGGGCTCCAACATAGATCTTTTTGCTGGAGTTATTTCTTTTGCCAAAAAGAGCTATCACGTGGTAGCAATGGATATGCCTGGCTTTGGAAAAAGTGATGAGCCGGCAGAACCTATGAATGTTGATGCGTATGTGGACTTTGTTCAGAAGTTCCTTAAAAAGCTCTATCCAGAAGATAAGGAAGTAATATTCCTTGGTCATTCCATGGGCGGAAGGATCATAATAAAGCTTGCATCAGGCATCAATGAAGGTAGGATCAAGGCTGACTTCACAATACCCAAGATCATTCTTACAGACTCAGCGGGTATCATTCCAGTTAAAACTGAGGCTCAAAAGAAGAGAACCAAGAGATATCATTTCTACAAGAATTTCATTGAAAAGAGCGGAATCCTTAAGATAGATCCAGATGCTCTTAACAAGCTTCAAAAGAAATTTGGAAGTGCCGATTATGCAGCAGCTTCACCAGTTATGAGAAAGAGCCTTGTAATGGCGGTCAATGAGGACTGCGTTCCTTACATGCCTTCTGTTACTCAGCCAGTTCTTCTGATATGGGGTGACAAGGATACAGCAACTCCTTTATCTGATGGTCAGCAGATGGAGAAACTTATGCCAGAGGCTGGACTTGCAGTAATTAACGGAGTAGGTCACTATTCATTTTTGGAGAATCCTTATTTATATAACAGAATCTTGGGAAGCTTCCTCAAGATAGCAGATTAATGGAGAATTGAGATGATATACGCAGTAATTATTTTGTATTTGATAGCAGTAGTATTGGGCCTTAGGTACTATGCTCATATGCTTCAGCTTTCAAGCTATCAGTTTCAGGGGTATTTCAGATTCCTAAGATCACAGCAGACTAAGTATGGACCTCACATCGGAGTAATGGTCACCCTTGCGATAATGAAGCTTATTTCTGGACTTGAGATACCAGCTAGCATTCTGACAATAGTCTTTTTGCTGGGAATAGTTGCAATGTACATTCCAAAGAAAGCAAAAAAGAAATTTGTTGTTACCAAGAGGATTCAGAGACTGTTCATTACAGATGCTGTAATTGTTTTAATTTTGGCAGTGATCAGTTTACTTATAACAAATAAGCTTGCAGTTTACTTTATCTGGGCTGTATACATGGGATTCTTCCCTCTTATGACAGCTCTTGCTAATCTTATAAATAAGCCTATCGAGAATAGGATCAATCAGTACTTCATCGATGATGCCAAGAGAAT
Source organism: Butyrivibrio hungatei DSM 14810 (assembly GCF_900143205.1). Taxonomy (GTDB): domain Bacteria; phylum Bacillota; class Clostridia; order Lachnospirales; family Lachnospiraceae; genus Butyrivibrio; species Butyrivibrio hungatei. The sequence continues at coordinate 62,780 of NZ_FRDH01000010.1, read as the reverse complement.
GCTAAAAGAGCACACAGGACTCAGAATCGTTGGTATTACAGGAAGCTACGGTAAGACCAGCGTTAAGTATTACCTCACAACTCTTTTATCAGAGGGATTTAGCGTTCTAATGACGCCAGAGAGTTACAACACTCCAATGGGAATCGTAAGGACCATTAGAGAACATCTTAAGCCAACACATGAGATATTCGTATGTGAGATGGGAGCAAGACACCTCCATGATATCAAGGAGATCACAGATATTGTTCATCCTGATGATGGAATCGTGACATCCATCGGATATCAGCACCTTGAGACATTCCATTCTCTTGATAACATCATCAGCACCAAGTACGAGCTCTTAGATGCAGTTGATGAAAAAGAAAAAGAGCAGGGAAAGGAAGCTGGCAAACATCTTAAGTTTGTAAATGGCGACAATGAGATCATTCGTAGCCACATGAAATATAGTGATGCCATTACCTATGGTACATCTGAGGGCAATGACTACAGAGCTACAGATATCAGGGTAACTAGCGCAGGTACAACATTTACAGTTACTGCTCCAAGTGGAGACAGCGCAGAATACACAACCAAGCTTGTAGGACAGCATAACGTTGAGAACATCGTAGGAGCTATTGCTGCGGCCAACAGCCTTGGCATTCCTATGAATAAGCTAAAGATCGCAGTCAGAAGGCTTCAGCCTGTGCCACACAGACTTGAACTTGTTAAGCACGGCACGGTATCAATTCTTGATGATGCATATAACTCAAATCCTAATGGAGCAAAGGTTGCTCTTGAGACACTTTCTCTTTTTGAGGATAAGGTCAAGATCCTTGTTACACCAGGTATGGTTGAGCTTGGAGAAAAAGAGGATGAGTACAATGCAGAGTTCGGCAGACAGGCAGCAGCTGTTTGTGACTATATCATTCTTGTTGGTGAAAAGAACAGCGCTTCTATTAAGCGCGGCGTATTAGAGGCTGGATTTGATCCAGAGAGAGTATTTGTAAAGAGTACTCTTAATGAGGCAACAGCTCTTATGTATGAGATAGATGCAGGAAGAGAAAAGGTTATTCTCCTTGAGAATGATCTTCCTGATAATTATAAATAATTCTTTTAATGAATCAGTTTTTGGAAAGAAGGCATATTATGAAACTTAAAGTTGCAGTTTTATTTGGTGGAAAGAGTACAGAGCATGAGATCTCAATTATCTCTGCTATTCAGGCTATTGGATATATCGATAGAGACAAGTACGACATTATTCCTGTTTATATGACCAAGAACAACGATTTCTATGTTGGCGAGTACGTTGACAAGATCGAGGAGTACACACATATTCCAGAGCTTATCAAAAAGAGCACTCAGGTTGTATGGATCAAGGAAGGCGATAAGGTTTCTCTTGTGAGATACCCAATGAAGAAGTTTGGAAATAACGTTATCTCAACTGTTGATGTTGCATTCCCTATCGTTCATGGAACAAATGTAGAAGATGGTACACTTCAGGGATATCTGGCTACTATGGGACTTCCAGTAGTTGGTTGTGATGTTCTTTCTTCAGCTGTTGGAATGAACAAGTACGTTATGAAGACAGTTCTCAAGGACAATGGTATTCCAGTTCTTGACTGCAAGTGCTATACATGGAAAGACTATGAGGATGTAGATTCATTAGTTTCTAAGATCGAAGCTGCATTTTCATATCCTGTTATTATCAAGCCTCTTAACCTTGGTTCAAGTATCGGTATCAAGAAGGCTTCTGACAGAGATGGATTATTAGAGGCCCTTGATCTTGGATTTGAGTTTTCCAAAAAAATCCTTGTTGAGCCAGCTATTACAGCACTCAAAGAGATCAATTGCTCAGTTCTTGGTGATTACGAGAGTGCAGAAGCATCTGAGTGTGAAGAGCCTATAAATTCTGATGATATTCTTAGTTTTGAGGATAAGTACATTGGCGGCGCTAAGGGCTCAGCTAAGGGCGGTGCCAAGACTGGCGGATCAAAGGGAATGGCTTCTCTTAAGAGAAAGATTCCTGCAGATATTACAGCAGAGATGCGTGATGAGATCAGAAAGATGGCAGTAGATGCATTTATCTGCCTTGGATGTTCTGGTGTTTCCAGAATCGACTTTATGATCGATATGGATACAAATAAGGTATACCTTAACGAGATCAATACTATTCCTGGTTCATTATCATTTTATTTATGGGAGCCTGTTGGAGTTAAATATGACGTCCTTTTAGACAGAATGATCCAGCTTGCACTTAAGGCAGACAGAGAATCTCACAAGGTAGTATATTCATTTGAGACAAATGTACTTGAAGGAGTACATCTTGGCGGCGGAAGTAAGGGCGCAAAGGGATAATAATAAGGCCATCGCTACAGTAGCGATGGCCCTTTTTGTGTGCTTAATTAGTTTTCTGAATAGAGTTTTTCGTTCTTGAGGTATGTTTCAAGCATGATGTTCTTGACGTAGTTGTCGATGTTTTTCTGATCCTCTTTGGATAACTCACTTGGAATGATAGGCTTGCAATACTCAACGGTTACCTTGGCACTCTTAATAAATGGTTTGTGCTTTTCAAGGATATCTTCTGAGTGGTTGATAACTACTGGAACGATAGGACATCCGGACTTCTGAGCAATCTTGAAACTTCCTTTGTGGAACTCGCCCATAGGTTCATCTGTCTTGATCCTGGTTCCTTCTGGGTAGATGAAGATTGAAATTCCATTCTTTACTTTATCGATGGCTGTGAGAACCATTTCAAGGCCCTTGCGGATATCCTTTCTATCAAGGAAAAGACAATCCATGAAGATCATCCAGATATTCAAAAGAGGAACCTTAAGGACTTCTTTTTTAGAAATAAATCCTGTAGGATTTGGAACTCTTGGATAGCAGATAACGATATCAAAGATACTTCTGTGGTTACCGACATAGAGAACCGCCTGATCTTTTGGAACATTCTCTTCGCCGATGACAGTTCTTTTGACACCGCTAATAAAGTTAACTACGTTAAACGCCCAGCTTACGATGGCAAGAGAAGCCTTTTTGAGGAACATAGGATTGAACTTACCAATGATAAAAAGAACAAGCTGGATAGGTAAGCTTACTATTAAGAAAATAGCTACAAATAAAACAGCTAAGATTGTACGGATCATGAATAATGCCTCTTTTCATTAAGTTTCTTTACTACGTGTCTATTTTCTCATGAGTTAAAGAAAAATGGAATAGAGTTTTCTCTTTTAAGGGATTATATAGTATTATATAGCTAATGCAAATTTGAAACGCATACGCAGAGCATGTTGGAGGGATATATGCTGATCATCAAAAATGGTTACATGGTAGATCCTGCTTCTGGAACTGAAGAAATCAGGGATATCGTCATAGATGGAGACAAGATACTTAAGATCTGCAAAGAAGGAAGTGACTTTGTTGCGGAGCTTTTGAAGGATTCTTCTAACAAGTTGATTGATGCTACTGGCAAAACTGTAGCACCTGGGCTTGTGGATGGCCACGTGCATTTTAGAGATCCAGGTTTTACCTACAAGGAAGACATTGAATCTGGCTCAAAGGCTGCTGCTAGGGGCGGATTTACCAGTGTTATTATGATGGGTAACACAGAGCCTCACATGGACAACGTGGAGACTATCAGAGATGTCCTTGCAAGGGGCGCTAAGACTGGTCTTAGAGTATATACCTGCGCCAATGTTACAAGAGATATGCTGGGAAAAGAGCTGTGCGCCATGAAGGAACTTATTGATGCTGGGGCAGTTCTTTTCACAGATGATGGAAAACCTATAACTGACGCAGATCTTATGGAGAGAGCCTGCGTAGAGGCAGCAAAACTTGGAAAAGTCATAAGCCTTCATGAAGAAAATCCAGAATTTATAACAGATAACGGAATCAACGCCGGAGAAGTTGCTGAGAAACTTGGACTTAAGGGCTCACCTAGACAGGCAGAGATCTCTATGGTTGAAAGAGACATAGATATAGCAGAGAAAACCGGGGCACACATCGTTGTTCAGCATATCAGTGCCGCTGAATCAGTTGACCTTATCAGAAATGCTAGGAAGAGAGGCGTGAAGGTTAGCGCAGAAGCTACACCTCATCACTTTACTCTTACTGAAAAAGCGGTTCTTAAATATGGTTCCCTTGCCAAGATGAATCCGCCACTTAGACTTGAAAGCGACAGAAAGGCCATCATTGAGGGACTTAAGGACGGAAGCATCGGAATAATTGCTACTGACCATGCTCCACATGCAAGAGAAGAAAAGCAAAAAGAACTAAGGATTGCTCCAAGTGGCATAACAGGTCTTGAGACATCACTTGCTCTTGGAATTAGGGAGCTTGTAAACACAGGATATATGACGCTTATGGAACTAATTAAGCGCATGACCATAGGACCAGCAAGGGTTTATGGAATAGATGCAGGGTATATTACAGAAGGCGGCATGGCTGACCTTGTTATATTTGATCCAAAGGCTGAATGGAACTTTGTTCAGAGTAATTCCAAGTCTTCTAACACGCCATTTTTGGGTGAGAGACTACCAGGCAAGATCTACGATACTATCTGCAAAGGTCAGATAGTATATGAAGATAGATAAACAATAAGGAGATTATCTCATGGCTGAGAAAATGAAAAAAGCGGCAAAAGTTTTGAGCCAGAAAAAGCTTTCAGAGGGCATTTTTGATCTGTGGCTTGAAACCGAAATTGCCCAAAATGTAAGACCAGGACAGTTTGTAGGAGTTTATCCGGAAAATAGATCAACTCTTTTACCAAGACCTATCAGTATCTGCGAGGTGGATAAGGCTAGATCAGCAATAAGGCTTGTGTACAGAGTCGTAGGAAGTGGCACGGCTGAGTTTTCTAAGGCTTCAGAAGGGGATGATCTCATGATCCTTGGACCTCTCGGTAACGGGTTCCCAATAGATAAGGCAGCAGGCAAAAGAGCTGTTGTAATAGGCGGCGGTATCGGTGTTCCCCCACTTCTTGAAACTGCAAAGAGAATGTCTGAGCGTAGTGACGCAGAGGCACCTTCTAAAATAAGCGCAGTAATGGGATATAGAAACAGTGATACATTCCTTAGTGATGAGTTTTCCAGGTATGCGGAAATGCACATTGCATCAGAAGATGGAAGCGTTGGAACAAAGGGCAATGTCATTGATGCTATGAAGAATGACAACGTTGAGTGCGATGTTATCTTTGCTTGTGGTCCAATGCCAATGCTCAAAGGAATCAAGGCTTATGCAGAGTCTATCGGGGCAAAAGCATATCTTTCTCTTGAAGAGAGGATGGCCTGCGGCGTAGGAGCATGTCTTGGTTGTGTCTGCAAGACAAAGGAAGTTGATGAACATTCTCATGTTCACAATGCAAGGATCTGTACAGACGGACCAGTTTTTGATGCCGATACTTTGGACTTATGATTGAGGAGAAATGAGATGAATACAGCAGTTGAGATAGCAGGTGTTAAATTCAAAAATCCAGTTATGACAGCATCAGGAACCTTTGGCTCTGGTATGGAATATGTGGATTTTGTCGATCTAAATAAGCTTGGAGCAGTGGTAACTAAGGGTGTTGCCAATGTGCCATGGCCAGGAAACCCGGTACCACGAGTAGCTGAAGTGTATGGAGGCATGTTAAATGCCATAGGACTTCAGAACCCGGGAATTGATGTCTTTGTAGAAAGGGATCTTAAGTTCCTTGAGAAGTATGACACAGAGGTTATTGTAAATGTCTGCGGCAAGTCAGTTGAAGATTACCTTGAAGTAGTTGAGAGACTTTCTGATGAAAAGAAGGTATCAATGCTTGAGATAAATGTATCATGTCCTAATGTAAAAGAGGGTGCTATTGCTTTTGGTCAGAACAAGGATGCACTTTTTGATATCACAAAGAGAATAAAAGAGAAGAGCAAAAAGCCTATCATTATGAAGCTCAGCCCAAATGTAACAAGCATTTCTGAGATGGCTAAGGCGGCAGAGGCAGCAGGCGCTGATGCAATCTCTCTTATCAACACTATTACAGGTATGAAGATTGATATTTACAAGAGAAAGTTTGCTCTTGCCAATAGAACTGGCGGACTTTCTGGTCCAGCCATCAAGCCGGTAGCAGTTAGAATGGTATATGAGGCAGCACATGCTGTTAATATTCCTATTATTGGAATGGGTGGAATAGCAAATGCTGAAGATGCCATCGAATTCATCATGGCAGGAGCTACAGCTATTGCCGTTGGAGCCATGAACTTCCATGATCCATATACTACAGAAAAGGTTGTAACTGGAATCGAAGAGTATATGAAGAAATATGGCGTTGAAGATATAAACGACATAAGAGGTATTGTAGAATAATACCTTTATACACCGGAAAGGACCGTCGCTTTTTATTCAAAAAGCGGCGGTCCTTCTGTTACTAGCAACCATTATGTTACTGTTCTGTGCTAACTCCTGTAAGCTCGTCAAAGCCTTTCATAACTGCTGCATAGGTCTGCTTAGAGATTTCTGGAAGCTCTCCGCCCCATGTTTTCTCAGCCTGTGCATAGCCTTTTTCAAAGGCTGCTCGCATCTTCTCGAGCTTAGCTGGGTCATCACCTGCAAGGGTCTTGGCAAAATCAAGGATTCTTTCGGAGGTCTTTTTGACGCCCCAATAGCCATCCTCAGCAATGTCAGCCTCTGCCTGAGCCTTTGTCGCTGCATCAACAGTGAAATCACCTTTTGCAAGGAATTTCCAGATAGAATCCTCGTCATTGTTACTGTTTGCAATGCCGTATGTCTTGGCCTGCTTGCCCATCATCTTTCGAACAATGTCCAAAAGTTGCTGCTGGCGAGTAGCCACATCAGCCTGCATCTGCTTGATGATCTGGGTTCTGTCGTTCTGCGAAGTCTTGGCAGTTTCCTGCTTTTCATCAGACTTTTCATAAACTGCAGCGGCTTCAGCTTTTACCTTTACTTCTTCGTCTTTCTTTTTCTCTTCTACAGAATTAGGATTAACGTTTGAAGCATAGGCAGTTGCGATGTTGTTAGTAACCTCGGTAACTCCGTTTACGCCCATATAGAACTCCTTTTCTGCGATGGTACTAAAATCGCGCTGAAACGAAACTATAGTTTACCTAATCCTCTTATCGGCTAAATTAAAAAAAACTTTAGCTTTTTTTTGCATTTTTTTTCTTGAGTTTGTATAGTAAGAATGAGAAGATTGAGAAAAGTAGAAGTGGAGCGGTTTTCATGAAACAAAGTAGAAAAGCATACGGAAAAATAAACCTTGGACTGGATGTAACTGGTAAAAGAGCTGATGGTTACCACATTGTGCGAATGATAATGCAGAATGTTGATATATATGACACATTAACTTTTGAAGAAAATGAAACGGGCGAAATTGTTTTAACAGCATCATCAGAGTCTATTCCAACAGATGATTCTAATCTCATCTGTAAGGTGGCAAAGCAGTTAAAAGAGAAATTTAATGTGGATAAAGGTATCAATATTCACCTTGAAAAGAGGATTCCAGTAGCAGCTGGAATGGCAGGCGGTAGTACAGATGGCGCTGCAGCTTATCTTGCACTTAATGATATCTGGGGGCTTGGACAGTCCAAAGAAGAGCTGTGTAAGCTCGCAGTAAGCCTTGGAGCAGATATCCCTTATTGCATCATGGGTGGCACAATGGTTGCAGAGGGTATTGGCGAAGAACTTACAGCTATAGCTGATATGCCAGAGTGCTTGATCGTAGTAGCCAAGCCTGCAATAGGCGTTTCAACAGGATGGGTATACACAGAACTTGATAGTAAGCCTATTGAGAAGCACCCAGACATCGATGGCATTAGAAGTGCTATAGAAAATGGAGACCTTAAGGGAATGTGCGCCCTTATTGATAACGTTTTGGAGCATGTAACAGCTTCTAAGTATGAAGAGATCAGCAAGATTGAGAAGGTACTTGAAGATAACGGCGCTATCAGGGCGTTTATGACAGGTAGTGGCCCAACAGTATTTGGTATCTTTGATGATGAGAATAAGGCGAGAGAAGCTTATAAAGCTGTAGAAGAAAGCGGATTGGCGCCAGAATTATTTTTGACAAAGCCTATTAACCCCAATAGGTGAGGTGGTGATATTATGAAGAAAAATGTAGATGTAAGTGTTACTGGTATCCATGTAAGGGCTGGGGAGCCCGCAGAAAAGATAATTACTAATTCCAAGGGATGCTACGAATTTTTGGATGATGGTACAAGGATCCTTGAATATGACGAGGAACAGCAGGCTGGATCTGAGAGTGTTCATATCCACAATACAGTCACTATAGCTCAGGATGAGAACAGTATGGAAATCGTAAGGGGCGGAGATATGAACTCCAAGCTTGCCTTCGGAAAAGAGCTAAAGTATGACACGGAATATGTGACTCCTTACGGAACAATGCAGATGAAGGTCAATACTACAAAGTTTGACTTTACTAAGATAAGACAGGAAGATGAGATGAAACTCATGGCTGAATATGAACTTGAGATGGATGGACAGGTCCTGTCAGCATCAATGATAATAATCGAAATAAAAAATTCGGAGCCGGCTTGAAGCTGACTCCGAATTATTTTTACTATGTTATTTAACCATCTTAGCTCCGGCTTTTTCCTGAGCCTTAGCAACGAGATTCTTGAAGAATCCTTTCTTCTGTTCAGGTGCCTGAACTTTTCCGTGAAGACCTTTAACTTCTGTTACGTAGATACCACTAACTGAAGCCTTAACTTCTTTTTTAACAGGTACCTGATCATAAATCTTTTCATCACAGATGAGACTCATAACTCTGTTACCAACTCTAACCTTAAGGATTGGAAGTTTGGATCTTCTGAGAAGCTTAGGTGTCTGTTCGATAACTGACTGAGGAAGACCTGATTCATTAAGCTTCATTCTCTTTTTATCAATGATAAGCATTGTAAGAGTCTGCTTCATTGCATCAAGCTGAACCTGCTGCTCTTCCTGCTTTTTCTGTGCTTTTTTACCAACTATGATAAGTGCAACGATAGCTGCTACTAAAATAACTGCAATAACGATTGCAACGATTGCTCCTGTACTCAAAACCTGTTCCTCCGAATTTCTTTTCTATTTGATTATGAACAGAGTTTATTTTAGCATTCTTTGGTCTACAAGGCAAATAAATACTTTAATCTAATGGTAGAGTGTGGTAGTATAAAAAATATTGTTTTTACTAATAATATGTAAATAAAAATAGATTATTGAGGAGAACTATTATGAGAAATAAAATAGCTTTTTTATTGGCAGGAGTACTCATGGCAACTGCTCTTACAGCATGTAATGGTCAGAGCACAGAAGCTACATCAGATGCATCTACAGGTACATCAGCAGATGATGCAGCTGCTACAAGTTCATCAGATGGCGCGCAGACACAGACTATTTCTGCACTTCAGAATCTTGAGAACCTTGAGACAATGGCTCTTGCAGAGATCAATCCAGAAGAGTTCGTTACTCTTGGCGAGTATAAGGGTGTCACAGTTGAACTTGCTGCTCCAAATGTAACAGACGAGCAGGTTGAGGAGCAGATCAATTCTATCTTTACAAATAATCCACCAATGACTGAGGTAACAGACAGAGCAGTTCAGGATGGAGATACAGTTAATATTGATTATGTTGGTAAGTATGCTGATTCAGGAGAGGCATTTGATGGCGGTACAGCTCAGGGTGCTGATCTTGTTATTGGTTCTAACACATACATCGAAGGCTTTGAGTCAGGTCTTGTAGGTGTTAACGTTGGTGATACAGTAGACCTTAACCTTACATTCCCTGAGAATTACGGGGCTGAGAACCTTGCAGGCAAAGATGTAGTTTTCACAGTTACAGTTAACAGCATCAAGGTGGCTTCAGATGAGATGACAGATGAGTGGGCAGCAGGCCTTGGAGCAGAGGGTGTTACAACACTTGAAGAGCTTAAAACATATGTCAAGAATGGTATGATAACTGACGCACAAAACAAGTATGATTCAGATCTTGAAGAGGCTGTTCTTGAAAAGGTAACAGAAGCTTGCGAGTTTAAAGAGGTTCCACAGAATCTTTATAACAGATATCTCATTCAGCAGAATGAGTCACTTGAGTACTATGCAAGCATGTATTCAATGTACATGGGACAGCAGCTTACAGCTAGTGACATTGTTACAATGATGATCCAGCAGGAAGGTTCAACAGATACTCCTGATGATTATCTTAAGGCAATGGTTACAGAAGCTACTCAGCAGTTCATTATGTTTGCAGCAATTGCCAAGAATGAAGGAATTGAAGTTACAGAAGAAGATATTGATGCATACCTTAAGGATGCATATGATAATGCTTCAACTACAGCATATAGCACATATGAGGAGTTCAAGGCTACAGTAGATCCTGAAGTTTATAGAGAAGGTCTTCTTGCCGAGAAGGTTATGGCTTACCTCGTTGAAAATGCAAACGTTGTAGAGCCAGCAGAATAAATAAAATTTGATCAGGGAGGTCGCCATGGATTTAGTAGATATCAGAGCACTATTCGAAGAACAGGAAAAATACGCAGGCCAGAAGGTAACTGTAGGCGGATGGATCAGAAGCATTCGTGATTCAAAAGCAATCGGATTCATCGTTTTAAATGATGGTACATATTTCAAGCCTTTACAGATTGTATATTCTGATGCCCTTTCAAATTTTGCAGAGATCAGTAAGTTAAATGTTGGTGCAGCTGTTATCGCAACAGGAACTATCGTTGCAACACCAGGAGCCAAGCAGCCATTTGAGATGCAGGCAGAGACTGTTGAGATTGAAGGCCAGTCAACAGCTGATTATCCTCTTCAGAAAAAGAGACATACACTTGAGTTCCTTAGAACAATCCCTCATCTTCGTGCTAGAACAAACACATTTGAGGCTGTATTCAGGGTTAGAAGTGTAGCAGCATATGCTATTCATTCTTTCTTCCAGGAGAGAAATTTCGTATATGTTCACACACCACTTATTACAGGTAGTGACTGTGAAGGTGCCGGCGAGATGTTCCAGGTTACAACAATGGACCTCAACAACGTTCCTAAGACTGAGGACGGAGCAGTTGATTACTCCAAGGATTTCTTTGGAAAGCCAGTTAACCTTACAGTAAGTGGACAGCTTAACGTAGAGACTTATGCATTCGCATTCAAGAATGTTTACACATTTGGACCTACATTCCGTGCTGAGAACTCAAACACAACAAGACATGCAGCTGAGTTCTGGATGATCGAGCCTGAGATGTGCTTTGCAGATCTTAAGGATGATTGTGACACAGCAGAAGCAATGCTCAAATATGTTATCAGCTATGTATTAGAGCACTGCCCAGAAGAGATGGCATTCTTTAACGAGTTCATCGATAAGGGACTTATCGACAGACTTAACAACGTTGTTAACAACGAGTTTGGTCGTATCTCATATACAGAGGCTATTGAGCTTTTAGAGAAGCACAATGACAAGTTTGATTACAAGGTATCATGGGGATGTGATCTTCAGACAGAGCATGAGAGATTCCTTACAGAGGAGATCTTCAAGAAGCCGGTATTTGTAACTGATTATCCAAAGGAGATCAAGGCATTCTACATGAAGCTTAATCCAGATGGAAAGACAGTTGCAGCAGCTGATTGCCTTGTGCCTGGTATCGGAGAGATCATCGGTGGTAGCCAGAGAGAAGATGACCTTGCAATCCTCGAGAAGCGTATGGATGAGCTTGGAATGAAGAAGGACGAGTATCAGTTCTATCTTGATCTTCGTAAATATGGAAGCGTACGTCACGCAGGATTTGGTCTTGGATTTGAGCGTTGCGTAATGTACCTTACAGGCATGGCTAACATCAGAGACGTTGAGTCATTCCCTAGAACAGTCGGAAATTGTGAGCTTTAATGCACGCATGTGATATACTTAGACTATAGAGATTAGACAAGGGGGATGCGTATGAAAAAAAGAAGTCTTTTTAATATGATAGCTATTTCCCTTGTTATGAGTTTACTGGTGGCAGACCCTGTATGGGCTACCACCAGTACTGATTTACAGGAAAAACAAGAGAAGCTTGAAAACGAGCAAAAAGAGCTGGAGAATAAAAAGAAAGCTCTTGAAAACCAGAAGAAAGACAGTCAGAACAAGCTTAACAATGCAAACAGCCAGATAAATGATTATTCAGAAGCTCAGGGTGAGACTAAGGAAGCAATTGATGAAACCAATGCTGAGATCGTAGGTCTCATGACTGATATTGAACTTATCAAAGAAGACATAGCAGCCAAGCAGGAGCAGATAGAGATAACTCAGGCAGAATATGATGAAGCCAAGAAACAGGAAGAGACATTGTACGAAGCAATGACTCAGAGAATCAAGTTCATGTATGAAAAGGGAAACCTATCGTATGTGCAGATTCTTTTAACTGCTACAAGTTATGCAGATGCCCTCAATAAAGTTCAGTATGTAGAAGAGCTTTATGAATATGACAGACAGAAGCTCTCTGAATATGTAGCTGCCAAGGAAGCGGCTGAAGCCTATGGCAAGCAGCTTGAAGAAGAAAAGGCAGAGCTTGAAACTTCGGAGATGGAGCTAGAAGAAGAACAGGCATACATGGAAGAAGTGCTTGCAGAGTACAAGGCAACTTACGCTGATTATGAAGTTAAGATTGCCAAGGCAAAGCAGGACGCAGCTGTGTATACAGCCCAAGTTAAGAGCCAGCAGTCCAGTATCGCAAGTCTTCAAAAGCAGATAGAGCAAAAGCAAAAAGAAGTTGCCGAGACCAAGAAAGCCAAGGAAGATGCATATCAGGCTGAACAGGCGGCAAATAATGATTCGGATTCAGATTCTGGATCAAGTTATTCCCAGTCGTCATCTGGTTCAGGTGGTGCATCTGGAGGTTCCGGATATGTTGCTCCTACGGGAAGCGCAACGGGATCTAATATAGCAAATTACGCATGCAAGTTTGTAGGTAATCCTTATGTTCCGGGTGGAACAAGCCTTACAGATGGAGCTGACTGCTCCGGCTTTGTAATGGCAGTCTACAAGGCTTACGGAATATCAGTTCCAAGAACTTCGTGGGCACAGGGCTCTTACGGCAGAGAGGTATCCTACGCGGATGCTCAGCCGGGAGATGTTATCTACTACGGCGGACATGTTGGAATATATATAGGCGGCGGACAGATAGTTCATGCTAGTACCCAGAAAACAGGTATCAAGTATAGTCCCGCTACATACAGATCCATCATTTCCGTAAGAAGGTATATTAACTAAAGCAAGAAATTCACTTTTTTATGGAATATTCATGTTGTTAATATCCAGCATGCTAGTGTATAATCATACCCGATTGATGGATTTTAACATCACTCGGGTATTTTCTTTGTTTGACGATACCCAACAATATAGATTTGGTAGGAGGAAGCATGGCTGCAGAAGAGAAAGTTATAGTCATTGACTTTGGCGGACAGTACAACCAGCTGGTTGCAAGGCGCGTCAGAGAGTGTAACGTTTACTGCGAGATCTATTCATATCGTACTCCGATTGAGCAGATCAAGGAAATGTCCCCTAAGGGAATCATTTTGACTGGTGGACCTAACTCATGTTACGAGGAAGGTGCTCCAACATATACCAAAGAGCTTTTTGAACTTGGAATTCCAGTTTTAGGTCTTTGCTACGGAGCGCAGCTTATGATGCACGTTCTGGGTGGTAAGGTCAAGAAGGCTCCAGTCAGAGAGTATGGTAAGACAGAGACATTTATTGATGGCTCTAAGGATGCTCTTTTTGCAGGCGTTGAAGATAAGACCATCGTTTGGATGAGTCATTTCGATTACATCAGCAAGGTGGCTCCTGGATTTGAGATCATTGCTCACACAGCAGATTGCCCAGTTGCTGCAGCGGCTTGTGAAGACAAGAAGCTCTATGCTATCCAGTTCCATCCAGAGGTTCTTCACACAGTTAAGGGTAAAGATATCCTTCATAACTTCGTTAGAAATATCTGCGCTACTTCTGGTTCATGGCGCATGGATTCCTTCGTTGAAAATACGATCAAGGAGATTCGCGAGAAAGTTGGAGATGGCAAGGTTTTGCTTGCTCTTTCTGGCGGTGTTGATTCATCAGTTCTTGCGGCACTTCTTGCTAAGGCAATTGGTAAGCAGCTTACCTGCGTATTCGTGGATCATGGTCTTCTTCGTAAGAACGAGGGCGATGAGGTCGAGAGCGTATTTGGACCAAATGGTAATTTCGATATCAATTTTGTTCGCGTTAATGCGGCCGAAAGATATTATGCTAAGCTTAAGGGAGTAGAAGAGCCTGAGAGAAAGCGTAAGATCATCGGCGAAGAGTTCATCCGTGTATTTGAGGAAGAGGCCAAGAAGATTGGTACAGTAGACTTCCTTGCACAGGGAACTATCTATCCTGACGTTGTTGAGTCAGGACTTGGCGGAGAGTCAGTTGTTATCAAGTCTCACCACAATGTTGGCGGACTTCCTGACTATGTTGATTTCAAAGAAATCATCGAGCCTCTTCGTTCACTTTTCAAGGATGAAGTTAGAAAGGCTGGACTTGAGCTTGGACTTCCTGAGTACCTGGTATTCCGTCAGCCATTCCCAGGACCTGGTCTTGGCATCCGTATCATCGGTGAAGTAAATGCAGAGAAGGTTCGCATTGTTCAGGATGCAGACTTTATCTATAGAGAAGAGCTTGCGGCAGCAGGACTTAAGAAATTACCTGATCAGTATTTTGCAGCTCTTTCAAACATGAGATCAGTTGGTGTTATGGGCGATGAGCGTACATACGACTATGCGATCGTACTCCGCGCTGTTGAAACTATAGACTTCATGACAGCTGAGGCTTCTGAGATTCCTTTCGAAGTCCTTCAGAAAGTTATGAGCCGTATCATCAACGAGGTAAAGGGCGTTAACCGCGTAATGTACGACCTCACAAGTAAGCCACCAGGAACTGTAGAGTTGGAATAAAATAATATACGTTAATGAATTAAGCTCCAGAAGCGCCTATGCGCTTCTGGGACTTTGTTGTTATACTGGCTGAATTCGTCAGAGTCTTATCCTTAAGGCATAACCGTATGGGAATCAATACGGTTAGAAATTTATTTACTTTTTTTCTGAGTTGTTATATATTGTCATTTGTATTTCAAGATAGTTTTTTCAAAGTTCGTTTTGAAATGGCTGTTCTTTCTGGGACAGCTTGGTAAATCCCAAAATAATAGATAAAGAAGGGGCAAAAGAAGACGGCTTACGTGAGTAGTGGCTTTTTTGAGCTACTATTCGCGTAGTGACATGCATGATATTTATGGCATCTACGTGAGGTGTTGTTCTTGATTCTTGTGGTCCACGTAGAAATAAGTAGATATCTGGAAAAATTACGTGAGAAAGGGCTGGTTAATAAGGGGTATCACGTAGAATGCCTGATGTATCATTGTGGCACTACGTGATAACAGTCAAAAGATAAAGCGGGGGCACGTAGAATTGAAAAAGGAGTTTGGTGATGCAGGATTACAAGGAAAAATTGGAAAAACAAATACAGGAGATAGATGCTCTAATAACCCAAATTGATAAGAATGCGTTAAGGGTAAAAAGCTTGAGCAATTGTGGTATTGCAATAAGTAAGAGTAACGGGAAAGACCAGTATTACTGGGTAGACAAGCTCGCACAAAAGCGGAAGTATGCGAGAATCGAAGAAATGGACAAACTGAAGAAGGTGGCACAGCGAGATTATGAAATGCTACTTAAAAAGAAACTTGTAAAAATCAGAAATGATATTTTGGGGTTTTTAAAGCTCTATGATATAAAGTCACTTGAAAATGTGTATATGGGCATGGCAGATGCAAGGAAAAAGCTTGTTACACCGATCATTGAACCTTTGGATATATATGTTGAGAATTGGAAAAAAGAAATCTACGAGCCTATGGGAATTAATGAAAGTGTTACAGAGTTTTTTTCAAACAATGGAATAAGGGTAAGATCAAAATCTGAGCTGATAATAGCCAATATGCTGGAACAAAGTGGCATTCCATACAGGTATGAATACCCACTTGCACTTAAGGGCATGGGAGCAGTAAGACCAGATTTTACATGCCTTAATATCAGAACTAGAAAGGAATATATCTGGGAACATTTTGGAATGATGGATAACATAGCTTATGCAAACAAGAATGTAGTTAAGATAGAGGCATATGAGCAAAGTGGATATTTTCTGGGGAAAAATATGATCATGACATTTGAGACTTCTCAACATGCCATCAGTTCTAATATAATAAAGGCTATGATTAAAGAATATCTAGTGTAGCTGTTTTATATTAACTCGACTATATGCTTGCTATAATTTGAATCTACTGCGTTGTCATCAGTTGTCGATGGAACCCCATCGACGCCTTCTTCCGCCTTTTAGATTACAAATCATATCTAATCAATATAGTCGAGAAATATAAAAACAGCTACACTAGTTTAGCAGGTTATGGCGCAATTCAACTTGAGAGATAAATATCCATATAAAAAGACGGGAGGATAATATTTTTGGAAGAATACAGTAAACAACATAAGAAAGCTTGGGAGTTTGATGCTTACGAGTTCTGGGTTAGGACTGCAGGAACGCCGGAGGAAAGAGCCGCGAAGGACAAAGAAAATCCCAGGAAGATGCTGAAGCAGTTCGCAAGCTACTTTGATTCTTTTGATGGTATCAAAGTTGCCAATATCTGCGGATCATGCGGCAAGAAAGCAATTCCACTGGCTCTCTTGGGCGCGGAGGTGACTGTATTTGATATTTCGGAAGCCAATAAGAAATATGCCATGGAAACCGCTGAAGTTGCAGGCGTGAAGATCGAATATGAAGTCTGCGACATCATGGAAATTGATATGGATCGGTACGCCGGTTTCTTTGATGTCGTATTCATGGAAGGTGGGATCCTTCATTATTTCCACGATATAAATGCTTTTATGAATGTTATGAACGGATTGCTTAAACCTGGTGGAAAGATGATCTGCAGCGACTTCCATCCTTTTACCAAGATTTCGGATATCCTGGGGCTGCAGCAGCCAACCATGAGTTATTTCTCAACAGATATCTTTGAAGGTGAGATGGCGCACGCAAGATTTTACGATGAGGAGATCCGTAAGCAGATCCCGAAATGCCATTACAGGAAGTACACCATCAGCGAGATCATCAATTCTATCATCGGGAGCGGATTTACTTTGGAGCGTTTTGATGAACATCCTTCATGGGAGAATGAAAAACTCCCGGGTGAGTTCACTGCGATTGCAAGAAAGGACTGAAAACATGGAACTGAGGAAAATAAACAAGAATGATGCTAAAGCTCAGTGGGAATACACTACAGCACTTCCAACAGATGAAAATGGTTTAACAAATCCGTATAACGGAGTTTCTTACGATGATTATATCGAGAAGGTTTTACCGACGTTGATTTCTTATGAACACCCGGTTAATATGCCTGACTGGTTTGTGCCGGAAACATACTATTATCTATGGGATGAAGGTCGTTTGGTTGGAGAATTCCGTATCAGGCATCATCTCACAGAAGCACTTAAGAGCGGCGCAGGCCATATAGGTTATAGCATCAGAAGAGATGAACGGGGAAAAGGTTATGCCACAGCGGGCCTTAAACTAACTCTTCAGGAGGCAAGGAAAATAATACCGGAGGACGAGATATATCTCCGGGTAAATAAAGATAATATCGCCTCACAGAAGGTCATGCAAAAGAATGGTGGAAAAGTTGTCGGGGAGGATGATGGGCACTTTTTTGTGAGAATTCCGAAGTATTTTGATTGTGGCATGGAAAAGGACAATTATTGGTTTAGGTATAGGACCGGAGCTATTATTGTTCGCGATAATAAGATGCTGTTTGTGAAGTCAAAATTTGGCGGATACTATTATATGATCGGTGGTGGCGTTCATATGGGAGAGGATTCCAAGTCTTGCGTTGAAAGAGAAACATACGAGGAAACAGGTGTGAAATGTACAGCAAGACGTATTGCTATAATATGCGAGAACTTCTTTCGTGGCGTGGGAGGAGCAATTGATGGCAAAGATTGTCATGAGTTAGAGTATTACTATTTAATGGATATGCCCAAGGAGGCTATATTTGAAACTTCAACTGATGATGACGAGAAACTGGAATGGGTTGCTCTCGATGAGCTTTCAAACAACGACATTCGTCCGGCATTTTTGAAGACCGAGCTAAAGGGAGTAATTGAGGGCGAATCACTGATTCATGTTATTAATGATGAAAGAAATGCCTAAGACTTATCAATCAATAATGCGGGGTATAATATAAATGCGTACAGAGAAAGAAATGATGGAACTGATCCTGCGTACAGCGAAGGAAGATGCCAGGATCCGTGCCGTTTATATGAACGGATCAAGAACCAATCCCAATGCTCCAAAGGATATTTTTCAGGATTATGACATTGTTTATGTCGTAGAAGAAACCGGATCCTTTATTCGGGACAAGGAGTGGATCAGGCGATTCGGGGATATACTGTTTATGCAGTACCCGGACGAACATCCGGATTATCCAAGTGACAAAGAAAACTCCTATGGCTGGCTGATGATATTTACGGACGGAAACAGGCTGGATCTTACAGTTAAATCGATTTCACATGCAAAGGAAAACGTTAAGGAAGACAGCTTATGCAAGATCCTGCTGGATAAAGACGGAATTCTTCCTGAGATTCCCGAGGCATCGGAAGAAACTTATTTAGTCCATCGGCCGTCAAAGGAACAGTATGCGGCCGTCTGCAACGAATTCTGGTGGTGCCTTAACAATATCGCAAAGGGCCTTTGGAGAAAAGAAGTGACATATGCACAGGATATGCTGAACTTCGTGGTTAGAAAGGAGCTTGAAAAGATGCTTTCCTGGAAAATAGGAGAGCTGACAGGTTATTCCGTCAGCATCGGAAAATCGGGGAAGTATATGTATAAATGGCTCTCCGCGGAAGAATGGAAGAAGTATTTGGACACATATTGCGACGCTGATATAAACAATATGTGGAAATCTGTGGAAACGATGAGTAGGCTGTTTTATGATACATCCAGGTGGGTGGCGGAACAAAACGGTTTTCTTTTTGACCGGCAGGAAGCGGATAATAGTTTCAAATATTTCAGTATTGTGAAAGAAATGGATGAAAACGCGGTAAGCATTTTCTGAAAACATGGGTGACGAATGAGCGAGACAGATGCTGATAAAACCAGTGTGGTATTGCAGGAAGGTGAAACATCGGCATATAAATGGGTTACGGCAGAAGAACTACGCTCAATGCCTCGCAATAAACAGGCAACACAGAGGATGCTTAATTTTATTGAAGAACTGATATGAGGGACGGTATATGTTAAAACATAAGCTAATAGAGCAAACTGAAGTTTTTTTGAAAAAGACTTTTGAGGATTCTTTATATCTGAACGCTGAGGAGCATTTAGCGGGCAAAAATTATCGGTTAGATCATACCTACAGGGTGGCCAATATAGGTCTTGAGATTGCGAGAAAAGAAGGATTTGATGAAACGGAGATGTTAATAGCCTGCTTGCTTCACGACATTTCGTATTGTGAGGATTTCGGAGAGAACGGCTGGATCGAACATGGAAGACGGGCAGCGCAACTGGCTCGCCCATTTCTCACGGGGCTGGGCCTGTCAGAAGATCGAATAAATGATATCTGCTATGGAATAGCTATTCATGTAGATGACAAAGCAGATTTTGAAGGAGAAAGAACGCCTTTTGCGCTTTCTGTGGGTGATGCTGACAATATCGATCGCTTTGATGTTTACCGCATTCACGAGATTCTCAGTCATGACGGCTTTCTTGGAATGGAATACGAACAAAAACGAGATTACGCCCAAAAGCGTCTTGAAAAGCTTCATGAGATCATAGATATGCCTTTGGGAACGAAAGCAGCAGAGGAACTTTGGAGATCCCGCCTGTCTTTCTACATACAGTTCTTCGAAAAACTTGTCAGCCAGATAGAAAACAGTAAAAGAATTATATTTTGAAAATCATTATATAGATAAAGGACAAGCGATAGGCACATTATGGATAGAGATATGACAGTTCCTTGCGAAGAGGGTTTGATCAATCTTCGCGTTGGAGCAATTATTATGAAGAACGGAAAAATATTGATGGTAGGTAACAATCGGACTGAGTATCTGTATTCCGTCGGTGGACGCATCAAGTTTGGAGAAACTTCCGAAGAAGCGGTAGTACGAGAAGTTTTTGAGGAAACCGGTGTTAAGCTGGAGGTTGCTCGGTTAGGCTTTATTCATGAGAATTATTTTTATGGTGATGCCGAATCAAATCTTGGTAAACTAGTTTATGAGGTTTCATATTTTTACTATATGAAGGTGCCAGATGATTTTGAGCCTGTTTGCATGAGCATGACTGAAGATGATCATGAGGAATTTTTGCGATGGATAGATGTGAATGATCCGATTAAGTATTATCCGGAGTTCTTCAGAGAAGAACTGTTACACACAGTAGACGGAATAAAGCATTTTGTAAAGGATGAGAGAAAATAATTGGTTTTCTTGAAACACTGAAGTATGAAATGCTTGACGGAATGGGACTGATAGAGGATATTACTTACGCCGACAGCATGGGCACTGAACCATGCTCATGAAAGATATCATAGTCTGATACAAGATGCCTTGATAGAATATGCAGAGGATAGAAATATATCTTATGATACGAATCTTGCAGGGGATTATGCCAAATATATGGTGAATCAGATTGCGAGCTTAAGAGAAACGTGATATCTATATTTAGATAGTGATTATCTACAATAGACATATTATTTAATGATAATGAAGGGAGAATACTACTATGGTGGCATTTTTGAGATTAAGAAATATCTGATAGCATGAGACTTTATTATTAGTTTCATGCTTATAAAGTACATAAAAAGCATACTAATAAATAAAGGAGAAGCATTATGATATTTCAAGATAATGTAATTAAAGAGTATTTAAAAAACGTATATTTTATCACCGGAACACCATGCGGAGGAAAAACTACCGTATCAAGAGCATTAGGAAAAAAATATGGTATTCAAGTTTATGACATTGATGAGATGTTCCCAAGTCATCAGTTGCTGTCAAATGCTGAGCATCAGCCTGCTATGAATATGGCTTTTACAGATGCTGACGAATTTTTTGGAAGGTCTGTTGAAGAGTATCGGAATTGGCTGGTCTCTAATACTCGCGAACAACTTGATTTTGTGGTGTTAGATTTGATCAGACTTTCTAAAAATACAAAGGTCATTTGCGATTGCCATTTGACAGTAGAACAGGCTGATTTATTGTCAGATCCATCAAGAGTAGTTTTTATGATCAAAGAACCTACCGATTTGGTTGACGATTACTGCAATAGACCGGATCATCAGGGGTTCAGTGATTATATACACAGTGCGACTGATTTTGAAAGTGCGAAAAGAACTTGTAATGAAACTCTATATTCGCTTAATGCAGAAAAATATGCGCAAATAAAGGCAGGAAACTATTTCTGGATTGAGCGAGACACCAAAAGAAGCGTAGAAGAAACAGTTTCTTTGGTTGAGAAGCATCTAGGATTAGTTTAGATTGGTGTTGATAACATTAGCTGATACAGTCCACGTGATATGGACAGCTGAAACCAAATGAAGTCAAATCGTAACAGAAAACCCTAACAAAAATGTTTAAGACACAGGTTTAGTTAGCAAGCTGGAGTAAAATATAACGGTAGTGAATAATTTAATTCACTACCGTTTTTTAGAATAGGAGACAGAATGGATTTTGTAGAGGCATTAAAACAAGGAAATCTCGAGGCTATCAGGGAATGCCCTAAAGCCGATCTTCACAATCACTTTGTACTAGGTGGAAGTAGAAGGTTCTTGTTAGAAAAGACTGGAAGAGATATACAGCCAATAACTAATCCACTTAATTCAATGGATGAGATGCATGCCTGGAATGCGGAGAATATAGGGGATTATTTTAATTCAACTGAAGGACGTAAGATGCTCATAAGAGCAACGTTTGAGCAGGCAAAAGAGGATGGAGTAAGCATCCTTGAAATTGGCGAAGATGTATGGGGACTTGGAGAGTTTTTCCATGGAGACATAGATGAGCTTGTGGAAGCGTTTGAAACTGCGCGTAAAGAAATTGCTCCAGATATTGAACTGAGACTTCAGATAGGAATTTCTAGGCACTGTGATATAGCATATTTAGAGGATTGCTTATCTCATTTCTGGGGATGTAAAGCTTTTTATTCAATTGATCTATATGGAGATGAATTGGCGCAGCCAATAGAAAACTTCAAATCAATTTATCGCAGAGCCAAGGCGGAAGGTTTAAGACTTAAAGCACATGTTGGTGAGTGGGGAACAGCAGAAGATGTTAGACGAGCTGTGGAGGAACTTGAGCTTGAAGAGGTGCAGCATGGAATTGCAGCTGTGAGTGATCCTTCAGTTATACGTTTTCTTGTAGATAATCATATCAGGCTGAATATCACGCCATCTAGTAATTACCTTTTGGGAAGAGTGGCTGATTTAAAGACACATCCTATTGTTGAGCTATATCATGAAGGCGTAGATGTGACTATCAATTCAGACGATGTGTTGATCTTTGATTCAGATGTATCCAAGGAATATTTAAGACTATATCAGAGTGGCTGTATGAAGGCAGAGGAACTAGATAATATCAGAAAGAATGGTTTGAAAACTATCCGACAGAATTAAGCAATAAAAGACAGGATTGTATTTAGATATAACCTTAGAATCAATAGTGAAAGGAGGGATACCGATGGATTGGGTAAGGACGATCAATGATGCAATAGAATATATGGAGCAGAACCTGACTAATGAAGTTACACTTGCGGATATAGCAAAGAGTGTTAATCTGTCTGCATTTCATTTCCAGAGAGCGTTCACTATACTGACAGGAATGACTCCAGCGGAGTATCTGAGAAAAAGAAGATTATCTCAGGCGGGATCTGAACTGGCAAAAGGAAGTGAGAAGGTTATTGATATTGCACTTAAATATGGTTACGATTCACCAGAAAGCTTTACTAAGGCTTTCACAAGGTTTCATGGTGTTTCACCTGCGCAGGCCAAAAAGGGAGAGCCTATTCAGTTCATGAGCAGGTATACCGTCCGGATAACAATTGAAGGAGGTAGTATCATGGAATACAAAATTGAAAAATGGGAGTCAATGGATCTGCTTGTGCACGCAAAGGATTTTAATGCTGAGACAAGTGAGAAGGAGATTCCAGCTTTTTGGAATGAGTACTTTGCAAACAAAGAATATAGCAAGGTGCCAAGTTATCTTGGAGTTTGCACTCAGAACAAGACTAATGGAAATGTTTTTAAATATGGAATTGGCTGTAAGGCATCAGATGTAAAGGGTGTGCCAGAAGGATTTGAAATAATCCACGTTCCTGAGTATGACTGGGCAATCTTTAAATGCGTTGGACCATCTCCAGATGCAATTCAGACAATGTGGGAGAGAATCTATAAAGAGTGGCTTCCTGTTGCAGAGTATGAGCTTATTCCTGACGTGGATCTGGAAAATTATCTTCCAGGTGATCCAACATCACAGGATTATGTCAGTGAGATCTGCATTCCCGTAAAAAAGAAGAATTAAATTATCCCAAATGTTTTTAACATAAAGAGCCAAAAGGCCAGAGAGAAGGAACACCCAAAGGTTGTCATCATGATGATGCTACTACTAAGTGTTCCTTCATGGCCCATGCTCTTAGCCATTATAAAACAGCTTACAGTTGTGGCAGAGCCAAGCATTACAAGAAGTGCTACAATCTGTTCACCTCTAAATCCGAAGCTTACAGCAACCGGAATAAAGATAGCAACTAGTAAGAACAACTTGATAAATGTAGCAGCAAGAGCTGGTTTTACATCCTTTGCTGCCTTTTTAAAATCAAAAGTTGCTCCCATAGACATAAGTCCTAGAGGAGTAGCGAGCTTTGCTAGATTATTTATAATTGATTCACCTATCTTAGGCATAGGAATTTGAATAAGTGACCACAAAAGACCTACAACAATACCTAGAATTATAGGATTTGTGAGAATTCCTTTAGCAGTTTTCTTAAATATTTTCTTTGAGTCTTTTTCATTTCCGTTATCTTCAGCAGTAAACATAAGAATTGTTATAGCAAAAATATTATAAAGAGGAACACTACCAAGTATCATGAGTGGAGCCATGCCGGAGCTAGCTTCGCCATAAATGTTGTGTATAAAGGCAATTCCAAGAAGGGCGGCGCTACTTCTATATGCTCCCTGCACGAATTCACCTCTTTTACCAGTATCCTTGATGAGTACGCGAGATAAAAGATATATTCCTGCAATGCTAATTATAGTAACAACAAAGCAGAAAAGGACAAATTTACCGTCCCAAGTTCCTGCAAAATCTTGAGTAGCAAGATCTTCAAATAACAAGACAGGAAGAGCTACTTTAAAAACAAATTTGTTCATCCAAGATGCTGCTTTGTCATCTATAAGTCCAATTTTATTAAATATATATCCCAAGATCATAAGGGAAAATATAGGCAGTGTGGCGTTTAAGCTAAAGACTAAGTTTTCCATATTGGTATCACCTTCATTTGTTCATCACATTTGTATATTACAATACCACTTAAAAAGAGCCTAGAACAGATGAAGAAATTATTGTTATAATTATGGGCAAGAAAGACGGATTATACTTATGAGGGTGCAGAATGCATTTTGTTGACGCAAAAGGTATTTTAACTGGAAACAATGGGCAAGTAGGCATGAACATCTACAGAGGATGTACTCATGGCTGTATTTATTGTGACAGCAGAAGTAAATGCTACCAGTTTACTCATGAGTTCGAAGATATTGAGGTTAAGCAGAATGCACCAGAGCTCCTTGAAAGGGCTCTTAAGTCCAAGAGAAAAAAGTGTATGATAGGAACTGGCGCTATGTCTGATCCGTATATGCACTGTGAGGAGCAGCTAGGGCTTACTAGAAGATGTCTTGAGATAATTTATCAATACGGCTTTGGCCTTGCGATTCAGACCAAGTCAGACAGAATTCTTCGTGATATAGATCTTTTGGATGATATCAATAAAGCCACTAAATGCGTAGTGCAGATGACTCTTACGACCTATGATGATGAGCTTTGTAAGATAATAGAACCCAATGTCTGCAATACCAAGAGGCGTATAGAAGTTCTTGCCAAGATGCAGGAGAGAGGCATTCCAACTATTGTGTGGCTGTGTCCAATCTTGCCATTCATAAATGACACAGAAGAGAGTATTAGGTCTATACTTGAAGAGTGCGCCAGAGTTGGAGTTAAGGGAATCATAGATTTTGGCATGGGATTAACCCTTAGGGAAGGTGACAGAGAGTATTACTATGAAGCTCTTGATAAGCATTTCCCAGGCCTTAAGCACAAATATATAAATGAGTATGGCAATTCCTATGAGCTTCCAAGTCCTAGAGCAAAAGAACTGATGGCACTATTTCATGGTTTCTGTAATGAACACGGCATGATGTCAAAGCCCGATGATTGCTTTAAGTATATGAGCGAATTTCCAGAAAAGTACCAGCAGATGAGTCTGTTTGATATATAATTTTTTAGAAGTAGAAAGGCAGTAACAATGGCAAAAGATGATAAGACAAATGTAATGAGAGTTCTTGACGGCAAGAAGATAAACTACAAGAGCCACATGTATGAACCAGATGCTACAATGTCTGGTGAAGAGATAGCGGCAGTTCTTGGAGAGGATGCAGACAAGGTCTTTAAGACCTTAGTGACACAAGGCAAGTCCAATCAGTATTATGTGTTTGTGATCCCTGTTAAGAGAGAGCTTGATCTTAAAAAAGCAGCAAAAGCTGTATCTGAGAAGTCAATTTCGATGATCCCACAAAAAGAACTTTTGCCGCTTACAGGATATGTGCATGGAGGATGTTCTCCAATTGGAATGAAGAAGTCATTCCCAACTACTATTCATGAAACTGCAAAGAATTTTGAAGAGATCTTTTTCTCTGCAGGTAAGGTTGGCTATCAGGTAGAAGTTGCAGTAAAAGACCTTGAGAAGGTAGTAAGAGTATCTTACGCAGATGTGTGCACAGATTAAAAAAGATGCCAGCGTAAAGCTGACATCCCTATGATCACAATAAGTATCCACAAGCTATACCCAGTACAGCTGATAAGCATATTATCAGGATTGGGTGTAGCTTTTTTAATGCAAGGATAAGGCATATGATGAAGATCACTGCTGATACATAAAAGCCTATATCAGAAAAGATAGCAAGACTAAATCCATCAGGGATAAAAACTGTCTTGGAAACAGAGATAACTGCAGTTCCAATAAGTCCCACTACAGCAGGCTTAAGGCCGCTCATACATCCCTTTACGATCTTACTTGATTTAAATTTTTCAAAGCACTTCGCTACTATCAAAATGATGATAAATGATGGAAGAGTAACGCCCAAGGTTGCGCAGATAGAACCAGGAATTCCAGCAACTTCCCTTCCAACGTAGGTTGAGATGTTTACTGCAAAAGGACCAGGAGTACTCTCACTTACAGCAATGAAATCAATAAGCGCCTTGGCATCAAGCCAGTTATTCTTAATGACTTCTTCCTGAATAAGAGGAAGCATGGCGTATCCACCTCCAAAGGTAAAAGCACCAATCTTAAAGAAGGTCCAAAACAGGATTAAAAGATCCATTATTTAGCCCTCCTTTCATCTGCAAGATAAGTAATAAGTCCAAAGAGAGCACAGGCTATGATCACGATCAAAACGCTTACATGGAGGAAAGCTGCCAAAATGAAGGCTGTTCCCATAATGATGTAAGCATAGAGATTTTTAGGGCACTGCTTGTACATGTTAAAAAGAGCTTTGATAATAAGAGCAAGGACGCCAGCACGTATTCCGTAAAATGCATACTGAACACCTTTGAAGCTCTCAAACTCTTTTAACACATAAGAGATGATAAGAATTATCAAAAAAGAAGGAAATACAACTCCAATTGTTGCTGCAATAGCGCCAGCAAAACCTGCAACTTTGTAGCCTACAAAGGTAGCGGCATTTATGGCAATAGGGCCAGGCGTTGATTCTGCGATAGCCACGATTTCTAGGATGTCTCCTTCTTTTATCCATTTTTTATTTTGTACGACTTCCCTTTGAATAAGAGGAATCATGGCGTAACCACCGCCAAATGTGAATCCGCCTATTTTCATGAAAGTCAAAAATAGCTCAAGTATCTTTTTCATAGGTTTACCTCGCGTATGTATTATATCACGAAGAAGGCTTGACACATCTGTTATAGTAAAATAAGAATCAGACAAAGATAGAAGAAGGGAGATAAACATGCATAGCGCAGATAAGAAGCAAAACTATATGCGCAGCGGTATTGCAGCTTTTGTTGGTGCAATGCTTTTAATTGGCATGCTCTTTTCTCACATTTATATTGCAAACGAGTATCATCATAACTGTACTGGTGAGGAGTGCCCTATCTGTCAGTGTATTGCTGAGTGCGAAGCATTTGTTAATCAGATCAGTACAGGCGTAATTCTTTTTACCGCTATCGCTGCAGTTATCTTTGCTGTTTCCAAAACTGTTCAGTCATTTAAAGGTGACTTTTTATCTAACACTTTAGTATCTTTCAAGGTACGTCTAAATAATTAAGTTCCTCATTATTCCAGATCTTTTTTCCAAAAATCAAACAGACAATTTAATATTTTTCGGAGGAATATTATGAGAAAGTATATTTCTATTTTTTGCGCTGCCATCATGATGGTAAGCCTTCTTTGTGCATGCGGAAATACAGCAACGGTAAACTCAGAGGCCGCTAACGATAAGCTTCAGATCGTAACAACTATCTTCCCAGAATACGACTGGGTTATGTCTATTCTTGGTGAGAATAGCGACGCAGCAGAAGTTACTATGCTTCTTGATAACGGCGTAGATCTTCACAGCTATCAGCCAACAGCTGAAGATATCATGAAGATCTCAACCTGTGACATATTTATTTACGTTGGCGGCGAGTCAGATGAGTGGGTTGATGATGCACTCAAGGAAGCTACTAATAAGGATATGGTCGTAATAGATCTTCTCGATGTTCTCTCAGACGAGATCAAGGAAGAAGAGGTTGTAGAGGGAATGGAGGCTGAAGATGAAGAAGGTGAAGACGGCGATTCTGAAGAGGAAGAGATTGAGTATGACGAACATGTTTGGCTCTCACTTAGCAATGCTGAAAAGATCTGCAACAAGATCACAGAGGCCTTGGTAAGCGTTGATCCAGCCAATAAGGACGTTTACGATAAGAACTTTGTTGAGTACAGCAAAAAGTTAAGTGATCTTAATGAGCAGTATAAAGAAGCTGTTGATGGAGCTTCTACAAAGACTCTTTTATTCGGGGACAGATTTCCATTCAGATATATGGTTGATGATTACGGCCTTAGCTATTATGCAGCCTTTGTTGGATGCTCAGCTGAGACAGAAGCCAGCTTTGAGACTATCACGTTCCTTGCCGGAAAGGTTGATGAGCTTTCACTTTCAAGCATCATGACAATTGAAGGTAAGGATCATAAGATTGCAGAGACTATCAGAGACAACACAAAGACTAAGGATCAGAACATCTTAACACTTGATTCTATGCAGGCTACAACATCTGAGGATGTGGCAAACGGAACAACTTACCTTTCAGTTATGGAGGGTAATCTTGAGGTATTAAAGGAAGCTCTTAAATAAAGGGCTAGGAGGGAAAAATGTCATTACTAACAATTAAGGATCTATCCCTTGGATATGAAAATATGACAGTTGTGGATGGACTGAATTTCACAGTAGAAGCAGGGGACTATCTCTGCATAGTAGGAGAAAACGGTTCCGGTAAAAGTACCCTTATGAAGACCATCTTGCAACTTCAAAAGCCGTTAAAAGGAGAGGTCCTTGTTGGTGATGGCCTTTTATCAAAAGAGATAGGATATCTTCCTCAGCAGACAGTCATCCAGAAGGATTTTCCTGCCTCGGTAAAAGAGATAGTGATATCCGGATGTCAGGGACAAATGGGCCTTAGACCTTTTTATAGCAAAAAAGAAAAAGAAATTGCCAGAAAAAATATGGACCGCATGGGAATTACAGAATTTAAAGACCGCTGCTATAGAGAGTTGTCTGGTGGACAGCAGCAAAGAGTCCTTCTTGCAAGAGCTCTTTGCGCTACCAGAAAGGTTCTTTTACTTGATGAGCCCGTGGCAGGACTTGATCCTAAGGTGACACTTGAAATGTATGAGGTGATAAAAAAACTTAATGACAGCGGTATCACTATAATCATGATCTCCCATGATATAGGGGCAGCAGTTAAGTATGCCACTAAGATCCTCCACATAGGAAAAGAGATATTTTTTGGAAGTAAGGAAGAGTACTTGGAAAGTGATGAAGGAAGATTCTTTTTAAGTCAGAAGGATGGTGAAAACAAATGATAGAAAAACTTATATTTTATTTTCAATATCCATTTGTTAGATACGCCGTAATAGTTGGCGTTCTCATCGCACTGTCTTCGTCTCTCCTAGGAGTTACGCTAGTGCTTAAAAGGTTTTCTTATATCGGAGATGGACTTTCACATGTTGCCTTTGGAGCAATGGCAATAGCGAGCGTTCTTAAGATGGCTGATCAGATGGCTTTGATACTGCCTATTACTATAATAAGCGCAGTACTTCTTTTGAGAACCGGCGAAAATGCTAGGATAAAGGGTGATGCTGCGATAGCCATGATTTCTGTAGGGGCACTAGCATTTGGTTATCTCCTTATGAACATCTTTTCAACATCTTCGAATCTAACAGGTGATGTGTGTAGTACGCTTTTTGGTTCCACATCGATCCTGACTCTTACATTGGAAGAGGTTGTTATCTGCGTGGTGCTTTCTATCATTGTGGTTGTTGTTTTTGTTTTTCTCTATAACAAGATATTTGCTGTTACCTTTGATGAGAATTTTGCATCAGCAACTGGAACTAATACCAAAAGATACAACCTTTTGATCGCGGTAATGATCGCAGTGATAATAGTGCTTGCAATGAATCTTGTGGGATCACTGCTTATCTCAGCCCTTGTGATCTTTCCCGCTTTGTCAGCTATGAGCATATTTAAGAGCTTTTTGAAAGTTACTGTATGCGCTGCAATTCTTTCTGTAGTGTGCGCTTTTACGGGAATCATAATATCGATCCTTGCCGGAACACCAGTTGGATCTACGATTGTGGCAGCAAATGTGGTAGCATTTGCAATCTGCTATCTTGCTGGAAAGCTTGTGGGAGGAAGAGCATGAAGAAAAAAGTGATCAAGAAATTTGCAATTTTGTTGGCGTTAGCGTCTATGACAATGTCAATTAACGCCTGCGGAAGCGAGGAAAAAGAGACTTCAAATGAGCCCAAAAAGGTTGTCTCAAGTCCGTCTTCAGTAAGCGATGTATTAGAAGAAAAGACAAGTGCGTCAGCATCTACTTCATCTATTCCATTACCAGAAGAGGTAGACAGTAGCGTGATGCTCAGCAGCATTGACGGAGTGGATGTAGACCTCACATCTCTTTCAAAGACTATGGTCTACAGTCAGGTCTACAACATGATGTTTTATCCGGAGAACTTTATTGGCAAGACCATTAGAATGGAAGGCATATATACAGAATACTTCGACCAGGCAACAGGTAAAAGATATCTGGCTTGCTTTATCATGGATGCAACCCAGTGCTGTTCTCAGGGAGTTGAGTTTGAGCTTACAAGCGATTATTCATATCCGGATGATTACCCAACAGAAGGTGATACTGTAGTTGTACAGGGAGTTTTTGATGTATATGAAGAGGAGGGCGCAGAATACTGCACCCTCAGGAATTCAGAGCTTATTAAAGGTTAATTTAGAGTCTTACATTGATGCCGAGTTTTTCGTGCATCTGTCTCTTTTGTTCATACATTCGCTGATCTGCAAGAAGGTATACTTCGTGAGAGTCATTAACTGGTATTTCATGAAGGAACGCAAATCCCGCAGCAGCGCTTCGGTGATATTCAGGATAAATGGCGTTCATGACATTTAGAGCGCTGTTCATCCTTTCTATCATTGAGATAATGTCTTTGGAAGAGGAGTCTTTAATGATGACTACAAATTCGTCTCCTCCAATTCTTCCTATGAAATCTTCTTCACCAAAGGTGCTTGTAAGAACCTTGGCAAAGTCTTTGATGTAGCGGTCTCCGGAAGGATGACCGAATTTATCGTTTACAGTTTTTAATCCATTTAGATCAATACTAATTATGCAATAGTCTGTTTCTACATTAGAAAGCTCTTTTAACATCTTGTCAGCCATGGCTCTGTTTGGAAGATCTGTAAGACCATCAGCATAAGCAAGATGGGACAGTGATGCAGACTCTCTCCGCTCGGCATAAGACTTGGTGATATAAAGGAAATAGTTAGCTAGCATGCTTGTGGCAAGTAACAGGCAACCGGCGCAGATGGTAGTATTTCTGAGCAAAGAGCCAGTTCTGATGTGAGCCTTATCAAGTATGTAGAAGAACAGGTGGGTCAAAAGAGCTATAGAAAAGGCAGTTAGCCCAATCATCTGTACTACAGTCGATGCTGGAGTATTCTTGTTCATAATATTCTTGCGGGCAAAATAAATAATAAAGCCAAAACCGATCAGGGCGTTTGCATGGTATATAGCAAGAGTTTCTCTCAGGTGTATGTTGATAGTAACTTGTAGGATCAGCTGTATTAAAACCTGTGCCGAACTAAGGGCTGCTACAGTAAGGAATATAGTCTTTTTCTCCACATTCTGAATACAGAAAAGTATAAGGTAGCAGTAAGGCACAATGAGATAAAGCGTAAAGTATTCAATCTGTGTCTCAAGTGGTGTGTAATAGAACAGGTTGAAAAGGTTATAGTAACTTAGGAGCCATGCTCCAAGATTCATGCATAAAAGAGACTCCACTATCTGAGCTGTTATAGATGGAATAACATAAGCAAAGATCAGTGAAACAAACAGGAAGATGACGCCAAATACAAACATGAATATTCCTGTTGATATTACAAACATGTTTGTATGGATAAGCTGACCTTCAATATCTGCCTGATTTCCAAGAACAGGAGCTTCGAGGTCGGTGACAGGATCGTTTTCAGTAACAGTCATATGGAATGTCAGAGTCTTGCCGGCATACTCTCTTGGTAGAGGAATGATATGGTAAAGCCTTCCAATAAAATCACCGTTTTCATAGTTTTCATTTCCAAATGAATAGATCAGTTCATTATCAAGATAACAATTTAGAGTAGTGTACTTGCTCTTATAAAGTATTGCTGGAAATTCAAGATATCCTATATTAGGCAAGATAGTAGATACAGTTATCACATCACCTCTATATAGCTTACCGGAATGAAGCTGGTATAACTGTTCAATGTTTTTTCCGGTAAAGTAGTCCTCATCAATTGTCACACACCAGCCGTTCTCAAGGTGAGCATATTCCTTTTTGGGATGAACGTTTAACAGTGAGAGGCAGGCCACAACTAACAAGACTATGAGCGCAGCTGAGAAAATAGCTGGCATACGATATTTTTTAAGCATTGTTTGTATCACCAGCCTTTCCAGAAAGATTTTTTAACAGATCATCATACAGTCTGGATAGGGACTGATCATGATGACTCTTTTTCATTTCATACATACGTGAATCTGCAAGGAGGTATACTTTCTGAGGTGTAGCAACCTTAAGAAGGTCTCGTTCCTTGCTGTTTGCATATCCCCAAGAAGCAGAGTACTTGATGTGCACTTCACGGGATGATTCATAAGCCATGAGATCAGACATACAGCTAAGATCTCTTTCTGTTCTCTCAGTGTCAATGTAAGGCAGTATGACAATAAACTCGTCACCGCCCATTCTGCCTACTAGGCAGGCATCGGTAAAACTGTTTTTAAGAATATTACCAAAGCCACTTATCAGCTTGTCGCCTTCAAGATGGCCATAGTTGTCGTTTGTATATTTAAGGTAATCAAGATCAAGGCTGATGACCGTGTAGTCGCCTTTTAGTTCAGCAAAGACAAGTTCGCACTTTGTTCTGTTTGAAAGCCCTGTAAGAGAATCTGAATAGGCAAGACCTTCCAGATGTTTTTTGGTGGAAAGCTCACTGATATATTCAATACAGTGGAAGAAGTAGTTAAGGAACAGGCAGATCATAAAGAGAAGAGCGCCTACAGTTGTGAAATTGATTGTAGCGCTGGACTCACCTGTTGAACCGTACTTCAACAAATTAAAAAGAATGATATCAGTAATGGCACAGGTTAAAAAACAGATGAGACCTACAATGAGCATGGTGGCTGACATTGAGGCTGCATTGTTATCAGAAGCCTTTTTGCGCTTTGTGATTATGGCGTGAACAAGTGAAATTACAAAGAACAATGCTTCACACACAACTAAAAGGTGGAAGAATGTTACAAAATGACAGATATGGAGCAGATTTGTAGCATGTAATACAAATGTAATCAAGACGAAAGCAAGATTTATTGAAAGAAGTGCTTTTCCTATTCCAAGTGCACGCACCTGCCTGGTGGATATTATGAATCCTATGATACATGGCGGAATAAGGAAAAGAGATACATATTCCAAAAATGTATAAACAGCAGGACTATTAGATACGTACCATAAGATGTCGTTGTAGCACAGAATGTAAAAGCCCATGAAAATAGAGATCAGAGCACTAAACATAATGCTATAGTCATGATTATCACTGAAGATAAGAAATGGTGATAAAACAAGAAGAACAAATCCAAACATACAAAGGAAATTACCTATAACGATAGGAAGCCTGTTTGGCTGAAGGAGTTTGTTTGAGATGTCTTTGTAGCTTCCAAGGTAAAATGGTGAGAAGCTAGAAAAGGCGTTGTCTTCTGTTGCAGTAAAAACAATTTTTATTGTTTTGCCATCTGAGTGTTTGGGTAATGGAATGAAATGATGGAACTTAGGAAGCATCAGGTTCTTGATCGTATAATCATAACCATAAGAATAGATAAGTTCGTCGTCAATATATACATCTACAGTTGATAAGATGCTTCTGAACTCAAGTGTGGTCTGAGGGATGTTTCCGATATATGGTATTGTGGTACTAACGGAAATTTCATCCCCTTTATTGGCCAGACCAATACTTGCAGTTGATAAACTTTCTATAGGATGTGACTTGCCGTCACGAGAAATAGTCCAGCCTGAATCCAGCTGAACTAAAGGATAATCATAAGGTGTATTAAACTTAGCAGTTCCTAAAACAATAACGGTTATAGTAATTATGATGATTGCCAGAATTGATAAAGAAGCTGCTTTTATCTTCGTCTTTATCTCCACGAGCATATCTCCTAGTATCTCACAATTAGTATATCGTCATTTTGTACTTTTTAAAACAGGTATCTATCAAAAATGTCCGTGACTTCCGCCATGAGAGTGTCCGGAGCTTGAATGATGTACGGAACTGCCGCCATGATAACCACCTCTAGAGCCACTATAGCCTGAGCTACTGCTCTGAGGCCTTGGAGTATGTGAAACATGGCTTCTGATGAACCTGTCCTCATGTATCCTCATATTGAGCCCTTGATGTGACTGGTATCCAGCTGCATTTGGTTTCATGTGCACTGTATCCAGCTGGGATTTCATAGCCAGCACAGGAATAAGTGCAAGAATAAGTCCAATGATAAGACTAAGGGGTATATAACCCAAAATTTCCTTTGCTGTCTTTGGATCGTTATTTACATCAATTGCGTTGCCGTTTGCATAAGCGGAGTAATATCTGTCTGTAGCGCTTATGAAATGGTCGAAAGCGTCATAGTATCTGCCGTCGGAAAGGTAAGGAAGCATTGTATCTATAAGTTCATCCTGACCGTAATCGGTAAATACGTCGATTGCTGTTCCTGAAGTGCTGAAAGCCCAAGATCTGTCTTCCATGCTGAGCATGAAAAGAAGTCCGCTTTCATTGTAATCAGAACCAAATCCATTGTAGTCAAAATAGTCATCAGCAAATCCTTGAGGATCACTTCCGTAAGAACCATAGTCTCGATAATCGTCTACAGTTACAATCACAATATTTGAATTGTATTTTTGGCTGGCTGCATCCAGCTTTGCAAGAATGTCCGCTTCTTCCTCATTTGTTAAAAGATCTGCGTTATCGAGAAGCCTGTCCTTTTGTCTACTGGTTGGAACAGTATTACTATCCCAGAGTGGACCAGAAATTGCGTAGGCTGTTGTGCTGGGCAATATTATCGCAACAAGTGCAATTATCAAAAGAAATACTTTTTTGAGTTTATTCATAATAGTAAATTCACCTGTACATTACAAAAATAAAAATTGAACAATAAAGGCAATGATAGAGAAAACAGCTGCGAAAGCCAGATAATATTTTGCTGCTCTGGCTGGACTCCATGGAAGATTTCCAATAAATTTGCCGCTCTGACCATTCATGGCAAAGAGATAGTTCTTGCCATTCCAGGTGGTATTCAGTATATAAACTGGATAAAGGGCATATTTACAGGATGAGTCTCTCGTGCCGCATTGTTCATTTACTGGTCTGACTGAGCTGTAGCCGGAAATAGTGTTTCTGAAATCACTGGCTGTAGAGTCAGCCATTCTGTCGAAGGCTCTCTTTTTGCAGTCATCAGAAGAAACATTGTATTTGTTTGCAAGGAAACCTGCCAAATATCCCATGTTAAAAGGAACTATTGCGCTGTGATCAAATGGCTCAAGAGATTCCATAAGGTCATCGGGCATTTCCTTGGATCCGTCAACAGGAACGAATTCAAATTTCTCAGTACCAGATCTGATTACTTCGTAGTACTTGGTTTCTCTATAGTTGTATCTGCTATCACTCCAAGACCTTGTCTTGGTACACTCATAGGTTCCATTGAAATCCTGAACACCATCATAGAGCCAGAAAGGAACATAGATACCCTTTAGCTCATCAATATGGTTCTTTTCAAAAAAGACCTTTGGAACAAGCTTTTTGGACTTAACATATTTTTCATAAGTCGCCATAGCATCGTCTCTTGTGGTCTTAAATGGAATAATGTAATCAGGTTTGAACTCGCCAGTAAACTTCTCTTTTACAACAACGTTATTACTGCAGAAAGGGCATTTAAGAGATCCTAAGGATTCTGTAGCAAGGATCTCACCGCCACAGGAACCGCAGGAATAAATGTACATCTCTTCGCTACCAGGAGTGCTAGACTCTGTAGCTTGTCCAGTACTGGATGAGTTGTGATTAGCAACATAGTCCTTTACATCGAATTCTGAATCGCAAAAAGGACATTTTAATTTTTGGGTTTTAGGATTAAATTCCATTGCCCCGCCACAGGCGGGGCATTCATATTCTTGTAAAGCCATATTTTCCTCTTAGGATCAAAGATTAAGCTCTTGCTTTGCCGCAGTTAGAGCAGAAATTACCAGTGTTTGTTGTTCCGCAAGAACATGTCCAACTAGCAGAAGGTCTTGGTGATCCGCAGTTAGAGCAGAAGTTTCCGTTGTTAGCTGTTCCGCATGAGCATGTCCATGATGCGCCTGCAGCAGGAGCACTTTGAGCACCAGCGTTAAAAAGCTGAGTAGCATTCATACCACCAGCCTGCTGAGCCATGTTCATTCCAGCGAAAGCCATCATAGGACCAGTTGCTGTGTTCTTTGCAGCGTCCTGCATTGCCTGAGCCTGAGCGCTGGCAATAGTTGCAGCTGCCATATTAGGATTTCTAAGAGCGCCTGCTCTCTGAAGCTCTTTGATTGTCTTTTCATCTTCTTCAGAAGCAACAACTGAGCTTACACCGAATGTAGAGATCTTGATACCGTAAACCTTTTCCCACTTATCTGAGAGAACTTCGTTAAGTGCATCAGCGATCTCTGTTGTGTGTCCTGGAAGAGCGCTGTAACGGATACCCATCTCTGAGATCTTAGCGAAAGCTGGCTGAAGAGCTGTTAAAAGTTCACTCTTTAGCTGTGAATCAATCTTGTCTTTTCTGAATTCACCTTCAACGTTTCCACAGATATTTTTGTAGAAGAGGATAGGATCCACGATCCTGTAGCTGTATTCACCATGACATTTGATGCTTGCATCAAGATCAAGACCGATATTTGTATCAACAACACGGAATGGAACTGGATTAACAGTGCCGTATTTGTTTCCGATGATCTCCTTAGTATTGAAGTAGTAAACTCTCTGATCCTTAGGAGCTGAACCGCCAAAGCTTAAGCGTTTTGCAAATTCCTTGAAGGAAGCAACGATGCTCTCGCTGAGATCTCCATAGAATACTGAAGGCTCTGAAGATGTGTCATATACGAACTCACCAGCCTCAGCACAGATTTCTGTGATCTGTCCCTGATCAACAAGGATCATACACTGACCTTCATTAACGGCAATTATTGAACCGTTTGAAATGATATTGTCAGAACCCTTTCCTGCTTTCTTAACACCTTTTGTAAGAAGAACATCATTTGAAAGTGAAGGACAAACGAAATAATCTCTCCACTGATCTTTTAATACACTACCACCTGCAACAAGTGCTGCCTGTAAAAGCCCCATAACTAATCTCCTTTCATACTTAAAAAGAATAAAAAATTAGCAGATTTCTTAAAGCCTGCATCATATATTTTCGCATATTTACGCTGAAAATACCAATATTATTTGACGGATAATTGTGCTATGCTTACATTGTTATGAAAGCAAAAAAACTCGCCGTCTATATAAAAAACAGCTCTAAGAGTTTCTATGTTGCAGCTCCTTATGGCAAGCTACTAAAGGGGCTATTTTCTGATGCAGGCATTACTATGTCCATGCCCTGCGCAGGAACTGGTAGATGCGGGAAGTGTAAAGTGGCTTTTTTTAAAGGGGCACCAGAACCTAATAGTCTGGATAAGGCTTTTTTGACAGAAGATGAGATAGTAGCCGGTGTCAGACTTGCCTGCAGATGCGTGCTGGACAAGGACTGCATCATTTCAGCAGAGGGCCTTACCTTTGATGAGAAGTCGATGGAGGTTCAGAGCGTAGAGACTGCTGATGCGGTTGACAGGCCCTTTGACAAATACGGGATAGCGATAGATCTTGGAACTACGACTATTGCAGCAGCCCTGGTTGGATTTGATGAGGCTGATAATGAACCCCAGATCATAAAGACAGCTTCTACAGTCAATCACCAGAGAGCCTATGGAAGTGATGTTATCAGCAGGATTGCAGCCGCAGAGGATGAGACTACTGCTGATAAGTTAAAAGAAATTGTGACTGCAGATATAGAAGCTCTCATAGATGAGGTATCAGGTCCTATATGTAAAAGACCTGAACTTATATGCCTTGCTGGTAACACAACAATGCTTTATCTGTTATGCGGCGATGATACAAAAGAACTTGGGCAGTATCCTTATAAAGCAAGCCACCTTTCATTTAGGACTAAAGCTCTTAGAGATATCAAGACCATTATACTTCCAGGAATCTCTGCATTTGTTGGAGCTGACATTGTTTCTGGAATCTATAGTCTTGATCTGATAAATAAAAAAGATGAAACAGCTCTTTTGATAGACTTTGGAACAAATGGCGAGATTGCCTATTACGATGGGGAGAAGCTTCTTACTACTTCCACTGCGGCAGGACCGGTGTTTGAGGGAGGTGGCATATCATCGGGAGTTCCTTCCGTTAAAGGGGCAATAGCTCATGTTACTATTCAAGATGGCAGGGCAGAGCTTACGACTATCGGCGCAGAAGCACCAATCGGTCTGTGCGGAACCGGGGTCATAGAGACTGTATCTGAGCTTATAAGGAATGGCTTTGTGGATGAGACGGGACTTTTGGTTGGAAAATTCTTTGAAAAGGGATATCCTGTTTCTTTGGATGAAAAGATATTTTTTACGCAGCAGGATATCAGAAATGTGCAGCTTGCAAAGGGAGCTATATATACAGGAATCAAGGCACTTACAAAAGAAAACATACCTTCTAAGGTGTATATTTCTGGTGGCTTTGGCTCACATATTGATACTGACAAGATTTCTAATATTAATATGTTTCCAAAGGAATTTAATGGTAATATGTTGCCTATAGGAAATTCCTCTTTGAAGGGATGCATAAGATTTTTAGCAGAAGCCTTTATGGGAAAAGAAAAAGAGGCTACCAGTGCTGTAAAAGAGATAGCAGAAAAGGCTGAAACGGTAGTCCTTGCAGATGATAATAGTTTTAATGCTGAATATCTGGAAGCAATGAATTTTTAAAAGGAGAATATTATGTTAGACGAGAGATGGGTTTTTCACGATGATGCAAAGGCAGAGGATCTTGGAAATGGTGTTGTGAGAAGAGTTCTTGCATACAGTAAAGATCTTATGTGTGTTGAGAATACTTTTGCTGAGGGTGCTATCGGAGCACTTCATCATCACCCACATACACAGATCACATATGTTGTTAGCGGCAAGTTTGAATTTGAGATCGATGGGGTAAAAAAGATCGTTCAGGCAGGAGATACAATGCTTAAGACTAACAGCGTTGAGCATGGATGTAAGTGCCTTGAAGCAGGAATTTTACTGGATATTTTCAATCCAATGAGAGAGGATTTTGTATGATCTGTGATACATGTGCCAACTATGTGTACGATGAAGACTGGGAATGCTACACATGCATGGTGAATATGGACGAGGACGATTACGCAAGACTCATGAGTAATCGCAAAAGTGAGTGCCCTTATTATCAGGACAATGATGAGTATAAAGTCGTAAGACATCAGATGTGAGCGAAATTTGTAAACTTGGAGGAGATTATGAAAATAGTTTTGGAACATCTTACCAAGAGGTTTCCTAACAGAAACAAGAAGATAAAGGAAGATGTTATTGCGGTAAACGATTTTAATTTTACTATTCCTGACGGAAAGCTTATTGGCTTACTTGGACCATCCGGATGTGGGAAAAGTACAGCCCTTAATCTTATCTGTGGATTAGAAAAGCCTAGTGAAGGCAAGATCTTTTTTGGTGAAAAAGATATAACAGAACTTCCACCTGAGAAGCGTGGAGTGGGCCTTGTTTTCCAGAACTATGCTCTTTATCCGCATCTTTCAGTCTATGATAATATCAAATTCCCTCTTGAGAATCTTCGAGGAGAAAATAAGCTCACCAAAGAGCAGATGGATAAGAAGATAAGAGAAGCTGCAAAGCTTGTTCAGATCGAGGAGCTTTTAGACAGAAGACCAAATGAGATGTCTGGTGGTCAGCAGCAGAGAGTTGCCATCGCAAGAGCACTTGTTAAGACTCCGGAAGTGCTTCTTTTGGATGAGCCTTTATCTAACCTTGATGCAAGACTCAGACTTCAGACAAGGGAAGAACTTAAGAGGATTCAGCAGGAAACCGGCATTACAACTGTATTTGTAACTCATG
Source organism: Butyrivibrio hungatei DSM 14810 (assembly GCF_900143205.1). Classification (GTDB taxonomy): domain Bacteria; phylum Bacillota; class Clostridia; order Lachnospirales; family Lachnospiraceae; genus Butyrivibrio; species Butyrivibrio hungatei. Next base: position 22,490 of record NZ_FRDH01000010.1, on the reverse strand, counting down.
ACCAGGAAGAAGCCATGAGTATTTCTGATATGATCGTTGTTATGAAGGATGGCGTTCTCCAGCAGATGGGTGACCCACAGTCAATCTATGATGAGCCTGCAAATCTTTTTGTTGCAAGCTTCCTTGGAACACCTCAGATCAACGTGTTTACAGGATACATCAAGAATGAGAAAGTTTGTGTTGGTGATTCGGCTCTTTTGGATGCTCCTGGCAAAGCAGATTCAAAAGTTTATGTGGCTATAAGACCGGAAGGATTTGTGGTTGATGAAAATGGCCCATTTGAGTGCACCTTTGTAAACCGTGAAGTTATGGGAAGAGATACAAGTCTTATTGTTACTCATCCTGAATTTATTGGAGAAAAGATCCGTGCCATCATTCCTTCAGATGAAGCAGTACATGAAAAAGACGGCAAGGTAAAATTTTCACTTAAGCCAAAGAAGGTATGTGTATTTGATGGCGAAACTACGGAGAGGATAATGCTATGAAAAAGAATCTGACTGCATGGCTGTGTCTTCTTCCGGCCATTCTTTTTCTTGGGGTATTTATGGTATACCCTCTTATAGATGTTTTTGTTTATTCCTTTGAGGAAGGCTATAACTTTGCCTCTCAGAGTTTTTGGAGCGTAGGTTTTTATAACTATTCCTATGTTCTTCATGATCCATTCTTTATACAGGCTCTCAAGAACACTTTTATAATCGTTATAATCACAGTTCCTTTATCTACAGGAATTGCTCTTTTGATATCTCTTGAGCTTAGCTCCATCAAGGCCCTGAGAGATCTTTTCCAGACTATATATTTCCTGCCTTACGTTACTAATACATTGGCAGTTGGTCTGGTGTTCATGATCCTCTTTAAAAAGACAGCCTATTCTGATGGACTTATCTCAATCCTGATCCAGCTCTTTGGCGGACCATCAGTGGATTTCATTGACGGACCATATTGGGCCAAGATGTTTGTAATGTGCTTTTACACAATCTGGATCGTAATGCCATTTAAGATCTTAATACTGACAAGTGCCCTTGCCTCTGTTAACCCTATGTATTACAAGGCTGCGCAGGTTGATAACACGCCTAAGTGGAGAATCTTTTACAAGATCACTCTTCCTATGATATCTCCTATGGTGTTCTACCTTGTGATCACTGGTTTCATCGGCGCTTTCAAAGCATATAGCGATGAGGTAGCTCTTTTTGGCACAGACCTTAATGCTGCGGGAATGAACACAATTGTTGGATATGTATACGACATGCTATACGGAAATAGCGGCGGATATCCATCCTACGCATCTGCGGCAGCGCTCATTCTTTTTGCTATTGTATTTACTATTACTACTATCAATCTGATGGTTAGTAGAAAGACGGTGTACTATCAATGAAGACTAGGACCAGAAACATTTTGATATATATGCTCCTTATCCTTTGGGGCATCATAGTGCTGTTTCCTTTTTACTGGATGATTCTGACTTCGGTAAAGAGCTATGGATCATATAATGGCGAATATGTGCCAAAGTTCTTTACGCTTAGTCCTACCTTTGAAAATTACGTAACAGCCTTTACTGCTGTGCCACTTGCCAAGTACTTTTTTAACACCTTTATATTCACCGTGGTGACAACAGCCATAATGATGGTGGTTGTGGTATTATCTGCATTTGCCTTTGCAAGGCTTGATTTTAAGGGGAAAGACATCCTGTTTTCACTGTTCCTTTCTCTTATGATGATACCTAATGAATTGGTCATCATCACAAACTTTGTTACTATCACAAACTTAAACCTTAGAAATACGTTTTTGGGACTGATACTTCCATCTGTGACTTCGGTGTTCTACATCTATCTCCTCAAGGAAAACTTTGAGCAGATACCAGAGAACCTGTATAAGGCTGCAAAAGTAGATGGAACCTCAGATTTTAGATATCTGACAAAGGTTATGCTTCCTATTTCAAGGCCTACACTTATAACAATTACTATCTTGAAGGTTATTGAGTGCTGGAATTCCTATGTATGGCCAAGACTTATAACTGATGATCAGAACTATTTTCTTGTTTCGAATGGAATTCAGGAGATCAGAGAAAATGGATTCGGACGTGAGAATGTTCCGGCCATGATGGCAGCAGTAGTAGTTATTTCAGTTCCACTGGTGGTACTGTTCCTTGTTTTCAGACATAAGATAATGGAGGGCGTTGCCAGAGGTGGCACAAAGGGCTGAATTAACTGCGAACGTGTTATGGCGAGCGGAGCGAGAGCATAACTTCCTTGTATGGAGAAATGAAATGAAAAAGTTTTTAACAGTAATTTTAAGCATGATAATGGTGACAGGGCTTTTGACGGGATGCCATGGTTCAAAGGGCGGCAATTCCTTTGAGATTCCTGAGAGCTTTGATGAGTCCAAAAATATAGAGATCACATTTTGGGCCAAGAATGATACCAACAAGACCCAGACAGCTATTTATAACAAGGCTATAGAAGATTTCCAAAAGCTCTATCCAAACATTACTGTAAATATGCGTCTGTATACAGACTATGGCAAGATCTACAACGATGTTATTACGAATATTTCAACTAATACGACACCTAACGTATGCATTACTTATCCTGATCACATTGCTACATATCTTACTGGCAGCAATACAGTAGTTCCTTTAGATGATCTGTTTACTGATGAAAGATATGGTCTTGGAGGCTCAGAGCTTAAGTTTGATTCACCAAGTGTAGACGAGATCGTTCCTGAGTTTCTTAATGAGTGTATGATAGGCGACAAGCACTATGCCATTCCATATATGAGATCGACAGAGGCCTGCTATGTTAATAAGACATATGTTGAGGCTCTTGGATATGAACTTCCAGAAACTCTTACCTGGGATTTTGTCTGGGAAGTTTCTGAGAAGGCTATGGAGAAAAATGCTGATGGCACTTTCAAGATAAACGGGCAGCAGGTCATGATCCCATTTATCTATAAGTCTACGGATAACATGATGATCCAGAGTCTTTGGCAGAAAGGCGCTGAATACTCTGACGACGATGGCAACATATTACTTTTTAATGATGATACAAAAGAGATATTAAATACCGTGGCAGAGCATACCAAGACTGGAGCTTTTTCTACCTTCAAGATCTCAGGATATCCAGCAAACTTTTTAAATGCTGGTCAGTGTATATTTGCTGTCGATTCAACAGCAGGTGCAACCTGGATGGGAAGCAAGGCACCACTTGTTGATATTGCCAAGGATAAGATCGTTGACTTTGAAACAGAGGTAATGACAATTCCTCAGTACGATGTGGCTAATCCTAAGATGATCTCACAGGGTCCTTCAATCTGCGTATTTAACAAAGCAAACTCTCAGGAAGTACTTGCTTCCTGGCTCTTTGCTCAGTATCTTTTAACAAATGATGTACAGATCGCATATTCAGAGACAGAAGGTTATGTTCCTATAACCAAGAAGGCTCAGGAAACTCCTGAATATCAGGATTACCTGGCAAAAGAGGGCTCTGATAGCGTGGAGCACTATGATGTAAAGATAAAGGCAGCAAAGCTTCTTATGGCAAATACAGAGAATACCTTTGTAACTCCTGTATTCAATGGCTCAACTTCAGTCAGAGACGCTGCGGGACAGATGATCGAGAATGTGACCAAGTCAGTTCGCAGAAAAAAGACTGTGGATGATAAGTTTATTGATGATCTTTATGAAGAGATGAAATCTTTGTATCACCTTGATCAGGGCGGTGTCAGTGGAAACATGACTGGCGGTAAAAAAGACCTTGGAAAGCTTCCAGCTGCTTCGGTGGCACTGATCGTGGTTATAATTTTTGCCTGGGTTATGATCGGAGTGGTTGCACTTAAGGATAAAATGAAGGCTAGACAATAATTCAGATTGATATTTGAGTTATTTTTAGTATAATTTTTTATGGTATTGTTACTTGTCAAAAAATAGGAGGGACATTATGAAAAAGACATTAGCAGTAGTTCTTACAATGGGCCTTGCTCTTGCTTTCGTAGGATGCGGTAAGGAAACACCTGCACAGACTACAGAGACAGCAGCAGAGGCAGTATCTGATGCAGCTACAGAAGCTGAGTCAGTAGCAGAGGAAGTTGCAGAAGAAGTTGCAGAGGATGTTAAGGCTGAAGGCGTTATGACTTATGCAGAGTACGCTGCAGCTGAGCTTGATTCAGAGGTTGTTGTTGAGACTTATGTTCAGAACAAGCAGTCATGGTGGGAAGACAAGGCTACATTCTACACACAGGATCAGGATGGAGCATACTTCATCTATGAGATGGCTTGCTCAGAGGAAGATTACAACAAGCTTACACCTGGAACAAAGATCAAAGTAACTGGTACAAAGTCAGAGTGGTCTGGCGAAGTTGAGATCGTTGATGCTACATTCGAGATCGAAGAAGGAAACTTCATTGCAGAGGCTGTAGATGTTACAGATCTTCTTGGCAAGGATGAGCTTATCGACAAGCAGAACCAGCTCGTATCTTTCACAGATATGACAGTTGAGTCAGTTGCATTCAAGAACGAGACTCCTGGTGATGATATCTACCTTACTCTTTCAAAGGATGGAAACAACTATGATTTCTGCCTTGAGTACTACTTAAATGGTAGCGACGAAGAGTTCTACAATCTTGTAAGCGGCCTTGAGGCTGGTCAGACTGTAGACGTAGAGGGATTCCTTTACTGGTATGAGGGTGCTAACCCACACATCACAAAAGTTACTGTAAAGTAATTTAGGTAGTGGTACCGGACGTATGAAGATATAGTATTGTATCTTTCGCTCCGATATTTTTTGTAGGATACATTAAACATTCAAATAACCCCAGATGATTTATATCACGTTCGTTCAGAACATAAATCATTTGGGGTTATTTTCATGAAATGTATCTTCTACAAAAAATAAATCGCTTAAGATACAATACTATATTCTTCATACTGCCTGCTATCAAATTCTTTGATTACTTAACATAATAGTGTCTGGCGATCCACTTTGAAAGTCCTTCAAGGCCGGGATATACGATTCGTTCGCTCATATTTAACTGATCGAGCATGTCTCTAACTCTCCAACGGAGTTTTCTATCAATTATATATTTTACGGTGTCTTCGGTGTTGTCGGAGAGGAATTGTTCAATATCTTTAATTCCGGATGGTACAACGGCAAAGAAGGAGTGCTGGTTGATGATACGCTGGTTAAGTGATGGGGGCTCGATGATTACCATTGAGGATGAGCCCATGTCGGTATCATATTGCTTTAAGCTGTTGCCAGTAAGCTCTTTTAACATATCTACTGTGAAGATAGTGGAGTGTTTCCTGTTGACTGCGTATTTGTAAGGTTCAGGAAGATGATCGACCATTTCAGACATATTGATCCTCCAGACCATGCAATCGTGCTTATCCATTTCTTCAAGGTTCTCTTCAGTCATGGCAAAGTTAAGACCAACGAGTGCTGACTGTGTCCAGTCAAGGAGTCTTGTAGGAAGACCGTAGTGCTGACCAAGAATCATCTGCCTCCATACTGAATGCCCAATTGATGGCTCGTCGTTGATGGCATATTTTGCAAAATTTTCAAGAATTGCCGGCTCAAGATGTTCCTGAAGTCCTTTGCAATTTCTACTGAGACTTGTGTACATCTTAAAGGATGAGTCTGACATTCCTCTATATACATATGGACTTCTGTTCCTGTCTAGATCAGGACGATATTCCTGCTCTGTCAGAAGAGGTAAGAGCTCTTCAAGGGTATCAATATGTATTTCTTTTATCATTATCATTCCCTCTTTCTATATCTCTAACACACATTTTAACATTTATAAGGCAATTTTGGTATAATGCAAGTAGCGTGGTAACGACAAGAATTATCAAACGGAGGCGTTTATGAAAGGAATAAATATAACAAAAGATAAGATAGAAACAGTGCTTGATAAGAAGTTCATCAGAGTTTTTGACCTTCAGTATGAAGAGGGCAGGCATTATTTCGATGCTTCAAGAAGACCACTTGATGATCTTGTTGCAGCAAAGAGTGAAGAAGAATTCAAAAGTATGCTCCCAGATGCGGTCAGCTGTGTGGTAGTAATTGAGGAGGATGGCAAGGAGCCACAACTTCTTTTGTCCTATGAATACAGATATCCAGCTGGAAGATTCCTCTTAAGTGTTCCTGCGGGACTTATTGATCCTGAGGACAAAGAGGTCCAGGATCCGCTTTTTGTAACTGCAAAGAGAGAGATCTTTGAGGAAACAGGTATTACTGTTAAAGATACAGACAAGGTAGAGATGATAAACCCTTTTGTGTTTAGCACACCTGGTATGACGGATGAGAGCAATGGCCTTGTACTGGTAGTCCTAAAGAATCCAGATCTGTCAACGCTTAATCAGGACGGTGCTGTTGGTCAGGAGTTTTTTGATGGATTTGAGTTCGTGACCAAGGATAAGGCAAAAGAGCTGTTAAAGAACGGAAGAGATGACAAGGGACATTTTTATTCAGTATTTACATGGGCTGCGCTTATGTACTTTGTGTCAGACATGTGGAAATAAAAAGTGTGATAAACTATTAGTACCGACAGCAAATGTAATCATTGCAGAAGAGGGGTGATAATATGAAAAAGAAGATTTGTTCCGTAATGATCAGTTTTGTATTTGCAGCTTCACTACTAGCAGGATGCGGAAAAGAAAAAGCAAATGAAGAAGCTGTTGTAGAAGCATCTGTAATAGCATCTACCGAAGAAGCAACAGCTGCCAGCACAGAAGATGCTGCTGATGCGGCAAGTACCGGTATCTCTCTTGATCCTAATCCCACAGAGCTTGATGATGCTATAGCCCTGGCAGTATTTGATCATAACAATGAGCTTTTTGAAAGCGGAGAATGTTCGGGCGAAGGTCATATCCTCATGGGAAAAGATGGTGAGGATGACGCAGATGAGCAGGTTTGCTATTTGCTTACAATGTATGGAAAATATGAATTTGAAAATGGCAACTTTGTAAAGTTCGCCGGAACAGGAGCAATTCCTGCTGTTGTGACTTTTGAAAGAGATGAAGAGGGCATCTACAGAGTTAAGAACTATCAGGAAGCCGAAGATGGTAGTGCTTTTGTTGGCTCTATCAAGAAGCTCTTCCCTGAAGACCTTTGGAGCCGTTGCATTACAATAGAAGATGAGGATAACAGCGAACTTGTTAAGATGGAACAGGGATACGCTGAGGAGTATCTTGCATTTATCGGAAGGGAAGATGCAGAGATCGGTGACTATGGGGACTTTGAATACAAGATTGATTCTGACTACGGAATCAGCGATGAAGTTTCTAATAAGCTGATGGAACTCCATAATTCTAATAATTTTATAAATAATTGCCCATTTTGGTATGGATACCGTGAAGTAATTGAAGGTGGTAGTCGATATATATATTCGAAAGAGATAGATGAAAAGGCTAATAAGGTGCTTTTTAGCAAAAGAGAATATGGAAATGATGATGTCATTATAGAATCAGCAGAGTACAGCACAAAAACAGGTGAGCCTATAAAATGATCTGTTGATAGCAAGGATGCTTAGCGGACGGGAAGTCCGGGATTGGAGGGAACCATGGCAATATCTGATGTTTTTAACAATAGTTCTAGTATTTATGATGCAGCCAAAAGTACAGGCGTAAAGGATGCTACAACTACCAAAACAGGCAACTATGGAAAGACAATCGGTAAAGCCCAGCTTTCTGAGGAGGGCGCCAAGTACTACGAAGAGCTCAAGAAAAAATATTCCAACATGGATTTTGTTCTTGTAAGTAAGGACATGAAGGAATATGCCAAGCAGCATGCAAGTTCTTTTGGCAATGCTAATAGAATGGTAGTACTTATCGATGAAGAAAAGATTGAGAGAATGGCTACTGATGATGCATATAGAGCTAAGTATGAAGGTCTTATCGCTAAAGCACAGTCTCAGATGCCTGAACTTAAGTCTATTATGCAGACCAAAGGTAATGTAAAGACCATTGGAATGCAGGTTAATGATAATGGTACTGCTTCTTTCTTTGCAGTTATGCAGAAATCATCTCAGGCTATGACGGAGAAGCTTGCAGCAAAGAGAGCTGCCAATAAAAAAGCTGAAAAAGAAGCCGAGAAAAAGGCAGAAAAGAAAGAAGCAAGAGAAGCGCAGCTAGAAAAGATACGAGACAAAGGATCTGATGAAGAGGAAGACTACGAGATTCTTATGGCAGATTCTGTAGAGGAGCTCCTAAAAAAGATAGATGCGTTTAACTATAATTTAAGAGCAGATACTATAATGACTCCGATGGAGAAAAATGTGGGGCAGACAATAGACTTCAAGGGATAAATACTTGAACTGGGGGCAATATGTACAGAATCGCTGTATGTGATGATGAAAAAAGCTCTGCTGCTGCTGCGGCAGAGCTTTTAGCTAAATATAGGAGAGTGCATCCTTCTATCGTGATGGATGTGGATATCTTTAATTCTTCAATTGAACTTTTGGGGGCAATTGAAAAGAATATCTATGATATTTACCTTCTTGATATCTACATAGACAAAATGAATGGCATAGAGATTGCTGATCTTATCAGAAAAAGAGATAATAACGGTCAGATCATCTTTATGACTTCTTCTAATGCCTTTTATAAAGAGGCATTCAGGATTCATGCTGTTCACTATCTTGAAAAGCCTATTCTCGAAGAAGAGTTTTTTGCTGCAATGGACAGAGTGTGCATTGCTGAAGAGATACATTACCTCACCATAAGAGAGAGCGGCGAGCTTAGTAAAGTTGCCATGAACGACATAATGTACATTCAGTCAGAAGACCATTACAAGAGGATCATTACCAGTGACAAAAGTTACCTGGTTCGCAGTACTATCCAGGAACTTTTAAGTGATCTTAACAAGGAACCATATTTTTATCTTTTGGGTAAAAATGTGATAATAAATTTGAAAAAGGTTCTTAGGATCACCAAAGAGACCATCGCCATGGAAGATGGCACAGAATTTGCGGTTCCAAGAGGAACTTACAGAACCTTAAGCGAGTTGGTTCTGCAGTATACCTTTTAAAACACCAAGCTAATCTTTATCTATAATACAGAGCTGTAACCGTGATGGTTATGGCTCTTTTTATGTGGTTTAAGAAGGAAAATGGCACTATACTAAAAAAGATGAAAATTTTTGAAGATAATCTTATCATTGTCTCGTTTATATAAATGAGAGGCAAAAATAAAGGAAAAAGAAGGTGGGGAAAATAGATTCTGAGAAAAAGTTAATAGAGCTGATGAATCAGTATAAGAATCTGGTTTTCTCTGTATGTCTTAAGATGACTGGTGATTATTTTGCCGCGGAGGATATAACCCAGGAAACCTTTATTTCTGCTTATCAGCACTTGGACAAATTTGATGGAACAGCCGAAAAGGCTTGGCTTTGTAGAATAGCCACTAATAAATGTATTGACTATATGAGAGCGGCAGAGAGGCGCGCTATAGCGACAGAAGAAGATGAGATGCCGCAGGAGATCACTCAGGAAAGGGATGGGCCACTGCAATCCTTTGTAAACAAGGATGTGCTGGTGAAATTCAGAGACGATTGCAATGCGCTTCCAGAACCATACAGAGAAGTGGCTGAAGACTATTTTATAAATGAACTAACGGCAAAAGAGATTGCTGAAAAGAGAGGAAAGCCTTTAAAAACGGTTCAAACACATATCTACAGAGCGAGAGATATGCTTAAAAAAACTATGAGAAAGGAGGATCTACTGGCATGAGTAATAATTATCTTTCTGATGAAGAACTATTAAGGCTAATGGCTGAAGTCGAAGATGAAGGATTGGTCAAAGCTCCTGATAGGATCGAAAAAGATGTACTTCGAGAGATACATATCAAGAAAAAGAAAGTTACTGACTTTCGTTTATATTGTATGCGAGTGGGTCTTTCGGTGGCAGCAGCCATAGCTATATTGTTTGTTGGACCGTTTAATCCTTTAGTGCAGACAGAGGTTCCTTCAAGAGAGGTTGTTGAGCAGTCTAGAGTAGTTGCATCCAAAGAAGAAGCAATGGCAGAAAGGGACATCATGACAAAAGAAGAAGCTATAAAAGATAAAGGAGCTTTGGAAAAGATCAGTGATGTTCAGTTACTAATAGAAAACAAGATTGAAGAATATTTAAGATAAATCGGAGGTTAAAAATGAAACCAAAAAAGAAAAATGCTTTTATGACATTTATATTTTCATTCATGCCAGGAGCTGCAGAGCTCTATATGGGATTTAACAAGAGTGGATTTAGTCTTCTTGCGATATTTATGATATTTGCCTGCGTGATGGCTGGTGGAATCAGTGACATTTTTATGGGATTCGTGGCTATTATCTATATTGTAAGCTTTTTTCACGCAAGGTCAATTGCGTCAATGGATGATGAAGAGTTCGCAACTTTCGAAGACAGATATATCTGGGAAGAGTACCTTGGTGAAGGATCAGTTAAATTTACTGATAAAAAGGTACGCACTTGGGGCGCAGTCCTTCTTATAATCTTTGGTACTTCGATCTTATGGGGCTATATAAAAGATATATTCTGTAGAATCATTCCTGATAGCATGTGGGGAGACCTTTATCCTATCGTAGATGGGCTTCCACAGATCGTGATAGCAGTGATCCTTATTGTGATCGGAGTTCTTTTGATAAAAGGAAAGAAGAAAGAGATTGATTCTATAGAGGAGGTAGATGATGGAAACAACCAGAATGCATAAAACAGGCACTATCACTGCAGGTGTTACACTTATTGCTTTCGGAGTCATGTTTATTTTTTCTACGATCTTTAATGTCCTTAGCTATGAATTTGTTTTTAGCATGTGGCCATTTATCCTGGTGGGATTAGGCGTTGAGATCCTGATAACAAATATGCTCACTGATAAGTTTGTATATGATAAGTCAGCAGTTTTTGTGATCATTTTGATGTCATTTTTTGCTATGGGCATGGCGTGCATGGATATCTGTATTAAACATGCAGACTGGATCTGCTCTTTATAAGGGTTAAGATTTAATTAAGAATTGTCGATATAATAAATGAAAAATGGATTTGGATTTTGCGTCACGGAGGATGCGATGATTCTTAATGCTATTAGTAAAAATGCTTTTGCTAATATGTTCGTCAAGAATGGATCACAGGGCAATTCTGCGCAAAAATCAGCAAATTCCACAGATAGAACATCCCTTAGAAAAATGGAATATCAGCAGAGGGATAGTAGTAAACAAAGTAGTGTTGTAGATCAGTCCTTAAGCTATGCAAAGCAACTCAGTGCTTCAAGGACCAAGTCCAAGGATAATTCTCTTCAGAAGAAAAAGCTACAATACAGTTTCAAGAAGATATCTTCACAAATTATCAGAAGTAAAAATTCAGTAAGTGCTAGAAAAGCCGTTCAAGCCGCAAAGAGAGAGATAATGCGCCTTAAACGGCTTAAGGCAGGTGGAGAATACGATGAAGAGGAACTCCAGCTTGCTATAGATCATGCCAAGGCAATGGAGAAGGTTGCCAAGAAAAAAGTAAGTCACCTCGAGCAGGAAGAGATGATAGAGCGTGGTGGCAAAGGTGTAGCGTCACTTGAAGAAGAATTAAAGACAGATGAGCAGGAAACAGAGGAAACACCTGAAGAAGAGCTGGAAGAAATTCCTGAAGATGAGGAATTATTAGAGGAAGAGCTTGCTGGCGCGTCTTATGGTGATGAGTATTACCTTGATCCGGATGTAATTGCTTATGAATATTCAGATGAAGACCTTGTTGATATGATGACTGAGTCTATGTCAGATCTTATGGATGAGTTTTCTGATGAAATGATGGACATGATGGAGGAGCTTGACCTTACTGATCTAGCAGAATCTATGTATGCTCCTGACCCTAACATGTCAGAGGATGACCTTAAGATGCTCAAGATAAAGCATAGATATAAAGAGCTTAAGGAGATAGCACAAGCTGATAAAGAGTACTTAAAGGGTATGATGGAACATGAAAAGAGTAAGGCAGAGGCAGGAATGCCTGTGAATAATGGGGTATCTGCTCAGAGTCTTGGAATAGACCCACCACCTAAGGTTCATCCTGTAATATCGATGCCGGGAGAGGTCGGCGGCGCCAAAGTGACAGCACCTGTTATAAGTGGAGGCTTCGACGTTTCTGTCTAAAACTTGTTGATATCTTACTAGTAGGGTACAATAGAGGCGTTAGTAGAGTTTTGTTGTTAGGGAGGAAAGTGTTATGGAACAAAAGAAAACCAGTCCGGTTAACGCGCTTATTATTGGCCTTTGTATCGTGGTAAGCTGCGTTTCGCTCGCAATTGGACTTGCTCATTTCAGATCAGAGTCAAGTCATGTTATTACAGCTACAGGAAGTGCCAGCGTAGATTTTGAAGCAGATATAATTATCTGGAGAGGTTCTTTTTCGGCTGTAGCTTATACTTCACAGGATGCATACTCCAAGATCAAGCAGGATGCTGAGCTTGTTAAGAATTATCTTACAAGTAACGGCGTAACTGATGAGGAGATCGTATTTAATTCAGTAGATATCAGTAGAACCTATAGAGATGTCTATGATGTAAATGGTAATTATGTCGGATCTGAAGCAGATGGCTATCAGCTCACTCAGGATGTAACTGTTTCATCTTCAAATCTCGATAATATTGAAAAGGTATCTCGCGACATTTCAAGCCTTCTTGATCAGGGCGTAGAGCTTTCATCAGGTGCACCTGAGTATTACTACTCAGACCTTGATGCTCTTAAGCTTGATCTTATTGATAAGGCTTCAATAAATGCCAAGGATAGAATTGATATTGTTGCCAAGAATTCAGGCGCTAAGCTTGGCAAACTCAAGAATTCAAGCCTTGGAGTATTCCAGATAACAGCCAAAAATTCTGGAACAAGCAGCTATTCTTACGATGGGGCGTTTGATACAACTTCAAGATACAAGACAGCAACTATTACAGTTAAGCTTGAATATGATCTTAGGTAAGAAAATTTAAATAAGTAATTTGAAAAAGCGTGCAGATCGTTTAATCTGCACGCTTTGTTTTATCAGGAGATAGTTATCTGATACTGCTCTGTTTTAGTCTTGCCTGCTTCTAGACACTGCTCACCATATTTTTCTGGAAGTTCTCCGTCAAATCCTTTGTTGTCACATCTTCCAAGCCATGGCTCAAGGCATACGTAATGAGCATCTGGTGAAGGATGAGACCAAAGTCCAAAGCTTGGGAAACCTTCACAGCTAAGGGTGATATATGGCTTGCCATCTGGAGTGCAGAGGCTTGCCTTTTGGACCTGATAGTCATCGAAGATAAGCGCATCTTTATCAAATAAAGTATCTGTGATATCAAGAACGCCATCTTTTAAAGTGAGGGTGCTTGGATTCTGATAATCAACTTCTCTGGTATCTGGAATGATAAGAGAGTAGGTAAGGCTATCTTTTTCAAACTTTACCTTGTAATCAGATCTCTTTTCACCATCATTTATTGGACAGGCAAAAGCGGGATGACCGCCAATTGAATAGTATAAAGGCTCGCTGTTAGAAGTATTCACTATATCCCATACCACATTGATCGTGTTTCCTTTTAGGATATGAGTGATGATAAGTTCAAAATCAAATGGGTACTTTTCCTTTGTTTCAGCAGTTGATCTTAAGGAAAAGCTTACGCTGTTGTCGTCTTTTTTTACCAGCTCAAAATCTGTATCTCTGGCAAAGCCATGGGCGGACATAGGATAAGACTTGCCTTTATACTTGAACACGCCGCCGTTAACATTTCCTACAATAGGGAAAAGAATGGGGGCATGCCTTTTCCAATAGGTTGAATCAGCCTGCCACAGGAGCTCCTTGTTTCTCTTTTTGTCAAAAATGCTGCTAAGCTCAGCTCCGTGAGTGGCTACCCCAATCTTAAGATATTCGTTTTCTATGTATTCCATGTTAATCTCCTTGTCCATAGTTTATTTAACGAGCTGACCGCAGAAGAGAGGCTCTGGCGTTTCGCTGTCAGTAAGGATCATGAATTTAAAAGGCTGGTCTGCGTGGAACTCTTTTATTTCATTTATCTCCATAGCAGACTCTTTCATCATGATCGCTGTGGCTGCAGCGGCTTCTATTCCGTCTTCATCCACCTTAACTTTGGTCTTTTGGATGATGTCAGAGATCACAAGGGACATATCTTTGCTCATTACGGAGAAGTCCGCATCTTCAGTAAATGGAAGTGTTGCACCCTGGCTGACCATGTAATCTATTAACTCGTTGTTGCTAAAAGAACTCTCTATCTCGAACTTTGGAAGCTTAACATCAACTTCTTCGTATGTAGCATCTTCTAGCTTATCCATTATATCATCCACTTCACCAAGGATAAATACAGCGTTGATTCCGCCGTTCATTGGGAGAACAACGAACTTTCCTTTTTCATCCTCGTAGTACTTAAAGCTGTTTGTCTGTTGCATGAAGTCTTTTCTTACAGTTGATCCATCGATTGTAGTGAAGTCGTCCTGAGTTGTGGAATAGTTGCTAAAGCTTTCTAACCAGGATGTTCGAAGGTAGACGGTATTAACTAGGGCTACTGCTACATCTGACATGTTGCCGCTTATTTCTGGAATGAGGCCCTTGGTTTTATTATTGATCCAGGAATTTACCTTGTTTGTAATGTGGCTACTGTCAACGTTTTCTGCTTCTGCGTCATAGTTTTTTTGAACGTATTTGATGTAGTCCTTTGAAAGCTTGCCGCTGGCATCAGTGTTGCTCCAAATGGAATTAGCCATCTGGAAGGTACCATCAGGTTCTTTGGCATCATCACCGTACCACTCTTTGTTTTCCTTAAAATCCTTTTTAGCCTCTTTTAGCAGAGAATCAAAGTTATCAATTGAAGAGTTAACAGAGTTGTACCATGCATTTACTTCCTCCATGCTGCTAAATCCCATGGCGGCAAGAATCTGATCTTTAGTTTCATTGTCGGCGCCTGATGCAGCAAGAGCAAGGGCTGCTCTAAAGGAGGTAGGAGATACCATGTAGTTTTCCTGGCTAAAGCCATTTTGCTCCACAAATTCTATAAGGGACTTGTTGAAGTCCGGGTTTGGTGTAATAGTGATCTCCTGTGACGGGTTATTGTCAGCAACTGAAGAGTCAGAACCTGGCTGCTCCTGAGGGACTTGTGTCCCGCATCCCATAATGGTTCCTGCAACGAGTGTGGCGCTTAAAATGACTGATATAAGCATCTTTTTCATAATTAGTTCCTCCTTTTAAGGTCTTCACAATATATAACGATAAATTACATTGGCAGGTTACATGTTTTTTGAAAAAATTATGAATAATCAAAAGAAGCAGAAAATACAGAACTGTGTGATGTAAATGAAATAGCGGAGACGGCGGGATTCGAACCCGCGTGCCCAGAAGGACAAACGCATTTCGAGTGCGCCTCATTACGACCACTTTGATACGTCTCCGAGTGCTCTAGAAGTAGTTCCAAAGCGCTTTTTATTATACTTTTATAATGAGGTAGAGTCAACCGGACAAACTTGGCAGTTTATCTATTATTATGTATAATTATCAGTAGTATGCGTTCCTAAAAAAGCTTTTTTCAAAGGAGGCCTTTTCACATGATGAGAATTGGTATGTTGACAAGTGGTGGTGACTGTCAGGCTTTGAATGCAGCAATGCGCGGCGTTGTAAAATGCATCGCCCACAGCGGCCAGGAAGTTGAATTTTATGGTTTCAAGAATGGCTATAAAGGACTTATTTATGGCGATTTTAGAATGCTTACATCTCATGATTTTTCAGGTATTCTTACCAAGGGTGGAACAATTCTTGGTAGTTCCAGAACACCTTTTAAGACTATCCGAGAACCAGACGAAAATGGTCTTGATAAAGTAGAAGCTATGAAACAGAACTATTACAAGCTTCAGCTTGATTGTCTTGTTGTTTTGGGAGGTAATGGCTCTCAGAAGACAGCCAATCTTTTAAGGGAAGAAGGACTCAATATCGTATCTCTTCCAAAGACTATCGACAATGACCTTTGGGGAACAGATATGACCTTTGGTTTCCAGAGCGCTGTGGATGTAGCAACTAATGTTATCGATAACATCCATACAACAGCAGATTCTCATGGAAGAGTGTTTATTATAGAAGTAATGGGTCACAAGGTTGGATGGCTTACGCTTAATGCAGGCCTTGCAGGTGGAGCGGACGTTATCCTTATTCCAGAGATACCTTATGATATTGATAAGATCTGTGATGCCATAAAGGCTAGAGATGAGAGAGGCAGCAGGTTTACGATTATCGCGGTGGCTGAAGGTGCCATTTCTAAAAAGGACGCCAAGCTTTCCAAGAAAGAATATAAAGAGAAGATGGCACATTATAAGTATCCATCAGTATCTTATGAAATTGCAGAAGCAATCCAGAAAAAGAGCGGACATGAAGTTCGTGTTACAGTTCCTGGACACATGCAAAGAGGTGGAGTACCAGATCCATACGACAGAGTTTTTGCATCAAGACTCGGTGCAGAAGCTGGTCAGCTGATCCTCGATAAAGAGTTTGGATACATGGTTGCATACAAGAACAGAGAGATTGTTAAGGTTCCTCTTTCAGAGATTGCCGGCAAACTCAAATATGTATCACCGGATGCCAGCATTATCAAAGAAGCAAAGATGCTTGGGGTTTGCTTCGGAGATTAAATAATACAAAAGTTTTGTTAATGGTGGAGTAGTTTTTTTAATGGGTTATGTAGCACTTTACAGAAAATTCAGACCCCCGGTCTTTGAAGATGTCAAAGGCCAGGATCATATAGTTACAACACTTAAGAATCAGATCAAATCTGACAGAGTTGGACATGCTTACCTGTTCTGCGGAACTCGCGGAACAGGTAAGACTTCTGTTGCAAAGATTCTTGCAAAGGCAGTTAACTGTGAGCACCCTATAGATGGAAGTCCTTGTGGTGAATGCGAAATGTGCAAAGAGATCGCAGCAGGAAACAGCATGAATGTCATAGAGATCGATGCTGCATCCAACAATGGTGTTGATAACGTCCGTGAGATCATTGATGAGGTCTCATATTCACCTACCAAAGGTAAAAAAAAGGTATACATCATCGACGAGGTACATATGTTATCCGCCGGTGCTTTTAATGCGCTCCTTAAGACTTTGGAAGAGCCACCTTCATATGTAATGTTCATTCTGGCAACGACGGAAGTTCAGAAGATTCCTATCACAATCCTTTCTAGATGCCAGAGATATGATTTCCACAGAATCACAATCGACAACATCGAGGGCAGACTTCGAGAGGTTGTTGATTCAGAAGGAATCAAGGTTGAAGATAGAGCTCTTAGATACATTGCCAAGACTGCAGATGGTTCTATGAGAGATTCACTTAGTCTTTTGGATCAGTGCGTAGCCTTTAACTATGGTCAGGAGCTTACTTATGACAAGGTGCTAAACGTACTTGGTGCGGTGGATACAGAAGTATTCAACAGACTTTTTTCTGCTCTTTATACGCAGGATGCCAATGCGGCACTTACCCTTTTGGCAGACATAGTAATTCAGGGTAGGGAGCTTACTCAGTTTGTAAATGATTTTATATGGTATCTCAGAAATCTCATGCTAGTTAAGGCTTCGGATGAGATGGAGGATGTAGTAGATATCTCATCTGACAATCTCAAGTCGTTAAAAGAGCAGGCAGAAGGTGCAGATACAGATACTATTATCAGATATATCCGTATTTTTTCTGAGCTTTCATCTCAGATCAGGTATGCGACTCAGAAACGAATATTAATAGAAATAACACTTATCAAAATGTGTAAACCACAGATGGATAAGGCAGAAGATTCTTATGAAGACAGGCTTAGAATATTAGAGCAGCACGATGAAGAAAACAGCAAGCTTTTGAAAGGAATAAAAAGTGGTCAGGTAGCGGTGGCAACCAGTAGCTCTTTTGCTGGAGCAGGGCAGGTTGCGCCAAAGGAAAAGAAGGTACTGGATAGAGCAGTACCAGAGGATATCCAGAGAATAGTAAATGGATGGGCTAAGCTTCTTGCCAGAATGGACAATCCCATGAAGACATATATGCAGAGAGCGAGACTCAGTCTTGGTAATGGCGATATTCTTCAGATTGTTTTCGATAATAAGCAGCTGTCAGAAAAGTATTCTGGCGGACAGTATGCTGAGGAACTTCAACAGGTTCTTGATGGAGCCATAGGTAAACATGTAGAATATGAGACAAGGTTCCTTCCTGCAGAGCAGGATTTTGAAGAAAACTATGTTAATTTACAATCGATAAATTTTGATATAGTTACAGAAGATGAAGAAAAGGAGAATTAAGAAATGGCTAAACGTGGAGGATTCCCAGGTGGTGGTATGCCTGGCAACATGAATAATTTAATGAAGCAGGCGCAGAGAATGCAGCGTCAGATGGAGGAGAGCCAGAAAGAGCTCGAGACTAAGGAGTTTACAGCTAAAGCTGGCGGCGGAGCAGTAGAAGTTACTGTATTAGGAAGCAAGACTCTTAAGAGTGTTACTATTTCACCAGAAGCAGTTGATCCAGATGATGTAGAGATGCTTCAGGATATGATCGTTGCAGCAGTTAACGAAGCAATGAAACAGGCAGATGAAGCTTCAGGCGCTATGATCGGCAAGATGACAGGCGGCCTTGGTGGAGGATTTCCTTTCTAATGGACCTATACAGCGGACATATTAACAAGCTGATAGATGAACTTGCAGCATTGCCGGGAATCGGTAACAAATCTGCGCAGAGACTGGCTTTTTATATCATTAATCTTCCAAAGGACAGGGTAAAAAAGCTTGCGGATTCGATCACCAGTGCAAGGGAGAATGTACATTATTGTAGTGTGTGCTGCACGCTTACAGATGATGATGTATGTCCTATCTGCAGTAATCCCAACAGAGATCACAAGACTATAATGGTCGTGGAAAATGCCAGAGATCTCGCGGCATATGAAAAGACCGGTAAGTTTGAAGGCGTGTATCATGTTTTGCATGGGGCTATTTCACCTATGCTTGGCATTGGACCTGCGGACATCAGGCTTACTGAACTTATGCAGAGGCTTCAGACTGAGGATGTTGATGAGGTCATAATTGCTACAAACTCCAGCTTGGAAGGTGAGACTACTGCTATGTATATCAGCAAACTTATTAAACCAACAGGAATCAAAGTGACCAGGATCGCAAGTGGCGTTCCGGTGGGCGGAGATCTTGAATACATCGATGAAGTGACTCTTTTGAGAGCTTTAGAGGGAAGAACAGAACTATAAAAAAGAATTGTTGGAGGGAAAAGAAATGGCAGTAAAAAAAGAAGCATTTGGACAGAATTCTAATGGAGTACCAGTATATGCGTACCACATTAGCAATAATGCAGGAATGGAAGTTGTTGTATTAAATTTTGGATGTATCATCAAGAATATTTTTGTTCCAGACAAGAACGGAAACAAAGTAGATGTAAACCTTGGCTTTGATGATATTAAGGGATACGAGGTTAACAGCTGCTTCCTTGGAGCAACAGTTGGACCTACAGCAAACAGAATCGCAAATGCTAAGTACAAGATCGACGACAGAGAGTTTATCCTTCCTGTAAATGATGGACCAAACAATCTTCATACAGATATGGCTAATGGATTCCACAAGAGAATCTGGGATGCAGAGGAAGGTGACAACTGCGTTAAGTTTACACTTAAGTCTGCAGACGGAGATTTAGGTTTTTCAGGAAACAGAGTATTCGAGGTAACATTTACTGTTACAGAAGCTAATGAGCTCAAGCTTCACTATCATGCAACAAGTGATGCTAAGACTCTTATCAATATGACTAACCATGCATACTTCAATCTTAGTGGTCATAATTCAGGAAGTATTCTTGATCACAAGCTTGTTCTTAACTCAACTAAGTTCACTCCTGTTATTGATTCGGCAGCTATTCCTACTGGCGAGATCGCTAGTGTTGTTGGAACACCGTTTGATTTCACCAGTGAAAAGACAATTGGACAGGATATAAATGCTGATGACCAGCAGCTTAAGTATGTTGGGGGATATGACCACAACTATTGTATCGATGGCGCTGATGGAACAATGAAGGTGTTTGCTACAGCAACTTCACCAGTAACAGGTATTTCAATGAAGTGTTCAACAGATCTACCTGGATTCCAGCTTTATGTTGGTAACTTCCTTGCTGCTGAAAATGCTAAGGGTGGTGCAACATACAAAGCAAGAGAAGGATTCTGCCTTGAGACACAGGTATATCCTAACTCTATCAATCAGGCTGGTTTCCCAGACTGCGTATATGGACCAGAAAGAGACTACGATAATACCACTATCTATCAGTTCTCAAATAAATGATAATGGAGAAACAAAGCTTTGGCGGAAGTAAAAGATTTTAAAGCTTATGCCGACAAATTAAATAAGATTATCGAGTCAGATGAAGAACTACCTGAGGAATCCTTTGATGAGAGCCCTGTAAGAGAAACTTCCTATAAGGAAAAGATACGAAGCCATAAGCTCAGAGTGTTTTTTAGAACAGTGATCATTGCGGCTGTCACAATATTCTTTGTGGCAGCAGTTTATATCAGCTGGAGGGATAAGGAATATTCTGAAGCTGTTATCTCTACCGGTTCTAGTATTACAAATGGAGCGGATGCCAAGGTTATCAGTCTAAGCGGCCACATTGTACAGTATAGTAAAGATGGCATCAGTTGTTTGGATGAAAGCGGACAGGTGCTTTGGAATCAGACATATGAGATGCAGAGTCCTATAGCTCATACTTGCCAGAGCATAGTTGCGGTTGGTGACTATAACGGGCATAACATATACGTCAATAGTGTCAGCGGCTCTTTGGGACAGGTGGATACTAATCTTCCGATTAGAGATTTCTGTGTATCATCCCAGGGGGTGGTTGCAGCTGTCCTTGATGGTAAGGATGTTACCTGGATCTATCTCTATGATTCACAAGGAAACACTTTAGCTAACTTTAAGACCACAATGAAGGACAGTGGATATCCTATAGATATCAGTATTTCTCCTAATGCGGAGCTGGTATGTGTATCATATCTTTATCCGGAAGATGGTCAAGTTAAGACTAGTGTTGCATTTTTTAACTTTGGATCAGTGGGACAGAACGCGATAGATAACTATGCTAGTGGATTTGACTACCCAGGAGAAGTTGTTCCCTACGTGCAGTTTATGAATTCAAGCGCAAGCTTTGCTATATCTGACGCCAGAATAATGTTCTATTCTGGAGATGAAAAACCTATCATCAAGAGTGAGAGCTTTACTGGAAATGAAGAGATCAGATCTGTGTATTTCAGTGATAGCTATGTTGGACTTGTCTTTGCCAACAGTACAGATGAAGGTGCTTATAGACTTCAAGTCTATAATGAGAGTGGAACTATTATACTTACAACATATTTTGATATGGATTACACAGAAATCATCTTTGACAAGAATCAGTTTGTTATCTATAACGAAGATGAATGTGTTATCAAGGATATGAAGGGGCATGATAAGTTCAAGGGGACCTTTGACAAGCCTGTTCGTACAATGGTTGCCACAGGTGCCAGAAATAAATTCATTCTTGTAACAGCTAGTAGTGTTGATACTTACGTTTTGAAATAAGGATATGATATGGACTTTGATATTTCACAAGTAGTAATGACTATTGTAGTCTTGTGCTTGATCTTATGGAGAATGTCATATGGTGCTAATAATGGCCTGTTTGCGGAAGCAGCAGGCCTTGTTGCTGTCATAGCGTCATTTGCTGCGGTATATTATCTTATGAATATCGCAGGAAGCGTGCTTTATAAGAACTTGGGAACTATCATCCCGAAGATAGGCTACCTTGTAGTAGCATTTGCGGTATATAAGATAATGACTTCTATAGGAGAAGCATTCAAAAAGGTAAAGAATATACCGGTGGTTGGAAAGTTTGACAGATTCATGGGTGCAGTTATTGGTATATTTGAAGCTGCTTGCATCATATATCTTGTTGAATTCATTACTGATATTGATATCGTGATACCTGTCTTGAAGGTTGGAACCCAGTTATTCTGCGGTATTCAGAGATATTTAAGAAGTTTTTATAAATAATTGAAAAAAGGTGTTGCATAGTAAAAAAAGTAGTGCTATACTATGTCTTACCCGCTGTGAGGTGAGCAACCTCAGTAAATA
Source organism: Butyrivibrio hungatei DSM 14810 (assembly GCF_900143205.1). Taxonomy (GTDB): domain Bacteria; phylum Bacillota; class Clostridia; order Lachnospirales; family Lachnospiraceae; genus Butyrivibrio; species Butyrivibrio hungatei. The sequence continues at coordinate 377 of NZ_FRDH01000010.1, read as the reverse complement.
AGCGGTTTTCCGACAAATCAAAAGTCGAAAAAATAATTTAAAAAAGTTGTTGACAGACACTTGAAGCTGTGATATCCTAAATGAGTTGCGGCTGAGAGCTAAGCAACAAAGCACATTGACAAATAAACAGTAATGCAACCCTGAAAAATTCCAAGAGAATTATTCAGAACAAAGATTTAGTAAATGACGGACAGAACGAAAAGCCAAGCTTTAGTTCTTTGTCAGATCAAACTTTTAAACGTGAGAGTTCGATCCTGGCTCAGGATGAACGCTGGCGGCGTGCCTAACACATGCAAGTCGAACGGAGATTTAACGCTGATGAGGCTTCGGCGGATTCTTGTTAAATCTTAGTGGCGGACGGGTGAGTAACGCGTGGG
>NZ_FRDH01000009.1 GCF_900143205.1 Butyrivibrio hungatei DSM 14810 | reverse complement strand
TTCGCACACGAACATTCCGCACTTAGTGCTCCATGTTCTTACGACCGGCAAATGAATTTGTATGCAAGCATCCATTCGCTTGCCGGTCTTGTGCATCAAAAAAGCATGTCACTTACGACATGCTGGTTCCTGGTGATGTTTCATAGGATATTCGAAGTACTATCCTATTGAATAAAAAAAGATGGCTCATATAAGCCATCTTCTAATGTACTAAACGGAGAAAGCGGGATTTGAACGCGTTTTTTATTTTTCACAACAACATACAAAGAAAGGAGTCTCGAGCATTCTCTATAATTTACTTAACCAAATCTTAACCACTTATTATTTGAAGCAACTCTACATATTAAATACATTAGCAAGTATAGCACCTCCAAAGTTTTATTTCATATACGATAGTGTAACTCTTCGTGCCGTTGGTGCCAATTAAAAAAGTCATGCGGGATTATCACCCACATGACTTTATATTATTAAAATTACTCACCTTGAATTCCACCAGTAGGTGTATTATCTAAATCTTCAGTAGTAGGACTACTACCACCACCAAATCCCCATGCAGCAGCACCAGCAGATGTATCATTTGATGGTGTTTCGTTACTTACATTATTCTGCGATTGTCCAGAATTACCACTTGGTTTCTGAGATGACGAACCACCACCGCTATTTCCTGAACCACCACCTGATTGCTGTTCTTTCTTCTTGGACTCTTCCTGTTTCTTCTTGGTTTCTTCTTCTTTCTTCTTCTGCTCTTCCTCTGCCTTCTTCTTTTCTTCGGACAATTCACCGCATCGTTCGCAGATACCATCAATGTAAGAATGGCCTAATGGGGCTATTGCTTCTGTATAGACGTCACCACAGTTATTACATGTAAATGTATCAACACCTTCCTCTGTACATGTTGGCTCCACAGTTATTTCTTCTTGATAATCATGTCCAATCGCTTCTAATACTTCCTTGGACTCTGTGCCGCACCAGCATCTATAGTTATTATATCCATCTTCAGTACAAGTAGGTTCTTTAGTATCAAAAAGGACATAGTCATGAGGGTGGAATTTGTAAAACATTGCCCCACCTGCAATTAGCAATATAGCTATGCCAAGTAATATCTTTACTTTATTATTTGCCATTAGAATGCTCCTTAATAATAGTGCTTTAATAATACTATATTTTGTCTATTACTTACCAAGCTTTTCCATCAATGTCTTTTTCCTGGTCTAACCCCCATATATAAATATTCTTAATGAGATTTTCAACAAGAACTAATTGTTCACAACTTAATACATCAGCAAAATATAATAAGTATCCTGGTTCAAAAATCATATATCTATCTTTTTCTATTATTAGTTTTTCCGCATTTATTTTCGTGATTTTTGATAATTGGTCTGCCAATAATAAATCGCTAAGAAATATAATCTTACATAGTCGCTCAATAATATTATCGATTTCATCTTCAGAAGAATTTGGTTCATAATAGCCACTAATTTCATCATGTATATTTTTCTTTACTTGCTCATATATATTTTTTTCAGAACCAACATACTTTTTTAATATATTCCAATTTAGCTTGTATTCTTTTCCATATCCTTCAGTAATTACTTCCGGCGAGACAGAAAAGTAATCAGCTAAATCCATCAAATAGGCGTTTTCTATTCGGCTACCATCTTTCGCTATTTTGCCTGAGGTATTTATAGTCTTTTGCTCAAACATTTTCTTAATAGAATTTATTATTTGCTTCCTTTTATTGTGTTTCTGACATTTTTCATCATATGTTAAATCATCTTCATCATCTTCGAAGTAAAGATAGTTTCGAATAATATAAATATCTTCAGCCACTTCTGAAATCATATCATCTATAACTTTTGCACCATCGCTTTCATCGTAGTTGTCATAAATGCCAATTTGCTCTTTTAATAGTTCTCTTTTTTCCATCAGCTTAGTCAAATGAAGACCAACTTCTCCCCTGTTCTTATTTGGGAGAAGGTCAGATATTACATTATATACAATCGGTTTAAGCTTATTAGGTAAAGCATCATATCTATAGCTAATCCTTGCTAATCTTGCATTATCACTTGCTTCTAAGTTTTTCACAAAATTTTTCCTCATCTATTTAGTTTGTATCTTTTTTAGTTCAGTCATAAAGATGCAATATTTAGATAGATTTATATTAATTAGATACCTATTTTATGATAGCACAATTATTTTTCTTAAGAATGGAGGAATTCACATGATTAAATTGTTAGCATTATTGTTTCTGGTTGCGAGCTCTTATTTTATTACAATTGCAGTGGTTAAATATTATAAACATACAAATACTACTACTGCAAAAGCCACGGTAGATACATTTTTAAGGGAATGTGTAACACCTGCCCAAATGCCTGAGATATTTCCTGTATTTATTGGTATTGATTGTAACGGATTAGCACACGCGAATATTATTGAGGAAATATTCAAAGACCTGAAGAAAGTTTTTATCAATGTTATATTTGACCACTACGTCCGTTATCCCAACAGAATTATCTATTACTTTCACGTTGGAGCCCCTTTGGTTGAAATGGAGAATAATCAACTAATCGGGTATGCCACTTCAATCTGTGACAGTATTGTTCATCAGTTCCTGCATCAAGTTAATCCTGCATATGGATATATTCCTTATTTGGTAACGGTTGCTTATAGACCTGGTGAATTAGCTGTTTGTATTTCTACCAACAGGACAGGTCTTAACGAAAATTATCAATACATGTATTATCAGCATTCCAAACAGCAATTTAAACAACTTAATAACGATTTGATGTCCGAAGACTGGGAGGATAAATGATGATATATGGATACTTATATGATTTATGGTATTCTGCCAAAATGAAAGTACCAATAAAACATAACTTATCTTCTCATTGCCATGTATTGTTGACTGGTTCAAGTGGCTCTGGAAAAAGTTATGCACTTCTTTATATTCTTGGCAGACTAATGCAGACTTGTCCGAACATAACTGTATATTTCTGTGATTTTAAAAACAGCGATGATTTCAGCTTTTTAGACGGCTATAAGCATTACTATTCTGGAGATGAATGCTATAACGGAATTATTGCTTATTATAAAAGTTTTACTTCCGCGCGTAAAAATAGATCAAAGCGCAGAGCGCTCCTTATTTTTGATGAGTACCCTGCTTTCATCTCTTATCTAAGCGGGTTAGACAAGACCAATAAGACAAAGCGTGCATCGGAATGTCAGAACGCTGTAGCAGAAATACTAATGCTAGGAAGAGGCATCAATCATGGGATATGGCTTGTGACCCAAAGAGCAGACGCGAGTCTGTTCCAAGGAAGTAGCGGAGGAAGTCGTGATAACTTCATGATTGTTATTGGATTAGGACGAATGTCGCGCGAACAAAAAGGAATGCTGTTTTCGGGTGAGGATTTACCTAACGACAGAATTTACAAACCTGGTGAAGGCATCATTTATGCCGACGGCTCAGCAATTCAAGAAATAAAGATACCAATCATCAATAATCTTGACAGCTGGAAACATCATATTATTTCGATTATGTTCGCATCATTAGATAGCTCACCGTCAATTCAAGAACCCCCGTCTTGTGAGACAAGCATTCGAGAAGCGTAGTCTGCGACCCTAGTCGCCAAGACGAAGCTTTGAGAAATGCTATGCCCCGCCTGCGGGGCCTCTCGGAGTTAATATTACCTCCGAGAGTATGTATGCGTAGCAACATTATATATTATATAGCTTACGTTCTCATACAATACCATGTATGTGTGTATGTATTATTTTCGTTATTATCCCCCAAAATTAAGTATTTATGCGCAGTAACTCAATTTCAATTTTCAGTTACCTTATAAAAAGACATGATTAGTTATAGTAGTATTATCCGAACGGGCTAGGACCCAGCTAATCCGACATAGCTCATTCGAATTATTCAGCTAGCTGATGTAACTATTGATAGCCAATATGGCGTTTCAAATACGATGGAGGAATAGTAATGTCGCTTTCATTAAATGGGTATGAATTCCCATTAGATACTGTACTACAAGGTGCCGAATTAGTACTTAGAGGTGCAGATAAGTTATATGAGTACCGAGATGGAGTTAGAACTGACAACCAATTAGGGATGAAATTCACATTAGTCGAACAGTTTGATTTCGAAAAATTCGTTGTTAAGGTTCCCGGATTATTGGATAGTCCAATTCCACTTGAAAAAATTCAAGATAAAAGCAAAAAGATATATGTTTCGCTAAAAGACGCAAAAATTAAACAATATTACGACGTCGTAACCAAAAGACCCGAGACAACTGTTACAGCTTCAGCCATTCAAGAGGTTAAACAAAGCCCCAGAGCATAGGGCTTAATTACAACTAAATATAGAGGTGGGGGCAATTTCATTAAGCCCCCACAACACTTAATAATCGAGGTGGATTATGGCAATAAAACAAGCACGTAAATTCCTAATAACTCAGAACAATCCTCAGGAATACGGCATAAAATCACTAGAAGATATGATTGATAGAGCAAAAAAGCTAAAAGGATTGCTATATGCTATTGTGTGCTTTGAACTCGGCAAGCAAAACAGTACTCCTCATTTTCATTTATTTGTAATTTTTAAAAATCCGAAATCTTGGCAAACAATGAAAAACATATTTCCATATGCAGATATCGAAGGAGCACTAGGAACCAATATTCAGTGTCGTGACTATGTGCTTAAGCGCGGGAAATGGGAGAATACCGAAAAAGAAGATACTAGAGTTGATGGACAACAACTTGAATACGGTGAAATGCCATCTGATAGAGACTCTGTTGACCCCAAGGCAGAACTTCTTTTAAAACTCATCGAGGACGGACATACAGATTATGAAATTATGACTGATTATCCAGAATTTCTATATGACTTATCACATATACAACGAATTCGTCTTACATTAAGGCAGGCCGAATATCAAGATATTTGGCGCAATGTTCAGGTATTCTATATTTATGGTGCTCCTGGTCTTGGTAAGACTAGAATGATAATGGATGGCTTTGGCTACAAAAATGTATTTCGAGTCACCGATACCAACCATCCATGGGACACCTACCAAGGTGAAGATGTTGTTATTTTCGAAGAATTTGCTTCTACATTTAAAATTCAGGATATGAATAACTACCTTGATAGTTATCCCCTTAAGTTAACGGCGCGCTATTCTGACCGCATAGCCTGCTACACAAAAGTGTTTGTCATTAGCAATCAATCTATAAAAAAACAGTATCCAAATATTCAAAATGATTGGGAACAATCATCCAAAGATACTTATCGAGCTTTTTTAAGAAGATTTACTGGGATAATCAAATTTTTGGATAATCACAATCTTGAATATTATGAAATGGATAAGGAACAACATCCAAAGTACATTGGTTTGTTCTCACATCAAGATTTTTTAAATAAGCTCAAAGCATATCTTACTGAGGGTTCGACAATTGCGATGTCCCCACTATCATCTGAGTCAATAGTCACAGCGGAAGAGTTAATACAAATTCCGCAATTGCCTCAAACAAATAGAAACAAAAATGGAGGTCAAAATGGGAATAATTAGAATACCGTACACAAACGAAGATACATATGAACTGATGTCAAGAATAGATGAGGAATTAAGTATACTAATCACTAATCTATATCACATTCGAGAAAGTCAGGAAATTTCATTTGGACTAAATAATTATATAGCGAAACAGATGGATGACATTTTAATTACATTAAAAGGGATGAATGCTATATTTTTCTTTGCTGAAGAATATAAGACAGGTCCAGATGAATTGCCATTCGATTAAGGAGGTAGCGTCCATGGATAGCATAAAAGATAATCCAATACCTATACCTCCACCTCTTCCTATAAAAGAAGTGGGAGATAATTCATATAAATCCACGGACTATCGGACTAAAGACCTTGCTTTATTAGGCTATTGTCGTCCTGAGCCGTTAAAAGAACGAGTATCTTCTGCACGTGTATTAAAGCTTTGCAAACTTTTATATCGTGATTACGATTTTATAAAACTAGGTGGATACAAAGCTTACAGACGGTATCCGTTCTATGTAGAATATCAAGTCATCGATAAACGCACAGATAAAGTAATAATTCCACGAGCTACGGCAAATACCCTTTTAGAACTTGTTCGTGATGAATACTATGATTATATCAACTATTGAGAGGAGTTAGAGAAAATGACAAACGTCAATAATTAAAAATACCTTAATACAGGATTGATGTATAAATTATTTTCGAAACAAGAAAATGAATGCAATATTGAATAATTCTGCTGCTATTACACCCACTATGGAGGTAAAATCAGCAATAGAGAATGCTCGAAAAGAGTATATGAAAAAAGAAAAAGAAATGATAGTTGGCAAGTACACCTTGCCAACTACCCCTGGCAAAGATGGTTATTATCGCATTTATGTATGCGATAAACAATCCTCAAAAGGAAGGAGGCAGTTAGCTTCAAAAAGTTTAGAAGAGCTTGCAGATAAAATATATCACCATGAACGCTGCATTAATGGCACAGCCAGAAAGACTTTTGCTGAAATATTTACATTGGTTCAAGAAGAACGAATAAAGTATATAAAAGACCCCGATAAGCTTCTTTCAGCAGAAAACACGATAAGTAAGCATCAATTTGATTATAATAGATTTTTTAAAGATACCCTATTAGAGCAAATATATATTGATGAAATCTCAAAGAAGGATATAGAGGATGTTATTTTACTAAATCTTCAACGATATAACCTGAACAAAAAAGCTTTCGACGGAATGCTATATATTATTAGAAATATATTTAAATTGGCTTTTTATGAGTATTGGATTTCAGATAATACATTTGAAAGAGTAAATTTAAAAAAGTACAGTGGTATGCTCGTTGAGACAATGCCATCCTCTGAAAGAGCTTATACAGAAAAAGAACTATGTAAAATTCTGAATTATATCAGAAATTATCAAATCCAAAATCCGAACTACATTCCAGCATATGCTCTTGAATTACAAATTCTTATGGGACTGCGTAGAGGCGAGATACCGCCGTTGATGTGGAACGATATAAAAAATGGCTATATAAGTATAAATAAAGAGCAAATTACTGTTAAGAAAAGCAATAAACATGGGCAATATGACAGAATAGTGCAACATACTAAGACATTTAAGAATAGATTATTTCCTATCAGCCAAGATATTAGTGATTTCTTGAAAAAACTTAAACATATTCATTCAGTCTTTTGCCTAGACAGTATTTATCTATTTCCATTTAACACATCTAATGGCGTAATATCCAACAGTATAGTATATGATTTCTATGAAAGGGTTATTAACTCCCTTAATCTCAAGAAAAAAGACATTATCATGGGGCCTCATTCCTTTAGGCGAAATGCCATCACGGATGTTGTCAATGCCACTAATGGTAATCTCACTCTCGCCTCTCAATTATTTGGCAACAGCCCTCTTGTAGCTGAAAATAACTACTACACTGGCGTTGATATGGATACTGCATTATCTGTATTAAACAAGCGAAAGCTTTCTTAACCAAAAATTAACCAAATTTCTGTGAAATAAAAAAACGGAAGTCTAGTATTTTCCTAGACTTCCATCTTCTTTTCTAAACGGAGAAAGCGGGATTTGAACCCGCGCACCGCGCGAACGGTCTACACCCTTAGCAGGGGCGCCTCTTCAGCCACTTGAGTATTTCTCCATGCCTGAATCCTCCTACCAATATGTGGTTGTGAATTCTTGTATCTCAGCTATTAGCCAAGACGCAAATGTAATTATACAAAGACCTAAGTGCTTTGTCAAATCTTTTTATTTCTTTTCTCTATTATATAGCGTCCCAGCCTCTTCATAGAGGTTGTTTCCCTTTGGATCGATTACTACTATTACAGGGAAGTTCTCTACTTTAAGCTTCCTTATTGCCTCTGTTCCAAGATCATCGTAGGCAACCACCTCTGAATCGACTATTGCCTTAGATAAAAGGGCTCCAGCACCGCCTATTGCAGCAAAGTAAATAGCACCATTTCTTACAATAGCCTCAGATACTTCCTTTGACCTCTTTCCTTTGCCAATCATTCCGCCAAGGCCCAGATCCAGCAAATCCGGGGCATACTTGTCCATTCTACTAGCTGTAGTAGGCCCTGCAGACCCAATAGCTCTTCCTTCCCTAGCAGGAGAAGGTCCCATGTAGTATATGAGATTATCATTAAGATCTATAGGGAGCTTATCCCCTTTAGCCAGTGCCTCTGCCATTCGCTTATGGGCTGCATCCCTGGCAGTATAGATCGTACCAGAAATATAGACCATGTCGCCAATCTTCAGTTCTTTTATCTTGTTCTTATCTATAGGAGCGTTTAACTGAATATCCATTATTCACCTTATTATATAGTAGCTTTAATATGCCTGTTTACGTGACAACATATATTGACTGCCACCGGAAGTCCCGCTATATGAGTCGCGTATGTATTGATATTTACTGCAAGAGCTGTTACTCTTCCTCCAAGACCAGCAGGTCCAATACCAGTATCATTTATACGCTCAAGAATCTCTTCTTCCATATCTTTAACGTATCCAATATCAGAATGCTGACCAACAGGCCTTGTAAGAGCCTCTTTTGCCATTTCCGCACACTTCTCAAAGGTACCGCCAATACCAACGCCCACAACCATAGGTGGGCATGCATTTGGTCCTGCGTCCTTTACAGCTTGAACAACCGCTGCCTTAACACCCTCTTCACCATCTGCAGGCTTAAGCATAAATACTCTACTCATATTCTCGCTGCCAAAGCCCTTTGGCGCACAGGTAATGACCACCTTATCTCCAGGCACTATCTCATAATGGATAACTGCCGGCGTGTTATCTCCTGTATTTTTTCTAATAAGAGGATCTCCAACTACAGATTTTCTAAGATAGCCTTCTGTATAGCCGCGGCGTACTCCTTCATTGATAGCTTCTGTAATATCGCCACCAACAAAGTGCACTTCTTGACCCACTTTAACAAAGAACACTGCCATTCCTGTATCCTGACATATCGGTATCTTATCCGCCTTGGCTATATCAAGATTCTGCTGCAGCTGTTTAAAAATCTGCTTACCCAACTCTGATTCTTCTTTTGAGCATGCTTCATTAAAAGCTTCTTTCATATCCGGAGACAGCTCATGGTTTACGTCAATGCACATATCCCTTACTGTCTGAGTAACTAGTGAAACATCGATGTCTCGCATGTATATCCCCTTAAACTGTTCCTACAATCTTATTCTTGATGTCTACAAGTTCCTCTGCTGAAGGACTGGTTGGATTCCAAAGAATCTTTTGTCCATCGTTCTCATATCTAGGAATAACATGAAGATGGAAATGCATAACTGTCTGTCCTGCAGTCTCTCCATTGTTCTGAACCAAATTGAGTCCATCGCAGTTAAGCTTAGTCTTTATAAGAGAAGCCACCTTCTTAGCAACCTTCATAGCATCCGCTGCTGCCTCTTCAGGCATCTCAAAAAGATCACTATAGTGAGCCTTTGGTAATACAAGGGCATGTCCCTTTGTAGCAGGGCCATTATCAAGGATTACCCTAAAAGCATCATCTTCATATATTGTATTTGAAGGTATCTCTCCATTTGCTATCTTACAAAAAATACATCCGTCCATTATGCTAGTCCCTCCATCATCTTATCATTCTTGAATACTACTATATTTAATAATCCAAGCACAAAGCCTGTTATAAAACCACCTAAATGCGCTACTGTATTGGCCCCTTCTTGAAAGAAACAAGACTGGATGACAAAGATCAGTAGCAATGCTACTCTTATCACTGTTCCCTTGGATCTGAGAAATACGCGTCTGTTCAAGATAAGCCATGAAATAAGAAAACCTACTATCCCCATCACAGCTCCGCTCGCTCCCAGCGAAATCCATTTCAAGCCATTTTTTAGCTCATAAGCCATTGAAAGTATGTTTCCAAAAAAGCCTGAAAAAAAGTATACAATCACATAATAAATGTGTCCCGTGTAATTCTCTACAACAGCACCAACCAAAAACAGTATTATCATGTTGTTAAACAGGTGCTTGATATCCGCATGCAAAAAGATCGCAGTGGCAATACGATAAAACTCGCCATCATTTAAGATTCTTTCTGTAACCAGAACCCCTTCATTGTATACGGTAGGATAAGCCACAAATGTGCTGATCAAAAAGACTACTATATTAATAGTAAGAAGCCCTATTGTTATGAACGCTTTTTTGTAGATCTTTTCCTGTCTATCCCAGAACTGATCTGTTATTTCAGAGGATTCACGCTCTATATTATCCATAAACAACACCTATCATTCTGACATTAGTTCAAAAAGCTGATCCATGCTCCTTAGCAGCTTGAAGTCACCCTTCATCTTGACGCTTCCGCCCATAAATGCTCTCTGAAATGTCATGTGACCATCAAGGATTTCCTCAAATACCTTCTGGTCTGCAGTGATCACCACATCACATCCATCTTCATCCTGACATCTTAGATCGCACTTGCTATTATCAACATCTATCACTATAGGTTTAAGCCTTGAGTTGTCCTGGAACACGATCTTATACTTAGCTCTAACGCCTGCAACAGGTGTGAATTTCTTTTTGAGCACCTTGGCATATTCATCAGAACTGCCTGCAGCAGACTCTTCCTGTCCCATCTTGTCTCTAAATATGCTTGCAAGCTCCTGAAGGTCTTCCTTCTGAGTGCGTACATATTTATCATCAGATGCATACTCAGAAAGCTGCTCTGATTCCTGTGGAGTCAGATCTATGCTATTAGCTACAGCAACCTTATTTATGACAGCCTGATTACTTGCAGGGAATACCGGCATCTTCTGGCTGATAGTTCTATACATGTTCTCAGCCTTTTTATCTATGATCTTGCTATACTCAGAGCTATTCTCAAGCTTCGTTGTATCAGCAATATATCCGCATATTCCTTCGCAAGGAAGTCCTCCAAGCATCTCCCAGGCAGCTGCCAGATTTGTCATACCCTCTCTTTCACCATGAGTAGTAGACATTACAACAGGAGCCATATAAATCTGCTTAATCTTTTCTTTATCGCCATAAAGCCAGCACGCATCAAGAAACTGCATCATATAGCCGCCAACTCCAAACCACTCAACGGTAGATGCCAGAATGATTCCATCTGCATCCTTGAGAGTGTTAGGAAGCGCAGTTATGCCATTCCTCTGCTCGTATAGATTGTACTGCTGAACTTTAACATTCAATTCCTGTAAAACTGCTGTAATTTGCGAGATAACGCTTAAGGTAGGATCATCGATGATCCCTCTTCCTCCATAATAGATGTTTATCTTCATGAATACCCCTCCAACCAGTTACAGATAGTATATCACATTTATCGGATATCAAAGCATATTCTACCTAATTTTACTTCATCTCCTTCTTCTATATAATTCTTTTCCTGAGGAATGAGTTTAAGACCGTTTCTAAAGCTTCCATTGGTTGACCCCAGATCCACAAGAGCTACACCATTCTCGTCACGAAGAAACTTACAATGAATACGTGATACACTGGCATCAGAGAGCACCCTGTCCACGCAGCCCTCCATTTTCCCGATAGTTATCGGCAATTTGTCCAGACTGATCCTTATAGTCTTATCGGTATTTCTGCTGTATAAAGTCATATGCTCTGCCTCTTCAGCGTCCAAAACCACTGTTTCCTCGCACTCACCAAGATCTAACTTCTTAACCTCCTTTGTGGAAGCTGTCACATGAATCGGGATGTCGTATGACACATCATCATCAAAGTCATCATAATTGTCGTATTCTTCTATATCTTCTTCGTAATCATTATTCTTTTTCTCCTGCTTTGGGCCATTCATTGTCTTTATTCCTGACAAAAAAGCTATGACTCCGGTTACGCCAGATACGAGCATGATTGCAATAGATAAGAGGTTCTCTTCTTTTGTAAGAACATAATTGACCCTGATGTACATAAGCCCAATGATAACCGCCACGAATAAAAGTGAAAAGAAAAGCTCTGCCTTGCCTCCAAGGCGCCTCTTTGCCCTTTCCATGCCAGTTTCTTCTGGCTCTTCCATCTCTTCTTCCTCTTCGAAATATACTTCCGGCTCTTTTATCAGCTCTATCTTCTCTTCTACAGGCTCTTTTAACAGATCATCAAGAACATCTATCAAAAGAACATCTGAAAGCTGCGCTTTGTCACATAGTCCATAAATGAGCTCGACCGCCTTCTCATCGTCGTGATCTGTAATACATAAAACAGATTCAAAAAACGCCTCAGCTGATCCACTCTCGCTATAATTGGGATAGTACATGAATTGATATTCACCTGAAGACAAGTTACAGAATACACTCTTGCAATCAAGGACAATACCTTCATTTCCAAGAAGATGCTCAGAAAGGCCTTCAATCATAATCTTCATATCTGAAAAGAGCTGCATAAGCTCGTCATATCCCATCCCTCTGGAAGAGTACCGGTCTTCAAGGCTCATCATGGAGCTAATATCGTAATAAATAAAGTTCTCCTGGTTGATCTTTCGAAGAGAGCACTTCAAAAGCTTCGGTATTCTTCCGCTTTCCATTATCTTTAACTGATAACGGGTATCCTTCTTTTCCATTATGTCTGCGCCACAGCTGCAGACAGCATAACTATGTTTTAGATCTCTATAAAATTTCTGTTCCATTATCCTACGCTCCTTTGCGCAATATCCTTTAGTCGTTTAACTCTTCTCATATGCTTTATCTGATCTAGCTTTTTGGCTTTACCAGCAGCTATATAATCCCATCCTGTCTTTGGTTTTAAGAAATATCTGCCCATAGCCCTGGTTCTGACAGTATTGCTGCCTGTAACTATTATTTCTTTGCCGTTTACTCTCGTATGTACAGTAGGTTTTTCGCTTCCAAAGTACTTATTTCCCAGCACCTGATCCATTTTAGCTGCAACATACCCTTCCGGATCTTCCTTGAATTCTGCCGTTTTATTTATACTGGCTCTAAAGGCCAAAATATAGCTATCTTGAGAAAGTACGCATCTTCCATATAAGTAATATGTAAAGAAGATCAATACCGCAAATACACAGATCACCATAGGAACGATCAGGGATGCTTCCAATGTCATATATCCCTTAAATTTTCGCAAAACAACTCACCACCATTCCAATTGTCATAAAAGGCACAAAGGGAAAACTGTACCTCTTTCCTACCTTTTTAAAGATCATCAATATAATAGAAAGAACTCCGCCTGCAAAAAAAGCTATTACAAGCCCCATCACAATTCCCCTTAGGCCAATCACCGGCCCCATTGCAATAAGTAGTAGTCCGTCTCCATAGCCAATCCCCTCTCTGGTGATCCATGCCAGCAGTATCACAACTGCTCCTGGCAAAAGAGACATCGCTACGTCAGAAAAAGTACTTTGCCCTCTATAGACTGAAAGCACACTGCATACCAAGGACACTCCCGCTAAGCCAAGCAGCACCGTTCCTGATATTTCTCTTTTCCTGATATCCTCAATTGAGGCAATCACAAGTAAAACTAAAACCAAAACAACCTGAATCATAAATCCTCCTAAATTAGTCACATCCACTACAAGGCCTTCTGTCACCAACTTCAGATATAGGTATCGTATAGATCTTCCTTTTTAGACCAGCGCAGTTAACACTGCTGTGATATCTGATACCGTAATCAGTAATAAACACGTTCCCTCCACTGATACCATCTCCACAGTATTCACAGGGGTAGTACTTAGAACCATCCATACTTCTTTCCTCACCGATCTGATCCAAACTTACGCTGCGGATACTGAGCTTAAGATGATTACAGTTAATGTCTCTGTGATAAACTTCGCCATGCTCTGTCACATAGACCATCTCCTCTTCATTTTCATCTGCTGCCGCACCCTCGCTTATATCGTAGCCAGTCCAGGCATGCCCGTAATATCTGGCTTCCACAGGAAAATCTTCAAACCCTATAAGAGAAATGAGCGGATGAACTTTATAATCGATCACGATATCGATGATGTCATTTCCAAGCATTATCCTGGATGGCAAGTAGCTAAGGCCCGCCTTTCCATCAGTTACACAACTATTCTCAAGTTCTTGGCCAAGATAACTTTCTACTTTTCCCTTTACGTAAAAAATCGAAAGTGCCCCTGCGACTGTACTAACGCCATCTTCTTCAATGCCAAGAACACCCTCCGCGCATCTTTCGTCAAAAGCTAAAAGCGCAAGTTCATTTCCAGTCTGATGCAGCGCAGCTTCCATATCGCACTGCATTTTGATGATATTAAAAGCCATCATTATGTTTGTAAAAAAGAAAATAAAAAGAGGTAAGACTATAGATGCTTCTACTGTTATAGAAGCAGATAAAGACACTCCTTTTTGAGCCACCTGGAGAAGTGTTCTTTTTATATTTTTATATTCTTTATAAGAAGTGCCTTTAACTACTTCTATTTGTCCGCACTTCATTCCTCGTACCCATATACCCTTTCAATTTTTACGTCATAACCAAACATTGATGCCACCTCTATCTCTCCACAAAATGTATCTAGACAATGATCGATCTTAAACTGCGCATTACCACTTGTTCTCCTGATATCCATCTCCATTATGTCCATGAGCCTTAAGGTCTTTTTCTCAAGATCAGTCATTAAAAGGCGCATTCTAAGATAATCTTCATAAAGAAGCCCTTCACCTTCTCCTCCATCACCTAAGTGGTCTCTAAAAGAAAACATGTTGGTAAGGCTAAGCTTCCAGGTACTATCGCTCTTAAATAGAGGTACCCTTCCGCCAGAAAAAAGCGCATGCAGATCGGCGATACTTTCCGCAAAAGTCCATGCAAAGAGAATAGAATACTTCACAAGATCTTTTAACTCTGGAACAAGCATTATTGCAGTCAGCGCTAAAGCTATAAGCTCCGCTTCTTCAACCTTTGCACTACAGTTAAATAGATAGAGCATATTTGAAGCCTCTCTCCAAAACAGTAGCGTCTCTGCCATCTTTTCAAGATTCCCATAATCGCTGCTTTGTCCAAATGCCAGATACTCAAGCTGGTATTTCAAAAGAGCTTTGTCCATCTCCTCGCCATATCTACTGCATTTTTCGTAATAATACTGCTCAAGAAGGAGCTTTTCAGAAGCTGATATTTCCTCATAATCTCTAAGCCCCGTGCCCTTATTAAGTTCTCGATGTGAAGCATACTGAGAAAGATCAACTGCGGCTTTTGAAATAACAGACTTATCTTTGATGGCAAGGTTTAGCGCGCCTATGCCCTTTTGAGAATTAACGATATCTGCGGGATTTCCAAGAGTTATCTGCTCTTCTTCACCCTTGTCGTTAATAATTGTTGGAAGCTCTATAGCATCTATCTGCGCCTGATTTTCACTTGCCATTGCTTCAACATCTGTCGTATCAAATCCAGCATCCTGAAGTGTCTGTGTATTACTTACCACATCTGTCATAAGGGCCCCTACAGGTTCTCCCGCCATGTATGCTAATATCTGCCTGTTTAATACCGTTCCCTTGTTGTCTGCTGCAAAAGATGTTCCGGTTATCTTTGCTTCTTTGCAGTATGCACCAAGCATCGTTGTCTTTCCCGTAAGCTTACCAACTGTGCTTCTTTCAAAGTTCTTTTGAACATATCTTCTTAAGTGCTCTTCAGTATTTGTAATACTATGCTTTCCTGTCCCGTAAGATGTGTCGACCATAAATAGACCGTACTGCTCGTACAGCTCCCTGTTATACTCGGCCAATATTGAATTCATGGAGATGTCTGCCACGCATTCAGTCTTCATCTTTATTGCTCCAATCCTGGCTCCCTGATAGAGAGCCAAGATCAGAGACATGATTATCATTATTGATAGGGATAAAAAGACAGTTAGATAACCCTTAGTTTGTGATCGCACGGGTATCTGCCCTTATTGTTTTAAAGACATCTTCAACGATTCCAGAAATTTCTTTTTTAAAGACGATTACTAATCCAATCAAAACAACGATGATGAGAATTACTTCTACTGTACCCATTCCAGACTCATCATTCCAGAAATCCATTACTCCTTTCCTGATCTTTCCTCCGATTTTTTTCATGTTTTGTGTTACTAAATTCATTTTTCCTCCTTTTGGCTTTTCGCCTAATATATGTAAAAGCAGCATTGCTGCGATTACTCAAAACGCCATATATGCCGGAATCATTATGATAACCATAACTATCACAAGCATAAGTATCATTGGTAAAAGAAGCTTTGTTCCCGCTTCTTCTCCAAGCTTTCTTGCCGTATCCATTCTCTCATTAAAGGCTTTCGTTGCTTCCTCATTCAAAACATTCAAAAGGCTACTGTTTCCTTTTCTAAGATTCTGAGAAAGAAGAGTTGATAACCTGGTATATTGCTGACTTACGCAGCGCATTCCAAAGCGCTCATATACATCTGCTTCTGACGCTCCACTTGATAATTCTCTGGTGGCTCTTACAAGCTCCTCATAAACAAAGTGCTTTTGGCCGCCCTGTTCTAGCTTTTTTAAATAGGTTCGTCCAAGCTTTTCAAAAACATTTCTCACAGTCATGCCTGCACCAAGATACAAAACAAGCTTTGAAACCAGCTGCGGATAATCACTTAGCATCTGCTCTGTTCTTTCTTCCATGGTTCTTTTTAGCTCTTTATCTTTAAAAATGTAGGCTGCCGCTCCGCCTATGACCGTAAGGATCAGTATGAGAAGACTGTTATCCTCATTCTTAACCTTCCAGACAATAGGCTGTCCCTCATATGTTTGAGGCAAATTTATCTGCTCATCATAGATAGATTCTTCGTCAGCGCTTTTGATAAGCTTTTGTATACCAGCTATCATTCTTTCCTTAGGACTCAAGCTTTTTTGAATGAGGTTAACAGGAATGACCTGCTGCCAGCTCAGATCCCCATACTTGTAAGTCGCAGTCAAAGTAACCACCGCTCCTGTGCTGGGGATTTTGTCTGTCTCAAGGCTTCCGTCATAATGCATAAGCTCGTAGTCATCAATCTTCCAATACACAGAAAACGGATAACCAGGAACGCTCTCTACAAGATCAAGGTCGGTCCTGACCTCATCAAGCTCCTCGTTTTCAGCAAGAATGAGCCTTTCCATCTCAGTACTGGCTTCTTCAAAAAGCTTGTCAGCCTCCTCCTTGGTGTAGCTTCGCTCATTTACAAGGACATCAAATTCTCCGATCTCCTCACCATCTTCCTTTGAAGCAACAAGCTCAGTTTCAAAAGAGCCTTCTCCATAGCTTTTTCTGCTTACCGCGCCTCCATCTACAATATGGGCTCCTCGCATTCCAGAAAGCGCCATCATAAGCGCAAGTAAACTTCCTGCCAAAGTCATCACCAAGAAGATACAGATCTTTCTAATGAAATACTCAGTCTCCATTTGTTCAATATCTTTTCTATTGCTCAAAACCGTCAGATACCCTCTGACTGACTCAAGTTTTACTGGATTTCTTTTTCTAAATAGCTTGTTATAGATGAAAAGAGATACTTTCAAAAGTTCCCTTCCTATTCCATCCTCCGTGATCCCTGGCGGTAACTCCAGGTTACGAGCCATGATCCATATAACAAATACTGCAATTAAGATGATCAAATACAAAAAAACCATTTTTAACCCTCTGGCTAAACTGAAATATTGACTATCTTTTCAGATAGAAGATAGGCTGCCACATAGACAACCATGCAGATCGTCATTAAGACTATTCCGAAAACATTGTGATATAGAGGCTCAAAGAAACCTCTGCTAGTTAATTCGATGTAGAAGATGATGAAAAATGGCACAAAATTCATTATTCTGGCTTCCATTCTTTTAGCACTGATCAAAACCTCGATCTCTTTTTCAACTTCTATCTTCTGAGAAATGACCCCTATGGTCCTTCCTATAATGTCTGTCATATTGCCGCCGCTTCTTTTAGCTACAGCAAATACCCCTGCAAACTCCTGAATATCAGGGTTTTCACTTTCATTTCCAAATGTAAAAAGGAGCTTCTCTAGCGGAATATTATTTTTAAGTCCTTTGCATATCTTATTCAAGTGACCGCCGATCAGACTCTTCTTGCCATACAGTAGTTCCATGTCTTTCCTGGCTTCTCTAAAGGCATTCTCTATGGAATAGCCTGCTTTCAGATTCGTAAGAACCGACGCAATAGCATCCTTAAACTGTATCCCCACTATCCTGCAATCACGCTGCCTTGCAAGTTTCCTCTGATGTATCATCCACGGAATCATTATTGGTAAAAGAACTACTACCGCAATCCACGAGTCATAGAATATCCTTCCAAAAAGAACTGCTATGCCTGCCCCTTGAAGAAGAAGCGGAATATCTTTAACCTTCGGCGGGTAATCGCAAACCTGCCGATAAAAGTTTTTCAGTATTTTTAAGTTCACCAACTCTCCTCCATTCGCCTATTATCTTGCCCTTTGCGTCTGTACCGGTCTCTTCAAATCTAAATAGCGGATTGGTATTTATCTTTCCTGTGGTTCCATCCAGACTCTTCTCTAGTTCACAGATTTCAAGAAGTTTTCTTGATCTATCCCTTAATCTTCCAAGGTGGATCACTATATCTATTCCTGAAGCTATCTGTCCCCTTACCGCAGACAAAGGGATCTCAACACCCATGAGCACCATGGTCTCTAATCTTGAAAGCATGTCTTTGGCACTATTCGAATGGCCCGTAGACATAGCCATATGACCTGTATTCATCGCTTGTAACATATCAACGCATTCACCACCTCGGACCTCACCAACAATAAGCCAGTCAGGCCTCATTCGAAGAGATGACTTTATAAGATCTCTTATGGTTATCTCTACGCACCCTTCCACGTTGGCATTTCTGGCTTCAAGCTTAACCAGATTTGGAACCTCCAGTATCTGAAGCTCTGCATTATCTTCGATGGTGATAACTCTTGAATCTTTGGGAATATAATTGGACAATGCATTTAAGAATGTTGTTTTACCGGAGCCCGTACCTCCTGAAATAAAGATGTTATAGCCAGACCTGACTAAAACTGACAGATAATCTTTGAGATACTCTGAAAGAGCTCCTAGCTGTATTAAGTTTTCCATAGTAAAAGGCTTTTCTGGAAATCGCCTTATGGTAACAATAGGCCCATTTAGTGCAATAGGCGGCAAGACCACATTTACTCTTGATCCGTTATCAAGTCTTGCATCAACTATGGGAGATGCTTCATTTACTACTCTGTTACATGAAGCAACGATCTGCTGGACCACATCCTCAAGTTTTTCTTTGGACTCAAAGCTTGTCTTACTCTTTATGATGGAGCCAGCTCTTTCAATGAAGATATTGTCCGTTCCGTTTATCATCACCTCCGTGATTGTCGGGTCATCTACAAGCTCCTGAAGAACATCCAGTTTTCTTAAGGAATGAAAGACATTTGTCTTTATCTTTCTTCTGACCTCTATCGGAACAGCCATTTTCTTGATCTCCTCTGATAGAACTGCATCGATGATCTCCATGAGTTCGTCATCAGAAGTATCTTTTGAAAGATCAAGGTTGCTTACAACCTTTGCCCTGACTCGCCGCCTGATATCCTCAAATCTCCCGCTCATTTATAAGCTCCCTGACAATTCTTGTTAGACCAGATGTATCCTTAACATCTGTCATGTTGACCTTTCTTGTCATCGCGATCACATCTTCATAGCCATTCTCTCTAAGAGTATCTTCATATATCTCAACTCTGTAAGCATCCGTACTTCCTGCTTTAGTGACTGTATAGACCACATCGCACAATCTCAAGATATCAAAGAAACCATCCGGATAATCAGTAAGATCAAGGATCACATACTCATACCCACTGGTCATTAGTAAATCCAAAAGATGTTTAAGATTATTACTGTTGATCTCTTTAAGCTGCATTGCTGTTCTGACCGGAGATATCACATCCAAAGAACCTTTCTCATTCTTGACCTTTTCTAGATACAGGCAAAACTTATTGCTATCCCCCTCTGCATAATACAAGAGGTCTGAAATATCTCCATCTTCTTTTAGGCCAAGGACTCTGGTAAGAGAGGAGTATCTTTCAAAGCTCAAAAATATTGTCTTTCCCTTTTCAGAAAGCTCCTCTCCCATCTTAAGGGCAAGGTTTGTCTGTCCACATTTTGAGATTGGTGAATAAAATCCAAGGACTTTTCCACAAGAGCTTACATTTTTTACGTTGATACCCACAAAATCCTCTGACTTTTTTACACAAAAATCTATTATGTTACCCACAACATCTCCTGCTGCCTGATATTTACTGGTGTGCTCAATGTTACTAAAGCCGTAGCTCTCCTCATCTTCGCACACGCCCGGCATATCCTCATCAAGAACTAGGATGTTACTGATGCTGCCATCAGGAGCTTTTTCCTTAAGTTCGGCATATGCATTTTCAGATATCACCAGAAGTGAGATCTGAGTATGTTTCATAAATTCTCTGAATATCTCAAGTGCCGTAAAAGAGACAATGTCAAAAGATAGTTTTAAGTTTTCCCTTAAATACTCATCCAGCCTGCTTATATAAATCTCATCTGTGTCACACAGCGCAAGCAAAGGCCTATTCATAGTGCACCTCCTATTACAAACAATGCACTTATAAGTACTGGTACTGCAAAGTGGATTGTCTTTTTCTTATTACGTTTTACGATCATTATTACTAGTGAAATAAGTCCCGCTATCAAGAAAGATAGTAGGATGCAGGAAAAGGTGTCCTGCAATGACATGAATGCCGCTGTAGCCATGAATAGCTTAACATCACCTGCGGCAATTCCTTTTAAAAGATAAACCGGAAGTAAAATTATAAATGTAATACCTACTGCTGAAATGGATGCTGTGAATGATTGAAAGCCTCCGAAGGCGGCAGATATGATACCAATTAGTAGTCCCGGTATCACCCAGAAATTGTAGATCTTGTCTTTATATAGGTCAGTAAAAACTGCGCCCGACAAGAAGGTAAATAGAACCGCTTGAATAAAGCTCACTCCTTCCTTAGAAATTATTCGAGCTCGCGATTAAAGAATTTACCAAAATATTTTTTGGTTGTAAAGTCCCCAAAAAATAAAATAGCATAATGCACAAAGTGCATTATGCCATTAATCCTCGATTCATTGAAATCGACGAAATGTCTTCATTTAAGCTGTGTCTACCGTATGTGAGTCCAGCGTAGACTTTCTGCGTGTTTCCCATGATGGGGAGACTGTTATCTGCCTTCTCAAGCTCCTTGTAAGCCTCATGTAATAGCTTAAAGTTCTTCTTTACTCGCCAAATGCGGTGAAGGCTATGTGTAACACCAGCTGCCATCAGCTCTTTCTTGGAGAAGATATATATCTGATGCAGTGTTCTTCCTAGTTCAACGCTAAGATTAATAGAAGTGATGAGCTGATCTATGCAGTTCTGTGCATATAAAAGGTTCTTTTCAGCCTCTTCTTTCTTGCCAACACTGAGCTGATCCATTGCTTCATCAAGATAATCGATAACGATCTCATATGTGATTGTAGTCAGCTGTGTCTGATTTGCCTGAGAAATCTTAAGAGTATATTCCTGTTTCTTTTCCTGAGTCATAGCATGCCTCTCTTTCAATTACTGTAATAACTGCAGTATCTGTGAAGGTCTCTGATTGGCCTGTGCCATCATTGATGTTCCAGCCTGTGATAGAACCTGCTGTGTTGAATATGTTGTCATCTCTTCCGCCATATCAACATCCATGATTCTTGAGTAAGCTGCTGTCATGTTTTCTACAGTAATATCAAGTCCGCTGACTGTATGCTCAAGTCTGTTCTGATAAGCACCTAGTCTGCTTCGGATAGAGCTTATTGTTGTGATAGCATTCTTGGTGCTCTCGATTGCTTCCTGTGCACCCTGAAGATTTGCCATGTCAAGGTTATAAAGAGAAAGTGTTCTAAGTGACACTTCTGGAATTCTGACGTCAAGTGTCTGGCCTTCGTTGGCACCAACCTGCATGGTCATTGCTCCCTGAGCAGTAAGCTCAACATACATGTCGCCCTTATAGGCCTGATCGATCTGAATGCTAATTGACTTACCTGTGCTGTCTTTAAGTGTCAGTACATCCTCTTCTACAGTTGCTGTCATGTGGTTTGTCATGTACTGTTCGCCATTTTCTTTGTAGATCTTGATATTTGCTGCAACAGCATCATCAATGAAAATAGCTTTTTTATCTACACCTGTTGAACCAATAAGATTTGCAAATTCAACATCGATTCCTTCAATCTTATATTTTCCAGCTTCTACTGAGTCTGAATAGCTACAGAGCTTGACGTTAGGGTTGGTCTGACCATACTTATCTGTTACATAGCCCTTAAGATCAAAGGATCCGTCAAGGATACTCTGTCCATTGAACTGTGTAGTATTAGCCATTCTCTCGATCTCTTCTTTGAGAAGTGTTACCTCTTCCTGAATGATCTCTCTGTCTGAATCTGTAAGAGTACCGTTACTAGCCTGAATAGCAAGCTGTCCCATTCTCTGTAAGACCGAATGAATCTCAGACAGGGTGCCGTCTGCAACCTGTACGATAGAAATTGCATCGTTTGATGAGTTGTTAGCAACTCCAAGTCCTTCGATCTGAGAATTCATACGACGTGACATTGCAAGGCCTGAAGGATTATCCTTGGCATTTGCAATCTTTAGACCACTTGATAATCTCTCAAGTGATTCAGATAGTCTTTTATCAGTCTTCTGTAATGCATTGTTAGCGATCATTGCTGATACATTATAATTAACTTTCATTTCAACCTCGTTTCTGCACGTATCTGCCACCCTTAAAGGGCTTCGATAAATGCTTTTGCCATTTTTAGCAAAGTAGTTGTATCTGTATTGTTGTTCTGTCCGCCATCCATGGCTCTGGCAATTCCCGTGCCTACTCCTGTAGGTTTACTCTGTGCGTGATAGAGGATACTGATCATATTCTGGTCTACACCTATATCCTTTATCATATTCGCAAGATTATCACACATTTTCTGCCTGATTCCTTCAAGATATTCAGATTCTTCGGCGTTTTCTGCACTTGTTGTAGTGAGCATTCCGTTTATCACGCCTCCCTTTTCGTAAAGACTTGCTGTAATAAGTCCATACTCATAGGTCTGAATACTTGCGTCCATCCTTGTGATATTGCTGTTGTCGCTTCGCAAAGTGACATGCATTGAAACCTTGGTTCCTTCTACTTCTACTGGAATCTCAAAGCTTCCTCTTTCAGCATTTCCGCTCATTACGGATAACTGCTTCTGCATGAGTTTTATTGCCCTTACATCAATGAAGCTGTTTTCCGGATTAAGTATTTCTTCGGAAAGCTGATCTCTCAGAGAAAGTACCTGTTTCTGATACTCTTCTTCATAGCCTTCTTCTCCAAGAAGTGAAGTGAGTTTATCCTGGATCTCGTCAGCCTTTTCATGGTAACTAGCTGTCTTTTCCCAGATACTGCCGCTCTTTCTGTCTCGCCTGTTAGCGATCATGGCTTCAAGATTGTTGTAGGTGAGCTCCATATCAAGTGCATCCATCTCATCAAGAGTACTTTCTGTAAGCCTGGATGCTACTGTCTCTCTGATATCTTTTAGCTGCTCATCGCTATACTTTCTTTCAAGCTCTTTATCAATCTCAGCCTGACTGAGCGCATTTGCAAGGTCTGGTAAAAGAGTCTCATTCTTTGGTGCTGCCTTGGCTAACTTTTCAGGTTCAAGGTTCTCATATACTATATCGGCTTGTGCACTATAAAACCTGAAGGCTGAATTTATCTGTTCATCAATTTTTATTCCAGATCGTCCTGCTGATAAACCACCGAAATCGTCATCAACAGTGAAGTCCAAGCCTCTTTTTGAAGTCTTCTGAGTTCTTGTTGCCTTCAAAAGATTTTCCAAAGTCATATCCTGATCTGTCTTAAGAAGTGATCCAATAGCCTGATAATCTGTTGCTTTGATGGTATGAAAAAGTCTGTATATGCCGATAAATGACTGCTTTTCTGCCTCTGTTATATTACCTTTTTTCTCAAGCTTATAAAGGAACTTTGCATACTTCTCATCAGATTTATTATTTCCACCAGAAGAATCCTTGTTCCCTCCCATGAGATTCTCATCAAGACTTTTTCCAAGTTCTTCTATAGTCATTCCAAGAGGATTCTTGCCATCTCTTATAAGATCAAGAACTGCTCCCGGTTTTAGTCTCTCTATTGTGGACTTAAGCTTCTGATCCCAGGATCTTACCTTTTCAAAGTTCTCTTCGTTTATTTCCATGATGTTATATCCAAGGATCCTGACTGCTCTTCTGTTCTCATCATTTAACTCTTTGCCCAGATCCTGCAATATATCATCAACATTTCTAAAGGCTTTTTTGATGCTGTCTCCAAGGTCGGCTCGTGGGGCTGTCATAAGCTCTTCATATCCTTGGCTTGCTGCCTTGAACTTCATTGTGAGCTTTGCTGCTTCTTCACTTATCTTTCCAAGTGTTGCAGTCTCAAAATCAGAAGACATCTTACCAACCAGATCTGCTGGAGCTGTTCTGATTATAGAAATTCTAGAAAGAGACATCTCAAAGATAGCTTTTGAGCTGGTTGCTGAAACATGAGTATGCTCATCAACTGCCTGTCCTGCTGCTTCATCAGCCTGCTGCCCAAGAAGGCTTTTTAGTCTTTCAATGAGCTGCTCCATAGGCGCTGTGTCTATAGAAAAGCCGCTGTCTAAGAGCTGCTTATTTGCTTCTACTGTCATCTTAAGCCTTACTTCTTCAAGTTGGAGCCTTGCTGTCTGGGATGCAGCACTATCATAGTACGCTGCATTTACAGAAACTGAAGAATACTCAGCTTCAAATAAATTCTTAAGATTAACTTCTTTTCCCTGTGAAAGAACCTTGTCTACTGACGTATCTGAAAGCTTTGCTGTTTTATCTGCAATCTCAATAGCTCTGCTCATATTACTTGTAGGATCTATGATATTGCCTTCTACAGCGCTCTTTCCATCTGCAATTGCGGATGTGATAACGTTTGCAAGTTTTTCATCTTTTATAGGAAAAGAAA
Organism: Butyrivibrio hungatei DSM 14810; assembly: GCF_900143205.1. Taxonomy (GTDB): domain Bacteria; phylum Bacillota; class Clostridia; order Lachnospirales; family Lachnospiraceae; genus Butyrivibrio; species Butyrivibrio hungatei. Next base: position 143,258 of record NZ_FRDH01000009.1, on the reverse strand, counting down.
TATCTTTAAGCTCGATCACACGATCTAAATTCTCAGCTGTAAGTGGAATGCCCTGCATTACTGTCCACTTAGCCATATCAATAACATGGTCATCCTCTGCTGAAAGCCCAGCTTCCTGCGCTACCTTTTCAAGCTGAGGGCGAAGCTGCTCCCAATCATAGCTATCAGACTTCTGAGCATAGTATCCGCCCATATCCTGAGCATAGAAGCCTCTTCCAGATGCGTTCTGTCCATTTGTACTATGCTGAGCCAGATATACATTGCCAATTGTGGCTGACTTATTATTCAGCACCAGGTATTTGACAGCACTATCATCAAGGCTCTCCATCTGAGAGACTTCCTCATAGGCAACCTTGGCATCTGTTATGTTTTCTTCTGTTAATGGAATGTCATTTTCAGAAAAACTGCTTTTGAGCGCAGAAGCAAAACCTTTGTTTCCAAAGATCTTGGTAAGCTTATCAAGACTCATGTCATCATTGTAGCCCACAACCTCAACGCCAGCCTGCAGGAGGGCGCTCTTGATCCTGTCTACTATGGTGACTGTCTCTGCACTATTTAGATTTTTAAGATCAAATCCATCCTCAAGGGCCTTTGCATAGTCCTCCCCTGACATGGTATTTGATAAAAGAGCCATAAAATTATGTCTATTCAAAACATCCGTGTTTTCTGCCATGTTGCTGATGTCATCAATGCTCTTTGCATTTTTTGCATATGCGTCGTCACTAAAAAGACTTGAATCTAACTGTACTGCATATGCGCTTCCACCAGTCTTTTCTGTTCTTCCAGCACTTAAACCTGTTCTATTTTCTGCTTCCATGCCGTTTATGAACGGTTTCTTTTCAGCGCGCTGGTCTGTAATGTTTTGAAAAGTTATATTCATCTGCGCCTCGCTAAAGAAATCTACACGAAAAAAGGTGACGGTTTATTCCGTCACCTTCTATTTCGGCACATGGTCATAAATTCTTAAGACTTATTTTTTCTTAGTTGTCTTTGCAGCTTTTGTGATAGTCTTTGTCGTAGTTTTCCTTACTACTTTCTTGGCTGGTGCCTTTTTTACAGGCTCCAGTTCTGGATTTTGGAATACAAACACCTCTGCTCCATAAGGAGGAAGATCAAGAGTTATGCTGTAATCCTTGTAATCGCAAAGGCCAGGTACTGCTTCTATCTTGGTCTCCACATTACTGCCGACTCCGCCGTATTTCTTTTCAGCGCTATCAAGAATCTTGGTATATGTTCCGGCAAAAGGAACACCCACCATAAAGCCCTTTCTTTCAACAGGAGTCATATTGAGCACAAAAAGAATGTTGTCTCTGCCATCAATAGCTCTTCGATAGAAGCTATAGGTACTTCGCTCCTTGTCATCAGCGTTTATCCACTCAAATCCACCCCAGTCGTCATCCACTTCATAAAGGGCAGGATATTTTCTGTAGATCTTAAGGAGCTCTCCTACGTAGTCCTTCATTCCTCTGTTTAGTTCATTTTCCAGAAGGAACCAGTCAAGCTCTCTCTTCTCGCTCCATTCTCTCTCCTGGCCAAAGTCCTGTCCCATGAACAAGAGCTTTTTTCCTGAATGACCAAACATGTATGTATAACCAACTCTTAGGTTTGCGTACTTATCAACCTTATAACCTGGCATTTTCTCAACCATTGAGCATTTAAGATGAACTACTTCATCATGAGACAGCGGCAGAATATACTTTTCTGAGCTGTTATAGCTCATAGCAAAGGTCATCATGTAGTGCGCGCCCTGTCTAAAATATGGATCCAGCTTCATGTACTCGCAAAAATCATGCATCCAGCCCATATTCCACTTGTAGGCAAAGCCAAGTCCTCCTTCTTCTGGAGGAGCTGTAACCTTTGGCCACGCTGTAGACTCTTCGGCAATAGTCAGAACTTCCGGATATGTTCCTCTGACTACTGAATTTAAATGTTTAAAGAACTCGATAGCTTCAAGGTTCTTATTCTCACCATACTTATTTGGTATCCACTGGCCGTCCTTCTTGCCATAATCAAGGTAGAGCATCGATGCCACAGCATCTACTCTAAGTCCGTCCACATGGAACTTTCTGATCCAGAAAAGAGCATTTGCAATTAGGAAGTTCTTGACCTCTGGCTTTTCCAAATTGAAGATCTTGGTTCCCCAGTCAGGATGCTCTCCCTTCCTTGGGTCTGGATGCTCGTATATGCACTGGCCATCAAAACATGCAAGGCCAAATTCATCTGTAGCAAAGTGGGCTGGTACCCAGTCAAGGATAACACCAATATTGTTCTTGTGAAGCTTGTTCACAAGATACATAAAATCAGAAGGCTCTCCATATCTTGCAGTTGGAGCATAGTACCCTGTAACCTGATAGCCCCATGAACCATCAAAAGGATGCTCTGCAATTCCTATAAGCTCAACATGGGTGTACTTCATTTCTTTGAGGTACTCGACTATCCTGTCAGCAAACTGCCTGTAGGTATAGAATCCGTCCTCTGTTCCATCCGGATGTTTCATCCAGGAACCAATATGACATTCGTAGATAGCAAGTGGCTGACGAGTAATCTCTTTTCCCTTGATGCTCTCATACCACTTGGAGTCAGTCCACTTAAAGCCTGAAAGGTCAGTTGTTCTTGACGCATTTCCAGGTCGAAGTTCTGCAAAGTTTGCATAAGGGTCAGCTTTGTAAAGCTTTTTACCCTCTGGTGTAGTAATGAGATATTTATATAGCTGCCCTATTCCAACTCCAGGAACAAAGCCAGTCCATATATTTCCCGTCTTAGTTCTTTTGAGCTGGTGAGCAGTCTCATCCCAGTTGTTAAAAGAGCCAATAACATGGACATCAGCAGCATTTGGCGCCCATACCGCAAAGAAATAGCCTTTTTTGCCGTTCTCTTCAGAAGGGTGTGCTCCTAATTTTTCGTAGATCTCGTAATGTGTTCCTTGTCCGAATAGGTACTCATCTGCTTCAGATATAAATACTTTTTGCCCCATACTACAAAGCCCCCTCGCTTATAATTTGTAATCAGTGCATAAAATCTTTTTCTCTGAGGATAACCATATCGTTCTCGTCGTATCTCTTGTTAACGATAACATCAATAAAATGAGCTACTGTGCGCTTCTCTGCATAATAGATCGCATCGTCTATGATATCCTTGACCTCTGAAACAGTCACTTCATGATCTAGTGTCTGTCTTTCTGAAATTCTGGTATGCAATGCCAAGATACCTAAGTTATCTATAGCATATTCTTTTTCTAATGCGTACTGCTTGGCGTAAGCAACAAGTGAATCATCATCAAGAGCCTCAATATCTACTCTTACATTAAAGCTCTGCTTAAGAGATGGATTCTTATCAAGGAATCTGTTCATATCTTCCTTGGTATCTTCCATAACGATGATAAGTCCCTTATTCTCCTCCTGAAGGATCTTAAGGAGTTCTCCAACTGTTTCTGGAGTAAGATCTGCTGCCCTCTGAATGATAAGAGCGCCATTTGCAAGCTTCTCAAAAATTGTAGATGTGCTCTTCTTGTTAAGAGTATTGGCTGTGATCTTAGCTACTTTACCGCTGAAGTTCGAATCAGATGCCTGAACAGCCTTGATAAGGCCTTTAGCAAGGTTTACTGTTCCAGCGCCTTCCTCTCCAGTTACGATAGCGTTTCCACTAAATGCGTCCATACTAAGATTATCAATTGCGTTGATGATCTGCCTTCTGGACTTTTTGTGGTGGATGTATGGTCCAAAGAGCTGCTTCTCCTCTGGAGTCATAGTTCTTACGCGCTCTTCGATCTCTCTGTTTCCAATATGTCTCTTGCCCTTGTCATGCTTCTTCTCAGGCTTTTTATCTGCTTTTTTGCCTGTCTTCTTGTCGTAAGCTTCTTTCTTTTCAGGCTCTTTCTTTTCCTCAGCCTTAGAAGAACCTTCTTTAGCCTTGTCTTCTGAAACTTCTTCATCAGACTCGTCGGCTTCCTCTGAGTCTTCATCTTCATCAGACTCTACTGTAGTTTCTTCTTTTTCTTCAGCTGTCTCTTCTGATTCTTTTCCTTCCTCAGAAGACTCTTCAGCCTCTTCGCTAGAAGCTTCTGCTACTTCCTCAGTTGAAGCCACAGCTTCCTTAGTCTCTTCAACATCGGTTTCTTCTGGCTCTTCCTCTGAAGTTTCTGGAACTACTGTTGTATCTATATCTTCATTCTTGATGACTCCGTCAACTGCTTCATCAATAACATCTTCGTTATTCTTGGACCAGTCACCTCTTCCTGAAGCTTTGTCGTGTCTTTCCTTCTTGAGGGCCTCTGAGATTGCTTTCTCAAGCTTCTCCTGAAGACCAGCCTTAGTCTTTTCATCATAATCAGCAAAAAGATCTCCAGTCTCCTCAGCAACCAGCATCTTCACGCGCTGAAGCTGTTTCTCCTGCTGGTTCTTTTTGAAGTCTTCCCAGTTCTGCATGTACTCTGAAATGCTGATCTGACCAGTTATCTGTTTCTCAACTTCTGGCTCAGGCTCCACAGCCATACTGATCTGTCCGTCGTATTCCTGAGAAAGATAATTATCAAAATGGCTAGGCATCTGATATGCAGCATTTGGATGAATGACTGCTCCAGGAACCTCATCCTCTAATGGCTTTTCTTCATAAACCGGCTGATGGAGGGATGTCTTTTCCTCACCAAGAATAGGGCCGTTGCCACCATACTTGATATCTATTCCAAGCTCCGGCTCAGCTTCCTCTTCTTCATCTTCTGGAAGATCATCTATGACTTCTTCTACGGCCTCTTTCTTATCTACATCATCTGTCTTTTCCTGATCTGCTGATACATTCGTCTGTGTGTCAAAGAACAGCTCCTCCATTCCAGTTGATGTCTGCTCAAAGTCATCCTGATCTGCCTCTGCAGGAATATCCTGATCATCCTCAAATATCTCCGCAGTAATAGGCTGTACAGGGCTTGATGGACTTGTCTCCTGTCCTGTAACAGGCTCATATGATCTAAGATCACCTTCTGTATCGTCGCCTATTACAGCTTTTAAGTTCTCTGCAAGGGCTTTCTGAAGGTTCATTGTGTTGTAATCACTTACGTCTACTGATGGCTCTTTTATCTCGCTAATATGTGGATAAACGATCCTGTCCATTTCGCGGGTAGGCTGATCCGTAGGAAGTGTATCATAAGCAGGCTCCTGCTCTGGCTGATATGTGCCATTATTGTACTCCTGGATCACCTCATCAGTTACAGGAGGCATCTCCTTGGTAGGCTGCTTGATCTCTACTGTTCTAGGCTCATCGGTTCCAACTTCATCCTTGTCTACGATGATGCTCTTATCTATGAATCCGCCATGGTTCTGCTTGTATCTGATATATCTGTCCTGCTGCTCAGGAGAAAGAGGTTCGTGAAGAGCCTTGAGTTCAAGAGCCTTCATAACATAATTGCCGTCACCAAGCCACAAGAAAAGCTCATCGCAAGTTTCAATACACTCAGTAGTGAGACCTACGCGATGATACAAGTAAGCTAGTTCATATACCCATTTTTCTTTGTAATCATGCTTTTTGAACTCCTCCAGAACTGCTATACGCTCTTCAAGACTAACTTCCTGAGCCTCATACAGTTTGTACTGAAGGATATATCTTGCTGTGTCGCGTGGCGCAATCCTTACAAACTCTTTGTAATACTCAACTGCCTGAACGAACTCCCCCATTTTGATAGCAAGTTCACACAGTGAATAGACAATCTTCCTTCCTGTAGGGAATCTGTCATATGCCATAAGGAGAATGTCTCTACTCTCCTCGTAACGTCTGTTGATCTTGTATAAGTCACTTATCATACAGAGCATCTGCACGCTCTTAACACGTTTCCAATCAATTGTATCAGCGATCTTGACCGCTTCGGCAAAACTGCCTTCCCCCACCAGAGCTTTTATCTCGTCCGCTCTGATCTTGTACTCAACTTTATCCAAAATATCTACCTCTTTGATACTAAAACTACAATATCTAGTGTTAGTATAACACTAGGCTATTATCTTTGTAAAATATCGGAAAGCTCTGCAAACTGTGAAAGTGCAAGCACTTCTCCTCTTGCTTTCTCATCAATCCCCATCTTAACTAGTGCTTCTTGAACCTGCTCCCTTGAAACCTTCAAATTTGGATTATTTGAAAGTGAATTCGATAAAGTTTTGCGTCTCTGATTAAACGCTGTCCTGATGATCTCAAAAAGATACTTTTCATCCTTTACCTGTACAGGCTTGTTCTCATACTTTTTAAGATGAACAACAGCTGATCCAACTCCTGGCTGCGGTATGAAGCTGCTAGGTGGAACATCCATAACGTTCTCAGCAGAAGCATAGAATCCTACTGCAAGAGAAAGAGCTCCATAATCCTTGTTACCTGGTCCCATGACCATTCTGTCCGCAACTTCCTTCTGAACCATTACTGTAACACTCTCAATAGGAGCTCCGCTTTCAAAAAGCTTCATGATGATAGGTGTAGTAATGTAGTAAGGAAGGTTGGCAACTACCTTAATTGGCTTGTTGTCATTGTATTCCTTGATGATAGATTCTATATCTACCTTCAAAACGTCTTCGTTTATTACTGTAACATTGTCATATTCTGAAAGTGTATCTGCAAGGACCGGCATAAGTGTCTTGTCGATCTCAACTGCAATAACTCTTTTTGCTGACTCAGCAAGATACTGTGTAAGAGTTCCAATACCTGGTCCAATCTCAAGTACGCAGGTATCCTTGGTCACTCCTGAAGCTTCTACTATTCCTTCTAAAACGCCATTATCTATCAAAAAGTTCTGTCCGAACTTCTTCTTGGCACTCATATTGTATTTAGCAAGCACTTCCTTAGTACGTGCACTATTTCCAAGATATGCCATTTAACCCTCCATCAAAAGACCATACATACGCTTTGCATTATCTTCTGTAATCTTGATCACCTCTTCTGCGCTAATGCCCTTAATAGCCGCTATAGCATCTACCACCAGTGGAAGATTAAGAGATGAATTACGTCTTCCTCTATTTGGTTCCGGCGAGAGGTAAGGAGAATCCGTCTCCAAAAGAATACGCTCCATAGGAGTCTGCTCCACAACTTCCTTCATCTTCTTGCCGTTCTTAAAAGTAACTACGCCGCCGATACCAATATAAAATCCCATGTCGACGCAGATCTTAGCAATCTCTTTTGAATATGAGAAACAGTGAACTACTCCTCCGATCTCTTCTGCATGATTTTCTTTCATAACTTCGAGAGTATCTGATGCAGCATCTCTAGAATGAATGATCACAGGAAGCCTCTGCTGCCTTGCTAACTGAAGCTGTCTTGCAAACCATTTCTTTTGAAGCTCTGGAGAAGGCTCTGGCCAATGATAATCAAGGCCGATCTCTCCTATGGCTACACATCTGCCATCCTGACTCCATTCTCTAAGAAGTTCAAATTTATCTTCATCCAGTTCTGCTACTTCGCTTGGATGAACGCCAACTGCAGCATGGATAAAATCATATTTATGTGCGAGTTCCAAAGTCTTTCTTGTAGTCTCTAAACTTGCTCCAACATTTACTATATTTGTAATTCCAGCGCCCTCCATAGACGCAAGAAGTTCTTCTCTATCTTCATCAAACTGCTCATCATCATAATGAGCATGTGTATCAAAAATCATTTTTTTCTCCTAATTACTGTATTACCTATCTAATTTACCATAAAAAAAGAGCCGTGAAAACCGCACAAATACAGAAGATTTTAATTTTTTTAAAAAAAATTAAAAAAAGTGCTTGCATTTCTGTTTTAGCCGTAGTAATATATCACTTGTCGTTAAGACACGGAGACAACCGAACAACACAAATGCGCTGCTAGCTCAGTTGGTAGAGCACCTGACTCTTAATCAGGTTGTCCAGGGTTCGAGACCCTGGCAGCGCACGCCGAGTACTGTTTTCGAAGGTATATCCTTTGGGGATGGTACTTTTTCTTTGCGCGTAAAGTGAACCATGCAAAAAAATAGACATATTGTTCGTGGGTGTTTACACACATAAGAACAATTATGTCTATTTTTTTATACGGCGAACGCCGCGACAATGAGGAACAAGCGAAGCGGTTCCGAATCTGTCGGCATGGTTCACCTTTTTACCTGCGAACGCCGCGTAAACGAGGAATCTGCCCTGCAAATTTCGAATCTTGCATGACCACAGCGTATCTTACTTGTCATTTCGAGTAGCGCAACTCATTTTCTCATCCCTGTGCTTTTTCAGGGTGTTCTAACATTTCCTGCATTGTATGCCATCCAAGGACCGCACATTTAACTCTCGCCGGCATATGAGCCACATCCTGGAGTGCCACAGCCTCATCAAGAGCCTCTAAGCTCTCCTCATCTGTTACTTCTCCCTTGATCATACCCATAAATGTTCCAGCAAGCTTAATTGCATCCTCTTTGGACTTACCAACGATCTGATCTACCATCATATCAACAGAAGCCTGTGAAATAGCACATCCGCTTCCATCATATAGCCCTTCTACAATAACTCCATCTTTAATCTTAAGCTGAAGTGTAATATCATCACCGCAACTTGGATTAACGCCCCTTAAAACAAGATCTGGATTCTCCATCTTGCCCTTGTGAACTGGATGAAGGTTATGTTCATTAACAATCTCTCTATATAACTGTTTAAGCTCCATATCCCATGACCTCTCTTACCTTTGAAAGCTTGTCTAAAAATCTTTCAACTTCACTCTCTGTATTATAAAAGTATACACTAGCCCTTGCTGTTGAACCAGCCCCTATAAATTGCATAAGTGGCTGAGCGCAGTGATGTCCTGCTCTAACACAGATGTGATCGTCATTAAGGATTGAAGCCATATCATGAGGATGAACACCATCCATTGTAAATGTAACTATTCCGCAGTGCTTTTTTGGATCTTTTGATCCATATACTTTAATATATGGAAGCTTAGCCAGTCCTTCCATTAACATTGTTGTAAGTTTCTGTTCCTGAGCCTCTATAGCATCAAATCCAACGTTTTGGATATATTTGATAGCTTCTGCAAGACCAACAGCGTCACCAGCATTTACTGTACCAGCTTCAAATTTGTGAGGAATTTCAGCGTATGTAGCATCTTCTCTTGTTACATACTCGATCATCTCACCGCCTCTTAAAAATGGCTGCATTTGCTCCAAAAGCTCATATCTGCCATACAGGGCACCTATTCCCATAGGAGCAAGCATCTTGTGTCCAGAAAGGGCAAAAAAGTCTGCTCCAAGGTCCTTAACATCAACTTTCATATGAGGTGCTGACTGGGCACCATCTACTACAACAATCGCGCCCTTTGAGTGAGCGTACTCAGCAATCTCTTTTACCGGATTAGTAACACCCATTACATTAGATACATGACCTATAGCCACAATCTTAGTCTTGTCTGTTATCTTGGACTTATACTCCTGCTCTGTGATAGTGCCATCTTCCAAAGGCTCCATAAACACAAGCTTTGCATTGTTCTTTTTGGCAACCATCTGCCATGGAAGCATATTGCTGTGATGTTCCATAACCGAGATAACGATCTCATCTCCCTCATGAACATTTTCAAGGCCATAGCTATATGCCACAAGATTTAATGACTCTGTAGTATTTCTTGTAAAGATTATCTCTTCAGCTCTGGATGCTCCGATAAAATCAGCCACCACTGCTCTTGAATTCTCATATGCGTCTGTAGCTGCCATACTCCAGTCATACAAGCCTCTTAATGGATTTGCATTAGCTGTCTTGTAAAAATTGCTTACCGCCTCTAAAACCTGCCTAGGTCTCTGTGAAGTTGCCGCATTATCAAAATATACATAGTCGCCAGAATTTAATTGATCAAAATCCTTGCGGAAATCTCCTAAATTACTCATTTGCCACCTCAATGTAAGATCATACTATATTCTGAATATAATACTGAACTTTCTGCATGATTTCTGGGTTAGGTATCATCCTAGCCACGCTCTCAAGTCTAGCCTTTATCATGATCTTCTTTGCCTCTTCTTCATCTATACCTCTAGCCTGCATATAGAATAGAAGCTCTTCGCCAAGCTGACCGATAGTAGCACCATGTCTACCATCAACGTCTTCCTCCTGGCACAAAATAACAGGCATTGTCTTGTTCACAACGCCAGGGCTAAGAAGGAGTGTATCTTCCTGCTCATCTCCAGCAGAACCTGCACTTCCGTTCTTAAAATCTATAGTTCCTCTAAAGGTCTTTTGAGCTGTATCCATCAAAACACCCTTAAACTGCATATCTGCGTTTGTCTTCTTGCCTCTGTGATCAGAAACATAGTTGATATCAAGGTTATGATCTTGCCTGCAAAGATATCCCATATTGCTGTTAAATACAGCTTCACCTTCAACAAGGTTGATATAGCATCCAGCCCAGGATTTCTTGGCGCCAAGCTCTAATGAGACAACATCGATCTGGCCCTTTGCAAAACATGCGCCACCAATATCATCAAGATGCATGAAGCCATCTCCAAGAAGCTGTACCTTTACTACGTTGATTTTGGCTCCTTCTTCAGCAAGAAGCCTTGTGCTGACACCGTGGAAACCAGAAGCTTCTTTATCAGAAATGTAAGTCATGATAACCGTGACTTCAGAATTCCTTCCAGCATGCACTACCTGACCAGAAAGACTTCCCTGGCCGTCCTTCATTTCATATCTAAGAACGATAGGTTCAGCTACTTTGGTTCCTTCTGCAACAGTGTATACGTCTACTGTAGCCCCTGTGCTGATCATAAGCTGATCTACATCGATACCCATACCAGTTCTGATGGCCTGGTCCTTATCTCTGTATGACATATCTGCATTTGGCGCACCCGGAACACCAGTAGTAACCAATATTCTATCTTTGTTGGCTCTAAAGATGTCTCCTGCCTTGTCAAAAGATACTGCTCTATCTAATGATACTCCAGCTGGAACTGTTCCTACCTCAGGGCACTCCAAAGAATCAATTGTTATATCTGAGCCTGTGATCCTGCTGTCATTGACATGCAAAAAGTTGTAAGTCAGGACAGGGAGCACATTTACTCTCATGTCTAAATCTTTTTTCATTGTAGACCTCTCTTACGCATTTGAATGTCCACTCATCTCAAGCTTGATGAGGTTATTCATCTCTACAGCATATTCTAATGGAAGTTCCTTAGAAACAGGATTCGCAAATCCGCTTACTATCATTGTCTTGGCATCTTCTTCACTAATGCCACGAGACATAAGATAAAATACCGCTTCATCACTGATTCTTCCAATCTTTGCTTCGTGTCCTACATCTGCATCATCTGTTCTGATGTCCATTCCAGGAATTGTATCTGCTCTTGAAATGCTATCAAGCATAAGTGAATCGCAAGAAACAGATGCCTTTGCCTTCTTGGCTGTGTTCTGGATAACTACGCTACTTCTGTAGGTTCCGATTCCGCCGTCCTTGGAAATAGACTTTGTTGAAATAGAAGATGATGTGTATTTGCCCTGATGAACAATCTTGGCACCTGTATCAAGGTTCTGTCCCTGACCAGCAAAAGTGATACCAGTAAACTCTGTCTTGGAGTGGTCACCCTTAAGGATTGTCATAGGATAAAGGTATGATGTGTGTGAACCAAAAGAACCTGATACCCATTCCATGATACCGTTCTCCTCAACAAGCGCTCTTTTTGTGTTGAGGTTGTACATGTTTTTGGACCAGTTCTCAATAGTTGAGTAACGAAGTCTTGCTCCCTTGCCAACGTAAAGCTCTACGCAACCAGCGTGAAGATTCGCTACATTATATTTAGGTGCAGAACATCCTTCTATGAAATGAAGATCTGCTCCTTCGTCTACTATAATAAGTGTGTGCTCAAACTGTCCTGCTCCGGCAGCATTCAATCTAAAGTATGACTGAAGTGGGATATCTACCTTAACTCCCTTTGGAACGTACACAAATGAACCACCTGACCATACTGCTCCATGAAGAGCCGCAAACTTGTGGTCTGTAGGTGGAACCAGTTTCATAAAATGATCTTTGATCATATCAGCATATTCGCCGCGAAGAGCTGACTCTAAGTCTGTATAGATTACGCCCTGAGCTGCAACTTCATCTTTGACGTTGTGATATACAAGCTCTGAATCATACTGTGCACCAACACCCGCCAGAGATTCTCTCTCCGCCTGTGGGATTCCGAGTTTTTCGAAAGTATTCTTGATATCTTCAGGAACATCTTCCCACTTGCCCTTCATATCTGACTTGTGTCTTACATAAGAAGAGATCTTGTCCATATCAAGGCCATCTATATCTGGCCCCCAGTCAGGGAACTTGATCTCGTTATAAAGCTTTAGACATTTTAATCTAAATTCTCTCATCCAGTCAGGATCGTTCTTTTCCTCAGAAACCTTTAATACTGTTTCCTCAGTTAGTCCCTCTTCCAGACGATAGAAATCTTTTTCATTTTCTACATCTTTAAAGTCGTATATGCTGCGGTTGATATCCGCAACAACCTGCTTGTTATCGCTCATATCTATCCTCTTAATCAGTTACCTAATTCTGAAACAAATCTCTCAAATCCGTGTTCATTGATCTCATCAACAAGAGTTCCATCACCTGTATGAACAATATTTCCCTTAACTAATACATGGGTATAGTCTACATGAAGTGATTCTAAGATCTTTGTGCTATGAGTGATGATGAGAAGTGCTCCATCCTTCTTTTTCTGGTACTCTTCAATACCCTTTGATACGGTACGAACAGCATCTACATCAAGACCAGAGTCTGTCTCATCAAGGATTGCGAGCTTAGGGTTAAGCATAAGAAGCTGAAGAATCTCCGCCTTCTTTTTCTCACCACCAGAAAATCCTACATTAAGGTCTCTGTCTGCATATGACTCATCCATAGAAAGAAGCTCCATAGCAGCCTTAAGTGACTTCTGGAAAGCTAAAAGCTTAACTGGTGCGCCTGTCTGAGCATGGTATGCATTTCTAATAAAGCTTCCAAGTGAAATTCCCGGAACCTCTAATGGGTTCTGGAATGAAAGGAACATTCCTGCCTTAGCTCTTTTATCAGCTGAAGCATGAGTTATGTCCTCTCCTTCAAATAATATACTTCCATCTGTAACCTGATAATGTGGGTTACCCATAAGTGTATAACCGAGTGTTGACTTACCAGCACCGTTAGGTCCCATAAGTACATGAGTCTCCCCTGGCTTAATATCCAAGTTAATTTTATGTAATATAGGAAGCTCATTATCTATTGATACTGATAAATCCTTTACTTGTAATAAAGACTGATCTGACATAATGATATATTTCCTTTCTAATTCCTACTAACTTAGTAGGATTCATCTTAACACTCCAAAAATGCCCTGTCAAATGACAAACAAAGTAAAGTTTATCACAAAACCACTTGACATACCATACAAACTTAAGTACAATACATCCTTGTCAGCACCATGCGGGTGTAGTTCAATGGTAGAACACTAGCCTTCCAAGCTAGATACGTGGGTTCGATTCCCATCACCCGCTTACTGATATTTTTTTTGTCCATTTTTCAAATGCTAATGATTTGCATTTGCATTTCTGAAAGGAGTTTTTATGAACATGATAATTGATATAGTAGCGGACGCTCTTTTGGACTCCGTTAAGATACTTCCATTTCTTTTCTTTACTTATTTAGTTATGGAATATCTCGAACACAAGACTGAGGAATACACTTCTAATATAGTACAAAAGACTGAGCACTTTGGTCCTCTTTGGGGCGGACTCATCGGTGCGTTCCCACAGTGCGGATTCTCTGCTGCAGCTTCTAACCTCTACGCAGGAAGAGTCATTACATTAGGTACACTTATTGCAATCTATCTTTCCACTTCAGATGAGATGATACCTCTTTTCATCTCAAATCAGGTTCCAGTAGGACTTATGGTCAAGATTCTCGTACTCAAGGCTGTGATCGGTATTGTGTATGGATTTATCATTGATGCAATAGTTCACTGGCATCACAGAACTCACGGAAAGAGCCTTAACGATCCTGTAAAGATCGAAGAACTCTGCGAAAAAGAGCGTTGCCACTGCGAGGAAGAAGAAAACACAGGTTTTATCGGAATAGTAAAATCAGCACTTGTTCACACCATCCACATTTTTGTATTTGTACTGATACTTACTCTTGTTCTTAACTTTGTTATCGAGATCGTTGGTAAAGATAACCTTTCAATGCTCCTTAAGACAAGCCCAGTTATAAGCCACATCCTTGCCGGAATTGTAGGACTTATCCCTAACTGTGCTCCATCTGTTATCATCACAGAGCTTTATCTGGATCAGATGATCACTCTTGGAACTATGATGTCAGGTCTTTTAGTTGGCGCTGGTATCGGTCTTCTTGTTCTTTTTAGAGTTAACTCTGATAAGAAGGAAAATATTAACGTAGCTTTTATCTTATTTATTATTGGAACTGTAACTGGTCTTTTGATCGATATGCTTGGTATAAGCCTTTAATTGGAGATAAAAAATGAGTTGTAAGATCCATGCAGAAAATAGTGATTCTATTATAGAAAGATGCTGGCCTTCCGGCGTCAAGAAAACACATCAGAGAATAGATATATTTCTGATCTTGTACCATTCAGATGAGCCGCTGTCTGCCGCTGATATATTTGATAAGCTAAATCAGACAGCTCCCAAGGAAAAATACGCATTCTCTACTGTATATAGAAATCTGTTAGCTTTTGAAAAAGTAGGTATTGTTACAAAGACAACATTATCTACAGAAGACAACGCAGTATATGAGCTAAAAAAGAGTTCTCACAAGCATTATGCTGTATGCACCAAATGTCACAGAAAGATACCTATTAAGACCTGTCCCCTTCATGACATATCAGCTGCTGTTAAAGATTCTCTTCCCGGTTTCGAGATAACCGGTCATCAGCTTGAAATACTTGGCATATGCAATGAATGTAAGAATAAATGAAAAAAGGACCTTCATATCACCAGGATATGAAGGTCTTTTTTTATGTACTGACTAAAGCAATTGATTAACTATATATAACTTATACTAATCTAATTGAATTAGTTGTTTGATGAAGCTTCTGAAGCAGCCTCAACAGCCTCTTCTGATGAAGCGTCTGCTGCAGCGTCCTCTGATGATGCGTCAGCTGCTGCATCCTCTGATGAAGCGTCTGCTGCTGCGTCCTCTGATGATGCCTCTGAAGCAGCCTCAACAGCCTCTACAGTTGCCTCTACAGTTGCCTCTACTGATGTCTCTTCTACAGCTGTCTCCTCTGTAGCTGCCTCACCGCAACCTGCAAGAACTGCTGCTGAAAGTGTTAAAACTGAAAGTAATGTAACGATATTCTTCTTCATAATATATATTCTCCTCTTCTGTACTAATAATGTATTTTTGCATTTGCCATTGGCGAAATGCTATCTAGCAATTGCTTCAGTACAAAGTAAGATTATATACTGTGAATTTCAGAATGTCACCGACATATGTGAGAATAAAATCTTAAGATTTCCTTAATATTTTGTGCATAATTAACAAAAAACAGCACATTTTCCTCAATTTGACACTTCGCTTGAGGCATTTGTTGCATCATCGCCATTTTCCGCTGTTTCTGGCTCTTTTAACACTGTATAACTACCAAGGCTTGCAGAGCCTGTCTTGTCACTATCACTGTATTTCAAGGTAATTGATATTCCTGCTTCATCAGCACCAGCTAAGCTATCACATGCCAAAGTATAGGATGTATTGTTGTCATTTTTAACAATGAACTCCCAATCTGCGCTGCTCTTGTTAATATCAAGAACAACTCCCATCAGGGTATATCCTGCTTCAAGCACTACTCCATCTCCAAGAAGATTATCTGTATAGGTATCTTCTGACAGATCATGGAGAACAACTTCTGTCAAGTTCATACCTGTTTTGTTGACAAGGTATGCTCCAACGTTGCTATACTTGTCCTTCTCAGCTTTTTTCTTGGTCTCAGCGGCTAAGGTTTCGTCAAACTCAGAATTGAGACTCTGATACTCTTGTGTTAACTCCGTGATCTTTGGTAGAACGCCGTCGATCTTTTTGTCACTCATCTTGGTAAAATCCAGAGCTTCGATCTCGGCAACTTCCTTGGACAATTCTTCCAGTTCACTCTTTTTAGAAGAATCTGTTATATCAAGATATGTTGCTTCTGCGCTTTCTTTTGCTTCTAATAAAACTCCTCTTGCTGTCTCAGCTTCGTTTAGTTTCTCATCTGAAGGCTTACAAGCACACAGAGCAAGCATCATTGAAAGTACTAGTGTGAATACGGTTATTTTCTTTTTCATAGTTAATATCTCCCTTTAAAGGCTATTGTATCACACACCTTCCGGGAAATTGTAGTAATAATCCATAATAAGTGCGACAACATGTGTATAGCTGCATTTACCTGAGCTAACGCCATTAACCTTAAGATTTGTGTCTATGAATGTTTCAGCAGCTTTCTTAACTGTTTCAGTCTTAACTACTGCCTTTTCTTCTACCTTTACCCATGCTTCATCAGTCATGAACTTGTTGTCATACTTGACTCTGGCCGAGATCTTGACGTGGGAGTTGTACTCTTCCTTGCTGACAGCTCTGTAATAGTCATTATTAATATAGTTAAGAACTCCAAGATATCCGCTGTACTGGAACACTACATCTTCAGAATTGATGCAGGCAAGGAAGCCAAAGAAATTCGCTTCATCCTCAAAGATATATCCATGAGTGTGAGCAAGCTCATGACACATAGTAAATGGCTTATTCATGATAGACATCGTATCGTTATAATTTGCTTCCATAGAAAATGGGAAGTAATAACCCTGCATATACTGCTGGCTCATGAAATCAGAAAAATACAGCGCCTTTGGAGTTACATAATATCCACCAAGTCTTGGATAGCGATCTTCAAGACTCTTCATAGCCTCGATAGCTGTCTTTCGCATGTCACCTTCATAAATAACATTACCATTTTCATCATGAGGGACCTTAGTCGAAAGCTCGTTGCATTTTTTTACCACATAATCTCTAAGCTCAGCCAGCTGAGCGATATCACACTCAGATCCTGTGTTCTCACCATAAAGGCCTATCTTAGATGTGTGATAAAGGGCAAAACAGTTAAGAGACATTACTGTGCAGATGATCGCCATAAGAACTGGGGAAACTCTGTAAAGAGCATTAGAGATCTTATTAAAGATCTTTTCAGCCCTGAAATATCTTGCTCCAAGTGCATTAGCTCTTTTGCCATATATCATGAAACATGTGTGAGCAATAATGAAAAAAACTGATAAAGCCACAAACAGCACTATGAACACAAGCATCACTTCACCAATAGAAAATGGCACGAGGCTTGTGAGTCTTCCATATGCGCTTGAAATGACTGGGAAAATGTTTGCTGCATAGAAGTCAGAAAAAGCCGCACTATTCCATGCGACCAGATTAAAAATCATGCATACGGCGATTACTGAAAAAAAGACCAGGTAATGAGAATCACGCTTTTTCTTCATTAATTGCTCCCCCGAAAGTTTATAAGAGTATTCTACAAGACAAATATGTACTCAAAATGACTAAACGCAGGTTTTATGTTCATATTTTGTACACATATTTCTTCTTTCGTAATCTTTCATTATGTTAAAATTAAGGTAGTAGTTATTTAATATAGGAGAAAACATATGCGACTTCTATTAGCTGATGACGAAAAAGAGCTTTCAAATGCTCTTGTTGCAATCCTAAAACACAACAATTACACAGTAGACGCTGTTTATAACGGCACAGATGCCTTGGACTATGCTCTGACCGGAGATTATGACGGCATTATCCTGGACATCATGATGCCAGGACTTGATGGAATGGATGTACTTAAAAAGCTAAGAGATAAAGGCCTTTCTACACCAGTTCTTTTCCTGACCGCCAAATCCGAGATCGATGACAGAATAAAAGGCCTTGACCTTGGAGCAGATGACTATCTTCCAAAACCTTTTGATATGGGTGAGCTCCTGGCAAGGGTAAGAGCAATGCTCCGCAGAAAAGCAGACTTTTCACCAACTAATCTAAGCTGCGGAAATCTAACTCTTGATCGTTCCGATTATGATCTGAGCACTCCTGATCACGACAAGATCCATCTTGCCAGCAGAGAATTCCAGATGATGGAACTACTTATGACTTCTCCGGGAAGGATCATCTCCGTTGACACCTTTATGGACAGGATCTGGCCTGACGGCGAAGCTGACGTTAACATTGTGTGGGTATATATCTCTAACCTTCGTAAAAAACTGTCTTCACTGGAAGCAAACTGTGAGATCAAGGCTTCAAGAGGCGTAGGATATTCAATTATAGTAAACGAGGCTTAATATGGTTAATAAGCTTAGAAAAAAATTTGTCGTTACTGCAATGCTCTCACTCCTGACTATTCTTCTTGTAATGATAGGTGTGATCAATGCAATCAATATCAGCCGGACCATCAGGCAAGCTGACAATCTTTTGTTTATGCTTGCCGACAACAACGGCTATTTCCCCGGGATGTTAGATGATCCAAATGGGCCTGTCCCTGGAAACATCAATCCTCCAGACCGTCCACGCAATCCCAGCATTCCTTTCCAATTCGAAATGCTAAATAATAACAGAGATGCTGAAGTTCCTTATCAGGCAAGATATTTCTGGGTTAAATTCTCTTCTGACAAAAGCATCACTGAAGTCAACATCCAGCACACTGCTACAGTCACAGAGGATGTTGCCAAGGATTACGCAACCAGTGCTCTGTCTAGCGCAAGCCAAAAAGGCTTTTATCACACCTACAGATATAGCGTAGTTCAAAAGGAAGATGGTTCCTACCTTGTTCTGTTTTTAAATATCAGTTCAGAAGTTTTAAATGCTCTTACACTGCTCTTGCAATCTGTTTTAGTTGGAGTCTGCGCCCTTCTTGCCATGTTCATACTGGTATTTCTTTTCTCAGGGAAGGCTGTCGCTCCAGTTGTGGAATCTTTAGAGAAGCAAAAGAGATTTATCACCGACGCAGGTCACGAACTCAAGACACCTCTTGCTGTGATTTCTGCAAACATCGACGTTTTGGAGATAGAATCCGGCAAAAGTGAATGGACAGAAAGCATCAGAAATCAGGTTAAAAGAATGACTGAGCTCGTTAAAAATCTCCTGACGCTTTCAAGAATGGATGAAGAAAAACCCAACATTGCGTTTAATAATATCAACCTTAGTCAGATCGTAAAAGATGTCTCGAGTAGCTTCGAGCCTGTGGCTTCCTCAAATAGCAAGACCTATAGAGTAAACATTGAAGATGATATCCATATCTTAGGAGATAAAAACACCTTAACCCAACTGACATCTCTTCTTTTGGACAATGCCATTAAGTACTCCTCTGATAATGGCAGTATTAGTGTCAACCTGACCAAAGAAAAGGCCATAACTCTTAAGGTTTCTAACACCTGTGACACCATTCCTTCCGGCAATCTGGACAGACTCTTTGACAGATTCTACAGAGCTGATTCTTCAAGGGCCCGCGAGACTGGAGGATATGGCATTGGCCTCTCTGTCGCAAGAGCAATTGCAGCTTCTCACAAGGGCACAATAGAGGCTGTTAGAGAGGGAAATGACACTATTTGCTTTGTTGTTAACTTTCCTGTACAATCGGTCAAAAAATAAAAAATCGTCAAAGATTATATGATATAATATATGTATGTACCACCATATTGCATCTATAGTTGATTCTCAATGATTTGGGGAGGTGTCTATGTACAAAAAGGGTGATAAAGTTATAATGCTTGATTACAACGGAAAACCCCTGATACCAAAGTTAGTTGCTGAGATCGAAGAGGTTTATGGGGAAGACAGAGTACGCCTGCATTTACCAGATAATGCATGTTGTCTCGAATTTGTCGATCATTTTGAGAAGATCGATGACAAGACTTATAACGAAGTCCTAAACGCAGTTCTCGAAAGAGAAAAAGAACTGCCTGTTGATCTTCAGCTGGATATCAGGAAGTTTGCTTCCAAGCATCCTCGCAGAAGAAAAGATGAGATTCTCAAGATGTTTGACCAGGATAAGCGCTATGTATCTGTACTAAACGCTTATCGCGGAAGAGTTAATATGTATGGCAAAGAGAACATCAATGAACATTTCCTCTTTGAATACAATGAAGCTCTTTACGGAATCATAGAAACCAGAACATTCTTCCATGAGCTGGATGATTCTATTCCCGTTCCTGTGCTCGACTGACAAAAAGAGCTATGCCAAGCAGGATAAATAAGTAAGGCGTAGATGTAACAGTCGAAAAGGACACACTACAATTGAATAAGTAAGAAGTTATAGGGAGTGCGCAGATCATCGCTGCGTGCTCCTTTTTTGATGAATCACTAGTGTCAAAAGTTTTGATAAGGCCATGAATGACCGATATTATCAGCACTCCGTAGGTCAAAATACCTATCATACCTCTTTCTATCAAGATAGTAAGAAGCTCGCAGTGCGCATTTGTAAGCCTGTTGCCATTTAATACATTAAGAAGAGATTCCGCCCACACCGAATGATTGTAGGCATAAACATAAAAGCAGTCCTGCCCAACTCCAAAGAGCTTCTGCCAGGAAGATAGTCCCTTAAATATGTCCACTGATATCTGCCAGATGATACCTCTTCCATTTCCAAAATATCCATCTGCCATTATGACTATTATTATAGAAGAAACTGCTGCAACTATTCCCAGTACTACCAGCGCTCTTCTGTAGAATTTACCTATAAAAGAAACATTTATCTCTTCAAATAACCTTGATACTCTGTAAACAAAAAATGCTGCCGCCATAACAATAAGACCAATGTGCATGTCGCACACCATAAGAATGATCCCTTCTTCATAATTATAGCTTCTTCCAAACAACTCCATGAGTATCTTGGTTAGTTCCATAGAAAAACCAAGTAATGCCGCCTGTGCCATAAACCTTTGAAAACTTTTTCTTTTGCCAAAGGACATATAGAGCATGATTCCATAGGTTCCAATGACTACGAGAGCTGCACTATCTGACCCCTGCAGGAAAAGAGCCACCAGCCCTGTGACTACATACAGGTTAGTCAATGATCCTTTTAGCGAAAAGAACTTTTTTCCATAGGAAAGACCTATTCCAAGCGGCACAAAGATACCCAAAAATCCCACGTACCAGTTGATATTACCAAGGGTCGCCAAAAAGCTTGGGTTGGCGCCATACACATAAAAAGGATAAATTCCAAATCTATTTAATATGCCTAAAACAAATGTAGAAAAAGGAATGATCAGAATGAGTGAAAGAACAAGAGCATTAAGCTTTACGCCCTGCATGAACAACACACAAAAAGATATCATTAAAAAGACCGATAAAAATCCGCATCTCCATCCCTCCTGCCCCAGGAATGCAGTCCTTTTATCACATGAAAAAAACAATGTAATTGCATTTGAAAAAACAAATGCACCTATGATCATGGCTTTTTGTGGATCACAAAAAAGCTTTTTAGGTTCTTCAAGGATTTTTAATATAAAAAGAAGTGCAAAAAAGAAGGCAGAAACGCCAAGATATAATACCCCCTTTGCCTCTCCCAGCATATAGTACCCTTGCTTCATATAAAGCGGGAGGGCGCTACACATGATGATCAGATATATTATCTTAACTATTTCCGTTATTTTCGCACTTTTGTTTTTCATCTTAGTTTCAGTTCCAATTATTCATCAAAAGATTTTAAGAATTCCGGTTCAACTTCATAGGATACTTTCTTTTTGGTCACCGGATGTTTAAATCCAAATTTGTAGCAGCAAAGGCATACATTTGATAGGCCTAATTCCTTGGATACGCCCATAGATTCTGCATTTCCGTACTTTTGGTCTCCAACTATAGGAAATCCCATATGCGCCATCTGAACTCTTATCTGGTGAAAACGCCCTGTTAAAAGCTTGATCCTAAGAAGTGTACATCCTTTTTTACGCCATAGGACTTCGTAGTCAAGCTCTGCCTTCTTGGCATCGGCAGTATTCTCAGTTACTTCAGCAAGGCCAGTATCTAAGTTTCTGATCAGATAGTCTGATAAATGGCCCTTTTCTTCAGGAACAGCCCCATAGCAAACAGCATAGTAATACTTATCTGTTTTGTGTTCCTTTATCTGCCTTGCTAGATCTGAAGCTGCTTGTTTTGTCTTGCATACTACCACAACGCCTTCTACGGGCTGATCAAGCCGGTAAACCGTACCTACATAGGGCGGCTTTGAGCTCTTTGATCCATCTTTCCTTGCAAGATAATTTCTCACACTGCTGACAAGGTCCATCTGTCCTGCTCTTGCACCTTCTGTGGCCATTCCAGCAGGCTTGTGGCAAACTATTATATCCTTGTCTTCAAAAATGTATTCCAAACGCTTCAAATCAATACTCCTATAAATTCCACATTAGAAAAAATTACGGCAGGAATAATTACGCCTGACAAAAGCCAGCCATAATGCCTCCTGCCGATAATAATAAAATTAAAATGTTAAATAATCAAACCTTAAATCTGTAGCCAACGCCCCAGATTGTCTCAATGTACTGTGGGTTTGATGTATCATATTCGATCTTTTCACGGATCTTTTTGATATGTACTGTTACAGTAGCGATATCGCCGATTGAATCCATGTTCCAGATCTTGCGGAAGAGCTCTTCCTTTGTAAATACATGATTAGGATTCTCAGCAAGGAATGTAAGAAGATCGAATTCCTTTGTTGTGAAGCTCTTTTCATCTCCGTCTACGTATACTCTTCTAGCAGTCTTGTCAATCTTGAGTCCTCTGATTTCTACGAAATCATTAGATTCATGTCCTGATCCAACAAGTCTTGAGTATCTTGCCATGTGTGCCTTAACACGGGCAACAAGCTCAGATGGGCTAAATGGCTTGGTGATATAATCATCTGCTCCAAGTCCAAGACCTCTTATCTTGTCGATGTCATCCTTCTTGGCTGAAACCATGAGAATTGGCACATCTTTCTTTTCTCTGATGTGCTTACAAACCTCAAATCCGTCCATTCCTGGAAGCATGAGATCCAAGATGATAAGGTCAAAATCCTCTGCAAGTGCTGTCTGAAGACCTGCATCACCTGTGTTTTCTATTGAGACCTCAAAGTCACTCAGTTCAAGATAGTCCTTCTCAAGGTCTGCAATAGCCTCTTCATCCTCAACAATAAGTATTCTGCTCATACACTTTTCGCCTTTCTTTGTGTTATAGGTTTTCATTGTCAACAGTAACGGTTTCAGCACCAGATGAGAATTCAATGTACTTTCTCAACACAAAGTGCATGCATGTTCCTTCACCTTCATGGCTGGTAGCCCAGATATAACCGCCATGATCTTCAATGATCTTTTTAACAATGGATAATCCGATTCCGCTTCCTCCCTGCTTGGAATTCCTTGAAGCATCTGTGCGATAGAACCTGTCGAATATGTTCGGGATGTCTTTTTGGGCGATTCCTTTACCATTATCCTCAAGTTCGATCCTTATGGAATCTACTTCATCCAAAATCCTGATGTCAATCTGGCCGCTGCCATCGTCTCTATCAAGATATTTAACACTATTATTCACAACATTATTTATAACTCGTTTAATCTGTTCTGGATCAGCAACGATCTGCGTATCCGGCGTAGTTAGATTAGAATAATTAAGCTTGACTGATTTGCTCTCTAGATCCGCTCCTATCTCTTCGATGCAGTCGCCAAAGTACTCTGCGACGTTGATCTTAACAAAATTGTATGGAATGCGGTTGTTATCAATACTGGAGTACAATGTAAGTTCATTTATAAGGTTGTTCATGTCGTTGGCCTTATTGTTAATGATCTTGATGTACTTCATCTGTTTCTCAGGGCTATCTGCAACTCCTTCCAAAAGGCCTTGTGAATAGCCTTTTATAGCAGTGATAGGAGTTTTCAGATCGTGAGAGATATTACTGATAAGCTCTTTGTTTTGCCTCTCTCTGTCTATCTTTTCATCTGCTGACTCTTTTAGCCTCAGCCTCATGTCCTCATAGTTACGATACATGGCCCCTATCTCGCCCTTTTCCTTGACGTCCGTGGGAAGCATATAATCAAAATTTCCATCTTTGATATGCTGCATGGCTATGTTCAGTTCATCTATAGGTCTAAAGAAACTTCGTCCTATCCAGGTAGTTAAAAGAATACTTGTAACCAGAAGGATCAGAATTATGGCAATTGCCATATATACCACCAGCGATGTTGTAAGTCCTGTCCTGATACCAGATATGATATAAAGACTTCCTTCATCACCATCTGAGAAATAAAAATCCATCTGTCTTACGAGATGCTTGGACGACGTAAAATACACACCTTTGATATCTGTTCCGAAGCCTGGAAGCTCGTATATAACTTCCTGGGCCATTTCCGGATTAGCTACATAATAGATCGAGTAGCCTTTCTTTACGATAATATATGCATATTTTGATGCTATCTTTTGGTCTATCTCACTAAGATACTCTTCGTTTTCTAAAACGAAAGGATCAACCAGCATGGTTACTAGAATCTCTTTTACCAATTGATCTGTCATCTCAGAGAAAGTTCCACCCGGATCGGATACCATTCCGTAATCCACAACCCTGCCATTATCGATATTCTGTTCATGCACCAAATATCGTCCAACAGCGAGATAAGCACCAAGTGCTAGAATCATCGGTATAATCACTATTGCAAGTGAGGTTATTAAGAGTTTAGTACGAAAACGCATAAGTCCCCCTATACACTTTTTAGTATACCATAATTCTAAATTCTAAAAAATATATATATCAAAGATAAACGACTACTTTCTAAATTTTTTAACGGTTTGGATAGTGCTTTTTGATCCTGTCGTACTCTTCGTCTGTGATCTCCATGACTGTTCCGTGCTTAAATCCATAAGGGAAGCTAAATTCCTTATCTGAACGTACAAAGCGGCCTGTAGAAATATCCTTGGCAACAAATGGTACATAACCCTGTTTTTCCTTCTCACAACCGTAGAAATCAAGCATTACACACCAGCTGCCATCAGGAAGCTTATAGCAAGTTGGAGCTTCGTACTGTCCCTGCTCTAATTTGTCCATCTCTTCATCAAATGCAGGCATTCTCTCGTACTTTCCTGTAAGAGATGTTCCTCTCTCAAGGATAATGTGCTCTGGATTGAAATCACTCTTTAAGAATCTGTAGTAGTAACCATTTTCATAAACAATGTTAGAATCAATGATTCCTGTATCACATTTATTACAAAGCTGCTTTGGCTCTGTGTATGTCTTGAAATCCTTGGTCTTAGCATAATAGATAGCCATAAAGTTATCAGAATCCCCAGGATATCTTGAAGACCAATGAACCATATAATCTCCGGCCTCTTCATCAAAAATGATGTCTGGAGCCCAGGCACAGCCGTAGTTATCGTCAACTACTTTGACCAGTTCCTGCTCAGACCAGTTTACAAGGTCCTTTGACTCCCATTTTGAAAGATATTTACTACCTTCTCTATTTACCTTGTTCCAGTTATTTTCGTATTTATCTTTGAAGTTACGTGCTATAGCAAGGTCTGTAGCGAGAATTACAAATGTGTTATCCTTTTTTCTTGTAATTGTGAAGTCTCTTACGCCCTGCTCTCCAAGGTGACTTTCAAGGATAGGATCTCCATTATTTACCTTCTCCCAGTTAAATCCGTCCTTAGAAACGCCAAAGTATAATTGTTCTCCATCTGGTGTTGTTTTTTCTTTGAAGTGTGCAAACAAATACGCTCCCATACTGCCCTCCGCTTGGTTTATTAGTTTTATCTAAAATATTATACCTATCACAAAACATTATCAATATTTTATAGTCTTCTTCTTGATATGAACCTGGTTCTTTGCTAAACTTTAACTTGGTAAAGGAATACGTTTTCCTTGTTACCTGATAGGAGGATTATATAATGGTTGATTGGAAAAATCTTGACACACTTAAAGCTTACGACGATCTTAAAAATGTTAAGCATGTAGATCTCGTATCTGCTATGACAGGTGAAAGCGGCGCCAAAAGAGTAAAGAACTACTCAGTAAAAATGGCGGCTGGTCTTTCTTACAATTACGCTGCAAAGGAAGTTGATGATAACGTTCTTTCTGCTCTCAAGGCTCTTGCTGATGAGGCTCAGCTTTCTGACAAATATGCAGCTCTTTACAATGGAGAAGTTATCAATACTGGTGAGAAGAGAATGGTTCTTCACCAGCTTACCAGAGGCCAGCTTGGTGACAACGTTATGGCTGATGGAGTAAATAAAAGAGACTTTTACTTAAATGAACAGAAGCGAATCGCAGAGTTCGCAAACAAAGTTCACTCAGGTGAGATCACAAATGCCAAGGGTGAGAAGTTTACAACAGTTGTTCAGATCGGTATCGGTGGTTCAGACCTCGGTCCAAGAGCTATGTACCTTGCTCTTGAGAACTGGGCACACAGAACTGGCAACTTCAAGATGGAAGCCAAGTTCATCAGTAATGTAGATCCTGATGATGCTTCAGCAGTTCTTAATTCTATCGATGTAGCTCATTCAATCTTTATCCTTGTTTCAAAATCAGGAACAACACTTGAGACATTAACAAATGAGTCTTTCGTAATAGATGCACTCAAGAAGGCAGGCCTTGATTCATCCAAGCACATGATCGCTGTTACTTCTGAGACATCACCCCTTGCCAAGAGTGATAATTACCTTGAAGCATTCTTCATGGATGACTATATTGGTGGACGTTATTCATCAACATCAGGCGTTGGCGGAGCAGTTCTTTCACTTGCATTTGGTCCTGACGTATTTGCTCAGTTCCTCGATGGTGCTGCAGAAGAGGACAAACTTGCAGCTAATCCTAATATGCTTGAGAACCCAGCAATGCTCGATGCTATGATCGGTGTTTACGAGAGAAATATCTTAGGATATGGTAGCACAGCTGTACTTCCTTATTCACAGGGACTTAGCCGTTTCCCTGCTCACTTACAGCAGCTTGACATGGAGTCAAATGGTAAGAGCGTTAACCGTTTTGGCGAGCCAATCAACTATGTAACTGGTCCTATCATCTTTGGTGAACCTGGTACAAATGGACAGCATTCATTCTATCAGCTCCTTCATCAGGGAACAGATATTATTCCTCTTCAGTTCATTGGATTCAAGAACAGCCAGCTCCAGAATGACGTTAACATTCAGGACAGCACAAGCCAGCAGAAGCTCTGCGCAAACGTAGCAGCTCAGATCGTTGCATTTGCTTGTGGTAAAAAAGATGAGAACCTCAACAAGAACTTCAAGGGTGGACGTCCTTCAAGCATCATCATTGGTGAAGAGCTTAATCCTAAGTCTCTTGGTGCTCTCCTTGCTCACTTTGAGAATAAGGTTATGTTCCAGGGATTTGTATGGAATATCAACAGCTTCGACCAGGAAGGTGTTCAGCTTGGTAAGGTTCTTGCCAAGAAGGTACTTGCTCACGAGACAGATGGAGCTCTTGCAGAATACAGCAAGCTCTTAAACATCTGAATTTAGAATATAAATAATAAAGGCGTGAAAAGAATGATTCTTTTCACGCCTCTTTTTTGCTAATGATTTAAATATCTAAAAATTCGTAAGTCTTTTTTCCGTGCTCTTTAGCCAGATACAATGCCTTATCTGCGCTAGTATACAGCTTTTCATAATTCAGTTCCTTATCCTTGTAACTATCACCGGTCACCTGAACGATTCCAAGAGATATTGATGTAATACCTTTGTAGCTCATCTTAACAAGTTCTTCATCATAGGAACTGATCTGTTTTTTTGCAAAGTCCTGAAGCCATTTCCTGTCTGTACTGCCCTCTATGAACATACAGAACTCATCTCCACCTATTCGTCCTGAATAAATCCTGTATCTCATAGTGCTCTTCTCTGCAGCCTTCATGACTGAAGCAAGAGCTACTAAAGCCGCGTCACCTGTCTTGTGACCATATTTATCATTTACATTCTTGAAATTATCAAGATCTAACATGATAAATGCGCCCTGTCTCTTTTCTGAAAGGATACGATCAACGTTTTCTTCAAACCATCCTCTGTTATAAATTCCTGTAAGTGAATCCTTGCTGGCACTTTCTTCCACCATATTCAGGTAATTGTAGTGCTCTGTAAGATCAAGTATCCACAGGATCTGGCCTGTGACATGGGACTGTTCAATAAGTGGCTCAATACGTGTCTCATAGGTATGACCACCTATCTCAATAGACTTTTTCTTTTCTAAAAATATGTCTTTTAACATAGGAACGGCGTAGGCGTCATCATATTTATAAAACTCTCCAAAAATTGTATTCACCCACTTGTTGTGGTAAAGGATCCTGTGAGAGGAATCTACTACAATAACACCCTCTTTTCCCTTATTAAGAGCATTGCCAAAATCAAGGCTTATAGAATCGAGGTAACTATACTTGCCGAGAGATATTGAGACAAATATTGCTGCAAAAGGAATTCCAAGAGCCGGAATCTCATAACCATTGGTAAGATTCAATACCTTGATCAGATATGGCAGCCACATAACGATCATAGCGTACAAAAGAAATCTAAGTCTCTTTTTATGAAGGCTATTAGCATGTTTCGCGCTCTTAACACCTATTATTACGCACATAAGGCAAACTGCAAAACTATATACCACAAAGATCTTGAATGCAATTCCATATCCTACAACCTGCATTCTAGGAAAGCTTCCTGCTTCGTAATTGATTGTGATAGCCTTGTACATAAGGCCGTTATCTTCATATGTAAACAGACTATACATTACAAAGAATGAAACAACGATTTCTAAAGAATAGATGAAACCTGATATTCGTGTATGACATAGTTCCTGCATGCAGTACGTCAGGGAGATAAAGAGCATACATTCAGCAAAAAACTGTAATTTAGTTCCGGTATAAACACCCGCTACTTCTCTTGTAGTGATCTCTTGCAAAAATCCGAAGATATACATTATTGCGAAGATCATAAAGCAGGTAACTGCATTTTGCGCTCTAGACGGGTTAATTGTAAGAACATATCCCAGCATTATCAATGCGATAACAAGGGCAATTATGTGCGCCATTATATATATATCCTGATCAACCACATTTCCAACTAAATATTTGATTGCCGATAATATAAGAAAATGGCCGGGATAGAAGCAATAAAAGAAATATTTATTAAATAAATTTTTCTTTTCCCCAAGCTGTCCATTATAAAAATACAATGGTATAAGTCCAAACACAAAACCTAAAAGATACAGTCTCTCAGCTACATTCCAGTCATATTTTGAAAAATGATACTTCTGATTAAGCAATATCATTGCTATCAGCGATATTTCCATTACAACAGTAGCAAAAACAAACCACTTAGCCTTAGTTTTAAAGTCTTTTCCATAATAAAAGATAAGCACATAAATGATAGGCATTATCACCCATCCGCCAATGTTCCAGGAAATAACAAACAGCACTCCTATGAGAACTGCTTTGGTTCCCTTTGGCAATATCTTATTATCCGCAATTGTCAGGGCTAAAAGAGCCAAAAGCAGATCAAAGATTATATTTTGTCTGTAATCATACTCTTCATGGAAAAAAATATAGAAAGGAAATATCGAAAAAACAGCAAAAGTTGCCATCCTGTTAATGTAACTCTTTAAATCACTGGTATGGCGATAGCCCTCTGCAACGAAAAAGCACATGATCGGAATAGTAAGCCTTCCGAAAATGTGCATAATCTGACCAAGCGGCGACATGAAATCAACAAATCCCCACGCTGTATGGTCAACGACCATTGCTATGATAGCTAAGATCTTTAATTCTCTTCTACTAAGTCCCTTGGTATTCATAAGCTCCTTAACAGTTCAAGTGTTGCTGCTGCGCAATCCTTAGCTGCTTTTGCCTCAAAAACAGGATAATCAACAATATCACTTCCATCAGCCTTGTCAGAAATGGCTCTGATGATAAGGAATGGAATATTGTTAAGATAGGCAGCCTGTGCAATAGCAGCGCCTTCCATCTCTGTGCACTTTCCGTTAAATTCAGCCTTGATAGCATCCTTAACTTCATTGCTGCTGATAAACTGATCGCCGCTGCATACTCTTCCTTCGAAGATTCCAAGATCAGGTGCAGCCTTCTTGATAGCGTCTTTTGCTTTGTTACGAAGAGTCTCATCCGCAGTAAAAGATGCTACGCCAAGCTGAGGAACTTCTCCCTTTTTATATCCAAAAATTGTGGCATCAACATCGTGGTAGCATACATCTGTAGAAAGAACTATATCCCCGATATTGATCTGGGCATCAAGGGAACCTGCTGCTCCTGTGTTGATAACGTGAGTAACGCCAAAAACATCTACAAGGATCTGAACACAGATACCAGCGTTAACCTTGCAGATACCACTGCGAACTACAACTACGTCAACTCCGCCAAGTGTTCCCTCAAAGAACTCCATAGAAGCCTTTTTGATGGTATTCTTAAGCTCCATCTTCTCTTTTAGAGTTTCGACCTCTACTTCCATCGCTCCAATGATTCCAATTTTCATATATTTATATCTCCTATTAAATAAAATTCCTCTAATACTATAATATAATATCGTCCTGTTTTCTAATATAAAATTAGTATAAAAAGAGCCGGTGGATTATTGCATTCCACCGGCCCTAAAACTTTATTATCCTTATTATCCAAAGTATCTCTTTAAGAGACCTTCAAATGCCTTGCCATGTCTAGCCTCGTCACGGCCAATCTCATGAACAGCATCATGAATTGCATCAAGATTGAGCTCTTTTGCCTTCTTAGCAAGATCTGCTCTTCCCTGTGTTGCACCGTACTCTGCATCAGCACGAAGCTCAAGGTTCTTCTTGGTTGAGTTTGTAAGAACTTCACCAAGCATCTCTGCAAAATGAGCTGCATGCTCAGCCTCTTCCCAAGCAGCCTTCTCATAGAACGCACCAATCTCAGGATATCCTTCTCTAATAGCAACTCTGGACATCGCAAGATACATTCCAACTTCTGAACACTCACCGTTAAACATCTCACGAAGACCATTCTTTATCTCTTCAGGAGCTTCACTTGCAACACCAAGAACATGCTCACATGCCCAAACCTTCTCACCTTCCTGCTTCTGGAACTTAGAAGCTGGAGCCTTACATACTGGACAAGCCTCTGGTGGCTGATCTCCCTCATGTACATATCCACAAACCTGACATACCCATTTCATAGTTCTAGTCTCCTTTCCTGCGCTTTGCGCAAAGTGCATCTACTGCACAACAATTTAATCATCACTATTTTCTTTTAGACAATCCTCGCAGATGCCATAAAAATAGATCTTGTGCCCATCTATTTTCCCAGGAAAATTCCTGGCTGCTACCTTATCTATAGAACCGATATCATCCATCTCCAGATCAATGACTCTTCCGCACTTGCTACAGACAAAATGATTATGCTCACTTGTATCTGCATCGAAGTGCTCGTATCCATCTCCAACTCGCAATCTGGCTATTTCTCCTATATCAGATAAAAGAACCAGATTCCTGTAGACGGTACCAAGACTTATCTTTGGATAAATCTCCCTGATGTTGTTATATACGACCTCAGCCGTTGGATGATCCTTTCTTCCTTGCAGGAAATCCTTGATCATAGCTCTTTGCTTACTATACTTAAGCGCCACGTCTTCCTCCTGAAAGTTTTTAAAAATAGTAATCATTACTAATTTTAAGTATAACATAGACAAGACCTGTTTCAAGTACTTTTATAAAACTTTTATATATTAATTTTCAATTGCTTTGAAAATTAATTTCTATTTGGGGGTCAAAATACGATATACTTATTCTATGGAGGTTTAGTATATGAATATTGTTAGCGAAAGAATAAAAAGCTGTTACAATTCACTTCCTGCATCCGAACGACTAGTAGCGGATTATGTCTTAGAAAACAGTGACGATCTTTTCCAGTACCCTATCAAAGATCTTGCTGCAAAATCAGGCACTACCCAGGCCGCTTGGACAAGGTTTGCCCAAGCTATTGGTTACGAAGGGTTAAAAGACCTTAAGGGAGCCTATTATACAGAGGCAAACAATTCCTTAAGACAAAATGACAGTAGTCCTAAGGTTGCCTTCAAGGATGTTAATGAATATACATCACTCCAGTCAATTGCTGATAATATCTGTGCCACCAGTGTTCAGGCCATTCAGACCACTTATAGATTATTTGATGCCGGAACCTTCAAGGATGTTGTTACCAAAATAGTTTCAGCCAAGCAGATTCAGATCTTTGGCATCGGTGCTGCCGGCATCGCTGCTTATGATCTATATTGTAAATTGCTAAGAATTCATTATAATGTTATATTTAATCAGGACTATCACATGAACCTAATGAGCTTGTCTCAGATCAAGCCTTATGACGTAGCTATCTTCTTTTGTGATAATCCAAAGGATAAGGAAGTAATGCAGCTTTATAACCTTGCCAAGAGCAAAGGCGCAACAACTGTTGCAATTACCAAGCTGGGCAATAATCCACTTACTACAAGCTGCGATTATATCTTGTTTGCCACATCTCCAGAAATAGACAAAAAGAGCGGCGTGACAAGTTCAAGATTTGCTCACCTGTTCCTTGTAGACACATTATATACAGCGATCGCTAACCGCGATTACGAAAATATCAGAGAATACCTGAAGGATTCCTTCGAAGTATTCAACGAAGTACAAAAGGACTAAGAATAAAAATGGAAAAAATTGCTAGCTTTACAGTTAATCACCTGGATCTTGAGCCAGGTATCTACGTATCAAGAAAGGATAAGGTTGGACAGGAGACTATTACAACTTTCGACCTTAGAATGACAGCTCCAAACAAAGAGCCTGTTATGAACACTGCAGAAGTTCACACAATGGAGCACCTTGGAGCAACATTTTTAAGAAATGATGCTGAATACAAGGACAAGACAATCTACTTTGGACCAATGGGATGCAGAACAGGATTTTATGTAGTTCTTGCTGGAGACCTTGATTCAAAGACAATCGTTCCACTTATCACTAGAATGTTCGAGTTCATGCGCGACTTTGAGGGAGAAGTTCCTGGAGCAAGCGCAAGAGACTGCGGCAACTACCTTGATATGAACCTTGGAATGGCTAAATTCCTTGCAAAGAGATACTTAGACAACACTCTTTACAACATCACAGACAAACACCTTGTTTATCCAGAATAATTTATAAACTAAAAGATCTGCCCTTAGATATCTAAAGGCAGATCTTATTTTTTGTTCAAATATTATTTCTGGATCTCTTCTTCAATAAGTTTAACTATTGTATTAGTTGCGCTGTGAAGATTACTCTTACTCATGTTATCAATAAATATATCTCTTCTCTCAAAGAGATCTTCGATAGTCTCTACCAAGATATCTTCATCAAGATCATCATTGTCGATAACAAGTGAAAATCCCTGTTGCTCAAAAGATCTTGCATTGAGCATCTGATCTCCTCTACTTGACTTGGTAGAAAGAGGGATCAGGATATTTGGCTTTTTGAGTGCAAGAAGCTCACAGATTGAGTTTGCTCCCGCTCTTGAAACTACTATATCAGCCATAGCAAAGATGTCCTTAAGCTCAGCCTTAACGTACTCAAACTGCTTGTAGCCTGGTACTGTGAGTTTTAAGTTGTCCATCTTCTCTTTGCCGCAGATGTGAACTATGTTGAAATTAGGAAGGAGTCTTGGAAGTGCGTATCTAACAGTCTCATTAACTGACTGTGCACCAAGGCTTCCGCCAATTACCATGAGAACAGGCTTGTCATCTGTAAATCCGCAAAGCTTCTTACCTTCCTCCGCTGATCCCATACCAAGCTCTTCTCTTATTGGTGTACCTGTAAGAATAGCTTTTTCAGCTGGTAAAAGACGCATTGTCTCAGGGAAGTTACAGCAGATCTTCTTGGCACCACTCATGCTAAGCTTATTGGCAAGACCTGGTGTCATATCTGACTCATGTACGATATAAGGAATCTTAAGAATTCCTGCAGCTCTGACAACAGGAACACTTACAAATCCGCCCTTAGAAAACACGATATCTGGCTTGATCTTCTTTAGAAGCTTAACTGCCTCAGTAAATCCCTTTAAAACTCTGAAGGGATCTGAGAAATTCTTTGGATCAAAATATCTACGAAGCTTACCAGTAGCAATTCCAAAATATGGAATGTTGTAGTCCTCAATAAGCTTTTTCTCAATTCCTGTATATGAACCGATGTAGTAGATCTCGTATCCAGCTTTCTTAAGTGCTGGAATAAGCGCTATATTTGGAGTAACATGACCTGCACTTCCTCCACCTGTTAATACTATTTTCTTAGTAGCATTCTCGCTCACTTCTTTGTCCTTCTTCCAATATTATTACTGTGCCTGCTTCATAGCCTCTTCAATAGCGTATGAAAGCTGATCCGGGCAAGATGTATTCTTGGCGCCGCACTTGATACCACGAAGCTTAGCGATAGCATCTTCGCACTTCATACCTTCTACAAGTCTTGATACACCCTGAAGGTTACCATTACATCCATTTGTAAAGCTAACTGCCTTTATTATTCCGCCCTCAACTTCTATATCTATCTGAGTTGAGCATGTACCCTTTGTTTTGTAAATCATAATAATCTCCTATTTACTCAAATATCTGAATTTTTAGCCACTTTATTATATCACACAATGCAAATTTATCTTATCTCATATGTTAACTTATCCTGCTCTTCGTAAGAAATTATAAGCTCATTAACAACTGAATCCGAAAACTCTTTTACCCCATCAAGGATCTCTTCGTAGTTATCAAGAGTCATCTCGTACTCGCCAGCTATCATCTGATCAAGCATGAGTCTGTTGATCTCAGGACTAAAGTGAATTGAATCCATGTAGTTCTCAAGGTTTGTTGTCACATCCGGCTCGTTCTGGAAGCAGAAGATTCTGACATTGTCATATTGCAAAAGAGCCTTTGTCATCTCTTTTTCACAGTAAATATAGGCATCTCGCTGACCAGTTCTGTATACTCCATCCCACCACAGCATAGAGTATGCTGGATAGAAGAACATAAACTGTGTCTCAGGATGGGCCTCGACCTCTTTTGTTAAAAGAGCTATGTTATCCGCAAGAACATCGTCATAAACGTGCTCATCCATCATATCCACAACATCGATAGGCCTGTAGTAAAGGCCAAGAGCCATTTCGCTACTAAAGGTCTTCCACTTAGCCCAGTTGTAGGAAAGACCTTCGTTGTAATCGCCAAGATAAGAGTTTGCGATCTGATAAGGGATCTTCTCAAGCAAAACATCCTTGTTAAAGAGATACTGCACTTCATTGAGTGGATTGTGATCGTAGAGATACATAGGGCAGCCCGTAGATTCATAGGTTGTGACTGCATCTGCGTTTAGCGCCGATGGATCAATATTGTAAAAGACGTACTTAATGTCATGATTCTTGTAGGCTTCGTCCATTAGATAGCAAAGGTCTGCTGTAGCGCCGTAGGAACGGATAGCCTTTATTGACTTAACGCCGTAGGCTTCGTCGTACCAGGCGTTGTCGTTATTTTCCATAACAGAAGAACCAACAAGGAGCGTATCGTAATCAAAGTGCCTAAGGGTTCCAATACACTGATATTCCTTGTCATTAAGGATTGCCTTAAGGCCAAGCCAAGGCCCATGATAGTGATAAAATGGGTCAAAAACAAAGACCACGCCCCCAACAAATACCACAAGAGCAAGGACTGTTATAAGCAGCCTTTTTATGAAGTTTTTTGATGTCATGTTTTCTTTTTTCATTTGCTTTTCTCAAAACTGGAAGTAGATAAAGGTGCTGACATTTGATAAAGAAATGAAGGACCATACGAATAATACTGCAAGTCCCAGCACTGTCTTTTTGTTAAACTCAGCTTTTTTAACTATTTCCTGCGTGTTTTTCCTGGTCATTACAAAGGCTGAAATAGCTATGTAAATGATGATTGTAATAAGGTATATCTGGTTATCAAGCTGCATTCCAAGCTGTGAAAAGAGCTGTCTAAATACGTAGTTCTCTGCAATCTCAAGGTTTGCTGCTGTTCTATAGAGGAACCCTGGATAGGTCCAGAAAAAGAGCCTTCTAAACATGCCCATTGCATAAGCAAGGTCCTGGGATCTAAAGAATACGAGGGATACCACAAACATAAAGAATGTAAGCGCATTTCCAAGGGCTCTTGGAATGGTGATAAGTGGCTTTTCTCTTAGAAGATATTTCTTTTTCTTGCCATCATCATCGCTTCTAACTGCTACGATTCCAATATCATCCCATACTACAAGGAGACCCTGCATAAGTCCCCAGCAAATATAGGTCCAGCCTGCGCCGTGCCATAGTCCACTAAGTACAAAGACAATGAGAACATTGATCACTGTTCTGAGCTTGCCTTTTCTGCTACCTCCAAGAGGAATGTAAACGTACTTTATAAAGAAACGGGAAAGAGTCATGTGCCATCTCTGCCACAGCTCTTTGGCTGAAGAAGCCTTGTATGGTGAGTTGAAGTTCACAGGAAGCTCGTAGCCAAGCATCATACTGACGCCGTTTGCCATGTCGCAGTAGCCTGAAAAATCAAGGTAGATCTGGAATGTATAAGCCAGCATCACCACAATAACAGTTAATGTGTCGAGGTAGTAAGTATACTTAAAGCCGTAGTTAACTGCTCCTGCCAAGGTATCTGCAAGGATCACCTTCTTGGAAAGGCCGATGATAAAGGACATGAGGCCCTTGGCAAACCTGTCTGAATCATATTTGCGAAGAGATGCGTCGTTAAACTGATCGATCATTTCCTTGTGGAATGCGATAGGTCCCTGAATGAGCTTAGGGAAATACACTGTGTACATGACGTATTTAAGGAACGGATAGTGAGGAGCCTCACCATTTGCCCTGTCTACAATAAAAGATATCTGACCAAAGGTAAAAAAGCTGATTCCTATAGGCATCAGTATTTCTTTTGCTGTAAGAGCTGCACCAGTTAAGGCGTTTACGTTGTCGATGAAAAATCCAAGATACTTAAAATAGAATAGAAGCGCTAGGTTAAAGAGAACGCCAACTATCTTGATAAGCTTTGGCTGATGCCAATGTTCAAGTAACATACTAAGACCATAATTCACGGCAATGCTTACCAGCAAGATCACAAGAAACATGGCGCCAAAAGAGTAATAGAAATACAGTGACATCAATATTAAAAATATGTCTGCCACTGTATGTTTTTCGAATCTATTTAGTGCATACCAGCCAAGAAGTAATATTGGCAGGAACACCAGTATAAATGTAAATGAATTAAATCCCATTCATGCTCTCCATTTGTTTATATCATGAAGAGTATATCATAAATACTTTTGGGTTAAAATCTTTTGAACAGTTCTATCTACGAAGTCCGCCGACTGCTCTGGAGTCAGATAAGTATACTTTCTATGAAGGTCACCGTGGTTGTCACTTCTATAGAAGCCGCAAATGTACTGCCTGCGGTTCTCAAAGGCGTCCTTACTGAAGATATCCATAAATTCATTATCGTAATCTACAGCGCTTTCGTAAATGTGAAATGCCCTGAAATCAGGATGCTCTTCTAAGTACAAAAAGTCTATGTCGTACCAATCACCCTTGGCAGTCCAAACAAGCTTATTCTTGTCCTGTGCTGCTTCCTTTGGATATGCCTTTAAAAGGCCGCAATACACATCATTTGTCCAGTCAATATCAGTTAAAAGATGTACGTAATAGCCCAGGAAAAATGAGTATTCCTTCTTGCTATAACTCCCAATTAGCTCTTCGTTAAAATATTTGTCGCAGAACTCTTCCACGTCAAAAAATGTTTCATCATCTGCCTTAGTCTTAAAATGAGAAACCACCTTTGGAGGATGAAACTCTGTCCAGTTCTCGTTTGGAACGCCACTATCCGGCGCAATGTTTCCCATAACGAATGCTGTCTCATCCAGGTCTTTGATCCTATCAAGGAGCTTGTCTGCAATTCTTAAGTGTACCATCCATGATGCCATGTGCTATTCTCCTATCTTTTGTTTATTGGAACTAGTATCTCAGAGCTATTCTTATCTCTGTTGCCATAGATATCATATAGCTCGTTTAAAACATCTATCTTATCCCTTACTAATCTTGGATAATGGCTTACTAAAAGA
The DNA here is from genome assembly GCF_900143205.1 of Butyrivibrio hungatei DSM 14810. Lineage (GTDB taxonomy): Bacteria > Bacillota > Clostridia > Lachnospirales > Lachnospiraceae > Butyrivibrio > Butyrivibrio hungatei. The sequence goes on along the minus strand of NZ_FRDH01000009.1, from coordinate 105,223 downwards.
TATGGAGATTTGAGATGCTCTATAACCTCTATCTCTGCTTTTACTAGCTGCGAATTATATATATAGTATCCATCTTTCACTTTACTATATAGCGCATCACCTAGAAAAGCATACATATTATCAACTTCTAACCCTAGGCATCCTTTAGCATGACTTGATGGAATTGGGAAAATATGCATATTTCCTATATATGTATCTGACTCGATAATAGTTCCTCTTCCAACGTGTTTATACGTTTCTTTTGAAACATACAGCTCATCGCAATTCACATTATCTATATTCCCAATATGATCAGCATGAAAATGAGAAAGGACTACGTTACACTTACAATCAGGAATACTAGACAAACTCTGCTCTCCATTTCCAACATCATAAAGCCAGGTTTTTTCTCCATCCTTAATAACCCCAATGTCCGCAGATAAGGGATTATCTGATGCTTCTATGTAACTGATTTTGTCATTTATCCTGCTAATACTCATTGATTCGTTATTCTTTCTGGCTCTTAATTGATTAAATCCTTTTTCAATACAACCTTGTCTTCTGTTCTATATTCTTCATAAAAACCATGTTTTATAAAAAGCGTAATTGCTGTATTATCAATCGCTATATCATCATACAGGGCAGCTATCCCGTTTTCTCTTGCCGCTTGGCAAAGTAATTCTAGTCCCTGAGCTCCATATCCTTTTCCTCTATCTTTTGAGAACACTATAACATTCGCAACATAGCCATCATACTCAGAGTCATAATGATAAGCTATTTCTCCTACAAATCCAGTTTCATCTTTCAGATATCTATAGTATCTTTTGTTCTCATGATTACTTACCCATTTGTCATACCATCCATCCCATTTCTCTTTTGGAAATTGGATAGTCCCGCCCCACGCGTGATTGTACGACATTGTTTCTTTATCAGCCAAAAGTTTTTCTCTGAACCACATATCTTCAAGTGATGGCGTAACTAATTTGAGCATTATTCTAAATCCCCCCATATTAATAATTCTATAAATATGATCCGTTTATCCAAAATATTTATGAATAAAAATATCCGTTTTACCAAAATTTTTCTTTGAAATACTATCCGTTACTGCTTAAGCGAAAGATATAGTGCTCACTGTCTTATCTTCTGATATTACCATATTCTCTTGTAATATTATTGTCTATTTCTGACATTTTTCTTGTCCAAAGCGGACAAAATGTGCTCCTTACCCGCTTTGGACACATTGATGTTTATAAATCCCTTGATAATTCCTCAATCTGCTCATCTATCTCATCAAGCGCATAACCATATCTTGCGCCCCAATCGTCTTTGATGAGCTGCTTTTTCTTTTTGTAATACCCAATAGCTGAAGCTTTATCGCCAAGTCTAATGTAGCACTGCGCTATTGCATCATACATGTCGGTGTAGCGAGGCTTTTCCATTGCTTCAAAGCTCATAAGCCAGTATTCGATTGCTTCCTCATAGTGCTCGTTTTGAGCAAACTGGTTTGCAACATGGAAAAGAACTCTCCAATCCTTAGGATATTTATCTGCTAATGCTTTGTACTTATCAATCACTGATGCAAAGCCATGCTCAATCTCTTCTATCTGAACTTCATATGTGTCATAAAGTGTATCTTTTGATACAGTCCTAGCTTCAGCTAATATCTCTTTTGCTTCAGATAATCGGCCTGCGTCCATGAGATCGTCTAAGAGATAGAGATATGCGCTTACGTTCTTTGGCTCTGCCTTTAAGATCTTTTTCCAGAAATCGATGGAGTCCTTATGACTTCCTATGTTCCAGTCATGATTCTTTCCGTGAAGAGCGTGGAATATAAGTGTCATATTGTCTTTTGAATTTGGCTTTAGTTCAAGAGCTCTTTTAGCATAGTCAAAGCTTTTTTTCTCAAGGATTTCAACCCAAACGCTATACATATCAGCAAGGAGATTTATTGGCTTGTAGTTATCAGGCTTTAAATCTATCTCTGACTTTAAGAAGCTTTCCATATCGAGAAATTCCTTAGCAGTTATGTCTCTGTTGAATTCTAGTGTGTTTGAGATCTTTTCGTATTTCTTTTCTTTAGAGTACTCAAAGAGATCATCTATTGCTACTCCAAAGCACGCTGCGATATTTGGAAGTGTCTGAATATCTGGTTGTGAGATATCCTTTTCCCATTTGCTGATTGCCTGACTTGTAACTCCTAGTTTTTCCGCTAGTTCACTCTGTGACATTCCTTTGTCGCGCCTTAATTTCTTTATCTTTTCACCTATTGTTGTCATATTTTCTTCCTCGTTTTGATTAGTCTTAGTGTTCTCTATATCAATATCCGGATTTGATAATATGATTGTAGTATTAGCGAAATCAACTGTAAATCGAATATATAGCTATTTTTTACAACTGTTGGTTTAAAAAAGGCAATCCTCACATCTGTAAGGATTGCCTTTCAATTAACACAAATTCTCTACAAGTCCTATAGACACGTAATTATCTAATATCGCACCTATGTCTGTTCCTTCTTCAGAGACGGGAGCGAAGGTTCCATCAACCATGTAGCTGATGCCGCCATTGTCTAACTTCTTAACTTCTTTATAACTATCTATGTAGAAGGCTCTCCTAGAAACTGTTCTGTCTCTTAGGATTCCCTTGCACTTTTCTAATTTGCAGCCGGGGAAATTTACGTTGTAGATAAATCCTGGCTTGTACTCTTTTTCTACAAGTTCCGTCATTATTTCTTTTAAATACTTATCAGTTGTTTCGTGGATTCCGTTAAGGCCTTCTGAGAAGGCTATTGAGTGATATCCTTGGAATTCGCCTTCTAGAGCTGCTCCAACAGTTGCTGAATACTGAATATCTGATGCTACGTTGTAGCCAAAGTTAATGCCTGTCATCACGATGTCTGGTTTTTCTGGCATTACGCTTAGACTTCCAACTCTTATGCAGTCTGCAGGTGTTCCTGAACATGAATATGCATGAACTCCGCTTACCGGGAAGTCATATGGATACACATCTATTGGATTTCTAAGGGAGATGCTGTGTGACGCTGCGCTTCTTTGACCATCTGGCGCTACTACCCAGACTTCTCCGAAGTCTTTTGCTTCCTGCACAAGCCTTATGAGTCCGTCTGCGTCGATTCCATCATCATTTGTTATCAGAATTCTTTTTGTCATCCGAAAGTTCTCCACATTTCTAGATTAAAAATCTTAAATTATCCACCATAACAAAAGTAATCCACAAAGAAATGCAAGGTTAAATATTGTGAATACACCTATATATTTAGCGCTATTTTCCTGATATTCCTTGGTGTAAGCTTTGTAAGAAATAAGACTCGCCATTGATGCGATGAGAGTTCCAAGTCCGCCTACATTTACGCCTACCAGCAGTTCTTTATAATTGGTGGTAAATCCTGAAAGAAGGAGCGTAGCTGGAACGTTACTGATAACCTGACTTGCAAGAACAGATATTAGTAGCTCTTTGCCCTCCATGATACCTCTTAGGAAATCGCTGATAAATCCTATTTTACCCATGTTTCCTGTGAAGATGAAAAATCCAATGAATGTCAAAAGCAGGATATAGTCTGCCCTAAAGAGGATCTTGTAATCCATTCCGCCTACTATAATGAGGACAACACCTGCAAACACGTACCATGGCAGTACTCTCATTACTGTCAAAAGAGCTACTGCAAAGAGCACTATGTATATGATGATCTGAACTTTACTGCCAAATTTACTTGTTATGAGGCTATCTTTATTTGTATCTAAAGAACTATTTTTTCCTGGAACAATCAAAAGGCAAAGCGCTAAAAACACTGCAGATACGAGGCTATATGGTAGCATTGTCATTATAAATTCTACAAGGCTCATTCCTGTTAAGCCGTACATATAGAGGTTCTGAGGATTTCCTATTGGAGTCAGCATACTTCCAAGGTTTGCTGCTATGGTCTGAAGAACGATCACAGGGATCATCATTTCTTCTTTATGGCAGCTGTGAAGGATCATGATTGCAAAGGGTACGAAAGTTATGAGTGCTACGTCATTTGTGATGAGCATGCTTCCTACAAAGCACATGAATACTAATACTGCAGCCAGCTGCCAGCCTTTTTTTACCTTGGATAAAAGAGCTCCAGCAATCTTCTCAAATACTGAGTTTTCCTTAAATCCTTGGATGATGACCATGAGTCCCCATAAGATGCCAAGGGACCTAAAGTCGATATATCCGATGTACTCTTTGTCTGGATGAACAAAGAATGCGGATATTATCGCCAGAATCCATGCTATTGTCAGAACTACATCTAATTTCTTTAACTTTTTTAATGCATTCATTTCTAAGTTACTGCCTTGAGGCTTCTCCTTCTTTACTCATCTCGTAAGGTCTTTTACCCATTTATATTTCCTGAATCTGTACATAACCCACGGAATCTTGCCAACTTCATCAAGACAGGTACAGGCATACACTGCAAGCGGCGACCAGTGAAATACAAAGGCTCCGGCAAGAGCCAGCGGAATTGCTATCATCCACATGCAGACGATGAGGCTATACATGTCAAAGAGTGTATCTCCGCCGCCATCAAGGACGCCATTTATGGTAACTGTATTGACACATCTTCCGATCATATAAATTGACATTATGATCATCATACCAATGAGGTATTTTCTTGCGGAGTCTGTAAGGATTACTCCGTGGACTACTGCTGGTGTAACTGCAAGCACGATTGCTGTTGAGATAAATCCGATCACGTAAGAAATATTCTTTAGCTTGATACCATATTTTTTTCCAAGTTCCAGATTACCTGCTCCGAGCTCGTTACCTACCATGATTCCTGCGGCGCTTCCTATGCCGTTACATGCGCAGCACACGAGATCACGCACGACAGCAGCTATTGAGTTTGCTGCGGCTGCGTCAACTCCCATGTGTCCCATAATCGCCGTGTATGATGTAAATCCAATTCCCCAACAAAGTGATCCTCCCATAAGTGGAAGGCACTGCTTGGCAAAGTCGCCGATGAGGACTTTTGGTACTGACAAGAATCTTGATAATGCTGGTCTGATATAGTCTTTGCCTGTTGACAGGATAATGCAAAGGGCAAGTTCTATGATTCTTGCTATTGTTGTTGCAAGGGCTGCGCCGTTTGCTTCCATTCTAGGCGCTCCAAATAATCCAAAAATGAATATTGAATTGAATATGATATTCGTGATAACAGCCATACTACTGATAAATGCACCGGCTTTAACCTGCTCTGTGACTTTCATGATTGCAAGATAGCACTGAGATACACCTGTTATGAGGTATGACCAGCCTGCAATCCTCAGATAGCTACTTCCAATGTCATTTAGCTGAGCTTCATTTGTGAATATCCCCATCAGAACCTGAGGGCACAGCTCACACGCTGCAAAGAACAGGATTGATACTATACCGCAGAACCAGAGCATGAGATTAAAGATGTTTTCAAGTGTCTTTTTATCTCCCTTGCCCCAATACTGGGCTCCAAGGATTGCTCCTGCGCTGGTTGCTGAGAATATGAACATGTTCTGGACAAATTGAATCTGCGTAGCAAGAGACACTGCTGTCATCTGCTCCTGTGCTACACGTCCAAGCATCAATGCATCTGCCGCAGCCACCATGGCCAGCATCAGACTCTGAAGTGCTATAGGAAGTGATATTCTTGTTAAGTTCCTGTAAAAGAGCTTGTTATCTATAGTTGTTTCCATTTATTTTAATGCCTTTCTATCATCCATCTCTCATTAAACCATCAATAAATACTTTTGCATAGAGATATTTTTAAGTATAAATTTTTGCTTGACGTATCTTTTTTATTAGAGTATTGTATTAACAATTATTCAGAAAGGGAGCTATTTTATGATATTTATATCTGCCAAGAATTTTAATACAGATAATTATCCTATGGTTAAAGATAATAATAATCTTAATCATGGTTTATTTGTGTATTTGAATCCAGGCGGAGATGAATAAGTGTAGCTATATATAAATCTATTTTGGAATTTAGCACTTATCACTCACATGGTAAGTGCTTTTTTATTATCATTTTTAGGAGGAGTTTTATGTTACTTGAAGAATTTGATTTTTGTAAGAAGGCTATTATTAACCCGGATATGATCCACGACAAGATTGGTGGCTTTCCTGAGACTGTAATTGGAATCTTTTCTCATCATCTTTTTGACAGGATTGTGAAGTTTCTTGGTGGTGAAAAGATTGCTGAATACAGCGACGTTGATGGTATCTTCAATATTTACAAGGTCTCATATAAAGGAAGAGAGTTTGGTCTTGTAAAGGCTCGTCTTGGCGGTCCTTCATGCGTTGGCGCTTTTGAAGATATTATCGCTATGGGCGGTAAGAGAATCATACTCCTTGGTAACTGCGGCGTTCTAGATAAGTCTATCGATGATTGCGGTATAATTATCCCAACAAAGGCTATTCGTGATGAGGGCACAAGTTATCATTATGCTCCACCTTCTGATTACATTGATGTAAATAAAAAATATATTTCTGATTTTAAGGCTGTCTGTGATGAGCTTGGATACCCTTATGTTGAAGGCATCACCTGGACTACAGATGCTTTCTATAGAGAGACTCCTGACAGGATTGCCAAAAGAAAAGAGATGGGCGCTATCTGCGTTGAAATGGAATGTGCTCCAATGCAGGCTCTATGCGACTTTAGAGGAATTGAATATTTCCAGTTCCTTTATGCCGGTGACAACCTTGATCATTCAAACTGGGATCCAAGGAGCCTTTCTGGAACAGATAGGTTAGATGACAAAGAAAAGATTGCACTTCTGGCATTTGAACTTGCCTTGAAGATAGAAAAGTAATAGGAGGATGTTATGGAAGAATTGTATTTAATGGAACCAACAGAAGAATATCTTGAGCAGATTACTGAGTACCGCGATGAGTTTTTAAAGGCTGACAGCTCAATGGACGGAACAAGTGCTCTTAGACTTTTTGAGGACGCAAAAGAATGGCTTGATCACTTAAAAGAATATAGTGATGAAAAGACTATTCCTGAAGGAAAGGTTCCTTCTACATTATTTCTTTTCATGAGAAGATCAGATAATAGAATCCTTGGTATGATTGATATCCGCCACAGACTTAATGATTATCTTCTCAACTATGGAGGAAACATCGGTTATTCAATTCGTCCTAGCGAGCGACAGAAGGGATACGCTAAGGAGATGCTTCGTCAGGCTTTACCTTTCTGTAAGTCTCTTGGTCTCGACAAAGTTCTGATTACTTGTAACGACTACAACGAAGGTAGTCGCAGAACTATCCTAGCTAATGGTGGTGTTTTTGAGAATACGAGCTACGAACCTGATGAAAAAATGACCCTTGAAAGATATTGGATAAAACTCTGATAATAGAAATCACCCTCTTTACTGAATAACAATAAAGAGGGTGATAATTTTTACTTTGCAAGTCTGATTACGTTCCAGCTCTTTGCAGGAAGTGTACTTGTGAGAATACCTTTTTCTACCTTTGATGCTTTTGTGAAATCTACTGGCTTAACGTTATCAGGTTTTTTCTCTGTATTTACTGCCTTGAGGTCTTTGTGTGTGAGCATGCTATGCTCTACAACCTTGTACCCAGCAAACTGTCTGAGGTCGCAGGTAAGTTCATAATCACCTTCTAAGTCTTTGTTTACAGCAAAGATTGTGAGTGTCTCATTTTCCTCATCGCAAAGAACTACGCTGTCTACGTATGGAGCATCACCGTGCTTGGATTCATAGGTAGGAACCTTAACAACAGTGTTGAGAACTTCTCCTCTTCCGTATACACTTGCCTGCATGTATGGATAGAAGATTGTCTGTCTCCATGCTCCTGTATCTGATGTCATGATAGGTGCAATAACATTTACAAGCTGAGCAAGACATGCAATCTTAACTCTGTCTGCATGTCTAAGGAGTGTGATGAGCATTGAACCAACAAGAAGTGCATCTTCAAAGTTGTAGATATCCTCAAGCTGATGAGGGTGCTCGCTCCATTTCTCAACCTTCTGATCATTTGAATGATACCAAACATTCCATTCATCAAATGAGAGATTTATTGTCTTCTTGGAACGCTTAACTGCCTTAACATAATCGCAGATGCTGATAACCTGACCAATGAACTGGTCCATAGCTACGCTGCTTGCAAGGAAATTAGGAGTATCGTCCTCAGCATTGCCATAATATGTATGAAGTGAGAGATAATCTGTTGTATCGTAGCTGTTCTCAAGTACAATTCTCTCCCAGTTTCCAAATGTATCCATGTAAAGAGATGATGATCCGCAAGCTACTGTCTCGATTGTTGGATCAACGAGCTTCATTATATGACCTGCTCTTCCAGCCTTTAAGCCGTACTCCTCAGCAGTTAAATGTCCCATCTGCCATGGTCCATCCATCTCATTTCCAAGACACCACAGCTTAATGTTGTAAGGATCTTTGGCACCGTTCTTAATTCTCATATCACTGTACTTGGTACCGCTTTTGATATTGCAATATTCTACTACGTTTCTAGCGTCATCTATTCCTCTTGTGCCGAGATTGATAGCGTACATTGGCTTTGTACCAACCTTTTTACACCAGTCCATGAACTCGTCAAGGCCAAACTGATTAGTCTCTACTACGCCCCAAGCAAGCTCTAATCTTCTTGGTCTGTCTTTCTTTGGTCCTACGCTGTCTTCCCAGTTAAAGGCTGATACGAAGTTTCCGCCTGGATATCTTACGATAGGGACGCCTATCTCTTTGATGAGCTTCATGACGTCCTTACGATAGCCATTTTTGTCTGCAAATTTATTGCCTGGCTGATAGATTCCTTCATAGACAGCTCTTCCAAGATGCTCGATAAAAGAGCCATAGATACGCTCGTCTACTTTACTGATAGTAAAGTCACGATCAATACATAACTGAACTTTGTTTACTTTTTTACTGTTTTTCGCCATTTTTATTTACCCCTAAAATACTTTATTATACTATGAACTATGATAAAACATAATGATAAAAAAGAATACCGTTTTCTTGCTTATTTTAACAAAAAAAATGCTATTATATATATAGCTTTATATATACCGGTGTGTTTCCGGTGGATTGGAGACTTAATGAGTAAGAAAAACGCTTTTGTAAAGCTAGGCATCTTTTCAGCCTTATTTGGAGGCGCTTTTGCTTTTAGCAATTACATCTACAAGATTTCTACAGTTCCTCATCAGCACACAGATGATGACAAGGACTTTGATGAACAGATCACTGAGGGACGTCACTTTGTAAGAAATCATCCAGACAGACAGGATATGTTTATCGATAGTATCGACCAGCTTAAGCTTCATGCTTCATATATTCCTGCTTCTACAAACTCTCACAAATATGCCATTATTATCCATGGCATTTGGGACAATCACGAGAGTAATGGAATTTATGCAAAGCATTATCTTGAAAAAGGTATTAACTGCTTACTTCCAGACCTTAGAGGTTTTGGTAAGAGTGAAGGCAAGTACATTGGATATGGTCTTGATGACAGGCTTGATATCTTGGAGTGGATCTACTGGATCATCAAGAGAGACCCTGAAGCTAAGATTCTTTTACATGGTATGTCCATGGGAGCTGCTACAACTCTTATGACTACAGGTGAGCATCTTCCAGAAAATGTTAAGGCTGCTATTGCAGACAGCGCATACGCAACTCTTCGCGAGCAGTTTGCTGCAACCTACAAGAGTTTCAAGGGCTCCTTTATACCAACGCCTATTGCCCTTGCTCTTTCTAGAATTATCATCTACTTGAGAGCTGGCTATGACATAAATGATGCGAGCCCTATCAAGGCTGTTGCTAAGTCTGAAACTCCTACATTATTCATTCACGGAGATGATGATTCATTTATCGATCCTCACATGTGCTCAAGACTCTATGAAGCAGCTAGCTGTCCAAAGCAGTACTGCATGATCCTTGGTGCTGGACACATTGAGGGAGTTGTAAAAGACCCTGATAATTACTGGGGTAAGATTGCAAGCTTCCTTGCAAAGACAGATTTTTGATCTAGTTTATGAGATTAAGAAAGCTCTGATTCGTATGAATCAGAGCTTTTATTGTGCTTTATTTTAATATAAGTCCTACTGGACAATGGTCTGAACCAAGGGCTTCGCTATAGATCTTGGCATCTTCTACCTTTGGCATGAGGCTTTCTGAAACTACAAAGTAGTCAATACGCCAGCCTGCGTTCTTGGCTCTTGAGTTAAATCTATAGGACCACCAAGAATATGCTCCTTCAAGGTCAGGATAGAAATGTCTGAAGGTATCTACAAGTCCTGAATTTACTACGTTATCAAACTTAGCTCTTTCTTCATCAGTAAATCCGGCGTGTCCTCTGTTTGGCTTAGGATTTTTGAGGTCTATCTCTTTGTGAGCTACGTTTAAGTCACCGCAGTAGATCACTGGCTTTTTCTCTTCAAGCTTTTTGATGTATGCAAGAAAATCATCTTCCCAAACCTGTCTATATTCAAGTCTTGATAAATCTTCTTTTGCATTTGGAACATATACTGTTACAAGATAGTAATCTTCATATTCTGCTGTTATCACACGTCCTTCGTGGTCATGCTCTTCAATTCCAAGGCCATAGGTTACAGATATTGGTTCTTCTTTTGTGAAGATTGCAGTTCCTGAATAGCCTTTCTTCTCGGCATAATTCCAATACTCTTTGTACCCAGGAAGATCCATCTCTATCTGACCTTCTTGAAGCTTGGTCTCCTGAAGGCAGATCACATCAGGATTTTCTTTTTCCATGAATTCCTGAAAGCAGCCTTTTGACACACAGGCTCTGAGTCCGTTTACATTCCATGATACTAACTTAAGTCCCATTATGATATATTTCCTTTTATTCTCTGTAAGTTTTCGTCTGTCTCTTTTAACATCTCACGAAGTGAGAGATTGTCGTCATAGCTAAATTCGCAGATAGCATACTGAAGATGGTTGATATATCTTGGCGAATCGGCAAGGAGTTTTCCATTTTGCATAGACATCTCCTGGATGATTGCCTCTGATTTGCCCTCTTCATCAGTGATTTCAATCACAGCAAATTCGTCGCCGCGGATTCTACCGCATAGGCTATCTCCAAATACATCCTGAAGTACCTTGGCTACTTTCTTGACGGCTCTGTCACCTTCGTCATGTCCGTAAATATCGTTGATTCCTTTGAGTGATTCCATGTGAATGTAGGAAACTACTGCAAATTTTCCTGGTTTAAATTCTTCTTTTAAGAGGTCATAAGCCTTTGCAAAGAATCCTCTTCTATTGAGTCCGCCGGTGAGATAGTCCTGATCTCCGATGTGATCAAGAACTGAATCGTCTCTTGCGAGCTCTTCCTGAACTTCATAGAGCTCTTCTGTGGTTTTAAGGAGTTCTTTTTCCAAATATGAAAGTCTGGAAATTGCTGTTACAAATCCCTGGAAGCTCTCAAAGTAATGGTCTATGAGCATTCTTGGATTATACTCTGTAATCAGGATTCCCAGCTGGTAATCTCCTACAAATATTGCACCGGTTAAAAGAACTGTTGTCTTTTTTTGTGTATAACTAGAGAAGATTTTGTCTGTCTCTGTGGATAACTTTCCATCTGAAAAAGTAGCACAGCTTCCATCAACTACTGTACTTTTAACAGAAATTGTCTCTGGAATATTCCATGGATACTTTGTGGTATTCTTTACCTTCTTGTCATACAGATAGATACCAAAATTATTGATACCTATATTTACTGCCGCTTTTGCAAGTATCTCGTGCGCTTTTTCTGTTTCATATTTTTTGTGGAACAGGTTAAATCCTAGTTCAGAAATAATAGATAGAGCATCGGAATCTGGCTGTTCTACGAATGTGAAATTCTTTGCAGTTTCTGCTGGAGGAATAACTCCATTTTTTGCAAAGAATATTGCATCGCAAACAGCCTCATATCCTAACTGCTCAAATTGATCATGATCTGTTTCAACTGCGTTTACTGCTTGGAATCCTTCTGTCTCAGTAAGTGTTAAAACAGGTACTTTGTCGAATTTTTTAAGAAAAGCTTCTTTCCTAAGAATCGATGTTTCTTTTCCTATCCTCTCGATGTCTACAATAATGGCGTCGAAATCGGACGTGTTGGCATAGTCAAACAGAGCACTATACTGATGTTTGTCTGAATCAATATATTTACCAGGCATAATGACAAGGGATACACCCTTGTCATTTGCAGCCTGGCTTGCTCCTACACAAATTCTTTTTACTTCTTTGTCTTCTAACTCAGATATTAACAGTCCGATGTTCATAGGCCCCTCATTCCTCAGGAATATCTTCTGTAACGTCTTCTATGTTGTCGATTTCTTTATCTCCGTCAGATATTTTTTCTCTGACTTTAGCAATCTTGGCTACTGTAACACCCTTATCAAGATTGATCATCTTAACGCCTGATGTTACTCTTCCATGAACTGTTATTTCATCCATTCTCAGCTGAATGATGATACCTGCATTTGTGATCATCATGATCTCGTTATCATCATTAACAGCTTTAACACCGACTACATTTCCTGTCTTTTCAGTGATCTTGTAGCACTTAACACCTTTACCACCTCTGAACTGACTGTGGAATTCGTCGAGTGTTGTTCTCTTACCAAATCCTTTTTCTGAAACGATGAGAAGTGAATCGCCCTGTGTATTGAGCTGCATACCAACGATCTCATCAGTATCATCAAGCATCATACCTCTAACACCCATTGATGACCTTCCAGTAAATCTTACGTCTGATTCATCAAAGTGGATGCACATACCATTCTTGGTTACGAGGAAAATCTCAGCATTCTTCTTAACAGTCTTAACTTCGATAAGCTCATCGTCATCTCTTAAGTTGATTGCTGCAAGTCCAGTCTTTCTAACATTTGAGAAGTCTGTGATTGGTGTCTTCTTTACTGTACCTTTCTTGGTAACCATGAAGAGACTCTTGTCTTCATCCTCAAATCCGCTAACTGGGATCATAGCTGAAATCTTCTCACCAGGAGCGAGCTGCAGAAGGTTAACTATTGCCATTCCTCTTGAAGTTCTTGATGCTTCTGGAATCTGATATGCTTTGAGCCTGTAAACTCTACCTGTATTGGTAAAGAACATTACGTAGTTATGTGTTGTTGTCATAAGGATATCTTCAACGAAATCATTGTCGATTGTTGTAATACCCTTGATTCCTTTACCACCACGGTTCTGTGACTTGAAGTTATCGATTGACATTCTCTTGATATAACCAAGGTTTGTCATTGCAATAACTGTATTCACATTTGGAATAAGGTCTTCCATGTCGATATCTGAATCGTCATGTCCGATCTGTGATTTTCTGTCATCTCCGAATTTATCAGATATCTCCTGAATCTCAGTCTTGATTACTCCAAGAAGTACCTTTCTATCAGCAAGGATTGCCTTTAATTCTTCAATTCTCTTTAAGAGTTCTGCGTGCTCCTGCTCAAGCTTGTCTCTTTCCAAACCTGTGAGAGTACGAAGTCTCATATCAACAATTGCCTGAGCCTGAGCATCTGAAAGTCCGAAGCGGGACATCAACTGCTCTTTTGCAATAGCAACTGTCTCACTGCCTCTGATGATCTTGATTACTTCATCAATGTTATCAAGGGCAATCAGTAATCCTTCTAAGATGTGATTTCTTTCTTCTGCCTTGTTGAGGTCGAACTCTGTTCTACGTCTAACAACATCTTCCTGATGCTTGATGTAGTGTGTGAGCATCTCTGTAAGGCTCATGATCTTTGGCTGGTTGTTAACCAATGCCAGCATGATGATACCAAAAGAATCCTGCATCTGTGTATGCTTGTAGAGCTTGTTGAGCATGATGTTAGGATTAACATCGCTTCTAAGCTCGATAACTACACGCATACCTTCTCTATCAGACTCATCTCTAAGAGCTGTGATTCCATCAAGCTTTTTGAGCTTAACAAGTTCAGCAATCTTTGAAATCATGTTTGCTTTATTTACAAGATATGGAAGCTCTGTTACAACGATTCTGTTCTTACCATTCTGCATTGGCTCGATATTTGTAACGGCTCTTACGATAACTTTACCGCGTCCTGTTCTATAAGCTTCCTCTGCTCCTCTTGTTCCAAGAATAATACCACCAGTTGGGAAGTCAGGAGCTTTTACGATATCGAGAAGTTCCTCAATCTCTGTCTCTCTATCCTCAAGAATTCTGTTATCGATCATCTTGGTAACAGCATTTATTACTTCTCTTAAATTGTGAGGAGGTATGTTTGTTGCCATACCTACAGCGATACCTGTTGTACCATTTACGAGAAGGTTAGGATATCTACTTGGGAGTACTGTAGGCTCTTTTTCTGTCTCATCAAAGTTTGGAATGAAATCAACTGTGTTCTTGTTGATATCAGCTGTCATCTCCATTGAGATCTTAGTAAGTCTAGCCTCTGTGTATCGCATAGCAGCAGCGCCATCGCCGTCCACAGAACCGAAGTTACCATGTCCATCTACAAGACAATATCTCATAGACCACGGCTGAGCCATGTTTACCAATGCTCCGTAAATAGAACTATCACCGTGTGGGTGATATTTACCCATTGTATCACCGACGATACGCGCACACTTACGGTGTGGCTTGTCGGGACCATTATTGAGTTCTATCATAGAATAAAGAATTCTTCTCTGAACTGGCTTAAGACCATCTCTTACGTCTGGAAGTGCTCTAGAAGCAATAACGCTCATGGCATAATCGATATAGTCTGCTTCCATTGTCTTCTGAAGGTCGACTTCTTTTATTCTATCAGTAGTGACTTTCTCAAATACGTCATCTGATAAGTCATTGTTATTATTATTGTTAATATTATCAGCCATTTTTTATACTCTTCCTCTTTAAATATCAAGGTTTTTAACGAACTTAGCGTTTTTCTCGATGAATTCTCTTCTAGGTTCAACCTTATCACCCATGAGAGTTGTGAATGTTACGTCAATATCTGACTCAGATTCTTCGTCCATATTAACTCGTAAAAGAACTCTTCTCTCAGGATCCATTGTTGTTTCCCAGAGCTGCTCAGGATCCATCTCACCAAGTCCCTTGTAACGCTGGATCTTGTTGTTCTGGTCTCTTCCAACATCAGTCAGAATCTGATTGAGCTCTTCATCGCTGTATGCATACCAAACCTTTTTATTCTTTTCAAGCTTGTAAAGAGGTGGCTGTGCAAGATAAACGTGACCTTCTTTGATAAGTTCAGGCATGAATCTATAAAGGAAAGTCAGCATAAGTGTTGCAATATGCGCACCATCTACATCGGCATCGGTCATGATAATGATCTTATTGTATCTGAGTTTGCTGATATCAAAATCATCATGAATACCAGTACCGAATGCTGTGATCATTGCCTTGATCTCTGCATTTCCATAAATTCTATCAACTCTGGCTTTTTCTACATTAAGAATCTTACCTCTAAGTGGAAGAATAGCCTGAGTAGCACGGCTTCTAGCTGTCTTAGCTGATCCACCCGCAGAATCTCCCTCTACGATGAAGATTTCGCAGTTCTTTGGATCTTTATCTGAACAGTCAGCAAGTTTACCAGGAAGTCCAAGTCCATCAAGAGCTGACTTACGTCTTGTAAGATCTCTTGCCTTTCTTGCTGCATCTCTTGCTCTCTGTGCAAGGATAGCTTTTTCAAGAATCTGCTTTGCAACGTTTGGATTCTGCTCAAGGAAATATGTAAGCTGCTCACCAACGATACTTGCAACAGCACCTCTAGCCTCTGAGTTACCGAGCTTTTGCTTAGTCTGACCTTCGAACTGAGGATCTTCGATCTTTACACTGATGATAGCTGTAAGACCTTCTCTGATATCTTCACCAGTAAGATTTTCCTCACTGTCTTTTAACATCTTATTAGCTCTAGCGTAGTCATTGAATGTCTTGGTAAGAGCTGCCTTAAATCCTTCAAGGTGTGTACCACCTTCTGGAGTATTGATGTTGTTAACGAATGTATAAATGCTCTCTGTGAAGGAATCATTGTGCTGAAGTGAAACTTCAACCTGAACGTTGTTCTTGTTTCCTTCGAAATACATGATTTCTTCGTAAAGAGATGTCTTGCTCTTGTTGAGGTACGCTACGAATTCCTTGATACCACCTTCATAATGGAAAGTCTGTACCTGTGGCTCTTCACCTTCCTCAACTCTCTTATCAGTAAGTGAAATTCTAAGTCCCTTTGTAAGGAAGGCCATCTCACGAAGTCTCTGTTTTAAAATGTTGTAATCGTAAACAGTTGTCTCTTTGAAAATAAGAGCATCTGGCTTGAAATATACTCTTGTTCCTGTAATTCCTTCTGGAGCTTCACCAACAACCTTAAGAGGATAGCAAACTTTTCCTCTCTCGTAGCGCTGCTGATAAATCTTGCCATCTCTTGTAACCTGAACCTCTAACCATTCTGAAAGAGCGTTAACTACAGATGCACCAACGCCATGAAGTCCACCAGATACCTTGTACCCTCCACCGCCGAACTTTCCGCCTGCGTGAAGAATGGTAAATACTACTTCTACACCGGTAAGTCCTGACTTATGGTTAACATCTACAGGAATACCTCTACCATTATCTTTGACAATGATGGTGTTATCTTCGTTTATTGTTACTTCGATATGATCACAAAAACCAGCAAGTGCCTCATCTACTGAGTTATCAACAATCTCATAAACGAGGTGGTGAAGACCTCTGCTTGCTGTTGTTCCGATATACATACCTGGTCTTTTTCTAACCGCTTCAAGTCCTTCTAGAATTTGAATTTGGTCAGCGCCATACTGTACTTCTTCGTTACTCATTCTTTGCTCCATTTCTTAGTTTTCACTACTTACTGTTCCATCTGTTACCTTGAACAGTTTATCTATTTCAAATCTGTTATTAACAAATTCATCAAGACCAGTACATGTGATGATAGTCTGTATATTTCCGATAGTATTGAGCAGGTAATTCTGTCTGTTACTATCAAGCTCCGACAATACATCATCCAAAAGAAGTACTGGATTTTCTTTCTTAGCTTTTTTTACAATCTCAATCTCAGAAAGCTTCAGAGAAAGCGATGCAGTTCTCTGCTGTCCTTGAGATCCGTATTTTCTGATGTCTATTCCATCTTCAGATTCATTTTTCTGAATGATAAAAGAAAAATCATCTTTATGAGGTCCAACTGTTGTCTGCTTAGCATATATATCTTTTTGCCTTGAAGCTCTTAATTTCTTCTCGAGATCTTCTGCTGAAACATTTGGCTCATAGTAAACTGACAGGATTTCTTTTTCTCCCGTCAATTTCTTGTGTATAGGTCTTATTATTTCATTGAGCTCTGCGATGAATTTTTCTCTAGTTTTGATTATGACGGATCCATACTCGCATAACTGCTTATCTTGAACATCCAAAAGTACTGAATTTTCAGGGTGTTCAAAAAGATCCTTTAGAACTTTATTTCTTTCGACAACTAACTTGTTGTATTTAGATAGACTATTTAAATATATCTGATCTAGCTGACACAGCTCCATATCCATGAATCTGCGTCTCTCTGAAGGACCATTTTTAATAATACTAAGATCTTCTGGTGAGAAAAAAACTACATTTAACCTTCCAATCAGATCAGAAGCCTTTTTAATCTTCTGACCATCTATGGCAATACCTTTTGTCTTGCTTTTCCTAAGGTGCATATCAACGCGATATTCTGCGTTGTCTTTTTCAAGAATAGTTCTGATATGAGCTTCTTCTTTACCAAAGCTTATGATTTCTTTGTCTTTGCTCCCCTTATGGGATTTAGTAGTAGCAGAAACAAATATTGCTTCAAGAATGTTAGTCTTTCCCTGAGCATTATCACCATAGAGTATATTTGTTCCGCTACTGAAATCAATTTTTAAGTTTTCGTAATTTCTAAAATCAGATAATTCCAGTGATTTTATTATCATTTTTCTATTTTTACCTGTGTGTTGTTGTACTCAAAGATGTCTCCATCATAGAGCTTTCGGCCACGTCTTTCTTCAACTTCGCCATTAACTTTTACAAGACCTGCCTGAATGTCCATCTTGGCATCAACACCAGAACCTTCAAGACCAGCTTTTTTGAGGGCCTGACCTAATTTTATAAAATCATCCTGTGGTCTTAACTTAACTATTTCCATGATAAATCCTTTGTTAACAATGATTAGTCAACAGTTGTAAAGTTGACTGGAAGAACAAGATAGATATAAGCGCCATCTTTATCTCTGATAAAGCAAGGAGCCTTAGGATTAACTAAGTAAATATCTACTGTCTCATCCTCAATTACTCTAAGAGCATCAATGAGGAACTTGGGATTGAATCCAATCATCAGATCCTTACCCTGTTTCTCAATGTCGATTTCTTCATCCATGCTACCAATTGCAGAATTGATCTTAAGTTCCATCTTTCCATCTGTAACAGAGATGATGACTGGCTTTTTATCACCTTCTTTAACAAGAAGAGTTGCTCTGTCGATACACTCAAGGAACTCTTTTCTGTTAATTGTCATCTTAGTCTCATAGTCACTTGAGAGCATTTGATCAATGCTGAAATATTCACCTTCAATAAGTCTTGATACTACGATTGTCTTATCAAACTCAAATAGAACATGCTTGTCAGTAAAGTAGATATTGACCATCTTCTCAGTGCTGTCACCAAGAATTTTACTGATTTCACCAAGTGTCTTACCTGGAACTATAACCTTTTTGTTTGAATAAGTTCCGCCAAGCTTTACTTTTCTGATAGAAATTCTGTGTCCATCAAGAGAAACTAACTTAAGGTTTTCTCCTTCAACCTCAAAAAGTTCTCCGCTCATCATCTTATTAGCATCTGTCTCTGAAATTGAGAAGATAGTCTGCTGAATTACATTACGAAGTGTAAACTGAGAAACTGTTATTCCATCAATTTTTTCAATAGATGGGAGATAAGTGAAGTCATCACCTTTTCTTCCTATAAGGTTAAACTTTGCTTTCTCGCAGCTGATAGTTACTTTATTAGTTGAATCAGATTCAATAGTTACATCATTATCTGGAAGCTTTCTGACTATGTCTACAAAAATCTTAGCATCAAGAGCTATAAATCCTCTCTCAACTATATCTCCATCTACTATAGTCTGAATTCCAAGTTCCATATCGTTAGCAATGAATTTAATTACTCCTTCTGTTGCATCTACTAAGATACATTCCAGAATTGACATTGTTGTTTTAGAAGGAACTGCTTTAGAAACAATCTGTAAACTACTTACAAGATTAGATTTAGAGCATACAAATTTCATTTAAGTCCTTACTCCCTTCGCGTACGTATATAAAATAATTATTAATAAATCATAAAAGAATTAATAATAGCTGTTGATAAGTGTAAAACCTATTCTATTATACAATTTATGCGGCTTTTTTACAAATTTTTGATTGTTGAAAACAAAAAAAATGGTGTTGAAAATTTAATAGTTATAAACAAGCCAAATTTTAACAAATGAGGCCTAATTTTTTTATCCACCCCTAAATAACAGATTATCCTCTTTTAAATCACAAGTTATCAGGATAGTTATCCACAATTAATTAACAAGTTATAAAGAAGGGTTGAGTTTCTTCATTATAATATCGATGTTTTTGTTGAGTTCTTCATCAAAAGCCATCTTTTGTTTGATTTTGTTGATACCGCTCATAACTGTTGTGTGATCTTTTTTACCAAGAGTTCTACCGATTTCTTCTAATGAAGCATCTGTATGTTCTCTGCAGAGATACATAATGATCTGTCTTGGAAGTACTATCTCAGAATTTCTCTTCTTGGAGATAATGTCGTCCTTCTTGGTTCCATACTGTTCACAGACTGTATCAATGATAAGCTGAGGAGTAATGACCTTTGACTTATCTGGATAGATGATGTCTTTGAGAGCTTCCATAGCATTTTCAAGAGTAACATCTACATTATTAAGTCGTGAATAAGCGATAATCTTGTTATAAGCACCTTCAAGTTCTCTGATGTTTGATTTGATATTAGTAGCAATGTAATCAATGACTTCATCATCAATGTTCTTGCCGTAGTTTTCTGCGTTCTTACGAAGAATTGCCATTCTTGTTTCGTAGTCAGGAGACTGAATATCTGCAATAAGTCCCATTTCGAAACGTGATCTGAATCTTTCTTCAAGTGTTTCCATTTCTTTTGGTGGTTTATCAGAGGAAAGAATGATCTGCTTTCCAGCCTGATGGAGTTCATTGAATGTGTGGAAAAATTCTTCCTGTGTTGATTCTTTACCTATAATAAACTGAACGTCATCGACCATCAGTACATCAACTCTTCGATATTTCTCACGAAGCTTAGACATGCTCTCAGTCTTACCACTTCTGATGGATTCAATAACTTCATTAGTGAACTGCTCTGATGTTACATATAAAACCTTTGCTTTGTGATCATGTTCCATAATGAAGTGACCAATCGAATGCATAAGGTGAGTCTTTCCAAGTCCTGGTCCTCCATATAGGAAAAGAGGGTTATAGGAAATTCCTGGAGATTCAGCAACAGCAAGGGATGCTGAATGAGCAAACTTGTTGTTACTTCCTACTACGAAAGTATCGAATCTATATTTTGGATTAAGATTTGACTGCTCATAGTTGATTGTGCCTTTGTAGCTGCCTTCGCGTGACTCTTCAAAATTATCTTCTTGAGTTTCTTCATTATTAATAGTGTCTTTTTTCAAAATAAAAGTAACGTCTACCATTGTTTCTAAAAACTCTGAAATGGTAACCTTAATAAAATCCATGTAGTGATTAATAATGTACTGAAGTGCCATGGAATTATCTGATGGTATAAGGATCTTTACATTATTGTCCTGTACGCTATATACAGTAAGAGGGTCTATCCAGGTACGATAAGAAATCTCTGTAATACCAGATTCTATCTTGATAGTGTGCTTGATAGACTCCCAATTATTTTTTAATTTCTCTGTGATTTCTGATGATGATTGCATGAAAAAACTCCCCAAAAATGCATATTTTTAGACTTTTACTATTTTATATTAAAAGAAAACAAATATCAAACGACAGTAATTTGTGGATAACTTTTTAAAAATATGGAAAATAAAATGAAAAAAAAATTGTTTGTGGAAAAAGCTCATTTTTTCCACGTTTGTTAATCTACCATTATAAAAGGCATAATCTTCGGTGTTTAATTAATTTTTCCTCAGATTATGTACAATGTTTTCCACAAAAATGGAAAACATTGTGGATAAAAGTGGGTATAAATGATTAATCAACAGGTTATCCACAAAATCAACATTTTGTTGTGGATAACTTTTTTTAGTACAAAATGTTGTTACTATTTTTTTGAAAAAAATTTTAATGTTTTATTATAAGAATTAATGCCTATTAATGGCTTGACTGCTAGATTTTTATTTATTATAATTATAAAGATTTTTTCCACACAGGATAATTATGACTTGATTTATTTCTGATCAAAGTCATTTAACAGACCTTTATGGTTAGTTTGGTTAAGAAGGAGGTGTTTCCAATATGAAGATGACATTCCAGCCTCATAAGCTTCAGAGAGCCAGAGTACACGGCTTCAGAGCAAGAATGGCTACTAAGGGCGGTAGAAAAGTACTCGCTGCTAGAAGAGCAAAAGGAAGAAAGAGATTATCTGCATGATATTAAAGGCCGCAATTAATGTGGCCTTTTTTCTTCTTATATAAAAAGGACAGAATATGCTTTTTTCGGAATCAATGAAAAAGACAACTGATTTTCGAAGATGTTATGAGAACGGTAAGAGCTATGCAAATAAATATATAGTTCTTTATGTGTGGGAAAATGGTAGTTCGATTAACAGACTTGGAATCTCATGTAGTAAAAAAATTGGGAACAGTATTGTAAGGCACAGATTTGCAAGACTTGTTCGAGAATCATACCGACTACACGAAGATATGTTCAATAGTGGTTTGGACATAGTAGTCGTAGCCAGAGCCTGTGCAAGAGATGCTAGATACATTAATATAGAAGAATCTCTATTAAGCCTGGCAGGGAAGGCCCGCATAAAGAAAAATGGCGGTAATTGATGAAAAGAATACTTATTTTTTTGATCAAATTTTATAGGAAGTATTTGTCTCCATTAAAAAGAACAAAGTGCCCATATATTCCAACTTGTTCGGAGTATGGGTTAGAAGCAATAGAAAAATACGGGGCTCTTAAAGGGGGACTTTTGGCTGCATGGAGAATTCTTAGGTGTAATCCTTTCTCCAGCGGTGGATATGATCCAGTTCCGTAAGTTTTCAGAGGAGGTACATTTTGACGGGAGTTATTTTAACCCCTTATCAGGGTAAGATTGTTGGACCAGTAGCGTGGCTTCTTGGTCATATCATGAACGGAATCTTCAATGTTCTTAATGCTATTGGAATTCCTAATATCGGTCTTGCAATCATTATTTTCACAATTGTAATTTATCTTTTACTTTTACCACTTACATACAAGCAGCAGAAATTCTCTAAGCTTCAGGCTAAGATGAGCCCAGAACTTAAGGCTATTCAGGCTAAGTACAAGGGCAAAAAAGACAACGATTCTATGCTTGCTATGCAGCAGGAAACTAAAGAGCTTTACGCTAAGTATGGCGTATCACAGACAGGTAGCTGCTTACAGCTTGTTATTCAGATGCCTATTCTTTTTGCTCTTTATCGTGTTATCTATTCAATTCCAGCTTATGTAACAATAGTTAGAAATGCTTTTTATCCTTTAGTTGAGCAGCTTCGCACTACTGATGGTGCTTTGGCTTTCATCCAGGAGAATCTTTCATGTGCTAAGTCTTTCTCTGGTCAGTTCAAGAACGAACTTTTTACAGCAGGAGATGCTTCTTATGTAGAGAACACTCTTATCGATGTTCTTAATAAGGCTTCATCAGCTGATTGGGATTCACTTACATCTAACTTTGGAAATTTAGCTAGTTCAATTGATAGCACACATGCTTTATTAAACAAGTTCAATTTCTTCTTAGGACTTAACATTGGTGATAGTCCTAGATATATGGTACAGACTGCATTTGCTAACAAGAACTTCATCCTTCTTATTGGAGGTATCATAGTTCCTGTTCTTGCAGCATTTACTCAGTGGATCAACACAAAGCTTATGCCTCAGCAGGTAGACAGCAATGCTAAGCCAGATCCAGATGATCCAGCAGCTCAGATGCAGCAGTCTATGAAGACTATGAACATTATGATGCCACTTATGTCAGCATTCTTCTGCTTCAGTCTTCCTGCAGGTATGGGTCTTTACTGGATTGCAGGTGCTGTTATCAGATCAATCCAGCAGATCGTTATCAACAAGCACATTGATAAGATCGATATCGACGCTGAGATTGCCAAGAATACTGAGAAGTACAAGGCAAAGATGGAGAAGATGAAGGCAACTCCTCAGATGAATAGATATGCTAATATGTCTACTCGTAACATTCAGTCAACACCTTCTAAGGTTGTTAATACTGACAATGAGGCAGAACTTCAGAATGTTAGAACTAAGCTTAACGGCAAAGAAATCCGTAAAGATTCACTTTTAGCTAAGGCTAATATGGTTAAAGAATTCAACGAAAAAAATAATAAATAATTGCCTTATATGGGGAGGTCACAATGGAATATAAAGAGTTCACAGCAAAGAATGTTGATGAAGCAATCACAGAAGCTTGTGAAAGTCTACTTGTTACTAGTGATAAACTTGATTACGAAGTTGTTTCTGCTGGATCTGCTGGTCTTTTAGGAATCGGTGCTAAGCCAGCTGTTATCAAAGCAAGAATTAAAGAAGAAAAAGAAGAGACAGTTGAGACAAAAGTAGAAGTTAAAGAAGAGAAGAAGCCAGAAGTTAAAGCTGAAAAGAAAGCCGCTTCTTCTGATATAAATGGCGATGAGCTTTGCAAGAAAGCAAATGATTTCCTTAAGGAAGTATTCGGAGCCATGAATATGGAAGTTACTGTTGATACTAAGTTTAATTCAAATGATAGCATTTTAGATGTTGAACTTAGTGGAGCAGAGATGGGTGTTCTCATTGGTAAGAGAGGACAGACACTTGATTCTCTTCAGTATCTTATTTCTTTAGTAGTAAACAGAGATATTTCAGAGTATGTTCACGTTAAAGTTGATACAGAAAACTACCGTGAGAGAAGAAAAGCTACTCTTGAAAATCTTGCAAAGAATATTTCTTATAAGGTTAGAAAGTCAAGACAGTCAGTTGCTCTTGAGCCAATGAATCCTTATGAGAGAAGAATCATTCATTCAGCACTTCAGAATGATAGATATGTTACAACACACAGTGAAGGTGAGGAACCATTTAGAAGAGTTGTTGTTACATTAAAGAAATAATGTTAACCAAATACCCCTAGGTTTTCTTCCTAGGGGTATTATTTAAGTAGAATATTAGTGAGGTTTCATATATGTCTACTGTTTTGAATAATCTAAACAACGATACAATCTGTGCAATCGCAACTGCTATGTCTGATGCTGGAATCGGAATCATCAGAGTTAGTGGTAAAGATGCTGTTTCTATTTGTAATGAAATCTATATTTCTGGTTCTCATAAACATGACCTATTTGATCATGAAGCGAATACCATTAAATATGGATTTATTTGTGACGGCGAAAATATCGTTGATGAAGTTATGATCTCATATATGAAAGCCCCTCATAGTTACACCAAGGAAGATGTTATTGAGATTAATTCTCATGGCGGAATGCTGATCATGAATCAGATATTACAGCTTTTACTCGATCATGGCTGTAGACTTGCTGAACCAGGTGAATTTACAAAAAGAGCTTTTTTAAATGGTAGGATAGACCTTACAAAAGCAGAAGCTATCATGGATATCATCAGTGCTCAGAATAATTTTGCACTTGAGAGTTCCAGAAGACAGCTTCAAGGAAAGATTTCTACTAAGATAAAAGAGATAAGAGAAAAGATTCTTTATCAGATGGCATTTATTGAATCTGCTCTTGATGATCCTGAAAATTATGACCTTGATGGTTTTCCTGATAGATTAAAAGAAATAATAAAACCTATTATTTCAGATATTGATAGATTAGTTAGTACAGCGGATGAAGGTAAGATCAGAAAAGATGGAATCAAAACCGTTATTGTTGGTAAGCCTAATGCTGGTAAATCATCTCTTTTAAATGCACTTACTGGAGATGAGAGGGCGATAGTTACTGATATTGCTGGTACTACAAGAGATATTATTGAAGAGACTGTTAGACTGGGAGATATTGTTCTTCATGTTATTGATACTGCTGGTATTCGCAACACAGATGATGTGATTGAGAAGATCGGAGTTGATAAAGCCAAAAGCAAAGTTGAAGAAGCAGATCTTGTTTTATATATTATGGATTCTACTTCTGATACAGATGATGAAGATAAAGAAATCATTAACCTTTGTAAGGATAAGAAGACCATTGTTCTTCTTAATAAGAATGATCTTTCTGATGATATAAAAATAACAGAAGATATTGTTCGTATGCTTTTTTCATGTTCATCAGATGAGTATTTACCTGTTATTAGTACTTCAATGCTTAAAGGACAGGGAATCGATGAACTAAAAGATGCTGTGTCTAAACTTTTCCTTAATGGTGATATTGTTCCAAAGCAGGAAATATATATTACTAATTTAAGACACAAAGATCTTTTAAGACAAGCCTATGATAGTTTAAATCTAGTGATTGATAGTATTGATAAAAATCTTTCAGAAGATTTTTTTACTGTCGATCTCATAAATGCTTATGCTTCTTTAGGTGAAATAATTGGTGAAGAAGTTGGAGATGATCTTGTAGAAGAAATCTTCTCTAAGTTCTGTATGGGTAAATAAGATGATAGATATTAAAGAAAAATTTGATGTAATAGTTGTTGGTGCTGGTCATGCTGGATGTGAAGCTGCTCTTGCTTGTAGCAGACTTGGACTTGAAACTATTATTTTTACAATGAGTGCTGATAATATAGCATTCATGCCTTGTAATCCTCATATTGGTGGATCTTCTAAGGGACATCTTGTTAGAGAAATTGATGCCCTTGGTGGAGAAATGGGTAAAAATATAGATAAGACTTTTTTACAGTCTAAGATGCTCAATACTTCTAAGGGTCCTGCTGTTCATTCTCTTAGATGTCAGGCTGATAAGATGGAATACTCTAAAGAAATGAAAAAAGTTTTAGAGCATCAGGATCATCTTACTATTAAACAGGCAGAAGTTTCTGAGATTCTTTTTGATGATACTACTGAAGATGGATATATTCATAAGATCACAGGTGTAAAGATTTTTTCAGGAATCACTTATGAGGCAAAGGCTGTAATTCTTTGTACTGGAACATATCTTAAAAGTAGATGTCTTACAGGTGAAGCTATTACTTACAGTGGTCCTAATGGACTTCAGCCTTCAAATCTTTTATCTGACTCACTTATGAAAGCAGGCATTGAACTCAGAAGATTTAAGACTGGTACACCTGCTCGAATGGATGGTAATACAATTGATTATTCCAAGATGTCTGAGCAGTTTGGTGATACTCCTGTTGTTCCATTTTCTTTTGATACAGATCCAGATAGTGTTCAGAGACCGCAGGTTTCTTGCTGGTTGACATACACCAACGAAAAGACACATGAAATAATACGAAATAACATTGATAGATCGCCTATCTATGCTGGTATCATCGAAGGTGTTGGCCCTAGATATTGCCCTTCTATTGAAGATAAGGTTGTTAAGTTTCCTGATCATGAGAGACATCAGGTTTTTGTAGAACCTGAAGGAACTTTTACTAATGAGATGTATATAGATGGAATGTCTTCTTCTTTACCTGAAGATGTTCAGATTGCAATGTATAGAACTGTTCCTGGTTTAGAGAATTGTCGTATTGTAAAAAATGCTTATGCTATCGAGTATGATTGTCTTTGTCCTGGACAGCTCCATCCTACACTTGAGATAAAAAATATTAAGGGCTTATTCAGTGCTGGACAGTTTAATGGAAGTAGTGGATATGAAGAAGCTGCAGCTCAAGGACTTTATGCTGGAATTAATGCAGCAATGCAAATTCTTGGAAAACCATATATTTCTATTGATAGATCAGAAGGATATATCGGTGTTTTAGTTGATGATCTGGTAACTAAAGAAAACTTAGAACCATATAGAATGATGACTTCAAGAGCTGAGTATAGACTTTTACTTAGACAGGATAATGCTGATATCAGACTTCGTAAACTTGGTTATGAAGTTGGCCTTATTGATGAAGAAAGATATCAAAAACTTCTTACTAAGATTGATCTTATTGAAAAGGAAGTTGCTCGTTTAAAGAAAACTGTTGTTGGAGCAAATGCTAAGATTCAGGACTTTATGGAGAGACATAATAGTTCTACTCTTAAGACAGCAACATCATTAGCTGAACTTATCTGTAGACCAGAATTTGATTATGAATCTTTAAGTGAGATTGATAGTGAGAGAGTAGAACTTCCAGCTGATGTTATTGAACAGGTTGAGATTACTATCAGATACGAAGGTTATATTGATAGACAGCAGAGACAGGTGGAACAGTTCAAGAAACTTGAAAAGAAATTAATACCGGCTGATATTGATTATGATGATGTTAGTAGTCTTAGACTTGAAGCGAGACAGAAGCTTAAAAAGTTCAGACCAGTTAATATAGGACAGGCATCTAGAATTGGCGGTGTTAATCCTGCAGATGTAAGTGTACTTTTAATTTACCTTGATTCTCTATATAGAGGAAATGCTGATGAGAAATAAATACGAACTAATGCTAAAAGATTTTTCTGATCTTGGAATCGAACTATCTGATAAGCAGCTTGATCAATTTAATAAATACTATGAACTTCTCATTAAGTGGAATGAAGTAATGAATCTTACAGCTATCACAGAGTTTCAAGATGTATGTAAGCTTCACTTTGTTGATAGTGTTTCATCATGTAAGTATTTTGATTTTAACAAATCCGATTTTAGTCTTATTGATGTTGGTACCGGAGCAGGATTTCCTAGTGTACCACTTAAGATTGTTTTTCCTCATTTGAATATGACATTACTTGATTCATTAAATAAGAGACTTAATTTTTTGAATGAAGTAATTGATGAACTTGGTCTTAATTCAGAGGGAAGTATCAAGACACTTCATGGAAGAGCAGAAGATTATTCCTCTGCTAAGTCAGATTCTCTCCGCGAAACATTTGACATCTCAGTTTCCAGGGCAGTAGCCAATATGTCTACTTTATCTGAGTATTGTTTACCTTATGTAAAAGTAGGTGGAACATTTATTGCATATAAGAGTGAAAAAGCAGCCGATGAACTAAATGCAGCTAAGGGTGCAATTCATCTTTTAGGAGGCAAACTTCTTTCAGCAAATGAGTTCATGCTTCCTAATTCAGATATTAGTAGGACTATCTGTTTGGTTGAAAAGAAAGAAAACACATCAAAGAAGTATCCTCGTAAAGCAGGAGTTCCTTCTAAACAACCACTTTAATATATCTAGTGTTCAGATGTTGCAGTTAATCTGAATGTTTCACGTGAAACATTCAAATTTAATAAAATTCATAATACAAATAATTGTTTCACGTGAAACATTAATGCCCAAGATATTGTAAAAATAATCGTGAAACATTAATAATACGCAGAAATTGTATTGTGAAACCGAACAATTTAGGTATACAAGATATTGTAATAAAGAAAAAGTCTTTGAAAATACACTCAGGTATGAGTCTATATAAGAATAATTATGATATAATCACATTAGTGTGTTAGATTTAGGAGGAATGATGGGAAGAGTTATTGCTATTGCAAACCAGAAGGGCGGAGTTGGTAAGACTACAACGTCCATCAACTTATCAGCTGCTCTTGCTGAAAAAGGGAAAAAGGTATTGGTCATCGATACAGATCCACAGGGTAATACAACTAGCGGATTTGGATTAGACAAGAATGAATTAGAGAACACAATCTACGAACTCATGATAGGCGAGTGTTCAACAGAAGAAGCTATTAAAGAAAATGTAGTTGAGGGATTAGATGGAGTAGATATCATTCCATCTAATGTAAATCTTGCAGCTGTAGAAATCGAATTGATTGATGCAGATCAGAAAGAATATATTCTTAGAGAAGCAATCAGTAATGTGAAAGATAACTATGATTTTATAATTATTGATTGTCCACCATCACTTAGTATGTTAACAGTTAATGCTATGACAACTGCTAACACAGTATTAGTTCCAATTCAGTGTGAGTATTACGCACTTGAAGGACTTAGTCAGTTAGTACATACAGTTAACCTTGTAAAAGACAGACTTAATCCTGAACTCGAGATGGAAGGTGTAGTATTTACAATGTTTGATTCAAGAACAAACCTTTCACTTCAGGTAGTAGAGAATGTAAAAGAGCACATTCAGGAAAATGTTTATAAGACAATTATTCCTAGAAATATTAGGCTAGCAGAAGCTCCAAGTTATGGACTTCCTATTAATGTGTATGAACCAAAATCTGCTGGTGCTGAAGCGTACAGATTATTAGCAGATGAAGTAATAGATAGAATATTTGAGTAAGTTGGAGGGGAAAATGGCAGTACCAAAGAACGCAAAGAGGGGACTCGGTAAAGGACTCGATTCAATAATTCCAGCAAAGGTTGCTACTACAGCAAAAAAGCCAGAAGCTGTAACACCACCTGTTGATGGACAGGTAGTTAAACTTAACATTACAAAGATTGAGCCAAACAGAAGTCAGCCAAGAAAGACTTTTGATGAGGATACATTGATTGAACTTGCAGATTCAATCAAACAGTTCGGAATCATCAATCCTCTTATTGTTACAGATAAGAAAGACCACTATGAAATAGTTGGTGGTGAGAGAAGATGGAGAGCCGCAAAGAAAGCCGGCCTCAAAGAAGTACCAGTAATAATCAAAGACCTTACTGAGCAGGAAATTGCAGAGATTGGTCTAATTGATAATATTCAGAGAGAAGACATCAATCCAATTGAAGAAGCTCTTGCTTATAAAAAGCTCATAGATGACTTCGGATATACACAGGACGTTGTAGCTGATAAGGTATCAAAGAGTAGAGTAACTATTACAAATTCTCTCAGATTATTAAAGCTCTGTGATCATGTTAGACAGATGGTCATCGAGGGCAAGATATCAACAGGACACGCAAGAGCACTTATTTCAATTGAAAATGAAGAAGAGCAGATCACACTTGCACAAAAAGTTTTTGATGAGAAGCTAAGTGTCCGCGAAACAGAAAAATTAGTTAAAAATCTTGGAAAGACATCAAAGCCAAAGAAGACAGTTGCTAACAAGGCAAGCCTCGATGCAGTTTATTCTAGTCTTTCAGAAAAATGCAAACAGGCAATTGGTACCAAGGTAGAAATTATCTCCAAAGGTGATGGAACAGGAAAGATCGAAATAGAATTCTATAGTAATGACGATCTTGAAAAAATCACTGATAGACTTTGCAAAGGATGAATGGAGATAAAAAATGAACAGCGAATTATTTAACTTACTTGGAATTGGAAATCTTGACCCAGCTTATTTATTTATCGCAGCATTTGTACTTATTCTGGTATTACTTGTTTTTCTTATTGTAACAAGAGTGAAGTTCAAAAAGCTTGAAAGAAAATATAATAAGTTCATGCAGGGTAAAGAAGCTCAGTCACTTGAAGATGAGATTGTTGGACTTTTCCATGATAACAGACTGATCAGAAGTGAAAATGAGAAAAACAGAAAAGACATCATCGATATCAATAAGCGAATGGCTAGAACATTCCAGAAGATAGGTCTTGAGAAATACGACGCTTTCAATCAGAGCGGAGGAAAACTAAGTTTTGCACTTTGTCTTTTAGATGAAAATGATAACGGATTCCTTCTTAACTCAGTTCATGGAACAGACGGAATTAACTATTCATATTCAAAAGAGGTCAATGCCGGGATGGCAGATGTCGAATTAAGCGGCGAGGAGAAAAAAGCTCTTGACCTGGCACTCGACAGCACAAACAGATAAGCTATAAATAGCAATAAATTAAATTGCTTAAAATATATTAATATATAACTTGGAGGAGATCGAAATGATCGACATTAAATTTTTACGTGAAAATCCAGATGTGGTAAGAGAAAACATCAAGAAAAAATTCCAGGATGAGAAGCTTCCTCTCGTAGATGAAGTAATCAAGTTGGATGAAGAAAGAAGAACAAACCAGCAGAAAGCAGACGAAATCCGTGCTCACAGAAACAAGATTTCTAAGGAAATCGGTGGACTTATGGCTCAGGGCAAAAAAGATGAGGCCATGGCCCTTAAGGATGAAGTAGCTAAAGAAGCTGCAGAGCTTGAAAATCTTGAAGCTAAGCAGAAAGAACTTGATGAGCAGGTTACAAATAAGATGATGATCATTCCACAGATCATCGATGATACAGTACCTATCGGAAAAGACGATTCTCAGAACGTTGAGATCCAGAAGTATGGTGATCCAGTAGTTCCTGATTTTGAGATTCCATATCACACAGATATCATGGAGAGATTCGATGGTATTGATCTTGACGCAGCTAGAAGAGTAGCAGGTAATGGATTCTATTATCTCATGGGTGACATCGCAAGACTTCACTCAGCAGTTATCTCATATGCAAGAGATTTCATGATTGACAGAGGATTTACATACTGCGTACCACCTTTCATGATTCATGGAAACGTAGTAGCAGGTGTTATGAGCTTCCCAGAAATGGAAGCAATGATGTATAAGATCGAAGGCGAAGACCTTTACCTTATTGGAACAAGTGAGCATTCAATGATCGGTAAGTTCATCGACCAGATCATTCCAGAAGAAGATGTACCAAAGGCA
The DNA here is from genome assembly GCF_900143205.1 of Butyrivibrio hungatei DSM 14810. Lineage (GTDB taxonomy): Bacteria > Bacillota > Clostridia > Lachnospirales > Lachnospiraceae > Butyrivibrio > Butyrivibrio hungatei. Next base: position 73,451 of record NZ_FRDH01000009.1, on the reverse strand, counting down.
CTTACAAGTTATTCTCCATGCTTTAGAAAAGAGAAGGGTGCTCACGGTATTGAAGAGAGAGGTGTTTACAGAATTCATCAGTTCGAAAAGCAGGAGATGGTAGTAATCTGTAAGCCAGAAGAATCAAAGGAATGGTATGACAAGCTTTGGAAGAATACAGTAGATCTTTTCAGATCTATGGATATTCCTGTTCGTACACTTGAGTGCTGCTCAGGAGACCTTGCAGATCTTAAGTGCAAGTCTTGTGACGTAGAAGCTTGGTCACCAAGACAGAAGAAGTACTTCGAAGTAGGTAGCTGCTCAAATCTTGGAGATGCTCAGGCTAGAAGACTTAAAATCAGAATTAAGGGCAAGGATGGAAACTATCTTGCTCACACACTTAATAATACTGTTGTTGCTCCACCAAGAATGCTCATCGCATTCCTTGAGAACAACCTTCAGGCAGATGGAAGCGTTAGAATTCCTGAAGTACTTCGTCCATATATGGGTGGAAAAGAAGTGCTTGTTCCAACAAAGTAATTAAGTAATACGGTACTAGAAAAGAGGTGAAATCTCATTGCACAAATTCTTGCGAGCAGTTGGATTTTCCAATCTTAAGGATAGAAAAGAATTAACAAAACTTATAACAGACACAATCCAGGAAGCAAGAAAGCGTTCATATGTCACAAAAGATGAGAATATGATATTAGCTGAGTTTGCAAGAGATTACGCTGATGGAATAGGACTAGCAGTCTGCGGTGAATTTGATGAGGAAGATAAATTCGTTTACGAATATTATTATCCTTATCTTGTTCCAACAGGCATCAGTACTGAAGAAGACATCAATGTCGAAAGGCACGCAGCACAGTATTCTTATGCTGGAGTGTGTAATGAACCAAGACTAGGTGTGACTCTTATTTTCTATCTTCAGAACATGATCCCATACGTTAAGTATGAGAATGAGGATCATTTCCCAATAAGAGGAACGACTCTTAGCTTGTCATCACTATCAACTAAAGGTCAGATAATGATGCCAATAGCTAAGACTGAAGAAGAAAAAGAAGTAGCAAAAAAGAAAACTAATTATAGAAATAAACTCATTAACAATGCGCGAAGAGGAGATGAGACAGCAATCGAGTCTCTGACTCTTGATGATATGGACCTTTATACAACTCTTTCTAAAAAAATCAGAAAGCAGGATGTATATAGTCTTGTTGATACGTACTTTATGCCATATGGTGTTGAGTGCGATCAGTATTCAGTACTTGGTGAGATTGTAGAGGCAAGAAAAGTAGAAAACTTCCTCACCAAAGAGACTGTTCATATCATGAAAGTAAATTGTAATGATCTTGAGTTTGATGTCTGCATCAATGAAAAGGATCTCTTAGGAGAGCCTGCGGTAGGCAGAAGATTCAAAGGTAATATCTGGATGCAAGGATATATTAACTTCCCAGATACCAACTAAAGAAAAGGAGAAAACAAATGGCAACACCACACAATAGCGCTGAAAAAGGTGATATCGCAAAAACAGTCTTAATGCCTGGTGACCCACTTAGAGCTAAATTTATTGCAGAGACATTCCTTACAGATGTAAAGTGTTTCAATGAAGTTAGAGGAATGCTCGGTTTCACAGGTAAGTACGAAGGAAAAGAAGTTTCTGTAATGGGACACGGAATGGGAATTCCATCAATCGGAATTTATTCTTATGAGCTTTTCAATTTCTATGATGTAGACAACATCATCAGAGTTGGAAGTGCCGGTGGTTTACAGGACGATGTAAATGTAATGGACATTGTATTTGCAATGGGAGCTCACACAGATTCAAATTACGGATTCCAGTTCGGACTTCCTGGAACATTTGCACCAACAGCATCTTACACTATCTTAGAGAAGGCTGTTGCTCTTGCAAAAGAAAAAGGAGTTAAGTATCACGTTGGTGATGTTCTTTCATCTGATGCTTTTTACAAGAAGTGCAACGAAAGTGAACTTTACAGAAACGTAGGAGCGCTTGCAGTTGAGATGGAGACACCAGCTCTTTACATGAACGCAGCAGAGGCACACAAGAATGCCCTCACGATCCTTACAATTTCTGATCACCTCTTCAAGAGCGGAGAGCTTTCTGCAGAAGAGAGACAGACAAGCTTCACAGACATGATGGAGATCGCACTTAAGACAGCAATTCAGCTTTGATTTAAAATGTGTATAAAGTGGAACTTTGAGTTATTTCAAGGTTCCACTTTTTTAAAAGGAGAAGCCATGAATATTTTTTTACTAGAAGATGATGACGCAATCGGCATGGGGCTGAAATATTCATTAGAAAAAGAAGGCTATAACGTAACCCTTACCAAATCTGTAGCGCAGGCTAAAGAATTATTTGAAGAAAAGAAAAATGATCTTTGCATTTTGGATATTAATCTACCAGATGGTAATGGCTACGAAGTTTGTAAATACATAAAAGAAAAAGAAGATGTACCAGTAATCTTCTTAACTGCCAGCGACGCAGAAGTAAATGTCGTCATGGGACTTGAGATGGGAGCAGATGACTATGTGTGCAAACCATTCAGAGTAGGCGAACTCATGGCAAGGATTAAGACGGTTCTCAGAAGAGCTGGAAAAAATCAGTCAGTTCAAGAGGCAAACGATAACATCATTAAAATTAACAACGTAAATATCTACACGAACGAAGCAAAGGTAACAATAACAAAGGAAACTGCAGGCGAAGAGGAGCAAGTAGAACTCACCGCCTTAGAATATAGATTACTCCTGACATTTTGTAACAACAGAGGAACAGTTCTTTCAAGAAATAAGCTATTAGAAGATATGTGGGATGTGAGCGGAGACTTTGTAAATGACAATACACTTACGGTTTATATCAAAAGACTTCGTGACAAGATAGAAAAAGATCCTGCAAAACCAGAGATAATAAAGACTGTGCGTGGACTTGGTTATATTGTGGATAAGTAAGAGGCAATAGGCCAAACTTGGGGATAACTATGGGAAATAATAAAGACTTCAAAGTAATGACAGAGGTAGAAATTGCATTAACTCTCATTCTAAGTGTAATGGGAGTTATTTTTGTAGGGATAAAAGCAGGAATAATAATAATGATCACAGGAGTACTTATCCTTGTAATAAATTATAATTTTACAAAACGAAGATATTCTGAAATAGAGAAATTAAACTCTTATCTGGAAAAAGTTCTGTCTGGAGATTACGCACCTGAGATCCTGGATCAGAAGGAAGGCGAACTTTCTATACTAAAATCAAATATCTATAAAGCTACTACGACTCTTAAATATCAAAAAGAGTTATTAACAGAAGATAAGGTAAGGCTTGCAAATGCCATAGCAGATATCAGTCATCAGCTAAAGACCCCTCTTACATCTATGATGGTCATGAATGATCTACTACAAACGGAAGATGATCAGAACAAAAGAAATGAATTTCTAAAGACCCAGTCAGATCAGCTAGATAGGATGAACTGGCTTATTCAGACGCTTCTTAAACTATCCAAGATCGATGCTGGAACAATCACAATGAAAAAAGAAGAAGTGACTGCAACGTCAATTGTAAAAGAAATAGTGAAGCCATTTGAAATTCAAATGGAATTAAAAGGCATAAACTATAGCTCTTTTGACAGTGATATGATATTAAGCTGCGATAAAAACTGGACTATCGAGGCAATCCAAAATATTGTAAAAAACTGCATTGAACATATGGGAGAAAATGATGAGCTAAAGATAGAGGCAGAAGAGACCAATATTTACAAGCAGATAATTGTGTCAGATACAGGATGCGGAATTGCAAAGCAGGATTTTCCGCATATTTTTGAAAGATTTTATAAAGGAAAAAACGCAGGAAAAGATAGCGTTGGAATAGGACTTGCCCTTGCTAAGACGATTATTAGCAGTCAGAGGGGAGATATATTAGTTGAAAGTACAGAAGGCGTAGGCACAACATTTTATATAAGATTTTTTAAAACAATAATCTAAAAAGGAAATGTGACAAAACTGTAATAAAAAAGTCACGGGATAGTAAGAAAAAAAAGATAACCTATTCTCAACAAAGGAAATAAACAGCTTGAGAAGGGAGTACAAATGAAAATTCTTGAAATTAATCACTTATGCAAAGTTTATGGCAAAGGGGAGACAAGAGTAGATGCGCTTAAAGACGTATCTTTTGACGTAGAAAAGGGAGAGTTTGTCGCAATCGTAGGCCCCTCCGGATCAGGAAAGTCCACTTTGCTTCATATTCTTGGAGGAGTTGATACTCCAACATCTGGAGAGGTCAACATCGCAGGAACAGACATTGGTAAGCTTGATGAAACCAAGCTTGCAATATTTCGTAGAAGGCATATTGGTCTCATTTACCAGTTCTATAACCTGATTCCAATTCTAACAGTAGAAGAAAACCTCACACTTCCAGTATTACTTGATGGAAAAAAGCCAGATAAAAAGCTTTTAGAGGAACTGGTAGAAAAACTTGGAATTGGAAAGAGACTTAAACATCTTCCAAATCAGTTATCTGGTGGACAGCAGCAGAGAGTATCAATAGGAAGAGCACTAATGAATCATCCAGCTATCCTTCTTGCAGATGAGCCAACAGGAAATCTTGATACTGAGAATAGTAAGGAAATAATATCTTTACTTAGAAAATTCAATAGAGAATACAATCAGACAGTTATTATCATCACTCACGATGATAGAATAGCTCTTTCTGCAGACAGAGTCATAACAATTGAAGATGGCATGATCACTAAGGATTCAGGGAGAGTGGAGGTGACTGCGTAATGAACATCGTATCAACTCTCACTCTGAGGCATTTGCAGGAAAACAAGAAAAGGACCATCGTGACAATTCTTGGAATTGCAGCGGCTACAGCCCTTATTACTACTATGCTTGCTGGTGTTACATCTTTTTTTGCCTTCTTTGGAGATATGGCTATTCATGAAATGGGTTACTGGGAAGGCGAGTTCAAAAATCTTACCACAGAGCAGGTTAATGAGCTTAAAGAAGATGCAAGGATAAAGAATGTTTCCGTGGCAGACGCCAATGTAGATATTTCCGGAATCAGAGTACAATCAGATGCATCCGAGAGAATGCGTGTTGGAAATATCATTCATCTAGATAGTCAGTTCATGGAAAACAAAATTCTGTCCGAATATGAAGGAACTCTTCCAGCAGCAGAGGATGAAGTTGCAGTAGAAGAAAAATACATTACTGACAATAATCTCAATATCGGAGTTGGAGATACTATCACTGTAGAGCTTGGAAACAGATATTATTATGATCCCGATGGACAAAAAGTAGTTATCGGCGGAAACTACAATACAAATGAAGATTTTGAGACCTTAGAACTTAAATCATACAAGGTTACTGCCATTTTACATGGAAACCGTCCAACAGGAAGCTATGATCTGGTGCATTATATTTCTGATGACTATGTTCCGCAGACAAACTATGTAGATATCAGGATTAATAAAATAGGCTTTATGTCTTATGAAATTTTAAAGAAAATAGCAAGTGATCATGATCTTCATTATGATTCTTTAAATACAGAGTATCTTATTAGTTGCTTTGCTTTTAATAAGGACAGCCGCGGAGTAGCAAGCATTGTTCCGGTAGGAATAATAGCTCTTTTAATCGTTATTGGAACAGCGGTGATCCTCATTTATAATGCCTTTGGAATGTCACTTGCTGAGAGAATGCGTTATCTTGGCATGCTAGCCAGTGTAGGCGCAACCAAAAAGCAAAAAAGAGCATCGATCTATTTTGAGGCCTTTGCTCTTGGAATTATCGGAATTCCTTTAGGAATGCTTCTGGGCTATATAGGAGCATATTTTACATTATCCTTCCTTGGCGGAAAGATGATATCTAGTGGAACATTAGTTGGTGCCAAAGAGTTTGCCACAACAGTTCCAGTAAGGTTGCCGTTTGAGGTAGCAGTATTCATAGTTATAATTTCCTGTCTAACAATTTTTATTTCGGCATTAATACCCGCCATTAAGGCTTCAAAGGTAATGCCAATAGATGCCCTTAGACAGACAAATGTGATCAAAGTGAAGGCAAGGAGCCTTAAGATTAATCCTCTTATCAAAAAAATCTTTGGATATGAAGGAGAAATTGCTTACAAGAATATCAAAAGAAATGGCGTTAAGGGTGCAGTTATCACTGTATCAATAGCAGTATCAGTGACAATGTTCCTTACAGTCATGCAGTTTAGTGGTCAGGTCGAGGCCGTTAATAACTACGATTGGGAGATTCCATATCAGGTTTCAGTATCAGTGGCAGAAAGTGATTCTGAGAGATTTGAGGAAGTTCTTAGTTCATTACACGAAGTAAAAGACTTTTACAGGAATCAGTTTATTCAGTTTGATTTCAGTGAAAAACCGGAAGACCCAAATTTTATCCCTCCAAATAGAGATATCTTAAATACTGATTATCTGAATCCAAAGTACAAAAAAGCCTTTGATTCCAAGGTGATCTCAGTTTGCACGATACCGGATGAAGATTTTAATGATCTGCTTCTAAAAAATGGCATTGATCCAGAACCATATTTTAGTGGTGAACTCAAAGGTGTTATTTTAAATGATTACAACAGATCTGGAAGAAAAGAAAATGTCTTTAATGAAGGTATAATAGGTCAGAAGCTCTTTTACGAAAAGCAGGAAGGTAATCCTCCAGCAATCACAATAAGCGAGATGGTGGATTATGAAAAGGATAACTATATATTTGACCTTGTGCCTAAAAAGTGTGTTGTGGTGTATGTTCCAGATTCCAGGTACATGGAAAAAGCTGAAGAAGTATTAGGGGATTACGCAACAGCAAGCTATTCTATAGAGACAAGTGATTCAGAAACCTTGTGCAATGAATTGTATGAGCTCATGGATACAGAAGAGTTCCATTCCTATTCAATAGGTGATATTGAAGAATCTATGGCAACAATGAAAGTTGTAATGCTCCTGTTAAAAACAGTAATGTACGGATTTACTGCACTTATCACCCTCATTGTTCTTGCAAACATGATCAATACAATATATACGGGAGTTATCATGAGACGAAAAGAGTTTGCCATGTATCGATCAGTTGGCATGACTGAAAAAGGATTCAAAAAAATGATCTCATTAGAGACCATTCTTTATGCTCTTAGAGCATTAGTAGTAGCGCTTCCACTTTCAGTTTATGTTTATTATCTCATGTGCAAAAAGAGCCACAACATAGAACAGTTCCAATTGAATCTGGGGCTTTATCTCATAGTTATCGTGGTGGTTTTTGCGATAGTCGGAATCAGCATGCTCATGAGTATATCAAAGGTCAAGAATGATGAGATCATAGAAGTGCTCAAAGAAGATATCTGCTAAGAATTACTTTCCGAGATATCTAAAGCAAAGCATGGTAATATCATCAAATTGAGGTGCGTTTCCAACAAAGGCGTCGATGTCTTCTTTTACGAGCCCCAAAAGGGCGGTGGCATCGGCGTCTTTTGCCTTGTTAAGAGAAGCTATAAGCCTGTCTGTTCCAAACAAATCATTTTTAGAATCAGTAGCTTCTGTTACGCCATCAGTATAAACAAAAAGAGTATCGCCAGGATCTAGCTTAAATTCATGCTCTTCGAATTTAACATCAGGCATAGCAGCTACAGCAATGGAATGGCGATAAGTTTTAAGCGTATAATCTTGTCCAGAAACTTTAACAGCAGGATGTTCATGGCCGGCATTTGTTATTCTGCAATTTCCTGTAGAAAGCTGAATGATGCATAGCCACACAGTCACAAACATTTCGGCGTCATTTCCTTCGCACAGCATATTATTAACATCGTGGATTATTTCTGATGTAGAGAGATTATTATTCGTCATTGTCCTATTTTTGATAAGGGTCTTTGCATTAACCATGAAAAGAGCTGCTGGTACGCCCTTACCAGAAACATCAGCCATAACAAGAGCGATATGATCATTGTCAATCAGGAAAAAGTCGTAGAAATCACCACCAACTTCCTTGGCAGGAACCATAGTTGCATAGATATCAAAATCCTTTCTTTCTGGGAAAGGTGGAAATACTCTGGGCAGCATGTCTGCCTGAATCTGGGTCGCGACACTAAGTTCAGCGCTGATTCGCTCCTTTTCAGCAGTGATAGTCTTAATGTTGTCGATGTATTTCACCAAATCTTTTTCCATGTCATGTACCGAAATGGCCAGGTCCTCAATTTCATCACCAGTTTGAATAGAAGAAAGAGAATCATCGACAGTTGCGTTACTTTCGGCAAAGCTGTCCAGATTTTTTTTGATAAACATAATAGGTTTGATAAAGTTTTTGTTCAGGACCATCCAGTTCAGGATGCAGAATACAAGCATGAGAACAAGGGAAATCACGACCATGTAAAAAATAAATCTGCCAAGTGTAGACAGAATTTCTTCCATGTGAGTATCAACAAATAAAAGAGCTACAATATTCCCAGAGCTGTCTGCGATAGGGAGGCAACTTGAGGTCAAATAGCCATATTTCTTGGATTTTCTGACAAGGTAACTTGTGGGACGAATACCCTTGGTATAGGCATTCCAGATTTCTTCAAAAGAGGCAGAGATAGGATCAGAGTCTCCGATGAAAGTATCAGAGTCATAGACATATCGCATAGTGTGATCTTCATAGGGAACAGCAATATAAATGTAAGCAGCACCGGAGTACTCTTCTACATGATGAAGATAATCTTCCATTTTATGGTAATAATCATCGGCTTCCCAGGTCTTTGTATATTCAGAAATCTTGTCGTGGTCGATGTCATGGGAGATAATATTTGCTACGACATAGCCCTTATCGTTATAGAGCTTTTCAATGACATGATCAAAAATGAGGAATCCGGCCAGGCAAGTAAAGACAGCAAAAAATAGAGTAAATGCAATGATACCGGCTAAAGCTTTTTCATTTACACTCATTCTTTTCTTCATATCGGCTAGGATCCTTTCAAATTTTTGTATAAAAATATTATACCAAATAACATATATATATTTCTGAAATAAAAATAAAGCCTTTACCTCAGAAGAGAGAAATCTGAGATAAAGGCTTATTAGTAATCTGATTTATTTCATAACAATAAGCTCGTAGTCACGTGTTCCAACGCCAATCTTTTGAGCATGCTCAAGTGTTTCTGCCCATGAAACGTTAGGATTACTGTTATGCCATACATCACCGTGGTCATGGAAATGTTCCTTAGCCATGTTGTCTCCAAGCTGACTGTTTCTGATAGGTTCTGCCTTCTGACAAAGATCAACGCAGGCCTGGTCAAGAGCTACAGGATCAAATGAAGCAAGCATTCCGATATCTGGAAGGATAGGAGCATCATTTTCACCGTGACAATCGCAGTTAGGAGAAACATCTGTAATAAGAGAGATGTGGAAGCTAGGTCTTCCGCTTATGACAGCTGAAGTGTACTCAGCCATTTTTCTTCCAAGCATCTGTGGTGCATCCCAGTTATCGTTTTCTATAGCGTCAAAGGCGCAGGCACCAATACAACGGCCACAACCCTTGCATTTCTCAGGGTCGATCCAGGCTTTATTACTTTCATAGCTTATAGCATCTGAGCCACATTCTTTGGCGCATCTTTTACATCCTCTGCAAAGGTCTGTGGTTACATGTGGATGACCGCTGTTGTGCTGTTGCATCTTACCGGCGCGGCTACCACAACCCATTCCAAGATTTTTGATAGCACCGCCAAAACCAGCCTGCTCATGCCCCTTAAAGTGATTAAGTGAGATTACGATGTCAGCGTCCATAACAGCTCGGCCGATATATGCTTCTTTGCAATATTCACCATTTGGAACAGGTACTGCAATATCATCTGTTCCCCTAAGTCCATCAGCGATAATTATCTGGCATCCGGTAGTTACAGTATTAAAACCGTTTATATTAGCGCAGTCCAGATGCTCTAAAGCGTGCTTACGACTTCCTGGATATAAAGTGTTACAATCCGTTAAAAAGGGCAGACCTCCAAGTTCTTTTACTACATCTGCGACTGCCTTAGCGTAATTAGGCCTAAGATAGGCGAGATTGCCAAGCTCACCAAAATGCATCTTGATCGCCACGAATTTTCCATCCATATCTATGGATTCGATTCCAGCTTTTTTAATAAGCTTCTGTAGTTTTGCTGGAAGGCTTACACCCAGAACTGTTCTAAAATCTGTGAAATAAACTTTTGACTTTTCCAATTTGAAACCTCCATTAATATGCCAACGATACCTTACATTAATCATATATTGAGAAAAGAGATAATGAAAATAGTTTTTTCTAAGTTATGACAGATTTTTGTTCTAGTATATTAGTAATTAGGATACTTATATGGATTTGTTGCCCATCCGGCATCGTATCTGACAGTTACATAGAGTTCAGTGTCTGAACCCTTGAGGTGAACGTAACAGCATATACGTTATTCTTGTACCTATCCATCAGCTCCTGTACAGGTATTCTCATTTTGTACTCCTTTTTTAAGGCCTTATACTAATATTACAATTGAATCAGAAAAAAGGTTACAAAAAAGGAGCCTCATTGTACCGACCTCCAATCGTTAGATTTTATGGTCTAACTTTTTGGGGACGGTACAAAATTCAGACTCCTTTTATAATATCTAATTATGCACTTTTATACGTTTTGTATAAATCGTTGTCTTTTGAATAGTATATTTTAAAAACTTATCCATAAACAGCTACGTCCTCATCTTCATAAAATTTAGGCTGGTAAATTACGCTGGATTTACCGTATGCTTTCCGTATTTCGGCAACTTTTTTTGAATCTATATTTGTCTCATTACAAAAATAGAGAATGTCAAAGCCATCTTCTGAAACGGTATTAGGATTAACATATAACCACACGCCATATAGATTGGATACCTGCTCAGGTTTTACATGCATTCCAATTTTAAGATCTTCATATCTTAATTTTTCCAAGGTATTTCCCATGATAATAACTCCTTCCTTAGAAAATGAACCAATTCTCTTGGGTTCATTATATCATTGATATAAACTTCCCACTCTTTTCCATGCATAAGTCATCATATCTATACCTGGCTCATTGTTACGAAGTTTTTTCACTTCATCTATGCAGAAGCGTATTGTTTCTTCTATGTATTCGTCGGCCATTTCTTTTGTAAAAAAGAAGATGGGTTCTTCTTCAACAGGTTGGAAAAATGAGAGCATATCCTGCATAAGTCTATCTGTATCAAAAGAACTTACTTGATTTAGGGCTTCGTCCTTAAAGCCATTAGGCACAGTAAGATCGTTTGCTAGATGATATTTATTAATAACATACTGATTAATAATCTGATAATCTTTATGTAGACGTTCTACATTACCTGGAATGGTTGAATTCCAATGATACCTATCATATACAAAATGTCTATATAATGCATCTTGAACTAAATGCAGATAATATCCCATATAAAGGTCATCCTGTAGCATCTTTTCAGTAAACATTTCACGGTATCTGTCAAAGTCGTAAGTTTTCATTTTTCCATCTAGTATGTTTATTTTCATATGGGCAGTACCATATGTGTTCCCGCCAATGCCAGCGTCAACTACAACAGAACCAAACTTAAGTCTATTTACATCGGTAAAAAGTATTCTCTTTGACACTTCATTTGTTATCGCAAGATGCATAATACTAGAAGCCATTTTCTGCCCTCCGAGATTACAAAAAAGGAGCCTGAATTCCAGACTCCTCAAAATCAATGTTCCCGATGCGATTCGAACGCACGACCTTCCGCTTAGGAGGCGGACGCTCTATCCTGCTGAGCTACGGAAACATGCAATCAGTATATTAGCATAAAGTATGAGGTAAATCAAGAAAGTTTAAGTCATACGGGCATTTTCATGTAATGAATTTACCATGGGCAGACCTCTGTGATACACTATATTAAATACTTTAAAAAATGAAATAGTAGTGATGGGAGGAGCATTATGCCATTTATTAATTCAAAGATAAGCGTAAAGATCACAGAAGATCAGGAGAGACAGCTCAAGGAAAAGCTTGGAAAAGCAATTGAAATAATTCCTGGAAAGAGCGAAAGCTGGCTCATGACTGGATTTGAAGATGGATATCATCTGTATTTTAGAGGGGATAATTCTCAGCCAACAGCTTTTGTAGAAGTTATGGTATTTGGCTCAGCTAATCCAAGTGCGTTTGATAAGCTCACAGGAGAGATAACAAAGATCTTTGGTGAAGTGTTAGGAATAGCAGGAGACCACATCTATGTAAAGTACACTCCAGCAGATAATTGGGGCTGGAATGGAAGTAATTTCTGATCATGGCAGGGGTTATAAAAAAACTAGGATCGATCTTTTTGGCAGGAGCATTAATGCTCCTGCTTTCGTCATGCCAAAATAGTCCAAGACAGGAAGAAATAGAGAATATATCTCAGAAATATGCAGTACCACAGGAAAACCAGCTCATAGTCTACACATCTCACAAGGAGGAAGTGTATCTTCCTATCATCAGAGAGTTTGAGAACAGGACTGGAATCTGGGTTGACGTTCATGCAGGCGGAACTGCAGAGATGATGCAGAAAGCAAAAGAGGCATCAGAAAACAGTCAGTGCGACATAATGTTTGGGGGCGGAATAGAAAGCTATGAAGCCCATAGTGACATGTTTCTTAGATATGTTTCTAGTGAAAAAGAGTTTCTTGATGAGAACTATAGTTCACAAGAAGGTTCATGGACTGCGTTTACAGAGCTTCCAATAGTTTTTATCTATAACAAAAAGCTTGTATCTTCATCAGAAGTTCCAAGAACCTGGAAAAGTCTTTTTGACAACAAATGGAAAGGCGAAATTGCTTTTGCAGATTTGAGTAATTCAGGCACCAGTTATACGATTGTAGCCACAATGGAGCAGCTTTTAGGGGAATCTTACAAGAATCTTTTACCGAAGTTCTATGACCAGCTTGACGGAGAAATATTAGACTCGTCGGGAGAAGTTATTCCTGCAGTATCAGATGGCACATATCTCATAGGAATTACCCTTGAAGAGACAGCCAAGAAGTACATTGAAAAAGGCTATAACATATCCCTTATATATCCGAATGACGGTACCAGCGCAGTTCCAGATGGCATAGCCATGTTAAAAAATGCGCCACATTCCTACAATGCTGGTAAATTCATAGATTTTGTGGTGGGCTATGATACCCAGAAATACGCAATGGAAAATTTCTATAGAAGGCCAGTAAGGACTGATGTAGACTTATCACCAACATATGGAAGCACCAAACTCATTGATTTTGATGTAAAAAAATCTGCCAGAGAAGAGGAAGATATCTTTAATCTCTGGGACGAGCTAAGGAAGACGGAGGACTAACTATGGGAATCATCAGACAGTCCTTCAAAAGGCAGCTATTTGCAATCTTTCTAACAGTAACACTGATCCTTGTCATCATAGGCGGTGTCTTTACCATTCAGGGATTCCAGGCAAGACTCAAATACGACTATGAGAAAAAAGATATCGAGCAGAACACCGCTATCAATTCTCTTTTGCAACGTGATATAGAGCTATCTGAAGAGACGCTGGACCTCATATCAAAAAGCGATATCATAAAAAATGCTCTTACACAGAGTAAGAATAGCTCGCTTACTATTTATTCTGAGCTTTACAATGTATCAAGAAGAATAAGAGACTTTGCAACAGTAGATATCTATCAGGGTGACAGATGTGTGTTCAGTACCAGCGCCAGATCTTTGTCCAATAAGCTTCCTCTCTATTATTCAGTTCTAGAGGAAGCCAAGAACAGTAAGGGCGAAGTCATCTACGCTCTAGATCCTACAGAATCCACCAAGACAGGAGCAGATCTTTTGATAGCAAAGCAGATAGTAGAGGGAAATGTTCCAGCCTTTGCTATCGTCAGGATAGAGCAAACTGAAATAGAAAATAGACTTCGAAGCAACATAAATGCCAAAGATGGATTCATGTTAACAGACCAGTTCCTTAGGCCATTCTGCCTCATTGGAACTGCTGAAAATGGTAGCGAACTTAAGAGCATCCGTAGAAATCTCTTTGACGGACAAGCTTATAATTACAATATAGAAAACAATGTGTACATGAATGAGATTGGAAAAACTGGGCTTTTGAGCATATACGTTACGCCGCCAGCCCTGGGAGAATCTGCGGTAAAGGTTGGTTATCAGATCCTTACACTTGAAGCACTCTTTAGTGTCATTGTCTGTCTTCTTGTAGCTTCAAGGCTCAGCGCATATTTTTCAAAGCCAATTAATATCATGGCCAGCGGAATGAAACGCTTTAGAAAAGGTGACTTTGATGCCAAGATAGAGCTCTCAAGAGAAGATGAGTTCGAGCAACTGGCAGTAGGCTTTAACAAGATGACAAGCCAGCTCAAGCAGACCATGGAAGAGCGAGTTGAGGCAGAGCGAACCATCAACGAGACAAGAATAGAAATGATGCAGGCCCAGCTCAATCCACACTTCCTGTACAACACACTAGATACCATTAAGTGGGTAGCTAAGGCCAATCACGTGCCAGAAGTTGCCACCATGTCAGCGTCCCTTGCAGGGATCCTTAGGACTAGTATTTCCGAGAGGCAGTTTTGCCCTTTGTCAAAAGAGCTAGAGCTTGTCCAGAACTACTGCGAGATCCAGAAGATCAGATTTGATGACAAGTTCGACCTTACAATAGATGTGCCAACTGAAGTAATGGACGCAGTTATTCCAAAGCTCATACTTCAGCCAATAGTCGAAAACGCCATTATTCACGGAATGGATGAAACTGAAAATGGCCATATCTATGTAGCTGCATGCAGAGATAATTCCGGAGAAAAAGACCTATTAAAGATATCCGTTCAGGATGACGGTAAAGGCATAAGCGATGAAATGATGTTGGCTTTAAACAATGATGACGTTGAGACCTTAAAGGGACACTTGGGCCTTAACAACGTCAACACCATCATCAGACTCTATTATGGAAAAGAGTATGGAGTCATGGCATTTAGACCATCTCAGGGAGGAACAGTCATGATCATTACACTTCCATATTCAGAAAAAGAGCCAAAAAAGAAAGAAGAACGAGGGGAACAATGACTACTGTAATGATAGTAGACGATGAAAAATATGTACGACTAGGTATTAAGGGAGAGACCGACTGGTCTCTTATAGGATGCGAAGTCGTGGGGGAGGCTTCAAATGGAGAAGAGGCTTTGGAGCTTGCAGATAAAGTAAGACCAGACCTTGTGATCTCCGACATCAGGATGCCCAAAATGGACGGAATAGAGCTTGCAGAGCAGCTTCGAGACAAGTACCCAAATACAAAAGTCATATTCCTTACTGCCTACAACGAATTTGAATATGCCAGAAAAGCCATAAGACTTGGGGTTTCAGATTATATCCTAAAGCCCTTCCAGGATGGAGAGCTAGAAGGCGTAATCCAAAGGCTTTTGCACCTTCATCCCAATGGAACTGCCCAGGAAGCAGAGCTTGAAAATGAGCTTATATCTCTTAAGAAAAAAGAGGAAGTATCAAACCGCTACGTTCAGGCAGCAATTGAATATATTGAAAATCACTACTCAGATGTAGACTTCAGCGTAGGAAATCTTGCAGAGGCTCTGAGCGTAAGTGAAGGGCATATCAGCAGACTCTTTAAATCTGAAACCGACACCAGTATCAACAATTACCTTACAAAGTACAGGATCAAAAAAGCTCTGGACTATCTCAAGGATATGAATGTGAAAGTGTATGAAGTAGCAGATAAAGTAGGCTATCAGGACATTGCCTATTTCTCAAATACTTTCAAAAAGCTTGTGGGAAGAACGCCATCAGAATATCAAAATAAAGGACTTGAGTAATAAATTGTCAAAAAATTACAAATAATATCAGATTTGTCTTCTCAAAAAAATTATAAAAGAAATCTAAAATGAAACCATAAAGCAAAGAACTGCTTGTGGTTTCTTTTTTTATGGGTAAAGGACACAAGCTAATGTAAAAGGAGGATAAAAGGTGAAAAAGAAAGTATTATCAACAATCTTAACATTCACAATGGTTGTATCCGCTCTTGCAGGTTGCGGAAGCGCAGCTTCTAACCAGGGTGCAGGCACAGATGCGCAGCCAGCTGGCACAGATACTGCAGCACAGACAACAGAGCAAACTGAAACCGCAGAGGCTGCTCCAGCAGCTGAACTCACAGGAATCGATGCTATCATTGCTGAAGCAGAGACAATGTCAATGGAAGAGCTTGCTAAGAAGGCTATCGAAGAGTCAAACGGCAAGACATTCTACGGCGTAGGTAACAGTAGCCGTGGTAAGTCAGCACTTCCATTATTCATCGAGTACTTACAGACAATCGATCCATCTTACACAATGGAATTTGAGTGGCAGCAGCCAAAGAACAACAAGATCTTTGAGCAGCTCACATCAGATTCACTTAAGAGCGAAGGCACATTTGCTATGACTCTTATTCAGGATGGTAACCAGATCCAGACAAAGATGGTAGATACAGACATCTTAAAGACATTCGTTCCTAAGGAATGGGCAGAAGCAAACGGAACAACACCTGATGCTTACGCAGGATTCCTTCCACTCCAGACACTTAATAAAGTTTTCATGTACAACAACACAGGAAGTGCTCAGTTTAACAACTGCTGGGATTTCGTATATGAAGGATCACATCCTCTTTTCATGGGTGTTGACTCTGAGATTGTAGGAAAGAACTTCCTCATGATGCTCACAGAAGATAAGTATGCTACATGGCTCAAGGAAGCTTATGACAAGCTTGATGATACCAAGAAAGCATATTTTGAGCCTGTGATCAAAGAGATGCAGACAGATGCAAACGACCTTGGTCTTGGCGCAAACGGTGCTTACGCACTTGCATGGATCAAGCTTTGGGTTAACAACTACAACGAGCAGACAGACGATGGTCCTATCTGCAACACACTTGTAGATGCATCTGCAACAGATCAGTCAGGTCTTTTAGTATACAGTAAGCTTCGTTCAGTAGAAGAGTCAGCTTCTGTATCAGTTAACAACATCAACGTAGCAGCATATCAGGACGGCTACACTGGAATCGGCGGATATGGATATTGCCATTACCTCTTCCTTACCAAGAATAGCCCACTTCCTTGGACAGCATGCGCATTCATCGCTTATATGACATGCACAGAGCAGGGATTTGAAGCTTGGGGTAAAGACATGGGTGGCTACTCAGCAAATCCTAACGTTGCAAAAGAGATTGAGGACACATTCCATCACTCACAGGGCGGCGGAGATGAGTTCCCAGCAAAGAACGACAGAGGATATGACTGGTGGACAACAGATGGTGAGCTCGTACTTGAAGATCCTGCATACTGCTCAGAAGTATCATTCACAGTTGGTAGCTGGATCGACGTTCTTGATCACTATGCTCCAGGAGAATAATTAACAACACTTCGGATGCCGCCTGCGGGCGGCATCCTTTAAAAAAGGGGACGAAACTAAAATGAATGCAATCGCAAAACCAGACAAAAGTGCGATTTTCAAAAATAAGGTAAAGACATGGTTTTCCCAACCTCAGAATATAATACTTTTGCTGTTTGGGATTGTTTTAACCTTTAGTACAGTCGCACCTATCGTAGCTATAGTAAAAGATACATTTGCTATACATCCAGGTACTATCGACCAGCATTTAACTGGAAGAGTAAATGGTTATTCAGTAGTAAACTACACAGATCTTTTCACAAGTAAGTTAGCAAAGACCAATCTTTGGACACCGCTTCTTAATACTGTGATCTTATCTGTGCTTACATGCTTTATATCAATTCTTTTCGGCGGTCTGTTCGCATTTCTAGTAACTAGAACAGACATGAAGTTTAAGAAGTATTTAAGTTCTATCTTCATTTTTCCTTATATCATGCCACAGTGGACATTAGCCGTTGTTTGGCAGCATATGTTTTATTCAAATAAAGTGACAGGAACTTCAGATGGACTTCTTGCAGCAATATTTAACATCTATTTTCCTCACTGGTGGTGCCAGGGAGTATTCCCAAGTGCAGTAGTTTTAGGACTTCACTATGCACCATTTGCTTACATCTTGATCGGAGGAATCTTCAAGAATATGGATGCCAACCTGGAAGAGGCAGCCACAATTCTTGATACCCCAAAGTGGAAGATAATGTTCAAGGTAACACTTCCTATGATCAAGCCAGCAATCCTTTCAACAATTCTTTTGGTATTTGGATCAGCTATGGGAAGTTACCCAGTACCACATTATCTGAACCTCACAACTCTTTCTACCAAGTACATTTCAATGAACAGTAAATACACTGGTGAAGCTAGTATTTTGGCCATCATCATGATGGTATTTGGCGTACTGATCCTTGGAATGAACCAGATGAGTTTAAAGAGCCGTAAGAACTATACAACGGTTACTGGTAAATCAGGACAGCTTACAAAACTCTCAATTGGTAAGGTTGGTAAATATCTTGTAGGAATCATCTTCATGATCATCACATTCTTTACAAGTATTTGGCCAATTCTCCTCTTTGCGCTGGAGACATTCCTTCCAAACCCAGGAGATTACAGCTTCCTTTATTCAGGAAATCTTGCTCACCTCACAACAAAATGGTGGGTTACAAACGAAAACATTACAGAAAACGGAATGTATGGACAGGCCGGAATCCTGTACAACAAGACCATTTGGCATGCCTTCTTTGGAACATTGTTCCTGGCAGTTGTCTGTGCACTGATAGCTGGAACCATTGGTACACTTATCGGATACGCAGTTGCTAAAAAGAGAAGGAATAAGTGGGCAAACTATGTAAACAACGTAGCATTCCTTCCTTACCTCATGCCATCAATCGCAGTTGGAGCAGCATTCTTTATCCTCTTCTCCAACGAGCATATCAATCTGTTTAATACATACACACTTCTGATAATCGCAGGTGTAGTAAAATACATACCTTTCGCTTCAAGAAGTTCACTAAATTCAATGCTTCAGATCAGTAACGAGCTTGAAGAAGCAGCAATTATCATGAATACATCATGGGTAAAGAGAATGACAAGGATCATTATTCCAATCCAGAAGTCATCAATCATAAGTGGATATCTTCTTCCATTTATGACCTGCCTTAGAGAATTATCATTGTTCCTTCTTCTCTGTACACAGGGCTTTATCCTTTCAACAACACTAGACTATTTCGATGAAATGGGACTATATGCATTCTCAAGTGCTATCAACCTCATCCTCATCGTAACAATTCTTGTATTTAATACTTTGGTAAACAAGCTCACAGGCGCAAGCCTTGACAGCGGCATAGGAGGAAAGTAATCATGCCTGAAATTATTTTAGAGAACATAACTAAACGTTGGGGAAAGTTTTTTGGTGTAGATAATGTTAGCCTTAACATCCCAAATAACTCATTTATTACACTTCTTGGACCTTCAGGCTGTGGTAAGACAACAATCCTTAGAATGATCGCAGGCCTTGAGACTCCAACAGAAGGAAAGATCACAATCGGTGACAAAGTAGTATTTGATTCAAATGCAGGAATCAACGTTCCGGCCAACAAGCGTAAGGTTGGCTTCCTTTTCCAGAACTACGCACTTTGGCCAAACATGACAGTTTATGAGAACATCTCTTTTGGTCTTAAAAATATCCACGAAGAGATGCCAGTACTTGATCCAGAGGCAAAGCAGACAGGAGATATCGTAAGAGCTCTTGCTAATGGAACCAAGATAAAAGAGATAGTAGAAGAGTGCCGTGACAAGAATGGAAAGCTCGATGAGAATAAGGCTCACATCAAACTCATCGACAACTATAATCTTTCAATCTATTCAGCAAAAGAGCTGTTTAACTTAGGTATTCATTCTTCTTCTGATCCAGACAAGGTTGCAAAGGCAAAGCTTGCTGAGTACGAAGAAAAGCTTGCAGGAATCAAGGAAAAGTACGCTAGAGAAGGAAAAGAACTTAGCAGCAAGTACCATGTACTTAAAAATGGTAACGAAATTCTTGAAACAAGAAAGCTCACAAAGGAAGAGATTGATTCAAGAGTCAGAGCATGTTCAAGAATAGTTAAGATCGGAATGTTCATGGATAGGTATCCAGCAGAGCTTTCTGGTGGACAGCAGCAGAGAGTAGCTATTGCCAGAACTCTTGCTCCAGAGCCACAGGTTCTTTTCATGGACGAACCATTATCAAACCTTGATGCCAAGCTCAGACTTGAGATGAGATACGAGCTTCAGAGACTCCACGTTGAGACTGGAAGCACATTCGTATATGTAACACATGATCAGATGGAAGCTATGACTCTGGCTACAAGAATCTGTCTTGTAAACAATGGCGTTCTTCAGCAGTACGCAGCTCCACTTGATGTTTATTCAAGACCAGCAAACCTTTTCGTTGCTGACTTTGTAGGTAATCCATCTATGAACTTTGTGGATGCAAAGGGAGCACAGGCAGCAGACGGCAGTGTTGAGCTTAATATCCTTGATGGCGTAAAGGCAAAGTTTGTGCCAAACGAGCCACTTAAGATCTCAGAGTGGAGAGCAGAAAGAGACAAGGAAGAAGCTGACAAGAAAGAATTTGAGCGTCAGAGACTTATGAAGAAAGGCGCAGTAGAAAAGAGTAACAAGGACGAAGTATTTAAGTACCATGTTCAGAAGGTTGAGGAACAGGATGAAAGTCTTATGGATGAGCCTGTTATCACTGATGAAGATTTCGTACTTGGCATCAGACCAGAAGCTATCGATATCGAGCCAAATGGTAAGATCAACACTAAAATCTACGGTGCAATGCCTACTGGTATGGAGTCAACACTCAAACTTAAGGTTGGAGATTTCCTCCTTACCAGCGTAATCTTTGGTAATTCAATCTACCTTATTGGTCAGGATGCCAATATTGATATCAAAGGAAAAGATATTCTACTCTTTGATAGACGTTCTGGTAAGCTGATCTCAGGTGGTACATTGGAGATCATGTAAAAATATGGGTTGCACGTTATGTGCAACCCTTTATTATTTGTTGTGATCTTTGTGGCTGTTTTTCATTTCATACATTCGTTTATCGGCTAGTTCGATAAGCAGCGTAACTGAAGTAGTCTCTGAATATTGTGCATGTCCTATGGAGCCATGGATAGTAACCTTGGCTCCTTCTATATTTCTAGGAGATTCTAAAGCTCTGATGAGTCTTTTTTCTATGAGCTGAACTTCCTTTTCATCCTGAAGCTGATGGAGGATAACAAATTCATCGCCGCCGTAGCGGAAGAGAACGCAGTTGTCTGCCGATGCAAAAACCAGGCTCTTGGTTACAGATTTAAGGACGAGGTTACCATACTCGTGTCCATATTCATCATTAACAGCTTTGAATCCATCAAGGTCTATCATATATAAAACAAAATCTGTGTGATTTTGTTTGTACTGTTCTTCGTATTGAATGATGATGTCAGAATAGGCCCTTCTGTTGAAGATGCCTGTAAGCTCGTCAGTTCTTGAAAGACTTGCAAGCCAGTCCTTCTCTGCAAGCTCATCTGTGACATCCATAAAATAGCCTATAAGGCCGACAATCTTGCCGCCTGAATATAAAGGCTTTTTGGAAGCCCTGATATTACGGACCATACCCTTAACAATGCACTGTCCAGGAACATTACTAATGGTTTCGCCATTGTTGATCACTTTAAGCTCGATATTTTTAAATGGTGCTGGATCGATGTGCCATCCTATGTCTTCATCAGTTTTTCCGATGATCTCATTAACTGATGAAAGACCGTAGTAATCAAGAAACATCTGATTGGCGCCAAGAAAACGCCGGTCTTTGTCTTTCCAGAAGATTCCAGCGGGAATGAGGGTTAATAGATTGTCAAAAAGATCTGAATTAGAAATTTTTGCCATAATAAATCCTGTCATGAATTGATAAAATTTAGTATATATATATTCTATCATTCATAAAACTCTAGTGCCATAGATTGAGGACAAGAGATGACAAAAAAGTGGCTTTTTATGACAAGAATTGAGCTATATTCAGGCTTTTGAATATGCTAGAATCAAGGTGTATATGTAGGAGTATGCGTATTTTTGTGTTCGGAGGGCAAGCGATGGACAATTCTTTTTCACAGATCAAAACATTTTTTGGTTTTGGATGTATGAGACTTCCAATGATCGGAAGCGAAGTTGATATAGAGCAGTTCAAGGAAATGACGGACTACTTTATAGAGAACGGATTTAACTATTTTGATACAGCTCACGGCTATATAGATGGCAAGTCAGAGCTGGCAATAAAAGAGGCATTGACTAAGAGATACTCAAGAGATAAATATCTTTTAACAGATAAGCTTACAGAGTCTTTCTTTAACAGCGAAGAGGACATCAGGCCATTCTTCCAGAGTCAGCTTGATGCCTGCGGTGTTGAGTATTTTGATTTTTATCTCATGCATGCACAGAACGCAGTTAACTTTGAAAAATTCAAAAAGTGCAATGCGTATGAGACTGCATTTAAGTTAAAAGAAGAAGGTAAGATCAAGCATGTAGGTCTTTCATTCCATGATAAGGCAGAGGTTTTAGATAATATCCTTACTACATATCCACAGATTGAGATTGTTCAGATTCAGTTCAACTATGTTGATTATGATGATGCATCTGTTCAGAGCAAGAAGGTTTATGATGTCTGCAGAAAACATAATAAGCCAATAATCGTAATGGAGCCAGTTAAGGGTGGAAGCCTTGTTAATCTTCCGGATAAGGCTCAGCAGATCTTTGATGAGTTGAAGGCAGGTCTTTCTAATGCAAGCTATGCAATTCGTTTTGCAGCAAGCCAGGAAGGAATCAGACTTGTTCTTTCTGGTATGAGCGATATGGCTCAGATGAAGGATAATGTTTCATACATGAAGGATTTCAAGCCTCTTTCAGAGACTGAGATGGGAGCAGTAGCAAGAGTAACAGCTATTTTCAAGGGACTTGATATGATCCCATGTACAGCTTGTCACTACTGCGTAGAAGAAAATCACTGTCCAATGGCCATCAAGATTCCTGAGATCTTTGCCTGCTACAACAGAAAGAAGATCTTTAATGATTGGAATCAAGATATGTACTATGGCAGGATCACATCTGAAGGAGCTGGAAAGGCCAGCGAATGTATTGAGTGCGGAGGCTGTGAGAATGTATGTCCTCAGCATCTTGAGATCAGAAATCTTCTTAAGACAGTAGCTGCTGAGTTTGAAAAATAAGACAGGATGATATTTACTTATGGCATTTATAGTTAATGAAGGTTCTAAAGAATATCCATATAGCATAAGGGATGTGCATATAAGTGATCCCTTCATTTTGGCAGATGACAAAACTGGTCTGTATTACACATACGTCCAGTTTGTTGATGTCAATCTTTTCCCAGAACTAAAGCAGGATGAAGCATGTTTTTATGTGCTTAAGTCAAAGGATCTGATCAACTGGTCCGTTCCAAAGGTATGTTTTGAGAAAAAGACCTTTTGGGCAGATAAAGACTATTGGGCTCCGGAGGTTCATAAATGGAAGGGCAGATACTATCTGATCTCTTCTTTTAGGGCAGAGGGTAAGTTGAGAGGCTGCCAGGCCCTTGTTTCCGATTCACCGGAAGGCCCCTTTACTCCAGTAGGGGATAAGCCAATTACACCTGAAGGATGGCAATGCCTGGATGGAACTTTATTTGTTGATGATGAAGGTCAGCCATGGCTTGTATTCTGCCATGAGTGGATGCAGGTTTATGATGGTCAGGTATGCGCGATCAAGCTAAGTGACGATCTAAGTAAAATGATCTCAGAGCCGGAGATCTTGTTCAGGGCTTCAGATGCACCTTGGAGAGGAAATGCAACAGCAGATGGCGGCCTGGTAACAGACGGGCCATTTCTTTACAGACTTCCAGGTGGGACGCTTATCATGCTGTGGTCAAGCTTTTCAGAAAGAGGCGGTTACACAGTAGGATACTGCCGCTCAGCAAGTGGTACTATCCATGGTCCATGGATTCAGGAAGAGATACCTCTTTTTGCTCTTGATGGCGGACATGCCATGCTCTTTAGGAGCTTTGGAGGGGAACTTATGATGTCACTTCATTGTCCAAATATCCATGAGAAAAAAAGGATCTTATTATTTGAAATGGATGATTCAGATAATAAGCTTTCTATAAAAAACGAAATAACCGGTAACTGGTATAATGGGGCAGGTGGGAGTGCTCAGAATTGGAGATACAATGTTACTTACGGAGATGAACATGTCTTTTCCAAAAATCCAGTAAAGAAAGAGTGAGACAGGTATGAAGAAAAAAGCAGGTAAGATCATATCAGTGGGCGTAGCAGCGGCTATGCTCACTTCTATTGTTTCGGGTTGTGGAAATAGCACCGGGGCAAATAATGCTGGTACTGAAAGTACAAGCGAGATAAGTGAAGATAATAATGTAACGGGGAGTTATGAAAACATGGAAATTTCTAAAACAGTAAAGCTGTCATTGTCTGACGCGCAAAAGTTTAATGACACAAATGGTGATGGCTACGGAGAGTTTCAGGGATGGGGAACATCTCTTTGCTGGTGGGCCAACCGAGTAGGCTACAGTGAAGAACTTACAGCTCAGACAGCAGAAGCCTTTTTCAATCTGGAAAAAGGTCTTGGTATGAACATTGGCCGCTATAACGTTGGCGGTGGAGATAACGTAACAGATGAGAATGCACCTTTTTATCACGAGCCACATATTAAGAGATCAGATTCTGTAGTTCCTGGCTACTGCGTAGATGTAACAAAGGTCGATCTTAGTAACAATTCTAAGGATTACTATGTGGATAACTACGCCAGAGTAGACTTCGATTGTGGATATGCATGGAACTATGACTGGGATGCAGATGCCAATCAGATGAACGTCTTAAAGGCAGCAGCTGACGCAGCAAAAGATGAGTTTATTGCTGAGGCATTTTCCAATTCACCACCATACTTCATGACTGTAAGTGGATGTAGCTCAGGAGGAGAGGATCCTTCTGTTGATAACTTAAGAGAGGATTCATACACAGCTTTTGCCTGCTACATGGCGGATGTGATCGAGCACTGGATGCAGGAAGGTGTTATCACATTCCAGAGTGTTGATCCAATGAATGAGCCTGCAACCAGCTACTGGGGAGCTCACAGTGAGAAGCAGGAAGGCTGCCATTTCTCACAGGGTGAGTCTCAGAGTAGGATCCTTACAGCACTTAATGCAGAGCTTCAGAACAAGGGAATCGATATGATCATCTGCGGAACTGATGAGACCAGCATTGAAGCTGCTATCATGTCTTATAAGTCTCTTTCTGAGGAGGCAAAAGAGGTTGTTGATAGAATCGACACTCACGCCTACGAGGGAACTCAGCGCGACATGCTCAAGAAGATTGCAGAAGAATCCGGTAAGAACCTTTGGATGAGCGAAGTTGATGGAACATATTCTATCGGTAAAAAAGATACAGGAATGCAGGCTGCTCTTGGCTATTCAGAGCAGATCATAAAGGACCTAAACGGCCTCATGCCTACAGCCTGGATCATGTGGGACGCAGTAGATGTTCATGTAGATTCAAAAAATGAGTTTGATACCTGCACAAGGCAGCAGGCTGATGAGATAGTATCTACAGGAACACCTTTCTGGGGAATTGCTATTGCAGATCATGATGCAAAAGAACTGCTTCTTACCAAGAAGTACTATGCCTTTGGACAGTTTACAAAGTTTATCAGACCAGGCTACACTTTGGTTGGAGTTGATGATAAGGCCAATACAGTGGTAGCTGCTTACGATCCAGAAAACGAGAAGGTTATAATTGTAGCAATGAACACTAACGTAGATGATGTTAAGTGGGAATTTGACCTTTCAGACTTCTATGAAGCAGGCGAAGATATTGGCATCGTAGCAACAAGAACTAGCGGAACTATGGCTGACGGCGAGAACTGGGCAGATGTAACAGATAAAGTTGCGATGGAATTTGGTGAAGATAAAGCATCATTTTCTGCTGTTCTTAAGGGAAGTTCTATCACTACATTTGAAATTGATAAGTGGTATTAAATCGAAATAAAAAAGACATTATAACAAAAAGATGTTAATATAAAAGCATGAAAACAAGAAGAGAGTCAATTCGCTCAAGCCTAGAGCAGATCGCTTGCATTTTTGTTTTTGTGCTTTTTGTATTTTTAGCAATTGCGACAGGCGATCATGAAAAACATAGGGATGCCAATGTGATTGGTAATATCAATGAAGGTTGGACTGATGAAAATGGTCAGGCGGTTGATCTTTATGATATTACCCTAGGTTCACATGCGGTTACATTGGATATAAGTCAGATGCAGGTTGATGGAATGGCTATATGCTTCAAGTCCATCGACACCAATTTTAAAGTATATGCATCTGATGATTTGATCTATGATTATACCCCTGAGCTATCAAGATTCTTGGGTGTTTCTTATGGTATGCAATATCATACCGTCGCAATTCCTGCGGGCAGCACAAATTTAAGGCTGAACCTTGAACCAGTATTTCCAAATGTGCCGGCAGGTATAAGAGAGATAGCTATTAGTGATGCTGGACAGTACATGACAAACGTCTTTAAAAGAAATCTTTTTTCATTTTGCCAATGTATGACAACTATGCTAATTGGGTTCCTTTTTGTTATAGCAGGTGTAACGGGAAAAATTGTTATGAAGTCAACAGGAATTGACTTCATATCCTTTGGTATAACCTGCTTATTGGTCGGATTTATAGGACTTAATGATACGCTTCTACTTCAGGTGCTGACAGGTCACCCTGAAATTATCAGAGTTGCGGAGTATGCATGCCTGATATTTGTACCTTTCCAACTGCTTTCATTTTTTTCCAGTACAACAGGAGAATCACATTCAAAGCTTTTGTTTGGAATGTTAATAGTATGTTTTTTGAATTTCTTCATTCAAGTTGGACTAACACAAAGCAGATTATCAGACTATTACCATCTTGTTTATGTTTCTCAATTCATTATAGTAGTTGCCTTTATGATAGCTGCAGTGATCGTCTTTAGAGCTATACGTCAGAAAATGATCAAGCCTACACTTCTGCGTACTATGATGTGGGGCCTTTGTGTCAGTACTTTAGGCGCAGGAATAGATCTGACACGTTATTACTTTTTCCAGAGCTACGGAAGTCTGACATTTACACGTATTGGAGTAGTGCTGTTTACTGCATTTATGGGAATCTATCTGTATCAGGACCATATCGATTCTCTTAAAAAGAAGCAGAAGGAAAGTGCTGCGCTTGCATCCGAGATATCGGAAGCTTTTGCGAAAGTAATAGATATGAAGGATAAGTATACCAACGGCCATTCGGAGAGAGTTGCCAAATATACAGCAATGATTGCCAAAGAGATGGGGTATGATGATGAAACTGTAGAAAAGTATTATCGAATTGGCCTATTGCATGATGTTGGTAAGGTTGGTATTCCTGAAGCTGTGCTTAATAAACCGGGTAAACTTACAGATGAAGAGTATGACGTGATCAAATCCCATACCGTAAAGGGAAATGAGGTTCTTAAGAACATAAGTGTTGTACCAGAACTAGCAATAGGTGCGAGAGCCCATCATGAAAGGTATGACGGAAAAGGCTATCCTAACGGACTTGCAGGTGATGAAATCCCACAGGTAGCACGAATTATCGCAGTTGCAGACAGCTTTGATGCAATGTATTCTGACAGACCATATCGCAAGCGAATGGATTTTGATGATGTGCTGGCTACAATCCGTGAAGTCTCCGGAACCCAGCTTAATCCTGAGGTTGTGGATGCGTTCTTTAGACTTGTTGATAAGGGAGAGATAAAACCCATAGATAAATGACAAAAAATTTAGGGAACTTTTTGATATGTTTTTACTCAAAAAGTTCCCTAATTATTTTGAATCATTTTATTTAAGTAATTTCTTACCACCAAAGATTACGATGCAGGATCCGATAACGCCTACTACGATGTTGCCGAGGATACCGCTTCCGTGGATACCTACAAGACCAAGTACAAGGTTACCTACGAAACCACCTACAATACCAAGGATGATGTTTCTAAGAAGGCTTCCTTCGCTGTTCATAAGCTTGCCTGCAAGCCATCCTGCGATAGCACCTACAATGAGACCTGTGATAAGACCCATTCCATTAATCATGTTGTAAATCCCCTTTCATGCTTTTTCCATGGGACTAGTATAGCATATATTAAACGAAAATTAGTACTTAATTGTTGGTGTCCAGTAGTTCTGTGCAAACTGGTCTGTAAAGCGATAAGTTACGAGAACGTCACCATCACCTACAGGAAGGTTGTTGATGACCATTTCTGACATTGGATGTGAAACTGTCATCTGCTCACCCAGGTAGTAGCTATCCTGGAACTGTTTGTCATAACCATAGTAATCACAAAGGAAATCGATGGTGTCGCCTTCATTTATTTCTGTGAGGTTCTTGGCTACAGTATCTGTTTCACCTTCCACGTAATCGTAGTTGGCTCCGGCAACGTATCCATCTTCATTTTCAGAATCAAATACAAGGATCAGATTAGTTCTTTCGCCGTTTAAGAGGCAAGGAACGCGACCTGTGATAGCGTAGCTATTCTCATCACCTTGAACGTCGATCACATAGTAAGCAACAATCTGACCGTCGATTGCAAGCCATGTCTTATCTGATGGGGCAATGAGGTTTCCGTCTGGATCAAACTCAAGTGTATTATCAAGTCCAAGGTCAATGTAGCCTTCTCCGTCATCATAGAACATGTTAAGAGAAAGGTCTTTTACCTGGGACCACTGATCCTCTGAGAGGCTTATTACATCCTGACCATCGGCATTTTGAGTCCAGATGAGGTTTGAAGTATCAAACTGGTTAGCTGCAATGTAATTTGCAGCCTTTTCTACATCAAGAGACTTACCAAGGAAAGAAGTATTGGAGGATGAAAGTCCAGAAATACTGCTAAAGTCGCTTGAAAGGAAGGTTGTAAGGAGCTGGGATATCATCTCAGCTGTAGCATCACCGCTGCCACTTCCTTGAGAAAGTTCTCCAAAAAGAGATGGCATAGGAGTTGAAGTTCCACCTGAAGCAACCTGTCCGGCAACGCCCATGGTAGCAAAACTCTGAATGCACTTAGCGTAATCTTCATCCATACCGATGTTTTCATAGGTGTTGACCATAGAATCTACTTTGCTGCTCTGCTTGTAAGGGAAGTAGATTGAAAGGCCGTAAGCATTGGTCATGTTTGAACTTGTTCTATTGTATTTGATAGAGCTCTTAAGGGCATTTGCAAGCTCTTTTGCCTCAGTAGTTCCCATTCTGTTGGCGAAATCCACAAGGTCAATCTGATCGATCCTTGAGGATGAAGCAAACTCACGGCTACTGCTACGAGCTGTAGATACTGCTGAATATTCGTCGCTGTTGATCATGTTTGCAGTATCTTTGGAGAAGTTTGCAAGCTCCTGAGGAACTGTCTGTGAGAGTTCAGCTAGGTCAATAAGAGAAAGAGTTGTCTTCTGACCAGGACAAGTCTGAGCACAGGCATTTGTGAAGGAGTCGATGATGTTCTTACCAATCTCCAGGGTGTCCATGGAAGTGTTCTTACCAAAGGCTGTGAGCCAGTCTGTGTAATACCAGCCAATACCAGGCTCTGTCTCTTCAGATGCAACCAGGTAATCGGCGTAGTTTGAAACTACAAGGGCGTTTTCTACAGTTGCCATGAGGCATGTGTCAAAGCCAACAAAATCAAAGGTTACTCCGCCATCCTTGAGGGCTGTATTGATACCTGCAAGGGACATGGAGCCAGCTGATGCGAACTTCTCGTCATAGCCGTATCCACCTGTTGATCCGCCGCCGTGGTTCCAAAAGATGAGCTCAAATCTGTCAGCAGGGTAGTTAGTAGCCGCCCATTTGATATAGCTGGAAAGTGTATCTGGCTTGGTCATTGGAAGGTTTCCAACGTTATCGACAAGGAGATTGAGTTTTCCGTTCTTTATCTGATAGATCTGATTTGTAGTGCTTGAAACTACGTTGTTCTGCCACTGCCTAGCACCACCTGTATAGATGAGGAGATTTATGTTATTTCCAAGGTCAGCCTTTAGCATCTCCTGAATATCTTTGGAAGCCATGCCGCTTCTAGATTCAAGATCAGCGCCGCACATGTAGACCATGATAGTAACTGTGTCTTCACCGTTACCTTTTATGACAGTTCTTTTGGCGCGGGCGTTTGAAGCTACAGAAGTGTCCAGTTTGCCTGTGTTAGGAGTTTCGCTCCAGGCTGCCGATGCTGAGCTTCCGCCTGAATATGAACCATATCCGCCAAAGAGCTGACTAAGAGTTGAGAGTGATGAAGTGCCGCTTCCAGTTGAAGTCTGGCTACTTGTATTTGAATACTGCTGCGTGGTTGATGAGTCTGAATAGCCTGAGCCGCCTCCTTCTAGGAGTGAAGTGAGGCCTCCGCCACCGCCAAGGATCAGTATTGCCAGAACGATGATCATGAAAAGAGGGCTTCTGCCACCAGATCTCTTAGGACCGCCGCCAAATGAGGATGGTCCGGATGAGTATCCTGAACTATTTCCAACAGGGCCGGTTCCAAGGCCTTCGCCACGTTTGTGGACGCCGGAGCCGCCTGTTCCTACGTTTTTCTTTCTACCAACAGGTCTATTTTCCATAAATGCCTCCTAAATGAAACGTAATAAAGCAAATTGTCTAGCAATAATTATATAATAATTAAGAAAAACTGTGCAATTATCCGGAAATGTATATTATGATGTAAAGACAGTAGATTATTGGAGGGTTATCATGGCAAAAAGAGAAGGACTTACAACTCTTTGTTACATAGAAAGAGATGATGAATACTTGATGCTTCATAGAATTTCCAAGAAGAATGATCTTAGTAAGGATAAGTGGCTTGGTGTGGGCGGACATTTTGAGGATAATGAGAGTCCGGAAGAATGCATCAAAAGGGAGATATTTGAAGAGTCAGGATATGACATTCCGCTAGATGAGATTGATTACCGTGCGATCATCACATTTATTTCTGACAGAGGTGACTATGAGCTTATGTCTCTTTTCACAGCCAAATGTCCAGGTGGGGAGCCAAAAGAGTGTGATGAGGGCAAACTTGAGTGGGTAAAAAAGAAGGATGTATACGGTCTTAATCTGTGGGAGGGAGACAAGATCTTCTTTAAACTTATGGAGGAAAGCGACAAGTTCTTTTCTCTTAAGATGGCCTATGATGTTAATGACAAGCTAAGAGAAGCGGTTCTTAACGGAAAACAACTGGACTACAAAAAGATGCTTGAAGAGATTGGATAAAATGGAAGAAAAATCAAAGGATTTTCTGGCTGGTAGGGTAAAAGATCTTGCTACCAGAGCATATATGAACAACTTTATAACTCACACAGACTTTTTGTCTGTTTCAGAAATCGCTATGTTTCATCAGATCCTTGCTAGCGAAGGAGTATCTTCAAACGTGCATGAATACTGCGGCGCAAGGTATGTGATCTATGGCGGATTTGATGACGCTGAAAGAGCTATGGTCTGTTTTTTACCAGATTATATGGATGAAGAGACATTTCTTTTATCAGAAAAAAGTCAGCAGACAGTTCTAAGCTGTGTCAGCATTAAGCCGGTAAACAGTAAGTTTTCAGATGATCTAAATCACAGAGATTATCTTGGAAGCCTTATGAATCTTGGGATAGAAAGAGATCAGATAGGAGATATCTTATCTGGAGACAAGCAGGCCTACGTGTTTGCAACACCTGAGATTGCGCAGATGATATGCAAAGAACTCATAAGGATCAGGCACACTTCTGTTAAGTGCGAAGTTGTAAACGCCAGTGAATGTGACATCAGACCTGAGTTTGAGGAGATACAAGGAAGTGTTGCTTCTGAGAGAATAGATGCGATCCTGGCATTTGTGTACCATTTATCAAGGTCGGAAGCTCAAAAGCTTATTGAGTCTGAATCAGTTTTTATTGATGGAAGGACAGCCTACAGCGGCGGCTATGATCTAAAAGAAGGCGCCCGGGTGTCAGTTCGTGGCCATGGCAAATTTATCTACCAAGGACAACAAAATGTAACACGCAAAGGACGCCTTTTTGTATCAGTTAAGAAGTTTATTTAAGAAATATCAGATGAGGGATGCTACGCAAGCAGCAACTTTTTCCATTTTCTCAGTTGGCTCGAAGCGGGCAACAACATTGCCTTCGCGGTCAACTACGAACTTTGTGAAGTTCCACTTGATGTCAGGATTTTTCTTGTAATCCTTGTCGATCTTCTTGAGCATAACATTCATTGCAAGGGCAGCAGGACCGATTCCAAAGCCTTCAAAGCCCTTCTGCTCTTTAAGGAACTTAAATACAGGAAGCTGATTCTCACCGTTTACATCAGCTTTTTTCATCTGAGGGAATTTGGTGTTGTAATGAAGCTGGCAGAACTCGTGAATCTCTTCATCAGTACCAGGAGTCTGGCCTGCAAACTGATTACAAGGAATATCAAGAACTTCAAAGCCATGCTCATGGAACTGTTCATACATTTCCTCAATGTCTTTGTAATGAGGAGTGAATCCGCAACCAGTGGCAGTATTAACAACAAGAACAACTTTACCCTTGTAGTTCTCAAGAGAGAATTCGTTTCCCTGAGCATCAGTTACTGAATAATCATAGAAACCCATTATTTTTACCTCCATTTTTATAAAAGTAAGCGCAACCAATCATTTAATTTAATGTAATTATATTGTACACAATATAAAATGTCAATATATATTGCAATTATTTTTTTGTCATTTTATAGTTTATAGGACAGACTAGATATTACGGGGGTTACAAGATGATCTACAAAGAATTTTCTATAACAGAAGAGGGCTCATTAGACTATGCAAAGCTCACAGTATATATTCAGCAGCCTTCAGATTCATTA
Organism: Butyrivibrio hungatei DSM 14810; assembly: GCF_900143205.1. Taxonomy (GTDB): domain Bacteria; phylum Bacillota; class Clostridia; order Lachnospirales; family Lachnospiraceae; genus Butyrivibrio; species Butyrivibrio hungatei. The sequence continues at coordinate 40,628 of NZ_FRDH01000009.1, read as the reverse complement.
AAGATTACAAAGAGGCCGCTGGTTCTTTTGTGCCCAGGCGGTGGTTATGAATACACATCAGATAGAGAAGCTGAGCCAATGGCACTTAGCTTTATGGCAAAGGGCTTTAATGCGGCAGTACTTAGATATTCATGTGCTCCAGCAGTTTTTCCAACAGCTCTTTTGGAGCTTGGAAGATCTATTCTCATCATCAGAGAACATGCTGATGAATGGGAAGTCGACAAAGATGCTATAATTGTAGAAGGATGTTCTGCAGGCGGACATCTTGCAGCAAACTATGCTTGCATGTGGAAGAGAGATTTTGTTTCTAAGGCTCTTTTGGGAGAAACATCAGATGAGATAAAAGAGAAGCTTCGTCCCAATGGACTTCTTTTATGTTATCCTGTTATCACTTCAGGAGAGTTTGCTCATCAGGGTTCATTTGAACATCTCCTAGGCGATAAATACGAAGAAAAGAAAGAAGAGCTTTCTTTAGAAAAATGCGTAAACAAGGACGTTCCCAAGACTTTCATCTGGCATACATTCACTGATGGATGCGTTCCTGTTGAGAATTCTCTTTTATTTGCTACTGCTCTTAAAAGAGAGAATATAAATACTGAGCTTCACATTTTCCCAGAGGGTGAGCATGGCCTTTCGCTTGCAAATGATCTTACCCTTAGTAACTGGGGAAATGAAGTGGTTCCAGAAGTAGAAGTGTGGATAGACCTTGCTACTAACTGGTTAAAAAAGTTCTTTTAAAGAAAGAATCGTTATATGAGTAATTTTATTGTTTTTGACCTTGAGTGGAATCAGGGCGAGACGCCAGCAACACTTGACGGTAAGACTCTTACCTTCGAGATTGTCGAGATTGGTGCAGTAAAACTTAATGAGAATAGGGAAAAGATCGGCGAGTTTTCAAGGCTTATCAAACCTCAGGTTTTCAAGGAAATGCACAAGATAACGGGTAAGCTCATCCATCTTTCCATGGAAGACCTTGAAAATGGTGGAAGCTTTCAGGATGTTGCCAGAGATTTCCTGGAGTGGTGTGGTCCAGAGCCTAAGTTTTGCAGTTGGGGGCCGCTTGATCTAAGAGAGTTTCAGAGTAACCTGGATTTCTTTGGACTTCCTCTATTAGCTGACAGACCAATAGCATTTTATGATGTTCAGAAGTTATATAGCCTTGCTTATGATGATGGCCGTACCAGAAAGGCTCTTTCTACAGCAGTTGAAGAGCTTAAACTAGATAGTGATATACCATTTCATAGAGCCCTTGCCGATGCTGCATACACTGCAGAAATCTTTAAGACCTTTGATGAGAGGGTATTAAAGCGAATCTCCTTTGATACTTATGTTACTCCAAAGTCCAAAAAACAGGAGATCAGGATCGTATTTGATAACTACGAGAAATACATTTCCCGTGAGTTTGATACTAAGGAAGATATCTTAGAGAACATGGAGATAATGAGCACAAAGTGCTATATCTGCCACAAGAATCTAAGACGCAAGATAAAGTGGTTTTCTCCAAATGGTAAGCATTATTATGCTGTAGCTTTTTGTGACAAGCATGGATTTATGAAGGCTAAGGTCAGAATCAAAAAAGCCGAGAATGGAAGATTATTTGTAGTTAAGACCTGTAAGTTTATCTCTCCAGAAGATATGGAGGATATGAAGAATAAGCAACGGAAAGTAAAAAAGAGGCAGAATCCTCAGTGATTCTACCTCTTTTTTTTATTTGAACCTGTTCTTGAATCGGCCGCGTTTGAATTCTCTTTTTCTACGTCTGTATCGTATCTTGTCACTTCTGCTGCTAAATGTTCGATGATGGAAGGCTCTGGATCCTACGGAACCAAAGATGGTAAGGAGTATGATTATTGCTACAGCAATTATAAGCAGGATCCTGACATCTATGTAGATTGTGTGCATGCCGCCAAGGGTGGCATCGCTTGGTGCCTTTGACAATGAGTAGCACAGCATTGCGTAGCCGACAGGCACTTTATTGTACGTATAGCTTATTTTGGCAAGAGCTGTAGGATATGCCTCTTTTTCCTGAACAGTAAGGTCATAGGACACAGCGTAACTTGTATCGTTAATAGATGAGGTCTTTGGCAAAATGATGGAGCTGGTATCGTCAAGACTAAGGATGTTACCTGACTTACCAAAAACGTCATTTTCTGATTCAAAGAACAATGAATCATTTGGCATATATCGTGACTCATTGTCTGCAACGTTCACTAGATGGAAATTGTTAAAGGCGTAGTCGAAAAGCGTAACAGTATCAGTGAACTGTGTAGGTGACTCTTCCATGAATACTATGCACACAAGCTTCATGCCATCGCGCTCAGCACAGGTAACAAGTGTTTCTCTTGCAAGGTCTGTGTAACCAGTCTTACCTCCAACTATTCCGTCGTATTTGATCTCGCCGGTTATGAGCTTGTGCTTGTTATTTAGATAGAACTCATCTGGCTGTGTGGCTGTCGGTTCAAAATGGTACCTGGGAGTGTTGGCCACATTACAAAGCAGTTCATTACTAAAAAACTCCGAAGAGATAAGAGCAAGGTCGTAAACACTTGTGTAGTGGTTATCTTCCTGAAGACCATTTGTGTTAGCAAAATGTGTGTTGGTGCAACCAAGGGACTTTGCCTTGTCATTCATGAGCTTGATGAAATTGTCTATACTGCCGCTTACATGTTCTGCAACAGCATTTGCAACTTCATTGGCACTTCCAACCATGATTCCGTAGAGGGCTTGCTCAAGGGTTATGGATTCGCCTACGTCCATGCCAATGCTGGAACCATCATGAGGAACACTAAATACTGCATCATGTGAAAAGGTCACCATATCACTAAGGGCCGCATTTTCAGCTGCTAAAAGGCAAGTCATGATCTTGGTAGTGCTGGCAGGATAGAGCTCTTCATGGATGTTCTTGGCATAAAGGATCGTGCCGGTGTTAACCTCCATGACAATAGCTGATTCAGCAGATACTTCCGGACCTTCGGGCCAGTTAGGAGTGCCGTTGCTTTGGATAGGAAGGGTCTTCCTTTGGGCAGCAGCTTCTTCGTAATTGGGCGTATCAGCATGAACATCAAGCGTAAAGGCACATGCGCAGATCGTAAACGTCAGAAGAGCTGAGATTATCTTAAATATGCAGTTCTTTTTGTTAGTAAATAAAGATAAAATCATAACATGTAAATCATACAATATTTGAACAGAACTTTTCAACTTGGAGCAAATGTTGTAAAATTCTTTTATAAGAATTACAGGTAGGAAATGGAATGCGTTTACGAAATATCGCGGGATCCAGAGAGGTAATCGCTGATAGCGAGTTTACTATCAAGGATCCAGAGAAGAAAAAAGGACTTTGGAAAAAAGAAGTCTTTGGAAATGACAACGAAATACATATCGAGATTGGTATGGGAAAGGGAAGATTCCTGATGGATATGGCAGCTCTCAATCCTGATATCAATTACGTAGGAATTGAAAAGTATTCCAGTGTACTTCTCAGAGCGATCCAGAAGCAGGAACAGCTTCTTTTACCTAATGTGAAATTTATCAGAATGGAAGCAGAGAATATCACTGATGTTTTTGCTCCATCTGAAGTTGGTAAGATTTATCTTAACTTCTCAGATCCTTGGCCAAAGGACAGACATGCTAAGAGAAGACTTCCTTCAAGGGAGTTCCTTGGAAGATATGACAAGATCCTTAAAAAGGACGGAGTTGTAGAGTTCAAGACTGATAACAAGGATCTTTTCCAGTTCGCGCTTGATGAGGTTGAGCCGGCAGGTTGGAACTTAGATGCTGTTACATACGATCTTCATCACGATGAGACCATGAATGAGGGTAACGTGATGACGGAGTATGAAGAGAAGTTCTCATCAATTGGCAACCCAATATATAAATATATTGTAAGCAGAAAGGGGACAACGTAATGGATTACACATTAAACAGCCAGAATTTCGAAGAAGAAGTTTTAAAGAGCAAATTGCCAGTATTGGTTGATTTTTCAGCTGATTGGTGCGGCCCTTGCAAGATGATGGCCCCAATGATCGATGAATTTGCTGAAGAGTATGAGGGGGAACTTAAGGTCGGTAAGATAAATGTTGACCAGTCACCTGATGTGGCCCAGAAGTACAATGTAATGTCTATTCCAATGTTTGCTTTCTTCAAGAATGGCGAAGTTGTTGAGACAGCAGTTGGAGCACTTAATAAATCAAAATTACAAGGAATTATAGACAAGGTGCTGGCCTAATAGGTCAGCACTTTAGTTTAATCAGAACTGATAGGAGTAAGTTTTGGCTGATAAGATTGCTAATTTTTCAGATTACAAGAAAAGAGAGTCTGAAAAAAACGAAGAAGTGAAAAAAGATCTTTCAGAAACTACAGAGATCAATAATATCGAGATCGTGGATCCGTATAATTTCTTTAACGCTGAGGAAAGAGAAGAGTACTTCAAAGAGAGACAAAAGGAGTCTTTGGAAGAGCCTCGCAGAGAAGAACGTCATGAAGATTCTGAAGACGAGTACGACGAAGAGGATTATGAGGAAGAGTACGACGAAGAGGACTATGAGGACGCTGAAGAGGATGAAGAAGATGAGGAGCGCGGCGGAATTACGCCTGAACTCCTTGTAAGGATCGCATCCATTATTACTGGTGTTTTCATTTTGGTTATGATCGCTTTTGCTGTTAAGGTGAAAGTGTTTGATAAATATCTCAATGATCCAGACGAGCAGCAGACTGAAGTAACTGCGCTTCCAACTGGTTTTGTAGAAAAGAATGATACGGTAACTGTGACAGGTGCATCATCTCTTAACCTGCGTTCTGGCCCAAGTACAGACAGTGCAAAGGTTGGAACTGTTGACGAGGGAACACAGCTTAAGAGAATAGCTGTAGCAGAGGATGGTTCCTGGGCTCTTGTGGAATATGAGGGCCAGCAGGTTTACGCATCCATGAAATACCTTAAAGAATAAATTATCTACTTCTGGAATGAAGCCAGGAATAAAACCTGTCCTGTGCTTCTAAAAGAGTATTACTAGAACGTGAGAAGGTATCGGCGTGGGAAAGAACTTCTTCCACACTGGTATCCTTGGCGTGATCAGCAATTTTTTGAGCACAAGTTTTTTCTAATGACTGGTAATCCATGTTTACCAGAAGAGTTCCGTGCAGTGACTTTATAGATGTGTATAGTGTAGGATATTTCTTTTGCACCAGAGAGAATTCGTCAAGAATCTGCTCTCTTGACTGCAGACAGAATAGAATGTAGATAGATTCCACTATTTCAGGAGGCTCAATCTCATCCTGATATGAATTTTCCTCATAACCATCTTTAGTTGCATAGTACTCACAGATCTCCTGTACAAGAGATCCTATTTTTGTGTTGTCATATAATTTTTGTAATTCGTCAAATTTTTTCTCGCTCATATCATTAGTATAGCAAAAGAGGAAACAATTATGAAGATTGGCATTTTCGATTCTGGTATAGGCGGAATGTCTGTTTTGCATGAAGCTTATCACAGATTGCCAAATGAAAAATACATATTTTACGCAGATACAGAGCATGTGCCTTATGGTCTTAAGACTCCTGAGCAGATAACAGGCTACGCAATTAATATTGCAGAATTCCTGATCGATCAGGGAGCAGAGGCAATTGTTGTGGCTTGCAATACAGCTACCAGCGTGGCAATCAAGGAGCTTCGAAGGAGATTTGACATACCGATTCTTGGTATGGAACCTGCCGTAAAACCGGCTGTTGAAGTGACAGATAAAAAGCGTATAATGGTCATTGCGACTCCGGTCACAATAAGAGAAGATAAGCTCAAAGATCTTCTTCACAGAGTTGATGAAGAGCACAGAGTAGACCTTCTTGCCATGCCTAGACTAGTAGAGTTTGCTGAGCGTGAGGAGTTTGATTCGGAGGACGTTCACAAATATATCGAGGAGCAATTTTCTGCCTTCGATAAAGATAAATACTGCGCACTGGTTCTTGGGTGCACACATTTCAACTATTTCAAGCCAGAGTACAGGAGATACTTTGGGGATGATACGCTTCTGATTGATGGAAATTATGGAACTATCCACCATTTAGCAGACGTTCTTGGACTTAATATGTCATCAGATCAAGATAAAGTGATTTATTTTGAAGACTACCACAATATGTTGTGCCAGTGTAATACAGATTTTTATTTCTCAGGAAAAAAAGTTGAGGACCCGAAAACGCTAGAACACATATGCAGACTGCACAATAGACTGGAATTGGTAAGAAAAAATTAATAATTTACTTACTTGAATTAAACAATATAATGTACTATCATTAAATTGTGACCACAAGATATAGTGATTTAAAATCTTGAATCGTAATTTTAGTTTATATTTTTTATTAGGGGGCTTTTATGAAGATCATTAAGAGAAGCGGTAAAGAAGTTACATTTGACGGAAATAAGATTCTTGCTGCTATCGAAAAAGCTAACAATGAGGTGACTGACGAGAAGAAGTTAACATCAGGTCAGATCAGCGACATTGAGAGAAGCGTTGAGAGTAAGTGTGCGTCTCTTACTCGTGCTGCCAGCGTGGAGGAAATCCAGGATATGGTCGAGGATGACCTTATGAAGTCTGGTAAGTTTGAAGTTGCAAGAAAGTACATAACATACCGCTACAAGCATGCTCTTGTGAGAAAGTCTAATACAACTGACGAGCAGATCATGTCTCTTATTGAGTGTAACAATGAGGAAGTTAAGCAGGAGAATTCTAACAAGAATCCTACTGTTAACAGCGTTCAGAGAGATTACATGGCGGGAGAAGTTTCTAAGGACATCACTAAGAGATTTCTTTTACCAGAAGATGTAGTTAAAGCTCATGAAGAAGGTCTTATCCACTTCCATGATTCAGACTACTTCGCACAGCATATGCACAACTGCTGTCTTGTAAACCTCGAGGATATGCTCCAGAATGGTACAGTTATTTCTGAGACCATGATCGAGCGTCCAAAGAGCTTTTCAACAGCTTGTAATATTGCAACACAAGCAATTGCTCAGATCGCCAGCTCACAGTACGGCGGACAGAGTATTACATTGTCTCACCTGGTTCCATTTGTTGATGTCAGCAGACAGAAGTTCCGTAAGGAAGTTGCTCTCGAGTTTGAGACAGCAGGAATGAAGATCAACAAGAAGCAGGTAAATGAAATCGCAGAGATGCGTGTTAGAAAAGAAATCGAGAGAGGATGTCAGGTTATCCAGTATCAGGTCATCACTCTTATGACTACAAATGGTCAGGCTCCTTTCATTACAGTATATATGTATCTTGATGAGGTACCAGAAGGACAGACTAGAGAAGACCTTGCAATGGTGATCGAGGAGATGCTCAAGCAGCGTATCCTTGGTGTTAAGAATGAAAAGGGACAGCTTATTACACCAGCATTCCCTAAGCTCATCTATGTACTTGATGAAGACAATATCCATGAGGATTCTAAGTACTGGTACTTAACAGAACTTGCAGCTAAATGTACAGCTAAGCGTCTTGTTCCTGATTATATCTCTGCTAAGAAGATGAAAGAGCTCAAAGGCGGCGATGTATATCCTTGTATGGGATGTAGATCTTTCCTTACACCTGATAATGAGAATGTTCCTGAAGGTTTCTGTAACGCAGGCAACAAAGCTCATGCTAAGAACTACAAAGAGGGAGATCATAAGTACTACGGACGTTTCAATCAGGGTGTTGTAACTCTTAACCTTGTTGATGTTGCTTGTTCTTCAAACAGAGATGAAGAGAAGTTCTGGCAGCTCATGGAAGAGAGAACAGAGCTCTGTAAGAGAGCACTTATGTGCAGACACAACAGACTCCTTGGAACTCCTTCAGATGTTGCTCCTATTCTTTGGCAGAACGGAGCACTTGCAAGACTTGCTAAAGGCGAAGTTATTGATCCATTGTTATTTGGTAACTACTCAACTATTTCTCTTGGTTATGCAGGTCTTTGTGAATGTACAAAATACATGAAGGGTGTTTCTCATACAGATCCTAAGGGTAAAGATTTTGCTCTTAAGGTTATGCAGTTCCTTAATGATAAGTGTGCTAAGTGGAGAGCTGAGACAAACGTATCATTTAGCTTGTATGGAACTCCACTTGAGTCTACAACATATAAGTTTGCAAAGTCACTTCAGAAGAGATTTGGCATTATCCCTGAAGTAACAGACAAGAACTACATTACAAACAGCTATCATGTTCATGTAACTGAGCAGATCGATGCGTTTACAAAGCTTAAGTTTGAATCTGAGTTCCAGGCTCTTTCACCAGGAGGAGCTATCAGCTATGTTGAGGTTCCTGATATGAACAGCAACATTGAGGCAGTTCTTTCAGTAATGAAGTACATTTATGACAACATTATGTACGCTGAGCTTAATACTAAGTCAGACTACTGTCAGTGCTGTGGCTACGATGGAGAGATCAAGATCGTTACAGACACAGACGGCAAGCTTATCTGGGAATGTCCTAACTGTGGTAACCGCAATCAGGACAAGATGAATGTAGCAAGACGTACATGTGGTTATATCGGAACACAGTTCTGGAATCAGGGAAGAACACAGGAGATCAAAGAGAGAGTTCTTCATATGTCTAATTCCAAAAATTAAATTATGAGGGTATGAAAAAGTATAAATAGATTAGTTTAAGCCAGGATTATTTCCTGGCTTAAACTTTCCTGTAAATAGAGAGGTCACTATGAATTACGGAGAGATTCTTTATACAGATGTAGCAAATGGAATAGGTTGCAGGACTTCGCTTTTTGTTTCTGGCTGTACGCACCATTGTAAGGGTTGTTTTAACGAAATGACCTGGGATTTTAACTATGGTAAGCCTTTTACAAAAGAGGTTGAGGATGAGATCATTGAGACTTTGAAGCCTGATTACATTGATGGTTTGACGATCCTTGGCGGCGAACCGATGGAAGTAGTAAATCAGAAGGTATTAAGGCCTTTTATCGAGCGCATCAAAAAAGAGGTTCCTAAAGCTACTATCTGGATATATTCAGGCTATACTTGGGAAGAACTTACAGATGCAAACAATAAGCGCTGTCACAGTGATGATACAGACAAGATTCTCTCAATGATCGATGTTCTTGTAGATGGCGAGTTTATGCTGGATAAGAAGGATCTGATGCTTAGATTTAGAGGATCTTCTAATCAGAGAGTAATAAATGTTCCAGAAACTCTGGCACAGGGAAAAGTTGTACTGTCCAAATATAATGACAGAGATACTTCAAGATCTGTATAAAGAAAAAGAAGACTGTTGGGGACAGTCTTCTTTTTGGGTAGGAACCGGAAATTCCCACCAAATTGTTAGAGGTTTTATAAAGGAAATACGTTATGGCGAACGTAAATCGACTATATAAATTGTCAGATCCGCATCTGATATATTGATTGTAACCCATCAATATAGGCTCTGAAAGTGCTTACATGGTACAAAATGTTGAAAATATTGACTGTTACTGTTCACAGTTCATGGTAACGAATGACTTGGGCAGGCTTGACAATAAAAGATAATGTGAATAAAATCTTTTTTAAATAAAAAAATAGACGTTGAAGAGGAATAGTAGCTTAGAATAAACGTCCCAGAGAGAGAGCAGTTGGTGTGAAGCTCTTACGATAAAAAAGCGAACCAGCCTTGGAGTCCTGTATGAAAGCGTTTGCATAAGTACAGCGTGTCCCGCGTTAAGGGTGATAATGAAGTGAAATCTGTTTTGAATGTAAACAGATTTAAATAGGGTGGTACCGCCGAGTCTTCGGTCCCTGTTATTAGGGATGCGAAGGCTCTTTTTATTTTCTATAAGCCTCGTATCCACTTCATAAGAGAAAGAGGAGAAAAGAAATGGCAGACAACAAGAAACTTGTAGCCGAGATCACATCTATGGATGAGGATTTCACACAATGGTACACAGACGTTTGTATTAAAGCTGATCTTGTCAGCTACTCAAACATCAAAGGGTGCATGGTTATCAAACCTGCAGGATATGCAATCTGGGAGCTTATTCAGAAGCACCTTGATGCTAGATTTAAAGAAACTGGCGTACAGAACGCATACCTTCCAATGTTTATTCCTGAGTCACTTCTTCAGAAGGAGAAGGATCATGTAGAGGGCTTTGCTCCAGAAGTAGCATGGGTAACACATGGCGGACTTGAGCCACTTACAGAGAGATATTGCGTAAGACCTACATCAGAGACTCTTTTCTGTGATTATTACAAGGGAGAGATCCACTCATACAAAGATCTTCCACAGGTTCTTAACCAGTGGTGCAGCGTAGTTCGTTGGGAAAAAGAGACTAGACCATTCCTTAGAAGCCGTGAATTCCTCTGGCAGGAAGGCCACACAGCTCATGCAACTATGGAAGAGGCTGAAGCTCGTACACAGCAGATGCTCAATGTATATGCTGATTTCCTTGAGAACGATATGGCTATACCAGTAATCAAGGGACAGAAGACAGATAAAGAAAAGTTCGCTGGAGCAGAGGCTACATATACAGTAGAAGCTCTTATGCATGATGGCAGAGCGCTTCAGAGTGCTACCAGCCACAACTTTGGCGATGGATTTGCTAAGGCATTTGGCATTCAGTATGCAGGTAAGGACAATCAGCTTCACTATGTATATCAGACATCATGGGGACTTACAACACGTACAATCGGTGCTATGATCATGGTTCACGGTGACAATTCAGGACTTGTTGTACCTCCTAAGATCGCTCCAATTCAGGTTGTTGTTATTCCTATTCAGCAGAAGAAGGAAGGCGTTCTTGATGCAGCTTATGATATTGCTAAGAGTCTTTCTGATTTCAGAGTTAAGACTGATGATACAGACAGAACTCCAGGATTTAAGTTCTCTGAGCAGGAGATGAGAGGTATTCCAGTTCGTGTCGAGATTGGACCAAAAGATCTTGAAGCTGGAAAGTGCGTTCTTGTAAGACGTGATACCAGAGAGAAGATTGAATGTGCAATCAGCGATGTTCATACAAAGGTTGGAGAACTTCTTGATCAGATCCAGAAGGATATGTATGACAGAGCAAAGAAGCATCTCGAAGCACACACATTTGCAGCTCACAACAAGGATGAGTTTGCAGAGAGCTTCAAGGAGACAAAGGGCTTTGTAAAGGCTATGTGGTGTGGATGCCGCGAGTGTGAAGACAAGATCAAAGAGGAGTTCAACGTAACAAGCCGTTGTATCCCATTTGAACAGGAAAATCTTTCCGATACATGTGTAGTATGCGGAAAGCCTGCTAAGAAGATGGTTTATTGGGGCAGAGCTTATTAATTAAGCTCATGCCTTTCAGAAATAGCTGCATAGTGCTTGCGCTTATAGTCGTACATTCTCTTGTCGGCTAGCATGAGCACTGTGTGGCTATTTTTTTCTTCTGTTTCTGTATTATTGGCGTAACCAAAGGAGACACTGTGATTGATCTCGGGATCAGTGTCATCTAGCTCAGCTAATTTATTTGTAAGAATCTTTAGAAGTTCATCTAATCTGTTTTTGTCAGTAAAATCTGTAGTGACGATAAATTCATCTCCGCCGATACGGAAGCATTCTCCAGTATCTTTGAAGGTAGAAGAAAGAGCATCGGCAAAGTCTTTAAGAAGTCTGTCGCCTGCCGGATGACCGGAGTTATCGTTGACATCTTTTAATCCGTTAAGGTCCAAGCTGATTATGCTGTAATCCTTGTTGGAATTACTAAGTTCCATGAGCTTTTTATCGCTGCTGGCTCTGTTGGGAAGGCCAGTTAAGTTATCCACATAAGCAATCTGAGCGAGAGAAGCATACTCTTTTCTCTGTGCATAAGATCTGGTCATGAAGATGAAGTAGTTAAGGAGCTGCGTAAAGACAAAAAATAGAGATCCAAAAGGTATGAGTATCTTTGAAATATGAAGCTGCCTATAGTCTACCACTTTATTAGAGATGTCTATGATCGGATAGATCACGAGAGAAGCGCATAAAACGGTCAATCCAAACATAGTCAGTTTTATAGAATAATTCTTGGTCTTGCTCCTAAAATCAAAGAAGTCGTAACACAGAATAACTATAATGCTGATAAGAGCAAAAATGTAATAAGCATGTGCAAAATGAATAAGATGAACAAAGCCTAAAGCGTGCAGCAAGAGGAAGAAAACGCTAAAGGCAAAAGTTGAAGCTCCTAGCAGCAGGATTGGAAAGCTGTCTAATCGTTTATGCAGCTGCTGAACAAGAAGATACATTGAAGGAACAATAAGATACATTGCTGTATATTCAACTGTTGTGCTTATTGTCTTGCTCATGAAAAAGATTGATACGTCAAAAGCAGTGATCATCCACAGTCCTAGTAAAATGCATATGATGGAACTGATAAGCTGCGGAAATACACCTGATGTTCGGAGATAGAACAAAAGGGAGATAGCCAAAAATACGATTCCAAATACGATAAGAAAAATGCTGGTCAAAAAAGGAAACATTACTGAGTGAGCCAGATATCTTACAAGTTCGTCGAAATTTCCAAGCTTAGGGCTTACAAGATCACTTCTTGTTCCGTTTTCAGTAACATAGAGTTTTATTGACAGCTTTTTTCCAACATAATCAGAGCCAAGAGGTACTAAGTTATAGCCTATTCCAACAAAAGAGTTGTCGGTTCTGGCATTAGTATCAGCTGAAGCGATAAGCTCGCCATCAAGAAAAACTTCGTAGGCGCAGTGCTGGGTCTTGAACATGAGATATGGGAAAGGCTCATTTATCTGCTCTATTGGTCTGTTGTAATTGAGGGTTACTACATCACCTTTTGTGAAGGTGGAGCCTACCTGTGAGCTTAAGGTCTCGAGATTAGTATTTAAATATTTTTCATTGCGATAAGTTACTATCCAGCCGCGATCTAGTGTCATAAAGGCAAATTGCGGATTGAAAAAAAGAATGTGTACTAGAGACATAAAAAATACTGTTATCAGGACTAAAGCGAGGCTGAGGAATGAAGTGAATTTACGCATGTCTGCTATCCTCCTTTTCGTCGCCGTGGTGTTCTCTCTTCATTTCATACATTCTGGAATCTGCAAGCATATAAACTTCTTTGGCTGAACCGCTAGGAACTTCATAACTGTAGGCATAACCATAAGAAGCACTATAGGTAAATGCCTGTTCCTTACGATTCCATTCTTCAAGGATGGAATAAAGCTCGTGGATTCGCTTAGTGCAGTTAAGAGAGTGTTCCTCGATCAGGATTACTATAAATTCGTCTCCGCCCATTCTGCCAATGAGATTTGCGTCCCAGAAGCATTCAGAAAGGATAGTTGAAAAACCAGTCAGAAGACGGTCGCCTTCGTGGTGACCGAGGGTATCATTTATATGTTTTAATCTGTTAAGGTCAAAACTGATCAGGGTATAGATGTTTTTTTCTTCTGAAAGCATGTTCATAACCTGCTCGCAGCGGGCTCTGTTGGCAAGACCTGTGAGAGCATCGGTATATGCAAGGCTTTTGATGTGGCTCTGCATAGATGCAAAGTTATTGCTGTATACATTGTAATAAAGATAACTTACTAAAAGACAGCAAACAAAAACAAATGAACCAATTGTAAATCCAATCAGATCTGTGTTTGCTTCGCCTTCCGATCTGAAGTATTTATTGAAATTAAATAAAAAGATATCGGATATAGCAAGTACGATGAATATGACAAGTCCAATAAGGAAGATGGAATCTGACGGAGAAACTCGTCTTTCCTTTGAATGTCTGTGGCTAAGCTGCTCATGGATTATAAGTGCAAAAGTAATAATGGCTTCTGCATTGGCTACAACATGTAGGATTATAGAAAACATAGAGAATGGCAGCAGGCCTGAAAAGTGAAGTATGATCGATGAAAAGAACAAAATGACATCAAGAATAAACAGGCTCAAGAATACCTTTTTCTTTTTGCCTGAAAAAAGTGAAGCAAAATATCCAAGGATAGCTGTTGGAATATTGTATAATGCGGCATATTCTGCGATGGAATTGATATATGAATCATCGACAATAAGACCTAAAATGCCATAATAAGCAAGGATATATGTTCCAAGGAGCAAGGAGATAAGACCGCTGAAGAAGAGTCTTAAGTCATTGTCGTGGTATATGATCAGATAAGGAGAAAGGATCATCAAAAGAAAACCAAGGAAAGAGAAGAATGCTCCTGCCAGGAAGTAGATTCCCATGGTGTATAGGTTATAGAAAAAAATATCCTTGCGTTCTCCGATATAAACATTTGAAAGCCCAGAAGAAGGAAGCTCTTTGCTTCCAGAAATTGTGATAGTAAGCTTTTTGCCTGCATATGAGCGGCTTAATGGGGCATTATTATAATATTTAGGAATGGAAAAGTTACTGTTTTCTGTGTCCTCATCGCGAGTTGTGTAGATGAGGTCGTCGTCAATGTAGATCTCTGTAATTGCATGAACAGAGCGGAAGTATATGGAAGGTTCAATATACTTTAACTCTGGTACTGTGGTAGTAAGCACGATAACATCAGAGTCGTCTATGATACCGGTATTGGCATCCTTCAGGCTCCGTACAGGAAGAATATTTCCGTTTAATGAAATTTCCCAATCATTTAAGTTGATGATGGGGGCGCTTGGGGTAGGTGCTATGTGTAAAAATGTTGTTAAAAAGATCACCCCGGCCGCAAGTAGCAGAGAGATCAGTGCCACTACGATTTTACGATTGATTTTATACTCCATGCTACTAGTATATATCGAAAAAAAGAAAAATCCCAGCGAATTGTTCACAATAATAAGTGTTTAGGATATGATGATGATATGAAGATTATTTTACCAGAGAATGTAAAAACTATACTGGATACCATGCATGGTGCTGGTTTTGAGGCATATGTTGTCGGCGGATGCGTTAGAGATGGCGTTCTGGGAAGAGAACCTCAGGACTGGGATATTACAACAAATGCGCTTCCGGAAGAGACCAAAAAGCTCTTTAGAAGAACGATAGATACCGGAATAGAGCATGGTACAGTTACTATAATGATAGGCAAAGAAGGATATGAAGTAACAACCTATCGAATTGATGGCAAGTATGAGGATAGTAGGCATCCAAGCGAGGTTACATTTACCAAAAACCTCACAGAAGATATGAAGCGTAGGGACTTTACAATAAATGCCATGGCCTACAATGAAGAGGAAGGCTTAATAGACAGATTTGGCGGTCTTGATGACATTAAGGATAAAGTTATCAGATGCGTCGGAGATCCAAAGGAAAGGTTTTCAGAGGATGCCCTTAGGATCATGAGAGCAGTCAGATTCTCAGCGCAGCTTGATTATGAAATAGAAGAAAAAACCAAAGAAGCGGTAAAAGAGCTGGCGCAGAACCTTAGCAAGATAAGTGCTGAAAGAATACAGACAGAGCTCGTTAAGCTGGTTACTTCTGATCATCCTGAAAAGCTAAAAACAGCCTATGAGCTTGGCGTGACAAAAGTGATACTTCCTGAATTCGATAAATGCATGGAAACAGCTCAGAACAACCCACATCACATGTACAATGTGGGTGATCATATTATTTGCTCTATGGAGAATATCAGGGCAGATAAGGTTTTGAGACTTACGATGCTGATGCATGATATCGCAAAACCTGCTACAATTACTGTAGATGATGAAGGTGTGTGTCATTTTACAGGTCATAGCGAGCTTGGCGTTCAGATGGCTCATTCTATATTCAGAAGACTTAAATTTGACAGAGACACCATGGACAGAGCGTGCAATCTGATCAGATATCATGATGATCGCTTTCCTGCAACTCCAAAGGCTGTTCGCAGAGCAATGAACAGAGTGGGTGTCGATGAGTTTCCATATCTTTTGGAAGTCAGATACGCTGATACTATGGCACAGAGTATGTACTATCGCCAGGAGAAACTACAGCTGATAGAGGATACTAAAAAGGTATATGAAGAGATCCTTGCAAAAAAGGATTGTGTAACATTAAAGGATCTTGCTGTTAATGGCAAAGATCTCATCAGCCTTGGTGTGACACCAGGTAAAAAGATAGGTGAGATATTAAGTGCCATGCTTGATGATGTTCTGGATAATCCTGAACACAACAGCAAGGAATATTTGTTAGAGCCGGAGCGCCTAAAGAAGACATTCTTGATGGATCAGATAAATGAGGGGTGAATCATGAGAAGCTTTGGTAAATGCTTGAAAAAATCTATATCTGTAATTGTGGCAGCAGCTATGGTGATGGCTACCGCCAGCACTACAGTTTATGCAAGTAGTGACAGTGATAAGATATCAATATCGATGATCGATAAATATGATTCGGCGGACACAGCTGCAATCAGAGCTATCGATACAGAGCAAAAACTGATACGTTTTAGAAATCATGCGACAGGTAAGACATATACACTAAGCTATGACAATACCAGCATGATGTACGATGTGAGAGGAACAGTTCTTTCTCCTAGCTTATTAGAAGTAGGTCAGATAGTAGATGTTAAGTTCCTAAAGAGTACCAAACATATCACATCACTTAATGTTTCAGCACAGGCCTGGACAATAGACAGTACCAGAGATCATGACCTAGTTCGAGGAGATGGAACAGCAAGAGTTAAGGGTGAATCTTACAAGATGGATGCCAGAACTCTTATCATGGCTGATGGAGAGCCAGCACTTGCTGACAATATCCTTGCGACAGACAAGATCAAAGTCTGCGGTATAGATAAAGAGATATACAGCGTTGTTGTTACAAGTGGACACGGCTATGTAAGTCTTTCTTCTGATATAGTAGAAGATCAGAGTCTTGTAGGTGCATGGATAGAACTTGATAATGAAGTAATCTACAAGATATCACCAAACATGCTGCTTAGCGCTCCAGAAGGAGATTATAACCTTCAGATCCTTGGAAATGGTGCAAATTACAAATCAGAAGTCAGCATTTCAAGAAATCAGGAAACTGTTGTAGATACAAGTGAGATCACGATCAACAAGCCAAAAGAGGGCCTTGTTACATTTCAGATCATACCTGAATCTGCAGAAGTTTTTGTGGATGGAGAAAAGGTTCTTACAGGAATTCCTCAGTCTGTTAAGTATGGTTATCATAACCTCAAGATCATGGCTGATGGTTACATTACTCAGAACAGGTATTTAAAGGTTGGAACAGCAAAGTCTGTAGTAAATATAGAACTGGAAAAAGAGGATGATGGAAGCGAAGCGTCGACAAATTCTCTTTCTACAAGTTCAGGTTCAGTAGACAATAGCACCAGCAAGACCAGCATGGGAACAAGCCATGGTGATGTTGCCAACAGCAAAAAAAGTGCAGCTTCTGTTGCATCAACAGTTAGTAGCAACAGTTCCGCTTCCTCAAGTGTTAATCAAGTAATAAAGGGATATTACATATATTTTGATGAGCCATACGGTGCAGAAGTGTACTTTGATGGAAGTTACATAGGAGTAGTTCCTACCAGCGTTCCAAAGATCTCAGGTAACCACGAGATTATCCTCAAACAGGACGGTTACCAGACCAAGAGCTACAGGGTCAAGATCGACAAAGAAGAAGATAACGTTAAGTATGAGTTCCCAGATCTTGTTAAGATTGAAGAGCAGTCCAGCTCTTCTGGAAACACATCTTCTTCCGGATCAAACGGATCAACCTCTAGTGGAAATGCTAGTACAGAGGCCTCCTCTGAAGCTTCAACCGGAGCTTCAAAAGAGTCACCGACAGAAGCTTCATCAGAAAGTTCTACGGCAGAAGCTTCTGATAAAGCCAGCAGCAAGGAACATGGTGCTGGAACAGAAGGCAGTACTACTGCGGCGGGAACAGGAAAAACAACTAAAGAATCAGAAAAGGCAGGAGATGCTGCAAGTACGGCATCAGGAGAAGATTAAATGAGACTGGATAAATATTTAAAAGTAACAAGACTTATCAAGCGTCGCACAGTGGCAAATGAAGCCTGTGATGCTGGAAGAGTTCAGATCAATGGCAAGCCAGCCAAGGCATCTACAGATGTTAAGGTGGGTGACAAGATTACAATAGGCTTCGGTAACAAGGATGTGAGTGTTGAAGTGCTGGATGTTCAGGAAACAGTTCACAAAGAAGATGTAACGAACCTGTATCGCTATATTTGACAGCTTTTTATTGCATGTATTAAAATGTAATTAAATAAGACATTCTATGAAAATGAGTGGGGTAAAAAATGGCAACAAGAGCACGCTATAAAAGGCGTCGTTCTCAGAACAGAGCAGGCGTAATCTGGGCAAGCTTTGTAGTACTCATTCTTGTGACAGTTGTTTCTATCAAGAGTGTGGGACTTATGAAGAAAGCCAAGGATTATGAGGCTAAAGAGGCAGCTCTTCAGCAGCAGATCGAGCAGGAGATGGCCAGATCAGAAGAAATCGCTGAGTTCGAGAGATACACACAGACGCGTAAGTATATAGAGGATACAGCAAGAGAGAAACTTGGACTTGTTTATCCGGGAGAAATTATCTTTAAAAACGAGGATAAGTAATTAATAGCGCAGACATCAAGATTGAGTCTGCGCTTTAATTTATTTTTGATGGAATACGTACATGAACGCATTTGAGAGCAAAGTTTTAAACTTCATAAGGGATAACCACATGGTAAAAGAGGGAGAGTCTGTTCTTGTGGGATTATCGGGTGGAGCAGATTCCATGGCTCTTATGACTGTGTTATATGAGCTGAAAGAGGTTCTTGGGATCAGTCTTTTTGCGGCGCATGTAAATCATATGATCAGGCCGGAAGCTGGGGAAGATGCAGCTTTTTCCAGACAGTATTGTGAAAAAAAAGGTATTCCATTTTATCTTTTTGAAGAAGATGTTCCTGAATATAGCAAAAAGATGCATCTTACTGAGGAAGAGGCTGGAAGAGTAGTAAGATACAATGTCTTTTCAGAACTTATTAAGGATAAAAAAATAGATAAGATCGCAGTTGCGCATCATCAGAATGATGCGGCGGAGACATTTCTTTTAAATCTATTCAGAGGAACGGGTATCAGGGGCGGAAGCGGTATAAGACCTGTCAGAGATAACATCGTCAGACCTCTTTTGTGCGTATCAAGAGCAGAGATAGAGGCATATCTTGGAGAAAAGGGTATTGGCTACTGCACGGATTCAACCAATCAGGAAAATGATCACACCAGAAACAAGCTTAGAAACGTGGTTCTTCCTTTTGTTCAGGGAGAGGTAAACAGCGCGGCGGTAGATCATATAGTCAGAGCCAGCAGGGAGATTGGCCAGGCCTATGACTATATCAGAGGGCAGGCAGACAGAGTGTTTGATAAGTGCTGCGTGGATACCGCAAAAGAAATCAGGATCGATCTGGATATATTGAGTAAAGAGCCAGAGATCATCAGGCGTTATGTGATCCTTAAGTGTTTTGAACTTATTGTTCCAGGAAGAAAAGATATTACTTCAACCCATGTAGATATGATCATAAATCTCATGGAGAGCACTGATGGCAGCGCTAGTCTCAATCTTCCTTACGGAATCAGGATCGAAAGGGCCTATGAAAAGCTCTTTTTCAAAAAAGAAGGAGAAGCAGAGCCTTCAAAAAAGCAAGGCATCTATAAGATCAGCAATCTCGAACCAGGCAGTGAATATGTATATGATCTTGGTGAGCTTGGCGTAGCAAATGTAAAAGTGATTTCTTATAATGAAAAGATGCTTATTCCAAGTGATACATATACTAAATGGTTTGATTGTGATAGAATACAAGAAGTCATTTTTAGATATAGACAGCCGGAAGACTATATCTATATCGAACAGGGCGAATCAAGTCACAAGAAAAAACTGTCCAAATTCATGACAGATGAGAAGATTCCTGCATCTCGCAGGGATAATATCTATGTTCTTGCAGAGGGAAACCACGTATTATGGATTCCTGGATATAGAATGAGCAGTTCTTTTAAAATTTGCAAAAAAACCCAAAAAATATTGGCTATATCAATTAGTAAAGGAGATTAAGAAATTGGCTGAATCAGTTCGTGTACTTCTCACAGAAGAAGAGGTTGACAAGCGTATTAAGGAGCTTGGAGAAGCTATTAGTAGAGATTATCAGGGAGAGACAGTTCACCTGGTATGTGTATTAAAGGGTGGAGTATTCTTTATGTGCGAGCTCGCAAAGAGAATCACTATCCCTGTAACAATGGATTTCATGTCTGCTTCTAGTTATGGAAGCTCAACTAAATCAAGCGGCGTAGTTAAGATCGTTAAGGACCTTGATGAGCCTCTTAAGGACAGACACGTTATCGTAGTTGAGGATATCGTAGATTCAGGAAGAACACTTTCATATCTTCTTAAGATGCTTGGCGACAGGGGACCAGCAAGCATTAAGCTCTGCACACTTCTTGATAAGCCTGAGCGCAGAGTAACAGATGTTAAGGTTGATTACACAGGATTCGAGATCCCAGATGAATTCGTAGTTGGATATGGTCTCGATTATGATCAGAGATACCGTAATCTTCCATATATCGGAGTTGTTGAGTTTAATTAACTACTTATAAAGGGGGAAAACCAATTGAATCGTTCAAAAGGCTATAACTCGATTTTCGCATTTGTAGTAGTTTTACTTCTCATAGTAGTATTTATCGAATATGGTAAGGGATTTATTTCTAATAATTCAGGAGCCTATTCTACAACTTCTTTGGCAGAAGATATAAAGGCTGGCAAAGTTGCATATGCAACTATAATGCCTAACGCCGAGACTCCAACTGGTGCAGTAAAAGTCAATTTTAATGACGGAACAGAAGAAGTAACCTTCTATACAACTGATGTTACAGTCATTGAGAAGCTTTTGACAGACAATGGAATAAAACATGAAGTAGAGGATGTTCCATCAGACAATATTCTCATCACAGGCATTATTCCTGTAATCGTAGGCCTTGTGGTAATGGTATTCATTTTCACTATGTTTACCAATATGCAGGCTTCCGGTTCAGGCAATAATCGTATGATGAATTTTGGTAAGAGTAGAGCAAGAATGTCTTCAAGTGAAGACAACAAGATCAGACTCGATGATGTGGCAGGACTTAAGGAAGAAAAAGAGCAGCTTTCAGAGATCATTGAGTTTTTGAAAGATCCAGAGAAATTCACCAGAGTTGGCGCAAGGATTCCTAAGGGCGTTCTCTTAGAGGGTGCACCTGGTACAGGTAAGACACTTCTTGCAAGAGCAGTTGCCGGTGAGGCTGGAGTTCCATTCTTTATCATTTCAGGCTCAGATTTTGTGGAGATGTTCGTAGGTGTTGGTGCATCAAGAGTAAGAGACCTCTTTGCAGAAGCCAAAAAGAACGCACCCTGTATCATATTTATTGATGAGATCGATGCAGTAGCAAGACGCCGCGGAACAGGTATGGGCGGTGGACACGATGAAAGAGAGCAGACTCTTAACCAGATGCTCGTAGAGATGGATGGTTTTGGTGTAAACGAAGGCATCATCGTTATGGCAGCTACTAACAGGGTAGATATTCTTGATCCAGCTATCCTGCGTCCAGGACGTTTCGACAGAAAGATAACTGTTACCAGACCTGATATTGGTGAGAGAGAAGCAATTCTTAAAGTTCATGCTCGTAACAAGCCTCTTGCAGATGATGTTGATCTCAAGACGGTTGCTCAGACTACAGCAGGATTTACGGGTGCAGATCTTGAGAATCTGTTAAATGAATCTGCAATCCTTGCAGCTACTAGTGATAGAAAATTTATTACGCAGAGTGATATCAACAGTTCTTTTACCAAGATCGGTATCGGTACAGAGAAGCATAGTAAGATCGTTTCTGATAAGGAAAAGAAGATAACAGCTTACCATGAGACTGGACATGCGATCCTTATGCATGTGCTTCCAGATGTGGGACCTGTTCACACTATTTCTGTTATTCCTACAGGACTTGGGGCAGCGGGCTACACTATGCCACTTCCTGACAAGGATGATATGTTCCTTTCAAGAAATCGTATGCTTGAGGATATCATGGTATCTCTTGGCGGTAGAATAGCTGAGGAGATCATCTTTGGTGATATCACAACAGGAGCATCAAGTGATATCAGAAAAGCTACTCAGGAAGCCAGAAGCATGGTTACAAAGTATGGTATGTCTTCAAATATCGGAGTTATCAACTATGATGACAATGAAGAGGACGTATTTATCGGATACGATATTTCTCACAAGAAGAATCACAGTGAGCTCATAGCAGGCGAGATCGATAAGGAAGTTAAGGCTATCATCGACAAGTGCTATGCTAAGGCAAAAGAGATCATTCTTCAGTATGAAGACGTTCTCCACAGTAGCGCAAAGCTCTTAGTAGAAAAAGAAAAGATTGGCAGAAAAGAATTCGAAGAATTATTCGAAGGAAAAGCTATTTCTGAAGAATTTGAATTAGAAATATAATTGTGCAATGTGCACAAAAATGAGAAGCTGTTTTTGACATATTTGTGAAGTATTAGTCTTTACGCGGGTTTGGGTGGATGTTAGTATAATATGCGTAACCCCCCAATACATTATATAGTTTTTTGCTATACCCCATAAGAAAGAAATACCTTCTCTAAAAAAGACAGCTTCCGCTGTCTTTTTTGCATTATAGGGGATTTATGGACACAAGATATCTTTTCCATGATATGACCATGGATTATTTAAGGCCAACAGAGCCTGATAAAAACAGAATCACAGACTTTCGTTTTAGATGTAAAAGCGGGGATGCAAGTGAAGTGACACTTGTTTTTGGCGGCGAAAGACATTCAATGAATCTTTCTGAGCAGGAAGGTTTGTTTGATTATTATGATGCTTCCTTTAGTGTTGGCGCTGTACCACAGAGCTACTATTTTGAAATAAAAGGAACTGATGGTTCTGTGTATTTCTATGATAAAAGAGGTGCTGTCAAAGATATAAGTGACAGCATGTGCTTTAAGATCTTTCCGGGATTTTCTACTCCTAACTGGGCTAAAGGTGCTGTTATGTATCAGATCTTTGTTGAGAGATTCAATAACGGAGATACCAGCAATGATGTCCTTTCAGGGGAATATTTCTATAATGGAAGCTTAGCTAAGCAGATAACTGAGTGGAGTCAGTATCCTGATCCAAAGAGGGATTTCAATGAATTCTACGGTGGTGATCTGCAAGGAGTTATTGATAAGCTGGATTATCTCAAGGATTTAGGAATAGAAGTTATTTACTTTAATCCTATCTTTGTTTCTCCTTCATGCCACAAATATGATACTCAGGACTATGACCACATAGATCCACATTTTGGTGTCATCATTGAAGATGGTGGAAATCTTCTCAAAAATGGAGACAGTGACAATACCCATGCTACAAGGCATATCAAAAGAGTTACCAGTGCAAAGAACTTAGAAGCTAGTGATAAGCTCTTTGCAAAGCTTGTAAGCGAAGCTCATAAACGCGGTATTAAGATCATTCTTGATGGCGTTTTTAATCACTGTGGATCATTTAATAAGTGGCTTGATAAAGAAAGAATATATGAAAACAGCAAGGACTTTAAAAAAGGAGCTTACATAGCGCAGGATAGTCCTTATCACGATTATTTCTCATTTAAGGATAGCTCATGGCCATATAACAATAGTTATGATGGATGGTGGGGCTATGATACACTTCCTAAGCTAAATTACGAAGGATCCAAGGAACTGGAAGAATATATTCTCGGAGTTGCCAAAAAATGGGTTTCTGAGCCATATAATGCCGATGGATGGCGCCTTGATGTGGCTGCAGATATTGGCCATTCTCCAGAGTATAACCACAAATTCTTTAAGAGATTCAGAGAAGAGGTCAAGAAAGCTAATCCTAATGCAATAATCATAGCTGAGCACTATGGACCAGCCAAGGAATGGCTTCAGGGCGATGAATGGGATACAGTCATGAACTATGACGCATTCATGGAGCCTGTAACCTGGTTCCTTACTGGTATGGAGAAGCACAGCGATGAGTTTAAGCCTATAAGAGTAGGCAACGCCAGAGAGTTTTTTGACACCATGTTATATGCAGGTGGAGAGAACTTCAGCATGCCATCTCTTTATACAGCAATGAATGAGCTCTCTAATCACGATCATTCCAGATTCCTCACGAGGACAAGCCAGAAGGTCGGACGATGCGATACACTTATGCCAGCGTCTGCAGAAACAGGTATTAAGAAGCCTGTAATGAGAGAGGCAGTCATGATACAGATGACATGGCCAGGCGCTCCAACAATCTACTATGGCGACGAAGCAGGTGTTTGTGGATTTACAGATCCTGATAACAGACGTACATATCCTTGGGGCAACGAGGATAAAGAAATGCTCGCCTACCACAAAGAGCTCATAAAGATACACAAAAAATACAGAGAGCTCAAGACAGGTTCAATCAGAGAGCTTGCTGGAGATAATAACTTTATTGCTTACGGAAGATTCAATAGAACAGCGGCATCTGTAGTAGTTATCAACAACAATGAGTTTGAGATAACAAAAGAGATAGATGTTTCACTGATTGGAATTCCTAAGGATGCAGTGTTAAAAGAGGTTGTTCTAACCGATGGAAAGGGCTACACTACTGAGCTTTCAAATAGCAGAGTTAAAGATGGCATATTGACCGTGACTCTTTCAAGGCTGTCGGGAATGATTTTCAGATATGATAGTCATGCTCCGATAACATCAGAAGAATTCTGGTCTGACAACTTCCTAAACTTTGGCTGATTGTTAACACTTTAACTTTATTTTTTTGAGCAACAAGTATATAATGTTCTTAACTGTTAATAAAACATAAACAAGGGAGATAAACAAATGTTAGTATCCGCAAAAGACATGCTTGTAAAAGCAAAAGAAGGCCACTATGCAGTAGGCCAGTTCAACATCAACAACCTGGAGTGGACAAAATCAGTTCTTTTAACAGCAGAAGAGCTTAAGTCTCCTGTTATTCTCGGTGTTTCTGAGGGTGCTGGTAAATACATGACAGGTTTCACAACTGTTGCAGCTATGGTTAAGGCTATGGACGAGAGCCTTGGAATCACAGTTCCTGTTGCTCTTCACCTTGATCATGGTACATACGAAGGATGCTATAAGTGCATCAAGGCTGGATTCACATCAATCATGTTTGATGGATCACACTACGATATCGAAGAGAACGTTGCTAAGACTCAGGAGCTTGTACACGTTGCTCACCAGCTTGGTCTTTCAATCGAGGCAGAAGTTGGTTCAATCGGTGGTGAAGAAGACGGCGTAGTAGGAATGGGTGAGTGCGCTGATCCAGATGAGTGCAAGAGAATCGCTGATCTTGGCGTAGATATGCTTGCAGCTGGTATCGGTAACATCCACGGTAAGTATCCAGAAGGATGGCCAGGACTTAGATTCGACGTTCTTGATGCTATCCAGCAGAAGACAGGTGTTATGCCTCTCGTTCTTCACGGCGGTACAGGTATCCCAGCAGATATGATCAAGAAGGCTATCACACTTGGCGTTTCTAAGATCAATGTTAATACAGAGTGCCAGCTTTCATTTGCTGATGCAACACGTAAGTATGTTGAGGCTGGTAAGGATCTCGAAGGTAAGGGATTTGATCCTCGTAAACTTCTTGCTCCTGGTGCTGAAGCTATCAAGGCTACAGTTAAGGAAAAGATGGAACTCTTCGGATCAGTTGGAAAGGCTTGATAAGAGCAATTCTGAAAGGCGAAGCCAACAGGCTTCGCCTTTTTTCTATTATTTAGGTAGGGGGCTAGTTTTATGCATAACGAGTTAACAAGAAAAGATATTCAGGACATGGAGGCAGAGATAGAGCACCGCAAGGTGGTTGTCAGAAAAGAGCTTCTTGAACATGTCAAAGAAGCAAGGGCTCAGGGTGACCTATCGGAAAACTTCGAGTATTACGCTGCCAAGAAGGCCAAGAACCAGAACGAGAGCAGGATCAGGTTTTTGGAGAGGATGATAAAAACAGCTACAGTTATTGATGACGATACCAAAGAAGATCAGGTTGGCATGAATAAAACAGTAGTAGTAAAATTAGATGAGGACAATAGCGAAGAAACGTATAAAATCGTTACAACAATGCGTCAGAATTCTTTGAAAGGACTCATCAGTATTGAGTCTCCGCTTGGAAAACAATTACTTGGACATAAAGTGGGAGACCATGTTACTATTAAAGTGAGCGACGATTTTAGTTACGGCGTAACGATAATTAATATCGAAAATACTGGATTAACAGACGAGGACAAAATACGCGACTTTTAAGGAGGTCCATATGAGTGAATTGCATGTTTTTCAACCAGTAAACCCAGAAGATATCGAAACTGGCCCATACAAGTTTGTCGGGGAAACAATACTTGTTACGGTAGCTGATGGCTCAAAGGTCAACATGATGGCTGCTAGATGGGGCGGTGTAGGATATATCTGGAACAAGAGAGTTGTTTTTATATTTGCCAGAAAGAGCAGATATACAAGAGAACTCATCGATGCGTCGGGGGAATTTTCAGTAAGCTTCATGGATCAGGAAAAGTATCGTGGTGCCATGAAGTATATACATTCAGTATCTGGAAGAGACGAGGACAAGATTGCCGCTGCCAGATTGAATGTTAATTATTACGAGGGAATACCTTTTGTAGACGAAGCTAGAGAGATAATAACATGCAAGGTAGTTTACTCAAGAGAGTTCGATGAAGCGGGTATTGTTGACGAATCAATCAAACAAGACTTCTATGATGCAGGAGACTATCACGTACTTTACATCGGAGAAGTAAAGACGATCTTGCTTAGATAACGCAAACAAGTAGTATTACGAGGGAATTATGAAGAGCTACAAGCTGAAGAAAACCTTTGTAAGTATTATTTTGCAATTTGCATTTATCATTTGCATGCTGGCTGGCTGCGGATCAGTGTGTCCGAAGCCTACTAGTATTGCGTCTTTAGGAGCTGCGCCAAGAACAGGTGAAAAGGAAGTGACGTTTGAAGCTCCATCGGGCGATTCTAATCCAATGAAGGTAGAAGAAAACGGTAAGATAACAATTCGTATCGCTACCTGGTATCAGGAAGAGTATTTAGGAAATCTAAAATCATATCTAACCAGAACATTTCCAGATGTCACATTTGAATTTGTTTATATAGACAAAAATCATTATGAATCAATAATCGATTCGCAATTATCCTACAGAGAAGCACCAGACATATTATATGTTGATCAAGGTATGGCCAGAAAGCATGCTCTGACCAGATATATCACACCGCTTACAGATATAACGCAAGAGTTTAACAGGTATAGCAGAGAAGCTTTTACCTATGGAAATGAGATTTATGCCGTACCCAATACCAGCGGTTACAGATGCTTGTATTATAACAAGGGTCTTTTTGAAAAATACGGGTTAAAGGTACCTCAAAGTTATGAAGAGTTTCTGGAAAATGCAGTATATATAAGAGAAACTCTTGGAATGAAGGTGTGTTCTGCGGCGCTTAAGGATTACGCCAATATCTCAGAAAGTGCTCAGGCTTTTTTACAGGCATCTTATTTTGATACAGAAGAAGGAAGCCATTTTGGTGAAAGGTTAGGGTACGGAAGAGCATCATTCTATAACAATCTGTATCCTTATTTGTCAGATTGGGAAAAACTCATCACATATGAGGTCTTTAGACCTGAAATGTACACCATGGACCAGAAGGCTGCCATACAGGAATTTGCAAATGAAGAAACATTTATTTTAGCGGGAGGGCCTGAAGATTATAACAGGATAAAGGTTGCAAATCCCGATATTTCGCTAGGAACAATGCCATTTTGTGGAACAGCAGATGGAACGCCAATCCTGATAGGGGGATGTGACTGCGGATTTGCAGTAAACACTTACGGTGATCACAGACAATTATCAAAAGAAATAGTGACAAGCCTTGCTTGTGCCGAAGGACAGAGAGAATTATGGAATGACCGAGTTGGAAGCATGAGCTATTTAAAGGGACTAACTATAGCAAATCCGGACACATTTGATGGAATAGAACAGGCCCTTAAACATAAAGGCTTGTTTATGCCTTATTACAGCTGGGGAGAAGACTGCGACAATATCAACATGATCCTTGGAAAAGAGCTGCAAAAGGTGTTACTTGGAAAAGAGACAACAAACATGGCGCTTATGCAGGTTGATATAAAGGTAAAAAAATTACTGAAGGAAAAATAACTTTGTGGTGAGGGTAATAAATGGGAAATCAGAAGCTTGCAAGGTTAGAAAATATTAAGATCAAAACACAGCTTAGGATGGTATTTCTGTTTCTTATAGTAATACCTATAGTCATCCTGGGCCTTTACTCATATATCTTAGCCAGAAATAACCTTAATGCTCAGACTAAGGTGTCAATCCAGGGCGGTGTCAACGTTATTTCCAATGGTCTTGATAATAATGCTAAAAGAGAAAGCGATGTACTTAAGTTCTTTTCCTATGAAGAAGCACTTAGATACAAGATCGAACATGCAAAAGAGGATCCATTCTCTATCACTGAGGAAATGACAGATAACATAGAGCCGCTTATCTGGTACTTCATTGGTAGTGATTCCAATATTGAGAATATTAAACTTTACTCAGAGTTCTTGGAACAAAGCCATATTGGTGAGTTTATCAGTAAGCCGACAGATGAGACTATCAAGAAATGGTATGAAAAATGCCATGATGAATACGACACAATGTGGATGGTTGATGATGATGGAGAAATCTATATAGTCAAAGCCCTTTTGGATGTAAATACATCATCCAAGGTTATTGGAATGGCAACCCTCAAACTCAAGAAGGATAATTTCTTTAGTATCATCAATCAGTCCAGCTATCTAAATAACGGAATACTGCTGATCGATGAAGAGGGGAATATTGTTGGCCAGAAAAAGCTAAATGATGAAGCTTTAGATGATGCAGTCATTCAGGACATCAGAGATGAAAAATTGGAAAAAGATAGCGAAGGTTTTGTTGTCAGTGACAAATATTTCCTTTTGGAATCAAACGAGATCTCAAACGGTTGGAAACTTTACTACTATGTTGACAGAAATGAGATGGTTGCTGACGTATTCTCACTTCTTAGTTCAGATATTGTTATAGCGGGAGTTATCTTTATAATTGCTTATGTCATAGCGACACTGTTCTCAAGAAGACTGAGCTACAGGATCATAAGACTCAATGACGCAGCCAATGAGATCAAAAGAGGAAATCTCAATGTCAGGATCAACGACGAAGGCAAGGATGAGATTGGTGAACTTTCTGATTCCATGCAGGCCATGGCTATCAAGTTAAATGACATGGTTGAGGAGATCAATCGCAGAAATAAGGCAGATCTTTTGGCTAAGGAAAGTGATATACATTATAGAGAATGGCTCTTTGATTTCGTAGTAGAAAGAAATAACGATATACTTGCAGTAGTAAACGTAGAGAATTATACATGTAATTTCATTACATCCAATGCTGAAACAGTACTCGGAATTTCGCTTGATACGTTGAAGGAAGATGTAAGAAGCATAGCTACTGCCCATAAAGCTGAAGGAGCAGACAGACTTGATAATATCATCATGAGTAGCATCAAGTCAGGCGAAGCCATCATCCTCGAAGAGATCAAATTTGAGAACGTAAAAACAGGAGAGCAGCTCTTTTACCGAGGCGTCGTAATATGTACCTATGACGATGGCGGAAAACGAATGGCCATAGCTCTTTATGACAGAACCCAGGAAATAAAGAGAAATCACCAGCTTCAGGAAGCGCTTAATGCCGCAGAGACAGCTAATAAGGCAAAGACAAGCTTCCTTGCAAATATGTCCCATGACTTTAGGACGCCTATGAATGCTATTACTGGCTTTAATCTGCTGATAGAAAAGCATGCTGACGATCCGGATAAGGTAAAAGAGTATACACACAAGATAAGTCTTGCTTCGCATAACCTTCTTGGATTATTGAATGATGTACTTGATATGAGTAAGATTGAGAGTGGAAAAACTACTCTTGATATTAAAGAGATGGCAATAGGTCTTTTGCTTGAGGAGATCAACTCGGTCATCAGCTTCCAGGCAAAAGCAAAAGATCAGGAATACATCGTAAATATAGAAGAGATGGAACATGACATGTTCATGGGCGACAAGCAGAGGATTAACGAGATACTCATGAATATTCTTGGAAATGCCATCAAATACACTCCAGAGGGCGGAAGGATCGAATTCCGCATAAAAGAAACACCTTCATCTTCAGAAGGCTTCCAAAATGTGGAGTTTACTGTCAAAGATAATGGTATAGGAATGAAGGCTGAATATATCGACAAGATCTTTGATGCCTTCTCAAGAGAGGAGACAGGAGCCACAAAGAGCATTCAGGGAACAGGACTTGGAATGGCTATCACCAAGAGCCTTGTAGAGCTCATGGGAGGAACTATCAGGGTAGAGAGTGAAGAAGGAAAGGGAAGTACCTTCATTGTTAACCTTAGACTTAAAGCTGTAGATGAGAACGATGTAGATTTCTGGAAAGGCCATGGAATCAGCACTGTAATGTTTGTAACAGAGAATCGTACGCAGACAGAGCAGCTGCGAGCAGCATTTGAGGCTGACAAGATAGAGATCCTTGATACTAAGAACGGATTTGAAGCGATCCATGCGATAGAAAATTGTAATAGTGCAGGTAAACTCGTGGATCTGATACTCATAAATGATATATTGAGCGATATGACAGCAGCAGAGCTCATCAGAGAGATCAGGTCAAAAGACCGAAGAAACAACAGTCTGATATTTGTGATGGCAGAGAACTTTGCAGCAATAGAAGATGATGCAAAGGCAGCAGGCGCCAATGAAATAGTTCAAAAGCCGCTGTTTGTCTCCAATCTTAAGCAGATATTTGAAGACATTACCAGCAGAGCCGCTGGTACAGATAACAAAGAAGAAGTTGTTAATCCGCTTCAGGGAATGAAGTTCCTTGCAGCAGAAGATAATGACATCAATGCAGATATTCTTATAGAACTCATGAATATGGAAGGCGCAACAGTTACGCGAGGCTGCAACGGTCAGGAAGTTGTAGATATGTTCAAAGAGGCAAAAGAAGGCGATTATGATATGATCCTTATGGATATTCAAATGCCTGTAATGAACGGATATGAAGCTGCGGCAGCAATCAGAAGCCTCGAAACCGAGTGGGCTCAAAGAATACCTATTATTGCAATGACTGCCAATGCCTATGCTGATGACGTGCAACATGCTTTTGATGCAGGAATGAATGCACATGTGACCAAGCCAATTGATATCAAGGTGGTTGAAAAGACGATCCTTGAATTCAAACAATAAAAAGACGGAGGGAAAGAAAGTGAACAATATTAAGAAAGTGACAGAAGATATTTACTGGATTGGAGGAAGTGACAGAAGGCTAGAGAGATTTGAAAACATCTTTCCTATTCCTGAGGGCGTATCCTACAATAGCTACTTTATCGATGATGAGAAAAAAGCGGTGTTTGACACTGCAGATATTACTGTATCTGACCAGTATCTTGAGAATTTAAAAGAAGCGCTTGCAGGAGGGAAGCTTGATTACCTTGTGGTTCTTCATATGGAGCCAGATCATTGCTCGCTTATCAGTACAGTGGTAAGTCTTTTCCCGGAAGTAATGGTGGTTGGCAGTGCCAAGACCTTTACTATCATGGAGCAGTTCTTCCCAGAAGCAGCTTCTTTTAACAAGTTAGAGGTGAAAGAGGGAGATACATTATCTACAGGTAAGCATACCTTTAGTTTCATCGCAGCACCTATGGTCCACTGGCCAGAAGTCTTGATGGCTTATGACGACGTTTCGAAGGGGCTTTTTGCTGCGGATGCATTTGGAACCTTTGGAGCTTTAGATGGCGGAATCTTTGCAGATGAATACGACTATGAAAAAGATTTTCTGGAGTCCGCAAGAAGATACTATGCAAACATCGTTGGAAAATACGGAATGCAGGTTCAGGCTGTTCTTAAAAAGGCAGCAGGCCTTGATATCCAGATGATCATGTCACTTCATGGACCTGTTTGGAGAAAAAATATTAAGTGGCTCCTTGATAAATATGAGAAGTGGAGCACATATCAGCCAGAAGAAGATTCAATATTCTTGGTCTATGGAAGTCTTTATGGACACACAAAGAGTGCGGCAGAGGTAGTGGCTTCCAAGCTAAGAGAAAAGACAAATAAGAATATCAAGGTCTATGACGTATCTGGTACAGATGTATCCTATCTGATCAGCGAAGTGTGGCGCTGCAGCAAGGTAGTAATCATGTGCCCTACTTATAACAATGGCATTTATCCTCCGATGGAGAGTTTTTTAAATGATATGATCGCCCTTGGCGTCCAGAACAGGACTTTTGCCCTTGCGCAGAATGGAACCTGGGCACCAGTTACTGGAAAACTTATGACAGAAAAATTACAAAACCTTAAAAATGTGACAATACTCGAAAACGTGTTGACAATAAAGAGTGCGCTTCATTCCAGCGATGAAGATGCAGTGGAAGCATTTGCAGAGGCAATAGTCAAAGCTTGATAAAATGCGCTTAATTGGGTATATTATTGAGAGTAAGTCATATTTTATGGAGGGATGTTGTGAAAAGAAATATTAGACTTAAAAAGATTTTTATGGCGGCTTTGACAGCAGTTACAGTATTAACTGCAACAGGCAGCTATAGTATAGTAAATCATGGAGCAGGGGAAGTTGCTGAGGCGGCAGGCAGAGTTGTTAAGATCAATTCATGTACTATCTCAGGCGACAACGTAGTAGTTAACGTATCTGCCAGCTCACTTCCATCATCAGACGATGGAAAGTATTACCTCTATGCTGATGAAGTATATCAGGACGGAACAGTAGGAAAAGTAGTTGCAACAACAGAGAGAGCTTCTAATGCAACATTTACATTCCCACTTAATCATTACACAGCTGAGTCAAACCTCAGTAAGAAGTTCCTTGTAGCAGTTAAGAGCGGCGGTTCAATGATTCAGGTAAGTGATGAACATTACATCACAAACCCAGAAGCAATCGCGACCAAGACAGTAGCTCGTAACGATCACGGTATGAAGGGTATCCTTCCTAACACTGCTGATGCAGCTACATTCAAAGATCTTGGTGTTGCACAGATGGTTTATAACCTTTACATGGGCGATATCGTAGGACCATCATCAGATCCAGCACAGCCAACAACAGAATTCACATATAATGGTGCAACATATCAGTTCAACACAGCAGCACTTGCACAGTATGACGGATTTGTTCGCTGGTGCTCACTCAATAACTTCCAGCTTACAATGACTGTTCTCAATAACAAGACAGCAGCTGGTGCAGACCTTATCCATCCTCTTTCAAGAGATGCTCATGTTTGCCCAGGTTACGCTATGAACACAGACGAGGATGGCGGTACACAGCATATCAAGGCTATCGCAGCATTCCTTGCTCAGAGATATTCAGGCGGAGCATACGGAACAGTTGATAACTGGGTAGTTGGTAACGAAGTAAATGCCAGAACAGAATGGTACTACATGAACTCAACAAACATCGAGCTCAACGTTAGTGAGTATGTTAAGGCATTCCGTATTTTCTACAACGAGATCAAGGCAGTTAATGCTAATGCCAGAATTTATACATCATTCGACCAGGAATGGAACAGAAAGTCTAATCCAGGATGCTTCCTTTCAAAAGAGTATCTTGATAGATTCAGCTACTACATGAACCGTGAAGGTAACGTAGACTGGTCACTTTCAGTTCATCCTTACAACGCACCACTTTTTGATCCATATGCTTGGAAGCAGCAGGCACAGTATGTAAATACAACACTTGCAACTCCTTATATCACAATGGAGAACATTTACATACTTACAGATTATATGTGCAGACCAGAGATGCTCGGACCAAATGGTAATGTAAGAAACATCGCGCTTTCAGAGATCGGCTTCACATCAAGCTTTGGCGAGGATGCACAGGCAGCTTCAATCACATATGCTTACACAATGGCAGAGAACAATCCATACATCACAAGCTTCATCCTTTTTAGAGAGACGGATGATGCTCACGAGATGGAGAGCCATATCGCTCAGGGGCTTAAGAACCTCGATGGATCCAAGAAGATGTCTTATGATTTCTACAAGTACCTTGGAACTGCACAGGCTGCTACATATAAGGCTAAGGCGTCAGAAATAATCGGACATGACGTAAATGCACTTGTAACAAACAGAACATTCCTCTCAAGAGGTGGATGGTTCCTTAACGACTAATAAGGAAAGTATTACAAGGCGGTATTACCTTTATGGTTAAATGCCGCCTTTTATCATATTTACAAATTGGGGGTAATATGGATAGAGATTTTTTGGGGAGCATGTACAACGATTTTTTTGCTAGCACTCCCAAGACCATAGATGTGACCAAAAAAGAAAAGACAGATGATGCGGTAAAGAACGCTCAGGATGCCCTTGCAGAGGCAAAAGAGATTTTGAAATCAAGCCCGGTTCCTGACAATGCCGTTAATGAAGAGCCCGAGAAGGAAAAAGAGCCGGAGACAGACCCTATGGAGGATCTTGAGGGTCTCATCGGTCTTTCTACTATCAAGGCTGATGTAAAAGAACTTGCATCATTCGTAAAGGTTCAAAAGGCAAGAAAAGAGCAGGGACTTAAATCGGTACCTGTATCACTTCACCTTGTATTTACAGGTAATCCTGGAACAGGTAAGACAACAGTTGCCAGGATTATAGCAAGAATCTATAAACAGATAGGAGTTCTTTCTAAGGGACAGCTTGTAGAAGTTGACAGATCAGGGCTTGTAGCTGGCTATGTTGGACAGACAGCAATCAAGACTCAGGAGCAGATAAAAAAAGCTATGGGCGGAGTCCTTTTTATCGATGAAGCCTATTCACTTGCTCAGAAGGATGATGCCTTTGGCCAGGAGGCTATTGATACTATCCTTAAGGCAATGGAAGATAACAGAGATGACTTTGTTGTTATCGTAGCAGGATACACAGGGCCTATGAAGAAATTCATAGACAGTAACCCAGGCCTTAAGTCCAGATTCAACAAGTACATTGAGTTTCCTGACTATGAACTTGATGACCTTGAAAAGATCTTTTACATGAATTGCGACAAGTATGACTATAAGGTTGATGAGGAGATCAAGCACCAAATCAGAGCTCTTATTACAGCTAAAAAGCTCGAGAATATCGACAATTTTGCAAATGCAAGAGAAGTTCGAAATCTCTTTGAGACAATCATTACCAATCAGGCTAGAAGAGTTGCAACTCTTAAGAACCCAACTAATGATGATATGATGACAATTCTGCTTGAGGATTTAACGGAGAAAGATCCGGAAGAGGATAAGGCTGAAGAAAAGACTGAGGAAAATACTGAAGAAACAGCTACAGAAGAAGTAAAATCAGAAGAAAAAGAACAATAAAAAAGTCGGGGCAACAGGATTCGAACCTGCGACCTCTGCGTCCCGAACGCAGCGCTCTACCAAGCTGAGCCATGCCCCGAATAATGCATAAATGCACTATTTATTATAAGTTACAGTTATGAAAAGTCAAGATAAGTAGTGTGTTAGTGGAAGGATATGTATGACAAAAAGACCGACAGATGCGGCTATTTTAATTCCAAGTCTTAATCCGGATAACAAGATAATAGAGCTAGTAAAAAAGCTTAAAGAAGCTGGATTTCGCACTATAGTATGTGTAGATGATGGATCATCAGAAGAGCATAGACATTTCTTTGATGAGCTCAAAAATGTGTACGGATGTGATGTACTTAGACATTGTGTGAACATGGGAAAGGGAAGAGGAATAAAGACAGGCCTTAATCATATTCGCAACAATTATCCGGAGGTTCCGGGCGTTATCACAGTAGATAGCGATGGACAGCACTCTACAGAAGATACATTTAAGTGCGCAGAGGAGATGATAGCACATCCTGACTCTGTTATATTTGGATGTAGAAGATTCAAAGAAGAGGGAGTTCCGCTTAGGAGTTTTCTTGGAAATACCATAACAAGATGGGTCATGAGACTGTTGTGTGGCATTAAGCTAAGCGATACACAGACAGGACTTCGTGCTATTCCGCAGGACCTTATAACTACCTTTGTAAATGCAGAAGGTGAAAGATATGAGTATGAGATGCAGCAGATCCTTATGTGTAAAGAGCTGGGAATTCCTATCATTGAGGTTCCAATAAGGACCATATACATTGATGAAAATAAGAGCTCACACTTCAATCCTCTTAGGGACTCTATCAAGATTTATGCTCAGTTTGGAAAATTTATCTTTTCTTCACTGTCATCAGCATTTATCGATATAGCTCTTTTCACACTTATGGTCAAACTCATTAAGGGAAGTTTTGGTGGAAGTGATATCTACATTTCAATTGCGACTGTAACAGCAAGGGTAATATCAGCTATATGGAACTTTGGGATGAACAAAAGAGTCGTATTTAAGTCCAAAGCAGAGCTTCATAGGAGTGGATTTAAGTATGCGGCACTTGCCGTGTGCCAGGTACTCATGAGTGCTTTCCTTGTTACACTGTTCCATAGATTAACAGGTGGAAATGATACAGTGATCAAGATAATAGTAGATACGATGCTGTTTTTCATAAGTTATCAAATACAAAGAGAGATAGTTTTTAAGTAATATTATAATCAAGATAAGAAATCGGATGCTCAAATAGGGCATCCGATTTGTTTTTTAAAGAATCCATTGTCTCAAAAGGCTCAGAAAAGACACAAAAGATATTAGAAATATTTAATAATTTCAAAATTGAATGGCTTACGGTAATACGATAACATTTTATTGCAAAGTAGTGCGGGTTGGATTGGATTTTTATTTCTTTTGTTTGAGGTGTCTATGACTCGATATCAGTATAGCGATGTAGAGAGAAAACTAATAGAGAATAGCCTGATTCCATTTGGTGTTTTTCAGCGAGTGGGTGATCGAACAGTGGCGATAGCGATTACCAAAGGACTGTGCGAACTTTTTGGCTTTACTGACATGCAAGAGGCTTATGCGGTATTTGACAAGGACGTGCATACCGGATGTCATCCTGATGATCTGGAGAGGATGACAGATATGTACAGGCGTGTGATGATAGAAAAAGAAGTCAAGACCATGTACAGGAAGAATGTAGGTGGAAGGTATATGGTATTCAGATTTCATGCAGCCCTGATCCACAAAGAAGAGGGTGTGGATCTGATAAATGCGTGGTTTGCTAATGAAGGGCCATATATTGAAAGTGACAGCAGTGACACATATACAGACGTTATTTCCAAAGCAGTTCATGAGGGATCGCAGCGGTATTATTTTAACCATGACTATCTTACAGGACTCCCCAACATGAGCTATTTCTTCGAACTGGCTGCCCATGGTAGTAAGGAAATGCGAAGAGAGGGAGATCAGCCATGTATGTTGTATTTTGATCTCTGCGGAATGAAAGGCTTTAATCAGAAATATAGCTTTGCCGAAGGTGACAAGCTCCTGACAGAATGTGGAAGAATGCTTGCAAAGAATTTTGGGCGTCATAATTGTGGTAGGTTTGCAGGGGATCATTTTTGTGCGTATACCAGCGTAACGGGACTGGAAAAGAAATTAGAGAATCTCCTGAATGATGTAAAAGAACTGAATGAAGGCAGGAGCATTCCTATGAGGATAGGAGTATATAGACCTTTCAAAGATAGAGTTATTCCAAGTATAGCCTGCGATAGAGCAAAAATGGCCTGTGATGCGGTTAGGAACAATTATTATTCCTGTATCAGTTATTTTGATGAAAAGATGCTTAAAGCATCAGAAGAAAAAGAATATATCGTTACAAATCTTGATAAAGCATTAGAAAAAGGCTGGATAAAGGTTTTTTACCAGCCTATGATCCGTGCTGCTAATGGAAAAGTAAGCGATGAAGAAGCCCTCGCAAGGTGGGATGACCCAAAACATGGCATGATCTTGCCATCAGTTTTTGTTCCGATCCTTGAGGACGCCAGACTGATCAATAAACTTGATCTATATGTAGCCAAAAAGGTAATTGAAAAGGTTAAGATCCAGTCGGAGCAAGGAATCTTTATTGGGCAGCAGTCGATCAATATTTCAAGGACGGATTTTTACATATGCGATATAGTAGATGAACTGACGAAGCTGGTAAATGAAGCAAAAATTCCAAGAGAGATTCTGACAATAGAGATAACTGAAAGTGCTGTAGGAATCGATATTGACTATATGAAGACGCAGATAGAGCGTTTTCATGAACTTGGTTACAAAGTGTGGATGGACGATTATGGAAGCGGCTATTCTTCACCAGAACTGCTTCAGGAGATACACTTTGATACTATCAAGCTTGATATGCAATTCATGAAAAGATTTAACGACAGCGACGCCAGTAAGATCATCATGACGGAGCTGATCAAGATGGCCTGTGCCCTGGGAATTGAAACAGTGGCAGAAGGCGTAGAGACAGTAGAGCAGGTGGAATTCTTAAAAGAAGTGGGATGTACTAAACTTCAGGGCTATCATTACAGTGAACCGCTGTCCTTAGAAAGGGGTTTTGAGCGATTTGCCAAAGGAATGAAGATTGGATTTGAGAATCCAAAGGAATCAGATTATTACACAACAATTGGAAAGATAAGTCTATATGACTTACACATGTCTGCAGAAGGAGATGAGGAATTACTAACTAACTATTTTGACACCTTGCCAATGGCTATCGTTGAGATTAATGAAAATAGCTTTTGGATCGTAAGGTCAAACAAGCCATATAAACAATATTTTGAAAAAACATTTGGGGGATATGATATAGGTGGCGTTGCAGATATAGAGATAATGCGTAAGAGAAGAGGAGCAGCCTTCTGTAATGCGCTAGTGCAGTGTGCAAAAGACGGAAAAAGGATCATCATAGATGAAAGATCAGCTTCTGGTGCCGTCATGCATATTTTGATCAGAAGGGTCGCAATTAATCCTGTTACGGGAGTAAAGGCTTTAATAGTGGCCATTTTGGGAATCAGCGAAGATACAGGTGTAGAGGCGCTTACTTATTCTTATGTAGCCCAGGCTCTTTCATCTGACTATATCAATCTGTTTTATGTAGATTTGGACACAGAGAAATACATTGAATATGGTTCCGGAGATGTTTACGACGATCTTGCTATAGAACGGCACGGAAATGGCTTTTTTGAGAATGCTAGGGAAATGGCTGGGCTAGAGATTTACGAAGAAGACAGGGATTATTTTATCGAAGCATTTACCAAGGAGAATATCGAAAAAGCGTTGAACACCGAAGGCGCCTTCACAATGTCATATCGCATAAATAAGGGAGGGAGACCTGTTTATGTACATATGAAGATCGTAAAGATAAAAATGAAGGGTAACAGCATCATAATTGGTATTAGCAATATCAATGCTCAGATGAAAGAGAGACAGAAGATTGAAAGGATAGAAGAGGAAAACCGTTCATATTCAAGACTGGTGGCCTTATCTGAAAACTATATCACAATCTTTGTTGTGGATCTGGAAAATGATCACTACATAAAAGTTAATGGAAAAAAGGCAGATAACAAAACAAATGAAGAAGTACCAGAAGGAGAGGATTTCTTTAATTATTTTATCTCTTCCAGAAGAGGATATGTAACACTGGGAGATATGGAGTATGTTAATAGTCAATTCAATAAAGATAATATTGTAAAAAGGATTGTGAAAGATGGCGCATTTACTCTAAAATATAGGTTTGTTTATGAAGGGGAAATAAAGTATGCACTTCTCAAGGCTGTGTTTGTGGAAGAGAAAGGCGAAAAGAAGCTGATAGTAGGCATTAGTGATGATACAGATGCAACAATACAAAGACAACAAACAGAGCAGATGATACTTAAAGCCCGTAATGAAGCCAATGTAGATGCACTTACCGGAGTAAAGAACAGAAATGCGTATTTGAATACAGAGAAACAGATAAATGCCATGATCAAAGACAACAGGGCTCCGGAATTTGCTCTGATCGTGCTTGATATAAACGGTCTAAAAAAAGTTAATGATAATCTCGGACATCAGAAAGGTGATAAGTACATAAAAAGAGGCTGTGATATTATATGTAAGGTATTCAGGAATTGCCCGGTATATAGAGTGGGTGGAGATGAGTTCATCGTTATTTCGCAAGGAAGAAGTTACCATAACATTGAAAAGATAATGCAGGTATGGGAAAGAACAAATGGAGAAAACAGACAGAAAGATGATGTGGTAATAGCTGCAGGAATGGCTCGGTACAATGGCGAAAAGGATGTAGCAAGGGTTTTCGAAAAAGCAGATGCGCTTATGTACGAAAACAAGAAGAAGCTGAAAGAAAAAGAAAAGTGCTCGTGATGGGGGCGTAAATGGACCAAGGGGACGGGGTTAGTGGGTCATTTGAAAAATGACCCACTAACCCCGTCCCCTTGGTCCACACACGAAAAAAGGACATCCAACCGGATGTCCTTTTTTAGAGCGATAGACGGGGCTCGAACCCGCGGTCTCGACCTTGGCAAGGTCGCGCGTTACCAACTACGCCACTATCGCATATATGTAAAGTCGCTTGCGCGACAGCAATAGTTATATTATACCAATCAAAAAAATATGTCAACATAAAAATTAAATTTTTTATACTGTTGACATAAGACTGTTATGGGTGTATATATAACACATAAACAGTTGCAACAATACATAAGGGGAAAAGAGATGAAGATATCACAGAATTCAGGAATTCCTATATATCAGCAGATTGCTGACAGCTTCAGAACAGACATCC
>NZ_FRDH01000007.1:145489-248876 GCF_900143205.1 Butyrivibrio hungatei DSM 14810 | reverse complement strand
CGGACCGCTGGTGTATCAGCTGCATCGCCAGATGCATAAGGCTGGGTAGCCACGTCCGGAAGGGATAAACGCTGAAGGCATCTAAGCGTGAAGCCCCCCTCAAGATGAGATATCCCTGCTTCGGCAGTAAGACCCCTTGGAGAGTACGAGGTTAGATAGGCACAAGGTGTAAGCACGGTAACGTGTTCAGCTGATGTGTACTAATAGGTCGAGGGCTTATCCAAAACGCAAGTATAGGAAAATGGATTTAGATATCAGTGTTCGGTTTTGAAGGTACAAAGCAAAAGGACCATGCAGTAGCATGGCATTTTGTATATATAGTATCTTTAATAATCCTCCTTAGCTCAGTCGGTAGAGCATTCGGCTGTTAACCGAAGTGTCGTTGGTTCGAGTCCGACAGGGGGAGCTAAAAAAAGACTGTTACTACGGTCTGATACGGCTCCGTGGTCAAGCGGTCAAGACATCGCCCTTTCACGGCGGTAACACGAGTTCGATTCTCGTCGGAGTCACTCAGGAGATTTAGCTCAGTTGGTTAGAG
Organism: Butyrivibrio hungatei DSM 14810; assembly: GCF_900143205.1. GTDB lineage: Bacteria > Bacillota > Clostridia > Lachnospirales > Lachnospiraceae > Butyrivibrio > Butyrivibrio hungatei. The sequence continues at coordinate 248,338 of NZ_FRDH01000007.1, read as the reverse complement.
CAACCGGCTCATAACCGGTCGGTCCCGGGTTCAAGTCCCTGAATCTCCACTAGGTTTCTGTATTGAAATCATTACCCAGTTATTTTAATTAGGGGTCTTAGCTCAGCTGGGAGAGCATCTGCCTTACAAGCAGAGGGTCACAGGTTCGAGCCCTGTAGGCCCCACTCGCGATATGTTTAGGCATATCGCGAATTTTTTACCAATTAAATATGGTAGAATGCCGGCGTGGCGGAATTGGCAGACGCCCGGGACTTAAAATCCCGTGGGTAGTGATACCCGTACCGGTTCGATCCCGGTCGCCGGCAGTAAACATTAGAGAATCGTATTAGTTTGCGGTTCTCTTTTTTGTTGCCATCTTGTACTATAGAATAGTATGTATTCATAGATGGAATTGCAGAAACACGCACTTGCTGCGGGTTTCGTAAGAACATGATTCAAGAGTCAACCAATCCTTGCGGCGAAAGTCGCACTTAATTGGATTGGTTGATACATTCTTGGATGTTTTATCCAAGAATGTTTGCATATATGTTGGATGGGGGAAGGGGAGACTTAATTATGGTTATACATCCAATTGAACCAATATATGATAAGAGTTCAAAAATACTTATTCTGGGAAGTTTTCCCTCTGTTAAATCAAGAGAAGAAGGATTTTTCTATGGGCATAAGCAGAATAGATTTTGGAAGGTGATTTCCGGAGTATTCGAAGAGGAAGAGCCAGGGACGATTGAGGAGAAGAAAGCTCTTTTGATAAGGAACAAGATTGCAGTATGGGATGTGATACAATCCTGCGATATTGAAGGATCATCGGACTCCAGCATCACTAATGTAGTACCGAACGATCTAAGCGTTATCTTAAATACAGCGGATATCAAGGCAATATATGTCAATGGTAAAACGGCACTTAAGTATTATGAAAAGTATATGGAGCCTGTAATCAAAAGACCAGCAATATGTCTTCCATCTACAAGTCCCGCCAATGCTGCCTGGAGTATGGAAAAGCTTCTGAGTGCTTGGAAGATTATAAAAAAGTATTGACCTTTCCCTTGGGGCAGCACTGTAGACAGTCAGATATAAAGAATAAACTGCTTACTGATAATTTACGGTTATAGTTCCAAGCATTATTTTATCCAAAACTTTATCATTGGTAATAACTGAATGTCCCGGTAAAATGTTTTCCTGATAATATGCTCCATCCCAGTTCATCAGCTTTTCCGGAGAATCAGCGTATCCAGTGAAGTTCAGGACTTTTGCAAGATTGTTGGAGTATTTCCTTGCGATAGTTTGTTTTATTCTCATGTTGATCAGGATATTTTTATCTACACCTGTCTTAGCAAGCTGATAACCATTCATGCTGTTTAAGATCATCTCAGCTTCGGCTATAGCTTGTTTTTCTTCCTCACTACTTAGTACAACACCATCAGAAAGAGCTTTTTTATAATAAATCTCGTCTGATATACAGCTGTTTACAGCGTACTTCTTGGCATAGTCACAAACAAACTGAGAATCCAAACCTGCGGAAAAATGAGTATTCCACCAATGCTTTGGGTTCTCAGGATCATACAAAAGAGCTTGATCTTGAACAAACTCTTCAACTAAATATATGTAATATCCAAATTCTCTTAAAGTTATCTCACTATCATCAACTGTGATAAGCGGCTCATCAAGATGGTCTTCGTAAACAAATCTGCTGAGTATTTTTCCACATGTGGCGGCAATAATCAGGAAGCAACTAAATATGATGAGTCCGATAATGCTTTTTTTATTAGCTTTTTGCATAAGATTTTATCTATCCTGTCTAAAAAGTTCTATAAATTCCTTTTTTCCTGGTACCCAGGCTTTTTCATAGATGTGTGTGAAATGATTTTTGACTGTCTGCTCTGAAATGCCGAGCATATAAGCGATTCTACGATTGGAAAACCCGGCTACTTTTAGGTAGCCGAGTTCGAGTTCCCTTGTGGTAAGCCCAAAATTACGGGCGATATTCAGATATTGTGCTTTCGTGATTCCAGAATCAATCATTTTCCATATCCATTTCTTCATTCATTTTGCGCTCAGCATTAAGCTTAAGAGGGAGAAGAAAGAACTCTATAATAACTGCATAAAAGCCTGCAAGGAAGCAGATAGCAAGTCTAGGGCCAATTGCTTCTGGCTTGGAGATATTTCCCATAACGAGTATTGCTGATATTATGATAGCAAACAGAGATCCAAAGACAACAAGTTTCTGAGCAGCACCTACTGCTTCAATGATATTTTTTAACTCAAGGAGCCTGTATTCTTTTATTCCTACAGAGAAAGACTTTAAGAAATCTTTCCACTCTCCTATGATGATGAGACCGGGAATCAGTGTAAGTATAATAACTAGCAGCGAAGGCAAGTCAAAAAACCATGCCATAACTGAAAAATCAAAGTTGGTTCCAAGTGTACTGATCAAAAAAACTGCAATAAAAAGCAAAAGTTCTCCCAATAAAACGGTACGTATATTCTTTTTCATTAGTATTCTCCTTCTTTATTCTCATATCAAAATAGAAGTATTTCTAATATGACGTTATCACATGTGTGAAAAGAAATATATAGTACCTTTTTGCTTGCTAGTAAAAATGGAACATATTGTGATATGCTGATGGTGTATGAAAAATAAACGAGGGGAAAGTTATGGAGACGAAACTTACAGTAGTTGTTGATAATATTTCAAATGAAGACCTGCAGGGAGAATGGGGACTTTGCATCCATGCAAAATGCGGTGAAAATAATGTACTTATAGATACTGGTGCGTCTAATCTTTTTGCAAAGAATATGGAAAAGCTTGGTCTTAATATTGCAGATGTAGACTATGGCGCTATCAGTCATGCTCATTATGATCATTCTAACGGACTTCAGTATTTCTTTGATCACAATGATAAAGCTAATTTTTATTTAAGAGAATCAGCAGCGGAGAACTGTTACCACAAGAAGTTCATTTTCCACTTTTATATTGGCCTTCCAAGACATATCATCAAGAGAAATCCCGACAGACTCAAATTCGTATCAGGTGATTACAAGCTTTGTGAAGGCGTTTATCTTATTCCTCACAAGACTCCAGGATTGGAAGCCATTGGAAAAAGAGAAATGATGTATGTTCGTACAAAGAAGGGCTGGAAGCCAGATGATTTTTCACATGAACAGAGCGTTGTAATTGATACTGATAAGGGGCTTGTGATCATTAACAGTTGTTCTCATGGAGGTGCTGTTAATATCATAAACGAAGTAAAAGAAACATTTCCTGACAAGCATATCTATGGACTTATTGGAGGTTTCCATTTATACAATAAATCAGAAGAGGAGGTAAAGACTCTTGCTGAGGGTATAATCAGCACTGGTATTGATTACGTTTGTACTGGTCATTGCACCATGAATAGAGCTTATCATATTCTTAAAGATATTCTTGGGGACAAGCTTGAACAGCTACAGGTTGGTAAAATAATAAAAATTTGACACTAAAACTAATAAGAGATGACTGAATAATGAGGTGGTTACATGATAGAGAAGTCATGCGGGGCAATTGTTTTTACTATACGAAGAGAACAGATCTTTTACGTGATAATCGAGGAAGATTCAGGATTTCATAGCCTTCCCAAGGGACATGTTGAAGAGGGTGAAAATGAGGAACAGACAGCAATCCGTGAGATAAAGGAAGAGACAGGACTTGAGCTTGACCTTATCCAGAATTTTAGGATGGTTGATGAATATGTACCCAGAGAGAGGCCAGATGTTACAAGGCAGATTGTATATTTTCTTGCTGAGTATCTAGATGAAGAGCCTTGTATTGTAAGGCCTGATGAAGTTAGGTCTATCAAGGTTCTTAATCTTGAGGATGCGCTTAAGACTCTTGAATATGATGGAGTTAGAAATATCTTAAAGGCAGCAGACAAGTATATCAAAGAGCACATAAAGGGAATAGAGCTTTGGGATGCTTATAATAGAGATTTTACAAGGATACCTGGTGAGACTCTTGTAAGAGGCGAGGGGATTCCTGAGGGACAGTATCATCTTGTTGTAGATATAGCGGTTAAGCATGTTGATGGCACTTATCTTATGATGCAGCGTGATTTTAAGAAAATGCATGGCGGACAATGGGAGTTTACAGCAGGTGGGTCAGCTCTTAAAGGTGAGGAACCTTTAGGCGCCGCTAAAAGAGAGCTTTCAGAAGAAACAGGTGTCACAGGGAAAATAGAAGAGATTGGAAGAGTTGTACAAGATGAAAACAGGTCTCTTTATGTGATTTATTTCTGTGAAACTGATGCAAAAAAAGATAGCGTGGTACTTCAAAAAGGAGAAACTATTGACTTTAAGTGGATCAGCAGAGAAGAGCTATATTCATTTAATGAAGATGAACTGGCGTCATTAAGGGCTCTTAAAATGGTAAAAGAAAAGAACTTATAAGAAAATGCCTAAGTAGGAAGGATAACATCCACTGCTTAGGCATTTCTTTATGTAAAAAATCAGTAGTTCTCCATAACCTCTTTTATCTTGAAATACGCTGGCTTAGGATCATAGTTCATATCAAAGATTCGAGTATTTGTTGTATCACCATCTCTGTAGTGGTCCACAAGTCCAAATAATGTTACATTAGTGATGTTTGCTGGGCCGCCAGCTTCTTTGTCCATATCGTGGAGAAGCTTAAATACTTCGCCGTATCTTTCACCCTGTTTTTCAATAAGAGCGTCGGTTTCGTTGTCAATTCCGATGGAAAGCTCAGTTACGTGAATCTCAAGGTCAAGCTCTGAAAATTTCTCGATGGCTTTTTTGATAGCTTCGTCCTTGGGATAGTCAATTCCCCAGTAGCCCTGCATTCCAATACCATCGATGAGTCCTTTTTCTTTAAGGCGACTGCATAGAGCGTAGATTCCTTCTGTCTTTGGCTCCTGATAGGTGTTGTAATCATTGTAAAAGAGCTTTGCTCCGTCAGTTACGTATTTTCTAGCGTAGGTAAATGCCATCTCAACATAGTCTTCGCCTATGGTCTCGTACCATGGGTTTGGCTCGTCTCCGGTCTTTACTCTGCATTTAAAGAAGCTGTCAGGGTCACAGGCATCTGGCTCTACAGCTTCATTTACAACGTCCCAGCAATAAACAACACCAGGATATTCTTCCTGAACGTGAGTTACCAGCTGCTTAATATAGCTTTCCATTCTAAGGAGCATAGTGTCTTTATCCACATATTCGCCTTCGTCTGTATAGCCTTCTCTAAAGAACCAGTTTGGAGCCTGAGTGTGCCATACAAGGGTGTGACCGCGCATCTTCATGCCATGTTCCTGACACCATTTTAAAGTAGGATCGATGGAAGCAAAGTTAAGAGCAGGTTCTTCATTTCCATCTTTGAGATTTGCCTGAGAGCCGAACTGATCAAGAATGTAGCAGCTCTTCATAAGGTTTGTCATGGTGCAGCTGTTAAAGTGATACTCGCACATTTCCATGTAGTGAGGAATATTTAAGGTCTGGTTTTCAAGGCTACTTCCGTTTATTCCTACCCCAAGAGTGAAGTAATCGCTGCATAGGTCTTTTAATGGAGCGTAGTCAGTGTACTCTGCCTGCACATCAGTAGATTCCTCTGAACTTGAAGCTTCTGTAACTAAGACATCGTTGGCGCTTTCTTCTATATTTGTACTATCAGTAGCGCTTACGTTTGCACTTGGATCAGTATTTGTCACGGCAGAGCTTGCACATCCTGCAAGGAGCGTGACTATCAGAGCACCTGATAAAAGAGTTTTTATTTTCATGTTAGCCTCCCAAAGTCAGTAGTTTTTTGCTTTTAATAAAATATACAGTATCATGGCGCTATCCACTAACCACAACTTGTTACCTGGTTGATATAAATTGCTAATTTTTGTCACGGGTACATTTTAAACGTATAATAGTACTATATTGGAAAACATGAATTTAAATGAGGAAAAGAAAAATGAAAAAGAATAGCTGGATCATTTTAGCACTGATAACTGTTTTGACAACTGCCTGCGGAACGTCTGGTGGTACAAATGCAGAAGGAAATAGTACGGAAAAAGAATCTTTGGAGGCTCAAAATGAAGCCCAGGTAGAAGGTGATACTTTTTCCAATGATTTTATCCAGATGACGATCCCCTCAGAGTTTGACGGAATTTGTAGAGTTGAAAATGAGCCTGACACATTATCTGTTATTTACAAGGAAGGCGAGGATGCTGGCTATGGCGGACTTGAGTTTTATGTCTGGGTAAGAGAAGTTACTCCTGATTACGCAGGAGGACCTCAGATTAAGATTGGCGAGCTTGTTTCTGCTGATGGCAAGGACTACGACGTGGTTGTAGGTTATCCTTCAGAGGTTCAGTGGGATTTTAATAAATCCTATTCTATGCCTGAGGATTATAAGAGAATCGCAGATGCAGAAAAAGATATCTGTAATACAATTCAGGCAGTTAATGGCGCAACATATAAAGCTGGAGCCGGAATACACGGTGAAGATCTCTACGGAGACGTACTTGATAAGTATGTAAAAGCTGTGTCAGAAGGATGGGATGCAAATAAGCTTGAAGAGGAAAATATGAGTCCTCAGTTTTATGAAGTTGCTACCTTTTCAGAAGGTAATGCAGGTGATAGAATTGGATTTGCTTATCTTGATGTAAACCTTGACGGTGTAGACGAACTCTTCGTTGGAGAGATTGCAGAAGGCGACTTTAAGGGCGTTGTCTATGATATCTATACAGTAGTTAACAGACAGCCACAGCTTGTAGTCAGCGGATCAGCCCGAAACAGATATTTTGTATATGATAACGCATTTATTGTTAATGAGTTTTCCGGCGGCGCAGCTGAGAGCGGAAGCATGGTTTACAATCTTGATTACAATACTACAGAGATGACTCTTCAGTGGGGAACCAAGTACGATGGCTATGAAAACGAAGCTCAGCCTTGGTTTATCACATATGATGGAGAAGAGTGGGAAAACGTAACGGAGGAAGACTACAACAACAGAGTTGCAGACACAAGCAAGTACGTGAGATTTGACTACACACCACTTTCATCTTTGGCAAAATAATTGAAAAAGGTTTTTATCGGATGAATGTTTTTGACATAATCGGACCAGTTATGATCGGACCTTCAAGTTCACATACAGCAGGGGCTGTGAGACTGGGACGTGTGGTTAATAAGTTAATAGATGACAGGCAGCTAAAAAAGGTTGAGATCGTGCTCTCAGGCTCTTTTGCCAGAACCTACAAAGGACATGGTACGGATAGAGCTCTCCTTGCTGGTATCATGGGTTACAAGAGCTATTCTCCTGAGATCAGAGATGCTCTTACCATCGCAGCTCAAAGAGGCATCGAATACTCTTTTTTCAAAGAGGATATAAAGGGAGCGCATCCTAATACTGCCAAGATCCATTATTATCTTACAGATGGCACCGAGGGAGTCATGCAGGGAGCCAGCATTGGTGGAGGTAATATCCTTGTAAATCAGATCAATGGAATGTCTGTTGAGTTTAATGGTGATAACAATACGTTACTTGTAATGCATGAGGATAAACCTGGCGTAATTGCAGCGGTTACTAATCTTATGCACTGGGAACATGCAGATCTTAATATCTCGAATTTCCATCTTTCCAGACAGGAGAAGGGCGGAGATGCCATCATGACTATTGAGATCGACAATCAGCCACAGGAGACACTGGTGGACGATATCAGACAGATCGAACATGTCACAAATGCTATCTTGATCAGAAGGATTTAATTGGATATATGCTAAGATATGAGACTATTGCTGAGCTTGTGAGCGAAGCTGAGAAAAGAAATATTAAAATAAGCGAGCTTGTGCTGGAAGACCAGGCAAAGGCCATGGAAAAAGAGCCTTCCAAGCTTTTTGATAAGATGGCGACAGACTTTGACATTATGGTGGAGTCTGTAAAAGCAGGATCTAAGAAGGAACAGCGCTCTATGTCAGGACTTACTGGCGGTGAGGGCTTTCTTATGAATGACTATGTGAAAAGAACTGGCGGCGGACTTAGCGGTGAGCTTATGACCAAAGCAATGGGAAGGGCTCTTTCTGTTGCCGGATGTAACGCTTCCATGGGCAAGATCGTTGCAACTCCTACAGCAGGAAGCTGCGGCATTCTGCCAGGATGCCTTGTCACTTTGTATGAGGACAGGGGATATGACAAAAATGACGTAATCATGTCACTTTTCACAGCGGGAGCCTTTGGAATGGTGATCGCAAACAGGGCAAGTATCGCTGGAGCAAATGGCGGATGTCAGGCTGAGTGCGGAAGCGCAGCAGCTATGGCGGCAGCAGCTCTTGTGGAGCTTATGGGTGGAACGCCTTCAGAGTGCGCAGATGCTTGTGCTATTGCAATCTCAAGCCAGATGGGACTTGTGTGTGACCCTGTGGCTGGACTTGTGGAAATCCCTTGTATCAAGAGAAATGTGTCAGGCCTTATGATAGCTTTTTCAAGTGCAGATATGGCTCTTGCAGGGATAAAAGCCAAGATTCCTGTGGATGAGTGCCTTGATGCCATGAAGGAAGTTGGAGATGCTATGGTGCCGGCGCTTAAGGAGACTGCAGTTGGCGGACTTGCTGGAACACCTACTGGTAAGAAGTTAAAAGAAAAAGTTTTTGGCTCAGATAAATAAAAAAGCCGAAAGACCTTTGTTAGTTGGTCTTTCGGTCGTAAGCTGTGATGATAGCTTTTGTTACGGCTACTACTACAGGATTTGGATGCTTAATGCAGTAATATAACAATTTATTAGCTTTTGAGGTGACATCTACTTTGGTGGATGTCACTTTTTTTCTGATATCAGGTCTTAGGAAGATCTTTTTGACGCGGGCGGCAGTGTCTTTATCAGGGCAGCGAAGCTCGTTTTTGAGGATTACAAGGAGCATGATGATGAACTCTCTATCCATCTGTGCTTCGTAGCCGTCAACTTTTTTATCTGCAAGGATCTCTCTAAAGGTCTTGTCTGTGAGCTCAAGGTTTGGAAGAAGCTTTGGATTATAGTTGTGAACTATGGATTCGCCTACAAGTCTGTAGTGATAGAAGTAGCTTCCTTCTGCTATTACGAGGCGCTGACAGTCGCAAAGGCATGGGAGAGTAATATTTACGTCTTCGCTCATGGAAATGGCTGTGTTGCAGTACTTTAGATTGTTAAGAAGCAGCTCTTTTGATATGAGCTTCATGCATCTTGACATAGTCACAGGGCGGATCTCTGCACCAAGGAGACCTTCACAGATCTTATCGAGGTCCTGTCTGAAATATACGCCAGGTTTAAGCGTCTGGGTTTCTTTTCTTCTTTCGTTGTTTTTTTCAACAATATAATTACTTGAGATGATTTCTGATGTGGCAAAAGAACTGTCGGTGAGAGCATAGAGAGACTCCGCCATTTCAACATCAACCCAGTCATCACTGTCTACAAAGCTAAGATAATTAGAGGTAGCGGCTTTGGAACCACAGATCCAGGCTGACATGAGACCGCCATTTTCCTTGTGGATTACTCTTACGCGGGAATCTTTGGCAGCGTAGTCGTCGCACATCTTTGGACATATGCCATCTGTAGAGCCATCATCAACGAGGATTATCTCTATATCTGAAAGAGTCTGATTTAAGACAGACTCCACGCATTTATCTAAGTATTTAGATGTATTATAGATTGGGATAATAAAGCTTATCTTGGACATTTGTTATTCTCCACTTCTTTGTTAGCTTTTTTCCAAGCTAAATATATACTATCACAAAACTGTGGCTGGTAACATTTTCATGGAAACAATGGCGCATTTAGAGTAAAATTATATGTAGAGAAAGTATTAAACTCACTTTGGAGGTGCAAGGTATGGGCAAGGTTTTTCACGTTGACAAACAGATTGCAAACAAAAATGTGGAGGATTCAATAACAGAGTGGACCAAGGTCGTTAAGTATGGTGATATCAACGCTGAGAACAGACTTTTTGGTGGAACACTTATGGCGTGGATAGATGAGGTTGCTGGTACAGTTGCCATGAGACATTCAGGCAATCCTATAGCAACAGCCGCGATCGATAACATGCAGTTTAAGCAGGGAGCACTTCTTGGAGATGTGCTTGTTATGATCGGCAAGATCACATATGTTGGCAAGACTTCTATGGAAGTTCGCGTAGATACTTATGTTGAGGATGTTAAGACTGGTATGAGACATGTCCTTAACAGGGCTTACCTCACAGAAGTGTGCATCGATCACGATGGATCACCATGTACAGTGCCTTATGGACTTAATGTCAAAACAGAAAATGAGAAGGCTGAGTGGGAAGGGGCTATCAAGAGACGCGAGCTTCGTAAACAGCGCAGAATGGAAGGTTTCTAAAAATTCTTTTTTGAAGTATGAAAAGTTGGTAAAAATATTGTAATTGTAAGTTCGGAGTGTTAAACTTTTGTCATATGGCGAGAGTTTAACACTCTTTTTTCATATTTTATTTCGATCGAACAATTAAAACGGAGGTTTTTTATCATGAGTAAGAACTTTGATGACATTTTAGCTAAGCTCAAGACTGCCAGCACCAAGAAGATGTCTGTTGCTGTAGCACAGGACACACACGTACTTGAGGCAGTTAAGGTTGCTAAGGAGAGAGGAATCGTTGATTCTATCCTTGTTGGTGACAAGGAGCTGATCGAGGAGAAGGCAAAAGAGGTTGGAATGAACCTTGATGATTACGAGATCATCGATGTTAAGGATACAATCGAGGCTGCACGTACAGCAGTTTCACTTGTATCAAGCGGCAAGGCTGATATCTACATGAAGGGTGCCCTTGAGTCAAGAGATTTCCTTAAGAGCGTACTTGATAAGGAAGTTGGTCTTCGTACAGGTCGTCCTCTTTCACACGTTTGCGTATTTGAGATTCCTGGAATCAATCGTCTTTTATTCCTTACAGACGTTGCTTTCATGCCTTACCCAACACTTGAAGACAAGAAAGTCATCATTGAGTATACAGTAGATGTTGCAAGAGCCTGTGGCGTTGAGTGCCCTAAGGTTGCTCCACTTGCAGCAGTTGAAGTTGTTAACCCTAAGATGCCTGTTACTGTTGAGGCAGCAGAGCTTACAAGACTTAATGAAGAGGGTGAGATCAAGAATTGTATCGTTGATGGACCTCTTTCTATGGACCTTGCTATCGATCCAGAAGCTGCTAAGCACAAGGCTGGCGCTCTTGACAGAAAGATCGTAGGCGATGCCGACATCCTTCTTTTCCCAGATATCCACGCTGGAAACCTTACATACAAGACTATCGTAAGACTTGCAACTGTTAAGAATGGTAACATCCTCACAGGTACAAAGGCTCCAGTTATTCTTACATCAAGATCTGATTCTGTAGAAGTAAAGGTTAATTCTATCGCACTTGCAGCTGTTGTAGCAGCAAACAATAAAGGAGAATAATCATGATAAAGAGTTTGATCATTAACCCAGGTTCAACATCAACAAAGGTTGGTATCTTTGAGGATGAGACACTTGTAAAGGAAGAGACACTTAGACATAGCACAGAAGAAATCGAGAGCTATGCATCAATCATTGATCAGAAGGATTTCCGTAAGAATATCATTCTTGATTTCCTCAAGAAAGAGAACATTGATATCAAGTCATTCAATGTTATTGTTGGTAGAGGCGGACTTCTTCGTCCTATTCCAGGCGGTACATATGAGTGTACAGATGCTCTTTTAGAGGATCTTAGAAAGGGCGTTCAGGGTCAGCATGCTTCTAACCTTGGCGGAATCCTTGCTAGAGAGATCGGTGATGAGATCGGTGTTCCTTCATACATCGTAGATCCAGTAGTAGTAGATGAGATGGAGCCAGTTGCACGTATTTCTGGTGTTCCTGAGATCGAGCGTGTTTCTATCGACCATCCTCTTAACCAGAAGGCTGTTGCCAGAAGATATGCAAAAGAGATCGGCAAGAAGTATGACGAGATCAGCGTTATCGTTGTTCACATGGGTGGCGGTACATCAACTGGTGTTCACAAGAACGGCAAGATGGTAGATGTTTACGCAGCACTTAATGGTGATGGTGCATTCTCTCCAGAGAGAGCAAACGGCATACCTGCTAAGGCTCTTGTAGATATGTGCTTCTCAGGTAAGTACACATATGATGAGATGAAAAAGAAGATCGTTGGTTACGGCGGACTTAACGCATACCTTGGAACTAACGACATGAGAGAAGTTAACAAGATGTGTGAAGAGGGCAACGAGAAGGCTATCCTTGTTCGTGAAGCTTTCATTTACCAGATCTGCAAGAACATTGGTGCTTGCGCTACTGTTCTTAAGGGTAAGGTTGATCAGATCATCCTTACAGGTGGAATTGCATATGGTCAGGTTATCACAGATGCTATCAAAGAGCGTGTAGATTGGATCTGCCCAGTTACAGTATATCCTGGTGAGGATGAGCTCCTTGCACTTGCACAGGGTGCAATCCGTGTAATGACAGGCGAAGAAGAAGCACAGAAGTATTGATTACCCGGTAGTGTGTTGGTTTCCCGGAAGGTAGTGGTACCGGAAGGAAATTGGTTTCCCGGAAGGTAGTGATACCGGACGTGTGATAGTATAAAAAGTCATCTCTCGCTCCGATATTTTTTGCAGGGGTAGGATGACGATAGACTTTTGGTTTTGCAGTGACTGCAAAAAATAAATCGCTCGAGCTAACTTCTTATACATATCACACTGTGTGGTGTTCATAGACCTTGGGGGAGACTAAATGGCCTTATGATGTGCTAGCTTTTGATAATAAGACTGATAAAAGCCTTAATAGGCATGAACTAATTATAGTTTGTGTTTGTTAAGGCTTTTTTGATTGCCATTAAGCATCCTAAACTCTGACAAGGTTGAATAGTTTGTGTAAATCTGCTACAATGTACAACGGACTTTTGCTAAAATATTGGGGTAGTTTACCCTTTTTTAGGAGATACAACGGTATGAGCATTATTGATAAGATTATTGGAACACACAGTGAGAGAGAGCTTAAGCGTATCAAATCAACAGTTGACGCTATTGAGGCAATGCAACCAAAGATGCAGGCTCTTTCTGATGAAGAATTAAGAGGAAAGACTGAGGAGTTCAAGAAGAGACTTGCTGATGGCGAGACTCTTGATGATATTATGCCAGAGGCATATGCGACAGTTCGTGAGGCTGGTAAGCGTGTACTTGGAATGGAACACTTTAGGGTACAGCTCATTGGTGGTGTTATCCTCCATCAGGGCAGAATTGCCGAGATGAAAACTGGTGAAGGTAAGACACTTGTTGCTACACTTCCTTCATATCTGGATGCTCTTGAAGGTAAGGGCGTACATGTAGTTACAGTCAACGATTACCTTGCTAAGCGTGATGCTGAGTGGATGGGTAAGATTCATGAGTTCCTTGGACTTACTGTTGGTGTTGTACTCAACAGCATGAATGCAGAAGAGAGAAGAGCAGCATATAACTGCGATATCACATACGTTACTAACAACGAGCTTGGTTTCGATTACCTTCGTGATAACATGGCTATCTACAAAGAGCAGTGCGTTCTTCGTGGCCTTAACTACGCTATCATCGATGAGATCGACTCAATCCTTATTGATGAAGCTCGTACACCTCTTATCATTTCTGGTCAGTCAGATAAGTCTACTAAGCTTTATGAGGCATGCGATATCCTTGCTAAGCAGATGACTCGTGGTGAGGATATGGAAGATCTCTCCAAGATGGATGCTATCATGGGTATCGAGAGAGAAGAGACTGGTGACTTCATCGTTAATGAGAAGGACAAGATCGTCAACCTTACTGAGCAGGGTGTTGCCAAGGTTGAGAGATTCTTTAGAATAGAGAACCTTGCTGATCCTGAGAACCTTGAGATCCAGCACAACATTATCCTTGCACTTCGTGCGAACAACCTTATGCAGCGTGATCACGACTACATCGTTAAGGATGACGAAGTTCTCATCGTAGATGAGTTCACAGGTCGTGTAATGCCAGGTAGACGTTATTCAGACGGCCTTCACCAGGCTATCGAGGCTAAGGAGCATGTTAAGGTTAAGAGAGAGTCCAAGACTCTTGCTACTATCACATTCCAGAACTTCTTTAACAAGTTTGAAAAGAAGTGTGGTATGACAGGTACAGCGCTTACAGAGGAGCGTGAGTTCCGTGATATCTATGGAATGGACGTTATTGAGATTCCTACAAACGAGCCTGTTATCCGTAGGGATCTTCAGGACGCTGTATATAAGACCAAGAAAGAAAAGCTCAATGCTATCTGTGATGCTGTAGAAGAGGCACACAAGAAGGGACAGCCTGTTCTGGTTGGTACTATTACCATCGAATCTTCTGAGGAACTTTCCAAGATGCTCAGAAAAAGAGGTATTCAGCATCAGGTACTTAATGCCAAGTTCCATGAGATGGAAGCTGAGATCGTTGCAGAAGCTGGTAAGCATGGCGCTGTAACAATCGCTACTAACATGGCTGGTCGTGGTACTGATATTAAGCTTGATGAAGAGGCTAGAGAGCTTGGCGGTCTTAAGATCATCGGTACAGAAAGACATGAGAGTAGACGTATTGATAACCAGCTCCGTGGACGTTCAGGACGTCAGGGCGATCCTGGTGAATCTAAGTTCTATCTTTCACTTGAAGATAACCTTATGAGACTCTTTGGTTCAGAGAGACTCATTGCAATGTTCAATGCACTTAACATTCCTGATGGACAGGAAATTGAGCACTCATCACTTACCAGAGCTATTGAGTCAGCTCAGAAGAAGATCGAGTCTAACAACTATGCGATCAGAAAGAACCTTCTTGAGTATGACCAGGTAAATAATGAACAGAGAGAGATCATCTACGCAGAACGTAAGAAGGTTCTTGATGGAGATTCCATGAGAGATTCTATCTACAAGATGATCACAGATATAGTAGAGTCTTCAGTTGAGACAGTTATTGGTGAAGAAAATGATCCAGATAACTGGAATCTTAACGAGCTTAATGAGATCCTCCTTCCTACAGTTCCACTCAAGAAGATCACAAGAGGACGTATAGAGACTCTTACAAAGTCAGGACTTATGCAGCAGCTTAAGGAAGAGGCTGTTAAGCTTTATGAGGCAAAGGAAGCTGAGTTCCCCGAACCAGAGACAATCCGTGAGATCGAGCGTGTTATCCTTCTGAAGGTTATCGACAGAAAGTGGATGGATCACATTGATGATATGGATCAACTCCGTCAGGGAATTGGCCTTCAGGCATATGGTCAGAGAGACCCTAAGCTTGAGTACAAGCTGGCTGGTTATGAGATGTTCGATGACATGACAAGGAACATCAAGGAAGATACTGTAAGACTTCTTTTCCATGTTCACATTGAAGAGAGAGTTGAGCGTGAGCAGGTAGCTAAGGTTACTGGAACAAACAAGGATGACTCAGTAGCTAAGGCTCCAGTTAAGAGAGTTGAAGCTAAGGTTTATCCAAATGATCCATGCCCATGCGGAAGTGGTAAGAAATACAAGAACTGCTGTGGCAGAGCTCAGTAATATATAAAGGTGTAGTTAATGGGAAATGCGCATGTTTAATGCGCATTTCTTTAGGAGAAAAATAGAAAGGTTTATTTATGGTAGTTTTAGATCAGATGAAGGTTGAGATTCAAAACCTTCAGGACACATTAAAAGAAGTAACTGCTTCACTTGACTTAAATACTAAGAAGAAGATCATCGAAGAGCTTAGCCGTGAAATGGAAGAGCCTGGTTTCTGGGATGATGCTGAAAAGGCAAACAAGAAGACAAAGGATCTTAAGAACATGCAGGATCTTGTAGAGGGTATCGAGAAGCTCAACACTCAGTATGGCGATATCATTGATCTTATCGATATGCAGAATGCAGAAGGTGTAGATGATGAGGATATGGCTGCTGAGATCAGAGCTGAGCTTGATGATTTCGAGACAACTCTTGAGAATATCCGTATCAGCAATCTTTTGAATCAGCCTTATGATAAGTATGATGTAATCCTTAGACTTAACGCTGGTGCAGGTGGAACAGAGGCTTGTGACTGGGCTTCTATGTTATATCGTATGTACACAAGATGGGCAGAGAGAAAGGGCTTCACAACAGAAGTTCTTGACCTTCTTGATGGTGATGAAGCTGGTATCAAGTCAGTTACATTCCAGATTTCTGGAACAAATGCATATGGACTCTTAAAGTCAGAGCACGGTGTACACAGACTTGTTCGTATCAGCCCATTCAACGCTCAGGCTAAGCGTCAGACATCATTCGTGTCATGTGATGTAATGCCAGATATTGAAGAAGATCTAGATGTAGAGATCAATCCTGATGATCTTAGAATTGATACATACCGTTCAAGTGGTGCCGGTGGACAGCATATCAACAAGACATCATCAGCTGTTCGTATTACACATATTCCTACTGGTGTAGTTGTTGCTTGTCAGAATGAGCGTTCACAGTTCCAGAACAAGGACAAGGCTATGCAGATGCTGAAGGCAAAGCTCTTTATCATGAAGCAGGAAGAACAGGCAGCTAAGCTTGCTGGTATCCGTGGTGAGGTTATGGATAATGCATGGGGAAGCCAGATCCGTTCATATGTCCTTCAGCCATACACAATGGTTAACGACACACGTACAGGTTTCAAGGCATCAAACGCAGATGCAGTTCTTGATGGAGATCTTGATCAGTTCATCAATGCATATCTTAAGTGGCTTGCAACAGGCGGTAAGCCAGTTGGAGATACATCTGAAGAGTAATGTGAGTTTATGCTTAAACAAAAGCTACAGGCTAAACACTAAATTTATAGTGTTTATACTGTAGCTTTTTTTATAAGTGACAATATCTTTTTATAGTATTTGTGTTGACTCTCTGTAAATGAGATCTGTCTCTGTGTAGGTGATCCTGTAATTTAGATCAGGCTGCTCAATCCTTGAGATCACGAGGTTAGCAGCCGAGTAGCCGATTACCTGGCTGTGTATGTGGCTGGTTGAAAGAGAAGGTGTCATGATCTTGGATTCTGGTGAATCATCAAAGCCAAAGATCTTAATGTCTCTTGGACATTCTATTCCAAGTCTCTTAAGTCCATATATGAGGTCAAGGGCAACAAAATCGTTCGCACAGATAAATAATTCAGGAAGCTCACTTGAATTTTTAAGAGCTTTATATAGATACTCTCTGTAGTCCTGTCCATGTGGATGAATCTCAGTCAGACAATATTTCTCTTCAAAACTTAGATTATTGATATACATGGCTTCTCTAAAAGCGATAAATCTCTCATAGAATGAGCGGCAGTGTGTAACCTGACCTACAAAGCCGATCTTGGTAATACCTTTTTTGCTCATATCGTTGACTACAGTGTAGATATTGGAGAAATTGTCCATCAGCAGCACATCTGCATTTAATGGCTTCCAATAACTTGCAACGGGAGCATCAATCATAAGAACCGGCAATCCGAGATCACATAGCATTTCGCAATAGGAATGCTCAAACATCTCAATACATACAATGGCCTTGGTATTCTCTGGTCTGTATGACAGCGGAAGGCTGTGATTTTCGAGGTTATGCTGATCAACTCGGTGCATTGTAAGACTATAACCTAAAAGCGATATTTCATGCTGGAACTTATCAAGCATAGTAGAAGCAAAGTGCGAATTGTTGAGAAAATTACCTGTAAAAAGAGCTATTTCACCGGATGCAGATGGTTTGGCGCCAAACGATGGGTTTTTGATGTCGCCTAGAGAGTTGGCATAGGAAAACTGCTTGTATCCCATTTCTATAGCTTTTTCTAAAACCTTTTGTCTGGTGGCCTCTGCTAGAACTCCTGTGTTGTTGATAGCCTTGGATACAGTGTTTCTGGATACTCCAAGAGCGTCTGCTATATCTTGCAAGGTGACTTTGGCTGGCATAATATAGTCTCCATTTTCTATAGTCGTTTGATTTGGCGAATAAGCCGTATTTACGGCGCATCACACCCTTATCATTATAAAATGTAAAAAATAAAGTGTCAAACGTAAATATTAATTGTGCAAATGTAAAATAATTATGTTGACACCAGAAAACGAGGGTGATATATTTTACATATGCAAATGTAAATGGTGCAAATGTAAAATACAAAACGCCAGGGGAGGATCAAATGAACACAAAGGTAAGAGATAATTCATTGCATAATACCTTGATATATATTAAGCAACATTGGCAGCTATATGTGTTTTTCTTAGGACCTGCATTGATACTTACGATAGTGTTCAGATACATTCCAATGGGAGGTATCCTGATCGCCTTTCAGAAATATAATCCATTCAAGGGAATTCTTGGCAGCGAATGGGTTGGTCTTAAATATTTCAAACAATTCCTATCATCACCTGATTTCATGCAATATCTTGTTAATACACTCAAGCTTAGTGTCTTTGGCTTGCTTTGGGGATTCCCAATGCCGATCATTTTGGCACTTCTACTTAACAGGGTAGCCAGCAGTAAGGTCAAACAGAAGATACAGCTTGTTCTGTATATGCCGAACTTTATTTCAGTTATAGTTCTTTGCGGTATGGTCAGAATCCTTTTATCAGTTACAGGACCATTAAATATGCTCCTTGGAACAAACATCAATTTCCTGACAATACCTGCAGCTTTCAGACCAATTTACATCATAAGTGGTATCTGGCAGGGCGCTGGTTGGGCATCGATCATGTATACTGCAGCTCTTTCCAACGCAAGTAAGGAACTTAAGGAGGCGGCACAGATTGACGGAGCTAACATCTGGCAGCAGATCAAAACAGTTGAGTGGCCAGCTATAAAGGATATGGTTGTTATCCAGTTTATCCTTCAGGCGGGAAATATCATGAGTGTCGGATTCGAAAAAGCTTACGCACTTCAGTCTGATATGAACCTTGCTTCATCTGAGATCATTGCAACTTACGTGTATAAAAAAGGTCTTTTAAACGGAGATTACAGTTATTCAACAGCGGTAGGCCTGTTCAATACCATAGTCAATGTAATCCTTTTGATCGCAGTCAATAAGGTCGTTGAGAAGCTTAACGATGGCCAGGGACTATAAGGAGGAGAGAAATGGAAAGAACAGTTAGAGCAAAAAAGAGTGAGTTTGCAAGAGCATCTATCGGGGATAAGACGTTTCTCCTTGTGGGATATATCCTTCTTGCGGCTTTTGTTGTAGCAATCATAGGTCCTGTAGTGTATATCATCGTAGCTTCTTTTATGGACCCTATTACACTGCAGAACAAGGGAATCGTATTTGATGTCAGTAAGTGGACTTTGACAGCTTACGAGAGGGTTATGACTAACTCTCAGATATGGATAGGATTCAAGAACGCAATTATTTATTCTGTGTTATTTGCGTTCATATCGGTTTTTGTAACACTTCTGTGTGCATATCCGATGTCCAGAGACGATTTTAAAGGAAAAAAGTTTTTTAATGCAATTTTCATTATCACAATGTTTTTTGGTGGAGGTCTGATTCCTACATATCTTCTTATCAGCAATATGGGACTTCTTGATACTATGTGGGCTGTACTTCTTCCTGGATCATTCAGTGTATGGAACATGATCATTGCAAGAACATATTACAAAGGCATTCCAAGTGAATTAAGAGAAGCGGCTGATGTAGATGGAGCGAATGAACTGGTATTTTTCTTCAGGATCCTACTTCCTGTATGTACTCCTCTTATTGCTGTTTTGGTCTTGTGGCAGTTTGTTGGAATGTGGAATAGCTACTTTGATGCAATGATATATCTCAATTCTGCTGAGAAGCAGCCACTTCAGCTGGTGCTTAGGGCTATTTTGATCCAGAATGAACCGGATCCTGGAATGATAGCTGATATGCAGAGTACTGCACAGAGAGCGCAGCTTGCAGAACTTTTAAAGTATGCGACGATCATTATATCCAGTTTGCCACTGATCGTGATGTATCCGTTCTTCCAGAAGTATTTTGATTCAGGTATCATGGTTGGCTCAGTAAAGGGATGATCTTTTAAAAATGTATTTCCCCTGGTAACAGGAGCGAATAAATAATTTTTTTATAAGGAGAGGGTATATGAAAAAGAAAACAACAAAGTTATTTTCAGCAGTACTTGTTCTTGCAATGTCAGCTAGTGTTCTTGCTGGTTGTGGAAAAGGCGCAGCAAAGAGTGGGGCAGCATCAGTTTCAGCGGAAAATATCAGCTTTCCGTTAGAAAATAAGGTTACTATTACTGGTACTATCAGCTATCCATCAGGAACTGAGTCAGAACCTAATAATAGAACTATCTTTAAGAGACTTGAAGAAGAGACAAATGTACATGTTGAATGGACAGCTATTTCAAATGATCAGTGGGGTGACAAGATCCAGCTCAACATGGCTAACAAGAATGCACTTACTGATTTTGTGTTTAACGCAAGCTTTAGCAACTCTGATCTTATCAGATATGCTGATCAGGGAGTTATTCTTCCTATAGAAGAGTATATAGACAATAACATGCCTAATCTGAAGGCAGTATTTGATAAATATCCTGAATATCGCGCAATGTGTGAGGATTCAGAGGGACATATCTGGGCTCTTCCATGGATCGAGCAGCTTGGTTCAAACAAGACAGCTATCCAGACTGTAGGTAATAACTTTACATACATTAACAAGAAGTGGTTGGATTTCCTTGGACTTCAGACACCTACAACAGTAGATGAATTTGAGGAAGTGCTTAAGGCATTCAAAGATCACGCTTCAGATCTTCAGGCAGAATTTGGTATTGAAGGTGACATCATTCCTATGTCATGCATCATGAATGATCAGGATCCAAGTCTTCTTATCAATGGTTTTGGTGAAGGCTACGGTGATAATGATCTTGGCCAGCATATTGCAGTTACTGATGACAAGAAGGTTATCTGCACAGCTACACAGGAGGGCTTCAAGTCAGGTATGCAGTGGCTCCACAAGCTCTACGAAGAGGGACTTATTGATCCTGAGTGCTTTACACAGGACTGGTCAACATATGTAGCTAAAGGAAAATCACACAGATATGGCGTTTGCTTTACATGGGATGTTGCAAACATTGATAATCTCGAAGATTTCGTTCCTCTTGCAGCACTTAAGGCAGATGTAAGAAATGTAACTCCAATGAACAGTTCATTTACATCAGGTTTTGATCGCGGAAGATGTGTCATCACTTCAAAGTGCGAGAATCCTGCATTTGTATGCGCTTGGCTTGATAAGATGTATGATCCATTCCAGTCTCCACAGAATAACTGGGGAACATATGGCGAGGATGATGAGTTTGATATCTTTGAACTTTCAACAAATGCGAACGGCGATAAGATGCTCAAGCATGCACCACTTGGAGATGCTTCTCCTGTAGAGGTACGTGAGGCTGAATGCGTTGGTGGTCCTCTTGCTATTCTTGATGAGTACTATGGAGTATATGTAACATGTCCTGATGATGCGCAGTATCGTCTTGACTGGATCAAAGAGTATTACACAGATGATATGAATTGCAAGTACGTATATCCTAACGTATTTATGACAGCTGAAGACACAGAAGAACTTACAACTATCCAGACAGATCTTATCAGCTACATCAATTCAAGCAGAAGTAACTTCGTGATGAACGGCCTTACAGATGCTGAGTGGGATGAATATATCAAGCAGGTTAATGCTTATGGTCTTGATAAGTATCTTTCTATCTACCAGAAGTATCTTGATGAGTTCTATAAGTAATCTAAAAAAGTAATACAGGGGGGAGGTTATCTCCTCCCTTTTTTTAAGAATTTCAAAGTTAAGTGAGGAAAGAAATGAGCGATAAGTTAAACAAGGCACGTGAATATGAAGAGAAAAAGGAAAAGATGATAGCTCCTGAAATGAGACCTCTTTTTCATCTGACTCCAAGAATTGGTTGGATGAATGATCCTAACGGCTTTAGTATCTACAAGGGCGAATATCATCTCTTTTATCAGTATTATCCATACGAGACTGTGTGGGGACCAATGCACTGGGGACATGCAGTCAGTAAGGATCTGATCACCTGGAAATATTTACCGGCTGCGATCGCGCCTGACAGTGAATATGATCAGAATGGATGCTTTTCAGGAAGTGCTATAGAGCTGGAAGATGGAAAACAGCTCCTTGTCTACACTGGCGTTCAGAAAACAGAAGATGAAAACGGCAATATCAGAGATGTGCAGACCCAGTGCGTTGCCATTGGAGATGGCAGGGATTATGAGAAGTACGAAAATAATCCGGTTATCGACAGTACAATGCTTCCTGAAGGGGCTGGTAAATACGACTTCAGAGATCCAAAGATATGGCGCGAAAATGGTAAATACTATATCGTTGTTGGCAATAAGACAGAGGATGAGGATGGACAGATTCTTCAGTATGTGAGCGAAGACGGAATTCATTGGTCCTACGATAAGACCATGATCAAGAATAATCACAGATTTGGTGTTATGTGGGAGTGTCCTGATTACTTTGAGCACGATGGTAAACATATCCTTTTGACAAGCCCTCAGGATATGCTTCCTGAAGAACTTGAATTCCACAACGGCAATGGAACCCTGTGCATTATTGGAAGCATTGACGAAAAAGGTGAGTTCTGCGAAGAAAATTGCCAGGCGGTTGATTATGGTATCGACTTCTATGCACCACAGACTATTAAGACCGCTGATGGACGCAGGATTATGATCGGATGGATGCAGAACTGGGATACATGCGGAATTAAGCGAAACGACTTCCCTTGGTTTGGGCAGATGAGCATTCCAAGAGAAATCTCTATTCGTGATAACAAGCTTATTCAGTGGCCAGCAAGAGAAATAGAAAACTATTACGGAAAAAGGATCAGCAGACAGAATGTTCTTATTTCTGACAGTGTTTCATTATCAAGCATTGAGGGCAGATGTGTCGACATGACTGTCAAAGTAAGATCTACACAGCCAGAGCTTTCATACAAAAAGTTTGAGATCCGATTTGCAGATAATGGCAAGGCATATTCAACTATTGAGTATGATCCTGTTGACAATATCGTTAAGATCGACAGAAAGCATTCCGGCAGCAGAAGAGCTATCGTCCACCAGAGGAGATGCAAGGTGGCAGGAAATAAGGGTGAGATTTCTCTTAGACTTGTTCTTGACAGATATAGCTGCGAGCTGTTCATAAATAATGGTGAGCAGGCAATGTCTATGGTTATCCTGACAGATGTAAGAGCTGAGGGCATAAGCTTCAAAGCGGCTGGGGAGCTTCTTATGGATGTTACTATGTATGAACTTGAGAGGAAATGATCTATGAAAAAAGATGTAGTTGCGCTTGGGGAATTACTTATAGATTTTACAGGTAGTGGAGATAGTGCTCAGGGAAATCCTTTGTTTGAGGCTAACCCTGGCGGGGCTCCCTGCAATGTATTGTCGATGCTTCAGAATCTTGGAAATAATACAGCATTTATAGGAAAAGTAGGAAATGACTTTTTTGGAAGGATGCTAAAGGAAAGGATTGAAAAGCAGGGAATAGATTCAACAGGGCTTGTCTTTGATGAAAACGTCAATACTACACTTGCTTTTGTAAACAAGCTATCAAACGGTGACAGGGATTTTTCTTTTTACAGAAAACCTGGTGCTGATATGATGCTGACAGTAGCAGATGTTGAGAAGGCAGCAGATCTTATAAAAAGCGCAGATATCTTTCATTTAGGAACATTGTCAATGACAGATGAACCTGCAAAGGCTGCAACTATCAGGGCGGTTGAAATAGCAAAAGAAAATGGAGTAACTATCTCTTTTGACCCGAATTATAGAGAACCTTTGTGGAAAGGTGAGAGTGATGCTCTGGAAGCTATGAAATTTGGCTTTGAGAACTGTGATATCTTAAAGATTTCAGACAATGAGATTCAGTTATTTACAGGAATCAAGGATATTGAAGAGGGTGCCAAAAAGATCAAGAAGGATTATGACATTCCGATAGTATTTGCAACTCTTGGACCTGATGGAAGTATTGCCCTTTATAAGGATATAGCTGTAAAAAAAGATGGCTACAGAAATCAGGCAACTATAGAGACTACAGGGGCAGGCGACACATTCTGTGCTTGCGCCATAGACTACATTCGCAGAAACGGCCTTGATAACCTCACTGAGGAAGGACTTACCAAGTGTCTTTCCTTTGCAAATGCTGCAGCATCTATAATTACTACCAAAAAAGGTGCGCTTTCTGTGATGCCAACTAAAGAAGAAGTAATGTCTTTCTTAGAAAACAATCATTGATATATTAAATTTCTTAAACCACAACCACCCTGTTTCGTCCTGTGTTCTTAGCTTTGTAGAGGGCGTTGTCTACATTGACGATTGTCTTTTCAAAGTCGCCAGTGTACTTGGAAACGCCCACAGACACAGTGATAGGAACTGGTGAGTCTGTGGCTTTTTCTATGTCTTGACGGAACTGCTCCATGCGTGCGCAGGCGTTGTTCACGTCGCAGTCTTTGAAGATAATGATGAATTCCTCACCACCAAATCTGATAACATAGTCCGTGTCGTGAGTCTGAGCTGTAAGTTTCTGTCCAATGTATAAAAGAGTCTGATCGCCAGTGTAGTGACCATGCTCATCGTTAACCTGTTTAAAGAAGTCGATATCAAGCATTGCAATCGCAACTTCCTTGGAATCACCGATAAGTGCGTTCTTGGTTACGATCTTTTCAAGCAAATGTCTATTGTAAACCTGAGTTAGTGGATCTGTTACCATTGACAGCTCAAGCTTTTGCTGCATGCGATAGTGATCCAGGTAGAAAAGAGTAAGGATCAGGTGTGAAGCAATAACCGCAAGAGCACATGGAATCTCAAGAGAAACGATGATATCCAGGTTCTCATAGTGGTTAAAACCATTGGAAATAAGTATTTCTCCAAGGAAGAATAGACTTGACAAGATTATCTGGCTAGGTCGGGCGACGAATCCCACTGTCAAAAATACCAGATTCATTATGATGAATCCTTCGCTTGCGTGAACTCTTATCTTAAGGAAATATATTGCCCAAATAGTGGCGATGACTATATAGTGACCCAGAAAATAGTCCATAAAAACAGTAACACCAGTGTTGTCAACAAATTCAGTCACTAAAATGAAAAGAAGCACAGCGACAAGAACTGATAATCTAGGAATTAGAGTAGGACCATAGGAGCCATTCAATTGATAATCTGAATAAAGATACGCAATTGAAAATATACTGCCAAACAAAAGACTAATGCCAACGTAATCTTGATAATAAGTACACTTGGATTTGTAAAAGTCCTCCAAGTCTGTTTGGTTCATTGTACGATAATCTTTGTACAGATTAATCAGTGTTTTAGCGTTTTCTACAATCTTCATATAATACTTCTCCTAATATAGTATTGTACTAAAAAAACAAGAATATATAAAGGGAAAAGTTATTTAATAATTATAAAAAAGAGGCCATCCATTAGTATAATGGAATGACCTCTGTAATGTCGTTATTTCTGATCTTGAATGACCATATTCCGTGGTCTGCAAGACGATGTTCAGTAAGAAAATAAGTATCATCTACTTCTGAGATGTAATATGGGGTTCCGCCACCTACAAAGTACTCAGAATAGATATCTTCATATTCACCTTGTATTAAGTCGTGTAAGGATTTTGTTCTTACTAATGTTGCGCTGTCCTGTGAGCCGCTTGCATCAGTAGATACTGTTATATAGTAGTAATCCTGAATTTTGGTGATCTGCGCCATTCCTGCAAGCTCTGAAGGGACGTCTATTTTTTCTTTTACCGAAAGATCAGACAGATCACATCTGTAGATCTTGGAAGTTGCCTCTGAATCTGAATCAGAGATTCCGGAAACAAAGTAAATATCGCCATCTATTATAGAAAAAGATCTGACGTAAATGCCCTCAAGGTCATCGACCTTCCTGATATCAGTAAGATACACTCTTGTGGAGGATGAATCTCTTCTAAAACAGTACAGCTCGCCAGTTATGGAGCTCCAAACATAAAAGGTGTCAGTTGCTTTGTCATAAACTGTGTAATGAGGGCGATTTCCGATATCGTAAAAAACCTGAGTCTGCAAGAATACGCCATCGACTTTTTCGAAGATTCGGACTTTGTTATTTTCAGTGTCATCTATCATATAGACCGTGCCATCGCTGGCAATGGTGTGCGGCTGTGTGACTTCTGTAGTCATGATGCGCCAATCAGTCAGAGGAACCCCGAGAGTGTCGGAGTAGATGACTCTGTTGTGGTAGCAATCTACGATGAACCAGGTGCCATCTATCTGTGTGATGCAGGTAGGGACACTTAACTTGGTATCGTAGTTATTTATGGGCTCTAGTTCTGAAGCTGCGGTCTGTGGATCTTTGCCGGCCTCGGTCAGTTCAGATTCAGCGATGTAGCCTTCTGGCTCGTAGGGAGTGATCGCTACGGTTTCAGCAGGTCTTTTACCACATCCTGTCAAAAGAGCTATTGTCAAAATAGTAAACACTAGTGTCTTTTTCATAATTCCTAATTTTACATTATGTTTGCTACATGGTAAAGGTTGTTGTACCATAAAACTATGGAGGGTTAATTATGGTTACGATTAGTGTTTGTATGATAGTAAAAGATGAAGAGGCAAACCTTTCAAGGTGTTTAAACAGTCTTAAGGGGATTGCTGATGAATTTATCATTGTTGATACAGGATCTACCGACAAAACTAAGAAAATAGCTGAGTCTTTTGGCGCCAAGGTCTATGACTTTGAATGGACAGGGGACTTTAGTGAAGCCAGGAACTTTGCTTTTTCTAAGGCAAGTTGTGACTATATTTATTCCGCAGATGCTGATGAGGAGCTTGATGAGGAGAACAGAGAGCGCTTTTTGAAGCTAAAAGATGATCTTTTGAAGCTCGATATAGATATTGTGCAAATGTACTATTGTAACCAGCTTGCATTCAGAACTGTCTACAACTACGACAGGGAGCTTAGACCAAAGCTCTTTAAACGTCTCAGGAGGTTCGTGTGGGAAGACCCAATCCATGAGCAGGTGGCAATTGACCCTGTTATCTGCAACAGCGAGATCGAAATCATTCACAGACCAGCAGAGAATCATGCTGGAAGAGATCTTGAGTCTTTTAGGAAAGCTATCTCTGAGGGCAGATATCTGTCAAAGCGCCTTCATAACATGTATGCAAGGGAACTTATGATGGCTGGAACCAAAGAGGACTTTATCAAAGCCAGAACATTTTTTGAGGATTCACTTAAGGACAACAACAGGACTATTGATGAGATAAAAGAGGCCTGCTGCGTCCTTGCGCATATAGCAGTTATTGCAGATGATACCAAAACTCTTTTGAAGTGTTCCTTAAAAGATGCAAATACCGAAATGTCGAGCGAAATGTGCTATGAACTTGGTGAATATTACTATGGTCAAAAGGACTATGATGAGGCTATAATATGGTTCTTCAATGCTGCATATGAATGTGAGAGTATCTTGGATCTCAGGAAGTCAAAAGAGCTTCCAAGACTGGCTCTGGCTAAGTGCTATAGGGCTCTTGGCAATGACGAGCAGGCAGCAGATTATGAAAGGGAGGCCGCAGAGGTCGAAAAGGGAGAGTAATGTTAGATTTTTACAAGGGTAAAAGAGTTCTTATCACCGGACATACTGGATTTAAGGGGAGCTGGCTTTCCAAGATCCTTTTGATGGCTGGTGCTGAAGTTTATGGATATGCTTTGAAACCTGAGGGAGACAATCTTTTTGATATCCTTAAGCTTTCAGAAAATATGCACTCCTGCATTGGAGACATCAGAGATTTTGATAAATTACAGAAGTTTTTTGACGAGGCAAGGCCTGAGATAGTATTTCATCTGGCTGCGCAGCCTATTGTCAGAACATCTTATGAGGAGCCAAGATATACCTACGAGACCAATGTGATGGGAACAGTTAATATCTGTGAGTGCGTCAGAAAGGGCGGCGTTAAGTCTTTTCTCAATGTAACTACAGACAAGGTTTACCAGAACAATGAGTGGGAGTGGGGATATAGAGAGGATGAGAAGCTTGATGGCTATGATCCATATTCTAATAGTAAGTCATGCTCTGAGCTTGTGACTCATTCTTATGTGAATTCATTCTTTAATGAACTTAATATAGCAACTTCAACAGCAAGAGCTGGTAACGTTATTGGAGGCGGCGACTTTGCAAGAGACAGGATCATTCCTGACTGTGTAAGAGCTGCTATGGCAGGAGAGCCTATCGTTCTTAGGAATCCTGATTCAACAAGACCATTCCAGCATGTGCTTGAGGCTCTTTCAGCATATCTTTTACTGGCTCAGAAGCAGTACGAGGACCACAAGTATGCTGGCTATTATAATGTAGGGCCTAATGAGAGCGATGCTGTCACAGCTGGCAGACTTACAGGGATATTCAAGAGAGAGTGGAAGGGTGATTTTAAGGTTGAGGTTAAGCCTGACGGAGGCCCTCACGAGGCAAATTACCTCAAACTTGACTGTTCAAAAATAAAGAGTAAACTAGGCTGGTCACCAAAGTGGGATATCGATATGGCTGTCAGCAAGACTGTTGAATGGACCTCCGAATATATGGCTGGCAACGCAATTTCCTGCACTGAGAAGCAGATAAAAGAGTATTTTGAAAAATAAAGGAGATTTATTGTGGCAATTAGTAACAACGAGCAGGCTGCAAGACAGCAGATAAAAGAGCTTGTAGCAGAGTATTATGAGAAGTTTTTAAAGGTAGACAGAGAGTCTTTTAACAAGGGAGACAGAATCCCTTATTCAGGAAGAGTATTTGATGATAAAGAAGTGATTAATCTTGTGGATTCTTCACTTGATTTCTGGCTTACAGCTGGAAGATATACTGATGAGTTTGAGGAGAGATTTGCTAAGCTTCTTGGAGTTAAGCACGCTAGCCTTGTTAACAGTGGTTCGTCAGCTAACCTTATTGCATTTATGGCACTTACAGGCAAGGAACTTGGAGATAGACAGGTGAAAAGAGGCGACGAAGTCATTACAGTTGCTTGCGGATTTCCTACAACAGTTGCTCCTATCATGCAGTACGGCGCAGTTCCTGTATTTGTTGACGTTACTATTCCTCAATACAATATCGATGTTACTAAGCTTGAGGAAGCACTTTCAGAAAAGACCAAGGCTGTTATGATCGCTCATACACTTGGTAATCCATTTGATCTTAAAGAAGTAAGAGCCTTCTGCGACAAGCACAACCTTTGGCTTGTAGAAGATAACTGTGATGCTCTTGGTTCAGAATATACAATTGATGGCGAGACCAGACTTACAGGTGCCTGGGGCGATATCGCTACATCAAGCTTCTATCCACCACACCACATCACAATGGGTGAGGGCGGATGCGTTTATACCAACAACGGTCTTCTTCACAGACTTGTCAGAAGCTTCAGAGACTGGGGCAGAGACTGCGTATGTCCTCCAGGTAAGGATAACTTCTGCGGACATAGATTTGATGGCCAGTTTGGTAAGCTTCCAGTTGGCTATGATCACAAATATGTATATAGCCATCTTGGATATAATCTTAAGGCAACTGATATGCAGGCAGCAGTTGGCTGTGCTCAGCTTGATAAGCTCATTCCATTTGCTGATGCTAGACGTAAGAACTGGGATAGATTTAAGGCTAACCTTCAGGAGCTTTCAGATGTTCTGGAGCTTCCTGAGAGAGCAGAGAACTCTAATCCTTCATGGTTTGGATTTATCATGTGCGTAAAAGAGGGTGCTACATTTACCCGTAACGATATTACTAAGGCTCTTGAAGAGAATAACATTCAGACCAGACTTCTTTTCTCTGGTAACCTTATCAAGCATCCATGCTTTGATGAGTATGTAGAGGGTAAGGACTACCGTGTAGTTGGTTCACTTGATGTTACAGATAGAGTTATGAACAATGCTTTCTGGATCGGCGTATATCCAGGACTTACAGATGAGAAGATCGACTTCGTATCTGATGTGATCAAAAAGGCATGTGGTAGATAATATGAAAACAGCTGTAGTTACCGGAGCCTTTGGCTTTGCGGGCGCTAATCTCACAGAAGCTTTGCTGGATAGCGACTACAAGGTTTATGCCATTGGCAGAAAGGGCTCTTTACACAACTCCAGATTTAAAGAGTCGGACAAGCTTAGAGTTCTTTTGCTGGGCATGGATGAGTATGACCAGATAGCGGGGCTCATGGATCCTTCTGATGTCACTGGCAAGGATGTGATAATCTTCCATCTTGCCTGGGGCGGCGGAAGAGATGACTTTGATGCGCAGTACAGCAATATTGAGGGCTCTTTAAAGGCTATGGATTCAGCCATTAGCTTGAAAGAGAAGGCCCAGAGCGTTAGATTTGTAGGAATTGGATCTCAGGCGGAATATGGCGTTAAGTCAGATGATGCTGAGATCACAGAGAATATGCTCTTGGAACCTTTCTCTGCTTATGGTGCATCCAAGGCAGCAGCATATTATTTACTTAAGAAAAAAGCTGAAATCTCCGAAATACAATTTATATGGGGCAGGATATTTAGCCTTATTGGTAAGTATGAACCTGAAGGCAGGATGCTTCCTGATCTTGTAAAAAAATTGAAAGACGGACAGGAAGTAAACTTAAGCTCATGCGAGCAATATTGGGACTATCTTGATGCAGTAGACGCTGCAGGAGCTATCATGGCTCTTGGTGAGCGAGGTGTGTCCGGAGAAGCCTACAATATCGCTAATGGCAAGTATGATCTTCTAAGGAACTTCGTTTTTGAGGCAGCAGATCATCTTGGGGCTGACAGAACTCTTTTGCACTTTGGTAAAAGAGCTGATCCATTTGTATCACTTAGACCTTCAGTTCAAAAGATCAAGAGGGATACAGGGTGGGAAGCAAGTACACCACTTATTGATAGCATAAAACAATATTAAGGTGAGACATGTACGAAAAACTTGAGCAGCTTATTTCAGAGGGTGATTACAAGGAAGCTTTATACGAGTTTCAGGAGGAATACCAAAATATTGGCCTTAGCAGTGATGAAGATGCAGCCAGATTGTGCGTATTGGAGGCGTCTATTTGGGAAGCTCTTGGAGATGGCATAGCTGAATTTGAGGCTATTGCTAAGGGTATGAGCTTTGATCAGACAAATTATGAGCTGTTCTACATGCTTGGTCTGTACTACCAGAACTTTAATATTGATAAGGCCTATCTATGCCATGAAATGGCTTTATTTTACTGTGATGTAGACAGCGATAGGGAAGTTATCGCTTCGACATTGCAGGAATTAAAAAAAGACACCAGAGTGCGCGTTCGTGGCGTAAGCGTTATGGTGCTTTCATATAACGATCTTGAATTATTAAAGATGTGCATTGACTCGGTTGAGAGGTCTCTTCCAAAGGAGAGCCTTGAGATTGTAGTGGTAGACAACGCTTCCACAGAGGAAGGCGTTCGCGAGTTTCTTAGAGAAAGAGCTGATAGTGCCGACTATAGTTTTAAACTCATAGAAAATAGCGAGAATATGGGCTTTCCTGTTGGATGTAATCAGGGAGCTGACTGCTGCAATGAGGACAATGACATCTTTTTTTTGAACAACGATGCAGTTCTTACAACAAATGCTCTTTTCTGGCTGAGAATGGGGCTCTATGAAAATAGAAATGTGGGAGCCTGCAGTTCTTTATCTAACAGCGCTTCTTTGCAGGAAGTTGCGCCATCACTTCTTGGTGAGTATGCGGGTCAGGAGCTTGACAATCTGTGGCACAAGAAGCTTGGTGCAACTAAGAGCTTTGAGATCTTTAGTAAATATGCCGCTGTAAATACCATTCCTATGTACTATCCATATATCAAGAGGTTTAGGCTTACTGGCTTTGCACTTTTGGTTTCAAGAGATGCCTTGAAGGTGGTTGCTCCTGATAACAAGGTATTTGACGAGATATTTTCTCCTGGCTACTTTGAGGACGATGACCTTGGAATGAGACTTGCCACAGCTTCTTTTGAACAATATCTGTGTACTAACAGCTTTATCTATCACAACGGTGGAAGCGGCTTTGAAGGGCACAATGATGCTATGGAAAGGAGCCGCCAGACCTTTATAGACAAGTGGGACTTTGATATCTGGGGATTTTGCCTGCACTGGCAGGAGGCCTGCGACAAGATAGCAGATCTTTATGCAGAGAGAAAAGAGCCTCTTAAGATCCTTGATTTCAGCTGTAATTTCGGTGCAACAGGTTCGTATTTAAAGCACATATTTCCGGATGTTTTTGTGGCTGGCGTTTGCGATAACTCTTTTGCTGCAGGTATTGCCAAGAATATTGTTGATGATGTGGTGTACGGAAACCTCAATACATCTAAGCTTCCCTGGAATGATCACTCATTTGATGTGGTGCTATTCGAGAGGGAAAAGGTATGCATGGTGAGGGCTTCACAATTTGTAAAAACAAGTGGTATCATTATAGACGATAGGGAAGAAGAAAGGGATTGAGTTTATGAGATGTCCTAATTGTAAGCAGACTCTAGCGGATGACATAAATACAAAGATCAACTTTTGTCCATTTTGTGGCAAAAGACTTTATGATACCAGTAAGCATTATCTCATGCATATTTACAGCATGGGCGCTGTAGATCTGGCTCTTGGCAATATGCTCGTATTTATTGATGAGAGGCTCATGTATGAGGTTAAAGCCGGAGAAGGATTATTGATAGTTTTGGAGGCTGGTTTCCACACTATTAAGTTTAGAGTTGGTGTAAGGAACAAATCGATCCAAATCCTCTTAGATGCTGATTTTGAGATCAAGGCACACTTCAATACAGCCACAAGTCTTATTGAGACTCTTGTCAATGAAATGGAAGGAACTGAGGATGGTCATAATGCAGAGAGTATCTCAAAAGAAGAGATATCTCAGCCTGTTATGATATCAGAGACTGGTGAAAAAGGCTTTGAGACTGTTCTTGGAGATGACATGCCAGAGTATGAGTTCAAGGCTTCCAGTGGTTTGTTGGAAGGTGAGCTGAAGCTCTTTTCAGAGAGACTTGAATTTACTCCTGCAGGCGGTATGAAGAAGGAAACTTTGGACTACAAAAATATCGTTGCAGTTAATAGGAAAATGGGTACTATAGACGTTCAATGTGCGGGAAATGTGCATAAAGTTTATAGTATTCCGAAAGATATTTACAATGAAGTTATAGTATTTTTAACTAAAAAGATTGAAGAAGTGAAAAACTAATAACTAAATAACATACAGAAATGCATGACAAACAGCACTTTCGTGCTGTTTGTTTTTTCGTCAATTGTTCAGATAATTCCTACGGTTCAAAGGTTAAGATTGGCTCTTGGTGGACGTAAAAAAGCATTTATTGTATCAATGAATTGTGAAGAATGTGTGAACACTTTCGCAAATTCTTGTTATCGATTGCAATTTCGTTAAAATGCCAAAAAACTGTAGTCAAACTCGATAAAATTTTATTGGAAAATTCCCCTAAAAAGTGAATGACGAAATAACGTCTATGTGGTAGACTTGTTTGTGCAAAAAGGTAAGATTATTTTTGCAAGAAAAATAATAAGTAGGAGGATAGCGCTATGACAAAGGCAGAAATTTTAAAAAAAGAAATTCTACAGCAGTATAAGAGTGTCAGACAGTTCGCTTTAGATATGTCTATTCCATATAGTACACTTGTTACAGCATTAGATAGAGGAATCGAGGGTATGGCTTACGGAACAGTTATCAAGATGTGTGATCGTTTAAATCTTAATCCTGTTGATTTTTCTACTCTTGAGCAGGGTACAGACCTTGGTAAGAAGATTGTTGAGAATCGTGTAATGCAGCAGTATGTTAAGCTCAACAAGGTTGGACGTAAGAAGATCCTTGATATGATGGGTGATTTCTCTCAGCTTGATAAGTACCAGGCAGACTAATAGTACATTATCTATTTAAGGTATAAAAAGCCTCGCGGATTTGATATAATTAAATCCGCGGGCTATTTT
The DNA here is from genome assembly GCF_900143205.1 of Butyrivibrio hungatei DSM 14810. GTDB lineage: Bacteria > Bacillota > Clostridia > Lachnospirales > Lachnospiraceae > Butyrivibrio > Butyrivibrio hungatei. The sequence continues at coordinate 214,477 of NZ_FRDH01000007.1, read as the reverse complement.
TTTGCCCGAAAACATACGGCGTAGACAATACGTCAATTTGGAGGTTTTTATATGAAATACGATTATCTGGTTGTTGGTGCGGGACTTTATGGCGCTGTCTTTGCCCATGAGAAAGCTAAGCAGGGCAAGAGCGTTCTGGTCATAGATAAAAGAGAGCATGTTGGAGGAAACATCTATACAGAGAACAGAATGGGGATAAATGTTCATATGTATGGTGCACATATCTTCCATACTTCTGACAAAGAGGTCTGGGACTATGTTAATAACTTTGCGGAGTTTAATAACTACATCAACAGTCCTGTTGCTGTTTATAAGGATGAGCTTTATAATCTTCCTTTTAATATGAACACATTTAGCAAGATGTGGAACATCAAGACTCCTGAAGAGGCTAAGGCTATCATTTCCAAGCAGGCCAATGAGGAGATTGAGAGAATGAAAGCGGAGAAAGGCACAGATTCTTTTACCGCAGATAATCTTGAAGAGCAGGCACTTAGCCTTGCTGGAAGAGATATCTATGAGAAGCTTGTTAAGGGCTACACTGAGAAACAATGGGGAAGAGACTGTAAGGAACTTCCAGCCTTTATCATCAAGAGACTTCCTATGAGATATATTTACGACAACAATTACTTTAATGATAGATATCAGGGAATTCCTATTGGAGGCTACACAGCACTTATTGAGAAGCTCCTTTTGATAGGAGAGGGAACAGAAAAGGTTTCAGGCAGCATCACTGTTAAGACAGGCGTTGATTACTATGACTTTGTTAAGATTGAAGGAAACGTACCTGCACAGCCACTTTCATCAGTAAATGGCGATGAGTTTGATAATATGCTCTTTACAGGCATGATCGATGAGTTCTTTGGCTACAAGCTTGGAACTTTGGAATACAGATCACTTAGATTTGAGACAGAGGACATTCCTGATGTTGATAACTACCAGGGCAACGCAGTTGTGAATTACACTGAGCGTGAGATCCCATATACAAGGATCATCGAGCATAAGCACTTTGAATATGGAAATGGTAAGGGCACTATCGTAACAAGAGAATATCCTGCAACCTGGAAGCATGGCGATGAACCTTATTATCCAATGAATGATGAAAAGAATAATACTCTTTTTGCAAAGTATCTTAATCTTGCAAAGGAATATCCAAATATCCAGTTTGGCGGAAGACTTGGAGCTTACAAGTACTATAATATGGATCAGGTCATCAGAGCAGCGCTTGATATGGTTAAATAATTTATGTTTTTTTAATAACTTTTTGCTTTAATATTATTGACTTATTGCTTTCTTTAGTGAAAAATATAGGTAACTAAAAGTGTCTAATTGTACCCTGGCGCGATTGATGTCAAAGGATTGACAGAGAGAAAGGACTCGTGCATTATCAAGGAAGAAAGGAGGGGCGCATATGGCAGGCATTTCCATGAATGGTGTCTACAACCATTTCATACAAGATTATGTTTCTAAAGATGTGACACAGGCTGATGCCCATCGAAAAGATGAGCTTCGGGATGTGTATAAGTCAATTGCAAAAATCAATAAAAAATCCCCTCTTTATCTACTTACAGATGATGATGCTTCGCGCAATGATGCGATTGATATAAAGGAACGTGCAAGGCTGCTTCAGGGCAATATATTTAGTTTAAGTAACCAGGACGATAAGTCTTCGCTTAATCATACTTCTGCATTTACTACAGATGAGGAGAAGGTTACTGCTTCTTATATTGGCAAGACTCCTGATGCTGATGTTAATGGCTCGGGTTTTGATATTGAAGTAACGCAACTTGCAGCCAGCCAGGTAAATAGAGGAAAAGCACTTCCTAGGGAGTCTACATCAGTTCTTGCTCCTGACAGTTATGCATTTGATGTCAAGCTTGATGATCAGGAATTTGAGTTCCAGTTCAGCATTTATCAGACTGATCGTAATTCGGATGTCTTTGATAAGTTGGAGAAGCTGATCAATAAAGCAGGCATAGGTATTTTTGCTGAAGTAATAGATGTAGGTGAAGGAAGAAGCGCTCTTCAGATATCAAGTACCAGAACAGGACTTAAGAGCGGAGCTATCAGCCAGTTTGAAATATACGAAACATCCGGTGAACTTGCAAAGGGCTCAGTAGAAGCACTTGGACTTGACAGGGTTTCAGCTCCTGCAGCAAATGCTCACTTTACACTTAATGGTGAGCCTAAGACAGCAGTCTCTAATCATTTTACTGTTGGCGGCAAGTTTGATATTCAGGTCAATGAACTTACAGAGGAGCCTATACATGTAGGTGTCAGAAGGGATAACGAAGCACTTGTTAAGCATGTTACAGCTCTTATTGATAACTATAACAGCTTTGTTCTTGATACCGGCGATTATAAGGATGAGAAGTTCAAGGGTGACAAGCTCAAGAATGAAGCTATCGGAATCGCAAGGCAGTGTCTGTCAGGTATTGAGGATATAGGAATTAAGCTTGAAGCGAATGGGACAGTATCGGTCGATAAAGAACTTTTAGGACAGACAGTTGACAGCACCCAGAGTGATGAGTCCCTTGCTCCTGTCAGAAAGTTTGCAGATGCACTTATTGCAAAAGCTAAGGACATAGCAGTTGATCCTATGAAGTATGTAGATAGACCGGTTGTTAATTACAAGAATCCTGACAGTAAGGATAATACAGCATCTCCTTATATTACCAGTGAATATTCTGGAATGATGTTCAATAATTATTGTTGAACACTGTTCGGTTATCATGTGGCCACATGATAACTTGAAATATATAGAAGAAGCGGCGCACCATTTTGTGTGCCGCTTCTTTGCGTTATATGAAGGGTTTGGTATAATAGATCATTATGATCACATTTTTTATTACATTCATAGCGCTCTTTTTGGGTAGCGCTCTTATCTCAATAAGATATAAGCAGATTCTTGGGGATGCCATAGCTCTTTGCACAGCAGGACTTATTCTTCTTTTATATGTCCTTGCATTTTTTAGAGGCATGAAGTTTATCGGAGTGTTGGCTTTTCTTTTTTGCGCTGCTTTTGGTGTGCTTCTTTTTAGAATGGACAAGGCAGGGAGGAATGATCTGGTAAAAGAGCTGAGAAGGACCCTTGCAGATCCTACTTACCTTATGCTTATACTGGCTCTTGTTTTGGTGACTGTAATGACTTTGGAAACACCATTTACCTGGTGGGATGATATCAATTTTTGGTCATCTGATGCCAAGCAGCTCTTTTTCATGAACGGCTTTCCTGGAAAATACGGAAATGTTTCACCTGAGTTTGGGGATTATCCCCCAGTAACTTCTATCTTTAAATGGCTCTTTTTACAGCTTGGAATGAAGGAGTACAGGGAGAGTCTTCAGTTTGCAGGATATTTTGCATTAAATACTTTGTTTTTGATGCCTCTTTTTGGCAGGATCAAAAAGACTGGACTTGGCACGGCAGTCAATGTGCTGGGATTTGCGGTTGTTATGATGCTTCCTGGTGTATTTAATGGAATCATCTATTATGGAACACCGGCAGACATTACCATGGGAATAATTTATGGCGCGCTTCTTCTTACGATGATCGAAGGTAAGGGTGGCAGCGATTCATTATTATATGTAAAGATCGCCGCTTTTACAGCAGTTCTTTTTCTGACAAAGTCTGTGGGAGTTGAGTGGGCGGTGTTTGCACTTATCTTCTATATTTTAATCTGCAAGAAAGACAAAAAGATATTCGGCGCCGCTGCTTTTAGCGGAATAACTTACGGCAGCTGGCTTGTCTTTTGTCTGATCAATAGAAGGGTTGCTAAGCTTACAGGCGCAGGCCTCAAGATGGCAACTTCAGGAACCTACACTGCACCACAGAATGCGGCTGATAAGGCGAGATTTTTTGCAGAGGGATTTCTTACAATGCCTATGCATGCCGACAGAAACCTGACTTTTGATATTTCTGTTTGCGCTGGCGTAGTGATACTATTTGCTTTTTTATTCATTCTTTATTATAAGAAGCTCATGGACATTTCAGAGATCAAGAAAGTTGGAGCATTTCTTATAGTTACCGGACTTATTACTTATGGAATTATTTTCCTGGCACATATTTCAATCTTCCAGACTGAGGATCAGTACCTTGATGCCTATGCCATGGCTGTGTCCATGGGAAGATACGGCTTTCCTTTCCTTTTTGGAGGATATTACCTTTTGATGGGAACTCTTTTTTCAAGGCTTGAAGAGGTTCAGGAAAAGAAATTTAAAATGATCGCAGCTACTGTAACTTTTGCATTTGTTCTTTTAACAGCGGATTATGCCGGAATTTACAAGCACTTAAGCGGATATAGAAAAGATGTGTCGGAGAATAATGCATATAATCATGATATGGTAGGGGATGACGGCAGGATAATTGTGGATAAAGTCCTTAGAGATAAGTCTCTTTGGGGAAAAAGAGTTCTGATCATCAGAGATGGTCATACTTATCACTGGGTACATGATACTTATATCAGTAAAGAGGCTTCACCTGTTGCACTTGTCTATGACTCTTTTAAGGTAGAGGAAGATAGCAGCGATACGATGATGCAAAAGATAATTTCTGATCACGCTTCATATATTTATGTGGAAGATGAAGATAATTTATCTAAGGAACTTTTTGCCCCTCTTATGAGTGCCGGACAGGAGTTTGAACCTGGAGAAATATATGAGGTCAATTGGAATAATGGCGGTATTTTGCTTTCAAAAAAAACTAATTGACGAAGAAGTTTGTCTATGTTATAGTAGACAAGCGACATGAGATTTACGTCTTTTTTTTATGCAAAAATTTAGTAAAAAATGGCGTGAATTTAAAGTGATAATAACACGCCGGAGGTGAGATAATGCGTACAAGAATTACATTAGCATGTACAGATTGTAAGAATCGTAACTATGACACAACAAAGGATAAGAAGACACATCCTGATCGTGTTGAGATGAAGAAGTACTGCCCATTCTGCAAGAAGCACACATTACACAAGGAAACAAAGTAATTTCATCCTTTATTGGAGGGAGACTACAGGTATGGAAGAGACCAAGGTAGTAGATAACGAGTCTAAGGCTTCTAAGAGCAGTTCTACGAAGAAAAAGAAAGAGAATGTTTTTGTTGCTACATTTAACAAGATCAAGAACTTCTTTGTAGGCGTTAAGGCTGAGTTTGGTAAGATAATTTGGCCTACCAAGGATGATATGGTTAAGCAGACAACTGCTGTTGTGATCGTATCTGTCATTTGCTGCGCTTTGATTGCTGTATTAGACTATGTGTTTGGATATGGAATGAATATCATTACATCTATATTCTAAGTTAAAAGGAGATAATATGTCTGAAGAAATGGAAAAGGCTTTAGAATCTGATGAGGTATTATCAGAGGCAGAGGCTCCTGTAACTGAGGGAGAAACTGCTGCAGCGGAAGCTAAGGCTAATGAAAACGCTCATTGGTACGTTGTTCATACATATTCTGGATATGAGAACAAAGTAAAGGACAATCTTGAGAGCGCAATCGTCAACAGACACCTTGAGGATCAGATTTTTGAAGTTCGTGTTCCTCTTCAGGACGTTGTCGAGGTTAAGAATGGTGTTCGCAAGAATGTTCAGAGAAAGCTGTTCCCAGGTTATGTTCTTGTTAACATGGATATGAATGATGAGACTTGGTATGTAGTTCGTAATACACGTGGCGTAACAGGTTTCGTTGGACCTGGAAGCAAACCAGTACCTCTTACAGATGCTGAGATTAAGCCTCTCGGAATCAAGACGGATACAATTTCTGTTGATTTCGGTGTTGGCGATGAGATTGCAGTAATCGCAGGCGTTTGGAAAGATACAGCTGGCGTTGTTCAGAGAATGGACTTCGGTAAGCAGACTGCTACAATCAATGTAGATCTGTTTGGCCGTGAAACACCAGTTGAGATCAGCTTTGCTGAAGTTAGAAAGATAGAATCATAAGATTTGATATTTGGACGCGAGAGCGTTTGAATATATAGCAGCTTATGGCTGCACGTAACCGCTGAGTGGGAGCGTTACACATTTATGTAGTAGCGCGCCGACCACATATTTTCAGGAGGTGCCATAATGGCAAAGAAAGTCGAAGGATACATTAAGTTACAGATCCAGGCTGGTAAAGCAACACCAGCACCACCAGTTGGACCAGCACTTGGTCAGCATGGTGTAAACATCGTTGAATTCACAAAGCAGTTCAACGCACAGACAGCAGATAAGGGTGATCTTATCATCCCTGTTGTTATCACAGTTTATGCAGACAGAAGTTTCACATTCATCACAAAGACTCCACCAGCTGCTGTTCTTCTTAAAAAGGCAGCTAAGATCCAGAAGGGTTCTGGAGTTCCTAACAAGACTAAGGTTGCAACAATTTCTAAGGAAGAGATTAGAAAGATTGCAGAGACAAAGATGCCTGACCTTAATGCTGTTGACATCGAGGGTGCTATGAGCATGATCGCTGGTACAGCACGTAGTATGGGTATTGTAGTAGAAGACTGATGGAGGATGAGAGATGAAACACGGAAAGAAATACGTAGAAGCTGCTAAGCTTATCGATAAGACTCAGCAGTATGAAGCCGCTGATGCAATAGCTCTTGTTAAGAAGTCAGCTACTGCAAAGTTTGACGAGACAGTTGAACTTCACATCAGAACAGGTTGTGACAGCCGTCACGCTGATCAGCAGATCAGAGGCGCTGTAGTACTTCCAAACGGCACAGGTAAGACAGTTAAGGTTCTTGTATTCGCTAAGGGTACAAAGCTTGATGAGGCTCAGGCAGCTGGCGCAGATTACGTTGGCGGTGAGGACCTTATTCCAAAGATCCAGAACGAAGGATGGCTTGATTTTGACGTTGTAGTTGCTACACCTGATATGATGGGTGTTGTAGGACGTCTTGGTAAGGTACTTGGTCCTAAGGGACTTATGCCAAACCCTAAGGCTGGTACAGTTACTATGGATGTAACAAAGGCTGTTAACGATATCAAGGCTGGTAAGATTGAGTACAGACTTGATAAGGCTAACATCATCCACGTTCCAGTTGGAAAGGCTTCTTTCACAGAGGAGCAGCTCGAGCAGAACTTCAACGCACTTATGGATGCTATCACAAAGGCTAAGCCAGCATCTGTAAAGGGTCAGTACCTCAAGAGCATCACTCTTGCTACAACAATGGGCCCTGGTGTTAAGGTTGTTTCTAACAAGTATTAATTTGCATAAAATGTAAATTTGAGAAGCAAGTCGTTTATCGACTTGCTTCTTTTTTATGTTATACTGTTTTTTATGAGAAATAGTGGTAAAAGAGAAGTTAATAATGGTGTTTTGGCTGTCAGAGTCTTTATTTTGACGTTGTCGATAGTTCTTTTTGCTGGAATCCTTGGAATTCTCGTGATCAAGAAGATAAATGATTCGACTCAGGGCGGAGGAGTGAAGCTGGTAAGTGGATGGGAAGACATTCCAGAAGCAAGTACAGCTCCAAATGCAGCGGTTGATAGTGAGGAAGGTGCAAAGAGAGCGGCAATCATATATGAAGGCGATGAGGATTATACACATGTAATCGCTGCGGCGGATGATGATACTGTAACTATCGGATTTGCTGGTGATATTCTCTTTGATGATAACTATGCAGTTGGCGATGCTTTTGCAAGAGCAGGGAATACAGCTGTTGGCGTAGTTGGAAGTAGCCTTCTTGAAAAGATGCAGGGTGTTGATATCATGATGGTCAACAACGAGTTTCCATATTCTAATGGAGGAACTCCTACTGCAGGTAAGACCTATACATTCAGGGCAAGACCTGAGACAGCTTCTATATTAAATGATATGGGTGTAGATATAGTTGGACTTGCCAATAACCATGCATATGATTATGGAGAACAGGCTCTTTTAGATACGTTTACAACTGTTAATGATGCTGGGATTGTGTATGCTGGAGCTGGCAAAAATCTTGATGAAGCTTCACATCCTGTATATTACATCACTGACAGTGGCATGAAGATTGCAATCATCTGTGCTACACAGATTGAAAGACTTGATAATCCTGATACCAAGGGCGCTACAGAGACTAGCGCAGGCGTATTTAGATGCTTTGATGATTCGCTTTTGTTGGATAGAGTAAGAGAAGCAAGAGAAAAGAATGCCTATGTTATAGTCTTTATCCATTGGGGAACAGAGAGTACATCCGAAGTTGATTATCTTCAGACTGATCAGGCAAAAGAAATTACAGATGCGGGAGCAAATCTTATTATAGGAGCTCATCCACATGTACTTCAAAAGATTGATTATGTAAATGGAGTTCCTGTTGTATATAGCCTTGGAAATTATATCTTTAATTCTAAGACGCTTGATACAGGAATGATGGTAGCAACTCTTCACAAAAATGGATCAGTGAACTTACAGTTTGTACCTGCAATTCAAAGCGGATGTAGCGTATATGAAGCTGTAGGTGATGAGAAGATGAGAGTGCTTAATGAGATGGCTGGAATGTCACCAGGAATAGTACTTGATTCTAACGGATATATCAGTCCTAGATAAAATAATAAAATAATGTTGACAAGTATATGTGTTTGTGATATCTTTACTAAGGTCGTCTGAAAAAGACAGACAACCGTCCGAAGACAGTAGGTGTTCGTAAGAACATAATGATGATCCGCCTACCGAGGAAAAGTTATTATTTAGACTTTTTGCCTCTCGATGTCTTCGAGGGGCTTTTTTTCGGCGGTTAATTCTATAAGGAGGTAAGAAGATGGCAAAGGTTGAATTAAAAAAGCCTGTAGTTGATGAGATTTCAGAGAAGATTAAAGACGCACAGGCTGTCGTACTTGTAGATCACCGTGGACTTACAGTAGCACAGGATACTGAGCTTCGTAAGAAACTTCGTGCAGAAGGCGTAACATATAAGGTTTACAAGAATACGATGATGAACTTCGCATTCAAGGGAACAGATTTCGAGCAGCTTAAGGATCTCCTTAATGGTCCTAGCGCAATGGCTGTTTCAACAACAGATCCAGCTGCACCAGCTCGTGTACTTTACGAGTTTGCTAAAACTGCTAAGGCTCTTGAGATTAAGGGTGGTGTTATAGAAGGTAAGTACTATGATGCTGACGCTATGACAGAAATCGCTGCAATCCCTTCAAAGGAAGTTCTTCTTTCCAAGTTGCTTGGCTCTATGCAGTCACCTATCACAAACTTCGCTCGTGTTATTAAGCAGATCGCAGAGAAGAATGGTGAGGCAGCTCCAGCAGCAGAGGAAACTCCAGCTGATACAGCAGAGGCACCAGCAACTGAAGAAGTTGCAGCAGAAGCACCTGCAGCAGAGTAATCTGATCGTACTGAGTGCTTAAAGTAATGAAAACAAAAATTTATTGATTATACTATACGGAGGTATATAAAATGGCAAAGTTATCTACAGCAGAAATTATTGATGCTATCAAAGAGTTAACAGTTCTTGAGTTAAATGATCTCGTAAAGGCTTGCGAGGAAGAGTTCGGCGTATCTGCAGCAGCAGGCGTTGTAGTTGCAGCAGCAGGTGCTGGCGCAGCAGCAGCAGGCGAGGAGAAGTCTGAGTTCAACGTAGAGCTTACAGAAGTAGGTCCTAACAAGGTTAAGGTTATCAAGGTTGTTCGTGAGATCACAGGTCTTGGACTTAAGGAAGCAAAGGATCTCGTTGATGGCGCTCCTAAGATGGTTAAGGAAGGCGCAGCTAAGGCTGAGGCTGATGACATCAAGGCTAAGCTTGAGGCTGAGGGTGCTAAGATCACTCTTAAGTAATTTTGATTACTTCAAAGACAAGCAGATAAATAATGAAAGAGGCAGATGTAAGTTTACTTACATGTCTGCCTCTTTTTTATTTATATATTTGGCGCGAAGCGCCAAATGAGAAAATGCGGAGCATTTTCGAGTCTGATTGTTTTTTATAAAAAGTTCTTGACACGGAATTTAGTTAGATGTAAGATGGATAATGCACTATTGTGGTGTGGTGGGCTTTTTTGCGCTCTTTTTTCTGTGCAAAAAAATCCGTATTACCACTACGAAAATATTTAAGAACGGGGTGAATGTCAATGGAAAAAAACAGATTACATCCTACCGGCTCTGGTAAAAACATACGTATGAGTTTCCAGCGCCAGAAGGAAGTCCTGGAGATGCCAAACCTGATCGAAGTTCAGAAGAACTCTTATCAATGGTTTCTTGACGAAGGCTTAAAAGAAGTCTTTGACGATATCTCTCCTATTGAAGATTACAGTGGCAAGCTCAGTTTGGAATTTGTTGATTTCAAGCTTTGCGAGGATGAGATTGACAAGAACAAGAATACAATTGAAAAGTGCAAAGAAAGAGACGCTACTTTCGCTGCACCTTTAAAGGTTAAGGTTCGTCTTCATAACAAAGAGAAAGACGAGATTACAGAACATGAGATTTTCATGGGCGATCTTCCTCTTATGACAGCAACTGGTACCTTTGTTATCAACGGAGCTGAAAGAGTTATTGTCAGCCAGTTGGTTCGTTCACCCGGTATCTATTATGATATTACATATGATAAGATCGGTAAGGAACTCATTGCATGTACTGTTATCCCTAACAGAGGAGCTTGGCTCGAGTATGAGACAGACTCTAATGACGTGTTCTATGCAAGAGTAGACAGAACCAGAAAGGTTCCTGTAACTGTACTCATCAGAGCACTTGGTATTGGTACAAATGAGGAAATTCTTGAACTCTTTGGTGATGAGCCTAAGATTCAGGGAAGCTTTTCTAAGGATTCTTCGACAGATTATCAGAGCGGTCTTCTTGAACTTTACAGAAAGATCCGTCCTGGTGAGCCACTTTCAGTTGAGAGTGCGGAGAGTCTTATTAATGCTATGTTCTTTGACCCTAGAAGATATGATCTTGCTAAGGTCGGAAGATATAAGTTCAATAAGAAGCTTCATTTCAAGAATCGTATTAGCGGACATGTTCTTGCAGAGGATGTTGTTGATGAGACAACAGGCGAGATGATCGCATCAGCTGGTACTAAGGTTGATCGTGCACTCGCTACTGAGATTCAGAACAGTGCTATCCCTTACGTACTTATTCAGGGTGAAGAGCGCAACATCAAAGTTCTTTCTAATATGATGGTTGATATCACACACTTCATCGAGTGTGATCCAGAGCAGCTCGGAATCAACGAGGACGTATACTATCCTGTTCTTAAGGAGATTCTTGAAGAGTACTCAGCCAAGAATGATCCTGAAGGACTTGCAGAGACAATCAAGAAGCGTGTACATGAACTTATTCCTAAGCACATTACTAAGGAAGATATCATTGCTTCTATTAACTATAACATCCATGTTGAATATGGAATTGGTAACGATGACGATATCGACCACTTAGGTAACAGACGTATCCGTTGCGTAGGTGAGCTTCTTCAGAACCAGTATCGTATCGGTTTATCAAGACTTGAGAGAGTTGTACGTGAGAGAATGACTACTCACGATACAGAGGAAGTTTCTCCTCAGTCTCTGATCAACATCAAACCTGTACAGGCTGCAGTAAAGGAGTTCTTCGGATCTTCACAGCTTTCACAGTTTATGGATCAGAACAACCCTCTTGGTGAGCTTACACATAAGAGACGTCTTTCAGCACTTGGTCCTGGCGGCCTTTCAAGAGATAGAGCCGGATTCGAGGTTCGAGACGTACACTATACACATTATGGACGTATGTGCCCTATCGAGACACCTGAAGGACCTAACATCGGTCTTATCAACTCACTTGCAAGCTATGCAAGAGTTAATGATTATGGTTTCATAGAGGCTCCATATCGTAAGGTTGACCAGTCCGACCCTGAGAATCCAAGGGTAACAGATGAGGTTGAGTACCTTACAGCAGATGAAGAGGATAATTACCATGTAGCTCAGGCTAATACTCCTCTCGATGAGAACGGATACTTCAAGAAGAATTCTGTATCTGGTCGTTACAGAGAAGAGACATCAGCTTATCCTAAGACAGCTTTTGAGTACATGGACGTATCTCCTAGAATGGTATTCTCAGTTGCTACAGCACTTATCCCATTCCTTGAGAACGACGATGCTAACCGTGCGCTGATGGGATCAAACATGCAGCGTCAGGCCGTACCTCTTCTTACAACTGAAGCTCCTGCAGTAGGAACTGGCATGGAGCGCAAGGCAGCTGTTGACTCAGGTGTTTGCGTTGTTGCTAGAAAAGCTGGAACTGTTGATTTCGTTGACAGTAAGCTTATTCAGATGACATATGATGATGGTGAGAAGGAAGAGTTCCACCTTATTAAGTTCCAGAGATCTAACCAGAGTAACTGCTACAATCAGAGACCTATCGTATTCAAGGGTGATCATGTAGAAGCTGGTCAGGTTATCGCAGATGGACCTTCTACTTCACAGGGAGAACTTGGTCTTGGTAAGAACCCTCTTATCGGTTTCATGACATGGGAAGGTTACAACTACGAGGATGCTGTTCTTCTTTCAGAGAGACTTGTTCGTGATGATGTTTATACATCAGTACATATTGAAGAATACGAAGCAGAAGCCCGTGAGACTAAGCTCGGACCAGAAGAGATCACTCGTGATGTTCCTGGCGTAGGTGATGATGCACTTAAGGATCTTGATGATCGTGGTATCATTCGTATCGGTGCTGAGGTTCGTGCCGGTGATATTCTTGTAGGTAAGGTTACTCCTAAGGGAGAGACAGAGCTTACAGCAGAAGAGAGACTCCTTAGAGCTATCTTCGGTGAGAAGGCTAGAGAGGTACGTGATACATCTCTTAAAGTTCCTCACGGCGAATATGGTATCGTAGTTGATGCTAAGGTATTTACAAGAGATAACGGCGATGAGCTTTCACCTGGTGTAAATCAGGCAGTTCGTATCTATATCGCACAGAAGAGAAAGATTTCTGTTGGTGATAAGATGGCTGGTCGTCATGGTAACAAGGGTGTCGTTTCACGTGTACTTCCTATTGAAGATATGCCATATCTTCCAAATGGTAGACCACTTGATATCGTACTTAACCCTCTCGGCGTTCCTTCCCGTATGAATATCGGTCAGGTCCTCGAGATCCACCTTTCTCTTGCAGCTAAGGCTCTTGGATTTAACGTAGCAACACCTATCTTTGATGGTGCAAACGAGGTAGATATTCAGGATACTCTTGAGATGGCTAACGATTACGTTAACAGCTCATGGGAAGACTTCGAGAAGAAGTATAAGGATCTTGTACTTCCTGAGATCATGGATTACCTCTATGAGAACAGAGATCACAGAGAACTCTGGAAGGGTGTTCCTATCAGATCAGACGGAAAGGTACAGCTCCGTGATGGTAGAACAGGTCAGAAGTTCGATGGCCCAACAACTATTGGACACATGCATTACCTCAAACTCCATCACCTTGTAGATGATAAGATCCACGCTCGTTCAACTGGTCCTTACTCATTAGTAACACAGCAGCCTCTGGGTGGTAAAGCTCAGTTCGGTGGACAGCGTTTCGGAGAAATGGAAGTTTGGGCACTTGAAGCTTACGGTGCAGCTTATACACTTCAGGAAATCCTTACAGTTAAGTCTGATGACGTTGTAGGACGTGTTAAGACTTACGAAGCAATCATTAAGGGTGATAACATTCCTGAACCTGGTGTTCCAGAAAGCTTTAAGGTTCTTCTTAAGGAGCTCCAGTCACTTGGACTTGATATTAAAGTTCTTCGTGAAGACAATACAGAAGTTGAAATTATGGAAAGCGTTGATTATACAGATTCTGATTACCGCTATGAGATCGAAGGCGATACATCAGGACGCGATTACAATCAGGAATCTTTCGCTGCTAACGGATATACAGAGCAGAGCTTTAATGAAGATGGCGAGCTTGTAGCAGATGAGAGCGACGCTGATGGTTTTGATGAGGAAGGTTTCGACGATTTTGACGAATCATCCGATGAAGAGTAATTGTGACTGTTGATTACGTTTAACATAAAGAAAAGAGGTTACGAATGTCTGATTCAACTATGAATAAAGCAATAAATGAAGCTTCAAGCGGAAGAAGTAGTACACAGCAGCAGACCTATCAGCCTATGACCTTTGACTCAATCAAGATTGGACTTGCATCACCAGAAAAGATCAGAAGCTGGGCACATAGAATCGATAATGACCCACATAGTGGCGAGGTAACAAAGCCAGAGACAATCAACTACAGAACATTGAAGCCAGAAAGAGATGGTCTTTTCTGCGAAAGAATATTTGGACCAACTAAAGACTGGGAATGTCACTGTGGTAAGTATAAGAAGATCAGATATAAGGGCGTTGTCTGCGATCGTTGTGGCGTAGAGATCACAAAGAGCAGCGTACGTCGTGAGAGAATGGGATTCATCGAGCTTGCAGCTCCTGTTTCTCATATCTGGTACTTCAAGGGAATACCTAGTAGAATGGGTCTTATCCTTGATCTTTCTCCACGTGTACTTGAGAAAGTTCTTTACTTTGCTTCATATATAGTACTTGATCCAGGTGAGACTTCACTTGAGTACAAACAGGTTCTTTCTGAGAAAGAATACCAGGATGCCAGAGAAGAGTGGGGCGGAAAGTTCCGTGCTGGAATGGGCGCTGAGTCCATTAAAGAGCTTCTTCAGGCAATTGATCTTGAAGCTGAATATCAGGAACTTAAAGAAGGTCTTGATACATCAAGCGGACAGAAGAGAGCTAGAATTATTAAGCGTCTCGAAGTAGTAGAAGCATTTAGAGAGTCTGGAAACAATCCTGCATGGATGATCATGGATTGCATCCCAGTAATCCCACCAGATCTTCGTCCTATGGTACAGCTTGACGGTGGACGTTTCGCTACATCAGATCTTAACGATCTTTACAGAAGAATTATCAATAGAAATAACAGACTTAAGAGACTTCTTGATCTCGGTGCACCTGATATCATCGTTCGCAACGAGAAAAGAATGCTTCAGGAGGCTGTAGATGCCCTTATCGATAACGGCAGAAGAGGAAGACCTGTAACAGGACCTGGTAACAGAGCACTCAAGTCACTTTCTGACATGCTCAAAGGTAAATCAGGACGTTTCCGTCAGAACCTTCTTGGTAAGCGTGTTGACTATTCAGGACGTTCAGTTATCGTAGTAGGACCAGAACTTAAGATTTATCAGTGTGGACTTCCTAAGGAAATGGCTATTGAGCTTTTCAAGCCTTTCGTTATGAAAGAACTTGTTTCTAGAGGAATTTCACAGAACATAAAGAACGCTAAAAAGCTCGTTGAGAGACTTGATGAGCAGGTTTGGGACGTTCTTGAGGATGTAATTAAGGAGCACCCAGTTATGCTGAACCGTGCCCCCACACTTCACAGACTTGGTATTCAGGCATTTGAGCCAATTCTTGTAGAAGGTAAGGCTATCAAGCTTCATCCTCTTGTATGTACACCTTTCAACGCCGACTTCGATGGTGACCAGATGGCTGTTCACCTTCCATTGTCAGTAGAGGCACAGGCTGAGTGTAGATTCCTCATGCTTGCACCTAATAACCTTCTTAAGCCTTCAGATGGTGGCCCAGTAAACGTTCCTACACAGGATATGGTACTCGGTATCTACTATTTGACACAGGAGAGACCTGGTGCTCTTGGCGAAGGTAAGTTCTTTAAGAGTGTTGACGAAGCTATTCTTGCTTATGAGAATGGTTACTGCACACTTCAGACAAGAATTAAGATTAGAATGGACAGAACTAAGGCTGATGGAACAGTTGGAACTGGAATCGTAGAGTCAACTCTTGGTAGATTCCTCTTCAATGAGATCATTCCTCAGGACCTTGGATTTGTTGATAGAACAGTTCCAGAAAACGAGTTCAAACTTGAAGTTGACTTCATGGTTGGTAAGAAGCAGCTCAAGCAGATTGTTACAGCTATGATCAATACTCACGGAACATTTGCTACAGCAGAGGTTCTTGATAAGATCAAAGCTACTGGTTATCACTATTCAACACGCGCTGCTATGACAGTATCTATCGCAGATATGACAGTGCCAAAGCAGAAGCAGGAAATGCTTGATGAAGCACAGGCTACAGTTGATAAAATCGCTATGAACTTCCGCCGTGGTCTTATCACAGACGAAGAGCGTTACCGTGCAGTAGTTGATACTTGGATGGAGACAGATAAAAAGCTTACTGATGAGCTTCTTGCTGGTCTTGATAAGTACAACAACATCTACATGATGGCTGACTCTGGTGCCCGTGGTAGTAACCAGCAGATCAAGCAGCTCGCAGGTATGCGTGGACTTATGGCTGATACAACAGGTCGTACAATCGAACTTCCTATCAAGTCAAACTTCCGTGAAGGTCTTGACGTTTTGGAATACTTTATGTCAGCTCACGGTGCTCGTAAGGGTCTGTCAGATACAGCTCTTCGTACAGCCGATTCAGGATACCTTACACGTCGAATGGTTGACGTATCACAGGAACTCATTATCCGTGACATCGACTGCTGCGCAGACAAGGAAGTAATCCCAGGAATGACTGTAAAGGCATTCATGGATGGTAAAGAAACAATCGAGCCATTAAAGGATAGAATCACAGGAAGATATTCTTGCGAGACTATTAAAGATAAAGATGGTAACGTGATCGTTAAGAAGAATCACATGATCACACCATCAAGAGCAGCTAAGATCCTTTCAGTAGGCGTTAATGCTAAGGGTCAGCCAGTTGAAGCTGTTAAGATCCGTACAATTCTTACATGCCGTTCACACAACGGAATCTGTGCTAAGTGCTACGGTGCAAACATGGCAACTGGTGAGGCTGTACAGGTTGGTGAGGCAGTTGGTATTATTGCTGCTCAGTCAATCGGTGAGCCTGGTACACAGCTTACAATGAGAACATTCCATACTGGTGGTGTTGCCGGTGGCGATATTACTCAGGGTCTTCCTAGAGTAGAAGAGCTTTTCGAGGCAAGAAAGCCAAAGGGACTTGCTATTATTTCAGAGCTTGATGGACAGGTTGAGATCAGAGATACCAAGAAGAAGCGTGAAGTTATTGTAACTAACGATGAGACTGGTGAATCAAAGGCTTACCTCATTCCTTATGGATCACGTATCAAGGTTCAGGATGGAATGACAATTGAAGCTGGTGATGAACTTACTGAAGGTTCAGTTAACCCACACGATCTTCTTAAGATTAAGGGTATCCGTGCAGTACAGGATTATCTCTTAAGAGAAGTTCAGAGAGTATATCGTTTACAGGGTGTTGATATCTGCGATAAGCATATCGAAGTTATTGTTCGTCAGATGCTTAAGAAGGTAAGAATCGACGAGAGTGGAGATACAGAATTCCTCCCAGGAACACTTGTAGATGTACTTGATTTTGAAGATAGTAACGAAGCACTTATCAGTGAAGGTAAGAGACCTGCAGAGGGTAAGCAGGTAATACTCGGTATTACAAAGGCTGCTCTTGCAACTAACTCATTCCTTTCAGCTGCATCATTCCAGGAGACAACTAAGGTTCTTACTGATGCTGCTATCAAGGGTAAGGTTGATCCACTTATCGGACTTAAGGAAAACGTTATTATCGGTAAGCTGATCCCTGCTGGTACAGGTATGAAGAGATATAGAAATACAGCTCTTAATACTGACGCAAACTTCAAGGATCCAGAGAAGCTTATTCTTAAGAAAAAGAAGAAAGACTTTGATGATGAGTTTGAAGATGCAATCGACATTGAAGATGATGAAGTTTCAATCTCAGAAGAGGAGTAATTTTCTGACAAGTTGTCATAAAAAATTTAGTTGACAACTAAAATAATACTATTTATAATTCATAATTGCGTGTATGTGCAAAGGGGTGATATTCTGCCCCTTTGTATTTTGTACATACATATATCAAAATAGGAGGTAAAAAGAATGCCAACATTTAACCAGTTAGTTAGAAAGGGTCGTCAGACATCAGTTAAGAAGTCTACAGCACCTGCTCTTCAGAAGGGTTTCAACTCTCTTCACAAGAAGGCAACTGCTACAGCTTCTCCACAGAAGCGTGGTGTCTGCACAGCTGTTAAGACAGCAACACCTAAGAAGCCTAACTCTGCTCTGAGAAAAATCGCCAGAGTACGTCTTTCTAACGGTATTGAGGTAACAAGCTACATTCCTGGAGAAGGACACAACCTTCAGGAGCACAGCGTTGTTCTTATCCGTGGTGGAAGAGTTAAGGATTTACCTGGTACAAGATACCACATCATCAGAGGTACTCTTGATACAGCAGGTGTAGCCGACAGAAAACAGGCTCGTTCTAAGTATGGCGCTAAGAGACCTAAGGCTGCCAAGTAATTTTTTGTTTCATTAACAGATCTAATTTTTGAATAGTGTTGGTGTTCTATATCTATATATTTTAGTAAGAAAACCGCACGTACACTAAATTAGTGAGTACCGATGATTATAGTAAGCAATGATCTTACTAGTGATCATTGCAATTCTAAAGGAGGGAAGAACCGTGCCACGTAAAGGACATATTGTAAAACGTGATGTATTAGCGGATCCTTTATACGATAACAAGGTTGTTACTAAGCTTGTTAACACAGTAATGCTCGACGGTAAGAAGGGTGTTGCTCAGAAAATCGTATACGGTGCATTCGCACAGGTAGAAGAGAAGGCTGGAAAGCCAGCTCTTGAAGTTTTTGAAGGAGCTATGAATAACATCATGCCTGCCCTTGAGGTTAAGGCAAGACGTATCGGTGGAGCTACATACCAGGTTCCTATCGAGGTTAGACCTGACAGACGTCAGGCTCTTGCACTTCGTTGGCTTGTAACTTTCTCACGTGCTAGAGGCGAGAAGACTATGGTAGATAGACTCGCTTCAGAGATTATGGATGCATACAATAACACTGGTGCAGCTGTAAAGAGAAAAGAAGACATGCACAAGATGGCAGAAGCAAACAAGGCGTTCTCACATTACAGATTCTAATCGTAATCTGATTTTGTATGAGACAGGTTTAATATTATTTAGGAGGAAGAACCTTTGGCTGATAGACAATACCCATTGGAGAGAACCAGAAACATCGGTATTATGGCACATATCGACGCTGGTAAGACAACTCTTACAGAGCGTATTCTTTACTATACCGGTGTAAACTATAAGATTGGTGAGACTTACGAAGGTACTGCTACCATGGACTGGATGGAACAGGAGCAGGAAAGAGGTATCACAATCACATCTGCAGCTACAACTTGTCACTGGACACTTCAGCAGAATGGTAAGGTTAAGCCAGGTGCTCTTGAGCATCGTATCAATATCATTGATACACCTGGACACGTTGACTTTACTGTAGAAGTTGAGCGTTCACTTCGTGTACTTGATGGTGCTGTTGGTGTATTCAGTGCTAAAGAAGGCGTTGAGCCACAGTCTGAGAACGTTTGGCGTCAGGCTGATGGATTTAATGTTCCTCGTATGGCATTCATCAACAAGATGGATATCATTGGAGCAAACTATTTCGGTGCTGTAGAGCAGATCAGAAATAGACTTAAGAAAAACGCTATTATGATTGAAATCCCTATCGGAGCTGAGGATCAGTTCCAGGGTGTTATCGATCTTTTCGAGATGCAGGCTTACATCTACAATGATGATAAGGGTGAGGATGTTACAATTGGTGAGATCCCTGCTGACCTCAAGGATGATGCTGAGCTTTATCACTCAGAGCTCGTTGAGAAGATCTGCGATCTTGATGAAGATCTTATGATGAAGTACCTTGAAGGTGAAGAGCCTACAGTTGATGAACTTAAGGCTGCACTTCGTAAGGCTACTTGCGAGTGTAAGGCATTCCCTGTTTGCTGTGGTTCAGCCCACAAGAACAGAGGTATCCAGAAGCTTATCGATGCTGTTATCGAGTTTATGCCTTCACCACTTGATATCCCTGCATGTAAGGGTACAGACATGGATGGAAATGAGATTGAGGTTGAGTCAACAGATGATGGCCCATTCGCAGCTCTTGCATTCAAGATTGTCAGCGATCCATTCGTAGGAAAGCTTGCATTCTTCCGTGTATATCGTGGTACAGCAAATTCAGGTTCTTATGTACTTAACAGTACTAAGGACAGCAAGGAGCGTCTTGGACGTATCCTTCAGATGCATGCTAATAAGAGATCTGACCTTGATAAGGTTTACGCAGGTGATATCGCAGCAGCTGTAGGTCTTAAGAACACAGTAACTGGTGATACTCTCTGCGATGAGAAGAACCCAGTAATCCTTGAGTCAATGGAATTCCCAGATCCTGTTATTGAGCTTGCTATCGAGCCTAAGACTAAGGCTGGTCAGCAGAAGCTTGATGAAGCACTTATGAAGCTTGCTGAAGAAGATCCTACATTCAGAGCTCATACAAATCCTGAGACAGGTCAGACAATCATCGCTGGTATGGGTGAGCTTCACCTTGATATCATCGTTGATAGACTTCTCAGAGAGTATAAGGTTGAGGCTAACGTAGGTGCTCCTCAGGTTGCATATAGAGAAGCTCTTACAAAGGCTGTAGACGTTGAGTCTAAGTACGCTAAGCAGTCTGGTGGACGTGGTCAGTATGGTCACTGTAAAGTTCGTTTCGAGCCTATGGATGCTAACGGAGACAACCTTTACCAGTTCGATAGCGAAGTTGTTGGTGGTGCTATTCCTAAGGAATTCATTCAGCCAATCAGCGATGGTATCGAAGAAGCTATGAAGGCTGGTACACTTGGTGGATATCCAGTAGTTGGTGTTCATGCTACAGTTTATGATGGATCATACCATGAAGTAGACTCATCAGAAATGGCATTCCACATCGCTGGATCTATGGCATTCAAGGATGCTATGGCTAAGGGCGCACCTGTACTTCTTGAGCCTATCATGAAGGTAGAAGTAACAATGCCTGAGGAGTACATGGGAGATGTTATCGGTGACGTTAACTCTCGTCGTGGACAGGTTGAAGGAATGGATGATCTTGGCGGCGGAAAGATCGTAAGAGCACATGTGCCTCTTGCTGAGATGTTCGGTTATGCTACAGACCTTCGTTCTAGAACACAGGGACGTGGTAACTACTCAATGTTCTTTGAGAAGTATGCTCCAGTTCCTAAGAATGTTCAGGAGAAAGTCCTTTCTAACAAGGGTAACTAATTAAAAACTAAATGAAAGCCGCAAAAAATCAAGTTTTTAGCTTGATTTAGCGGCTAACATTTAATATAATCGATATAGTCGGTTAAATTATGTATGAAAATGTTGATTTAACATTTCACTTAAGGAGGATATTTAGAAATGGCAAAAGCTAAGTTTGACAGAAGCAAACCACACGTTAACATTGGTACAATCGGACACGTTGACCATGGTAAGACAACTCTTACAGCTGCTATCACAGCTGTTCTTGCAGACAGAGGATTCAGCCCTGCTGTAGCATTCGATCAGATCGATAAGGCTCCAGAAGAGAAGGAAAGAGGAATCACAATCAACTCAGCTCACATCGAGTATGAGACAGCTAACAGACACTATGCTCACGTTGACTGCCCAGGTCACGCTGACTACGTTAAGAACATGATCACAGGTGCAGCTCAGATGGATGGATCAATCCTTGTTGTTGCTGCTACTGATGGTGTTATGGCTCAGACTAAGGAGCACGTTCTTCTTGCTCGTCAGGTTGGTGTTCCTTACATCATCGTATTCATGAACAAGTGCGATATGGTTGATGATCCTGAGCTTCTTGACCTCGTTGAGATGGAAATCAGAGACCTTCTTACAGAGTATGAGTTCCCTGGAGATGACACACCTATCATTCGTGGTTCAGCTCTTAAGGCTCTTGAGGATCCTAAGTCTGAGTGGGGTGACAAGATCATCGAGCTCATGGATACAGTTGATTCTTACATTCCTGAACCTACTCGTGAGACAGATAAGCCTTTCCTTATGCCTGTTGAGGACGTATTCACAATCACAGGTCGTGGAACAGTTGCTACTGGTAGAGTAGAGAGAGGTTCTCTTAACCTCAACGACGAAATCGAAATCGTTGGTATTAAGGAAGAGACATCTAAGTCTGTTGTAACAGGTATCGAGATGTTCAGAAAGACAATGGATTACTGCGAAGCTGGTGACAACGTTGGTCTTCTTCTTCGTGGTGTTGACCGTGAGGGTATCCAGAGAGGACAGGTTATCACAAAGCCTGGTACAGTAACTTGCCATACAAAGTTCACTGCTGAGGTTTACGTTCTTACTAAGGACGAGGGTGGCCGTCATACTCCTTTCTTCACAAACTACAGACCACAGTTCTACTTCAGAACAACTGACGTTACAGGTGTCTGCAACCTTCCAGATGGTGTTGAGATGTGCATGCCTGGTGACCACGTAACAATGTCTATCGAGCTTATTCACCCAATCGCTATGGAGCAGGGTCTTAAGTTCGCTATCCGTGAGGGTGGACGTACAGTTGGATCAGGTAAGGTTGCTACAATCGTTGAGTAATTCTTATCGGATTGCATAAACACTGAATTTCAAAGAGCTTCAAGCCTTGTGCTTGGGGCTCTTTTTTCGTACAATAAAGAAACGTATTGAGTATATTTGGGGGAGTAAAAAGACTATGCGTATTATTGTTTGTGGTTTAAATGGAGCTGGTAAAAGTACTTTGGGGAGAGCTTTGGCAGGAAAGCTTCATTATGAATTCAGAGATATCGAAGATTATTATTTCCCGAAGACAGATGATAAATATGAATACAGTGTTCAGAGGACAGAGGAAGAAGTAGCAGCGCTTTTATTAAAAGACCTGGAAGAAAATGAAGACGTTGTACTAGCTTCAGTTCGTGGTAATTATAGCGAGCAGATAGAAAAATTATTTGATCTGGCAGTATACATTGAAATACCCAAAGATATAAGGATGGCTAGAGTAAGAAAGCGTTCCAATGATAAATTTGGGAATCGTATGCTACCGGGAGGAGACCTATACGAGAGTGAAGAACGCTTCTTTAAAATGGTCGAGGTTAGATCTGATGATCATGCAAAATGGTGGCTGAAGGATTTAACATGTCCTGTAATTAGTATAGATGGAACTGTCGAAGTAGCTACTAATGTTCAAAATCTTTTAAATGTGATTTCTTGATTAGTGGATAAGTCAAATATTAAAGGTAGTGGTAAAGATATGGATGGAATAAAGTGGTTATTTTTTGATATAGGCTCTACATTGGCAGATGAGAGCTTAGTCTATGAGGAGATATACAGAAAGATAGCGAAATCAGCAAATAAGACGTATGACTTTGTTTATGAAAAAGCACTTGAGTATTATAAGCAGAACAAAAGAGGCGATAAAGAGGTTAGTAAACTCCTGGGAGTTGAAAAGCCTATTTGGGAACCGCAGTATGAAAGGTTATATGATGATGCAAAAGAATGCCTTGAGCGACTTAGCAGAAAATATAAAATAGGCATTATAGCGAATCAGATACCTGGTACAGAGCAGAGATTGGAAAAGTTTGGGATAAGAAAGTACATAGATGTTATCGTGGCATCAGCAGAAGAAGGTGTTGCAAAGCCAGATAGAAGAATGTTTGAAATTGCTCTTGAAAGAGCCAACTGTTCTGCTGATCAGGCTGTTATGGTTGGAGATCGGATAGATTACGATATTGTTCCTGCTAAGAATATGGGAATGAAAACTATCTGGGTTAAGCAAGGCATGGGGCAATATTGGATTTTCTCTGATGAAAGCGAAAGACCGGATTATGAAGTTGACAGTTTATCAGAACTTCTGGAGATACTATGAAAATAGCAGCTTATAAATTGGGAGTAACCGGGAACATAAAGGATAATTTAGAAATAATAAAACGAACTATAATTAGAGCTTGTGAGAAAGGTATTTGAAATATGCAATTGTTATATGCTACAGGGAATGAATCCAAAATATGCAATATGAGATATAGGCTCACGGGATATGATATAGAGATTATTACTCCTAAAGGCCTGGGAATTCATATAGATGTCGATGAGTCAGGCAGTACTCCTATAGAGAATGCCAGATTAAAGGCAATGGCATATTATGAAAAAACAGGACTTCCGACATTAGCAGCAGATTCAGGGCTCTATGTAGATGATATTCCTGCAGATGCGCAGCCGGGATTATTTGTGCGCAGGGTAAAAGGTAAGACATTATCGGAAGAGGAAATGATTGAGCATTATAGTAATCTGGCTGCAAGATACGGAGGAAGGCTGAAGGCACGTTATATTACAGGATTGGTTCTTTTGATAGATGGAAAAGAATATACTACAGAAGTACCTGATGACGATTTTTACATATCTAATGAACCAAATGTTAACAGGCAACATAGAGGTAATCCGCTTGATGTTGTAACGATTTGTCCTGCCAACGGCAAGTATTTTAATGACTGCTCATTAGATGAGCTTTCAGTTCTTGCAGGTTCTTTTGATGAAAAGTGCATTAGATTTTTGCAAGAATCCAAAATAATTCCGGAAAAGTCATGTGATACTGTAGTTTATTCGATAATAGATGGTCACACAGAATACTTTTTAGTTGAGGAAACGTCTGGATTTTATAGTTTTCCGAAAGGTCATATTGAAATTGGTGAATCTGAGGAACAAACAGCAATTCGAGAGATTTTGGAAGAAACGGGACTTGATCTCAAATTGATATCAGGTTTTAGAAAAGTTAGTGAATATGTACCTGCCGAGAGACCAACCATTAAGAGGCAGATTGTGTACTTTCTTGCAGAAAATAAAAATCAGGAGCCTAGGATTGTAAGGTCACAAGAAGTGAAAACTATCAAAAGATTGAAACTTGAAGATGCATTACATCTGTTGGAATATGAGGATCAAAGAAGAATACTGTTAGAAGCAGATGAATTTATATACGGCTGAAAATGCCTATTTATGGGCATACACCATAATGGTGACAGGAATTCAGTCAGTATCTTGCTGGGAATGTGGTGATTGTATGTTAAGACTAGAGATACATAAGGGGATAAGAATACGATATGCGATTGGCTTATTATTGGTATTGATGGCCTTTCAGCTATGCGCTTGCGGGAAAAAGGCTGAAGAGTCTCAGGAGGCGTCTTTCTACATCCCACAGGTGTACAGATGCTCATTTGTATCATTATCTGAGGAAGATGACCATAGAAATACCTTTAGGCATAAGATGAGATATGATCTTAATGATTTCTACAGGCACAATGACAGCTACGAAGCTATTTTCAGACTCTACAGAAACGTTTCAGTTAACAGCTTTCTGTTTGATGTAACTGATGACAACTTTGGAATAGAGAAACTTACTGGTGCGGACAAAAATCATTTCCACTATGTTGTGATAGATTTATGTGAAGAAGAACTGTTTCCGGGGACAGATCAGAAATATCAAACTATGGTTTATGATGTGGAGTCTGGGAATTTCTGGTTGGGAAAAGATTGTGACCATTTATACTCGTATGGCAAATGTGCAATCGAAAATTACAGAGCTGATACAGATCTGCTTGCATATGTAGAAGGCAAGTGGGAGGTCCCGGAATACCAGTCTTTTTATGACTACCTTTGTTCTATGGATTGGCTGAAGACTTCTTAAGAATCATTGTTTAATTGAGAAATGCAAAAACTTGATGGGAGAAAAAGATGGAAATAGTTTATTATGAAACAATACCGGATTTAGATACTTATTTTGAACTTCGTAGATCTGTTGATTGGAATAATTTTTGTCCAGAACAGACGCAGAAAGCCATAAATAAAAGTGCATTTTTTATATTGGTAAAGGATGAAGATAAGCCTATAGCAATGGGAAGAGCAGTTGGAGATGGCATGTACTACACTATTGTGGACGTTGTAGTAAGACCTGAATATCAAGGGAAAAAGGTTGGCTCAACTATAATTAGTAAATTACTTGAGCTTATTCAAACTGATGCGCCTGAAGGAGCGAGAATAAGTGTACAACTGCTGGCAGAAAAAGGAAAAGAAGAATTCTATGTAAAACAAGGCTTTAAGCTTTGCCCACACGAATTCTGTGGACCTGCGCTTAGAAAGGTAATATACACATAAGGCAGATAAGTAGAACTGTTTTTGTTAAGACTAGAAGGAATGTATATGAGCAGAACCGAAATATCAGAAATAACAGTCCTTTGCCTCATTTCAGATGGAGACAAAGTGCTGCTTCAAAATAGAGTCAAAGAGGATTGGAAAGGCTACACTCTTCCAGGGGGTCATGTTGAAATGGGAGAGTCTTTTGTTGATGCGGTAATTCGTGAGATGAAAGAAGAAACCGGCCTGGATATAAATAATCCTGAACTGACAGAGTTCCAATATCTGGTTGATGGGGATAACTGGACGGTAGCAATTAAATGAGAGTATATGTAATAAGGCATGGAAAAGTGCTTCATGATTGGAAAAAGTGGTGCACATCTGCTGAGTTTGATGAGCAATGTGCGTTATATGACAAAGCTCCGATTGATAAGGCATCTGTAGATACAGTGAACGATGATATTCAAAAGATTTATATTAGCGATTTGGACAGGACTCGACAGACTGCAGAAAAGCTATTTGGAGAAGAGGATTTCAATAGGACAGCACTGCTAAATGAGGTTCCGCTTCATTCAGGATTTGATATAGCAATACGTTTGCCGTTGGGTGTTTGGAATTTTCTAGGAAGGCTGCAGTGGCTAATCGGAAATAAAAGACAACCTGAAAGCAGGAAGCAGACCTCTAAGAGAGCAGAGCAGTTTGTGAACATGATAATAAAGCATAATGAGGATTGTGCTGTAGTCACACATGGCTTCTTTATGCATACTTTGATTAGAATAATGAAGAATGTGGGCTTCAAAGCAGATAAAGAGCGAGTGAACTATAGGAATGGAGAAGTGATTTTACTTACAAGAAACTAATAAGGGGAAAAGCAATGTCGGATTTTGGGATTAATGAAATGCTTGATATGCAAAGAGCTTTACAGGAGAGATACAAAGACAAGTTATAATGCCCTGGGACCTTGACTAATTCATAGCATACGGCTAACATCTTAATAATATTGTTTATGGCAGATTGGCGGTGACTAGATGAAGATAGCAGTATTTGCAGATATACATAGTAATTTTGAAGCGTTTAAGACTTGTTTTGATAAAGCAATTAAAGAAGGTGCTACAGAGTTTATTTTTCTTGGCGATTACCTTGGAGACATGGCTAATTTAAGACAGACCATGGATATGGTATATCAGGTAAGAAAAGACTATCCCTGCACCTTCATTAGAGGAAATAAAGAGGATTATTGGTTAGAACATAGAAGGCATCCTGACGCAGAGGACTGGGCGTATGGTAGAACTACTACTGGGATGCTTCGATATAATTTTGACCGTGTGACAGATGAGGATTTGGATTTCTTTGAGAGCATGCCAATTAGTATAGATAAGCATTACGAGGGACTTCCTGATATCACTTTTTGTCATGGCTCACCATATAGCGCGAATCAGAGCCTGCGCCCTGATTATGACTATATAGACGAGGTTACAGCTACTTTTAAAAACGATATAGTAATCTGTGCTCATTTCCACATTCAAACCCAGTATACAAGATCAGGGAAGCTAATTATCAACCCTGGAGCAATAGGAATATCGCTAAATGCAGGCGGTAAAGCTCAGTTTATGATTCTTGAAGGTGAGAATGGAGCCTGGGATTATCATTTCTATTCTGTAGAATATGATGTAAATGCCACAATTAGGGCTATGCACGATGAAAAGATAAATGAGCTGGCACCAGGCTGGTATAGGATTACAAAACATCTTTTGCAGACAGGTGAAAACTCCCATGCATCAATATTGAGAAAAGTAATGTCTGATTATTACAAAAAGACAGGTATAGAGACTCTTCACGGCATACCTGAGGAGTTTTGGGAAAAAGAACTTGATACAATATTTGGCAAAGAGGAGACTAGATAATGCCAGATTTTAGAATAACATCAGATGGTAATGAACAAGATATTCAAGAAATATATGAGATGCTTAAGACATTTAATCTAAGCAATCGTGAAGATTATCCATACACGGGGAAAAGGCATTATTACACAAAAGAACTGAATCAATGAGGCTATGTTGAAACTATGAATAAAATCATTTTTCTAGACGTAGACGGCGTTCTCAATTCCAAATTCTGGAATAATGATCATCAGCGTGAGATCAGTGAAGGTAAATATGTAGACCCTGAAGCTGTAAAGCTTCTAGGAACTCTTGTGAAAAGAACTAATGCAAAGCTTATTCTCCATTCAGGATGGAGGTTTTGGTTTGATGAGTCTATGAAGCCCGTAAGACCGGAAGCTGAGTTTTTTGCTAACGCGCTAGCAAAAGAAGAAATAAGCATTTACGGAGTTACGCCGGATCTGACGACAGAGGAGATAAGAAAAACAAAGAAATTTAGTCTAGTTAAGGCTGATGAGATACTTAAGTGGCTGGATGACAACAGCTCTTTTACCAAGTGGGTGGTGCTAGATGACCTAGATTTACATAACGAGGAAGTGGCAAGACATCAGGTGAAGACTGATCCAGAGATAGGACTTACGGAAAAAGACGTAGAAAAGGCAATAGAGATACTTAAATAATGAGACCTCTATCTCGAAAAAGGATAGAGGCCTCGTTTTATGATCATCCAAGCTTCATCACAACATCATATGTATCAAATTCATATGCGCCATTAACTTTTTCACCCTTATCAACAACAACTCTAAGGCCGCTATCTTCAAGACTGACATAAACAACATTTCCGCTAGTTAAAGCTTCGTCATGTTCAATGTAGAAGTAAGCGTTGCCCCAAGAAAAGTCATTATTTAGGTGGTAGCAAGTATCTATGCCATATGATGAGCCATCAGCCGCATTTCTATTTTGGCAGTACTTAAGAGCTGAGAAATCAACAGCTATAATTGGTTCTGAACTGTAGGTATAAGTAACGATGAGAATCTCAGCAACTCCATCACCATCAATATCTTTGGCCTGAATGTAATCAATGGTCTTAAAGTCATGTGCCTCATGAATACAGCTTCCAGCCTCTTTTCCATCAACTGTAAAACTGTAAATGATGTCTCCGCTGTCGTTCTTACTTCTAAATACAGCTAAATGCCCATCAAATCGAGTTCCTTTGATTCCATCTACGTACTCGGTGATATCACCAGTAATATCATTTAATGAAACATCTCTGCAACTTTCAAACTGATCATCCGGGCATAAAGATGATACATCCGTGTGTTCCATAGAAACTAAAGAAATGCCATATTGATTATCTTCTTCATCAGAAGAGTATGGATGATAGCCGCCTGGATAGCTTATTTCCTCAGCTTTTTTGGTGAGCATTTCGTCAATTTCGTTTTGCTTATAGACCTTTATGCCAGCTTCAATGAATCTTTGCATATAGGGATTTGATTCGTCAAAGCACTCATCAGTAGTAATGATCGAATAATCTTCATCAAGCATATCGTAGGTGTAGTAAGGGTGATCCACACCGTTTTCATCCTCAATGTAGTATCTAGTGATCATAAAGTGCTCAGTTTCAAGCCCTTCAAATTTAACTGTTACCATATCGCCCGCTTCATTGTAAGCATAGTAGCTATAAGGATCACCTTCTGTCATACTGGAGTAAAAGAACTTGTAATCACCATCGGCGTTTACGAATGCAAAATCACCGCCGTGAGCTGTTGCCCCTGCAGAACCTGCTGATGAGATCATTCCGGTATCACTGATACTAAGTTCACTTCTCTCCCAAGCTTCACCGGAATAACAGATCTTAAGCTTTCCATCAAATTCCTTAAGGATAAAAGAAAGACTCGATGATGCGCCAAGATCAAGCTTTATCAGTAACTCTTGAACACCGTCTTCTCCGCAATCGATGTAACAATACTTAGGGTCACCATCAACAGTATTGTGGTCGTTTTCGATACATTTGATGATCTCATTGATGTCGTATTCTTTGCCATCTTCTAGGTAATCAGAAAGAGAATCGCCGCCCTTTGATGGGAGATTTTGATATTTAACTTTAACGTCACCATTCATGAAGGCTTCGTAGATATTTTCTTCTATACTAGCGTTTTCAGCGGCAGTTTCGGATGAAGTTTCTGAAGAGCTTTCGCTATTATCAACTGATTCAAACTCTTTAGACCGCCCTGACGCGCTTTCTTTTATTTCTGTATCTTTACCACAGCCAGCAAGCATTGACGCTGCAAGGGTAAAAGACATTATTCCTGCTAAAAATTGTTTTTTCATCATATATACTAACCTCACTATATCTTTATATATCTTACTCGAAAAAATCTTCTTACAATAGGAACACAAGTAAAAATATCTTTATGTTGAGCAAAAATCAAAAATGCATAGATTAGAAATGCAGTAGATGAACTGATATGATCTGTGCGATAATAATTTCTATTACAAGACATCTGGAGGAAGTGTATGAAATTACTAGTTATCGACATTCAAAAGGGAATCACTGACGAAAGACTTTACGCATTTGAGAGTTTTATAAGTAACACCACAAAGATCATAGAGACTGCAAGACAGAATAACGTGGAAGTGATCTACGTTCAGCATGATGACGGCCCTGGTTCAGGATTTTCAATCGGAGATAGAGATTTTGAGATAGCAGATCAGGTAGCTCCTAGGGATGGAGAAAAGATCTTTTATAAGACCATAAATAGTGCCTTCGGAAACAAGGAATTAACGGAATATCTGGAACAGAGCAATGAAAAAGACCTGATGATAGTAGGTCTTCAGACTAACTTCTGCATTGATGCCACTGTTAAGTCAGCCTTTGAAAGGGGATACAACGTGATAATCCCACAGGGCACAAACTCAACCTTTGATAATGACTACATGGATGGAGAGACAACCTACAGATACTACAACGAGATGATGTGGCCAAAGAGATTTGCACAGTGCCCATCCATGGAAGAGGCAATAGGGAAAATTAAACAATAAATTACACATTTATTACAAATCAAGAAATAAATGATATAACAAATATAAACGTATATACTCAAACTCCTGTAAATACATGATTTGACAATTATTACGATTAATGTAATAATTACCAACATATTATTAACAGGAGGAATTGCCTATGAAGAAAAAAATCGTACTTTCTTTGGCATTGGCAGTAATGCTAATGGGATGTGGTAGTCAAGGTAAGTCACTTGATACATCAGAAAGTAGTTCAGGCGCTACTGGCGATGTATATGTGATCTCAGAAGACACAACACATGAAGCTACAACACCAAATGCAGAAACAGCGCCAGATGAGATAGAAGGCGACTACGACGTAGTTCTCCCTGGCGGAGCGCCAATGATTGATGCGGAAGGCCTTGATTCTTTTGACCAGGTGATCGATACAAAGCTTGAATCAGGTATGGGATATGCCAAGCTCAAGTTTGGAGATACAGATGTACTCTTAGTATCAAGCAGCTGCTTCGACCTTGATGGCAAGAATGCGGCAATAGATTCAAGCTTCTTTATCATTGGAGAAGATGGAAAAGTAACAGGACTCGGCGGATTAGACAGCAGCGGTACAGGTTACCCTGTAGTCATGAAAGGAGATTGTATATACTTTGCAACACCTAACTCAGTTGCAAAATATACGGTCAAAGATGGTTTACTCTCACTTGTGCTTTTAGCAAGGACAGAGTTTGATTCAGAAGATAATGCAACAAACTACGTAAATGATGGTACTGAAGAAAAAGAAGTACCAGACTATTCTGTGATCGATGGCTTAGTTAGCGAGATGCAGAATGCTGACGTAGTTGAATTCACAGTAAAATAAAAAATAATCGTATAATTAATCGGAAGCTCTTCAGGTTTACAAAGCCTGGGGAGCTTTTTTCATCCCACGACAAAAAAAGTACATTTGGCGACAATATAAATCAGTGAAAATAAGTTTCATGTTATTGTAAAAGTGTGAAAGAGAGCATGCAGTTGTGACGATGAATGGAGGAAACTATGTACGACGAATGTGGACTCATGATCGTAAAGGAGGATTACTGCTGCGAGCATTGGGAACCTGATGATGGAGCACTTGTTCCTATGAAAGAATGTTGGTGTTGTAAGTGGTCTAATTTTCGACTAGAAAATATAAATGGCGGAACGGAAAATCTCAGTGTTTGCAATTACGAAGGCAACCGGAAAGAAGTGGTAAACAGGTAGGTGACTTATGAGCGAGGGGATTAGGATTAAGTTAGACGTTCAGTTATTTGGTGGACTTGTGGTTTCTTATGAGGGTAAGAACATATCAGTTGGTAAAAATAAGTCTGCAAAATACGTTCAGCTGTTAGAAATAGTGTGGCTCGCTGGAGAAAATGGTATTCCTAAGGAAAGACTTATGAATATCCTCTATGAGCGCGAAGAACAGTCGAATCTTAGCAACAGCTTCAACAATCTGATCTATCAGATGCATAAGCAGCTAAAGAAATCAGGACTGCCAGACTATGACTACATTGTCAATAAAGATGGTATCTTCTATACTGATGACAATATAGAAATAGTCACAGATGCAGGAGAGTTTGAGAAGGCTGTTATTGAAGCCAGAAAGCACGAAGACACAACGGAAGGTTTTTTACATTATAAAAGAGCCTTTGATCTTTATGTAGCTGAGCTTTTACCAGAAATAGCGACCCAGGAATGGGTGATCATCAAGAGTGTTCAATTACAGAAGATGTACTCTGAGTGTGTAGTTGCGGTTGCCAATTACTACGAAAAGCGCAGAGATTACGAAGCTATGTATAAGACCTACAAAAAGGCAGCAGAGCTTTATCCGGATGATGAGTGGCAGATCGGTGAGATCAACGCCCTTGTGGATATGGAAGCGTTTAAAGATGCATATGCTGTATATGATGAGACAGTCAGATATTACACTGACGAACTTGGCATAACCCCAAGTAATGATCTTCTTGAATGCTACGAGCGAATGAGCAGACAGATTACAAATACACCAGGCAAGATCTTACAGATCAGGAATGACATCATAGAAAGAAGAGGAAATGTATCAGTAGAAGAAGGTGGAGCCTATGATTGCTCCTACCCAAGCTTCATAGATGCATATCATATACTTAGTCGCAACATGGAGCGTTCAGGACAGTCAGTGTACATGATGCTTCTGACACTGGTAGATTACGAAGGCAAGACCATTTCTAATCAGGCTAAGTTGGAGGCAAGAGGAAAACTCTTGCAGAAGGCAATATCTCTTACTCTTCGTCAGGGAGATACTTATTGTAAGTATTCCGCATCACAGTTCTTGCTTCTCCTTGTTGGAACCAACAAAGAAAGCTGCAAGATCGTATACAGAAGAGTTCTTAACAAGCTTAAAATTTTGGCTGGACCAAGAACAGAACTGGAATATAGCGTAGTTTCTTTAGTAGATCTTCCAGAAGGCCTTGGCCGGGCAGAATAACAATAAATATAGCTTTTCGGGGGAAAAGTGGTTTTTTTATGAGGATTCCGCAGGCACGTAACGTGCCTTGCGGAATTTTGGGTTTATGGGCAATTTATTTATCGAAAATTTTATAATTCGTTCATATGTGGTTTAAGTTCTATTGATATACTTATCAAGTAGTATTATAAGCGAAAAGGAGTGAAGTCTATGGCAGCTAAACATGTCGACTATTCAGATATAGATTTTGCTGAGAATGCAGAAAGTATAGAAGAGATTGGGTCACTTAATTTTATTACACCAGGTGATCTCGAGAACCTTCTCAAAATGAAGGATCAGGCAAAGGATTTCCAGATCCTTATGATGAAATATGATTGTGCGTTATCAGAAGTGAGGACCAAGCTTGATGTTCTAAACAAAGAGCTCTCACTTATCAACAACCGTAATCCATTTGAAGCTATTAAGATGAGGATCAAGACGCCTGTCAGCATCTACAACAAGCTGGCAAGCAAAGGAGTTGAGTTTACCCTCGATAATATAAACGAGCATTTGTCAGATGTAGCCGGTATCAGAGTCATCTGTTCCTTTGTGGATGATATCTATATGCTGGCTGATTGTCTTGCAAATCAGGACGATATCAAGGTTCTTTTGAGAAAAGATTATATTGAAACCCCTAAGGAAAGCGGATACAGAAGTCTTCATCTCATCATCGAAGTTCCTATCTTCCTGACTCAGGAAAAAGAGTATATGAAGGTGGAAGTTCAGTTTAGAACTATCGCAATGGATTTCTGGGCAAGTCTTGAGCATAAGATGAAATATAAAAAGAATATTGAGAATCAGGAAGTTATTTCTGATGATCTTAAATTCAGCGCAGATCTCATCAACCAGCTGGATCTTCGAATGCAGCAGATCCGCGAGAAGATTGACGCTAGCGGAGATACTGACTAAGATAGAAAGCAAAAGTGAGCCCTAGGGACGGAGGTTGCGGCTCACTTTTTGAAAATGAGCCGCAACCTCCGTCCCTAGGGCTCACTTTTTGGGGGAAAGGAAAGAGGAGTGTTATGAAGAAAAGAATTGTTTCTATAGTTATGGCGATCACTATGACTATGTCACTTTGTGGCGTAGCCGGATGTTCAAGTACGCCAAATGATCCTGAATCTGCTTCTGATTCAAATTCAGCAACAAATACAAATACAAACGTCGCTCAGGGCACAGGAACTGAATCCGCCTTTGGCTATGATGAAGATATCTACTATGATCCTGATCTGGTTCCATCAATTGAACCATACAAGGTAGCAGATGACTTCTCTAATGTTGTCTATCACCACTACTTTGACTACATGTTTGATACAAGTAGTGAGTACGGTGGAGAATCTGCAGCGCAGCTTGTTGATTCTCTCAAGGAAAAGAACTTTGCAGTCAAGCAGGATAGCTTCTCAGAGTTTTTTGATGTGTATGAAAGTAACAGATACATCGTATTTCCTAGCTTTGTAACTGTTGATTCCCTTATGCACACATATCACCTGTATTTCTCATATCTTCTTAAAAGAACTGAGAAAAACTACCTTTCAGTAAAATTAAATAACATCAGTAAAGATATGCTCAAAAGAACTGCAGCCCAGTATGAAGCCTTAAAAGGCACAGATTGGGAAGGCGCAGCTTTAAATAACCTTGAATTCTTCTATGTTGGATGCCTTCTTCTTGATGACAAGATCACAGCTCCAATTTCAGCTGATAGCTTTAACAAGGCAGTCCAGCAGGAGCTTGCCAAGATACAGGCAGCAGATGGCATATATGAATGCCCGCTTACAGGCCTTAATGAAGACTACAGCCAGTACAAACCAAGAGGCTACTATGAAGGCGATGCGCAGCTTGAAAAGTACTTCCGCGCTATGATGTGGTATGGACGAATTGCCTTCAAGGCTGACAGCGAGGAAATGGTCAGATGCACAGTCCTCATGAACGCAGCACTTTCAGAGGGTGATGCTGATTACAACAGCGTTTATGACATAACCAGCTTTTTTGCCGGAGTATCAGATGATATCGGATACGCAGATGTTAAGGAAATCTTGGAAAAGAGCTATGGCAAGATGCCAGAAACTTCTGACCTTACATCAAATGCAGCTGCGTTTCAGCAGGTAGTAACAGAGTTTAAGAATGCTAAGGCACCACAGATAAATTCAATACCTGTATATGAAGACGAAGAAAACGTGATCCCATCCTATAGATTCATGGGACAGAGATTTACAGTAGATGCAGCGATCATGCAGCAGCTAATATTCCGCGCAGTGGAAGAGAACAGCCAGGGACAGCGCAGGATGCTCCCTGATGCTCTTGATGTGCCAGCAGCCCTGGGTTCAGACACAGCAATGGATATCTTAAAAGAGCAGGGTGCTACAGATTACAAGAACTACTCAGAGAACATGGCTATGATGCAGGAAACCTTCAATAATTCAGATCCTGCAACATGGAATGCATCTCTTTATTCTGAATGGCTCAACACACTTAGACCTCTCCTTGAGCATAAGGGCGAGGGCTATCCTTCATACATGAAGTCTGAGGATTGGGACAAAAAGAACCTTGAAACCTTTACTGGTTCATATGCTGAGCTCAAGCACGACACAATTCTTTATGCCAAACAGGTCATGGCTGAGATGGGCGGCGGAGAAGATGAGGAAATCCCTGATGACAGAGGATATGTAGATCCTCAGCCAGTTGTTTATAGCAGATTCGTGTCTCTTTCTAACAAGACTCTTGAAGGCCTTAAGGGCTATGGCATGATCGACCAGGAGAGCGAGGAAGACTTAAAGCTCCTTTCGGAGATTGCCATGAGACTTCTTCAGATCTCAGAAAAAGAGCTAAAAAATGAGTCACTTTCAGATGATGACTATGAGTACATCAGAAATTATGGCGGTAATCTTGAGCACTTCTGGCTTAAGGCTAATCAGGATGACTTTGATACGGACCTTGTCTATGCTTATCAGGCTCCATGCCCTGTAATTGCAGATATAGCCACAGATCCTAACGGAACAGTTCTCGAGGTCGGCTCTGGTAAAGTTGATAGCCTGTACGTGGTGTTCCCTATCGACGGTGAGCTCCACGTAGCAAGAGGCGCTGCTTACAGCTTCTATCAGTTCACACAGCCAATAGAGAACAGGCTCACAGACAGCCAGTGGAGAGCAATGCTTGAGGGTGGATATCTCGATGATGACTGGAACTGGGTTGAGAGCGAATCAGCACCAGCTAAGCCTGAATGGACAATGAGTTACAGAATAGGTGGCTGATGAAAAGGTGTTTACAATACATAAGTAAATATAAATGGTGGCTGCTACTGCTTTTTGCAGTGGCAGCCATTTGCTGTGCTCTGAACTTTTCAAATCTTAGAACCCTGTTTGCACCACCTCTTTGGGTCAGCTTCCAGGATAAAAGAATTTCTTTTACCGAAAATGGATACGATTATTCGTTGGTAATTCAGGGTAAAAAATGTGGATTATATAGTTCAAATGGCGGCAGATTGTGGACAAGTGATGATGCATACAGGATTCAGGATGGATTTCTTACGGACCTTGATGGAAATGGCAATCCTGAGATAGTTCTTTTGGTGTGGAAAAGAGGAACCTACGGCAAGGCGCGTCCCTTCTGGGTGAAAAATAACGACAGCGCCTATTCACAGCATATCTTCATATATGACATTTCTGATGATGGAAAAGTCAGCCAGAAATGGTTTGCTTCGGACATTGGTATCCTTGTAAGCCGAATGAAGCTTATGGACAAGAATCCTTCGATCATCCTTACAGAAGACAGAAGCGGCAATAATACCCTTTGGAGATGGGAGTCCTTTGGGCTTAAGAACATAGAAAACGAAGTGAGCTTTTTGGCCTTTGGTGACAACATCATTCATGAGCCTATCTACGAATATGCAAAGAGATACGAAGGTGGAAGCTTTGACTTTTTGTATGAGCCCTTTGCAAAAGAGATCCAGAGTGCGGACATTGCTATGGTTCAGGCAGAGACTGTGTTAGTTGATAAAAAAGACATGGTATCAGGCTATCCAAGCTTTGGTTCACCTATGGAGGTTGGCAAAGCTCTTAAAAAAGCGGGATTTGACGTTGTGGCCTGTGCCAATAACCACGTTCTTGATAAAGGGACCTATGGTATCGATGTCAGCAGTTCTTTTTACAAGGAAAATGGCATGACTGTGCTGGGAATGCAGGGGAGCACTGAGACAGAATATCGCCCCTATGAGCTTATCAGCAAAAATGGCATTAAGATCGCGCTATTTGCCTACACATACGGAACTAATGCAGGTGATGCGTCAGACAAATACCCATACATGATCCATTACCTTCCTGGAGATTCAGACGCAGAGAAGGATGCATTCGTCAGTGAGATCAAAAGCGCCAGAAATGAAGCGGATTTTGTGATCGTCTATGTGCATTGGGGTGATGAATACGAGACAAAAGTATCTGACTATCAAAAGGAGATGACAGCTCTTTTGGCAGAGGCTGGGGCGGATGTGGTCATAGGAAGCCATCCTCATGTGGTCCAGAAAGCAGAGCTTGTAAAAAGACCTGATGGCAAAGATATGCTTGTTTACTACTCTCTTGGGAATTTCAGAGCAGATCAGGAGTATAAAGGAGCCAAAGCAAGCTTTGTTATCGAGCACTCTTTTGAAGGAGTCTCCATTAAAGAATGGCAGCAGACAGAGTTTGAGGCATACTGGAAACTAAAGTGACTTGGCATATATTTTTTTTCGCCAAAAAGTCTATTATAAACTTGACTAATTTGCCCTTTGTATTGTTTAATGTCCTAAGCGCTGGCTATAAAATTTTTACTATGATAGCCCTTTAGGAGGAAAGAAAAATGAAAAAGAGATTAGTATGTTTTGGCTTATGTCTCGTAATGTTGTTCTCAGCAACTGCTTGTAACAGTTCAAGTGGAAACCACGAACTTAAGGGAACAGAGGACGAGAATCAGAAGAAAGAGTTCGTTTCAGAAAAGAAGCTCGAAGAAGAGATTGGCTCATCTGATGAAGCTAGCACAGAGGCATCAGAAGATATTGATACAGATATTGACGAGATGAGTGAAGATTCAGATCTTGAACTTGAAGATATTGAGGATCTTGAAGATATTAGTAGCACTGCAAACAGTGGACAGGGCGTTCTCCTTGGATATTCTTATGTAGGATATGAGGATGGATGCATCACATCAGCTCCAAGTGGAACAATCAAAGATGATACAGTTCTTTTCAACGGTGTAACTGCTGGAGAAATGTGCGATTACATGGATAAAGAGATTCTTCCAAAAGGAGAGAAGCTCAACAGAGACCTTGTTTACCAGTTCCTTGAGGTTAATCTTATCAGTGATGACGTAACAGACGATGATTACTCATTTGCTTATGCTTGCCTTCAGGCACTTTCAATTGCTTATGAATTTGGAGATCATGATGTTCAGGTCAAGAAGATGAGAGTTTCATTCGACAACAGAGAGGTTCGTTACTACGACGTAACTATCGATGGCAAGGATGATACATTTGTAAGTGATATGCTCAACTACAAGTTCTCCATTGATAATGGCGACACAGATTACTCAGATATCTACAACAAAGATAATCTTGCTCTTTGGGTACTTGGCATCTCAAAGGTATTTAATATCAGCTTAGGCGAATAAGATGTTAAAAGAACTGCTGGTTTGTGCCGGCAGTTCTTTTTTGTTATACTAGTCAAAGAATGATTTGACTAGGAGGAAAAGAAATGGCACAGAACCCAATAGTTACAATTACTATGGAAAATGGTGATGTTATTAAGGCTGAGCTCTATCCAGAGATTGCACCTAACACAGTTAATAACTTCATTTCACTTATTAAAAAGAACTTTTATGATGGACTTATCTTCCACAGAGTAATCCGCGGCTTCATGCTCCAGGGCGGAGATCCAGAAGGAACAGGAATGGGTGGCCCAGGATATGGTATCAAGGGTGAGTTTTCATCAAATGGTTTCAAGAATGACTTAAAGCACACAGAGGGTGTTCTCTCTATGGCTAGATCCATGATGCCTAACTCAGCAGGCTCACAGTTCTTTATCATGCA
This sequence comes from Butyrivibrio hungatei DSM 14810, assembly GCF_900143205.1. Classification (GTDB taxonomy): domain Bacteria; phylum Bacillota; class Clostridia; order Lachnospirales; family Lachnospiraceae; genus Butyrivibrio; species Butyrivibrio hungatei. Next base: position 175,109 of record NZ_FRDH01000007.1, on the reverse strand, counting down.
CAAGACATCTCCTCACCTTGATGGTGATTACGCTGCATTTGGTAAGGTTACTGAAGGTCTTGATGTTGTCAACAAGATCGCAGAGACAGAGACAGACTGGAATGATCGTCCTGTTCAGGATCAGGTCATGAAGACAGTTACTGTTGAGACCTTTGGAGTAGACTATCCAGAACCAGAGAAGTACTGATACTAAAATACTTTTGTTTTTTGCAGAATTCTTCTTTACAATCATGAGCCGGTATGCTATCATAACATTCGTTGGTGCAATAGGGGAATCATACAATGGCTAGTATGCCGGTCTCCAAAACCGCTCATGCGGGTTCGAATCCTGCTTCCCCTGCTATTGTATAGGCTGAACTTTAGAGAGTTTCTAGAGTTCAGCTTTTTTTGTTGTGTAAGAAATTCTTATTTGACGCAAAACGTGTACAAAAGTTGGACCATGAAGTATACTGTGTAAATATGAAAAAATGTGTAACAATTTGGAGCCAATATATGAAAAAAAGAAATGTATTAGTATGCCTTACAGCTCTTGCAGTTTCAACTTTCCTTGGTGGATGCGGCGGACCTGAGGGACCTGTTCCTAGTAAAGGCGATGTGGCAAAGTATGTTAAAGAAAATATTTCTGAAAAGTGTGAGTATGTAAGTCGAGAGACAGTTAGCGAAAGCCCAAAGGAAATAGCTTATACATATAAGTCAAAAGAGCGTGACCTTGAATTTAAGGTATATGCATATCGACATAATGTTGGTATGTACGAAATGAAGATATATAAAGGAAAAATAAGAACTGATTATGAGTACGTGGTCAGAACATCTTACGATTCCAGGATCAAGCCTTTATTTGAGGAGTTCATTTCTGATGGAGATGTAAAGATTGCCAGTTCTGATCAGGTGGATAAGCTTGCAGAAGCCTTCGTAAAGGCAAACGAGATCTATAGAGAAGAACTTAAGTACAATGATAAGAACTTTTTAGAAGAGCACCCTTATGACAATATAAGAGTTGTATGTGATACTGCTCCAGGAAGCACTTATAAGACCTATGGCCTTGGATATTTTGCCATTAATGGTGTTGAATATGATGAAGAATATTATAAAAATGCCTTAGACAATGGGATTGCCCAGGCCATCAAAGATGGAAAAATCTCGGGAGAGCAGTATCAGGGCTATGAGGATGCTATAGAAGATATACATGTTTCACAGCTGGACCACATCTATCTTAATGATGAAGAGATGCTCTATGATAACAATCAAAATGACTACGGTACTGTAGGAGTAATGACTGAAAAATACGCTTATTCAGAATATAACTATGATGAAAACAGCTATATGATGTTTGTAGATTTCGGCCTTGTAGCAGACGGTATAGGAAGTCCTGCCTTTGTGATCAGAGAGTACACAGACAGGCTTGGCGGCTCTTTTGAGATCCTTACTAAGGACCAGACCACCAAAGACCAGGACCTTGAGTGTTCCTGGACCATCGGCGACCACAAATACGTAATGACATGCCATTACAACGAGATGAATGTGACTGATCTCAAAGCTACCTGCGATGGCGAAGACCTTCATATCGGTAATAATCACAAGCCAGAGAACGACTTTAGTGTAACAATGGTAACACTTGAGGATTTCTGTAAGATGCTGGATCTAAACTATAGAATTGATGAAGAGAGCGGAAGTTTGTATCTGTATTCTAATTGATTGAAATTGACTCGTTGTAGTAAATGTAGTATTATGATTGTGCGGAAACGCATTAAAACGAGATAATAAAAAGCTATGGCAAAAACGAAACCCTAGATGTTGCAGCATCTAGGGTTTCTTGCTCGTTAGAGTGAGCTATTCTCAGGTTAGTACCGTGTTACTCATCTCTGTCTAGCCATTTGCAAATAAAGAGATGAATTGGATGAGTTTTATGCTTTTTGTTTATAGATATTGACTGAACTTTGCTGTTGATATATGATGTTATTGCAGAGATGCAGAAAAAGCGATTATATATTTCATTGAAAAAACGAAACCCTCGATGTGGCGACATCGAGGGTTTCTTGCTCTATTGAGCGAGTTATGCTCAGGCTAGGGCCGTGTTACTCATCTCTGTCTAGCCATTTGCAAATATAGTAGGCGACTATACTTGCCAATACAGAGATAATAAATGCGGTTATACATTCCATTGAACTGCCTCACCTCCTTTCTGCTGGAGGGACACGGCTTTAATAAGATAGCATAATCGATGGAGTAAGACAATCATGAAGATAATTCTTATCGATTATTGAAAAAGACAGAATTCAAGATAATCACTAGAAATTCTGTCTTTTTTTATTGGTGTAAATTCATATGAAAACAAGTGATTTGAAATTTTATTTCTTAGAATACTGCAGTTTGATGAAATAAATAGTTGTCGGGGAATGCTTTTATCACTTATACGTATTGATATACACGGGGGGGCGTTATAATAGTCAACGTCGGCTTTAACTAGATGGAGGATGAAGAATGTTATCGAGAGATGGATTGAAATGGTTTGAAAGCACTGAAAATGGTGTATCGGAGATTTCGCCTGAAAAAGCACATATTATATTATTAGCTCAAATAATAGATATAGTTGAACAGACAGATGCTAGAGTTGATTTGCTGGATGTTGAGTTTTCAAAAAAAGTGGAAGATATCTATGAATTAACAAATGGCTGGTACGATAACGAGAGCTTTATTATAGATAATTACTCAGAAAGGCTTACTGCATTTTTTAAGGCTATATTAGTAGATAATAAGGGACCTAAAACATGTGAAGCAGCAGTTAGATATGCAGTGAGGGAAGCGTGGTTTTTAATATGCAATCGTAATGATATGAAGATACTATGGGAACTTTTTAAATTTTACAGAGATAGTATCTTTTCTCTTACACTTAAGGCAGATGAAAAAGAATATGACAAGTATGAAGGGATAGTTCGAGCTTTTTATGATGCCACTGAATTTGGTAAGCTTTTGGTAAAAAAAGACAAGATTAGCAAAGATGTAAATTTTGAATTATTTGAGATTTCCCAAATATTGGCTCATAGAGCATTGATAATATACAAGGGCGGGGATTCAATAAGTGAAGAACAGCTAAAAGAACTAGAATTGGCAATTAAAGTATACGAAATCATTTCTATCATGGTATGTTCGGACAAAGAGGATGTTATCAATATATATCAGGACGATAGAGCTAAGAAAGTATATGATAAATGCCTTTTGCATTCATGGTATTCAGCTTGCTATGCAATGGATGCATTGGCAGGATTGGAAGAAAATTGTAATAAAATAGTAAAAATGATAGGTGGCCATAAAGCGACAGCTTTAGAGAAAAAAACAAATATAAATAATTCTGAAAAGAAAAAAGTAGTTTCGACTAAATCGAAAGATTCGTTTTCGAAAGCCAGAAAAAAATATCAGCGAAGGTTAGAAGAAGATAGGCAAACAGAATTATTGCTAGCCAAAGAATACGTTACATTAAGGCAAAAAGGATTGGATGACTATATAAGAAATACGTGGGCAGGTATTTCTTATTGGGAATTAGTGGGAAAAAGAAGAGATAGATTAGGAAACATTCAGCTGACGCTGAAATATCCTGGCAAGGCAAAAGTTTATAGATATGTTCATATGTCATGGGATGAAGCAAGTCAATCTTATTCTCATTATGATTTAAATCAAAATGCAAATCCATATGTTGGAAAATTTTATAAGTATTTTACAGATGTGAATGATGATGATTTTGCTATCCCAGATATTAGTGTAATTAAGGATTTGTATTTGACAAATGAAGAATTTAATAACTATGAGGTTAATACGGATCGCTTTAATGAACTATTGGATTATATAAATGCTTTGAATTTAAGAAAAAAACAAATGAAATATGTCTTTGATGGGCATAAGCAAAAGGGTTGGGCAATAGTTGACAAAGAGTATGACGGATATATTTTAAAGTTAGAATCTTTTCTATATTGGTTTAACGATTTATTTAGAAATTATAAAAATGATAAATCCTCAGTTAGTCAGGGTGAGGCGGGAGAAAGTTTTATTTTATCTGAACTGGCAAAGTATAATGAAGGGGACTGGATTATCTTTAATAGTGCAATTCTTCCGATAACATCGCCTAAGACTGAAATGGAAAAGAGAATTGGTGAGTTTGAAAATGACTTGATCATAGTAAATGAGAATGGTGTGTTTACACTTGAAGTTAAGAATTATCAAAAGGGAAAAATAGAAATCTATTCAGATGGAAGGGTTGCTCATTATGACAGTCGTGGGGAGTTACTTCCTTCTGAAAAACAGAATGTAATAGAACAAAGTGAAAATCATATTAGATATCTTTCTATGTTTTTAAAAGATGTTTTTGATGATTCTTCAGATGATATTAAGAATGTTGTACATGGAATCATTGTCATAGCTAATAACGATTTTGAAATAAGCAAAAATGAATTGGATTATCCAATTGTTAGACCTGTTTTGCTGGGGAGGGCGCTGAATTCATCTTATGGAGATAAATTGAGTGCTGAAATGCAAGAGAAGATTGCCAATGCAATAAAGAAAAATTTGAAAGCATCACATAAGTATGTTCACAAGGATTACAAGGTTATTTTTTCAATGATAACAGATAAGAAGTTAAAAAGTATCTGCAATGCATGTGAGGCATTAAAAATTTCACTGGACGATGTAGCTGTGCCAGAAAATTATAGAGGTTAATGAAATGCTTAGAAGAGTAGACAATAGGTGGATATCAGACACTAAGGAAGGAACTTTTACGCTAACATCAGAGGAAGCATATTTTGAAATATCTATTCAGATGTTGGATATATTAAAACAGGCAGAATCTAACGGTGAACAAGCTGATATAGATGGAGCAAAAAGAGCAAGAGCTCTATACGATGCATCATTGGAATTAAATGTAAGACAAGTATTCTTTGGGGAACAGGTGAGAAAGAGCATTATGCCATTACTTGATGCACTTTCTAAAGATTATCAGGCTCCACGTACATGCGAAATTATTGCTTGTTATGCGATAAGAGAAATGTGGAAGCGTGTAACTCATCAGCAGGATACTGATATGCTTTGGGAACTGTTTTCTTTTTATAGGGATAGAATAATGCCCTTAGTATTAAGAGATAAACCTGAAGAAATTGAACAATATGCTCGAATAGTAAGAGCGTTTTATAGGATGACGGGAACAGAAACAAGTCAGTATGGAGTGCCGTTTTGCTCAATAATCAATAATTCATTTCAAAAAAATATAAGTTATTCTGAGGCATACAGCCAATACAGTGAAGAATTAAAAGGAAAAAATACGTATAATGATAAGATGGTAACAGGTAGGCGCGCAGGTGTGTGTTATGAATTGATTTATATCCCTAAAATTCTTGCTGATAAAGCGATTGAATTAAATAAAAAAGGAATCTATTTAAGCGATGCACAAAAGCTTGAGTATCTTGTAGTAAAGAAAGGGGCAATTCTAGCAGAAAAGATAGCAAATACGACTGATGATATGGTTCATGATGTTATGTACGATAGCGATTTGGATCAGTTCTATAAAGAGTGTATGGAAAAAGAGTGGTATGGGTTCTGCTATACGGTTGCCAGTCTTCAGGGGCTTAATTCTGAAAGAAAGAGAATCGCTAGTCAAGTTGGCAATTATTCTGTATATGACATTGATAAATGTGAGGACGTTACGGCGGGATTCGTTTCAATTCTCGTTAATATCGCCATTCCAATAGTGTCTATATGTACAGTAGCTCACTTTGCGAAGAATGGACATTATTTAATTGATGTTCTTGCTGTATTGGGATTTGTGTATTTGCAAAACATCATTTCAAAAAAAGCTACTCATGCATTGAAAAATCAATATGCATATAGATTTTTTTTGACATTTTCTATTATGACACCAGTATTGTTTTTGATACGAAGATATCATTTTTTCCTTGTTTTAATAACTATAATTATGTTTTACATGATATACAAATACAATCTTTATAAATTAAGGAATAAAAATACTACAGCATTTATGGTCTCATGTTCAATGGCCGCTGTTCTTCCATGCATAATGATTTATTATAATCACATGTATACTGGAATAGTTGCAATGCTGTGTTCATATTTTTTAATCTATACAGAAAACTAGATTTTGAAAGGTGATTATATGAAAAAAGTAATACTACCAGTTATTGCAGCTATAATGGCATCATTTCTGTTTTTGTGTGTTGTAGATCCTATTTCTCATCCAAGCTATATGGTTGGAACATGGAATACAGAGCATCAAGCAGACTATATTTTAAAATCTTCTGGGATATGCACTAACAAAGGAATTCCTGGAAGGTGGTATGTTAAGAATGGATATGTGTATTTGAGCTCACTATTTGCTTATGAAGAGGCTGAGGTTGTAAGCGAAACTCAGTGGATAATGAATGAAGATGGGTACAAGCGAAGGTGGACAAAAGTAGAATAAAATACTTTTCTAAAAGTTATCATTTGAGGTTGAACATAATACTATGTTCAACCTTTTTTAGAATATTAGTGAGTCTGATTATTTGAATGATTATTAGAGATGTAAATTGCTTCCCATTTTATGCATTTCCCAAATTAAACGTAACAACCAGCTCTATTTTGCTACATGCAAGATAATCCCCCTCTAGTTATGTCCCACTCTTTCTTGGTATAATAACATTCATAGCAAACACAGGAGGAGTTTAATGGAAAGAGAAAACGCAAAAAGGACATACTCAAGATTTGGGCTGAGTTATGTGGGGATGCATTGGGTGTATGTACTTTTGTACATAGTGGTACTGCAGGTTGTTAAGCTGATATGCAGAGCACCATATTTACCACAGAGCATCACATTGATCATTAATTTTGGCCTTAGATTCGCAATTATCTATCCGATAATGTATCTGGCAGTTAGAAGCCTTCCCAAGCATCAGATTGAGAAAAAGAGACTTGGTATAGGTGGATTTATCGCATGCTATTGCATATCTGTAGCTATCATGTACATATCTAATCTTACAGGACTTGTACTTAATGGCCTCATTGGGAGACTTACAGGTCTTGGGGCAGTAAATCCTATATTTGACGTGGTAGGAACAATGTCACCAGTGATGCAGATTGTAGTAGTAGCGATTCTTGCACCTATATTCGAAGAATTATTGTTTAGAAAATTTCTGATCGATAGAACTGTAAAATACGGTGAAGTATCAGCAATGCTCCTTTCGGGAATCATGTTTGGTCTGTACCACGGCAATCTTGCGCAGTTTGTATATGCTACAGCACTTGGCATGTTCTTTGCATTTATTTATATCAGAACGGGAAGAATCGGCTATTCAATTGCAATCCACATGATGATCAATGGCGTAAGCAGCTATCTGTCAGCATATGTACTTAATGGATCTGTGATTGGCCAGATCACAACAGCTCTTTTATCTGGAGATATTGACACATATACTGATCTGGTACGGGATAATATTTATTCACTTATATTATTAATGACTATTGGCCTATGGCTTTTGGCAGTTGCTGTAGCAGGGATCATACTTATGATCGTTTTTCGCAAGAAGTTTGTGTTTGAGCATCATGAAGGCGAGATTCCAAAGGGCGAGAGATTTGATACAGTTATGGGTAACCCTGGAATGATAATATATGTATTTTACTGGATCTTATCAATCATACTGATGCAGTTTGGAATCAGCATATTGGAAGTTATCTGCAAGGTGTTTAAGTTTATTTGATAAGTGTTGGGGAAAAGAGCTATATGAGAACGAAGTTATTACGAAAAGAACTAGCAATCCTATGTGCTACGGCATGTATGTTGTCTGCTTGTGGAAATACGCCTCTTAATATCATAGACGACAAATACCGCACAACCTATGAGGTATTCGTCTACTCTTTCTATGACAGCAATGGCGATGGGATCGGAGATCTCCAGGGACTCATACAGAAGCTTGACTACATAAATGACGGAGATGATACCACAGATACGGATCTTGGTTGCAATGAGATCTGGCTCATGCCAATCTGTCCATCTACAACCTATCACAAATATGACGTGACAGATTATAAGGATATTGATCCTCAGTATGGTTCCATGGATGATTTTGATGAGCTTGTTAAGGCTTGTCATGACAGGAAGGTCAACATCATAGTAGATACAGTCCTTAATCATACGTCAGATCAGCATCCCTGGTTTAAAGAGGCAGTTTCTTATATAAGAGATAATGCAGAAAGTTTCAAGGATGCTGAGACTTCTGAGGATGGCAATATCCTCTTTTCACAGGAAGATCTCACAAATTGTAAATATCTTGATTACTACAATTTTTCAAAAGACAAAAAGGAAGGCTACGAGCCACTTAAGGGAACTGATATTTACTATGAAGCAAGATTCTGGTCAGGAATGCCGGATCTAAACCTTGATAGCGAAGATGTAAGAGCTGAGATTCAGGATATCACAGGCTTTTGGACAGACCATGGAGTTGATGGATTTAGACTTGATGCGGTTACGTCCTATTACACAGGTGATGATGAGAGTAACATCGAGTTTATGACCTGGCTTAATAGTGAGATAAAAGAGCAGAACAAGGACGCTTACATTGTTGGTGAAGCCTGGACTAATATCGCAACCTATTCCAAGTACTATGCTAGCGGAATAGACAGCTTTTTTGACTTCGACATGTCAGGAAGTGAAGGTGATATAGCCAAGATGGCAAGAGGAAGATACGTGGCTTCCAAGTATGCAGACTCTCTTGCTAACACGGAAAAGATCATATCAGAAATAAATCCTGACGCAATAAACGCTCCTTTTTATACTAATCATGACATGGCAAGATCTGCCGGATACTATACAGGAAAACATTCGGAAGAAGGCGTCAAACTTGCGGGAGCACTGAATCTTTTGACCAGTGGCAATGCTTTTATCTACTATGGTGAAGAGCTTGGTATGGTAGGCTCTGGCAAAGATGAAAATAAGAGGGCACCAATGCAGTGGGGAAGCCAAGACGCGGAAGGAATGTGCGACGGGCCTGCTGATATGGACTCTTTTGACATGAAGTATCCTTCTCTTGAGGAGCAGATAAAGGATCCACAGTCCATATACAATTACTATAAGGCTGCCATCAGGCTTAGAAACACATATCCGGTCATAGCTCGCGGCGTTACTGAACCTATTGAGGAATTGGCTGATAAGGATATTTCATGTTATATTAAGAAAGAAAAGCAAAATGGCGAATTTGAAACAGGAAGTCTTCTTTTCCTTATCAATATCTCTGATGAGGCGAGGGAAGTAGACCTTGGTAAGAATGCAGAGGCAGCTCAGTATACAGAGCTTGCGTATTCTCTTAATGCCACTGAGGCAGTTTCTACGATAGATGGGGAAGTAGTAACTGTTCCAGCCTTTGGAATAGCAGTACTTACTAAGAAGTGATAATTGAGCCATGTTCTGCATGGCTCTTTTTGTTTTTTGGGAGGAGGTATCGGTATGTATAATAAGTACGATAATTACATTTTCGATCTCTATGGAACCTTAGTAGACATCCACACCGATGAGGAATCATTAGAGCTTTGGACCAATATGGCAGGCAAGCTCAAGGATGAATATGGCGCTAATTACGAGGCCAAGGAGCTAAGGGCTACATATCTTAAGCTTTGCAAAGAGGAAGAAAAAGACCTCCAGTCAAAGAATCATGCTGAATACCCGGAAATCAAAATAGAGAGAGTATGGGCGAAACTCATTTCTGACAAGATCAATGAAAAGGTAGCCCCAGCAAGCCTTGAAGACCTTTGCATCTATTTCAGAGAGGAATCAAGGGATAAGTTCACTCTTTATAAGGATACTATGAACCTTATAAATGGTCTTAGAAAGGATGGCAAGAAGGTATTTCTTTTATCTAATGCCCAGAGATTCTTTACAGAAAAAGAGCTGGATGAAACAGGACTTACACCTTGCTTTGATGACATTTTTATCTCTTCAGATAAAGGGGTAAAAAAGCCGCAAAAGGAGTTTTTGGAAGAACTCATAAAAAGTAACAACCTTGAGCCTTCAAGGTGCGTTATGATAGGAAATGAAACTTTTAGTGATGGCGGAGTTGCCGAAAAGAACGGCGTTGACGCTATCATTGTAAAAGACGGAGATTTCTCCGATATAGGATAATCTTAAAGACAGGAGACATAAGTATGCAGCAGAAATTACCAAAAAGAGATGAAGTTGCTAAGGAGCTCACTTGGCGACTGGAAGATATTTACGACGATGAGAGCAAATGGGAGAGCGAGCTTAATAAGGTTAATGAACTTGCAGATAAGTTTGCTTCTTACCAGGGCAAGATCTCAAAAGACAGCAAGAGCCTCTTAGAGGTATCAAAGCTTGCAGAAGAGGTTGAGCTTTATCTTGATAGAGTTTATGGATATGCTCACATGAGAGAAGACCAGGATACAGCTAATTCCAAGTATCAGGGCATGAAACAGAGAGCACTTTCAACATATATGGCTGTTTCAGAAAAGTCAGCATTCATTGATCCAGAGATCCTTCAGATCTCAGATGCAGATCTTGAGAAATTCTACGCTGAGACTCCAGAACTTGACAGATACAAAAGAAAGATCGCCGAGACCAGAAGGCTTAAGGAACACATGCTTGATGCGGCTACAGAAGCTCTTTTAGCATCAGCAGGAGAGATGCAGGGCGCATCACAGAAGGCATATGGTATGCTTGCTAACGCTGACCTTAAGTTCCCTTCTGTTAAGGATTCCAAGGGCGAAGAGGTTCAGCTTTCAAATGGAAGATTTGTTCCTACACAGATGTCCAAGGACAGAGATCTTAGAAAGGCTAGTTTTGAGGCTTTCTACGGCAGATATGAAGAGTTCAAGAATACCTGGGCTGCAATGTATGACGGAGAGGTTAAGAGCCGTATCTTCGAAGCTAAGGCTAGAAAATATGGATCAGCCTTCGAGGCAGCAGTAGATCATAATGATGTATCTCCTGCAGTTTGTGACAGCCTTTTTGAGTCAATTCATGACAACATGGACAAGATGCACAGATACGTAACACTTCGTAAGAAGCTCCTTGGAGTTGATGAGCTTCACATGTATGACGTTTACGTAGGAATGCTCCCTGATTTTGATATGAAGGTTTCCTATGAGGAGGCAAAAGAGCTTTCACTTAAGGCACTTGCTCCTCTTGGAGAGGACTACCTTGAAGTAGTTAAGGAAGCTTACGAGAACAGATGGATCGACGTAGTTGAAAACGAAGGTAAGAGAGGCGGCGCATATTCTTCAGGTGTTTATAATGTACACCCTTATATGCTCCTTAACTACAACGATACTCTTGATGATGTGTTCACACTTGTGCATGAGATGGGACATTCAATGCACACATGGTATTCAAATAAGGCACAGACAATAGTTGATGCCGGATACAAGATCTTTGTAGCAGAGGTAGCTTCTACTACAAACGAAGTTCTTCTTTATCACTACATGAAGGACAACGCTAAGTCCAAGGAAGAAAAGGCATTTATCATCAACCACTTCCTTGATAGCTTCAAGGGTACAATGTTCAGACAGACTATGTTTGAAGAGTTTGAGCGCAAGACCTGTGAGATGGCAGAAGCTGGAACTCCACTTACAGCAGAGTCACTCTATGACGTATATCTTGAACTTAACAAGCAGTACTTTGGCAAAGACATGATCTCTGATCCACAGATTGGATGGGAGTGGTGCAGAATTCCTCACTTCTATTACAACTTCTATGTATATCAGTATGCTACAAGCTTTGCAGCAGCTGTTGCAATTGCAGACAGGATCCTTAAGGAAGGTAAGCCAGCAGTAGATCAGTACAAGAAGTTCCTTTCAAGCGGATGCACTCAGGATCCAGTAAGCCTTCTTAAGATTGCAGGCGTGGATCTTACAACAAAAGCTCCTATCGATTCAGCACTTGCTGTATTTGGTGAAGCTATCAACGAGATGGAAGAGATCACCAGATAATTGAGGTAATAATATGGCAAAAGAGGTATGGCAGCCGGGAAATATGCTCTATCCAATACCAGCGGTAATGGTTAGCTGCGGTCGCCCTGGCGAAACACCAAACATAATAACAGTAGCATGGGCAGGGAACATCTGTAGTTCTCCTGCTATGCTGTCTATATCTGTTAGAAAAGAAAGATTCTCCTACGATATCATAAAGGAAACAGGTGAATTTGTAGTTAATCTCACCAGCAAGAAGCTTACACGTGCTACAGACTGGTGCGGTGTCAGATCAGGAAGAGATTTCGACAAGTTCAAAGAGATGAATCTTACTCCTTCGAAATCCCAAAAGATATCTGCGCCTGGAATCGAAGAAAGTCCTGTGAATATCGAATGCAAAGTTAAGCAGGTTGTAGACCTTGGAAGCCATGACCTTTTTATTGCAGAAGTTGTCTGTGTCACAGTTGATGACAAGCTTCTTGATGACAAGGGTAGACTTGATCTTGGCAAGGCTAAGCTTGTGGCTTATTCTCATGGCGAATATTTTATGCTTGGAGAAAAGCTTGGTAAGTTTGGCTATAGCGTAGCTAAAAAGCCTGAGAAGTCAGAAAAGAAATCTGCTAAAAAGCCAGGAAAAAAGAAGAGAAAATAATGAAATACTTTTTGATGTATATAAAACAAACATTGCGGTTCGTGCTTAAACCACTTTCCTTCACACCCGCAATCATAATGATGTGCATCATATTCATGTTTTCATCTCAGGAAGGCACTACCAGTAGTCAGCTCAGCTATAAGGTCGGAATAAAGGTCTTTTCATTTGCCAATGAAAAGCTTGATAAGGGATGGAGTAAGGAGCATATTGAAGATCTGTCCGAAAGCTCCCAGTTTTATGTCAGAAAGACAGCCCATTTTACAGAGTACTTTTTGCTTGCCGTATCAGTAGCATTTCCGCTTTATGTATATGGTGTAAGGGGACTGTGGCTGGTGTTTACGGCAGGAATATTCTGTGCAGGTTTTGCGTGTCTTGATGAGTATCATCAGTCCTTTGTAAGTGGCAGGTCACCGTCCAAAAGAGATGTGCTCATCGATTGCTGTGGAGTACTTCCCGGAATCATCCTCACCAGGATAATTGGCTGGACAGGAAGAATGACTATATTCAAGCCCCTGTCAAATAGCGAAGAATCAGATAAAAAGCATAGAAAGGCAAAGAGAAGAAATAAGCCTTTACATAATTGATGCAATTCTGATAAAATGTGTTGACATGTTTTTTTGCATGTGATATATTACTTTAGTATTTGAAAACAAAGCAGAGTATCCACTCTCACCCTGCGGCTTAGCCAGTAGGCGTTAATATCTTTCAAACAGACATGTATAAGGTCTGTGATTTATGTGAGATTTTGGTGGATACATTGCGTATTCACCTTTTTTATTTATTTCGGAGGGTAAAGCCATTAGCGAGTTATTTATTAATGATCAGATCAGAGCTAAGGAAGTTCGTGTAATCGGTATTGATGGGGAGCAGCTTGGTGTCATGTCAATTCAGGACGCTAGAAAAGTTGCCGAAGATGAAGGCGTAGATCTTGTTATGATCGCCCCAACAGCTAAACCACCTGTTTGCAGAGTTGTTGATTACGGTAAGTTTAAGTATGAGCAGCTTCGCAAAGAGAAGGAAGCAAAGAAGAAACAGAAGACTGTTGAGATCAAAGAGATCAGACTTTCACCAAACATTGATACAAATGATCTTAATACTAAGGTTAACGCTGCCAAGAAGTTTCTTGAAAAAGGAAATCGTGTAAAGGTAACACTTCGTTTCCGCGGACGTGAGATGGCTCACATGGGAGCAAGCGTACACATCCTTACAGATTTTGCAGAAGCACTTGCAGATGTAGCAGTTATTGAGAAACAGCCTAAGGTTGAGGGACGTAGTATGACAATGTTCCTTTCAGAAAAGAAGAACTAAGGTATTTTACCAATTTTTGGTTAAGATATAGCTACAAAATAATGAAAGAGTCATAGGAGGATTTTAGTTATGCAGCAAAAGATGAAAACAAAGAGAGCTGCTGCCAAGAGATTCAAGGTTACTGGCACAGGAAAGCTCATGAGAAACAAAGCGTATAAGCGCCACATCTTAACAAAGAAGTCCACAAAGAGAAAGAGAAATCTTAGACATGCCGGACTTGTTGACGCTACAAACGTTAAGGCAATGAAGAGCATTCTTCCTTACGCATAAGAAGTACGTTTACAGTTTGGTTTATTAGAATTTATTAGGAGGATATTAAGATGGCAAGAGTTAAAGGCGCAATGAATGCCAAGAAGAAGCACAATAGAGTATTAAAGCTTGCAAAGGGATACAGAGGAGCAAGATCAAAGCAGTATAGAGTTGCTAAGCAGTCAGTTATGAGAGCACTTACATCAGCATTCGCTGGACGTAAGCAGAAGAAGAGAGATATGAGATCTCTTTGGATCACACGTATCAACGCAGCTGCTAGAATCAACGGTCTTTCATACAGCAACATGATGCATGGTCTTAAGCTTGCAGGTGTTGATATCAACAGAAAGATGCTTGCTGAGCTTGCAGTAAATGATCCAGAAGGATTCAAGACACTTGCAGAGCTTGCTAAGACAAAAATCGCATAATTTTTGCGGAAACTTTCATTGTAAAAAAAGTTTTTTTAGGATAGAATTAAGGAGTATCAAATCTTTGATACTCCTTATTTTTTCGCGTTTAGGAGGCAATTTAGAATGGCATTTGAAAATTTACAACCAAAAGAAGTTTTTAAGTATTTTGAAGAAATTTGTAATATACCACATGGTTCAGGCAATCTGCAGAAGATAAGCGATTATCTCGTTTCTTTTGCTAAGGAAAGAAATTTTGAAGTTATCCAGGATAAGGAACTCAATGTTATCATCAAAGCTCCAGGTAGCAAGGGCTACGAGGACAAAGAGCCAGTTATTCTCCAGGGACACATGGACATGGTAGCTGTTAAAGAAGATGGTTGCGATATTGATATGACAAAAGAGGGACTTAGATGCAGAACTGATGGAGAGTACGTATGGGCTGAAGGTACCAGCCTTGGCGGAGATGACGGAATAGCTGTAGCTTACTGCCTTGCAATTCTTGATTCAGACGATATCCCACATCCTCCACTTGAAGTTGTCATCACAACAAATGAAGAGACAGGTATGTTTGGCGCACAGGCAATCGACCTTTCAATGCTTAAGAGTAAGAAGCTCATCAACATTGACAATGAGGAAGAGGGCCACTTTATCGTAAGCTGCGCTGGTGGTGCAAGATTCTATACAGAATTTGATCTTGGAAATAGCATAAAAAAAGATGGCGTATGCCTTGAGGTTAAGGTTTCAGGTCTTTTAGGTGGACACTCAGGTGAGATGATCATCAAAGGCAGAGGCAATGCGAATGTTCTTTTAGCAAGAACTCTTGTTGAGGCTATGGATGATGCCAAAAATGAGACAGAGGTTGCCCTTATCAGCATAAATGGCGGCGTTGCAGATAATGCAATTCCTTCATCTTCAGTTGCTAAGGTAGTTGTAGATAAGGCATATGTAGATACATTTAAGGCCAGCGTACAGAATACTCTTTCAGACGTTAAGGGAGAGCTTGAAGTAAAGGATCCTAACGTTGATATCACAGTTACAGAGTGCGGCGTGGGAAGTTTTGATGCATATGATCTCCACAGTGCCAAGAGAGTACTTGGTGCAATGATCTCTTTCCCTGACGGAGTTCAGGCTATGAGCTCATCAGTAGAAGGACTTGTTGAGACATCTCTTAACCTTGGTATTGTCAAGACAGAAGGAAATGTCGTAACAACAGAACAGTCAGTTAGAAGCAGCGTAGAGTCTGCCAAGAAGATGCTCATCAGAAAGCTGGAGACAATCGCTACAGTTAATGGCGGAGTATATAACGTAACTGGACAGTATCCAGGTTGGAAGTACAGACAGCATTCAGAACTTAGAGATCACATGGTTAAGGTTTACAAGGATATGTATGGCGTTGAGCCTAAGGTTGAGGCTATTCATGCCGGACTTGAGTGCGGACTCTTTAGCGAGAAGATCAAGGGGCTTGATTCAATTTCTATCGGTCCTGACATGCAGGATATTCACTCACCAAAGGAAAAGCTTTCAGTTAAGTCTGCAGGCAACGTATTTGAATATTTAAAAGCAGTTTTGAAGTAATTTATTGGGGCTTATATAAGGAGGGGATTTCATATGAATGAAATCAGGCAAAAGATTATGGAAGCTGTTATCGACCAGTTTAACAGCAAGGGAATGAAGTTTACTATGGATGATATATCCAAGGAGCTTCACATTAGTAAAAAGACAATTTATAAGGAATTTGATGATAAAGATGAACTCTTTTTTGCTACTGTAGAATATGGTTTTTCTAACATCAAGAAAAAAGAGGCAGAAGTCTTGGCAGATGATTCCTTGGATCTTCTGGAAAAGATTTCTATGCTCATTGTTTGTCTTCCTGACAACTATAAGAATATCGACTTTAGAAAGGTTTACCAGCTCAAGGAAAAGTATCCTCTTGTTTACAGGAAGGTTGCTGAGCGAATTGAAAGCGATTGGGAAGAAACAGAGAAGCTTTTAAAAGAAGCTATCGACAAAAAGCTTATAAAGGATCTTCCAATTCCTCTTATTAAGCTGATCATCGAGGGAGCCATTGAAAAGTTCCTTACATCAAAAGAACTCAGTAACACCAAGTACAGTTATGAAGAGTCACTAAACGGCATGATCGATATCATCATGAATGGACTTAAAGTGAGGAATTGACAATGATCGTTACTAATAATAATGTCTTTTTGCTGCAGACAAAGAATACTGCATATATGTTCAGAAGGCTTGAATCAGGCCATCTTGAACACCTTCATTACGGAGGTCTTTTGTTTCCTAACCAAAATGACTGTTTAAATCATTTAGATGAAGTAGCAGCTGCTGTTGCGCCAAAGCACTTTAATGGAGCAGGTAACCTCAATAACTATTCAGATGAACATAGCTCTGTCATGCTTGAACAGCTGACTTTGGAGATGTCCAGCTTTGGAAAAGGCGATATCAGAGATCCTTTCGTGGAACTGACCTATGCAGATGGCTCTAGTACCGTGGACTTTCTCTATGAGTGCCACAAGGTAACCGATGGCAAAAAGCCTCTAAGTACACTTCCATCTTCATATGCAGAGGATGTTGCAGTTTTAGATGACAAGATCCAGCAGCTTGTTGTTACCTTAAAAGACAAGGAATATGGAGCAAGACTTAAGCTCATTTATTCAGTATTCCCTGAGTGCGATGTCATCACCAGAAGTGCAGTTTTGTCCAATGAAAGTAAAGAAGATATCAGGATTGACAGAATCCTTAGTACCTGTGTTGATTTTAATTCTCCATCTCATAAGTTTACTTCCTTCCATGGAAGATGGGCTGATGAAATGGGCAAGTATGAGAGTATCTGCAGCGGTGGAAAAGTAGTATCTGAAGAGCTTGCGGCAGGCGAGTCAGGATCAAGATCCAATCCTTTAGTTATAGTAAGCAGCACATCAGCTGATGATTTTAGTGGAGACTGTTACGGTTTTAACCTTATCTACAGTGGCAATCATTATGAAGCCCTGTCATCAAATGGCAATTCTATGAGCCGTTTTGTCAGCGGCATCCAGCCTGTGGGATTTTCTTGGATCCTTGCACCAGGAAGCAAATTTGAGGCTCCTGAGGCTGTTATGACCTATTCTGACAAGGGCATGAATGCAATGAGCATCAACATGCAGGATTTTGTAAGAGAACATATAGTAAGAGGTACCTGGAAAAAGAAAGAACGTCCTATCCTGATCAACAGCTGGGAGGCTTCATATTTCAACATTACTCAGAACTCACTTGTTTCCCTTGCAAAAGAGGCTAAGAAATGCGGTATAGAGCTCTTTGTCATGGATGATGGCTGGTTTGGCAAAAGAAATAATGACAATTCATCTCTTGGTGATTGGTATGAGAATAAAAAGAAGCTTCCTGGAGGAATCAAGGAGCTTGCAAACAAGATCACAGATCTTGGAATGTCCTTTGGTCTTTGGGTTGAGCCTGAGATGGTAAATGAGGATAGTGACCTCTACAGATCACATCCTGAGTGGGCTGTAACTGTTCCTGGCCATCCTCATTCAAAGGGTAGAAATCAGATGAACCTTGACCTTACAAGGGATGATGTTCAGGACTATGTAATTGACAACATGAAAAAGGTCTTTTCATCAGGCAAAGTGTCCTATGTTAAATGGGATATGAACAGGATATTCTCTGATAGATATAGTACAGCACTTGCACCTGAGAAACAGGGTGAGTTCCAGCACAGATATTATATTGGACTTTACAGGATCATGAAGGAACTTACTGAGAGCTTTCCTGAGATATTGTTTGAAGGCTGCTCTGCTGGTGGTAACAGGTTTGATCTTGGCATATTGTGTTATTTCCCGCAGATCTGGGGAAGTGATGATACAGATGCTATGTGCAGAGTAGATATTCAAAGAGGCTACAGCTACGGATATCCTGCAAGTACTATTGGAGCCCATGTTTCAGCTTGTCCTAACCATCAAACGCTTAATACTGTGCCAATGGAGACCAGGTTTGAAGTTGCAGCTGCCGGATGTTTTGGCTATGAACTTAATCTATGCGACATGTCTGAGGCAGATAAAAAGCTGGTTTCGGATCAGGTTGAGTTTTACAAGAAACATAGAAAATTGTTCCAGTTTGGCGATTACTACAGACTTCCTGATAATAGCTATATTATTGTCAGCAAGGATAAGACTAAGGCTGTAGCATTTGTGGTTGAAAAGAATGCAAGGCCAAATAATGACTATAGATGCCTTAGAACAGTGGGACTTGATGATTACAAACTCTATAATATGACAGGCAGAAAGGTTCCTCATAGTCTTAAAGACTTTGGAAGCCTTGTAAATACACAGACTCCTATCCACGTGAAACAGGACGGAATCCTTCATACTATTATGGACAAGGTTGTTAATATGAGTGGAGAAGAGCAGAAAGAAACGGCTACAGGAGCTTCTTTTAACAATCATGGAGTAGCCCTTAATTCATCCTTCTGTGGAACTGGCAATAACGAAGGAACAAGGATCATGAGAACCGGAGATACAAGACTCTACGTATTTGAAGAAGTAAAATAAAGACTTTTGACTAGTATATAGGAGATTTGGCATGAGACAGATAACACTTGGCACCACAGGGATAAGCGCGCCACAGAACGGATTTGGCGCTCTTCCTATTCAGAGAGATGATATTGAAACCTCTGTTAAGATACTTAGAAAGGCCTATGAGGGTGGAATTACCTTTTTTGACACAGCTAGAGCCTATAGCGATAGCGAAGAAAAATTGGGCAAAGGTCTTGTAGAATATGGCGTCCGTGACAAGATTTATATCGCCACTAAGACTGCAGCCAAGACACCAGAGGATTTCTGGAAAGATCTTGAGACATCCCTAAATAAGCTACAGACAGATCATATCGATATCTATCAGTTCCATATGGTGTCACAGTGCTACAAGCCTGGCGATGGTACAGGAATGTATGAATGCATGCTGGAAGCCAAGGCAAAAGGACTTATAAAGCACATTGGTGTTACATCACATAAGCTGTTGGTTGCAAGAGAGTGCATAGAAAGCGGCCTTTATGAGACGTTACAGTTCCCGTTTAGTTATCTCTCTTCTAAGAGGGAGATCGAGCTTGTAAAAATGTGCAAAGAGCACAATATGGGCTTCATAGCTATGAAAGGACTCGCTGGAGGACTTATCAACCGCTCCGATGCGGCTATGGCATTCATGAGTCAATTTGATAATGTAATGCCTATTTGGGGGATTCAGAGGGAATCTGAGCTTGATGAGTGGCTCTCATATATGGACAATACTCCTGAATATAGTGGAGAGCTTGAAGCCTTCATTATGAAGGAGCAGAAGGAATTGTCAGGTGATTTCTGCAGAGGTTGTGGTTATTGCATGCCATGTCCAGCAGGTATCCAGATCAATAATTGTGCCAGAATGTCTCTTATGCTCAGAAGAGCGCCTTCAGAAAACTGGCTAAATGAATACTGGCAGGGTGAAATGGCCAAGATTGACGAGTGTTTAGGTTGCAGAGCATGTACATTAAAGTGCCCTTATGAACTTAATACTCCTGAACTTCTGCGAAAAAATTATGAAGATTATAAAAAGGTACTTGCAGGAGAAGTAAGTGTGCGGTAAAATCATTGTGCACAATCAAAAAAGTGCTAACTGTTAAACTTACTTGTACATGGTTACACATGCACGAATAGGAGAAAAAATGAGCGGATTAAAAGATCTGTTTTTTGGAAATGACGAGGAAAGAGAGGACAAAAACGTGGAGAACGAGAACTTAGTTACAGTGGATATGAACGTTGGTGAGATCATTACAAAGCATCCACTTGCAGCACAGTTCCTTATGGAGTGTGGTATGGGATGTATTCATTGCCCAGCTTCACAGATGGAATCACTTGCTGAGGCTTGCGCAGTTCATGGTATCGATGGCGAAGAGATTGTAGATGCTCTTAATGATTACCTTCTTGAGCATAATGCATAATTAGATCAGAATATCAAAATACCTCGCACATATAATGTGCGAGGTATTTTTTGTGGGTTTATATTAGCCTTTAACGGCTCCTTCTATCATGCCTTCCATGATCTGCTTCTGAGCGATAAGGAAAAGGATGATCATTGGCAGGATTGCCAAAAGTGCTGCAGTAAGGATCAGATCCCACTGCTTAACGAATGAACCAACAAATGCCTGTACGGCAATTGGAAGGGTTTTGATATCACCGGCTCTTCCAAGCATAAGTGATGGAAGAAGGTAATCGTTCCAGATCCACATACCATTAAGAATGGTAACTGTTGTAATAACAGGTGTAAGAAGAGGAAAGATGATCCTGAAGAAAGTCTGTTCAGGAGCACAACCATCGATTGATGCTGCCTCTTCAAGGTCATATGGAACACCCTTGATAAATCCGTTTAAGATAAATACTGTCATAGCTCCACCAAATCCAAGGTAAGCAAATACGATACCTTGTACAGAGAAGAGCATTGGAATACCGATGAAATCACCAGCTCTTCTAAATGTTGAGATAAGTGGAAGCATAACTACCTGGAAAGGAATGATCATAGAAGCAATGAATGTGAAGTAGATTGCTGCTGACCATTTTGTCTTGTTTCGGCAGATGACCCAGGCTGCCATAGCCCCAAATAATGCTAAAAGTACTAAAGATAACACAGTTATAAGCGCAGAAAAGCCAAATGCTCTCCAAAATAGGAAGCTCTGATTATTGATAACATTGTCAAGGTTTGACAACAGCTGCCCCAAGCTTGCTTCATTAAAACTGATAGGGTTATCAATAATATTTGTTTTGTTCTTACATGAGTTGATAACAACAAGTGCGAAAGGAAATAGTACATATATTGCAAGTATAGTAGCAATAACAAACCTTAATACAATGATAGGTAGTCTTTCTTTTCTATGCATTACAGTTCTACCTCCTTCTTATTTGAAATGCGAACCTGAATGATTGATACACAAGCAAGGATTATGAAGAACAGGAACGCTTTAGCCTGTGCAAAAGAGTAATCTCTTGCAGTAATAGCTGTATCATAAATATTAAGTGCAAGCATCTGAGTACCATTTGTGATGAACTCTCCAAGGAAGTTTGGAACAGCGCCTGCACCATTTGTAAGAGCAAGGTTTACATCGAACTGTTTGAAAGCAGATGTAAGTGTAAGGAATGTACAGATCGTAATAGTTGGTGCGATCATTGGTATCTTGATCTCAAATAGTGTCTGAAGAGGCTTAGCGCCGTCGATTGCTGCAGCCTCAAGTACATCACCTGGAATAGTGTTAAGACCTGTGATGTAGATCAGCATGATATAACCTGCATACTGCCATACATATACTATGATGATCGCCATAAATGCTGTCTTGGTATTGGCAAGCATTGATAATCTGTTTCCTGATAATGAATCTGTTAAAAGAGTTACTACATTAGCAAAAATGAAATTCCAAATGTAACCAAGTACGATTCCGCCGATAAGGTTTGGCAGGAAGTAAGCTGCTCTGAAGAATCCCATGCCTGGAAGCTTGGAAGTGCATAGAAGAGCTAAAAGGAAAGCTACAAGGTTAACAAGTATCATATTAAATACTACAAACAAGAATGTAATAAGGATTGACCAGATAAAGCTTGGATCCTTGAACATTTTTGTATAATTTCCAACTCCAATTACACTCGAATACTCTATTCCATTCCAATCAGTGAAAGAATAGAAGAGACCTAAAAACAGAGGTAAGATAACTGTAATAAAAAATGCGAAAAGTAATGGGAACAAAAACAATACATTAATAATTGTACGATGATGCTTGAGTGTAGGATAAAAATATAATCCTAAAACAATTCCTATAATTCCAAGTACTAACAGAGGTCCTCTAAACCACAGATCGGAACTATTATCTGAAGGAATGAAACCTGTTGCCAAAAAAATATCAATTGTAAGAGCAGCAGCTGTAAGCAATATACCGATTATAAGACATATGACTGCTGAAGTTCTTTTAGGTCTGAAAGTTCCTCTCATATTGAATCTCCTTTTTCCAGAAAAGGCAGGAGCAATTAATTTGCCCCCGCCTAAACAATCTATAAATTTTTTGCAGGATTATTTAGCGTAGTAGCTAGCAATAACCTGACCCATTGTAGATACGAAGCTATCTACATCAAGTGCACCCTGTGCAAACTGGTTGAATACAACAGAAGTCTTATCTTCAAGACCGCTCTTCTTCTCCATTGTGTGCCAGTATGAAAGCTTACCAGCTGAGATATACTGTGCAATGCTTGCTGCGAATGGAGCATCTGATGTGTACTTACAATCTGTGTATGGGCTGATAAGTGCAGCTTCCTCAACAAGGATCTGCTGAGCAGAATCTTCAGAACACCACTGAAGGAATGCCTTAGCAGCTTCTACGTTACCATCAGCATATACTGCCCAGAAGTTTGGAACACCACCGATGATTGTATCAATACCATCTTCAAATGCGTATGGAGCAAAGCCCATCTCGAATCCATCATAGTTGTCGTTTGCAAGAATGTTAGGAGCAATCCAGTTACCCTGAGTTACGAATACATACTTGCCTTCTGCAAATCCAGCAACCTGGCTATCATAGTTACCATCGATAACAAGATCAGGATCTGAATACTGATTCATCATGTCGATGAATTCAGCGAATGCTTTCATTCTGTTCTCGTCGATCTGTCCACCATCATTGAGGAGATCAATGTACTTTGTATCGTCGTATGCAAGACCAGCATCAAGATACTGACCAAATACGTGTGTACCTGATGACCATCCAAGGTTAGATGGCTCTGTGCACCAGCCAAATACAGCTGTGATACCAAGCTCATCCTTCATGGAGTCAAGCTTCTCTACAGCTTCTTTCCAAGCTGCAGGTGAAGTAAGAGTTGAAGGATCGATACCTGCCTTGTCAAGGAGCTCCTTGTTGTAACCAAGAGCTGTAGCCTCAACTGAATATGGGAAACCTACTGTAACGCCGTTAACAACGAGCTCAGAATCTGTATCTTCTGTCCACTGCTCACCAGCAAGGTCAACAAGCTTACCTTCCCAATCAGGAATATCGTTGCTCTCTACGAAGAAGATATCTGGCATATTACCAGCCTGATAATAACCCTTAAGTGCATCAGAAGCCTTCTGATCGCCACCGATAGTCTCGATAACTACTTCATTTCCAGTCTCTTCCTTGTACTTAGCAGCAAGGGTATTGAGCTGGTCATTGATCTCAGGCTTACCATTTACAAGACGAATTGCATCTTTAGAACCTGAGGCATCAGCTGGCTGAGCAGCATCTGTCTGAGTAGCATCTGTCTGAGTAGCAGTTGCATCTGTGTTGTCAGATGTAGTTGTGTCAGTGGTAGCCTTTCCGCAAGCAACAAGTGAAAGAACCATTGTTCCTGCTAAAAGAACTGACATGAGTTTCTTTTTCATTTTTGTTTCCTCCTTTGTTCCTTTGTGCAAAATGCCATAATAAAATTCATTTTTGGCGGTTACTTTTGCGCATAAGTTGTACGCTATATTCAAATTAGCACAGAAACTGTTAAAATTCAAGCGGTATCTAGCATTATTTTAATATAAGTGTGCTAAAGAAAAACGCCAAGCCCAGTAAAATACTGGGCTTGGCGTGAACACAGAAAATTCTTAAATTATAATAAAACGTACATTAAATATTTGTAATAGCGTTAACAATCATGACTTATGCGCATAAGGTGATTGGTAAAAATAAATAACCCTTATCCGATTTTGATCAAAAAAATTTGACATATTCACGGATAAGGGTCATTATTACGTTAATTTCTTTACAGTATCTCTGATAACAAGGTGTGTAGGAAGAAGAATCTGATTAGGTGTCTTCTGGTTGTTTAGCTGCTGTAACAACGTCCTTGCTGCTACAATACCTTTTTCTTTTACATCCTGATGAACAGTAGTGAGGGCTGGCCTGTGTAACTGACCAAGCATATTATCATCAAAACCAACTATTGAAATATCATTTGGAACAGATATGCCTCTATCTTCAAGGGCTGCCATAAGTGTAATGGCATAGAGATCAGATACGCACATGATCGCGGTGAAGTCCCTGGCCTTTCGACAGATTTCTTCCAAGCTATACTCGACTTCATCACTTTTAGGTCTGATCTTTAGGAAGTTTGAATCCGAGTACTTTATATTGTTGTCTTTAAGAGCTTTCTTGTAACCATTGAGTCTGGCAAGGTCGACACCATTCATATTATCTGACAGGAATGCAATCTTTTTATGACCTTGTGAGATAAGATAGGTGACCATGTCGTAGGTGCCCTGTTCATCATCAAGACCGACATTTGTGAAGTGCTTTAATCCTTCAATACTGTAAGTGTCGATGCAGACTATAGGCTTTTTGTATTTTTCACTGACGCGGATTCCGTCGTCATTGAGCATACCAAAAAGTATCAGGCCATCAACATTCCATGTGGAAACATGTCGCATGATCTCTGTTGTGTCACTGGAAATATACAGCATCATGAAGTAGCCGGCATTTCTGATGGTTTCTTCGACACCACCTATAAGGACCGATACAAAAGGGTCCATTATGAGGTTTTCATACTTGTCGGCACGAGCCTTAAGGGCAAGACCTATGATCTTGGATTCATTTTGTGCAAGATTTCGCGCGTTGATGTTAGGTACATAGTCAACTTTTTTCAGGAAGTCTTGAACGATTTTTGTTGTTTCTTCGGACACTTCACCAGTTTTTCCGTGGATAACATTTGAAACTGTTGTAGTGCTCATGTTTAGTTGTTTTGCAATCTCTTTAATCGTTATCATAATTTTTTTTAGTCTTTACAAAGAAAAAAAGTTATTGTATCTTGTGTTCAAAATAACATGGCATAGTATGACTTGTCAAAATGAAAACTGTACGCGAAATTTCTTTTGATGGAATTATTATGTAGAAGCCGCATAAATACTGGCTCTTGGCGGTGGCTGGGATTTGTGCAAGTTGGTTGTTGTTTTTAAGAAGGAGAATTATGAATAAAGAATTTAACAAAATGACTGTTTCAAACGATGTTTTAGACAAGGTTGAAAAAGCTTCAGATAATATTGCTAGTTTAGAAATACCAAGTGATATTCCTCACGGCGATATGCCAGGGGACAAGATTGAAATCGGCGAGAGCCATATAGCTAAGGCCAAGACTATTTTTCCTGTTCTGGTAAAAGAGCTTAAGGAAAAGATGACTGCTAATCCTTACAGACGCGCTGTTGTAGCAGTTTGCGGCGGATCAGGAGTTGGAAAATCTGAAATTGCGTCACTATTGTCATATATGTTAGAACAGGCTGGAATCGGTAGCTACACAATGTCAGGAGATAATTATCCACATCGTATTCCTATGTACAATGATGCAGAGAGACTTCATACATTCAGAGTTTGCGGCATCAGAGGAATGGTTGACGCTGGTGTCATGAATCCAGAAAACTTTGCAAAGGTAAAAGAGTGGCAGATAGCTGAAGATGACGCAAACAAGGCACATATAGAAACTGACGCATGGTTCAAGTCATACTTTGAGGCTGGAAGCAAGGGACTTGATGATTACCTTGGAACTCCAAAGGAGACAGACTTTGCAGAAGTAGATCAGATCATGAAGGCATTTAAGGATGGAGCTGACAAGCTTTGGCTCAAGAGAATGGGCAGAGATGAAGCTTCTCTTTGGTATGACGAAGTTGATATGTCAGACAAGCAGGTTCTGATCGTAGAGTGGACACATGGTAACAGCGATTACATGACTCAGGTTGATATACCTGTTCTTTTAAATAGTACACCACAGGAAACACTTGAACACAGAAGATCAAGAAACAGGGATGGCAAGCTTGACAGTCCATTTACAACACTTGTACTTGAGCTTGAGCAAAACAAACTTGTTAACCAGGCTCACAAAGCCAAGATCATCGTAACTAAATCAGGAGAGATCATCAGCTACGATCAGTTTAAAGAGCTTATGAAGTGATTGGCAGGACGCCTTTTTTGAGATTGTGTATGACAGATTTTGTTGACATTCTCGCTCTGTGAAAAACGTAACATTGTAGTATTTGAAAGGAATATGTATGAGTAAATTTGTGGATAATGGACCAATGCTTAATGCTTATCCGGACAGTATGGGCGGAAAGCTCGGAGACATTGTAGGAGTTCTTTCTAAGGACGAGTTTAAAGATGTGTTTCAGTCTTTCTATATTTTGCCTAGTATATTTAACACAGATCTGGATAGAGGTTTTTCCGTTATTGATTATGGCATAAATGAAGAACTTGGAAGTAAGGAGGACCTTGAGAAGCTTGAGAAGCTTGGAATCAACTTAAAGCTTGATTTTATCTTGAATCATGCCTCAGTTCTTTCTCCTCAGTTCCAGGATCTTGTGAAAAACGGTGAGAAGTCCAAGTATAAGGATTTCTTCATTAACTGGAATAAGTTTTGGGATGGCTATGGCGAGATGACTGATGAGGGCTACATTCAGCCTGATCAGAAGTACATTAAGGACATGTTCTTTAGAAAGCCAGGACTTCCAATACTTATGGTGCGTATGCCTGATGGAAAGGATGTTCCATATTGGAATACATTCTATCAGGAGGTGCAGTACAAGCGCCCTGACGCGCAGGATCTGATGGATAAACTTGATATTCAGTATCTTGCAGCAGATAGATTGTCAAAGAGAGTGTGTGCGGGACTTGATGAGGGAAAGAAGCCAGCAGAAATCGATTTTACTGGCTATGAGAAATATAAGGATGCAGTTGTAGATCTTTTGGAATCAGGTAGAAGATATCTTGGTCAGATGGATCTTAATATTAAGTCCGATCTCGTTTGGGAGCATTACAGAAATACTCTTAAGGCTCTTTCAGGATATGGCGCAAGCATCGTAAGACTTGATGCTTTTGCTTATGCTCCAAAGGAACCAGGTAAAAAGAACTTCTTAAATGAGCCTGATACTTGGGATGTACTTGAAAAGGTTAAGAAGCTTGCTGACGAGTTTAAGGTATCTCTTTTACCAGAGATTCATGCAAGTTACAGCGAGAAGATCTATGAAGTTGTAGCAAATAAGGGCTATATGACATATGACTTCTTCCTTCCTGGACTTTTGATCTATGCTATTGAGACAAAGTCTGGAGAAGTGCTTGCTAAGTGGGCAAACGAGATTCAGGAAAAGAAGATCCGCGTAGTTAACATGCTTGGATGCCACGATGGTATTCCTCTTCTTGATCTTAAGGGAATCTTAGCTGATGATGATATTCAGAAGATGATCGATACAATTGTTGGCCGCGGCGGATTTGTTAAGGATCTTCACGGTGCCAAGAATATGTATTATCAGGTAAACGCTACATACTACAGTGCCCTTGGCGATGATGACAAGAAGATGCTTTTTGCTAGAGCAATCCAGATGTTCATGCCAGGTAAGCCACAAGTATGGTACCTTGACCTCTTTGCAGGCAAGAATGATCATGAAGCTGTTAAAAGAGCTGGTGCCGGCGGACACAAAGAAATCAATCGTACAAATCTAACATTAGAACAGATTGAAGAGGCTATGAAAAAGGATGTTGTTAAGGAGCAGCTTAAACTCCTGAAATTCCGAAATACATGCCCTGCATTTGGCTTTGATGCTAAGCTCGATATTTCTTTTGCCGGATCTGTTATGAAATTTGTTTGGGAAAACCAAGGCCACAAGGCTGTTCTCGAAGCTGATTTTGCAGATTATAGCTACAAGATTTCTGAAGAGTAAGATTTGAGTAAATTTTTAGTGAGTTTTAAACTTGTTTGATATGTGAATATGTAGTTCTATTCCCCCGTTTGGGCTTTTGAGGCTCAGCCGGGGGATTTTTCGCCCAAATGAGCCCTAGGGAGGCCAGCGGGAGTTTTTGAGCCCCAGGGACGGAGGTTGCGGCTCATTTTTGGTATAAAGGCTTGGACTACGGTGCCCATGTATGCTGGCTTGAGAGAAAATGAGCCCTAGGGACGGAGGTTGTGGCTCATTTTGAATGAGCCCTAGGGACGGGGTTAGTGGCTCATTTTGGGTATATGGGCTTGATTTGCGGTATATTGGCTTGATTTGTTTGGGCTTAGCATGTCAAATGATGGAATTATAGAAAAAGACATGCCAAAATACTTGTTTATTTGGCTATTCGGCATGTTAAAAGAGGAAATCATAGAAAAAGACATGCCATAAAACATGTTTATCTAGATTTTTGACATGCTAAAAGTAGAAAAGATAGAAAAAGGCATGCTATAAAAACTTGCTTATCTAAATATTTGACATGTCCAAAAGGAGAATAAAGAGCCAAAGGCATGCTTTCAAGTTAGGATTTCTGTGAAGTTAGTCATGGAAGTGATGACAAGGTTTAGACAATTTAGCCTGATGACAAATTAAATATGAATCTTCTGTAAATTTGCCTAAATTAGATAAATTTATGAAAAATTTACTGTAAATTATCATCGAAATAAACGATAATATATATAGGCTGTTTTATGCATGTTTTTTGAGTTTGATTCTCGAAAGGAGATATATACATGGAAGGCATGAGCACTCAGGAAATGATTAACGGACAGGATCTTTCAACAGCGAATGTTGATGATTTATTAGCTGCTATGGCGGCAGAAACACCGGCTCCGGAGCCTGCACCTGCAGAAGCACCTAAGCCAAAGAGAGGACGTCCAAAGAAAGCTGCGCCAGAACCAGCACCAGATCTTCCTGATCTTGAAGCTATGCTTGCTGAAAATAAAGCGGAGGTTGCCGCTCCAAGTCCGGCTGAAATTGCAGAAGCAGATGCTCTTGCAGCAGCGGCTGCAGTTGAAATGCCAGCAGAAGAACCAGCACCAGAAATAGCACTTGAAGAGGCAGTAGCTGAGGCTACAGCTGAAGAAGCGCCTGTACAGGATACAGAAGCTTTGATGGCAGCAATGGCCGCTGCAGAAACAGCAACTGATGTAGATAAGATGATGGCAGCAATGGCATCAGGAGAAGCACCTGCAGAGGAGTCAGCACCTGAGGCAATGCCAGAGATGGCACTTGAGGAGCCAGCACCTGAGGCAATGCCAGAGATGACACTTGA
>NZ_FRDH01000007.1:16682-144500 GCF_900143205.1 Butyrivibrio hungatei DSM 14810 | reverse complement strand
TGCACCTGCAGAGGCAATGCCAGAAATTGCCCTCGAGGAATCAACTCCTGAGGAAATGCCAGAAATAGCACTTGAAGAACCAACACCTGAAATAGTAATAGAGGAGCCAGCTCCTGAGATGGCATTTGATATGTCAGAAGCAGAGCAGACACCAGCTGAAATGGACATGAATGCAGCTGCAGGTTCCATGGAAGGCGCAGTTGAAGATATCGAAGATTTCCTCAGCGCAGAGGATTATGAATACCTTACAATTCAGGAAGGTAGCAAGACTACTATCCTGATGAAGACTTCTGATAACAACACTATGGCTATTGTCTATGACGGCAATGAGTTTGAATCTCTTGATCCAAGCTATAGCAAGGATGGCAAGAATTCATACGTTGATATTATGAATGAACAGGTAAAAGAGGCTATTAAAGCGGGAGGTAACAGCTGCATTAATAGACATAAAGGCAGTAAAGTTGTTGCAAAATAAAATATTATTTTTTGCAGTAAACTCAGGCAGCTACTTACAAAAGTGGGTAGCTGCTTTTTGAGCCCTGGGGACGGAGGTTATGGCTTATTTTTGTATTTCAAAAATGAGCCATAACCTCCGTCCCTAGGGCTCACTTTTTCGTTTCTTTCCCGCCGCAACATATCAGGTTATAATATTGTCTATCTTATATAGAGAAAAGAAATATTGAGGGCAAAAAATGAGTCAAACGAAGATCCTCGCTAATTCATATGCCTGCTTTTTTGTTCATTTTTGCATAGAAGTCATATGCTTTAGCATTTTAACCCATACATTTAAAGTGGATAATGCCACAAGATTTTTTATATACATGTTCTTTGACATGGTGGCTTTTTATCCACAGTTCCTGGTAGGAATAGTTCACGAAAAGTTCCCAAAACTAAATATTCCTGTCATGTCCGTTGTTATAATGGCAGCAGGAATCCTGCTTGTCCAGTATGACATCGCATCGCCCCGCAGTATGGCAGGTATGCTCATAGTTGCACTTGCCAATGCTTTTCTTCATGACTGCTGCGCGATCCAGACAACACTCATTGGAAAAGGAAAACTCTTTCCATGTGCACTGTTCGTTTCCGGCGGCTCTTTTGGCGTAGTGATTGGTCAGATCCTAGGGCCATCAAACTTTTGGAGAAAAGAGTACTTATTTATAGTCCTTGCTGTGATGCTGGTGTTACTTCTTTTAACCAACGATTCATGGCTTGTTGAGGAGTATGAGTATCCGAAATTTGACCTTGTTAAAAGAGATATGCCGCGCAGCTACATGGTCATCATAGTTGCAGCATATTTTGTTACTTTTGTCCGTAGTTTCATAGGCTACGCTATTCCGATTTCCTGGAGAAAAGAGCTGTGGCAGTCCATACTTCTTTTCTTCATAATGGGAATAGGAAAAGCGCTTGGAGGCTGGCTTTCAGACAAGATTGGAGCAAGAAAAGTCGGAGTTTACTCGACACTTTTATGTATCCCATTACTTATATGGGGCCAGAACCTCATGGTAGTCTCAATACTTGGAATATTCCTATTTAGTATGACAATGGCCATCACCTTTGGAATGTTCCTGTCGGTGATACCGGATAATCCTGGACTAGCCTTTGGTCTTACAACCCTTGCCCTTGGAAATGGAATAATGGTACCATTTATCACAGGACCTATTGATCCGATGCTAAATGCAGTAATAATCGTGGTTTTGTCCGTTGCATGTTCAGTTGTGCTAGGAAAGACCCTTAAGGAGGATAAAAATGTTAACTAGTTTATTTACGCTTACTTTATTAGATGCTGGCGGCCCAGGCCTATTGATCGTAGGTCTTGGAATTGTTATTGGAGCTCTCATACTCATAGTTCCAGCTGTAATTGCGCTTATAATCGCAATTGTGCATGGTATCAAGAAAAGGAATGGTAAAAAATGAAGTATGTGATTACTCCTGAAGGAGTCCTAGAAGGAATTACCGTGGTCGGAATATTGGCCCTTGTGACTATAATCCTTGAAATGGCCCCTGTTCTTATTGGCTTTAAAAAGTCTGAGTATAAATACAAGATTCCATTGCTGATATGCGTAAATATCGTAACAAATGGCATTTTGAACCTTATATTAAACGCCTACTTCATTCAATATGGTTTCACCTATTTTGTGCTAGAGCTGGCAATCGTGCTTGTTGAGGGCGTTATCTATTACCTGGCTATATACGATATCTCTTTTAACAGAGCCCTTTCAGTCAGCCTCATTGCCAATCTTTTTTCAGCAGTAGTTGGAGTTTTTCTCTTGTTATTGCTTGGGGTCTGAGATCAAAAATATTAAATATTCATAAACGCCGTAGCAGAGCCTTGTTACAGCGTTTTTTATTGTAGACAAAAAAATGATTTGTAGATATTATTAATAGTACGGAAAACGATTTCCAGACATGAGAGGGAATATAATGGTTTCAATAAAAGACGTAGCAAAAGAAGCTGGTGTAGCTATTTCAACAGTTTCCAAGGTACTCAATAACTATCCAAATGTAAGCGAAGAGACTAGAAATAAGGTAAATGAAGTTGTTGAGAGACTTGGATTTGTACCAAATGCAGTAGCTGCCACACTTTCTTCCAAGAGAACCGGAAGAGTAGCTCTTTTGATAAAGCTGAATTTACATACCCAGGCCAGCGATGAGATCAGTATGCAGTACATTTCAGGTGCTATTCATAAGGCAAAAGAGCTGCAGCTGGATGTGATCACTGTCTTCACGTCAATGATAGAAGACATGGACGTTGCAGAGGTTACAAGCTATTTTGCATCGCAAGGCATCAAGGGAATCATCATATATGGCATGACTACCAAGGATAAGGCCCTGCACAAGCTCATTGATAGTGGCAATTTCAAGATCGTAGTTGTGGATGCACCAATGGTAAATGAGTCAACCTCCAGTATCAGCATTGATCACGCCAAGGCCCAGTATGATGTGGCCAAGAAGACTATCACAGAGAATAAATGTAAAAAGATCCTGTACCTTGCAGGCGACGAAGACGGGTACGTTACAGAGGAAAGGCTCCAGGGCATCAAGAAGCTCTGCGATGAAAAGAAATGTAAGCTCACCGTTAGAAATGGTAAGTTTTCTGAGCTTAGGGCAAGGGAGCTTACTATGAAATACGCCAAGAATTCAGATTGTGTAGTATGTGCTTCTGATATTATGGCAATCGGGGCCATGAAAGCCCTTATTGATATGGATATTTTCAGACCTGTCTGTGGTTTTGATGGAATCATCCTTATGGGCTATGCCGGCAAGCAGATGAATACTGTTAGACAGGACTTTGCCAAGATTTCCGAGGAAGGCCTCATGGAACTTAACAGATTAATGTCCGGAGAAAAAGGCAGAAAAGTAGCAGTAAAGCACGAACTTGTGCGCATCAAATATGAAGATATAATCTGCTGATAAAAAAGTACTTGCGGAAAACGTTTTCCTATGGTAAGCTTTTTTACAAGACAAAGAAAACGTTTTCCATAAAACAGAAATAAAAGGTATTTGTAAATCATATATTGTCTTACGAGAGGAGAAAGAAAAAATGTCCAAGCATACTAACATGCAGAGAGATGTACTTGTTCTTAATCTTGAGGAGCAGCTGGAAGATATTGCACAGGAGAAATATAACAAGACTCTCAAAGAGTGCACAGATCAGGAAACATACTATGTTCTTCTTGAAATGACTTCCAGACTCATGGATGTTGCTGAAGTGTACAACGGAGAAAAGAAGGTTTACTACATTTCAATGGAGTTCCTCATTGGTAAGCTTCTTTCTAACAACCTTATCAACTTAAGAGTTTACGATCGCGTAAAGGCTATTCTTGAAAAGAACGGCAAATCCCTTGCAGATATCGAGGAGTGTGAGCCAGAACCATCACTTGGTAACGGCGGTCTTGGAAGACTTGCAGCTTGTTTCCTTGATTCAATTGCAACACTCGGCCTTGCTGGTGAAGGAATTGGACTAAATTATCACTTCGGACTTTTCAAGCAGGTATTCAAGGACCACCTTCAGAATGCTGAAAAGAATGACTGGATCGAGAAGCAGTCATGGCTTGAGAAGACAGATACAACTTTCGAAGTTTCTTTTGGTGACAAGAAGGTAGTTTCACGCCTTTACAATATGAACATTGTTGGATACGACACAGGAGTTAACAAGCTTCGTCTCTTTGATATCGAGTCAGTTGATGAGAGCCTTGTTAAAAAAGGTATCGACTTTGATAAGACCAAGATCGACAAGAACCTTACTCTTTTCCTGTATCCAGATGATTCAGATGAAGCTGGAAACCTCCTTAGAATCTATCAGGAGTACTTCCTTGTTTCAAATGCAGCTCAGCTTATCTTAAGAGAGCAGAAGGAGCGCCAGTATGACCTCCACGAGCTCCACAAGCACGCTGCAATTCAGATCAACGATACACACCCAACAATGATCATTCCTGAGCTCATTAGGATCCTTGTTGAGGAGAAGGCTTTCAATATCGATGAGGCTATAAATGTAGTCAGCAAGACTTGTGCTTATACAAATCATACAATCCTTGCTGAGGCTCTTGAGACATGGCCACTTGTGTACCTTGAAAAGGTAGTTCCACAGCTCGTTCCATATATCAAGGAGCTTGATAAGAGAGTTAGAGCAAAGTACAAGAACCCTAAGGTTCAGATCATTGACAAGGAAAAGAAAGTGCACATGGCATTTATTGATATCCACTATGGATATTCAATAAATGGTGTTGCAGCTATTCATACAGATATCCTTAAGAATAGCGAGCTTAACGATTTCTACAAGATCTATCCTGAGAAGTTCAACAACAAGACAAACGGTATCACATTCCGTAGATGGCTCCTTTCATGTAACCATCCCCTTGCTGATTTCCTTTCACAGACAATCGGCGATGGCTTCAAGAAGGATGCTAACAAGCTTGAAAAACTTCTTGATTACGCCGATGATCAGGCAGTTCTTGATAAGCTTGAGTCTATCAAGATGGACAAGAAAAAAGAGCTTGCTGCATACCTCAAGGAGCATGAGAACGTAGAAGTTGATCCTGATTCAATCTTTGATATTCAGGTTAAGAGACTTCACGAGTACAAGAGACAGCAGATGAATGCTCTTTACATCATTCACAAGTACCTTGAGATCAAGGGCGGCAAGAAGCCTACTAGACCTCTTACATTCATCTTTGGTGCTAAGGCTGCTCCTGCTTATGTTATTGCAAAAGATATCATTCACCTTCTCCTTGTTCTTCAGGAGATCATCAACAATGATCCTGATGTTAACAAGTACATGAAGGTCATCATGGTTGAGAACTATAATGTAAGCTATGCTGAGAAGCTCATTCCTGCTTGTGATGTATCAGAGCAGATCTCTCTTGCATCAAAAGAGGCATCTGGAACAAGTAACATGAAGTTCATGCTTAATGGTGCTATCACTCTTGGAACAGATGATGGTGCAAACGTAGAGATTCACGAGCTTGTAGGTGATGACAACATTTACATCTTTGGTGTAAGCGCTGATGAAGTTATCAAGCACTACAAGAAGGCTGATTATGTTTCAAAGGATTATTACAAGAAGAGCCCAGTTATCAAGGAAGCTGTAGACTTTATCGTAAGTAAAGAGTGTCTTAAGGTTGGACACAAGGAGAACCTTGAGAGACTTTACAACGAGCTTCTTAACAAAGACTGGTTCATGACTCTTATTGACCTTGAGAGCTACATTGCCAAGAAGGACGAGATTTTTGCAGATTACGAGAACCGCGACAAGTGGAAGAAGATGATGCTTGTAAACATCGCAAAGGCTGGTTACTTCTCTTCAGATAGAACTATTGCAGAATACAACAGAGATATCTGGCATCTTAATTAAGTAGGACGCTGGAGGGAATAAAAGCTTCTTATTCACTCTAATAGTATTTTTTGTAGGATACATATAAACATTCAAAAATCCCGGAATAATTTACTTCACGTTGTTTAGAACGTAAATTTTTCCGGGATTTTTTTAATGTAGCAATACAAAAAAATAAAATCGCTCAAGGTCAGACATTATGCCTACTCCAGCTGGTCTGCATATGAAAATAACATGATAAATGTAATGACATTTACGTTGAAAAACTATGAAGCTAATATATGGAGGTTGGCTTTCAGCCAAAAAACGCAGCTTTTCTTATATTAGGCTAAAGGAAAATAAGAAGAGAGGGTTGAGTTTTTTATAATTGTTAGCTGAAGCAATGTGGGCGAGTGTATTTCGGCTAAAGTAATTCAAGTAAGAAATGGGAAGAGAATGATAATCTTTAGCCGAATGTGTATGTATGAAGTGATTTAGGTTAAGGAAGCTGAGGTGGGTTTGAGGATGAATAGCAAAATATAATGAAAAATATTAGCTGAAAAAATTATTCTGTTGGATTTAGGCTAAAAACCTCAAATTTCTAAATGAACCCAAAGACATAGAAGAGAAAAATATTACGAAATGTTGTATTATATTGCGGGGTGAGTTGTTAAGGAGAGAGTTTAATGTTTTATCACATGAAGTTTAATGCGAATAATGTATATAAGGCACAAGAGGCGCTAGGGAAGTACCAGAGGGTATCCTTTGATGAAGAAGAGATAAAAAAGCTTAGACTTCCCAAGATATTCAATCGCAATCAGCTAACTATAACAAAGAATGCCTACGATTATTCACTTAGCATGATAATTGGAAGCGTGCTCTATGGTGACTTTACGCTTACTATAGATCCTTACTACAAGAAGCTAGTAGCAAGAAGAAGGTTATCTGGCTGGAGAGTAGTGTTCCTGCTGATTTGGTGGGTTATATGTATCTACACGTCAGTATGCGGCTATATGATATCGGATGCCTATACGGAATATCAGGTGGAGCCAGGGGATTATCAGATTCTGGCGGGGCTTATCTTAGGACTTGCTGTTACTATGGGGCTTAATCTATTGTGGACCTATGGGACCTCAAGGCTCATGCAGGCATATATTGAGAAGTATATTATTGTAGCTAGGAAGGGCGATGCCAAGCAGATCGCGGCTACAAAGGAGTTTCTAGCTCAGAAAAGTGGAAAGACACAGAGAAAAGAACAGCAAAGCGAGAAAGCCCAGGTCAAAAAAACAGATGCTATAATCACTAAAAACCTAGAGACACAGCATGAAAGCAAAGCTCAAAAGACCCGCCTTAAGGATTACGACCCTAAATTCAAAAATACCAGCACCAACAATCCTTACAAATACTTAGATAGCGATCGATATGCCTTCTTTTGTAGCGAGTCAGGAATCATCCAAAAGACAGCCTTTGCAAGCCTTCATTTTGACGACACGCTAATTCTTGAGGATGATCAGACAAGTTCAGGATTCAAGCTCTTTAAAGGAATAAGAAATATTAGGAAAAACCTGCAGCTTATTTGGACAAGCCAGAGCTATGATGCGATTCTTTTAGCAAAGGGTAATCCAGAAGATTCAGATTCAGCTGACGTTTATGCCTACAAAGATCCTGATGACGACAATCTTGTAAGAGTCGCAAGAGATTACAACGGCCTTATTAGGATCAGGTATAACGGAGAGACAGATCCTAACGGCGTTTGCAAGGTATGGATAAGCGATGAAGAGCCATATCAGTGCTTCCCTGGATTTGGAAATGAGACCAGACTTAAGCTTGACCTTAATGTAATAAAGAAAAAGACAAAAACACTGGTAAATAAAGACAAGATCAAGGAAGTAACAAGTAAAAAGGATTTCAAAAAGAAAAGCTGGTATGTGGTATGGATCATTATGCTACTGATCCTAGCTAGAACATGGTTTGTTTACGGCGTAGTTCCAAACGCAGGATATAAAGAGCTTTTACCTGAATTTGACGATACAACCTACAATGCAAGTGATCCAGGGCACTATGATGGCAATACTACTGAAGAGTACAGGTGGGCAGCACATGCCACATCTATATATGCTAAGCTCCTTAATGGTAATCCTGATGTTTTGTGCGGAACAGCAGTTAACACACAACAAGAACTAGATACCTATACTGCATTCCTTAAGCTTTCATGGGGAATTGATAGCAGAAGCTCAGCCAAAGAAAAGCTTAATAAGACCATAAAATATGGCTATAGAGCCAAATATAAGACCTATGTAAAGTCCAATTCCGATGTTAAAAAGGCAATCAAGGCAATAAAAAGAGACTTTGGAGAAGACCTTACTTTTGGCGAAGTAGGAGCCATTACAGCAGATTATTTTGAAAAGAACCATATATCCACAGATGAGTTTTTGAAGGTAAAAGCCGCTGCTTGTACGTATATTCGTTTTGGCGAAAGTGGACTTGATGCATATGACTATTTGAGACTCATAAGGACCACTTATCTGTGCTACAAATGCGGATATTTAAGCCGCAATGAGTACCTTGGCTTCATTGCCAAGCTCAATGATGCCATGAAGTATGAATATTATGGATTTGAAGAGATCCATGAGTGTTATTACTACGGTGAAATGTTTAGGAGAAAAGAGCTAAACACTGACAATCTAAGCACTACAAACGATATCCGAAGTGCAATAAATCTTATGATGGATACAGGATATTATTACAAGATAGACCAGGAATACTAATGAAAAAATATGAAAAGCTTCTCAGCTATAGGTTATAGTTTGGGAAGTTTTTTTATATAAAATTTTAAGAATTACAGCGGCTTAAGGGAAACCAGACTCATGTTATAATATTATTGGTTTATCGTCACTATGCTATTGTATTTTTGTTTAGAAGGTAAGCTTTATGGCAACAGAAACCCTCAAAAACAAAATGAAAAAGATTGCAACTAAGAGCCTTCTGGTTCTGGTTCTTTTAGGCTGTCTTACAGCAATGTTCGCAATTCTTATTTTTTACAGGCTATACATTGTCTCCAAACAGAGTGTTATAAGTACCTGGAGCTACAATTCTGAGCAATTATCCCATAATGTTGATCATTATCTTAATACCCCTAAGGATGCCGTAATCTTCACATCTCAAGGTGTTGAAGAAATGATGGCTACTGGTCAGAGTAATGAGGAAATCCTCAAATACCTTGTGGCCGAGACAAAGGTTTATTCAAGCCTTATAGAGAGCAACAACACCGGAATATATGGCTATTGTAATGGTGAATATCTGGATGGTTCTGGATGGGATGTTCCGAAAGACTATGATGCCACCACTAGACCTTGGTATATTTCTGCGGTTGAGGCAGATGGAGACATAACTTTTGTTAAGCCATATATGAATATGCAGACGCAAAAATACATGATGTCTGTAAGTAAGCTTCTTTCCGATAAAAAAAGTGTTATTTCCATGGACATTTTCCTTGATAGCATACAGGACATAGAAGAGGATATCAGCAAGGCTGAGCAGATTGACTTTTCTATGTTAATAGATGATAGTGGCGTTGTAGTTGCCCATTCCATTAGTGAAGAGGTTGGTAAAAACTATCTCAAAGATGAGGTGGAACTTACAAGCCTGGTAAGAAGCGCTTTTTCCCAGAAAGAGGGAATGTTCATTACGGAAATTGATGGTAAAAAGAAGCTTGTCTTTTGCGATCTGATAAATAATGAGTGGAGCTCAATAATAGTATTAGATCAAAAGGCAGCCTTCAGAAATGCCAAGTATATCTATATGTCATCGGCACTTGCGCTTATCATCATTTTCTTTGCCTACTTCATGATCATCACTATTTATGATCACAAACAAAAAGAAGCAGGCCAGCTTCAAAGAGAGATAAGTGCCATAGGCGACATCTATACTTCTTTAAGCTTAGTTGATCTTGATAATCACACTATCAGAAAGCTCAGGGTCAGCGAGGTCTTGGATAAGTCCCTTGGCGGAAAGTATGAACTTCTTCTTGATCGTAATAGTGAATATATCAAAAAGCTTGTAGCAGAGCCTTTCCAGAATACCCTTATTGATTTTGCAGATCTTTCTACTCTTGAAGAGAGGTTAAAAGACATTAAGACCATAACCTGCGAATTTGTTGACGTTCACAACAGATGGCATCGAATGCAGTTCGTTGTGGCACAAAGAGATGAAGAAGGAAAGCTTCACCAGGTTTTGTGGGCCATAGAGTCTATAGATGAAGCAAAAAAGAGACAAGAGCACTATAAGAAGCTTGCAGAAACTGATGCCCTCACAGGAATCCTTAATCGAAGCGGTGGTGAGACCAAGATATATGAGGCATTAGGAAAAGATAAGATAGGAATGGTCCTCTTATTGGATGCAGATCACTTCAAATTTGTAAATGATACCTATGGTCATGACATGGGAGATCAGGTAATCATAGCTCTTGCAAGATGCCTTACAGAGACCTTTAGAGATTCTGACGTAGTATTTAGACTTGGCGGAGACGAATTTGCGGTATTTGCAGAAGGTGTAGAAGATAAAGAGATTGGAAGACTGGTAGTAGACAGATTGTTTAAGAATATTGATAATTTAGACTTCCCGGAAATGCCAGATTGGAGACTACAGGTAAGTATCGGAGCTGTATTTAGTAATGACTCTGAAAATGCTTATTTTAGCGACTTATATCAAAAAGCAGATAAAGCCATGTACGAGAGCAAACAACACAAAGGCTCATATGTGACTTTCTATGAAGAATAGATAAAAGAGAATAAATAAGAAGGGCTTCCTACATATATTAGTAGGAAGCCTGTTTTTTTATCATAGGAAATTGCTTCCTATTTTGAAATAGTATATTGTCTGATTATGGATCTGACAGTTGCCTCTAAGTGTGGCTTGAGGCTGTCTAGAGAAACCGGGTCATTGTACATGATGGAACTATAACCAGTAGAACCAACAAGCTCTATTATAAGGAAGAGCATGACCTCAGGATCTGAGAATTTAACTTCTGATTCCTCTACCATCTTTCTATAGATCTCAGCAAAATCAACGTCTTCATTAGTTAGTGGAGAAATGAGAGCTTTTTTGAATACTGCCCAGGAAAGGTCTTTGTATATGAATGCTAGTAGACCTTTATTGGCTTCAAGCTCATCTAAAACGTGATTGATTAAAAAGACGATTCTATCTTCAAAATTATGGATATCTGACTCTTCTAGGGCTGTGTAAGCCTGCATAAAGAGTTGACTGGATTTGTGAGCGATAAGTCTGTTTCTTATATCATACTTGTCCTTAAAGTACAGATAAAAAGTTCCTTTAGCAACTCCAGCTTTATTAACTATATCCTGAATGGATGTCTTGTTAATACCCTGAGAAGTAAATAATTCAAAGGATGTATTAAGAAGATTTTCCATCTTCATTTTTTTATTTTCGGCTGCTTTTCCCATTGATACACCTCTTATTTATAACATACCACAGATTGTTTGACCGGTGAGAAAAATTTTTAATAAAAATATTGACCAACGGTCAGAAAAGTGATATACCATATTTAGAAAATGACTAACGGTCATAAATCTGTTTCATGATTCATTATACGTTATTGAAAAAAATAATCAAGAAGCGTTTGAAACACTAGATTACACGAGGAGGAACGATTATGAACAAGCTTTCACATTTAATCGTAAAGCTAAGGTATGTTATACTGATTGCGGCAATAGCACTTCTTATTCCATCTGCAGTCGGATATTTTAACACAAGAGTCAACTACGATATCCTTACATACCTGCCAAAAGAAATTGAGACAATGCAGGGACAGGATATCCTGCTTGATCAGTTTGGCACCGGCTCTTTTGTCCTGTATGTAGTTGAGGGCATGGAGGAAAAGGATGTTGCTAATCTTAAATCACAGATAGAAAAAGTGGACCACGTTGCAGACGTTGTCTGGTACGATTCAGTAATGGACCTTTCGGTTCCAATGGAGATGCTTCCAACAGAGGTCTACGATGCATTCAATTCTGATGACTCCACAATGATGTTCATCGTATTCGATGAAGGAACATCAGCGGACGCCACAATGGATGCCATCGAGAATATCAGAAAGATCTCTAACAAGCAGTGCTTCATGAGTGGCATGAGTGCCATCGTAACAGACACCAAGAATATGGCAATGGCAGAGACTCCTATATATGTAGGAATCGCCGTACTTCTTGCAGTGATCGTTCTTTCACTTACAATGGATTCTTACCTTATACCGGTATTTTTCCTGTTAAGTATTGGAATGGCAATTGTTTACAACATGGGCACCAACGTCTTCAAGGGAGAGATTTCTTTCATAACCCAGTCACTGAGCGCAGTACTTCAGCTCGGCGTTACCTTGGACTATTCAATATTCCTGTGGCACAGCTATCAGGAAGAGCTTGATAAGAATGATAACAAAATGGATGCCATGGCAAATGCGATATCAGCCACATTCCAGTCAGTTATCGGAAGCTCAATAACAACAGTTGCCGGTTTCGTAGCTCTTTGTTTCATGAGCTTTACACTTGGTCTTGACCTGGGTGTAGTAATGGCTAAGGGTGTTATCTTCGGTGTAATTGGTTGCGTAACAATCCTTCCAAGTATGATCCTTATATTCGACAACCTCATTGAGAAGACCAAGCACAAACCACTTATGCCAGAGTTCAATAGAATTCCCAAGTTTGTAGCAAGGCATTACGGAATCTTCTTTGCAATATTCCTTGTGCTCCTGTTCCCGGCAATCTATGGTAACAACCACACAAGCGTTTATTATGACCTTACACAGACACTTCCTGACAAGCTTGAATCTGTACAGGGTGCCAAAAAGGTTGATGAAGAGTTTGAGATGAACTCAGCATACATGCTTCTTGTAGACAAGAATCTTGATTCAGCCAGCATGAATCAGATGATAAAAGAACTTAAGAACACAGATGGTATTCTTTCAGTCCTTAGCACAGATTCACTTATAGGACCTGCATTCCCAAGATCATTTATTCCAGATGATCTTTTGTCAGATCTGGAAAGTGACCAGTGGAAATTAGTTCTTTTGACAACAGATTACAAGATCGCATCTGACGAGATCAACAACCAGATCGAGACAGTAAACACTATCGTAAAGAGCTATGATCCAAAGGCTATGGTAGTTGGTGAAGCTCCTTGTACAAAGGACCTTATCAATATTACAAACCACGATTTCCAGGTAGTTAATACAGTTTCCATCGGACTTGTATTCCTGATCATTGCATTCGTACTTAAGTCCGTATCACTGCCATTCATCCTGGTTGCAGTTATAGAGTTTGCTATTTTTGTAAACATGGGACTTCCATTTTACACACATACAACAATACCTTTCATCTCATCAGTAGTTATCGGAACTATTCAGCTTGGTGCCACTGTTGACTATGCAATCCTTATGACAACAAGATACCTAAGCGAGAGAAATGCAGGACATGACAAGAAAGAAGCTACACTCATAGCTCTTTCAACAAGCATGAAGTCAGTAGTAGTAAGTGCCCTTTCATTCTTTGCAGCAACATTCGGTGTTGGCCTTATTTCCAGCATCGATATGATTGGATCACTTTGTAACTTAATGGCTAGAGGCGCCATCATCAGTATGTTCACAGTTCTTTTGGTGCTTCCTGCTATGTACATGATCTTTGACAAGCTGATCATGAGAACAACATTTGGCATGAACGTAGATACAGACCACAGACCTCATCTTGGAGACAGATTACATAGACATAAAGCTGCATGATCAAAAGTACTCGGCATAAAAAGCAGCTACATATAGATTAGGAGGAAAGAGAAATGATCAAGAAGAATTTGATGAAAACATTTTCAGTAATTATGGCCGCAATGCTTGCAATGATGACAGTTGCCTGCGGAGCAAATACAACAACAAGCGAATCAGCTCAGGCTGTTGAAGAGACTCAGGAAGAACAGAATCTTGAAAACAGCATGATGGCTAGCAGCGCAATCGCTTCTTCTGAGGGAGAGGCTGGCAAGGTCGAGACAGTATATGTTAAGGCTGATGCAAACGGCGCAGTAAACGACGTAGTAGTTAGCGAATGGCTCAAGAATTCAGATGCTTCTACAGAACTTACAGATACAACAGACCTTAAGGACATCGTAAACGTTAAGGGTTCTGAGACATTCACAGATAACGGCGATGGAACACTTACATGGAATGCAAGCGGCGCTGATATCTACTATCAGGGCACAACAGACAAAGAGCTTCCTGTTAAGATGAAGATCACATATACTCTCAATGGAAAAGAGATCACTCCAGAGGAGCTTGCAGGTAAGAGCGGAAGAGTTACGATCCGTTTCGAGTATGAGAACACAGAAAAGCAGACAGTAGAAGTTGATGGCAAGCAGATCGAAGTTTACACACCATTTGCAATGGTTTCAGGTATGATGCTTGATTCAGACAAGTTCACAAACGTTGAGATCTCAAATGGTAAGGTTATCTCAGACGGCGGTAACTACATCGTAATGGGTGTTGCAGTTCCTGGACTCAAGGAAAGCCTTAACATCGATGAAGACAAGTGGGAAGAGCTTGATTCTGATGGAGAGCTTGAGAACAAGCTTTCAAACTACTTCGAAGTAACAGCTGATACAACAAATTTCGAACTTGGCATGACGATCACAATGGCAAGCTCAGATATCCTTTCAGATTTCGGCCTTTCAGATCTTTCAGATTCATCCAAGATCGATGATCTCAAGGATGACATGGGAGAACTCAATGATGGTTCAACTCAGCTCGTTGATGGAACACAGACACTCAAGAATGGTACTTCAGATCTAAAAGATGGTGTTTCACAG
The DNA here is from genome assembly GCF_900143205.1 of Butyrivibrio hungatei DSM 14810. GTDB lineage: Bacteria > Bacillota > Clostridia > Lachnospirales > Lachnospiraceae > Butyrivibrio > Butyrivibrio hungatei. The sequence continues at coordinate 129,835 of NZ_FRDH01000007.1, read as the reverse complement.
CTCTATGATGGAACAAAAGAGTTAAAGGATGGTACACAGAGCCTTTATGAGGGCGTTGTAAAATATACAGACGGTGTTAGCCAGGTAAATGATGGTGCAGCTAAGCTTGCACAGGGCGCAGCTACAGCAAAGGATGGTTCTGGCCAGCTCGTTAACGGTATGAAAGATGCAGATATCGTTGGAAATGCTCAGAAGCTTGCAGATGGTGCCAAGCAGGTAAGTGATGGTGTCAACCTTCTTAGCGCAAAGCTTACAGGTATGTCAGATATGATGACTAAGCTTGAGGAGTATCAGACAATGCTTGGACAGATCCAGGCAGCTGAATCTTACCTTAAGGGTTCAGGTTCTTGGAGCGCAGATACAGCAACAGGATTTGGAATCATTTCTGATGGTAAGATTACAGATAAGGCTACAGCAGATGCTATTATCCAGGGTGCAAGTGCTACATCAACTGGTGTAACAACTCTTACTGGCGGCATCTCACAACTTGATGGTGGAATGACTCAGCTTAATCAGGGAATGACTACATTGACAACTACTGTTAATAGTCTTGCTAATTATGAAGAAAATACTCTTGATTATGATTATGATGAGCTTAATAAAGATGATGATCCAGATAAGGTAACTACGCCAGTACCAGATCCAAATCCAGATCCAAATCCAAATCCAGATCCAAATCCAAATCCAGATCCAAATCCAAATCCAGATGGTGGCAATGGCGATGGTGATGACGACAATAACAATGGTGGAAATTCAGATGACCTTGACCTCCTTAATTCATTAAGACCAGGAAATGGTAACACTGATGCAACTGGTGATGACGATGAAGAAGTTTCTACAGCAGATCTTCTTGGTACATCACTTTTTCAGACTAATGATGATGGATCAGTAACACTTACTAAGGATGAGTATGATAAACTGCTTAAGCAGGCTAATGATAACGCTGAAAAAGCCGGAAAATATGATGTTCTTCATGCAAAACTTGGAGAACTTAACACAAGTGTATCAACAATGAGCACAAGCGTTTCAGAAATGAGCAAAAGCGTTACAACAATGAAGGATAAATCAGCTGGTCTTCCAGAAGGTATGATGAAAGCGGTTCAGCCATATTATCAGTTACTTGGCGCAGCACAGTCAGCAGAGAAAGTACTTACACAGGCTTTAGGAAGTGCAAGCGCACTTGCTGGAAGCGGATCATCATCAAATGGTGATTCAATGGCAGCTCTTAAGATGCTCTCAGATGGTGCTAAGCAGGTTGCAGATGGTAACGCACAGCTTGCATCTGGTGTATCAACAATCTACAACGGAGCAGTTGCTCTTGATGAAGGTCTTGGACAGCTCAGCTCAGGTGCTTCAGAGCTTTCAAACGGAACAAGCACACTTGCTTCTAATAATGCAGAGCTTGTAGATGGAACTAAGAAGTTAAATGATGGTGCAGGTGAATTAAATAACGGTGTAAGCGAACTCAACGATGGCGCTATCAAGCTTGATGATGGCGTTCAGGAACTCCTTGATGGTATGACAAAGCTTGATGAAGAAGGTATCAAGAAGCTCTACGAAGCATTCGACGGAGATCTTTCAGAGTTCTCAGACAAGATGCAGGCAATTCAGATTGCAGGTGAGAACTACACATCCTTCGGTGGTGCAAACGCAGATGAAGACAGCAGCGTTAAGTTCATCATCAAGACAGACAGCATTAAATCACTTTGATCCTTATTCATGGATGGAATGATAAAAAACGCGGTAGCGAGAGCTACCGCGTTTTTTACATTATTTTTATTGCAACAGAGTCATAACTCCTTGCTTGGTCTGATTAGCTTGAGCAAGTACCATCTGGCCTGATTCCATCAGAAGGTTGTGAGTTGATAGTCTTGATGACTCAGAAGCCATCTCTGTGTCTCTTATTCTTGTTTCAGAAGCCTGAACGTTTTCTCTAGTGTTAGCTACGTTGTTGTAAGCGTGTTCCAGGCTGTTTTGGTAACTTCCGAAGGTTGAGCGCTCTTTTGATACAGCATTAAGTGCGGTCTTGGCTTGTGTAATGGCTGATAGAGCTGCACTTGTAGTAAGGGTATTGGTTCCTGAAAGGCCAATAACACCAAGATTCATAGGGCTCCACTGCATGATGACCTGCTGCACATCAGCTTCATTAGGAGAAGCCTGAATCACGATACCCTTTACAGGTGGAACAACAACTATATTGTTGAAATCATGCTCTAGTACAGACTTACCGGAAGGCTGAGGGGTAAGTTCCCTGTAGGCACGGCCATTGAAATTAAGGTTTATAGCCACGTTGCCAGTTAATGCGCTATCAAGGTTTGAATAACTGATATTGTGTCTAAAGGTAAAGGCACTGTCAGCAGTGTAGTTTTCATCCATATATTGCTGCGTATGATTTAAAGTATTTCCACCATTTGAGAGGTATGTATTGCTGGTCGAACTGTGGCCTGAGTCAGCGGAAGTGTTACTATTAAAAGCTTCATTAAAGCTAGTTCCTGCAGCAGTAAGGTCTGCTACTTCTTCAGCAGTAAGGGTAGTTGCGTTTGTATATTCATAGTCTGTATTTGTTCTGGTAAAGGTAGTTACAGTATCTTTATCATATCTAAGTCTTACAGGTTCAGCAGCGGTCTGTTGCATAGTACTACTTCCAAGAGATCCAGAATACTTTACTTCATAATCCTTTGTCCAGCGGTATTTGTCGTCAGTTCGCATGGCCGTATTTGTTACGGTTGTAGCCTGAGTGTATTTGTAGTAGGTATCAGTAGCAGTGTCATGATAGTAATAATCAGCATAAGTGGTATTACTAGATGATGAAGTAGCACGAGTTGAGGACGAAATAGGAGAGCTGTGCTCAGTTTCTGAACCTTCAACATAGGTCTTTGTCCATGTGATATTTCCTGTCATGGCAGCAGAACCATCAAAATTTCTGCCATATTCCTTCTGCATGAGAAAAGAGTCTTTTCCATCCACTGCGATATTAGTATTAGTGATTGATAAGGATGAGCCATCACTTGGAGAAGTTGAAAAATAACCGCTATTATGTATCTCACCATCAAGCTTAGTGTTATCCATAGCCTCTATAACTTGAGACTGGCTGGATACGTCTGCCAGCTGAAAACTAAAGCCTACAGCCAGAGAGGAATCAGGGCTATCATAGCGGTAAACAGCTTCTGTATCAAAGGTGGTATCGGACTGACCATTAGAATCGTTGTCGATACCCCAGTCTACGATAGGATAGTTTGTATTGTGGGTATCAGATTCAAGGTGCGGGCCTTGGTGACTAAAACTACTCCATGGAGTAACACTTGTAGAGGTGCCTGTAGTAGTATTTTTAACAGAGATACCTGTTGTATTGGCACTTATTACGTAGTCATCCATGAAGGCATTTTTATTACTGTTAGTAGCATATACCTTATTGCTGGCTGGATAGCTGACGATATTCCTTGATGTTTGGGATGATACGGAAGTTGTCCAATAGGTTGGCTCTAAAAGTCCTTCACCTCGGATGCCTTTTATGATATCACTGCGGTCATCACCTTCTTCAACGTAAAAAGAGATATCCATACCGTGGAATTTAAAGCCATAGGTTCCGGCTGTAATTGCGCCACTGATACCCATATCCGTCCAGGTTGTTGCAAGGACCTCATTTACATATATGCCGGTTTCGTTGGCGTTCCAGTTGTAGATTCTCTGGACCTTATCCAGCGTATCGCCTTTATTTAACTTGAGATGCACATTTTCGCCATCCCACAGCTTGAATTCGACGTCTATATCTGATTTTGCTTCGCCGGTTGGATCAAGGTCCAAGCCTTTAGCATTTAATTCTGAGATATTGTATCTTACATTGTTGAATTCAAGGCCGCCAAGAACACCTTCGCTGCTGTAAAAGATCTGCATATCATAAGGCTCAGGGCTTCCACCAACTGAAGGTATATATGGGGTATTAAAGATAGGGATTTCATTGAAGGTAGCAACATGGAAAATGCGTTCGATCTCATTTTTTATCTGTTGTACTTCAGAATCAATATAAGAACGATCCTGGTCTGTCAGAGTATCGTTAGAGCCTTTGACAGCAAGTTCGTTAATTCTCTGGATCATGTCATGGACTTCATTAAGATAGCCATCAGCAACCTGGCACAGACTTATGCCATCCTGGATATTGTCCATGTTTTGGGTAAGTCCTCGTATTTCACGGCGCATTTTTTCACTGATAGCAAGCCCTGCAGCGTCGTCTGCTGCACGGTTGATACGGTATCCAGAAGAAAGCTTTTCTGTAGATTTCTTTCTGTTATCTGTATTTATTTTTATCTGGCGCTGTGCGGAAATAGCGGCTATGTTGTGCTGTATTACCATTTTTTTACCCAATAAAAATAATCAGTAAGTTACACATTGTTTATCGTCACTTTTTGCTCAAGAAATAATAACTTTTTGAAATAATATATTATAATAAATAGGAAACATGAAATTAACTTGTCTATGCCTTGGTGGGGGTGTTAATATGGCTAGAAATCACGAAGTTACTAATTCTCACGCACTGTTAAATGGTCAGGGTGAACTGATAGAGCCTGGCTGGTCAAGATCTCTTTTGCAAGTATATGACAGAAACAAGATCAAGGCGCCAAAGTGGCGTATCAAGGAGTGGGACTACTATCTTGTCCTTTCAGAAAAGTTCGCAGGAGCCTTCACAATCTCAGATGATGGCTATATTGGCCTTCAGTCCGTATCTCTTTTGGAATTCGGAGATGATCCACATGAACATACAGAAAGTGTTATAAATCTGCTTCCTATGGGCAAATTGGGACTGCCTTCAAGTTCAGCTAGCGGCGTGACAGCCTATGCTGATGACAGGCTTCAGATGCGCTTTGAAGCCCTTAATGGCAAGCGTCACATTGTCTGCCGTTTTGATAGATTTAATGGGGAAAAGAGCTTTGACTGCGATATAGTCTTGGAGCAGCCACCGATGGAATCCATGGTCATCGCAACTCCATGGGACAAAAAGCATGCATTTTACTATAACCAGAAGATCAACTGCATGAGAGCTTCAGGCTACATGGAGTATGATGGTAAAAAATATGAGTTTGATCCAAAGACTGATTTTGGAACCCTGGATTGGGGCCGAGGCGTCTGGACCTATGATAATACCTGGCATTGGGGATCAGGTAACTGTGATATAAATGGCAAGTCTTTTGGCTTTAATATAGGTTATGGCTTTGGTAATACCACTGCAGCAACGGAAAATGTGATATTCTATGACGGAAAGGTCCATAAACTTGACGATGTCACCTTCCATATTCCTGCAAATTCATACATGGAGCCATGGAAGTTCACATCATCTGATGGAAGGTTTGAAATGGACTTTGTTCCTGTGCTTGATAGAGCAGCATGCCTTGATTTTAAGGTGATAGTATCTGATCAGCATCAGGTATTTGGTAAGATGAGCGGAACTGCAATACTTGACGATGGTACCAAGATAGAGATAAGAGATGTTATGTGCTTTGCAGAGAAGGTGCATAACAGATATTAATAAGATTGTTAAAAAAACGGGTAAAGAAATGTACAACAAGGAAGAAATTGAAAAAATAGTTGATGCACAAAGGGAGTTCTTTTTGAGAGGAGAGACTCTTGATGTTAACTGGAGGATCCAGCAGCTTAAGAAATTAAAAAAGGCTGTTATTGATAATGAAAAAGAGCTTGAAAAGGCTCTTTCGGATGATCTTGGAAGAGCTCCGTTAGAGGCATATTTTTGTGATATTGGAAGCCTTATTTTGGAACTCAATGAGACCATTAGAGGACTAAAGCGCTGGGCTAGACCGGAGACCCATTTTAGCGGTTTTCACTGCTTTCCAAGTATTGTCACAAAGGTTTACAAGATGCCTTACGGCGTTTCACTTATAATAAGCCCTTTTAATTTTCCGGTTCTTTTATCCCTTGGTGTCCTGGCAGCAAGCCTTGCAGGTGGAAATACAGCTGTGATCAAGACAAGTTCCAAGTCAGTTCATTGTACTGAGGTAGTTAAGAGGATAGTAGCAGATACATTTTCGCCAGAATACGTAACTGTCATAGATGGTGGCCATGATGTGGCTGATATGTGCCTTCAGCAGCGTTTTGACAAGATCTTTTACACAGGATCTCCCAAGGTTGGCGTCCATGTACTAGAAGAAGCTGCCAAGAACCTTACATCTACAGCTCTTGAGCTTGGGGGCGAGACTGGAAACTGGGCAATAGTCAGGAAGGATGCTGATCTTAAGGATGCCGCTAGGAAGATTGCTTTTTTCAAGATTCTTAATAGCGGCCAGATCTGCATTAACGTCAATCAGGTGGCTGTGGCTGAGGAAGTTAGCGATGAGTTTGTAAAAGAGCTAAAGAATGCTTTTAATACTCAGATCGGTGAAAATCCTACTGTTAATTCAGAGTATCCGCATCTGATAAATGAAGGTGCTTACAAGAAATGTGCTGATACAGCGGATAAATATAGGGACAGAATAGTGCTTGGTGGCTATGGAGATGAGAAGACGCTTCGCTATGCGCCAACTGTAATATTCCCTGTGGATAAGGATGAAGAGGTCGTTCAAAGAGAGCTCTTTTCCCCGCTTCTTCCTGTGGTTACCTACAAGGATGCAGAGATTGACGGCCTTCTTGATACTATTTCAAGAAGAGAAAAGGGGCTTTCACTATATCTTTTCACTAGGAATATTAAATGGGCCAAGAAGACTATGCAGCGCATGCAATTTGGCGGAGGTTGTATCAATGAAGTCTGCCTTCACATGATGGTAAAGGGCGTGCCATTTAATGGTGTTGGTCATTCCGGAATGGGCGCATATCACGGTAAGTGGGGATTTATGGAATTTACACATCCTCAGACTGTGCTCATTGGTTCAAATAAGTTTAACCTGTCTATGAGAGAGCACCCTTATAGCGCTGGATTAAAGGGGAAGTTTATCAGATTATTTGAAAAATAAAGAAAACATGCGGTTCTATAGGAGTTTTTGGTGATGGTAGTTAAAAACGGTCTGGTTTTTGTGGAAAACCTTGGATTTCAGAAAAAAAATGTGGAAATAAAGGATGGATTATTTACGAGAATCGTGGATGAGGATATATCTGGTGATGAGGTAATAGATGCCTCTGGATGCTATGTGATTCCCGGACTTGTGGACGTTCACCTTCATGCGGCTGTTGGACATGATTTTTGCGATGAGGATGATAAGGGGCTTTCGGAGATCCTTAAATATGAGCTTAAGAGCGGGATAACAAGTCTTTGTCCTACATCCATGACTTTCCCTGAGGATAAGCTCTCTAGAGTTTTTGAAACTATTGCAGGTCACAAGGGAGCTGATGATGAAGCTGATATCATCGGTATCAACATGGAGGGACCTTTTATTGCTGAGAAAAAGAAGGGCGCTCAAAAGGCTGATTATATCAGAAATCCTGATGTAGACATGTTTTTAAGACTTCAGGACAAAGCAAAGGGACTTATAAAGCTCTGCGATATTGCTCCTGAAAATCCTGGAGGAATGGAGTTTATAAAGGCTCTTAAAGACAAGGTTGTTATATCAATTGCTCACACTGATGCGGATTATGAGACTGCCATGGAAGCCTTCAAAAATGGCGCATGGCATGTAACTCATTTATATAATGCCATGAACGGCTTTACCCACAGGGCTCCTGGAGTTGTGGGAGCAGTTAGTGACTGTGATGGCGTGTACGCTGAGCTTATCTGCGACGGCGTTCATATAAATCCTGCTTCTGTAAGGGCAACCTTCAAGATGCTTGGGGATGATAGGATCGTTCTTATCAGCGATTCTATGATGGCAGCAGGCCTTGATGCTGGTCAGTATGAGCTGGGAGGCCAGGAGGTCTTTGTACATGGTAACAAGGCAACTCTGGCTGATGGCACTATCGCTGGTTCAGTTACTAACCTTATGAACTGTATGAAGACTTTGGTAAAAGAGATGGATATTCCGCTGGAGTCAGCTGTTAAGTGCGCTACTATCATTCCTGCAAGGTCTATTGGGGTAGAAGACAAGGTTGGTAGCATTGAAGTTGGTAAGAAGGGTGATCTTGTAATACTTGATAAGGATCTTGAGATCGTAAGAGTTATCAAATCTTGAGAGCTTGGATGTTCTTATTTTTGCTATGGAATGATATATATGTAGATGCTAAAAATCGGAAAATTTGGGGAATTGTTTGGAGGAAAATATGCCGATACTAGGAGCGTTTATGGTGCCGCATCCGCCACTTATCGTGCCGGAAGTTGGAAAGGGCGGAGAAGCGCAGATTGCTGAGACTACAAGTTCATATGAGAGGGTTGCCGAGGCTATTGCTGAGCTTGAACCGGAAACAATAGTAATAACAAGCCCTCACGCCACTATGTATGCTGACTATTTTCATATTTCACCTGGAAATGCTGCTACAGGCTCTTTTGCAAGATTTGGAGCAGGAGGAGTCAAGTTCCTTGAGGAATACGACAGGCCTTTGATCAAAGAAATATGCAAGATTGCCGATAGCTTTTCTTTTCCCGCAGGAACAGATGGTGAGATAGATAGAGACCTTGACCATGGAACCATGGTACCCCTGTGGTTCATCAGAAAGAAGTATAAGGGCGGCAAGATAGTTCGAGTTGGCCTGTCAGGGCTTCCATTGACGGATCACTACAGGCTTGGCCAGATCATCAAGGATGCTGCAGACAAGACTGGCAGAAAGGTAGTAGTTGTAGCAAGTGGAGACCTTTCACACAAGCTAAAGGACTACGGCCCATACGGCTATGCCCCAGAGGGACCGGTTTATGACCAGAAGATCATGGATGTGTGCGGCAGAGGGGCATTTGGAGAGCTATTTGACTTTGACGAGTCTTTTTGTGAGAAGGCAGCTGAGTGCGGCCACAGGTCTTTTGTCATAATGGCAGGAACCCTGGACGGAGTAAAGGTAAGTGCAAAGAGACTGTCCCATCAGGATATTACAGGCGTAGGCTATGGAATTTGCATGTTCTACCCTGTGGAGCCTGACAAAAAGAGGCGTTTTCTTGATTCTTTTTTTAAGAGAAAGGAAGAGGAAGTGGAGCAGAGTAGGAAAAAGGCAGACCCTTATGTAAAACTTGCTATAAAGTCTCTTGAAAGCTATATCCTAAGGCGTGAAGTCATCTCTATTCCAGACGACCTTCCTGAGGAGCTTTTGACAAGAAAGGCAGGAGCCTTCGTTTCAATTCATGAACACGGGCGCCTTCGCGGCTGCATTGGAACTATAGGGCCTACTCAGGATAATCTTGCTCTTGAGATCATCAATAATGCTATCAGCGCATCCACAAGAGATCCAAGGTTCAGGCCTATCACTGCAGATGAACTGGGATTTTTGGAAGTTAACGTTGATGTTTTGTCTGAACCTGAATATATCACGTCTGTGGATCAGTTGGATGTGAAGCGCTATGGCGTTATCGTATCAAGTGGCAGGAAGAGAGGACTTCTTTTACCTGACCTTGATGGCGTAGATACTATCGAAGAGCAGATCGCTATAGCAATGCAAAAGGGCGGAATCACCGAGGACGAGGAGGTTCAGCTCCAGAGATTCGAAGTTATTCGACATTTTTGAGCCCTAGGGAGGTCGGTTAGGGCTCATTTTGGGGGAAATGTGATATGGCTAAGTGCGGAGTATGTTACAGGCAGTGCGAAATACCAGAGGACGGTAGAGGTTTTTGCGGTGTTAGAGGTTGTATAAACGGTACCATTAGGCCCCTTAACTACGGCAAGATTACCAGCATAGCTCTTGATCCTATAGAAAAGAAGCCGCTTTCCATGTATATGCCTGGAAGCCTGATTCTATCTGTGGGTAGCTACGGTTGTAACCTTAGGTGCCCATTTTGCCAGAACTACGACATTTCCTGGTCGGATTATGCCTACAAGCTTGAGGAGGACGCAAGATTCATGTCTCCAGAAGAGCTTGCCGGCATGGCACGCATGTACAAAAATCAAGGCAACATCGGCGTTGCCTTTACTTATAATGAGCCCCTGATTGGCTATGAGTATGTTCGCGATACTGCAAGGCTCGTTCATGACCGCGGTATGAAGAACGTCCTTGTAACTAATGGTATGGCTAGTCTTGATGTTCTAAAAGAGCTTATTCCCTATATTGATGCAATGAATATTGATCTAAAGAGCTTTACTGACTACTTTTACGACGAGCTTATCCTTGGAAACCGCAAGATGGTCATGAATTTCATCAAAGAAGCTGTAAAGCACTGCCATGTTGAGCTTACAACGCTCATTATTCCTAGGGAGAATGACACAGTCCGCGAGATGGAGCTTTTATCTTCCTGGATCGCGTCCCTTGAGGATGTCTACGGTGGCAAGTCTGGCAAGGACATTCCGCTTCATATATCTCGCTTTTTCCCTAGATTTAACATGACTGACAGAGAGCCTACTTCTGTGGACCTAGTCTATAAGCTCGCTGACGTGGCAAGAAAAGAGCTTAAGAATGTATTTACTGGGAATTGCTAAAAATGAGCCCCAGGGACGGAGGTTGTGGCTCATTTTTGATGCTTGGGGCGGATGTTTGTGGCTTTTGGCCCGCCTCAGCCATACAAGAATAGCTGATTTTACCTGCATTCGCTGGATATTGGTGATTGCAGGTATTGTTTTGGGCATTTTTGCTGGGATATCCGATAGTTTTTTACCTGCATTTACGCTGAAATTGAATTTGCAGGTATATAATTGCGCCTTAAGGTATTCTCAGATAAAAAATTCATTACCTGCATCAAGATAAAAACAAAACTTGCAGGTAATACGCAATTGACCTCTTGGAACAAGAAAATATTGATTGCTAAATATTTGCGTGACAATTATACTAACAAATAACTATTTTCAGACAAGACTTGAAGGAGAGAGTATGAAAGAAAAGCTAAAGAAAATATTAGACACATGCCACAAATATAATTCTGAGCACATGATGCTTGAAACTTTTGGACTCAGAGATGACATCATGTATGACGCTCTTGTTGTTGCACCTAGCTTTACTCCTTATAAGCTTCATATGGATCAATATTGTAAAGTGACTACCTTGAGGGAATCTGCTTATCTTGGTGGATATCTTGTAGAAAAGGATAATTTTAAGATTGCGTGGATCAAGACAGCATCTTCTGCTAGTAATCTTATTGATCATCTTACGCTCTGCGCTGAGCTATCTTTCAAAAAAGCTATTTTCATTGGAGCTGTTGGAGCGCTTAAAGAAGATTTCCATGTAGGAAATGTGTGCACGCCATCCTATTCTATCTCTGGAAACTACGCGGATTCATTTTTGATGAAAGAATCAATTCGAGATAATATGCTTTTTTCAAAGGTATACCCTGACAAGAACTTTATAGATGAGGTAATTGGTCTTGGAAAGAAGCGTGGCTATGATATTCGTATCGGAAGTGTGTTCTGTACACCATCTATTGCGCTTGAATACATACATTTGGATGAAATACGTTCTTTTGATACAGACCTTATTGAAATGGAAACAAGCTCTTTTTATCTTGTTGCAGACCTGTTAGAAGTACCTGCTGTAGCGCTTCTTGTTGTTTCTGACAATTCTGCAACAGGAGTAGCGCTTGTTGGTAGGACTGATGAGGAACAAGAACAGTATGACAAGGGCAGAAATGTGGTGCTGCCAGATATGATTCTTGCAGTTGCTGGAATGTGAGGCACAGATAATAAAGCTATTTAAATTAAGGGGAAAACATGTATTATCACGCATCATCGCATGGAAATATAAAGGTGCTAGAACCAAGAATTTCTAATCATGGGATACCACTTATTTATTTTTCCAAGAAAAAGGAGAATGTACTTGTATATCTAAGCAATGCAGTAGAGAAGTATTGCAAGGATACTAAATTTAATTATGATGGGAACTGGATGAAGTGGGGGCCATACGGATTTACCAAGGACGGGAAATTACAAATTCAAGAGTATTATCCAAATGCCCTTGAGAATACATATCGAGGAGTGGCTGGTTATATCTACCGTGTAGAAAATATAGAGGATTCAGGATTTGAAGTACAGATACCTGACGCAGCAACAAGCAGTTTTTCTGTTGTAGTGGATGGAGTCGAGTACGTTACGGATGCTTATGAAACAATCATCGAGGCTGAAAATAAAGGGCTGATCGAGGTTGTGCGTTATGAAGATATCTCTTCTAAGATGAAGGATTGGATTGTTAGAACTATCCCGGAAGAGTACAAGACGGCAGAAAATCATCCGGAATATAGGCATTTCCTAAAGGGGATGTTTGCCGATATTCTAAATATGTGACTAATGCGAAAGAACCTGCAAGATATTTTCTTGCAGGTTCTTTTTGAAAATGAGCCACAAACCCCGTCCCTATGGCTCATTTATTTTATTACAACAAAAGTCTGAGCATCCATCTTGAGCTCTTCTCTGTCAAAAGACACATCACCAATCTTGTGGATGATCTCACCCTTTACAGGAAGCTTAAGTGATACAGCCTTATCTGAAGGATTAATACCCACGATCAATTCCCCTCTCTTAAATATAAATGGAAACTGATTTTTCTGAGCAAATACAACTTCAAATGAGCCATCTGCCTGAAGGTCTGCATATTCATGGCGGAGAGCGATAAGTCTTTTAACTTCTGATAAAAGAGATGTCTCGTCAGCAAGCTGTGCCTCAACAGTTGGAGCATCTACGCTCTTATCCTGTGGAAGGTAGAGCTTATCTTCAGAAGCATCTGAGAAACCATAGTTTTTGGAACTATCCCACTGCATAGGTGTTCTGGTGCCGGTTCTGGTGTAACCGCCCTCCTTAGTAGGAATATCAAGATACTTCATTCCAATTTCATCACCGTAGTAGATAAATGGAACACCAGGAAGTGTCAAAAACATGGCATATGCTATCTTAAGTTCCGCAGGAGAAAGAGTTCTTGCAGGTCTTGGTGTGTCGTGGTTACAGGTAATGAAGCTGATGTAGCCGTCCTCTTTGGTATCCTTGTACTTTGGAAGATAGTCATTGAGAAAGCGCATAATGTCGCCCTGACCGTCTTTTTTGAGGAAACTATGATCACCACCCTCTGTCTCATAGTCGCGAAGAAGAGTGTTGTAGCCATTTCTCTGATGATCAAGATAAAAGTCTGAGTGGAAGCCGTTTTTAAGAGCCTGCCAAGGATTTGACCACTCTGAAATAATGGATGCTTCTGGATATTCTTTATCAAGCATTTCTCTGATATTTCTCCAGATCTTGCCAGTAGCTGACTTGCTCTCATCATCGTCTTTTACCAGAGAATCAGCCATATCCACGCGGAAACCATCGCAGCCGTGGTCCAGCCAGAATCTCATGATGTCCTTCATGGCCTCTCTAGTTGCAATACATGCCGGATGATCAGGTGGAAGCTGCCATTCCTCAGTCCTATTAAGGAAACCGTAGTTAAGAGCCGGCTGGCATTTAAAGAAATTAAGCATGTAGCAGCCGTCTCTGTCAGCCTCACCGCCAACATATGGGTGACCAGCTATTCCGTGGAACCAGCATTTGGTCCACACGTAGCGGTCTGTATATTCATTTTCCTCAGCTTTTTTGCTCTCCTGAAACCATGGATGTTCCTCTGATGTGTGACCAGGAACAAGGTCAAGGAGCACATGAATGCCCTTATTGTGAGCGACCTCAAAGAGTCTGTACGCGTCTTCATTAGTTCCATAGCGCTCTGCAACCTTCTTGTAATCCCTAACGTCGTAGCCACCGTCCTTGAAAGGAGAGTCGTAGATAGGATTGATCCAAAGGGCATTGCAGCCAAGATCCTTTACGTAATCAAGCTTTTCTATGATACCTTGAATATCGCCGATACCATCGCCATTTGTATCTTTGAATGATTGCGGATAAATCTCGTAGAAAACTGCGTCTTTTAACCAGTTAGGCATAATTGTCCTCCCAAATACATTAAGTGCGGAATTTCTGCTATAATTGTGTTAAAAGAAATTCCGGTAACGTTTCCATTATAGAATATTACAGATGTTAGCAAAAATCAATCTATAATAGATCAGGTGATAAATAAGTGAAAAAGGACCTTGGCTTCTGGAGGCTGTTACCTGCAAATAAAGAAATCGGCGCCATGCAGGTAATAAAACAAGTGAAAAAGGACCTTGGCTTCTGGAGGCTGTTACCTGCAAATAAAGAAATCGGCGCCATGCAGGTAACAAAAACAAGTTAAACATGGTCTTACGACTGAAAAACATTACCTGAAATGCATTAAATTAGCGCAATGCAGGTAATAACAAGAGTTTACGCGCGACTAAGACCGTGACCAAGAGCGCAAGTATTAGTAAAATCAAGAGAAAAACAAGAGAAAAACAAGCACAAGGAGAATTACATCATGAGGAAAACGAGCAGAAGACTTACTATTAGGGCGGTATCAGCCATACTTGCGGGAATGCTGGTGATTACGGCTTGCGGAAGTGCTGGGAACAGTGCGGGAGCAGAACAAACTGAAAGTACCGATGAGAGCAAGCAGGAAGCCTCAAGCACCGCTTCATCCCCTGAGCCTCAAGAACCCACCCATCTCCCAATTCCCCAGGACTTTATAATGGGCATGGATGCTTCATCAGTTCTAGCCGAGGATTATAGCAATGTGGCTTATTTTAACTTTGACGGCATTTTATGTGACCCTTTTTATGTTCTTGCAGACGCAGGAATCAATTACATTCGAATCCGCGTGTGGAACGATCCTTACGACGAGAACGGCAATGGCTACGGCGGAGGCAATAACGACGTTGAGACAGCTATAGTCCTTGGTAAAAGAGCTACTGCAGCAGGCATGAAGGTTTGCATAGATTTCCACTATTCAGATTTCTGGGCTGATCCTAAGAGACAGCACGCACCAAAGGCTTGGGAAGGCAAGAGTGTAGATGAAAAGTGCAATCTGCTATCCGAATTTACTGAGGATGCCCTTAGCAAAATGCTTGATGAGGGCATAGACATAGGAATGGTGCAGGTTGGCAACGAGATCAACTACGGAATGAGTGGCGAGAGCAATATCAGAGACGTATTAAAACTTCTTGATTCAGGCTGTAACGCCGTTCGCGGTGTGTCAGAAAAATATGACCAGGACATCAAGATTGCCATTCACTATACAAATATCAAGAAAAAAGGCGAAGTTGATAACCTTGTTCATAATCTGTTGGAAGCAAACATCGACTTTGACGCCATAGGACTTTCTTACTATCCTTTCTGGGACGGCTCTTTTGACAACATGAAATCTATGGTGTCCGCGATCCAGAAGCGCCACGGCAAAGAGGTATTTATTGCAGAAACATCCTATCCATACACCTTGGAAGATGGTGATGGCTTCCCTAACTCAGTTTCTAGCCCCAAAGACCTGATGGAAGGATATCCAGCTACAGTTGAAGGACAGAAAAATATGATAGCAGATGTTATTCAAAATGCAAACGATGCAGGCGCTTTTGGCGTCTTTTACTGGGAAGGAACCTGGATTCCAGTAGGAAGTGACAGAAAAAGTAACGAAGAAATATGGGAAAAATATGGAAGCGGCTGGGCATCTAGCTATTCAAAAGATTATGATCCGGAGGATGCAGGTCTTTATTATGGAGGTTGCTCCTGGGATAATCAGGCCCTGTTTGACTTTAAGGGCAATCCCCTTGATTCACTTAAGGTATTTGGGGAACTAAAAAAGTGATAACAAAAATCCAGTGTACCCCCTTGAAAAAATCTTCCGGAAAGTGTATGTTATACATGTCCATACAACTGGCGGATAAGTGGGTAACCACATGGGAGTATGGATGAATATATGTTGAGTCGACCGCCTGGGCAACCGCTTGATCAGTGGGATGCTCAGGCTTTTTATATTCCACAAACACTCTTTAAAAAGATTCTAAGCATTCCCTCAAGCAAATCAAGCGAGAAATCATTTTTCGACCATAAAGGAGACGAATATGAAGGATTATCGTGCAGAGATTGGAAGTACATCTTACCCAGGTAGAGGTATTGTGATCGGTACTTCAACAGACGGAAAATACGCAGTTTGCGCATATTTCATCATGGGAAGAAGTGAGAACTCAAGAAACCGCGTATTTGTAGAGGAAGGAGAGGGCATTCGCACACAGGCTTTTGACCCATCAAAAATGGAGGATCCTAGCCTTATCATCTATGCTCCAGTTAGAGTTCTTGGCAACTCAACAATCGTAACAAACGGCGACCAGACAGACACAATCTACGACCTTATGAAGGCTGGTCAGACTTTTGAGCAGTCTCTTAGAACAAGGCAGTTCGAGCCTGACGCTCCTAACTATACACCTAGAATTTCAGGAATCATGAATGTTGCAGATGGCAAGTATGATTTCGCTATGTCAATCTTAAAGAGTGACCACGGCGACGCAAGTCAGTGCATCAGAAACACATTTACATACGACAACCCTAAGGCAGGCCAGGGCTACTTCATCCACACATACATGGGAGATGGCAATCCACTTCCTAGCTATGAGGGTGAGCCTACACTTGTTAGCATTGAAGGCGACATCGACACATTCACCAAGAATGTATGGGAAGCCCTGAACGCAGATAATAAGGTATCTCTTTTCACAAGATACATCGACATCGCAACAGGCAAGTACGAGAGTCGCATCATCAACAAGAACGCATGAAAAGAGCTATGGAGTAAGTAAAGGAGATTAAAATGAACGAGATTCAGCTTAAATATGGATGTAACCCTAATCAGAAGCCTTCACGTGTTTACATGGAGAACGGCGCAGATCTTCCAATCGAGGTATTAAATGGAAGGCCAGGATATATCAATCTTTTAGATGCTCTTAATGGATGGCAGCTTGTTTCTGAGCTCAAAAAAGCTACAGGACTTCCAGCAGCTACATCATTCAAGCATGTATCACCTGCAGGTGCTGCAGTAGGCACACCTCTTACAGATATTGAGAAAAAGATCTACTGGGTAGAGGATCTTGGTGAACTCAGCCCACTTGCAAACGCTTATGCAAGAGCTAGAGGCGCAGACAGAATGTCTTCATTTGGAGATTTCATCTCACTTTCAGATGTTTGCGACGCAGACACAGCAAGACTTGTAAAAAGAGAAGTATCAGACGGAATCATTGCTCCAGGCTATACAGATGAAGCTCTTGAGATCTTAAAGGCTAAGAAGGGCGGAAACTACGCTGTTATCAAGATTGATGAGAATTATGTTCCAGAGGAAATCGAGAAGAAGCAGGTATTTGGCGTAACCTTTGAGCAGGGCCATAACTTCATCGAGATCGGTGAGAACATGCTCACAAATATCGTAACTGACAACAAGGATCTTCCTGAGTCAGCCAAGATTGACCTTATCATCGCACTTATCACACTTAAATATACACAGTCTAATTCAGTATGTTATGTAAAGGGTGGACAGGCAATCGGTATCGGTGCTGGTCAGCAGAGCCGTATCCACTGCACAAGACTTGCTGGTTCTAAGGCAGATAACTGGTTCCTTAGACAGGCTCCACAGGTACTTAACCTTCCATTCCTTGATACAATAAAGCGCCCAGATAGAGATAACGCAATTGACCTCTACATCGGCGCTGATTACATGGATGTACTTGCTGATGGCAAGTGGGAGCACATCTTCAAGGAGAAGCCACCTGTATTCACAGAGGCTGAAAAGAGAGCTTGGCTTGATAAGAACACTGACGTAGCCCTTGGTTCAGATGCATTCTTCCCATTTGGAGATAACATCGAGAGAGCTTATAAGAGCGGTGTTAAGTACGTAGCTCAGCCTGGCGGATCAGTTCGTGATGACAACGTTATCGAAGCTGCAAACAGCCACGATATGGTAATGGCATTCACAGGACTTCGCCTTTTCCACCACTAATCTAGTTTATTGTCTAGTTTTCGTTCTTGTTCATGTTTTGGCATATACAATATGCTATAAAATAAAAAGCTTGTAACCCTGTTGTTACAAGCCTTTTATTTTATGGGACAAATCCAAGTAACACGTGGATGAATGGAGACTAAGCTACAAGAAACTAAGCTACAAGAAGCTAAGCTACAATAATTTGCTGTAGTAGAGTTTGCTATGCACAAATTACCTGCTTTCATTCGTAAGTGGGCAATGCAGGTAACAAATCAAGAGAAAACTTGCTTTAGGGAAAGAAAATATTACCTGCATTCAAGTGCAAGAAAGAAATGCAGGTAACAAATCAGAAAAAAGCTTGCTTTCGGGAATGAAAATATTACCTGCATTCAAGTGCAAGAAAGAAATGCAGGTAACAAATCAGAAAAAAGCTTGCTTTCGGGAATGAAAATATTACCTGCATCCAAGTGCCCAAAAGGAATGCAGGTAACAAATCAAAAACTAGCTTGCATCTGGTGATTAAAAAATTACCTGCATTCGACTTAAACTATCAAATGCAGGTAAAAAGCAAAACAAGTGACATCACTCAATATTCTAAAATAAAAAATCACATTAGATCTTCATCATATATAGCTCTCTGGCCGCCTACATACTTAGGACGGTGACGAGCACAGATAATAGGTGCTTCGCCAATCTTACGAAGTGAGATTCTCATAGGAACTACTACGCTGTGCATATGCATTCCGATCATTGTGCCTCCAATGTCGATACCTGCATCTGCTTTCTGATTTATTGATTCAACAAGTACGGGATCATCAAAACGCTCATAAGCTACTGTAGCAAGGGCTCCTCCTGCATGATTTGGCTGAGGAATAGCGTTAACCTGCTCAAATCCGTACTTTTCCAAAACTTCTCTCTCAACTACAAGAGCTCTGTTTAAATGCTCGCAGCACTGAACTGCAGCATAGATGCCGTTTTCACGTAGTACAGGGATAATGCCGTCGTATACTGCGTTTGCAGAGTCAAGATTAGTTGCAGTACCGATCTGGTCGCCCAAAATCTCACTAGATGAGCAGCCGATCACGAAGATATCACCCTTTTTAAGACGGGCCTTCTCCAAGATCTCGCAAACAGCCTGCTTGCTTTGGTTAGTTATTTCTTTACAATCCATTTTTGTAACTCCTTAAATCTATGTCTGATATTATGAATTTAGTCCCATTCTCTTATAGATATTTCCAAGTCCTGCTTTGAAATACAGGAAAAGTGAACCAAATACTCCAAGAAGAGCCTGAGCTATCTCATATGGGAGCTTGACCATAGCGTATTCAAAAGTGCTGTACACAAAAGTCTTACCAAGCGTGTAGCCAACAACCATTATAATACCACCGATCAAAGTTCCAATGAGCGAAAAAGTAAAATGCTTCTTTTTGTCTCCAAGGCCTTTACTTGCTATAACTGATACAACAACAGCCTGAAGTCCATGTGTTACAAGTGATACAAACATTGGAGCTGGATAAAAAAGGAAATCTCCAAGAAATGAACCGATTCCTCCAACTATAAATGCAGCAAGTGGATCAAGTAAAAGAGCTGCAGTACAAATGATGACATCACATAAATACAGGTGTCCTCCAGGAACAGGAATTCCAACGCTGGACATTATTATATTAAATGCCATAAAAAGAGCTGTGATAGCGATCCATTTTACTTTGTCAGTCTTACGTAGTGCGCTTATTGATGTGGTATCCATATTTTCTCCTCCGGTACGGTGTTTTGTACAACTTTAGGTATGAATATACGCTTGTTTTGGTATTATTATAATACCCAATTCTATTATTTTTTTTAATACCAGTTTGCAACACTATCTTTTAAGACAACAATTTTTTTATCTCTTTTAACGCATCAGGTAAAAGAGCTATGTTCATATTTGAATAATCTATAATAAATTTACCCTGTGAAGCTGCATCCAATTTAGCATCAAAAGCATCCATATAGAAGTCAGAGATCGCAGAGATCTTGATACTTTTAGATAACAGTTGTTTCTCTATCTCGGCATCTTTATACCTGGTATTTAGCTCCAAGATAAAGTGAAGACCAGAGTCATTTTCAACTATTTTATAACCTGAAGACTTCGATTCACTTCCCAGTACTTCTTCAAATATGCCAAGAACCTGTTCTCTTTTCCTGCCATATTGAAGTCTCATACGATTTATATGTTTTTCAAAATAGCCCTTTTCAATAAAAGATGCCAGTGTGAACTGATCGAATGTTGAGACTGTACATGAATAAAATGACAGCTTGTCGTAAAAGAGCTGCGCTAGGTGTGGAGGCAGTACCATATATGCGATTCTTATGGTAGAAGCAAGGGATTTTGAGAAGGTATTGATATAGATAACCTTGTCAAAAGAGTCCATTGTCTGGAGAGGCGGAATAGGAGTGCCCTTATGCCTGAATTCACTGTCGTAATCATCTTCTATGATGTACCTTGAGGAATCCTTTGAAGCCCAGGACAGTAGTTCTAGTCGCCTTGGAACAGGCATGGTAATACCTGTGGGAAAGTGGTGAGTAGGGCTAATATGTGCGATATCTGCTCCTGACCTATCTAGTTCTGAGACCAATAAACCATATTCGTCCATGCTTCCAAGGTAGTAGCTTACGCCTTCTGTTTCATATATCTGACTGATCTTTTTATAACCAGGATTTTCTATGCAGTATTTTTTATCTTTACCCAAAAGCTTTATCAGTAGTCCGTAAAGGTATTCTGTTCCTGCGCCAACAATGATCTGGTCAGGGTCAACACTCATTCCTCTGAAGGAAGATAAATGAGCTGCGATTGCAGATCTAAGCTCATAGATTCCGCTGTAATCAGATACTTTTAAGAGCTCATCACTATGTCCAGACACAGCCTCTCTGGTGAGCTTTGCCCAAACAGAAAACGGGAAACTATCAGCATCTGGCTTATTAGATGAGAAATCAAACGTTATGTTATTCCTAGCTTTTTTCTTGAAATTTAGTTTGGATGAAGATTTCTTTTTACCTTTCACTTCAGGAAAAATAATGCTTCCGGAAATCTGCGACACAAAATAGCCCTTTTTAGGAAGGGCATAGATGTAGCCTTCTTCAAGGAGCTGACCATAGGCATTATCAACAGTTACGGTACTTACTCCCATGTTTTCAGCAAGAGCCCTTCTTGATGGGAGCTTCTCGCCAGGAGTAAGCGTTCCATTTGAGATATCGCGTTTTATGTGCTGATATAGCCTTGTATAAAGGGGACCTTCCCCGTTAGAGAGATTGTAAGTAAGCATAAGTTAAAGTTACCATATTGAAAAAATAAATCAAGCAAATATGAAAATTTGATAAAGCGTCAGAATAGTGTCAAAAATGCGGTAAAATAATGATACAATAAACTATACGATATTATGTAATTTCGTGTGTTTGACATGTTAGGTAAGTACGATGGATGAACGAGAGATCAATGAGATAGTAGAAAGTCGCCACCTTGATGAGTTGACTGGGCTTCATAATCTTACTGGGATTTTAGATCATCTTCAAGGACATGGGGAATTTTCTGCATCAGAAAAGTCAATAATCGTATATCTTAATGTGATGAATTTTAAGGCCTTTAACCAAAGATATGGCTTTCTTGGGGGAAATCAATATCTTAAGGGATTGGCAAAAGAGATTCAAAGCATTTTTAAAGAAGAACTGGTAGCCAGAACTAGTGGAGATCAGTTTATTATCATTGCGAATTCACTCGATGAAAAAAAGATATTGAAGAAACTTTCAGATCTGAGGGCTGGCGCGGTTAAGTACCAGAAGGGCCTTGTTATGCGTATAAAAGCCGGTATTTATAAGGCTGATGGCACAGAAAAAGACCCTGTTGTTATGGTGGACAGAGCTAAGATTGCCTGCGACGACATCATAAGAGTCTATGATAAGGATGACAATATCTATTCAGAAGAGTTAAATAAAAAGAATGAACTAAGGCAGTATGTGATCGATAACTTCGAAATTGCCTTCAAGAAAAAATACTTCAAGGTTTATTACCAGAAAGAAGTTAGAGCACTTACAGGAAAAGTCTGCGGCTATGAGGCCCTTGCAAGGTGGAATGATCCTAAGTATGGAATAATATCGCCTGGTATCTTTGTTGAGGTGTTGGAAAATGTACGACTCATTCACAAACTTGATATCTATATGATAGAGCAGGTGTGCTCAGATCTAAGAGATGATATCGATAGCGGTTTTGCTGTGGAGCCTATTTCAATAAACCTTTCCAGACTTGATTTTGAATTATGTGACATAAAAACTGAAATAGACAGATGTAGAAAGATATACAACATACCAAAGAATCTTTTGAATATTGAGATTACAGAAAGTGCCCTTACATCAGAAGATAATTTCCTTGGAGAGCAAATAAAAAAGCTTAGGAGATCGGGCTACCAGATCTGGATGGATGACTTTGGAACGGGATATAGTTCTTTTGGAAATCTTAAATCTTATGACTTTGATATGATCAAGATTGACATGAGTTTTATCAGTGAATACGAGAAAAATAAGAAAACAAGAGTTATTCTAGCAGCTATCATCAGCATGGCAAAGGAACTTGGAATACACACTCTTGCTGAAGGTGTTGAGACCAAAGAACAGTACGAATTCTTAAGAAGAATTGGCTGTGAAAAGCTTCAAGGATATCTTTTTGGAACGCCAAAGCCTGTAGAAAGCTTTGTAAGGGAAGAAGATTGTGGCTTTGAAAACTGCGAAGATTTCGCATATCACTTGTATTATGACTCCATGGGTGATATTAACTTCCTTGGATCTACGCCACTTCGCCCCAAGAAAATGAAGGTGTTTAATAATGTGCCTATTGGAATATATGAGATGGAAGATGATCATATCACATTCATCTATATTAACGATGCCTACAAGAATTTCCTTTCAAGTATCGGTGTTGCCAACATGAAGCAGGCCAATAAGCGCAATAGAAATGTCGAAATCCCTGAAGTCAGAAAAATACTTGAAGCGTCGCATAATGCTGAGAAAGCAAGGGATAAACGTGGAGAGATCGATGTTATTGTTAATGGCTGCGTCATCAACTCCAAGGTAAGATTCTTGTCACGTCAGGGAAATAAGTCCGCATTTGCCATAGTATCCAGAAACGTCACGCTACATTCAGATGACAAGAAATCTGAAAATATTCAGGTTGCAATGGCGCATGTATTTAACCAGTACTTCAGAGTTGATCTTTATGACCAGGATGGTACTGTGGAGAATATCTTCCTTAACAGTGACCAGCTTGCAATCGCAGATAAAGAGATGGATGCCAAGGAAGCAGTTAAGATATATTCTGATAAGTATCTTATTAAGAAAGATAGAGCGAGATTTAGAAAATTCTATGATATCTCAACAGTACACGACAGACTTAAAGCTACAGGTGGCGATTATCTTGTAGATTATTATCATTCCGCTGTATCAACTGACAAAGGTAGAATGCAGATGTACATGATACTGCCTTTTTATTATAATGGTAGATGGAAATATATCTCATGTTGCAGATTTGCAGATGAGATAGATGACGAACATCTCTATTGATAATAGGTGGTATAGCATACACATGTTAAGGTTTTGTTTTGGGGCGTCTGGTTCGGGGAAAAGTACCAGACTTTACAATGAAGTAATTGAAAGAAGTATGAGGGATCTTGGAACAAATTATATTATCATAGTTCCAGATCAGTTCACGATGCAGACTCAGAAGGATGTAGTAAGGATGCACCCTTCCCATGCAATAATGAATATCGATGTTCTGAGCTTTGGCAGGCTTTCGCATAGAATCTTTGAAGAGGCAGGCCTTAGCTCTTTTTCTGTGCTTGATGATCTGGGAAAGAGCCTTGTTCTAAGGCGAGTATCAGACATCCTGGGCGATAAACTCCCTATAATTGGCAAAAACATGCATAAACCCGGTTATATAGATGAGGTTAAGTCCACAATCTCTGAGTTCATGCAGTATGGCATTGGAGATGAGGGACTAGCTATCCTTGAGGAAAAGAGCTCTAAAAAGGGTGCACTAAACGCCAAGATAAAGGATCTAAGACTTCTCTATAGCGAGTTTTTGGCATATATAAAGGATAAATACATTACCACTGAGGAAACTTTAGATGTATTGTGCAATGCCATACCATCTTCCAAGATCCTGAAGGACAGTGTGATCGTATTTGACGGCTTTACTGGCTTTACACCTATCCAGTACAGAGTTATCAGGATGCTTCTTGCTGTCAGCAAAGAGGTAGTTGTTTCTTTGACTATAAGCCCGGAAGATGACCCATATACAGGCTCTTTTGAAGAGCAGGAACTCTTTATGCTCAGTAAAAAAACTGTGTATGACCTTGAAAAGCTTGAATACAGCCTTCTTCAGGAACAGGGAGCCATCGGCATTCCTTCATTTGAAGCATACAGAAATGCAAGAAATGAAGAAATGTCCAAAAACCCTAAGTCTGGGGATATATTCATAACAGACAAAACCGTTAAAAGACTTGAGAATAACCCTTCACTTGCTTTTCTTGAGCAAAATCTCTTTAGATATAATGCCAACAAGTTCACGGGTAATACCGTTGGAATAGAAGTTTTCAGGGCTCAGACCATAAATGAAGAAGTAAGACAGGCTCTTATAAAGATTTCTGATCTTATAAGGGATGGAGGTTACGCCTATAGAGATATTGCCCTTGTATGTGGAAGCCTTGATAGCTATGCAGATATTATCAGTAATCAGGCACGTAAATTCGACATTCCGGTTTATATTGATAAGAATAGTAGTCTGCTTCTTAATCCTATTATCGAATATATTACAAGTGCTATAAATATCGTAATCTCAGGCTATAGATATGAAGACGTCTTCCATTTCATGCGAAGTGGCATGTCTGATTTTAGTCCGGAAGATACAGATCTTTTGGAAAACTATGTAAGGGCTCTTGGCATCAAAGGCAGAAAGCAATGGGAAGACCGTTTTATGAGGCGTATGCCAAAGCGCTTTGCTACGGCTAGGAAGTCTGAGAAGGCTTCAGAAAAAGAACTTGAGCTTCTTCAAAAGCTTGACCAAATGCGAGATGCAATCAGTTCGTCGCTTAAACCACTTGCTGACTCCAAAAAGGGAACAGTAAAGGACATTACAAAGGCTCTTTTAACTGTAATTGAGAGTAATAATTCCAAAGAAAAGCTTGAAGCTTACAGAGATAAGTTTAAGGCAGAGGGTGACCTTAAAAAGGCAAGAGAGTACGATCAGATCTACGACAAGATCATGACACTTCTATGTCAGATGGATGGACTTCTTGGTGATGAAAAGTTAGATCTTTCTGAGTATAAAGAGATCCTATCCACAGGCTTTGCAGATATTGAGGTTGGAACCATACCTCAGGATGTAGACAGAATAATTGTAGGTGACATCGAAAGAACAAGGCTTTGCGAAGTGAAGGTTTTATTCTTCCTTGGTGTCAATGACGGAAATATCCCTTCAAATGCTGGTGGCGGCGGAATCCTTTCAGATATCGATAGACAGTTCCTTGCTGATGCCACCTCAAATGTTGAGCTTGCACCAACTCCAAGACAGCAAATGTATATCCAGAGACTTTATCTGTACATGAACCTGACTAAGCCTACAGACAAGCTATATCTTTCCTTTGCAGAACTTACTTCTGATGGAAAGAGCCTTCGTCCAGCGTATCTTATATCCAAGATAACGACAATGTTTCCTAATATCGATATCTCAAGACCTGAAGATGGAGATTTTGAAAGTCAGTCAGTTAAGCTTTTAGATAGCAGAGATAAGCTTTCGGATATGATGAGGGAATATGCAAATGGCTTCCTTCGCGGCCAAGATAAAAAGAACTTTTTGACACTTTATAAGACCATAAAAGATCTCCTTGCAGAAAATGGTGATAACAGCTTTATTGATAAGATCACAGATGCGGCCTTCAAGCAATATGAAAACAGACCTCTTGCCAAGGCTATAGCTCTTACTCTTTATGGAGCAACCCTTGAAAACTCAGTCAGCAGACTTGAGCAGTTTGCATCATGCTGCTATGCACACTTTATTCGCTATGGTCTTCACCTTGAAGAGAGAAAAGAATACGAGTTTGATGTTTCGGATCTGGGTAATGTTTTCCACGCTGTACTTGAGAAGTATACTTCAGAGATCATGAGCGGAGATATAAAGTGGAGAGACTTGCCAAAAGAGAAGTCTGAGGAAATATTAAATCGTGCTTTAACAGAGTGTGTTGATGGCTACGGAGAGACGATCCTTTTAAGTAACGCCCGTAATCAATTCATGATCGAAAGGATCAGAAGGATACTTTTAAGGACAGTAGACACCCTTCAATATCAGATTTCTAAAGGAAAATTTGAACCTGCATTTGTGGAGATGGATTTCAGAGAAGCAGGTAATATTGATGAGATCAATATAGCTCTTTCAGAAGATGAGCAAAAGAATATCACTGAGAAGATGAAACTTCGTGGAAGGATTGACCGAGTTGATCTATATGAGGATTCGGATCATGTTTATGTGAAGGTAATAGATTTCAAATCCGGAAATCATAAATTCAATGTAGCATCACTATATTATGGCTTACAACTGCAGCTGGTCATGTATATGAATGTTGCAACAGCTGCAAGCAGGAAAATGTCTAATGGAAAAGAAGTGCTACCTGCTGCAATCCTTTATTATCATGTAGATGATCCTATGGCTGAAGGAAAAAATGATTTACAACCAGATGTTATCAATGAAGAGATAAAGCAAAAGCTTAAAATGACTGGTGTAGTCAGTGAAAAAACAGATGTCATACAGATGCTTGATGACAGCATAAATGGTAAGTCTGACATCATTCCAGTTGAGTTTAAAAAGGACGGCAGCTTATCTTCCAGATCTTCAACATTAAGTGATTCTGACTATGGAGCAATCTCCAGATTCACAGAAAAGAAGATAAGAGAGTTCGGAAAGAGCATTCTAAACGGTAATATCGAGGTTAACCCTTATGAGATGGGAGACCGGTCATCCTGCACGTACTGCTCATACCGCTCTATATGTGGATATGATGAATCTATAAAGGGATATTCCAAGAGAAATCTTGATATTTCAAGTAGCGATGCAATGGAAATCATTAGATCTGAGGATAATTAATTCTAGATTTTAGAATTGGAAAAGAGACTATGGGAGTAAATTTTACTGAAGAACAACAGGCTGTTATTGATGCAAGAGACGCCAATATACTAGTATCTGCCGCAGCTGGCTCAGGTAAGACAGCTGTACTTGTAGAGAGAATAATTCAGATGATCAGCAGCGATATGGATATTGATCATCTGCTTGTTGTGACTTTTACAAAGGCAGCTGCTGCACAGATGAAGGAAAAGATTACTCTTGCAATTCAAGAAAAATTGTTGACTGATCCGGATAATAAGCACCTTCAAAAACAGGAGACACTTATCCACAATGCTCAGATCACAACTATAGATGCCTTTTGTCAGTATGTTCTTAGAAACAATTTTAATGTAATAGGACTTGACCCTTCATTCCATGTGGGAGATGACGGAGAACTGCGTCTTCTTCAGGAAGAAGTTATGAAACAGCTCTTTGAAGATGAGTATGCTCTTGCAAAAGAAAACGGCAATGAGGATTTCCTTTATTGCATGGACTATTTTAGTACAGGAAGTAACGATAAGAAGGTTGAAGAATACATTGGAGAGCTGTATCGCTTTTCTATGAGTATGCCCTGGCCGGAAGATTGGATCGCAAGTAGAGCATCAGACTATGACCTTGGAGATAGATCTTTTGACCAGGAAGAGTGGGTAAAGGACTGCGTTACATATATTAAGAGGTCATTAAAAGAGGCTTCTCAGAAGCTTGACACAGCCATCAGAATTACCAATGAGCCAGACGGTCCATATTACTATGGTGACAGGTTCCAAATTGAAAAAGACAGTATTGATGCGGTTTTACAATATAATACCTACGATGAGCTATTTGACAGGGTTCGCGGGATTACCTTCGACAGACTCCCAGGAAAAAATGACCCTTCCGTATCTGAGGATAAGAAGGAATATGCTAAGAGCCTTAGAGACGAAGTAAAAGAGATCGTAAAAAAACTTGTGGAGAATTATCTTGCACTTCCATCAGAGACAGTAGTAGCTCAGATGAAGCTTTGTGACAGGGCGGTAAAAGAGCTGTGTAGACTTACACTTGAATACAAGAAGCGTTACGATGCCAAAAAGCGTGAGGATCAGCTCATAGACTTTTCAGATATGGAGCACTTTGCTCTGCAGATATTAGTTGAGCATCCGGGAGACACTCCATCTGCTGTAGCCCTTGAATACAGGGACTATTTCAAGGAAGTTCTTATTGATGAGTATCAGGACAGTAATAACGTACAGGAATTGATCCTTAAGTCTATTGCAGGCGAAGAGGCTGCAAAGTCCGAGAGATTCATGGTAGGCGACGTCAAGCAGAGTATTTATAAGTTCAGGCTTGCAAGACCTGAGATTTTCATGGATAAGCTCTCATCCTATGACAAGGAAAAGGGAGCCAAGAACCATAGGATCGACCTTCACAAGAACTTTAGAAGCAGAAAAGAGGTTCTTGAGATCACAAACTATATATTCAAGAAGATAATGGGCACTGACCTTGGAGGAGTAGCTTACGACAAGGATGCAGAGCTTGTTACTGGTGCTGATTACCCGGCTGAGACCTATGGTGTAACCCCGGAACTTATGTTGATCGATGGGGAAGAGGCCTATGACGGCTCAGTAGATATGACAGCTTATGATGCCAAAGAAAAAGAGGCTCTAGCAATTGCCGGCAGGATTCATGAGCTTATGAAGGAAGACCCTGATCTAAACTTTAAGGATATGGTTATCCTTCTTAGAAGTAATGCTGGCTGGGATGATGTGTTTAAAAATACCCTTGAATCTCAGGGAATTCCAACATATATAGAGTCAAAAAGTGGATATTTTGATGCCTGGGAGGTATCTATACTTCTAAATCTCATTTCAATTGTGGATAACCCGCTTCAAGACATTCCACTTGTAAGTGTCATGCATTCTTGCATAGGTGGTTTTTCTGATGAGGAGCTTGCAAGCATCAGGATTGCCATAGATGGGGATGAAGAACTTAGTGATGGCGACTCTTTTTACAGAGGGATCAAAGGCCTTGTGGAAAAGTCTGAGGATTCATATCCAAAATTAAAAACTTTTGTGGATATGATCGAAGATTTCAGGGAAAGATCTGTCTACACTCCTGTTCATGAGCTTTTGCAGTATATAGTGGATAAGACAGGATTTGACAGCTATATCACAGCTATGCCTGCAGGAGAAAAGAGAAGAGCTAATCTTGAGCTTCTTTTGACAAATGCAGCAAATTTCGAAAAGACAAGCTTTAGAGGACTGTTCCATTTTGTAAGATATATCGAGCATCTTAAGGTTGTTCAGGTGGATTACGGCGAAGCAGGCATAATAGATGAAAATGCTAATGTAGTTCGCATTATGAGTATTCATAAGAGTAAAGGTCTTGAGTTCCCTGTTGTATTCGTTGCCGGCCTTTCCAAGAACTTTAACAGAATGGATACCAAGGGCGATATCGTAACAGACCTTGACCTTGGCATAGGCGTAAAGTGCGTAGATACTGAGCTTAGAGTAAAATACGATACTCTAAAGAGAATAATGATAGCAGATAAAATGAATACAGATAGCCTTGGAGAAGAGCTTAGAGTCTTATATGTTGCCCTTACAAGAGCCAAGGAAAAGCTGATCATGACAGCATATGTCAAGAAGCTTGCAGATACTTTGATAAAGGCTACCC
Organism: Butyrivibrio hungatei DSM 14810; assembly: GCF_900143205.1. GTDB lineage: Bacteria > Bacillota > Clostridia > Lachnospirales > Lachnospiraceae > Butyrivibrio > Butyrivibrio hungatei. The sequence continues at coordinate 100,185 of NZ_FRDH01000007.1, read as the reverse complement.
GTAATCTTCCGGTAATTGCTGAAAGCGGAGAGCTACTGCCATATTCAATGAGGCTTTCCTTTTCAAGCTATTTTGATTTTATTTTGGCTGCCCTTATCAGACATCCTCAGGTAAAAGAGCTGCTTTCAAAATATGAGATATCCTTTGACAGCGTGAACGCACATTTTGACGATGAAAAACAGGTTCCGGCACTTACTTTTAAGAGCCTTTCAGATAGTGATCTTGCTGCGATAATCGAAAGTCAAGGAGTAACAGGTGTTATCAGAAGAGCAGAGCTTGAATCAGATGCTGACTTGGAATTTGATAAAGATCTTTCAGACAGACTAAAGGAAAAATTCAGCGCCAGGTACGAATTCGAAAACCTTAAGGGTCTTTTCACCAAGACAACTGTTACAGAACTTAAAAAACACATGTTAGAGCAGGAAGGTGAGGTATTTACAAAGGATATAAGTCAGGAGAATGCCCCTGTATATGAAACTGTCGAAGGTAAGCTTTCTGGAGCAGAGAGAGGTACTGCATACCATAGGATCATGGAACTTTTGGATGAGGATATTTATGGAAATGCGACATTAGCTGATCTTTCCAGGAAAGAAATAGCACAGGAAGTTGAAAAATGGCTTACTAAGAAGACTACAGAAAAGGTGATCCCTTCAGAATATGAAAGCGCGGTCAATGAATGGGACGTAGCCACATTTCTTTTGACAGACCTTGGAAAAAGGATGGGTAAAGCCTATAGGAACAGTGCTCTTATGAGAGAAAGACCATTTATGATGGGAATTGACGCAGGTAGGCTTGATGAGAAATTTCCTGATGGAGAGATGGTGCTCATACAGGGTATCATTGATGCTTTCTTTGTTGAAGATGGTGGAATAGTACTGCTGGACTATAAGACAGACAAGGTCAGCGATGAAACTGAGCTTGTGAGTCGTTATAGGATCCAGCTGGACTATTACAAAGAAGCTTTGGAAGCTTCGACAAATATGAAGGTTAAAGAAATATATATTTATTCCTTCTCTTTGGGAAAAGAGATTCCGCTTAGCTTACAGTAACTGATCTTTTAAGTGTCTTTTCATTGAGCTCGAATTTCAGGCGGTTAAGACCTGTGTGCACTGCAGGGATTGCGACAACTGCAATTGTGATGATCGCTTCAACTGCAATATATGAGCCATTGTAAAGAACTGAGTAAAGAAGTGGTGACATACCTTCTGGTGCGTAATCTGCAAAGAAGATGACACCTGAAAGTGTTGAAAATACGAATCTGCCAAAGATTCCGACAAGGTAACCAATGTACATGCCGTGTTTCTTGTTATAAAAGAAACCAGCAAGTCCCAATGCTGTAAAAGCAAGGAAGTAATCACATACAAGCTGAGGAGCACTGATGATATAAGGATCAACGATAAGCTGGAGAAGTCCATAGGCAAAGGCTGCTGACAAGCTGATCCTTGCTCCGTAGAGATATCCGATATATGTGATAAAGAACATGCTAAGAAGTGTGACTGAACCGCCCATTGGTGCCTTGAAGAGCTTTACATTGGATAAAACAAATGCAAGAGCAAGGCAAAGAGCTGATGTTGTGAGCTGCTTGATGCTGATAGAACTTTTGCCATCTTTGTTAATGAAGAAACTTACAGATAGAAGCAGCAGAACACCGAGAACTACTCCGACGATATAGCCGGCTGTTGTAAAACCGTATGTTACATAGCCGTCATCAACAATTTTTTCAAATAATAGATCCATAAAAATACCTCCCTTTACCGCATAAAGGGAGGTTATTTGTACTCACATCTAATAAAAGATGTTATAATCAATCGTGCTTCCCTACGCTGGTACTAACCAGATCAGGTAATAAGGGTTAGACGTGCATTGCACGTACACTCTCAGCATTGCTCCCCTAGCGGTTAATATGTTTTTTTTCTAGTCTTATTAAACGCTTAGCCCAGGGGTTTGTCAATAGCTCCACGGAGGTAAAAAAGTGAAAAATACTATATATGAAAACATAAAACAAACTGCAAATCCAAGGGCTATCTTGGTTGGCCTTAATGTTAATAGAAGTGAATCAGATTTTGAGAGATCTATGGATGAGTTAAAAGAGCTCACTAAGGCTATAGATATAGACGCGGTCTGTACTGTTACCCAGGCTCTTCCAAGTCCAGACAGAAGTACCTACATTGGAAGCGGTAAGGTTGAGGAAGTAAGATCCTCTCTTGATGTATTTGATGCAAATATCATCATCTTTAATGATACTCTTTCACCAATGCAACTAAGAAACCTTGAAAAGGCGCTGGATACAGAGGTTATAGACAGAACAGGACTGATCCTTCAGATATTTGCAAGGCGCGCCAAAACAAGAGAAGCTAGACTTCAGGTTGAGTATGCGCAGCTCCAATACATGCTGCCTAGACTTGCTCATATGCGAAAAGCTCTTTCAAGGCAGGGTGGCGGTAGCGGAAGATTATCCAACAAAGGTTCTGGTGAGAAACAGCTTGAACTTGATAGACGTAGGATCGAGCATCGTATGGCTGAGCTTAGAAGGGAACTTGATGCTGTTGAAAAAGAGCGTGTGACTCAGAGAGGAAAACGCATAAATTCCGGCATGCCGCGTATATCCCTGGTTGGATACACCAATGCCGGCAAATCAACGATCATGAACAATCTTTTAAGGCTCTATGGCGGTGATGCCTATGATGAGAAGCAGGTTCTTGAAAAAGACATGCTCTTTGCAACACTTGATACTTCAGTTAGAAAGATAGCAGCTCCGGGCCGCAGACCATTTCTTTTGGCAGATACAGTAGGATTTATAAGCGAACTTCCACATTCACTTGTTAAGGCCTTTAGATCTACCCTTGATGAAGCCAAGTTTGCGGACATTCTTTTGGAAGTGATCGACTTTAGTGATCCTGAGTACCGCTACCATATGGATGTGACAAAAGAGACTCTTACAGAGATAGGTGCTGGTGACATCCCGGTTCTTTATGTATTTAATAAGTCAGACGTGGTTCAGGAGCAGCAAAAAGATAATAGTCAGCTTGTTATGGATGTTCCAAGAATGATGGATGACAGGATATACATATCAGCCAAGGCTGACGACAGCTTGGATACACTTATTGAATTTATAGAAAAGAAACTTTCAGAAAGCGAAGCAGAGTATGAACTCATCCTTCCATATTCTGAAGGGGCTGTTCTTAGCTCTTTTAACGAGAGAGGAATAGTAAAGAGTACGGAATATCTTCCTGAAGGGATCAAGATATTAGCTACGTTGAGTGCTTCAGATGCCACTAAATATCAAGAATTTTTTTCTTGCAATCTAGGCTAAAAAGATATTTAATTGAATATGAATATTTTAGTAAAGGAAAGCGTTAAAGAATATGGAAAACCTTAAAATTCCCAAGAACTACAAATCAGCTCTAGATCTGCATGATACTCAGGTAGGAATCAAGACTGTTAAAGATTTCTTTCAGGGTATGCTTTCAACAAGACTTAATCTTCAGAGAGTTACAGCACCACTTTTTGTAATTCCTGAGTCAGGACTTAATGACAATCTTAATGGTGTTGAGAGACCAGTTGCTTTTGATATCCTCAATGAGGGTGGTCGCGAGGCTGAGATCGTACATTCTCTTGCTAAGTGGAAGAGATATGCCCTCAAGAAGTACGGCTTTAATGTTGGTGAAGGCCTTTATACAGATATGAATGCCATCCGCCGTGATGAGGTTCCTGATAATATCCACTCAATCTTCGTAGACCAGTGGGACTGGGAAAAGGTTATAGATAAAAAGGACAGAAACATCGATTTCCTCAAGGAAACAGTTCAGAACGTATACAAGGTTCTCAGAAAGACTGAGAAGTTCATGTCCATTCAGTACGATTACATCGAAGAAATCCTTCCAGATGAGATCTTCTTTATTACAACACAGGAACTTGAAGATATGTTCCCTGAGTATTCACCAAGAGAGCGTGAGTACTATATTGCCAAGGCTAAGGGGGCTGTCTGCATCATGAAGATCGGTGATCTTCTTGCATCAGGTGAGAAGCACGACGGAAGAGCTCCAGACTATGATGATTGGGAACTCAACGCTGATATCATTGTTTATTATCCAGTTCTTGACATTGCTCTTGAACTTTCAAGTATGGGTATCCGAGTAGATGCCAAGTCTTTGGAGTCTCAGCTTGAGAAGGCTGGCTGCACAGAAAGAGCTAAGCTTCCATTCCAGAAAGCTATCCTTGATGGCAAGCTTCCATACACAATTGGCGGCGGAATCGGACAGTCAAGAATCTGTATGTTCTTCCTTAGAAAGGCCCATATAGGCGAAGTTCAGTGCTCTATCTGGCCTGATGAGATGGTAGAAGAAGCAACTAAAAATGGTATACAATTGTTATAAAAAAATCCACACTCTTTTCACATAATGGACACAATTTCAAGATATATTGTTATGAGTCCTAAATGGAGAAAGGAAGTGGCTATTATGTTTGGCAAAAAGACAATTATGCTTAAACCTAGTCAGGTTCAGGACTTTGTTAATGCAGCTACTAAATGCGACTTTGATATAGACATTTATTACAATAGATATGTAGTTGATGCTAAGTCAATTCTTGGAGTTTTCGGACTCGACCTGACAAAAGCTCTCACAGTAGAGTACAACGGATATAACGAGGAATTCGAGCAGTATCTTCAGTCTCTCGCAATTGCTTGCTGATATCATTTAATTGAATGTTCATTGTAGTACGAATAAGCTCCATGGTATACAATATACCATGGAGCTTTTCTATTGCTCCAAATGCCTTATCTATGAGGAAGATAGATGACTATAGAGATTTCAGTCCGCGGACTTGTGGAGTTTATCCTAAGAAGCGGAAGCTTAGATAATAGAATACAGGCTTCACCTGCAGATGCTATGCAGGAAGGCAGCAGGATACACCGCATGATTCAAAAGAGCATGGGGGCTGATTATCATGCGGAAGTACCACTTAAATATGTATATAGCACTGACAAGTATGACCTTGTAATCTCAGGAAGAGCAGACGGAATCCTCGATAAATTCTTTGGTGAAACAGATGTATATGATGGCCAGGAGAACTTTATTGAGGGCAAAAAAGCCAATCCTTTGATAGATGAGATAAAAGGAACCTACAGAGACCTAAAAAAAATGCAGGATCCTGTTCCAACCCACCTTGCGCAGGCAAAGTGCTATGGCGCTATATATGCCAGAGAGACAGGCTGCCCAGAGATCAATATCAGGATGAGCTATTGCAACATAGAAACAGAGGAGATGAAGTATTTTGACTACAATTTCTCAGCAAAAGAGATAATTTCCTGGTTTGATGACCTTATAGGCAGATACAAGAAATGGGCTGACTTTGAATGCGAATGGCAGGACATCAGGACCGCCTCTATTAAGGCTGTTCAATTTCCATTCCCATATAGAGATGGACAAAAAGACCTGGCAGCAGGTGTATACAGAACTATCATCCACGGCAAAAAGCTCTTTTTGGAAGCTCCAACTGGAACCGGTAAGACCATTACTACTGTGTTCCCTAGTGTCAAAGCCATGGGCGAAGGAAAGATAACTAAGCTCTTTTACCTGACAGCCAAGACCATCACAAGGACAGTGGCAGAAGAGGCCTTTAATACACTTAGACAGTTCCAGGATCTCAAGATGAAGACTGTGACCATTACTGCAAGGGACAAGATATGCTTCCTTGGAGAAGAGGAAAGAAACTGTAATCCTGAGGCTTGTCCATATGCAAATGGCCACTACGACAGGATAAATGATGCAATCTATGACATGCTGACCCATGAAGACTCTTTTGATAGGGAAAAGATATTGGAATACGCGCAGAAGCACAAGGTATGCCCATTTGAAATGTCTCTGGACATGAGCCTTTGGGCAGATGCGGTAGTCTGCGACTATAATTATGTTTTTGATCCATTTGTCTATCTTAGGAGATTTTTTGCAGAGGGTACCAAGGGAGATTATGTCTTCCTAGTGGATGAGACCCACAATCTCCTTGATAGGGGCAGAGATATGTACAGTGCTGTCCTTAGAAAAGAGAGCTTTTTGGAACTTAAGAGTAGCATCAAGGAGTTCCATCCTAGCATTGCCGGACACCTTGATAAGTGCAATAAAGCTATGCTGGAGATGAAAAGAGAATGTGATGATTGCAGGATACTGACATCTATAGACAAGCTTATAAATCCGTTAAACAGACTTTCTGGCATTATTTCAGAATATCTTGAAAATCATTCAGAAGGCCCTGGAAGAGATGAAATACTGGAGTTTTACTTTGATCTGTCCAGATTTCTTACCATATATGACAAGGTGGATGATCACTATGTGATGTATAGCGAATTTGCAGAAGATGGAAGCTTTTTGGTAAGGCTTAGCTGCATTGATCCATCAAGGAATCTTGCTGAGTGCATGGACAGAGGAAGAGCGTCAATATTGTTTTCAGCAACGCTCCTTCCTATCCAATATTATAAAAAACTTCTTGGGGGAACTGATGAGGACTTCGAGATCTATGCTAAGTCCATATTTGACCCGAATAAGCTGGGACTTTTTATAGGAACTGATGTTAGTAGCAGATATTCTATGCGAAGCGATGAGCAGTATTTCAGGATCGCAGAGTACATCAATAATGTTATCAGCACCAGGGGGGGGCAATTATCTTATCTTTTTCCCGTCCCATCAGTTCCTTGATGAGGTACATGAGGCCTTTATAGATAACTTTTATGATGAAGCTTCAACTGAGATCCTTGTGCAAAAGAGCTTTATGAGTGAGGAAGCAAGAGAGTCATTCCTTGACAGGTTTTCTATTGGAAACAATGTGGATCTTAATGAAGTTATCCACATGGACATAGAAGTTGTGGAAGACAAGAATATACTGGGATTTTGCGTAATGGGCGGCATATTTAGTGAGGGCATAGACCTTAAGTATGACAGCCTTATTGGCGTTATCGTTGTGGGACCTGGTATTCCCATGGTCTGCAACGAAAGAGAGATAATCAGGGCTTATTTTGATGATAAGGGCGTTGATGGCTACGATTATGCCTACAGATATCCTGGTATGAACAAGGTTCTTCAGGCAGCAGGCAGGGTTATCAGAACCGAGGAAGATACTGGTGTTGTAGCACTTTTGGATGACAGATTCATGCAGGGATCCTACAGATCACTTTTTCCACGAGAGTGGAAAAACTATAAGGTGGTTTCGACTAATACGGTCAAAAACGCTGTAAGCCAGTTTTGGAGCGAAACATAGAGGATTATTACCGTATTTTGGAATGATGATAATAAAGATTCTCAATAATGGTTTACATAAAACTAAATTCTGTGATTTTATGTAATCCGAACAACCGTTCAAATTGTAGCAATTGAATGTTCAATTTGACGTTTTTACACAAAAATGATGTAAAAGTTTTCGATAAATGACTAATGTGTCATGTGGATAACTCTGTGGAAATTGGGGATTAGTCGAAAAACAGTTTTAAAAATACCGCTAAAATAGGGCATCTAAAAAGGGTGACAAAAATATACGAATCCCGGTGTGAAAATTTATCAATGACTGATTTAGTCAATAAATATATGTAAACCAGCAAAAATGATGACATATATGTCATGTCGACTATTTGATTGCCATAGTGTACGTTATATTGTAAAATAGCTTTAATTCAACTGTTGTCTTTGTTTGGCTTAACCATGGGGCGAATGCATGAACATTGAAAAGTACGACTATGAAGTTCAGACTTTGAATAATGAATTGCTCACTAATAGAGGGAGTATGTCCAACAGCTATATCAATGCCTGCAACCGTTTCCTTCGCAAGGCTAAGAGTGTTGATGATCCTTCTTTGCTTGGTTATGCCTATTATCATCTTGCAGATGCGTACTATCTAGTTAGTACGGATTATCGTAAATTCAACACCAATTTACTTAAGGCAATTGAATATTTGCAGTATTCTGGGGATAAAGAGTATCTGGCAAGGTGCTATAACCTCCTTGGAATCGACTCTTTGAACCATGGAAGCCCTGACCTTGCGCTTGATTACTTCCTAACAGGAATCAAGTGTTGTGACGGTCTTGAGAATAGCGGCGTTCCAGGCTTTTTGGAATTTAATATCGGACAGATCTATTATGAGAGCGGTAATATCAATCAGGCTCTTAAAACTATACGATCGGCCTACAAGAATATCAGGAAAAATGAGAAGGAAAGTCTCTATTATAGAAATATTCTTTATTGTTATTGCTTTGAAGCTGATTGCTATATGCAGCTTGCTAAACCGGATTCTGTTAAGAAGTGTCTTATGGCCATAGACCGCCTTGAGCAAAATCCTAAGGTAAACCAGGAATATATAAGCGGTGATAGTGCTATAACTGCAGCAGATATCAGGGCAAGAGGCTATTATTTTATCGGAGATATGGTCAATTTCCAAAAATATGTCTCCAAGCTTCTTAAGATGATACAAAACAACAAGTATCCCCTTGATAACATGGAAGATATCTTTGGTATGTGCAGATTCCTTATCAGGATAGGCTGGGTAGATGAGGTAGTCCGCATCGTAAAAAATACAGAGAGATCTTTAAATGATTTAAATATCCACAATCTAAAGAAAGAACACGCAAAATTAAAATGTGAGCTCTATGAGAGTATTGGAAATGAGGCAGAGAGAGTAAAGGCACTGGAAGAGTTCTACAGATATTCTATTGAGCAGGAAAAAGAGAGACAGGCAAATTATAAGTTCTTTACAGAATTGCGATATAAGCTCAGCAACATGGAGAAGGAGAATATAACCCTTCAAAAGCAGGCAACCACAGATTCTCTTACAGGTCTTGGTAATAGATATGGGCTTAATAAGTATGCAGACTGCGCCTTTGAAAAAGCTTATTCAGAGGGAAAATCGCTCGCTGTTGAGATCATGGATGTGGATAACTTCAAGAATTTTAATGATACTTATGGACATCAGGCAGGAGACGACTGTCTTACTCATATTGCAGGTGTCATAAAAGAGCTTAGTGACAAAAACAAGAGTATTCATGGCTTTAGATATGGTGGTGATGAGTTTGTTATCATCTATGAAGATATGACAGATGATGAAGTAATGAATTATGCCAGGGTCATCAGAGAAAAGGTTATAGAGAAGCATATTGATAATAAGAATTCTGATCTTGGAATAGTGACTGTCTCTCAGGGTATCCGTAATTCCATACCTAGAAAGACCAATAAGCTCTGGGATTATATGTATGCTGCAGATAATGCTCTCTATGAAGTGAAAAGAAATTCCAAGGGCGAAGTTGTCCTTCTTCATAAGGCCGTTATTTCTCAGAAATCACTTGATGAAGCAACTCATATTTGACAATATCTTTTTTTACTAATATTATATTTACTATTATAAGAATAAAGGTTATGAGAAAGAGGAGTACGTATCATAACACTATTTAAAGAGAAAGCGTCTGTTGCCGTTGGCTTCGCTGAGAGGATGCTGGTAGTGATGATATGGAAGGTAGCTTTTGAACCGGACACTCAGAAATGATGGCTTTCATAGCAATTTATCAATAAGTGTCCCCGCGTTATCTGCGTTATCGGATAGAGTATTTAAGTTTATCTTAGATGCTTAATGAGGCAAAGAGTATATCTTTGTGAACTAAGGTGGTACCACGTTAATTACGTCCTTAGCAGTTAATAGCTGCTAGGGACTTTTTTATTTACATTTTAACCAGTCAAAAAACACATTTTTATAAAGGAGCGGATTATGAAGAAAGAACTTGCTAAGACCTATGATCCCAAGGGTATTGAAAGCCGTCTTTACTCAAAATGGGAAGAAAAGAAGTACTTCCACGCAGAAGTAGATGAAACAAAGAAACCTTTTACAATTGTGATCCCACCACCAAACATTACTGGTAAGCTGCACATGGGCCATGCCCTTGATAACACAATGCAGGATATCCTTATCAGATATAAGAGAATGCAGGGATATAATGCACTTTGGCAGCCTGGTACTGACCATGCTTCTATTGCTACTGAGGTCAAGATCATCGATGCACTCAAGGCTGAAGGTATCGACAAGAGAGACCTTGGACGTGAGAAGTTCCTTGAGAGAGCTTGGCAGTGGAAGAAAGAGTACGGCGGAACTATCATCCAGCAGCTCAAAAAACTCGGTTCTTCATGTGACTGGGATAGAGAGCGCTTCACAATGGATGAAGGCTGTAACGAGGCTGTTACTGAGGTCTTCTGCAAGATGCACGAGAAAGGCTATATCTATAAGGGAAGCCGTATCGTAAACTGGTGCCCAGTATGTAAGACATCTATCTCAGACGCTGAGGTTGAGTATGAGGAACAGGCTGGACACTTATGGCACATCAAGTATCCTATCATCAATGAGGATGGCTCTGTTTCTAAGACTGAGTTCATTGAGTTTGCTACTACTCGTCCTGAGACTATGCTTGGTGATACAGCTGTAGCTGTAAACCCTGATGATGACAGATACAAGAGCTTCAAGGGCAAGAAAGTTCTTTTACCTATTGTTAACAGAGAGCTTCCTATCGTAGAAGACTCTTATGTAGATATGGAATTTGGTACTGGTGTAGTTAAGATTACTCCAGGTCACGACCCTAACGACTTCGAGGTTGGTAAGCGTCATGGTCTCGAGGAGATCAATATTTTAAATGATGATGCTACTATCAATGCTAATGGCGGTAAGTTCGAGGGCATGGATCGCTATGCTGCAAGAGAGGCCATTGTAAAAGAGCTTGATGAGATGGGACTTTTAGTTGAGATTGAAGACTACTCTCACAACGTTGGTACACATGACAGATGTCACACAACTGTTGAGCCTATGATCAAGGCGCAGTGGTTTGTTAAGATGGACGAGCTCATCAAACCAGCAGTTAAGGCTGTTAAGGAAGGCGAGATCAAGCTTATTCCACCTAGAATGGAAAAGACATACTTCAACTGGACAGATAATATCCGTGACTGGTGTATTTCAAGACAGCTCTGGTGGGGACACAGAATTCCTGCTTACTACTGCGACAAGTGCGGAGAAGTTGTTGTTTCCAAAACAGCTCCTACAGTTTGTCCTAAGTGCGGAGAAACTCACTTTACACAGGATCCGGATACACTTGATACATGGTTCTCTTCAGCTCTCTGGCCATTTGAGACACTTGGCTGGCCACATGACACCAAGGAGCTTAAGTATTTCTTCCCTACAGATGTCCTTGTAACTGGTTATGACATTATCTTCTTCTGGGTAATCAGAATGATCTTCTCAAGTTACGAGAACATGGGAACATACCCATTCCACACAGTTCTTTTCCATGGACTTGTTAGAGATTCTCAGGGACGTAAGATGAGTAAATCTCTTGGAAATGGTATCGATCCTCTTGATATTATTGAGAATTACGGAGCAGATGCTCTTAGACTTACTCTTATTACAGGTAATGCACCAGGAAACGATATGCGTTTCTATAATGAAAGAGTAGAGAATAGCCGTAACTTTGCAAATAAGGTATGGAATGCTTCAAGATTCATTATGATGAACATGGCTGACGATGCTAAGAGTGCTATCCACCAGGATATGCCTGCAGGACTTGAGCCAGTTGATAAGTGGATCCTTTCTAAGCTCAACAACACTATCAAAGATGTTACAGAGAACATGGATAAGTATGAGCTGGGTATCGCAGTTCAGAAGGTTTATGACTTTATCTGGGATGAGTTCTGCGACTGGTACATTGAGATGGTTAAGCCTCGTCTCTACAATTCAGATGACAAGGTATCACATGAGGCAGCTCTTTGGACACTCCAGACGGTTCTTATCAATGCACTTAAGCTTCTTCATCCTTATATGCCATTCATCACAGAAGAGATCTTCTGCACTATGCAGGATGAAGAAGAGTCGATTATGATCTCTGACTGGCCTGTTTACAAGGATGAGTGGAACTTCGCTTCTGACGAAAAGGCTATTGAGACTATCAAGGAAGCAGTTCGTGGAATCCGTAACGTTCGTACACAGATGAATGTTGCTCCATCACGTAAGGCTAAAGTATTTGTTGTAAGTGATAAGGAAGACGTTCTTGATATCTTTAGAACTGGTAAACTCTTCTTCGAATCACTTGCTTATGCATCTGAGTCTGCTTGTCAGAATGATAAGTCAGGAATCGCAGATGACGCTGTATCTGTAGTACTTGCTGATGCTACAGTATATATTCCATTCTCTGATCTTGTAGATCTTTCAGCTGAGATTGAAAGACTTACCAAGGAGCAGAAAAAGCTTGAAGGCGAGCTTAAGAGATCTCAGAACATGCTCAGTAACGAGAAGTTCCTTTCAAAGGCTCCAGCTGAGAAGATCGCTGAAGAAAAAGAAAAGCAGCAGAAGTATCAGCAGACTTACGATCAGATCACTGAAAGACTTAACCAATTAAAGGGCTGATTTAATAGTTGATCAACCAGCTATAAAAAAAGTTATTTTTACAGCCTTTACTTATGATTTTTTGATTTATCTCACAAGACATCTTCAGACTATTAAAAAACGTCAGTACTTATGCCATGTTTTTTATGGCATTAGTACTGTTACGTTTTTTACTAAGCGAAAGCGTGTCTGAAGTGATTGTGAGAAAATAAAAAAATCATATTAACATGTTATAATGATATTGTTGAGTTGAGGGGCTTAACTACGACGTATACGTATAGTAGGGATGGCTATGGAAGATATTGTTAGAGGGAAAGTGGAGGAGTTCATTTCACGCTTTGACAACGGAGAAAGTATCTCGTTGGATGAGTGTGAGTCTTTTCTTAATGAAATTCCCGGATTTACAGATAAACATACAATTGAAGATACCAGAGATTTTCTAGCATTTCTTGGAAATCCTGATGAGAATATGAAGATCATCCATGTGGCTGGTACAAATGGTAAAGGATCAGTATGCTGCTATGTGACTAATATCTTAAATGCAGCAGGATACAGCGTAGGAACCTTTACTTCACCGCATCTTGTCAGTATCACTGAGAGATTTAGCGTGGATGGCAAGAATATTTCCGATAAGATATTTCTGGAAGTATTTATCGAGCTTTTGAACAGGGTGCTTGAATATGATAAGGAAGATTATTTCCCTACATATTTTGAGTTTCTCTTTTTTATGGCTATGATCTTATACGATGTATATCCAGTGGATTACCTCGTTTTAGAGACAGGGCTTGGAGGCAGACTTGATGCTACCAATTCTATCAGCAGTCCTGTACTTAGCATCATCACTGAGATTGGCTTTGATCATATGCAGTATCTTGGTAATACCATTGAGGCTATTGCAGGTGAGAAGGCAGGAATTATCAAAAGAGGCGTTCCAGTAGTCTTTTTTGACAAACAAAAAGAAAGCTCAGAGACGATCAAAAACAAGGCTCTTGAACTGGATACAAGAGCAATAATGGTAGAAGATAAAAACATTGAAAATGTAAGCACTATCAGAGACGAATCAGGAAACAAATACATTGCTTTTTCATATAATTCCCTTTATGATAAATATGTTGACCTGAAATTATCAACAGAGGCTAGATATCAGGCTGAAAATGCGGCTTTAGCCGTGACAGCTGCTGAGCTTTTAAGGGATAGTGGTGCTAAGATCTCTGAACTTGATATCCGCGAGGGACTGCTAAGTGCCAAGTGGGAAGGCAGAATGGAAGAGATCCATCCAGGTATCTACGTTGATGGTGCTCATAATATAGATGGTATGGAGGCTTTCCTTGATACTGTCAAAGAGATTCCATCCGAAGGCAGAAAGCTCCTTTTATTTGGAATAGTTGGTGACAAGCAATACAGGGACATCATATGCAAAATACTCTTAAGTGGTGAATTTGATGCCATCTATGTGGCGGTCTTAGAGACTTCCAGATCAGTTTCAGTTGCTGATCTTAAGACAGCCTTCGAAGACTGCAAGGAGGAACATCATATCTTTGGCGTTCCGATCAAATATTATACCAATGTAAGAGATGCAATTACCGATATAGTAACAATGAGGAAATCAGGAGACATCGTGTTTGGCGCTGGATCACTGTATCTTGCAGGACAGATCAAAGCCATAATGTGATGCAGAGGATTTATCTATGCTTAATTTTGAAGAAGAATTAAAAAAATTCAAACCAAGTCTTGAGATAGAGGATGCTGAGGATATTATTTATAATCAGGATCTTGATGATATGTCTGATGTTTTGGTCAGACTCCTTAAGGACGCAGGACAGGGAACTGACAATCAAAGAAGGACAAAGTAATAATGAAATGTAATCGTTGTGGGACAGAGCTTAATAAGGGGGATATCTGCCCAGGATGTGGAGCAAATGTCAGGACTTATAGGAGACTTGTGAGTCTTTCTAACGTTTATTACAATGACGGCCTTGAAAGAGCCGGAGTTAGGGATTTAACAGGTGCTACAGAAGCTCTCAAGCAGAGCCTTAAGCTCGATAAGAATAATATAGATGCCAGAAACCTTCTAGGCCTTATTTATTATGAGACCGGGGAGGTTGTTGCTGCGCTTTCAGAATGGGTTATCAGTAAGAACTTAAAAGCAGAGGATAATGTTGCTGATTATTACATGGATACTGTAAGAAACAGCCCATCCAAGTTAGATGATATCAACCAGACAATCAAGAAGTTTAATATTGCACTTAATTATTGCCATCAGGACAGTCTTGACCTTGCTGTTATACAGCTCAAGAAAGTGCTGTCTCTTAATTCTGGCTTTATTAAGGCGCATCTTTTGTTGTGCCTTTTATACTTAAAGGGTGGTAACTGGGATAGAGCCAAGATTGAGGCTCAGAAATCACTTAAGCTTGATACAGGCAATGTTCTTGCCAAGAAATATCTTAAGGAAGCAGATAGTATGTTGCTTCCAGGTGAAAGTGGCAAGCTTGTTTCAGACATTGCCGCAGCTGATAGTGATGATGTTATCAGATACAATAGTGGCAATGAGATGATCATTCAGCCAGTCAAGAAGTCTGCAATTACCAGAACAGGCTCTATTTGGGGTATCGTTCTTGGAATAGTTCTTGGTCTTGCAGCTGCATGCTTTTTGATCCTCCCACAGAGAATCGTCAGCATTAACTCCAGCAATCAGCAGAAGATCACACAGATCAGTGAAGAATCAGATGCCAAGTCAGCCAAGATCAATGAGTATGAGCAGCAGATAGCTACTCTTCAGACTCAGATCGACACTCTTCAGACTCAGGTCACTGATTATGAGGGTGTTGACTCAACATCAGCAGCTATGAACAGTCTTATGAAGGCTGTTAGCATATATCTTGCAAATCCTTCAGATGTAGAAGGAATGGCAAAGGCCCTTTCTAAAGTAGACCTTGATGCCATTGGAGATGATGTATCTCCTGAGTTTAAGAGTCTTTATGACAGCTTAATGTCACTTGTAGGACCACAACTTGCGACATCTTACTATAATACAGGATATGAAGCTTATAAGTCAGATGATTATGAGACTGCTATCGCAAACCTTTCTAAGGCATATCAGTACAACAGTGGCGATGTTAACACACTGTATTATCTGGCTAATTCGTATTATGCAAATGGGGATATTGACAAGGCAAAGGAATCATATGACCTTGTAGTCAATAACTTCCCTAATACTCAGAGTGCTCAGGCAGCACAGACCAAGCTTGCGGAGATCAACAACTCCGGCAATTAATGTAGTTTTTGATTTATATATAGGATTGATAGTGGGGAAATGATAAATTTTTCGGATTTAACTTTTATTTTTAGGTTTTTACCGGTTTTTCTTATAGCTTATTATCTGACTCCCATTACATATAGAACGTGGACACTTTTAATTGGAAGCCTTGCTTTCTATGCAGTAGGGGATATCAGATTATTTCCAGCTCTTTTGGGAGCTGTAGTTGTTAACTATTTATTTGGCAGAGCAAATTTTGGTGAGAAGAAAAAGCTTCTTCTTGCCTTTGCTGTGTGTCTTGATGCATTGATGCTGATCGAGTTTAAACTTATAGGTCAGTTCATCAATAATTCCTTTCTTCCAATAGGAATCAGCTTCTATACTTTCAAGATGATTTCTTATCAGGTGGATATTTACAAAGGTAAAATTGAAAAGGAACCAAAGTTTGTAGACGCTGCGGCCTATTTCACCATGTTTCCACAGGTGACATCAGGTCCTATTATGCGTTATTCAGATTTTGAGAGATTAGAGCTCAAAGAGAAGTTTGGCGACATTTTAGAGCAGATTGAGGATGGACTTAAGTTCTTTGTTCTTGGACTTGGTTTTAAGGTTATTCTTGCAGATCACTTTGCTATGCTCTGGAAGGATATCGGAACTATCGGCTATGAGAGTATCTCTACACCTCTTGCTTGGATTGGTGCCGTTACTTATTCACTTCAGCTTTATTACGATTTCTGGGGATATTCACTTATGGCAGCCGGAATAGGCGTTATGCTTGGATTCCCATTTATCACAAACTTTGACCAGCCTTATAGTTCAGGCAGTATTTCTGAGTTTTATCGCAGATGGCATGCTACTTTAGGTTCATGGTTTAAGGATTATATCTATATTCCTCTTGGTGGCAGCAGGAAAGGAACAGGAAGAACATTCCTTAATCTCCTTGTGGTTTGGCTTATTACGGGCTTTTGGCATGGAGTAACACTTAACTTCATTTTGTGGGGACTTATCCTTTTTGTTTTTATCGCACTTGAGCATTTCGTGATCATGCCAAAGCTTCCAAAAACTCTTGGCAAGATCATAGGTAAGATAAATGTATTAGTATTTATCCCACTTACATGGGTAATATTTGCAATAGCCAATCCTATGCAACTGCTTGACTATTTCAAGAGACTGTTCCCATTTTTTGGAGAGGGAATCTCAGTCAACCAGAATGACTTTATCAAGAATCTTGGTATCTATGGCGGCTTCCTTGCTGTAGGTATCATACTTCTTTTAACTGGTCTGTATAGATTTTTTGTAAAAAATAGAAAACACCCTGTTATAAATGTGTTTTTATTTATACTGTTCTGGGCATGCATATTTAGCTTGTCCAATGCAGCTGGCAATCCATTCATGTATTTTAAATTTTAAGATAGGATGAAAAAATGTGGTTTAAAAAGAGCCCGCTTCTCATTGGAGTAGTGGTATTTACAATCTTAATATCGGGCATCTCTTTTGGACTTAAAGATACTGTGTATCAGGAGTACAGCATCAGCATGGGAGCTGACACGCCAATCCTTAGCCTTTTCTTTAAGGGACTTAGTGAGGGCGTATACCCATGGAGCAGTGCTCCTATAGAGGAACCTATTGAATTAGTAGAAGACGAAATTGATGTAGAAGAGGTTACAGAGCCTGTAGAGGAACCTGTAGAAGAGCCTGTTACCGATGTTTCTGCTAATGATGTTTCAGGTAATGACGTATCTGGCAATTCAGAGGATGTAACATATGAATTTACAGAAGTAACAGATGACTATTTCTGTGATGCACTATTTATTGGAGATTCCAGAACTGTAGGTCTTTCAGAGTATTGTGAGGAGCTTGATTCTAGGGCAACTTTCTATTCTAAGGTTTCACTTACTATATTTACTGCAATGAACAAGGAATTTGTTAAGACAGAAGATGGCAGAAAGATCACAGTTGATCAGGCACTTTCAGAGCATCAGTTTGCCAAGATATATATCATGCTTGGACTTAATGAGATTGGTACTGGTAATACAGAATATTTCTGCAATAAATATAAAGAAGTTCTTGATAGGATCAGGGAACTTCAGCCAGATGCAATCATCTATATCCAGGGTATCATGCATGTAACAGCCCATAAGAGTGATAATGACAAGCACTTTAACAATACAAACATCAATGAGAGAAACGAAGCATTATCTCAGTTTGCTGATAATAAGACAATCTTCTATATTGATATGAATGAAGCGGTTGACGATGAAAATGGAAATCTCTTGTCAGAACTGTCCTTTGATGATGTTCATTTAAAGGCTTCTTCTTACGAGAGATGGCACCAGTATTTGCTACAACACGCTATTGTTAAGTAATAAAAGAAGGTGATAAAATGGCTAGAGAAATGACATTTAAGATGGAACGACCGGGACTTTTACATGAAGGTGATCATGTAACTGTGACAGAAGGCGTTCTTCCCAGTAACTATTACTATACTATTGACCCTTCCCTTGCAATGTCAGGAAACTTTCCTTTCCGCGAGCGTATGCTGGAAAGAGAAGGTGTAGTGACCAAGGTTGAAGAAAACGCAAGAGGATTCTATGTAACTGCTTTGTTTGGTGAAGACCAGGCAGAGTAGAACGTATTATAAGGAGGAGACAAAATGGAGTACATTTCAACAGACAAAGCACCAGCAGCAATCGGACCATATTCTCAGGCTATCAAGGCAGGAGATTTCTTATATGCTTCAGGACAGATCCCTATCAATCCTGAATCAGGTGAGATCGATACTACTACTATTGCAGATCAGGCAGATAGAGTTTGCCGTAATATTGGTGAGATCCTTAAGGCTGCAGGAACTGATTATGAGCATGTAGTCAAGACAACTTGTTTCCTTGCTGAGATGAGTGACTTTGCAGCATTCAACACTGTATATGAGAAGTATTTTACTGGCAAGCCAGCTAGAAGCTGTGTTGCAGTCAAGCAGCTTCCTAGAAACGTTCTTTGCGAAGTGGAGATCATCGCATATTTAGGAAAATAATAGGTGACATTTATGAAGCTTAAAACAGCGATCTGCGCTTTAGCTTTAACAATGATTCTTTCTGGTTGTGGAAGTTTGTCAGGGGGACACAATATCGATTCAGGTTTTGCATACATCGAGAGTCATCAGTATGATAATGCTCTCGAGAGTTTTAGTGTTGCCGAAGAGAAGGGTGAAGACGCCTGCCTTATCCACAGAGGAAGAGGTATAGCTTATCTTTATAAAAATGAATACGAGCTGGCAGTTAATGAGCTGCTGGCTTCTTTGGCTACTGACGAGGGAATAGTTGATGATATGGACTTTGACACCAATTATTACCTGGCAGAAGCTTATTACAAGCTTGGTGAATACAACAAGGCAAAAGAGGTTTATGATGCCATCATTGGTCTTCGCAGCAAGGATAGTAATGCTTACTATCTTAGAGGAACTGCGGAACTTGCAGCCGGTGACCATGACCTTGGGTATGCTGATTTTACCAAAGCAATCTCTTTGAATCCCAAAGATTATTCAATGATGATAATGATATGCAAATCTCTTGATGAGCAGGGCTATGGAGAAGAGGGCAGATCCATTTTGAGTAAAGCCATGGAAAATGGAAGCGACTTCATGTCCAACTATGAGAGAGGACAGATCTATTTTTATCTTGGGGATTATCAGAGTGCGGTCCAGTATCTTGAGACTGCCAGCAATGAAAGAGACCAGGATAAAGAACCTGTTATACTGATGCTTGGACATACTCTTGAGACTATGGGAGACTATTCAACTGCCTGCAGCAAATATTCTAATTATTTAAGGGATAATCCAAGCAGCGCAGTAGTCTACAATAGACTTGGCATGTGCCAGATAAAGCTTGCAGATTATGAGTCGGCGGTGGCTTCCTTTGAGGCAGGCATTGCAATAGATGATAAGGCTATGAATCAGGCTCTTACTCTTAATCAGATCACTGCATATGAATATATGGGCGAGTTTAATCTTGCTTCTTCACTTATGACCACTTATCTTGAGACATATCCTGAAGATGAGACAGCCATAAGAGAAAATATCTTTTTATCTACAAGGTAGCAGACTTAGGGGAGAATATTATGAAAATATCTGTATATAACGATTGGGATCATGTGCCAAAGGCTGAGAGCGAAGGTCAGGACAATGTGGTACTTGCCTGGGATGGTGAATACAGAAAGGGTGATATCATCGAGTTTTCCGGCATTGAACCTGACAATTTTTATGTAGTCAAGGTTGACGCTGCCATTGATCCGGCACTTGTGTATATAACAGAGGAGACTGTGCTTTTTACAGTTCCCTTTTATGAGAAAAAGACCAGCTACAATCCATTAGCTTTCTTTGGTAACAGACATTATGTCAGCATCAGAGCAGCTTTTTCTTTTGAAGTAGAAGGATATCGCAATATAGCAGCTAATCCATTTGATCAGCACGAGGTATCAGGAGTTTATCCTCATGCCAGTGCCAATGTAGAAACAAGAGGGGAGGCAGTATTTGCAGCCAGAAATGCTATTGATGGCTGTATAGCAACTCTTTCTCATGGAGAATGGCCTTATGAATCCTGGGGCATCAACAGACAGGATGATGCAGAGTTTACCCTTGACTTTGGAAGAGAAGTAGACTTTGACCAGATAGTTCTTTATACAAGAGCTGATTTTCCACACGATAACTGGTGGGTAGAGGCTACATTTACATTCTCTGACGGAACAACAGAAGTTGTTCAGATGGATAAAAAGGTGGCAGAACCACATGTTTTCCATATTGAGAGAAAGGGTATCACTTGGATCAAACTTGGCAAGCTTATCAAGGCTGATGATCCAAGCCCGTTCCCGGCTCTTACACAGATTGAAGTTTATGGAAGCGAATCCGCCGGGAGGTAATGGATTATGGAACACAGGTCCATAGTAGAGGAATATTTAAAAAAGACAAAGGGTGCAGGTCTTTATGACGTCTATCCTGATATATCAGATAGAGACAGGTGGGATGCACTTTCTGATACTCTTAAGACGAGTCTTATAAATGCTGGAGAAGAGGCTTTAAAAGAGCCTTGGACCCAGCTTCTTATTTCTGACTTCAGAGAATTCACCAAAACTGGAAACAGAGTTCAGTTCGAGGATAAGTATTTTCCACGAAGAAGAAAACTAAATAAGCTTGTAATGGCTGAATGTGTCGAGAATAAAGGAAGATTTCTTGATGCCATCCTGGATGGTCTGTATCTTATTCTTGAAGAGACCACCTGGTGTCTTCCACCTCATACAAGTTATGAGCGTGACGCTTCTCAGGAGACTATGCCGGACCCAACAAGACCTATCATAGATCTTTTTGATGCCGAGTCTGGTGCTGAGATAGCTGTTTGTGAGTATCTCTTAAGACCGGTTTTCCAGAAGATAAGCCCATATATCAGTCTCTATGTCAATGAGAGACT
Organism: Butyrivibrio hungatei DSM 14810; assembly: GCF_900143205.1. GTDB lineage: Bacteria > Bacillota > Clostridia > Lachnospirales > Lachnospiraceae > Butyrivibrio > Butyrivibrio hungatei. The sequence goes on along the minus strand of NZ_FRDH01000007.1, from coordinate 79,083 downwards.
GAAGGAGCGCATCTTCGAGCCATATCTTAACCAGCACTTCTGGTGGATGGGTAATGGCAAGGAGCCAATGTGCAACTGGACTGTGTGGTGTACTCAAAACGTACTTTTGTGTGCATTTACAAGACCTGAAGGCTTCTTTTCACAGGAGATTATGAGAACTTTTCTTGAAAAAGCAGCTCTTTCCTGTGACTATTTCCTTGATGAATACGGAGATGATGGTGGATGCGATGAGGGAGCGCAGTATTACACTCACGCAGGACTTTGCCTTTATGGATGTCTTGAGGTTATGAGCGGTGTACTTGGAAAAGAGAGTCCTTTTACCGGAGTGTTTGCTGATAAGCTCATCAGAAATGTGGCAAATTACATCGTTAAGATGTATGTAGGAAACGGCTACTATGTCAATTTTGCTGATTGCAGCGCCCTTCCTGGAAAAAGGACTGCAAGGGAATTCCTTTTTGGAAAGGCAACAGGCGATGAAGTACTTTCAAGCTTTGCTGCGGAGGACTTTAAGACCGAGACTGCAGATCAAAAGCTTATATCAGATGAGATAAATCTCTTTTACCATGTGTGGCAGGCTTTTGCCTATGATGAAATGGCAATTTATAAGAAAACTGAGGGCCTGGCTGAAGATACTTTCTTTGAAAGCGTGGGACTTTTAGTGGCAAGAGATGATACCTATGTACTTGCAGCCAAAGCTGGAGATAATGCAGACAGTCACAATCATAATGACGTAGGTTCTTTTACCGTGTATAAGGGAGGAAAGCCTTTCCTCATAGATCTGGGAGTTGGAACCTATACCAAGAAGACCTTCTCAGACCGAAGGTATGAGCTGTGGACCATGCAGTCTCAGTTTCACAATCTTCCAACATTTATCGACAGCGAAGTTTTTGATGACAAGGTGGCCGGACTTGGAAGAGATTCGGAGTCTGACAGCCATGATGAGCACGTATATATGCAGCATGACGGGGAAAAGTATGCCGCAAGGGATGTGAAATGTCTTTTATCAAAAAATACAAATAGTGGGATATCTTCACTTTCTATGGACATTGCAGATGCATACGAGAGCTGCAGGATAAAGAGCTACAAGCGAGATATCAGCCTTAATAAGGGCGCAAATATTGTGGTTAAAGATGAGTTTGAAGCTGACGCTGGCTGTATCTTGAGCCTTATGACCTATGAAAAGCCGGTTGTTTCTGGTGATAGATCAGTTATTTCTGTGGAAAACACAGGTAAGATCTCGATTGATGGTGGAAAAGTATTAGAAATTCAGGAATATCCAATAACGGATGAAAGACTTGCGCTTGCCTGGAAGCATGAGGTTTACAGAGTTTTAGTAAAGCCTGATGACAGAAAGCTTAAGCTTACAATAGAATAAGTCAAATTAATGCAAAAAGAGGTATGAGTAATGGGTTTATTAAATGCAGAAGATGAAAAGTGGGTCAAAGAAACCCTTAAAAAGATTGAAGATAAGATGGTTCCTGTAACTGAGAGAAACAGAAACAAGATTCCATATACAACTGATGAGAATGGCAGATTTGACGACAGAGCCGGCAAAAACGACATCTGCTGGTGGACAAATGGATTCTGGGGCGGCGAGATGTGGCAGCTCTATAAGCTTACAGGAAATGAGATGTTTAAAAAAGAGGCTCTCCAGGTAGAAGACAAGATGGATGCAGCTTTCCTTAACTACAACGGAATGGATCATGACGCTGGATTTAGGTGGCTTCCTACAGCTGTTATAAACTATAAGCTTTATGGCGGCGAAGAGTCCAAGAATAGAGGCCTTTTGGCAGCAGCTTCTCTTGCAGGCCGATTTAACTTAAACGGTAACTTTATAAGAGCCTGGAACGATTGGGGTGATGGCAGAGATACCACAGGCTGGGCAATCATTGACTGCATGATGAATCTGCCTCTTTTATACTGGGCATCTGAGGAGCTTAAGGATCCTAGATTTAAAGAGATTGCCATAGCTCATGCCAATACAGCCATGAAGAACTTTGTAAGGGAAGACGGCTCCGTTAGACATATTGTGGGCTTTGATCCATTTACTGGTAAGTTTGACAGAGAGTACGCAGGACAGGGATATTCAGAAGGATCATCCTGGACAAGAGGCCAGAGCTGGGGAATCTACGGCTTTACTCTTAGCTATATCTACACAGGTGATGAGAAGTATCTTGAAACTGCACAGAAGATCGCAGATTACATTCTTTCTGCAATGCCAGAGACCTTCCTTGTGCCTATCGATTACAGACAGCCAAAGGAAGATGATCTTGAGGATTCAACAGCTGCAGCCATTACTGCAGGCGGCTTTATAGAGCTTTCAAAGTGTCTTGATAAGCTTGGTGAGACTAACAAGGCAAAAGAGTACCTTGAGGCAGCAGTTAAGCTTCTTAAGGCTCTTGATGGACATAGCTGCGACTATACATTAGATAGAGACAACATCCTTACAAGAGGATCAGTTGATTACCATGGAAATGGTCACCACATTGCTATCATCTACGGTGACTACTACTATATCGAAGCACTTATGAAGCTTACAGATACTGCACTTACAGTATTTTGATGCAATTGGAGGAGATCATGAAATTCACACCAAGTCATACTAACTTTGAACTTAGCCCATATACAGGACTTGATAGAGATAGCTGGATCGAAGCTGCCCAGTATCTTTTAGCAGGTATCTTTAACAACATCAAGGATAGCGAAGCACCAGTAGTTATGCCAAGATATGAGACAGAGGTTACTTATCCTTCCAAGGATGCACCTCTTTGGAGAATCAAGGCAGAGGTTTTCGAAGGACTTTGCAGATCATTTTTTATTTCTGCGCCACTTATTCATATTAAGCCGGATCTTGAGCTCAATGGCATTAATGTCCGTGAATATTACAAGAAGCAGGTTCTTTACGCAGTTACTAAGGGTGAAAAGAACTATGTTCTCAATTATTCGGACATGAGAGAACTTGATAAGAGCGGTAATCCTGTGGCTGTTTATCAGCAGACCGTTGAGACAGCGGCACTTGTGATCTGCCTTTGGCTTTCTAAGGATGAGATCTGGGAGACCTATACCCAGGAAGAAAAAGATAGGATAGCAGCCTTTTTAACTGACTTTGCTCATGCCAATACAGTTCCTCAGAACTGGCGTCTTTTCAATATGCTTGATATGGCATTTTTATACATGAATGGCTACGACATAGACGAAGATATCATGCGTGATCATGCTCAGAATATTCTTGCCTATTATGCAGGCGATGGCTGGTATAGAGACGGTCAGTCTTTTGACTATTACTCATGTTGGGCATTTAACATGTACACAGCTATCTGGAATGAATGGTATGGATATGAAAAAGAGCCTTATATTGCCCAGAAGTTCGAAGATAACTCCAATGAACTTATGAAGACTTATCCTATGTTCTTTGACAGGGACGGCTTTACAAATATGTGGGGCAGAAGTGGTATATACAGAAATGCTGCTACAAGTGCCTTTGACGGCAACCTTATGATGAAGAATTCCAGCATCAATCCTGGACTTGCAAGACGTATCTGCTCAGGTTCACTTCTCCAGTTCCTTACAAGAGATGATTTCCTTTGGAATGGAGTGCCAACTCTTGGCTTCTATGGCCCATTTGTGCCTCTGGTTCAGGGATATTCCTGCGCAGAATCACCTCTTTGGCTTGCTAAGGCTCTTTTATGCCTACATTTACCAGCTGACCACCCATTCTGGACTGCCAAGGAAGAGAACGGTATCTGGGATCAGTTAAAAGAAAGAGAGACTTTAGTTACAACTCTTAATGGGCCTGCCCTTTGCATGGCAAACCATGAAGCTAACGGAATCACAGAGCTTAGAACAGGTAAGATCGTTAAGCATAAAGAAGATGCCCACGGCATGTGGAATTACAGTAAGCTTGTGTTTAATTCAAAATTCCCTTGGGAATCAAGACCTTGTGAGGGAGTTGAATCTCAGCAGTATGTGATTACTTATCTTGATGAAGAGGGGACCAGGGGACTTGCTGCAAATGCAACATTCTGGCATGGGGAGAAGGACAATGTCCTTTACAGAAGACAGTTCTTTGAATATGAGACAGAGACAGAAACTCATTGGAGAACAGCACTTAATATTGCAGACTTTACTGTTCCTTATGGTATTATCCGCGCGGACAAGATACGTCTTTTCAGAAGACCTGTCCGCATAACTCTTGGAGCGTTTGGCTTCCCTGACAATGGAACAGAGGTCATAGAGAAGGAAAAAGACGGCTACAAGGCTGTGATACTAAAGGGACACGATCATACAGGAAAAGAAAAACAACTTGCCTTTACAATTATGGACGGATGGGATAATATCCAAATAATAAAAAGTACTGATACAAATCCTGACAGTAAAAATTCCATAGTTCTTTTTGCAGATACCAGAAGAAACAAGCAGTATGGTTATGAGCCATATTTCCTGATCTCGCAGGTTATTACCAAGGAGAGCTTGGATGATTTTGACGAGAATGATATTTTCCCAGTTAAGGCTATTGAATATACAGACCCTCAGGAATGCGGAGGATACGGTCCAGTAACCATAACACTCAAAGATGGAACTGTAAGGACTATTGACTTTGACTTGATGGAGGGTAATTTGCAACTATGACATACCAGATCAGAATTGCTACACCTGAGGATGCTAAAGAACTTCTTGATATTTACAGGTATTATGTTGAAAACACAGCTATAACTTTTGAATATGATGTTCCTTCTGTAGAGGAATTCAGAGGCAGAATAGAGCATGTACTAAAAAAGTTCCCTTATTTAGTAGTAGAGGGAGATGGCAAGATCTACGGATATGCTTATGTTAGTCCATTCAAGGAAAGAGCTGCTTATCAGTGGGCAGTTGAGACTTCTATCTATGTGGCAAAGGATGCCAGAAGAGAAGGAATTGGACGCATGCTCTATGAGGAACTTGAAAAGCGCCTTAAAGAGATGGGAATTCTTAATCTTAATGCTTGTATCGGTTACCCAAACGGGGCTGAAGATGAGCACTTGAACTATGATAGTGTAAGATTCCATGAGAAGATGGGATATTCTATGGTTGGCGAGTTCCACCAATGCGGCTACAAGTTTGGCAGATGGTACAACATGGTCTGGATGGAGAAGTTAATAGGAGAACATGTGAATGATCCAGCTTGCGATCGTTGAAGATGAAAATTCATATGCTGATCAGCTGATAGAGTTTGTAAAAAAATATCAGTCAGAGAGCGGAAAAACTTTCAAGATAACCAGATTTAAGGATGGTGATGAGATTACCAATGGATATCGTGGACAGTTTGATATTATCCTTATGGATATTGAGATGAAGCTCATGGACGGTATGACGGCAGCAGAGGAGATCAGAAAACTCGATCAGGACGTTATCATTATGTTTATTACTAACATGACTAATTACGCTATCAGGGGTTATCAGGTTGATGCCCTTGATTACGTACTTAAGCCAGTTAGTTATTTTGCTTTTTCTCAGAAGCTTGGAAGAGCTATATCCAAGATGAAGAATAAGAGTACCAAGACTATATCAATAGAGATGCAGTCTGGCGTAAAAAAACTCGATATAGACAATGTCTTTTACATTGAAAGTGAAGGACATAATCTTAACTTTTATACCAGTGGAGGGGAGTTTTCTATAAGGGGGAAGTTAAAAGACTTTGAAGAACAGCTTGTCCCCTACAATTTCTTTAGGAGTAACAAGGGATATCTTGTTAATCTTAAATATGTGGATGGCGTGGAAAATGGCAGTTGTCTCATTGCTGGCAAGCAGCTTCTTATCAGCAGAGCCAGAAAAAATGATTTTATGACTGCCCTGACTGAGTATATGGCTCAGTAATTTAAAGGAATTCACATGGAAAATATTTATCAGGATATACCACGATTATATACAGCCCTTGCCGAATGGCTGGCTTGTATGATCTATTGTCTGGTATTAAAAAGAAAAATTGGAAACAAGACCTTTATTATCTTTTCTGTGCTTGCTTTGATAGTACAGAGTGTATTTCTTGTATTTACCAAGAATCTACCGGTTATATTTTGGATCCCCTGTATGCTTATTGCGGTGGGATTTATGTACCTTTTCTTATATCTTACTTGTGACACCAGTAGAAATGTTGTTGGTTACTATTGCGCAAGAGCATTTCTTCTTGCAGAGCTTGCGGCTTCTCTTGAGTGGCAGCTTGCCTGCTTTTTCCTTACCAAGAATGATTCTTATGCCATTCAGATCCTTATCTTGGTATCTGTATATGTGCTTGTGTTTACATGGGCTCATTACATGGAAGTCAGCATCACAAGAGGAATCTTTCAGCTTGAGATCAATTATCATGAGTTGTGGGCGGCTATTGCTATTGCAGCAGCCATCTTTGCTTTTAGTAATCTTAGCTTCATTGTTCAGAACACTCCTTTTTCAGCAGGAGTCACTGCGGATGTTTTTTATATCAGGACACTTGTTGATATTGCCGGTATAATGATATTATATGTTTATCAGAGTAGAATTTGTGAGCTTCTTGCAGAAAAAGAGCTTAGAAACATCCACTCTATGCTGAAGGCTCAGTATGATAAGTACAGGGGCTATCAAACTACTTTTGACATGATCAACATGAAGTATCATGACTTAAAGCATCAGATAGCAGGCCTTCGTTCTGAAATGAGTGATGAAGAGCGAAAGAAGTGGATCGATACTCTTGAACAGGAACTAGAGTCCTACAGTCCTGAGCTTCAGACAGGCAATAGTGTTCTTGATACGCTTATTGCAGGTAAAATGATGAACTGCAGAGCCAATAATATCAAGATCACCTGCGTAGCTGATGGCAATATCCTTGATTTCATGCATGTTGCAGATATCTGTACTGTATTTGGAAACGCTTTGGATAATGCTATCGAGAGTGTATCTCTTATAGAAGATCCAGAGAAAAGACTAATTCACATGGCGATTTCTCCTAAGAAAAACTTTGTTCTTATACAGATCAATAACTACTGCGAGAACCACATAACTATGAAAAACGGCTATCCTGTAACTACTAAGGCTGACAAAGGAAATCATGGTTTCGGCCTTAAGAGTATCAGATATACCCTGGAGAAATATCACGGAACAGTTAACTTTGACATCAAAGATAATTGGTTTGAGCTTAAAATGCTCATTCCTAAAGGAGGAGTTTCTTGAACATATTAGCAGTCGCAATTGCTGATTGTATGGGTTTTATATTACTGATCGCATTGCTGGTGAGCAGTCGTGTAAGGCGCGCGAAAAGAGACCTTGAACTCAAGATATTTACATATATAACTATTTTGACAATGGTTTCCTGTGTAGTAGATTTCTTCTCTTTTTACTCAGACGGGAAGCCTGGGAGGCTGTGGCATTTTATAAATGTTTTTGCCAATACCTTTTGTTTCATGTCAAATCCGGTCTTTATATCATGCTGGTGCCTTTATGAGGACATCAAGCTTTACAACAGCAAGGCAAGAGTAAAGAGAATCTATACCAAGGCCTTTATACCAGCAGTGATAATGGTGATCGTGGCATTTTTAAACATCTTTTTTCCTATTATCTTTTATATCGATGAGGCAAATGTGTATCACAGATTAAATGCAAACTATGCGTTTTATGTTGTTGATCTGGGATATCTTGTAATGAGCATAGTGATACTTATCTGCTATGAAAAGAGATATGGAAAAGCAAAGTTTTTCCCATTATATCTGATGATGGGACCAATCGTACTTGGTACCGGTATTCAGGCTATGTTCTATGGCGTTTCACTTATCTGGGTGTCTCTTGCCATAGGTCTTACTGCTATCTATATGTCTCTTCAGAATGAATTTTCTTATCTTGATACTTTGACAGGCTTGTATAATAGAGCTTATCTTGATTATCAGATGGACAATTTTCTTAAAGATAAGAATGTGGTTATCGGTGCGATCATGATAGACGTAGATTACTTCAAGAGTATCAATGATACCCTTGGCCATTCAGCAGGTGATGAGGCACTTGTAGATGTTGCCAGAGTTATTATTTTAAGTAAGCCTGATAAGGCAATCGCTACGAGATTTGCAGGCGATGAATTTATTGTACTTGTAAATAACACAAGTCATTATGAAATGCAGAATATTATCAGAAATATCAGGGAAGAGCTTAAGATCTTTAATGAGAATGAAGGTAGACACTACAAGCTTTCACTTTCTCTTGGTTATGCGATTTACGATGTGGCCAAGGATGATCGAGATGGATTTTTCCGCCGCATGGACGACAACATGTACGAAGAGAAAAAGCTCAAGCATGGGTGAGTGGCACCGGGGGTGTATTGGCCACCCGGAACTTTCTTGGCCTACGGACGTGTGAAGGCGCGGATGCTCCACTTTCGCTCTATAGTATTTTTAGCAGGATGCATAAGACATTCATAATCCCCAAATAGATTTATTTCATGTTATTCATAACATAAATCTATTTGGGGATTTTTCATGCTATGTATCATCTGCGAAAAATAAAACGCTCAAGTGAACTATCCACACTCATCACACTGTAACGGTAGAAAACAAGCATGTTTAGCTTAAAACTCTACAAAGTTGATTTTTCGGCTAAAGAATTAGTGGCATAAAAAAACAAGAAGAATTACTGATTTAGCCGATAAACATAGATTTTAGATAAATAGGCTAATGTTTTTGTTTACTATCCATTTATAAGTGAGCACTAGTTATACAAAATATTAGCTGAATTAAGCAAGTCTAACTGTTTTCGGCTAAAGAACCACTTTGATTTCAAGAATAGATGAAGATATATATTAGCCGAAAACGTAAATTTCAATATTATTTGGCTAAGAGTACAGCTGTGAAAAGGCGATGGCCGGCCAAGGATTACCTACATCGCAGCAAAACGGCACAATGCAGGTAATCAGTGGTGGCAATCGCTACACCCTTCCGGTATCACCTCCTCACTCCCCTCACAGTTCACAATTTTTTAATTTGTTTTTACTCCCGTTATCTGCTATGTTTGTTTTTATGAAAAAGAAGAAACTTGTTACTAACTTAATAATAGCTGTAGCCCTCATTTTACTGGCTATAGTAAGCTTGAATTTCTCATCATCTGCATCTACCAAGGCTTCCACCAAGAAATACCCTTACGGAGTCTTTATTGGTGCGGATTCAGATGCCATTAGCAAGATGAAAAGCTACGAGATCGTGGTCATTGATGCTCAGTACTTTACCAAGAAGGAGATTAGGCAACTTAAGGACAGCGGCTGCACAGTCTATAGTTATATTAACGTAGGCTCAATAGAGGATTTTAGACCATATTATGAAGATTACAAGCATCTGTCTCTTGGAGCTTATGAGAATTGGGAAGAGGAGAGCTGGATTGACGTTTCAGATAAGTCTTGGCAGAAGTTTATCACAGATAAGCTTGCAAAAGAGCTTGTAGCAAAGGGAATTGATGGCTTTTTTGTGGATAACACTGATGTTTATTACTGTTACAAGACTCAGAAGATATATGAGGGACTTACAACGATCCTCAAGGGACTTAAGAAAACTGGTAAATATGTCTGCATAAACGGTGGAGATACTTACATCACAGAGTTTATTACCAAGAATGGATCAGCTGATGATGTAGCTGATGCAGTTAATCAAGAATCAGTCTTTAGTGAGATAGATTGGGACAATGATTCTTTTTCCAAGAAATCGGCAGAAGATAGCAAGTACTTCAAGGAATATGTAGAACTTGCTGCTGGTAATGGACTTGATATCTATCTTCTGGAATATACTACTGATAATAAGTTAATTGGACAGGTCAAGAAGTACTGCTCAGATAATGATTTCAAGTATTACATATCTGATAGTTTAGAGCTTAAGTAATTAACAGGTCTGACATCAGATAGATATAAAACATAAAAGAGGAGAAAGGTTATGAAAGCACATTTTGCCGGGGGATGTTTTTGGTGTGTGACACCAATTTACAAGATGTATGGAGTTGATAAGGTTATATGCGGCTATTCAGGCGGGGATGAGGTTAATCCCACCTATGAAGATGTAAAAGCTCAGAAGACCGGACATCGTGAGACTATTGAGCTTGTTTATGATCCTGAGAAGGTTTCATATGATAAGCTTCTAGATATCTTTTTTGCCAATGTGGATCCATTTGATCCTGAGGGACAGTTTATCGATAAAGGTTTCTCATATACACTGGCTATCTATTACAGCACAGAAGAGGAAAAACTTCGTGCCCAGAGCCGCATTCACAAGCTTGAAGAGGAATCTGGCAAGAAGACCTATGTTGCTATCGAAAAATTCAAGAGTTTCTATGAGGCAGAGGAGTATCATCAGGACTATTACCTTAAAAACCCTGAGGCTTTTGAAAAAGAAATGATAGAATCAGGAAGACGAACCAAATAACCATTAAAAAAGTATTAAAAAACCGTACATTCTCTTTTTTTCTCAGACAATAAAAATATAATTAATATATGAGTATATGCGTTTTAGAACCACTTTTTATGGAGGTAAAACCATGTCTGCAGATAATAAGAATGCAAACGGAATAAAATTTGTTGACAGTATTAAGACTAAGCTTATTGGTATCATGATTCTTGTTGCGGCAGTTCCACTAGCTGTAGCAGTTATCGTAAGTTACAATACTTCAACTAGTAAGGCACTTCTTGATGCTGAAGATGCTGCTGAATGGCAGGTTTGGTATGTAGAATCTCAGTTTGAGAATGCTTGTAATACTAACCTGACGACCATCAAAAACATTGCTTCTAACCCAACGGTAGTGGCATATGTTAGTGGTGATACCAGCATACCATACGAAGAGGTTCAGGATATCGTTAGAAGAGCTGATAGTGTCATGAATGATGGCGTCATTACATCTATTGCTGGTCCATCTGGAATGCAGGTAGTCAGGACAGAGGGTGACTTTATAGATGTATCAGAGAGAGAATATTTCCAGGAAGCTATCAAAGGTAATACTTATATTTCTAACGTAATGGTCAGCAAGACAACTGGAAAGAGAATGATCACATTCTCGACACCTGTCATGGATGGCAACAAGATAGTTGGTGTTGCACACAGAAACTACGACCTCAATAATTTTCACGAGCTTTTGGCAAAAGATACTACTAATGCATTTATGGTAGACAGAGAAGGTACTCTATGTGCTCATGCAGCTTATGTAGTAGGTGAAGGTGACAATACTAACGAAGACTTTTCTTATATGCAGTTCTTTTCTAATACCGAAGAAGAAGGCTTCTACCTAGAAAAAGCTTATGATGATTCTTACATAGCTTTTGCAAGGGATCCCAATTCAGGATTTGTCATTGCAACAGCTACAGCTAAATCAGAAGTGCTTGGAGCTGCTAGAAAATCAGCAATTATTGTCATTGCTGTTGGAGTGGGACTTCTTATTGCAGCGATGATCATTTCGATTCTCATGGCAAAGAGTTTTACAGAGCCTATAAAGGCAGTCCAGAGGTCGCTTGAAGCTCTTTCTGATGGAAGATTTAAAATGGTTGAAAAGCATGATGCCAGAAAAGACGAATTTGGACTTATTTCCAAAGCCACTAACTCCTTAATTGAAACATTAGATGGTATTGTTACCAATATAAAGAGATCTGCAGATAATGTGGGAAAATCATCTGAGGAACTTTCAGATATGGCGAACCAGATTTCCCAGACTGCAGAAGATGTTTCCAATGCAGTTCAGGAGATTGCATCTGGTGCAACTCAGCAGGCTGATGAAATTCAGAATGCTTCTGAAAATGTAGGAAGAATTGGTGATGCTGTAGGAAGTGTACAGTCATCATCTGGAGACCTTTCAGATCTTGCTGGTAAGATGAAAGAAGCTTCAGAGGTTTCAAGTAAATCTCTTCAGTCTCTTCAGGACTCATCCTCAGAGATGACAGCTAAGATTGATGATATTGCTAATACCATCCAGGCAACTAAGGATGCTGTTAACACTATAAGTGAAAAGGTAGAAGGCATCACCTCAATTGCAACTCAGACCAATCTCCTTTCACTTAATGCTTCAATTGAGGCTGCTAGAGCTGGTGAGGCAGGTAAGGGATTTGCGGTAGTTGCTGAAGAGATTGGTAAGCTTGCTGATGACTCTAAGGATATGGCAGATGACATTAGAAAAGAGATGGAGGTTCTGCTGGAACAGTCTGAAGCAGCCGTTCTTGCTGCAGAAGAGGTCAAGAAAGGAAACAGCGATCAGCAGATTGCTCTTGGAGAAACCCTTGAGGCAGTTAATGGCATGCTTGATGATATCGGAAGTACAGTTGGAGGCGTTCAGCTCATTTCTGAAGGAGCTGATACCTGTGAAACTTCCAAGAATGCGGTTGTTGATACAATGAGTGCTCTATCAGCTATTTCAGAGGAAAATGCAGCTTCTTCTGAAGAGACGGGAGCATCAATGCAGGAACTTTCTGCTACCGTTACTACACTTGCTGGATCTGCTAATGGTCTTAAGGATATAGCAGAAAAGCTCAATGAAGAAATGAAGTTCTTTAAAGATAGCGCAGAAGTTGAAATAGCGGAAGAAACTGCAGAATAACATAATTTTGTAGGACATCAAAAAATCTTTAATACATTTCATGACAAAAATCGTGCAGTTTGTGACAAAAACGGCACGATTTTTTGTTTGTGATAATCTGAAAATGTAGTTACCTGCCAGTGACCCAAAATGACAGGAAAACGTAGAAAGTAACTGCAGCCTGAACACCTGCAGTGCTAAATAAAAAGGGAGGTTCAAAATATGTTATCTATTAATATGGATGACGTCCTTAACGTCTTAACATCAATCAGATCATATTTGATCGCTATTGGTGTTATCATCGCTATCGCAGTCGTATTAATGATTGCAGTTATGAAACTTAATAAGCCTGTTAAAAAGCTTATTAGGGGCACAGCTTTAGTAGCTATGCTGACTGGTATTGTTGTTTGTGTAAATATGATCTGTTCAGGTCCTATGAGCACAATGCTCGATCTTGTAAGTGGAAGTGGAACTATTTCCAAGACTACTTCAGACGAGACTACAGTTCTTGCACAGAATATCGCAAGAGAGGGTATTGTTCTTCTTGAAAACAATGACAATACACTTCCTGTTGCTTCTGGCAGCAAGTTAAATGTATTTGGATGGGCTTCAACAAATCCTATCCTTGGTGGAGCTGGTTCAGGTGCTCTTAACGATGCATATGATCAGATCTCACTTCTTCAGTCTCTTTCAGACGCTGGTATTGAAACTAACTCAGAACTTACACAGTTCTATACAGACTACAAGGCTGACAGACCTGTAGTTGGAATGTGGAATCAGGATTGGACACTTCCTGAACCTAACGTATCTCTTTATACTGATGAGCTTATGGCAAATGCAAAGAGCTTCTCAGATACAGCAATGATCGTTATCAGCCGTTCAGGTGGTGAGGGTGCTGACCTTCCTACAGACATGAATGCTGTAATTGATGGTTCTTACATGGATGGAACTACATACACAGCTGGAACTTATGATGATACATTAAATGAAGGCAATGACTGGGATGCAGGTGATCACTATCTTCAGCTTACAAACAGAGAAGAAGAGATGATCGATCTTGTTTGTGCTAATTTCGACAAGGTAGTTCTTGTTTACAACGGTGCAAACGCATTCGAGCTTGGCTTTATAAAAGATCACCCACAGATTAAGTCAGTTCTTTGGGTAGCTGGTATGGGTCACGTTGGTATGGAGGCCCTTGGTGAGATCGTAACAGGTGAGGTTAACCCATCTGGTAAGACAATCGACACATATGTTTACGATATGGAAAAGACACCTTGGTGGAACAACTTCGGTGACTTCAACTATACAAACATGGATGAGTTTGCTTATACATCTACTGGATTCACAGGAAATGAATCTACAGCAGAGGTATCATTCATCAACTACGTAGAGGGTATCTATGTAGGTTATAAGTTCTACGAGACAGCAGCTCTTGAAGGACTTATCAACTATGATGAGATGGTTCAGTACCCATTCGGTTATGGACTTTCTTATACAACATTTGAGCAGACAATGGGTGACATCACAGAGGCAGATGGTAAGATCAGCTTCGATGTTACTGTTACTAACACAGGTTCTGTAGCTGGTAAGGATGTAGTAGAGGTTTACTACAATCCTCCTTATGAAAACGGTGGAATTGAGAAGGCTTCAACAAACCTCGTTCAGTTTGAAAAGACACAGCTTCTTGAGCCAGGTGCATCAGAGACTATCAATATCTCTTTTGCAGTAGAAGATATGGCATCATATGATTACCAGAACGCAAAGGCTTACGTTCTTGATGCTGGTGACTATGTGATCTCAATCAACTCAGATTCACACAATGTTATTGACTCTAAGACATACACTGTAGATTCTACAGTAACTTATAGCGGATCAAACTCAAGACAGAGCGATCTTGTTACAGCTACAAACGCTTTTGATTATGCAGAAGGTAATATTGAATACCTTTCAAGAGCAGATGGATTTGCTAACTACGCAGCAGCTACAGCAGCTCCAAAGAGCTATGAGATGGCAGCAGATGCTAAGGCATCTTTCTACAACATCAGCAACTATTTATCAGCAGAAGCTACAGCAGCTGATGAAGATGCAAATGCTGAGGCAGTTACAACTGGTGCTGAGACAACACTTAAGCTTGCAGACCTTAGAGGTCTTGATAAGAACGATCCTAAGTGGGATGAGCTTCTTAACAGTATGTCACTTGATGATATGAATGCTCTTATCTCTCTTGGTGGATATCAGACAAACTCAGTTGATTCAATTGGTAAGGTTCGTACAAACGACTGTGACGGTCCTGCTTCTATCAACAACAACTTCACAGGTGTTGGATCACTTGGATTCCCTGTTGGAGTAACAATTGCAGCTACTTACAACAAAGAGCTTGCTTATTCATTTGGTGATTACATCGGCAAGATGGCTGATGAGATGGATGTTTCAGGTTGGTATGCACCAGCTATGAATATTCACAGAACAGCATTTGCTGGACGTAACTTCGAGTACTATTCAGAAGATCCTATCCTTTCAGGATATGTTGCTTCTGAAGCTTGTAAGGGTTCATGGGCTAACGGAGTATATGCTTATATCAAGCACTTCGCTATGAACGATCAGGAAGAGAATAGATGTGATATGCTCTGCACATGGTCAAATGAGCAGGCTATCCGTGAAACTTACCTTAGACCTTTCGAGATCTGCGTAAAGAACGTTGATATGTGTGCTGTAATGTCATCATTCAACTACATTGGTAACCGTTGGGCAGGTGGTTCTGCATCACTCCTTAAGACAGTACTTAGAGATGAGTGGGGCTTCAATGGCTTCGTTCTTACTGATTACTTCGGAGTATATGGCTACATGTCATCTGACCAGGCCATTAGAAATGGTACAGACTGTATGCTTGTTAACTATCCAACAGCTACAAACAATGTACAGTTCAGAGATACAAACGGCGCTCAGCAGGCTATGAGAGAAGCTACAAAGAATATTCTTTATACTGTAGTCAACAGCCGTGCTTATGCACCTGAAAACCTCACAATGGGAATGGCTTCCTGGAAGAAGCTCATGATCGTACTTGATGTTATCTTTGGCGCTCTTATGGTTTGCCTCATGGCAATCTTCATCAAGAACTTCTTAAAGAGAAAGAAAGAAGAAGCACCTGCGGCAACATCAGCAGAGGAATAATTTTTTATGTGAGTCGGTGCCTGCTTTAATCAGCGGGCACCAGACTTACTTATTTAGTAAAGGGGAAAAGAATGAAACATCAAGATATCATTGAGAAGATGACAATCGAAGAGAAGGCAGCTTTTTTAAGCGGCAAGGGGGAATGGCAGACCAGAGATTTTGAGAGGCTTGGAATTCCTTCTATTTTCTGTTCTGATGGACCTCACGGTATCAGAAAACAGGCAGGTGCAGGAGATCATCTTGGACTTAACGCATCATTGCCTGCAACATGTTTCCCTACAGCAGCAACTATAGCAAACAGCTGGGATGAAGAACTTGGAGAGACTCTCGGCGAAACTCTTGGTGAAGAGGCTATGGCAGAAGGGGTTAACGTTTTATTGGGACCTGGCCTTAACATCAAAAGAAGTCCACTTTGTGGCAGAAACTTTGAGTATTTTTCAGAGGATCCTTATCTTGCAGGTAAAATGGCGGCTTCCTATGTCAGAGGAATTCAGTCACGAGGCGTTTATGCATGTCCAAAGCACTTTGCGGTAAACTCCCAGGAGCTTCGCAGAATGGCTATGAATGCAGTAATAGATGAGAGAACTTTAAGAGAGATATATCTTACAGGTTTTGAGATTGCTGTAAAAGAGGGAAAGGCAAAGACTATAATGTCTGCCTACAATGAGGTTAATGGTGTTTATGCCAACGAGAACAAGCATCTTTTGAATGATATTTTGAGAGATGAATGGGGTTTTGATGGAATTGTAATTACGGACTGGGGCGCTTCAAACGATCATGCTCTTGGAGTTGCAGCAGGTTCAAACCTTGAAATGCCAAATCCTGGTCTTGATTCAGCAAGAGAGCTCATTGCAGCAGTAGAGAGCGGCAAGATCAAAATGGAAGACCTGGACGCCAGAGTAGATGAGCTTTTAGATGCAGTTTTGACTCTTCATGCTAATGCTAAGGGCAAGAGTGATGAGTTTGACAAGAACGCGCATCATCAGATTGCCAGAAGAGCAGCATCAGAGAGTGCAGTTCTTTTGAAAAACGAAGGAAATACACTTCCTCTTAAGGCTGGAACAAAGGTTGCTGTTATTGGTGATTTCGCATTTGTTCCTAGATATCAGGGTGCTGGATCTTCTCTTGTTAATCCTACTAAGATTGAGACAATATCTGAGATGATCAGTTCCTATGACCTTCAGGTCGTTGGTATGAGCAGAGGCTATTCCAGAAACGGCGAAGAGGATGCAGTTACCAAAAAAGAAGCTCTTGATATAGCGGCTAAGGCAGATGTGGTTCTTTACTTCTTTGGACTTAATGAAGACAGTGAGTCTGAGGGAATGGACAGAACTCATATGAGGATTCCTCAGAATCAGATCAATCTTCTTCAGGAGCTTGGACAGGTTAATCCTAACCTTGTTGGTGTTATCAGTGCTGGTTCAGCTATTGAAATGCCATGGCATCACTATCTTAAGGCTATGCTTCACTGCTACCTTAATGGACAGGCAGGCGCTGGCGCAGTTCTCGATATCCTTATGGGCAAGGTAAACCCTTCCGGTAAGATTTCAGAGACTATTCCTAGAAGATTAGAGGATACACCTGCATATCGCTATTATCCTAGTCAGGAGAGAACTTCTGAGTATAGAGAGAGCCTTTATGTTGGTTATAGATACTATGACACAGCAAAGGTTCCAGTTCTTTATCCATTTGGATTTGGACTTTCTTACACAAGTTTTGAGTATAGTGACATCAAGGTTACTGATGACAAAGTATCTTTTACCATCAAGAATACAGGTAGCTTCGACGGAGCAGAGGTAGCTCAGCTCTATGTTGGACTTCCAGGTGCTAAGGTCTTCAGACCAGAAAAAGAGCTTAAGGGCTTTGCTAAGGTATACTTGAAAGCCGGCGAGAGCAAGGAAGTTTCAATTGCTTTTGACGACAAGACTTTCCGCTACTTTAATGTAAAGACAAATAAGTGGGAAGTAGAAGATGGAAATTATCAGATCATGATCGGTGCAAGCAGTGCTGACATAAAGCTTACAGCCAGCATCATGAAGGCTAAGACAACAGATACTATGCCTTATGATAAGGCAGAGCTTCATTCATACTATACAGGCAAGATCGAGTCTGTAGAGGCTTCTGAGTATGAGAAACTTCTTGGAAGAAGCATTCCTGATGGAAAGTGGAGCGGCAAGCTTGGACCAAACGATGCCATCTGCCAGATGTATTATGCAAGGAGCGGACTTGCAAGATTTGCTTATGATCGTCTCACAGCCATGAAGAAAAAAGCTGATGAGAGCGGCAAGCCTGATCTTAACATTCTCTTTATCTACAACATGCCATTTAGAGCCATGGCCAAGATGACTGCAGGTGCTGTCAGCATGGAGATGGTCGACGGAATTGTAGAACTTGTGAATGGTCGTTTCTTTGGTGGACTTGGCAAGATCATAGGTGGCTACTTTAGAAACAGTAAGAAAAACAAAGCCTATGAGGCGAAAATAAAAGAAGCTAAATAAGCTTATGTTTGATTGGAGGATTTATTATTATGAAGTGGTGGAATGAGTTTACAGAAAAACACCCAAAGGCAGCTCAGTGGATCAGGGAAGGCGGACTTTTTGTGATCGTATCTAACGTGATCACAGTGTTCAAATATCTTATCCTGCAGTTCCTGCCTTATGCATTTAGAGGACTTGGAGACAGAGCTTTTGGATGGCCAGGCATTCCAGTGAATTTATTTGGAGTTGGTTTTAAGTGGAACATTCTTGGCTATGATACAGCTCAGGGCGGCCTTGCTTATTTTGCAGCATACATGGTAGCTATGGTTATTGGTGAGGTTGTAAACTTCCCTATTCAGCGTAACTTCGTATTCCGCAGCAAGGGTAAGGTATGGTATCAGGCTATGTGGTACTTCCTTGCATTCTGTGTGATCACATGTATCGTTAACTCTATCAACTGCGTATGGGTAGCTGTAGCAGGTCAGTTTGTACCTGACTTTGTTTACAATATCGGTACAACAGTCCTTAACGGCGGCGTAAGTATGGTGATCTTCTTCTTTGTTAACAAGATCATCTTCCCAGAAGGCGAAGCTAAAAAAGAGGCATAAAAATAAACTTTAGGCTGGCGGTCCCAACCGCAGGCTGTTAGGCAAAAAATCCTTGTATCTACGGACTATTCCGGATGGTACAAGGATTTTGCATTAACAGGAAAAATCATATAAAATTGTAGGAACTAAAAATATGAAGGCGAGTTTTTGTTTATGGAATATAAGGCAAATATCAATGGTATAGATATTGAAGTTACTTATAGTCAGGAATCTATAGACAATATTTTTGTCCCTCTTTTGCATGAGCTTTCCAAGATGCATGATGATAAAAAGAGGAGGATACTGGTGATGCTTGCTGCTCCTCCAGGAGCTGGTAAGAGTACGCTGGTGAGCTTTTTGGAGGAATTATCAAAAGAGATAATTCCGGGCAAAAAGGTACAGGCCATAGGTATGGATGGCTTTCACAGGAGGCAGGAATATCTTTTGACACACAAGACTACCGTGAATGGCAGGATGATTCCTATGGTTGATATCAAGGGGGCACCTGTAACCTTTGACAGTGACGCACTTAGGAGCAAGATCCAGGAGGCCTGCAGGGAAAAGAGCTGCAAATGGCCGATCTATGACAGGCTCCTTCATAATCCAATTGAGGATGCCATAACAGTTGATGGCGATATTGTACTTTTGGAAGGAAATTACCTTTTAGCTGATATTGACGGATTTAGGAATCTATCAGAGTTTGCTGATTATACCATTTCAATTTCTGCCAAGGAAGAGCTTCTGAGGAAAAGACTTATAGATAGGAAAGAGGCTAGTGGCAACACTAGGCAGAAGGCAGAAGAGTTTGTGGATTTCAGCGATATGGCAAATGTAAGACTTTGCCTTACTAAGACAAGGAAAGCTGATCTTGAGCTCCTGATTGACCCTGATACCTGTGAATATAAGCTAAAATGATTTATAGAAAGATAGTTTATGAAGTTAAGAGATTTACTTGCGTTTAATGATATTGTGATCCAGTGCCATGATAACCCTGATGCAGATGCACTTGCTTCGGGATATGGCCTGTATTTGTATTTTAAAGATCAAGGCAAAAATATTAGATTCATCTACAGAGGAAATAACAGGATAAAAAAGAGTAACCTGATGATTATGGTGGATGAGCTTCAGATTCCTGTTGAGTATGCCCCTTCTTTTGATGAAGAGGTGGAACTTCTTCTGACAGTGGACTGCCAATATGGTCAGCGAAATGTCACTATGACCAGGGCACAGACTATAGCAGTAATTGATCATCATCAAAAGACTGTGGAGCTTCCAGATCTTTCAGAAGTCAGAAGCAGTGTAGGAAGTGCTTCGACCATAGTGTGGGACATGCTTATGGATGAGGGCTATGAGATCGATATGAAGCTTTCCACAGCTCTTTATTACGGATTATACTGTGATACAAATAAGTTTTCTGAGGTTTCCCATCCTCTTGACAGGGATATGATGGATGAACTTGTGGTAAACAGAAGTCTCATTGTGAAGATGCGAAATTCCAATATGTCTTTGGATGAGCTCAAGATCACTGGAAAGGCCATACTCGGATATGAGTTTTTTGCCAAAAAGAAGTATCTTATCATAGAATCTGAGCCCTGCGACCCGAATATTTTAGGGGTCATGAGCGATTTTTCCCTTGAAACAGAAGGAGTTGACGTGTGCCTTGCCTACTATGTAGGAAAGGATGAGATCAAGTTTTCAGTCAGAAGCTGCGCAAAAGAAGTGCATGCAAACGAGCTTGCATTCTTTCTTGCTGAAGGTGTTGGCGGTGGCGGAGGACATATCTACAAAGCAGGTGGCAACATGAGGCCTGAGTTGGTGGCAGGCAAACAAACACAGATCCAAGGCTCTTTTCAAGATGGCGCTGAATGGTACATAAAGCACAGAATGGAAGAGTACTTTGATAGCTATGATGTGATCATCGCAAGGAATACTTTGCTTGATACATCCTCTATGGACAGATATGTTAAGATCCCTTGTAAAAGAGGCTGTGCCAAGCTTACGGATATTTTCCCGGAGAATACCAGGGTTTCTATCAGAACCCTTGAGGGTGACATAGACATCACAGTTAATGATCAGCTTTATGTGATGATAGGAATAGAAGGCGAGATATATCCTATTGATGCCAGGAAGCTTAAGAGAAGCTATTCTTTGGCCAATGAGGAGTATGATGTGGATCTTGAGTACAATCCGACTATTAAGGATTGTGCTTCCGGTGAAAAGAAACAGATTTTGGCTTATGCCAGGACCATAATCCCAAGGGATGATCATTCTGTGATATTTGCTTCTCAGATAAAAAAGACTGTGAAGATCTTTACCATGTGGGATGAGGAAAAATATTATCTGGGAAATCCCGGAGATTATATTGCATGTCGCGAAGACGACCTTCATGACATATATATCATCAAAGAAAGACTTTTTGATCAGCTCTATACTCGTAAAAAATAATATAGGGACGGCTTTTTGCCGTCCCTTTTGGTTTAACATTTTATTTTATCCTATACCATACATAGCTTTCTTGTTTGCAGGCATTTCTGTATCTTGAATAATATTCTGGGCCTTATTTATAAGGTCCTCAGTTGTATAGTGCTTGAAGTATCCTATATATCTTTCCTTTGAATCAGAATAAGACGAAGTGATAAAGGTATCTGTAGGAATGTGGTGTCCAAGACAAGCCTCTATAACCGTTGTCTCATACCAGGAATTTAGATCTATGATATCTACGAGCTTATCCATTGTTACATAGAGGCAACCATTTTCCTGATCAAACTTGAAAGTTGCTTCAGATGAGTCATTTGCGTAGGTTGAGAGATCACTGGTTGCTATATAAGTACAGTCATTTGACATATATCTTGCAAGGGATCCGTTTGAGTACGCCACGAGGAGTGTTTCGCCCTGGTTTGGGTCATCATAGAATGTCATTCCAAGTGGTGGTACATGTTCACAGTCTATTTCTCCAAGGAGCTCGCCTTCGATATTTTTAACAATGATTACTTCATCATTAGAAAATGCTATCTTGTCCCCTTTGCTGGTTACAGCTATGCTTGTAGTTCCGCTCCAGTCCTCAGGAAGAGTTATTTCAAAGCTCTTTTTATTTTCAAGATCGATTATGTAGTTCTTGTCGTCAGTATCGCCAATGAAATAAGCAAGGTGTGAGTTATCAAAGAACTGAAGCGATTTGCAGTAAGTTAGTTCTAGTCCCTCGATCGGTATCACTTCCTCTTTTCCTGTATCAAGGTCAAGTAAGTAAATTCCACATGACTTGTAATCTTCTGTCAAAAAGTACGCTATCTTATTGTCTACAAGACCACAGCAGATATCCATTGGAGTGTAATTATCTGTAAGCTCTTTTTCTTCTGTTTCCTTGGTCACAAGGTTATAACTTACTAACTTAAGATAATCTGCAGTGTTTCCTGAAATGTACTCATTATATACAACATAAAGAACCTTGTTATAAGTGCCTAATATCTTGAATCTGTATGGGGCTACGGTGTCGCTAAGTGTAATGGTGGTTTTGTAGGTCTTATCGTTTGGATCCAATATGGCAAGATCTGTTCCGTCGTCGTTGTCATAGAGAAGGGCCAGCACATCATCATCTAAATAATGAGAAGAGCTAGGCGAATCAGTAGCCTCACAATTAGTAAATTTAGTCCAGTCTTCGTCACAGACGTTTACACCATAGCTGATAATATCGTGGCTATAAGTCTGATGAGTGTAGTAAGCACCATTTACATGGACTTCATCAAGCTTGTCGGTAAATCTGTCTATTGAGGCTACACCCTTTGAACCTGATCCCAAAGTGGTTGGCATTACAGTAGCACCTGAGCGGACAACATAAAGAGGTACGCCATCTCCGTCGTTATCACTTGCATTAATGATAGAGTCTGTAAGATGATGATTTTCGATCACTTCTCCGGTTTCACAGTCATAGATGCTTCCAGCGTTACCAGCGTGATAGAGAACTGTGCCATTCGCAAGTGGGAGGAAAGAGCTGTCATATTCTACATCATCACAGACAAATTCCTGAGTCCATTTCTGAGTAAGGTCTTCAGAGGAGTAGCAATATATCTCAGAAAAGTCATCGGTAGTAAAGGTGTAATAATTGTATCTTGTGCTTCCATCACCAAAGCTACCTGTATGGCAGGCAAAGAAAATATTGTTATTACCATCGAAGGTGATACTTGTCAGGCTACAATCTCCTATGAGTTCAGATTTTAGCTCTTTAGTCTCCATATCATATACACAGAGATAGTAATTATTGTTTTTAAAGACTTCATCTGATTTCTCTTCTTTTGGGGCACTCATGGAAAAGGCCAGTTTGGTCTTGTCATCAGAAAGAGTCAGTGATGAAGCATATTCCAATATATCTCTGTTCTCAAGAAAGGTTGAAGTGCTTATTTCTGAGCCGTCATCTATAGAACACTCCACTAATTCACCGCTTTTGAAAGCAAGAAGGAGTGAGTTGTCAGTATATTTAAATACGGAAGGACCGTAGGATTCCTGGAGGTCTTTTTTCCACAGAAGTTCTCCTGAATTAAGGTCATAGAAATAGAATGCCTTGTCTGAATATATTGAGATCTTATCAGAGTTAAAAAACTCATAGGTAATATCATAATCGTCAAAGTTCAGTGAAAGTATCTGCTTGTGAGATGATGTATCCCAGACTGTAATGCAACAGGCATCATCTATCGCTGCCAGCTTAGTTCCATCGCGTGAGATCTTAAAGGATCTTACGATGTTAGGCATTGTGTAGTTCCAGTTGGCACTGATGCTTGATCCTGAAAGTGAAACGTAGGCATAGGATGCCTTGGTTATTGCCTTAACAGCTTCAGGAGTTACAGGCATTTCACTGTTTTCTTCTGTTGGAAGAGCAGCAAGTGCAAGATGTATAGCGTCGATTCTGTTGGCGTCACTGAATACAGTCGTGGACTGGGTTGCCAAGAATCTGGACTGGCTACGCAGAGACTCGATGTAGTTCTGGTGGATCAAAGTTCTGCTATAGAGCATATATCCCGAAAAACCGATCGTAAGTGCCATTGCGCCTGCAAAGATGGCTGTCATCCTGCGCATCTTGTACTGACGATGTCTGTTCATAAGTTCGTCATATGAGCAGCCGATAAGAGCAGCAGCCAGACGAGGAAGTTCTTCTGCTCTTGCTTTTTTAAGCGGAAGTCTGAAGTCACAGGAAAGGGGCTCTAATGGAACTTCGATGGTTTTTGTCTCACCATTTTCGTCTACGACATTTCTTTTACCGGTTAAAAGCATTTTTGGAATAACGTCGTAAGGCTCACCATCTGCAAGTACAGTAAGAACCTGGTTCATTGTATGATTTTGCAGGAAGGTCTCAATTTCTTTTTCTACCCAGGTTGATTTGCAGGTATTGGTTGAACAGATGACAATAAGATAATCAGCGTTTTTTAGAGCTTCTGAAATAGTGTCATTAAGGTCGTTTGTAATAGGAAGCTCATCCTTATCCCTGAAGATCCTGTCAATCTTTTTGATACCAGTTGATTTCTGGATCTTCTTTGGAATGTGATAATGCTCAAGACCACG
The DNA here is from genome assembly GCF_900143205.1 of Butyrivibrio hungatei DSM 14810. GTDB lineage: Bacteria > Bacillota > Clostridia > Lachnospirales > Lachnospiraceae > Butyrivibrio > Butyrivibrio hungatei. Next base: position 54,773 of record NZ_FRDH01000007.1, on the reverse strand, counting down.
TACGATCTCGGCGGCTACTTTGTTGTCGAGATCAGCGTGCTTGTAAGAAATAAAAGCGTTATAATAGTTGATCATGTTACTCCTCCCATAGGAATTTTGATGAAATTAATTGCAAAATTCCTTAAAGCGTTAGCTCGGAATATGATAGCATAAAGAGGAAAGTAATGAAAGAATTGTTATGCTAATTTAACATATGCAAATTTGCTATATTTTGCAAAATAAGGAATGGTCTATGACAAAGAAAAAACTGGCACTGGAAGTAATAGAGAGATTGAAAAAAGAATACCCTGATGCAGTGTGTACACTGGCTTATGACAAGGCCTGGCAGCTTCTTGTAAGCGTGAGACTGGCAGCTCAATGTACTGATGCCAGAGTTGATATGATAACACCTCTTTTATATAAAGAGTTTCCAACTGTTGAGGCTCTGGCAAAAGCTGATGTGGCTGATATAGAGAGGATCGTGCGCCCATGTGGTCTTGGCAATTCCAAGGCAAGAGATATATCAGCCTGTATGAAGATCATTCATGAGAAATATGGCGGAAATGTACCAGACAATATGGAGGAACTGCTGGCTCTTCCTGGAGTTGGAAGAAAGAGTGCCAACCTTGTTTTGGGAGATGTGTATGGTAAGCCTGCTATCGTTACAGATACTCATTGCATCAGGCTTAGCAATCTGATCGGACTTGTTGATAATATCAAGGATCCAGCCAAGGTGGAAAAAGAGCTTTGGAAGATCATTCCTCCAGAAGAGGGGAATGCGCTATGTCACAGATTTGTTACTCATGGAAGAGCTGTGTGCGTCGCCAGGAGACCTGACTGCGAAAAGTGTTGCCTTAAGGACATTTGCAAATATGGGAAAAATTTATAAATTTGTTTATAAAAAGGTTAGTTGACGTATCTAACCTCACTATTTACAATAATTGTAAGTATGGAACTATGTGTATTGTCCTTTTTCACAGGATTGCACAAGAAAGGTGCATTGCTTATGGATTCAAATGGACTTAGTGCTGAACAGCAAGCTTTATTAGCGAGCATCATGGGAAAGTCATCTCAGGCAGGTGGAGGTGGCGGTTTTTCTCCTGCGAATGTTCCTCCTGCAGGTGGAGCAGCTCCGGCAGCACCTTCTGGCGGTGATCCTGGCAAGATGCTCAGCCAGGCAGAGATCGATGCTCTTATAGCTTCTATGGGAAAGTGAGACTTCTTGGTAAGTTTATATTTGTATTGTATGCCCTCTTTGCTTTGTGCGAAGGGGGCTTTTGTTTTTTGGGGGGATGTAGTTTGGGCGTTTTGTTCTGGTCGGGGTATGAGGAGGTTGTGCAATTTACATGTGCGATTTTGAGGTTGGGCATGCCTTTTGATTTACAACAATTTGTTTGGCATGCCAATTTTGGAGTTTTAGCTTGAACAAGGCATGCTTTTAGCGAGTCTTTTGAGAAAAAGGCATGTAGAAAAAATACAGATTAATAAAAAATGGCATGCCCATTCGAGCTAAAAACACGAAAAGGAATGCCGATGTTTTTTTATGATGGATGAAATTCATCCGTATATCATCATGAAATAAGCTTACATGAGTAAAGAAAACTATAAGCATGTCAAAGATAGGTACAGAACAAGCATATAGCACATAAACCCACGCGCGAAGTAATATAACAGCTTTGCACTTATATATTTATGTATTTTTACATTGGTACGATCACCAGTTTCTGAGGATCTACGTGTCTTGACTCACCTTTTCGTCCACGGCATACAATTCCCTGCTCGATGTTGATCATCTCAGCATGAGATTTCATTGCATCCATGATCTGCTTAGCGGCAGCTTCATAATCCTTAGCTTCCATAGGAATTACGTAATCATGGTTAAGGTGTTCTGTTGATATAACCGCTGATTTATATCTTGTGTCATATCTGATTCCCTGAAATGTGCATATTTCAGTGTTTAACATTCCGTTACTATCAGCGCATTGCATGGCAATATACATAATTCACCTCATTTCTACAAAAGAAAAAAGTGTCTCTACTCATTAATGATAATACATCAACGCTAAATTGACAAACACAATATCTTGCATTTTTTAAAAAAATTTGTGAACAAAAGTACTAGATAAGGTAGAAAATGATCAGAAATTAGCATGTGAGAATAGGTGATGATCATGGATTCTCACATAAGATAGGTTTCAATAGTTGCCTTGATTATCCTTGAATCAAGCGGTTGCTTGGATGTTTCGAAAGTAGTAATTAGGTTCTTTCCTAGCATGTATCCATGAAGTTGGTAGGATTGTAACTTTGCATAGTTTTTACGCAAATATCCGATATCATCCATCATTCCAAAATGCTCCCATATTATCTCTTTCCTAGTTCTTACATTTAGACAAAGGAAATCAGGATATATGGTCTCTCCTTTGACTAAGCTCATGGGATATTCATATTTATATGGCACATTGTACTTATCAAGCATGTTTGCAATATTTACTTCAATTTTTGAACGGACTCTTTCGTTTCGATTGGTAATGAATAATGTCTCATCATACATATCATGTTTGTGGTAAGAAACGTTATTCCATAAATCTATGAATTCATTATCTGGGATCGCATATGGGGTTATCAACTTTTGTCGGAATTCTGGAAGAGAGTGATACAGGGATACTAAGGGGGCTTTATCTAGATCAACAAGTGGGTATAGAAGTTTGATCTCTTTTTTTGCCAAAGAGTAGGCTTGCTTTAGATAGCTTTTTTGAGCCAAAGAGCTTGCTAAAGAAATTTCACTATTTTTTATATAAGTGCGTTTTGGTAAATTGTCACTTGAAGCATGATTAGGTTGCTTCCAGTAGTACTGATATCTGTTTCCGTGTTTGATCACTCCAAGGGAACCATCCGGCATATGGTGAAAAGAGCTTTCATAATCCTGAACAATTCTTTCAAGAAAGAGAATGCGTTCTTTTATAAGGCTTTGAATTGGTTCTAGACTTTCTTTTACAATGACAGTCTGATTTGGAATAACGCTTTCTTTTGGGTTGTGTTTGTTATAGTTCTTTTTCATTTATACTCCTTTTATATTTTAAAATTGTTGTTTTCTTTAGTACTAGTTTTATAGGGGCATGCCTTTTACATAAATGGTCGGTTCGAGGCATGTCTAAATAGCTCAGTTTTTTATTTAGCAGCATGGCTAATGGCGAAATAATTGCTTAAAGTCATGTCGCTACAAATAAAATAAGTGGAAAATGGCATGTCTTTTGGCTGAAACCATGAAAATGACATGCTCGGCGGCTAGAATAACCACGATAACAAAAATGCCAATAACAAAAATAACAAAATGCCAATAACAAAAATAGAATAAATTAAGCATTAACAAATATATTTATTCGACGCACAGAAAACCATCGCGCCATATGAAATAAATACAAGTGAAAAGTATACATTACATAGTCAAAATTGTAAATCACATTCCACTTCATTTTGTTTGACATCAATTTCACTTGTGGTAAAATTTTGTAGTATATATGCTAACAAGAAAGAAGGATTAGGTTTATGTCAGAAGTTTATAACCATCATGCGATTGAGAAAAAGTGGCAGAAGTATTGGGAGGATCACGAAACATTTAAGACAGATGTTTGGGATTTTAGTAAGCCCAAGTATTATGCCCTAGATATGTTCCCATATCCATCAGGAGTAGGACTTCATGCTGGACATCCAGAAGGATACACCGCTACTGATATAATGTCTCGTATGAAGCGTATGCAGGGTTATAACGTTCTGCATCCTATGGGATATGATTCTTTTGGTCTTCCTGCAGAACAGTATGCTGTTACAACAGGTAATCATCCTGCCGGATTCACACAGAAGAATATAGAGACATTCTCTAAGCAGCTTAGAGAACTTGGATTCGATTATGATTGGTCCAAGATGATAGCAACAAGTGATCCAAAGTTCTACAAGTGGACACAGTGGATCTTCAAGAAGTTATATGAGGCTGGATATGCCAAGCACATTGATATGCCAGTTAACTGGTGTGAGGAGCTTGGAACAGTTCTTTCAAATGATGAAGTTATTGATGGTAAGTCAGAGCGTGGTGGATATCCTGTTGTTAAGAAGATGATGAAGCAGTGGGTTATCGATCAGCAGGCTTTTGCTGAGGAACTTCTTGATGGTCTTAACGAGATCGACTGGCCAGAGTCAACTAAGGAGATTCAGCGTAACTGGATTGGTAAGTCAACTGGTGTAGAAGTTGATTTCAAGATTGTAGGTGGCGGAGATTTCTCAATCTTTACTACATGTATTGAGACTATCTATGGTATTACATTCATGGTACTTGCTCCAGACGGAGATATCGTTAAAGGACTCATGGACCGTGTTGAGAATAAAGAAGAGGTTCAGGCTTATATCGATGAAACTCTCAAGAAGAATGATCTTGATCGTACAGACCTTAACAAGACTAAGTCAGGATGCCCACTTAAGGGAATCTATGCTATCAATCCAGTAAATGGTAAGGAAGTGCCAGTATTTATTGGTGACTTCGTACTTGCAAGCTATGGTTCAGGTGCGGTTATGGCTGTTCCTACTCATGACCAGAGAGACTTTGAGTATGCACAGGTTCACAACCTTCCACTTATTCAGGTTATTAATAACGCTGAGGGAACAGTTGATGTTTCTGAGCATGCATTCGAGAAGCAGGATTACCTTGGAAAGGGCTATATCCTTGAAAATTCTGAGGAGTTCAACGGCCTCACAGTTGAGGAAGCCAAGAAGGCAATTACCAAGAAACTCGTTGATATGGGCGTTGCAAGAGAAAAGGTTAACTACCACTTCCGTGAGTGGATCTTTGCTAGACAGCGTTATTGGGGTGAGCCAGTTCCGTGCATATACAAGGAAGACGGCAGCATTGCATTCCTTGATGACAGCGAGCTTCCAGTAGTATTGCCTGAGCTTGAGGACTATAAGGGACGTAATGGTCAGGCTCCACTTGAGAATGCAACTGAGTGGAAGGCTTATAACAAGAACGGACTTAAGGGCACAAGAGAAACATCTACAATGCCTGGTTCAGCTGGATCATCATGGTATTACATGAGATATATCGATCCTGATAACGACAAGGAGTTTGCAAATCAGGAGCTTTTAAAGCACTGGATGCCTGTTGACCTTTATGTTGGTGGTCCAGAGCATGCAGTAGGACACCTGTTATATTCACGTATCTGGAATCGCTTCCTTTACAACAATGGACTTTCTCCAGTAAAAGAGCCATTTAAAAAGCTTGTTCATCAGGGAATGATCCTTGGTGAGAATGGAATCAAGATGGGTAAGCGTTTCCCAGAGTTCGTTGTTAACCCAAGTGATATCGTTCGTGATTATGGTGCTGATACTCTTAGACTTTATGAGATGTTCATGGGACCTTTGGAAGTTTCCAAGCCATGGAACTCTAACAACGTAGTTGGTGCTAGAAAGTTCATCAACCGTGTATACACATTTTTTACTGAGCCTGCCAATATCACAGATGACAATAATGGCAACCTTGAGAAGATATATCATCAGACAGTCAAGAAGGTTACAAGTGATTTCGAATCTCTTGGCTTCAACACAGCTATTGCGCAGATGATGATCTTTGTAAATGCAGTTTACAAGGAAGGCAGCTGCCCAAGAGAGTATGCTGAGAATTTCATCAAGATGCTTTCATGTATCTGCCCACACGTTGGAGAAGAAATATGGCAGATCCTTGGACATGACAATACTATTGCCTTTGAGCCATGGCCTACATATGATGAGTCCAAGTGCGTAGAGGATACAGTTGAGATCGCAGTTCAGATCAACGGTAAGGTTAAGGCTACTTTGAATATTGGCAAGGAAGATCCTAAGGATGAAGTAATTGCTAAAGGAAAAGAGCTCATTGCAGATAAGCTTGATGGCAAGACTGTTGTAAAAGAGATCTATGTTCCAGGCAGAATCGTAAATATTGTTGTTAAGTAATAAGCATAGCTACTATGAAAAAGAATAATTGTTAACGATATTTTAACAAACTCACTGCTACATAAAGTAATTCAAATAATTAGCACACCAGATGAAGCTACATCTGGTGTGCTTTTTGTATAAATATGAAATATTAACAAATTAAAATCAAGATAAATCATGTAATTACGACTAAAATTATTGCAGTACTTGTAACAATACGATATAATACAAATGTTTTTATTAGGCAATTAAATTTCAATTTTTATAGATTTCTTTGCAACATTTACAGAAGAGGGGACTGTATTAAGTGTAGAGAACTTGCTTTGTAGGAGGAGAACTACAGTGAACCGGGGACATAAGTCGCCTTTTTGTAAAGGTTTTATTTTGGTATGCGCTATACCAATCATATTATGGAGCAATTTTGCTACTGTCTTTGTATTGGCAGGAGAAAATGGCGGAGATCCAAATAATAATCCACCAATTGAAGAACTTGCTGATGACAAAAAAATAGAAAACCCAGAAGAAAACTCAGAAGAAAAACCGGTAGAAAAACCAGTGGAAAAGCCTGTTGAGAAAACAGGAAAAGAAGAAAAAAAGGTAGAAGAACTGGAAGAGCCAGAAAAAAAGCCTGAAGAAGAACCTGTTGTTGAGGATAAAGCTGCTCCAGTTATTTCTGATGTAAATTTTGGGAATGCCAGCTCTTTTACAGACTCACAGAGCCAGACAGTTTATTATGCCGATTCAAAATGCCCACTTGAGATTTTAGCCAAGGTAGAGGACCTTGAACCAGAAGATGAGTCTTATGATGCATCTGGGGTTGATGCAAACCGGGTTTATGTTGTCTTTGCTGATGACTCTGTTGCCCTAATGGAGGCAGAGGAAGATATAGAAGATACATATTCATGGGTTCCTGAAGAAAATGCATATCGTAACTACGAGATCAAAGGAATCCGTGCAACAGATAATGCTGGTAATACCTCAGAAATAACAGTAAACAGAAGAATCTGTTATTATAATGCGGAAGAGGATGCGGGTAATATAACTATTTCTGTTACATCGGACGGAGACTGGTATTCTGTGTCTGCTAATGGAGGAACTGTTCCGGAGATCACTGTAACAGCGCAGACGGTAAGAGAACTGGATTCAGTTTGCATCTCAGACATAGATTCAAATGCGATAGATGTTCAGAAGTCTTATGAAAACGGAATCTATAAGCTCACAGCAAAAGCAAATGTTAAAAACATTGAAGGTAAATCTGATTATGTGGTAGCCTACAAGTTTTGCGGAGATGAAGCATCGCAGCAGATTGGAACTCTTAGCTGCAGTATTGATAACACCGCCCCAACAGCTGTTGTTACAGTTGAAGCAGAAACTGTAGAGAATGAAAAAAATCTACTCAAAAAACTGAGTAAAAAGGTAGTGAGCTTTTTTAACAGGAAAGTAGACGTTCTTATTTTTGTTCCTGCAAACTGCGATGATAAAGATGCTAACGGCGATTGTGCTACTCTTAGCGGCCTCAAATCTGTTACCTATACAGTAAATGGAACAGAAAAAGAGAAGTCTGTTAGCGAAGATGACCTTAGAACAGTTGATAATAAAAATGCAAAAGGATCCAGTCAGTACTATGTAATTACAGAGACACTGGATACCAGTGCAGAAACTGTATATGAATTGGAAGTCACAGCTCTTACTGATAATGCCGGCAATGTAGCCTACAGTTCAGAGGGCAAGATTGAAGATGGCAAAGGCGAATTTGTTATTGATAAGACAGGGCCTGTGATCGCGATCGACAATATCAAGAACCCGGACGCAGATGAAGATTATGCGTTTTTCCAGGATGGAATTCAGGGAACAGTTACTATAACTGATTTTGACATAGATGAAGATTCTGTTTCTTTTGATAAGCCAGAAGGCGAAGAGCTTCTTTATGATGCCAAGATACTGGTTCCAACTATGACTGCAGAGTCTGAGGAATATCTTGCAAACTTAGGCAGCATGGATCTGGTTACTCGTTTGGAATACAGCTATAGCACTGATGAAGACGGCGTTTATGTTATTTATGCTTCAGCAAAAGACCTGATGGGACATGGAAATTCATGCAGGACAAAGTATCTGGTGATAGATAGAACAGCCCCTGAAGTAAATGTAGAGTATAGTTTTGGTGATCCTGCAGGTGAAAATGAGACTTACGTTAATTCAAATGCAACTATCACAGTAAATATCAAGGACAGATGGCTTGATACTGAAAGTTCAGTAGTAAAGGTTAAAAAGATAAGCATTGACGGCAGCGAACAGACAACTGAACTTAAAGAGTTTGAGGGCGAACTGGGACAGGAGGATTGGAAACTTTCTTTTGTAACAGAGGGTGATGGCATATATCAGGTATCTGTAGAAGCTGTAGACCTTTGCGGAAATGGACCATCTACTGTAGAAGACCCGGGATTTACTGTTGATACAACAGCTCCAGATGTTGAGATGGAGATCGATAACAACGAGCCAATGAATGAGAAGTACTATAACAAGGCAAGAACAGCCAGGATTACAGTTACGGATCTTTCATTTGATCAGGAGGCTTCTAAACCTAAATTAGAGCAGAAGTATGGCACTGCCAACGAGAGCGAATGGGCACAGACTGGTACTTTTACTTATGAAAAGACAATTGAGTTTAATAAAGACGGTGTCTACACCTTTGATATTGTATGTAGTGACAAGGCTGGCAATAGCTCAGAAGTTCTCCATGAAGATGAGTTTGTAGTAGATACGACAGCCCCAGAAATTAAGGTTACCTATGACAAGGAAGAAGGACATAACGAGAAGTACTTCAAAGACACCAGAATTGCTACAGTTGGAGTAAAAGATCTTTCATTTGACGGAAAGCTTGTAGAAGTGGGCATTCAGCCGGTTGAAGATGGCGGAACACTTCCAAAGATCACAGGATTTGCTACTACAGAAGATCTAAGCACTGGTTATATGACCTTTGACCAGGATGGAACATACGGATACACTATCAAGTGTACAGACCTTGCAGGAAACGTATCTGAGACTTATATGTCAGATGTTTTTGTGATCGATAAGACTGCTCCAGAAGTTTCTTTTGAAGGAGTAGCTAATTTCTCAGCTAATAATGGAACAGTTGCACCTACAGTATCCTATGTAGACAAGTACATGGATATGGAAGCAACAAAGGTCACATTGACAGGCGCGAACAACGGACCGGTTCAGACAGGAAGTGTGGTAAAGCCTACAGAGAATGGATTTGTTGCTTCATTTAGTGACTTTGCTCACGAAAAACAAATGGATGATCTCTACGTTCTTGAGGCAACTGTTGTAGATATGGCTGGAAATGAGACCAAAGAGGAACTTGTGTTTTCTGTAAACCGCTTTGGTTCTGTATTTGTTCTTGGTGATGGAACAAAGGTCCTCAATGATCAATACTATATTAATGATCCAAAGGATGTGACCATAACTGAGATCAATGTAGATACTCTTACATACAAAGATGTTAACTTAACTCGTGATGGAGATATCATCGAACTTGCCAAGGATAGAGATTATACAGTTAGTCAGCAGGGTTCAGATACTACCTGGAAGACTTATACATACACAATTCCTAAGGAAAACTTTGAAGTTGATGGCGTTTATTCAGTAACAGTTTACACAGAGGATAGAGCTACCAATACTCAGGATAATAAGTCAAAAGATGCAGAGATAACCTTTGCTGTAGATAGAACAGCACCAAGTATTGTAACTGTTGGCCTTAAGGAAGGCGAGCAGTATAAAGAATCAGCTCATGAATTTTTAGTTGATGTAACTGATAATATGGGGGTTAAATCGCTGACGGTCTATATTGATGGACAGATCGTTCAGAATTATTCTGGCGAAGAGCTTGCTCAGGCAGGTTCAACAGTAAGCGCGACAATTAATGAATCAGATGAGACACATACTGTTACTATCATTTCTGAGGATATGGCAGGAAACAAGGAAACTCTTGTTTACAATGGAATTTTAGTTTCAACTAAGGAAACTATTGGCTCAGGAGATGACGGCAAGGGTGGTCTGCCAGAAGTGCTGGGAGTGACCAAGGGTGCATATGTAGCATTGATTATTGTTCTTAGTACTACAGGCGCAGGACTTGCGACAGGCGCCGGAATATTGATGTTTAGAAAAAGATGACATCGGAAGGCTTTATGGATACAAAAATAAGCATCACAACAGATAAAGGCACAACTAAAGAGGTTAACCAGGATTCTACTATGGTTAAGGTGGCAAGTACTGCACAGTATGGCAAGATAGTTATGGGCGTTCTTTGCGACGGAATGGGTGGACTTACCCAGGGAGAAGTTGCAAGCGCAAAAGCTGTCGAACTTATGGGAAAATGGTTTGTTGAAGGGCTGCCTATGGCCCTGTATCATAAAAATGTTACAGAAAGACTTGATAGAACAGAAACTCTTGATATAATATCTGAGATAATTCGTGGATGGCAAACTTTGGCGTTAGATATTAATGCCGAGATATTGGACTATGGCAATCAGCATAGATGCATGCTTGGAACTACAATGGTCGCCCTATTGGTCATTGGTGATGAATATGTCATCATGAACATCGGAGACTCCAGAGTTTATGGCTCTTCTAATGGAGAAACAGTTCTTTTAACCCATGATCAGAGCGTTGTTCAGGATATGATAGACAAAGGCATGATGACTGCTAAGGAAGCAGAGAATAGTCCACAAAAGAGTGTGCTTCTTCAGTGCCTTGGAGTATCAGAGAGCGTAAAACCTCAGATGGTAAGAGGCAAGATAGAACGAGGACAGGAATTTGTTCTATGTTCAGACGGCTTTTGGAGAGGACTTACGCAAGGCGAACTTAACAGTTGCCTTTCTCATCCAGGTAGTGCCACAGAAGATGATATGAAAAAGAACCTCGATCGTTTAGTTGAGATACTCAAAAAAAGAGGCGAAAAAGATAATATTTCAGTTATAAACATTTGTATAGAATAAAGGAATGCTATGTTAGAGATTGGAAGTATAGTAGGCGGCAAGTACAAAGTGCTTAGTGTCATCGGGCAAGGTGGCATGAGTACAGTGTACCTGGCTATGAATGAAAGGGCTAATAAGCCCTGGGCTATAAAGGAAGTTAGGAAGGATGCAGTAGCTAATTACCAGACTGTCAGACAGAGTCTTATTACTGAGACAGATCTGTTAAAAGAGCTATCACATCCTTTTTTGCCCAGTATTGTGGATGTTATTGATGAGGATGGCGGATTTCTTATCGTAATGGATTATATTGAGGGTAATACTCTTGAAAAAGCGCTCAAACACATGGGTGCGCAACCACAGGAGTATGTTATCGAGTGGGGTATCCAGCTCTGCGAGGTTTTAGAGTACCTTCACACCAGAAAGACTCCTATCATTTACAGAGATCTTAAGCCTGGAAATATTATGCTCAGACCAAATGGTACTATCACGCTTATTGATTTTGGTATCGCAAGAGAGTATAAAGAGGCCAAGGCTGGAGATACATCATACCTTGGAACTCGTGGATATGCTGCTCCAGAGCAGTTTGGCGGAATGGGACAGACTGACGCAAGGACAGATATCTTTTGCCTGGGTGCAACACTGTATCATCTGGTAACAGGACACAACCCAAGTGAACCACCTTATGAGTTCTATCCGATCAGATACTGGAATCAGCAGCTCTCACCAGGACTTGAGTACATCATCAGCAAGTGCGTTCAGAGTAATCCTGATGACAGGTACAATTCCTGCGCTGAAGTTATGTATGATCTTCAGAACTACAGGGAACTTGAAAAAGGATATAAAAAGGAAGCTAAGATAAGTGTTCTCATATTTGTTGCAATTATTGTGCTTTCTCTTTTCACTGCAGCACTTAGCGTTAATTTCCAGATAAAGAGCAGAAAGCTTGCTAACGCATATTATCAGCACTATATTGCTGAGGCAAAGGGTACTACTGATGAAAGCGAGGCAGCGAACCTGTATGCCAAGGCTATAGCAGAAAAACCAACGGATGTGGATGGCTATTTTGAGCTGATCGATAACCTTCTTTTGGCTGATGATATTCTTTCAAAGGAAGAGGATGAAGAGCTTAGAAAGATACTTATTTCACCTGTAGGCAAGACTACAGTAGAGGGTGCGCTATCAACAAACAAGCAGGCTTATTCTGAGGTGGCCTACAGACTTGGTATCGCATATTTCTATTGCTATGACGATGTTGGCAACAAGCAGCTTGCTGCAAAGTGGTTTCAGATCGTAAATGACAATGGTGGACTTTCAAAAGACAAGCAGGAAAGAGCTTTTAGACTTGGCAAGATCTGTCAGTACTATTCATCGATCGGTACTGAGTCCAAAAGTGGAGACAAGGTTATAAGTTACAGAGAATACTGGGATGATCTTGTGGCTATTTCTGATGGAAATATTGCAGAAGTGGATAACCCCACAACAGCTCTTGTGATCTATAGGGAGGTTGCTGCTCAGATATATAATAATGCTGCTAAGTTTATTGAAGCAGGTGTAACTTATGATGAGATGTCAAAAGAGATGGATACTCTTTTAGCACATATTGATGAGGATATTCTGACCAGATATGACCTGACTAATAGTACGAAGGAACTTGTAAGCAAGACACAGAGGAACTTTACGGCTGCTAAGCAGGCACTGGATCAGGTAGGAAAGTGATCAGATAAGGAAAAAGTATGAGTAATGTTGAGTTTTACAATCTCATGTCAATTTTAATGGCTGCAATGTCTCTTATTATGCTGGTATTGGCTATCGTTATGTGGATCAAGCTGGATATCAAGCACTATATCTCTGTCCTTACAGGATCAGAGGCCAAAAAATCCATTGAAAAGATAAGAGAGAATGCGCAAAACGGCGGAGTTCATGCAGATCTTTTTGGCAAGGATAACAAAGCAAAGATTTCATGGAATACTTCTGAAGGTCTGAGTGGTACCACAACTGAGACTCTTTTTAAGAACCTTGAGGATCAGGCGCTTAAGGATAAAAGCTATGCAACTACTGCACTTTTAAGTAGTTCCGACTATGCCACAACAGTGCTTGAAGCTATCAAGGATTCTGAATTTGTAGTTGAAAGAGAAATAGTAAATAAGGGCTGAGTTTTAATTACCTGCAATTATGGTATAATTAATTACGTTGAATCGTTTTATCATGGAGGAAATGATGTCAAAAAAGCGTAGTATAACAATTGGTCTTGTGACCTTTGTATTAGCTCTTATTGCCACAACTGTTATAGGCATTATCTATCTTAGCTCAGTTGCTTCAACCAGAAGAGAAAGAGCTGCTTTTATGGCAGGAAATATTGCTAATCGTATAGAAGCTGAGATCAAGAATAGAGATTACATAACAAGACTCCTTGAGATTGAAGTTAAAAATGCTAACGGAGCCCTGACGCAAGAGAGATTCTACAAGGTTGGAGAAGCTTTATTTGACGATTATCTTGATGTTGTAGATATTTCCATTGCTCCTGGTGGAATCGTAACTTATGTATACCCACTTCAGAGTGCTTATACGGAGAGAAAGAATCTTTTCGATGATAATTTTGAAGGGGTGTATTTAGACAATAGCAAACAGACAGGTGTTGGAATAATACTGGCGCCTGTAAAACTTCCTGATGGCAGCTATGGCATCATCATCAGGAGGCCTATTTATCTTGGGGATGGCAGAAATAATGGGGACTTTTGGGGATTTGCCTCAGTTACCATTAGTCTTTCGTCCTTTCTTTCTGATGTGAATATTAGCGGAATAGCTGATGAAGGCTATGAGTACAAGCTGATCGGCAACGATGTCATCACAGGTGACAGCAGGATCATCATGGAGTATTCAGAAAAAGCTCTTGCGACACCTGTTGAAGCTATGATCAGCACAGTAGGCGGCGGATATTGGACTCTTGAGCTGTCTCCTTTGAGCAACTGGATGGAGGCTTATGAGATATTGTCTGCCTTTGGAATCATTTTGATCATCAGCATTTTGTTTGCTCTTAATATGGCAGCATTCTCTTCACTTAAGGCTAATACCAAGGAACTTGAGGTTATGTCTTATAGAGATGCTCTTACTAATCTTTATAACCCTAGAAGTTATCAGGAGCACATGGAGGAATTATCCAAAAAGAAGCTTCCATATGGCCTGATCTTTATAGATCTGAATGATTTCAAAAAAGTTAATGATACCTACGGACATGAGACTGGCGATGCACTACTTAATATTGTAGCCAAGAGACTTCAGAACAGCATTAGAGAAAAGGACAGAGCATTTAGAATTGGCGGCGATGAATTTGTAGTAGTTATTCATGGAACCCATGACAAGAGATTTTATGAGAATGTTATTTCTCGTATGAGACAGAATGTGGCAAGAAATGTAGTAATAGGGGATATTACACTTCGTGGTTCCATAAGTGCGGGCTATGCACGCTGTCCAGAGGATGGAACAAAGTTTGAGGATGTAGTGAAAAAAGCTGATGATGCTATGTACAACAACAAACGACTAATAAAAGCATCAAGAAACGGGGCAGCTAATGGGCGGAACCTATGAAACCATCAACAGAATCTTTGATACCTTTGCTGTAACTTCAAGAAGTAGATATGTCTACGTTTTTGATATGGAAAAGAATATCTCCAGGTGGTCACAGAATGCAGTGGACTACTTTGGACTTACTGGAGAGTACATATACAATGCAGCTTCTGTGTGGGAAAACAGGATTCATCCTGATGACAGAGACAAGTATGCTGAGTATATAAAAGAATTCTATTCAGGGGTTAAGACAGATCCAAATATCGAGTACAGAGCCAAGAACAAAAATGGCGAGTATGTGATCTGTTCCTGCAGAGGCGTTGTTATCAAGGATTATGCGGGTAAGCCGGTTTTTTATGCATGCTCGATAATCAATAAGGGTATCGTGGACAATAATGATCCAATTACTCTTTTACCTAATCAATATGAAATGCTAAATGAGATGAGACAGTATAAGGCAGCAGGAACGCCTTATTTTGTTCTTCTCATCAATTTTATAGACTTTAGTGATGTTAACAGACGATATGGTTACATGATAGGTAACAGTATCCTCAGAGCCATGGCCACCAAGCTTACGCAGGAAGGAAATGGACGAGGTAAGGCTTACAGAGGCGAAGGTACCATAATTGCTTATATCACAAGGCAGATGGACATCGAGGAGCTGAAAAAACTCTATGGCAGAATGAGGTCTTTTACCAGAGATTCTCTGATGATAAATGGCAAGAAGGTTGGAGCTGAGATCGGCGGCGGAATGATATGCGCCACAGATACTACCGTTGATGAACATGCCATATACACCAGCGCTAAATATGCCCTTGACTATTCCAAGACGCAAAAACATGGCAATCTTATCATTTACAATAATGACCAGCTTGATACCAACAGGGGCAATATAGAGCTTGTTGATGCTATCAGAAATAGTGTGATCAACGGCTTTGAAGGGTTCTTTCTTGAATATCAGCCCATTTTTTCAGCTGTAGGTAAGAATCTGGTTGGTATGGAAGTATTTGTCAGATGGGAAAGAGAGCCCTTCGGAGAAGTGGCACCTTCAGAATTTGTGCCATGGCTTGAGCAGGATCCGGTGTTCTTTTTACTTGGAAATTGGATCTTGGAAAACGCACTTAAGGATGCACTCGAGATCAGACGAGGTAAAAGAGATTTTTTCCTAAGTGTAAACCTGGCCTTCATGCAGCTTGAAAGGTCAGAATTTAGAACTACTCTGATCGACATTTTAAGAAAAATAGGATATCCGGCAACCGGCTTATATCTGCAGCTGACTCAGAGCAGCAGGCAGCTTGGAATGGAACATTTAAAGAGCCAGGTAGAATTTTTGAAGTCCTGTGGACTCAAGATTGGTCTGGATGTCTCGGATTTTGGAACTCTTGATCTTGTAAGGCATTTGCCTATTGACCTGATAAATATTGCACCTTCCCTTACAGGAGGAATGGAGGATAATCCTACCACCAAGTACATGGTAGAGACTATTACAGGTTTCACTCACAGGCTTAACATCAGAACCTGCTTTTCTGGAATTGAGGATGAAGAGACGGAGAAGATGGCCAGTGCATATCCAATATCAGATGTGATGGGATATTATTTTGGCAGGCCTTGTAGAATACAAGAATTTATGGAGAAGTATCTTAAGTAATGAGCAGGACATTTCGCTACATTCAGAATGATGACGTGCTTAAGTCTTTCAAAGAGTTTAGAGATTCTATTCTTTCTGAAAGGCCTGTTGTTATTGCGCGCCATGGAGATTACTCTCTGTTCTTGAGGAGTCTGTCTCATGATACATTGGGACTTACTATCGAAAATACCGCCAAGAAGATTGTAGTTGAAAGTCGTAATTACGAAGTACAAAATACTACAGATGCGCTGGTTTCTAGGGGCGTCAGACATGCTATTCAGAAGATGTCTGAGCTTAGCGATGAAGAGACCAACAGGAAGCGCTTGCAGATCTGGAAATGGTACATTATGGACTGGCAGCAAAAGAATCCTGAAAAGAGACAGGAAATGATGAACAAGGAATTGGAATGGAAGGATGATGAAATTGGAGAAAATGATGAAATGCTTGATTTCGAGACCTTCCTGCACAGAGAGTATCTGAATCTTGGAAACACGCTTGCGCTGATAGGTGAATATCTTAAGGATGAGAGGCACAAAGAGATGTTCACTAAATTTGCTATTGAAGACATAATGGAGATGACTAGTGAAGATACCAGAGATAAGTCTATTGCAGAAGCTGAGAGGCTTGAACAGGCTGGCGGTCACAAGAAACATACCTATCAATTTACCGTTAGCGTTGAGGCAACCGACAAAGAACACGCAAGACAGGCGCTTTTAAACTACCTTGCTGGAGATGAGCGAATTAGAGTACAAAAATAAACAATTAGAAATTAATTTTCAATAAACCAATTAATAAAAATTTAATAATTTAACTCGATAAAGTATCTACCATTTCATAGGGGTTAGGTATATAATGTACCCATTAAATGAATTTTTGGTTTCAGGACACAATAGGTTGAGGGGCCGTTAAAAATTGTTCCTGGTTCGTCAGTTCATTTAATGAAAAAATATTTCTTATGAGATGGAGGAATTAAATAATGAGACGTTCCGCAAAGACTAAAACAGGCATGAGTCAGAGCTGCATAGAGATCATGACTGATGCTATCAAGGCAAAGGAGCAGAACTTATCATACGGCAAATTTAAAGCTCTTGATTTGCTCGGAGCTGATGGCCTGCGTGATGACGAGTATCAGTCAGAGTACACAGTTCATACAACTGATCTGGTACGCAGAAAAGAGCAAACAGAAGAAAAGAAAGCTGTTGCCTTTGTTAAGGTAAGAGTGTGAGATAAAAACTACAACTGAATATGGATAATAAGCTGTTAAGGATTAATTCTTTAACAGCTTTTCTTTGCTATTTTTTGATAAAAATATGGACTATTTTTTTGGAATATTTATGGTATACTAACTCATTGGCAAGAAGACAAGAAAGGAAATGTTATGAACATTCATTTGTGTAAAGGTGATGAGACACTTGATCAGGCACTTGAATATATCAATGAGCATGATAGTGAAGGCAGGAGATACACCTTCGATAAAGAAGCTGACAGATGTTATATCGGCGATGAAGCTTTTGTAAATGCTCCAGTCATCATCAATTACAAAAACAATTACTGGGCACTGCATATAGCAGAGTAATTGATCATAAATTATTTAAGTAGAGGTTATATGAACAAAGTTAAAAATTTTTTGCGTGAGTATTTTGAGACTCCTGACTTTATGAAACGTCTTGTTGTTATGCTTATAGGCGTTTTTCTTATGGGATTCTTTCTTTCATTCCTTATTAAGGTTGACCTTGGAACAGATCCTTGTACTTTTATGAATCTTACTATTTCAAGAAAACTTGGAATCTTGTTTGGAACATGGCAACTTGCATTAAATGCAGTATTATTTGTTATTGTTATTCTTTTTGGCAAGAAATGTATCGGATTCGGAACCATTGCAAACATGGTATTTATTGGATATATCGCCGACTTTTTTGGATGGCTTTGGGATAAGACTATACCAGAGCGTTATTTTACAGAATTTCCTTCAAGAGCAGTGATCTTTGCCCTGGCATTGCTTTTGTTTATCATTTCTGTTTCCTTTTATATCAATGCAGACATGGGAGTATCTCCATACGATGCCATGCCACAGATCATTTCTGATCGTGTACTTACTAAAGTGCCTTATTACATTATCAGAATTGGTTATGATTTCCTTGTAATTGTTATTGGCGTCATGTTTGGCGGAACACCAAATATCGGAATCATACTTATGGCATTGTTCCTAGGACCTATCATTTCAGTAGTAGGTAAGTTCCTTGGAAAGCATGTGTTCCATTTGAATTAAAGATAGCTGTTGAGCTGATTGAAGCCCCTTGTGCTAGCGCGCAGGGGGCTTTTTTGTTAAGGGTGAGGGCAGAAGTGTGTTGGTTTCGCGGTTGTCCTTGTTCTGCGTCAACTACTTTATCAGCCCTCCGGTGCTAGTCAACCCTGCGCTAGGCGCACCGCTTCGCGGCTTCGGGGCTGACAAGCCCCTCCCGGCTGATATGCAGTAGTTAAGCAGAACAAGGAGGCACTCTGCCGAGGGGCAGAGAGGGGATTTTAGGGCATGGGTTACCTGCAAACAAGTATTATAAGGGAGTGCAGGTAAAGAAAGAGAGCCGGGGAGTGGTGGAGTAGCGGTAGTTGTTACCTGCAAGCAAGTATTATGAGAGATTGCAGGTAATGAAATGAGACCGGGGAGAGGATGAGTAGTGGTATATGTTACCTGCAAACAAGTATTATGAGAGATTGCAGGTAAAGAAAGAGGACCGGGGAGTGGTGGAGTGGCGGTAGTTGTTACCTGCAAGCAAGTATTATAAGGGAGTGCAGGTAAAGAAAGAGAGCCGGGGAGTGGTGAAGTAGCGGTAGTTGTTACCTGCAAACAAGTATTATGAGAGGTTGCAGGTAATGAAATGGGACCTGGGAGTGGTGGAGTGGCGGTAGTTGTTACCTGCAAACAAGTTTTTTGGAGAAGTGCAGGTAATGAAAAATGACCGGGAGGATTCTGGGGGCGCAGGCGATACAGTTGGAAAAGAAAGGCTTCGGGGCTGGCGGCATGCTTATATGGTTAAAAGTAGAAAAAGGCATGCCAAAAATTGACATTTGAAGAAAAGAAAGCATGTGTATTTGTGAAATATGAGGATAAGGCATGCTGATAAGAAGAAAAAAGCAAGATAATGGCATGTCTAAATGTGGAAATACGGAAAATGACATGCCGTGAGAGAAAACAAGAGGGAAAACACCGCGTAAGCATACCGCAAAATAACAATAATGTAGATGTTTTGTGGACTCTATTATGATAAAATATTATTAGTGGAAACTTTGCGGTAAAAAGGAATTAGGTTAATGGTAGAGAAAGATATTGAGCAGCTTTTATGCGAAGTTAAGAACGGAGAAACTAGCATAGAAGAGGCTGTTCTCAAGTTAAAAGAAGCACCATTTGAAGATATGGGATTTGCCAGACCGGATTTTCACAGGAGTCTTCGGCAGGGACAGGGTGAAGTGATCTATGGTCAGGGTAAGACTAATGAGCAGATAGTTGAGATTGCCAAAAAACTCTTAGCTCATGGTCAGGAAAGAGTACTTATCACTCGCATGAGTAAGGAAGCTTCTGAATATTTCAAAGAGAATATGACAAGTGAAATAGAAGACTTCTCATATGACGAACTTAGTAAGGTGGCCGTTGCAGGTAAGCAGGTAAATACAGCTGAAGGCATTGGCAGGATAGTTGTAGCAACAGGTGGAACAAGCGATATTCCTGTTGCAGAAGAGGCTGCAAAGACAGCTGAGTTTTTAGGAAATAAAGTAGTCAGGCTCTATGATGTTGGTGTAGCTGGCATTCATAGACTTATCAACAAAAAAGCTATGGATGAGATCATGAGCGCCAACGTGATCATAGCTATTGCAGGAATGGAAGGAGCTCTTGCAAGTGTGATCGGCGGACTTGCGGATTGCCCGGTTATTGCTGTCCCGACAAGTGTAGGTTATGGCGCAGCTTTTGGAGGACTTGCAGCTCTTTTATCAATGCTTAATTCCTGCGCAAGCGGAGTAAGCGTGGTGAACATCGATAATGGCTTTGGCGCCGGATATCTTGCAAGCATGATAAATCATAAGTAAGCATTGGAGCCAATAAGGCTAGAAATATAAAACATAACAAAAGAAACGAGTACATCAGGGTGAAAAAAATAATCAAAAAGGCTTTGCCAGTATTTTTCTGGATCGTTATCTGGCAGCTGGTGGCAATTATCATACATAATAAGATCCTTATGGCAGGTCCGATTGAGACATTGCAGAAGTTAATTGAACTATCAGGAAGCGAAAGCTTCTGGGCGTCTGTAGGCAGCAGTCTTGGACACATATTATTGGGATTTGTGATAGGAACAGTTCTTGGAATTGTATTTTCATTCCTTGCTTACAAGGAGGAACTTGTAAGAGATTTTGCAAGACCAATTGTGGGGCTTTTAAAGACAGTGCCTGTAGCAAGCTTTGTTATACTTCTTCTCATTTGGCTTGGAAGCAGCAATATTTCTATCTTTATAAGTGCTATGGTGGTCTTCCCAATCATTTATGTCAGTACGCTTGAGGGATTTGATGCAACAGACCACAAGTTGCTTGAAATGGCACACACCTTCAGAATGCCTGAGGGGAATGTTATCAGATATATCTACTTGCCACAGCTCATACCGTTTTTTAAGAGCTCTTTTAAACTGGCAATTGGAATGGCGTTCAAGAGCGGAATTGCCGCTGAAGTCATCGGTCAGCCCCTTGAAACAATAGGAAATGGGCTTTACAACGCCAAGATATACCTTGAGACAGGTGAGCTCTTTGCCTGGACCATTGCGATAGTAGTTATTTCTTTTATCTGTGAAAAGATATTGCTACTGTTATTACATGTTATGGGAGGGCGCAAGGCATGACTATTGAGGTAAAAGACGTTACAAAGACCTTTGATGGCAGAAAGGTCCTGGATAACTTTAGTCTTGATATTGAATCAGAGCACAGCTACATCATTGCAGGTCCTTCGGGTTGCGGTAAGACAACACTTATCAGGATAATTCTTGGACTTGATAAGCCGGATGAAGGAAGCGTGAAGCTCCTTGGTGATTACAAGTATCCTTACATCGTGTCAGGAACTGTATTTCAGGAAGACAGGCTTTGCGATGATTTTACGGCAGTTGAAAATGTGACAATGGTAAGTCATAAGATATTTAAGGAAACAGCAAGAGAAGAGCTTGAAAAACTTCTACCTGCAGAGGTTTTGGACAAGCCGGTAAGGGAGCTTTCCGGGGGGCAAAGAAGGAAAGTTGCCATTGTAAGAGCTTGCTGTATTCCAAATGACATATTGATAATGGATGAGCCACTTACAGGTCTTGATGAAAAAAGTAAAGAAGAGGCCATCAGATATATAAGAGATAAACAGGGCTCTGGCCCTTTGGTTATTACGTCACATAGCGGCGAAGGTTTTGATTTTGGCAGAGTAGTTAATTTGTAAGAGAGCAGGGGAGATTTCTTATGGTAACCAATGACGTAAGTATGAACAGGTTCAAGCATAATATCATGGAGCAGGTGTGCAGACTGGAGTGGGAAGGCAAAAATGATCCAGAGCACATCGAGGAACTTATCTTAAAGATAATTCCAGGACCCAAGCCATCATACAGATGCTGTATCTACAAAGAAAGAGAGATCGTAAGGCAGAGGATCAGGCTGGCAATGGCAAAAAGCCCGTCCTATAATCCGGATTCTACTAACATAGTTCAGGTTATAGATCCAGCTTGTGATGAATGCCCTATTGCAGCTTATTCAGTTACTGATAACTGCAGGTTCTGTATGGGTAAGGCTTGTCTTAACTCCTGTAAGTTTGGAGCCATCACTCCAGGCGATACCCATATGCACATTGATCCGGCTAAGTGTAAGGAATGTGGAATGTGTGCCAATGCTTGTCCTTACAGCGCTATTGTTCATTTGGAGAGACCTTGTAAGAAGGCATGCCCTGTTGGAGCTATTACTTACGACGAATATGGTTACTGTAAGATAGATGAAGAAAAATGTATTCAATGTGGTCACTGCATTCACAGTTGTCCATTCGCAGCCATCGGAAGTAAGACCTTCCTGGTTGACATCATAAAAGAGATAAAGGCAGGCAAGGAAGTAATTGCAATGTGCGCACCAGCTACGGAAGGCCAGTTTGGTGAAGATATCTCCATGGCTTCCATAAAAGTAGGACTTCAAAAGCTTGGCTTTGCTGATATGGTCGAGGTTGGACTTGGCGGAGATATGACGGCGGCCTATGAAGCTGAAGAGTGGAGCGAAGCATACAACAGCGGCCGCAAGATGACGACATCCTGCTGCCCGGCATTTATCAATATGCTAAAAAAGCATTTCCCAGAGCAGTACAGAGACAACATGTCCACAACAGTTTCACCAATGTGCGCTATTTCTAGATATCTAAAGGCTACAAGGCCAGGATGCGTAACAGTATTTATAGGACCTTGTATCGCTAAAAAGTCAGAGTCTCAGGATAAGTCAGTTCCTGGAAATGCAGATTATGTTGTGACCTACGGCGAACTTAGAGCACTGATGAGATCAAAAGATATCTCTTTTGAACCGATCACTGATGAATATCAGGAATCATCTATATGGGGTAAACGCTTTGCCACAAGCGGCGGCGTTGCAAATGCTGTAATAGAGTGCATGCAGGAGAGAGGGGAAGATACTTCCGGAATAAAACTTCTTCGTGCAGCGGGAGGAGCTGAGTGTAAGAAGGCACTCACATTATTAAAAGTTGGCAAATTACCTGAAGACTTCATAGAAGGTATGGTTTGCCCAGGAGGATGTGTAGGAGGACCGTCAAAACATAAGCATATTTCAGAAATAAATAAGGCGAGAGAAACACTTCTTGCCAAGGCGGATGAAAGAAAAGTATTAGATAACCTGAAAAATTACCCAATGGACAAGTTTTCAATGCACAGGGATGGACATTAAATGAGAAGAATAAAAAAATTACCATTATCGGTTTATGTTCAGTTATGCATGATAGGTATCTCGTCTATTCTTACTATCTTTTATAGTAAGCACATTTTTCATGTAGAGGACATGAACCAGGCCTTTGCGGGTATATTCTATGCTTTCAAATACATACCGATCATAACGGTGACAGCTCTAGGCGGAGCTGTTCCCGGAATGGTCAGCGTGTTACTGGTCTTTTTGTACAGATCTATTGTATACAGCAGCTTTTCATATCTTGTGTTCGTTTATCTTATTCTGGCCTGTGTTGTAGATTTTATGGCCAGGAAAAAATTCTTTTCAAGTGTATACAAAACTCTATTGGTGTCTGTTATCTTGCAGCTCATAAGTGGAGATTTCTGGGGCATCCTCCTGTTTCTTTTAGCAGGAATAGATGTGTCGTCAGTCCCATTCCAATACTATGTAACATATTTTTTAAATGAGGCACCAGGTTGTCTTATTGGTTGCTTTATTGTCTATTTGGTATTTAAAAAGCTTACTCCGGAAAAGAAGCTCCTATTTGGAAATGGAAAGTTTTATGTTAAACCGGAATTTTTAAGTGAAGATGAAAGATACGAAGTTGAGCGAAGGTCCAAGATCGGAGCAGTAGTGATGCAGATCATTGTTTTTGAAGCTATCATTCTTGGAATCTCAGCTGAGCTTGCTTCTAATACACTTATTCCTACAATGAAAGTGGCTAATTCCAGCACTAACAATTCTTTAGAACAAAGGTCATGGGAACATGCTACGAACGCTGAAAAGCTTGAAAGCTTAGTTAGTATCGAGGTCTTAGAAGGCGGTACTGCTGACTCTGATGGCTTTGTACAACAACTAGGAGGTAGCGTTAATTACCAGGTTCTTAGCTCGGAATTTAGCGTCAAGCTAGCTATGCTCATATCCATTATCGTTATACCACTTGCGGTATTCTTTAACGGATATGCCCAGAGGCGAATAGCAAGGCCTATAAGAGCGCTATCTAAGGCAGTTTCAGATATTTATAATTCAAAAGAGATAGATATTGATAAAAAAGTACGTGAAGTACATGAACTTCAGATTGATACAAATGATGAGATAGAAGACTTGTATCACGCAGTGGACCTGACGTTTTACAGACTTATGGAATATATCGAGCTAGTTAAAACAAGGCAGAGTATTGAAGATCAGCTCAATATGGAAAAGAGTGCAAATGAGGCTAAGTCAAGATTTCTTTCTAACATCTCCCATGAAATCAGAACGCCTATCAACGCAGTTCTTGGTTTTGACGAGATGATCCTTAGAGAGACCACAAATGAAAAGGTTCTTGAATATGCCAAGGACATTCAGAGTTCTGGTAAGACTCTTTTGGCACTTATAAACGATATCCTAGATTTTTCCAAGATTGAAGCAGGCAAGATGGAGATCATACCTGTAGAGTATGATGTAAGGTCACTTATCAACGATATCATCAATATGGCCAGCATCAAAGCAAGTGAAAAGCACCTTGAACTCAAGCTTCTTGTTGATGAAAATATTCCTCACATCCTGTTTGGCGATGAAGTCAGGATCAAACAGTGTATCATAAACCTTATAACAAACGCTATCAAGTACACAGAGCGCGGCTCCGTTACTTTAGACGTGAAATACGAAAGAGTATTAGAAGAAAACCCTGAAGACTCTTATGAAGAGAAGATAGCCCTTGCTGTAAGCGTTACAGATACCGGTATAGGAATCAGAGAAGAGGATATAGAAAAGCTCGATCAGGCCTTTGAGAGAATCGATGAAAAGAGAAATAGAACAATTGAAGGAACCGGACTTGGAATAAACATTGTTAACAGCCTTCTTAACCTTATGGATTCAAAGCTTTCGGTCAAGAGCGAATATGGAGCGGGCTCCGAGTTTTCTTTTACCATAATACAGACAGTAGTGGATGCAGAGCCAGTTGGCGATATTGTTAAGGCCTTTGAGGATGCAGCAAAGAGTGCGCATGAATATCATGAGACCTTCCATGCGCCAGATGCAAGGATACTGGTAGTAGACGATACCAGAACAAACCTCACCGTTGTAGAGGGACTCTTAAAGCAGACTCAGATAGTTGTAGATACGGCCACCAGCGGTATGGAGGCTCTTGATCTTGTTAAAAAGAACAAGTACGACATAATCTTCCTTGATCACAGAATGCCTGAAATGGACGGAATTCAGACCTTCCACGCCATGGAAGAGATGCCGGAGAATTTAAACAAAAAGGTTCCAGTCATTGCCCTTACCGCAAATGCAGTATCTGGATCCAGAGAAATGTACTATAAAGAGGGCTTTACAAACTATATGTCCAAGCCGGTAGAACCAATCAAGCTTGAAGAGATGATAATGAGCTATCTACCTTCCTATAAGGTTACAAAACCTGGAGACAAGGATTACGTAGAAGATACAACACCAAAGCAGGAAACAGAAAAAGAGGCAATGCAGGACATTCTCAAGATAAATGGCATCGACATCGAAACTGCTATTTCGAGGTGCGGATCTCCTGAGGTGGCAAAAGAGGTAATGAAGGACTTCAGACTTGCCATAGACGAAAGATCCGGTCTTATTGAAAAATATTTTAATGAAAAGAACTACAAAAACTATACAATATATGTGCATGGCCTTAAGAGCTCTGCAAGAGCCATAGGAGCTTTAGATCTTGCAGATAAAGCAGAGTATCTGGAAGAATGCGGAAATAAAGAAGATGTAGAAATGATCGAGAAACTGACACCTTCGCTTCTCGAACAATACAGAAGTTATATCAATAAGCTTGGCTCCTTGTTTGAAGAGGATAATAGCGACAAACCACTGATCGATCCTAAGGAGCTTGAGGGGGCATTCCTTTCTATGAAGGAATTTGTTGCTGCTTCTTATTTTGATAGTGCAGATGACATTATGAATATGCTTGATGAGTACCAGATACCTAAGGAATATGCCGACAAATACCACGATGTAAAACGTCTTTTGGCAGCAGTTGACAGGGATGGACTTTTAAGGATATTGTAATATTAAGTTCGGATTGAGAGGGATACCTAATGGAAAAAAGCGTACTTCTTATTGGTAAAGAAAAAAGCTTTATGGTAGGTGCTATAGTAAAGGGACTAGAAAAGGAGAACTATTCTGTAGTATGTGCTAGTCCACTGCCACAGTATGTTCAACAGATAGAAAATAAACCCAGGATCTATCTGCTTTATTTGGGCGATCTGACAAAAGATTATGTAGATCTTTTTAAATATCTTAATGAAGCTATAGACTCAGAACGTTTTATGCTATATCTTATAGGTAATAATGAAGAGCTCGAATTAGCTCAGACCTATATTGCCAAAGAAAAGGTTCAGGAGACCCACCTTCGTCCTTTAGATGTGCAGCTTCTTGCAGCACAGCTTGATTCTGTTGTGGAATTTAGCGAAGTCGATGAAAATCTTAGAAAAAAGATTTTGATTGTTGATGATGATGGTGCTATGCTCAGAATGATGAGAACATGGTTGTCAGTTAAATACCATGTTTATATGGCTAGTTCCGGTAAGATCGCATTATCCTTTTTAGCACAAAATCCTGTTGATCTGGTGCTTCTTGATTATGAGATGCCAGTCATGAACGGACCTGAAGTGCTCAAGGAGATCCGCGAGAGCGAAAAACTTAAACACCTGCCGGTTATCTTTCTTACAGCCAAGGATGATAAGGAAAGTGTTATGAAGGTTGTCAGACTCAAGCCTGAAAAATACCTTCTTAAGTCCATGCCAAAGGAAAAACTGACCGCGGCAATAGATGATTTCTTCAGAGGTAGAGCGGGCAAAGTAACATAAGGAAGGATACGTTTTAATGATCTCTAAGTTAGTAGACAAGATAGTTAATACAGGCGCACCTATTGTGGTGGGTTTGGACCCAAAGCTGGATTTTATTCCAGAGGCAGTTAAGACCAAGTGTTTCCAGGAAAAAGGAGAGAATTTAGAGGGAGCTGCAGAGGCTTTTTGGCAGTTCAACAAAGAGATTATCGATAATATTTATGACCTGGTGCCAGCAGTTAAGCCACAGATCGCAATGTACGAAGAACTTGGCATTCCAGGACTTATTACCTTCAAAAAGACTGTTGATTACTGTAAAGAGAAAGGTCTTTTAGTAATTGGAGATATCAAAAGAGGAGATATTGGCTCCACTTCAGAGGCGTATGCTGTTGGTCATCTTGGTAGTACCAAGATTGGTGACAAGGTTTACAGAGGATTTGACGAAGATTTTGCTACAGTTAATCCATACCTTGGTTCTGACGGTGTAAAGCCTTTTATTTCTGTCTGCAACAAGGAAGACAGAGGTATTTTTGTACTGGTTAAGACATCAAATCCATCAAGTGGTGAATTTCAGGATAGAATAATAGATGGTCGTCCACTTTATGAGCACGTTGGTGAACAGGTTGAAAAGTGGGGGCTTGAGTCTATGGACGGCTCATACAGTAACGTAGGAGCCGTTGTCGGGGCAACATATCCGGAGATGGGTAAAGTCCTTCGTGGCATTATGCCACATGCGTACATCCTGGTACCTGGCTATGGCGCTCAGGGTGGAAAGGGCAAAGACCTGGTACACTTCTTCAATAAAGATGGACTTGGCGCTATCGTTAATTCTTCAAGAGGCATCATCGCAGCCTGGAAGAGTGAGAATTATAAAGAGTTTAATGACGGTAGAGTCGGTGAAGCAGCCAGATGTGCTGTTCTTGATATGAAAAAAGATATAGCAGATGCGCTTGCATCTAAGTAATGGGAGGGAGATAAAAATGGAAAGATACAAGGAAGAATTTATTGAATTTATGGTGGACAGCAATGTCCTTAAGTTTGGAGAGTTCACTCTTAAGAGTGGACGTAAGTCACCATTTTTCATGAACGCTGGAGCTTATGTAACAGGCTCTCAGCTCAAGAAACTTGGCAACTACTATGCAAGAGCTATCCACGATACATTTGGCCTTGAGTTTGATGTTCTCTTTGGACCAGCCTACAAGGGAATTCCTCTTGCAGTAGCAACGTCAATGGCTATTAGCGAGCTCTATGGCCGTGAGATCAGATATTGCTCCAACAGAAAAGAGATCAAGGATCATGGCGATAAGGGTATTCTTTTAGGATCAAAGCTTAGAGATGGCGACAGAGTTCTTATCATCGAGGATGTTACAACATCAGGTAAGTCTATCGAAGAGACTGTGCCTATCATTCAGGAACAGGCAGATTGCGATATCGAAGGACTTATGGTATCACTTAACAGACAGGAAAAGGGTCAGGACAGTGATATGAGCGCTCTTGACGAGATCAAAGAAAGATATGGCTTTAGTGCTCATGCTATTGTTACAATGGATGATGTAGTAAGCTATCTTTATAACAGACCAATTGATGGTGAAGTTCTTTTGAACAAGGACATCAAGAAGGCTATTGACGAGTACTATGCTGAGTACGGTGCCAAGAACTGATATTAGGATAAGTAGGAGGTTTACGAATGGACGAACATACATACAAAGTATTAGGTAGCACAGGCGCAGTTAATATCGCATTTGGTGTTATTTCAATAGTAGCAGGTATTGCTGCTGGAGTTCTTCTTATTATCAGCGGAGCAAAGCTCCTTGGAAGCAGGAAAAAGATTATTATATAATGAGCAAATTTAGATCTATTAAGTTGAAAATTAAAAAGCTTGAGCCAGTACGTGACAGATATATGTTCACTGATAACAGGCACCCTGAAAAGGGTATCATGTCTACTGTATTGGGGATATTGTCTGTATCTGCACTGGCTCTGTCTGTTTTCTTTTCTTACCAGAATGGGGGACAGGCTAATATGAGATACGCCGCAGCGGCTTTTGTTGCGGCGATATTTTCGTGTATAGGATTAGTTTTAGGAATAATGGCAAGAACAGAGAAGGATATCTTCAAACTTTTCCCAAATCTTGGGATCATCCTTAACCTGATTGCCTTTCTTTTTGTGATCTTTATTATTTTATTAGGAATAGGTGTTTTATGAATAATGAATTGATGTTTGAATTTGAAACAGGCGGAGAGATACTCGATGAGAGATACGCTCTTGCCATAGAAAGAATAGCTGAGATAGCAAAAGAAGATCTTTCAAATGAAGTCTTTAGAGATTACTTTAACTTCGTGGCAAGATTTCTTTTAATGATAGATGATACCCTTGTGTGGGCAGCAAATGGAGGCAAGGAGAAAGACTCTCTATCAGACCTTCAAAAGAGAAATAAAGAGCTTTACAGTGATATTCTTCCAGAGAATTATCATAAGAGCTACGGTAATCCTAGCTTTGCAAAAGAAAAACTCGGTCAGGAATTTGGCCAGATTCTATCAACTCTCTATTTTGAAGAGAGATCCCTTATACCATGTGCATTCGAACAAGATAAGTTCAACATGGTGATCCGAATGGAACTTTTCCTTGAGATATACGGAGCATTTAGTGGCGCTCTTTCAGAAAATAAACTTCCAACCTATGAAGAAATCAAACAGATAATGTATTGGTTCTACAGTGACTATGCCGAAGATGAGCGTGTTATCCGCTTTGGACAGTTAGTTGATCCGGAAAAGAGCTACTACAGAGACATTATCATGAACAGTGATCTTTCAGACCTTAGATATCTCTACAGATTTGGAGAGTATATAACAGATAATGAGCTAAAGGCAGCAGAACATCTTAATTCTCTTTCTGAAGAAGAGATCGATAAGCTGGCAACAACCTTCACAGAGGGCTATCGCATTGGCTTTGAGATGACCGGTAAGGATATTTCCAAGAAAAAGACAGCTTCTATTCTTTATCAGCTTGGCTTTGAGAGGATTGTTCAAAAGGCAGTTAAGAACTTTGAAAGCATTGGACTTAAGTCCACGATATATGGCGCAATGATGTCTGTTTTTTACATGGGCGGAAGTGCAAGAAGAGGTGGATGCTACGGTGCTGTACCAAACAAGCAGTTTGACTATGATCACAAGGATGATGACGGACTTTTCCTTGATCCACAGCTTGTGAACAGACGACTTGAGGCAGTAAGGGCAGCAGGTGAAAAGTTTAAAGAAAAAGCTTATGTATATGGAGGACCTGCAGTTATCGAGGTTTTCGGCGAGAAGCCTTTTTCTCCAGAACCTAATAAGAATGCGGTTCATCTGGACAAGAATCAGCAAAAGCTCCTTAGTGAGTACAAGATCCAGTCAAGTATTATCGTAAATGATTACATCATCGGAAAGGAGAGAAGCTTTACTATAATAGCATTCCCTGTTCCTGAGATAGGTGATAATTTCAAGGAAATCTTTGACAGAGTAGTTGAGATCAATACCCTTGATTACAAGCTTTATCAGACTATTCAGCAGAAACTTATTGATGCACTTGATGAAGCTGAATATGTAGAAGTGACCGGTATGGGCGACAATCATACCAATATGAAGGTTGTGCTTCATGAACTCAAAGATCCAGCTCATGAAACAAACTTTGAAAATTGCGTGGCAGACGTTAACATCCCTGTTGGTGAAGTGTTCACATCACCTGTTTTAAAAGGAACAGAAGGTGTTCTCCATGTTACAGGTGTTTATCTTGAAGGACTGTTCTTCAAGAACCTTGAGATCACATTCAAAGATGGCTGCATCACAGATTACAAGTGTTCAAACTTTGATTCAGAAGAGGAGAATCGCAAGTACATAAACGATAACATCCTCTTTAACCACAAGACACTTCCTATTGGTGAATTTGCCATAGGAACTAATACAACTGCATATCAGGTTGCAAGGGATTATGGAATTGCTGATAAGCTTCCAATCCTTATTGCGGAAAAGACCGGACCACATTTTGCAGTGGGCGATACATGTTATTCATATGAAGAGGATAATGTGACTTACAATCCAGATGGAAAGAGCATTATTGCCAGAGAAAACGAGATCTCTGCAAAGCGTAAAGAAGATCCTGACAAGGCATATTTTAGCTGCCATACAGATATAACTATTCCTTATGATGAACTTGGACAGATCAAGGCTGTAAGGAAGGATGGTTCCAGCATCGTGATCATAGAAAACGGCAGGTTTGTACTGCCTGGAACCGAGGAGCTAAATAAGCCCATGAAGGGATAAAAAAGTGGCACAATATGTTGTGCTGTGCTATTATACAATGGACTAGAAGTTGTAATTGCAAAATGGAGGAATGAAATGGCTAAAGTTGGAATTGTAATGGGTAGTGACTCAGACATGCCCGTAATGTCGAAGGCAGCAGATATTCTGGAAGAACTTGGAATATCTTACGAGATGCGCATCATCTCAGCCCACAGAGAACCGGATGAGTTCTTTGAATATGCAAACACTGCAGAAGAAAAGGGCTTTAAGGTTATCATAGCAGGAGCAGGAATGGCAGCACATTTACCAGGCATGTGCGCAGCGATCTTCCCAATGCCTGTTATCGGAATACCCATGCATACAACTTCACTGGGAGGCCGTGATTCTTTATATAGTATTGTTCAGATGCCTACAGGTATCCCTGTAGCTACAGTAGCGATCAATGGTGGTGCCAACGCAGGAATACTGGCAGCCAAGATCCTTGCAACAAGTGACCCGGAGCTTCTTAAAAAGCTCAAAGACTATAAAGCATCTCTCAAAGACAGCGTTGTCAAAAAAGATGAGAAGCTTCAGGAAGTTGGATACAAGAACTACTAATTCGTAAACATTACAGGGTATTACTCTGGATAGTGAAAATATAAGAAATGAGGAGTTTATTATGGCACTGGATTACAAGAAGGCTGGCGTTGACATCGAGGCTGGTTACAAGTCTGTAGAACTTATGAAGGCTTATGTTAAGGAGACAATGAGACCTGAGGTTTTAGGTGGTCTTGGAGGATTCTCCGGAGCTTTTTCTCTTAGTAAGATCAAAGAAATGGAAGATCCTGTTCTTTTGTCTGGAACAGATGGTGTAGGAACCAAGATCAAACTTGCATTCCTTATGGACAAGCATGACACAATTGGTATAGATGCAGTTGCTATGTGCGTTAATGACGTTGCATGTGCTGGTGGCGATATGCTCTTTTTCCTGGATTACATCGCATGTGGCAAGAACATTCCTGAGAAGATCGCAGCAATCGTCAAGGGTGTAGCTGAAGGCTGCAAACAGTCTGGTGCAGCTCTCATCGGTGGTGAGACAGCAGAGCATCCTGATCTTATGCCGGAAGATGAGTACGATGTAGCTGGTTTTGCAGTTGGTGTCGTTGATCGCAAGAACATGATCGATGGAAGCACGATCAAGGCTGGTGATACACTTATTGGTGTTGCATCAAGCGGTGTTCACAGCAATGGTTTTTCACTTGTAAGAAAAGTATTTGATATGACAGCTGAGAATCTTAACACTTATGTTGATGAACTTGGTGCTACTCTTGGCGAGACTTTATTAACTCCTACCAGAATATATTGTGGTATGATGAAATCCCTTAGAGACGCAGGCGTAACAGTTAAGGGCTGCAGCCACATTACAGGAGGAGGCTTCTATGAGAATATTCCTAGAATGCTTCCTGAGGGAATCACAGCAGTAGTCAAGAAAGACAGCTATGACATCCCACCTATCTTTAAGCTCATGCAAAAGAAAGGCCAGATCGAGGAACAGATGATGTACAACACATTCAACATGGGACTTGGTATGGTTCTTGCTGTTGACCCTTCACAGGTTGATGCAGCTCTTAAGGCAATCGAGGCAACTGGAGACAAAGCTTTTATTGTAGGTGAGACAAAGTCTGGTGAAAAGAAAGTTGAGCTTATCTGATGAAAATTGCAGTTATGGTGTCTGGAGGCGGAACGAACCTCCAGGCAATTATTGATGGAATTGCAGGTGGACAGATCACCAATACTGAGATCTGCCTGGTATATAGTAACAATCCTAACGCTTATGCTATAGAGAGAGCCAAGAAGGCAGGCATTCCTTATGCCGTTAAGAGTCCCAAAGAATTTGAAAAAAGAGAAGATTTTAACGAAGCTCTTTTGAAGATCCTTACTGACGCTGCGCCTGATCTCATCGTGCTCGCCGGATGCCTTGTAGTGATTCCGGAAGCAGTTGTTAAGGCTTTCCCTAACAGGATAATTAATATTCACCCATCTTTGATACCATCATTTTGCGGAACTGGATTCTATGGACTTAAGGTTCATGAGAAGGTTCTTGAAAGGGGAGCAAGGGTATCAGGAGCTACAGTTCATTTTGTTGATGAAGGAACAGATACAGGTCCTATCATACTTCAGAAGGCTGTCTATGTGAGACAGGATGATACTCCGGAAGTATTACAGCGCCGTATCATGGAGGAAGCCGAGTGGAAGATCATGCCAAAAGCTATTGACCTTATTGCCAATGGTAAGGTAGAGGTTGTTGACCACAAGGTAGTTATAAAAGATTACGAATCACTTGGATTATTCTGATATTAGAGGAGAAAAGTTTGATGAAGGTTTTGATCGTTGGAGGAGGCGGCCGTGAGCACGCCATAGCAGAAGCTGTATCAAGAAGCTCTCAGGTTGATAAAATCTATTGTGCACCAGGAAATGGTGGAATCGCAGAACTTTGTGAGTGTGTTCCTATAACACCTATGGAGTTCGATAAGCTAGTGGCATTTGCCAAGGAAAAGGAAATAGATCTTACGATTATTGGAATGGATGATCCTCTTGTTGGAGGTATCGTTGATGCTTTTGAAAAAGAGGGACTTAGAGTATTTGGACCTCGTAAGAACGCAGCAATTCTTGAAGGAAGTAAGGCTTTTTCAAAGGACCTTATGAAGAAATATGGAATTCCAACAGCTGCCTATGAAACTTTTGATAATGCTGATGACGCACTTTCTTATCTTGAAACAGCCAAGTTTCCTATCGTTTTAAAGGCCGATGGACTTGCACTTGGTAAGGGCGTTTTGATCTGCCAGGATCTTGATGAGGCCAGGGCAGGAGTAAAAGAGATCATGCAGGACAAGAAATTCGGAGATGCCGGCAATCACATGGTAATCGAAGAATTCATGACTGGCCGTGAGGTTTCAGTATTGTCCTTTGTTGATGGTAAGACTTATAAGCTTATGTCATCTGCTCAGGATCACAAGAGAGCAGGAGATGGAGACACAGGTCTTAACACAGGTGGAATGGGTAATTTCTCACCTAGTCCATTCTATACAGAAGAGGTAGACAAGTTCTGCCGTGAACATATTTATGGAAAGACTGTAGAGGCTATGGCGGCTGAAGGCAGAGAGTTTAAGGGCGTTATCTTTTTTGGACTCATGCTTACACCAGAGGGACCAAAGGTACTTGAGTACAATGCCAGATTTGGTGATCCAGAAGCTCAGGTGGTGCTTCCTAGACTCAAAACTGATATAATTGATGTGATGAATGCCTGCATCGACGGAAAGCTTGCAGAGACAGACTTGGAATTTGAGGATAAGGCAGCAGTTTGTGTTGTTCTTGCCAGTGAGGGGTATCCTGTTAGCTACGAAAAGGGCAAGCTTATTTCCGGTTTAGATAAATTTAAAGGCAAAGATGGATACTATTGTTTCCATGCAGGAACTAAAAAGACCTCTGAGGGAATAGTTACAAACGGTGGTAGAGTATTAGGAATTACTGCCAAGGGAGATACTCTTGAGGAGGCCAGAGCTAAAGCCTACGAAGCAACAGAGTGGGTTAGCTTTGACAATAAGTACATGCGTCATGATATTGGAAAGGCTATCGATGATGCGAAGGAGGTAAAATGAGAAAAACACTGGGAGTTAGAATTGGGGCTATACTTCTTTCCTTGATGGTTAGTATGACAGTTTTTGTAGGAGCAGGCTTTACATCATATGCCTATACAGAGACTACAGGTACAGTCAATACTGACAATGTAAAGGTTAGAGAATCAGCCAGCACAACAGCTACACAGGTTTCTAGTTTAAAGAACGGAGACAAGGTTGACATTGTTGACGAGACAACAGATGCTTCAGGCTATGTGTGGTACAAGATCCGTGTTAATAAGAGTGAATATGGTTATGTTAGAAGCGATCTTTTAACTAAGTCAGGTTCTTCTAGCAGTTCAAGTTCTACAGGAACTAATTCTAGTAGCACAACTACAACAACATCATCAACAGATTCTAATGCTTCAACAGCAACTCTTCCTGAGACTTCTGTAACAGCAGTTGATCAGAAGAACGCAACAGCAGTTGATAACTGCAATGTTCGTTCAGGAGCTGGCAAGGCTTATGATTCAGTTGGTAAGCTTACAAAGGGTGATTCAGTAACAATTACTGGTGAAGCTACAGGAACAGACAGCAAGAAGTGGTATCAGATCACTATGAGCAATGGCAAGACAGGTTTTGTCAGAAGTGATCTTGTTAATATCTCTGAGACAGCAGTTGAAGTACAGACAGAAGAAGCTCCTGCAGAGGGAGAAAATGCTGAAGTTGCAGAAGGTGAAGGCGAAGGCGAAGGAGAAGAAGCTCCTGAAGCTACAGAGCCTGCAGAAGAGACTCAGCAGGAAACAGTTCAGCAGCAGGGGGATGGCAAGTATGCACTTGCTTATGAGAACGATACTTGGTATCTCTATGACTACGAAAAAGAACAGAGAGTACAGGTTCAGCAGCTTGTACAGGTTGCAGAGCAGGTTCCTTCACTTAACAAGAAGGCAAACAACTACAAGACCGTTATCATTATTCTTGCAATCGTAATAGCTATTTTACTTGCAGGACTTGTGATCCTTGCTCTTAAACTTAGAGATTCGCTTTATTATGAAGATGATGACGATGAAGAAGAGTTTGATCGTTATTCAGATAACAGAAGAAGATCAAGGGATTCTGAAGAAGAGGAAGATCGTCCTAGAAGAAGGGTTCGTCCAGAAGAGGATGAGGAAGCGTCAGAGCGCAGACCATCCAGAAGACCTTCAGAGGATAGACCTGAGCGACCATCCAGAAGACCTTCAGAGGATGACAGACCATCCAGAAGAGCAGTTGCTGATGATGAGAGAACAGTAAGACCTTCAAGACCATCCAGAAGACCTGCTGAGGAAGAAGAGCCAGAGGCTCGTCCATCAAGGAGAAGTCCAGAAGATAGACCTTCAAGACCTTCTAGAAGACCAGTAGAAGATGCTTATGCAGATGAGCGTCCATCCAGAAGACCATCAAGATCAGAAGAGCCAGAAGAAGCTCCACGCCGTCGTGCCAAGAATTTCATCGGTGATGATGATGATTTTGAGTTCGAGTTCCTTGATCTTGACGATGACAAGTAATTTGATAATTAGATAGTTTGATAGTATTTAGAGCCCACCAGAGTATTCTGGTGGGCTTTGTAGCATAATGAAAGAAAAAGAATGTCCTAAGTTAGTTGGGAGGGTGACATATTGAACAAAGTTAGTTTTTATGGGGATATGATCTATGCAGATGGCTGGTTTGCATATATTGAAAAAAATGGGAAGAATTCACCTCTTACAAGAGAAGATGCAAGAAAAGTAGAGCTTGAATATAGATCATATAATGCCAGCATGGATATAGATCGCGGAGGAATGCCTCCACAAATTGCTTATGAAGCCCGTGGTCTTATCTGGAATGATGCCAAAAATGCTCTGGAGGTCAGAGGTTCATATTGGGTTGATGGATTGGCTTCAGCGGCGCAGGATGCGGTGATCAGAGATGAACTGGTAATTCCTGAAAGTGTTGGTGGATACAAGATGAATCATATCTATAGGGATTCATTTCAGAGCCTGTCTATAGAAAAACTCGTTATTCCAGAGTCAGTTACAGCAGTAGCATCTGGTGCATTTAGTGAGTGCTATTATCTAAAGGACGTCCAGTTTGGGAGTCATCTTGATATAGCTAGTAACGCTTTCTATAATTGTCCATTTATATCCTTTGAAAGCGGAATCTGCTATATCGGTAATACTCTGTTTAAGGCTACAGATAGCGTTAATAAGAACCTTGTTATTCCAAGTAATGTGACTTCCATAAGTGATCGTGCTTTTGAGAATAATAAAACTATTGAATCAGTTAGGATTTCTGAAGATTGCAAGCATATAGGAATTAAAGCTTTTTGTGGTTGCTTACTGCTAAAAGAGGTTACTTTTGCCGGAACAGTTGATGAAATTGGCGAAAGTGCATTTGAAAATTGTCCTCAGCTTGAAAAGGTGGAACTACATGAGGGATTAAAGGTGGTTCCAAGATGTCTTTTCAAGGATTGTAAAAAGCTGGCGGAGGCTACTATACCAGCATC
This sequence comes from Butyrivibrio hungatei DSM 14810, assembly GCF_900143205.1. Classification (GTDB taxonomy): domain Bacteria; phylum Bacillota; class Clostridia; order Lachnospirales; family Lachnospiraceae; genus Butyrivibrio; species Butyrivibrio hungatei. The sequence goes on along the minus strand of NZ_FRDH01000007.1, from coordinate 17,524 downwards.
TGTAATAAAGGTAGGCCTAAGGGCATTCCTTGGAACAGAGATAGAAAAGAGATTTGTTGATTCTGAAGATGATTGTTTGTATGTCTCTGACTGGCTTATAGATATTAAAGACAATTGCAGGCCTGAACTTGTAGTAAGAGAGGGGACAGTGGGAATTGCAGAGAGTTCCTGCTATCACAGTAATAGGCAAAGAAACTTTAGAAAGGTTATCTTGCCACAGTCAGTTAAGTACCTAAATGCCTGGGCTCTGACACATTCAAAGCTTGAAAAACTTTCCCTTGGCGCTGTAGAGGATATAGATCTTGATGCCATACGTGGTAACAAGTGCAGTGAGGTACACATTCCTGAAACCTGCAAGAGACTAACCTATTGGAATTTTATGGATTGTCCAAATATTAAGGACATCTATTTCCATGGAGCTAATACCTTTATCGAATGGCCTGCCATCACAGATAGAAGGGATAAGGCTTCTATCAGAGTGCATGGATATTTGGGTTCTACGGCGGAAGCTTATTGTAAGGAATATGGAGAAAAGTACAATCTTATATTTAAAGTGATTGAGTGAGGAATATAGAGAAAACTGGTAGTTGTTCAAGCTATCAGCTGTTGTCCTTGCTCTGCGGCAACTACTTTATCGGTCGAAAAGTCTTGTAAACCCTGCGCAAATGCGCACCGCTAAGCGGCTACAGGGTTGACAAGACTTTTCTTTCTGATAAAGGGTAGTTAAGCAGAGCAAGGATGATTGAGCGTCTACGCCGCCACGGGGGATGGGGCGAAGAAAACAGAGGAAGTTAGCCGAAGTCTTGGAAGTATTGAGGATTAGGCTAAAGAAAAAGTGGGTG
>NZ_FRDH01000007.1:0-16577 GCF_900143205.1 Butyrivibrio hungatei DSM 14810 | reverse complement strand
TATTGAGGATTAGGCTAAAGAAAAAGTGGGTGGGGAAGAGAAAGAAGAGGAGAAGATTAGCCGAAGGCCTGGAAATATATGTGATTAGACTAAAGGTGGAGTGTAAAGGATGTGTGACTGCTGGTGCTAGCATGTCTTTTGGCGAAAAGTGTAGAAAAGGCATGCTAATATTTGTGAATCTGTAGTTTTGCGGCATGTTTCTTTTCAAATTTACTTGAAAAAGACATGCTGATAAAGTAGGAAATGCAAATAAATGGCATGTTTATTTGAAAATATGGAGGTTTTGACATGCTTTTTGATGTGACAGGAAGTGAAATATGACAATAGGGAGTAGCATAAAAAGACGAGCGCAAGAGACAGCATATAATCTGAATATGAACAATCACACTTATTTGACTAAACTGTATTATTTGTTATACTAAATATATCACAGAAAAATAGGAGGCGTTTATGATCATAGAGATTGATTTTAATAGTGACGAAGCAATCTATATGCAGCTGTGCAATCAGATCATCTTGGGCATTGCTACGTCTCAATTTCGTGAAGGTGAGCAACTTCCAAGTGTCAGACAGCTTGCTGAGACCATAGGGATCAATATGCATACTGTTAACAAGGCATATTCTATTTTGCAGCAGGATGGCTTTGTTAAGATTGATAGAAGGCGCGGAGCCATTATAGCTATCGATATCAATAAACTTAAAGCCTTATCTGAAGCTCAGTCTGAACTGGCAGTTGTTCTGGCAAGAGCTATCTGTAAAGGCCTTGACAGACAAGATATCCACGGACTTGTAGATAAGCTATACGACAATTACGAAAGTAATTCGTAAGAAAGGAAGGATAATACATGGATTCTAAGTTTACTGTAATGGCGGCGGATGCTCTTAAACTTGCCAGGAAGACAGCTAGAAGTCTAAAACTTAATTATATTGGTACAGAGCATATCTTGATGGGACTTATTCTGGAAGATGGCAGCGTGGCATCCAGAATCCTTATTGATAATGGAATTGATGAGAACCGCATGATGGACATGATCAGAGATCTCATCGTTCCAGAGAGTAATGTTAAGACTCTTGATAAAGACGGATTTTCACCAAGAGCTGAGAAGGTATTAGAAGAAGCTCATAGAATGGCAGAGAGATTTCATGCTGACAAGACAGGAACAGAGCACATTTTGCTTGCTCTTATCAAAGAGGGTGAGAATGTTGCTGTGAGACTTATCAGTACACTCAATGTTCCTGCTCAAAAGATATATGCAGAGACTCTTGCAGCAATGGGTGAGGACCCTAATATCGTAAAAGAGGATCTTGGCAAAAAAATGGCACCAAAGGCTGGCAAGAAGGCTTCTATTCTCGCACAGTACAGTCGTGACATGACAGCACTAGCTCTTGAAAATAAGCTCGATCCTGTAGTTGGAAGAGAAAGAGAGATCAAGAGAGTTATTCAGATCCTTAGTAGAAGGACCAAGAATAACCCATGTCTTATTGGTGAGCCTGGTGTTGGTAAGACAGCAGTTGTAGAGGGGCTTGCACAGCGTATTGCTGCTGGTGAAGTACCACTTACAGTTCAGAATAAGAGACTTGTAACTTTGGATCTTTCAGGAATGATCGCTGGATCCAAATACAGAGGTGAATTTGAAGAGAGGATCAAAAAAGTCATCAAGGAAGTATCAGAAGATGGCAATATCATCCTCTTTGTAGATGAGATGCATACACTTATCGGTGCAGGCGGCGCAGAAGGTGCTATTGATGCTTCCAATATCCTGAAGCCATCACTTGCACGAGGTGAGATTCAGATGATCGGTGCAACAACCATCTCTGAATACCGCAAATATGTAGAAAAAGACGCTGCTCTTGAGAGACGTTTCCAGCCTGTTAACGTTGATGAACCTACCAAAGATGAAGCTATGGATATCCTCAAAGGTATTGTCAGCAAGTATGAGGAACATCACAAGGTTACTATTACTCCAGAGGCAATTAAGGCAGCTGTAGACCTTTCCGAAAGATATATCAATGATAGAAATCTTCCTGACAAGGCGATTGACCTTATTGATGAAGCTGCATCAGCAGTAAGACTCCGCACTATGGGAGTTTCACCAAAGGTAAAAGAAGTTGAGGACGCAATTAAGGAACTTGATTCCAAGATTGAGAATGCTCTTAGAAATTCAGATTTTGATGCTGCGGGCAAGTTCAACAAAGAGCAGACAAGCCTTATTACTAAGCTCAACAGAGTTAAGAGTGCTGAGAAGAGAAAAGAACTCTCTTCAGGATATATCGTTAATGAGAATGATATTGCAGAGGTTGTGGCTGAGTGGACCAGGATTCCTGTTAAGAAGATCGCAGAAAAAGAATCTGAGAAGCTCCTTAAGCTTGAATCAGTGCTTCATAAGAGAGTTATCGGACAGGAAGATGCTGTCAAGGCAGTGTCTAAGGCTATCAGGCGAGGAAGAGTTGGACTTCAGGATCCTAACAGACCTATCGGTTCATTCCTGTTCCTTGGTCCTACAGGTGTAGGTAAGACAGAGCTTTCAAAGGCCCTCGCAGAAGCTATGTTTGGCGATGAGAATGCGCTTATAAGAGTTGATATGTCTGAGTACATGGAAGGCCATTCCGTTTCAAAGATGATTGGATCACCTCCAGGATATGTTGGATTTGATGATGGAGGCCAGCTCAGCGAGAAGGTTAGAAGACATCCTTACTCAGTAATTCTTTTTGATGAGATTGAGAAGGCACATCCAGATATCTTTAATGTGCTGCTGCAGGTCCTTGACGATGGACACATCACTGATTCTAAGGGCAGAAAGGTCAGCTTCAAGAATACGATCCTTATCATGACTTCAAACGTTGGAGCTCAGAAGATCGTAGATCCTAAGAAACTCGGCTTTGGCGCTGGCAGTGATGCCAAGAAGGATTATGAAGATATGAAGTCTGGCGTTATGGAAGAGGTAAAGAAACTCTTTAAGCCGGAGTTCATCAACAGAATTGATGAGATAATGGTATTCCATACTCTTACAGAAAAAGAGATGATGGATATTGTGACTCTTTTATCTCAGAATCTTAGTAAGAGATGTAAGGCACAGATGGATATTAACCTTACAATATCTCCAGCTGTTAAGAAGTATCTTGTGACCAAGCATTCTGATGCCAAGATGGGTGCAAGACCGCTTAAGAGAGCTATTCAGCAGACTATTGAGGATGCAATGGCTGAAGAACTCTTAAAGGGCAATATCAAGTCCGGTTCAGATGTAACTGTAGGGCTCAAGGACAACAAGATTGTCTTTACAACCGCAGACGGCAAGAAGACTTCCGTTAAAAAAGTTACTGTAAAGACCACAAAACCAGCTAAAGTTGCCAAGACTAAAAGCAGTGTCACTACCAAAAAGCCTTCTGCTAAAACAAAGGCAAAAAAGACTGTGAATACGGGAAAAAAGCCAGCAAAAAAGACACCAAAGAATAAATAAAAAGTCACAAAATTTTAATTTTACATTAAGGTGTCATGACTTATAATGTTATTAACTAAAAACTCTTTTAATATTTAGGAGGAAAGATATGGCTGTCGTAGAGCAGTTATTACGTGCTGAAAAGGATGGAAGCATCAGCTTTGGTAACTACCAGCTTCCAGAAAAAAAGAAACTCGAAAACTTTGAACATAATGGAGATGTACTCAAGGTTAAGACCTTTAAGGACATCACAAAGCTTGAGAGTAACGAGAATTTCGTTTATGAGTCAGTTCCAGGAACTGCAGTAACAAACTTCAAAGAAACAGAAAACGGCGTAAGCTTCGGCGTAGAAGGCGAAAACGACGCGCAGATCACACTTGGTCTATTAGAGAATACTGAATATAGTGTTTTTATAAATGGAACAAGCATCGGAAAGATGAGTACAAACGTTGGTGGCAAGCTCAATCTTAGCGTTGAACTTTCAGGAAAAGGCCTTTGCGAAGTTAGAGTCGAGAAATAATTAAATATCAGATCAATGATCAAAGGCATGCTTTATTTAACAGAAAGCGCTCGCTCTGTGAATATGGCATGCCTTTTATGTTAGAGTAACGTTGGGGGAAGGGAAAATGGCGACAAAGATCAAGACAGTTTTCTATTGCCAGAGCTGCGGATATGAATCTTCAAAGTGGATGGGACAGTGTCCAGGCTGTAAAGAATGGAACACCTTTGTGGAAGAGACAGTAAAACCAGTGTCAAAATCTTCAAGAGCTGGCATCAACAATACTTCTGCAAATGGAGAATATACCAAGCCTCAGTCACTTTCTGAGATCGTCATGAATGACGAAGAAAGAACTGATACACATATTGGGGAGCTTAACAGAGTTTTGGGCGGAGGACTTGTAAGAGGTTCACTTATCCTTGTTGGTGGAGATCCAGGAATAGGAAAGTCTACAATTCTTTTGCAGGTGGCAGGTAATCTGTCAGCTGACAAAAAAGAAGTTCTTTATATATCTGGTGAGGAATCCCTGCGTCAGATCAAGCTTAGAGCTAACAGAATAGGCAATTTTTCAGATTCTCTTAAGTTCATGTGCGAGACAAATCTTGCGAATATCGAAGAAGCTATACAGAGAACCAAGCCAGAAGTTATAGTTATCGATTCGATACAGACCATGTACAACGAGGCAGTATCTTCTGCTCCTGGAAGCGTATCACAGGTCAGAGAATCAACCTCTGTGCTTCTTAGAATTGCCAAGAGTATGAACATCACTGTGTTTATCGTAGGCCATGTTACCAAAGAGGGACAAGTTGCAGGCCCTAGAGTTTTGGAACACATGGTAGACACAGTTCTTTACTTTGAAGGAGACAGACATGCATCATACAGAATCTTGAGAGCAGTCAAGAACCGTTTCGGGTCTACAAACGAGATCGGTGTTTTTGAGATGCAGGAAAAAGGTCTTGTAGAAGTTACCAATCCATCTGAATTCATGCTGGATGGAAGACCAGAAAATGCCAGCGGTTCTATCGTTACCTGCTCTGTAGAGGGCACAAGACCAATCCTCATTGAGATTCAGGCTCTTGTATGCAGAACTAATTTTGGTTTTCCCAGAAGGCAGGCAAATGGAACAGATTACAACAGAGTTAATCTTCTTATGGCTGTTCTTGAAAAGAGGCTTGGACTTCAGATGGCAGATTATGATGCCTATGTAAATCTTGCTGGTGGAATGAAGGTTGCAGAGCCATCACTTGATCTTGGAATCTGTCTTGCTATCATATCAAGTTTCAAGAACAAACCTATAAGCGATGATGTTATTGCCTTTGGTGAAGTTGGTCTTTCTGGTGAAGTAAGATCTGTGAATATGGCAGAAGCTAGAGTAATGGAAGCCAAGAAACTGGGCTTTAAGACATGCATTGTTCCTAAGGCACTGGCAGGCAAGCTAAAAAGTATAAAAGGAATTGAAATTATCGGTGTTTCCTCAGTTGCAGATGCAATGCAATTGGTCTGAGAAAAAATGAGCCCTAACCTCCGTCCCTAGGGCTCATTTTTGGCTTATATTGTTACAAAATGAATAAAGGTGTACAATATATGGTGTGTTGGTTAATATAATACCGCTGAGCGTCCTGCTGACGTTCATTATGACATTATCTTTATCGAGGGGGCAAAGATGAGTAGTAATGAAAAGACCGGCAATAGTTTTATGCTCAAGATCTGTACATTTATTGTAGATAAACGTAATCTTTTTTTCCTTATATATGCAATTGTCTGCATATTTTCAGTTATCGCACGAGGCTGGGTAGGAGTAGAAAACCAGCTTTCTAAGTATCTTCCCAAAACTTCAGAAACCTATCAGGGACTAGAACTTATGGAGGAGCAGTTTACGACTTATGGCTCTGCTAAGGTCATGGTTGCTAATATTTCCTATGATCAGGCTCTTCTCATACAAAAGGATATAGAAAAGATGGAAGGCGTATTTTCAGCAGAGATGGATGATACAGATGCTCATTACGCCAATGGTTCTGCACTTTTTAACATCACTTTTGACTATGACGAGACAGATGATCAGTGCCTAATTCTCTTAGATGAGGTAAAAGAGTATTTTGATAGCTATGATTATTACCTGACAACAACTCTTGGTGATACACAGTCTGAGCTTATTGATCAGGAAATGAATGTTATCTCAGTGATAGTAGTTATCGTAGTTGTTCTGGTACTTATTCTTACGTCTCAGGCCTATGCTGAAGTGCCGGTGCTTCTTTTGACATTTGGAAGTGCTGCTCTTGTTCAGATGGGCACGAATTTCCTTCTTGGAACAATATCTTTTGTCTCTAATTCAGTAACGATCGTGCTGCAGCTAGCGCTTTCCGTTGATTATGCAGTAATTTTCCTAAATAGATACAAAGAAGAACATGCAACGCTTAATCCTCGTGAAGCATGTATTATAGCTCTTTCCAAATCAATTCCTGAGATTACAGGAAGCTCCCTTACTACGATAGGTGGCCTTGTAGCCATGCTTTTCATGCAGTTTGGTATTGGCGCAGATATGGGAATAGTTCTGATCAAGGCTATTTTACTGAGCCTTTTGTCAGTATTTCTTTTGATGCCTGGAATTATCATGGTCTTTGCAAACCTTATGGAAAAGACCAAGCACAAAAACTTTATTCCACAGATTCCATTTGTTGGAAAATTCGCCTACAAGACAAGATATATCATTGCACCACTGTTTGTTGTAGTGATAATCATAGCCAACAGGATTTCTTCCAACACACCATACGTGTACGGCTACTCTCAGATTACTCCGCCCCTTACCAATGCAGTACAGGAGGCACAGAATCTGCAGGATGACAACTTTGCGTCTGACAATATGATGGCGCTTGTATTTCCTTCAGGGGATTATGACAAGGAAAAGAGGCTTATTGATGAGATTTTGTCTAATGGCAATGTGACATCCATAACTGGACTTGCAAATACAGAGGCTATAAACGGATATACGCTTACAGAGAAGCTATCTCCAAGGCAGTTTTCGGAGCTTTTAAATATTGACTATGAAGTAGCTGAGCTGATCTACGCAGCGTATGCTGTTAATGATGAGGAGTACGCCAAGGCTGTCAATGGCCTTGCCAACTACAAGGTTCCGCTTATCGATATGTTCATGTTCGTTTATGAAGAGGTAAAAGAGGGATATGTCACCCTGGACGACAATCTCATGAAGAAGCTAGAAGACGCCAACAGGATGATGAATTTTGCCAAGAAACAGCTTCAAGGCGAGGAATATTCAAGAATCCTGGTCTACGTAAACCTTCCTCAGGAATCTCCTGAGACCTTTAATTTTATCGGAACGCTCCACAAGATTACAGAGAAGTACTATGATGCAGACAAGATATACGTTGTTGGCGAATCCGTCAGCCAGTTTGATCTTAAGAAGTGCTTTGCCAGAGATAACACTGTAACTGGCGTCATTTCAATACTTGCGGTTCTTGTGGTGCTTCTTTTTACATTTAAATCGGCAGGTATGCCAGTACTCCTGATCGCAGTAATTCAGGGCTGTATCTGGATCAACTTTTCTATTCCTGCAATCCAGCATGACAACTTGTTCTTCCTGGGATACCTTATCGTAAGTTCAATCCAGATGGGTGCTAACATCGATTATGCCATCGTTATAGCAGGCAGATATACGGAGCTTAGAGGAACTATGGGTAAAAGAGATGCTATCATCGATACTATGAATCTTTCGTTTCCTACGATCATAACCTCAGGTACCATGTTGGCTGTTGCTGGCACTCTCATTGGTAAGATGACCTCTGATTGCGCTATTTATGGTATTGGAAAGTGTCTTGGAAGAGGAACTATTATATCAATCTTTGTCACCATGTTTGTTTTGCCACAGATATTGCTTGTGGGCGATAAAGTCATTGAACTTACAGCCTTTGTCATGAATATGCCGCTTCAAATTAAGCAGAGGACCGGAACAATGCGAATTGACGGCTTTGTAAGAGGTCGAATTGAAGGTAATGTAACGGGTATCGTTCATGGCGTCGTTAAAGGAAAGGTAAGTGCCTATATAGAAAATGGTGATATTACGTCCATGGAAGATGATACAGTGGATGTTGAAAACGGTGAATTCTACTACACAGAAGGGGAGGATATCTGATATGAAAAAGAGATTATGTATGCTCCTTTTGGGAATAGTTCTTTTTACTGAGTCGGTATTATCAGTATGCGCAGAGGAAAATGACGAAAAGCCCAGGACTTCAGGTGTATCAACAGGAACACAAACGGGAGCACTAGAAGAACAGAAAGATGTCGATGAAGACATAAGAGAAGAATTAAATGCTCTCATTCCCGAAGAAATAGAAGAAATAAAGATTGGAACAACCGAGGAATTCCTAGATTTTGCAGAAAAATGTAAGCTTGATACCTGGTCAGTTAACAAAAAGGTGATCTTAACAGAAGACATTTCACTTCTTGGAGTGTCTTTTAATGGAGTGCCAACTTTTGGCGGAGTGTTTGATGGACAAGGTCATAGCATAAGCGATATGGCTATTAAGAGCGATATGTCTTATGTAGCTCTTTTCTCAAATGTGCAATCTACGGGCGTCATCTCTGACCTTAATGTAAAGGGCACGGTAATTCCAGCAGGAAGCCAGATCATTGTAGGCGGAATCGTTGCAGACAACTATGGCCTTTTGAATAACCTTACATTTGAAGGCGTAGTTTCTGGCGATGACTATGTTGGTGGTATTGCCGGAATGAATGAGCTGACTGGTAATATAACAAACTGCTCAGTTACAGGATATATCAAAGGCGTTCACTTTGCTGGTGGTGTAGCTGGCGAAAATATGGGCAATATCTCTAAATGCATCAATGAAAGCGCGGTAAATACCACAAATGTAGATACTCAGATCACTATTGACAGCATGAACACGCTGAACAAAGTTCTTTCTATGATCAAAAACGGTGAAAGTAGCAGTGAAGAAGCAAGGGCTGACATTACAACCTCTGATATTGGAGGAATTGCGGGACTTTCTATCGGTATAATATCTGACTGCATCAATCAGGGACTGGTCGGATACGAGCATGTGGGCTACAACATCGGAGGAATTGCAGGAAGACAGTCTGGCTATGTCTATAGATGCACCAATAATGCAGTTATTCACGGAAGAAAAGATGTGGGTGGCATTGTAGGTCAGGCGGAGCCCTATGTTACTGTGGATCTTAGTACTGATGTGGCCTATCAGCTAAATGTGGCTATAAGTGAACTCCATGACAGAGTTACAACAACCCTTCAGGATACCAAGAAACAGTCAAATACCATTACCAACAGATTAAACGTAATTCAACAGTTTACGTCCAGTGCTATTGAAGATGTGAGATTTATAGCAAATGAGACTACAGACTTTGCAAATGGAGTATCTGGTGCTACTTCTGAAGCTTTTTCCAGAGTCCAGTACGTGATGGAAGAGTCATCCAAGGATGATGGACTTATGGATCAGACCAATGCTGCAATAGGCAATGCATCCGATGCAGCATCAAGTCTCAAGGACACTGTAAATGACCTAGGGCTTGAGCAGTATATGTCAGATCCTGATAAAAAGAAATATCAAGATGCCAAGGATACTCTGGAAATCTTGGCAAGTCAGTATGCAAATCTTTCTAGAGATGCAGGAACAGCATACTATAACCGCTATGTGGAACAGCATAGAGGTGATTATGGTGATACTACTGACCTGCAATATAGTATGCCTTTTGGAACGGATGTATCGACTGCTGAGAAGCTTGTTGAGTCCTATAATGTGACAGGAACCTGGAGACATAGTACTGATGACAGGCTTTTCCCAGATAATAATTCTACAGATGATAAAGATCTTAATTCTGCTGCACTTGCAGATGCAGAACCTAAGGCAGATGCCTATGCCAAAGCAAAATATAGAAGTCCTGTGGATGATCAGGAAGGTGCTCTTGCTTATACAAGAGATCTTAACGACGCTACAGAACAGGTAAGGAGCCTTACTATCTACTACCTTCCTTTTATGGCAGATGCAGCAAGAGGAGATGCCTTAAAGGCTATGGGGGCTATTGAGAGTGCAGCTGATAATCTTGAGTCTGCAGGAGATAGTGCACGTGGAATTGTTAAAAACCTTGCAGGACGTGGCGCTATCTCTTTTCCTCAGTTCAGCGCGCAGTACAAGGCTCATACAACCTCTCTTGCAGATAACATGCAGGGAATGAACGATAATTTTGGGCTTCTTAATAATGAGATGAATAGCGCTACAGACGTCATCGTAGATGATCTGCAGGACATAGCAGACCAGTTTAATGTCATAATGAATCTTTATACTGACGCTATCGATGGCGTCTTGGAGATGGATTATTCCAACACCTTTGAAGATGTATCCCTTGAGGAAGCCCTTATCTGTACTGATGCAACCGTAGATAAGTGTATAAATTATGGCACAGTTTATGGAGATATTGATACTTCTGGTATAGCAGGTACCATGGCTATCGAGTATGACTTTGATGCAGAGAGCGATGTCACAGGAATTAATGATTCCAAGCTTAACACCTCTTTTATCTCCAAGTGTGTTCTTAGAGATAACAGGAATTATAGCACTTCTGAGGGTGAAAAGAGCTATATAGGTGGCATCTGCGGACTCCAGGAGATGGGAACTATCATAGGCTGTGCAAACTATGGTAATTTAAAATCCAATTCCGGTGAGTATGTAGGTGGCGTCTGCGGTAGCTCTTTGTCATACATTGTAAATTCAAGGTCCAAGGGAATCTTAAGCGGTGCTAGTTATGTAGGTGGAATTGTTGGAGACGGAACCAATATTCGTGACTGCGTATCCTTGGTAGATATCGAGGACACAGAGAGCTGGTATGGTGCTATCGCTGGTCATGTCAGTGATGAAGGTGAAGTAAGGAACAATTTCTTTGTCAGCGACGAGCTGGCTGGTATCGACAGAATCAGCTACTCGCTCAAGGCAGAACCGGTGTCCTACAACGACAATGGAATTCCATATGACATCACCAATCTTACAGTTACTTATGTAGTTGAGGATGATGATCTGGAAGAGGGCAAAGAGGTCATAAAGAAGGAAAGCAAGAAATTTGGCGATGGCCTTGATGAAGCAAATTACCCAAAGACCAACCCTAAAGAAGGCTTTTATGTCACATGGGATAAGCCTTTTGTTGATTCTCTTCGAACTGATCAGGTGATAACTGCTACATATCATAGATTTAGAACAACTATATCTGAAGCAAATGTGGGAGTTAGTGACGACTCTGTTTTTCAGAGTGAGCTTCTTGTGGATGGAAGCTTTAAGGCTGACGATAAGCTTGTAGTTGAAAGACAGAATTCTTTTGATGTAAAGAATTTCACAACAATCAAGGATTATGACGCAGATACTCTCAAAAACTACACCACGCTTAAGGTTACAATTCCTGATGATGGCGCCAAGGAGCATCAGATCAGATATAGGCCAAACAGCAAGGTCGTAGAAGAACTTGGTGAGTATGAAGTATATCTGGTCACAGCAGATGGCGAAGAACTTCTAGAAAAGACTGGTGAGATAGGTGACTACAGCACCTATGATATCGCTGGTAATGAGTTCACACTTAAAGTAAGATTCCCCAGAGCCAAGCTTGCGGTATCTTTGATTAAGTATGTCATTATCGCTATAGTTATTGCATGCGTTTTGCTTGTTTCACTTATTATATTTGCAATTATCCGAGGCGGCAAAAAAGCTCCTAAAATATTCAGATTCCTGGCTAAGAAATTGTCAAAGAAGATTGAGGATAAAGAGCAGATTTTCTATGATGATAGCGGGGATGACAAGTAACAAAAATTATCAAGTTTTGATTGAAAGTTTAGCCCCTTATTTGGTATTATATTAACAGTATTTATACTTGGATTGGGAGAGAGTAATGAAAAGGATTAGGGGCACAGCGCTTAAGCTTATAGTTGCAGCTATGCTGGCACTTTTTGTTTTGGGGAACGAAAGTGCGAGTTTATTCGTATTTGCTGAAGATGACGGAGCAGGTCTTGCTTCGACAACATCTACTTCAATACCTGATGATGCATCAAATATAGGTTCTACAGAAACTGTCAAAAATGATGATGCATCAAATCTAGGATCTACTGAAAGTATCACAAATGGTGATGCACCAAATTTAGGGTCTACTATAAATATTCAAGATCAGAATCCCGATGCTAAAGGTCAAGAAAAAGGAGAAAATGCCAGCGGTGATGATTCAAACGGTTTTGGGGTCTTTTTCTATCTGAAGAAGGATTCTTCTATTCCGCAGGATTTTTATTCGCTGGATTATAGTGGCTTCGCAGATGGAATATATATATCCGGCGCATCAAAAAATAATATTAACTACGATACTTTTATCTATGGCAGTGATGACGAGTCAACTATGGAAGAGGTAGATATTACAGTTAGGAATGCTGTTTATGATGCACTTTACAAAGTTCCATCATTAGCTGAAATTGAGAGCGTATATCCAGAGTTTGATCCCAAGACTCAGTATATACAGTGGTATGTTATTAAATACATTGGCTATGGAATTCATGTTGATGGCGTTGTTAGAAGTAGAGTTAACTCTGTTTATAATGGCCCTGAGGGATATGATCCCTCAACCAATCAGGGTATAACAACAGATCCGGTGGTAGAGCTGGAGCCTGATCTGGTATTTGAATTTGAGACAATTCCTGGAAATCCAGAGGATTACGAATTTGAATGTGATGGTGAAGAACACATTATTGGTGGCGGATTCACTATTAACGTAATAGACAAGAACAACCCAAAGTCATTATTCAAAAATGTCTATGATAAATTTGGTAATTTTAAGATGACAGTAAGCGCCGGTAGTAACGGCGAAGGTACTACATTTGAGTATGGCAACAAGAAATACTGGGTAAATATCGATGCTGCTTATGCAGTTGTTAAGGCCACAAGCCTTGATGATTTCAATGTTTCTATTCCATTTGTTTACGATGGGAAGCCAATCGATGCTAGCCAGATCAGTGTTTTCAGCGTAGATGACAACGGACAAAAGGTAGCACTTGGTACTGAGATCGTGACTAAGGTAGATGCTGGTAACAGTATTGTTACTGCAAGCCCTAAGAGGAGCATCACTATTGAAGCTGGATCTACAGTACAGAATGACAATGGTACAACACTTACAAATGATACTTATGAGATTGTTTCCGGATCACTTCAGCCAGGACACAAGATTACTAACATAGTGTTTAATGGAAGCCAGACAGGTGCCGGTGAATCTTCAAACGAGATCACATCCTGCACTATTCTTGATGAAGATGGCAATGATGTTACTTCCAAGTACAGAATATCTTACAAGAAAGGTAAGCTGGTCTTGGTTGATCCAAATGCTACCATCAGTACTGGAACAGTTCAAAAGGAAGAGGCTGAAGCTAAGGAAACTGCTAAGAGTAAGGTTAATAGTACTGGAAATTATACATCTTCAGTTGTAAATGATAATGGCCAGACAATTGTCATCAACAAGCAGATCAGCTACGGTAATGATGGCAAAAAGCTTACGATTCCAGTAGTTCTCGGAGCTAGAAAAGGTGATACATCTGATAAGAGTATCAATAACATGAAAGCAGTATTCGTAATATTCTTAAGTTTAGCTATCATGTGCTTTACATTCAGAATAGATAAGAAAACAAAAAAACACTAAGAAATCATCCCATATCCCATGGATATGGGATTTTTTTGCATAAAAATATCAAAAAAGGTTAAATATTGCGGATTAATGCCGATATCTTTAGTAGGACTTTGTAGGTACATTATGCGCATTTTTAAATGCGGGATGGAGATAGATGTTATGAAAGCTATGTTAAAGAAAGTATTATGTGTGATCTTATCAGTATTGTTCGTAAGTTTACTTACAATCTGTGATTTCAAAGCTGTGACAGTACATGCTGCTGATGATCCTTACACAGCTCTTTCCAAGGCCACAAGAAAATATAATGGTGTAGATTATAGTGCTGAGTATAATCCGCTTTTCTATTACCTCAATTATCAGGATCTTCGTGATGCCTATGGAGCAGATGGTAACAAGTTGATCGAACACTATGCTGTTTTTGGTAAAAAAGAAAAGAGAGTTGCCAACAGACTTATTGGTGACAGTACAGAGTATGTAGTTCCTACAGGCGATCAGTCTGTGGTGGTTATTCCTAAGGCTAAGCACGGAAATGGTGGAATGACTTATGAACAGGAAGTTATAGCAAGAAGCTATGCCAAGCAGATCGCTGATGGAATAAATGCAGCGATAGAAGCTCAGGACTCTGCTAAGGGTTCTAAATCAAGCTCAAAATCAGACTCAAAGTCAGACTCCAAGTCTGATTCCAAATCAAGTAAGAATAAGATAAAAGATGTTGAGAAGGTAGCTTATGCTGCTGGTGTTATCAAAGCATACTGCGATCTTGGAACATATACTACAGAAGGTAAGATTTATAGGACAGCATATGGCGTATTTGTAGGCGGTGAGTATTCTTGTGCAGGAGCAACAAGAGCACTGGGACTTGTTCTTGATTACCTCGGGATCACATGGGTTCACAAGAATGCAAATACATGGAATGATCAGTGGTGTCAGGTAATCGTTGATGGCAAGGAAGGTTATGCAGATGCTATCACAGCTACAGCTGGTTATGGCAAGCATCCAAACGAAGGCGGAAGTGAAAAAGATGCTGTATCCTATGCAAAGGTTAGAAAGCTCTTTGAAGTGGCTTCACAGAGACCGGTAACAAGAGATTAACGATATGAGAAAAAAACTATTAGCTTTAATAATTGTCTTTTTACTGACTATAGCTGCATTTCCTGTAGATGCGTGTGCAAGCGGAACTACTTCGATCGATGCTACTACATTCAGAGGAAATACCAAGATAACACAGATCCACATTGGAAGCGACGTTACGGAAATATCATCAAGCGCTTTCAGGGGACTTGGACATCTTCAGTCTATAACAGTCAGTGAAAAAAATAACTTCTATTCATCCTATAGTAATTGCCTCTATAACAAGAACATGACAGAGCTTATTTGTTTTCCAGCAGCTCTTAAGAGCGCTTATATCCCAGAGACAGTTACATCAATAGGAGATTATGCTCTAAATGGCGTAGCTGAGGACTTAAAAAATGAAATCAGAGCCGTCGTAGAAGCACAGGCAGCAAACAACCTCATGGAATGGGAAGTTCCGGGCGATCATTTTATCCACACGGAATATGGCGTTAAGTGGCGTACGGCAGACGGAACACTATATGAGCCAGATACAGACATCAAGAAGCTGGTGGCTTCAATACTTGAAGTAAGCTGTGACAGCGGCATGACTCAGGTCCAGCAGCTTGAAAAGAGCTTTAACTACGTAGTAAATGCACTTGTTTACGAGAGAAAGCTTGATGTGCCTGTAGGTTTGTGGACAGAGAGCTATGCGAAAGAAGCTCTTTTGACAGGAAAAGCAAATTGCTACGGCTATGCAGCAACCTTCGCCTATGTGGCAAAAGGGCTTGGCTTTGAAGCCAGAGTCTGCACTGGAACTGTTCAGTCAGCACTTGGCGGCAAGACTCCGCACGCATGGACAGAAGTTAAACTTGGTGATAAATGGTATATCTTTGATACTGAGATGCAGGATGCCAAGGGAAGCGGCTATTATAAGCAGACCTACGATACATATCCTGCAAAGCCAATTGAAAAGCAGGCAAGTATCACAGTATTTTATTAAGGGGAAGTTTTCATGAGGAAATTCACAAAAATAGCCATGATCTTCGTGGGTACGGTGCTTGGTATCTTCATCTTTAATCTGGTGCTGTACGCAAATAACCCAGGCTATAGGAGTGCGCTTGGCGGCATGATTGAGGAAAAGAGCTATGACCAAGGCGTAGCAGCAAGTGATGCCACGGCGCAGACTGCTGAAAACAGTGTAAATGCAGAGGAGAGTGTAAGCGAAGCTGCTCCGGTTGCAAGTTCTAAAGTAGAAGATATGGTACCTGACACCAGGTCAGATGAAGAGGCAGTAGCTGGCACCAGATCAGATAAAGAAGAAGTAGCTGACGCTAGGGCAGAGGAGAGAACTTTAGAACCTGAGTCGGAAGAAAAGGTAATAGTGGATAAAACATATCATGAGGACTGCGGTACAGGAAAAGGGTACTGGGTGATCACATATTCTGATGGATCTGTAGGGCTTGAATGAGCCCTACTTTTTTTGACATTTTTTACTGAGAGTTACCATTCATAGTTTGGGGATAGCCGCTGGCTGGTTCACTGAGGCCGCGCCCTGCCTCTGCCTAGTCTAGCTAAGTGGGGCCGCCAGCCTAAAGTTTGTTTTTGAGAATCTCTGAGGATTTTTCTATGTTCATGAGCGTTATATTTCTTACTTTAAATTCTGTTTTTGAAACACTGTCTGAGTCTTTGATGCCATTTTTGCTGTAAAGTTTTGTTTTGTCCTCATCAAAAAAACGATACTTTTCTATGTGCTCATGCAGCTTTTGTTTTAATACGCATGCTCTTGCTAAACGCAAACCGCATGCGCTTCAAAAGCTGCTTATGAGCACAAGAAAATGGCGTTTTTTTGACAATCGTTCAAACCCAAAACTTTACAGCCAAAAATGTGCCTCAAAGAC
>NZ_FRDH01000003.1 GCF_900143205.1 Butyrivibrio hungatei DSM 14810 | reverse complement strand
TTTCTATGTGCTCATGCAGCTTTTGTTTTAATACGCATGCTCTTGCTATAAACTTGCAGGGCGGAATTTATAATAAGTGGTCATTGGAGCTACGCTCCCATAACAGGAAAAGAGGTGATCTCGCAAGCTAGCTTGCAGAGTCACCTCTTATTCCTGTTTACAAAGCCCGCCTAAAGCGGGCGTGACCACTTATTATAAATTCTTATCGCCCTGCTTCAAACAACGCAAACCGCATGCGTTTCAAAAGCTGCTTATGAGCATAAGAAAATGGCGTTTTTTTGAAATCGTTCAAACCCAAAACTTTACATGCAAAAAATGGCAATCAAAGGCGAGTTTGTTTCAAAGAATTTAAAGAAAGAAATATAATGCCATGAACATAAAAATCCAAAGGATGAACAAAAACAAACTTTAGGCTGGCGGCCCCACTTAGCTAGACTAGGCAGTGGCAGGGCGCGACCCCAGTGAACTAGCCAGCGGCTATCCCCAAACTGTGAATGGTAACTGTTCGTTGAAAGACTTGGGCAATAAGTGTAAAATATTGGGTAGGATTGCCTTACTATGCAATCAGATAATTGACGCGTGGAGATTTGCACATGAAAATTTTGAGCATAATAGTACCTTGCTACAATGAGCAGGAGAATATTGTGGATTTTTATGATGAGCTTCTAAAAAATGAGGCTTATTTTAAGTCCCATGATGTGGATATGGAAATCATATATGTAAATGATGGTTCTAAGGATGGCACAGTAGCAGAAGTAAAAAAGCTTCATGAGAGAGATGAGAGAGTTCATCTTATCAACTTCTCAAGAAACTTTGGAAAAGAGTCTGCTATGATAGCTGGTCTTGAGAGAGCAAAGGGCGATTTTGTTGCGATCATGGACTGCGACCTTCAGGATCCACCAGCTCTTTTACCACAGATGTATGAAGCAATCGTGAATGATGGTTATGACAGCGTAGCCACCAGAAGAGTCAGCAGAAAAGGAGAGCCTCCTATCAGGTCATTCTTTGCAAGAATGTTCTACAGGATCATCAACAGGATGTCCAAGACTGAGATTGTTGATGGTGCAAGAGACTACAGACTTATGACCAGACAATTTGTGGATGCAGTCCTTTCTATGGGCGAGTACAACCGCTTTTCTAAAGGAATCTTTGGATGGGTGGGCTTTAAGAATAAATGGATTGAATTTGAGAATGTTGAGAGACAAAAAGGTGAGACTAAGTGGTCTTTCTGGAAGCTTTTCCTCTATGCTCTTGACGGAATAGTTGCATTTTCAACAGCACCACTTGCAATTGCATCATTTATGGGTGTGCTGTTCTGCTTGCTTGCTTTTATATTCATAATCTTCATTATTGTTAGAAAGCTCATGTTTGGAGACCCTACAAGTGGATGGCCTTCACTTGTATGTATTATTTCACTTGTTAGCGGCGTACAGCTGTTTTGCATCGGTATTGTGGGACAGTATCTGTCCAAGACTTATCTTGAGGTCAAGAAGCGTCCATTATACATTGTTAAAGAGGAATTATAATGGTAAGTATTGTTGTTCCTGTCTATAATGCAAAAAAATACATAGCAAAGACCATAGAAATGGTGGAAGCTCAGACTTATAAAGACTGGGAACTTATTCTGGTTGATGACTGCTCAAGGGATGGAAGCGCTGAATATATTGAAGAACTGATATCTTCTCAGGCAAAGAGGATCAAACTAATCAAAAAAGAGAGAAATGAAGGCGCCGCAGCTGCTAGAAACACAGGAATCGACGCAGCAATCGGCAGATACATAGCTTTTTTGGATGCAGACGATGTATGGCAAGCAGATAAGCTTGAAAAACAGATTGCTTTCATGGAAAAAACTGGAGCCGCTTTTTCTTTTCATTCCTATGAGTTTGGAGATGAAGAAGCAAGACCAACAGGTAAGGTCGTGCACGCTCCTAAAACGCTTAACTTTAGACAGGCACTGTCAAGAACGGTTATTTTCACAACAACTGTTATGTTTGACACTGAGAAGATAGACATGGAGATCATCCACATGCCTATGGTTCCAAGTGAGGACACTGCCACTTGGTGGAGAATATTAAAGAGCGGGATCATTGCTTACGGAATGGATGAGAATCTTGCTATTTACCGTAGACCAGCCAAATCGCTTTCATCAAATAAGCTTTTGGCCATAGAGAGAATATGGTTTTTGTATAGAAATATTGCAGATCTCTCTGTATTTGAATCATTATTTTATTTTGGAGGATGGGCTGTCAGAGCAACTCTTAGGAGAATCTGATAGCTAAAAGGGGATCATATGAAACACGTAGAATCAGTAAAAAGAATCCTTGTTTTATTCCTTGGATTTATTGGACTGTGCGTGCAGACAGCTGTATACGCCTGGTTTTGGTTTAAGACATATTATCCAATAGTTTCTGCCAATCGTATCAGCGTTGACGGATATAATCTTGGAAGTGGACTTAAGCTTTACTTCCGCGGACATTTGCTTATTTTAGCAATCTATTTCATATTGCTTTTATTCTTTTCAAACACATATGGAGGTCTTAAGATTGGATATCTTAAGCCTATGGATGTGTTCTTTTCACAGATCTTCGCATTATTTATGGCGAACTTCATTTCATATTTCCAGATAGCTCTTTTGAGAAACTGGCTTGTTCCAGTGCTTCCAATGTTGGAGATATTTGGAATTCAGCTTGTTTTGTCTTTTGCATGGGCCTATGCCACAAATGCCATTTATCGAATGATATTCCCGCCAAGGAATCTTCTTCTTGTTAATGGTAAATTTGCTGCAGATGACATTATTCGCAAGTTCAATACCAGAAAAGATAAATACAGGATCATCAAACAGATGAATATATCTGAAGGCATTGAAAATGTCTACAAAGAGTGCCTTGGAGATTATGATGGCGTCATTATCTGGGATGTTCCTAGTGAGTATAGAAATGGTCTTGTTAAGTACTGCTATGGTCGTAATATCAGAATCTATGTAATGCCAAAGATCACAGATGTACTATTAAAGGGATCTACTCAGCTTCATCTTTTTGATACACCGGTTCTCTTACTTAGGGAATATGCTATCAAGGTTGAACAAAGAGCAATAAAAAGAGCTTTCGACATACTGCTTTCTTTGATACTGATTATACTTTCTTCACCAATAATGCTGATCACTGCTATCATCATCAAGGCATATGATGGTGGTCCTGTGCTTTACAAACAGGTTAGATGCACTATCAACAGACGAGAGTTCAAGATCATGAAGTTTAGAAGTATGAGCGTTGATGCTGAAAAAGATGGAGTTGCAAGACTTGCATCCAAGAACGATTCAAGAATAACTCCGATTGGCAAGTTCATACGTTCATGCAGAATTGATGAGCTTCCACAGCTCTTTAATATCCTGGTTGGTGACATGACATTCATTGGACCAAGACCTGAGAGACCAGAGATCATAGAGCAGTATCTTGAAGATATGCCTGAATTTGCTTTCAGAATGAAAGTGAAGGCTGGACTTGCAGGATATGCGCAGGTTTATGGAAAATACAATACTACACCTTATGATAAATTAAAGCTTGATCTTACATATATTGAAAATTATTCAATTTGGCTTGATATCAAGCTTATGCTGCTTACAGTAAAGATACTGTTTACACCAGACAGCACAGAAGGTGTTGATGAGAATCAGACAACAGCGCAGAAGTAAGATTATCATTCTGGAGAATGCTTATGGACAGAACATTTCAGAGACATATGGATGAAGAACTTAATTTAAGGAGCTTTTATTTAAGGCTTATCAAAAAAATATGGATCATTCCGCTGGCGGCATTGGTGGGAGCACTTTTATGCGGCGGAATATATACTCTTGTGAACGTTACTTTTGGCCCTGCCAGAAGCTATAGCACAGAGTCCAAGCTCTACATTAAGTTTGCTTATGATGAGCAGGCAGGAACTTTGGTTGACTATTACAATGCATTTACTTGGAACTCGCTCATGTCTACCGATGATATTTTGCCAGTTGCTATGGATAATCTGCAAAAGGCTGGAGTATCAAAGGAACAGATTTCAGAGCAGGAAGTTATTGATTCTGTAAAAGCAGAGATTCCTTCAGATGTAAGGCTCCTTTTGGTGACTGTTACAAACAATAGTCAGGAAGATACTGATTTGATAACAGATGCAATCGATGAGGCGTTGGTAAATTATGGAAATACCAATGAGGCGTTTGATTCGATCAAGCTTATTGGCAAGACAGATTCTGCTCTTGTGACCTACACAGATAGGACTTTTGTTGCTGTGATCTTTGGGGCGGTTCTTTTTGCAGTAGCGGCTATTTTAGTTCTTTTGCTAGTAGATGCCCTTGACGATTCGGTCTATGTTCCTGAGGACTGCGAAAAGAGATATAAATTGCCGGTACTTGGAGTGCTTTTTGAAAATAATTCAAAGGACGCTTTCTTCAAGAACGAATTGCAGGCAGCTTATGAGAAATATATTGCTGGTGCGGAGAGAGTTGTGCTGATTGCTTCAGACAGCGTAAAAGATGCCGAGAATTCCAAAAAGGATCTGGATTCACTTAAAAAGGCATTAGGAAGCGGCTTTGATAGCCAGTTAGATAAAGTAACAGCCATGGAAATTCCTGGAAATGTGCTTGATAACTACAGAAAGATCGGTGCATCTGATGGTGTTATTCTTACAGTTCCAGCGGGAAAAAGATGTGGAAGCATGAGCGAACATATTATAGCTCAGCTAAAGAAACATGAATGTCCTGTGCTTGGAATTATTCTGGTTAGAGCTGATGCGGGATTCCTTAGAAGATACTACAGAATAAAGTGATGGAAGATAATATGAGCAAAAGACTTCAAATGCTGATATCAGCAGTGGACAAAGATTGTAAAAGTCTACTGGAACAAATGAATATTGAGTCTGACGCTATTTTAGTCAATCAGTTCATTAAAACTGATGGAGATAATTACGAGGAAGAGTTTCAGCAAAATGGTCACACAGTCAAAGTGATCGGCAGAAAAGAAAAAGGTGTTGGTCTATCCAGAAACACTGCTCTAGAAAACGCAGACCATGAGATTATCCAGTTTGCTGATGATGATATTGTTTATGATAAGGGATATGCTGAAAAGATCATAAAAGAATTCGATGATCACCCAGAAGCTGATGTGATCATGTTCAATGTAAGGGCTCAGGAAGGCAGAGAGACATACTGGAATGAAGACTTTGCAAAAGTAACATGGAAGAACTACGGAAGATATCCCGCTTACGCCATCTGCGCTAGAAGAGACAAGCTTGTCAGTAGCGGAGTTAAGTATTCTTTATTATTTGGTGGCGGAGCTCCATACATGAATGGAGAAGATAGTCTCTTTTTACATGACTGTTTAAAGTCAGGACTGTCATTATATAGGACCACAGTAGCACTTGGACATGAAGTTTCAGGTGAGTCTACATGGTTTAATGGTTACACAGATAAGTTTTTTTATGACAGAGGTGTCTTATATCACTTTTTGTATGGATCATTTGCTAGCATTCTTGGTTTTAGATATCTGTTTAACAACAGAAAAACCATGTGCGTCGAAAAAGGATTATTTAAAAGTTACCATTTGTTAAATCAGGGCATCAAACATGCCAAGACTTTAAAGAAGGTATAAATGATAGTATATTTGCCACTTACAGCGGTTGTTCTTTTAACAGCAATGCTTGTGAGAAAAACACAATTTAATATATGCTATGGACAGGTAAAAAGGCAGAATGTTGTTAATACAGTAGCAATTGTTATCATATTCTCATGCTTATTTTGGGTGTCTGCGCTACGTGTAAATGTAGGAAATGACTATGCCAAGTATGTCGAATTTATGCATCTGGTGTACTCAAGAGCCTATGTTCCTACGGAGGCAGGATTTAATGCGCTTACATATGTGATCTATTATCTTAGCGGCTTTGAAAATTATATTTTGGTCTTTGCTGTTATTGCTTTCTTTACTATCTTATTTTTTATGAAGGCGATATGGGATCAGAGCGAGTGGTTCACTTTTAGCTTTATGATGTTCATGCTTCTTGGCTATTATTTCCAGTCCATCAGTACCGTGCGTTATTATTTGGCTTTAGGATTGGCGCTGTATTCCATTAAGTTTGTAATGGCAAAAGACTGGCCAAGATTTTTGATGGTGGTACTTATTGGTGCACTTTTCCATAAATCACTTTTAGTTGTTCTGGTGCTTTATCCTATAGCAAGGATGAAGTGGAAGAGATGGATGTATATTGCAGCTGGCTTTTTCTGCGTTTCATGTCTTTTTTTACAGGATCTGTATTTGAAGATAGTGGTGTTCTTGTATCCTTCCTACAAAGATACAGAGTACCTGACAGGCGGAACAAGCGAGGTTAATATTGCCAGATGCGCAGCTATACTTATTTTCTCTCTTATATTGTTTAAGAATGTGGTTAAAGAAAATAGAACCTACCTGTTCTATTTCTACTGCAATCTCATGGCGCTTGCCCTTTATGTGTTTGGATCATTTCTTCCTATCATCTCAAGGATCGGGTACTATCTGACAGTAACTCATATACTGTTTGTTCCAGCACTTATACTCCATATCAAGGATGACAGGATACGTAAGTGGGTCAAGATTGCAGCAGTTTTAGGATGTTTATTATATTTTGCAATTTACATGAAGAAAGCTCCTGATGATGGAGTTAGGATTTTGCCATATCAGTCAATCTTGTTTGACGATATGCCACTTACTCTGTCTGAGAGAGGATATTAAGGAGGTTTCGGATGAAAAGACCTTTTTTTAACATAATAGTAGTTTCATATAATCCGGGTAAAAAGCTGATCGAGACTATCGAAAGTATCAAGAAGCAGAGCTATACAAATTACCGCATCCTGGTAAAAGATGGAATGTCTACAGATGGGTCGATTGATAAGCTTAAGGCTAAGTTTGAAGTGACTGATGACTTCGAAGAGAGCAAGGATAAGATACTTCTTATAGAGAGCTGTGATAGCGGAATATATCATGGTATGAATATTGCAACCTCATATCTTGCAGAAAAGGCTTCAGATATTCAGGCTGGCGAATCACCGTCATATATCTTTTTCTTAAATTGCGGTGATACTTTTAAGGATGAAAATGTCCTTAGAAATGTTCATGAGTTCATTACCAAGAACCAGAGTAAAGAAGGAACTACAATTTCCTCCATTTATTATGGCGATATTTTTGAAATCACAACAGGCACTAAAGTAGCTTCCAATCCTAGGATTGACGATTACGCATGTTATCGAAACGTTCCTTCTCATCAGGCTTGCTTTTATGATGAGAGACTTATTTACAAGAACCCATTTGACCTTCGATACAAAGTCAGAGCTGACTATGAGCAGTTCCTTAGATGCTTTTATAGAGAAAAGGCGGTACCTGTGTACATGCCAGTGATCATTTCTAATTATGAAGGCGGTGGCTATTCAGATCAGAACAAGAAGATTTCTGAGGATGAAAGAAGAGAGATAATAAAGCTCTATCTGACAGGGGCGCAGATCAGAAAGTATGACCTTTTACGTGTCCTTACATTATCCAAGCTCAGAACTTTTGTGGCTTCAAATAAAGTAACTGCCGGTGGTTACAATGCTATAAAGAATGCTGCTTATAGACTTAGAAGCGGCAAAAAGGAGAAATGAATTTGAAGATACTATGGCTTTGCAACATCATGCTTCCTGCTTATGCGAAAGCACATGGAATTCCTTTTTCTGTGAGAGAGGGATGGCTTACAGGATGCCTTGAGAAGTTGCATAATGCAAAGGATAATAAAATAACACTTGCTATATGCTTTCCTTTTGATAAACCCGATGTTAAGGAAGAGATAGATGGTGTGACTTATTATAGCTTTTACGAGGATCTTGATCATCCTGAAGTATATGATGGAAAGCTTGAGAATAGATTGCATGTCATTTTGGACGATTTTAAGCCTGACATTGTTCATATATTTGGAACAGAATTTCCTCATTCTCTTGCATTACTTAGAGCTTTTGGCAATCCTGACAGAGTTCTTTTAGGAATACAGGGAATTTGCGGAGTAATTGCAAAGGAGTATATGGCTGATATTCCTGCTGAGGTGCAGAATTCAGCAACCTTTAGAGACAGGATAAAGGAGGATTCTCTTCTACAGCAGGTTGAAAAGTACAAGATAAGAGCTGAGCATGAGAGAGAATGCATCATGCTTGCTGGAAATATTACCGGTAGAACGGAATTTGACAGGAAATACACTTCGGAAATTAATAGCGAAGCTAAGTATTATCACATAAATGAGACCATGAGACCTTGCTTCTATGAAGGAAAGTGGGAGGAAAAGAATGCGGAGCCTCACAGCATTTTTCTGTCTCAGGGTGACTATCCGTTAAAGGGCTTCCATTTTATGCTTCAGGCGATGCCAAAGATTCTTGAAAAATACCCTGATGCACACCTTTATGTGGCTGGAAACAATATAATTGGTAAGGGTAAGAGCAAGTATCCTTATTTTATGCGTGCCAGTGCCTATGGTAAGTACATAAAGAGCCTTATTTCCAAGAATAAGCTCAAGAAAAAAGTTAAGATGGTAGGAATGCTTTCAGATGTGGAGATGAAGGAACAGTTCCTTAAGGCCAGTCTGTTTGTATGTCCATCTGTTGTAGAGAATTCACCAAATTCTGTCGGAGAAGCGATGCTCCTGGGAGTTCCGCTGCTTGCAGCAAATGTAGGAGGAATCCCAAGTCTTGTTCAGTCTGGCAAGGATGGACTTTTGTTTGATAAGGGCAATGTAGAGATGCTTGCTGACCAGATCATTTCCATGTGGGATGAACCTGTTATATCTGCGGTTTATGGCGATAATGCCAGCAAACACGCAAGAGAGACTCATGACGCCACTGCCAATTATGAGAGGCTCATTGAGGTTTATGAATCTATTGTTAAGAAATAAAGAGAGGGATCATATTGGTTATAACCTTTGTATCTAACTACATAAATCATCATCAGATTCCTTTTTGTGAGGCTATGAAAGGGTTAATTGGTGACTCTTTTCATTTCATACAGACTATGCCCATGGAAGAGGAAAGGATCAAGATGGGATGGGCTGTGGATCCAAAGGATTATTCTTATGTGGAGCTCTTTTACCAAGATGAAGAGAAGTGCAAAGGCCTCATACTAGATAGCGATGTAGTAATATTTGGCTGGACTGAGGGACTTATCAGTAAGCTAGAGGAAAAGAGGCTTTCATCTGGTAAGCTTACCTTTCGGCTTAGCGAGAGAATATATCGCGAAGGACAGTGGAAAGCCATCAGTCCTAAAGGACTTATCAGAAAGTATCATGAGCATTATAAATATAGAAAGATGCCGGTATATCTGCTGTGCGCCGGCGCTTATGTAGCTTCTGACTTTGAACTTATCCGCAGCTATCCAGACAAGAAGCTTAAATGGGGATATTTCCCTGATAGGAAGATGGATATTTCAGAGAAAAGACCTGTTGAAGGTAGAAAGATAAAGCTTTCTTGGACAGGCAGACTCATAAAACTAAAGCACCCTGAGTTTGCTGTAGAGATTGCAAAGCTGCTCAAGGAAAAGGGCTACGACTTTGAGCTGACTTTCGTTGGCGACGGTAATCAAAGAGAATCACTTGAGAAAAAAACGAAAGAATACGGCCTTGGCGAGCAGGTGAGTTTTAAAGGGAATCTTGATCCAGCAGATGCTTTCAAAGCAATGGCAGAGGCAGACATACAGCTCTTTACCAGTAACTATCTTGAAGGTTGGGGAGCTGTAGTAAATGAGGCTATGCAGTGCGGAAATGCAGTAGTTGCATCCTATGAGGCTGGTGCTGTTCCATTCCTTATACAGGATGGAGTTAATGGACTTTCCTACAAGAACGGCGACTATAGTGAGTTCGCGAAAAAAGTCTTGTATTTATTTGAAAGAAAAGATAAAATTTTGCAGTTTGGTAGTAACGCAAAAAAGACTATAGAAGAAGTCTGGAACGCGAAAAATGCTGCAAAAGAGCTCCTTAGGTTCTCTAATGAGTTTTTGGAGGGAAGAAAGCCAAGTTTTTCTTCTGAGGGCCCTGTCAGCAAGGCTGAGATAATAAAGCCTGCTGGTATAAAAAGGTGTTTGCAGGAAGATAATCATTTAGAATGAGGATATTATGAGATTTATTGACGAGTTTTTTGAAACAAAATTTAAGATCTTTGGAGTAGAGATAAAAATTATTGACCTGCTCTTTTTCACCATCATTTCATGTCTTGGATTGGTATTTAGACTTTCACTTTATGACATTGTTTCTGGTGATTACAAGCTTGCATTTGCTGATTGGATGAGAGAGTGCCATGAAGCAGGCGGATTTGCATATCTTGGAATCAAGCCAGGTGTCAGTGATGCCAGTACTTTTGATTATAACTGTATGTTCCAGTATATTATCGTGATCCTTCACTATATAGGCGGTGGTATCAGCGATATGTATCTGGTAAAGACAGTTTCAGTAATATTCGATTATGTGTGTGCTGTTACTATTATGAGAATTACTTTTAAGGCAACAGAAGGCAATGTGACAAAGTCACTTATTGCCTATGGCGCAGCTATGTTTCTTCCATCTGTCGTGCTCAACAGTGCAGCGTGGGCACAGAATGATGCAATCTTTACATCATTTGTTCTTTTGTCACTTCTTTATTTTATGAAGGGCAAGGACAACAGAGCATTCATTTACCTTGCATTTGCTTATAGTTTCAAACAGCAGGCAATCTTCTTTATGCCATTTGTAATAATCATGTGGCTCAAGAATAAGATAAAGATCAGATATATTTTCTGGATTCCAGTTGTACATTTTGCAGCTATGATACCTGCAGCAATTGCTGGTAGAAGCTGGGGAGACCTTCTTGGTATTTATGGCAAGCAGGTAAAAATGTTCTCCAGACTTACAATGAATTATCCAAGCATTTATACCATCATTACTTCAGACCTTTCAAAGGCTACTAGGTCAATTCTGATCAGTGGTGGAACCGTGGCTACTGTGATCGTTCTTGGAATCATTGCTTACTATTCATACAAGATAAAGAATGAAGTAAGCTTTGAATATATGATAACACTTGTTATATTTACTGTAGAAGTATGCTGCTTCTGCCTCCCTGCTATGCATGAGAGATATGGCTATCTCCCTGAGATCTTAGCTGTGGTTTATGCAGTTATCAATGTTAAGAGAGTGCCAATATGTGCAGCACTTCAGATGATCACTATGATGACCTATGCAAGATATCTTTTCGGTTCAACAGTAACAACTCTTTGGCCACTGTCATGCGCAATGCTGGTGATCATTATGATCATCGGATATGATCTCTATAGACAAATGAAAAAGATGGAGGCTTCTAATGTCTGAGTTTACTCAGAAAATATCGGTAATCATACCGGCATATAACATTGAAGATCTTTTACCAAAGTGCGTCAGATCTGTAGCTCAGCAGGATTATCCAGCTGAGCTTCTTCAGATTATAGTGGTTGATGATGGATCAACAGATGGAACAGCTAAAGTTGCTGATGATCTTGCAAAAGAGTTTTCTAATGTGGAAGTTTATCATCAGAAAAATGGTGGTTCCAGTAGCGCCAGAAATTTGGGCATAGCTCATGCGACAGGCGAATACATCGGATTTGTGGATAGTGATGACTATGTTGATAGCAGAATGTATAGTTCATTAGTTGACGCTGCTGTCAGAACTGGCGCAGACATGGTTCAGATCTCAAGGGACGAGATCTCAGAGGATGGAACAAGACGTCCTGATGTAGTTATACCTCCAGAGCAGGAAACAGAAGTATCTCCAGTAGAGCATCTCAGGACACTTCTCATGCACACAGGTGATGCATCTTTTTGCACCAAGATCACCAGAAAAACTATTTTTGATAGGGGGCTTAAGTTCCCTGAGGGCGAGCTTAATGAGGATTTTTATCTCATGATCCATGCTCTTGAATACGTTAATAAGCTGGTTATTTTGCCATATCAGTATTACCATGTCTTTTACAGATCAGGAAGTAATTCAAGGCGCAAGGTCGAAGACAAGGACTATTTCCCATCTGTTTATACTGATATAGTCAGAAATTCTGATGTAGTACTTGAACTTGTTAAGGACAAGCATCCTGAACTTGTGCAGATAGCAGAGAGATTTGGCTACTATCAGAGGCTGGATTACTTATTGCATATTCCAGTTAGCAAAATG
This sequence comes from Butyrivibrio hungatei DSM 14810, assembly GCF_900143205.1. Lineage (GTDB taxonomy): Bacteria > Bacillota > Clostridia > Lachnospirales > Lachnospiraceae > Butyrivibrio > Butyrivibrio hungatei. The sequence goes on along the minus strand of NZ_FRDH01000003.1, from coordinate 851,297 downwards.
GAAAAGAGCAATACATTTTATCTTGAAGTTGTAGGATATATCAGAAAAAATTACTTTAATATCATGAGAAACGGATATTTGACCGGTAAACAAAAGCTTTATTTGAGCATATTAGCGCCTGCACCTAAATTTGTTAGGAAGCTTCATGCGAAGATAAGGGGCTTATAATTTATGAAAAAGATTTCTATTTACCTTATCATGTTTATAGCACTGCTTGTGAGCATCTATTATGGTGCTCAGAAGTCTGGCTTTCATGAGGATGAGTACTATACTTATTTCTCAACCAATAGAAGCTTGGGATTGTACCAGCCAGACAGAGAGTGGCAGGACAAGCAGACTATCCTGGATGAGTTTGCAGTTAAAGAGGGAGAAGGCTTTAACTACGGGCTTGTTAAGCTTGTTCAATCTTGGGATGTTCATCCACCTTTTTACTATTTTGTTTTCCATACGATATGTTCTTTTGTTCCTGGAGTATTTACAAAATGGACAGGTATTATAACAAATTTAATAGCGTTTGTTATTTCAATGCTTGTGCTATATGCATTGATGGAGAGGCTTAAAGTACCATTTCAGATACAGCTCCTTACGATGGCCTTTTGGGGACTTAATCCTCAGACCATTTCCTGTAACATGCTGATCAGAATGTATGCATTTTTAACAGCAGCGGTATTTGCCTGTGCATATTTTCATGTGAGACTGATCCAGGATTATGGCAGATATAGAAAAGATATGAAAAACTATATGCTCAAGTGGCTTTTGCCGATTATGGCTGTATCCTACGTGGGCTTTTTGATCCAGTATTTTTACATCTTCTTCTTTGTATCTATAGGAGTTGCAACAGCATACTGGCTGTTCTTTAAAAATGCAGATCTAAAGAACGCTTTGGGTTATGTTTGTGGCTGCGCAGTTAGCCTACTATTGGCGGTATTAACATATCCTGCCAGTGTAAGGCACATGTTTGGCGGTTACAGAGGAAGCGATGCGTCAGGAAGCTTCTTTGATATTTTTAATACAGGGCTTAGGGTCAAGTTTTTTGTGGGACTTTTAAATGACTATGTATTTGCAGGAGGACTTATATTCATAGCTCTTTTCATAGCCATATTGATAGTTGCTGGAATATTTACTGGCAAAAAGTATAAGCTTTTAAGACCGGAAGTTGTGATATTAACTGTAGGAGCAGTTGGATATTTCCTTCTTACAGCCAAGACAGCTCTTTTGGTTGGCAGTGCATCTAACAGGTATGAGATGCCAATTTATGGAATCATTATCATGCTCTTATTTTGGGACGTGTATTACACTGTTAATTCTATTGGGCAAAAGAGCTATGTATATGCATTTATGGTTGCGATGGTAGCTTTTTTGATAAAAGGTCTGATGATCGATGGAAATGTGCTCTTCTTGTACAAGGAAGATGTACCTAAGATAGCGTATGCCAGAGAACATGAAGATAACGTAGCAGTTGTTATGTATAATCCTGCGACGCCGCATAATGTTTGGAGGCTCACAGATGAACTTCTTCAGTATGATAAGGTTTTCTACATGAATGAGGAAAACACAGAAAAACTTGTGGATAAAGAGGTGACTTCAGCTGATAAGATAGTTCTTTATGTGGCTGATGATGACCTTCAGCAGGAAGCTATAAACAATTTGGTGGATTCATGCCAGAATATTAGTGGAAAAAGCTTCGTTTCCGACGAGGAAATGTGGGTAACCTATGAGCTTGATTGAGTACATGATATAATAAAATGAAAATGAGTAAGATTGAGGGCATAATTTGATGAGAGCAGCAGTAATAGGAGCAAGTTCAGAATCTATATACGCTATCAGCAAGGCTAAAGAGCTTGGGCTGGAAGTTATTGCATTAGATGGAAATGCGGAAGCACCTGGTTTACGCGAGGCAGATGCTTCCTTTGTTGTAGATATAAGAGATCCACAGAAGGTTTTTGAGATACTTGATCAGAACAAGCCTGACATAGTGCTTCCTGTACCTATCGGAAGGTACCTTACTACTACCGGCGCGGTGAATGATCACTATAATCTGTGCGGAATCTCTTTTGATGCGGCTAATAACTGCACTGACAAATATGAGTTCCACAGACTGTTAAGTGAAAAGGATCTTAGAAAAGCAGAAATGTACTTAATTTCTGCAGGTACTGAAAGTGCAGATGCGGATGAGCTTAATTTCATGTATCCAGTTGTAGTTAAGCCAAGATTTGGTTCAGGAAGCCGCGGAGTTAAGATCTATAATACTAAAGAGGAACTTCAAAAAGAGTTTTTGGCAGAACTTCCATTTGATGAGGATTATTGCATAGAGACATTCGTTGATGGTCCGGAATATGGCGTAGACGGTGTTTATGTTGATGGGAAGTTCAAGCTTATACTTCTTAGAGGTAAAAAGAATACTAAACCTCCATATAGGGAGTGCGTTGGCTACTATTCTATCATTGAGGCTCCTGAAAATGCTGAGTTTATCACAGCTGTAAAGAAGCTTATGCAGGAAGCTGGTGAGATTCTTGGATTTAAGAATAACCTGGTGCATGCAGATATCATAAAAGATGTAAATGGAAAGCCATTTATCATCGAAACTTCCGGACGTCCATCAGGGCACAATCTCCATAACCTCTTTACACCTATGGCAAGTGGGGTTGATGTTATCTCAGAGTTTATCAAGCTTGCTGTACCAGCACTTGGTCTTAAATATTCATTTGAGCCAAATGTGGATAAGAAGATGATCATCAGATATTTTGACTTTGAAGATGTCAGGATCAATAAAGTCCCATCCAAAGAGGCTCTGATGAAGAAATATCCGCTGCGAGCTTGGAATTGCAATATAAAGAGTGGAATGTATTTAGGAAAAGTTACAAATGGTGCGTCTATCATGGGAAGAGGCTTCTTTATCCTGGAAGCATCAGATACATTTGCCCTTGATGAATACGCCGCAGCCATCAAAAGCGAGTTTGAAGTGGAGGCAGTTAAATGAGCTGTGTTGCCATTATTACAGCCAGAGGCGGAAGTAAGAGAATCCCTGGCAAGAACATAAAGAATTTCTGTGGAAAACCTATAATTGAATATTCTATAACAGCAGCTATTGAAAGTGGCGCATTCGATGAAGTAATGGTTTCAACAGATGATGAGAAGATTGCCGAGGTTGCTAGGAATGCTGGAGCCAAGGTTCCTTTCATGCGCTCAGAAGATACTGCCAATGACTACGCTACAACTGACGAAGTTATTGCAGAAGTACTGAATAGATACAAGTCAGAAGGCAAGAATTTTGACAGATTTTGCTGTATATATCCTACAGCTCCTTTTATTACTCCTCAGAGATTAAAAGAAGCTATGGATAAACTTGATGAGCACGAATCAGTTACTCCAGTGGTTGCTTTTTCATATCCACCTCAGAGGGGCTTTATCATTGAAAATGAGAGACTTGTTCGTAAGCATCCCGAGCATGCTCTCACAAGATCTCAGGATCTCGAAAAGATATATCACGACAGTGGACAGTTCTATGCCTGCAGGACAGATGCCTTCTTTAGAGACAATACAACTGATGTAGATGATATGGTTGCTGTTATCCTTAGTGAAGATGAAGTTCAGGATATAGATACTTTTGAGGACTGGAAGATTGCTGAGCAAAAATACAGAAATCTTAAGAGTGCGTCAGAAGAAATGACAAATATGTCAGGTGAAAAATTTGATGATTCTAAGCTAAAGACTCCTTATTACAGAGTGGATGAATCTCTTTTAAATGCTGATATTGAAATGCTGAAAGGCGCACTGGATAAGGATTGGAATAATTACATTTGTTCTTATTCGGTTAAGACAAATTCTCTTCCATGGCTACTTGCCCATTTAAAGGAAAATGGCTTTTATGCAGAAGTTGTTTCCAAGGAAGAATATGAGCTTGCTATTAGACTTGGCTATAGAAAAGACCAGGTTATCTATAATGGACCAATAAAGGATAAGGATGCTTTCTGTGAGATTCTCCTTGCTGGCGGAATCGTAAATATGGATTCAAGCTATGAACCAGTTTGGCTTGAAGAACTTGCTAATGGTCATAAAGACAGATCTTTTGGTATTGGTATCAGAGTCAACTACGATATCTCTACTATTATTCCTGATGAAGTCCTCGCAGACGAGGAAGGAAGCAGATTCGGCTACTGCTATGAAAATGGTGAGCTTGGGAAAGTCATTGATAAAGTGAAGAGCTTTCCAAATGTTAAGGTTGCTGGTCTTCACCTTCATTCTTCTACAAAGTCACGTTCACTTAATGCCTATAGAGCTCTATCTCAGGTTGCTGTTCTAGTGGCAAAAGAGTATGAGCTGGATCTTGACTATGTGGACATGGGCGGCGGATACTATGGCGGAGTAGAAGGCAAGCCTGATTTTAGAAGCTACGTTCCTGCAATTAGTGAGGAACTTTCAAAGTTCTTTGATGTTAATAAGACGAAGCTGGTAATGGAGCCGGGTGTATCAATGGTTTCATCATCGTTTAATTTTGTAACAAGTGTTATTGATACAAAAGATATCAGAGACCACAGATATGTTGTAATAGACGGAAGCCGTGTAAATCTTAATCCACAGGTTACCAGAAGATGGTATCCTCACAGGTTTGAGTATGCCGACGATAAGGCTTCTAGAAATAAGATGGATTCGCAGATGATCTGTGGTGCCACATGCATGGAGTACGACAGATTGTTTAATGCAGAAAATGAGGTAGAGCTCAAGACTGGTGACAGGGTTGTATTTACTAATGCCGGAGGATACACGCTTTGCCTTACACCTCTTTTCATACATTATTTTCCAGCGGTTTATGTTAAAAAGAGTGATGGAACGGTTTTTGAAGCCAGATTTCCATGGACTAATGAAGAATACATGATGAAGAATCATTTCCAGGGAGGTTTTTAAATGCCTAGATTTGAGCTAAATCAGAGGGTTAAACTGGCTGATCACTATATTGGCAAGGATGATCCTGTATATATTGTTGCGGAAATGTCTGCCAATCATAACAATGACTTTAACAGAGCTATAGAGATCATTCACGCAGCTAAAGAGGCTGGTGCTGATGCTATTAAGCTTCAGACCTATACTGCTGACACCATGACCATTGACAGTGACAAGAGCTATTTTCAGATAGATGGCGGAACTTTATGGGATGGTATGACTCTTTACAAGCTTTATCAACAGGCATACACCCCTTGGGAGTGGCAGCCAAAGCTTATGGAAGAAGCAAATAAGCTTGGACTTGATTGCTTCTCAACTCCTTTTGACAAAACATCTCTTGATTTTGTAGAACAGATGAATATGCCGGCTATCAAGATCGCATCCTATGAGATTACAGATATTCCTCTTATCAGAATGTGCGCAGCTAGGAAAAAGCCGATCATACTGGCTACAGGTGTTGCGACACTTGATGATATCAGACTTGCTATCGAGGCCTGCATTCAGGAAGAAAACAAGGATGTAATTTTACTTAAATGTGTTTCTGCATATCCTACACCTTATGAGGATGTAAACCTCAATATGATAAAGGGACTTGCTGATGCGTTCGGTTGCATCATGGGTCTTTCTGATCACACCATGGGATGGACAGTTCCAATTGCTGCAGTTTCATTAGGAGCTAGAATGGTGGAGAAGCACCTGACTCTTAGAAGAGCTGATGGCGGTGCTGATGGAGCATTTTCTATGGAACCAGAAGAGTTTGCCGAGATGGTAAAGAGCATTCGTATTGTAGAAAAAGCTCTTGGAAGTAGCAAGTACAAGCTGACCCCGGCTCAGGAAAAGGAAAGAGAGGGCGCAAGATCTCTTTTCGTAGTAGAGGATATCAAGAAGGGGGAGAAGCTTACTGCTGCAAACATCAGATCTATTAGACCTCAGCAGGGTAGCGGCCTTCCACCGATTGAGTACGACAATGTTATTGGTAAAACAGCTTCTAAGGATCTCTTTAGAGGCGAACCACTTAAATATGACGATTTCTGTTAAATAGCAGGAGGAAGCATGAATAAGAAAGTCTGGATAAAGGCAAATGGGAATGGCATAATCGCTACTGGTCATATCAGAAGATGTATGACTATTGCAAAAGAGCTGATGGACAATGGCGCTGAAGTCGTTTTTGTTTTATCAGATGTTGATAGCGCCGATCTTTTGAGAACTTTATCTGATGAGGATGGAACTACATTTGACTCTGTGATCCTTCATAACAATTTTTCCGAGCCTATGGAAGATCTTCCGCTATTAAAAGAACTTTTTGCTTCAGAGAAGCCTGACTTTTACCTTATGGATTCATATTTCCTGAAGGAAGATTATTTTCAAGGGGTAAATGATCTCATAAAGGAGCTTGCATTGCAGACAAAGACTGGATTTATTGATGATCTCTATAAATTCGATTATCCGGTGGACCTGATAATAAATTATGACCTTATTATCCCTCAGGACTTCTATAGTGCTCCTAGGCAGCTTCTGGGACCAGAATATTCCCCGCTTAGACCTCAGTTTGCGGACAATGATTATGTGGTAAAGGACGTTGCAAGAAATGCACTGTTATCATCAGGTGGGACTGATCCTTATCATGTCTTAGGGGATATTTTAAAAGAGATTTACGTAGGCGATAGCCCCTGCAGAAAAGTTCTTGATACAACAGGGCTATGCTGCGATGTAGTTGTTGGGGCTCTCTTTGAAGAAGGCTACAAGGAAGAATTAAGAGAGCTTGCAAAGGCACATAAAGAGATTACCCTCCATGAGACAGTAGGAGATATGGCGTCTCTCATGCGTAAGGCTGATTTTGCGGTATCTGCTGGAGGAACAACCCTGTATGAGTTATGCGCAGTGGGAGTACCAACGGTTGTATTTAGTATGGCCGATAATCAGGTTGAGTTTGTGCAGTCCTTTGATAAGGCTGGAGCAGCCAAATACGCTGGTGATGCCAGAAAAGACAGAAGACTTGTTCAGAAGATCGTAACTTGGGGAACAGCAGCTCAGGACAACGCTGGATTTAGGAAAAGAATGAGTGATAAAGCCAAAAGTCTCATTGACGGAAAAGGCGCAGAAAGGATTGCCAAGGCAATTTTGGAATTTATATGATAAAGCTTAGCATAATAGTGCCTGTTTACAATATGGCATCAGATGGAAAACTTGAATATTGCTTGAATAGCCTGGTAGGGCAGACGCTGGATTCTTCTGACTATGAGATAATAGCAGTTGATGACTGCTCAACAGATAACTCGTTCGAGATCCTTCAGAAGTATGAAAAGGAGTATCCTGAGAAATTTAAAGCTATCCATTCAGAGACAAATCTTCATCAAGGAGGAGCCAAGAACATCGGCCTTGCAATTGCCCAAGGAGAATGGCTTGGGTTTATTGATGCGGATGATTGGATCGTTCCAGATTACTATGAGAGACTATTAAATAAGGCAAAAGAGACAGGGGCTGACATGGTAGGCTGTGATTATTCTCTTACAGATGAGCATAGCTTTAAGGTCGGAAAGGTAGTCCACAACAATAACTATTCCCAAACGGGCGTTATGGATAAGGGACGTTACAAGAACCTATTATTAGAAACAGGTAGTCTTGTAGTAAAGGTTTATAGAAGAGAGCTTATTGTTGGTGATTACAAGCCTGGAACACAGAATAAGCTTTCAGTTTTTCCTGAGAACATTTTTTATGAGGATAATGCAGTAAGTAATACATGGATGACAAGATCCAAGCATTTTGAATACATTCAGGAACCGTTATATTTTTATTACCAGCATCAGAGTTCAACTGTCCACAGCATCTCAAGGAAGAATCTTGAGGACAGAATGGTCGCTGGAAGGATGATCATAAGTGAAGCCAAAGAAAATGGCTATTTTGATGAATATAAACCAGAGATCGAATTTCAATACACTGTGTTATTTTATGTGAACACCCTCTTTTCTGCTATGCCTAAGAGTTCTAAGTTAAAGGATTGCTATTCCTTTACTAAGGCTTTGGCAAAAGAGATGAAGGAAACCTTCCCTGATTTTCAGGAGAATCAATATTATCAGGAAAAGATTCATCCAGAGGAAAAGAAGCTTATAGCATATCAAATGAAATCACATATGTTTTTTTATTTGTACTACAGATTACTGTGGTTTTATAGAGGCTTAAGGAGTAAAAGTTAAGTATTTTATGCAGGATAGAGTATATGTGTGCCACACCTTTTATCATGTATATGTGGCATGTTTGAAGGAATTTTATATAGCTGATGGCGGGAAAGCGACTCTTGTTCTTTCTAAGATGTCCAATAACTTTGGCAAAATGGTCGAAAGAGCCAAGGAGAGTCCTATTTTTGATGCTGTCTATGAGTACGATGAAAAAGAAGACACTTTTTTCCCAGAGTTAGCTGAGCTTAAAAAGGACTCAGGAAATATAGTCCTTAACATGATAAAAAGAATTAAATTTTGCAAGGAATTTGGTCGTCTTCAGGAAAAATACATTCCTATAGATTTCAAGGAATACAAAGATATCTATGTATTTTGCGATTCAGATCCTATTGGCTATTACCTTAATTACAAGAAGATTCCATATCATGCTGTAGAAGATGGTCTTGATTGTATCAGATACTACGATACTGCCAGATATGACAACAGAGGACATTTCAAGATCAAAGCCTGGATGGCTTCAAAAGGACTTATCCATATTCAGAACGGCTATGGAAGGTATTGTATAGATATGGAGGTCAACAATATCTCTGTTTTGCCATATCCATGTGATAAGTACGTGGAGCTTCCTCGTAAGACACTTACTGACAGACTTACCGCTTCAGAAAAAGAGCTGATGCTAAAGCTATTTGTAGATGACGTTGAAGGAATCAAGAAAAAGGTAGAGGGTAATGATAAGACTTTGCTTGTTTTATCTGAACCTCTTTGCGACCTTGACACAAGGGTTAGAATATTTAAAGATATTATTTGTGAATATGGAACAATAGATAATACAAAAGCAATTGTTATTATAAAACAGCATCCTAGAGATCTACTGGATTATAGGGAGAATTTCCCTGAGGCTATCGTTCTTGACGGCTCATTTCCTATGGAGATGCTGAACTTTATTGAGAATATCAGCTTTGACAGGCTTGTTTCTGTATATACAGTAGTGGATTCCTTAAGCTTTGTAGAGGACAAGATCTATCTTGGAGATGATTTTATGGACAAGTACGAAGCACCTGAGATCCATAGACAGAATGAAGCAATCACAGATTAACATAAGAAGGGTAATTTTAGTTTTATGCGCAAGATTTTTAAAAAAGTGATGCGTCTTTTGGATGCAAAGCAGAAGAGACAGATGGTAGGCATTGTTTTCATGATGCTTATCGGAGGTGTTTTAGAGTCATTAGGTATTGCTCTTATCGTGCCTATCATGAAGGTTGTTGTCAGCCCTGAGAAGGTTCAGGAGAGTAAGTATCTTTCATTTATCTACAACGGACTTAACCTTACATCCACCACTCAGCTTGCAGCTATCATAATGGTGGCACTTATTCTGGTCTTTGTTGTAAAGAATATATTCCTTTATTTCCTGAATGTAGTTCAGCTGCGTTTTGTATATACAAACCAGTTTGCTACATCAAGACGTATGATGATCAATTTCATGCAGAGACCTTATGAGTATTATCTCAATGCTGACACAAGTGTCATTCAGAGAAATATCACTTCTGACGTTAACAATATGTATGGACTTATCCTGAGTAGTCTTCAGCTTATAAGTGAAGTTATCGTATTTACTTGCCTTGTTGCTTTCCTTGTTAGTACTGATGCAGAGATGACACTTAGTATTGCTCTTCTTCTTGTTGTAGTACTCCTTGTGATCAAGTATTTCATCAAGCCAGTTATGGTCAAGGCAGGACAGGAAAACCAGGATTATTATAGTGGTCTTTATAAGTGGATCGATGAGTCTGTTACAGGAATCAAAGAAATCAAGATCGCAAATAAGGAAAACTATTTCATAAATGGATATGCTGATTGCGGTGCAGGTTATGTAAATGCTGTTCAGAAATATAACCTTTATAATTCAACACCAAGACTTTTGATAGAGACTATTGCGATTGCCGGTATGATCGGATATATGCTTGTAGTAATGGCTAGAGGAACTGATCTCACAGACCTCGTTCCTCAGCTTACAGTTCTTGCAGCAGCTGCTTCAAGACTTTTACCAAGTGCCAACAGGATCAACAATTACCTGACTTCAATTGCTTATTTTGAACCTTTCCTTATGAATGTAAGCGACAATCTTCAGTCAGAGATCCATGACGGCAATATTTCATATAACAGCGACGATTACAGGAAAAAGAGTCAGGTTGAAAAGTTACCTGTTACAAAGAGCATTCTCATGAAGGATATTACTTATAAGTATCCTGGAACTGACAAGCTCATTCTTGATAAAGCAGATATGGAAGTTCCAGTAGGAAAGTCTGTCGGTATCGTTGGTACTTCCGGTGCAGGTAAGACCACTATCGTAGATGTCATGCTTGGACTTTTGAAGCCTGAATCTGGAAAAATTCTTGCAGACGGCGTAGATGTCATGGAACACTATCCAGAGTGGCTCAAGAATATCGGTTATATTCCACAGACTATCTTCATGATCGATTCAACCATCAGAAAGAATGTAGCTTTTGGCTATCCTGATGAAGAGATTGACGATACAAGAGTTTGGAATGCGTTAAAAGAAGCATCACTTGATGAATTTGTAAGAAGCCTACCAGAGGGACTTGATACCAAGATTGGTGAGAGAGGAATCAGGCTTTCAGGTGGACAGAAACAGAGAATAGGTATTGCAAGAGCTCTTTTTGAAGATCCTGAAGTACTTGTTCTTGATGAAGCTACATCAGCTCTTGATAATGAGACTGAGGCAGCTATCATGGAGTCGATAAATAACCTTCATGGTAAGAAAACACTTGTTATTATTGCCCACAGACTTCAGACCATTGAAAAATGTGATATGGTCTACAGCATTAAGGACGGAAAAGCAGTGGTAGACAGATAAAAAGTTTTTTGGAGGAGAGCATGAGCGTTAGAAAACCTAATTTTGAGTTACTTAGAATAATCGCAATGCTTATGATAGTGACATTACACTACAATATCCACGCAGATGCATTGTTACAGCTGGGAGTTCCAGCTTCAAAGGTTCAGATCTTTGCAACAGTTATCGAGACATTTTGCATAACCGGAGTCAATGTTTATGTGCTTCTTAGTGGATATTTCCTTTCACAGACCAACATTAAGCTTAGTCGTATCCTAAAGCTTATCTGTCAGGTGTATTTCTATACGATACTTATTTCCGTAGCCATGATGATGGTGGGAACATATACAGTTGGAAGTGACGATACTATCTACAAGACTGCTCAGTATCTTTTCCCGATATCTTCTGAGCATTATTGGTTTGTTACAGCATACGTCATCATGTATGTTCTGTCTCCAGTACTCAACGCAGCTGTAAATGCCCTTAGCAGGATACAGCTCAAGACAGTCATCATAGGTCTTCTCATTTGGTTCTGCGGTATCAAGAGCCTTGTCCCTGTAATGTTTGTAACTGATCATGCAGGATATGATTATGGCTGGTTCATATGCCTTTATCTTATCGCGGCATATATCAGAAAATATGACGTAGTTCTTTTCTTTAATGCCAAGAGAAGTGCATTGGTATTTTTGATATCATCACTTATATCTCTTGCCATGTCTCTTGCACTTCATTACATAAACCTTACAAGAGGCGGATTTATTTACTACTCACAGGTGCCTACTCACTATAACTTCATCTTTACTTTAACAGGAGCACTTGGCTTGTTCTCAGTATTTAGATTCCTCAAGATGAAGGAAAACTGGTTTGCAAATGTAGTAAGATTTGTAGCACCTTTTACTTTTGGCGTATACCTTGTACATATGCATCTTGAGATCAGAAACAGATGGGTAGAGTGGCTTGAAAGCCTTATTGGACCAGTTCCAATGGATAATGTTCTCTTCTTTGCTTGGCATATGATCCGCTGCGTCATTATAGTATTTGCCGCAGGTATTTTTGTGGACTGGATCCGCAAGATGGTATTTGACTTCATTGGCCGCGTAATGAAGGATACTAAGTTGTTTAAGTTTATCCGCAAATGGGATGAAAAGATATGCTAAATAATATCAGGAGTTATTTTTATAATTTCAAGAGATTTCAGCGTCCGCTGGAGAGATATTTCTTTCCAGTGGTGCTTTTGTTATACCCTTTAATTGGTGTGAATCAGGGAATTGATATATCTGACACCATGTACAGCCTGACCAATTATGAATACATGGGTAATCTTGACCCAATGTGGCTTTTTTCCACTTATCTTAGTAACGTCTTTGGAAAGCTGATAATGCTTCTTCCTGGAGCAGGAACAATGCTGGGATTTAGTATTTATTGCAGCTTTATCACGAGTGCCATCGCACTTATAGCATATTACTGTCTTCAGAGGTTTATGCCAGGATGGATGATCTTTATTGGCGAGTTTATTGCAGAGAGCATCTGTTTTTGCCCAAGAGTCATCCTTTATAACTATCTGACTTACCTTTTGTTTACTGTAGGAACTATTCTTCTGATTCATGGCATTCTTCAGTGGCAAAGACAAAACCTGTTCCTTTTTCTTGCAGGAATATGCTTTGGACTTAACGTACTTGTAAGGTTTCCGAATATCGTAGAGACTGCAATGATACTTGCCTTGTGGTTCTATGGCCTTATTACCAAGGATAGACTAGTAGAGGTTTTAAAGAGAACAGGTATCTGTATCCTTGGCTTCCTGGCAGGAATGCTTGGGCCAATAGCTATAATTTCAATAAAATATGGCTTCATGGCTTATCCAAATATGATAATAAGCTTATTTGGTATGACTGAGGGTGCATCTGACTATTCTGGCGGCGGAATGATAGCGCTTATCGTAGAGGCTTATCTTACTACTCTTTCAGATATGGTCATAATGCTTCCTTGTATTGCAGCTGGAATCATTATGTTTATGCTTCTGCCAAAGAGATATGTTCTTATCAAAAAGCTCTTATTCATAGGCGGATTATTAGTTCTTATCAGATACTATTTTGCAATAGGTGTCATCACTAGAAACTATTATTACTACGATTCAATGTTCCAGCTTGCAATGATGTTTATCATCGCTGGAATAGTGCTTAGTGTTACCGGAAGCCTTGGGCTGTTAAATGGCAGTAAAGAGGAGCAGACATTAAGTTTTGTGACACTTCTCCTTATTCTTGTAACACCTATCGGAAGTAATAATTATACCTTCCCAATCCTTAATAACCTCTTTATCATTGCCCCGATAGTTCTTTGGCTATTTAGACGAATGATCCAAAGAGCAGGTGAAGCAGATTACAACTTTGCCTGGGAAAGTACAATTACAGCTGTTATTATTGCGCTGTTTATCCAGGGAACTCTTTTCCATGTGGGATATTCATTTGTTGATGGCGCAGATGGAACTCCAAGAGATAGTACAGTAAGTGTAGATAAGCTTTCAGGAATGATCACGACTCAGTATAATGCACAGTCTCTTGATGAGTTAAAAGACGCTTTGGAGAAAGCAGATCTTTTACAGACTAAGGTGATTCTCTTTGGTGGTATCCCGGGAATATCATATATGTTTGATATGGAACCAGCTATTAACACCGCATGGCCAGATCTTGATAGCTACTCAATAGATAAGTTTGATTCTCAGCTTATGGAATTAAACGCATCCGATAATGCAACTCCTACAGTAATTGTTTCCAAAGAAATGGCAGACTACTCCTTGGTAGGAGCTAAATATGATATTTTATTGGACTATATTGCAAATCACGATTATAATAAAATCTTCGAAAGCGAAAGATTTATCGTTTTTGCTGAATCAAAATAAAGAATAGAGGTTTATATTTATGGATAAGCTTTTGGCACAGATTGCCAAATTCGGAATTGTTGGAGTTATCAGCTTCATTGTTGACTATGTAGTATACAGGATCTTCAATGCTATATTTGTCAGTGTTGGATTCTCAGAAGTGTTTGCACAGTATTATCTTTTGTCAGCGCTTCTAGGATTCACAGTTTCAGTAGTAGTTAATTACATCTTAAGCTTTAAGTTTGTTTTCGAGAGAAAAGAAGATATCAGCAGAAAGAAAGAGTTTATCGTATTTCTTGTTCTTAGTATCATCGGACTTGGAATCAATGAGGTCTGCTTATATCTTGGATATGACGTGATCTATCTCAACTGGCCATGGCTCAGGAGCATTATGAGCGAAGGCTTTGCTAAGGATGTATTCTTTAAATTTGGTGCAACTGGCGTAGTAATGGTATATAATTTCATATCAAGAAAGATTTTTCTTGAAAAGAAGGATTGATCAAGAGGTGAATCATGAGAATTAATTTTAATGTACCTCCATATACAGGTAAAGAACTTGACTATATTAAGGAGTGCGTAGAAGCTCAGAAGATCTGCGGCGATGGTAAGTATACAGCCCTTGATAATGAGTGGATTGAGAAAAAGACAGGCGTAAAGAAGGCACTTCTTACAACATCATGCACACATGCTACTGAGATGTCTGCTATTCTTGCCGGAATCAAAGAAGGTGATGAAGTTATCATGCCTTCATTTACTTTTGTATCAACAGCTAATGCTTTTGTATTAAGAGGAGCTAAGGTAGTTTTTGTTGATATCAGACCTGATACTATGAATATTGATGAGAATCTTATCGAGCAGGCTATCACACCAAAGACTAAGGCAATCGTTCCAGTACACTATGCTGGTGTTGGCTGCGAGATGGATACTATCATGGACATTGCAAAGCGCCACAACCTTCTGGTTATCGAGGATGCTGCTCAGGGCGTTATGGCAACTTATAAGGGAAGAGCCCTTGGTTCAATCGGTGATTTTGGTAACTATAGCTTCCACGAGACCAAGAACTACAGCATGGGCGAAGGTGGAGCGCTTCTTTTAAGAGATGAAACATACGTTGATAACGCTATCATCATCAGAGAAAAGGGTACAAACAGAACTCTTTACAACCTTGGTAAGGTTGATAAATACAGCTGGATCATGCCAGGTTCTTCATATCTTCCAAGTGAGATGAACGCAGCATATCTTCATGCACAGCTTCAGCTTGCTGATGAGATCAATGATGCAAGACTTGATCACTGGAACAGATATTATGAAGCCCTCAGACCACTTGCAGAAAAAGGTCTCATTGAGCTTCCTTACGTGCCAGAAGAGTGCGTACACAATGGTCACATGTTCTACATCAAGTGTAAGGATGTAGAGGAGAGAACAGGACTTATTAACTACCTTAAGAGCAACGACATCTTACCTGCATCTCACTACGTACCACTTCACTCATCAAAAGCTGGTGTGAAGTACTCTGAGTTTAGAGGAGAAGATAAGTATACAACAAGAGAAAGTCTCAGACTTTTGAGACTTCCTATGTACTATAAGCTTACAAACGAAGACCTTGATGAAGTAGTTATGAGAGTAAAGGAGTACTACAAATTTAACTAATCTGGAGCAGAAATATGAGGAGATCATCTTTAAGCCTTAATATAATAATCACGGCGCTGATTACCCTGATCATTATGGTGGTTGTAGGTGTAGTTGGAGATTATTATTTTGACTTAAATGATGATGTTCTCATGAAGGATATTCTCTCAGGCTCCTATACAGGTGTGCCCGCAGGGCATAATATACAGATGCTATATCCGATAAGCGCGCTTATCTCTGTGTTTTACAGAGTATTTAGAACGCCTGACTGGTATGGCATTTTTTTGTGCTTTCTACAGTTTTTATGCGTGTTTGCAGTGGCATATCATGTGATAGCTGACGTATCTGAGAAAGCCAATAAGATAGTATGGTCTGTTATGGTGCTCCTTCTTTTCCTTGGAACCATGGCATCTCATTTCCTTTTCGTTCAGTATACATTCACATGCGGAATGCTCTCAGCTACAGCTACATTTCTCATAATGACTCACAAGGAAAAGGATAAGAATCTTTTATTTGCTGTGATATTGGTATTTGTGGCGTACCTGTTAAGGTCAGAGATGCTTCTTTTGACACTTCCAATGTTATGTGTCGGAATCCTTATCAGATGGGCTCTTACAGGAAAAGAGTTTAAGAATTACCTCAAAGCATTCATTCTAATAATCTGTGCATTGATCCTAGGACAGGTGGCAAATAAGATCGGATATTCCTCACCTGAGTGGAAGGAGTTCTACAGGTTATTTGATGCAAGAACCGAGCTCTATGATTTTCAGTACATTCCTGAATATGCTGATAACAAAGATTTTTACGACAGCATAGGCCTTTCTGAAAGCGAGCAGGAGCTTTTAGTTAATTACAACTTTGGTATCGATGAAGAAATAAATGCAGATACATTAAATGCAGTTGCACAGTATGCTGCCAAGCTTAGAACTGATGAAGCTCCTATGACCAAGCAGCTTTTGAATGCAATTTCACCATATCTATACCGCATGAGGTTCATATCTGGTCAAAAGAGCTATGAATACCCAATGACAGATTTTCCATGGAATATGATCGTACTTCTTTTATACCTGGGTGCAATATTAACAGCTCTTTTCCCAGTGGCAGAAAGGAATAAGAAAAACATATTACTTACATTTGGGCTCCTTGCACTTTTGTTTGCATGTCGCAGTAGCCTGTGGCTCTACATAATAGTCAGAGGACGAGATCCAATAAGGATAACCCATCCCTTGTACCTCATGGAGATCGTGATACTTCTGGCAATCATCCATATGAAGGACAGAAATGGTAAAAGAGTTGTGTTTGTGCCGATTGTAGCAGTTTCACTTATAAGCTTGTTATCAATTCCAAACCAGTTTGATATCATTAAAACTGAAATGGCTTCAAGAGATAGCATGAGACAGCACTACGATGCACTTTATGACTATTTTGATGCAAACAAAGATAATTTCTACTTCATAGATGTTTATACCAGTGTTTCCTGCGGCGAGAATAAGGCTGACGGAGAGGCTACTTTCTCTGAAAAGATGTTTGAAAGAGTAGATAATAGCTACGCTAACCATGATATTATGGGTGGTTGGGCTTCAAAAAGCCCTCTTTTTGAAGAGAAGATGCAGAAGTTTGGCCTTACAAATATGCAGGATTCACTTCTTTTGGATAACGTCTATATGGTTCAGAATCTTTCAGAGGATGTGACCTGGATAGCTGATTATTACAGGGAAAAAGGCATAGATGTCACAGTAAAAGAAGTAGATAAGGTGGCTGACGTTTTTGGCATCTACTCAATTTCAGTAAGATAAGCAGGTAAAGAAATGTATATTATTGGAGATAAAGTAAACATCAGGCTCATGACAAGTGATGACACTGATCTAATCGTGAAGTGGCGCAATAACGAAAGAGTGCGTGGGAACTTCGTATATAGAGAAGTGTTCACAAGACAGACTCATGAGAACTGGATAGAGACAAAAGTAAAAACAGGCGAAGTTGTTCAGTTCATAATCTGTGAGAAGAATAATGACAACAGACCTGTAGGAAGCGTGTATTTTAGAGATATAGATAAAGATGCCAAAACTGCTGAGTACGGAATCTTTATAGGCGAGGACGATGCTATAGGTAAAGGCTATGGCAATGAAGCCGCTATTCTTGCAACTGATTATGCAAGGGACAAAATGGGGCTTAAAAAGCTTATCTTAAGAGTATTTACCACTAATGAAGCTGCTATTAAGAGCTACAAACATGCAGGATTTAGTGAAACAGAGATCGTACCACTTGTAGAGTGCAGTGATGGACAAAAAAGTGATATGATACTTATGGAAAAAATGTTATAAGCGGAAGGTATTGTTATGAAAAAGAAACTTGTCAGTTTTGTTATTCCCTGCTACAGATCAGAGAAAACATTAGAAGCTGTTATAAATGAAATAGAAGAGACCATGAACGGCAGTAATGATTACGACTATGAGATCCTTTTGGTCAATGACGGATCACCTGATAATACATGGGATGTCATCAGAAAAATTGCTGCTGAAAGAGACAAAGACAAGGTTATCGGGATCAACTTTGCCAAGAACTTCGGACAGCACGCAGCTCTTATGGCAGGCCTTGGAAAATCAAAGGGAGACTATGTCGTTTGTCTTGATGATGATGGACAGACACCTGCAAATGAAGTATTTAAGCTGCTCGATGCACTTAATGATGGTTCAGACGCAGTATATGCCAGATATGGTCACAAGCAGCACAGCCTCTTTAGAAACTTTGGAACAGCCATGAATGAATGGATGGCCAGCGTGATGCTCGGTAAACCAAAGGAGCTTTTTGTATCAAGCTATTTTGCTGTTAGAAGATTTGTAGTCGACGAGATGATCAAATACGAAAGCTCTTATCCATACGTAATTGGCCTTGTCCTTAGAACTACCAAGAGGATCGTCAACGTAGATGTTAATCATAGAAAAAGAGAAGTTGGAGCCAGTGGATATACATTCTCAAAGCTTATGGCTTTGTGGATAAACGGCTTCACTGCATTCAGTATCAAGCCACTTAGAATAGCAACCCTGTCAGGTACAATATTTGCATTCCTTGGATTCTTGTATGGAATCTTCACAGTTATCAAGAAGTTTGTTAATCCTAATGTACCGGTAGGTTTTTCTGCTCTTATGAGTGCAATGATCTTTATTGGCGGAATGCTGATGCTCATGATGGGTATGGTTGGGGAATATTTAGGAAGAGTGTATATTTCACAGAATAGAAACCCTCAATACGTTATCAGGGAGACTACTCTAGATGAAGAGTGAAATGGGGAAAAGAAAAAAGAATAATTCAGATCAAATCTTAGCCTGGCTTATGTCAGGCTTATTTGGCGTTTTATCGGGATTTTTTTTGGTGATAGGTTATCAGCTTGAAAAGATCGACCGGATAGACCTTACTGACAAAAATGCAATGATGGTAATGGTGGCTATCATGGCGGTTTTGACTGTAGATACAATGCATGTCTGGAAGAACTATAACCAGTCCTTTGAGGGGAAAAAACTCTTTGGGCTTATGAAACTTAATAAAGCTGATTATCAAAGTGCCACTGATGAAAAGATCTTTGGAACAAAAGAGTTTCTGACCACATGGGGAATTCTTGTTCTTCTAAATTTGCCGGTTCTTCTTGCAGTGTTTCCGGGCTTTTTCGTGTATGATGCCCAGGATGAATTAAATGAAGTTCTGACCAGGTCTTTCACAACACATCATCCACTTTTACACGTGCTTTTGCTTGGGGGTATGATTGCTCTTATTCACAAGGTTACAGGCTCATGGAATGCTGGAATCTTTTCATACATCTTTTTGCAGATGCTGGCCATAACTGCAGTATTTGCCTATGTTCTTGTATATATGTCAAAAAGAGGCATTGGAAAAAGATCACGCATCCTCTGGACTTTGTACTATGGACTATTCCCAACTATCGTGATGTACACGCTGTGTTCCAGTAAAGATGGCTTATTCACAGCATTTTTACTGCTTTTGATAGTTCTTTTAACACAGCTTGTAAATGACAAAGAAGGCTTTCTAAAAAGTAAGGGAAAGTGCGCTGCTTTTGTGATCGCAGCTATTTTGATGCCCTGCTTTAGACATAATGGCTTTTATGCGTATCTTGTATTTTTGCCCTTTGCGCTTATCTATTTCAGAAAAGAGCTTAAGAAAAAGCTTGTATTTCTTCTGGTGATACCAGTTATTGCTTACCTTGTTATCTCCAAAGTGCTGGCGCTTTCAATGGGAGCCCAGGGCAAAGATAATCAGGAAATGTTGACAGTACCTATAATGCAGCTATCCAGGGTGTATACCTATGATAGGGAAGATCTATCTGCAGAAGATATCAAGATCCTAACAACTTACCTGCCAGAAGACAATCTTAAGATGTACACTCCAAGGGTGTCAGACCTTGTAAAGGTTGGATTTAACAATGAATATTATGAGAAGGATAAAGGCGGTTTTTGGAAGCTTTGGGCAAAAGAGCTAGCTAGACATCCTATGACCTATGTAAATGCCTGGTTTCTAACTTCTTACGGGTATTGGTATCCACCAGCTCTGATAAATGTTTATAAAGGAACTACGGTCTTTACCTTTACTTATGATGAAAGCTCTTATTTTGGCTATGAAGTAGAAAGCCCTGGTACTAGAACAAGCTTTATTCCAGTAATAGATAAGCTTTACAGATTTTTGTCAATCGGTTCATTCCACAAAGATGCTCCGGTGCTTGCACTTTTGTTTTCACCAGGAATGCTATTTTTGATATATCTTTTTGTGATCCTTTACAGATTGTCGAGAAAAGATTTCAAGGGAATAATACCCTTTATGCCACTGGTTTTAGTGTGGCTTACAGTGCTTCTTGGACCAACATATCTTGTAAGGTACGTGGTGATACTGTGGACAGCCTTTCCAGTCCTCATGAATACTGGAAGAACAGGCAATTTTGGACCTGTTTGATTAAGCAGTTTCAGTATGTTAATATTTAATGATGGCTTTTTGTGCCAAAATGCAAAAACAAAGGAAATGACCTTTAGATAGATGAGAAAAGTTATAGATAAAAAAACAGCGTGCATGGCAGTAGTCATGCTGATTGCGCTTATATGTATCCTTAGCATCTGGCCTATCAGAATGTGGACATCTGTCCTTGAGACATCTCCAGGAGGAGATATTCTTTCCGAGAGAGAAGAAATTAACTTTGAAAGTACTTTGATGCAACAGTTTGTATCACAGTATGACAGACTTAATTCCATCGACGTATATATAGATGAGGTAGAAAAAGGCAGATACGTTAGTGCCACTATCACGGATGAATTTTATTCCAACCTCGTGAAGGTCTACGTAGATACGGAAGGACTTGAGCTTCCAGGGTATGTGAATATCCCATTTGAGTACAACATGGAAGTTGGCAAGAACTATTACCTTAAGCTTGAGGGCTGCAGATCCAAGTATTATCCATCTCTTGAATCAGTTCCTGATGGATCTGGCTATGTGGGTTCTGTATATGTAAATGGTCAGGAGAGACCAGGCAGGCATCTGGCAGCAAGATATAACTACAGGCTTCCAATATCCAAGCTGGCATCAGTTAAGCTGATGGCTATGATCATCATGATCACGGCATTGTTAGAGGCACTTATATACCTGTATTTTAGATTAAGACCAGGTAGAAACAACTTGGTTACAGTCAAGCAGGCAATTAAGACGATCGTAAATCCTTTGATCATATTGGTGTTTGGCGTTTTGATGATCATGGTATTCCCGCTCAAGATCTTTGATCTTAGAGTGGCAGATATCATCTTTTACGAGATAGGTCTTATCATTACAGCTGGAATGGCCCTTTATGCAGTTAATCACAAAGTAATAAAGCATGAAGAAGGCGTGTCATTCTGGGAAAATATCAGTAGGAACAATAAGCTTGTTTATATTCCGATGATGTTTTCTATGGCTATGGCAATCTGGTATGCCTGCACCTATATGAATGACCTGTATGATATCTATCACACAATGTCAGAGCGCAGAATGGTCATATGGCTCCTTATTATGATCATACTTACATTTAGCTATAAAGAGGTTGTGAATCTGTACAACTTAGTATGGGCTATTGGTTCAACTATTTTTGGAATTCACTATTATTACAGCCACCTCTTACCTGATACAGAAAAAGAATATGATCTCCACAATGCAATCCTTAAGTATGGAATCATGATCGTGATCCTTGGTGGTGTGATCGTATTAAATCTCATAAGACTTGTTGTTAACGCAGTAAAGGCAAAGAGATATAATGAGCACAGTAGCTCTGATAAAAGACTCAGACTTTCTCCCTATGGTTTTGTAGTAATAGTCTTTCTTGCGGCTATTGTCATTATGAGAAACACAAGATGGTGGGGCGTTGCTCTTGCTGTCATATTTACAGTTTTATACATCAGACTTTTTGTATGGAAAAATAGAGCAGACTGGATCAAGATAGTATCCGGCGGACTCATGACTAATTTTGCAATATCACTCATATTTAGCCTTCTTCACAGATACTTTACAGGTTACGTGAGCGGTAGATTTGGATTCTTGTTCCATACAGTGACAGTAACTGCTGAATACTTTACATTTATGGGAGCTGTGGCAGCAGTTCTTTTAACAGCCAAGATAGTAGCCCTCCCTAATGGGATAGGTGTGAAAAAAGTCTTCTTCTCAGCCTGGAAGGAGATAATACTATTTGGATGGATATCTGCCTACGCGATATTTACAGTATCCAGAACAGCGATACTTGCACTTGGTGTATGTACATTGGCAGTGCTTATAGTTACAAGTGTTTACCACAAGAAGCAGTTCATCCGTATGGTGGCTGTTATGGTGGCGGCATTTTTGATCTGCTTCCCGGCAGCATTTACACTTCAGAGAATCGTGCCAGCTATGACGGCTGATCCTGTATTTTACGTTATCGATGATGCAGATGAGTTCGTAAGAGGTGGTGCATCCTGGGGCAATTCAAACTTCATGTGCATAGAGAGATTTGTAAATCTCTTTAGTGACAAGATATTGGGAATGGACGTAAGTGATTACGACTATCCAAATGATTATTACAACTACGATATGAATGGAAATGGTGATCCTTATCTTGATTACTATGGAAATCCATATGAGGGTAGTGACGAGCAACAGCAAAAATATGGCTACAACATTATTGAGTCAGATGACAACATGCTTGCAAGCACGCACCTTACAGGGGCAGAACTTGCAGTACTGGCTCTTACAGAACAGCCAAATGAATATGTAGATTCATCCAACATAATAGATGTGCTTTCAAACGGACGAATCACTATTTTCAGGTCTTATGTACAAGAACTCAATATGACAGGACACGACCAGATGGGAGCTCCGCTTCCTAACGGTGAGATCGCAGTACATGCGCATAACACCTATATTCAGGTGGCTTACGATCATGGAATCATTGTAGGGATCCTGTTTGTGATATTTATTGTGTTCGGAATGATCTGGGGAGTTCATTACTACAGAACTGACCATGCAAAAGAGCCATTGGCACTCCTTCCATTTGCTGTTATAGTTGGCTTTGCCTTTGCAGGCATCAGTGAATGGGTATTTATGTTTAGTAATCCAATGACGCAGGCACTTATGTTGTCAATTGCGCCACTTATGTTCAGATCTTTACAGAAAAAATAACGATGGAATCGAGCTATGAACAAGAAGAGTAAGGAACCATTTAATTTTCAAAAATTATATAGAAGAACAGGACTTATCATCTATGATGTGCTCAGCATAATCATGTCTAGTTATGTTGCAATCCTCATAAGATATGAGTTCAAGATCGGAAGTATTCCAGATCACTTCCTTGATCCTGTTACTACATTTTTGCTTATAAATATTGCGATCACTCTTTTGATCTTTTATCTGTTTAAGCTTTATGACAGCTTGTGGGCATACGCCGGCGAAAGAGAGATGCAGAACCTGGTAATGGCCTGTGTTCTTTCAGGAATTGTTAATGCCATCGGTCTTCAGTTCTTTAAATCTGCAGATCAGCCAGTTCCACAGAGCTACTACTTCCTGTATACATTCCTTCTGATAACATTTATCTTTATCAGCAGATTCTCATACAGGTTCCTTAGAAGCCACAAAAATAGAGCTGAGAACAAGAATAACAGCAAAGCTGTTATGATCATTGGTGCTGGTGAGGCTGCCAATATCATCATCAAGGATATCAATACAAGTAACTATTCAACAATGTCCATCAAATGTATCATCGATGACGATACCAACAAATGGGGCAAGTACATCCAGGGTATCAGAGTAGTTGGTGGTAGAGACAGGATCGTTGAATGTGCTGATCTTTATGATATTGATGAGATCATTGTTGCTATTCCTTCTGTTTCAAGACAGGAACTTAAAAAGATCCTTGAAATCTGTAAGAACACAGATTGCAAGCTTCGTTCCCTTCCAGGAATGTACCAGCTTGTAAACGGCGAAGTTAATGTATCAAGACTTCGTGATGTAGAAGTAGAAGACCTTTTAGGCAGAGATCCTATCGCTGTAGACCTTGATTCTATCGCTGGTTATGTTAGCGGCAAGACAGTAATGGTAACTGGTGGCGGCGGATCCATCGGATCAGAGCTTTGCAGACAGATTGCTGGTCACAAGCCAAAGAGACTTATCATTGTTGATATCTATGAGAACAATGCCTATGACATCCAGCAGGAGCTTAAGAGCAAATATCCGGAGCTTGATCTTGTGGTCCTCATTGCTTCTGTTAGAAATACACTTAGAGTAAATACAATATTTGAACAGTACAAGCCTGAGATCGTATATCATGCAGCTGCTCACAAGCATGTACCTCTCATGGAAGACAGCCCAGGAGAGGCTATCAAGAATAACGTATTCGGAACTTGGAAGACAGCAATGGCAGCAGCCATGAATGGAACCAAGAAATTTGTACTCATCTCAACAGATAAGGCTGTTAATCCTACAAACGTAATGGGCGCCAGCAAGCGTATCTGTGAGATGATCGTTCAAACCTTTAATAAGCACTACGACACAGAGTTCGTAGCAGTTAGATTTGGTAACGTACTTGGATCTAATGGTTCAGTTATCCCTCTTTTCAAAAAGCAGATCGCTGCAGGAGGACCTGTAACTGTTACAGACCCTAACATTATCAGATACTTCATGACTATTACTGAGGCTGTATCACTTGTGCTTCAGGCAGGAGCGTTTGCAAAGGGCGGCGAGATATTCGTCCTTGATATGGGAGAACCAGTAAGGATCCTTGATCTTGCTGAGAACCTTATTAAGCTCTCTGGTTACAAGGTTGGCGAAGATATCAAGATCGAATTTACAGGACTTAGACCTGGTGAGAAGCTCTACGAAGAGATGCTCATGGATGAAGAAGGCCTTCAGGATACAGCCAACAAGATGATCCACATCGGCAAGCCTATTGAACTTGATGAGATGAAGTTCTTTACAGGACTTGAAAGACTTCATAAGGCTGCAAGGGCTGAATCACCAGAGATAAAGAGCCTTGTGCAGGAGATAGTTACAACATATCATCCTACAGATAACGAAGAAGATAAAACTCAGGAACATATGGAAGCTCTCAAAAAAGCTGCTGAAAAGATAAACGAGGAGTAATTATGGAAATCAAGCCATTTGAAAAGAAAGTATATCTTTCATCACCTACAATGCATGGCGATGAGCTTAAATTTATGCAGGAGGCCTATGAGACAAACTGGATGTCTACTGTAGGTGCCAATATAAATGAATCTGAGAAAATGATCGCAGAAAAGATCGGATGTAAGGATGCAGTAGCTCTTTCATCAGGTACTGCTGCTCTTCATCTTGCTATCAAGCTTGCGGGAGAAAGACTCTATGGTCAGCCAAGGACTGGACATGGCGTCTTAGAAGGAAAGAAGGTCTTCTGTTCAGATATGACCTTTGATGCCACAGTTAATCCTGTTGCTTACGAAGGCGGTGAAGCTGTTTATATTGATACAGAGGCAGATACCTGGAATATGTGTCCTAAGGCTTTAGAGAAGGCTTTTGAGATATATCCTGATGTTAAGCTCGTAGTGATTGCTCATCTTTACGGAACTCCAGGTAAGGTTGATGAGATCAGAAAGATTTGTGATCAGCACGGAGCTCTTATCGTTGAAGATGCTGCTGAGTCTCTTGGAGCAACATATAAGGGCAAGCAGACTGGTATTTTTGGTGATTATGGAATCATCTCTTTTAACGGAAACAAGATCATCACTGGTTCAGCAGGAGGAATGTTCCTTACAAACAATATTGAAGATGCGCACAAAGTACGTAAGTGGTCAACTCAGGCCAGAGAAGATGCACCTTGGTATCAGCATGAAGAAATTGGTTACAATTACCGCATGAGTAATGTTATTGCCGGCGTAGTAAGAGGCCAGATTCCTCATCTTGAGGAGCATATTGCTCAGAAAAAGGCAATCTATAATAGATACAAAGAAGGCCTTAAGGATCTTCCTGTCAAGATGAATCCTTTTGATGAAGCAAACAGTGAGCCAAACTTCTGGCTTTCATGTCTCATCATTGATAAAGAGGCTATGTGCAAGCAGGTTAGAGGCGAGAAGGATGTACTCTATGTTTCAGAGCCTGGTAAGAGCTGCCCAACACAGATCCTTGAAGCAATTGCAGCCATCAACGCAGAAGGCAGACCAATCTGGAAGCCAATGCACATGCAGCCTATTTATAGAATGAATGCTTTTATTACAGTATCAGGAAATGGAAGAGCCAGAAGTAACGCATACATCAAGGAGACAGGCTTTACAGATGTTGGAGCAGATATCTTTGAAAGAGGTCTTTGCCTTCCAAGTGATAACAAGATGACACCACAGCAGCAGGATGTGATCATCGAAGTAATAAAGAAGTGCTTTGAATAAAGCTATTGCATAGAAGAGAAAACACATGAAAAATACCATATATTCAAAGTATGTAAAAAGAATAATAGACATTTTGCTGTCACTTGTGGTGATAGTATTGTTTTTCTGGCTTTATTTTATTGTGGCTGTTCTTGTAAGAGTCAAGCTTGGAAGCCCGGTTATCTTCAGACAACCAAGACCTGGTAAGGATGAGAAGGTATTTAACCTTTACAAGTTCAGGACCATGACAGATGCAAGAGACAAAGATGGTAATCTCCTTCCAGATGAAGACAGACTTCCGGAATTTGGCAAAAAGCTACGAGCAACAAGCCTTGATGAACTTCCAGAGTTCTTCAATATCCTTAAAGGTGACATGAGCTTTGTTGGTCCAAGGCCACTTCTTGTTAAGTACCTTCCTCTTTACAATGAGGAACAAAGGCACAGGCATGATGTGAGACCAGGCCTTACAGGATGGGCTCAGGTCAATGGAAGAAATCTTCTTAACTGGGAAGACAGATTTGAAAAAGATGTATTTTATGTAAATCACATTTCTTTTTTGATGGATCTTAAGATCGTATTCATGACTGTTGCAGTCGTGTTTAGACATAATGATATAAATAGTGCGACGGATGCCACAATGGAGGCATTTACCGGCACTAAACCAAAGGAGTAAAGTAATGAACATTCTTTTTTGTAGCGTAGGAAGACGCTGCGAGCTTTTAAAAGACTTTAGAAAAACACTTGGAGACAAGGTTCGTATAGTTGTTACAGATAACAGCCCTTATGCACCAGCTCTTGCTTTTTCAGATGTGAGCTACAAGGTGCCTCTTATTACAGATGAGAACTATATTCCTATGATCCTTGATATCTGTAAAAAAGAGAAGATCAATGCGATCACAACACTTATCGATCCTGAGATCTCTATTCTTGCAGATCACAGAGCAGAGTTCGAGGCGCTTGGAGTTGAAGTTCTTGCTCCTTACAAGGAGACTGCAGACCTTTGCTTTGATAAGTATGAGATGTTCAAGTATCTCAGTGAGAAAGGTGTCAGAACAGTCAAGACTTATGGCACTTTTGAAGATTTTGATAAGGATTACAAAGAAGGAAAGATCAGTCTTCCAGTATTTGT
Source organism: Butyrivibrio hungatei DSM 14810 (assembly GCF_900143205.1). GTDB lineage: Bacteria > Bacillota > Clostridia > Lachnospirales > Lachnospiraceae > Butyrivibrio > Butyrivibrio hungatei. Next base: position 823,816 of record NZ_FRDH01000003.1, on the reverse strand, counting down.
TAAGCCTAGAACAGGTAGCGGAAGCGTAGGAGCCAGAAGGGTTGAGTCCTATGAACTGTTAAAAGAAGTTATGGAGAGAAGCCCAGAGCTTATCATCCAGGAGCTTATGACAGGTAAAGATATGGATGCAGACCTTTACGTTGATACTGTAAGCGGCGAAGTCATTGCAATCTTTTCTAAGAAAAAGATCTCAACAACTATCGGCGGAGCCAACAAGACTATTTCCTTCAAGGATGAGAAGCTTTTTGAATTTGTAAAAGACGCTATGAAGGTCTTTAAGTTTAACGGACCTCTTGATATGGATCTCTTTTTCCAGAATGGAGAGTACTATCTCTCTGAGATCAATCCTAGATTTGGCGGAGCTTATCTCCACGCATATGGCGCAGGTGTAGACTTCCCTTCATTTATCTACAGGAATGTCATGGAAAAAGAAGCCAACAAGCAGCAGATAGGCCAGTACGACGAAAATGTTGTAATGATGATGTATGACAGCGTAGTTATCGATACTCTTGATAATCTCCAGGAGAGAATGAAAGAAGTTTGATCATGAAAATATTGATCCTGACCAATTATGCTAATGGACTATACCTGTTCAGAAAAGAGCTGGTGGAGTCCTTTATAAAAGAGGGCCATCATGTTGTTGTGTCGGTCCCATTTGATGAAAATTGCAAAAAACTTGAGGGACTGGGCGTAGAGATCATAGAAACAGCGCTTGATAGACATGGTATGAATCCTGCAAAGGATATAAAGCTTTTTAACACATATCTTTCTATGATCAGAAAAGAAAAGCCACAGGTTGTTCTTACATATACCATAAAGCCTAATATATATGGAGCTATGGCTGCTAAGATCCTCAAGGTTCCTTATATCAGTAATATAACAGGCCTTGGAACTGCCATAGAAAATGGTGGAATGCTCAGTAAGATACTGATCAGGATGTACCAGGCTTCACTTAGAAGAGCACAAAAGGTCTTTTTCCAAAATGAAAAGAACATGGATTTCATGCAAAAGCATGGAATTGCAAAGGATAACGCAGGTCTCCTTCCAGGTTCTGGAGTAAATCTGACTGAACATCCATTCAGAGATTACCCTTCTGAAGAGAATGGAATCAGACTCCTTGCTGTAGTAAGAGTTATGAGAGATAAGGGCATTGAGGAATATCTTAATGCTGCCAAGGTCGTCGGTGGTTCTAACTCTAATGTTCACTTTGAACTTGTTGGAGAGTTTGAAGAGGATGAGAGAGACAAGTACGAGAAACAGATAAAAGATCTTGAGAAGCAGGGACTTTTAAAGTATTACGGACATTTGGACACTGTTGAACCTGTTATGGCAAAGAGTCATGTAATAGTTCATCCATCCTATCATGAAGGACTTTCAAATGTTCTTTTGGAGGCAGCGGCTTGCGGAAGACCGGTTCTTGCAAGTAATGTTCACGGATGTATTGAGACATTTGAAGATGGCGTATCTGGAATGGTGTTCAAGTCGCAGGACAAGGAAGCTCTCGTAGATGCCATTAAAAAGATGCTTGCTCTTACCATGGAACAGAGAAGTGAAATGGGTAAAAAGGGCAGGAAGTATATAGAAGATCATTTTGATCGAAATATAGTTATAAATGCTTACAAAGAAGAACTAGGGCGACTTTAAGTCTATATAGTATATTGGTTTGACACGCGTAGTATAATATTGACGTATGTGAAAGAAAAAGTTTTTTGAATGAATTTTTAGTGTGGAGGAAACACCATGAGTTTATATGAAAAGCTTCTCTCAGGAGAAGAGAAATTATCACTTGTAGGACTTGGCTACGTAGGAATGCCTATCGCAGTTGCTTATGCCAAGAAGATCAAGGTAGTAGGTTATGATTTCAATGCTGCCAAGGTTGATCTTTACAAGAGAGGAATCGATCCTACAAGAGAAGTTGGTGATGAGGCTATAAAGGAGACATCAGTAGAGTTCACAGCAGATCCAGAAAAGCTTCGTGAATGTAAGTTCCACGTAGTTGCTGTACCTACACCAGTTAACGATGATCATACACCAGATCTTTCACCTGTAGAGGGTGCCAGCCATACACTTGGTAAGTACCTTACAAAGGGAAGCATCGTAGTTTACGAGTCAACAGTATATCCAGGAGTAACAGAAGACATCTGCGTACCTATTCTTGAACAGGAGTCAGGCCTTAAGTGTGGCGTAGACTTCAAGGTTGGTTATTCACCAGAGCGTATCAACCCAGGTGACAAGGTACACAGACTTGATACTATCACCAAGATCGTTTCAGGTATGGATGAAGAGACTCTTGAAGAGATTGCAAACGTATATAGCCTCGTTGCACTTGCAGGTGTTTACAAAGCTCAGTCAATCAAGGTTGCTGAGGCTGCAAAGGTTATCGAGAATTCACAGCGTGATATCAATATCGCTTTCATGAACGAGCTTTCAATGATCTTCCACAAGATGGATATCGATACAAAGAGCGTTCTTGAGGCAGCAGGCACAAAGTGGAACTTCCTTCCATTCCGTCCAGGTCTTGTAGGAGGACACTGCATCGGTGTAGATCCATATTACCTTACATACAAGGCTGAGGAGCTTGGATACCACTCACAGATCATTCTTTCAGGCAGACGTATCAATGATGATATGGGTAAATATATCGCAGAGTCATGCGTAAAGAACCTTATCGCAAATGACATTGCAGTTAAGAATGCAAAGGTAGCTATCCTCGGATTCACATTCAAGGAGAACTGCCCAGATACACGTAATACTAAGGTTATCGATATTTACAACGAGCTTGGCGAGTATGGAATCACTCCAGTAGTTGTAGATCCAGAAGCTGATTCAGATGAAGCAAAGAGACTTTACGGCATCGAGTTCGAGACTATGGACGCAGTAAAGGATATGGATGCAGTTATCGTAGCTGTAGCACACAAGGAATTTGAGAACTACAAGCCAGCAGATATCGCTAAGTTCTTCAATCCTGCACACAAAACAAAAGTATTCATGGACCTTAAGGGCATCTATAACATAGATGACTATAAGACATCAGAATTTAATTATTGGAGACTGTAAAAAATGAGTTTTAGAGAGTTAAAGTTTGATCCAGATAGTGTATTTCTTGTAACAGGTGGAGCTGGCTTTATTGGATCAAATATTTGTGAAGCATTACTTGAGATGGGTTATACAGTTAGATGTATGGATAACCTCTCTACAGGACATATTGAAAATATACAGCCATTTATGGATAATCCAAAATTCACTTTTATTCAGGAAGATATAAGAGATTTGGATGCTTGCATGAAGGCGACTGAAGGCGTTACATATGTACTTAATGAGGCTGCATGGGGAAGTGTTCCAAGAAGTATTGAGATGCCTCTTCTCTATGAGGAGATCAACATCAGAGGAACTCTTAACATGATGGAAGCTTCTAGACAGAACGGTGTTAAGAAGTTTGTATATGCTTCAAGTTCTTCAGTTTATGGTGATTCAACTACTCTTCCAAAACAGGAAGGTCATGAAGGAAATGTTTTATCTCCTTATGCACTTACCAAGAAGACTGACGAAGAGTATGGTAAGCTTTACAAGAAGCTTTATAACTTAGATACTTACGGACTTCGTTATTTCAACGTATTTGGTAGAAGACAGGATCCTAATGGCGCATATGCAGCTGTTATCCCTAAGTTCTTAAAGCAGCTCATGAACGGTGAGACACCTACGATCAATGGTGACGGTAAGCAGTCAAGAGACTTTACATATGTTGATAACGTAATCGAGGGTAACCTTAGAGCTTGCCTTGCTCCTTCAGAAGCAGCCGGTGAAGCTTACAATATCGGAGCAGGCGGAAGAGAGTATCTCATCGATGTATATCATCATCTTACAGATGCACTTGGACTTGACGTAGAACCAATCTACGGACCACCAAGAGCAGGAGATATAAGAGACTCTAACGCAGATATTTCAAAAGCACGCAAGAACCTTGGCTATGATCCATCATTCGACTTCAAGGCCGGAATCAAGCTCGCAATTGACTGGTACAAAGAGAATTTGTGATACCGAAAGATTATGACTAATAGGTGGGGATGTGAATGTGTATATATCCACATTGGGGACGCTTTCGCTCTGTAAAAAACGTAGCAGTACATAGACGTTAAAAGACGCCGTCTTGTACTGACGTTTTTTAAAGCCCCAAAGTGAACATATACACATTCACATCCCCTCGTTTTATGTACAAGCATAGGTACAATTATCTGGTTTTTATTCATAAAAATAGGTGCAGATATGTATATTACGATTAGATTAGATGATATTACTCCGGACATGGATTGGAGTAAATTCAACACAATTAAAGAAATTTTGGACAAGCATCAAGTCAAGCCGCTTATTGGAGTAGTGCCTGATAATGGCGACAGTAAGCTTAAACTTAATGATTCTAGAGCTGATTTCTGGGAGTATGTAAAAGAACTGCAAGAAAATGGCTGGACTGTGGCAATGCACGGTTTAAATCACCTGTATACTACTAAAAAAGGCGGTCTTTTTCCGCTGAACATGAAATCTGAGTTTGCAGGTCTTGACTATGCTACTCAGGATTCAATGATCAAAAAGGGAAAAGAAATCCTTGAAAGCCACGGCATTCATACTGACATGTTCATGGCTCCATCCCATTCCTATGACAAAAACACCTTAAAAGCCCTTAAGGCTAACGGCTTTACCAAAGTAACCGATGGTTTTGGCAAAAAGCCTTATAAAAGAGCCGGAATAACCTTTTACCCAATATCCATGCAGAAGTCAAAGAGCATCAAAGACTCAAGTAACGGCATTACCACCTTCGTGTACCATGCTAACACCATGGAATGTAAAGATTTCCAATCTTTTGAAAAACTATTCGAAAAAGCTACAGTAGTTTCTTATTCTGACTTTTTTGAGTATAATATAAAAAGTCGGAATTTATTTAAAAATCTTAGCGAGTATTTACTTGCTAAAACCAAATACTTAATAGTTAGATATCGTAGGTAATATGATCAACTATTAAGTATAGTTAGCTGGAATTATTAGTAATCATAGTTTTCAGCTAGATAACACTTATATTAGATTAAACGTGTTTTGGAGATGAAAGGTCGATAACTTTCATACGATTGGGGTTTTTGTGTAAAACAATCTTGCGGCCCTTACTCCTGGTCGGCACTTAGCTTCTGTTTTTTAGAAGCTTATGTGCCGTTACCAAGGAGTACGGAGCGAAAGCGTGCCCAAGATGTTTTACACAAATCCCAATCTCTATCACAGAGTAGCCTCCTTTCATCCCAAAACACCTACGGGGAGCCAATATGGAAGAAGGATATGGACAGATAAGAGTGCTTCATGTTCTGGGGGGACTTGGAGTTGGCGGCGCGGAATGCCGTATAATTGATCTATATCGAAATATGGATAGAGACAAGATTCAGTTCGATTTTCTTGTGCACTATTCACCTGAAAAAACTGGAAAGAAAAGTCCGACTTCTGATGAACTCATGGCAGTTCGAGAGCCGGACTATTTTGATAATAGCGTAAAGAAATTGGGAGGAAGGATATTTTGCCTCCCTAAGTTCGTTGGAACCAATGTTGTGGAGTACAAAAGAGCTATTAAACAGTTCTTTAAGGAACATCCAAATGAATGGAAGGTAGTTCAGGGCCATATGACCAGTACAGCAGCTCTTTATCTTCCAATTGCCAAGAAGGCTGGTGTTCCAATCTGCATCGCTCATGCCAGAAGTGCTGGAGTTGATCAGGGCATTAAAGGAATAGCAACAAGATTTCTGAGAACTCCGCTTCACAAGGAAGGCATTACTGATTATAATTTCGCTTGTTCCAAGGAAGCCGGCATTTCAGTATTTGGAGATACATTAGTCAATGCTGGAAATGTGCGAATCATTCCTAATGCCATAGACCTTAGGCACTTTGCTTACAATGAAGAAAAGAGAAATGCCATAAGAGCAGAACTTGGTATCTCCAACGCTCTTGTTATAGGTCACGTTGGAAGCTTTAGATATGCCAAGAACCATGAGTTTCTTTTAGAAGTATTCGCAGCTCTTTGCAGAATGCTTGATAATGACGACAATAACAGATTCAGCATGCTTCACGGCATGAGAATACGTCTTTTGATGCTTGGTAAGGGACCTCTCATGGAGGAGATGAAAAAGAAAGCTGAATCATTACATATTTACGATAGATGTATATTTGCAGGCAATAAGAGTAATGCCAGCGATTACTATCAGGCCATGGACTATTTCTGCTTCCCTTCAAGATACGAAGGTCTTCCAGGAAGCGTAATAGAGGCCCAGGCTTCAGGGCTTCAGTGCCTTGTTTCTGATGCAGTCACTCCTGAAGTAGACGTTACAGAGCTTGTTTCTATGCGAAGCATTAAGTCAGAGCCTAGAGACTGGGCTAGAAAGATATTGGATGATCTCATGCTTCATGAGGACTACCATAGTGATCCGTTATCTGAAGAGATGAAGCTCAATCAGACTTTTACAGCAATTGCAGGAGAGCGCAGAGAGAGCGTGTTTGAGACAGAAGAAACTCCAGACTTTGACAGCCTTGATGAAGGAACGGGTTTTGAGAAATTAAATGTAGCTGATTCAAGTAAGCAGCCAAAGAAGTCAGAAGGCTTTTCTATTGGAGACAGACAGGGTTCTTCTGCTTATATTTTGAGTAAACTAAAGCATGCCGGATTTGACGTAAAGTCTCAGGCAAAGATGATGGCTTATTTTTATGAAAGAGGACATTTTTAATGAGTTCAGAAAAAAAGAATCTCCTTTTGATGGTACCAATGCTCCATCAGGGAGGCTTCGAAAGAGTTTGCATCAAGACTGCAAGACTCATGCAGGAATTTTATAACGTCCACATTTTGATATTCAGCTCCAAAGATATCAATTTTGATATCACAGGTCTGGATGTCATTGATATTGACGTGCCTGCACAAAAGGGAATAGTTAATAAAGTTATAAATGTCCTTAAAAGAGTCAAAAAGACCAAGAAGGTCAAAAAAAATCTTGGCATAGATATTTCTTACAGCTTTGGAAGTTCAGCCAATTACGTAAATGTTCTTTCTAAGGGAAAAGAAAAGGTGCTTACGGGACTTCGTTGCCAGACAGATATGGACAACAAGAAGAATGTCAGACTCTTTTGCAATAGATCAGATCAGGTTTTATCATGCTCCAAAGAAATTGTTAGAGAGCTTGAAAGAGACTATTCATATAACAGAAGCACCTATATCTACAATCCCCTTGATGTAAGTGATGTACAGGATAAAGGCGCTGAGGAGATAAAGGATTATCCATTTAATGAGCCGGATGTTAAAGTCATTTCCTGCATGGGAAGAAACGACTACATCAAAGGAATCTGGCACTTGGTGAAAGCTTTTTCTCTTGTTGAAAAGGCTCATCCGGAAGCAAGACTTATTGTTCTTGGAGCTGGTGATTGGTCAGACTATAGAGATATGGCTTGGAGCCTTGGAATCAAAGAAAAGGTGGCCTTTCCAGGAGTTAGAAAAAACCCGTTCCCATATGTGGCTAAGTCAGATGTATACGTTTGCAGCTCCAACCATGAAGGCTTTCCAAATGCAGTTCTGGAGGCAATGGCACTTAAAAAGCCTCTGATCTCTGCAGATTGTAAGACTGGACCTAGAGAGATCCTTTTAAACGAGGAACAGTACAACGCTCTGATAAAAGAAATTCCAAATGGTGACAGCATAACAAAGCCGATTGAAGGCGAATTTGGTATTCTTGTTCCTGATATGAGCGAAGAAGTAAATATGGATCCGGAAGATATTTCTGATGAAGAAAGAGTTCTTGCGGATCAGATCATAGCTCTTTTGGATAGTGATGAAAAGATGAAGCACTATTCAGAAAAAGCATACGAGAGAGCGCTTTTCTATACACCTGAAAAATATCAGGCAAGCGCTCATGAAATATTTAAAAGATATGAGTGATATTTTATGAAAACAATTGCTTTCCATTTAAACTGCCTGGTTCAGGGCGGCGCAGAGAGAGTAGTCACAAACCTTGCAAATAAGTTTGCAGAGGAGGGCTATAAGGTATACGTTGCGACTGAATGGTACGATGAAAATGAATACGAGCTTGACCAGAGAGTCACAAGAGTCCATGTAGGCCTCAAGGATACTGATGAAAAGAAAGGACGAGTTACTAAGTTCCTTTTACGAGTTAAGTATCTTAAAGAGTTCCTTAAGGAATACAGACCGGATGTGCTTGTTGCCTTTGCTCACCGGGCAAACTACAGAGCACTTATGGCCAATAAGGGATTTGGAATACCTACAGTAATTTCTATCAGAATCAATCCTATAGGTTTTTATGATTCCTTCTCGGATAAGATACAGATAAAATGGCTCTTTCCAAGGGCTGCAGGCTGTGTATTCCAGACTCAGCAACAAAGAGAGTTCTTTAAACCATATCTTCAGGAGAACTCAAGGATCATCATGAATCCATTAAATCCAAAGTTTATTGGAGTGCAGAGACCTGAAGTAAAAGAAAAGGTTGTGGTAAACCATGCAAGGATCGTAGATTTCAAAAATCATCCGATGCTGGTTGATGCCTTTGCTATAGTTCATGACAGGCATCCGGATTATGTGCTTAAGATCTACGGACCTGATTCTTTTGACGGAACAAGAGAAAAAGTAGAAAGAAAGATTGCAGAGCACCATTTAGAAAACTGCGTATTTCTCATGGGAAGCTGCAATGAGATAGATAAGGAAATACCTAAGGCAGAGGTTTATGCCTATAGTTCAGACTATGAAGGTTTTCCTAATTCCCTCTTGGAAGCTATGGCTATGGGAATGCCTGTAGTTTCTACAGACTGCCCTCCTGGCGGACCCAAGATGGTAATAAGAGATGGTGAAAATGGCTTCCTTGTACCTGTAGGTGACCATGAGGCTCTTGCAGACAGGATCTGCAAACTTATTGAAGATAAAGAGCTTGCAGAAAGATTTGGAAAAGAAGCATCAAAGGTTTCAGAGATTGCCAATGTTCAGACTGTATTTGAACAGTGGAGAGATTATCTGGAAGAAATAGTTAAAGATAAAAAGGATTGACCTAGATTATGTGCGGCATTTGCGGATATGTTTCTAAAAAGAGAATAACAGAAGACGAACTCCGGACTATGAACGACACCATGATACACAGAGGACCAGATGACAGTGGTGTTGAGCTTTATGACGGTACAAATGATTATGTGATAGGCTTTGCTCAGAGAAGACTTGCAATTCAGGATCTTTCTCCACTTGGTCATCAGCCTATGCATTCAGAAAATGGCAGAGTCTCTATCGTATTTAATGGTGAGATCTACAACTTCCTTGAACTCAAAAAGGAACTATCAGATTATACCTTTAGATCAAACTGCGATACCGAGGTCATCATCGCCTCCTACCTCAAGTGGGGAATAGATATGGTAGACCATATCCATGGAATGTTTGCCATTGCCCTTTATGACAGAGAGACAGATGAGATATTCCTTATCAGAGACAGGATCGGTAAAAAGCCACTCTTTTACTGGGTTGATGGCGAGAATATCGTATTTGGTTCAGAACTTAAGCCAATTATGAAGTGCCTAGGATTTAAACCTGAGATCAGAAAGCAGGTTATTTCAAGATATCTCTATCAGCAGTACATTGCTGCACCAGAGACTATCTTTACTGATGTATATAAGCTTGAAGCAGGCGGCATCCTTAGATTCCACCATGGTGAGATCACCAAGTGGAAGTATTGGGATGTCAAAAAGGTCTACGCTGAAAAGTCAAAGGATCAGATTGAAAGCTATGAAGAAGCTAAGGCAGGCCTTAAGGAGAGATTAAAGAAATCAGTTGCATCCAGGATGATCGCTGATGTTCCTCTTGGAACCTTCCTTTCAGGTGGATATGATTCTTCACTTATTACAGCTATTGCTCAGGAACATTCAGACAGACCAGTTAAGACCTTCTGTATAGGATTTGATGTTCCAAGTTACAATGAAGCTGAATATGCAAAAGAGATAGCAAAGCACCTTGGAACTGATCACACAGAGCTCTATATTACAGAAAAAGAGATGTTTGATCAGGTCAGCAGCATTGCTCAGTACTACGATGAGCCATTTGCTGATAACTCTGAGATTCCTTCTATGCTTGTAAGTAAGCTTGCCAGAAAAGATGTTACAGTAGCTCTTTCTGGTGACGGAGGAGATGAATTCTTTTGCGGTTACAACATTTATGACAATGTCAGAACAGCGCAGCTCTTAAATGCGCCAGGACATATGGTAAATTCAATTGGTAAGCTCCCACTTGGAAGCGGCAAGCTTATTGACAAGATGCCATTTAGAGTAAAGGTGGTAGCTGGAAACAGAGACCATGAGACCAAGACTCAGCTGGTATCAAGCGGATATATCACATCTGCTCACGCGTTTGTTTCAGGAGTTCCAGCTTTTGATACTCCCATGACAGCTATGGAATATTTGAAGACTGACTACAACGATCCTTCAAATCAGCAGCCGGTTCTCTATCCTATTGAGAGCCTGTACAACGTTAAGAATTATCAGATCAGAAGAATGCTTCTTGATATGGACACCTATCTTCCTGATGATATTTTAGTCAAGATGGATAGAGCTTCTATGAAGTATTCCCTTGAGAACAGGTGCCCTATCATGGATACAGAGGTTATGGAGTATTCCTTCAGGATCCCACATAGCTTCAAGTATCACAAAGGAGATAAAAAGCACATTCTCAAGGATCTTGCATATGACTATATTCCAAGGGAGCTTTTAGAAAGACCAAAGACTGGTTTTGGCGTTCCTATGGATAAGTGGCTTCGCGGACCATTAAAGGATCAGCTCCTTGATTATAGTAATGTAGATTACCTTAAGAAACAGGGCATATTTGATGCGGATTTTGTATCAAAGTATATAGATAACTATATTGTTAATGGAGATGCTGGCCCAGCTACTGGTGCAAACTACAGTAAGATTGCCTGGTCCTTCTACATCTTCCAGCAGTGGTATGAGAGGTATCTATGCATATAGCAATGTACATTGGCTCACTGAATAAAGGCGGCGCGGAAAGGGTTATGTGCAACCTGGCTGAGTATTTTTACAATGAAGGCCACAAGGTTACCATGGTCACCACATATCTTGCTGACGATGAGTACGAACTTCCTGATGGAACCTGGTACAAGGAAGCCAAGGAAGGCTGTAGCGAAATCGAGGTCCTTAATCCAGATGACAAAAAGAAAAAAGTCTGGATCAATAAGTCAGAAGATGGTATCGCCAGAGTGTTCTCAGCTCTGACATTAGAGAACAGAGGCGGAAGACTCGCTAACCTGCGCAACAGAGTTCAGATACTTGAAAATATCTGGAAACAGATACAGCCAGATATCATTCTATCTTTCCTTGGAAAGAATAATGTTATGGCCATCAAGAGCGCAAGATCACTGGGAATTCCGGTTGTGGTATCAGTGAGGTCTAATCCTTCAAGGGAGTATGCTTCCAAAATACTTAATATTTCTATGAGGCACTATTTTCCAAAGGCAGCAGGCGTTGTGGTTCAGACTACAGGTGCTGCGGAATATTTTGGAAGAAATGTTAAGACAAAGATACTTCCAAACTCAGTTCATCCGGACTTTATAACCAGGAGCATCATTCCTTTTGAGGACAGGGCAAAAGAGATCGTGTCGGTAGGAAGACTTGATGACAACAAGAATCAGATCCTTTTGATAAAAGCCTTTGCAGAGATTTCAAAAGAGTTTGATGATTATAGACTCGTTCTCTACGGCGATGGACCATCAAGAGCAAAGTTCGAAGAAAAAGCCAAAGAGCTTGGCCTTTTAGATAATGAAAAGGTGATCTTTAAAGGCAATGTCAGTGATGTGCCTGATCATATCGGCTCTTCAGAGATATTTGTGCTGACATCCAAGCAGGAAGGCTCGCCAAATGCCTTGATAGAGGCCATGGCTTTGGGACTTACCTGTATATCTACGGACTGTCCATGCGGCGGCCCTAGAGACCTTATTACTGATGGCGAGAATGGACTTTTGATCCCTATGGCATCAGATGAGGAGATGGTAAAAGAGCTTGCTAATGCTCTAAGGAGAGTCATTACAGATAGAGACTTTTCCAAGAAGCTATCTGAAAATGCAACATATGTTAGAGACAAGTACAGCCCTGACAAGATAAACAGTCAGTGGAAAGAATACTTTGAAGAAATACTTAAAAAGTAATTTGTAACTTAGAAAGGCAGTGTGAGAAGCAGTGCAATTTAATTCATATATCTTTATATTGTGTTTTCTGCCCATTACTCTGCTGGGATACTTTGGGCTACACCATTTTCAAAAAGAAAAGCTCGCTCAGGGCTTTCTTTTACTGATGAGCCTTTGGTTTTATGGGTACTTTAACATAGGATATCTTCCTATCATCTGCGCCAGCATACTTGTAAACTATGGCGCATACAGGTTCATGAACAAAAAAGGTATTCAGGAAGGCGCCAAAAAGCTTCTTCTGACGCTGGCTCTTTTGTTCAATGTGGGACTTATCTTTTATTTTAAGTACTTTGACTTTTTTATAGACAATATAAATCACGCATTCAATACAGATTTTATCCTGAGGAATATTACACTTCCTCTTGGAATCAGTTTTTTTACCTTCCAGCAGATCTCATTCATTGTGGATGCCTATAGAGGTGAGGCAGTAGGATATTCATTTATTGAATATGCGCTGTTTGTATCCTTCTTTCCTCAGCTGGTAGCAGGACCCATCGTACTTCATTCAGAACTTGTTCCACAGTTTAGAGATGAAGTAAGGCACCATGTGAATTTTGACAATCTTTCACAGGGAATCATGATGTTTGCAAGAGGTCTTGCCAAGAAGATACTTATAGCGGATACCTTTGGAGGAGCAGTTGATATAGCAATATCCAAAGCTTCTGAGATAGCAGTAGGAGAAGGCGCTCTTACAAGAGCTGAGATCATTATCCTGATGCTGTCTTACACATTCCAGATATACTTTGATTTTAGCGGATACAGCGATATGGCTACAGGCTTGGGACAGATGTTTAACCTCAAGATCCCAATGAATTTCAATTCACCTTACAAGGCTCTTTCTGTAGCAGATTTCTGGAAGCGCTGGCACATGACACTTACAAGGTTCCTTACGACCTACATCTACATTCCTCTTGGAGGAAACAGAAAAGGCAAGGCTAGAACCTATCTCAACACTATGATAGTTTTTCTTGTGAGCGGTATCTGGCATGGAGCCAACTGGACGTTTATTCTTTGGGGTATACTCCATGGATTAGCCCAGTGCTTTAATAAGCTCACTTCTGGAATCTACAAAAAGATATTTGGCGCTGCGAAAGGTATTACAGGAGCTTTTGGAAAAGTATTGTGTGGCCTTATAAAGGCTGTTCAGTGGATCGTAACCTTTGCCTTCCTTAATGTTACGTGGCTACTCTTTAGAGCAGACAGCGTGACAATGTGGGTTCAGATCCTTAAGAGACTTTTTGTATTAAACCTCGATGTAAGAGAGGATATCCTGGAAAACTTCAGGATTCCTAAGTTTAGATATGTGCTTCAGATACTTAGGCTTCCGGCAGATGACAATATGGCCCTTTGGGCAGGACTTGTCCTGATAATGCTGGCAGCACTGCTTATATGCCTTCTCTTTCCAAATAACTACGAGAGAACATATAAGAGAAATGTAGTAAGTTTAGTGTTTACCTGGGTGATATTAGTGATCTGCATTATTTCACTTAGCTCAGTTTCAACATTTTTGTATTTTAATTTCTAGTTTTACAGGATCAGATATGAGCGGAAAAAAGTGGTTTGCTTCAATAATCATAATGTGCCTTGCGGCGCTTTTAGTACTATCAGGATGTGTCTTTTGGACAGATCCTTTTTTCCATTACAGGAGTCCAAGAGATTATTTCTATTATGACCTTGAGGAACAGCGCTACCAAAACGACGGAATCACCAGACATTTTGATTATGACGCCATCATAACAGGCACTTCCATGTGCGAGAATTTCTCTGCTTCAGAATTTGACTCAGTATTTGGTACAAACTCAATTAAAGTCACATTTTCCGGGGCAACCTATAAAGAAATAGAAGAAAATCTAAAAGCCTCTTTTAACAGTGGACATTCACCCAAGTACATCCTTAGAGGTCTTGATTATTCACTGCTTGTAAGGGATAAGGATGAGCTTAGGCTTGATATGGGACAGTATCCGGACTACCTTACTAATAAGAATCCTTTTGATGATGTAAAATATCTTTTAAACAGAGATGCCATAGTAAACTACACGCTTCCAATCCTATTAAGATATTTAAAAGGGCAGGAAGGTGGACACACAAGCTTTGATTCCTACAGCTATACGGCAAACAGGAACACCTTTGACAGCGCAGTCGTGCTCAATGGACGAACAAGCTTTGCAGATCCAGTTACTATAAATGAGGCGACTGAAGATGAAACTAACATGCTCACAGGCAACATAGAATACAACGTCATCAGCATGGCCAAAGAGCATCCGGAGACCACATTCCTTTATTTCTTCCCGCCTTATTCCATGGATTATTTCGGGATCATAAGAGAAGAGGGGAATCTGTCAAAAGAGCTTGAGTATAAGAGACAAGCTATAGATATGATGCTTGAATACGACAACATTCACGTTTATAGTTTTACAATGGCAACAGATATAACTACAGACCTTGATAGATACAGAGATCCAGCTCATTATGATGAGGATGTGAATTCCTGGATCATCCAAAAAATCGGTGAATGCGAGGTTTCCGGCGAAGAGTCAGAGTACCGCATCACTAAGGATAATGTCGAAGAGTATTCTGCTAAAGAGAAAGAGCTCCTCGAAAACTTTGATTACAATTCGCTTATTGGCTAAAGGGGAATAATATGTGCGGAATCGCAGGCCTATGCGGCTACAATAGTAATGGTGAAAAGAATATACGAAGAATGAACGAACGCCTTATTCACAGAGGACCTGATGCAGGTGATATCTGGAATAGCCCAGGGGACCTGGTTTGGTTTGGACACAGGCGTCTTTCTATAAGAGATCTGTCCCAGAATGGATCTCAGCCCATGGTATCTAGAAGTGGTAAGTCAGTCATTGTCTACAATGGAGAGATCTACAACGCAGACAAGCTTGCAGATCTTCTTAAGGAAAAGGGCTATGTTACAAGCTTTAGAGGAACTTCTGATACAGAGGTTCTCTTAGAAGCGATCGAGCATCTTGGAATTACTGAGACACTTAAGTTTTGTAAGGGCATGTTTGCTCTTGCAGTTTATGATATGGAAACCCATGAAGTTTCTCTTGCAAGGGATAGGATTGGAGAGAAGCCTCTTTACTACGGCTTTGTAAATGGCAATTTTGTATTTGCCTCAGAAATATCAGCCATAAGAGCTATCGAGGGCTTCAAGAACCGTATTTTTGAAGAAGCACTTAATCTCTATTTTTGCCATGGCTATATTCCTGCGCCATATACTATTTACCAAGATATTTACAAGCTTGAGCCAGGAACTATATTAAAGGTGTCTGCGCCATTTTCATATTTCAGACCTGTTCATGAAGATGATGAGACAGGCGTTATTACTGGTGTTCAGAGATCTGGCGGTGAGCATAGCTTTGAAACCTACTACGATATCAGAGAAGTTGCCATAAATGGTCAAAAGAACCAGTTTAAGGGCACTGCAGAAGAGGCAGCAGACGAGCTGGAAAAGAGATTAAAAGAGTCCATCAGAGGACAGCTTGTTTCTGATGTGCCTATTGGCGCGTTCCTTTCAGCTGGAATTGATTCAAGTACTGTTGTTGCTCTGATGCAGGATGTGAGCCCTGAAAAGGTCAAGACCTTCACCATCGGTATGCAGGATCCAAAGTATAATGAGGCTGAGGCTGCAAAAGAGATAGCAGCGCACCTTGGAACAGAGCATACAGAGCTTTACATAACAGAGCAGGATGCCAAGGATGTTATTCCTAATATTCCTCATATGTTTGGCGAGCCTTTTGCTGATTCATCACAGATACCTACATATCTTGTAAGTAAGATGACAAGAGAGCATGTAACAGTTTCACTTTCCGGTGACGGCGGAGATGAGCTCTTTTGCGGATACAGGTCCTATGAATCAGTAGACAGAATCTGGAACAAGATGAAGGGTATTCCAGTTGGCCTTAGAAAAGGTGCTGGTAAGATGCTTGCTCATTCAAGAGCAGCTCATAGCGATGAGATCCTTAGGGATAAAGCACGTCTTTTACAGGCAAAGAGCCCTGAAGACCTGTATAGGATCCAGTACGAGATGGTTCCATTTGCCAAGGAGGTAGCAAAGAGCAAGATTATGCTGCCTTATAAATACAGCCTTTCAGAAAAAGACGTTCTGTCCGAAGTAAACCATGACATCATGCTGATGGACATGAAGATGTATCATCCTGATGACATTCTTGTTAAGGTGGACAGAGCAGGTATGGCTGTTTCACTTGAGAGTCGTATACCACTTCTTGATCCAGACGTGGTTGAATTTGCATGGAGTCTTCCAGTAAGTCTTTTACGTGATAAAAAGACAGGCGAGGGCAAGCAGGTCCTTAGAAATGTGCTCTATCGCCATGTTCCAAAGGAGCTTATGGATAGACCAAAGAAGGGCTTCTCAATTCCTATCGGAAGCTGGCTAAAGACTTCTGAACTCAAAGATTGGGCTGAGGATCTGATAGCAGAGGATAAGCTTAAAAGAGAAGGATATTTAAATCCGGAAGTAGTACATAAGATCTGGAATAACTTTATGAGTGAAGACGGAACCTATCAGCCACTGATATGGTACATACTCATGTTTGAGCAGTGGCTAGATTATGGTATAATATAATGACGTTTTGTTCACTTTTCATAATGGAGGAATTATGATAATCATTCAGCTTAAAGGCGGACTTGGCAATCAGATGTTTCAGTACGCTTTATATAAGAGTCTTAAGAAGCTTGGCAAAGAGGTCAAGATAGACGATACAACAGGATTTGTTAATGACAAGCTTAGGGTTCCTGTTCTAGACAGGTGGGGAGCTACATACGATAAAGCTACCGATGAGGAGATCATCGCCCTTACTGATTCCAAGATGGATATATTCAGCAGGATCAGAAGAAAGCTCACAGGTAGAAAGACTTTCAGGATCGACGAGGAATCTGGTAAGTTCAACCCAGAGATACTGGAAAAAGATGACGCTTACCTTGTTGGCTATTGGCAGAGTGACAAGTACTTTGAAAATGATGAAGTAATCGCAGAACTTAGAAAAATTTTTGAGAAGAGACCACAGGATCTTATGAATGACACCACAAGCTGGACAATCCTTCAGCAGATCGAATGCTGTCAGTCAGTAAGTCTCCATGTGCGCAGAACAGATTATATTGATGAAGAGCATGCAAGTATTCATAATCTTTGTAGCGAAAAGTATTACAAAAATGCTATTGACTATGTTAGAAGTAAGCATTCAGATGCTGTATTCTTCATCTTTACTGATGACAAAGAGTGGTGTAAGGAACACTTTATTGGGCCAAACTTCGTAGTAGTCGAACTTGAAGAGGGTACAAAGACTGACATTGCTGAGATGACTCTTATGAGTAGATGCAAGCATCACATCCTTGCAAACAGCTCATTTAGCTGGTGGGCAGCATGGCTCAATGATTCACCTGAAAAACTCGTTATTGTTCCAGAGAAGTGGATCAACAACCGTGATATGGATGATATCTACACCAAGCGCATGACTAAGATGGCTATTTGAGTAAAAGGTGTTACAGACAATGAATGAAACAAAAAAAGTAAGTATGTTTACTAAACTTAACTATATATTTGATAAAAAACAAAAAGGGCAGCTTATCCTATTAGCTGTCCTTATACTGATTGGGGGTGTTGTTGAAACTTTAGGAGTTTCAATGATGCTTCCAGTAGTTTCTGCAATATTAAAGCCAGAAGCTATTCATAGACAGATCGATAAGCGTCCAGAGCTTCAAAGCATCGTTAATTTCTTGCATATCGACACAGATCTAAAGCTTATAACGGTTTTAGTGGTTGTTGTTATCTTCCTTTTTGTATTCAAAAATCTTTATCTTCTGTTTCTTGTTTACAAGCAGAATACATTTATTTCAAGAGCCAGAAATGACATGATAAGCCGTGTCATGAGAGAGTTCCTCAATAGACCATATGAGGCATATCTTGGAGCAGATATTCCTACAGTATTTAGGATTACTGATAGTGATATTCCAAAGACATTTACACTTATGCTCTCAATCCTTTCTCTTGCAACAGAGTTTGTAGTATCAACCTGCCTTGGTATCGTGCTTTTATTGGTTAACTGGCAGATGACACTTCTTATGATCTTTGTTCTTTTGATCCTGACGCTTATTATCACAAAGGTTTTGAAACCTCGCCTTAATAGGATCGGAAGAAAGAATCAGGAGACCCAGTCAAGGATTGCCAAGTGGCGCCTTCAGGCTATCTATGGACTTAAGGACGTAAAGGTATTAAACAGACAGGATTTCTTTATCAGAAATTATTATGAATCAGGAAAGCTTGGAGCTGATATAGACAGAAACTACATTGTTCTTAATAACATTCCAAGACTCCTTATAGAGACTGTGTTTGTTGCAGTAGTTCTTTTGTATGTGCTCCTCTATCTTGTAAATGGCGGAGATGCTACAGCACTTCTTCCACAGATTTCAGCTTTTGGTGTTGCTGCTATCAGGATCATGCCTTCTGTTAACAGAATTAACACCTATCTTACACAGATTGCTTATAACCAGTTCAGTTTGGACTTTGTATATAACAACTTAACTGAGTCCATGAAGGAAGATAAGGAAATGCGCGCAGAGAGAGCTGCAATTGCAGGTCCTGAGCTTCATCTTGAAAAAGAGATCAGCTTAAAGGATATTACTTTTGCTTATCCTGACGCTGAAGTGAATATCTTCACAGATGCCAACATGGTAGTTCCTAAGGGAAAATCAGTTGGTATCATGGGACCATCTGGTGCAGGTAAGTCAACTATCGTAGACGTGCTTCTTGGTCTTTTACATGTTAAGTCAGGAGAAGTTCTCTGCGACGGTAGCAACATCTTTAGTAATTACGATTCATGGCTTGCTCAGATCGGATATATTCCACAGTCTATCTACCTTGTAGATGAATCCATTAGAGCAAATATCGCTTTTGGTATTGATGAAGATCAGATAGATGATAACAGGATCTGGGAAGTAATGAAGGAAGCTCAGCTTGCTGACTTTGTTAAGACTCTTCCAGAGGGACTTGATACCAGAATTGGTGACAGAGGCGTTAGATTGTCTGGTGGACAGAGACAGAGAATCGGTATTGCCAGAGCTCTTTATCACAATCCGGAGATACTGGTATTTGATGAGGCTACATCTGCTCTTGATAATGAGACAGAGGCAGCAGTTATGGAGGCTATCAACAGCTTCCACGGCAAGAAGACAATGGTCATCATTGCACACAGACTTAACACTATCGCAAACTGCGATATCATCTATGAAGTAAAAGATGAAAAGATACATGAGACATCCCTTGAGGGCAGAACAATAATACAGTGATTTAATTGAAAGAGAGTATTATAAATGATTGGAACAGAATTTTTGCATGGCTTTGGTTTAGGTAATCAGCTTTTTTGGTATGTGGTTACAAGAGCTGTGGCAGAAGAACATGGTTATGAATTTGGTATATGTAATCCTGGCGCGTTGGCAAACAATATGCATTCTGATAGTGGAATGTATTTTATGGATATTGACCTTGGGAAAGAGATTACTGAGGAAGATAAAAAGAATTTTGAGAAATTTGAAGACCACGATAACAGGTTATACCTTGGCAATTCAAAGCATGATATGACTCATGGTGCTTATGTTAGCGGTGTAGATGAGAGAGTGTTTGATATAAAAGATAACACTATGCTTTATGGTAATCTTCAGGCTGAAAAGTATTTTGATAAATACATGGACAAGCTCAAGGATTGGCTTAAAGTAAAGCCTGAATATGATTCTCATGAGTACACAAAAGATAATCTGTGTATTATACATCTTAGATGTGGTGACTATTCAAATTCACCAGAGCTGTGGCTTGATAGAAAATATTGGGTAAATGGTATCAGGAATATGCGTAAGATTCGTCCAGACATGGAATTTTTGGCAGTCACTGATGACGTTGAAGCCGCATATAAGATACTTCCGGAAGTAAAGGCTGTTAGAAATGATATTGGAAAAGATTATGTGACTATCAAAAATGCCAGATATCTTCTTTTATCTAATTCATCTTTCGCAGTATTCCCTGCAATGACTAGCGATGAATTGCAATACGCTATTGCACCTAAGTATTGGGCAAGACACAATGTTTCAGATGGATATTGGGCTTCTGAACAGAATATATATAGTTGTTTTCATTATATGGATAAGAAGGGAAGAATATTCTCTGCTGATGAGTGCCGCAATGAGCTTGAAAAGTATAAAAAGAGGAGTTCTGTATATAAGAGATTGAATCAGAGGCCAGGTTATTTGAGACTCTTTTTCCAGAAGATTCGAGCAAAGTATCTCTATTCCGTTTATATGTTAAAAAAGATTATACGTAGTTTGGAGAGACGGACAGGACTTATCAAAATCTTTCATGTGTAAGGAGGCTTCATGAGTACTGAAAAGAAATTAAAGCTTCCTAACGTGACTCTCTGTGCCATGACCAGCGTCAACCTCTATGAAACCGTCAAGGCCATGAAGTACAGCATGAGAGATATTGAATTTGGAGATGCAGTGCTTATTACTGACAAGAAGCCTTTTTATCTCCCTCAGAATATCAGATACAGTCACACAGACAAGCTTGATAGCATCGATAAATTTAATTACAAGATGGTCTATGAGCTAAAGGACCACATCAAAACTGACTTTGTCATGATAGTTCATGCAGATGGATTTGTTATCCACCCTGAGAACTGGACTGATGAGTTTCTTGAGTATGACTATATCGGATCTCCATGGCCACTCCCGCAGAATGACTATGCCTACAGAGACAGTAAGGGTGAGATCTGCCGAGTAGGAAACAGTGTTTCCATCAGGTCAAAGAGACTTCTTGAGTATCCAACTGTACATAACCTTAAGTGGGAAAAGGGATACGATGATTTTTACAATGAGGATATCTTCCTTTGCTGCATGCACAAGAACGACATGGAGGCAGAGGGCCTTAAGTGGGCACCACTTGAACTTGCGGTTAGATTTGGTAGAGAACATCCGCTTCCAGAAAATAAGGGCATAGAGCCTTTTGCTTTCCACAAATGGTGGGGAGAAAATGAGGGCTATCCACATTTCTACAGTCCAAAGAAGAGATTTAAGATGGCAGTAAGACCACTTCTATTTTGGAGAAGATCAAAGAAGTGGAAAGAGGAGCACAATATCACATGACGTTTTCGATCATAGTGCCTGTTCATAATGGCGAAAAGTACATAGATGACATGATGGATCCTATCATTGCGCAGCTTGATCAGGACATTGATCTTGAGGTGCTGCTTGTGGAAAACGGTTCCACAGATAACAGTCCAAAGATCTGTGATGAGTATGCAAGAAGTTATCACTTCATAAAGGCCTTTCACTATGGACCAATTGGTGCCTATAGCGCCAGAAGAGAAGGAATCAAGAATGCTAAGGGGCAGTGGCTCATATTTGTTGACGTAGATGACTGTCTTACAGGCGCAGCTCTTTCCAAGATAGAAAGAGCAATAGTTCAGAACAGAAAAAATGCCCGGGAACTTGATATGGTGCTGTATAACGCAGCATATCTTGATGACAAGGAAAAGAGAAAGTTTTCATTCCCACTTGAAGAGGGAAAGATATATAAAGGCGACGACAAGAGGATCTTTTACGAGATCATGTGCAAGAACGATTCTCTAAACGCGCTCTGGAATAAGTGCATTACCAGAGAACTGGCACTTTCTGCTATCAGTGTCAATGAACAGGATAATCTTAATCACGGCGAGGATCTTCTTCAGACAGCAGCATTTATCGACAAGGCAAAAGAGATCGTCTATGTGGATGAGATCTTGTATTACTACCGCAGAAATAATGAAGGCCTCACAGCAGGCTATCATCCTGATTACATAACTCATCAGGAGAGAGCTTGGGAAGCATTTGCAGACTATAGTGAGAAATGGGTTGGTGACTGCTTTAACAGTTACATCAATGCCAGAAAGTCTCTTACATGTACCATCGCGGTGATAAATATTATCTATTCAAATGTGCCTCTTTCTGAGATCAAAGAAAAGCTTAAATGGCTCATGGATCAGAAGTTCTATAACGAATTTGCAGAGCTTGATCTTCCAGCCTGGGCACCAGAAGAGGACGTTTATGTACACAAGCTCCAGAAGGCATCTGACCCATATTTGAGACTTATGATGTCTGCTACAAAGCGCAGATTAAAGACAAGGATTAAAAGGATTTTAAAACATGGTTTATGATCTTATACCTTTTTTTAATGAACTTGATATTTTAAAGCTTAGACTCAATATTCTTAACCCATATGTGGATAAGTTTATCATCGAAGAAGCTACAACCACTTTTTCTGGTGAGCCAAAAGAGCTTTGCTTTGAGAAAAATAGGGATATGTTCAAAGAGTTTTTGGACAAGATCATCTATGTTGTTGTGGATGAGGACCAAGACTTTAAGGTAACTCATGAGCGTGACTACTTCCAAAAGAACCACCTTACAAAGGGACTTGATGAAGTAGGTGCCACAGAGGATGACGTGATTATCTTTGGCGATGCAGATGAGATTCCAAATCCAGAGGTTCTTACTAAGATCATCGAAACCTTTGACAAGCACAAGGTATATCACCTTGCGCAGAGAAACTTTTACGTATATGTAAATAACGAAGAAAGATCAGGAAGACTTTTATCTATAACAGGAGAATTTCCTGAGATAGCAGAAATAGATAGAAAGTGGCTTGGAACTAAGATCACATCTATTCTCAATATTCCAAAGGAAGGAATCGTGAGACTGCGTGACCTTATTTCTGTCTGCGATGAGAGATCAGTTCGCGTAGCTGACGGCGGATGGCACTTTGGATATATGGGCGGCTGCAAAGAAACTAACCCAGCCAAGAGAATTGGCGTTAAGGTTAAGGCTGCAGCTCATCAGGAGCTCAATGACAAAGAAATCCTTGCTGAGACAATGGATCACCTTGTTCTTGGACAGGATATTTTTGGAAGAAATGCAAAGTTTGAAAGATGTGAAGTGGACGAGACATATCCTGAGTACCTTCGTGAGCACCTTTCAGAGTATAGCCATTTGGTAATGCCAAAGGTTACAGCTTTATCAAGGACCTATCACTACCTTGATATAACAGCAGGCCGCTTTTGCAGAAAAGCTTTCAGAAAGATAAAAAGAATTATTACACGCAGATAATTATGGAAAAATTATTAGATATGTTTTCAAAAGAAAATAGGAAAAAGACAGCAGAAGTACTGGTATATCTTGCTATTACTCTGGAACTGTTTTTTATGGTCCTTGAAAAAAGTGAAGTTTCTATTCCTTTTATCAGCCATGTTTTCAGGGTTACATTTCTTTTGACTTTTGCAGCAGTTCTTTTGATGGAGCATAACAAAAAAGAGTGGATCGCCATTGCCTTAGTTACAGTATTTACCTTTGTTTGTTATAGGATTACAGGTAGAAATGAGCTCCTTAGATTTTCCTATTATGTCTTTGCACTTAGAGATATCGATCTAAAGAAGATCATGAAATATTACTTTTATTTTTCAGCCATTGGATTTGCAGTGATAGTGCTGTTATCCGTTACAGGAATCCTTGGAGATGTAGCTATCATCACTGATTATGGCAGAGAGATAGAGGATGAAAAGAGATATGTATTTGGCTTTGGACATCCAAATACACTGGCAGGTTGTGTTTATGCCCTGGAACTTTTGTGGATATGGCTCTATGGCAAAAAAGCTAAGCTCTACCAGTACGTAATAGCATTTGCCGCTATCTGGGGTACATACAAGCTTACATCCTCCAGAACCAGCTTAATGATATTTATGGGTACACTTGCTATCGCCTTTATCGTTAGATACATTCCTGTACTTGGAAAGCTTAGGTTCCCATATATTCTCACTGCCCTTGTTACACCAGTGGCAGCAGTAGCTTTTTCAGTATGGGCAGCTGCTGTAAGCGAGATACCTAGGTTTCACATGGATACAGATTATCAGATCAAGCTTACTAGATTTGATGATATGTTAAATAACAGAATTCAGAATCTTTACAGAGGCAGTGAGAGACACGGCGGAGCTCTTATCTCCTGGAAGCCTTTTTCAGATAAACTTAGTGAAGAAATGTTTGATATGGGATGGGTCAGGATCTTTTACTGGTACGGCATCATTCCTGGCGCACTTATAGTCATACTTACATTTGTATTTATTTATCTGTGTCTCAAAAGACGTGACGCATGGACCTTGATACTTATTTTATCCCTTGGGGTATACACAGTTATCGAAGCTACATTTGTTTCAAGATATATTGGTAGGAATATGCTTCTTCCAATCCTGGCAGTTTATTTGGGAGATTTTGTCTTACATCGAGGAGAAAGAAATGATTCAGAACAAAACTAAGAAAAATATCTTTTTCTTAATGGCATTTATAACCTTCATAATGGTGGCGGTTTATGAATATCTGACACCTGTTATGTCTGATGACATCTTCTATGGAGGCGTTGTTTCAGGTGCCAAAAACATATTTGATCTCTTTGGACAGGAGTATGATCATTATCTCCATCACAGTGGCAGAAATGTAGCTCATATAATCCTTAGATTCTTTTTGTTTAGCGGAAACAAGGTTATCTTTGATATTGTAGCTGCCCTTGTATTTACTTTGGAATCAATCCTTATCTACTTAAATGTTGATACCAGAGAAAAAAACGACATCAGGATCTACGGTGTTATCCTTTGCTTTTTATGGTTCTTTGATCCAGCCATCAGCAACACTGTTTTCTGGGAGACTGGAGCATGTAATTATCTCTTTACAGGAACAATTGTACTTGGATATGTGACTTTATTTAGAAAGCATATGAAACTTGAATCAGAAACTACCGTAGGACTTATGATAAAGCTTGCAGTACTCGGACTTTTAGCTGGCTGGTGCAATGAGAATACATCTGGCGGAGTTATTCTTGTTACAGTTATTCTCCTTGCCTATAAGTGGCTTCAGAACAACAAGAGCTTTAAGTTCCTTAAGCCTTGGATGGTAGTTTCTTTAGTAGCTAACCTTATTGGATTTGCATTCATGATCGCATCTCCTGGTAACTACTCAAGAGCAGAAGGTGCAGATGAAGAACACACAGGCTTTATGGCTCTTATGGCAAGATTTTTAAAGATCGTTCTTAATATCAAGGAAAACTACCTTGTTCTTACAGTTATGTTTGTAGTGCTTCTTATTTTTGTAGCATACGTAGCAGTAGATAAGAGAAAGTTCATGGAGATGACTAGAACCATGAGATTCTTTGGATTTATTGCACTTGCTACTGCATTTGCTCTTATAGCTGTTCCATCATCTCAGATCAGAACATACTATGGAGCAGGTCTTTTCCTTATGATTGCTGTAGCAAATGGAGTTGCTATCTTTGCAAATACCAGGCTTATGTCAGGAAGTGCTTCTGATCAGGAAAAGGGACTAGCATTTGTAATGCAGCAGACAGCTGTAACATCTGCGGTAGTAGTAGCTCTTTTGATCTTGATGTTCTCATATATCGAAAATGGAGCTAACCTTGCTAGGATCAAGAGAGAGTTTAATGAAAGAGATGCTTATCTGCAGGAGCTTGCAGATAAGGGCGAGATAGACGTATATGCACCAAAGCTAAGACCTCAGTGGGATAACAGATTTTCATTTGCATATCAGTCTGATCTTGATGAGGATTATCATTTCTGGATCAATCAGTTCTATGCTGAGAAATATGGCTTTGACACAGTTTCAGGTGTGGAAAGGGAAGAATGGACAGAGTATTAAGTATTATAATTCCAGTTTATGAGGCTAAGGACACTCTGGAGAGATGTGTCCAGTCTTGTCTTGCCCAAAAGGACCTTCTTGAGAAGGAACTGGAAGTAATACTTGTAGATGATGGCTCAACTGACGGCAGTAGCGACCTGTGTGATGAGCTTGCAGCAAAAGATGAGCATGGACGCATCAAGGTCAAGCACACCAGAAACTTTGGAGTGTCTCATGCCAGAAATATCGGACTTGAGATGGCAGAAGGTGATTACATTACCTTTGTGGATGCAGATGATACTATCGCTGAATCTTTTGCAGAGGATATGCTCAAGTACCTTGATGAAGCTACAGTTATAGTAGATGAGACAGATAGCTATGCCAGCAGCAGTAAGATAAGCGGCTATCAGTACATTGAGAATTCTATCCTTAACAAGAACACCCACGTATGGGGTAAGCTCTTTAAGAGACAGACTCTTAGAGATGGCCATGTGATGTTCAAGGAAGGACTATCTATTGGAGAGGACCTTCTCTTCATGCTTGATATAGCTCTTTTACAGGGAAAAGAGCGCACTATACGCATAATCTCTGGAAATGGCTATAACTACGAAGAAAACGAAGCAAGTGCCATGAACAGGGCATTTAAAGAAAGCTATATGGATCAGCTTGTGTGCTGGAAAGAGGCAGAGGATAAGCTCCTTCCAGTAGCAGAGCACATTTCACAGTATGCGTTTGTGAGCGTCGCTGCATCTCAGATCATGACAGCTCTTTTGGTAGCTGGTAAGCTGGCTGTAGTGCCTGAGGATCAGAGAGATGATGATATCACAAACCTTGTTATCATGAGAGTTGGGGACCAGATAGAACACGCTCTTAAGGTGCGAGGCGCCTTTGCGGGACTTTCATCCGGATACAAGGTTAAAGTACTTCTTTTTAGGATCAGTCCTAAGTTATATCTTAAGCTCTATGGGGGATACAAAAAATGAATCTAAACAGACCAATAGTTTTATATATGCATGCTGGCTCTGGGAATCATGGCTGTGAAGCAATCGCAAACAGCACTGTTAAACTCATTGCAGCCAAAAGAAAAGAGCAGGGAGCAGACACTAAACTTCCGGTTCTTATAGTGACAAACAGCGTAGCAGAGGATAGAAAGTATTCTCTTGGAGACCTTGAAAAAGAGGGACTGTGTACTTTAGTTGAAGAAAGACACATCGACAGAGAATTTATTGATCACGTTCTTTACTATGGCTACAGAAAGATCACAGGAGACAGAGAGTCTTTTTTGAGATACAGATTTAAGGATGCTTTTAAGCTCTTTTCACAGATGGTGAAGGATGCGCCTGAATGGGATAAGAGCCAGAAGCCATTGGCAGTATCTATCGGCGGCGACAATTACTGCTATCCAGAGATGGTGCAGGATCTGATCCTTGCGCACAATGTATTCAGGAAAAAAGGCTTTGAGACAATTCTTTGGGGATGCTCAATTGAACCAGATTCTCTAAAGGATCCAGCTCTTTATAATGACCTGTGTGCATATTCAAAGATATATGCAAGAGAATCAATCACATATAATGGACTTTTGAATGCGGGAATATCAGCAGATAAGCTGGTACTTAGAAAAGATCCTGCATTTATGCTTGATACATCTGATGTTTCAGATGGAGATGTAGTTAAACAGGGTAAGACCATTGGAATAAATTTAAGTCCTATGGTCATTGAAAAAGAAAAGACTCCAGGAATCACCATGGAGAACTACAAGAAATTCATTCAGTATATCTTTGATAATACTGATGATTCTGTAGCTCTTATTCCGCACGTAGTATGGAGTGGAAGCGATGATAGAAAGCCTCTTACTGAGCTCTATGATGCATTTAAGGATACTGGCAGGATCGAACTTGTTGGAGACAGACCTGCTGAGGGGCTTAAAGGATATATCGCTAAGTGCAGCTTTTTTGTAGGTGCCAGAACACACAGTACCATCGCTGCATACAGTAGCAATGTTCCAACACTTGTAATTGGCTATTCAGTTAAGAGTAAGGGCATTGCCACAGATCTTTTTGGAACCTATGAGAACTATTGCCTTCCAGTTCAGGAACTATCTGAGCCGGATTCACTAATAAAGGCATATAACAAGATAAAAGAAAATGCTTAAAGACTAAATGGGGATTGGGGAAATACTATGATAATAATTCAGATTGCAGGCGGCCTGGGAAACCAAATGCAGCAGTATGCACTTTATCGTAAGCTATTAAAACTTGGAAAAGAAGTTAAGCTGGACCTTTCATGGTTTGATCCAAAGATCCAAAAGAACATGCTTGCTCCAAGAGAATTTGAACTTGCACTTTTTAAGGACCTTCCTTATGAGGTATGTACCAAGGAGGAGAAGGTAGCTCTTTTAAAGAGAAATATATTCCAGAAGGTAGTGGGTAAAGTTGCTAATATGTTAAGACTTACTCCTTCTGCAAATCCTAAGGTATTTGTAGAGACCAAGATGTATCATCCGGAAGTTTTCGAGCTGGATGATATGTATATTACAGGCTATTTTGCATGTCAGTATTACTATGATGACATTATGCCTGAGCTTAGAGAGTTATTTGTCTTTCCTGACCATAGAGATCCAGATCTGCAGCAGCGCAACAAAGTTATTGCAGCCAAGATGGACTCTGAGGTTTCAGTAAGCGTTCATATCAGAAGAGGCGATTATCTTGCTCCTGAAAATGTAAAGATACTTGGAAACATCGCATCTGATGAGTATTACAAGAGTGCTATGGATCATTTCCTTAAGGAGGATCCTTCAACACACTTCTACATTTTCACCAGCGATCACGAATACGCAAGGGAGAACTACAGCGACGAGTCCAGATATACTATAATAGACTGGAACATTGGCAAAGATTCCGTTCAGGATCTGATGCTCATGAGTCACTGTAAGGGCAACATCTGTGCTAATTCAACCTTTAGCTTCTGGGGGGCTAGACTCAACAAGAGAGAGGACAAAGAGCTTGTTCGTACTCTTAAGATGAGAAACAATCAGGTTGCTGAACCTGAGACTATGCATAAATACTGGAAAGATTGGATATTGATTGATAATCAAGGAAACATCGTTTAATGGGAAGAATTAAATCTGCAACAAGAAATATAGCATTTGGATTTATTGGGCAGGCTGCTACGCTGATCTTGTCTTTTGCTTTACGTACCATTTTTATCATGCACTTAAGCGAAGACCTTCTTGGCGTCAACAGCATGTACAGTAATATTCTTTCTCTCCTGAACATGGCTGAGCTTGGAATAGGAACAGCCCTTAACTTCAGCCTTTACGGTCCTGTAGCAAGGGGTGAAAAAGAGAAGATCAAATCCTATATGCAGCTGTATCGTAAGGCTTATCGCGTGATCGCTACAGTTGTGGCAGTTGTAGGTCTTTTGCTGGTACCATTCCTTAAGTATCTTGCCAAGAACCCGGGAGATGTATCTGAGAGAGATCTCACACTTTATTACCTTATCTTCTTGTTTAATACAGTCAGCAGCTACTTTGTAGCCTACAAGTACAGCCTTGTAAATGCTGAGCAAAAGAACTATATTCAGACCAATATTCTAACTATAACCAAGATCATTACTGTAAGTATTCAGATTGCAGTAGTAGTAATAACAGAGAACTTTTATCTGTTCCTTTTGACAGATGCAGCAGTGCAGCTGGTTCAGAAGGTATTTGTATCAATATATCTGGACAAGAAATATCCGCTTCTTAAGGAAAAGAACATCGAGCCTCTTGCTAAGGCAGAGAGTGATGAAGTTTGGAACAAGACCAAGGCCTTAGTTTTTCACAAGGTAGGTGATGTGGCAAGACTTCAGACAGATGCCATTATCATTACTTCTTTTATCCAGGTAAAAATGGCTGGATATGTAGATAACTACAATCTGGTCCTTAACTCAGTATCAAATTTTGTAAATATCATTTTTAACTCGGTTATTTCAAGCTTTGGAAATCTGATCGCCACAGAGTCCAAGCAAAAGCAGTATGAAATGTTTAAAGTATACAGGTTCTTTGCATCCTGGATCTATGGATATTCCTGCGTGGGATTCATGATCCTTTTGACACCTCTTATCAGGATATGGATCGGTGATAAGTGGGTGCTGGTTCCAGCAGCAGTGTACTGCATACTTACAGATTATTACTTCAAGGGCGACAGAATAGTCCTTAGTAACTACAAGACGGCAGCAGGTGTGTTCGAGCAGGATAAGTACCTGGCCCTTATTCAGGGAGCAGTTAACCTTGTATTATCAATTGCTCTTGTACAGACACCACTTGGAATTGTTGGTATTTACATAGGAACTATCGTGTCAGGACTTATTGCCAATATCACCAAGCCTATAATCATCTACAGGGCCTGCTTTGATATGGACGCCAGCAGCTACTTTATTGATTCCTTTAAATATATAGCTAGTTTGCTGTTTGTACTTTTATCTTGTCACTTTATAAGTTTGAAAGTGCTGTCAAACTTAAATATATTTACTTTCCTGATCATGGCAGTGATCATTACAATCGTCTTTAATGGAGTTTATTTTATTCTTTACGGTAGAAGTGAAGAGTTTAAATATCTTTATGGCAAGTTGCGTGAGAAGTTAGTAAGGCATTGAGTTACATGACATAAGTCATGGGGTATGAAAAAAAGGGAGACTCATATGGAAAAAAGCTTCAATGAAATGTACCAGGAGATAATAAAAAAGAGCGAGGCTGAGCTTGATGATATCATGAACGTATCTCTCATTGACAAGATGAAGGACACAGCCAAGAAAGTTATGGGAAGATCTGTAAGGACCAAGGATCCGCTGTTTTGGCCTTCAGGAATGCTGATGCTGGGGCTTCTGTCTGCAGCAAAGGATAGAGTGATCAGACCGGAGATCATGTCGCACATCTCTGCTCATACAGACATGTGGCTTAGAGATTATGACGGCAAGATCGACTTTGTAGATGATGCTCTTGCTGGTTACTGCTTTGTAAAGAGCTATGAATATACTCAGGAAGACAAGTACAAAGAGGCAGCAGATAAGATTGCAGACTTTATAGCCAAGACTCCAAGGGACAATGATGGCTCAGTTATCTACAATCCTGGCCGTGATTCAACAAATATCTTTGCCGATGGGGTAGGTCAGGTTTCAATGTTTATGGCTGCTTATGGAGAGGTATTTGGTGGTTCTGATATTTCAATCAGTGCTGGAGCGAGACTTAGCGCAGCCAAGCAGATCAAGAACTTTTATAATCATGGAATAGATAAGAGAACAGGACTTAACTATCACGGATATTCCATGGAAGAAGGAACCAAGAAGGGACTTCTTGGATGGGGCAGAGCTTTTGGATGGCTCTTTATGGGAATTACTGAGGCAGCAGTTGTTCAGGCTAAGGCTAGCGTACAAGGTGCTCCTACCAAGGCAGAAGCCATTGCTGAGGATATTGATGTGGTTGAGATCTATAGAAATATCAGTGAGATAGCCCTTGATTACCAGAGATTTGACGGTGGCTGGAGCTGGCAGATGCAGGCTGTTGAGGGACATATTGATATGTCTGCAACCGGCATGATCGCATACTGTATCGCAAGAGGTGTAAATGCCGGAATCTTTGCTGACTCTGCGATTGCTCCACTAAAAGATAAACTTGCCAAAGCCCGGGACTGTATGATTGCTCACACCAAGGAGGGCAACGTTCTTGACACCCTTAGTTCCTGCGATGATTTTGGTGTCCACTACCAGACCTATGGCACATATCCATGGGGACAGGGAGCAGTACTTGCTGCTCTAGCTGAGATTGGGGAATGATTTTTGAGCCCTAGGGACGGAGGTTAGGGCTCATTTTTTGAAAGTGCTCTTGAGCTCTGCATTTGCGGAGCTCTTTTTTGTTGTTGCACATGAAATAGTATTGTGATATATTATATGTAGTAATCAATACTACATGTAATGATTTATAAAACAACATTCAATATAGCGATACTTTTTATACGCAATGGAGGAGATCATGAACGCAAAGGAACTTCAGAAGTATTTTAAAGAACATCTTGTACCATCCAAACTTTATAAGATTGGAGGCGCTCATAAGAATAGAATATGTCTTGCCAAAACTGAAAATGGCTGGTCAGTTTTCTTCCAGGACAAAAAGGAAAAAATTGGGGTAATGAATTTTGTTGATGAGGCATCAGCTTGTAGCAGGATGAAAGATGAACTCAGAAAGCTTATGGAGCAGATGTACGGAATTACATGGGCTCCGGCAAGGTAAGGGTCATAAATAAAACCTCTGTCTTTTGTAAGACAGAGGTTCTTTTTAAATATCAATAATTTTCAGCTTTTCTCATGAAGTAAGCCTGAGGGTGATTACATACCGGGCAGATTTCAGGAGCTTTAGGTCCAATAACGATGTGACCACAGTTAGAGCATTCCCAGATAGTGTCGCCATCATCAGAAAATACCAGGTCACCTTCAACGCTTGCAAGGAGCTTATGGTATCTTTCTTCGTGAGTCTTCTCAATGGCTGCTACCATGTCAAAAAGGGCAGCTATATCATTAAAGCCCTCTTCGCGAGCTTTTTTTGCAAAAGAAGGATACATTTCTTTCCATTCATAGCCTTCGCCATCGGCAGCTGTCTGGAGATTCTCCGCGGTGGTGCCAATTCCAGCAAGAATCTTGTACCAGAGTTTAGCATGCTCTTTTTCATTATTAGCAGTCTCTTCAAAGAGCTTACTGATCTGAACATAGCCATCTTTCTTGGCTTTAGAAGCGAAGTAGGTATACTTGTTTCTGGCTTCAGATTCACCAGCAAAAGCTGCAAGAAGGTTTTTTTCTGTTTCAGTGCCCTTTAGTTCATTTGTTCTTGGTTCCAGATTTGCCATAAAAATCTCCTTTCTTGTATTAAGAAATTAACATTATAGTTCTAAGACATGAGCAATGACGTGACAAGCATACAGGCTCATGGCAAAGCGACTTTGTTTCATATTGTCGTTGAGGTCAAAGAAAAATTCTTTATCGCCATAGTTCTTTTTAAAGAATGGAGAAAAGCAAAGATCCCACTCTCTTAGGTACTGACCGGCCTTTTTGGTGTAGCAGTTCTCTGCAGTTGCTTTTTCTCTAAAGTCTTTATCTACAAATCCGGCAATTGACTTATGGATTGCCATATCCTCTTTTGGAAGATAGTAATAGTCTTTGTAATTTGAATAAAAATACTTAAGCTCTGTTTCATACAGAGGAACTCTAAGAACAGCTTCATCGCCTTCTATCTTAAAATAGCAACCATCAAGGTTCCCTGAGAGGGATGAAGGGAGCTTGAATCTAAGGGACAGCTTCATGTATACTTCAGTCTTTTGCTGACCATCTATGTCATCGTAGTAATTGGCCTGAACCTTTCTGGCCCGCAGAGGCAAAAGATCCAAAACCTCTTCAGAAGAAGGAATCTCCGCATCAGTTCTGACGGAAACATCCGGCATATTTGAAAATGACAAAAAGAATGCCTTGTAGCGGAGCATGGGAAGGAGCTCAAACATTCCCTTAACATCTTCAAAATTGTGGAGCATAAGGAGTTTCAAAAGATCAGAATCCTTTGACTCCGTGTATTTTTTATAGATAGGAATCAGCTTACCACCATCGTATTTATCCTCACGCATGATCCCGAGGTAGAGCTCAATTGTCTTTTGCTTGCAATCCATGAGACCCAGTTGCCTTTTGTAGTCCTTGATCTCCTTGTAGATATCAAGGGAACTCATTTTCTCAAAGGGGTCATCAAGTCCATATTTTTCTAATTTGTTCCGGATAAACGGAATATCGAATCTATCGCCATTAAAGTGGATGGCTATTTTAAAAGAACTGATGAAAGTGCTGAAAGCTTTTAAAACTTCTTCTTCCTGAGAAGAATTCTCAGCAAAAAACTGGCAGATATGCCAATTGTGTCTGTCATAGTATGCGACGCCAATGAGGTAGATATCAGAGTTCTTGGGTGAAAGACCTGTAGTCTCGATGTCAACAAAGAATATATCCTCTGGTGCGCAGTCTAAAAGCTTTGGCAAAGTATTTATAATATGCTCGTCAGGAAAAACCAAACCTTCGCTAGTTTTGATCATAAAAATCTTCTCACTTTCCGAAATCTCCTACATTTATCAGTATAGCATAATTCTATTTTCAGAAATACCTGACTGGTCATCTTAAGCGTATATTATTGTCAGAAAAATTAAGTTTAATCATCATTTTTTGATGAAAATCATATATAATTATTCTATGGAAAATTCATTCTGGGGAGATTCTGTCCTCAGGGCAAAATTCTAAAAATGAAAGAAGGGTAGGATATGGCAAGAGGTACTTTTGAGGGCGGCATACATCCCTACGAAGGCAAAGAGCTTTCTAAGGATAAGCCCATAAAATCAGTGCTACCAAAGGGCAATCTGGTGTATCCCATTTCTCAACACATCGGGGCACCGGCAAAGCCTATTGTTGCTGTGGGGGATCATGTACTTACAGGACAGAAAATTGCAGAAGCAGGTGGCTTTGTTTCTGCACCAATCTATGCAACTGTTTCCGGAACAGTTAAGTCTATCGAACCTAGAAGATTGGCAACTGGTGCTATGTGCGAGAGTATCATAGTTGAGAACGATGGCAAGTATGAGGAAGTAGAATTCAAGCCAGCAAAGCCATACGAAGAGATGACTGCGGAAGATAAGATCGCAGCAGTTCGTGAGGCGGGAGTAGTTGGTATGGGCGGCGCAGGTTTCCCAACCGCTGTTAAGTTCTCTCCAAAAGAGCCAGACAAGATCGATTACGTTATTGCGAATTGCTCTGAGTGTGAGCCTTATCTGACTTCAGACTATAGACGTATGATCGAAGAACCAGAGCTTCTTTTAGAAGGTCTAAAGATTGCAGTCAGCATATTTCCTAATGCCAGAGGTATCCTGGCAATTGAGGACAATAAGCCTGATGCGATCGCAAAATTCAAAGAATTAACTAAAGACGAAGAAAAGATAAGCGTTAAGCCTGTCAAGACCAAGTATCCTGAGGGTGCTGAGCGTATGCTTATCTATGCAGTTACTGGAAGAGAAATCAATTCGTCTATGCTTCCTGCTGATGCAGGCTGTATCGTAGACAACGTTGATACTCTTTGTGCTGTGTGCAGAGCGGTAAAAGAGGGACGTCCTCTCATGGAGAGAATCGTTACCATTACTGGTGATGCCGTCACAGATCCTAGAAACTATAAAGTAAGAATAGGAACCAATTATAGAGAGCTCCTTGATGATGCAGGCGGATTCAGAACAGAACCAGCCAAGATCATTTCAGGTGGTCCTATGATGGGATTTGCTATTTTTGATCTTGATGTTCCTACTACTAAGACAGCATCAGCACTTACATGCCTTACTGAGGATGAAGTAGCTGAGTTTGAGCCAACTGCCTGCATAAATTGTGCAAGGTGCGTTGAGGTCTGCCCTGAGAGACTTATTCCTAAGAACCTGGCAGATGCTGTTGAACATAACAATGAACAGGCATTCCTTGATATGTACGGAATGGAATGCTGTGAATGTGGATGCTGTAGTTACATTTGCCCTGCAAAGAGACAGCTTACTCAGCTGATCAAGGGTATGCGTAAGATACAGCTTGGAAAAAGGAAAAAGTAAGGGGGACATTTCTAGATGAGTGATTTAAGAAGCGTATCATCCAATCCTCATGTTAGAGCCAAGACAACAACTTCAAACATCATGATGTGGGTTGTCATTGCACTGCTCCCTGCAGCAGGCTATGGTATCTATAACTTTGGACTGGATGCCTTGATTATTCTTTTGTTATCAGTGGCTTCCTGCGTTCTCTCTGAGTTTATCTATGAGAAATTGATGCACAAGCCAATTACGACTGGAGATCTTTCCGCAGTAGTTACAGGTCTTTTGCTGGGAATGAATCTTCCATCAACAGTACCATTTTGGATTCCAATACTTGGCGGAATCTTCTCAATCATCCTGGTAAAGCAGTTATTTGGCGGACTTGGACAGAATTTTATGAACCCAGCCCTTGGCGGTAGGTGCTTCCTTGTTATTTCTTTCCCAGCCCTTATGACTAACTTTGTTACAGATACTTACACAGGAGCAACTCCTCTTGCCAACCTCAAAAATGGCGTGGAAGTAAACGTAATGGATATGCTCATTGGTAGAACAGGCGGTACTATCGGTGAGACATCAATGCTCTGTATCGCTATCGGAGCAATGATCCTTTTTGCAATCGGTATTATCGATTATGTGATCCCATTCACATACATCA
This sequence comes from Butyrivibrio hungatei DSM 14810, assembly GCF_900143205.1. Classification (GTDB taxonomy): domain Bacteria; phylum Bacillota; class Clostridia; order Lachnospirales; family Lachnospiraceae; genus Butyrivibrio; species Butyrivibrio hungatei. Next base: position 787,571 of record NZ_FRDH01000003.1, on the reverse strand, counting down.
TCACATTTGCTGTTTTCGTGGGACTTTTTGGCGGATACGGATTTAACTGGTCTTACATTTCTGCACATCTTGCAGGTGGCGGACTTATGCTTGGTGCCTTTTTTATGGCAACAGACTACGTTACATGTCCTATCACTCCTAAGGGAAGAGTTATCTACGGCTTTATCTTAGGTCTTTTAACTGGAATATTCCGTATATTTGGAGCAAATGCAGAGGGCGTTTCATTTGCCATCGTAATCGGCAACCTCCTTGTTCCACTTATTGAGAAGGTTACAATTCCTAGAGCCTTTGGCATCAGAAAAATTGCAAAGAAGGAGGCGAAGTGATTATGAACGATACAAAAAGCATGATTAAAAACGCCCTTATCCTCTTTGCTATTACTCTTGTAGCTGGTGTGCTCCTTGGACTTGTATATCAGGTAACAAAAGAGCCTATAGCTTATCAGGAAAAGCTTGCACAGGACAAGGCTAATCAGTCAGTATTTGCAGCAGCTTCTACGTTTAACGACGTTGCGATCGATGAAAATGGTGCAGCAGGTGCTACTTCAGAGGTTTCTGGAGTATCTATTGAGAGCGTAAAAGAGGCTGTGGATGCCAGCGGTAACAAGCTTGGATACGTTATTCAGGTTAAATCAAAAGGCTATGGAGATTTCATAGTCTATACAGTTGGTATCACAAATGAGGGAAATATCAATGGTATTTCGATCATTTCCATCGCTGAGACTCCTGGACTTGGAATGAATGCTGAAAAGATCATCGTTCCTCAGTTCGCAGACAAGACTGCTCAGCAGTACACTGTTGTAAAAAATGGACAGCTTTCAGATGCTAATTCTCAGATTGAAGCTATCTCTGGTGCAACTATTACATCAAGAGCAGTTACAAACGGTGTAAACTCAGCAGTTAAATATTTCGATGACGTATTGAAAGGAGGACAGTGATGAGTGCAGATGTAAAAACTGGCGCTTTGGGGTTCAAAAAAGATACTCCTGCCGAAAGATTTTTTAACGGTCTCATTGCTGAGAACCCTACATTAGTACTGATGATCGGTATGTGCCCAACACTTGCGGTTACATCATCAGCAATAAATGGTCTTGGAATGGGCCTTGCAACAACATTCGTATTATCACTTAGTAATGCAGTTATAGCAGCTCTTAGAAAGGTTATTCCTGGCACAGTCAGAATTCCTTCATTTATCGTTGTTATTGCTTCATTCGTTACATTGGTTCAGCTTCTGATGCAGGCTTATGTGCCAGCTCTTAACAGCGCTCTTGGAGTTTATATTCCTCTTATCGTTGTTAACTGTATCATCTTTGGTAGAGCAGAAGCTTATGCCAGCAAGCATGGAATTGTGCCTTCCTTCTTTGATGGAATCGGTATGGGTATCGGATTCACCTGTGCTATTACAATAATCGGTCTTATTCGTGAGTTTATTGGTGCTGGCACAGCCTTTGATGTTCAGATTCTTGGCGAGGGAACAGTGGTTCCCGGACCTGTAGGAGCATTCCTTGCAGGATATCATCCGATCAGCATCTTTGTTCAGCAGGCTGGTGCTTTCTTTGTATTGGCATTCCTTATTGCCATCATGAACAAGGTTAAGTCAAACCTTGAAAAGAAGGGTAAGGATACATCAAAGTTCCAGCAGGGCTGCTGTTCATCAGAAGAAGAGAAAGCAGCTGATAAGATCATTGCAGAAAAAGAAGAAAAGGAGGCTGAGTAACCATGGGAGCAACAATACTTAATCTGGTGGGACTTATGATTTCGGCCTCACTTGTAAACAATGTAGTACTTAGTCAGTTCCTTGGCCTTTGTCCTTTCCTTGGTGTATCCAAGAAGACAGACACAGCCCTTGGAATGGGTGGAGCCTGCGTATTCGTTATCACACTTGCTTCACTTGTATGTAGCATCATTTATAAATTTATATTGAATCCACTTGATCTTTCATATCTTCAGACAATTGTATTCATCCTGGTAATCGCTATGCTGGTACAGTTCGTAGAGATGATCTTGAAGAAATACATCGTATCTCTTTACAGAGCTCTTGGTGTATATCTTCCACTTATCACAACAAACTGCGCAGTTCTTGGTGTAGCGCTTAACAACGTAACTGATGGATACTCAATTCTTGAGAGTACGATCTGCGGTTTTGCTACTGCAGTAGGATTTACAATAGCTATTGTAATTTTGGCAGGCCTTCGTGAGAAGATGGAATACAATGACATCCCTGCACCATTTAAGGGAATGCCACTGGTTCTTTTGACATCAGGTCTTATGGCTATTGCCTTTACCGGATTCTCAGCTTTGAAATAAAGCACAAAAAGGAGATAGATGACTATGATCTATGGAATTATCATTGCAACAGTAGTTGTCGCCGGAGTGGGAATTGTAATTGGCTTGATCCTGGGACTGGCAGATATGAAGCTACATGTTGATGTCGATGAAAAAGAAGCAGCTATTTTAGAGGCTCTTCCTGGCAATAACTGCGGTGGCTGTGGATATCCTGGATGTTCTGGTTGTGCAGCAGCAATCGCAAAAGGAGAGGCATCCGTTAATCAGTGTCCTGTTGGCGGAGCTCCTGTAGCAGCAACAATCTCTGCAATTATGGGAGTAGAAGCTGGCGAAACAGTTCGCCAGGTGGCATTTGTACATTGCCATGGTGATTGTGAGAACGCTACTCAGCAGTACGAGTACACTGGTGTATCTGATTGTAGACTCCAGACACAGGCTCCTGGCGGCGGTTCAAAGACTTGCTCCTATGGATGTCTTGGCGGTGGCTCCTGCATATCAGTTTGTCAGTTTGACGCTATTCACATTGTAAATGGCGTAGCAGTAGTAGACAAAGACAATTGTAAGGCCTGCGGTAAGTGTATCGACATCTGTCCTAGACATTTGATCGACCTTATTCCTTATACTGCAGAAGAGTCAGTTGCCTGCAAGTCACAGGATATGGGTAAGCTTGTTAACCAGTACTGTAAGGTTGGCTGCATAGCATGTCACATCTGTGAAAAGAACTGCCCGGTTGGTGCGATCACAGTTGAAAACAACGTTGCATCAATTGATCAGTCCAAGTGCACACACTGCGGAACTTGCGTAGAGAAGTGCCCAAAGAAAGCAATAGTTGGATGTTGAGATAGTTTGATGATATAACTGCTATTTTTCGCTCTGATATTTTTGAAGTTTTTAATTTAGAATTTTGAAGTCAGATACGATTTATGTTGCTAGGAACATAAACTGTATCTGACTTTTTTCTTGCTATTGTTTAATTCATTCTTGCTATTATTTAATTTATTCTAGCTATTTTTGTTTCCTTTTCTAATTATCTTTTTGATTTGCCGAAACATAGCAAATTCGTCTGATTAGGCTAAAGTTTTGCCGGTATTAATAAGTGAGAAAGATAAAATATTTAGCCGAAAGCATGCAATGTATGAAAATTAGGCTATAGATTACAAATATGACAGTGGCGTCAAGGAAAGATAGTATAAGAAAAGTTTAACCGAAAATGGAAAATTTCCGGGCCTTCGGCTAAAGTTGGAAATTATCATGGCAAACAGGGAACGATAATCTTTAGCCTAAACTTGTAATTGCATATAATTTAGGCTCTCTTCTTGTTAAACTAGGGAACTGACATGTTGATAATTTGTTATATTACTTATTTATCATGCATAGGCGCTGTCTATCTTTGATAATAACAGCTTGTAAATAAAATACGTAATAGGCTAATGGGATGAAAAATAATAAGTCAAAAAATGAAACAAATTATATTGACATATGAAATACCATAATTATAATAATAAATATAAAATGGAAACAAATTAAAGAGCTAAAAAACAAGAAAAACCAAAGATAGGATAAACTACTAATATATGAATACTATCTAGAAAGGAGCAAACATGGCACTTGCAGATTACAAACACCCATATGTGACAGTGGATCTGCTGTTATTTTCAATAATAGATGGAAAGCTTGCTATTTGTCTTACTAAGAGAGATGAAGAGCCATTCAAGGATATGTACGCAATGCCTGGTACCTTTATTCATGAGGATGAATCAGCAGAGGGAGCGGTAGAGAGGCTCCTTGCAGACAGGCTTGGACTTGAAGGAAATATATATACTGAGCAGCTTCAGACATTTACTGATATTACAAGAGACCCAAGAGAGAGGGTTATCTCCATCGCATATATAGGCATCATTCCAGATATGAATATGGTGAAGGTGCCATGGATGGAGTGGTTTACCATAGCAAGCTCAAATGTGGGCTATGAAAAGCTCCTCAAGGTGGGGGATGGTTCAAATGCAAGCTTTATCAGTAACAGCTTAGGCTTTGATCATGATGAGATGCTTCATATAGCAATCGACAGACTTAGAGGCAAGACTCAGTACACAGACATTCTTTTTAAATTCTTAAAGGACCAGAAGTGCTTCACAGCAGCAATTCTAAGGGAAATATATCAGGCAATCATAGGAAAGGAAGTCAACAGAGGCAACTTTACCAAGTATCAGATGAATACATATATTGAGAACGGCCTGATAAATAAAATTGGTTCTACTTCTGTAGGAAGGGGACGACCTGCAGATACATATGCATATATAGGAGGAGAGAAGTTATGGATAAGATCTTAATAGTGGTAGACATGCAGAAGGACTTCGTAACAGGGGCACTTGGAAGCAAGGAAGCACAGGCAATAGTGCCAAACGTAGTTAAAAAGGTAAAAGAATTTGATGGCACAGTTCTTTTCACAAGAGACACACATGGGGAAAACTACATGGACACTCAGGAAGGTCGCAACCTTCCAGTTGTACATTGCATCAAAGGAACTGATGGATGGCAGATCATTCCTGAACTTCAGGAGTTTGCAACAGGCAAGATATTTGATAAGCCAACATTCGGAAGCGTTGAGCTTGCTGAGTATGTAAAAGAGCTTGCAGGTAAAGCAGGCGGCGACATCAGCGTAGAGCTCATCGGAGTTTGCACAGATATCTGCGTAGTAAGTAACGCACTTCTCATCAAGGCATTTTGCGGAGAAGTTCCTGTATCAGTTGATTCTAGCTGCTGCGCAGGAGTTACTGTAGATGCACACAACGCTGCACTTGCTACAATGAAGAGCTGCCAGGTACAGGTAGCCTAAGAGAAGGTGAACACATGAAAGTTGGAATTGTTTTTGGAACCTTTGCACCAATGCATTTGGGACATCTGGATGTTGTTGATATCGCCAAGACCGAGATGGACAAGGTAGTAGTTGTCTGCTGCGGCCATGAGGGCGACAGAGGTTATCCAATGTATCCTCTTGAAAAGAGACTTGAATTAGCTAATGAGCAATTTGCTGATGAAGAAAAGGTTTTTACAGCAATTCTTCCAGATACAGACCCCAAGATCAAAGAGCATTGGGACCAGCAACAGATCTGGAATTACTGGGTAGATAGAATGTTACTAATGCTTTTTCAAAAAGAGCTGATATCAGCCAAAGATGAAATTGTTTTTTATACATCTGAAGGGGATTACACAGATCTTTTAACAAGCACTCCACAGAATATAAAGGTTAGAAAGTGTGAGAGGGTTAGGCCAATAAGCGGCACTATGATCCGTGAAAATGGGGAAGAGTACATGGATCAGATGGCACCAAGCTTTAGAGAATATTACAAAAAGAGCTATTAAAAGGAGAAGAGGTATGAATCAGATAATTACATCATTACTTGAACAGGATGCTTACAAATTTTCGATGGGACAGGCGATCTACCATCAGTTCAGTGATTACAAGACAACCTGGTCTTTTAAGTGCAGAAACACTGACGTGCACTTCACCGAGGAAATGGTAGAAGAAATCAAGAATCAGATCAAGGCTTTCTGTAACCTTAGATTTACAGAGGAAGAGCTTGAATATCTTGAAAATGTAATATGGATCAAGGGCTCTTACGTTGATTTCCTTAGACTCTGGCAGCCAAGATATGAGGATTTTTATATCGGAACAGACGCAGAGTGTGGACTTAGCATTGAGACTAAGGGAACATGGCTCAACACTTCAATGTATGAGATTCCAACTCTTGCAATCGTAAATGAAGTTTACTTCAGAATGCAGTACAACTACGACGAACTCTTTGAGAGCTTCAAGAAGAGATTGGCTGACAAGGTTGAGAAGGTTGAAAATGGCAGCATCTGCCTTTCTGTCTTTAGTGAGTTTGGCCTTAGAAGAAGATTATCAGCAGAGGCTCAGGAGCTTGCAGTTAAGACTCTTGCAGAGGCAAAGCTTACTTCTTCTACATTCCTTGGAACATCAAACGTATTTCTTGCTAAGAAATATAATGTAACTCCAGTTGGAACCATGGCTCACGAGTGGATCATGTGCACAGGTCAGGGCAATCACAAGCACAATCCAGCATATTCAAACTGGTACGCTCTTGATGCCTGGGTAAAAGAGTATGGCGTCCTCAACGGAACAGCTCTTACAGACACAATTACAACAGATTGCTTCCTTAAGGACTTCCAGCTTACATATGCAACACTCTTTAGCGGTGTTCGTCATGACTCTGGAGACCCAATCGAATGGGGCGAGAAGATGATCGCACACTATGAGAAGCTTGGAATCGATCCAAAGACTAAGACACTTCTCTTTAGTGATAGCCTTGATTTTGAAAGGGCAGATAAGCTCTTTAGACACTTTAATGGCAGAGCGAAGGTCGGCTTTGGAATTGGAACTTATATTTCTAATGACACAGATGTACCAGCACTTAACATTGTAATGAAGACTACAAGATGTAACGGTCAGGATGTTGCTAAGATCTCTGATGTTAAGGGCAAGGGAATGTGCAAGAACCCTGATTATGTAGAGTATCTTCAGAGATGTATCAACTGGAGAATGGAACACGACAACAAATGATGCCACAAAGATCATAGGCCGGAAGGGAGAAAGGATCATGATAGAACAACTAAAGGATTTTAATGCAGAAAAAAAGATTGAAGATATCACAACTTGGATAAAGGAGTGGTTTGACAACAATGGTCCTACAGCCAGCGCAGTTATAGGTCTTTCTGGTGGTAAGGATTCTACTATCGTAGCAGCGCTTCTTGTAAAAGCACTTGGAAAGGATAGAGTTGTGGGGGTATTGATGCCGGATGGAGAACAGAAGGATATCGACGATTCTAAGAAAGTCGCTGAGCTGCTTGGAATTAAGCATCATGTTGTAAATATCAAGCCAGCTATGGATGGTTACCGTGAGATGATGAAGGCAGCAGGCGTAGAGCTTGGCAAGGATGCAATCATCAACACACCACCTAGAATGAGAATGGCTACCCTTTACGGCGTAGCCCAGTCACTTCCAAATGGCGGCCGCGTAGCCAATACTTGCAACAAGTCAGAGGACTACGTTGGTTATTCAACCAAGTACGGCGATGCAGCAGGAGATTTTAGCCCTTGCTCAGACTTTACCGTAACTGAGATGCGCATGATCGGTGACGCTCTTGGCCTTCCAAATGAGCTCATCCACAAGACTCCATCTGATGGCCTTAGCGGAATGTCAGATGAAGACAAGCTTGGCTTTACTTACGATATGCTTGATAAATATATCTTCACTGGTGTCTGTGAAGATGAGGCTATCAAGCAGAAAATCGACAGACTCCACAAGATCAATCTTCACAAGCTTCAGCTTATGCCAATGTTTAAGCAGTGATAATGCTTCTGAAGATAATATGATTTGAGGATGCTTTAGTTGAAAAAAGCTTGCATACGCAAAAAGGTGAGGATGATTTAGCCGAAATTTAGCTTTTGCTAAGTTTCGGCTAAAGCTTTGCCTGCCGGAGGCCTGCTAGTTTATGAGATGTACTCGTGGAGTTTAGTCTAAATATAGGAGTGTATCTGGTTTCGGCTAAATTTTTTTAAATCGTATTAAGAACCAGAATGTCGGCTTTTAGCCTGAATCAATTCAATATAAATATTTCGGTGTAATTTTGTTCAATCAATGTAAAGAAAAGCCTTGGGACTATACGCCGAAATCAACTGTTTGATAGGAACTAGGCTAAAATAAAACAAGTTTGAAAATTGTTGAACACGAGAATACTTAGCCTAGACAAGCTTTTTGAGTGAAAGTGGGCTAACTATTTCCATCTCATTGATTCATCCTTTTAGTAAAAGCTCTTCAAAGTTCTTTTTATAAATTGAAATATCAAAAGGGTTTCTATCATCTTCATATGTGAATATAAGATCTCTTCCCTGTACAAGACCAGCTCTATAGTATTTTCTCAATTTATCAAAGAAGCTATCTCTATAGCCTTCAGAGTGCATGAGTCCAAAGTGCTCAATGTATACGACTTTTCTAGTTATGACGTTGAGTGCAGTGAAATCTGGATAAATAGTGTTGTGTTTGGAATAGTGGAACGGAGCTTCGTATTTATACGGGATTCCAAGACGTAACAATGTGTCAGCAATTATTACTTCAGATTTTGATCTGACTAGTTCACCATTAGCTGTTTCGAAAATAAGATGTTCTGGGTAACTAGAGTTAGGAATGAATGGTTCTTCTAGCCATTGTTTAGCATATTCTTCGTTGCTGACTATGTATGGAGAAATGAGTTTTTGCCTTGCTGGGTTACAGTTAGTTAATATATTCATCATGTCATGGTTCTCATAATCACCTATCAATTCTTGAAGAAATTCTAATCTTCTTTCGACGAGTATTTTTGATTTTTTTGCATAGTCTTTTTGGGCAAGTTGCCTTGCAATGTCTCTATCCGCGGATTTGATATAATCACCAGATGCGTCAGAGCTTGTTTTTCTATGATAGTATACTGGTGAAGAAGTTGTTCGTGTAATACGTAACTTCCCTGGAGGCGCAGATATAATATCGTGGTCCATTTTTTTACTTAATTCTTTTAAATAGGCATACTCAGCCTTTAATTCATCAATTATCATATTTCCTCTCATTCAATAATGTGAAATAGTGTGTGTTGAATTCCTAGAAGTGGAACACACTTTTGCAAAATTAGAGCATGAACAGAAGTCATTATATTAGGCTAATGACATGGTGTCAAATGAAAATTATTTTTTTACATGAATCCAGTTGTTGTATCTGATTATGCTTAGCTAGGAAACAAGATGAGTTTCATATGAGAACTATTAGCCTAGTTAATAATTTGTAATGAGATAGGCTAAAGAAAAATTGAAACAAGACGAGTTTCATATGAGAACTATTAGCCTAGTTGATAATTTGTAATGAGATAGGCTAAAGAAAAATTGATACAAGATGAGCTTCATATGAGAACTATTAGCCTAGTTAGAAATTTACAATGAAATAGGCTAATGAAATAGCTAAGTAAGAAAGAGAATTGTATGAATATATTTAGCCTAATTGGTAGTAATGGCCCAAAACAGGCTAAATATAGATACAGAGTAGCAGGTAATAGAGAAATTATTATTAGCCTAAAAGATATAAATTACAAGATTTGGCTAAACAATTACAAAATCATAGCTTTAAATGAAGAAAAGACTTTAGCCTAAAAACGTCAATAAGAAATATAAGGCTAACACAGAAATAATAAACTTGGCACATAACAAAAGGAGCGCATGGCGACGCGCTCATGGTATAATTAACTTGCTTGTGTAGTTTACAATAAACGTGAAAGATTACAGAGAGGTAGAGGCTATGGCAGAACTCAAATGTCCACACTGCGGACAGGCGTTTACAGTTGATGATACAGAGCTTAGCTCAATAGTTAAGCAGATCAGGGATAAAGAATTCGAAAAAGACTTAAGAGAGCGTACTAGTGAGCTTGAGAAGCACCTTCAAAAAGAGCACGAAATAGAGCTCGCTGCACAGGAAGATAAGATTACGCTTAAAACCAGGCAGCAGTATGAAAAAGAAAAAGAAGAGCTGACAAAGGAAATCGAGAAGATAAAGACTTCTCAGTTTGAAAAGATAGAAAAACTAAGCCATGAGCATGCTGAGCAGTTGGAAGAAATAAAGGACAAGCTAAGGAAGAGTGAAGAAGAAAAAAACAAGCTTCAGCACGAGCTAAGCGCTTTTGATGACAAGCAAAAACTTGCTGTCCTTGAAGCGGTCAAGAAAGTAGAAGATGAAAAGCATGCCCTCGAAAACTCCTTTAATGAAAAGAACAGAGAGCTTGAGTCAGCTCTTTTACAGGAAAAAGAAAAGGGCAAGGTTCTCTTAGAGCAGAAGGAAAAAGAGGTTGAGTTCTACAAGGACCTTAAAACTAAGATGTCTACTAAGATGGTGGGCGAAACCTTAGAGCAGCACTGCGAGATTCAGTTCAATCAGCTCAGAGCCACAGCTTTTAAAAACGCTTATTTTGAGAAGGATAATGACGCAAGAACAGGCAGTAAGGGCGATTACATCTATAGAGAGTGCGATGAGAATGGCGTTGAGATCATTTCCATCATGTTTGAGATGAAGAATGAGATGGACGAGACAGCCACCAAGCACAAGAATGAGGACTTCTTCAAGGAACTTGATAAAGATAGAAAGGAAAAGAACTGTGAATATGCAGTTTTAGTTTCTATGCTTGAGAGCGACAGTGAACTTTACAATGCGGGAATCGTTGATGTTTCTTACAAGTATGACAAGATGTATGTTGTAAGGCCACAGTGCTTTATTCCGATGATCACACTTCTTAGAAATGCAGCAATGAATGCCCTTATGTACAAGCAGGAGCTTGCTACGGTCAAGAATCAGGATATCGATATTTCAAACTTTGAAGACAGCCTTATGAAGTTCAAGGATGACTTTAGCCGAAACTATGACATTGCTCACAAACATTTTGACAATGCCATTGATGAGATAGACAAGACGATCCAGCACCTTGAAAAGGTTAAAAAAGAGCTCCTTGGAAGTGACAATCAGCTCAGAATCGCTAATAGCAAGGTAGAGGATGTAAGTGTCAAGAAACTTACCAAGAATAATCCTACTATGAAAGCTAAATTTGAAGAGCTTAACTCATAAGTGTATAATTCATAACTTGTGAGAAATAAAAAGGTTAGGACATTGTAATGGCATTACAAAACAGACGAGAATATTTAACAACAACACCAATACCAAAGCTTATTTTGTCGCTTTCAGTTCCGACGATCATAAGCATGATGGTAACGGCAATCTATAACACAGCAGATACTTTCTTTGTAGCAAGGGTTTCAAGCGACTCAGCTATTAACACTTCAGCTACTGCTTCAGTTGGACTTGTATTTACTGTTATGGCGCTCATTCAGGCTACAGGCTTTTTTTGCGGACATGGATCTGGCAACTACTTATCAAGAATGCTTGGAGCAGGCAACCACAAAGAAGCAAATGAAATGGCTTCAACAGGCTTTGCTCTTGCACTGATCCTCGGAGTTATCTTTGCAATCGTAGGTAATATCTATGTTGAACCTATAGCACGTTTCCTTGGTGCAACCGACTCTACTATGAAGTTTACTCAGGACTACATGAGGATCATTCTGTTTGGCGCACCATTTATGATGGCTCAGTTTGTTATCAACAATCAGCTCAGGTTCCAGGGAAGCGCCGTATATGCTATGGTAGGGCTTATGTGCGGCGCAGTTATGAACATGGTCTTAGATCCACTTCTTATCCTTGGATTACACATGGAGGTCAGGGGGGCCGCTATTGCTACGGTAATGGGACAGTGCACAAGTTTCATAGTTCTTTTGATAGGAACCAGCAAAGGCGAAAATATCAAGCTTAGCATAGGTAATGTGCATCTAAACAAGCACTATCTCTTAGAGATCGTAAACGGCGGAGCTCCATCTCTTTTCAGACAGGGAATGGCTGCAATATCCACACTGATCCTCAATAGAACAGCAGGAGCTCTTGGCGCAGATGCAGCAATAGCAGGAATGTCAGTAGCTTCCAGAGTTATGATCATGATGGCTTCAGCGCTTATCGGCTTTGGCCAGGGTTATCAGCCAGTTTGCTCTTTCAACTACGGAGCCGGTCTTACTAAGAGGGTAAAAGAGGGATTTATGTTTTGTGTAAAGTACTCAACAATCTTCTTGGTACTTATCGGTGTTACATGTTTTTCTTTTGCGCCTGACATCATATCAGTATTTTCAAAAAATCCTGATGCCATAAAGGTAGGCGTGGCAGCCCTTAGATTTCAATCTGTGACATTGCCACTTTCAGGAGTTATCGTTATCAGTAACATGATGCTTCAATCAATTGGTAAGGGGATTAAGGCTTCGATCATGGCTTCATCAAGAAACGGAATATTCTTCATTCCTATGATCTTGATCCTGCCAATGATCCTGGGACTTACAGGAGTTGAGATGGCTCAGTCTTGCGCAGATGTGTGCGCTTTTGCACTGGCTATACCACTTGCACATTCAGAGCTCAAAAAGTTTGTTGACTAACATAAATGAAATTACTAAATAGGCCTGTATCTTAGATATAGGTCTATTTTTTCAACAAAAATGCTAAAATACACCTTGCTTTACACTCTTCATTCTGCTAACGTGTTAGAATGCACAAGTATTCATAGGAGGTAAGCCCATGAAAGCCTTGGTTATCAACTGTAGTCCAGTTAGGAATGGCGCAACAGCCGAGATAGTAAGCATCGTTTCCAAAGAACTATCAGATAAGTACGATGTTAAGAGTATCTGCATTGACGATTATGACTTTAGTTTCTGTAAAGGCTGCAGGTCTTGCCACACGACAGCAAAGTGTGTGATGGATGATGACGTCCCAGTTATCATGAATGAGTTTGATGCTGCAGACGTGATAGTTTCAGTATCACCATCCTATTGGGCAGATATTCCAGGACAGTACAAGGCTTTTATCGACAGGTGTACACCATGGTGCAATACTCATGAACCGCACGCTACTATCAGTTCTGGTAAAAGAGGCTATGCAATTGCCCTTAGGACAGGACCAAGCATGCCAGAGTGTGAGAGGATCATTCAGAGTATCGAGCATTTCTATGGACATCTTGAAATCGAGGCAGCAGGCCATATGGGGCTTTGTCAGGTTGAATACAAAGAAAATGTAGAACCAAGAAAGCAGGAAATAATAGATTTTTGCGGAGGAATTTGATTGGGGAATATCAAGATTGAAGGATTTGTTATGACAGCAAGATAAGGCACAAACTTTATGGGGAGATGTTATGAAAGATTTTGATGCAGTTGTTTTTGACATGGATGGCGTTATCTTTGACTCAGAAAAAGCAACCATGGACTGCTGGCTGGAACTTGCACAGAAGTATGGCATAAAGAACATAGAAGAGCCGTATCTTGCCTGTTGCGGAACCAATGCAGCCAAGACCAAAGAGATAATGCTAGAAGCCTACGGTGAAGATTTTCCGTATGATAAATACGCTGGGGAAGCCTCACAGATGTATCATGAAAGATACGATGGCGGAAAGCTTCCTGTTAAAGAGGGAGTTTTACAGCTACTTGTCTTTTTAAAGATGAATGGTAAGAAGATAGCACTTGCATCTTCTACAAGGAGACAGACCGTTGTAAATCAGCTTCGTGACGCAGAGCTACTTTCATTTTTTGACGAGATCATTACTGGTGATATGGTCATAAAAAGTAAACCGGAACCAGATATTTTTTTACTGGCTTGTGTTAAAACAGGCGTATCGCCAGCAAGAGCCTATGCTATAGAAGATTCATATAATGGAATCAGGGCAGCAAGTAGAGGAGGCCTTAAGCCAATAATGGTGCCTGATCTACTTCCTGAAAATGAGGAAATGAAGAATCTGTCTGAAGAGATCTGCACTGACCTTTTTGAAGTAAAAAGGTATTTACAGGAAGAATAAAAAAATGACTACGATAGGGGAAACATTATAATGCATTTTGGAAGTTCAAATGATACAGAGGCAGTAAAAAAGCAGTACGCGACATCAAAGGGACTTGATATCCGTATTGGATTTCATAATAAATATTCAACAAACAAGCAGGGTTATAGTAACTGGATAATTTCTAACTACAATATCAAAAGAGGAATGAAAGTACTTGAGCTTGGTTGCGGTACAGGCGGACTTTGGGAAAATCATGAGGATATGGTTTCAAGATGTGGCAAGCTTGTACTTACAGATTTTTCTGAGGGAATGCTTGAGACAGCAAGGAATAACCTTGGAGAAAGAGATAACATCGAATATATTCAGGCAGATATTCAGTATCTTCCTTTTGAAGAAAATAGCTTTGACGTGGTGATCGCAAATTCAATGCTCTACCACGTTCCAGATATTGATAGAGGCATAAGAGAGGTTAGAAGAGTGTTAAAGCCAGGTGGAGTGTTCTACTGCGCTACACTTGGAGAGAACAACTTCCCAGAGCTTCTTGCTGAGTGGTTTGAGCTTGGAGGAGAAGAGTTTAAACCAAATCATAACTTTACTATGCAGAACGGAGGCGCTGTACTGAGTAAATCCTTTGCAGATGTTAAGACAGCTTTTTATGAGGATTCACTTCATGTAACAGATGTAGAAGATCTTGTTGAGTACCTTCGAAGCCTTGCTTCCTTCAAGGTAATCCTTGATCTGCCTGTAGAAAAGATCCGTGAAATACTAAAAGAACATATAGAAGATGAGGCAGTTGATCTTCCTAAAGAATATGGAATGTTTATTTGCCAATAAAAAAGGGACCGCAAGGTCCCTTTTTTTCTATGTTTAAGACATTTTCTTGTACATCAAATTTCCAATTGACTGGATTAGCTGAACAAAAGCGATAAGTACCAATGAACATACAACAAGATATTCTGTCTTGTACTGCTGATATCCGTAACGAATAGCAATATCACCGATACCGCCGCCGCCAACTGTTCCTGCCATAGCTGAATAACCAATAAGAGAGATGATAAGGAGAACAACGCCATTTAACATTCTTGGAATAGATTCCTTAACGTAAACTCTCATGAGAATCTGGAAGTTTGAAGCTCCAAAAGATCTAGCGGCCTCAATAACGCCAGGATTGGTCTCACGAAGGCTGGTCTCAAATACTCTTGCAATAAAAGGAATAGCAGATACTGTAAGGGGAACGATAGAAGCTGTTGTTCCGATTGATTTTCCAACAACCATCCTGGTAAATGGAATAAGGATTACCAAAAGAATGATGAATGGGAAGCTTCTAAAAACGTTGATTATAAAGCTAAGTATCTCATAAACAAATTTATTTGGCTTAAGTCCGTCAGGAGCCGTAAGTGTCAGTATGATTGCAGGTATGAAGCCAAGGATAACTGAAAAAAGTGTTGACCAAAATACCATATAAAGAGTCTGCTTAAAAGCAGTCATAATAACGGAGCTCATGCCGGTTGTAGATAAAATTCCAGACATTATTTGATTACCTCCCAGGTTACATTCTTACTATCAAGGAATTCGCAAGCTCTTGTCAAATCTTTTTCATCCATGTTAAGAACAAGGCTTCCGTAAACGTCCTCTCTGAAGTCCTCAAGCTTAGCCCAACAGATATTGAAGTCTGTATGAAGCTCCTGAGCCATCTGTGTCACGATAGGACGCTGATTGCCCTCTCCAAAGAAAAAGAGCTTAAGATTGATTCCGGTTGTAGGAAGCTTATTGCTCTCTTCTCTAAGGAAATCACGGATCTCCATTTCCTTTGGCCATACAAAGAGCTGCTCAGGTTTACCAACAGCAAGCATCTTACCATTACTAAGGAAGGCAACCTTCTGACAGATCTGCTTTACAACCTCCATCTGGTGCGTAACTACGATGATAGTAATGCCCATCTCACGATTGATCTTTTGCAAAAGAGCTAAGATCTCCTTGGTAATCTCTGGATCAAGAGCGCTGGTTGCTTCGTCGCAAAGAAGAAATTCAGGGTCAAGTACTAAAGCTCTTGCAATAGCAACTCTCTGTTTCTGTCCACCTGAGAGCTGACGAGGCTTAGCATGCATCTTGTCCTCAAGGCCTACAAGCTTAATAAGTCTTGTGATTTTTTCTTTGGCTTCAGGGGTATGTGTATCAATTCCCCAAAACTTCATTGGAAGAGCAACGTTTTGATAAACATCAAGTCTCTCCAAAAGATTGAAGCCCTGGAAGATCATTCCCATTCTCTTTTGAAGCTGTCTGAGTAAGAATTTGTCACGGATATTAACTACTTGTCCATTAACAATGATCTTTCCACTGTCATAGGATTCCAGACCATTAATGCATCTAAGAAGAGTAGACTTACCCGCTCCGCTCTGTCCAATAATTCCAAATATCTCACCATCCTGAATATCCATGGTGATACCTTTTAGAACTTCCGTATCATTAAATCTTTTGTATACGTTCTGCAGTTGTATCATTTCTTTTTTTCTCCAAAAACAATAGTCAATAACTAATAATAGCATAAATGTTAGTTATCCACAAAAGACCTGCATATACATGGCATTCAAAAACCTCGGGAAGTAAATCTCACCGAGGTTTTTAAATGTCTTATGTATCCTGCAAAAAATATCGGAGCGAACAATGATAATTCACACTGTCATACTCTCAATACCTGAATTACTCTGCACTAACAAATGATGTGATAACTGCTCCCTTGTAGGTAGCGTCGATGTATTTCTGTACTTCTTCTGAGTTAAGTGCTGCTACAAGTGCCTGAATCTTTTCAGAATCCTGTGAGCCATCCTTAACTACAAGGAAGTTAGTTCTCTTTGTTGTTGTCTCCTCGTCGAATTCCTCAATCTCAAGTGCTGGGTGTTTAGCTGGAAGTTCAGCCTCAAGTGCGTAGTTACCGTTGATAACTGCAGCATCAAGATCAGGAAGTGAAAGTGGAAGGCTTGCTGCCTCAAGTGGTGTGATCACATAGCCGTGTGGGTTGGCATCAGCATCCTTTGTAAGAGAATCCTCTGTGTAGCTGTCGCTTGTACCATATTCACCCTTTGATGTTAAAAGACCCTTCTGAACAAGAAGATCAAGTGCTCTTGAAGCGTTGTCTGGATCGTTAGGAATACCGATTGAAGCACCGTCTGGAAGATCAGCAACTGCTGTGTACTTCTCTGAGTAGATGCCCATTGGCTCAATGTGAACGCCTGCAACTGCTACAAGGTGAAGACCTGCATCCTGGTTCTGCTGGTTCATGTAACCAAGTGTCTGGAAGTAGTTGGCATCGATCTCACCAGCTTCAAGTGATGTATTAGGAAGAACGTAATCCTGGAAAACTACAGTCTCAAGTGTCCAACCGTCCTTAGCAAGAACATCCTTTACTACGTTATCAAGAATTTCAGCATGTGGAACAGGTGTAGCACCAACTCTGATAGTTTTATCTGCATCAGCTGAAGCTGTGTCCTGCGCTACGTCAGCGGTTTCTGTGGTATGAGCATCCTGTGAAGCTGCTTCTGTGCCTGCTTTATCTCCACATCCAGTCAATAAGCCGAGTACTAAAGTTGTGGATAAAACTAAACTTGCGATAATATTCTTTTTCATATTGTTTTCCTCCTCGAATTCTCATTCAATTTATGAACATGATTATAATTATTTAAATGAAAAATGTGAACTAATAATAACTTTTCACTGGTGATAAACAAAAGTTGTCACGGCGATAAGTAGTCCTTAATCGCATCAATGAGCAGCTCATTTTCATCGTGAAGTTTTACTGCTATGCGGTAATCATTCTGAGCCAGTCCCTTGAAATTACTGCAGGATCTGATGAGAATATGATACTTCTTTGCCAGGAACTCCTGTAGGTCACGGTTTTGCCCTAATCTTGCAGGTACATTAAACATGATGAAGTTGGCCATGCTATCATATACCTCGAATCCCAAAAGACGTAGCTCTTTTATCAGAAAAAATCTTTCAGTAGATACAAGTTCAGTGGTTCTTTTTACATATTTATCTTCCAAAAGGGCTTCTTTTCCCGTAAGCTGGGCATAGGTGGACACGCTCCATTCTGGCTGTGCATCATAAAGAGCTTTTATGAGTTCATTATTACTACTAATGCAGTAACCAAGCCTTATTCCGGGTATACAATAGAGCTTGGTAAAGGCATCCAAAAGGATCAGGTGTGGATGATCAGCAAGGAGGCTTTGACAGCTATAATGATCAGAGTTTTCCACAAAGCCCATAAAACACTCATCCAGTATAAAGAAGATCTTCTTTTTTTCACATATTTCTGCAATCTTTTTTACAAGGGCCAGATCGATAATGCGGCCTGTAGGATTGTTAGGACTACATGCAAAGATTACGCTACATTTGGCTTTTTCTAGAAAAGCTATGAAATCTTGCGTCAGCGTATATTCATTTTCCCTAGTTAGTTCGTAGTAGCTAACCTTGGAACCGTTAGATAAAAGAGCTCTTTCATAGCCTGAAAATGTCGGCTCTATAATAAGCGCATTTTTTGGAGCAAGGACTTTTGCTAGTAAACTGATAACCTCAGAAGCACCGTTTCCTACAAAGATATTATCTGATGGAACACCTCTTTTTTCTGAAATCGCCAGGCAAAGCTCTCTGGACCTTCTGTCAGGGTATTTCTCGAGCACGTCCACATTTGTAGTTAGGGCATAGCTTAAGTTTCCTGGTATACCCAGAGGATTAGTGTTGACGCTAAAATCCAGTTTTATTTGATTGTAATCAGAGTATTCGCCGCCGTGGACGAAGGATGTAGGTTGATTCATAATATCCTCATATAAAAACATGTATTATCTTACATTTCCTAAGTATATCAGTAATTACACCATAGATAAAATGGTGTAGAATTATTTTTATGAACAAAGAAATGTTGAAAACTCTTGAAAATTGCATAGGCAAAGTGGAAAAAGTTGATGAGGCTGCTGTTAAGGCAGCTTCTGATTACAACGATTCACTGGTTAAGCCGCCTCGCAGCATGGGCGAACTTGAAAACATTGCAATAAAGCTCGCTGGTATAACAGGTCATGCCAAAAACAAAGTAGGTAAAAAGACTATTTATGTATTTTGTGCAGATAATGGTGTTGTAGAGGAAGGAGTAGCGTCCTCCCCAGTTTCAGTAACTGCCATGCAGGCTCTTAACATGACAAGAGGGCTTACTGGTGTTGCAGTCCTTGCAAAGCACACAGGCACTGAGCTTGTGGTAACTGATATGGGAATTGCTACGGATTATTCTGCTGACCCGGATGCAAGTAAGGTCATTGACCGCAGCATTAGGCGAGGCACTGGTAATATAGTAAAAGAGCCGGCTATGACGGAAGATGAATGTCTTACAGCCATAACTACGGGGATAAATCTAGTAGCCAATGTGGGAAAAGAGCCTTCTGAAAATAAAAATGTGGATAAATCATCCACTGGAACAGTAGATCTTATAGGTGTAGGAGAGATGGGAGTTGGTAACACTACCACATCCACAGCTCTTTTATCTGCGCTGACAGGCGTATCTCCCGAAGAAATCACAGGACGCGGAGCAGGACTTACTGATGAAGCACTCGTCAAAAAGAAGGAAGTTATAAGAAAAGCCCTTGAGTTTCATGGACTTTTAAATAAGAAGTGGGAAGGGAATGAGAATGATGATGAGCAGATAATATCAGCTATGTCCAAGGTTGGAGGCCTAGATATTGCTGCTATGTGCGGAGCATTTATTGGAGCTGCGATATGCAAGAAGGCTGTTGTTATAGATGGCATTATTTCTGCAGTGGCAGCCCTGTGTGCAGTAAGACTCTGTCCACTTGTTAAGGGATATCTTTTCACATCCCATGTGTCCAAGGAGCCTGCCTATGATCTTGCTGTAAAAGAGCTTGGGCTCAAGCCATATCTAATGCTTAACATGGGACTTGGTGAAGGAAGCGGATGTCCTATGGCATTTCAGATAATTGAGGATGCCTGCGTCATGATGCGAGATATGGCAACCTTTGAAGGCGGCGGAATTGATGACTCATACCTTGAGGGAATAAGGTAATATGATAGTTCTGATAACCGGTGGTTGTAAAAATGGAAAATCGAATAAGGCACAGGATCTGGCGGTAAGCTTTTCTCAGAAGCAAAAAGGCAAGCTCTACTACGTAGCGACCATGATATCTACAGGGGCTGAAGATGATGAGCGCATCAGAAAACATGTGGATAACAGAAAAGATCTTGGCTTTGAGACTATTGAGCTTAAGTATAGGATAGAAGACCTTGTGGATGTTATCAGGAAAGATGAGAATCCGCCTGCATTTTTGGTGGATAGTCTCACAGCTCTTCTGGCTAATGAGATGTTTAGAACAGATGATAAGGGCAACTTCTTTGTGGACCATGATGCAGCTGGAAGAGTTCAAAAGGGTCTTGGCATTTTGATAGATGAGTGCCAAAAGTCTGGTGCCAGCATTGTATTTGTAAGCGACGGAATCTACAGTGATTCTATTATATACGGTGATGAGACAATAGAGTATCAGCGTGGACTTGCGCAGCTAGAACAGCTGATTTCAAAAAGAGCTGATGAAGTTATGGAGATGACTGCTGGAGTTAAAGGAAACACAGAGCCTTTAGTAGATGGGGGACAAGCAGTGAACAAGATACTTATATTTGGCGGAGCCTTTCAGGGAAAAAGAACTTTTGCCAAAAGTGAATTTAATATAGAAGATAAAGAAATCTATTCTTTTACAGCTGATGACACTGAGGTGCCAGCAGGCTACAGAGCTTATGAGCACGCAGAGAGACTTGTACGTAACATTCTCTCTGCAGAAGAGTCTTTTAACTTATTAAAAGAAGCTGAGATAGTCATTGTTGACGATATTACCTGCGGCATAGTTCCTATGGATGCTACAGACAGAAAGGCCCGTGAAGAGACAGGGCGTCTCATGCAGATGCTAGGAAAAGAGCGCAGTATCTACAGAGTATTTTGCGGGGAAGGGGTGAAGATAAAATGAGGTTACTTAAGTCCTTTGCAATAGCATTTTCAATGTATTCCAAGATACCAATGCCACAGTTTAAGTGGGAAAAAGAGGATATGAAGTATAGCATTTGCTTCTTTCCTTTGATAGGGCTTTTGATCGGCGCTATCATGAGCGCTTTTTATTTTGTGATGCATTATATTGAACTTCCGGCAGAGACTGTGATTCCACTGATACTAGTAGTGATCCCTATAATACTTACAGGTGGCATACATCTTGACGGCTTCATGGATGTAAGTGATGCGCTTTCATCCTATCAGACAAGAGAAAAGAAACTTGAGATCCTAAAAGACCCTCATATTGGAGCCTTTGCTGTTATAAGAGTTATGGTCCTTGCTGCGCTTTTCTTTGCAGGACTTGAACTTATCATGTATTACGCTGGCTCTGGGATTTCAGAAATAGTAGTCCTTGGACTTGGCCTTTGCCTTTCAAGGTGCCTAAGTGGTATCTCGGTTGTTTCATTTAAATGTGCCAAGAATGAAGGTACGCTCTATACTTTTGCAGAAGGTTCAGACAAAAAGAGGTGTCTTAGCATTTTGATAAAAGAAGCTGGTGTTGTCATGATCGCCATGATAGTCATCGGACGTTTTACAGGTGCAGCGGCTGTTTTGACAGCTCTTTTCACATTTCTGTATTACCACGTAAGGTCAGAAAATGAGTTTGGCGGCATAACTGGTGATGTAGCAGGCTGGTTTGTGTGCATATGTGAGACCTGCATGGTGCTTGTTATCGGCGCTATGGCATATTTTTATCGCTGGCTCTAAGGGAGTGACATGATCCAATATTTTAAATACATTCCAATTACATTTATTTTGGGCTTTATCGTGGATGCCGTTGTGGGAGATCCAAGGAATATCCCACATCCTGTTCAGCTAATAGGGCGTCTCATAACTTTTTTGGAAAAGAGATTATTAGTTAAAGAAGATAGTGATGACAAGAAATATAAAAAAGGCATGTTACTGACATTTCTTGTGGTGTTATCCACAGCTTTCTTGGGGATATTTATACTATACTGCGCTTTCCTAGTGGATAAAGAGGTCGGACTTATAGTGATGACCGTAATGAGCTGGCAGAGTATTGCTGCAAAGAGTCTATGCCAGGCGGCAATGGATGTGCATGAGCCTCTAAAGGATGGGAATATTGAAGGAGCTAGAACTGCAGTTAGCATGATAGTTGGAAGAGATACCGCTCTTCTTGATAAAGACGGCATTACAAGGGCAGCAGTTGAGACTGTAGCAGAGAATACCAATGACGGCGTTATCTGCCCTATGTTTTATCTGGCTATAGGCGGTCCTGTCCTTGCTTTTATCTACAAGGCTGTCAGTACCATGGATTCCATGATCGGCTACAAGAATGACAAGTATATGTTCTTTGGAAGAAGCGCAGCCAAGCTTGATGATATCTTTGCTTTTGTTCCAGCCAGGATCAGCGCAGTACTTATGATGGCAGCAGCTTTTTTACTAGAACTAACTGATAAAGCTCATTATAGCTTCAAGGATTCAGTCAGGATCTTTAAAAGAGACAGATTCAATCATGCAAGCCCAAATTCTGCACAGTGTGAGAGCGTATGTGCAGGAGCACTTGGCCTTCGCCTTGCAGGGCCAGCGGTTTACTTTGGTGAAATGCATTCTAAACCATATATTGGGGATGAAAAAAGAAAGATCGAGGCTGATGATATAGTCAGAGCTTGCAGGTTGATGTACATTACGGCACTTTTCCCAGTTATCGTTTATTCAATCATTGA
The DNA here is from genome assembly GCF_900143205.1 of Butyrivibrio hungatei DSM 14810. GTDB lineage: Bacteria > Bacillota > Clostridia > Lachnospirales > Lachnospiraceae > Butyrivibrio > Butyrivibrio hungatei. The sequence continues at coordinate 765,060 of NZ_FRDH01000003.1, read as the reverse complement.
AGTTATCAGGATATATGTGGTATAAGTGAAATTAGGCATTATTACTATCAAAGAGGAACGGTATGAATAAAAAGATCTTAAAGAATAAACTATTTCTGTATCTTACAGAATTCTTTGCGGGAATGTCAGTAATGGCAGTTGAACTTGGCGCCAGCAGACTTCTAGCACCATATTTTAGCTCATCACAGATCGTGTGGACTATCATCATCGGAACTATCATGATCGCCATGGCTCTTGGTAATATCTATGGCGGACGTAAGGCAGACAAGGACAAGGACCCAGGTAAGCTCTACGGCAGGATCCTTGTGTCAGCTATCTGGATAGCACTTATTCCAGCCATTGGCAAATATGTGATTCTTGGTATTTCTGCACTTCTCATCTTTACAGTTAACAGTAACTTCCTTGTAATCGCTGCCTTTGCGGCGTGCATGGTGGTTTTTGTATTTCCATTATTCCTTCTAGGAACGGTAACTCCAAGTCTTGCCAAGTATACAACGGATTCTCTTGAAGATAACGGCAAGATCATAGGTACTCTTGGAGCGTTCAATACAGTAGGCAGTATCATCGGTACCTTCGTACCAACCTTTGTTACTATCCCTGCTGTCGGAACAGCCATCACATTCCTTATCTTTGCAGGAATCCTCATAGTTCTTTCTATTGCTTACTTTGTAAGCCCATCTGAAGGTACTGACCAAGATACAAAAGGCTCAAAAAAAAACAGTAATGTAGCAAGGATTGTTTCCGGAATCCTCATATTTGTTATATCCTGTGGGCTTTGCTACAACACAAGCTTTGCCTTTTGGGAGAATAACTTAACTTATGAAGGCGAGTCAGTTTACAACTATCTTCAGGTAAAAGAAACTCCCAATACGGTAATCCTTTCAACTAACGTTTTATTTGGTGTTCAGTCAGTTCTTGTTAAAGATGGAGCCCTTACAGGCATGTATTATGACGTGGCAATGGCAGCGCCTTACATGGCTGGCATCAAGGATAAGGAAGAAAAGGGCGAAGATCTTGATGTCCTGATCCTTGGCATGGGTTCTGGAACCTACGCAACTCAGCTTACAAGACACTTTGATAACATCAATATCGAGGGTGTAGAGATCGATGAAAAGATAACTGATCTTGCCCACAAGTACTTTGAACTTCCTGAAACTACAAAGGTGACAACCTACGATGGCAGAGCTTATCTTGCTGCAGTGGACAAGAAGTACGACGTGATCATGGTTGATGCCTATCAGGACATTACTATTCCTTTTCAGATGTCATCAGTAGAGTTCTTTACTATGGTAAAAGAGCATCTGAATGATGGTGGAGTAATGGTTGTAAACATGAATATGTACAGCGACAATGCCATAGGAGCCAAAAATGATGCCACAATTAATACTTATCTGGCAGATACCATTTCTTCAGTGTTTAATAATGTTGTAACAATTGATGTGGTGGGTTCGACAAACAAAGAACTCTTTGCATGTGATTCCGATAATTTTCTTGAGAAGTTAAAGGATGGAGCTAGTAAAGAAGATGAGACTGATTTGAGAGTTATGATGGAGAGTGCATATAGCTCAGCACTGGCCTACAATGCAGGCAATCATATCATGACAGATGACAAGGCACCTGTTGAATTATTGGGCATGAAACAGATTGATGCAATTATTAAGGATGAGGTATTATATTACAAAGAAATTTACAAAAAACAGGGCATAAATGGACTATTGAATAGTTTATAAAATTTTTAAAAATTCATATATTTTCAGGGGCGCTAATGCTATAATCAACTCAAGCATAGCGCTTTTTTATGGCTATAATTTAAAGGCAGCGAGGAACAAAAAGTATATGGGAGAACAGACATCAAAGACAAAGGCAGCAAAGGCAGTAAAAAAAAGAAGGGTCAGAAAGATCAGTACCAAACTTCTGTGGTATATCGTACCACTGGTAACTTTCACTGTCGTGGTTTTAGTGGCCGTTGCGGGGGAACTTTCCAAAGCAAGAATGAAGGAAATGGCAAATGAGACACTGGAATCATCAATTTCAAATCAGGCCGACAACATTGAATCATGGCTTGATAATAATCTTGAATTTTTCAGTACAGTCAAACTTGTAATTGAAACTGAACATCCAGCAGATTTTGAACTTGTTAAGATTCTTGATGCTTTCTATGGTTACAACAAGAGTAATCCTGATGGAATGTACATTGGAACTTCATCAGGCAAGCTCTATACAGCAAGGGAGTCAGCTTTTACTGAAGAGAATGTAACAGAGAGTATCTGGTTCAAACAGGGTATTACCAGAGTGGGAATGGCCTATGGCTCAGCACACCAGAATTACAACGGTGATATGGTAATAAGTGCTACAGGTATTCTTGATATGGACCGCGTTGATCTGAAGGTTATCGGTGCGGACGTACCACTTGATTCTATCACTGTAATCGTTAATTCCGGAGTTAAGATGAAGGGCGCAAGCTCATTCCTGGTAGATACAACAGATGGAACCATTCTTGCACACAGAGATGCAAGCCTTGTATCTACAACTCTTTCAGATACAAGCAGTGACGCACTTTTGAAGGGGGCAGCTAAGAAGATAGCTGCAGGAGATTATGATACATGTGAGATCGACTCGTATGTTGCAGCGTTCAAGCAGGTCGAAGGAACAGACTGGATCCTTGTTTCTTATATTCCAAAGAGCGAGATCCTTGGACCAATCTATCAGATGTCATGGTATCTGGTGATCATTGGAGTTATTGCAGTTTTTCTTATCATTGTGGCTATACTTCTTGTTGTTAGAAAGGTTATTGCTCCACTTACAGTTATTACCAGCAATATCACGGCTATGACAGAGGGCGATTTCACTATCAATGTTGATGTTAACAGTAATGATGAGATCGGTGTCATGGGAAAACAGGTTACTGAGTTCGTTGATTCTATGAGAAACATGCTGGCTAGCATCAGCAATGAATCTGAGAAGCTTAGAAATGAATCTGACAGCAGTGACAAGGTTTCTAAGACAATGTTCTCAGCATCTCAGTCACAAGCTGCTGCTATGGAACAGCTCAACGAAACAGTTGATCAGCTTGCTCAGGCAGTTAATGATATCGCACAGAACGCTACAACACTTGCAACTGTAGTGTCTGATACAAGAGATAACAGTGATAAAGCAAGTATCAGCATGAAGGAAACAGTCGAGATGTCTCAGAAGGGCCGCAGTGACATGGAGAAACTCAGCGAGGCTATGACTGGAATCGAGGGAGCCAACAATGAACTTGTTGAATCCATCAACCAGGTTGGTGCTGCGTCAGAAGAGATCACAAATATTGTTGGAATGATCAGTGCAATCGCAGAAGAGACAAATCTTCTTTCACTTAATGCCAGCATTGAGGCTGCAAGAGCCGGAGAATCCGGTAGAGGATTCGCTGTAGTTGCCACTCAGATAGGCAAACTTGCGCAGACATCTGCTGAGAGTGCACAGAATATTTCAAAACTTATCGAAGAGGTCCGTGGACTTATAGAAAAAGCTGTTGGACAAGCTAATGCATCTGCTGAGAGCATCAGAGAAAACAGTGAACTTATCGATGTTGCAGTTGGAACTTTTGATAAGATCTATACAAACATTCAGCAGTCAAATGAACTTATGGAAGCTATGATCGAGAACGTGTCCAAGGTTGATGAAGTTGCAACTACTGTTGCTGCTATTTCTGAGGAACAGGCGGCCAGTGCGGATGAGATTCTCACAACTTCAGAAAATATGGTTCAGATGGCGAACGACATTACAAAGAGCAGCCAGGATGTGGCTGACAATTCAGAAGAACTTGCAGGTACTTCACAGACACTTACTTCCTATGTGCAGAGGTTTAAAATTTAAGGAGGCAGCGTAGATGAAAAAAATTATAACATGTCTATTGGCGGGGATACTGATGGTGACAGCTCTTGTGGGGTGCGGACAGGCTAGTACTGTTTCTGCTGCAGAACATAGCGGAGACACTAAGATCCTTTTCATTATGCCAGATCTAAATGATGTATTTAGGATCTCTTTGTCCAATGCCATTATGAGTGAATGTGAGGCTAAAGGTATTACAGTAGATCTGGTTCAGTCAGGAAAAAGTGTAGAAGCACAGTATTCTCTTGTAGAGAGTGCCAAATCACAGGGCTATTCAGCAATCATCTTAAAACTTGCTGATGCAAGCACGGCTCTTCAGATGGATGTCGCTTCTAATGGACTTCCTATCGTATATGTTAATAATAAGCCAAAGGATGAGCATTTGGAGGCTGATAAATATATTTATGTAGCTTCTAATGAGGAAGAGGCTGGACAGCTTCAGGCTGAGTATGTTTTAAATAAACTTGGCAATCCGTCATCAATGAATGTTATAATAATTGAAGGAGAACCTGGCCATTCCGGAACGATCGGAAGAACAAGCGCAGTTAAAAAAACACTTAAAGATAATGGCTGCAATGCCAATTATGTGTTTGTTGACTATGGTAACTGGTCAGATTCAAAGGCAGAGGACCTCTTTAACATATTTACTCTTACAGGGCAGGATGTTGATGCAGTATTCTGTAACAATGATACCATGGCACTTGGTGTTATCGAAGCAATGAAAAAGAACGGCTATAGCTACAAGGATATTCCTGTATGCGGTGTAGATGCTACATCTAATGGATGCGCTTCTATTCAAAAGGGTGAGATCTCTTTTTCGGTTCTTCAAAATGCCAAGGGACAGGGCGCTGCAGCAGTAGATGCGGCAATCACCTTAAGTAAGGGCGGATCTATCAAGAACATCGAATATGCGACAGAGGACTGCAAGTATATCTTTGTTCCTTTTGAACCAGTTGATGCTAGCAATGTTAGCAACTATAGGTGATCAATAAAAAGAAAAATGAAAGAAAACAATTCTGAGTCGAGTACTGTAAAGCAGATTATGGAACAGATTCAGGAAGCTAACCTTTTAGGACAGCTAAGGGTATTACTCAGATGGGTGCTTTTGGGATCCATTACCGGCGTAGTAGTTGGTGTAATAGGCGCAATGTTCTATCACGGGATAATATGGGCTACAGATTTTAGAACAGAGCATGACTACATCATACTAGGCTTGCCATTTGCCGGCCTATTGATTGTTTTCTTATACAGATTATGCAAGGACTATGAAGACAAGGGGACTAACCTTGTCATCAAATCAATTCAAGCAGGGGAGAACCTTCCTATCACCAAGGCTCCCCTGATTTTTATTTCTACAATACTTACGCATCTTTTCGGTGGATCTACCGGTCGAGAAAGCGCTGCTCTTCAGATGGGCGGTAGCATTGGCTATAACCTTGGCAAATTATTCAGACTCAAGGAAGGCAATGTTAAGATCATTACCATGTGCGGCATGAGCGCTGCATTCTCAGCTCTTTTTGGAACCCCTATGACAGCGGCCTTTATGGCTATGGAAATTGAAAATGTCGGAATAATGTACTATTCCGCTCTGGTGCCTTGCGTTATATCAGCACTGATTGCTTCTGGTGTATCTAAATATCTTGGTCTAGTGGAAGAGACTTTTGCTGTAAACGTAGTACCTGAGTTTTCTCTATATAATGCGGTATTTACAGGTATACTTGCTATACTGTGTGCGGTAGTGAGCGTGCTTTTTTGCAATGTACTGAAATTATCAGGTCGAACCTACAAAAAGCTTTTCTCAAATCCATATCTTAGGATATTTGTAGGTGGATGCATAGTTTCAGCCCTGACATTTGCTTCTGGAACAAGACTTTATAATGGTGCGGGAATAAATGTGATAGAAATGGCTGTTAAAGGAGAGGCGCCTTATATAGCGTTCCTTTTAAAGATAATATTTACAGCCCTTACGTTAGGTGCAGGATATAAGGGCGGTGAGATCGTACCGGCCCTTTATATCGGTGCTACCTTTGGCTGTTTGTATTCACAGCTATTGGGATTTGATCCAGCTCTTTGTGCGGCAATAGGCATGGGTGCCTTGTTCTGCGGCGTCACCAATTGCCCTATCTCATCTCTTTTCATATGCTTTGAGCTATTTGGCTTTAAAGGAATGCCCTATTATCTTTTGGCAGTAGCTCTAAGCTACACTTTCTCAGGCTATTCAAGTTTGTATAGCAGTCAAAAGATCGTATATTCCAAGTTCCACAACAAATATGTGAATAGGGATACAAAATAACCATAGCAAGTTAAAGGAAACGGAATTCATCGAACTGTGGATCTTCTATGAAGTCAGAAATAAGATTTAATGGAGTCAGGCCAATGGCTTCATGATGAATCTGCTCACGGATGACCATTTTTTCATAAGATGATAATGCAGAATACTCTGGATGACTTTGCGCGTACTTGTCGTTTAGCTGATCAAATAGATTATACTCCGGATCGCCCCAAGCAAATACTTCGGCTGTCTTCAGATTAGGTTTGAACGGAGAATATCGCAGCTGGTTGTTACTCATAACAGTGCTCCTTTCTCTTCTGTTTTACCCTACTTCATAATAATAACATAGTTTTTAATAAAATTTCATAAATTACTACTTTTTATTTACATAAAATTTCAAAGGGTGTAATTGCATATTTGGACCAAAAAGAATAATATATCCATGATGAGTAGTGTGCATTTATGAGAGGATATGTGTATATGGGATTGTCTGTAGGTGGAATTGGAACTACATATGGAATGAGCTTCGTTCAGCCTCTTAATTATTCTATAAAGAATAACTCGGATGTTTCAGATGCCTTTAAGGAGACAGGATTAAAGGGAGAAATTGAGAATGTTCCTCCAGTAATTTATCCAAATGCTCAGAAGGTAAACAAGATGTACAACGAGGTGGCAGAGAAGTTTCAGGGCATGACAGTAGGATATGGAAGTGATTCCGTTGGATTATCATACGGAATGGAAGGTAATTCAGTAGATCTTTTTGCATGATGATATTTCAGGTAGGATGGAAATATAAAAAGACGGTGTCTACATTTAATGTAGGCGCCGTCTTTGTTTGGGCTTTTATCAAATATTATTAGGAAGATGACCAAGTAATTTGGCTTCCTGTATCTTTTCATTTACTTCTGCCAGGAACTGATGATTATCCGGATCAGTTATAAAATCAAGAAAATCGGAAGCTTCTTTTTTGGTAAGCTTTTGAATCTCTGTCAGATAATTCAAGATCTCTTCATTAGTCTTACCTTCATTTATGAGCTTGTCCACAATATCGAAAAGAACCATGAATCTTCTCATTTTGATGCGGATATGTATATTGTAAAGTTCAATAACAATGGATGTCAGTACGAAAAAAGCGACCGCAGAAAGGATAAGACTTAGTATACCAGTAAGATAGATACCAACCCTGAGATTAAGGATTCCAGCCAAAAAACTGGAGATCATTACGATTGAAACGGAAGAAATTACTATTGCCAGTCGAGCAGAGTTTCGCTTGGCTTCGGTAAGTGCCATAAGCCGGACCGCTATTCCAAAAACGAAATAGAAGACGAAAGCGAAAGCTATCCCCAAATTACATAATTGAAGCATAGGATTCATCCCCCTTTTTTTAATTGTAACAATCATAAAAGAAAAAAGCAATTTTGCAATTGACTTTTACACTACAATGCTTTAATCTTTAAAAGTAACAAGAAATTGTATACAAATATACAACTTGGAGCACTTGATTAGGAGGATATCATTATGAAGAGATTTAAAAAGGTATTGAGCGCCATGGTGGCTACAGCAATGGCTGCATCTATGATCGTTGGTTGTGCTGATGCTACTGAAGGTTCTGCTCCAGCAGAAGGTTCAGCTAGTGGAGAGGCCACATTCAAGATTGGTGCTATTGGACCACTTACAGGTGGAGCTGCAGCATATGGTAATGCAGTTTGTAACGCAGCAGAGCTTGCAGTTGAGGAGATCAATGCAGCAGGTGGAATCAACGGATATATGGTTGAGTACAGCAAAGAAGATGATGAGCTCAACGCTGAGAAATCTGTAAATGCATATAATACACTTAAGGATTGGGGAATGCAGGTTCTTGTTGGATCCACTACAAGTGCATGCTCAATCGCAGTTTCAGAGTATACAAAGGCTGACAATATGTTCCAGCTTACACCATCAGGATCAGCAGTTGATTGCGTAAAGTATGACAATGCTTTCCGTGTATGCTTCTCAGATCCTAACCAGGGTATTGCTTCTGCCCAGTACATTTCTGACAATAACCTTGCTAAAAAGGTCGGCATCATCTATGACAGCTCAGACGTTTATTCAAACGGAATCTATCAGAAGTTTGTAGAAGAGGCTGATGGCAAGAACTTTGAGATTGTTTCAGCTGAGGCATTTACTCAGGATAACAACACTGATTTCTCAGTTCAGCTTCAGAAGGCTAAGGACGCAGGAGCAGATCTTGTATTCCTTCCTATCTACTACAAGGATGCATCACTTATCCTTACACAGGCTAACACAATGGGATATTCACCAATCTTCTTTGGCGTAGATGGTCTTGATGGACTTCTTACAGTTGATAACTTTGATACATCACTTGCTGAGGGCGTAATGCTTCTTACACCTTTTGCAGCTGATGGCACAGATGATCTTACAGTTAATTTTGTAACTAAGTACAAGGAAAAATACGGTGAAGTTCCTAATCAGTTTGCAGCAGATGCTTATGATGCTGTTTACATCATCAAGGAAGCTATCGAAAAGGCAGGCGTAACTCCTGATATGAGCGTTTCTGAGATCGGTGACAAGCTTAAGGCTGCTATGGTTGAGATCGAGGCTTCTGGTCTTACATCTGCCAAGATGACTTGGGATGCAAGTGGTGAGCCAAATAAGGAACCTAAGGCTGTAGTTATCAAAGACGGAGCTTACGTATCAGCTCAGTGATCGTCTCTTTAAAAAAATAATTTAATCGACTATTCTTTAGCGAGGGCGCTGAAAAATTAGTGCCCTCGTTTGTTATATTTGTAATTAATTTTCTAGTTGTTGTGCTATCATATATTTATGTGAAAAAAGGATAAAAAGTATCAAGAGTTGGAGGTAGATATGAGTTTTTTAACATATCTTATTAGTGGGCTTAGCTTAGGAAGCATATATGCCATCATCGCTTTAGGCTATACGATGGTTTACGGTATAGCTAAGATGCTCAATTTCGCCCACGGTGATTTTATCATGGTAGGCTGTTATATAATCTTTTCAGTGACAGCATCTCTCGGAGGTAATCCACTTTTAGGAATTTTAGTGGCAGTCGTCCTCTGTACAATCCTTGGAATTACAACAGAATTTGTGGCTTATAGACCACTTCGTGGAGCAGCATCTCCTTTGGCTGTACTTATTACAGCTATAGGTGTCAGCTACTTCCTTGAGAACGTGGCCCTTCTTATATTTGGCGCAGACATTAAGTCTTTTACATCAGTTATCAGCTGGGAAGGCTTGTCTTTTGCTGATGGTCAGCTTCGAATTCAGGGTGTAACAATAGTCACAATCCTCATTAGCGTATTGGTACTTGTTGTTTTACAGCTCTTTATCAAAAAGACCAAGCAAGGTCAGGCAATGCTTGCAGTTGCCGAGGATAAGGGAGCAGCAACTCTTATGGGTATAGATGTTAATAAGACCATCATGCTGACATTTGCTATCGGTTCAGCTCTTGCAGCTATTGCTGGTGCACTTCTTTGCTCAGCATATCCATCTCTTTCTCCATATACAGGAGCAATGCCTGGTATCAAGGCTTTCGTAGCAGCGGTCCTTGGCGGAATCGGATCAATTCCAGGAGCTATGATCGGAGGACTTGTACTTGGAATAGTAGAGATCCTTAGTAAAACCTACATTTCATCACAGCTTTCAGATGCCATTGTGTTCGGTATTCTTGTAATCGTGTTATTAGTTAAACCTACCGGAATACTTGGTAAGAAGATTCAGGAAAAGGTATGAGCGCAGAACTACATTGAAAATGGAGGCTAAAAATGAAAAAAAGAGATAACTTGATCACCTATGGAATCGTGATCTTAGCATTTATAATCTTCCAGGTACTTGCAGCTACCGGACATCTTTCAAGTCATATGAGAGGGCTTTTGGTCCCAATGACATATTACGCAGTAATAGCTGTCGCTCTTAACCTCTGTGTAGGTATTTTAGGAGAGCTTAGTATTGGACACTGCGGATTTATGTGCGTAGGAGCTTTTACCAGCGCATTCTTTTCAAAGGTTACCCAGAACGTTCTTCCAACTGCCCCAAGATTTATCCTGGCATTTGTTGTGGGAATAGCTTTTGCAGCCTTATTCGGATTTCTTATTGGAATTCCAGTACTTAGACTTAAGGGCGATTATCTTGCCATCGTCACACTGGCCTTTGGAGAGATCATCAAAACTGTAATCAACGCATTCTATATTGGAATCGATAAGCATGGACTTCATTTCTCATTAAAGAATGCTATGGAGCTTGGTATGGAGCCTGATGGAGAAGTTATTGTTAACGGAGCTATGGGTATTACAGGAACTCCACACGATGCTAATTTTACTATCAGTATTGTGGTGCTTCTCTTAGCTCTTTTCGTGGTTCAAAACCTTATTAATTCAAGAGATGGCCGTGCAATCATGGCTATCAGAGACAATGCAATCGCAGCTGAGGCAACAGGAATCAATATTACCAAGTACAAGATGCTTGCATTTGTTATTTCTGCAGCCATTGCTGGAGCAGCAGGAGTTCTTTATTCACACAATATCACATCACTTACAGCTTCATCTCAGTACTTTGGATTTAACGCATCCATTATGATACTTGTGTATGTGGTACTTGGCGGAATCGGAAACATCAGAGGAAGCGTCATTGCTGCCTGCATTTTGTATGTACTACCTGAGCTTCTTAGAGGACTCAACACATATCGAATGCTGATCTATTCAATTATTCTTATAGTAATGATGATCGTTAACTGGTCACCTAAGGTAATCGACTGGAGAAAGAAGACCTTTGGCCACTTCACAGTTAGAAAGGGGGCAAAGGCATGACACTTTTAGATGTAAATAAGCTTAGTATATCCTTTGGCGGTCTTAGAGCTGTTGATGACTTTAACCTTCAGATCGAAAAAGGTGAGCTCTACGGACTCATCGGACCAAATGGAGCTGGTAAAACAACTGTATTTAACCTTCTTACAGGTGTATACAAGCCAAACGAAGGTATCATCAAACTTGATGGCGAGGATATCACCAGAAAGAATACTGTTCAGATCAATCAGGCAGGTATCGCAAGAACTTTCCAGAATATCAGATTGTTCAAGCAGATGTCTGTTATTGATAATGTTAAGGTTGGACTTTCTGAGCGCTTTAAATACAGTGCTATTGAGGGAATCCTTCATGTTGGTAAATATAGAAAAGTTGAGAAGGAAATGAACGAAGAGGCTATGAAGCTTCTTAAGGTCTTTGACCTTGATGGTGAAAAAGACACACTGGCTTCTAATCTTCCTTATGGTAAACAGAGAAAACTTGAGATAGCTAGAGCTATGGCTACAGATCCTAAGCTTCTTTTACTAGATGAGCCGGCAGCAGGCATGAATCCAAATGAGACAAAAGAGCTGATGGATACCATTTCATTAGTTCGTAAAGAGTTTGGAATGACGATTCTTTTAATCGAGCATGATATGAAGCTTGTATCCGGAATCTGTGAGAAGCTTACAGTACTTAACTTTGGAAGAGTTCTCTGCCAGGGCGAGACTAAAGAGGTACTTGCTAATCCTGAGGTAATCAAAGCATACTTGGGCTGAGAGGACTAAATTACTTGGAGAATATATTATGAGCGAATTTTTAAGTGTAAAAGATTTAAGCGTATATTATGGTGTTATCCAGGCTCTTAAAGGTGTCTCTTTTCATGTGGACAAAGGAGAGATCGTAGCCCTCATAGGTGCTAACGGAGCAGGTAAGACAACAACACTTCATACTTTATCAGGCCTCATTCAGGCTGATAAAGGAGAGATCATCTACAAAGATCAGAATATCACAACAGTTCCAGGTCACAAGATCGTAAATCTTGGAATGGCGCAGGTTCCAGAGGGAAGGCGTGTATTTGCTGAAATGACCGTTTTACAGAACCTCAAGATGGGCGCATATACCAGAAAAGATAAGGCAGAGATGGACGAGACACTTAAGACTATCTATCAGCGCTTTCCAAGACTTGAAGAGAGAAAGAGCCAGCTAGCTGGGACACTTAGCGGTGGTGAGCAGCAGATGCTTGCTATGGGTAGAGCCCTTATGTCTCATCCTGAGATCATCCTTCTCGATGAGCCATCCATGGGTCTTTCACCAATCTTTGTAAATGAGATATTTGATATTATCGAGAAGATCAACAAGGATGGAGTTACAGTTCTTTTGGTTGAGCAGAATGCCAAGAAGGCGCTCTCAATAGCTAACAGGGCTTATGTTCTTGAGACAGGCAAGATCGTAAAAGAGGGTATTGCCAGCGAGCTTTTGGATGATGAAACAATAAAGAAAGCATATCTTGGCGAATAATAGCGGGGGAAATGGTATGAAAAGAAACATTGTCATTACAATCGCAAGACAGTATGGAAGTGGCGGCAGAACTGTAGGCGAAAAGCTTGCAAATGAGCTTGGGATTCACTATTACAACAAGGAACTCATTAAGCTCGCTTCCGAAGAAAGCGGAATAAATGAGTCTTTATTCTTGGAGGCTGATGAGAAGCTTAGAAATAATGGCTTTTTCAAGGCACCTGTAAATATCTATAACGGAGAGCTTATTGGACCTGACAGCAAGGACTTTACTTCTACTGATAATCTTTTTAACTATCAGGCAAAGGTCATCAAAAAGCTTGCTGACACCACAAGCTGCGTTATCATAGGTCGTGCTGCAAATTTTGTTCTTAAGGATTATGACAACGTTCTTAGTGTATTTGTTCACGCACCTCATGACTTCCTTATGCAGGAAGCTGCCAAGGTGCAGCCTCTTAGGGGAAAAGAACTTGAGAAGTTCTGCGCAAGAGAGGATAAATACCGCGCTGAATACTATATGCATCACACAGGAAATCTCTGGACTGATGCCATGAACTATGACCTGTGCATCGATAGCAGTAAACTTGGTTTTGATAAGTGCGTTGAAGCTATCAAGGCGCAGCTCAAAGTAAGATTTGGCGAGGATATTTTCGAATGAAGAAGTTTTGGGAAAATAAAAAACTCCTTATATTAGTTCTGGTAGCTGTAGAAGTAGTTCTTTTGATAGTAAATGCTCTTAGATTCAATAGAGAAGAGAGCATAAGCTATTCATCAGATGATCTGCTCCTTGCGCGTAAAAATCTTGAAACTAATACTATCGAATATGAGAGCGGATTCTATGCTGATCACAGTAATGTGGAAGGGGCTTACGTTGTCACGAAACCTACGTTCCTCAAAAAAGGCATTTATTCCGTGACTGTAGATTATAGCTCTAATGCAGATGATAACTGGCATACCTGCTATATGGTGCTTGATGCAGTGGGAGATACTTCTGAAGACAAGACTGCAGATCTAGTTTGCAGCGACCATACTGCAATGCCAGGTAAGTTCACCAGTGTTTCAGCTCTTTCTTGGGTTAGATATGGGACAGAGTTTGAAGTCCGCATGGGACCTGAAACAGATGCTTCAGGTGACAATATATATGTTCTTGTAAATGGCGTGAATATCACATACATGAAGGGCAAGACCATAGCCAATGAGACAACCAAACTGTTTTTATTTTTTGCTTTGATTGATGTTTTGGTATTTCTTTTCCTGCTAAAGAGAAAAGAAACAGTTAGTTTCCTTAAGGGAAAAGAATTGACTATAGGAGTGATGTTATTTACTCTGTTTTTCTCAAGCTATCCTCTCTTTTATAGGAAGTTATATTTTGGCGATGACATTTACTATCATTTGAGAAGAATAGCATTTACGGCGGAGGGGCTTAGAAGCGGTCAGTTTCCGGTGCACATTCTTCCTGGATGGGACAACGGTTATGGCTATGCTGCTGGTGTAGGCTATGGAGATCTGCTAATTTACCCTTCAGCAATACTTATTATCCTTGGATTTACACTTCAGATGGCATATAAGTTCTACATTTTCCTTACAAATGTGCTGTCTGTGTTTATTTCATATTTTGCATTTAAAAAGATATCTGGTAATGAGAGAGTTGGTCTCTTTTCGTCAGTTTTGTTCACACTGATCGGATTTAGACTTCACAGTATCTATTCAGGAGCGACAGTTGGTGAGTTTGGAGCATTTACGTTTCTTCCACTGGTAATCCTTGGACTTTGGGAAATATATTCAAAGAAGTCAAAGAAAGCGTATATTACTCTGGCTTTTGGAGTAACACTTACTCTTTCATGCCATGTGCTTTCAACATTTATTCTGGCACTGGTTATTCCTCTTTTCTGCATCCTTATGATCGAGAAGACTTTGCAAAAAGAGATACTGTTGCCACTACTTAAGGCATTACTTGCTATAGTTCTATTAAATCTTCACTTTATAGTACCTCTTGCGGATTACATGTTATTCCAGAATATGAGAGGAAATACTGTAAATGACATTTTGTGGAATAGAGGTCAGGAGCTTGTTCATCTCTTTAATCTGCAAAAGGCAGCTTTTCTTGATACTGGTGGATTTGTAGGTCTTGGAGTAGTTTCAATCGCAGTGCTTGCGCTTGCCGCAGGATTTGTGCTTACAGGAAGATTTAAGGAAAAGACAGGAGCTTATCTTAGAATATTTGTGCTGAGCATTTTGTTTGTAGCCCTTAGCCTTAATTCAACTTTTTATTTCTTCCTTAATGACAAGATGCCACTTATGTACAAGCTTCTTGGAAATATGCAGTTCCCATGGCACTTCCTTGATGTGTCTTGTGGAATGGTTGTTTTCTGGTTTGCTGTTACAATGGGCGAGCTCTTAAGATATGAAGATAAGAGTATAAAGGGCTATATTGCAATGGCTTCACTTGTACTGTTGTGTGTTGTGCAGAGTGAGGAACTTTTGGGAGATGTTATAAAGGAAGGTAACCCAATAACATCCTTTGACAGCAATTATCTAAGAGATCCATTCTACGTGGAGTTTAGTATTAAGGATATCAACACAGGCCTTACTTCCATGTATCAGGACATGGTTCTTCCTGAAGGGACAGAAGCTACAGCTGTTGTTACTAAAAAGAATGGCACAACGCTTTATGTGCAGGCTGATAATCCTACAGGAGAGGTGGTGATAGCAGAAGCACCTCTTTGGGGTTACAGGCACTATGCAGTTAAAGCCAAGGGAACAAAGATAGCATGTTACATGGCTGAAGATAAGAAACTTGCAGTTGAGATTCCTGCTGGTTACAGTGGCTTGTTTAAGATCTATTTCAGAGAACCATGGTTCTGGAGACTTGCGGAGTTTGTATCACTAGTTACATTGGTATATTTGCTTGGATTACATACCTTTGTGATCAAGCATATATTGGTCAGCTATAAAATGGCTGGATTTAGCGATATTTAGCCTGATATGAAATAATACAAGATTTTAGGCTAAAGAAAAAATAAGAATATTATGGCGTTGGAATAGTGAGATTAGCCGAATGATCATAGAAATGATCGTTTCGGCTAATTTTTTTGCTAGTTTTTGAATTTTGACTTTGAAAGCAGCGATTATTTTTTAGCCTAATTGGTTGGAAAAGAAGATAATAGGCTAAGGAGAGCTAGAATTAGTTTGAAATGAGGACAAAAAAGTTTAGCCGAAAGGCTTAAAAACAAAAGAACTTGGATAAAAAAAGAAAAAAGTAAAAAAACTTTCGATAAACACTTGCATTTCTTGTTAGCATATGCTAATATACATTTTGTTAGCAGAAGCTAACAAGTAAAAACGTCAATGCCAAGGCGTTATTTACACGTGACATACAATAGTCATAAGAAATCTCCTACCTGAACAGGTGCATCTTGCCAATGCACCTGTTTTTCTTTTTGTGTAGAGCACTTGACGAGGTTTTGTCGAGTCTAGTGCGAACCATGCAAGTTCACTTAGTGAGGTCCTTTTCGAACTTAGTGAAGCTTGCTGTGTAGAATACTTAGCGAGGTAGTACGCGAAATTTTTTTACAAAATTTGTAATTAATTATAAAATTAATCTAAAGTTTTTTTCGAATTGGACGATAATAGTATTGAAAAGCGGAAAGAGTGAGTAAACCTTGGGTGTTTACGCCATGAAAATATTTTTTTTAAAAAGCTAAAGTAATGGCGACTTCTACCGATAAATGTTGTAGAAGTAAAAAAATACTCCAGGGAAGGAGGATGAGATATGCGAATAGAAGCATACAGTCAGGTTCAGCAGATTTACTCTAACAACAAAGTTAATAAGACCCAGGCGGCCAAGAAGACTAATGATATTAGAGATACTGTATCATTTTCTTCAATCGGAAAAGATATCCAGGTTGCTAAACAGGCTGTTAGCGCTACGCCAGACGTTAGAGAAGACGTTGTGGCTTCGCTCAAGGCTGCTATCAAAAACGGTACTTATAACGTAAGTGGAGAGGCTTTTGCCGACAAATTACTGGCTAAATACGAAGAAGCAAGTGAGCTTTCTTAATTGAATAAATAATAATAATCAGGAGGATGATTCCAGTGGCAAGTCTAATGGAAAACCTGGTCGACGTGCTTGATCAGGAATGCGGAATGTACGAGAAATTGCTGGGGTTATCTAGTAAGAAGACCACAATTATCGTTTCAGGTGATCTTCTGAAACTTGCGGAAATCACGGATGAGGAGCAGTGCATAATAGGTAATATCCAGTCCCTCGAGAAAAAAAGAATGACAGCTATGAAGGATATTGCCAATGTACTCAACAAGGATGTTGATTCATTGAAACTGACCGACCTGATAACTGTTCTCGAGAAGAGACCAGAAGATCAGAAAAATCTGGCATTGCAGCGAGACAGATTAGTATCTGTAGCAGACAATGTTAGACGTGTAAACGGCCAGAACCAGGAGCTACTTTTAAGTTCTTTGGAAATGGTACAATTCGAAATGAACATCATCCAAGCGTCAAAAAGCGCTCCACAGACGGCGAATTATTCCAGAGCTTTAGACACTACAGGCGAATGTTTAGGTTACACTTCGGGCGGGTTCGATGCAAAGCAGTAAGTACCACTCATAATGAAGGGGTGGTACAGCGCATTGGATAGCCCAAGGGAGTACTGAATATTTCAGTAGTGTCTTTTTTGCGCCCTAAAATAGGCCGCAAAAAAGACAAATATCAATAACAGGAGGAAACAGATATGTCTCTAATGGCAAATCTATATGTGGGTCAGTCAGGATTACAGACATCACAGAACGCATTAAATACAACTGCACATAACATGGCCAATATAGATACCCAAGGCTATACAAGACAGCAGGTCTCTCAGGGCACAAGAGCATATCAGACTCTTGAAAAGAAGAATGAATGTATTGCCTGGAAACAGATTGGTACAGGCGTTCAATATAATAATTGTAAGCAGGTCAGAAGCGAATTTCTTGATATCTCTTTTAGAAAAGAATCAGGCAGATATGCATTTTATGATGTTTCCAGGAAATGTCTTGAAGAAGTAGAAGATCAGCTTCAGGAGATGAACGGATCAGAATTTGCAACTTCTATCAATAACCTCTGGACAGCAGTTCAGGAGCTTGCTAAGGAGCCTTGTTCAGCAGTAGCACAGAGTGCACTTGTTACAAGGGCAAATGAGTTTCTTACAAGAGCAAAGAGCGTATATGATGGCCTTGTTTCATATCAGGATAACCTTGATGCAACAATCGAGGGCATTGTAGATAATATAAATGACTATGGTGACAGGATCAGACAGCTCAACGAGGATATCGTAAATATCGAGTCTGGCAGAGAAGAAAAAGCAAACGACCTTAGAGATGAGAGAAACAAGATCCTTGATAAACTTGGGGAACTTGGAAAAATAGATTACTACGAAGATACCCTGGGAAATGTAACAGTTCTTTTTGAAGGATCTTCATTTGTAACTACCGATCATGTAAATCATATCGGAATTGACAGGACCTTAGTAAGTTCAGTTGGCTATGCTACACCATATTGGGAATACGCGGCAAGAAGAGAATACGACGAATATGGCATAGAGTACATTGCATCGATCGATGGCGGACATGTTTTCAACTTAGAGCAGACAGTATCCTCAACTACAGATACCGATATTGGAAAGCTTAAATCAGTTCTTTTAGCAAGAGGTGATCACAATGCAACATATCACGATATTACTGAGAGTGAAGATTACTACAACACAAACATCGCTCAGTCAGTCATCATGAACGTTGAAGCTGAGTTTGACCAGATGATCCACAACATCATGACAGCTATCAACAAGGTAATGGAGGACGCTGAGAGTAATCCGGCAACTCTTGATAACACAATAGGACTTAAGTCAGATTACGTGCTCTTTGTTGTGGCCAATGACAGTGACAAGCTCACTTATGATATTGATGAGGAGCACCCTGCAGGAACTATCGATACTGGATTTACCATCATGAATTCCCAGGTCAATCCTATTTTGTTAAAAGATCCAACAACCTTCACCTTCAGAAATGTAGACGGAAGTGAAGATACTGCAACAATGACAGCTCTTAAGGAAGCATTCAACAAGGAGCAGTACACATTAAATCCTAACGTTGCAAGTAGGAATAACTTTATTTCATATTACAACGCATTAGTTTCACAGGTAGCTAACTCAGGAGATGTATATAACAGCATCGCAGCTGCCCAGGAACAGACAGTTACAGCAGTTGATTACGGCAGAGAACAGATCGTTGGCGTATCAAGTGATGAAGAGCTTGAGTATATGATCCAGTTCCAGAATGCATACAACGCATCAAGTAGATACATAAACGTAGTAAGTGAGATGCTGGAACATTTGGTTACTACACTTGGTAGTTAATGTAAGGAGAATGCTATGGTATCACAATTTTTTGGACTTAACATCGCTGCATCAGGTCTTCGCGCTGCTAATGCAGCCCTTAACACGACAGCAAACAACATATCCAACGTAGAGACTAAGGGCTACAGCAGGCAGAAGGTCAATCAGGAAGCTGCAGATGCCCTAAGAGTATTTGCAAAATATGGATGCGCCGGTGCAGGCGTTGAGACTATCGCAATCGAGAGAGTCCGCGATAGCTTTTATGATGTCAAGTACAGAAATAATGAGCAGCTCCTTGGAAATGTAGAACAGAAGAACTACTATACAAAGCTTGTTGAACAGTATCTTGATGATGACGGAACAACCGGCTTCTCATCTCTTTTCACGAAGATGCAAGCTGCACTTCAGTCAGTCAAGACCGCAGCAGGTACAACGGAAGCCAAGACTACATACGTATCATCAGTAAGAAGTATTACTGAATACTTTAACAACGTTTATAACCAGCTTCAGGGACTTCAGAGTGACATCAACTCAGAGATCAAGCTCTGTGCTGACAGAATCAGCTCAATCTCTCAGGAAGTTGCTTCGATCAACAAGCAGATCAACATTATTGAAATGACTGGCACAACAGCCAATGAACTTAGAGATAAAAGAGATGTACTCGTCGATGAGCTTTCTAAGATGGTTTCAGTTGAAACCAAGGAAACTCCTGTAGTAGACGAGAATAATCCAGACAGAGTAACAGGCGCAACAAGATTTCAGATCTGGGTTGCAGGTGGATACGAGCTTGTTGATACCTACGAATACAGAAAGATGATCTGTGTAGCAAGAGATGAAGATGGATCTGTTAACCAGAACGATGTATCAGGCCTTTATGATATCAAGTGGGGAACAGCCAGCTACAAGGATGGCGATGACATCAAAGAGCTTGCAGATTTCTCTATTGAGTCAAAGCTCATCGGCGGCGAGCTTCAGGGACTTCTTGCTATGCGTGATGGTAATAACAATCAGTACTTTAATGGAAAGAGCACGATAATTGATCCCCTTGCAAGACCAGTTACGGTGCAGGTTGAAGTTGACGCTGCATATCTTAAGGATATGAATAAGTGCACTCTTCCTGAGGATGGTACTATCCACATTGGTGACAAGACTTATAAGTATGATTCCTGGTCTTATGACGGAGATAAGACTTTTACATTTACTATAGATAACGCAACACTTACAAGTACTCCTGATACTAACAGAGCAGTTACTATTGGCTACGGAAACGATTATCAGGGAATTCCTTATTATCTCGAGCAGATGAACGAGTGGGTAAGACAGTTCTCATCTGCAGTAAATGAGATCATGGTAACAGGTTATACATCAGACTCACTGGAAGGTGTAGCTCTTTTGACAGGAGCAATGGATACCAACTCTGTAGCGCAGTATAGCTACGAGCAGCTCACTTCTCTTTCTCAGAATAAGGGATACTACAAGCTTAGAGGCGGCAACTTCGAGGTTAACAGCGTAATAGTCGAGAATGCAGAGAGATTTGCTACAAAGGCTGACGTAACAGAAGGTGAATCAGAGTATGGTAACCTTTCAAGATTAAAAGAGATGTTTGAGACCAAAAAGATATTCAGAGGAGCAACTTCTGGAGAATACCTTACAAAGGTTCTTGCAGACGTGGCCCTTAATTCAAGTAATGCTGGAACATTGGAAAAGACCTATGAAGCTCTTGAAGTAACTATCAAGAATCAGCGCCTGTCAGATGCAGGTGTAGATGAAGATGAAGAAGCTTCAAACCTTGTTAAGTATCAGAACGCATACACACTTTCATCCAAGATGATCCAGACTCTGACTGAAATTTATGACAGATTGATACTTCAGACAGGAGTATAATCTGCCGATATGTATTGTAGATGACAAAAATGACTGCATGGATGCGCATTTTTTGACATGGAAGTTTATCTGGAGGTTGTACTATGCGTATCACTAACAAAATAATGCAGAACAATTCCCTTTATAATATTAACAATAACAAGATCAGCGAGGACCAGCTCAACACTATGATGTCTACAGGCAAAAAGATCACACGTCCTTCCGATGATCCTGTTATAGCCATAAGAGCACTTCGTCTTAGAAGCAACGTCACTCAGATTTCCCAGTATTATGAAAAGAATGCTAAGGATGCAGAGAGCTGGCTTGATGTAACAGCCGACGCTCTTTCTACAGTTACGTCTGTTCTTACTGACTGTGTTAAGCAGGCTACTAAGGGTGCCAATAAAGACCTCACTATCGACGACCTTGGAACGATCATTACTCAGATGGAGGCTCTTTCAAAAGAGTATTATTCTACAGGTAATGTAGACTACGCCGGAAGATACGTATTTACAGGTTACAGAACAGATACATCCCTTACATTTGATAAGACAACAACAGCAGATTACAAGGATATCAACGATGAATTCAAAGCTGCTGATATCAGTACATCCAGCAGAGTAACAGGCCTTAGCAAACTTGATTCTGAAAAGATCCTTGATTCTTCTTCTGATGCTGTATATGAGAGCGACATCGTGGAGCAGACAGTCGGAAGACTCAGACTTTCTTATGATATATTAAGCTACACTACAGACAGCTTCAATACTCCATCCCTTAAGTGGAGAGAGCAACTGATGCAGCCAGCTACAAGTACAGTTGAGGAAAAGATGGATGTCATTAAGCTCAACTTTACTAATAATGAAGGTGAGAGCTTTTACGCTATGCTTCCTGCAATCGAGCCTGGCGGATCAAGAGAAAGCTATACAGTTACCAACGAAGGAATTACTTATACAGTAGTTTCTCATTACGATGGAACTTATGATATCACTGCTAACAGCGATACTCAGACATATACATTTGGAATCGACTCTAATGGAATCTATGATCCTGCAAAGCAGAGCAGCAATATTGCTTCAGGTCAGACAAACCTTGATTCTGTTCAGAAGGCAACTATCACATATACTAACGATGACGGCGAGCAGATCCATTTTGGACTTCCTCTCCTTCAGGCTATTGGACAGACCTACTCAATGGAGATGGAGTACAACGGCAATGCAGCAACCTGCGTAGTTAACAGTGATGGAACATATACCATCAGAGACCATAATATAACTGATAATGTTGATGGAACATCTACTCAGAACGTAGTAAATGTAACAGGAAACGGCAGTATCCATTCTTCATACAAAGAGACTACATTAAATATCACAAAAGATAAGATAATCTATTCAACAACATCAGATGATGATATCGATGAGTTCTATAATGATCTTGTTGCCAGAGAAGAGGGCGCTATTGCAGTATTTAACGCAGCTACGGGTGAGGTTCTTTTGAATAAAGAGCTTACAAACAAGCTTTCAACTCTTCCAGACCTTATAAACGCCAATACTATCGACGTTATCTATGACAAGAAGGAATGGAATACAGGTGACATCAAGCCTGAGAATTTATTTAATTGCCAATTCACCGATGAAAATGGTACAGTACTATATAACAGAGGTTCAGCAGCTCATGACATCGCTTACGATGTGGGATTCGCACAGTCAGTAGTTGTTAATACCACAGCTGATGCGGTATTCACAACAAGTGTCAAAAGAGATGTTGATGATCTGAAGGATAAGCTCAACCAGCTTACTCAGATGAAGAGTACACTTAAGATCCTTAATGATAAGTTGGACGCAGCTAAATCGGATACAGAGAAAAATAAGCTCTCAATCGAGATTGAAGCAGCCCAGAAATCATATGATTTCCAGAGAGAGCAGATTCAGAAAGAGTTTGAGCACAAGATTACATCTATGCAGAAGGCTCTTGATACTGCAAACCTTGCAGTTACCGAAAATGGTACAAAATCAAAGAGACTTGACCTTATAAACACAAGACTTATGAGTCAGACTACAACATTCAAGACTCTTCAGTCTGAAAATGAGGATATTGACCTTGCTGAGACTATAACTCAGCTCACATCAGCTCAGACCACTTATGAAGCAAGCCTTATGGCAACTGGTAAGATCAGCCAGTCAAGCTTAATGAATTATATTTGATGACATATCATCAGATAAAATAAAATGTGGCATAGTTACGAAATAACGTTTATAATGAAAATGTAGCGATGTCTCAAAGACAATGGAGGTTACAGCATGAAACTTACAACTAGAGTATTTGGCGAAGTAGAAATTGAGGAGAGTAAGATCATTACTTTTCCAAATGGAATAATTGGATTCCCTGATATGACAAGATTTACACTTATGCATGATGAGGACCAGGGTTCTAACACAATTAAGTGGCTTCAGTCTATTGATGAGCCTAATTTTGCTATGCCAGTAATGGATCCATTAGTAGTTTGCCCAGATTATAAACCTGTTGTTGATAAAGCTGAAGTTGAGTATATTGGAAATCTTAGTGAGGAAGAGATGCTTGTTCTTGTAACAGTTACAGTTCCTCATGACTTAAAGCTCATGACAGTTAATCTTAAGGGACCATTTATCATCAACACCAAAGATATGAAGGCTTCCCAGACAATTATTGATAATGATGAATATCCGGTGAAGTTCCCTATTTATGACATCCTTCAGAAGAATAAAGAAGCAAAGGGATGATCTGAGTAACCAGCAAAAACATTAGCCGCGGAGGGAGAACCATATGTTAGCATTATCAAGAAAAAAGAACGAGTCTATCGTTATTAATAACAATATAGAAGTAACAGTTTTGGACATCAGGGGTGATCAGATCAAGCTCGGTATTTCTGCGCCAAAGGATGTTCCGATCTATAGAAAAGAAGTATATATCCAGATTCAGAACGAGAATAAGGAAGCTACTGATGTTTCCGGAATCGAAGAACTCAAGAAGCTTCTTTGATCAGTTCATATCATTTGAGATTAAGGCTGCTGTCCATAGGGGCAGCGGCCTATTTTTGGCTAGAGGATAAATATGCGCATACTTTATTACGACTGGGATGAATTTAATGGTGAGGATTGCAGAGATGCCATGAAAAGGCTAGGACATCAGGTTGATGTTTTTAAGCTCAATATGAATGGCTTTGATCTGACACCTGAAATAGAAGGAAAGATAAAAGAACTGGTGACCAAAACAGAGGTCGATGGCAAAAGATATTATGACCTTCTCTATAGCTTTGATTTCTTCCCCAATATTTCGGAAGCCTGCCAGAAATATGGCATTCCTTATGTGAGCTGGGTATTTGATTGCCCTCATTATACGCTGGACTCACATGTGACCAATAATCCTGTAAACAGAATATTTGTCTTTGATAAAGTACTTTACCAAAATATGGTTAATAAGGGTGTTAAGACCATAAATTACTCACCACTTGGAGTTAATGAAAAGAGACTTGGCGAGCTGTGTCAGAAGCTTGACAAGGAAACTGGCGGCGAAATTGCATATGAGCATGACGTAAGTTTTCTTGGAAATCTTTATGACAATGAATATAACTTCTATGATCAGGTTAATTTCTTGCCACCAGTACTTAAAGGCTATACAGATGCGGTTATCAAAGCCCAGGAACGTGTATTTGGGGCGGACTTTTTTACCGAGGAAGAGATATACCCATATGAGAAGGTAAAAGAGCTAAGAAAGTACATACAGTTCGAACAGACCGGCAAATATGAGATAGATTACGACGGCGTTATGCTGGATATCCTTAGGAAAAAAGTCACTGTAAATGAAAGAAGAAATATCCTGACTGAAATGGGTAAAAGATTTAATACAGTTCTTTATACTTCTCCAGGTACAAAGCCTATTGAAGGCGTGTGCGACTTAGGGCTTGCCAGCTACAACGAAAAGATGCCAAGAGTTTTCCATAGAAGTAAGGTAAATCTGAACATAACCCTTAGATCTATTCTTTCAGGAGTATCACTTCGTGTAATAGATATTCTGGCAGCAGGGGGATTCCTTATTACAAATTATCAGGCTGAGATCGCGGAATATTTTGAAGACGGAGTTGATCTTGTAATGGCTTATACGCCTGAGGATATGATACAAAAGACAGCTTATTACCTCCAACATGAAGATGAGCGCAAAGAAATTGCTCTTAATGGTCAGAAAAAGGTGTTTGAAAATTTCGCATACACAAAACTTCTGCAGGATATTTTGAAATCCTAAAATTTTTATTAATTTTAGGATTTTTTTCCCTCAAAAGACTAATGTTTTAATTCTTGTATCCGATATAGAGGATAAGAAATGCTATAACAATCTCATTTGAACTTACAAGATTATAAATGGTCAATAACAAGGATGTTCTCGAAACCATGGAGGTATAGGATTATGGGAATGGAAGCAATTAACGGCTTTTCGCCACTTATACAGCAGGCGCAGCCACAGGTAAAAACACAGGTACAGGAGCAGAGTCAGGCTAATTCTGAAGTAGTTAATCGTGAAGCTGACGGCAGCATGCAGAATGTTGAATTCAAGGTAGAAGCTGCTGATAGCTCAAACAATACTAATACTCAGAGTGGCCCTCAGAACTATGCTAGCGAGCAGGAGTTTATTGAGGCTACTGAAGAGCAGATCCAGGCTGATAATGCAAAGGTCAAGAAGGCAATCTCTGAAATGACTCAGAATGCTAAGTCAAGCGCTGAGGCAGTATTTGGTATTCATGAGAAGACCAACAGAGTAACGATCAAGATGGTTGATAAAGAGACCAAGAAAGTCATCAAGGAATTTCCACCAGATGAGACTCTTGATATGATTGCCAAGGTTTGGGAAATAGCTGGAATCATGGTAGACGAGAAACGCTAACATTTCCGGTATGTAACATATGTTGTTTGACATGGATGTCAAATTAGTACACTCACGGATTGAGAAAGGAGAAAGCCTATGCCTATCAGAATAACAGGAATGAATTCAGGGCTGGATACAGAAAGTATCATAACAGCGCTCACACAGACCAAGAAAGATAGATTAGAAACAGCCAAGGGCGATCAGAAAAAACTTACCTGGAAACAGGATAAGTGGAAAGAACTCAATAAGAAAGTGACCAAATTTTATAATGGTGCACTTAGCAATATGAGATTCTCAACTGCTTATACCAAGAAGACAACTACATCATCAAATGATAAAGCAGCAACCATAGTTACTGGTGAAGCAGCGATGGATGCTACACAGACTCTTGATATCAATAAGCTTGCTAAATCTGCTTATTTGACTGGTCAGGAAGTTAAAGTTGGAACTTCAAAGGCAACTAAAGAGACAACAGCAGAAGAATTAGGATTATCAGCAGGTGATAAGATCAAGTTCAGTATCGGAGGTAGCGCTTCCGATGTTTTATCAGTTACTGTTGAAGCCGGAGATACAGTAGAAAGTATCCTTGGTAAACTTAAGAATGCTACATCTTCAGAGACAGGAACAGGCCTTAACTTCAACTACGATGATAAGAACGGAAGATTTTTCGTTTCATCTAAGGAAGCTGGTGAGTCTAAATCCTTTGATCTCTTGCTTGATGACGAATCAACTACAGCAATGACTCGACTTGGACTTACTAAAAAGGCTGATAACTCCAATTATATAGCTGGTTCAAGTGCTGAGATCGTATTAAACGGTGAGAAGTATACATCAGATAGTAATACATTTGAAATAAATGGCCTTACTATTACTGCTAATGAAGAAGCTAAGGGTATCACTCTTACAACCAAGCAGGATACTAGCGGTATCTACGATAATATCAAGAATATGCTCAAAGAGTACAATGATCTCATGAAGGAATTTGCTACTCTTTATAATGCAGATAAAGCTACTAAGTACAAGATGCTTACTGATGATCAGAAGAAAGAAATGTCTGATACAGAAGTTGAAGAGTGGGAAAAGAAGATCAAAGATGGACTTCTTAGCAAAGATGAGACAATTGGAACTGTTAAGCAGGCGCTTAGAGAGGTTATGAACAGCTCTTTTGATATCACAATGAAGGATGGAACAGTAAAGAGCCTTTCTCTCGGATACTTTGGCATTGGAACAGGAAGCTATTTCACAACAGAAGAAAATGAGAGAGACCTTCTTCATATCGATGGAGATCCTGATGACGCATCAACAAGTGGCAACGCTGATCTTTTAAAGGGATTCATTGCCTCAGATCCTACTGCAGTACAGAACTTCTTCTCTGAATTATCCAAGAATCTTTACAGCAGACTTTCAGATCTGATGAAGGGCACAGAATATAGTAGCTCATTTACTATTTATGAAGACAAACTCATGGCTTCACAATATAGTGCATATAATACTAAGATTTCTGATGCGCAGAGCGCACTGGAAGCAGCTCAGGATAAGCTGTATTCCAAGTTCTCCAGGATGGAAACAGCGTTATCAAAGATCAATAGTTCAAGCGGATCCTTGTCCAATTTCTTTGGATCAGGTAGCTAATGAAATATTAAAAATTCAAAAAAGATTGCGAGGGAGCGCCAATGGCAATATTATCAGCTCAACAGAATGCATATGCACAGTATAAAAATAATAAGGTAATGGGAGCTTCTGGCCCAGAACTTACACTTATGCTCTACGATGGAGCAATCAAGTTCTTAAATGTTGCAGACTATGCATTGGAAAAAAATGATGTCGAGAAAGCACATATAAATATAATCAAGACAGAGAAGATCATTGATTACCTTAGAAATACTCTTGATATGAAGTATCCGGTTGCACAGGACTTTGAAAACATGTATTCTTATATTGCTAGAAGACTTATCGAAGCAAATATGGGAAAAGACAGAGAAATAGTTGCCGAAGTCAACAAACATATGCATGCTATCAGAGATAACTGGGTAGAAGTTATGAAAGCTAATCATGTATATGTAAAGGATGCTTAATACATAATTAAGGAGATTACCTAATGGTGTCAGCAAGTCTTGATATGTTGGAAGAGAGTCTGATCAAGAAGATTGGAGTCATGGACAAGATTCAGGAAGAGAATGAGAAGCAAAAAGAACTCCTCAAGAACCCTGATAATGTCGATGAAGAAGCTTTTGATAAGATCTTGGATGTAAAGGGTGAGCTTATTGATCAACTTCTTAAGTTGGATGATGGATTCCAGACTTTATTTGATAAGGTCAAAAAAGAAGTTGGAGATAATAAGGAACTCTATAAAGACCAGATCAAACGTATGCAAGGACTAATTCAGGAGATTACCGCTAAGAGCGCATCTATTGAAGCAGCTGAGCATAGAAACAAAAAGCTTGCAGAAGACTACTTCAGTCAGGCCAGGCAGAAGATGAATCTAGGCAAACAGAAATCTGCTGCGGCGTTTAATTATTACAAGACGATGAATAATTTCCAGAATATTCCACCTCAGTTTTTGGATAATAAAAATTAAAAAGAGAGCCCAAGGGCTCTCTTTTTTGGTAGAATTATAGAAAGGGGGCTTCTTCATGAAAATCAGTGTTATCATTCCAACTTACAATCGAGCAGATAAGATACAAAAATCTATAGAGAGCGTTTATTTTCAGGAAGGAAAAGGGGATCTTTTTGAAATTAGCCAGATCATCATAATGGATGACTGTTCAACGGATAATACCAAAGAGCTCATAGAAGAGCTGCAGAAAAAGTATGAGAACCTGCTATATTATAGGCAGGACAAAAATGGCGGCTCTGCCAAGGCAAGAAACAGAGCTATGAGAGAAGTTGTAAGCGAGAAGTGGGTTGCGTTTCAGGATAGCGATGATGTTTGGAATAAAGATAAGCTCAAAGAAATGTGCCTTTATATAGAAAAGCACCCGGATGCTCAGCTCTATTCCCATTGGTATACAGCATTAACTGCCGAAGATGAAGCTGTGGAAGTAGGCATTGATGAAAGAGAAGATTATCTTGAGGAGCTTGCTGTTAGGAACTTTATTGGATCTCCAACGTTCTTTGTGGACAAGGATGCCTTTATGGATGTTGGAGGACTTGATGAGAACATAACAGCTCTTGAAGACTGGGAGTTTCTTGTTAGATTTGCTTCTAAATATAAGATCCGCGTTGTTCCTAAGTCACTTATGCAGGTTGACCTTATAAGTGAAGGGATGTCCTCAGATATAGGCAAGTACTATGACTCAAGATGCTATATCATTGCCAAGAACAGGCAGATATTACTTGAGAGAAATCTTTTTGACAAAGCGGTTGAGAGCCTTCTGATAAGTGCCAAAAAGAATGGCGTTCTGGAAAATGTCGGCAGAATTTTAGAAGCATATCTTAAGTAGGGAGTCCTTCTATGAATATAATTTTTTACAGGTATAACAGTGTTTGTGAGCCTGATTTTATTGATGCCTTTAAACAGGTGGGAGTAAATGTTGTTGAAGATGATGACGGAATGAATGCGAATCTTGATATTTCTGCTAAGATCGATAGGTTAGGTGATCTTATTGCAGAATATTCTCCGCTATTTATTTTTTCTATTAATTATTTTCCTTTTCTTTCTATAGTATGTGACAGACTTGGCATTATCTATATGTCAGAGACTGTGGATTGCCCTGTTTTTGAGATATATCATAACAGTATTAAGAATAAGACCAATAAGACTTTTCTTTTTGATTACGGTCAGTATTTGTCAGTAAAGGACTACAATCCTGAAAATATCTTTTATCTGCCTCTGGGATCTCCTACTGAAAGAGTTAGTAAACTTCTTGGAGATGAGAGCAGATATCTATATGATGTTTCTTTTATCGGATCACTTTATAGTGAAAAAGATCCATTCACAGAGCTTAAGATATCCGAAAAAAGCAAAGATAAGCTAATGAGCCTTATGAATGAACAGATCCAAAAGGCCCCTTTTGGCATGGAATGGATAGAGGATAATCTTGATAAGGAGTCGGTAAAAGAAATAAAGGCTACCGATAGTTTAATGGGAAGCACAGAATATGTCTGCAACCTAGATAACTTTATAGTGAGCAACAATTATCTTTCATATCATATGGCATATATGGAAAGAATCAGAATGCTCAACTGCCTGGCAGAAAATAAAGATATAAATGGAATCCACTTATTTACCAGAAGTAATACAAAGGATCTTGATAAATCTATTATCTGCCATGGAGGAGTAAAGACTTTGACAGAGATGCCTTTTGTATTTAGACAGAGTAAGATCAACCTAAACATCACTATGAGATCCATACAAACGGGTATTCCACAGAGAATATGGGATATCATGGCCTGCCGGGGATTTGTTTTGACAAATTATCAGCCAGAGCTTGAAGAATATTTTGAGATAGGTACTCACTTAGAAACTTTTAATTCTATAGAAGAAATGAATGACAAAATAAGTTATTATCTTAAAAATGATTCAAAAAGAGAAACAATTTCCCAGAATGGATATGAAGAGGTTTGTAATAAACATTCAATTTTAATGCGAGTGATCAATATGATCAAAATCGTCACAAGCGCATAAAATGGGCATTGGGCCTATATATCGGCAAATTGTGTCAAAAACTTAATAAGAAAACAAAAAAAATTCAAATTGTGCCAAAAAAATAAAAAAATATTTCAAAAAGGGTTAAGAATTAAATTTCATGGTCGATATTACTAGTGTAAAACAAAAAACTTAGCAGCCATGGAAGGGACTCCGCGTAAGCTGCACATAAAAACAGAGATGGAAAGGCAGCATGGAAGCGGGCCCCGTTCATGGAGGATAAGATATGGTAGTACAACACAACTTAACTGCGATGAATGCGAACAGACAGCTTGGTATAACAACAAACGTACAGGCAAAGTCAAGTGAGAAACTTTCATCAGGTTACAGAGTCAACAGAGCAGCAGATGATGCAGCAGGTCTTGCAATTTCAGAAAAGATGAGAAGACAGGTTAGAGGTCTTACACAGGCATCTGATAATGCACAGGATGGTATCTCTGCAGTACAGACAGCTGAAGGTGCTCTTATCGAAGTACACGATATGCTTCAGCGTATGAACGAACTTGCAGTAAAGGCAGCAAACGACACATTACAGTCATCAGATCGTGGATACATTAAATCAGAGATCAACGCACTTGCATCTGAGATCACAAGAACAGCATCAGCTACACAGTTCAACAACCAGAACCTTCTTGATGGAACATTCACAAACAAGAATCTTCAGGTTGGTGCTGAAACAAGTCCTATGAGCCAGATCAACATCTGCATCGAAGAAATGTCAGCTACACACATCGGTGTAAATGAACTTGAAGTTAGCACACATGATGTTGCTAAGTCAGCTCTTGGATCAATCAAGGCAGCTCTTGAGTCAGTTTCAAAGCAGAGATCCGATCTTGGTGCTATCCAGAACAGACTTGAGCATACAATTAAGAACTTGGATAACGTAGTAGAGAATACACAGGCAGCTGAGTCACTTATCCGTGATACAGATATGGCTGAAGAGATGGTTAGATATTCTAACAATAACATCCTTGCACAGGCTGGACAGTCAATGCTTGCACAGGCAAATCAGACAAACCAGGGTGTTCTCTCACTTCTTCAGTAATTCAGAAAAATTTCAAGGCTTCAGCCCAGTGCTGGAGCCTTTTTCAGATGGAAAAAAATAATTAATATATTTTTTTTAAAAATGCCCCTAAAGTTTTTATATTTATAGTCGATAATAAGAGTGTAAAATAAAACAGAGATGATTTTGGGCCAGCACTGAAATCATTTCAAAACAAAGCAAACGAGCAGCATGGAAGCTGCCGTACAAATTCAAGGAGGAATTATATTATGGTAGTACAACACAACGTCACAGCGATGAACGCAAACAGACAGCTTGGTATCACAACTGGTATCCAGTCAAAGTCAAGTGAGAAGTTATCATCTGGTTACAAGATTAACAGAGCAGCAGATGATGCAGCAGGTCTTTCAATTTCTGAGAAGATGAGACGTCAGATCAGAGGTATCACACAGGCTTCTGCAAATGCTCAGGATGGTATTTCTGCAGTACAGACAGCTGAAGGTGCCCTCAACGAAGTACATGATATGCTTCAGAGAATGAATGAGCTGGCAACAAAGGCTGCTAACGACACTTTGACATCAGCAGATCGTGGATATATCAAGTCAGAGCTTGATGCTCTTTCATCTGAGATTTCACGTACATCAGCTGCAACTCAGTTCAACAATCAGAATCTTCTTGATGGTACATTTACTAACAAGAATCTTCAGGTTGGATCTGAGACTGGTGCTAAGAACCAGATCAACATCTGCATCCAGGATATGAGCGCTACAAAGGTTGGTGTTAACGCACTTCTTGTTAGCTCACATGACGTAGCTAAGAGTTCTATTTCTTCAATCAAGGCAGCTCTTGAGTCAGTATCTAAGCAGAGATCTGACCTCGGTGCTATCCAGAACAGACTTGAGCACACAATCAAGAACCTTGATAACGTAGTAGAGAATACTCAGGCTGCTGAATCACTTATCCGTGATACAGATATGGCTACCGAGATGGTTAAGTATTCAAACAACAACATCCTTGCACAGGCTGGACAGTCAATGCTGGCACAGGCTAACCAGACAAATCAGGGTGTTCTTTCACTTCTCGGCTAATAAGCAGTCTCTTGCAAAACATTGCAGACTACCAAGGAGAGCTCCGGGTGACCGGAGCTCTTTTTTGTATCAAAGAAGAATCCTTTGATAGTACGCTTAATATACGAAAATACGTGTAATATGGTAAAATAATACTATATGACATATTTGGGGGAATTGATATGAAAGATTTGATCATGGATGCATTAGCAAAATTGATCGAAGCACATAAAAGATCAAAAACATTTATCTGTAATCTTGAGTTTTCAACAGCAGTAGAGGGTATCAAAAATCTACTCACTTCTTCGAATACTCTGATGGAATCCCTTATTTTTTATTATGAACATGAAAGTGCAGCAGTATACAAGCTTTCTGACTATATTGATCTGTTAAAATATCTGTTAGAAAGGTTTGAGAGCTTTGACATAGATGATGCAGATGAGATCGAATTTCTGTATGATCAGGGAATTGAAATGCTTGAAACTTCATTAACTGTCATCAAAAGAACAGAAAGAATCCATGATGATGGGGAGTTTTTAACTAAAGTTTACAGACCTAAAAAAGCCGATGAAATAGGCATAAGATCCCATAACAGCGCTAAATATAAGACAGCTATCGTACTTCAGGGACCCATCAAAAAAGAAGACGATTTCACTTACGAATCAGTTAAATTATACAAAGTGTTATATCCAGAGTGCGAGATAATCGTATCTACCTGGAAGAGTGAAGGGGATCAGAAAGAAAGATTTGAAAGCTTGGGGGCAATAGTTTTGCTAAATGACCCTCCAGAAAAGCCAGGATATGCTAACTGTGCCTATCAGACAGTATCTTCAATAGAAGGCATCAGAAAAGCAAGAGAGCTTGGCTGCGTGAGAGTGTGCAAGACCAGAACAGATCAGAGATTCCATACTCCTAATCTCTTTTTCTACATGGAAAAACTCCTGGACCAGTTCCCAATAAAAATAAACACAACTCAAAAGAAAAGACTTATAGCTATCAGCACTACTACGCTTTCATTTAGAGTTTATAATACCTGCGACATGTTCATCTATGGTGAGATAGATGATGTGGAGAATTATTTTGATTGCCCGCTTGATACCAGAGACTGGGGAAAAGACTCTAATGTAGAGTGGGTCAATGCAGAGCAGTTTGGAAGACTTCGTTTTGCTGAAGCCTGGTTTGTTAGTTATTATCTGGAAAAACTCGGATTTAAGCTTAAATTCACTCTTGAAGATAGTGACTATTACAGAAATGAGCTGTTTATCATTGTTGATGGAAGCACAATTGATCTTCTTTGGCAGAAGTACAATGACGACGAATATAAGGACAGAGAGTACAACAGCAGTGGATATGATCATGGCGGAGGAATAGGAAGAGTTAGCTTCTTGGAGTGGTTATCCTGCCAATAATTCAGCTTGAGATTAAAGGAAAAAGCTATGGAATGGAATGAATTTGTGACTTTTTTCAATGACAAATACCTTGTTGGGGAAGAAATCTATAATGTTCTTAAGGATAAAAGACCAGAAAACACAGATATAATTATCTGTTCAGCGCAGCTTGGCGATACTGTGTGGCTGGCGGCATATGCAGAAGCCTATAAGGCCAAGAACAACTGTAGATTAATGTATGTGACCAAGACATCTCAAGTTAGCATAATAAATAAATATCCTGCTGTTGATGCGGTTTTTGATATAACACCTGCAGAGATGGAAGCCTTAGAGCTTTATATAGTCAGAAATGAACTATGGAATCAGAATCATATAGTTCTTGGAAATCATAGGGAATTTATTCTTGTGAATAAAGATTCTTATGCACTATCTCTTTATCTGGAAGATTTTCCTGATATCTGCGTGGAAAGAAAGGCTATTTTAGGGCTGGGGGCAGATATTGAACCATCAAAAATGCAAAAAAATAAGCCTTTTGATGAAAAGAAAAAAGAAGAGTATTCAAACGCTGTTGTTTTAATGCCAAGTGCAAATACTTTCAAAGGGATCGATATAGATTTTTGGCAGCGCCTTGCAAAGCATATTTCTGAAAATCTTCATAAGAAGGTATATACAAACTATAACGGTCTTAAGACGGAAGTAATGATTCCCGGGACTAGTCCCCTTGCTTCATCTCTTGATGAATTGCAGGAATTATCACAGTATATTGATCTTTTTATAGGACTTAGAAGTGGGATATGCGACTATCTGACAGCCTGCGATGCTAATTTAGCAATAATCTATTCTGAACAGTGGACGGATAAAGGGAATGGAGTATATGAGTTTCCATCAAATCCACAGGCTCTTGGAGATAATACAATTTATAATTTTGCCTATGATAAAGAAAAGGAAAATCAGCTGATCATGGAACTGGGAAATCTTTTAAAAAATGAAGATGTAAAGGAAAGTGGCGATAATAATATTGATACTTTAGTTGTCATTACTCCAAAGGACTGTGAGAGACTTTTGCCTCTGTATCCTAGACTGGTAGCAAATATCGATTTTGGTACTATCTTTTTTGTTGGAACTGATGAAGTAAAAAGTGTCATAGATGGCAGTTCACTTGATGAATCCAGAGTTTCTTTTATAAATGAAGACAGCATTATTAACTTTGACAAGGTTCATGCCTGCATGACCAAAAAGATGGAAAAGCTTTTGGCTGGAAGGGCACTTCCAAGAGGAATAACAGGCTGGTATTATCAGCAGTTCCTCAAGATGCAATACGCATTAAAATGTGAAAATGAGTATTACATGGTTTGGGATGGTGATACTATTCCATGTCACAAAATTTCTATGTTTCAGGAAGAATCAGGAAAACCATATCTTGATCTAAAGCATGAATATCATCCTGAATATTTTGAGACCCTTGGAAAGATCCTTCCAGGATTCGGAAAAGTAATAGAGAGATCCTTCATTTCAGAGCATATGCTCATAAATACAAAGGTTATGAGGGAACTTATAGAGGAAATAGAAAAGAATGAAGCTATTGAAGGCAATAGCTTTTGGGAAAAGATAATTGAGGCAATTCCTGCAGAGATGATACAGGATTCTGCTTTTAGTGAATTTGAGACCTATGGCACTTTTGTAGCCCTTAGGCATTCTAGTATGTACAAGCTTAGAGAGTGGCACTCCTTTAGACAGGGAGGAACTTTCTATTCGATAGATACTATTTCTGACAGGGATTTTGACTGGCTTTCCAAGGATTTTGATGCGATCTCTTTTGAAAAAGGCCATTCTGTCAGGGAAGATAATAAAAATCTCTTTGATAACCCTTATTATCAGGAGAAACTCACAGCCAGGCAGATGCTGGAGGCAGCTCAGCTTGAATATAAGGAAGGTTACAAGGAAACCTGGGGAGATAGTGAAAGTTCCGCAGTCAATGAGCACACGGGAATGTATTCCGGTTCAGATGGGATTGTCATCGAAGACAGGC
The DNA here is from genome assembly GCF_900143205.1 of Butyrivibrio hungatei DSM 14810. Lineage (GTDB taxonomy): Bacteria > Bacillota > Clostridia > Lachnospirales > Lachnospiraceae > Butyrivibrio > Butyrivibrio hungatei. The sequence goes on along the minus strand of NZ_FRDH01000003.1, from coordinate 729,324 downwards.
TCAAATACCTCAGTAAAGATACCTATAAAGAATATGAGAAGCTTGGGGATGATCTTGTAAGTAAGAATGCCAGCCAGGCTTATTTGTGCTATGAAAATGCACATTTCCTCTGTGATGATACAGAAGCAAAAACAAGATTAGAGAATAAGAAAAAGGAACTAGCAAGTAATAATGCTATCAAAGTCAAAAAGACTGCCATCGTTATTTTGTCATATAATCAGCTGTTCCTTATGCAGAGATGTATAGAGAGCATATACAACAACTGCAATCCTAATGATTATCTTCTTGTCATATTTGATAACGGTTCCAAAGATGGCTCAGCTAAGTGGCTATCTGAATGGGGAGAAAATCACGACGAAGCTATGGTCATCTTAAATGAGACAAACCTTGGCTTTTCTGGTGGTAATAATGCTGCTTGCCAGTATATTTCCGATGATTATGACGTATTCTTTTTAAATAACGATACAAGAGTTCCTGCAAATGCTCTTTTTTGGCTTAGAATGGGACTATATGCAGCGGATGATATAGGTGCAGTAGGTGCGGTTCAGAACTACGCTGACGCTGATCAGATTCATGAAGTTGAATTTAATGATCCTGAAGAATACGTTAAACACGGCGCAGAGTTTAATGTCTATATGAAAAACTCTCTTGAGGAGCAGAGTAAGCTTTGCGGCTTTGCACTTCTTGTGAGGAAAGAGGCCTGGAATGAAACAGGAGGCTTTGACGAGCGCTTTAATCCAGGGTATGTGGAGGATGATGATATCTGTCTTCACATCAGATACCTGGGCTATAGAACTATGGTCTGCCACAATTCCTTTATTTATCATGTGGGAAGCCAGAGCTTTATCAGGGTTGAGAATCCTCATGAACTCTTCGTTAAGCACAGAAAGATAGTAATAGAAAAGTGGGGCTTTGACAGTACACTTTATGCAGGAATGAGCCGAAATGAATACAACTTCATCATGAGTCTTGCAGATAAGGGCTACACAGAAGAAAGCCACTTTAGTCTGGTTCATGTAGGCTCAGGTTGTGGAAATATGCTGGGACATATTCATTATCTCTATCCAAATGCCGATGTATGTGGCGTAGAGGAAAATGAAGCAGCAAGAAACTTTGCTATTTCCTGCATTCCAGTTTATCCAAGTGTAGAGGCTTTGCCAAAGAGACTTGAAGAGTATGATGTTGTGGCTCGTGGACTTGGTTAAAGAAGAGAAAAGATATTAAGGAGTAACTATGCAAAACGACAACCATTTTGACGTACTAATAGTTGTAACAGCACAGGATTGCCAGAGACTTCTTGGTATGTACGAAAGGCTTGTGAATAATTTTTCTTATGGAAAGATCTGCTTTATTGGAAATGAAGCAGTTAGGGACGTAGCCTTTTCCAATGAAAAGATCCGTGATCACATAACATGGGTTAATGAAAATGATGTAATAGCATTTGATGATGTTCATCAGGTAATAAGCAAGAGACTTGAGAGCGTACTTGGAGGAAAAGAGCTGCCTAGAGGTATAACAGGCTGGTATTATCAGCAGTTTCTTAAGATGCAGTACGCCTTTATGTGCAAAGATGAGTATTACATGGTCTGGGATGGAGATACGGTGCCATGTAGACCTATCAATATGTTCAGTAATGAAACAGGTCAGCCCTATATAGATTTAAAGCACGAGTTTCATCCTGAATACTTTGAGACTTTAGGTAAGATCCTTCCTGGATTTAAGAAGGTAATAGAAAGATCCTTTATTTCAGAGCATATGCTCATGAAATGCGACATTATGAAGAACCTCATTGCTGATATTGAAAAAAATGAAGAGCTTGAGGGCGAGAAATTCTGGGAAAAGATTATAAGTGCCATAGAACCAGATAAGATCTTTGATTCATCCTTTAGTGAGTTTGAAACCTACGGAACCTATGTGGCTCTTAGATATCCATCAGTTTATAAGCTTCGAGACTGGCACTCTTTTAGAATGGGAGCCATGTTCTTTGAACTAAATACTATCTGTGACAGGGACTTTGAATGGCTTAGTAAGGACTTTGATGCGATATCTTTTGAAAAAGGTCAGGAAGTTAGAGAGGATCACAAGAACTTTTTTGATAATCCGGAATATCAGGAAAAGCTATCAGCCAAGAAGATGCTTCAGCTTGCTCAGATGGAATTTAATGATGGATACAAGGAAATCTGGCAGGATGACATCCTTGCTATGCAAAGCGGCAATGTAAATACTGGAGACTTTGCTCAGACTAATGATAGAGACAAACGAGTAGTGATCGTCATTTCAGATGACTTTGATAAAAAAGATCTTGATGAGTGTAGGGGTAGCGTCGAAAGCGTTCTTAATGCTGACAGCTATACCATAATTTATGCGGCAAAAGATGATAGCTTAACCTATGGAGCAAGGATAAGCAAGGCTATAAATGAGCTTGCTGGTCAGGGCTATGATAGCTGCGACATTCTTCTTCTTGATAGCAGCACAAGGCTTGCTTTTGATACCTTATATTTCCTTAAAGCAGCTCTTTATTCAGAGAATAATATTGGAGCGGTAGGCTGTGTATCTAATATTGCAGGTAATAAACAGGCTATTGATGTTCATTATGATACAGAAAAAGAGTACATGGATTTTGGTATGAGAAATAACATACCTATGGAAAGACCATGTATCGAGAGAGTATCCCTATCAAGCTATGCAATGCTCGTAAAGAGAAGCGTATGGAACGAAGTTAATGGCCTAGATGAGAAATATTCATCAAGGGAAGCCATCGATGAAGCATTTGCACTTAAGCTACTAGAAAAGGGCTACAGATCAATGCTTGTAAGAAATAGCTTTATTTATAACACAAGGCTACAGGCAGACGATAACGATACCAAAGCTCAGATTGAGGAATTATCTGAGGAGAAGGGCTTTGATGTAGAGGCAGCAAAGCATGTCAATCTGTCATTTATCCAAGAGATAGATAAAGACACTGATGGCAGACTTATGATACTGTGCTATGGATGCGGCATCGGTGCTGATATCAAAGCTCTTAAATACTTATATTTCCATAGCGAGATAGTTGGAATAGAGCCTAACAGCAAAATGGCTGATATTGCCAAGAAAACAGAGAATATCCTTCCTGGAATAGAAGAAGTCATTGATTTCTACGGGGAAGGTTCTTTTGATGTCGTCCTTGTGGAGAAAAAGCCAGAGGATGAAGCTGTGATGGCTATGCTGGCATCACTTTTGAATGAAAATGGCGTTATGATAGGGTGAAAAATGGGGAGAGTAACTTATTCAGATTTTAAATATTGGTATGAAAATAACGGGGAGCTTCAGGAAATCTTTTCTTATAAAGACACTTTGAAGAACTATAGTAGACTCCCTCTTCATACTGTGGATAAGTCCATAGACGCTATAGTAAAGCGCTCTTTTGAGTTCTTTTCAAATTCCTTTAGTGGTAATCAAGGCCTTATAGAAGCCTTTTTTATGATCATCTTATTGGTGATCAAAAAAGCTATGGAAACGCCTGATGCTATGAAAGTTGTCTGCGTGGGCGGAGATATTCAGTGGCTTTCAGCTTATATTGATGGCATATTAAAAGAAATGCATCCAGATTCCGAGTGCATTTTTTCAAATACAGCTTATGACAGAATAGATGGATGCAGTCTTAAGGTTGTGTCACTTCTTTCTGGTGGAAGCCTTCCTGAAAAAGATGGAAGTACAGTAGTAGCTGTTAAGGAACATGAAGAAGCCCTGATAGATTGCTATACTACCTATGATTTTGGCATGGTAGATGTGATTACAGATTATAGAGAAGGAGCTGTGCCTGAGTATAAATTGCCTGAAAGAAGCAGTAAGGCAAAGCGAAACATTCGTACAGTTGCTGCAATGACGCCTCATAACAGAGCTTTTAACAATTCTGAGCTTGTTAAGGATATAGGGCTTGTTCCTTATCTACTCTATAAGGAAGAGGGGTGCAAGGTTTATCTGGTAGGGCTTGATAAGAATGTCGATTATCCAGCTAAAGAATTTGTGTCAGGAACAGAAATGGTGGAGCTTGAAAGCTATGATCTTGATTCAAAGAAAAAATGGATCGAGGAAATGGGCCATTCCATAGACTGCCTGATGCTTTTTGGAACCTATGATGACAACATCCATATTTCCAAGATCTATAGGGAGATTAATCCTTACGGCGTTATATACCTTGCGCTTGATGCTAATTCCTATTGGATAAATAATATCCCTCGTTTTGAAAAGAAGTATGACGAGTTTTATGAAAACTGTGACGTGATATCCACAGCTACTGAGACTTTGCAAAAATTCATAGCGGTAAAGTGGAAGATGGATATTGATGTAGTAAGATGCGGATATTACCCAGTTGGTATTGATACTGTTACTGTGCCTGACTATGATTCAAAGAAAAATGAGATAGTAACTGTTGGCAGAATTGGTTCAAAGGAAAAGAGGAATGATATCTTGCTTGAGGCTTTTGCAAAGATAGCAGGTGAATTCCCTGATTGGACATTAAAACTAGTTGGCCCGGTTGCAGAAGATTTTAACGAATATATAGATGATTTCTTTGATAGAAACCCTGAGCTTAAAGAGAGAGTTATCTTTACCGGAGAGGTAACTGATAAGAAAAGGCTTCATGAAGAATTCCTTGCTAGCAAGATCTTTGCGCTTACTTCAGATTCCGAGGGCTTTCCAAATGTAATTCCTGAAGCTAAGAGCGCTGGCCTTGCGCTTGCTCTTACAAATATTGATGTGGCCAAAGAGGCAGCAGGGTACGGCCTTAGCGGCGAGGTGGTGCCAACTGGAGATGCCTTATCTTTGGCAGAAGTTCTTAGAAAGCTATGCTCAGATCAGGATAGCCTTAAGGAAAAATGTAAGCGCTCATTTGAGGATTATCAGGATAAATACGACTATAAGAAAATAGCCCATGAGCTATATTCAGTACTTAATAGCGTTGATAAAAAAGTATGCACTAATGGACCACTTATTTCTGTGATCATGCCTGTTAAAAATAATGAGAAATTCTTCCCAAAGGCAGTCCAAAGTATCTTGGATCAGGATTATTCAAACTGGGAACTCATCATCGTTGAGGGTATGTCAACTGATAAAACAGGCGTAATGGCTGATGATTATTCAAAAGCTGATGATAGGATAAGCGTTATTCATGCTGATGAATGGATATATGAGAGCCTTAATATAGGCATTTCCAAGGCAAAAGGAGAGTATATCACATTTTTAAATTCTGATGACCTCTTAATGCCAGATGCACTTATTACAGCAGCAAATTACTTAAAGTGCTTTGGAACAGATATGTTTCTTTTTGCAGTTAATTCTACAGAATGCGATGAAAACCAAAACATTCTGACTCAGGATGCCGATAAAGTAATAGAGTTTAGCAAAGAGCCTTTTGTACTAGAAGGCGATGCTGAGTGCAGAGGAGCCTGGGAAAGAATCATGAGGGCAGGACTACTTAACAATCAGCTGAACGTATACAAAAAGAGTGTAATCAAGGATGTCCGCTTTAGAAATGATATCTTTGGAGCTGATTATTTCTTTAATCTTCAGGTTTTGCCTAAGGTTCGCTCATTTGCATATTACCCAAAGTGCCTGTATAGATTTAATTCATACGTGAACGTATCAGGCATGAACGCATCTGTGGGCAAATATTACACTTATTCTCACGGTATGTACAACGATTTTTATCTAAAGAGTGTTGAACTTTTTGCTACATATGGAGTCCTTGATGAAAATGCCCTTAGCATGTTCAGACAGATAAGGATTGCAAACTTCACAGGAGAGCTGGTGTCATATACTTACGATAGCTGCAAGCTTTCTCTGGAAGAGAAATTAAAAGAGATGTTTGCTTATACCAATGACTTGAGGGATATGCTCATTATGGAAGGCAGATTCGAGGATATTGAAGAGTTGGCGCTTAAGATCAGCTATAAGATCATTTCAGAAAGTAGTGAGAAAGTAGAGAAACTGGTTAATATCAAAAAGGGAGTGGAAACTCTTTTTATAGATAATGATCCAGATATTGAGGCTATACATAGACTTACATTTGATTATTACAACCCGGCGCATATAGGAGTTAGTAGATTAAAAAAACTCGTATAAGGGAGGACCGCATGGATAATGTTTTTCAGGCAAGAATTGCTGCACTTGCAGAGAAGTACTTAAAGGGTGAGGAAATATATAACGCTTTAAAGGAAAACAGACCGGAAGGAATGGATATTATCATCAATCCTCAACATATCGGTGATACGCTTTGGGTATGCATCTTTTTAGATGCATACAAGAAAAAGTTTGGTTGCAAGCAGATATTGGCAGTAGTTCCTGAATATCAAACTGAACTGGCACAGTTATTTACACAGATAGATGATGTGCTGGGACTTACAGCTGAGGAAATTACAGCGTTGCAGTCATATATCGGATTTAATCAGTTATGGTATTCTGATCATATCAGGTATGGATTTTTCCATTATACAATTTCACTTAATAATTCAGGCGTGTCCTTTAATTCTATGTTCATGGGAGTCAGGGACCATAATTTCATGAATAAATCAAGACGTGAATTTCTAGAGCTTGATGACAATTGTATAAAGAATGGCGCTATAGCGCCAAATCCTCCGGAAAGTGCCAGCAAATATAGTAATGCAGTCATGATCCTTCCAACGGCCAGAACTCAGCAGGGTGATATTCCAGAGTCATTTTGGAAAAAAATGGTAGATATGATAAAGGCTAAGGGCTATGAGGTCTACTGTAATTACAACAATCTTCCTTATGAAACATTAGTTGAAGGGACGATCCCTTTATCTACCAAACTGGTGGAGCTATACAATTTATCAAGATCCTTTAAGAGATTTATTGGCTTTAGGAGTGGGATACTTGATCTGATAGCTCTTGGAGAAGGAAATATCACTTGCCTTCATCCTACATATATGGATATTGATGGGATGGTAATGGAAAGAGATGCCAATATATATGACCATTTGTATCAATTAAATGGCCTTGAATCTTTACAGGCATATCAGTATAGACCCGAGTGGGAAGATGAATTATTAAAGGCAATCGTAGAAAACATTTAAACTGCAGGGGATTATTATGGACTACTCTGAACTTGAGAAACGAATAGAAAATTTGGAAAAGTGGCAGTCTGAAGTTAATGGACTTTTGTCACAGCTCATTCAGATAATTGAAGGACGTAAGGTTACTGATGAGAACACTGAGGCACAGATTGCAGCTATCTACAAGATGGCAAGGATAAATAGATATAGGATAGATAGCCTTCCATATGAAATGGCAGCACCTGACTATAAGGTGGATGTGATCTATCCTAAGATGCTCTCAATCGAAGAGACACTGCGCCTTATCATTGAGGAAAAGAAGTCAATAGCAAGGCTTGGGGATGGCGAATTTGCCGCTATAGCAGGCACAAAGAGATGGAACTTCCAGGGCGAATCAGAAGAGCTTGGAAAGAGGCTTCGAGAAGTGCTAGAGGTAGATGTTCCTGATCTTTTAGTTGGTCTTAACCCTAACTTTTATAGCTCATTGCAGGGACTAGAAGAAGACGATGCGGATGGCGTAAGAGCCTATATGAGACCTATGGTAAGACGCTTCCATTCTGAGCTTTTAAAAGAAAACAAGACCTATGCCAATGCAGTTATGCATAGAATGGATAATGACGGGGACGTTTGTCTTCTTAAGAAAATCTGGGAAGGAAGGAAAGTTACCGTAATAGAAGGCCAGTACACCAGAATGGGTGTTGGAAATGATCTTTTAGATGGAGCTTTGGAGATAACAAGAATCCTTGCTCCTTCTGAAAGTGCTTTTGACAGATATCAGGATATTTATGATGAGGCGTTAAAGAGAGATAAAGATACACTGTTTCTTATTTCTCTTGGACCTACAGCCACTGTTCTTGCTTATGACCTATGCAAGGCTGGATATCAGGCTGTAGACATTGGACATATAGATCTGATCTATGAGAAATACTTAAGAGGCTTATCAAGCCTTTATGAAGTCAATATCCCTTATAAGTACTGCAATAGCGATGAGATCGGAGATAGAAGACAGATTGAAGATGTTAAGGATGAGCAGTATGAAAAACAGATAGTTGCAAGGGTTTACTGATGCAACAAAGGAGGCAATATGCTTGATTATATAATTGTTCAGGCGGGCGGAAAAGGATCAAGAATGCAGGTTCTTACAAGGAATAAGCCAAAAGCTCTGGTTCCAGTAAATAACCTTCCAATGATCTTTCACTTATTCAAAAAATATCCCGAAAAGAAATACATCATCATCGGAGATTATAAGATTGATGTCTTAGAACGCTACCTTCGCGAGTTTGCGACAGTAGATTATAAGCTTGTGTCAGGCTCAGGACACACCGGAACCTGTGCGGGACTTTCTGAGGCTCTTAGCTACGTGCCTGATGGACAGAGATTTATGCTCATCTGGTGCGATCTTGTGCTGTCTGATGATTATGAGATTCCAGAAACAGACAATAATATTATCGGTATTTCTAAGGACTTCTCATGCCGCTGGAAATATGAAAACGGTGAGTTTGTTGAAGAAAGAAGCGATGAATACGGTGTCGCAGGTCACTTCATATTCAAGAATAAGAGCTATATTGATGATCTTCCTACTGATGGAGAGTTTGTACGATATCTTAAAGGCAAGGGGCTTAAATTCGAAGAGCAGCCTCTTTATAGAACCAAAGAATACGGCCTTTACAGTGAGTGGAATAAGCTCCCTAAGATGAGATGCAGACCTTTTAATAAGATCACCATCGACAATGATAAGGTCATAAAAGAAGGCATTGATGAACAGGGCAAGAAGCTTGCAGTAAGAGAATGCGCCTGGTATCAGAAGATGCAGGGTAAAAACTTTGATGGCATACCTGCTATTTATTCCTATGATCCACTGGTCATGGAGCTGGTAGATGGTAAGAATATCTATGAGTATACTTATCTTCCTACTGAGCAAAAGAAATATGTTCTTGAAAAGATAATTGGAAGACTTAAAGAAATACATCAGATGGAAAGTGCTCCTTATGATGAGGAGAGCTATAGAGTAGCTTACCTTGATAAGACCTACGACAGATTAAAGAAAGTAAGAAATCTTGTTCCATTTGCCAATGACCCTGTGGTCACTATAAATGGTAGAGAGTGTAGAAATATCTTTTACCATCAGGAAGAGGTTGAGCGCCTTGTAATGCAGTATGCTCCAAGAGAGTTTGTGCTGATCCACGGAGATTGCACCTTTAGTAACACAGTTTTAAGGCACGACTCTGATCCAGTATTTATCGATCCAAGAGGATATTTTGGTAACACTGAGTTTTACGGCGATGCAGCCTATGACTGGGTTAAGCTTTATTACAGTTTGTTTAGCAACTATGATCAGTTTAACTTAAAGAGATTTAGTCTTGATATCAGAGACAAAGATGTAACTTTGGATATAGGCTCTAACAGCTGGGAAAACATGGAAGAGTATTTCTTTGAGTTATTAGAAGGGGAAGTTACAAGACGTCAGGTAAAGATATTACTTGCTATTATTTGGCTTAGTCTTACTACCTATGCCTGGGAAGACTACGATTCTATTTGTGGAGCCTTCTATAATGGCCTTTATTATCTTGAAGAAGCCCTTGGAATGGAAAGCGCCTACAGCTATTTCTCAAGAAATATGAACTTCATCAATAGCGCCCTTCAGGGAATATCAATGAGTGAGATGGACAGACTCATCCTTGATTGTGAGAAGGCCTTAAAGAGCGGACACAAAGTTATCGCATCAGGACTTGGCAAGAATGTTCCTATTTGCGAAAAATTTGAGGGAACAATGGTTTCCCTTGGCCTTGATGCCAGATTCTTACATACAAATTCCGCGGTACATGGTGAAATGGGACTGGTTCATCCAGGTGACGTTTTAATAATACTTACAAAGAGCGGTAGCACTACAGAATCAGTTTATCTGGCAGAGCTCATCAAAAAGAGAGAGGGTGTAAAGCTCTGGCTTATGAGCTGTAATGAAAATGGAACTTTGGTGAAGTATGTAGACAATAAGCTTATTATTCCTCTTGAGCATGAAGGAGACCCATGGAATATCATTCCTAATAATTCCACTACCTGTTTCCTTATTGTGCTTCAGATGATTGCAATGCAGCTTGCAAGAAGAATGGACGTTTCACTGGATAGATTTAAGGAAAACCATCCAGGCGGAGCAATTGGAGAAATCTTATCAGTTGAGAACTAAGGAGTAGGTAGATGGAGTATTCTGCAGCTTTTAAGAAGCTAGTAGTAGACAAATTTAATCAGGTGGAAAAAGACACTGCGATAGCAATGCAGCATCTTGGTCAGGATGACTTTAGAAGCTGCATCGTAGCTGCGCAGCAGGATATGCTGGCTTTTTCTCAGTATATTGAACTTACATTTGGCTTTTTTTCTACTCATGAGCATTCAAATATTGCCTTGATATCATTGGAGGAACCTGAGAGAAAAAGGATCCTGTCAATATTGCAAAGCCTTATACAAGATGCTCTTGCTATTATGGAACAATATGCCAAGTGCCTTGATGAGACAGATGATAAAACTATTTATGATAGCCTTCAGGCAGTGAAGGGCAAGGCAGGAACCATCTCTCTCAATGTCAGGTTTGACGTCCCTGCTCCTCCAATGGAAACCATAGAAGAAGCAAGCGTCCTGGAAATATGCAGAAATATGGTGAAGCTAAATGCCATAAATATGGATTACTACACTCTGAACAAGCTGTGGCATTTTTCAGTAAGAAAGATATATCCAAGAATTGAACTTTCTGATACTGCTATAGTGATCCAGGGACCAGTTCTCTATGAAGGTGACTTCACATTAGAGACTATTTTGTACTACAGAAGACTTTATCCTGTTACAACCATTATCTTATCTACCTGGATGGGCGAAGTCACTCCGGAGCTTAGATATATGCTTGAAGCAGCAGGCATTACTGTATTAGAAAATGAAAAGCCTGAAATAACAGGTAAGACAAATGTAAAACTCCAGGCATTTAGTTCATTAAAGGGAGTGGATCTTGCTGAAAAAGATCAGAATATAAAATATGTTTTAAAGACAAGAACTGATCAGAGGTTCTTTTTGCCGGATTTTTTAAGCTACATGAGAAATATGATAAAGCTTTACCCTGTAGCACAGGAGGGACTTGAAGGCAGAATAGAGTTTTTAGGGGGATACTCATCTCTTATGACATATCCTTTTAGACTTACAGATTTCATGACCTTCGGAACAATTGGAGATATAAAGAGGTTTTATTCCTGCTCGGGAGAGGATGAGAGATTAGAAAATACCTATCGCGACGAGGAAAGCACAGGATATCAGTATGACAGGGTATTCAGGCTCACCCCTAGGGACGATGTGTTCTCGGTTTTGGGTTACAGTAAAGAGGAAAGAATGGCTTTATGCCATAAGATAGGACCCTATAAGGATCCGGAATCCTATCTTGCCGGAAGCTTTTATGAGAGAGTGATATTAGGAAGAATTCTTGAAGAAAGTGATGATGAACTGATGCATTACTGGAAGTTTCTTAAAAATGCTGCAATCATTATCGATCCTTTGCAGCTTATGTTCTACTGGAAAAAGTATGACAGTGAGTATATGACTAACAACCCTCTTATTGCAGATGGCGGCCTTAGTAACAGTACTTGGACACAACTTTATCTTCATGAATTTGAGGAGTGACATGGAAAATATAGTTTTATCAAAGCTTGGACATACCTGGATATTGGATATTGATGGCACTATAGTGAAGCACAATGGCTACAAGATAGATGGCGAGGATTCTTTTTTGCCTGGAGCAAAAGAGTTCCTTGATGGGATCCCAAAAGAGGATATGGTCGTATTCATTACATCCAGAACTGACGAATATCGTGAAAAAACAATAGAATTCCTAAAAAGGAATTCTATTAGATTTGACCATATTATATTTAATGCTCCCTATGGAGAGAGGATCTTACTAAATGATGATAAGCCAAGTGGCCTTAAAATGGGCATGGCTCTTAATCTAAAAAGAGACACCTTCCCAGAAATGAATGTTACTATCGATGAAGAGCTGTAATTTTTTTGTTAGATAGGGTAGTAACTATCGCCTACTTTTAGCTTGCCGTCTTTGTATTCACCCATGGCGCCGCTTTCAAGGATTGCTATGTAGAACTGCTCTGGGGATAACTTTTCTCTGTAACGAGGATCTCTAAAAAGCCCTGTTAGTATGTCTTCAGTTTCGTGGTATTTTTCAAAGGTTGCGGCGTGATAATCCTTGGAAAGCCACTTTATATCTTCTGGAGTGATATCAGAGATATCCACAAAGAAGTTTGCATTTCTGAAAGATTTCCACTTTCTGAGCATATATGCAGACTGGTGACGCATAGCAACAAAGGTTCCAAAGGTTTCAAACTCAGAAAAACCAAGTTTTAGATTATCAATGCCTACAGCTGACAGGATCTTTTCATAAAAGGCTTCTCCTTCAAAGCTGGTTTTCTCAATTTCGGCGATCATTTCAAGCATGAAGTCCTTGTTAAAGACCATGTGCTCAGATATGAAGGAGTCCTGAATTATCTTGGTATAGCCAAAAAGTCTTTCGATAGTGACAAAATAGCTGGTGTTGAATTCTGGCTTAACGTCAAAATAAGGCTTGCCGCTATCTGAGAACATTTCTATTTTTTTGACAGGAATAGTGTCGGCATCCCAGGAAAGATAGTATTCTTCCTCGCAGACATTTGCGTAGGCCATCTTTAGAAACTGCTGATAATACCAGTTTACGGTGGATATAGCTTTGGTAGTGGCAGCAGCTAATATTGGATCATAAACTTCTTTTACCTTAGAAAAAGGTACTAAGGAGTTTTCGTTTATATATTCGATAGTCAGATCAGAATCGTCAGTTTCATTAACTAGTGGTTCTAGGGATGAAGGGCCTATGAATACGATCTTGCTCACAGGAAGAAATTCAAATAGATAATGAAGAGTAGCTTTGGCTCTATTAAAATCTTCTGGAACAGCAGGGATAATGCAAGGATACTTATGATCTTTTGAATTAGTCATTTAGGCACCTCCAACACATGATTACAACAGTTATTATATCAAATAATAGGCGCTTTTTGATGTATAATTAAGTATATTGATGAGCTGAAAAGTACTGGACCTGAGGGGGATAGAGTTACAATGCACAGAATAACATCTATAGTATGGGAGCCAAGGCCCTGGTATAATGTAGAACTAGCCAAAGATATTGCGCTTGTTCCGTATCTTCTTCACAAAAATCATGGATGTGAAGTTACTTTGGTGACTGGTCCAGGCGAAGAATATACATATCTTGAGTATCTTGAAGGTATAAATTTCGTAGTTCTTGAAGATAGTTCCATTGAATGTAAAAAAGAATACATACGAAAGAATATAGATAATATCGATCTTTTCATGTTCTATGGTGTTACAAGCCACGATCTACTCATGTCCGAATATCTAAGAGAAATTGGTGCAAAGTGCATGAAGACCTGCGCCCTTGATATGAATATCGAGTACGCAGACAGACTGGTGTTTTATAAAGATCCATTTTTTAGCTACTTTGACAATATGGACCTTATGTGGCAGTCAGATGCAACCATGACAAGGTTCTTAAATGAAAAGTGGGACTGGAACATAGAGTGCGAGAGAAATGGCTATTATAACCTTGTAAAAGGTACTAGCAAGGTGGATTACGTTCCAATAGCTGATAGAGATAACACCATTTTGTACGTGGGAAGGATCATAGAGGAGCAAAAGAGGATAAAGACCCTTCTTGATGCTTTTGTTATTGCCGCTGATAAGCTTCCTGACTGGACTTTGAAGCTTATAGGTCCTATTGATCCAGGATTTTTCGAATATCTGGATATGTTCATGGAATACCACTTAGAGATAGCAGATAGGATCATAGTGATCGATAATATAAGTGATAAAGAAGAGCTTCACAGAGAATATGAGAAGGCAAAGATATTTGCTTCTACAAGTGACATGGAAGGCGGCGTTCCAAACGCCATGACAGAAGCTCTTTGCACAGGCTGTGTTATGGCTATTACGCAGATTGAGTCTTATAGAGACTGTATTGGTAATGACGAAGCGGGGCTTAGCGCTCCTATCGGTGATGCAGAGCGCTTTTCAGACATTCTCGTAAAACTTTGTACGGAAAGTGATCTTGATAAGATGTCCAAAGCATCTTACGACAGAGGACAAGAGCTATTTAATCTTGAAAAGATAGCTGGGGAGATATATGGGAAACTTTGCGCTAGAGGGTTTTAAATATCTTTATAAAAGTGAAGAGAAGGATGAAGTGTTGCTAGACCTTGAGGACTGGTTTTCTAACAAGGGACGAGTTCCGTTTCATGACTACTTTGACAATACTACTGTTTCAACGCTGATCCTTAATAATCTTGATGCTCACGCTGCGTTTGTCGGCGGCGATCCAGTAATCTCTCAGTATGATATCTGCTATGCAATGCTGGACACTATGTTCATCAGAGAACACACAAGGAGTAAGGACGCCAAGCTCATTATTGAATATGGTGCATCTAACGATTATATCCAAAAGCATTTCCTTAATATCCTAGCGGAGTTAAAGCCTGAGTCAGAGTATATCAAGGAAAACGATGATAGAAAAAGCGACATGGTAGTTTTGAACGGCGTAGGAGAGTGTACTGATCCTGAGGTCGCAGTAAAAAATGCTTATGAGACCTTAAAGGATGGCGGAGTTCTTTTTGCCATGTGCATTGGTCAGACACCTCTTAAACAGGAGATCGAGAGAGCATTTCCAAATGAAAAGAAGTATTTGCTTGCGCCTGACTGCGTAATCTGGAAAGTGAGAAAGTAAGATGAATGTAATTACGGCACTTAATAGAAAATATATTCCATATACCCTTGTAATGCTCACATCTCTTGGAATCAATTCTAAAGAGAGCGTTGATGCTTATCTTCTTCACAGCGAGCTTACAGGTGAAGATGAAAAGTTCCTTAAGGGAGCCTTGGAAGAACATGGCGTAAATATACATCTCGTTGCCATAGATAGGAGTATGTTTAGCGATAAGCTTCCAAGAAATGAACAGTGGAGCCTAGAGACCTATTTTAGACTTATGATGTTTGATGTACTTCCTGATAACATTTCAAGAGCTCTTTATCTTGATGGAGATATGGTCATTAACAAAGATTTAACTGACCTTTATAACATGGACTTTGCTGACAAAGAGATAATTGCCTGCGATGACAAGGGCGGCTTTAATCAAAAAGAAGGCTATGGACCAAAGCACAATGAGATGTTTAGAGAAGCCTATGAGCATGACTATAGATATTTTAATGCTGGCGTGATGCTCCTTAATTTAGAACTCATGCGTAAAAGATACTCTTTTAAGACCTATCTTGATGCCTTTGAAGCCTGGAACTATCAGATGGAGGCACCAGATCAGGACATACTTAACTGGGTTCATTGGAAAAATGTAGATTACGTTGATTTTGCATATTATGACCTTTTTGCCAGAGTTGCCCACACTTCAGGCATAACCTATGAAGAGGTTAAAAAAGATGTGGCAATAGTGCACTTTCCTGGTGCAAAGCCATGGGAAAATGCTAACTATCACTTTGGTATAGAAAAGCTGTGGTGGGACTATGCCAAAAAGACGCCTCTTTATCAGGAACTTTTGGAAGGCTTTGTGGAATCTGCTGTTACGGATAATTCAATAGAGCTTTTCATGAGAAACCTTGATGAGAAGAATAGAACACAGGCTGATCTACTTCAGCAGCTTATGGCCAAGGTAAAAGAGATCATGTAAAGGATTTTCATATGGTAACTGTTTTTACGCCCACATATAACAGGGCATACAGATTGGAACAACTTTATAATTCCCTTAAGAGGCAGACCTCCAAGGATTTTGAATGGATAGTCATAAATGATGGAAGCACAGACAATACTAATGAGCTTTTTGATGCTTGGCTTAAGGAAGAAAATGATTTTCCTATCATCTACAAAGAAGTAGAAAATGGAGGAAAGCATAGAGGTATCAACAAAGCTGTTCAGATGGCTTCGAGCGATGCCTTCTTTATCGTCGATAGCGATGATTACATTCTTGATGATGCAATAGAGAAGGTTAACAGATGGTTTTCTCAGATCGCTGACGATGACTCTTTTGCTGCAGTAAGTGGACTTAAGAGCGAGCCAGATATGAAGCCTGTTGGAGGCTATGGTAAGTTTGAGGGAGAGTACGTCGATTGCACCAATCTGCAGAGACATTTATATAACCTCTTAGATGACAAAGCTGAGATTTATAAGACCAGCATTTTAAAAAAATATCCATTTCCTGAGTTTGAGGGTGAAAAGTTCGTGCCAGAGTCTCTGATCTGGGACAGCATTGCAAGGGACGGCTACAAGATCAGGTGGTTCAATGAGATCATCTATATCTGCGAGTATTTACCAGATGGACTGTCTGCCAGTTCAGACAAAAAGTTTATGGAGAGCCCAAAGGGTTTTATTGCGTATCTCAACATGCTTGAGACTGTTCATGACCCAAGAGAGGTTGATGTATTCAGGCTTCAGTTCTACCAGAACATCATCAATACTTATGGAACAGACAGACTTATTGAAATTATCAACATGGCCAATAAGATGAAGGAAGAACAAAAGTAATATGAATATCTTATTTTTGGACTGGAAAAGCATAGGAAATGAAGATCTGATACAGGCTGCCCAAAAGCTTGGAATATCAGTTACTACCTATGCTTTTGATAATCATATAGATGATGATGACAAAGAGTTCATGGCAAAGTTCAAAGAGGATTTAGAGAAGCTAAGCTTTGATTTTGCACTTTCTTTTAACTATTTTCCTGTAGTTTCTAAGGTTTGCAATGAACTTGGCGTAAAGTATGCAGCGTGGGTGTATGATAACCCTGCTGTAAGGCTCTTTTCCTATACTCTTATCAATAAATGCAATTATGTATTTGTGTTTGATTCCCAGATGTATGAGCTGTTTGCTAGTCAGGGTTTTAAGAATGTCTTCTATCTGCCAATGGCGGCGCCTGTAGAAAGATACGACTCCATTACTGTCACTGATGATATGGCAAAAAAATACGGCGGAGATATTTCCTTTGTGGGTCAGTTATATACTGAGGATCACACCTACTATGACAGGCTTGAAGGCAAGATCTCAGACTATATAAAGGGCTATTTGGAGGGACTTATAAGCACTCAGATGGAGCTTCAGGGAGTTAACATTATCGAGAACTCCCTTACAGAGCGCGCCATAGCAGAGATGGAAAAGGTTCTGGAGATAAAGCCTGGATATGACAGCGTTGCGACCTATGAATATCTTTATGCTAATTATGTAATTAACAGAAAGATCACAGCCCTTGAGAGAAGCTTATTTTTAAGGGAAATAGGTCAAAAGCATCCTGTGAATCTGTATACCAAGGATAAGACTTTTTGCGCAGAAGGCGTTGATAACAGGGGTGAAGCGGATTACTACGTTGAGATGCCTATTGTGTTCAAAACTTCTGCAATTAACTTAAATATTTCTCTAAGAAGCATTCAAAAGGGCATACCTTTAAGGGCAATGGATATTATGGGATGCGGAGGATTCCTTCTTTCTAATTATCAGGAGGACTATCTAAGGTTCTTTGTTCCGGGAGAGGACTTTGTTTATTACGAGAGCAAGAGTGATCTTATGGACAAGATAGATTACTACCTGATCCATGAGGATGAGAGGCTTGATATAGCAAAAAGAGGCCATGACAAGGTCCTTGCTGATCACACATATGAAGGACGACTTCAGGAAATTATAGATATAGTGACTAGGGAGTGAACATGAGTACAGTCTATGGATTATTGTATTTAAATGAAATTAAATATGATGACATCGCCTGGACTATGTTAAATGCCGGAAGGACCATAAAGGTTATTGATACTGGAATTTCGATTCATAGTATGGCCCAGGGTGATATCGATAGGGTAAAAGAGCTACTAACAGGCGATGGGATCGATGTTGCCATAACAATGGACTTTGCACCGGCTGTTTCTGATGCCTGCGAGACCCTTGGTATTAAATACGTCTCCTGGATATATGACATGCCCCAGCAGGAACTTTATGAGAAGCAGGTTGGAAATGACTGCAATTATATCTTTTCTTTTGACAAGATTCAGATAGAGCAGATAAAAGAGGCGGGAGGAAAGCATGTCTTTTACCAGCCACTTGCTACAAACGTCTACAGAAACTCGGGACTTGTGATAAATCCAGAGGATGAAGCAAGATTTTCCTGCGATGTTTCCTTTGTTGGAAGCCTTTATAATGACGATAGCTATGGAGACGTCTTAGGAAAGGCGTCAGATGAGACACAGAGCGAAATAGAGGCTATTGTTAACAGTTCTTTTGGCATATGGGATGGCAAGAACAGGATAAATGGAAGGCTTTCTGACAGTGCCATTTCAGAGCTGTGGAAGATATATGGCGGAAATGATACAGACTCATTTTCAATGGATAAGGATACATATCTTGGAGCAAGACTTTTTGCAAGATATATTTCTTTTTTGGAGAGAAGCTGTATATTGGAGTCTCTTTCTGACTACGACGTAAGGCTTCATACAAATGATACGTCTATCAGTATTCCAGGAGTTAAGGTGGGAGGAAGGCTTTCCTATGATGAAGAGCTTCCAAGGATGTATTATCTTAGTAAGATAAACCTTAATATCTCATTGCATTCCATATTATCAGGAGTGCCCCTTAGGGTATTTGATATCATGGGAGTTGGAGGATTTATGCTGACTAATTACCAACCTGAGATAGAAGAACTCTTTACTATTGGCAAGGATATCGAAGTGTTTCATGATATAGATGAGCTTCACGACAAGGTCAGCTTTTACCTTGCTAACGAAAAGGCAAGGCTTCAGATAGCGCTAAATGGTTACAAGCTTGTAAGTGAGAAGTATAGCTATGATAGGGCTATAGAGAGCATATTGGCAAAGATAGGATGATGGCATGAAAAAAGTAAGCATAGTAGTACCTGCGTACAACTCAGAAAAAACAATAACAAGATGCCTTAGTAGCCTTGTTAATCAGACACTACAGGACATCGAGATCATAGTTGTTAACGACGCCTCAACAGATAATACCTGGGAGATCATGAAAAGCTGTGAAGAGCAGTTTCCTGATAAGGTAGTCATAATAGATGGTGGAGTTAATAGAGGCAGTGGCGGAGCCAGAAATCAAGGCTTTGACTTTGCAACAGGCGAATATATCGGTCTTGTTGATAGCGATGACTATGTGGCTTCAAACATGTTTGAGCTACTATATAACAAGGCAAAAGAAGGGGACTACGATATCGTAGATACTGGGTTTTATAGCGAGCGTCAGGATAAGGCAACTCTATATACAGGGGATAATGTGACAGGAGAGCTGGACGATGAGAAGAGAAGGACTCTTATTACCTGTGGCGGATACCTTGTAACCAAGATATTTAAAAGAGAGTTGTGGAATGATCCTGTCATCAGAATGCGTGAGAAGGTAAGATGCCTTGAGGATACTGAAATCTTACTGTATATGATCCTTAGAGCTAGGAATATTGGTAATGTCAAAGAGGTTCTTTACAATTACTGCGACAGCGCGGATTCTGCTACGAAGACCATGGATCTTGACACATATTATGCGTCTATTTATGGAGCCATAGGGGCAACCTATGAAAAATGCCATGAGCTTGAAAACTACGAAGGCGTCAAGGATGCCATGGAATATGCTATGGCTAATATGTATTCTTTTGGTATAAACAGATGTCTCTATGAAAAGATTGCAAGGTTTGGAGCAGATATAAAGAATGTAAAAAGATATTTTGAAGGAGCAGATCCATGTACAGAAAAGCTCCTTCGTGATCTTGCAGTGTTAAGAAAAAATGCCATCACAATTCCTTACGATGATAATATTGAGATTCAAAACAGAATATCTCAGCTAGATATTGCTATCATGAAGGAATGCGACAGACTCTTTTTATAAAGTCTTGAGAACTGAGATGAAGTTAAGAACATCCTTATCAAACTTGGCTTTCTCAGAAGCGATGAAGCTCCTGTAGTCAGCAAATGCATTCTGGTGCTGAACGAAATTATCGCAAATGTCATGCATCAGAGCATCTATAGCATCCAGCTGACTTGCTGGATCATCAAACTTATATTGTTCAGGGATCGGCACATCTTCTTGGAATGCTGCGGATCCTTTTTTGTTGGTTATAACAACGCAGCCGTCGGCAGCAGCTTCTCTAGGAATTCGGTCCTTACCTGGGTGGTTTCCGAAATCAACATATATCTTGGAACTCTGCATTGTAAGGATCATATGAGGCAGGTCCATTTTTACCAAAGGGATCCAGTTAAGCCAAGAAGCTTTTGCTATAAGTGGCTTTATCTCTTCAAAACCCTTGGCAGGATTGTATAAGGCATTATTCATGCGCCCTTCAGCAGGGTAGATGAATTTGCCATGTTCTTCATTGATGTAGTCTGAAAGAAAGATTCCATTGGCATCAGGAAACATCTTTTTGACATATTCTATTGAGTACTTGGATTGGAAAAGGTGAAGAGAAACGTTATCTTTTATGAAATCAACGTTACATTCCTGGGTAGATACGATGTAATTATCAACACTCATCCACCAAAGTGCAATCTTGGCGCGTTTGATGTGCATCATACTAAAGGTCAGACCTTCAGGGAAGATAACTATATTTTCAGCTCTGTCGATCTCATCCATATCTGAACGGCTCTCGGTGTTATATACGAGATAAGGTGCAGGAGTTTCAACATTTTCAACAATGTTATATGGCTCTTTTAGATTTACATAGCACATATAGGCCTTTTCGTCAGATAGCCTATTTACAGCATTGCAAAGCTGATGAGCCAGCTCAGGGCCACCACTTATTCTGTTTTGAGGTGAAATAATGTAGATTGCCATGAAAAACCTCCCTAAAATCCCGTAGATACACTCTAATTATACTACGTTACGCTGTTTATTGGCATATAACTATGATAAAATATAGTTGAGTGTTTATTATGAGGGATTATGGAGAAAAATCGATGAAAATACTAGCTCACAGAGGTTTATGGACGACAGCATCAGAAAAAAATTCCATGGAAGCTTTTGTAAAGGCCTTTGAACACGGCTATGGAATAGAGACAGATGTAAGAGACTATATGGAGAAACTTGTGGTTTCGCACAATATAGCTACTTCAGAGTGCTTTCTTTTTGAGGATGTCCTTAAAGCCTACAAAGAGTCTGGTTCTGATATGCCACTTGCCATCAATATCAAAGCAGATGGAATACAGGATATCTTAAGAGCAGATCTTAATAAATTCAACATAAAGAACTATTTTGTCTTTGATATGTCTATTCCTGAGCAGGTAGTGTACCACAAGCAGGATTTTAACGCTTTTACTAGGATGAGCGAATATGAAAAAGAGCCAGTTCTTTTGGAAAAGTCACAGGGCGTTTGGATGGATGAATGGGAAAAATCCTGGATAAATGAAGGAGTTATTGACCAGATGAGACAGCAAGGCAAGATGGTTTCTATCATTTCACCAGAGATACATGGACGAGATAAGGCAAATATGTGGAAATTCCTAAAAAAATACGTTGATGATGCCGATGTAATGTTATGTACTGATACACCGGTAGAAGCGGAGGAATATTTTTATGGGAACTAAGATCAAAGCGATTCTTTTTGACATGGATGGCGTACTGATCGATGCCAAGGATTGGCATTATGAGGCTTTAAACAAGGCTCTTGGACTCTTTGGAATGGAGATATCAAGATATGATCATCTTCACAGCTTTGACGGCCTTCCTACCAAAGAAAAGCTCAGAATGCTGAGCGAAGAGTTCTATTTACCGGAGAGCTTACACTCTTTTATCAATCAGATGAAACAGCAATACACAATGGAAATTGTGAATACTAAATGCAGGCCATTATTTGAGCATGAATATGCGCTTTCTAAACTCAAGAATCAAGGGTACAAAATGGCCGTCTGTTCAAATTCCGTAAGAAAAACAATAGAGACAATGATGGAAAAGGCGGAGCTTTTGGAATACTTTGACTTTTTGGTATCTAATGAAGATGTCAAAAATGCGAAGCCAGATCCTGAAATATACACAACTGCTATCAATAAGCTGAATCTTTTACCAGAGGAGTGCCTTGTGCTTGAGGATAACAAAAATGGAATCCTTGCAGCTAAGAGGAGCGGCGCAAATCTTTTAAAGGTTCAGGACGTGCATGATGTCAACTACACGAATATCATGAACAGAATTAAAGAAGTGGAGAATGGATGATGGTAAATATTCTTATTCCTGCTGCAGGCGGAGCAGAGTTTTTTCAAAATAGCTTTTATCCCAAGCCACTTGTTGAAGTAGCTGGGGAACCAATGATCCAACATGTGATCAAGAAGTTTGATGAGCTTAAGGACAAGCATTTCATCTTTATCCTGTCAGATGAAGACTGTGATAAGTTCCATTTGGACAATATCGTAAAGCTCATGACAGATGGAAATGCAGATGTCATCACATTAAAGCAAAGGACTAGAGGAGCTCTTTGTTCATGTCTTATTGCAATTGATTATATTAACAGTGACGATCCGCTTATTATCTGCAATTATGACCAGATAACTGATACAAGCGTAACAGAGGTTCTTGATTTCTTTGACAGCAAGGATGCAGATGGTGGACTTATCAGCTTCCAGAGCTTCCATCCTAGATGGTCCTATATCAGAACTGAAGAGGATCAGGTCACAGAGGTTGCTGAAAAGAGACCTGTTTCAAGAGATGCTATTTCTGGTTTCTACTACTTCAGACATGGATCTGATTTTGTAGAGTCAGCCAAGGCTGCTATTAGAAAAGATACCCAGATAAACGATAAGTTTTACATTTCATCATCGATGAATGAAATGATCCTTAAGAATAAAAAGATCACATTCTACAAGATCGACCAGGAGAAATTCCACTCCTTCCACGCTGCAGAGAAGGTAAGCGAATATGAAAGGAGCCTTGCAAGAAGATGAAGAAAGCTAAATTAAGCGATATGAAGGGCGGCTGGTTCATAGGAAATTTTGAGCCATCTCTTTATAAGACCAATGACTGCGAGGTTGCAGTTAAGACCTACAAAAAGGGTGATAAGGAAGATAAGCATTATCACAAGATCGCAACTGAGTTTACTGCAATTGTTAAGGGCAAGGTCAAGATGTTTGACCAGATCTTTGAAGAAGGCGACGTAGTGGTGGTTGAACCAGGCGAAGCCACAGCCTTTGAAGCACTTGAAGATTCTATGAATGTAGTAGTAAAGCTTCCTGGTGCTAATAATGACAAATACCTTTCGGAGGATTAAAGATGCTTAATATTGTTGTTCCTATGGCTGGACGCGGCAGCAGATTTGCTGATGCTGGATATGTTAATCCAAAGCCACTTATTGATGTTAACGGAAGAGCTATGATCGAGCTTGTGGCTGATAATATCAGACCAAAAGATGATTTTCGCTTTATATTTATCTGCCAGAGAGAGCATATGGAGAGGTTCCCTCTTGAAGATATGCTTGGGAAAGCTGCTCCAGGGTGTGAGATAATCCCAATCGATTATGTGACAGAAGGTGCTGCATGCACAGTTCTTTTGGCAGAAAAATTCATAGATAACGATGATGCGCTTATGATCGCAAATAGCGACCAGTACGTAGATATCGATATTAACGATTACCTTGCTAAGATTAAGGGGTACGATGGACTTATCATGACAATGCCTGCAAACCACCCAAAGTGGAGCTACATCAGATACACAGATGAGGGACTTGTTACTGAGGTTCGTGAAAAGGAAGTTATTTCAGATCAGGCTACAGTAGGAATCTACAACTATAGCCATGGTAAGGATTTTGTTAAGTATGCCCACCAGATGATAGACAAGAATATTCGTGTCAACAATGAGTTCTATGTAGCGCCTGTTTACAATGAGATGATTGCAGATGGCGGAAGGATCACTTATTTCGACATCGGTGAAAAGATGCATGGACTTGGCACACCTGAGGATCTAAATCTTTTCCTTGAAAAGAAGATTATTTAATACTCTGAAAGGCTTTGTATGATTAAATTTCCCGATGGATATTTCAAAGACGAAATAAGAGAAGGATTCCTTGTCAGCGAAATGATGAAAAGAGCCTGGGGCTCTCAGTTCGAACTGTTTGAAAGGATAAGGGGCCTTTGTGAGAAGTATGATATCACCTATTTTGCCGAAGTAGGAACGCTCCTAGGTGCAGTAAGGCACGAGGGCATAATTCCCTGGGATGATGATATCGACATTGCCATGCTTAGGGAAGATTATCATAGATTTTTGGAGCACGCTGACGAGATCGGCGACGGAGTATGCGTAAGGAGCATTTATTCCTCTGATTCTTTTTATAATTTTCATGCGATAGTAACACATGAAGCTGAAAAACTAGAATGGGACGAGGACAGAATGGAACAATTTCATGGCTGTCCTTTTATATGTTCGGTTGATATTTTCCCTTTGGACTATTATCCAAAGAATCCGGAAAAGCTTAAGTTTTATCAGCAGCTGTACTGCCTTGCCTACAAGACAGTATATGACTGTATGGATCTTGAGAATACTGAATTTGGCGGAAGGCTTATAAGTCTATCGGATGTGCCTAGAGATAGTTCTTTATATTCAGACATTAAGACAGTACTGGGGCTACTTCCAAGGGCTTTGGTGAATTTCCAGCTTGATGGAAATAAACCATTAAGAAATCAGCTCTGCAGGATCACAGATATGGTGGCAAGGAGCTGTAGCGAGGAAGATGCAATTGGCGTTGAATACTGCCCAAAGCTTCCTCTTGCTATATATAGCTATAGAGATAAAGAGTATTACAAAGGAACTGCAGTGCTTCCTTTTGAAATGACTGATATTGTAGTTCCAAAGGACTATAGAGAAACCCTTGCAAGTATCTATGGTGAAGATTATATGACTCCTGTAAGGGGAGCGGCAGGACACAACTATCCCTTCTGGGGAGCTGAAGTTAACGTCCTTATTGGCGGAGATATCGGAGAACTTTACCTTTATCCAAAGGATAAAAAGCATATAGTTGATACTTTAGGTATTCTTGATGAAGCTATGATGGAAGTAAACAGCAATGCATATCAGGGAAATATCAGTATTTCTCTTGATCTTTTGGGACAGATGCAGGAGCTTGCAACTTCTATAGGAACATTTGCTGAGACAATAGTAGGAGAAAAGTCAGGAACCATCGCTGACTTTGAAAAATACTGCGAAGATCTATTTAGATACTATGACAGGCTCAAGGATGAAAAGGGGCCTATGGATGCAGAATGTGAGTGGATGATCTCTTATACGGAAGGGCTAAATAGCGATCTAAAGGCTATCAGAAGGTCGGTATTTAAGGAAATATGCCTTGGAGACAGAGGCACGGAAGATACGAGGAATACTGTTCTCATAGGTGTATCTGCTACAGGTATAGTAAACAACACATTTCTTGAAATAGATAAGATAAGGCAGCTCATTGATGAGCATACTAGAAATGATGAGAGTGTGCTTGTGCTTGTGAGTGAAGGATTAAAGACCTTTTTATCTAAGTGCGGTCTGGAGATAGAAGGAATGTACCTTGCATTTTTGGAGGATATTAAGCTTCTTTCAAATGTGACTGTAACTGAGAGCCCAAGGACTTCAGAGATAGATAAGGCTCTTTGTGTGTGCAATAGCTATATAGGTGATAGATGCAGATTGTCTGAGCTCTGCACAGATGCTGGAATGGACATTAGTATATTGGACTACAATGAATAAATTAGGAGCAGCAATGGTAGAACTTGATAAGCTAACATTTTCAGAAGAGTGGTTTAAAGATGAGGTAAGAGAAGGCTTCTTTGTCCCAGAGATGATGAAGCGCTTTTGGGCTGCCCAGCTTGTGGTTCTATCAGAGATAGACAAGATCTGTAAGAGGCATGATATCAAGTGGTACGCCGATATGGGAACTCTCATCGGCACCATCAGGCATAAAGGCTATATTCCTTGGGATGATGACTTTGATATATCTATGCTAAGGGATGACTGGGAGAGATTTTTTGAATATGCCAGAGAGGAGCTTCCCAAGGAGTACAAGATCCTTACAGTTGAGGACGAGGAGCAGTACACCCTTGCTCTTGGAAGGATCACAAACGGAACAACCATAAACTTAGAAAAAGAGCATTTGGATAAATTCTACGGCTGTCCCTATGTGACAGGCGTTGATATCTTCCCAATGGACAAGATATATAACGACTCAGAAAAAGAGGAAGAAAGGCGAGATAGAGGTAACGACGTATTAAAAGCCTGCTCTATCCTGGTTGCTAGAGGGACAGAGGACAAAGAGTTACTAGCTCTTTTACTAAAGATCGAAAAAGCAAATAATACAAAGCTTCCAAGAAATTATAGGCTAGCTAGAGCCCTCATTGTGCTCCTTGATAAGATCCTTAAGGAATGCAGAGATGAGGATGCAAAAGAAGTGGCTTCTATGTATGTATGGGTATCTGAACACTGGGCAAAGAACCCTATAGAAGTGTATCAGGAGGGAATGGAAGCACCATTTGAGCATACTATAGTTACTGTACCTACCAGGTATCATGAGCTCCTTACAAATTATTATGGGGATTATATGACTGTCAAAAGAGGCAGTGGAGTACATAATTACCCATGTTATGGGGAACAGGAGCTAAGACTTAAGGAGCATTTAGGACATAATCCATTTAGATATACCCTTGATAAGCAGAGTTTTGACGTAAAGAGAAAGCATCCAAAGCAGATTGATGAGCTTCAATCATCTTTGAAGCTTTTGGAGAATACCCGCGCAGGGCTTGAAACTGCGGCAAGTCAGGGACAGAGCGCAGATGCTGAGACTCTTTTACAAAAGAATATCGAAATGACAGCTACTATAGAAAAGCTCATTGAGGAAAAGAAAAATGGTAAGAAAACAGTTCTTTTCATGCCTTGCAGAGCTAAGTGGTGGGAGAGCATGAGACCACTTTATAGAAAGGCTGTGTCTGATGAGAGTGTTGAGACTTACGTGATCCCGATTCCATTCTATGACTGTGATCATAACGGAAATGTCGGCGAAAGGCATGATGAGAGAGATCTCTTTATGGCAGATGAGCACTTTACAAGCTTTGATGAGTTTGACCTTGCTGGAATTCATCCGGACGTAATAGTAATTCAGGTGCCTTACGATGGCGAGAGCTATAGCATGACTGTTCCGGATAAGCTTTATTCTGAGGAACTTTTAAAATACACTGATGAGCTGGTTTATATTCCATGCTTTGACGTAATAGATCCTGTAAGTGACACGGATCCGGTGGCTATATCGCTTAAGACATTTATTGAACAGCCAGCTGTTGTGAATGCAGATAAGGTTGTACTTAAATCTGAGAAGATAAGAGATTTATATATCAGAGTTTTGACAGAACTTGCGGGAGAGGAAACACGCTCCTACTGGGAAGAAAAGATTGTTTTGCTAGAAAACTACAAGTTCTGAGAGGGGTTATATGAAGCGGATAATAACATGGGGACTTTCATATAGTGACTACGATAGCCAGAGGGAGCTATTTTCGCTTATTGCCGATGGTGAGATAGAGGTCGTCGCTGAGGCTATGTTCATTCCTGAGGAAAATGAGATATTTGGATGCAGAAGCTCTGTGGAAGATGCGTTTAATCAGCCTCACGATATGGTGGTTTATTTTGGCGTGGATGAAGCAGATGTAAGGGCTGAGCTTGAAAAACTTAGGATACCTACTGAAAAAGAGGTGTTAGGCGACCTTGGAAGTCTTATTGGAGATAGAAATAGTAAGATCCTTTCTGATCAGGTTAAGGTCATTAAGGACCTACTTGAGGCTTCAGATAGCCAGATTGCAGATAGAGAGTGGCTTTTTAATAAGCTTGGTGAATACGGCTTTTTCCCATTCTTTAAGCTGGTAAAAAAGCCTCAGACAGGAGTTAGATACAGTACCTGCGGAATATTGCAGGTTCCTGATGAGTTTGTGGATTTTTGCTTGTATCTAAGTAAGCTCAAATGCCAGAAGGCTATTGAAGTTGGAGTATACAAAGGCAGCAGCTCCTATGTGATGGCAGCTCTTTTGTACAGAAAAAATCCAGATCTTGTGTATGAAATGGTAGATATCGAGGATGGGCTGGTTAATTACGATGAGATCTCTAAGCTGATACCTGCTATTCGTAAGAGAATACCTAGCACTTCTGCTGATTTTATAGGACAGGAGTATGATTATTGCTTCATTGATGCGGATCACTCCTACGGCGCAGTTATGGAGGACTACAGAAATGTAGGACAGTACGCAACTAAGATGACTGTATTTCACGATGTTTTTGGACATGAATATGATGAGCTTGATGGCGGAACGGTCCGCGGCTGGAGAGAATTAAAAGAGTTAAATAAAGACAAAGAGATAATCGAGTTTTCAAAGTTTCCTGATAAATGGATGGGGCTTGGTGTTATAAAGTGGACATGATTGTTAAGAGGGGAATCTGATTATGAAAAAGATCATAACCTATGGCTCTTTTGACCTGTTTCATGAAGGTCATTATAAGATCTTGGAGCGCGCAAAGGCGCTTGGAGATTACCTTATAGTGGGTGTTACAACTGAACATTTTGACCGTCAGAGGGGAAAGCTTAATCTAGTTGACCCTATCATGACTAGAATAGAAAACGTCAGAAAGACTGGCTTTGCAGACGAGATCATTGTTGAAGACCATGAAGGGCAGAAGATAGAAGATATTCAGAAGTATGACATCGATACTTTTGTGCTAGGCTCTGACTGGACTGGTAAGTTTGATTATTTAAAGCAGTATTGCAACGTTGTTTATCTTGAGAGGACCCCTAATATATCTTCATCTTTTTTAAGAGAGGACAGGAAGAAGCTTATCAAACTTGGAATAGTGGGTACTGGAAGAGTTGCCAGACGTTTCTATTCAGAGATCAATTACGTTTCTGGTGTAGAGGCGGTGTCAGCTTATAATCCGGATTTTGAGAATCTGAGCGAGTTTATGCAGGTCTGCACCATAAATGGATATTGCGACGATTATGAGAGCTTTCTTGATAGCGTAGATGCTATCTATGTGGCATCACCTAATGAAACTCATGCGGAGTATGTCAGAACAGCACTTGATGCAGGCAAGCACGTTCTGTGTGAGAAGCCTATGACATTTACCTACGACGAGGCGGTTGAGCTATATGCTCTTGCAAAAGAGAAAAAGGTAGTCCTGATGGAAGGAATCAGAGCAGCGTACCTTCCTGGATTCCAGCAGCTTCTGACAGTTGCCAAAAACGGAACAATAGGTGATATCTGTGATATAGAGGCCTGCTTTACCAGAATCGGTGATCCAGCATCCCGTGAGATGTCAGATGCCAGGTATGGCGGGGCGTTTATGGAGTATGGAAGTTATACCCTGCTTCCAATCTTTAAGCTCATGGGCCTTGATTACGAGGAGTTCAAGATTGATTCTATCCTTGGAGAGAGCGGAATAGACGTTTTTACCAAGGTTGAGTTTAAGTATAAACATGGCCTTGCTACATCCAAGACTGGTGCTGGCGTTAAGTCTGAAGGTCAGCTGGTAATAGCAGGAACCAAAGGATATATACTGGCTCAGTCGCCATGGTGGCTTATTAAGAGTTTTGATGTGAGATATGAGGATCCTAGTAAGGTTGACCACTATGAAGCTGGATTTGTGGGTAACGACGGCTTTAGATATGAGATTGCAGAGTTTTTGACCAAGATAAATGGCACCGGAGGCCACGACTTTAAGCTTACAGCTGAAGAATCAATTGCTATGGCCAAGGTTGTTGAAAGGTTTATGGATACCAGAAGAAAACAGCAGGGATTTTAAGACTTTGCTGCAAATGGGACGGTAGTTTATGAGATTAGGAATCATAGGTACAGGAAGGATTGCAAAGCGTGCGGTAAAAGAGCTGTCTTTTGTAGATGGTATCGCTGTTACTGCGGTGTTAAATCCCAATCTGGACCATGCTGAAAAGTTCATAGAAGATAATGGCATGAATGCTAAGGCATTTTCAGACATCTCTGAATTTGCGGACGCTATTGATGCGGTATATGTGGCATCTCCTCATGGAATCCATGTATCTTATGTAAGTCAGATGTTGGCAGATGGAAAGCATGTTATCTGCGAAAAGCCTATGTGCGTTTCTGAGATTGAAGCAAAAGAGCTGTTTGATATGGCTTTTGATAAAAAGCTTGTGCTGATGGAAGCAGTTAAGACGGAATTTGCTCCAGGGTTTAAGAAAATCTCAGAAGTAGTAGAAAGCGGCGTTATCGGAGAAGTTGTTGATGTTGAGGCGGCTTTTACTAGACTATCTGAGCCTCATGGCAGAGAGTTTGACGATACTGAGTTTGGTGGCTCTTTTACTGAGTTTGGAACATATTGCTTATTGCCGGTAATGAGATTTCTGGGAACTGATTACAGTGATGTTAGATTTATGAGCATTCCTGCTGAGTCGGGAGTGGATGGATATAGCAAGGTAGTGTTTACGTATGAGGATAAGTCTAATGGCACCGGAAGAGATGATGGAATCAGTGTTATCAGGAAAATCGGAACTGCTAAGACTGGGCTCACTGCTAAAAGTGAAGGACAGTTACTGATATCTGGCACAAAAGGATATGTCTTGGTGCCGTCACCTTGGTGGCTTACAAAGTATTTTGAAGTTAGGTATGAAGATCCTACAAAGATTGATAAGTATGAATGCGAATTTCTAGGAGATGGACTCAGATACGAGTTTACTGAGTTTGAACGCAGAGTAAGTTGCGGTGAGGTGGCTAATAGTCAGAGAGATGAGGCGGTCGCTAGAGCGAGAGTGTTTGAGAAGTTTTTGAGCGGAAGAGAACATTGATACAGATTTGAGATAAAGTGTTTTGAGAAGAATGGAGGTATTTTACCATGAAAATTTGGGCTCATAGAGGTTGTAGCCAGTTATATCCAGAAAATACATTACTTGCATTTGAAAAGGCTATGAACGTCAAAAATCTTACAGGAGTTGAACTGGATATTCAGCTTACAAGGGATGGCGAGATCGTGGTCATTCACGATGAGAAGGTTGATAGAACTACTGATGGCTTTGGCTATGTCAGAGACTATACATTAAAGGAACTTAAACAGCTCCACATTTTTGCTGGAAGAGGCGCAGATACAGAGCGCATTCCAACAATGAAAGAGGTTATAGAACTTCTTTTACCAAGAATGAAAAACGATGGCTTCATGATCAACATCGAGCTCAAGACCAGTGTCTTCAACTATCCTGGAATCGAAGAAAAGATCGTGGCTCTTGTTGATGAGATGGGCGTTAAAGACAATATCGTATATTCCAGCTTCTGGGCTGAGTCACTGGTTAATGTTCATGCTATTGATCATGCAGCAAAGCTTGGCGTTCTAGATAATTATGTTTCCAACTGCCTCTATAAAGCTATTGGCCTTGAGTCCATGTGGGATGACGTACCTAATGGCAGCATAGCCCTTCATCCAGCAGGAATCTACATGGATCTTCCAGCTGAGAAATTTAAAGGCCGCGATGTAAGAGCCTGGTTTGGCGGACATCTTTATCCTGAGCTTCCAACTGGCGGCAAGCTGGATGTGAACAAGTATGCAGAAAAAGGAGCAACGGATCTCATTTTGAATGAGCCGGATAAGTATTTGTAATGTTAACTTACTAATTTTTTCGTGATAGATGATAGTGTACCTTGACAACTTCATACTTTACATTAGGAGATAGATATGATATCTTACATGGGTGTTTCATGCATAGTGTTCGTGGCATTCGCCAGACTATTCCCATGACTAAGATATATATTTGATGATTTCATTTATCTAATTATTTATTTTCTGAGTTTCTTGGTGATATTCTATTATTCTTGCCTATGCATGAGATGTATTAAACATACGTAGGAGGAAAAAGTATGGATGAAGTAAAGAAAAAAGATAATCCATTGTATTCTGAATCCGCATATGATGACGCTTTCAGAACAATGGAAGGAAGGTGCGATGATCTGTTAATACCGCTAGTGTCTCATATGTTCAGAGAAAAATATGGCAAAAGTGCCGTAGTGAAAAGGCTTAGGAATGAGCAGTTTGTTGAACATGAAGATGGTTCAGAGGAAAAACGCATCACAGATTCTAGTTTTGAGATTACTTACAAGGATATAACCAAGAGATATCATCTTGAATGCGAGAGTAAGGTTTATAGCAAATCAATGCTGGTAAGAATATTTGAGTATGATACGCAGATTGCTAAGAATGCTTACGAAATGAACGTGCACAAAGTGAGGTTCCGATTTCCAAATTCCGGGCTCTTATTACTCAGATTCTCAAAGGAGGCTCCAGAAACAGGGATTATTGAACTGGTAATGCCAAATGGAAAAGAGGTATCCTATGATATACCAATGCTAAAAATGTCGGATTATAGCATAGATAAGATCTTTGAAGAAAAACTTTTTATGCTGATCCCATTCTACATTTTTAACTTTGAGAAAAAGCTACCCGAGATGAATCAGGATATGGATCAGATTGATGAACTCTTAAAAAACTATGAGGAAATATTTAATCGACTGGATAATGAACTTGCCACAGGTAGCTTGTCATCAGCATCTTACGATGCTATCATAAGGCTAACACATAGCGTTGCATATAAGCTTACAACAAAGCAGGAAAATGTCCAAAAGAAAGTAGGTGATGTCATGGGTGGAAAAGTACTCGATTTACCAGGCTTCAGAATCTACGATGAAGGAAAAGAAGAAGGCATCAAGGAAGGAAAAGAAGAAGGCATCAAGGAAGGAAAAGAAGAAGGCATCAAAGCGTTCATTGAGGATAAGATTGAGGATAATGTGCCAGCAGATCAGATTATCAGTAAGTTGATCAAACGATTTGAGCTTACAGAAGATAAAGCCCGTGAATATGCCGTTAAATATGGCGTCAAATTAGAAAAATAATAAAGAATTAAAGTTAAACTCCCGATGTAAGGTATGAAGTTGTCTTACACGGGAGTTTTTGTTTAGGAGGGGGCCTTTGAGAGAAAAACCAAAATATAAAATCGGATATACGCAGGGCGTATATGATATGTTTCATATAGGCCACTTACATATCATTAACAGCGCTGCCGCTATGTGTGAAAAACTCATAGTTGGGGTTAATTCTGATGCTTTGGTGGAACAATATAAAAACAAGAAAACGGTTATATGTCAGGAAGATCGTGCCGAAATAATACGTAATCTGAGAAATGTAGATGAATGCGTTATAGCAGACACTTTAGATAAAGTTGAGCAGTATAAGAAGTACAAGTTCGATGCAGTATTTATTGGCGATGATTGGAAAGGAAATGAAAGATGGATTCAGACGGAAAAAGATCTGGAACCATTTGGAGTGGACGTGGTGTATCTGCCGCATACTCCTAATATTTCTTCTACGATGTTAAGAGTAGAGATTCCAAATCGAGTATATGAAAAAGACTAAAGGAAAAGGGTACAAAGATGACAGTAGATAAAAAGTTTTGTATGAGTTCATATTTGGCATTCAGATTTGTTGTGGATGAAGAAAAGATTTTTAAAGATGGAATGCCTCATTTAGATCACGAAATGATTCCTGTAGAAAAGAAAAGACCATGTAAAACAGCGCAGGATATCGACCATAATATTAGAGAATCGCTAGAAAAGATTGATTTGAAGCATACTGGCGTGCTCCTAAGCGGTGGAATGGATTCTGCAATTTTAGCTTCATATATGCCAAAAGGAACAAAAGCATATACTGCAAAATGTTTGGGCAAGAATGCAGTTGATGAGACCATTCAGGCAAGAAAATATTGTGATCTATATGACCTCGAGCATGTAGTAGTTGAAGTGGATTGGGAAGATTATGACAAGGGGATGAATCCGCTCATGATGTTTCAGGGATTCCCAATTATTTCAAATGAGCCACAGGCATATAAGATTGCTAAAAGAGCCAAGGCTGATGGACTTAATTGTTTGGTCCACGGCGATACCGCTGACATTGAATTTGGTGGAATGAGTAAAATGCTCTCTAAAGACTGGGGCTATGAAGAGTGGATTGAAAGAAGTATATATGTTCATCCAGAGAAAGTTTTAAAAGATCCTGCAGATATATATCAGTTTTATGAAAACTATAAAAAGGCAGATGGAATGGCGGACTATATGGATTTCATCTGTAACATTTATGGAAGGGCAACAGCGGCGGCTTTGACTCTTGCATGTAGAGCAGAAGGCATAGGCTTCATTGATCCTTATGAGGAAATGCATCTTACTGAGCCACTTGATATACAGAGGATTAGAAATGGCGAAAGTAAGTATCTAATCCGAGAATTATTCCGTATGAGATATCCTTCACTGGATGTTCCTGAGAAACTTCCAATGTCTAGACCAGCGGATGCTTGGATGGCATCCTGGGAAGGCCCAACTAGAGATGAGTTCATAGAAGGTTGCGCTAAAGACTTAACTGGTGAGCAGAAACTTCTTGTATATAGTTTGGAAAGATTTCTCAATTTGTTAGATGAATAAGCAGAAAAGAGCCTTTTTATCATGGATAAAGAAAAAAGATATGTAGCGAAGCGAAAAATAAAAGCTTTTTTGTATGGAATACCATACTTGCTATGCAGGATATTTCCTATAAACAAGAACAAGATTGTCTTGTGGACCTTTGAAGGTACTGGTGGATACGGCTGTAGCCCAAGATACATTGCTGAAGAGCTATTGAAACAGAAAAAGGAAGGGAAGAATTCTTTTGAGCTCTATTGGATCGTAAAAGATATCTCAAAAGAGTTTCCTAAGGAAATCCATAAGATAAAAGATACAACATGGAATAGAGCTTTTCATATGACTACTGCCAGATTTTGGATAGGTAATACTAGAACCTTCTATGGCACTAGAAAAAGAAAAAGCACTACATATATTCAAACATGGCATGGATCACTAAGTTTAAAACCAATTGGCAAGTATAGAGGTAACCTCTTTTCAAAAATGGCATATTTGGTAAGTAAGGCAGATTCAGACTTGATCGATCATGCTATTTCTGGAAGCTCATATTGTACAGACATGTGGAGAGATGGACTTATCTATGATGGAGTGATAAATCAGTTAGGCTCACCTAGATGCGATGTGTTCGTAAACAATGTAGCTGAAAAGAGAATGGAGCTGAGGCATGAATATAATATCCCGGAGGAAGCCAAAATAATAATATATGCTCCAACATTCAGAGGCGGTAGCCAAGGAACTAAGAGAGCTATAAATGAAAATCCTATCACCATTGATTTCGATAGAGTACTTGAAGCTTTTGAGAAGCGTTTTGGTGGGGAATGGTACATGTTTTTAAGACTTCATCCACAGCTTTCTGTTTATTGTGAAGGAATGTCTGTTAAGAATAAGAATTCAAGGCTTATAGATGTTACTCAAAGGCCTGATATGAATGAAATAATGGCAGCTACAGATGCAATCATTACTGATTACTCAACCTGTATTTTTGAAGGTTTCTTAAATGGCCAGATGGGATTTATCTATGCGGATGATCTTGAAGACTATGTAAAAGATCGCGGCAGTCTAATGCTTGAACTTGATGAAATACCATTTAGTACTGCTTCTGATAATGATGCATTGGTTTCAAATATATTAGCTTTTGATGAAAAAGAGTATGCTGAAAAATTAAAATGTTTCATCGAAAAGAATGGAATAATCAATGATGGACACGCAACGGAAAGAACTGTGAAATTGATCGAGGAGAATTATGGCTGAATATAGGCAGTGGAGAAATGAAAATAGAACACCTTTAAAGGACGTTATTCCTCTTTCTACGCCTTATAACGTATGCATAGAAACTTCGACTTTTTGTAATTTAAATTGCGTCTATTGTGGGCATTCTAAACACTTATACCCTGAAGCAAACATGGATATGAATTCATTTATTAAGATAATTGATCAGTTAAAAGATTTTCCAAATAAACTAAAAAAGATAGAACTCTATTTTTTTGGAGAGCCACTTTGCAATCCAAAACTTCCTGATATGTTGGCATATGCAAGAAAAAGCGAAGTGACAGAGACTATTGATTTTACAACTAATGGACTTCTTTTTACTAGAGAAAAAGTTGATGAATTCGTTGAAAAGGGCATGCCAGATACTATAAGAATTTCATTACAGGGACTAGATGAAAGTGCCTATAGAGATTATTGCGGGGCTAAAGTTGATTTTTCAAGGTTTATAGAAAATCTGAGTTATCTATACGATCACAAAGGTGACTGCAAGATTTCTATGAAAATAGCAGATATAGCTATTAAAAATGTTGAAAATGGGAAAAAGAGATTTGAAGAACTATTCGGGGATTTGGCGGATACACTTTACATTGAATCTATAATCCCAATATATGGTGACGTAGACTATGAGTCAGTAGACACGGCTATTAAGAATAAAGCAATGAATGGTCGTGAAAATGTTGAGCAAACTAAAATCAATGTAGTGTGCCATAGACCATTTTATAGATTGGCAGTAAGAGTAAATGGAGATGTTACGGCAGCATGTTGTGACCAGTTACATGATATTAAGTATGGGAATATCAGTGAGAATACGCTTGTTGAAATATGGAATGGCAGAAAACGTACAGAATTTCTTAAGATGATGCTTAAAGGTGATCGTTTTAAACATCCATATTGTAAAGACTGCATTATGCCTAATGACATAACAACAGAAGATGATTTGCTAGATCCATATGCTCAGGACTTATTGAAGAAAATGGAGTAAAAATGATTGATGTAAATTCAGTTGATGAACTAATTGATATTATTAAAAAAAATGGTATTGCGGTATATGGAACAGGTTATGTAGCTGAACATTTTATTCAGAGTTTACAGCTAAAAGAATTAGGGCAATGTATTAGTTTTTGTGTTGTGACGAGCAAAAAAGAAGATACTTTCATGGATTACGATGTTATAGAACTTGATAAGTTAAGAGATAGATTAAGAAAAGAAGTTGTTTGCGTAGCCGTGCATGAAAGTATAAAAGATGAAATTGTTAATGCACTAATTAAGAAAGGAATTAATGATTATATTTGGATCTATCCTTTTCAGCATGCGTTGAGATTTGGGAATCCATGCCAATATGATAAAAAAATAGATTTAAAAAAAATTATTGCAAATACTAAAGATGATTATAGAATTGCCATCAGAATTGCTGCTATCAAGCAGTACTATGGAGAGAATGATTGTGGATATTCGATATATACTAAGGCTCAACAGCTGCATTGTGACAAACATACGGCACGTATGCGTTTGGAAAGATTTATTTTACTAATTGATAATTGGGAAAAAAATGGTTTTTGTAATGATGATAGACCACAGATCACAAAAAAATATGAAATCTTGGATGGAGTGCATAGAATAGCGCTTGCAATTTATCATGAGATGCAACAGATATCTTGTGACATATATGACGTAAATAATGTTTCTGGTTATAGAAATGAGTACATTGACGTGAAACGAGGAGTTATACCATCGGCTGGATTAAGTGAAAAAGAGAAAAAAGAACTGGATAATATACATAGTAAATATGTAATAAAAGGCGAAGATGAATAATAAACATGATTTAAGCCAACAGGAAATAAGTAAAATTAATGATGAATATGAGGTGTGTATTTATGGCGCTGGAATTGTAGGTGAAAATATGGCACTTCATTTGCAGTCAATTTTTGGATTGAGAATTGATTTCTTTTGTGATAAAAACGCAGATAAATGGGGAAAAGAGGTAATACCTGGGATAAAGTGCATTTCTCCAGAAGCGTTAGCAAAGAAGGGGGAAGTATTCTGCTTTGCTTTAGTGGGATTATATTATAGAGAATCGGTTCTTCGTGAATTGAAAACATATTCCAACATTAAATATATAATGACATATGATGATCTTATTGCTTTAGATAGTGTTATAGAAGGTGTTTTAGCTTGTGACGATGTATTGCAAGGAACATCAAATAAATCGCTAGAAAAGATGGAGTTATCTAATTTTAAGATTCCAAATCGACATAATAAACAAATAGCTGTATATACGTGTATTACCGGAGGATATGATGAGATACAGCTTTCAGCAGACAAAAGCGAAATAGCAGATTACTATGTTATTTGCGATAATAAAGCCGAATCTTTGAATGATATAACTAGTATAGATGCTGGTGAAATAATTCCTAAAGATTTGATGGATGATACGCGACGAAACAGATATTGCAAAATAATGGGAAGCCATATTTTTGCAGACTATGACTACTCGATATATGTGGATGGAAACGTAAAAATAGTTGGTGATATTTCAAGATATGTAGGCAATATGAATGAATTTGGGTTTATGAGTCATATGCATGCTTACGAAGATTGCATTTATTCAGAAGCAGTTCGAGTGATTATTAACGGTAAAGATGATGAATATATAGTCAAAAAACAGATGGGAGCATATAGAAAAGAAGGCATGCCAAGGCATTACGGAATGCTACATAATGCAATTCTTGTCAGAGAAAACTGTAATCCAATATGTAGAGAACTTATGGAAAATTGGTGGAAGGAAGTATTATATAGATCAAAAAGGGATCAACTTTCACTTACATATTGTTTATGGAAGCAAGGAATAGATATAGAAAAAATTGGCACTTTAGGTGAAGATATGCGTAAAAATAAAGATTTTCTGTGGATTGGCAGACATATTTAAGGAGGACATGACAATGATTGCAGAAAAACTTAGAAGTATGATTGAGAAAGCAAATAAGGCGAATAAAGTAGTAGTTATTGGTGCTGGAAAAACGCTTACGAATTTGATGGCTATTCTTAGAAATTCTGGGATAACTGTTCATGAGATCTTAGATAATAATACAAATTTGGAAGGAATGGTTTTCGACGGAGTACAAGTGAATTCTTTTCATAAATTGGAGGAAGGTACGCTCTATATTATAGATGTAATCGATGATACAGTAGCTGAATCAATGAAAAACCAGTTGATTAGTATTGGAATATCATCTGAACACATTGTTAGATATCCACACACCAAGAGAATTACAGATATCGATTGCAATGACAAAGAGGCTATGAAAAAAGCTTTGGATGATATGTATTATGAGCGATTTGAACGTAGAATCAATTGGGATAATCCTACGACCTATACTGAAATAGTCAATGTTGAGAAGGTTTATGATAATAATCCAATAAAAAATATGTTTGCAGACAAATACAAAGTCAGAGAATACGTCAAGCAGTTGATAGGTGATGATTATCTCACAAAATACTATGGAGCATGGGATGATGTGGATGAAATCGATTTTTCGCTACTTCCAGACAGATTTGTCTTAAAAACCAACAATGGTTCAAGTAGAAATATATTAGTCACAGACAAGAATGAATTAGATATAAATAGTGCTAAAGAAAAATTGAAGAAATGGATGACATCTGATTATTGGAAAATATTGTTAGAAACGCAATATAAAGGTATTAAACCTAAGATCATCTGTGAAGAATATCTTGATGATATTGCCGAAGGAATCAGTGAATATCAGTTCTTCTGCTTTGGTGGAAAGCCAAGGTATATCTGGTGCGTGCGTGGGAGTCATAGACCGGAATGTAAAGCAGCATTTTATGATACTGAGTGGAATAAAATGGATTTTAGTTTTGGGTACCCTATTGATGAAGAAATTCAGCAAAAGCCCAAAAGGCTAGGGGATATGCTTGTAGTGGCCGAAAAATTGAGCCAAGGGCTTTCTCATGTAAGAGTGGATTTATATGAAATGCCAGATAATCGCATATTGTTTGGGGAATTAACCATGACTTCTTGGGGAGGAATGAAACATTTCGTTCCTGAAAAATGGGATTATGAATTTGGAAGGCTCATATTGGAAGCAAAAGAAAAAGGAACGGCTTAAGCAAAGTAATGAGGATGAGCAAATGACAGATATTATAATCTATGGCGCAGGTAAAATAGGAAGAACGGCGCTAGAGTATTACTCACAATTTGCAAATGTGAAGTTTCTAATTGATAAAGATACTAAAAAGCAAAAAGAATTAATTAATGGCGTCAAAGTTCAAGGTGTGGAAGCGTTAGATGGCGAATCATGCGACTTGATAATTGCTGTGCGCCATGGAGCGAAATCGATATCAAAGGAATTAAAGAGTAAATACAAAGGAAGAATATTTTTATTCGATGTAAGTATTATTGATTTAAATGTATCTAATGATACAGAGGTAGAGAAAGGTATTAGTGTACATTTTTCAGGTGGATTAGGCAATCAAATGTTTCAATATGCTTTATTTAAGGCATTGAAGACATCTGGAAAAGATGTTTATGCCAATATATCTGAATGCAATATGCCAGGAAGGGTATTGTTCCGTTTACCCGAAGTATTTGAAATTCCAGAATTGAACATAATTTCTTCTAATCAAGAAATTAGAATGGCAGAAAAGGCTTTAAATAGCAATGTGAGTGGTAAATTTATAATCTACAATGAAAATATGGTTTACGGAGCGGTTAAACAAGCTGACAAAACGTTGTTACAGAATGATGGTGGTATTATTCGTGGAATCCATCAGACGTGTTTTTTTCCTGATTTAAAAAGAAATGAGTTGTTAAGCGATTTTACTTTTCGAATCAATAATGACGAATATGTTAAAAGATTAGTAGATACTATGTCAGATAATTCGGTGTCGATTCACATTCGGAGAGGAGACTATTTAACAGATGCAAATAGGTATGTTTATGGAGATATTTGCACAGAATCCTATTATGATCAGGCTATCAAATATATTAGGGAAAGAGTAGATAATCCTAGATTTTATATTTTTTCTGATGACATAGAGTATGTAAAAAATTATTTTGAGATTAAAGATGCTACATATATTGAGGAAAATATGTTCTCAAAATATGAAGATTGGTATGACATGTTTCTTATGAGCAAATGCAAACATAACATAATTGCTAATAGTACTTTTAGCTGGTGGGGAGCATGGCTTAATCAAAACCAAGATAAGATAGTAATAGCTCCTAGGAAATGGATAAATACATATGATTATTTGGATATTTATCCGAGGGAATGGATAAAAATATAAAAGTAGTAGTTTATGGCGAAGAAAGAGAGTGAAATGACAAAATATTAGTAAGATCTTTAAGGGGAATTTTTATGAAGCTCTTGGGATATTCAGTAAGGACAAAGAAAAATGATTATTTCTATTATTACTATTTGTTTTAATGATATAGCTGGATTGAAAAAAACTTGTGAATCCGTTATTAGTCAGAATTGTCATGAATATGAACATGTCATCATTGATGGTGGTTCAGAAGATGGGACAAAAGAGTATCTAAGGTCACTTTCAAATTCCAAAGTGGTATGGAAAAGTGAACCGGATAAAGGCAGATCAGACGCCTTTAACAAAGGAATAAAAATGTCATCCGGAGAATATATTATTTGTCTTAATGCAGGTGACTATTTTTTCGATGAAAATGTTGTAGGCGATATTGTTAGTGATTGTAAAGATAATCAAGTGGATGCTTTTTGCTATGCAGTTATGCGTAAGGATGGGATAGTAATGCATTGCAAAAATGAAGAATACTGGCGAGAAGGATTACAGGCGCACCAAGGATTAGTCTTATCTCGAAAAACATATGATGAAATTGGTGGATACAATTTAATACTAAAAAATCGTATGGATCTTGATCTTTTCTTGCGGTTGGCATATTTCAATGTAAGTCACAGAA
Source organism: Butyrivibrio hungatei DSM 14810 (assembly GCF_900143205.1). Classification (GTDB taxonomy): domain Bacteria; phylum Bacillota; class Clostridia; order Lachnospirales; family Lachnospiraceae; genus Butyrivibrio; species Butyrivibrio hungatei. The sequence continues at coordinate 687,524 of NZ_FRDH01000003.1, read as the reverse complement.
TTATAAATAGAACGATTGCTGTTTTTGATACGAATGGAACATCTTCATATGATAAGAGTAATTACTGGTTGGAAGGAGCTTTATTAAAAACGCTATTTAATAAAGAACTTTCATACAACGAATTCTCAGAGATGAGTAATATATTATCTTCCAAAGATAGCACTGAATTAAAAGGAGATGATACGAATAAAAAATATGCCCTCATTTACAATTGGATGATTAGTCAAATGGATGGCTGTGAAATAAGTAAGAGTTTGCTTAATCGGGGAATTACTACAATTTCTATATATGGTGCAGGCCAGTTGGGATCATTACTATTTAAACATTTGAATGACAGCAAGGTTGAAATTAAGGAAATAATAGATAGGAAACAGGGCAAGAAGTTGTGGGGGATGGAGTCAATATCTATGGATGAAATGAGTAGCGATGTGGATGCCGTGATTGTAACTGTGATTGATGATTATGAGGATATAAGAAAGAAAATATTGAATAAGTTTCATGATATTCGGGTGATAGCGCTTAAAGATTTAGTGGCGGGGAAATAAAATGAGTGATTCTAGCAAAATATCAATATTGTCTGGGAAAAACTTTGAAAAAGTCTATGCAAAGAATAATTACTTGATTGAAGATTCAGAGAAACAGGGTGATATTTGTGCTATCTATTTCTCTAGTTCTGGTATATATTTTCCTAATACTGAAGAGCAATTCATTAATTCTTTCATTATAAATGATAAATATGAATGGTTTGATAACAGATTATTTATAGCATCAAAGCATATTTTTGTGAGGGATGTGGCTAAGCAGTTTTATATTACAGGAATAAATGATGAAGTTGATTCTATTGATAAACTCATAGACTTACTAAAACAGCTAACTAGTGGGTATGAAATAATAACTGTTGGATCGTCTGCTGGAGCATATATGGCTACTGTGGCGGGAATGACATTAAATGCAAAAGCTATTATCTGCTTTTCTGGATATTTCAATTTACGACTATTGGATCAAAAAGTATGGCCATATATTGGGAAATATTGGACTAGTGACAGAAACAAGTGGTTTGATATTTCGGAAAGTTTACAAGACTATCGAGGGATATTTATATATTTTTATCCAGCCCTAAATGAAGGAGATAAAATACAGGCAGAACAGATTAGTTTAATTCATAGGAAGGATTTTTATGTCTTTCCATGTTGTTCTTCAAAGCATGGAATTCCTTTTTCAAAAATGGTGCTAAAAAAGCTGTTTAGGCGGGATATGGATTCATTAAAGCAGTGTCTGAATGAATTAGTTAAGCATACTGATAAGGAATTATTTACATATGAGCAAATTATTGACTTGTACGAAGAGATTATCATTTTTGGTAGTGGCAAAGAAGGCGAAAGCATAGCTGACAAGCTATCTATGATTGATAAGAAGAGAATACATATGTGGGATAATAATTCAATCAGATGGGGACAAGAGATAAAAGGAATTAAAATTTCTGGCCCGCATAAGCTATATACCAAAGGATTGATAGTTATTTCAAGCCCAAAATATGAAGAAGAAATATATGATCAGATAAGTAAAAATGGCAATTATGGATGTGATGTAATTGCATTTGAAGAATTGTTTTGCCCTACTTGTAGAGAACTAGATAAAGTGTTGGCAGATAGGTGAGACGGTATGCGAATATTGTGGATATGTAATTTGATTTTACCTGAATATGCTGAGATATACGGTGTAAGAAAATACGTTTTAGAAGGCTGGATGAGTAGTTTACTTTCTCTATTATTGAAGAATGGAAATTATTCAATTGCATGCTGTTTTCCAATTAGAGATGAAAGCAGGATGAAGAACGGTATATTTGGAGAATTACAATGCTATTCATTCCATGCAAGTATGAATGACGAAGGAATAACCTCTAAATATATTTCAGAGTTTGAAGATATATATCAAAGATTTAATCCAGATGCCATACATATTTGGGGAACAGAATACAGACATTCATTGGTGGCTGCGATTGCTGCTGAAAGGAGTGGATATGGTAATAAAGTTCTGATTCACATTCAGGGACTTGTATCTGCAATTGTGCCTTATTTCAATTTCGGGGTTGATGATAAATGGCTTGATTATCGTTGCAACGGATATAAAAGTATGCGTGAAAATCAGCTTATGTTCGTTGAAAAAGGTAAGGATGAAATAGAGACGATAAGTAAGGCAACATATATTCTAGGTAGGACTAATTGGGACCATTCGTATGTAAAGTATATTTGTAAAAGTGCTAATTATTTGGAATGTGGAGAGGTACTAAGAAAAGAATTCTATAACACAGATAGCTTTTGGAGTGTTAAAAATTGCAATAGATATAGCATTTTCATTAGTCAGGCTGATTATGCACTTAAGGGACTTCATTTGATTTTGCCAGCTATAGCGATGCTGAGAGAAGATTATCCAGATATACATGTGACTATCGCAGGAGGAAATGGAATTGCTAACGGAATAAAAGATAAAGAGAAGCCGCATGATAGATTTTTGCTTAATATATTAAGTGAATATGGATTGCTTGATATAGTTGATTTCATTAAGGCTTTGACATCAGAAGAAATGGTTGAACAATATCTGAAAGCTCATGTGTTTGTGAATTGCTCTACTATTGAAAATTCTTCAAATTCTATTGGAGAAGCTCAAATGCTTGGGGTTCCCGTGATTGCCTCATACACTGGTGGTACTCCAGACCTTATAGAGCATGAAAGAACAGGGGTAATGTATCAAATGGATGCTCCATATATGTTTGTGGAATGCTTTAGAAAAATAGTGGATAATGATACTTTTTCTCAAGAAATGTCGGAATGTGAGAGAAAAGTAGCTAATGATAGATATAGTAGAGAGGGGATTTATTCTCAGATTAGCGAAATATATAAAAAAGTGTCTAATGAGAGTTAAGTGTACGGGGGAAAACAGTTGGGCTTAATTGCAGATTTTGTAAAAGAAAATCAGAGAAATTATGTTTATGGAAATGGCCTTTTAGCCAAATCCTTGATTGAAGCTACAATTCGTGTTAGTCAAACAATAGACGGAATAATAGTTACTCAAATAACAGGTAAAGATAAAATTTATGATGATATTGAAATATTAGGCGTAGGTGATTTTTTTAAATCAAGTCAAATTGATGCTAGGAACACAGGCATAATAGTTGCAGTTTCAAACAAAAACAGATGTGACGTTGTTAAAGAATTGGAATCAAATGATTTTCATAATTTTATCTGCATTGATCAGAATAGTGTTGCTGAATATATCAGGGAGACTGATGATGTAAAAGACAGAAGACTATTACATGGATTAGATCCTGTAAGCAGAGTGTTTGGATTAGATCGTGGAACGCCGATTGACAGATACTATATCGAGAACTATTTAGAAGAAGCATCTCATGAAGTAATAGATAGTGGAGTTAAACCTAGTAATATTATTGAAGTAGGGGCAGACAGCTATAGTAAGAAGTACTTTAGCTCAACTCGTAATGAAGAGACACATTTTGATATTTTGGACTATGCAAAAGGAATGGATCTGACTAATACAGATACATTACCAAAAGAAAAGTATGATGTCTTCATTTGTACTCAGACATTTAATTTTATTTACGATGTAAAAAAAGCTATTGAAGGCGCTTATTATTTGCTAAAACCAGGAGGATATTTGCTAGCTACAGTAGCTGGAACTATTTCACCTATTTCAAGATTTGATATGGACAGATGGGGGCACTATTGGGGATTCACTGCGTTATCAATCAAGAAGCTTCTGGAAGAAAAGTTTGAATCAGAGAATATCAAAGTTTCATCTTTTGGCAATGCATTGTCTGCAACAGCTTTTGTACAAGGAGTTTCTGTTGAAGATTTGGACGAAAAGAACATGCTGGATGTTCAAGATAAGGACTATCCAATTGTAATAGGAATAACTGCCAGAAAGGAATTCTGATGACACAGGATTGGCGTGAGTTTTGCGAGAAGAATAATGGCAAAATAAATATATATGGTGCAGGTATATATGGCAAAGAATTGGCTATATGGCTAAAGGAACACGGACTGGATTTTTGTAATTTCATTGTTACTAAAGAAAAAGATAAAAGTGAGATATTTGGGAAGCTTGTAAAAACTATAGCTGAAATAGATGAAAAATCTGGCTCAGCTTTTGTTATAGCAGCTAATTCAAAGAACGCTATCCAGATGACTGCAGAATTAGAAAAGAGAGGTATTAACAATTATTCTATTTTTAGCGATGGTGATGTCGAAAAGGTAAAGTCTGAAAGTAGATATAGTGGTTTATATATTTCCGATAGTTTTGTGAATGTCTTGTTTTATCATCGCGTTATCAATTTGTCTACTGATCCACAGCAACTGGCAGTTAGTGTTGAGAATTTTGAGGAGCAAGTTAGATATATTAAGGAAAACTATAACGTTGTAAGATTTGAGGATGATTGGACTTGTTTAAAGGATAAATCTATCGTACTTACTTTTGATGATGGCTATGCGGATAATTATTGGAATGCACTTCCTATACTCGAGAAATATGAAGTGCCCGCTACTATATTTGTCAGCTCTGGAAATTTGGGAACAGCCAATGAGATGTGGTGGGATGCTCTTGAGTCTTTATTGCTATTACCTAGTCAGTTGCCTGAAAAAATAGTAGTAGGAACAGAGGAACTAGCATTTGACAGTGAAGATAATAGATATAAAAGTTACTTATGTGCTCATCGAATAATGAAAGCGATGAGTTCTGAAAATCGTGAGAAAGAGATAAGAAGATTAGCCAGGATAATAAAACCTAATGATTTTCCTAGGGCAGATTTTAGATTAGTTGATCAAGAAGAACTGCGAAAGCTTGCTGAGTCAAAATACATAACTATTGGTGCTCATACTGTGACTCATAGCTCACTTGCTTGTGAAAGCGAAGAGAAGCAAAGATGGGAAATTAGAGAGTCAAAGAAAAGATTAGAAGATATCATTGGTAAAGAGATAACGGTTTTTTCATACCCATTTGGGACAAAGGCTGATTACACAGATAATACATGCGAGATTTTAAAAGAAGAAAAAATCAAAAAAGCTGGTATTGTAAAGCAGGGATTGTGGAGAGAAGGAATAAATGAATACCAGATACCAAGGAATATTGTTAGAAACTGGAATGCCGAGGAACTTGATAGGCAGATAAATAGAACATGGGCAATTTGGGGTTGATGTTGAGGAAAGGAATTAGTCTATTTTGGAGAAGTTTGCACCTATAGTTATATTTGCGTATAACAGAGTCGACCATCTGAAAAAATTAATAGAAACACTTTTGCAGAATGATGAATCTAAGCATTCTGATCTTTTTGTTTATTCAGATGCCGCAGCAAATGTAGAAAAACAAGATGCAGTGAATGAAGTAAGGAAGTATCTGCAGAGCATAAAAGGCTTCAAAAGTAAGACAATCATTGAGCGCGAAAAAAACTGGGGACTTAGGCGCAATATTATCGATGGCGTAACAACAGTAGTAGAAAAGTACGGTCGAGTAATAGTTTTAGAAGATGATCTGGTGCTTTCTCCATTTTTTCTGGATTACATGAATAAGGCTCTTGATAAGTACTGTGATGATTCTAGAGTTATGCAGATTTGTGGAAGTATGATAGACATTTGCACGAATGACCTTCCGGATTCTTTTTTTTCAGGCTTTTCTGATTGTTATGGATGGGCAACTTGGAAAGAAAGCTGGGCGTTATATAAAAGAAATCCTCAAACTCTCTTTAAGGATACTCCTCGAAATGAGGTGTACAGATACAATAAAGCTGGGTTTGATTTGTGGAAGCAGATTATTGCAAACTATGATGGCACTTTAGATTCTTGGGCCGCATATTGGTATGTCACTATTGTTCAAAATAATGGATTAGTTTTGTATTCAAAAAAGCCATTATCGATGACTATCTATGATGAGTCAGGAACTAATTGCCAAGATGCCATGTTAGATGCTCTAAACGGAAATATGACGCTGCTAGATACACCCGTTGAATACTATCCGGAAGATTTTGCAATAAATGAGATAGCAGAAAAAAGAATGATTAAATTATATGAGAGTGTTTATCAACGTAATTCTATTTTTCGGGATACAATTAGAAATGCCAAGAATACATTGGAGGGTAGGAAAATTGCTATCTGGGGTATGGGGCATTATGGCAAAAGTGTTTACATGGAATTATGCAAAGCGGAGAATCTCTCTATTGAAGTAGAGTGCTATGATGGCGGAAAACTTAAGGGTTATTACAATGACCCAGAGACTTTGAAGAACCAACAGGAAAACACTTTTATAATTGTGGCATTGAAAGATGCAGATGATGTAAAAAGAATAGTTGAATCGTATGGGTATAAAAGAAATATAGATTATTGTGTAGTGGGTGAATAGTATGAAGAAATTAGCAATTTGTATACCTACATTTAAGAGGCCTGCACATATCAAAGAATATTTAGAGATGTCGTTGGTTGTTCTTGAGAAATTAGCAATTGATGTTTATATCTATGACTCAAGTGATGATGATGAAACTGAAAATGTAGTTGAGGAGTTTAGGGTAAATCATAACAATTTATTTATAGTTAAAGTTGAATCGTCTGTTCCTTCGAATGTAAAAATCCTAAACATATGGTCGGATGAGACTATTTTAAATGGCTACGATTATGTATGGATGATGGGGGATTCGCTTAGATGGAGTGAACAAGTATATAGACGTGTTTGTGCTGAACTTGATAATAATTATCCGTTAATAATTACCGACACATATGATCATTCAACTTTGGGAACAGTAGTCTTACATGATAAGCAAGTAGTATTTGAAAAATGTGCGCACTACCTTACTTTATATGGGGCATGTATATTAAAGACAGACACTTTTTTGAAAGGTGTGGATTGGGAATACATTAGGAAAAAGTATTGTGATGATCGCCATATTGGTTTCTCTCAGTTAGGCGTATATTTTGAGAGATTGAGCCAAATGGAAGAGATAAATGTGCTAAATTTATGTTGCGTTATTGATTATGCGACTATTTCTAGTGGGCTTGAATCTAATAACCATTGGAGAAGTACAGACTTTTTTAATGTTTTGCTTGGACAGTGGGTTAATACTATCAGAGATTTACCGAGTTGTTATAAAAATAAGACAAAGGTAATTGGAATGTATGAGTATTATACTCACTTTATAAATCTTCAAGCGTTAAAACAAATGCGTAGTGCAGGTACGTACGGCATTAGACAGTTTTTTAAGTATTTTTTTCGGTGGAAGATATGTACCGCAGTGCCTAGGATGGAATTGTTTAAAACTGCAATTATTCCTATAAAAGGTTTGACTAAACTGTATGATCCAAGGGAAAAAATAAGTAAATTAAAGGAAGAAGAAATCTGTGAGCATATGATTTCTTTTTCTAAGAAATATAAAAAAATATATGTATATGGAGCCGGCAAGATAGCTAAACGACGCATAGAAGTCTTAAGGCAGAATGGAATAAACGTGGAATCAGTGTTTGTTTCTAATAATGTACATGAAGAAAATTTGGATGGAATTGATATTTGTGCTTATGAGCAAGGTGCCATATTAGATGATGATTACGGAATTATTTTCTGTTTAGGCTTTTACAATATGTTTCAGGTACTTTCATCCTATTTTCTTGGTCATGATAAAAACAATCTTTTTACTGAGTGTGTGTACGCTAATGATCAGATTAGAACTATGACAGATTATTATGAATACATTGATCCGAAATTATTTGTGAATGGTAACAGCAGAGGATAAAAGTTTGAATCCAATTCTTACAGTGATTTTACCAAGCTTAAATGTATATCCATATATAGATAAATGTATTAACAGTCTTATTTCTCAAAGTGTATTTTCAGAACTTGAGGTGCTACTCATTGATGCTGGTTCGACTGATGGTACATTGGAGCGTCTTTATGCCTATGAAAAAGAATACTCAAACATGCATGTGATCATATCTGAAAAAAAGAGCTATGGTTATCAGGTGAATTTGGGAATTTCAATGGCTAAAGGATCATATATAGCTATTTTGGAAACAGATGATTTTGTTATGGATAACATGTATGAGACTCTGTATAAGATAGCTAAAGATAATAATTTGGACTATGTAAAAAGTGATTTTTACAGGTTTAGTACCATGCTTAATGGATATGAATTACTTAAACCTGATAACACATTTTTACATAATGAGAAGATTTATGATCATGTCATCGACCCAACATTTATAGATGACGTCTACAAATGTGATTATCTTATCTGGCGAGGTATATATAAAACATCTTTCTTAAAAGAAAATGGAATTATGCTTCGTGAGACTCCAGGAGCAGCTTTTCAGGATATAGGTTTTGTTGAAAAGGTTATTTCATGTGCTGATAGGGCAATGTATATAAAAGATACGCTTTATTGCTATAGAACCGACAGACCGACAGCATCTATGAATTCTGGAAAGGCTATCATTTTTTCCAAGGACGAATTTGAAAACTTATTTGATGAATGGAAGGATAGATTACCACATGTAAAAGGCGTTTATCTATACATGTTCCAGTCATTTGTAGGTAATATCATATTTCTTTTAAAAGGGAAAAGAATATTTGATGAGGATGTGTATCCTTCATACAAATGGCTTAAGGATAAGATAGATGAAGCTGTATCAAAGGGCGTTATTACAAAAGATGATGTATTCCCTTGGGTGTGGGAAGGTTACGAGAGAATATGTAATAATGCAGAAGGCTTAGCTGATGAATTGGCGCAATCAGAACGCCCGCGAATGGAACTGGTCGAAGCGTGTAAAGAGCACGGGAACAAAAGGGCTATTATTTTTGGCGCCGGTAATTATGGCAGAGAATGCCTTGTATATCTGGATTCAAACGGTATTAAGGTGGATAGTTTTATTGATAATAATGCTGGGACTATTAATGAGTTTGCAGGGATACCAGTAGTTAAGCCTGAAGATATAAGTGATTTGGATGACACTACGTTTATTGTGGCTAATAAGAATCATTATGAAATGATGAAAAAGCAGTTAAGTGAAAAGGGGGTGAAAGATGCGAATATATTGATTTGGAGCAGGTGAATGAGAAGATAAAGAAATCTGGATTTAAAGGAGGGAATATGGCTTATACAAGAGTAGAAGTTGAAGGTTTATGTAAAGAATGGTTGGAAGTCAAGACTGCAAGTGGCTTTTATGATTCAAAGTATAAGAATTGGGTCGGAACAATAAAACAGTCTGAAGAGTATAGCTCGGATGTTGTAGCTGAGTTTGTTTTAAGCCATATAGAGGATTTTAGGAATATAAAGGAGCTGGAAAGAACAGGATCATATAATGCAGGCCATAGCGGCGTGCTTGAAAGAGAAAATTCAAATAGAAAAGAAGAAAGAGTGGCGGTTAAATTATTTAATAATTGCAATAAGCTCGATATAGATTATGAATTTATTGGAAAGATAATAGATTATCAGACACCATTGCAAGATGGACATGTACCTGCAATAGACCTGCTATCAGTAAAGGATACTACCTTATATATTCTTGAGTTGAAGCAGGAGAATAGTACAGAGAATTTGTTAAGGTGTGTTTTAGAGGCATATACATACTCAAAGCAAGTTAATGTGAAAAAAATAATTGACGATTTTGGTCTTAATGATCAAATAAAAGAAGTAGTAGCTGCACCATTGATATATTGTAAAAACAGACAGATGGACGAATTCTGTGAAATGAGAAATGAAGGAAAACGACCATTTACGTATAAGCTAATGGAGGAATTGGATATAAAGACGGTTTTTGCTTATCGTGAAGACGGTGGAAAATACTATTTCAAAAAAGAAGAAATTTAATAAATAAAATAGCAAAGAAAGCGATGCACCACTTGGGGCATTGCTTTCTTTACTAACTTGATAAAAATATAGCTTATAAAAAGGCGGATTCTTATTCATAGTTCTTGGCTATTGATTCAAATCGTGGCAAAGCCAGAGAAACATATCCATGCTGTGGAGATGTTATTATTCCACGTTTCATGAGACGCTCACGGTACTTGGAAAAAACACTGGATGTCATGTTAAGCTTTTTGCAAATATCACTGACTTTAGTATTTTCTTTCTTTATTGTCAGGACAACATCTTTATCCTGTCTTGAAAGACTATCCCATATCTTCTTATAAACAAAGTCATCTAGCATATCATCTAGCTTTGAGAGAATTTCATTAAGTTCCATTTCCTCACGATGTTCATAATAAAGAAGACCTAGTGCTTGAAATGCAAAAGCATATCCTTTTGTTATCTGTGCGAGATTTTTTGCCTTATCCTGGTCCAATTGAAAAATTTCTGCGTATTGTTTGGTTATCTGGAGCATGCTAAGGGGCTCAAGATGTATTTTGGGTGTTCTTAATAAAAATGTAAGAGCAGGATCATTCTGTATTGCATAAATGTTTTCATACAGACCTGTCATGATGAGAAATACAGGATAATCTTTTCTTACAAATATCTGGAATTGGCTGGCAAAATGACGCATGTTGTCATCATGCAGTACCTCATCAATTGTTATCACTACCTTTTTGTGGTGCTTTTTCAACGATGACAGTATATCGTCTATTATGCTGATACTGTCTTTGGGCGTTTCATTTCCGTTTACGCCTATTCCAAATCCGGCAACAGAAATATTGAATCCCTGTTTTAAAAGATCAGGGAATTTTTTACAGGAATCTACTAGTCTCATTGCACAGTCATCTATGAGGCTCTGTGTTGAGTTAAGATCTATGACTATCCAGTCGGTGTTTTTTTTGAGCTCGTTTGCGATGGATGTCATTAGAACTGTCTTTCCACTGCCTCGTATACCTTCGATGAGATAGGCTTGACTTACCGGATTATCAGCTTCAAAAGTACTTAGTATGGTATCAGTATTTTCATATCTTGAAATATACTCATTTGGCTGTTTTCCGAAGGTGAGTGTAAATGGATTACCTTTTTTCATATACCAACATCCTTTCGTGGTTTTTCATAATCTTTCATAAAACTATTATACTTTCATAATTCTTCATAATTCAATATTGTTTTCATAATTCTTCATAATTTAATATTTCTTTCATAAATCTTCATAATTTGTGAAAGAGGGGATATTTGCTTTGCAACATTAGGTTTTATGACTTATTACATCAAATCCCAAATTCATCAGCGAGCATTTTGCCGACATCATTGGTAGAATGAGTGCGTCCTTTTTTGATGGAGTCTATGCCAAAGAAAACATTAGCGAAAAAGATTATTACAGAAAGTGAATTTTTGCCGTGGAAATGACAGATATTGTAACCAATGAGATTAGATTGAGTTATGCTTTGAAAATCAAAATATGTCATTAATGACATATTTTAAAGCTTCTTTGTTATAAAAAACAATTTTATGTTCTTGTTCTCTTAATTATGTTATACTTAACATAAATGGAGGATGTTATTATGGGTAACAATGATATTGATGCAATATTTCAACAGATAAACAACTTGAAAAAACCAGCTTCTCACTCTAAAAATGCGCATGTTAATAATTCCAATGGAGCGTTAAGTGAGATGCTTAATGGAGTGTCAGCTGAAATACAAAGAATTTTGGACGAAAATAAGCTTACACAAGAAGATCTGTGCAGGATAACCGGAATGTCCCAGTCTAATATCAGTAAAATTTTGAATGGTAAAGTAGCACCACGACTTGATACATTGCAAAAAATTGCTGCTTCAACAAATACAAAATTGGTTGTTAGCTTTGAGAAAATGGGAGGAGATGAATAATGGGACATATTGAATCAATAGAAATAAATAGTTTTAGAGGGATTAAACAGCTAGAGATTACTGGCTTTTCAAATATAAATCTTATAGTGGGTGACAATAATAGCGGAAAGACTACTTTTCTAGAAGCTATTCAACTTTTGTTTGCGAAAACACAGATTGGTTCTGTTAAAAAAATTATAAATCAACGCTCAGTTCTTATTTTACGTTGCAATTCTTCCCTCATAAAAGTGTAATGAGTAGTAGAATATTCGCTCATAAAAATGTAAAGCAATCTCGGAAACGGTGATAAATGCTGCGATTCGCTTGATTTTTGACTAGCTACATCAAATCTTCCATACTACATCCAAGAGCCTTGCTAAGCATAAGCACAGTTATTGACTGTGCTTTTCTTATGTCTCTTTGTCTTTGTTCAAAAAGCTGTATCTGTCTAAGCGGGACTCCGGATATGGATGAAAGCTCACTTTGTGATAATCCAGCTATTTCTCTATACCTCCTGAGAGGTGTCTGAGGATAGAAAGTGTTTAAGATATCATCCAATCTATCTACAAATTGATTGATATCCATTTCGTGATAGATGGAATACATTTCGAGTATTTTTGAAAAAGGTGCAGCTTTGAGAATGTGCATAAAATGGTAGTTCCTAAGCCACTGATAGTAGGCAAGAGACCAGCCAGCCCAGTACTCCGGACTTCTATCTATGTACATTACTTCATCTGGAAATCTTTTCGAATAACCACTACCAGTAAGAACTAATTTGGCTATTTCAGGCCCTGTTTTGCCTGCAACATAAGTAGGATTACCTTTCTCAAATTCTTTTGAAATAGGTGAGACAACAAAGCGGTTGGCAAATTCATTTGGTTCAAGACCTACTTCATTTATGGCGTAATCAAACATATGTCCCAAGATGTTTTGGGCAGATTCAATATAAAGTTCACTGTAGGCGTGGATCTCCATTTTGAATATTTCCTCTCATGATATCAAGAATGAAAAGCTCATCTAGATTGGCAGTTATGTTCTTTTCTGATCTGTATGCTTGTTTTGCACGTTTATCTCGGTCATTTTTTTGATTGTAGTATATAGATGATTCTGCAGACTCATTTCCTAAGTATTTAATATGAGAGAAAGCTTTTTTGCTTATGAGCACAATTTGTTCGCCAAGTTCTCCCAAGTGCATTGCTCTTTGCAACTTTTGAAGTGATATAGTTCCGGAAACAAAATCTTGAGCAAAGGAAAAATAAGAATCATCCGCTCTATATCCGATGACAACATCATAATCAGATATGTCTACATAGAAATGCTCTTGCAAATATGCCTTAGCTTCAGCTGATATGCTGCTGTTTTGCCAATATGTACGGTGCTTAGTCAGCACAGCTAGCCAATTTAATATGTTGTATGGTTCTTGATTTAGATTGATTACTTTTAATTCATCCAAGTCTAGTTCATATTTGTTTGCAAAGCCATCAGAACCTTTTCCACATGCCCATTCTTTAGCAAGTTCAAGACTTTTGGTGCAATAAAATCCACGACCATAGTCGTTAGTCGTTGCACCAAGGCCATATTCGGGCTTTTCTATAATGTGATCTGATCCGTGATAAATGATTTCCTTCATAATATTATTTCCTCTAATATCATTATATCGCTGTAGCGATATAATGCAAGAGGCAACCCTAAAAGCAACCCAAAAAGCAACCCTGTTGCATAAAACATTTTGAAAAACACCCAAAATGTATATACAATTGTTATAGAGGGCAAACCAATGATCATGTCATTCGATAACTTATTTTCACGCGGAATAGAGTTTTATTTGTATGGTGCAGGCAAAAGAGGTAGAGAAATGCTGGCACTTATAGATAAATGCGGCTATAAAGACCTTGTTAAGGGCTTTATTGTCAAAAATATAAATGAAAATGACAAAAATATAGAGCAGATACCAGTATTTTCACTTAGTGATGATTCTTTAGATAAGAATGCACCTGTAATATTGGCATTAGCCAAGAAAGATTACATTCAGGAAGCACAAAAGGGCCTGCTTGAGCAACATTTTTCAAACATTATTCCACTTTCAAGCGAAGACAGGCTTTTATATGAGTACATAAAAGCTAAGAGATATTTTGAAAGCCTGGATAAGGAAGTAAAAGTTGAGAAGATGCCATATGACGAATATGGCTTTTGCCATCTGACAAGAGAAGGCATGAATTATCGCTTTTACTATATGGTCTTAAAAAATGAAGTAACCATAAGATATCCTTTTTTTGAAAAGGATAAGTTAAAAGAAAGCTTTGAGCATTCATATGGAAAAATAAGACTTCTTAAAGATGAGAAAGCATCAGGTGATGCTGATCTTTCAAAGATTAAGATCTTTAGAGCACGCTGCTCATCAGATGTAGCGCCTCTTTTATTAGATAAGCCTGCATTTGTAGATGATATTCAGGTTGGTGCAGCCCTGACAAGCAATCAAATCTGTGAATATAGAGACGATACGGGAGAAAATATTTCCAAGCTAAATCGTGATTTCTCTGAAGGCACAGCTCTTTACTGGATGTGGAAGAATGCCCATGACGCAGACTATGTGGGGCTTTACCACTATGCCAGATATATGGATATTGATGAAAAAGACCTGCAAAAGATAGAAACTAATGGAATAGATATAGTAGTTACCACTCCAATGCTTGTAGGGGCGCCTATCAAAGATTTCTTTTGCCCAAGATATATTCCAAAACAGGACTGGGAACTAATGGAAAAGGCACTTATAAGGCATTTTCCTGAATATGCCGATACACTAATAGAGTATGGCCACGCGTTTTGTTATCCAGGGGCAAACCTCATGATCATGAAAAAGAGTGTATTTGATGAATATGCAGACTTTGCCTTTACTGTTATGAAGGATGTTACGGATTTTTATGATAGTCAGGGCATTGTCAGAGAAGATCGCTATGCTGGTTACCTTATGGAGAACCTTACAGCGATGTATGTAATGCACAACAAGGAAAGATTCAAGACGGCATTTACTGATCTGTTATATGTAAAAAAGATAGATTAGTTTTGGAGGAACTGTAGATTGAATATTAGCACCAAGGCGAAAAACATAATAAAAGACCTTCCAACCGCAATCATCAGATGGTATCCATTTAAAGAGAATTCTAAGATCCTGTACGTTGGTAATAAGGATGCCATTTTTAAAATGCTTTCCGATTGCTATGGAGAAAAAGTTAGTCAGGTATCATTAAAGGGGCTAAAAGGTCTAAAGAACGGCGAAAAGCCTGATTATATCGTGTGCATTGGATATTTGGAAATGCAACAGGATATTCAGGAGTTCTTTTGCAAATGTAGAGAAAAGTTATCGCCAAAAGGAACGCTCCTTCTTGGAATGAACAATCGTCTTGGAATTAGATATTTCTGCGGTGATAAAGACGTCTACACTGGCCAGGTCATGGACGGAATAGATGATTATTTCAGAGCCTATAGTAAGGCTGAGGACACATTCGCTGGTAGAACCTATGACAAGTCTCAGATAACTACGAAACTTCAGAGTGCTGGATTTAAGACCCCAAAGTTTTATTCAGTTTTTTCAGGGCTTGAAAACCCTACGTTTATGTTTTCAGAGGGATTTATTCCTAATGAAGATATGTCTAACAGGCATTTTCCTATATATAACTCAATTTCATCGCTCTTTTTGGAAGAAAGGGCTTTATACAAGGGTCTTTTGGATAACGGAATGTTCCATCAGATGGCCAATGCATTCCTGGTTGAATGTCCTTTAAAGGGAAAGCCCTGCGACGCACTGCAGATAACCAGTTCCTTAGACAGGGGAAAAGAAAACGCCATAATCACCACGATTTATGAGAGCGGAAGGGTTTGTAAAAAAGCTCCTTATAAAGAGGGGGAAAACAGATTAAAGAATCTTATTGAAAATGGTAAGAAGCTTGCAGGACAGGGAATTGACGTTGTAGATGCAAAGATAGTGAAAGGAACCTACATTACTCCTTATATTGACGCACCTACAGGACAAGTCTACTTAGAGCAGCTTCTTAGATCAGATAAAGAAAAGTTTTTAGAAAAGATGGATGAATTCAGAGATATCATTATGAAATCTTCTGAAATCCATTTGGGAGAATACAAGACTATAGCTCCGCCAAAAGAAACAGATAAGCAGAAACGAAGCAGACTAAAGAAGGAAAAGGAAGACTGGGGAGGTCAGAAGATACCTCTTTTAAAAGAAGGCTTTATCGATATGGTGCCTCTTAACAGTCTGTATGTTAATGGCAAGTTTGTTTTCTTTGATCAGGAATTCTGCGTAAAAGATCTGCCAGCTGACGTACTTGTGAGCCGATTAGTATTTACTTTCTTTTGCGGTAGCGCTGATCTTAGAAAGTACATGGACCCTGATGTTTTGTACAAAAGATATAACATACAAAATCCATATACAACGCAAGGTGGAAGCAAATATTTAAATATAGAGTTCGACTTTTTTAACAGAGTTATGAACCGCGGCGAACTTGATGAATACTACAAAAATGTTCGAGCAAATGGCGAGATAATTGCAGCCAACCGCCAGCGTATGAATTACTCTGTTGACGACTACCAGCGATTGTTCGTTGATATCTTTGACCAGGCTGACACTAGAAAGCTCATCCTATTTGGAAGCGGCGTGTTTGCAAGGAGATTCCTTGCACTATACGGTGAGGACTATGAAGTTAGCGCTGTTCTTGATAATAATGAGAAGAGATGGGGGGACAAGCTCTATCCAGAGGGCTACCAGCCATCAGATGGTAAGTTCAAGGGTGTAGAGATAGGGTCTCCTGAGACGTTAAAGAAGCTAAAGCACGGTGAATACAAGATCATCATCTGCATCAAGAACTATCTTTCAGTAATGAAGCAGCTTGACGCGATGGGAATCCATGAATACAGCATATTTGATCCGGGTAAGGCATATCCTAGAAAACGTCATCCTATCTGTGATGATTCAGTAAGAAACTACGAGAATAGCACGGTAGGTAAAAAAGGTGGTAAGAAATATCATGTGGGATATATTGCCGGAGTATTCGACCTTTATCACATTGGACATCTCAATATGTTCAGGCGGGCAAAAGAGATGTGCGACTACCTGATAGTGGGCGTTGTATCTGATGAAGGCGTTCGCAGATTCAAGGGAACTGAGCCGTTCGTGCCATTTGACGAGCGAATTGAGATGGTGAAGTCCTGCAGATATGTTGATGAAGCTGTAGAAATTCCATATATGTTCAATGGAACAGAGGATGCCTGGAAGATGCATCATTTTGATGTGCAGTTTTCTGGAACAGATTATGTCAATGATCCGGGATTTGCTTCATTCAAGGAATTCCTTGAAAAACATGGCGCCACACTGGAGTTTTTCCCATATACTCAGTCCACAAGCTCAACCAAGCTAAAGGAACTCATCGAAAAGAAATTGTTATAAAGTAATTGCTGACACGCAAACTATAGAGGTGACCTATATCATGAAGATAATATGCAGATCTGCAGGCATTATTGGAAACTTAAGACCAAAACAAAATATCAAAGACATACTTGCGGCAGGCTTTGAGTATTCTATGCTGGATGCGGCAGTTCTGTGTTCGCCTCAGGAGTTCAAAAATCTTGGGATCAACAATTATAAGAGGGAGAAGGGAAAAGTCTATTTATCAGAGAATCCTGAAAAGCTTTCAGAGGAGATGAACAAGGCATTTGCGACTTCTGCAAAAGAACTGGGCCTGCACCTTCCAGTAGCAATGGCGCCTACAGTTGCTGCAGAATCTATACACAGTAAAAAAACTGACATTGGTAAAGTCAACGATACCCTTAAGCTATTAGCAAAAGAAACGCTTAAGCTGGCAATAGCAGAAAAATGCGAGTCTATCATTGTTCCGCCTATCTTTCTTGGACTTTCTCCAAAGGAAGAATGGGAAGTTAACAGTTCTTTTTACCAGGAATTATCTAAGATAGCTGATGACGCAGGAAGTGATATCAAGATTCTTCTAAAGAACATGACAAAGGACATAAACGGCCATTTTGTAAGAGGAATATGCGCTGAGGCAGAAGAGGCAGTTAAGTGGATAGATGAACTTAATGCAAAAGCAGGCCAAAAAGACCGCTTCGGATTCTGCTTTGATGTTGGAAATGCCACTTTGTGCGGACAGGACATTAAGGAAATAATAGTTCCAATAGGAGATAGACTCCAGGCAGTTATAGTCAGAGACCTTGACGGCGTTCATGATGCTGCGCTTCTTCCTTATACTGCATGCTTTAAGGGACAGCAGACCAACTGGCTTTCTATGATAAGAGGACTTAGGCAGATCCACTTTGACGGCGCATTTATCATGGATTTTGCAGATACTTACGGCAACATGACAGATATGATAAGACCATCTATACTGTCACTTGCTCATGAGATTGCTGAGCATTTTGCATGGCACATCGGAATGGACAAGCTTGTTAAGAAGCATGACAAAAGAGTTTTGTTTGGTGCCGGTAATATGTGCCGTGCCTATATGAAGGATTATGGTAAGGAGTACAAGCCTCTTTTTACCTGTGACAATAATAGCGCAAGATGGGGCGAGGAGTTCTGTGGGCTTACTATAGAGAGTCCTGAGAAGTTAAAAGAGCTGTCTCCTGATACAGCAATTTATATCTGCAATGTGTATTACAAAGAGATCAGTGCCCAGTTAAAAGAGATGGGACTTAAAAATCCAATCGAATGGTTCAGCGATGAGTATTGTGACACCTTCTATATGGATAGACTTGATATGGCAGCAGATCCAAACGCTGCGAAAGGAGGGAAGTCATGAGCCTTGAAATTGGAGTTCAGAGTAAGAATGTAGTCTATGATGAGAACCCTGCAGAAGGGTTCATGAGACTTAAAAAGGCTGGCTTTTCCTGTACTGACTTTTCTTTGAACAACTATCAGAAAAATACGGACCTCTATCAGGGAGTTAATAACAGATTTTTTGATAAATCAATAAATGAACTTGAAGAGTTTTTTACCCCACATAAAAAGGGCGCAGAGGCAGCAGGAATCAGAATCAATCAGATGCATATGCCTTATCCTACATTTGTTCCCGGGGAAAAGACTGAGCTAAATGATTATCTGTGGAATCAGGTAGGACCAAAGAGCATGGAAATATGCAGATTTCTAGGATGCCACAACATAGTAATACATGGATTTAAGCTCACAAGGTATTATGGAAGTGAAGAGGCAGAGTGGAACAAAACTCAGGAGTTTTTTGAGTTCCTGGCACCTCTTGCCAAGGAATATGGCATCACTATGTGCATGGAAAACCTTTATAACGGATATGGGGCTCACATGGAAGAGGGCCCTGGCTGTAGTGCTTACAAGGCGGCTGATAGAATAGACGCACTTAACGACAAGTATGGAGCCGAGGTTCTGGGCTTTTGCTATGACACAGGTCACGGAAACCTTGTGGGAATCGATCCTTACAAGTTTATTACTATTCTTGGAAAGAGGCTCAAGGTCCTTCATATGCATGAGAACGATGGTATCGGCGATCTTCATCAGATGCCTTTTACCTTTACTAGAACCAGGGAAAACACCAGCGTTCTTGACTGGGATGGAGTGCTCCAAGGACTAAAAGAAATCTCTTTTGATGGAGTACTTAGCTTTGAAACTGCGCCAATACTGGACTGTTTCCCAGAGGAATTAAAAGATGACGTACTGCACATGATCGTTAGGATCGGACAGTACTTTTCTGAAAGGATATGTTTGGATAAAAGATGAACATTCTTTTATATGACTTTCTAAATTCATATATTCAATATGATCTTGTGTACTATTTGATCAAAGCGGGCCACAAGTGTAACAACGTTTCTTATGACAAGGAAGTTGATAAGTACGAAGACCCTGTTTTTACAGCTCAGATGGAAAAAGACCTTTCAGAAGGAACCTACGACCTTGTTCTTACAACGAACTTTTGGCCGGTAGTATCCAAGGTATGCAACAAACATGATATCAAGTACGTTTCATGGTTTTTTGATAGTCCGCCCAATCTTGTTTCTACTGAATGTATGGACTATCCATGCAATAAGATTTTCTTCTTTGCCCGTGGAGACTATGAGCACTACAAGGATCTAGGACTTGATAACGTATACTATCTGCCACTTGCTGTAAACGTGGATAGATTAAGTGCCATTCAGACTGATTATTGCAAGTATGAAAGCGAGATATCTTTTGTTGGAAAGCTGTATGAGTCCATGCTTCCAAGCTTCATGGCCCATATGGATGAATACCAGAAAGGATACATAGAGGCACTTGTTAAGGTACAGATGCAGATCTATGGCGAATATCTGGTGGATGATGTGATCACAGAAGAGTTCACAGAAAGCGTAAGGCAGAGATTTAAGAGCCTTAATGAAAATGCTATTCAGGTAAGCCAAAAGGAACTTGCATGGATGGTGGCTTCTTACATAACACACCTTGAGAGGATGACGCTTCTTAGTATTTTGTCCAAGAGGCATCAGGTGAAGCTCTATACCTATGATCTTTCTGATGACGAAAAGAGACTCTTATCAAATGTAGATTACTGCGGCTCTGTCAATTATTTAAAAGAGATGCCACAGGTTTTTAGAGCAAGCAAGATCAACCTTTGTCCTGTACTTAAGGCAAATAAAACGGGAATCCCATTAAGAGCCCTTGATATCATGGGAAGCGGAGGCTTTTTGCTGTCAGCCTATCAGCCTGAGCTCTATGAATACTTTGTAGATGGGCAGGAATGTGTGATGTATTCTTCTATAGAGGATGCCATTGCCAAGGCAGAGTACTATCTGCAGCATGATGACCTGAGAAAAGAAATAGCGGCAGCAGGAGTAGCCAGGATCAGAGAGAGCTTTAGATACGAAGATAGGATAAATTTGCTTTTATCCACTTAAGGGTGTATTTTAGAGGTTAGTTTTTTTTAGGAAGGAAATACAAATGAAAGTTGTAATTTTAGCTGGTGGTTTCGGAACCAGAATCAGTGAAGAGAGCCACTTAAGACCAAAGCCAATGATCGAGATCGGCGGTAAGCCAATTCTTTGGCATATCATGAAAGAGTATTCTCATTATGGATTTAATGAGTTTATCATTTGCGCAGGTTACAAGCAGGAGGTTATCAAGGAGTACTTTGCAAACTATTACCTCCACAACTGCGATGTAACATTCGACTTTGCAAATCAGAACATGACCACATTCCATTCACAGAAGGCTGAGCCTTGGAAGGTTACTGTAGTTGATACAGGATATAGCACCATGACTGGTGGACGTATCAAGAGAATCAGAGAGCATGTTGGTAACGAAGCCTTCTTCATGACATACGGTGATGGCGTTTGCGATATCGATATGAACGAGCTCCTTAAGTTCCATCAGAAGCACGGCAAGATCGCTACAGTTACTGCTATTCTTGCTGGTCAGCGTTTTGGTGTATTTGATATTGATAAGGACGACAACTCAGTTGTTAGAGATTTCAGAGAAAAGGCAAGCATGGACGGTGCCAGAATCAACGGCGGTTACATGGTTCTTGAGCCGGGTGTATTTGATTACATCGAGGGCGACGCTACTTTCTTTGAAAAAGAGCCTATGCACAATCTGGTAAAAGACGGACAGATGGCCGCTTACAAGTATGACGGTTTCTGGAAGTGCATGGACACAGCCCGTGAAAGGGATGAGCTTTCAGAACTAATTGACACAGGAAGAGCTCCTTGGATCAAGTGGTAAGAGAATATGAGAGTTTCAGATTATATAGTAGATTTTTTAGTTAAAAAAGGTGTCACAGACTGCTTTACTGTTGTAGGCGGAGGAGCCATGTATCTTAACAACTCCTTTGGTCATACAGAGGGTATGCACTGCACACACTTTCATCATGAGCAGGGAGCAGCTATTGCGGCTGAGAGCTATTCAAGATATGAGAATAAGGTAGCAGCTCTTTGCGTTACATCCGGTCCTGGCGGAACAAACGCTATAACTGGTGTACTAGGAGGCTGGCTTGATTCACTTCCAATGTTCGTGGTAAGTGGTCAGGTTCGCTATGATACAACTGTAAGGTATATGGAAGATCTTTTGACAAAAGAGTCTCCAAATGCGGTAAATCCTAGACTTCCCCGTGCCATCGGTGACCAGGAGTACGACATCACCAAAATGACAGAAAATATCTGCAAGTACGCAGTGATGTTAGAAGATCCTAAGGACATCAGGTATCATATGGAGAAGGCTTGGCACCTCATGAATGATGGCAGACCAGGTCCTGTGTGGATCGATGTTCCAGTAAATTTCCAGGCAGCAGAGATTGATCCAAATGAGCTCATTGGCTTTGAACCAGGAGTTTTTGATGATTCCAAGAAGACATGTTCAGTAATAAAGGCTGATGGTTCCAGATATGAAGGCGGAGAGACTACCTTTGGCCGCGCAGCCAAGGAAGTCATAGAAGAGATCAAAAAAGCTAAGCGCCCAGTTATCTATGCTGGAGGCGGCGTTCGTATCTCTGGCGGCTTTGATGCATTTAGAAAAGTAGTAGATAAGCTTGGAGTTCCAGTTTGCACATATTGGAATTCTATTGACCTTATAGAAGATGAGCATCCATTGTATTGTGGCAGAGGCGGCAATATGGGTGACAGAGCAGGTAACTTTGCAATACAGAACTCAGACCTTTGCGTAGTTATTGGATCTAGGCTTTCAATCAGACAGGTTGGTTATACCTGGAAGACATGGGCAAGAGCTGCCAAGGTCATCATGGTAGATATTGATCCTGCTGAAATGGAAAAACCAACACTTCACCTTGATATGAAGATCTGTGCTGATGCCAAGACATTTTTGGAAGCAATGGACCGCGCAATTGATGCAGAAGACAATAAGGCATCTTCCTATATATTTGAGGGTGATGATTGGAGAAAACAGTGCCAGACCTGGAAGACTAAGTATCCGGTAGTATCTGATGAGCAGCGTCATACAGGCTCAGACCTTGTAAATGTATATGGCTTTATCAGGACTTTATCAGAAAATGCCAAGGATGCCAGCCTTTGCGCTGTTAGTAACGGAGCTTGCTGTGTTGCTGGCCATCAGGCGTGGGATGTCAAAAAAGGCAGCAGATTTATCATAAACAACGCAGTAGCCAGCATGGGTTACGGCCTTCCTGCAGCAATAGGTCTTTGTATTGCATCAGGCCAAAAAGAGACCATCTGTCTTGAAGGAGATGGCAGTATCATGATGAATCTTCAGGAGCTACAGACTATCATTACCAATAAGCTTCCTGTTAAGGTGTTCCTTATTAACAACGATGGTTATCACTCCATCAGACTTACTCAGAATAACCTCTTTAGTGATTATTCCAAGGTTGGTATCGGTCCTGAGAGCGGAGACCTGGCGTTCCCTTCATTTGAGCTTATTGCCAAGGCATTTGGCTATCCTTATGTGGCAATTAAGACTGGAGATGAGCTTGAATCCAAGGTAAAAGAAGTAATTTCAGCAGATGCACCTGTCTTCTGCGAGGTATTTACAGATACAACTCAGGTTTGGGCTCCAAAAAGCTCAGCAAGAAGAGAACCTGACGGAACTCTTACAAGTCCTCCTCTTGAAGATCTTGCTCCATTCCTTCCAAGAGAAGAGCTCAAAGAAAATATGTATATAGATTAAAAAATATGATCTGCTTATTTTAGCGGCTGGTTTATTCCAGCCGCTTTTTTGCGCTTATTTCTGCACTTTTTGGGATTCTGGTATTGGTGAGTTTAGATTTTTTTTATAATCCTCACAGATTTTTTAATCGAATTTGCAAAAAAAAATTTAATTATGATGATTCGTATGATGATGGTTTTGTTAAATTAATCTCTACAAAGGGAGATAGACATGAAAAAAAATTTAAATTCAAACAAACAACAAGGAACATTCATAGTAAAAGTTGAGCATTGTCAGAATAACTCGTGGCAGGGGAAGGTCACTTGGGCAGATGAAAATAAGACTCAGAGATTTCGAAGCATGCTGGAACTTATAAAGCTAATGGATGAAGCAGTTAACCAAAGTCAAAACATGGACGAGATGGGGGCGGACCATTTCGTTTCATGATTGGAAATACATTTTTTCACTAACGGTTTTCTTATGAGGAGGGATTTTTATGTTGAGAAAATGGAACAGAATGTTAGCATTCATACTGGCATTCGCACTTGTTACAACTACATTTAGTAGTGACTACGCAAGCGCAAAGGTTTATGCCATTGGAGACGCATCAGAACTTGATGAGAACATAGATGAATCAGGTGATGATGTTCAGGAACTTGAATGGGATGACATCGATAATGAGTCAGATGGAGATGACAATTATGATGAGCCATCTGACGATGATTACGATGCACCATCAGATGATGAATCAAGCGATGAATCAGATGATAAATCAGATGCTGCATCAGAGGGTGCCGGGGATGAGGCAAACACTGATGCAACTAATAATGGAGAGACACCATTAGATGAAACTCCATCTGAAGGAGCAGAAGACGCAGCAGATGCAGCTACAAGTGCTTCTACAGAGGAAGAGGCTGTTGCAGCAGCAAGTGCATCTTCCAGTGAAGAAGTAGTTGTAAAAGAAGAAGTTAACATGCCTGCACAGAGCTTCTATGACAGTGATGGTGGCTTGAGAGTTTCAGTAGAAGCTGATGAAGGAGCATTCCCAGAAGAAACATCTATGACAGTTTCTGCTATCTCTGATGATGAAGCTATGGATGCAGCAATTGATGCTCTTGGTGATAAAGTTAAGCAGGCTAAGGGTGTTAATATTACATTCAAGGATAAAGATGGTAATGAGATTGAACCAGCTGACGCAGGAAAAGTACACGTTACTATCAAGCTCAATACAGAACTTGAAGGTGATGTTTTCAGCGTAGTTCATAAAGATGATGATGGAAGTGCAGAGAAGGTTGCTGGAGCTTCTTCTGACGGTGGATCATTTGTAGCAGATTCATTCTCAGTTTATATCATTGCTTCTGAAGATAACGAAGAAGAGTTACTTCGTATGGTTGAGACTTATATCTTCAAGGTATACAACAGCGAAACAGATAGCTGGGAAGTAGTAAATGAGCAGTCTGTTAAGAACGGTGAGACATTGAACAACCCTGGTATTCCTACACTTGGTGAGAACCAGGAGTTCTTTGGATGGTACATTGAAGGTACAGAAGACCAGCCGGTATTTGACCTTAAGAATGACATTACAAGTACAAGAGAAATAGTTGTAAAAGCTAAGATCCAGTCAACATATTATGTAACCCTCATTGGTGTTGATGAAGAAGTAGTTCAGGTTCTTCATAAGACAGTAGAAAATGATGCAGAAGCGATGATCAATCTTAACGTTTCTGTTACACCTAAAAAAGATACACAGGCCTTTGTAGGATGGAAGAATAAGGCTGATGTTACTTATGATTACGGTGCAGAGGTTGATGCAAAGAATGAGAACAACCGTACACTTACAGCACAGGTTGTTGATGCATACTGGATCCATTTCCATGAAAATGATGGTGGAACAGGAGGCGGTGCATCTTATACACCACCTATATTTGTAACATCTAAGACAAACTACAAGGCTACACAGCCAAAGAATCCAACAAGATCAGGACACGAGTTTACTGGTTGGTTCCTTGATCCAGAATGTGAGCAGCCATTTGATTGGTCACAGTCAATTGATAGTGATCAGGAACTCTATGCTGGTTGGAAGAAGGGCAAAGCAAGCTTCACAGTAGTTATCTGGAAGCAGTCTATTGAAGATGATAGAAATGCAGCTAATGATGCTAAGACATATGACTATGAATCAAGCTTTGTAGTTTCTAATTATAATGCTGGTGCTGAGATCACTAGCTCAATGCTTGGTGATGCACTTACAAGGACATACGAAGGATTTACATATAGAACATATGAAGTAGAAAACTCAGATACAGAAGTAGGCGAGAAAGAGATTTCTCCTAAGGGAACAACAATTGTAAATGTAAGATATGACAGAAAGCTTATTACTTATAAGTTCTATACATGTAGTATCACTCAGAATGGATTTAATGCTGGAACTGTAACTAATATTACTGAATATGCGGACTGTAAAGAAATGCACGGTCTCTATGGTCAGACAATTGATAAATATGGCTATACATGGCCAAGTACAAGAGAATGGCATGAAGGAAAAACAGTAAAATATCAGAATCGTAGGTATGTTCTTTCTGGAAGTAGTATGACATTCCTTGCAGAGTTTAGTTTGAAGGAAGATCAGGATTTCTATAGTAATGAGAATGAAACAGGTAGTCATTATTATAGACACTACAAGCAGGAACCTGATGGAATTAACTATCCTACAAATCCTACAAATACAGCAAAAGTAGAAGATGATACAAATATTACATTTACTTTCTCTAATAAGTATGATGGATTTACAGTAGATAAATACTCAACAGATGGAAAGCATTGGAGTAATATACCTGCAAGTGGAAAGGTAGAAATATATAATAAGGATCTCTATATCAGATATAAGAGAAACTCCTACAAGCTTACTATTGCAAGTGTATTAGAGCCAACAGACCTTGCTACAGATCAGCCAAATGATACAACTGTACATGTTGAGAAGGATGATATTTCAGTTCTTTATGGCGCATCACTTAGTAGCCAGAAGAATAACTCTGAGTCTTTTGCAAAGACGGTTGCAGCTCCTGATGGATATGAAGCAAAGAAAACAGATGATGGTGGAATCCTTTGGGCAGATCCTATAGGAGCAGTTCCATTTAACTGGGATCAGACAATGCCTGCTAACAACAACACAAGAGCATACATTGTTTGGACAAAGAATAGATTCGTATTTAACCTTGACCTTAACGTAGATAATGATAAAAATCCAGATACAACAACTGGATATGATACAGTTGAGATCAAAAATGGCCAGAGAACAAGCTGGAAGCCATACTATGGTGCAGATGGAGCCAACAAAGATGCTATCATGAAGAACTTCGTTCGCGAAGGCTATGTACTTGCAGGTTGGTTCAATTATGCAGATGACAATCCATATGATTATGGTAAAGTTACAGGTAATGTAAATCTCTATGCTAAGTGGAGAAGAGTAGGTGGAGTTAATATCGTTTATGATGCAGCTCCAGGAACGCTTGATGATGAAAATCGTGATGGCGCAACATATGCTTCTGATTCAACAGTAATAGTTACATCCCCAGCTAAGCCTGTTACAGGATTTACTTTCGTAGGATGGCAGCTTCTTAAGAATGATGATTCAGTAGTAGCTACATTCTATCCAAATAGTAGCTTTGTGATTGATGATTCATACATCAGAACTAAGACTGAAGGCGAAGAGACGATCAACTATGTACTTCTTAAAGCTCTTTACGTTGAGACAGGAACAATAGATGATATTTATACAAAGGTTGTCTATGATGCTAACGGTGGCGAGGGCGGATCAGTTACTGTTACTGAGGTTAAAGGCACTGATGGAACAATGCACAAGATCCGTGTCAATGAGGCTATCACAGCTTGGTCAGCTGCAGAAGCATTAAGCAACGGTTTTAAGAGAAATGGTTGGGAACTAATTGGCTGGAATATTGATAAGACTGCTGCTACTCAGGGTGAAGTTAAGATTGCTCTCGGCAAAGAATATATCATAGCTGATAATGAGAACAATGAGGGTAACCCTTCAACTAACACACTCTATGCAGTATGGAAGCAGAAGAAGGCTACATACATTGTTAAGTACTATAAGGGAAGCGTTGCTACAGCAAACGAGATTCCAAGTAATATAGCACCTGCACAGGCTAATGTAGGTGACGATGTAACACTTAGTAATGATATCGTTCAGGCTTATAAGCCAGCTAAGGGCTATGGAGATGGATCTCAGGTTGATGCTCCATACACAATGGATGTTGAGCAGTACGATGCTGATGGTAATGTAGTACCTCAGGTTATAAACGTTGTTTATCCTCCAGTTAAGGTAACTGTAACTATTAAGGGTAATTCTGATTCTAAGGATTACACTGGCGAAGAGCAGAGCGTAACTGGATATGAAGTAGTAAGTATCAGTGATACAAGTTACACAGAAGATGACTTCGATCTTGCAGAAGGCGTTGAGGCAAAGGCTTCTGGAACAGATGCTGGCACATACAAGATGAATCTTGATAGTGACAGCTTCGTAAATACTAACACTGATTTTACAGACGTTACTTTCGTAGTGACTGATGGACAGCTTGTGATCAAGAAGATCACAACAAAAGTAACTATTAAGGGTGATGTTAAGACTAATGATTACGATGGTCAGGAACATGTTGCTAAGGGATACACTGTAACAAGTACAAATTCTAAGTTTACAGCAGATGATGTGGAATTCACACCTGGCGATGATATTGAACTTGATGGAACAGAGCCAGTAGCAAAGAGAACAGATGCTGGTAAGACTTCTATGGGTCTTACAACAGATATGTTCAAGAGCAAAAATGACAACTTCGAAAACGTAACATTCGTGGTTGAAGATGGTTCACAGACCATCAAGAAGATCAGTGCAAAGGTTACTATCGTAGGTAATAACAATACAACAACATATGATGGAGAAGAGCATTCAATATCAGGATACACAGTAGATATCAGCAATTCTCTTTACACAGAAGAAGACTTCACATTCACACCTGCTAGTGGCATGGATGTAGAAGAAGGTAAGCCAGTAGCAAGAAGAACAGAAGTTGGTTCAACTCCTATGGGTCTTGCAAAGGAACAGTTTAGTAATAAGTCTGGCAACTTTGAAAATGTTGAATTTGATGTGACAGATGGTTATCAGGCTATTACAGCAGCTGGAAAAGTAACAGTTACAATTACTGGTAATAGCGATACCTCAGATTATGATGGAGAAGAGCATTCAGTATCTGGATACACAGTATCCATCAGCAATCCTCTTTACACAGAGAATGATTTCGATTTCGTACCAGCTGAAGATATGGAGCTTGATAACAATGGTAAGCCAGTAGCAAAGGGAACTGATGCAGGAACATATAATATGGGTCTTGCAGTAGGACAGTTCGTAAATAATAGTGATAACTTTGAAGAGGTTGAATTCATAGTTGCTGATGGTTACCAGGAGATCACTCCTATCTCTGTAAAAGTAACTATCACTGGTGAGAATGATGAGACAGATTATGATGGAGAAGAGCACTCAGTAGCTGGATATTCAGTAGAGATCAGCAATTCTCTTTATACAGAAGAAGACTTCACATTCACACCTGCTAGTGACATGGAAATTGAAGAAGGTGAGCCAGTAGCAAAGGGAACTGATGCAGGAACATATAATATGGGTCTTGCAGTAGCTCAGTTTAAGAATATCAGTGATAACTTTAAAGATGTTGAATTTGAAGTACATGATGGATATCAGACAATCAATCCTATCAGCGTTACTGTAACAATTACTGGTGCTATTGAAAATGCTAAGTATGATGGAGAAGAGCATGTGGCAACTGGCTATTCATTTAGCCCATCAACAGCTCTTTATACAGAAGAAGACTTTACATACACAGCAGAAGAAGGAATGACATTAGTAGGCGGAGAGCCAGCAGCTAAGAGAACAGAAGCTGGTAAGACATTTATAGGTCTTAAGCCTGGTCAGTTTGCTAATGCAAATACTAAGAACTTTAGCGAAGTTAAATTTAATGTAACTGATGGTTATGTAAATATCACTAAGGCAGATAAGGTTACTGTTACCATCACAGGACATACTGATGAATTTGATTACAACGGTGAAAAGCACACAGTAAGCGGCTATGAAAAGGCAGCTGATTCAGAGCTCTTTGATATTAGCAAGGTTGAGTTTGATGGAACAGCATCTGTATCAGAGACTAACGCCGGAACATATCCTATGGGTCTTACTGAGGACATGTTCAGTGCAACAGATGATAATTTTGAAGAAATTGCATTTGTAATTGAAGACGGTGAACTTAAGATCAATAAGATCAGCACAACAGTAACTGTCAAAGGTAATCGTAATTCAACTCCATATGATGGCGAAGAACACTCTGTAACAGGTTATACAGCAGAAGCAGATAATTCACTTTATGATCCAGCAACTGATGTCAACTTTACAGGAACTAGTGAGCCATCAGCAGAGAGAACAGATGCCGGTAAGACAGAAATGAGTCTTACTGACACGATGTTTGAAAACACAAATGAGAACTTTGATAATGTAACATTTGTGATCGAAGATGGTTATCAGGAAATTACTAAGATAAATGCAACCGTAGTTATCAAAGGTGCCCAGAACACAGCAACGTTTGATAATACAGATCATACAGTAACAGGATATGAAGTAGAATCTATCAGCACAGATCTTTATACAGAAGATGATATCGAATTTGTTAAGGCTGGAGAGGTTAAAGTTGACGAAAACGGCGAACCTATCGCAACCAGAAAGATCGCTGGAAAGACTGATATGAAGCTTACAGCTGATAACTTCAAGAATACTTCAGACAATTTCGATGTAGTTACATTTACAGTTACAGATGGTTATCAGGAAATTGTACCTGTAGATGAAGTTAAGGTAAAGATTACTGGTGCACAGAATACTACTGAATATGATGGAAATGAGCATTCTGTATTTGGTTACACATATGAATCAAGTAGTGAGCTTTACACGGATGAGGATTTCACCTTCACTGCAGGATCAAATGTAGTACTTGATCAGGATAGCAGACCATCTGCAGCTAGAACAGATGCTGGTAAGACTATAATGGGCCTTGCAGCAGACATGTTTAAAAATACTAATGAAAACTTTGCAAAGGTTACATTTGAAGTAGAAGATGGTTATCAGGAGATTACTCCTATCAGCGTAACTGTTACTATCACTGGAAACAAGAATACTCTTTCATACAATGGAAAAGAGCAGAAGGTAGAAGGATATGAAGTAACAGATATTAGCAGCAATCTTTATACAGAAGAAGACTTTACATTCTCTGGACCAAAGGAAGTTAAGAGAACCGATGTTGGTACAACAGCAATGGGACTTCTGGAAGAACATTTTGCTAATACAAATGATAACTTTGATAATGTTAAGTTTGAAATAACTGATGGTGAGATTACTATCGAGCCTCTTAAAGTCAAAGTTTCTATTACTGGTAATAAGGATGTTAAGGAGTTTAATGGAAGTGAACAGAATGTTACAGGTTATACAGTAGCATTTGAAGGCGATGCTGAGGACATTGAGCAGATCTACAAAGAAGAATATATAGTATTTGATTACAATGGCGACGGAGTGGCAGATACTAAGAACGATGCTATTGCAAAGGGAACTGTTAAGGGTGAATATCCAATGAACCTTGCTAAGACACAGTTTACTAACAGCAACGATAACTTCGAAGTAGAGTTTGAAGTAGAGGATGGACTTCTTGAGATCATAAATCGTGAAAAGCCATACTCATTAGTACTTAAGTCAGATGATGTACACACACCATACAATGGAACAAGGCAGAGCTACACAATCCTTGCAGGAGTTGGTGTAGAAGATTCTGAGAATCCAGTACAGGCTACTATCAATGCAATTCTTAATAAGATAGCAAGCTTCTTTGGAATTACAGCATCCGCAGAGGATGGAGATGTTACATTTACCTGCGAAGGTGTAGAATATGTACTTAAGGGTGCAAAAGTAAATGCATTTGGAACAGAGGTTGGTGAATATGCATTTGAATTCATCGGCGAACCAGAAGTTATGCTAGGTGAAGAACCAGTAACTGAGAACTTTGATATTAAGTATGAGCTTGGAAAGCTTGTGATCGATAAGGCTGAAGTTACTATCACTGTAAATAGCTTTACAAAGGCACAGAATACTGCTGATCCTCAGTTTACAGGAGTTATCACAGGCCTTCAGGGAGATGATACACTTGATCTTGGATATGGTAGAGTAGGTGGAGAGGCTCCTGGAACATATGCAATCACACCAAATATGACCAAGGAAGAACTTGAAATGGAGTACACAAACTACACATTTACAATCATTCCTGGCGTATTAACAATTACTGGTGGCGGTGGTGGAGACGAACCTGGTGATCCTACACCAATACCTGACAATCCTACACCTGCAGCACCTACACCTACACCAGCACCTGCACAGGCAGTACTTGGTGCTAGAAGAGAGGAACCTGTAGATGGACAGGCAGTACTTGGTGCAAGACGCGCTAGAACAGAGGATACAACGGATAATACTTCAAGAGTATTTGCAATTGTGATTGCAGCAGCAGTAGTTGCATCTCTTGTATTTACAAAAAAGCGCAAGGAAGAGCAGGAATAATAGAAGTTTAAGCTAATCCTAAGCCTCCCGGGTAAGAATTTTACCCGGGAGGTTTTTATCATAAAGGATATTTAGCTGGATGTTCTATGTGTTAAAAGGGCATGCCACAGGCGATATGCTTTTTATAGAAAAATAATTAGATATACAATAAAATATATGTTAGAATTCATACTTGCAATTGAACGGGGGAGACAAAATGGGAGAGACAAAGAAAGCTCTTTTTGCAAGAAATTTAGTATGCATATGCATAGATTCAGCTGAAGAGGGGGATCTTCAGGGTAAGATATGGCATCAGTATTCTGATGATGCAATTGCTTTTGGAAATGTGGCTGATATGGTCATTAAAATGGATAATCTCTATGATCAATGGGATTTTCCACAGAAGGGGCTTGAACAGAGAGAGTTCACTTCAACTAAGAGGTCAGAGGAACTTCAACGGACAGACAAGCTTCCAATCGACGAGATCCAAAAGAAATGCGGAACCAGAAATATCCAGAACAAAAAGGGCGAGCTTGCTACTTTTGTAGTTCAGGTCGCTTTTAGACAGAAAGCCACATGGCAGGGACGTGCCATTTGCAGTGAAAATGGCAAAGAGTATGACTTTGGCAGTGCCAAGGCGTTAATAGATATAATGGATACTAAGATCCATGGAGAAAGGTAAGTTTTTTGATGAATAAGGTAAGAAAGCATACAAGAAGGATCGCTATTGGATTTCTTGTGCTTATCCTGATCGCCGCAGTGGCGTTTAAGGTATATAGCAGTAACTGTTACAGGGAAGATAAATATACTATCCATGCTGTTGAAGAGGAGTTTCAGGGCAAAGTTGATTCTTTTTCCGATCACAATGGAACAGTATTTATTCCGAAAGATCAGGAAATAAAGGCTGTTATAGTTTTTTATCC
This sequence comes from Butyrivibrio hungatei DSM 14810, assembly GCF_900143205.1. Classification (GTDB taxonomy): domain Bacteria; phylum Bacillota; class Clostridia; order Lachnospirales; family Lachnospiraceae; genus Butyrivibrio; species Butyrivibrio hungatei. Next base: position 654,556 of record NZ_FRDH01000003.1, on the reverse strand, counting down.
GGGTGGTAAAGTTGAATACAGTGCATATAGTGGTTTTATGTATGAACTTGCAGGCCGCGGAATCGTATGTATCTTACCTAGAATGCCAGAAAACCTGGCTTTTTTAAGAATTGACGCTGCAGATATAATAACCAGAGGATATACCGACGAAGTTGCGATCTGCGAAGAAAGTGACTGGTATCTTGCGGGACATTCACTGGGCGGAGTTGCAGCATCTTCATATATCGCAGAACATGCAGAAGAATATAAGGGACTTATCCTATGCGCATCATATCCTGCAAGTGACCTATCTGACCTGGATTTGAGCCTGTTATCACTTTATGGTACAGAAGATAAAGTTTTAAATTTTGATAAATACGAGAATTCTAAAATGTTATGGCCTGAGGATTCTACGGAGTACGCTATTGAAGGTGGTAATCATTCGTACTTCGGAAGCTATGGATTGCAGGCAGGTGATGGCAGACCAACTATTACAAACAGAGAGCAGATGCAAAAAGCTGCCGACATCATTGTAGAGTGGATCGAGAAGTCAGATGTAGACTTGCCGGATTCTAATATAGCTGAAGATGGAATCTATGACAGTAAAGAAGATGTGGCCAGTTACCTTCAGACTTATGGCAAACTTCCTTCCAATTATATTACCAAGAAGGAAGCTAAAAAGCTTGGCTGGACAGGCGGTTCTCTGGAGGAATATGCACCTGGTATGAGCATTGGCGGAGATTACTTTGGTAACTATGAAGGACGCCTTCCTGAGGACAAGACGTATCATGAGTGCGACATAGATACTCGCGGGCAAAAGAGCCGTGGAAGTAAGAGGATAGTCTATTCTGATGATGGATACATTTATTATACGGAAGATCATTATGAGACCTTTGAACTTCTGTATATGCCGGTGGGGTGATGATGGAGAAGGTTTTTTATATTGATCTATCAGGTGTTACAACTTCTGATGAGTTGCAGGATTTATTGGTAAAAGAGCTGCCTCTTCCTGATTATTACGGCAAAAATCTTGATGCATTATATGATGTTCTGACTGAAAATCTACAGGAGTGGAATATCATCTTTTATAATGTTTCTGGAACTGCTGATAGTTTGGGCAAATATATGGGTACGCTCAAAAGGCTTTGCTGTGATGCCTGTTTAGAAAACAGTAATTTAAAAGTTCGTTTTTATTCATAAAATGATGTGTATAATGTGATACAATAAACGAAATAGCAATCAATTGACAAAATGATTATTATTCCGTAAACTTAACTGGTGTCCTGATAAAAGGGAGTAGCTGGTCAGCTTGTGAGCTGGCTGCCGGATCCGTCAAGACGATACTGATCAGTATCCGAGTCCGGCCTAAGGTTAAAGTATTTTATAACTGACAGCAAGACTTTTATCATAGCTTTTGCTATGGTAAAGGTCTTTTTTTACGGTTGCAGATGCCGTTAATAGATCTTGCCATAAGAAAAAACAAGAGGAGATTTTATGAAAACACTGGCAATTATTCTTTTCATCACTATGTACGTTTTTTTGATAGCACTTCCAAAGAGGCGTGCAATTGTAGCTCTTTGTACAGCAGCTATTTTTGTTATCACAGGTATTCTTCCTGTAACAGAGGTCTTTAGTGCTGTTGACTGGAACATACTTATGATGCTCTTTGGTACAATGGTAATCGTTGATTATTTCATTGAATCCAAGATGCCTAATCTGATTGCAGATAAAATTTTGGAATTAGCACCAAATGTTATGTGGGTGACTATTTTTATGTCACTGTTCGCAGGTATTATTTCAGCTTTCATTGATAATGTAGCAACACTTCTTATGGTTGCTCCTGTTGGACTTGCTATCTGCAAGAAACTTAAGATATCACCTGTACCTATGATAATCTGTATCGCAGTTTCATCAAATCTTCAGGGGGCTGCTACACTTGTTGGTGATACAACTTCTATCATGCTTGCGGGTGCAGCCAAGATGGACTTCAATGACTTCTTCTGGATGCAGGGAAAACCTGGTATGTTCTTTGCAGTAGAGCTTGGAGCTCTTGCTACAGTTCCTATTATGATGTTTATGTTCCGCAAGGACAAAGAGCCTGTGAAATCAGATGAGCATACAGAGGTAACTGACTATATTCCTACAATTACGATGCTTGGACATGTAGTATTCCTTATTGTGGCATCATTCTTCCCAAACAAACCAGAAATCACAAATGGTGTTATCTGTATGGTATGGGGTATCATCAATATCGTTTGGGAGATCATTGCCAGCAAGAGTACTGACAGTATGTGGCATTCCCTTAAGGCAATCGACTATGACACAATGCTTCTTCTTTCAGGACTTTTCTGTGTAATTGCAGGTATCACAAATGTCGGACTTATTGATGATATTGCTCAGCTAATGGCTAGTGCAGGAAAGGGAAATGTATTCCTTCTCTATACTGTCATAGTTTTTGGCTCCGTAGCGGTTTCTGCATTTATTGATAACATTCCATATGTAGCAACTATGCTCCCTGTATTATCAAGTCTTGCTGCTGTTATGACAGTTAATCCACTTCTTCTTTACTTTGGACTTTTGGTTGGAGCAACACTTGGTGGAAACCTTACACCTATCGGTGCATCTGCTAATATCGCCGGAGTAGGAATGCTCAGAAAAGAAGGTTATGAAGTATCCTTTGGAGATTTCATGAAGATCGGAGTTCCATTCACAATGACAGCAGTAATTATGGGATATCTTTTTGTTTGGGTATTCTATGCTTAAATATTTTGATCAGTTTACAGCCATCATCCTTTAATGGGATGATGGCTTTTTTGTTACATATTCGAGAAAAATGGGACGGCATGTGATATACTACTGAAATATGAATGTTGTAAAAAGAAAGGCAATGATCATGAAAAAAATATCAGATAGAATGCTCGAATTTATAGATGTATCTCCTACATGTTTTCATGTAGTTGAGAATCTTAAAAAAGAGCTTATTAAAAATGGCTATGAAGAGCTCGATGAAAAGAAAGAATGGAAGCTTAAGAAGGGTAAGTATTTTGTTACAAGAAATGATTCTTCCATTATTTCTTTTAGAATTCCTAAGAAGGACTTCAAGGGCTTTTATATGATCGCAAGCCACAGTGATTCTCCTTCTTTTAAGATCAAGGAAAATCCTGAGATGGAGGCTTCAGGAGCTTACGTTAAGCTTAACGTTGAGAAATACGGTGGAATGCTTTGTGCTCCTTGGTTTGACAGACCATTATCTGTTGCAGGCCGCGTGCTTGTTAAAGATAAGAAGAATGGCATTGTGTCTAAGCTTGTAAATGTGGATAGAGACCTTGTAATGCTTCCTTCACTAGCTATTCACATGAATCGCGAGGCTAATGAGGGATACAAGTATAACGCTCAGACAGACATGCTTCCATTATTTGGTGATGAAACTTCAAAAGATAAGTTTTTTGACATGATAGCTGAGAATGCTGGGGTCAAGAAAGCTGATATTCTGGGACATGACCTGTTCCTTTATAATAGGGTGGCTCCAACGTATTGGGGTGCCAATAACGAATATCTTGCCAGCTCAAGACTTGATGATCAGGAGTGCGTATACACTACATTTGAGGGATTTATGAATTCTAAGGATTCTGATAATGTGCCTGTTCACTGCGTATTTGACAATGAAGAGGTTGGAAGCGGAACCAAGCAGGGCGCTGCTTCTACATTCCTTAAGGATACACTTACAAGGATCAATGAGGCTCTTGGAAGAACTAACCAGCAGTATTTTACAGCAATTGCAAACAGCTTCATGATCTCAGCTGACAATGCTCACGCTGTACATCCAAATCATGCTGAGAAGGCTGATCCGGTTAACAAGCCAGTAATGAACAAGGGTATTGTAATTAAGTACAATGCTAATCAAAGATATACAACAGATGCTGTATCTGCAGCATTTTTCAAGGATGTCTGCAATAAGGCCAAGGTGCCTTTCCAGACATTTACTAACCGTTCAGATATTCCTGGAGGTTCAACACTTGGCAATATCTCAACAACTCAGGTTGCAGTAAACACTGTAGATATCGGACTTGCACAGCTTGCTATGCATTCTCCTTATGAGTCAGCAGGCAGCAAGGATCCAGAGTATCTTGCTAAGGCTGCACAGACATTTTACGGAATGTGATATTTGGGGATCAGAGAAATATAAGTATTAGGAAAGAGGAATAAATGGGTATTTTTAACTTATTCGGTGGAAAAAAGGGTGAGGACGACGCTGCCAAGGTAGAGCAGGAGCTTGCCGTAAAAAAGGAAAAAACTATAGAGGAAATTAAAGAGGCACATGCAGACCTTTCATGGCCTGTGATCCAGAAGATCAATCCTGTAAATGCCAAGGGCACAGAGGAAGTCTTAATGGATGAGACTGTTTCAGATGAGCGCAAGGACGAGATCGGACCTTATATCTACGAGGAGGAGATCTCAGCTGATACTATTAAGTCATTATCAAGTCAGGAGTTGCTATTTCTTTTAACAGCGCTTGAGATGTATCACAAGAAATCTCCACTTCCTGGCTTTGAAAAGAACCACAGAAACATCTACAATGAAGTACTTGGAAGAGTCAGAGATGCAGAGTATCTGTACGTTCTATACGACGCAGCAACAGGTTATCCTTTCATTGATCATGGTTTTGGAAATGTTTACCTCGAAGAGGAGATTGCAAATAAGGCAGTAGAGCTTTTTGCCAAGCAGTTTAGAAGACTTGTCGTTAGAAAGTGTAAGGTCGAGAATGACCAGCTTCCAGCCAATGTTAAGAGGGGATTCTTTGATTACCTTTATTACATTGGAATTGATAATCTTGTGGTTGATAACGGCGCTTACAGAGCAAGATTTAAGAGAAGTGAGATCGTAGCTTCTCCTATGGACTGGAATAATGACAAGAAGGATGCTTCTCCTGTTAACCCAGCTCTTAACTTTGCTATGCTTGATTTCCTTGGGGAAGTTAAGTGGCCTGTAAACTATGAGAAGAGACCTGAGATCGTTAAGGCCAAAGAGATGAGAATGATCTCTCTTATTCGTTCAGGAAGCTTCATTGTTCCTATGCAGCACGAAGGTCCTGTTGAGACTACAGAAGATGGCAGAATGAAGATGGGTAAGGACACCAAGATCAAGTTCCTTATCGTGAAGGATCCAAATGGCAAGCAGTTCCTTCCAATCTACACTGACGCCATTGAATTTACCAAGAAACTTGCTGGTCCAGAGTGGAACGCAGCAGTATTTAAATATCAGGACATCCTTAAGTTTGTTCAGGACAAGGATGGAATCAGCATCAATCCTGCAGGACAGGGCATCATGATCCCTAAGGATAGGATGATGGCTATCGAGATGGCTGGACAGCAGGTTGAAGCCATGAAGGCCGCAGCCAAGGCAGCAGGCGCCAAGGGCGCAGCTAAAGGTGCAACTTCTGGAAACCCAGAGGACGATATCGTCAAGAGTGCACTAAACCAGGCGATGGCAGAACTTAATAGCAATAAGTGATTTACAAAATGAGCCACAACCGTCCCTGTGGCTCATTTTTTTACAAAATGAGCCCTAGGGACGGAGGTTAGGGCTCATTTTTGGCGTTGTATGCTTGATGGGACAAAGGAATGCATGGTAAAATATTACGATTGTATTACAAATATTTCGAATAAGGAAATGAAGAAATGCCCCTAAAGTATGATGCTGAACGCGTAGCTGAATTCAATGAAGAGTTAGAATCAGTAGTTGATAGATATAAAACTTTTGCGGCTTTATTTGTAAGAGGATGTGAAAAATATAGTGAGAATAGTGCTTATATTGGTAAAGCAGCAGATGCTTCTAAGCAATTTATGTTAGAAAAACAATCTCAGCTTATGTTGGATGTCATTGCAGTCCATAAAATTATGATGGAGAAGTATTTTGATGCTGAAAATCTATTCAGAGAGAAAGTGGATTCTGCATCATATGCTAGATTAGATATGGATGTACTTAACAAGCAAAAATGTTATTTTCAAGGGCAAAGTGAACTTTTGGAGCAGGAATCACTGGCTATAGAAAATAAGGCTCGGGAAGTGGTTGCTAAATTTGGAGAATTCAATCTAGGAGCAATACCTCCAAGTTATGCAAGAGCTAGATTGACATATGAAGAATTATGCGGTAATGGTGGCTTTTTAGATGAATGCATTAGCAAATTTATAAAGTATGATGATCTTGTTGTGGAAAATTTGAATTCATCTGAGATACATAGTTGTATAGCTGATTTGTTTACCAGAATTCAGAAAACAAAAGCAGCTTTAGATGTGATAAACGTAGAAACACTGCCAATGGATGTGAAAAAGTTTGTGATAACTACAGTTGGTCTTGGGAGGGCATTTACAGAGACATTATTTCAGAATGCTAAAGAAAAATATAACTATAGTCTGTTTAAATCACCTAGTGGTAAGAGATTTGAGAAGACATATGCAGACACTTTTTCGGTTCTTGATGCCAATAGGGTTAGAATCGGAACCGTTAGCGACTCTTTTGTTGAGGTCAAATATATAGATTCGACCGGAACAGCAGCTATAAGCTATGGTGGAAAGCAAGAGTGGTTTAAAGGTGAACCTTATCATGGAGATGTAATAGCGACCAATGGATGCGGAGTAATTGCAGCTGTTAATCAATATTTGTATTTAACAGGACAAACTCAGATATCACAAGCAGATTATAAAAAGTTGGTACGTGAATTTTTGGAGGCGAAAGACCAACTATCAGGTAGTCGTGAAAAAGTGTCAATGGGAAGAATAGCGGCATTATATGGGCCTACAGGGTCAGTACCAACGCAAATGACGGATTATGTAACGAATATGTGTGCAGATAATGGAGTTGAGATTTCCTCACATTGGGACTGTTTGCAAGATTATGAAAATGACTATGAAAATATGAAAAAACAGTTGAGCAATGGAATTCCGGTTATATGGGCAATGCATGACATGGAAAATGCATTTGCTGATAGTAACAAGGTAAGCATAGTAGGAGTTAAAGTTTATAGTTATGATTCTACAACTGGAACATATTCAGCAATAAAGAGTGAGATTACAAGCCATTATGTTGTTGCTACAGCAATTTACGAAGATACAGATGTTACTGGAGTAACTAGGAGATTGGTGGAAGTATCTTCATGGGGAGAAAAGTACTATATAGATTATGATCAATATAAGGATTTAGTGAATGATGATTTGAGAAATCGCCCTTTTTCAAGTATTACGAATACAAAAATAGTGAGGAATTAGACATGAAAAAAATACATATATTTGCTGTTTTGCTGATTGGGATTGTGGCAATAGGCGTGATTTGTTTTGGATATTTATCAAAATCGAAGAATAACGTTAATACATCATATACAGAATGGGTTGAGGAAATTGGAGTAAATTCAACTGAGTACATAGATATTTACGGTGGCGTAGAGGATGACTCAAAAATATGTCTGTTTATTGATTATCATGATGATTTGGAGGGATATAAAGAATTATGTGATATTGTTAACGGACATAATAGATTTGTTGAGGAAAACCCAACATATTTTCCTAATAATATGAATATATGTTTTGTGAATAGGCATAAAAATCAATGTGTTCCCACATTTTTCTTCAATAATACTGATATATCCTATGGTATAGATAAATATATACCGGAATTAAAACGTGAAGCTACTGCCAAATTACAATATATGTTTATTGATTTAAATGCGGCCGCTATGGAATTGGAAGTAACGGATAATTTAGAAATAAATGTTCCGGTTTTAATTTTTTATTACAAGAATTCGTCTCTTCCAGGAGATAAGGGATATGAATTACTAACTGAATTTAAGAATCTTGAACAGGTAGTTATCGATTATCATGTACCTAATTATGCCATAAGAGATGTAGCTGAATCAATCAGAAGGTACCAACCTGATGTGGAAATCTATTTCGTTGATGGTAATGACTTAGTTAAATATGAAGGATAGTTCTATTAAGGTTAAAAAATACTATCGATAGGAGAAATGTGGCAAAATAGCGGCTGAAACCGGGGTCTATATGGACACAGAAGTGTTCACCGATATAGTAGAAGAAATTAGAAATACAGCAAGTATGTGCGAGTTATCTGATGAACCCTTAAGGAATGTTAGTGCTTGGGAAGGGCTACAATGTGGTCGATATATGAACAAAATCTTAGAACATGTATATGAGTTATCACAATTGTATAGACTAGAAGCATCGGAGTCATTGCCAAATGCTTTAACATCATTAAGGGATGGTCTCATAGAGCAGGATAAAATTATTGCACGTAGTATTTCAGGACAAGTAATAAGCTTTGGAGGAAAAGAATGAGTCATATTCTTGCGGAAATATATGAACTTAAGCAAATGATTGTTAAGTACGAGGGTTATATAGTTGAGCTTGAGGATGCATATGATTTTATTGAGGGAAAATATCAAAATATACAGAATGAAGTTTATGAGCTGGATTTGGCTTATGATATGACAAGTGGAGCTGAGTGGAGAGGATTCCTTGAAAAGACTGGAGAAAAAATGAGAACTGATATGTGCGGTTATACTGCGGAGAGCCAAGAAGAGACTGAACAGTTTTTGGCAGATATTATGATTATGATAGAGAATATTCGAGAGTTAATTAGGGAATTGGAAGAGAAGATAGCTTATTTGGAGGCACAAATGTGCTCATTACAAAAGTAAGCTCTGATCTATGTATTTTATGAGCCCTAATCTCCGTCCCTAGGGCTCACTTTGTAAAAAAATGAGCCACAGGGACGGAGGTTAGGGCTCATTTTTTGTGAAATCAATTGACATAGATTTAACACATTGCTATATTTATGTTGCACTGTATTCGGGACGCCCGAAACGGTAGCTTTTTTCTAAAGGAGAATTAAATATGGATAACACATCAATGCTTGGCCGCAAGACTACAGAGGAGTCAGTCGGACTTAGCAGCAAGACACGTTTCATGGTGGAGACTGCCCTTATGATCGCAATCGTTCTGATCATGGGTAATACCGTTCTCGGTACAATTCCTACACCAATTCTGAAGGCTTCTATCGTAACTGTACCAGTTGCTTTAGCAGCAATGCTTATTGGACCACAGGCAGGTATCATCTGCGGATTAGTGTTTGGTCTTAACAGCTTTGTTGGTGCCTTTACAGGATCTAGCTTAATGCTTTCAACACTTTTTTCCATTAATCCAATCGGAGCATTTTTTACAGCAGTAGTAGCAAGAGTTTTGGATGCTACACTTGTTAGCTTTATTTATAAGGCTTTGCACAGAGGTAAGCTCAAGCCGGCTTCATATTACATCACTGGCGCTCTTATGCCAATCTTCAACACGGTATTCTTCATGGGAACTTTATGTCTCTTTTTCTACAATACTGAGTATGTTCAGGGTATGGTGACCAAATACAACGCTACAAATCCATTTGCATTCGTAGTTGCTATGGTTGGCGTTCAGGCTACAGTTGAGGCCGTTATTGGATGTATCCTTGCTGGTACTCTTGGAGTTGTGCTTTCCAAGGTGCTTCACAGAGGATGAGATTCTTTTCATGGGAAAGATATTAACAATTGATATAGGAAATTCGAATATTGTTGTCGGGGTGTGGGATGGAGAGTCCCTAGAACGGACTGGCAGGATACAGACTAGAAGAGATTATTTGGTAAAAGAGCTGCTTGATGCCTTTACTGAAAATGGTGTTTGCGGAACAGAATGTGCCTATGAGGGGGCAATTTTGTCTTCTGTAGTTCCTGAGATAAATGACGTTTGCCTTGACGCGCTTAAAGAGATTACAGGAAAGAGGCCGCTTCTAATGGGGCCTCTTCTTGATACTGGAATTGATCTTTCTAAATATGAACCGGGAAGCATCGGTATGGACCGTATTGTGGATGTGACTGCCGCTACGACTATGTATGGAGCACCTGTTCTTGTGTGCGACCTTGGTACCTGCACCACTATTACTGTAGCTGATCTGGGCGATGCTCATCATAAGGGCAGGATAATTGGCGGAATGATCTGTCCCGGAGTTCAGCTGTCTCTAAATGCAGAGGCTGAGCATACTTCTCAGCTTCCTAAACTTAGAGCTTCTGAGGTAAAAGAACTACTGGGGAAAGATACATCATCAAACATGATGTCCGGTGCTGTAGCCGGATGTGGGCTGATGTTATCAGAACTAGCAAAAAGGCTTACAAGTGAAATGCCAGATCTTAAAGTAGTAGTAACAGGCGGCCTTGGAAAACTTGTAATTCCATGGATAAAGTGCGATGCAAAGGTCCATTATGAGCCTGATCTTTTGCTAAGAGGACTTAGAGATATCTTTGTGGCAAATAAGTAAGGAGATTGTAGGATGTTAGAAGGAAAAAATATATTACTTGGAGTAACTGGAGGAATTGCTGCATACAAGACGGCGGACCTTGCTTCTAAGCTGGTAAAACAGCATGCAAATGTTGATGTCATAATGACTGAGAATGCAACACAGTTCATTACACCTCTTACATTCGAGGCACTGACACACAATAGATGCGTTACTGATACTTTTGACAGAAATCATCCTTGGGAAGTTGAGCATATAGCTCTAGCTGACAAAGCTGACGCTCTTGTGATAGCTCCTGCTACAGCAAACTGCATTGCTAAGATTGCCTGCGGAATCGCAGATGATATGCTGACAACTACAGCTCTTGCCTGTAACTGCGTCAAGATAATTGCGCCTGCAATGAATACCAAGATGTATGAGAATCCTGTGACTCAGAGGAACCTCAAGACTCTTAAAGAGCTCGGATATGTGATCGTAACGCCTGGAGATGGTTATCTAGCCTGCGGAACTATTGGCAAAGGCAGAATGGAAGAACCTGCTAAGATTTTAGAGACTATAGTAAGCGAAGTTTCTTTTAACAAAGATATGGAAGGGCTAAACGTTCTCGTAACAGCTGGCCCTACAAGAGAAGCAATCGATCCTGTAAGATTTATTACCAATCATTCAACAGGCAAGATGGGCGTGGCACTTGCCAAAGCAGCAGCAAAGAGAGGCGCCAACGTTACACTGGTTGCAGGACCAATAGATATCGACGTTCCATCTTATGTAAATGTTGTAAGGATAACTTCAGCTGCTGATATGTTCGAGGAAGTTACAAAAAGAGCAGAAGAACAGGATATTATAATTAAGGCAGCTGCTGTTGCTGACTATACTCCTGTAACATGTGCAAACGACAAGATCAAAAAATCGGAGGATGGCTCAGATCTTGCAATAAGCCTTAAGAGAACGGAAGATATCCTTGCTTGGCTCGGCGCTCACAAGAAGGAAGGTCAGATTCTCTGCGGATTTTCTATGGAAACAAGGGATATGCTTGAAAATTCAAGGAAGAAACTTCAGAAAAAGAACCTTGATATGATCTGTGCAAATAACTTAAAGACCCCTGGAGCTGGATTTGGCGTAGATACTAATGTCATAACTCTTTTAACAAAAGATAACGAAACTCAGCTGGAACTCATGAGTAAGGACGAGGCTGCCCAGAAAATCTTAAGTGCGATTCTGAAGCTAAAATGAGCCCTAGGGACGGAGGTTAGGGCTCATTTTTGGTGGACATAAATTAAAACCAATAGAAGACGATAAGTTTTCCTTAATTGTGTGATAGGCTGACAGCTCTTATGATTAATTCATAAGATATGTGGATTGTTTGCGGTTAATTATGAGAGAGGGAAAAATTATGTCTAACATACTTGCATTCGGAGATTCAAATACTTGGGGACTCATCCCTGGCACCACAGAGAGATACGCCTGGGGCACCAGATGGACAAGTCTTGTGCAAGAAGAATTAAAGGATAATGCGAGAATAATCGAGGATGGGCTTTGCGGCAGGACAACAGTGTTTGAGGATCAGCTTAGACCTTTTAGAAAGGGTGCTGAGATTCTTTCACTATCACTTGAGAGCAATTACCCATTGGACGCTGCAATCATCATGCTTGGTACAAATGACTGTAAAAAGAGATTTGGCGCCAATCCACATATCATTGGCAAAGGCCTTGAAATCTGCCTTGACGAATTAGAAAAGTATGTTGATCCTGAGAATATCCTTGTGGTATCTCCAATCGAGCTTGGTGCTGAGGTTTGGAGACCGGAAAAAGATCCTGAGTTTGACTCTTTTTCTGTTGAGACCAGTAAAGGCCTTAAAGAGGAATATCAGCGCATAGCTTCTAAGAGAGGTAATCAGTTCCTTGCTGCATCTGATTTTGCGATGCCTAGCAGCGTAGATGACGAGCATATGGATGAAGGCGGACATAGTAATCTTGCAAACGCAGTTGTGAAGAAACTTCATGATATGAAGGTTGCATGAAGCGTTTTTGTCAAAAAAGAAAATGAAAAGTGCTAAACGGGCTAAGATTTGTTTGAATCCTTAGCCTGTTTTTTGTTATAGTTGTTAAGTGGGCTCATACGCTGGCTCACAGCATATTTGTAAAGGAGAGAGTTGGGGAATGGAACAAATAGAAGAAAAGAAAACGAAAAGCCCATATAGGGCGCTAATCTGGATACCTATTATGTTAGCATTATTTGTGTGTAGCATTTTTTTTGGTATGTATGCGGACTTACATTTGATACCTTGGAATCCCGAGGCTCATGGACATCCAATACCAGTATTATCAATCATTATTCCAGGCTTAACGCTTATAGTTGGGACCGTTGTTAGTTTGATCTCAATCATAGTAACTATAGTCAGATGCTTGAAAAAATGACGGAGGAGAAAAAAGATGGCACAGCAGAATATTTTTGACAACGAAACTTTTTTTGACGGTTACAAGAAACTTAGAGCTGGCGAGAAGAACGCCAATGACCTCTTTGAGATTCCAGTTCTTTTCTCACTTCTTCCAGATATGAAGGGGAAAAGAGTCTTAGACCTTGGCTGCGGATTTGGCGAGCATTGCAAGGAATATGTTCGTATGGGAGCTGAGAGAGTTTATGGCATTGACATTTCTGAAAAGATGCTGGAAGTAGCAAGAAAAGAAAATAGCGATCCAAAGATCACCTATGAACTTATGCCAATCGAGGATATTGGCAAGATCACTGAGAAGTTTGACATAGTCATCAGTTCACTGGCATTCCATTATGTTGAAGACTTTTCGGGAGCAGTGAAGACTATTAATAGCCTTTTAGCTGATGGCGGCCAGTTTATCTTTTCCCAGGAGCATCCATTTAGTACCTGCTTTAGCGGCGGCGAGAGATGGACAAGAGATGAGAATGGCGAAAAGATCTACCTCAACCTTAAAGGTTACGGCTACGAAAGGGAGAATGAGAGTAGCTGGTTTGTAGATAATATAAAGAAGTATCACAGGATGTTCTCGACGATAGTTAATACATTAGTTGAAGACGGATTTGTCATTGATAAGATGGTGGAGCCACTTCCAAATGATGAGATATTAGCTAAGTATCCTGATTACACAGATCTATATCACAAGCCGGATTTCCTGATAATTCGTACAAGTAAAAAGTAAATAAACCAGTTTCCAAAATGAGCCCTAACCTCCGTCCCTAGGGCTCATTTTTTCATGGTTCATTTTTTATTATTGTGATAGAATATTCGGGCGGAAAAAAATAAGAGAGGAATTAGTTAGGTTGAGTTTTTCGGAAATTATCGAGAAGATAGACGGCTTTTTATGGGGATGGCCACTTATCATACTTTTATTTGGAACACATATTTTTATGACGTTTAGAACAGGATTTATACAGAAAGATATTTTTAAAGCAATCAAGCTTTCTGTAACAAAAGATCCTGATGTGGAAGGTGATGTATCACAGTTTGGAGCCCTTACTACAGCTCTTTCATCTACTATTGGAACAGGTAATATCATCGGTGTTGGCACAGCTATCGCCCTGGGCGGACCTGGAGCAGTGCTTTGGATGTGGCTTACTGGTATCTTTGGTATAGCTACCAAGTACGCAGAGACCTTGATCTCAGTTAAATACAGGGTTAAGAGTGAGGATGGTTCCATGATCGGCGGAGCTATGTATGCCCTTGACAGAGGCCTTAACCAAAAAATTCTTGGAATTATCTTTGCTTTTCTTGCAGCTGTATGTGCCTTTGGAATTGGCTGCATGGTGCAGGCAAATGCCATAGTTACAAATATCAGACAGAACTTTTCTGGTGATGAGCACACTGACAAGATGATAATGTATGGAACAGCAATTTTCTTGTGCGTTGTAGTTGGACTTGTAATCCTTGGCGGCATCAAGTCTATCACTAAGGTTTCTGAAAGACTTGTGCCTTTCATGGCTATTTTTTACATTGTTGGATGTCTTGCAATCCTAGTGATGAACGCTGATGTTCTTGGTGAGACAGTTCTTACTATTATAAATTCTGCAGTTACTACCAAGGCTGCAGGCGGCGGCTTTGTGGGAAGCACAGTTGCACTTGCATGCAGATACGGTTTTGCGAGAGGTCTTTTCTCTAATGAATCAGGAATGGGATCTGCTCCACTTGTGGCATCTGCAGCACAGACTAGAAACCCTAAGAGACAGGCTCTTGTTTCTATGACAGGAACCTTCTGGGATACGGTTGTTGTATGTCTCATGACAGGACTTGTTCTTGTTTCAAGCATCATCAAGAATCCCGGAATTGATGCACTTTCTGGCAATGGCTCAGAGCTTACATCTCTTGCATTTGGCAGAATTCCTGTGATCGGAGTGCCTATCCTTGTTATAGGTCTTATCACATTTTCATTTTCTACGATCCTTGGCTGGTACTACTATGGTGAGCGATGCGCTGTTTATCTTTTTGGAGAAAAGGTCATCATCATCTACAAGTGTCTGTGGGTGGCTGCAGTATTTGTTGGCTCTGTTGTGGAGCTTAACCTTATTTGGAATATCGCGGACCTTTTCAATGGGCTCATGGCAATCCCTAACATTATTGCGGTGCTTCTTTTGTCTGATGTAATAGCAAAAGAGACTCAGAAGTACTCAGGGGAACATTTGGAAGATAAGGACGAAACTGAGATTCCAACTGTAAGAAATTCTCAAAATGGAGTTTTGCTATAAATAATTAGTGGAAAAGCCTTAGGCTATGCGGCCTAGGGCTTTTCTTTTTGTGGGAAGTAGCATAAAATAAGCTAAATATAAAAATGCACATTCAGAAATTCATAATTTTACTACAGGAGGAGAGCTATGAAAGTTCTATTGTTTTGTTGTAAGGGCTTTGAAATGATGGAGTTTGCTCCATTCTATGACGTTCTTGGATGGGCAAAGAGTGAGTATGGCTATGATGTGGAAGTTGACACTTGCGGCTTTACACGTGAGGTTCCAAGTGCATTCTGGAACACTGAGATCAAAGCCAATAAGCTTATTTCAGAGGTAAACGCATCTGACTATGATGCCCTGGCTATTCCTGGCGGCGATCATCTCTATGGCTTTTTTGAAGAAGCCTATGATGAGAGATTTTTGAAGCTTATTAGAGACTTTAATGATAGCAAAAAAAATATTGCTAGCGTGTGCGTTGGTTCTCTTCCTATTGGTAAAAGCGGCGTATTAGCTGGAAGGAAAGCAACCACTTATCACTTGAGTGAGGGCTATAGACAAAAAGAGCTTGCTGAATTCGGTGTTGACGTAGTAAATGAGCCTGTTGTAGTAGATGGAAATGTTGTGACTTCATACTGCCCTCAGACTGCACCAGATGTGGCATATACTTTACTTGAAAGACTTATTGGTAAAGAAAAGACTGATACAGTAAGACGTGGTATGGGATTTATAGAGTGACGAAATAGGAGATAGCTGCATGGAGTACAGGAAAGCTACTATAGACGATCTTGATGTGCTAGTTGGTACGAGAATTACGGTCCTTCGCGCTGCAAACAAGCTTGATGACAATGTTGATATGTCCGAAGTGGAGCGCGAATCAAGAGATTATTATGAGAAAGCTCTTTTAGATGGAAGTCATACTGCGTATCTTGTGTTTGATGATGGAGAGTTTGTTGGTGCTGGAGGCGTGAGCTATTTTAGAGTTATGCCGACGTATCATAATCCCTCTGGCAGGAAGGCTTACATCATGAATATGTACACTGCTCCAGATCATAGAAGGCGTGGTATAGCTTATAATACGCTTGATCTATTAGTGAAGGATGCAAAGGCTCAGGGTGTGTCTGCTATTTCACTAGAGGCTACTGACATGGGAAGACCACTATATGAGAGATATGGCTTTGTGAAGATGAATGATGAGATGGAACTTGTTGAATGATAGGAGGAGTATTATGAAAAAAGTAAGGATGATTCTGTGCGGAAGCGTTGAGCCAAGTAGCCAGAATCAGAGCGAGAATGTAGGAGTTGTTTCTGTCGTCTATGTTTCTGAAGATGAGCAGAATGTGAAGAATAAACTTGAGGAACTTCAGGAAGCAAATCCTGATAATTTTTATATGGAATACGAGGTTCCAATGGATGAAGATCTGACTTTACTTGAGCATTATCCATCTATTGAAATTTCTAAAGAAGATTTGGGGTGAAGTATATATGTTTCATTTAGCTATTGTGCTTGTTGCACTTGCATATATTACTGCAATGGCAGCATTTATAGGATTATTAATAACACTGATAATTGATCTGATTACAGGAAAGAGATTGTCAAAAGAAAATAAAAAGAAGTTACAAGTCGGAATATCCATCTTGGCAGGAGTTGTTATTTTTTGTGTTAGGGCTTTTGTACTCTAAAATGAAGGCAATATGAGAACTTTTTTGATTATTCTTTACCCTTTTGGGCTGTTTTAACCCCTTTTTTCAAGCTTGATTTTCAATGAGTAAGGCGTTTTGAAAAATCTTTACCCATAATCAGGAGTTTAGGGGTAAAGATTTGCGGGAAATGTTTCAATATTGACAAAATTCGGCGTATAGAGGCGTCAGGGGCAAAATCAACGCTAGAAGCCAGAAGTCACAAAGGCAGCGTTCACGCACCTCACGAGAGAGCACACAACACCTTGTGTTTTACTAAATAGCTGTTACCATCCCCAAACTGTGAATGGCAACAAATAGCTTGTTTATGAACGGATAATAGTCTACAATGGTATTACAGTAGGCTATTGTCCGTATTTTTGTCTTATACATAAAAGAGCAACAAGCTTTTTTACTAGGAGAAGAAATTATGTTAGACAGGCTATTAGGTGATTATCTTGTTAAGGAACAGCTCCTGACATCGGGGCAGCTAAATGAGGCGTACAAGATTCAGGACTCTCACAGAGCTAAGCTTGGAGTCATTGCTGTTAATGAGAAGCTTATGTCTATAGCGCAGGCCGAGCAGGTTAATATGCTGCAGGCTACTATGGATATGCGCTTTGGTGATATCGCTGTTGACAAGGGATATCTGACTGAAACTCAGGTGGGAAGACTGCTAGAGCTTCAGGGTAATTCTTATCTTGCATTTCTGCAGGCCATTGTTGATCTTGGCTTTCTTTCAGTTGAACAACTTCATGAAGCAGAAGACAAATACCAGATGGAGCATGGCTTCACGGAAACCGATATGGCAACTCTTAAGTCTGGTGAAGTAGATAGGATGGTTCCTATTTTCCTAAAGACTGAAAATGAGCAGCTTATAAGGATGTTCTCCATGGGAGTCAAAAACCTTTACAGACTGGTTGATAATCATGTCTATGTTGGAGAAGCTTCTTTTACCACGGCTGTAAATGAGGAAGTTCTGGGATATCAGAAGTTCCATCAGGATGAAAAAGCCTTTGTAGCAATTGCAGGCAAGTATGACGACGTGCAGAAGATGGCAGTTGCATATACCAAGGAAGAATTTATTGATACTAGAGAGGATGCGCTGGATGCAGTCTGCGAGCTTATCAACTGTATCAATGGTCTCTATGCCACAGACAGAAGCCAGCAGGAAGCAAAGATTGAGCTTGAACCACCGGATTTTTATGTGAATCATCAGGAAGTAACAAGCGAGGAAATCATGGTGCTTCCAGTTCATATCAGTGGAGCACAGATAAAATATATTATTTCAGTTAAGGGCGATACTAACATCTGATGGAGGACAAAATATGAAAAACGTGCTGATAGTTGATGATTCCAGAACATCCAGAAGGGTTTTGAGGGATATATTAGAAAGAGCTGGCTACAAGATCGTAGGCGAAGCTGTAAACGGCAGAGAGGGCTTTGACAGCTATGTTAAGCTCCAGCCAGACATTGTGACAATGGATATCACAATGCCTGAGATGGATGGCATTGAGTCACTTAAGCTCATTAAAAAGAGCTTTCCTGATGCGAAGGTTGTTATGATAACAGCTGCAGGACAGAAGGAAAAGATGATGGAGGCATTAAAGCTTGGAGCTGCCGAGTTTGTTTCAAAGCCTTTCATCGAAGAATCTGTTTTAGATGCAATGAAACGTTGCTGATATGTTTATATGAATTTTAGGCCTGATATGAAATTTTAACGTTTCATATCAGGCTTTTTTTGTTAGAATAGGAATAGTTGTGCATTTGTGCATATAGAAAGGTAAAAAAGTGAACAGAAAAGTCCTTATTACTGGAGCTTCCAGAGGAATAGGAAGAGCGATCGCAGAGGCTTTTGCCAAAGAAAAAGACGAGCTCTTTTTAACATGTAAAAAGAATATTGAAGAACTAGGGAAACTATCAAAGGATCTAACTGCAGAGTACGGTGTAACTTGCCACTGTTATAAATGCGATGCTGGTGACTATACGGCGGTAAAAGAGATGTTTTTAGAAATTCCAGATATCGATATCGTAGTCAACAACGCAGGCGTAGCTTTCATAGGTCTTTTGACAGATATGGAAAAAGAAGATTGGGATAGCATGATGTCTACTAATCTTGACAGCCTGTTTAATACCTCCAAGTTTGCGGTTCCTATGATGGTTAAAAAGCATTCAGGAAGGATCATCAACATCACTTCTGTATGGGGCGAAGTTGGTGCATCATGCGAAGTTGCCTATTCAGCCTCTAAGGGCGGCGTTAACTCTTTTACCAAGGCACTGGCCAAAGAGCTGGCACCAAGCGGAGTGCAGGTTAATGCAATATCCTGCGGTGTCATAGATACAGATATGAACAGAGATCATCTGACAAAGGAAGATCTGGATGAGCTCTGCGAAGAGATTCCTGCAGGAAGGATGGGGGATACATCAGAAGTTGCCAGACTTGCTGTGATGCTTGCTGATGCCCCTGCATACATGACAGGACAGATTATTAGAATAGATGGTGGTTGGATCTAATGGTTTTATTTTTTGACGTAGACGGAACAATTTGGGATTACAAGAATTACATACCTGAGAGCACTATAGAAGGCATCAGGAAGGCTAGAAAGAACGGACATAAGTGTTTTATCAATTCAGGACGAGCAAGGGCTCATATCAAGCATAAAGACCTTTTAGGCATAGGGTTTGATGGAATCGTGTCAGCATGCGGCTGCATGATCGAGTATGGAGACGAAGTTATCTTTAATAAGCTTCTTACTAGGGATGAGTGCATCAGAACAGTTGAGACCATTGGAAGATATGGATTTAAACCAATTCTCGAGGGACCAAAGTATCTTTATATGGAATATGAAGATTTCAAGGACGACATGTATGGCATGAAGGTCATGACTGAAATGGGTGACAGGCGCCTGGGAATCAAGGACAACTGGGGTAATTGGGAGATCAACAAGCTCTCCTGTGACACCAATGGCTCTGATAAAGAAAGCTGTTTTAAGGAACTTGAAGATCTCTACGATGTGATGCTTCACACTGAGAATATCTGTGAGATGGTTCCTAAGGGATTTAACAAAGGGACAGGTATAGAGAAGGTTTGCGAGCTTCTTGGCGAAGATATCAAGAATACTATTGCTTTTGGAGATAGTATCAACGACAAAGAGATGCTCATTACAGCTAATGTGGGCATTGCTATGGGTAGAGCATCTGAAGATGCTAAAAAATATGCGAATGATGTGACAGACTACCTTGAAAACGATGGAATATACAAGGCTCTAGAGAAATACAACATCATTTAATTTTTATTTTAGAAAAAAACTATTTACAAAAAACGATTTAGTGTTAAAATTCGATTGTACACAATTTAAATTTGTTTTTTGATACAAGGAGGCTACTATGTACGATTTAGTTATTGTAGGTTCAGGACCAGCGGGACTTTCAGCAGCAGTATATGCTAAAAGAGCTGGACTTAACATGATCATTATAGAAAAAAATCCAGTAAGCGGAGGCCAGATAATTGATACCTATGAGGTGGATAATTACCTTGGAATCCCAGGAGTTAACGGATTTGATCTTGGTATGAAGTTTAGAGAGCATGCTGATAAGCTCGGCGCAGAGTTTGTTGACGGCGTTGTAACTGGCATTGAATGTGTTTCAGAAGGTTCTGATACCAAGGCACCAGTATTTAAGGTTGTGACTGAGGACTCTTCATATGAAACTCACACGGTACTTCTTGCAACAGGTGCCCATCACTCCAAACTTGGCATTCCTGGTGAAGAAGAATACATCGGTAAGGGTGTATCATACTGTGCAACTTGTGATGGAGCATTCTATAGAGGCAAAGTCACAGCTGTTAACGGCGGCGGTGATGTGGCAGTTGAGGATGCTATATTCCTTGCAAGATTTTGCAGCAAGGTTTACCTTATCCACAGAAGAGATGAGCTCAGAGCAACCAAGATCCTTCAGGAAGAGCTCTTTGGCCTTGATAATGTAGAAGTAATTTGGGACAGCGTAGTAAAAGAGATTGACGGCGAAGATAAGGTTACTCACCTGCAGATAGAGAACGTTAAGACCAAAGAAATGCAGAAACTCGATGTTGATGGTATATTCGTTGCTATAGGTATACATCCTTCCACAGATCTTTTTGCTGATATTGTTGAACTTGATGAAAAAGGATATGTAATTGCAGGAGAAGATTGTGCAACTTCGAAGGCGGGTATATTTGTGGCTGGTGATTCTAGACAAAAGAGATTGCGCCAGATCGTTACGGCTGTAGCAGACGGCGCAAACGCTGTTACTGCGGTTCAGGACTTCCTGGTGGGCAAAGAAAAGTGATATGAAAAATTGATAAAATTTGACAAAAATGATCAAAAGGCGTATATTTATATCAAATGTGAAAAAAAATGTAACAATTGATTTTGATGATTTGGAGGCCCACTTTGAAAAATAGAGCAAAGCAGCTTGCCGTTCTTGGTATGACAGCTGCCCTTATATTTTCCAATATGAGTATTGATGCTTCAGCGGCATCATCCAATAAGGTAAAAACTGTTCTGCCACAGGCAGGTATAACATATGCGCTTGGTGATAATCAGGTTTCTCTTTCAGCACTTCAGCAGTCTGTTGATGAGAACTCACCAAAGACTGATAATTCCAGCTCAGTAAGTACTAGCAAGGAGGCGAACAGTGAAATTGCTAATTCATCAGCAGTTACTGATGAAACACCGCTGGCATCAACTATTACGGAAAACATCCTTAAAGATATTCAGAGCGCTACAGGCGCAGTAATTAGTAAGAAAGATAGCGCATCTGAAGGTGCTTCTACAGCAGAAGAAGCCGAAGAAGAGCGTTTTAAGAGCCTTGTTATTGCAAGGGTTAATGATTATGTAAATGTCCGCGATCTTCCTAGTGAAGAAGACGGTGAGATCATTGGTAAGTTATATGACAAGTCAGTAGGTACTTTCATAGAAGAGGAAAACGGCTGGTACAAGATCAAATCTGGTACAGTTGAAGGTTACGTCAAAGCAGAATATTGCGTAACTGGCGAAGATGCTGTTGAACTTGCCAAGGAAGTTGGAACTAGAATTGCAACAGTTACAACTACAACTCTTAAAGTTAGAAGTGGCCCGGGACTTGATGAAGAGGTCCTTGGACTTGTTCCTATCGAAGACGAACTTGTTGTCGAAGAAGAGCTTGACGGATGGGTTAAGGTTAGTATCGAGGAAGGTGATGGTTATGTATCACTTGACTACGTAACACTTTCTACAGAATTTGTAGAAGCTGAATCAAAGGCAGAAGAGGAAGCCAGACTTGCAAAAGAAAAGGCAGCCAGAGAAGCAGCTCAGGCAGCCGCAAGAAAAGGTACTTCCAAGAATGCTGAATCTTCAGGTAAGACAAGCTATAACTCAGCTAGCTCATATACAACAGATACAAGCTCTATCGGATCTGCTGTATCACAGTTTGCTCAGCAGTTTGTTGGCAATCCTTATGTATATGGCGGTACATCACTTACAAATGGTGCTGACTGCTCAGGATTCGTAATGAGTGTTTACGCTAACTTCGGTGTTAGTCTTCCTCATTCATCTGGTGCAGACAGAAGCGTAGGTGCAGCTGTAGATGGACTTGCAAATGCTCAGCCTGGTGATATCGTATGTTACTCAGGTCATGTAGCTATCTATATTGGTAATGGACAGATTGTTCATGCATCAACAGCATCTACAGGTATCAAGATTTCAAATGCTGATTACCGTACAGTACTTGCAGTCAGAAGAATCTTCTAATTCTTATGAATATTGGCCGAATGGTAGTGAGAACTATCATTCGGCTTTTTTATGGAGAATGAAATTATGAATTATTGTATAGAAAAGAATTACAGGAACAATGATGCTCTTAGGGCATCTTTTAACAGACTTGCCGAAAAGACCTTTGGGCTAAATTTTGAAAATTGGTATCAAAACGGTTTTTGGAAGGATAACTACATTCCATATTCTGTAGTAATAGATGGAGAGGTTGTTTCAAATGTTTCAGTCAACGCCTGCAATATGAATTATAAGGGTAAAATTGTAAAGCTGATCCAACTTGGTACAATCATGACGGACAATGATCATAGAGGAAAAGGGTATGCCAGAGTCTTGATGGAAGAGGTTATGAAAGATTATGACGGGAAAGTTGATGGAATCTACCTCTTCGCCAATGATTCTGTACTTGAGTTTTATCCTAAATTTGGTTTTAAAGAAGCAAAGGAATATCAGTATACAAAAGAAGTGACAATATCCGATGAATGCAAAGCCCAAAATATTCCGCTTAAGGGTAAGGATGATTTTGACAGGGCTATTAAGATACTTGATACAAATGAGCAGAACGCACAGTTGTATATGGTAGGAAATTCCGGACTATATATGTTCTATCTTTCACAGTTTATGACGGAAAACTTGTTCTATATTGAGGAATGTGGTAGCTATGCCATTGCTGAAATGGAGGATGATACACTTATCTTACATACCATCATTGGGAATGGGGCAGTAGATGAAGTGATCAGGGCATTTGGATCTAAGATAAAGAAAGTTGTCCTTTGCTTTACTCCGAAGAACACCGGTGGTTTTGAAAAAAGCGAGCTTCATGAGGAAGACACTACCTTCTTTGTTCAGGGGAAATTTTTCGAGGATAATCAGAATGAAGAATTCATTATGCAGGCTATAACGCATGCATGATTCGCACAAAAAAAGTAAGTGTAAAACAGGAAGAAATGTGTTGTAGTTAAAGAAATTCACGCTATGACAGGGGGATTTATGGAAAACAAGGACATTAAGGATGACGTTATGAGAATAGGAATAATTCAAGCGAGCTCTCAGGCTGAAAAAAATGAGCTTATTTTCAATACTGTAAAAAAATATGCCCCTAAAGATGCTGAAGTCATAAACTTTGGCTGTACTTTAGATGAGCAGGAAAAGTACTCCTATATAGATGTTTCGGTTCTTGTTGGTTTGCTACTTTCAAGCGGCGCAGTTGACTTTGTTGTTACCGGTTGTTCATCCGGACAGGGAATGATGCTGGCGTGTAACAGTATGCCTGGAGTAATTTGTGGATATGCGCCTACTCCAAAGGACGCTTATCTGTTTGCACAGATCAATAATGGTAATGCTATTTCACTTCCATTGGGCGAAGATTATACTTGGGCAGGCGTTGAAAACTTTGATAAAACAATAAAAGCGCTCTTTTCTGAACCGTTTGGGCAGGGATATCCAAAGAGTGAAGCTGCAAGAAAGCTGAAAGACACTGAGATACTTAAGAAAATAAGAAGAAAGTCGCAGATTCAGTTTGAAGATTTATTGGGTTCATTAGATACGTCAATCATTGAAAAAATAAATAAAAAGAATGATGTGATCAAGTTTCTGAAGGGATGATAGGCTAAGAATGCTATACACCATAATAGAGAGAAGAGTTCCGCCAGATATAGGAATCCACATATAGAAATTGGTGAGCTTTTAATTTCTTAACGATGAAAAATGGAGAAAAATTAAAGCTTCCCGGACAGATTTTTGATTAACAATTGGAGAATTAAGATGGAAACAGATAGAATAAGGATTTATCCTGCCAATAGAGAGCAGATGGAGAACAGCATCCTGGCAGAAAAGGATGATGAACTTAAGAAGGCATATGGTGAAATGCTTGATGGGTGCCTTGCGCATCCAGACCAGTGGGACTGGTATGCTATGTGGATGATAGAAAAGACAGATGGGACGCACATCGGAGATTTGTGCTTCAAAGGACTTGAGGAAGAAAACCCTGAAATCGGATATGGAATTTTTGAGGAGTTTCAGGGAAATGGCTATGCGACAGAGGCTGTTAAGCTGGCATTAAAATGGGCATTTGACCATCCAGGGATAATTGCTATAGAAGCTGAGACAGATCCTGACAATGTTGCGTCTCAGAAAGTCCTGAAGAAATGTGGATTTGAGCCTAATGGAAAGATCGGAGAAGAGGGACCGAGATTCACTGTTTACAATAAGAAATATGGTATTCCATTGCCCGCCGGTTGTAATGAGGATTTTATCTAATATCTGCGCGTGGGCACCGACAATTGTGTTGCTTATAGGTTTTATGTTGTACTGTCAGCAATATACATAGTGATTATTGCGCTGATATGTTGGAAAAAGAATGTGATGTCAATAGAATGATATCCGTTTATAATAACAAGAAGGAGGAAGGACATGATCAATTGTAGTGTATATGCTCCATGCAGATGAAAAATATTTGTATGGAGGTTAAATAATAATGAAAAACAGAATAAAGGAATTAAGAGATTTTTACATAATCTGGATAACACAGAGTTTGTCACAGCTTGGAAGTGCAATAACTGGATTTGCGCTGACACTGTGGATGTATGAAAAGACTGGATCAGCGCTGAGTACTGCAGCACTTACAATCTGTACATATGCGCCATATGTCATTATGAGCATTTTTGCCGGAGCAATAACAGATAAATTCGATAAAAAGAAAACCATGCTCATATGCGATCTTTTAGCGGCACTTACAACGGTTGTTGTATTTGTACTGTACAAAACTGATACGCTGACCATGTGGCACCTATATGCCATCAATGCCTTTTCGGGTCTCATGAACACTGTTCAGCAGCCTGCTTCAGAAGTGGCATATTCACTTATCGTTCCAAAAGAGCATTATCAAAAGACCAGTGGCTTTCAGCAATTGTCCCGTTCGCTTATTTCAATTGGCAATCCGCTCATAGCGGCTGCTCTTTATGGACTGGCAGGCCTTGATACGGTTATTGCGGTAGATCTTTTGTCTTTTGCCATAGCATTTGTGGCATTATTGTTCTTTATAAAATTGCCAGAGATCAAGGACGGAACAAGTAAGGACGAAAACGTGATCAAACTGGCTAAGGAGGGACTAAAGTTCCTAAAGGAAACTCCACTCATACTTACTGTAATACTGTTTATGGCGGGTGTTAACCTCACAGCTTCAGCCTTTGATGCTGTACTTCCGGCCCTTGTTATACCTCAAAAAGGTAACAATGTTTATGGAATCGTAACAGCATGCTCAGGACTGGCCATGGTGGCAGGAAGTTTCCTTCCAATGATCTTGCCAAAGCCCAAGGACAGGGTAAGAGTCATATATCTCACGATGCTTTTTGCACTGGGGATAGAGAACTTTTTACTGGCCTTTGCAAGAAGCTCTGTTTTATGGTGCATAGGCCAGATAATAGGATGGGTGTTTGTTCCACTCATGGCAGCCAACCAGAATGTAATAATGCGCAATGTTATTCCAATAGAGCTTCAGGGAAGAGTATATGCCTGCAGAAATACTCTGCAGTTCTTTACTATTCCAATAGGTCTTTTCCTTGGTGGACTCTTTGTAGACAAGATCTGCGAACCGTTTATGGCATTGAAAAGTAATGATCCGTTCTGGACTTTTCTTTTCGGAAGCGGAAAGGGATCAGGCGCCGCAATGATGATGTTTATTCTGGGTGTGACAGGAACAACCATCTGTATAATATCTGGTCAGATTATGAAAAGATATAAATATACTGAGTAAGAATTCCTTAATCTGAATATCAGTGTAAAACAGCCCCAAATGAGTGTAAGCCCGGGGCTGTTTTTTGTTTGCTGATAACATGAGTCTTATGAAAAAGGTTCGAAGCAAGACCATGAGAATTTTATGGTTGAGGCTTTCTTAAGATGAGTGGATCTTTGAAAAATGAAGGAGAGTTTTCAGTAGAGGAGTGCTACTGAGCTTTTAACAGAGGAAAAGAAAATGAATACTATATTGGCAGTAATTGGAATTATTGGTGGTCTTCTTTGTGCTACTGCAGATCTTTTGTTGGATTTAAAGGGACCGAACAATAAGAAACTTGGTAAGATGGGCGTCATTGACAGCGAATGGAAAAATATGGCCCACTGGAGGTTTGTGTGGTCTGATATTCTTGCGATGTTTGCAGTACCTATGTACTCCTGCGGGTTTATTGCGCTCATGATGACTCTTCATGCTGAACATCCTGTCATTTCAACAGTGCTTTCTATAATTTTCCTGATCGGGGCAATGGGGGGATTTATGATCCATACTTTCCTGTGCCAGCAGCCAACAATATACAGAAAGATCATAGCAAAAGCAGATGAGAAGCTTGCTGAAGATGTGATCCAGTCAGTATTTAAGCAGATTTATGTACCGTTTTTTACGCTTTATTCAATGCTGGTCATCATTCCGGCGATCGCTGTCATAGTGCTTATTATTATGGGCTTTATCTATGCTCCAATATGGTGCGTGATATTGAATCCGGTAGTATTCCAGCTCGTTGGTTTTTGGTTCAGGGCGACTAAACTGGATATTTTTATTGATGCACCAAGCTGCTGCGCTGCAAGTCTGGGGCTTGCTTCATATGGATTATTAGCACTACTCTGCTGATAATCTTTATATAGATGAACTAGGAGCACATGAAATGAAGCTGAGGATCATTCTTTTCTTGCAATAATCCCACCTGTATAATAAAATAAATAAAACGATTAACCGCAGGTGGGTACTGTGATTTTTTGATGTTAGAGGCAGGAAATTAAAATGATAACCTTAAAAGAGATAGCTAAAGAATGTGGGGTTTCTACAGCTACCGTCTCAAATATTCTTAATGGCAAGAATAAAGTTAGCGAAGAAACTAGAGAAAAGGTAATGGCCGTAGTCAAGGAAAGAGGCTACAAATTGAACTATGTAGCTCAGGGCCTTAGAAAACAAAAGACTCAGACTATAGGCGTAATAGCAGAGGATATAGTTCAGTTCACTACTCCTGAGATCATTGAGGGTATCATGGAAGTATGTGAAGAAAGGGGCTACAGGACTATAGTTCAGAACCTTCGTCTGTATTCCAGATGGCAGGATCTTTGGTTTGACAATGAAAAGATGTACTACTCGGTCATGGATCCGGCGGTTCAGGAGATGGCATCCATCAGAGTGGATGGAATTGTCTATGTTGCTGGTCATGCCCGTAATATTCACAGGTTCCCAAGTGAATACCAGATACCATCAGTTCTTGCTTACGCATATTCTCAAGAAAAAGATGTGCCATCTGTAGTAATCGATGATGAAGAAGGGGCAAGGCTTATAGTTGAGCACCTTATCAAGAAAGGCCATACCAAGATCGGCGTTATGGCAGGTGAACAGGAGAATATCCATACCAAGCTCAGAATTCTGGGCTATCAGAAGGCGCTTTTTGATGCAGGAATATTGTACAATCCTGAACTTGTATGCTATGCAGGATGGGGCAAGGAACTTAGCTATGGAGCTGCAGAAGAATTGCTGTCCAAGGATATTACAGCAATCTTTTGTATGAGTGATAGAAACGCTGGTGGTGTTTACAAATATCTTTTTGAAAATGGCAAGCAGGCTGGAAGAGATATATCAATCGTAGGATTTGATGATGAGATGATATCTGATTTCATGACACCACGTCTTACAACCATGAGGATTGACCGTCTGCAGATTGGTAAAAGAGCTGTAGAACTTCTTTTTGACAAGATGGAAGGCAAGGAAGTACCTGATGAGATCAAGGTTCCGTGTCGTTTGATCGACAGAGAATCAGTTTTAGAACTGTAAATCATAGTAAAACGTTTAAGCATTGTTAAAAATGCACAATAATCTTTTGCTATATTCATTATCTATTAACAAACTGTATATTATTTGCACGAAATCATGTTGACAACCCATTTGGGTTGTCATATATTTTACTTATCAAGTTAATCGATTAACATAACTGGAAGAAAAATGAATATGAATTGTTGCTAAATTATGGAGGATGCTATGAAAAAGAAAATTGCTTCTTTATTGCTAAGTGCAACAACTGCAGCCATGGTATTAAGCGGATGTGGCAGTGCAGCAACTGAGACAGGTGAACAGGCTCAGTCACAGGAAAAGACAGAGAGTGCTGATGAGACTGAGGCAACAAGCGAAGGCGGCGACGCAGTAGAGTCAGATAAGGCTGCTCAGGCAATCGCTGATAGAAAGGCAGAAGCTGAGAAGTCAGGAAAGTATCAGAAGGTTGTTATTTCTTTCTTTGACTGGACAGGTAGACCAGCAGGCCTTGATAGAGTAAATGAAGCTCTTTGCGCTTATACAGAAGAGACACTTGGACTTGACGTTGAACTTCAGATCATTGATTCAGCTGCTTATGGAGATGACATGAAGCTTATGCTTTCATCTGGTGAGCAGGTAGATATCTTCTCAACATGTATTCTTGGATATAGTTCATCTATCAATAATGGCTATACTCTTGATCTTGAAGAAAACGGAATGTTTGATGATTATTGCGGCGGTATAAAGGAAAAGGTTCGTCAGGACTACCTTGATGCCTGCAGAGTTGGCGGAGTTTTATATGGAACACCTCCAATCAAGGATTACGCTATTGAAACTTGCGCGGTATGCGTAGGACAGGAATACCTTGATGGTATAGGATATGATGTTTCTAAGCTTCCACTTAGTGACCTTGGCTATCCTAAGGCTACATGGGATGATATCAACGAGATCTACAGCCAGTTACATGCAAAATATCCTGATAAGTACGTAATGGCTATCCAGGATAACGAGCTTACACAGGGTAGCTCAGTAGATAACATTGGTGGTGACTACTTTGGAACACTTCTTGATCCACAGAACTCACTTAAGATCGAAGATGTTTATGCATCAGATATCTTCAAAGAGTGGGTACAG
Source organism: Butyrivibrio hungatei DSM 14810 (assembly GCF_900143205.1). Taxonomy (GTDB): domain Bacteria; phylum Bacillota; class Clostridia; order Lachnospirales; family Lachnospiraceae; genus Butyrivibrio; species Butyrivibrio hungatei. The sequence goes on along the minus strand of NZ_FRDH01000003.1, from coordinate 625,189 downwards.
AGAGCGTATGACTGGAATCAGGCTGGATACCTTTCACAGGATGCTCTTACAGATACAACAGGTGCATCTGCAAAGGTTAAATCTGGATCATATATGGCTATGATGGCTTGCTGCAAGCCTGGATATAAGACACAGATCTCTGGTGAGTGCGGAAGAGATATGGTTGTATTTGATGTAGGTGAGAGCTTTATGAGTTCTTCATCAATTTCTTCATTCCCATGGTGTGTAAACCAGAACACAGAAGATCCTGTAGCTACACTTCAGGTACTCAATGCTCTTTACACAGATTCAACAATCGAAACACTTATGTGCTGGGGACAGGAAGGAAAAGATTTCCAGGTTAACTCTGATGGAACTATCACATATGCTGATGGCGTTGATGCAAACAATTCAGAGTATTATCCAAACGTTCTTTGGCTTATGCCTAACCCATACGTAACATATGTATGGCAGGGAGATCCACTTGACCTTGGTCAGCAGATCTCGGATTTCAATGACAACTGTGCATGTAAGTCAAAAGCTCTTGGCTTCACATGGGACAATTCAGATTATGCATCTGAGTACACAGCTCTTAAGAATGCTTACGATGAGTTTGGACCATCTGTTGTTTATGGTTTCGTAGAACCTGAAAAAGGTATCGCAGATCTTGAGAATGCACTTAAGGCTGCTGGACTTGATGAATATATGGCTGCCAAGCAGGAAGCTCTTGATGCTTGGGCTAAGGAGAACGGAATCAATTAAAAATGATAAAAAGCCTCCGATTCTTTCGGGGGCTTTTCTTTTAAGACGAATTACTTGAAAGGGTGATAATATGCCTTCAAAAAAGACTAACCGAAAAAACATTAAAAGATATATTCCTTTATATATCATGGCTGCACCGGGACTGATATATCTTTTTATAAACAATTACCTTCCACTTCCTGGTCTGGTTCTGGCTTTCAAGAAATTTAATGCAAAAAAAGGTATCTTCAGATCAGACTTTGTGGGCTTTAAGAACTTCAAGTATCTCTTTGCTACCAAGGATGCCTTTGTAATCACAAGAAATACTATCGTGTATAATCTGGTGTTTATCCTGGTCAACACAATACTTGCAATATTTGTAGCTATTTTGTTGGCGGAATTGACATCCAAGGTTAAAAAGGCATATCAGTCCTTTATTCTTTTGCCATACATGATATCTATGGTAATCGTAAGCTATCTGGTATTTGGATTTCTTTCTACGGAAAATGGATTCATCAATAACTCAATATTAAAGCCTCTTGGGATGGACCCTGTATCATGGTACATGGAAAAGAAATACTGGCCATTTATTCTGGTATTTGTAAGTGCCTGGAAGGGAATTGGTTACAACTGTGTTATCTATCTTGCCAGCATTCTTGGAATAGATAGAAGTATCTATGAATCAGCATCTATTGACGGAGCTTCCAAGTGGCAACAGATTTTCCAGATAACGATTCCTCTTTTAAAGACTACTATTATAATGATGACTCTTTTGGCAATAGGAAGGATCTTTTATTCAGATTTTGGACTCTTTTACCAGGTTCCACAGAACCAGGGTGCATTATTTAGTGTCACAAACACAATTGATACCTACGTTTACAGAGGACTTTTGGAGCTCGGGGATATGTCCATGTCTTCTGCAGCTGGCCTGTATCAGTCTATTGTAGGTTTTATTCTGGTTTTGGGATCTAATCTGATCGTTAAAAAGATAGATCCGGAATATGCATTGTTCTAAAAAGTAGACAGGAAGGACGATAAAATGAGAACTCGAGAAGAAAGACATTTTCAGATATTTGCTCATATTGTGATGATAATCTTGTCTGCCCTTGCAGTGGTGCCGTTTGTACTTTTGGTTATCTCATCATTTACGGATAACGACACTCTTATTGCCAATGGATATTCTTTTACTCCGGAAAAATGGAGTGTGTATGCTTATGAATACATCTTTAAGACGGGCAATTCAGTACTTCATGCGTATGGCATATCTATTATCCTGACAATAGTAGGAACAGTAATAGCTCTTTCTATTACAACTATGCTGGCTTATGCTCTGTCCAAGCCAGGACTTCCGGGAAGATCTGTACTGTTATTCCTTGTATTTTTTACCTTGTTATTTAATGGCGGACTTGTACCAACATACATGGTTTATTCAATCACACTTGGTATCAAAAATACCTTCTGGGCACTTCTGATACCGGGACTTTTGATGAATGGATTTAACGTACTTCTTATGAAGTCATATTTTTGTAGTAGCATTCCAAATGAGATCCTGGATGCTGCTTATATTGATGGCGCTTCGGAATTCAAGACTTTCCTTAGCGTTGTACTTCCGCTTTCAAAGCCTATAGTCGCTACGATAGGTCTTTTCGCAGGTATTGCGTACTGGAATGACTGGATGAATGGCTATATTTATCTGACAAAGAGAACGGACCTATACTCAGTGCAGAATCTGCTTAACAGGATGATGCAGAATATTCAGTATCTGTCCCAGAACAGTGCTCATATTCAGGATGCTGGAATAGGTCTTGCCTCCATACCATCTGTTTCCGTCAGGATGGCCATGGCGACTGTAGGCGTTTTACCAATTCTTGTAACTTATCCTTTTATACAGGGCAACTTTGTTAAAGGTATTACACTTGGCGGCGTTAAGGGATAAATAAGGGGTTATATATGAAATTACACATAAATGAAGATCACAGATTAAGTCACATAGAGCCTGAGGTTTATGGCCACTTTAGTGAGCATCTGGGGAGATGTATCTATGGTGGGCTTTATGTAGGGGATGATTCGAAGATTGATAATGTCAACGGCATGCGCAGAGACGTGGTCGATGCGTTAAAAGACATTAAGATTCCAGTACTTCGTTGGCCGGGTGGAAACTTTGCTGACGAGTACCATTGGATGGACGGTATTGGTCCAAAGGAAAAGAGAAAGAAGATGATAAATACCCATTGGGGCGGAGTTATTGAGGATAATAGCTTTGGAACCCATGAGTATTTCGAACTTTGTAAGCAGCTTGGCTGCAAAACCTATGTTAATGGTAATGTTGGAAGTGGCACAGTAAGAGAAATGAGCGAGTGGGTTGAGTATATGACCTTTAACGGCGTTTCTCCTATGGCTGACCTTAGAAAAGAAAATGGGCACGAGGAAGGCTGGACTGTTGATTATTTTGGCGTTGGTAATGAGAACTGGGGCTGCGGCGGCAATATGACTGCTGACTATTATGGCAATAAATACAGAAATTATCAGACCTATGTTCGCTGCTACAATGGAAATAAGCCCATCAAAAAGGTCTGCTGCGGACCAAATGCAGATGACTACAAGTGGACAAGAGAAATTCTTGAAACCTGCTATAGACATCCTGCGCCAAAGGGAACCCATGGTTTCATGGACGGATTTTCTGTTCATTACTATGTTGTTGTAAATGACTGGGAACATAAGGGCAGTGCAAAAGAATTCTCAAAAGAAGAATATTATAGGGCTATGCGCAAGGCATATTATATGGATGAGATCATTACTATAAATGACCATATTATGTCTGAGTACGATCCTGATAAAGAGATTGCTATGCTGGTTGATGAGTGGGGATGCTGGCATGATGTGGAAGAGGGTACTAATCCGGGATTTCTTTTTCAGCAGAATTCTATGCGCGACGCTCAGGTTGCTGGTGCCACGCTCAATATTTTCAATAAGCATTCTGACAGAGTTAAGATGGGATGCCTTGCTCAGATAGTAAATGTGCTTCAGTCAGTTATCCTTACTGAGGATGACAAGATGGTGCTGACTCCAACCTATCATGTATTTCATATGTATAGGCATCATCAGGACGCTGATCTTCTTGAGAGTTACCTTGAGGGAGATGAAAAGATCGGTATAGGTGAGGATGTTGCTTCGAATGTAAATGAATCAGTATCAATTGACAAAGATGGAATAATAACTGTTTCTCTAAATAATATTGATGTTGATAAGGATAATATCGTTGAGATTGATTTTAGAGAAATGGAAGTTGCATCAGCTGAAGGTGCCATCTTGTCAGGAAATATGAAGGATTACAATGATTTTGAAAATCCTGGAAAGGTTGTGGAAAAGAAATTTGAAGGCTTTGAGGCATGTGGAAAAGTCTTAAAGGTGACAATACCACCTTGTAGCCTTGTCACCTTAAGGATCTGCAGAAAGTAAAATTCTCCAATTTGCACATAAAGGAAAAAGTCAACATCAAAAAATAATTTTTTTTTCATACATTGTTCAAAAGTTATCCACAATCCACAGGGAGCAAATGCTGATTTTTGGACTTATACACGAAGTTATCCACAATGTCCACAAAAAAGGTTAATTACAAATGTATTTTACACAATAAAAAGCAATAGATATTTATTTGTGCATTTCTCACAAAAAGTAAAATGAACCGGATTGAATTGCATATACACTTTCTGAAATGGTATAATATCTTCATAAATAAAAAGCCTTTAGTCAGTGAATTTTAGCTGGCTATGGTGGTAGCAAAGGGGATGATTGCATGAGATTTACTATCGTAGGAAAGAACATTGATGTGACACCCGGATTAAAGGCAGCAGTTGAAGAAAAGATTGGAAAGCTTGAAAAGTATTTCACTCCTGACACAATTGCTAACGTTACACTTAATGTGGACAAGGAAAGGCATAAGATTGAGGTTACCATTCCCGTAAAAGGTAAGATCATTCGTGCTGAGCAGATCAGCAACGACATGTATGCATCTATCGATCTTGTAGAAGAGGTCATAGAGAGACAGCTCAAGAAATACAAGAGCAAACTTGTTGACAAGATGCAGGCAGAGGCCAGCAACTTCAAGAAAGAGTTCATTGACAGCGAGTATATGGATGATGAAGAGATCAAGATCGAGCGTATGAAGAAATTCGACCCAAAGCCTATGTATGCTGAGGACGCTTGTGTACAGATGGAACTTCTCGGACATAACTTCTTTGTATTTGTTAATGCGGAAACTGATCAGGTTAATGTAGTGTACAAGAGAAAAGGAAATACATACGGACTGATCGAGCCTGAAAATTAAATACTGTTAAAAAAATATCAAATTATTGACTTTTTATAAAATAACTCCCGAAAGGGAGTTATTTTTTATTGCATTTGTCTAAGGTGTATGCTAGAATTAATCTGTTCTGATAAAAATTTATCAATGTGATTATTCGCTGGTTTCCAGCATAGGATAATCTACAAAAAACATTATGGAGGAATTTAATATGGCACAGAAAGTTGTTATCGCAGGTGCTGTTAGAACAGCCATCGGTAAGATGGGCGGAGCTCTCAGCAATACTCCTGCAGCAGAACTTGGATCTATTGTTATTAAGGAGGCACTTAATCGAGCTGGTGTAAAGCCTGAGCAGGTTGATGAAGTCCTTATGGGATGCGTTATTCAGGCAGGTCTTGGACAGAACGTAGCAAGACAGGCATCAATCAAGGCAGGTCTTCCAATCGAGACTCCTGCAGTTACACTCAACGTAGTTTGCGGTTCTGGTCTTAACTGTGTCAATATGGCAGCTGACCTCATCAAAGCAGGCGAAGCTGATATAGTTGTAGCTGGTGGTATGGAGAACATGTCAATGGCTCCTTACGCACTTCCAAATGCACGTTTCGGATATCGTATGAACAACGGTACAGTTGTAGATACAATGGTAAACGATGCTCTTACAGATGCATTCAATCACTATCACATGATGATCACAGCAGAGAATATCTGCGACAGATGGCACCTTACAAGAGAAGAACTCGATGAGTTCTCAGCTAATTCACAGCAGAAGTGTGAAAAGGCAATGGCAGAAGGCAAGTTCAACGATGAGATCGTTCCTGTTCCTGTAAAGGTTAAGAAGGAAATCGTTGAGTTCAAGACAGACGAGGGCCCTCGTCCTGGCACAACAGCTGAGAGCCTTTCAAAGCTTAAATGCTGCTCTGGTAAAGAGGGCGGTCTTGTTACAGCTGGTAACGCTTCAGGTATCAACGATGGCGCAGCAGCAGTTGTTGTAATGAGCGAAGAGAAGGCTAAAGAACTTGGAATCAAGCCTATGGCTACATGGGTAGGCGGAGCACTTGCTGGTGTTGAACCTGAAATCATGGGTATCGGACCTGTAGCTGCTACAAAGAAGGTTCTTAATAAGACTGGTCTTTCACTTGACAACATCGATCTTATCGAGGCTAACGAGGCATTTGCAGCTCAGTCAGTTGCAGTTGCTAAGGACCTTGGATTCGATATGAGCAAGGTTAACGTTAACGGTGGTGCTATCGCACTTGGACATCCAGTTGGAGCTTCAGGATGCCGTATTCTTGTTACTCTTCTTCACGAGATGGGTAGAAGAGCTGATGCTAAGAAGGGTCTTGCAACTCTTTGCATCGGTGGCGGAATGGGCTGCGCTACAATCGTCGAGAAGTACGAATAATCTGATAATTAATAGCCTGCTGTGTGTTAGCACGCTGCAGGCTTTATCAACGTAAAGGAGAGAATGATATGAGTTTTGTTAATTGCGAAGTTAAAGACAAAATTGCAATCGTAACAATCAATCGTCCAGAGGCGCTCAACGCTCTTAACTCACAGGTTCTTGATGACCTTGAGGCTGCCTTCGACAGCATTGATACTAACGTAGTAAGAGCAGTTGTTCTTACAGGCGCTGGGGACAAGTCATTTGTTGCTGGAGCAGATATCGGAGAGATGAGCACACTTTCTAAGGCAGAGGGAGAAGCTTTTGGTAAGAAGGGAAATGATATTTTCCGCAAGATCGAGCAGTTCCCACTTCCTGTAATTGCTGCAGTCAACGGATTTGCACTTGGCGGCGGATGCGAGATCTCAATGAGCTGTGATATTCGTATCTGCTCAGAGAATGCTATGTTTGGTCAGCCAGAGGTTGGTCTTGGAATCACACCTGGATTTGGTGGAACACAGAGACTTGCTCGTCTTATCGGCGCTGGAATGGCTAAGCAGCTCATCTACACAGCACGTAATATCAAGGCTGACGAGGCTTACAGAATTGGCCTTGTAAATGCTGTATATCCACAGGAAGAGCTCCTTGCAGCTGCAGAGAAGATGGCTTCTCAGATCGCTGCTAATGCTCCTATCGCTGTTAGAGCATGCAAGAAGGCAATCAACGATGGTCTTCAGACAGATATCGACAACGCACTTGTAATCGAAGAGAAGCTCTTTGGTTCATGCTTCGAATCAGAAGATCAGAGAGAAGGAATGGCTAACTTCCTTAGAAAGAAAGACGACCCAGCTAAGGTTAAGGTTGTTGCATTCAAGAACGCATAACTTTTTCATAGATAATAAACATTATAGGAGGATTTTAAAATGAAAGTAGCTGTTATTGGCGCAGGTACAATGGGATCAGGAATTGCTCAGACATTTGCTCAGGCTGAGAGCGTAGAGAAAGTATATCTTTGCGATATCAAGACTGAGTTTGCAGAGGGCGGATTTGCTAAGATCAAGAAGGGTCTTGATAAGCAGGTTGCTAAGGGAAAGAAGACTCAGGAGGAAGCTGATAAGATCACAGGTAAGATCCAGACAGGTCTTAACGATATCTGTGCAGATGCTGATCTTGTAGTTGAGGCTGCTCTTGAAGTTATGGATATCAAGAAGAACCTCTTCAAAGAGCTTCAGGAGAACATTGTTAAGAATCCTGATTGCATCTTTGCATCAAACACATCATCTCTTTCAATCACAGAGATCGGTGCAGGCCTTTCAAAGCCTATCATTGGTATGCACTTCTTCAATCCAGCTCCTGTTATGAAGCTCGTTGAAGTTATCCAGGGTGCTAACACACCTGACGACATGGTTGACAAGATCAAGAAGATCTCTGAAGACCTTGGAAAGACACCTGTACAGGTTAACGAAGCTGCAGGTTTCGTAGTAAACAGAATCCTTGTTCCTATGATCAACGAAGGTATCTTCGTATATTCAGAGGGCGTTTCAGATATTCAGGGTATTGACACAGCTATGAAGCTTGGTTGCAATCACCCAATGGGACCACTTGAGCTCGGTGACTACATCGGACTTGATATCGTTCTTGCAATCATGGATGTTCTTTACTCAGAGACAGGTGACAGCAAGTACCGTGCTTGCCCACTCCTTCGTAAGATGGTTCGTGGTAAGAAGCTTGGTGTTAAGACAGGAATCGGATTCTACAACTATGCAGATGGAAACAAGGTTCCTACAGATCGCATGTAATATTTTATTAAATGGAGGAAAATATAATGGATTTTCAGCTTGATCAGCAACATGAAATGGCAAGAGCTCTTTTCAAAGATTTTGCAGAAAAAGAAGTAAAGCCAAACGCAATAGAGGTTGACGAGACAGAGGTATTCCCAATGGAAACCGTTAAGAAGATGCAGAAGTATGGTTTCATGGGTATTCCTATCCCTAAGGAGTATGGCGGACAGGGTTGTGACCCTCTTACATACGTTATGTGTGTAGAGGAGCTTGCAAAGGTTTGTGGTACAACAGCAGTTATCGTATCTGCTCACACATCACTTTGCTGCGATCCTATTCTTACATATGGTACAGAAGAGCAGAAGCAGAAGTACCTTGTACCTCTTGCAAAGGGCGAGAAGCTCGGTGCATTTGGTCTTACAGAGCCTATGGCTGGTACAGATGCTCAGGGCGTTCAGACAAAGGCAGTTCTTACAGAAGATGGTAAAGAGTGGGTTCTTAACGGATCTAAGTGCTTTATCACTAACGGTGAAGTTGCTGATGTTTATATCATCATCGCTTATACAGATATCGTAGAGGACAAAAAGGGCAGAAAACAGAAGAAGTTCTCAGCATTTATCGTTGAGAAGGGAACTCCTGGATTCACATTCGGTACAAAGGAAAACAAGATGGGTATCCGTGGCTCATCAACATACGAGCTTATCTTCCAGGATTGCCATATCCCAGCAGAGAACCTTCTTGGTGCTCGTGGAAAGGGATTCCCAATTGCTATGCACACTCTTGATGGCGGACGTATTGGTATCGCTGCTCAGGCTCTTGGTATTGCAGAGGGCGCTCTTGACAGAACAGTTGAGTATGTAAAGGAGAGAAAGCAGTTCGGTAGAGCTATCGGCGCTTTCCAGAATACACAGTTCCAGCTTGCTAACATGGCAACACAGTGCGAAGCTGCTAAACTTCTTGTTTATGCTGCAGCAGATGCAAAGAAGAAGAAAGATGTTTATTCTGTAGAAGCTGCTAAGGCTAAGCTTTTCGCAGCAGAAGTTGCTATGGATGTTACAACTAAGGCTGTACAGCTCCATGGTGGTTACGGTTACATCAGAGAGTACGAAGTTGAGCGTATGATGCGTGATGCTAAGATCACAGAGATCTACGAAGGAACTTCAGAAGTTCAGAGAATGGTTATCTCTGGTGCAATGTTAAAGTAATCACTTATTTTGAGAATAATAGAAGGAGACAATAAAATGAAAGTTGTAGTTTGCATTAAGCAGGTCCCTGATACAAAGGGCGGCGTTAAGTTCAAACCCGATGGAACATTGGATAGAGGTGCAATGCTTGCTATCATGAACCCTGATGACAAAGCAGGTCTTGAGGCAGCACTTAGATTAAAGGATCAGTATGGCGCAGAGGTTACAGTTCTTACTATGGGACTTCCTAAGGCTGATGCTGTTCTTAGAGAGGCTATGGCAATGGGTGCTGATAAGGCTGTTCTTGTAACAGATAGAGTACTCGGTGGTGCTGATACTTGGGCAACATCTTCAACAATTGCTGGAGCACTTAGAAATCTTGATTATGATCTCATCATCACAGGCCGTCAGGCTATCGATGGTGATACAGCTCAGGTTGGTCCTCAGATTTCTGAGCACCTTCACCTTCCTGTAATCTCATACGCAGAAGAGATTAAGGTTGATGAGAAGGCTGGAACTGTAGAAGTTAAGAGACAGTTCGAGGATAGATATCACATCGTAAAGGCTAAGATGCCTTGTCTTGTAACAGCTCTTTCAGAGCTCAACGAGCCTAGATATATGACTCCTGGCGGAATCTTTGATGCTTTCGACAAGGAAGTTACAGTTTGGGGAAGAGCAGATCTTAAGGATGTTGACGATTCTAACCTTGGTCTTAAGGGATCACCTACACAGATCGCAAAGGCTTCTGATAAGGTTAAGAAGGGTCAGGGTGAAAAGGTTACTCCTGATTCAGCTGACGAAGCAGTTCAGTATATCGTAGGTAAGCTTACAGAGAAGCACGTCATCTAAAATTTGTTTAAGAAAAAGGAGAAAAGTCATGTCTTTAGAAGAATATAAGGGTGTATTTATATTTGCTCAGCAGGTAGACAATGAGCTTTCAAGCATCGCGCTTGAGCTTCTTGGCAAGGCAAAAGATCTTGCTAATGACCTTGATGAGAAAAAAGTAACTGCTGTACTTCTTGGAAGCGATGTTAAGGGTCTTGTTGACAAGCTTGCAGAGTATGGTGCAGATAGAGTAATCGTAGTTGATGATCCAGCACTTAAGGATTACAGAACAGAGCCTTACACACACGCTCTTACATCTGTTATCAATGAGTACAAGCCAGAGATCCTCCTTGTTGGTGCTACAGCAATTGGTAGAGATCTTGGCCCTAGAGTATCATCAAGAGTACATACAGGTCTTACAGCTGACTGTACAAGTCTTGAGATTGGTGATTTCCCTCTTGAGCCATCACCAGCTAGAGAGACCAAGCACAAACAGCTCCTTATGACAAGACCTGCATTCGGCGGTAACACAATCGCTACAATCGCTTGCCCAGACTTCCGTCCTCAGATGGCTACAGTACGTCCAGGCGTTATGCAGAAGATTGATCCTATTAAGGGTGCTAAGGCTGAGGTTGTTGAGTTCAACCCAGGTTTCGAAGAGAATAACTGCTATACAGAGATCGTTAAGATCGTTAAGGAAGCTTCTTCAGTTGCTGATATCCAGGCTGCAAAGATCCTTGTATCTGGTGGTCGTGGAGTTGGTTCTGCAGAGAACTTCAAGATTCTTGATGACCTTGCTGAGGCTCTTAACGGAACAGTTTCTTGCTCACGTGCCGTTGTAGATTCAGGCTGGAAGCCAAAGGATCTTCAGGTAGGTCAGACAGGTAAGACTGTTCGTCCACAGCTCTACTTCGCAATTGGTATTTCTGGAGCAATCCAGCACGTTGCAGGTATGGAAGAGTCAGATATCATCATCGCTATCAATAAGGATGAGAACGCTCCTATCTTTGATGTAGCTGATTATGGTGTTGTTGGAGATCTTAACAAGATCGTTCCAGCTCTTACAAAGAGCATCAAGGAAGCACTTGCTTCTAAGAACTAATTTATAGAATTATTGAGGAGCTCAGGTTTTGCCTGAGCTCCTTTTTTAGTATATAATTACTAAAGTTAATTTTTAGAAAGCAGGATCAAAATGGATAAGAAGCAAAAACTACTAGACCTTATTGATAAGGCTGGCAAAGGAAGTATAGAGGCTGCAGAGAAGATTGCAGTTGGATATTATAAAGGCGATTTTGGAGAAAAAAATCTCACTAAAGCTAAGAAGTGGGCTTCATATGCTGCAAAGCACGGCAGTGAAGTGGCAGAAGAATTGATGGGGAAACTATAAGGAGCGAATATGAAAAGCATTTTAGATTACGAGACGGTTGCACTTGTAGATGAGGATGATGCCATTGAGATCATAGATCAGACTCTTTTACCAGGTACTATTGAGATTATAAGACTTCATACAGGCAAAGAGATATGGGATGCTATATATCTTTTACAGGTAAGGGGCGCACCAGCTATCGGAGTCACTGCCGGATTTGGACTGTATCTTCTTATGAAGCATTCAGAAGCTGCCAGCTATGAAGAATTTATGGCAGAGCTTAAGGAAAAGAGTGATTATCTCAATTCTTCAAGACCAACAGCTGTTAATCTTTCATGGGCTCTTAAGCGTATGGAAAGCCATGTAGTTGAGTTTACAGGAGCCGGTAAGTCTTTTGACCTATCAAAAACTGTAGAAGAGATGCGTGCAGAATCTGAGAGGATCAAGTCTGAGGATATCGATGTTTGCAGACGCATTGGTGAAAATGGCTTAACGCTCATAAAGGATGGCTATGGACTTTTGACACATTGCAACGCTGGCCAGCTTGCTACCTGCAAGTATGGAACTGCTACAGCGCCTATGTATCTTGCTCATGAAAAGGGCATGAATATCAAGGTATACTGCGATGAGACAAGGCCTCTTTTACAGGGAGCAAGACTTACCGCATTTGAGCTTCATTCTGCCGGAATAGACACAACTCTTTTATGCGATAACATGTCTGCTTCACTTATGAAGACAGGGGCTATAAATGCTATATTTGTAGGCTGTGACAGAGTTGCGGCTAATGGTGATGCTGCCAACAAGATTGGTACAAGCGTTGTTGCAACTGTGGCTAAGAGATATGGAATACCTTTCTATGTATGCGCACCAACTTCAACTATCGATATTAACACCAAGACTGGCGATGATATTAATATTGAGCAGCGTAAACCTGAGGAAGTCACAGAGATGTGGTACAAAGAGCGCATGGCTCCAGAGGGCGTTAAGGTATATAACCCTGCCTTTGATGTCACAGATAATGAACTGATCACAGGAATCGTAACTGAGTATGGAGTTCTCAAGGCACCATATGACGTTGCAATCAGGAAACTTTTTGAAGAACATAAAAATCGCTAAATTTATAACCCCCTAGGGGGCTTGTGAGCCTTGTTTTTCTTGAATTATACTCATTATGTTGCCAAGGTGTATTTTGTTCATATCCAGACAAATATACACATAAACTTATATAGCGCGCATATGAGTTTCGAAAACAAGAATTTGAGTACCATGGGGGTAAAGAATTATGCATATGGCAGATGCGTTGGTTGCACCAGCAGTTGCGGGCACCATGTATGTTTTATCAACAGGAACAGCAGGTCTTTCTGTTAAAAAAGTAAGAGAAGAAAATGACCCAAAGAAGATTCCGGTAATGGGAGTTATGGGAGCCTTTGTATTTGCAACACAGATGCTCAACTTCACAATTCCTGGAACAGGTTCTTCAGGACATCTTTGCGGAGGAATGATGCTTTCAGCAATGCTTGGACCTTTCGCTGGATTCCTTACTATGATCGGAGTATTACTGGTACAGTGCCTCTTATTTGCAGATGGAGGATTACTGGCTTTAGGATGTAATATATGGAATATGGCCTTTTACGGGTGCTTTGTTGGAGCGCTTCTGATATGGAAGCCATTCATGAAAAAAGGCGCCTCAAGGGCAAAGATAATCGCAGCATCAATTATAGGATGCGTGCTGACACTTCAGATGGGAGCTTTCTCAGTTACTATTGAGACTCTTTTATCAGGTATAACAGAACTTCCATTCTCAGTATTTGTAGCTACTATGCAGCCGATTCACCTGGCTATTGGATTCGTTGAGGGACTTATTACAGCTGCAGTGCTTGTTTTTGTATATGAGGCTAGACCAGAACTGTTATGGGGCCTTGGTGAAGAGACAACAGCCAGAGAAGGAAAGTTATCATTCAAGAATACTATTATTGTTATTGCAGTACTTGCAGCAATCTGCGGCGGCATCGTTTCACTCTTTGCTTCAGCTTTCCCAGATGGACTTGAGTGGTCTATGGAACAGGTTGCCGGAACATCAGAATTAGAGGTAACTGGCGGAGCTTATGAAACAGCAGCAGATATTCAGGAAACAACATCACTTCTTCCTGATTATGCATTTTCTAATAGTGAGTCTGTACTCGGCACAAGCTTTTCTGGTATAGTAGGAGCAATAGTAGTTGTCCTTATTACCGTAGGAGCATGCTATGCGTTCAAGTTCTTTAAGAAAAAAGAGGCTTCGAACTAATAGCTGATTTATTAAATGAGTTCTATTGAAAAGAATTTAAATGAACTAAGTAAAATTCAAGAAATGCAGCAGCGTTCTCATTGGATGAATGAACTTCATCCTTTGGGAAAGCTGCTTGTTAGCGTTTTATACATAGTTTTAGTGGCATCTATTAACAAGTATGATATCGTTACACTGATCCTTATGTCAGTGTATCTTGTGTTTATATTTGTGATAGGTGACCTGTCTTTTAGGGATGGGATATACCGAATGAGGCTGGTTTTGCCTCTAGTAATATTTGTTGGTATATTCAATCCTTTTTTTGATAAAACAGTTCTTTTCTATATTGGTAAAATTGGAATAACTACTGGAATGCTTTCTATGCTCACCCTTGTAATAAAGGGGGTGTATACTGTGCTTGCAGCATATTCTCTTATAATAACAACCTCTATCGATGACATCTGCTATGCGTTTGGATGTATAAAAATGCCTAAGATAATGATATTAGTCATAATGCTGATATACAGATATTTTGGAGTTATGGCAGAGGAGGCTGGAAGGATAACAACGGCCTATAGCCTGAGAGCTCCATCACAAAAAGGTATCCACTATAGCGCCTGGGGAACTCTTGTGGGTCAGTGGCTGCTTCGCAGTATGGACAGAGCAGAACGAGTATATGAAAGTATGCTTCTTAGAGGCTTTAAAGGGGATTTTAACACAGTCAAAAAGAAGGTTAAGAAAACAGACATTATCTTTCCTGTTGTATGGATTGTAATCTTTATTTTGATCAGGTGGAGAGTTATTTTATGAAGACTGGTATACACGGAGAACTGTTAAAAATTGAAAACTTAAGTTTTACCTATGAGGATGGAAATAATGTGCTTCAGGATATAAGCCTGACGGCAAGAGATGGTGAGAGCATAGGCATTATAGGAGCAAATGGAATCGGCAAGTCAACTCTTATGAAGATATTAGTGGGGCTTAAGCTTGATTACACAGGTAAGCTCACAGTAGCGGGCCATGAAGTCAATAAAAAGAACTTAAATCATATCAGAGAGCATGTGGGATTTGTTTTTCAAGACTCTGATAGTCAGCTCTTTTTGTCTAAAGTAGAAGATGACGTAGCTTTCGGTCCTCGTAATTATGGGCTTTCTGAGGACGAGGTCCAAAGAAGAGTTACTGAAGCTCTTGAGAAGGTACATGCTACACATATTAGAGATAAGCACACCTATAAGCTTTCTGGCGGCGAAAAAAAGCTTTCCTCTATAGCTACGATCCTTTCCATGGAACCTGATATCATCATCATGGATGAACCTTCTATCGCCCTTGATCCTAGGAACAGAAGAAATCTGATAGGTATACTTAATGAACTAGATGTTCTTAAGATCATTACCTCTCATGACCTTGATTTCATCATGGATACCTGCAAGAGGACGATTCTTTTGGATGAAGGCCGCATTATTGCTGATGGGGATACTAATACGATATTGCGTGATAAAGAACTTCTGGAAACTCATGGTCTAGAGCTTCCGCTCAGTTTAAATACTCGATAATTATATTCAATAAAACGATAAAAAATATGTAAAATCATTGAGCCTATGGGCTAGTAATGGTAGAATAAAAGTGGTATGAGGTCATAGTGGGCTCTACCACTTCTTTTAATTCACAAAAACGGAGGATAACATAATATGGCAAGAAAAGTAGTTTTGGCCGGAGCTTGTAGAACAGCTATCGGAACAATGGGCGGAACATTATCAACAACACCAGCACCAGCTCTTGGAGCAATCGTTGTTAAGGAGGCTCTTAAGAGAGCGGGCGTTAAACCAGAGCAGGTTGATGAAGTATACATGGGATGTGTAATCCAGGCAGGACTTGGACAGAACCCAGCTAGACAGGCAGCTATCAATGCAGGTATTCCTGTAGAGGTACCAGCAACAACTATCAACGTACTTTGCGGATCAGGACTTCACTGCGTAAACCTTGCTGCTAAGCTCATTGGAATGGGCGATGCAGATATCATCGTAGCAGGTGGTATGGAGAATATGTCAATGGCTCCTTATCTCATGCAGCAGGGCCGTTATGGATACAGAATGGGATCAGGCGAGCTTCAGGATGCTATGATCAAGGATGCTCTTACGGATGCATTTGGCGGATATCACATGGGTATTACAGCTGAGAACATTGCTGAGCAGTGGCACCTTACAAGAGAGCAGCTTGATGAGTTTGCTGCCTGGTCACAGAACAAGGCTGAAAAGGCTATTGCAGAAGGTAAGTTCAAAGAAGAAATCGTACCTGTAGAGATCAAGACCAAGAAAGGTACTATCGTATTTGATACAGATGAGGGACCAAGAAAGGGCGTTACTGCTGAAGGTATCTCACATCTTAAGCCAGCATTCAAGAAAGATGGCGGCGTAGTTACAGCAGCTAACTCTTCAGGAATCAATGATGCAGCTTCTGCGATCATCGTTATGAGTGAAGAGAAGGCAAAAGAGCTCGGAGTTAAGCCTTTAGGAACATGGATCGCTGGTGAGCTTGCAGGTGTTGAGCCTAGCATCATGGGTATCGGACCAGTAGCTGCTACACAGAAGGTTATGAAGAAGGCAGGATATTCAATCGGTGACTTCGAACTTATAGAAGCAAATGAGGCTTTTGCTGCACAGTCAGTTGCTGTTCAGCATGACCTTGGATTTAGCAATGATGTACTCAATGTAAACGGTGGCGCTATCGCTCTTGGACATCCAGTAGGATGCTCAGGAAATAGAATCCTTGTTTCACTTCTTTACGAGATGCAGAGACGTGACGCACACAAGGGTCTTGCTACTCTTTGCGTAGGCGGCGGAATGGGATGTGCTGCGATAGTAGAGCGCTAATACTTCACTACTTCTTTTGACGGAGGTATGTATGGCAGATCGCTATATTCTTGTTGTTGATGATAATGAAATCAACAGAGGCATTCTGGCAGAGATATTCAAAGAAAAATATAATATCCTTGAGGCTGGAAATGGCATAGAAGCAATCAAGATGATGGAAGAAAACGAAGGCAAGCTTGCTGCTATCCTTCTTGATATTGTAATGCCAGAAATGGACGGCTACGCTGTTTTGGAGGCTATGACAGAAAAGGATAATTTAAATGAGACTATCCCTGTACTTATGATCACAGCAGATACTTCTACTGAGGCTGAGAGAAACAGTTATCAGAAGGGCGCTGCTGATGTTATACATAAGCCTTTTGATCCTGTTATCGTTGATAGACGAGTATCTAGAACTATAGAGCTCTATGATCACAAGAATAATCTTGAAATTCAAGTAGATGATCAGACCAGAGTCCTCAAGAAGCAGTATTTGTATCTTAAAAAGCAGGAAGAAAAATTGCAGTCCAGCAATGAGAAGGTTATAGACACTATTGCTACGATTGTTGAATTCAGAAGTATGGAATCAGGATACCACCTAAAGCGTATCAAGGGCTTTGTGCGTATCCTGGCTCTTACTGCTATGAACAATTATCCGGATCTTGGACTGACACCGCATATTATAGACGTCATGACTCAGGCTTCTGCTATGCACGATATAGGTAAGATAGCAGTTCCGGATTCGATTCTTCTAAAGCCTGGAAGACTTACATCTGAAGAGTTCGAGGTTATGAAATCTCACACAACACGAGGATGTGAGATCATTGAAAGGTTAAAAGACATTCAGGAAAAAGAGTACTATGAGATGTGTCTTGATATCTGCAGGCATCACCATGAGAGATGGGATGGCGGCGGTTATCCTGATGGACTTAGGGGAAAAGAAAATTCTATAGCAGCTCAGCTTACAGCAATCTCTGACGTTTACGACGCCTTAGTGAGTGATAGGGTATATAAGTCTGCATATCCTTTGGATAAAGCCTTTGAGATGATCAAGGATGGAGAATGCGGCGTATTTTCACCTGAAGTACTGGCATGCTTTGAATTTGCAAGACCTGACATGGAAGCTCTTGTAAACCAGACCAAAGCCGAGGAAGCGGCAGAAAATGGTGGCTATTCACCTTATGAGAATTAATTGTTGACAAAGATATTTGCCGCGAATATAATATAACATGTTGTCGCAAGACATGAGTGCGTGTAGCTCAGCTGGATAGAGCGTCTGGCTACGGACCAGAAGGTCGTGGGTTCGAATCCTGTCACGCACATTAGAATGGATGCATCTGGTTTCAGATGCATCCTTTTTTTCTATAAAAAAAAGAATGGATATTGTATAATTTAATCTATGATGAAAAAAATTGAATTAATTGCTCCATGCCATTTCGGTCTTGAAGCAGTACTGAAAAAAGAAATAATCGATCTGGGATATGATATTACTGAGGTTTCGGACGGCAGGATCTCTTTTGCTGGAGATGCTGATGCTGTATGCCGCGCCAATATCGGACTTAGAACAGCTGAGAGAATTCTTATCAAGGTAGGAAGCTTCCATGCTGAGACCTTTGAGGAACTCTATCAGGGTACTAAGGCTCTTCCATGGGAAGAATTTATTCCCGAGAGAGGAAAATTCTGGGTAAAAAAGGCTTCTAGTGTCAAAAGTAAGCTCTTTAGTCCATCAGATATCCAGTCCATCATGAAAAAAGCCATCGTCGAGAAAATGAAACAGAGCTATCACACAGACTGGTTCAAGGAAGACGCTGAAGATTATCCTATCAGAGTTTTTCTTTTGAAGGACGAAGTTACTGTAGCTCTTGATACAACTGGAGATTCACTGCACAAGAGAGGCTATCGTAGACTTGAGTCTAAGGCTCCTATAGCTGAGAACCTTGCTGCAGCACTTATTATGCTGACACCATGGCACGGAGACAGGATACTTGTGGATCCTTTTTGTGGTAGTGGTACATTCCCTATTGAGGCTGCCATGATGGCTGCTAATATTGCACCAGGTATGAATAGACACTTTACAGCTGAGACTTGGAAGCATCTCATCACTCCTCAGAACTGGGCGGATGTCCGTGATGAGGCAAGAGACGAGATCATTACTGATGTTGAGACAGATATTCAAGGCTATGACCTTGATCCTGAGATGGTCGAGATTGCAAGGATCAATGCCAAGAAAGCTGGAGTAGATCATCTTATCCATTTCCAGGCAAGGGACATTGCAGATCTTAGCCACAGGAAAAAGTATGGCTTTATCATTACCAATCCACCGTATGGTGAGAGAATTGGTGATCAGAAGGAGCTTCCAGCTCTTTATAAGACTATTGGAGAGAGATACAAGGCTCTTGATTCATGGTCTATGTACCTTATTACCGGCTTTGAGCAGGCAGAGAAATATATTGGTAAAAAAGCTGATAAAAACAGAAAGATCTATAACGGCATGATCAGGACCTATTTTTATCAGTACATGGGACCAAAGCCACCAAAGAGAACAAGTAACTAATTGCAACTTATGATAGGATCAGATAATGAATAATTCGGAAATGAAAAAGATGGCGATCAGAACAGCCGTCTTTGGGGTAGTTTCTATTGCTGTGATGCTGCAAAGATCAGCAACCAAGCATATTATGATCACAGATGCTGCAGGAACTCATGTGGATAGAGGAAATGCTGAGGATTCCTACAACATTCTCATAGATAGGAATGTTACGGATAGTCAATCTGGCAAGCTCATTATTCCGCTTGCTAAGACTGTCAGCTCTGATGATATCATTCTTGAAGATAAATATATCGATCACGAACTCAAGATCTACATTGAGAGCCGCGAAGAAGGGTTTTACCTTGATAACGCGGTTCTGACGGATCTTGATATCTTAGAAAGCGCTGTTTGCTATGCTGAGAATGACACGGGAAGCGTTTGTCTGGATTTTAAATTTGACGGTTTATACGCAAATGCCAGCTCTCTCACAGAAAACAGCACTATAGAAGTTTCTTTTGCAAAACCAAAAGATATGTATGAAAATATAGTAGTTGTGGACTGTGAAAGTGAGGGGGCAGGAAATAGTCAGGCCCTGCTTGATATGTCCCTTGCTGTACGCGGTATTGCAACAACAGACGATGACAATAATATCAAGTTTTATTACACGAGACTTTCTGATGATGAAGCTGATATTGAGAAAAGATGCGCTCTTATAAAGGATAGCGGGGCGGATTTTGTTGTGGAGCTTAAGCTTGGCGGAAAGGGTGTATCGTCTTTTTACAACGGGCAGTATTTCCTGAGAGACTTTAATAACGCCGAATTTGCCAACATCCTTGAAAAAAACTGTGCATATAAGTTAGGAGCTTCAGCTGAAGGCGTGTTTGAGGATGACGGAAGCGATCAGGTCCTTTGCTGTACAAAAGTTCCAGCAGCCAGAGTAGAAATAAGCAAAGAGTACTCCGGCGCTGATGATAGTAAAAAAATAGCTGAGGGAGTGTATCAGGCAATCCTGGAGGCTTTTGAGGAGAAAAAATGAGAATAGTATTTGCTACTGGAAACAAGAACAAAATGATTGAGATCCGCGAGATATTAGGAGATCTTGGAGTAGAGATCCTTTCCATGAAGGAAGCAGGAGTAGAAGGTGATGTAGAGGAAAACGGCACAACATTTGCTGAGAATTCTCTTATCAAGTCTAAGGCGGTATATGAAGAACTCAAGGCAAAAGAACCAGAAAAGGCAGCAGAAACTATAGTTCTTGCAGATGATTCTGGACTTGAGATCGATTATCTTAACAAAGAACCTGGAATCTATTCAGCTAGATATATGGGAAAAGATACATCATATACAGAAAAGAACAACAATCTCATTGAAAGATTAAATGGTGTTCCTGATGAAAAGCGTACAGCCAGGTTTGTTTGCGCTATATCAGCTTTTTTACCTGATGGAAGCAGTCTCTCAACACTTGGTACCATTGAGGGCAGAATAGGCTATGAAATAGCCGGAGAAAACGGTTTTGGATATGATCCTATTTTCTATTTGCCTGAATATGGAAAGACCAGTGCAGAGATCTCTCCGGAGGAGAAGAATGCCATCAGCCACAGAGGTAAGGCACTTAGGGAGATGGAGAAACTTCTGAGGGAAAAGATATCATAAAAGGCAGCGGGGAGTTTTGGAATGCGTAAGTACTTGATCGTTAGTGATACACATGGGAGAGATGATAATTTTTATGACGTTTTGGACATAGAAGAGCCATTAAATGGAATCATCCATTGCGGAGATTTTGAGGGCTCTGAAGGCAAGTATGCGCTTGCTGCAAATTGTCCGGTTTATTTCGTTGCAGGCAATAACGATTTTTTCTCGAACTTGAGTAGAGAGCTGGAGTTTAAACTTGATGGCCACACTTTTTTTGTAACTCACGGACATAACTACATGGTAAGTATGGATCTTGAGTATATTAGGAGCGAAGGAATATCAAGAGGAGCAGATATTATTTGTTTTGGACACACACATAAACCGGTGGCAAAAATTATTGGCGGAGTGTATGTGTTCAATCCTGGCAGTCTTTCTTACCCAAGACAGGAGGGCCGAAGACCAAGCTACATCGTGCTTTCAGTGGATGATAACCATGAAATAGAATATGAAATAAAGTACTTATAAGAACGCAAAAAAACTTAGAAAAAACTTGAAAAAATGTGTTGACATTGTAGTGAAAATCATTATATAATAAATCTCGCGTTACGGCTTAGGGCATAACGCAAAGCGAGACGGGGTGTGGCTCAGTTTGGCTAGAGCACCTGCTTTGGGAGCAGGGGGTCGCAGGTTCGAATCCTGTCACCCCGACTTTTAAGAAATATCACTGGTTGATTTTTCTTAAAGCCGGTGAGTTTCTTAATTTACATATAGAATGTGATTTACATGCGGGTGTAGTTCAATGGTAGAACACTAGCCTTCCAAGCTAGATACGTGGGTTCGATTCCCATCACCCGCTTGAGCAAAGTACTTGGTACGATGCTTGGGTACAGAGCACTTTTACAATGAGTATCTGTTACATGTGTCCGTAGCTCAGCTGGATAGAGCAACGGCCTTCTAAGCCGTGGGTCGGGGGTTCGAATCCCTTCGGGCACATTTGAACACTTGGAAGATTAAAATCTTATCATGTGTAAGCCATGGGGTTGTACTTGATTAGCAAATATGGAATAGTACAAATCCCTTTTTGTTTATTATGGTGGCTATGGCGCAGTTGGTTAGCGCGCCAGATTGTGGTTCTGGAGACCGTGGGTTCGAGTCCCACTAGCCACCCTATTTGTAATTGCTCCAGCGAGATGCGCAAAGCTCTTACAATCTTGGGCTATCGCCAAGCGGTAAGGCACAGCACTTTGACTGCTGCATACGACGGTTCGAATCCGGCTAGCCCAGCTAGGTGTGACGGAGTTATGCACCGAAGAAGTACAAATATGATATGGGATATTAGCTCAGGTGGTAGAGCACTTGACTTTTAATCAAGTTGTCGGGGGTTCGAATCCCCCATGTCTCATTATTTAAAACCTTGGAAATTTTCCGAGGTTTTAATTACATAACGGCAAGTATTATGCGGATGTGGCGGAATTGGCAGACGCGCTAGATTTAGGTTCTAGTGTCCCCGACGTGCAGGTTCAAGTCCTGTCATCCGCATTTTGTTTATGATTAGGTGGGAAGTGTATTGCTTTCCACATTTTTTTTGCGTAATAATAGTAGTGTGTTGTTTTTTTATATGGAGATCTAAATTATGGAAAGTACCAAGAATAAAGTCATAAATGGTCCTATCTGGACCAGTATGTTGTCATATTTCTTTGCTTTGATGCTCGGAGCATTTTTTCAGCAGTTATACAATACGGTAGATGCGGTGATAGTAGGTAGAGTAGTTGGCCCTGATGGACTAGCTGCTGTAGGAGGATCTGCAGCAACAGTTGTGAACCTGTTTGTTGGTTTCTTTATTGGACTTTCATCTGGTGCGACAGTTGTAATTGCTCAGTTCTATGGAGCAAGCCGCACAGAAGAGGTTTCTAAGGCAGTTCATACAGCTATTGCTTTGGCTATCTTAGGAGGTGCTGCTATTACAGTTATAGGCCTTGCTACAGCGGGATGGGTCATTGATATCATGAAGACACCATCAGAGATTGTAGATGCTTCAGCAGTGTATTTAAGGATCTATTTCATTGGCATGATACCAAACCTTGTATACAACATGGGGGCAGGTATTTTAAGGGCTGTAGGAGACTCTAAGAGGCCTCTGATAGTGCTTATCATTAGTTGCTTTGCAAATATCATCCTGGATATGTTTTTTGTCATTGGACTTGGTATGGGAAAAGTCAGTGTTACCATGGGTGTTGTTGGTGTCGCTGTTGCAACAATACTATGTCAGCTGATTAGCGCTATTATCGTCCTCATTATGCTGGTTAAAAGTAATGACACGTATAAACTAGCCATAAATAAAATACGCCTCGATATGGGCATGCTAAGGCGTATAATTCGCATAGGTCTTCCAGCAGGTATTCAGTCAACTATGTACACCCTTTCAAATATGTTGATACAGACATCTATCAATGAACTTGGTAAGGAGTATACAGCAGCTTGGGCAGCTTACGGAAAGATAGATATTCTGTTCTGGATGACCATAAGCAGTCTTGGCACTTCGGTTACAACCTTTGCAGGTCAGAACTTTGGTGCGGGCAAATATGATAGAGTACATAAGAGCATGAGAACAGCCTTTATCATAGCTCTTACAATAACAATTCCTCTTAGCTACTTATTGTACTGGCACGGCGACATCCTTCTTAGAATCTTCGTAGAAGACGTCAACGTAATTTATGTAGGGATCCAGATGATACGCTTCCTTGCACCTTTTTATTTCACTTACATCGGTGTAGAAGTCTTCTCCGGAGTCCTCCGCGGAATGGGAACAGCCTTTGTACCAATGATCATCACGTTAGGCGGTATTTGCATCCTTCGTGTAGCCTGGATACTAATTGCCTTCCCTATAAGCAAAACAGTAGAAACTGTAGAATTTAGCTATCCACTTACCTGGATAACCACATCAGTCTTATTCTTCTTCTACTTTATCTACTACACAAGAAAGAAGAATATTAGATAAACTATTACTTAATTAAATTCAAAACATATTTTTATTAGATAAGAAAAATATAGTTAGTAAGAGAACGGTTAAGAAAATAGTTAATAAGAAAAATAGGCGATAAGACAATACAATATTTGATATTTGAATAACTGAACCAGGCAGAAGGGAATATGTAAAAAGTCCTCTGCAGAACGATTTAGTTTTTCAGTAGATACATGGCATGAAAAAATCCCTCTTAGATTTATGTTCTGAATAACATGAAATAAATCTAAGGGGGATTTTTGAATGTCTTATGTATCCTGGAAAAACTATCGGAGTTCTGCAGAGGACTTTTTATATATCTCCTTCGTCCGGTACCAATACGTAAACTCAGCGTCCGGTATTAGTTACCAGCTGCTACATCCTCTGGTACTGCTTCGGCAGGTGGTTGCTCAGCGGCTGCTTCTGGATTGGCCTGAGCTGCAGCAGCCTGTGCTGCGGCTTGCTCCTGAGCTAAGATACCATCAATACCTTCCTGCATCATAAATTCATATGTATGGTGACAAGTATTAAGTACCTGAGTTGTGTTTCCGTTTTCATCTGTAACAGTAGTATATGCTGAGTTAGCAGGTGTGTAATCTACAAATCCTGACTGAAGTGCTGGTGGAACTTCTGGAGTAAGCTCAAATACGCCTGTTGTCTTGAATGGACAGTTCTCAGTAGCTGGAAGACCATCAATAGCACACATTGTACCAGCATAGTGTACATCGCAGCTTGCTGTAGGAACTGTGCCCTCCTCAAAGTACTCAGTGTAAAGAGTTCCGTCACAGAGCCCGGCAATCGGCTGTTTACCAGATCTAGAACATACTGTAGCAGAAACAATTCCATCAGGAACTGAGAATGATGAGTATGGAAGATCTTCATGTATCTTGGACATAACCTTACGCCACATAGTCTTGGAGAAGTTCTTTTCAGCAGAATCTTTCATCTTGGCGTTGTTGTCGTAACCTGTCCATGTAGTTGCTGTGTAGTAGTTAGTGTAGCCTGCAAACCAAACGTCTACGTAATCAGATGTTGTACCTGTCTTACCTGCAATAGCAGTAGTGCCAAAGTTAACAGATGAACCAGTACCACCATTTACAACGTCCTGCATTGCACTTGTAAGGAGGAATGCTGTTGTCTCCTTGAGGATACGCTTTGATTTAGCTTCTGTATTATCAAGGATAACGTTTCCATCATGGTCTACAACCTTTGTATAAAGCTTAGGCTCGATATATACACCACCGTTTGCAATAGCGGCATATGCGGCGTTAAGCTCGTAGTTCTTTACACCCTTTGTAAGTCCTCCAAGTGCAGTTGCCTGCTGGATATCGGAGAAAGGCTTACCATTTATGACTTCGTGCTCTACAAGAGTTGAGAAGCCAAAGTTCTTGAGATAGTCAAACGCAAGCTGAGGAGTGATAAGAGTGATAGCTTCAACTGCGATTACGTTCATGGAATCTCTGATAGCTGTTCTTACATTGTTGAGACCTCTGTATTCTGATCCCCACCAGTTTCTAACAAGTGTTCCGTTTGAATAAGCAAATGGGGCATCATTAAATACTGTGGCAAGAGTAAGGCCTGCGCTATCAATACCAGGTGCATAGGTTGAAATAACCTTAAATGTTGATCCTGGCTGTCTGTACGAATCAGTAGCTCTGTTAAGTGTTCTGCTGGCGGTCTTTTCTCCGCGGCCACCAACCATAGCTACGATATAACCTGTGCTCTGTTCTTCAATAGTGATACAAACCTGAGGCTGAGGAGTAAGATCAATCCTCTCAGCAAGTACTGTATCGCCTTCGTTCATTACAGCTTCTTTGTAAGCCTCTATAGCAGCTTCAGCATCTTCTTTTGAACTGTAGAGCATATTGAAGTTCTTGTTCTGCTCTTTGTAATATGCTGAATACATTTCACTACTGTGGTTAGTTACTGTTCCATCAGCAGACTGAACTGAAAGCTTATAAGAAAGAAGGTATTTGGTTCCTTCTGGATAGTTGCTCTCGTCAAGATAAACATCATCACAGATCTTCTGGATCTTAGGATCCTGAGTTGAGTAGATCTTAAGACCACCGCTGTAAAGAAGTGTGTAAGCCTGAGTCTCTGTATAGCCAGCTGCCATAAGGTCCTCGAGTACTTCATTGGTAAGAGCATCTACAAAGTAAGAATTAACTGTATCGTCTCCACCTGTCTCCTGGTTAACATTTTGAATTCTGGAATATACATCATCAGCCATAGCCTGATCGTACTCAATCTGTGAAATATATCCCTGCTCAAGCATGTTTTTAAGAACCTTGTTACGACGCTCAGCATTTTTTTCTGGGTGTGTAATAGGATTGAACTTACTAGGGTTCTGAGTGATACCAGCGATAACTGCGCACTCTGAAAGAGTAAGCTCGCTAACAGGCTTGTTGAAATATCTAAGAGAAGCAGCCTGAACACCAAGTGTGTTAGAACCAAGGTTGATGGTGTTCATATAGTTGATAAGAATGTCCTCTTTAGACATGTTCTTTTCAAGCTGAATGGCAAGGTACTGTTCCTGAATCTTACGCTTAACACTCTGAAGCTTGGACTCATTGGTCCAACCGGAGAAGACGTTATTCTTTAAAAGCTGCTGAGTAATCGTACTAGCACCTTCAGAGAAGTGACCACTTGTAATACCTCTAACGGCAGCACGGATGATACCTTGAATATCAATACCGTTGTGGTCGTAGAAACGCTCGTCCTCGATAGCTACAAAAGCATGAGTAAGATTCTCTGGAACCATATCCATAGTAACTGGAATACGGTTAGAGTCAGTAGATACAAGTTTAGCAATCTGATTGCCATCAGTATCATATACAAAAGTAGAAAATCCTGAAGGAGTAACGTCGATATTACCGATATCAGGTGCAGTAGCAATGATGCCGTTGAATACACCAATACCTGCGCTTGCTCCTATGATCACAAGTCCAATGATAAGAGAAAGCATAATATATAAGCCAAAAAGGCTGAGCTTTTTACCCCATTTGCTGGTACCGGAGTTAAGCGTTTTCGCTTGTTTAACGATACCTCTTTTACCAAAATTCATATAAAAACCTCACTTTAAATCCATTTTAACCAAGTTAGTATATCATACATCCCCTATATAATAAAGAAAAGGGCTTTAAAATTAAGATTTGTAACATATGCAGGCTAAATCTGTTATAATTTTGCTCATGAGTAATTTAGAATCGTACAAAGTAGTAATTTCAGACGGAACTGGCGAGATCGTTGAAAAGAAATCCAGATTTATCGCTAATGTCTTTGCAGTAGAGAGTCAACAGCAGGCTGAGGAGAAGATTGCAGAGATCAGCAAAAAATACTGGGATGCTAGGCATAATTGCTACGCCTATGTTATTGGTAAAAACAGCGAGAACACCAGATGCAGCGATAATGGAGAACCATCAGGTACTGCGGGCAAGCCAATCCTAGAAGTTATAACTGGCGCTGGACTTACCAATACGCTGGTTATAGTAACCAGGTATTTTGGAGGGGTACTTCTTGGCACAGGCGGCCTTGTCAGAGCATATACTCAGGCAGCCCAGGCTGGAATCGCAAACTGCGAAGTGGGAGAGATGGTCTATGCTCAGAAGCTGACTATTGAAGTTGGCTACAACATGGTCAATAATGTTCAGTATTATCTTGGACAGAATGATATCTCTATTGCAGAATCCAGATATGAAGCAAATGTTCAGTTTGATATCTGCGTAAAAGAGTGTGATCTCGACA
This sequence comes from Butyrivibrio hungatei DSM 14810, assembly GCF_900143205.1. GTDB lineage: Bacteria > Bacillota > Clostridia > Lachnospirales > Lachnospiraceae > Butyrivibrio > Butyrivibrio hungatei. The sequence goes on along the minus strand of NZ_FRDH01000003.1, from coordinate 597,607 downwards.
AGATAAAAAGTGGTCTCACACAAAAATGTGAAGGTCAGCTTCAGATAATAGAAGGGGACAAAGATTATTACAGACTTTGATCTTCAGATAATACGACAATCAAAAAGCCTACACCCTTAAGGTGTAGGCTTATATTATAAGTAAAATTACTGCTTCTTGAATCCAGCTCTCTTACGAAGTGTAGGATCAAGGATTCTCTTTCTGATACGAAGGCTTGTAGGTGTAACCTCAAGAAGCTCGTCTGTATCAATGAACTCGATGCACTGCTCCAGTGACATTACACGAGGTGGAACAAGTCTAAGAGCTTCATCAGAAGCTGATGTTCTTGTGTTTGTGAGGTGCTTTGTCTTACATACATTAACCTCAACGTCCTCTGACTTACCACTTGTACCGATTACCATTCCTGAGTAAACCTTGTCACCAGTCTTGATAAAGAGTGTACCACGGTCCTGAGCATTGAAAAGACCATAAGCAGTAGCTTCACCAGTCTCAAATGCGATAACAGAACCAGTCTTACGATAGTTCATATCTCCCTTGTATGGAGCATATCCGTCAAAAATAGTATTGATGATACCGTTACCCTTAGTATCTGTCATGAACTCACCTCTGTAACCGATAAGTCCACGTGATGGGATGCTGAACTCGATACGTGTATATCCGCCGTTACCAGCGCCCATGTTTACGAGCTCACCCTTTCTCTCGCCAAGCTTCTGGATAACGCTTCCTGAGAACTCATCAGGAACATCGATGTAGCACTTCTCCATAGGCTCAAGCTTGTGTCCGGCTTCATCAGTGTGATAGATAACCTCTGCCTTACTTACTGCGAACTCAAAACCTTCACGACGCATTGTCTCGATAAGAACTGAAAGGTGAAGCTCACCACGTCCTGAAACTTTGAATACGTCTGTTGAATCTGTCTCTTCTACACGAAGTGAAACGTCTGTATTAAGCTCTCTATATAATCTGTCACGAAGGTGACGGCTAGTTACGAACTTACCTTCCTGTCCAGCAAGAGGAGAGTCATTAACAATGAAGTTCATTGAGATTGTAGGCTCTGAGATCTTCTGGAATGGAATAGCAACCTGATTATCAACTGAGCAAAGTGTGTCACCGATCTTGAGATCTTCAATACCGGAAATAGCTACGATAGAACCAATCTTAGCTTCCTGAACTTCAACTCTTCCAAGACCTTCATACTCATAGAGCTTGCTGATCTTGGTCTTGATACGTCTCTCTGGCTCGTGGTGGTTGACTACTACAACTTCCTGGTTAACCTTAACAACACCGTTATCAACCTTACCTACACCGATACGTCCAACGTATTCGTTGTAGTCGATAGTGCTGATAAGTACCTGTGTGCTGGAATCTGGATCACCAACAGGAGCAGGGATGTAATTGATGATAGTATCAAGAAGAGGCTTCATATCCTTACCAGGCTCATCAAGTGAAAGAGAAGATGTTCCTGCCTTAGCTGATGCGAATACAAATGGGCAATCAAGCTGATTGTCATCTGCGCCAAGGTCCATAAGAAGCTCAAGTACTTCGTCGATAACATCATTTGGTCTAGCTTCTGGTCTGTCAATCTTGTTGATACATACGATAACTGGAAGACCAAGGTCCATAGCCTTACCAAGAACGAACTTAGTCTGTGGCATAGGTCCTTCAAAAGCGTCAACTACAAGGATAACACCATTAACCATCTTAAGAACTCGCTCAACTTCGCCACCGAAATCGGCGTGACCAGGAGTGTCGATGATGTTGATCTTGATATCTTTATATGTGATAGCAGTATTCTTGGACATGATGGTAATTCCACGCTCTTTTTCGATATCGCCGGAATCCATTACTCTCTCTACAACTTCCTGTCCTTCACGGAATACACCGCTCTGTCTAAGAAGTCCGTCAACCAGAGTTGTCTTGCCGTGGTCAACGTGGGCGATGATAGCTACGTTTCTTACATCATTTCTTGTCTGTTTCATAAAACTGTCTCCTCAAATAATTAAAACCAAACTGTTTCCAAACTAAAGTAGTATATCACGCGTTTTTTTATTCTTCAACAAAAAAATTAATAAACAATGTGTACTATATATTAATGAGAATTTTTTGAAAAAAGTGTTAATTCTATTGCTAAGGCGCATCATTTGTACATATAATGAAAAAAGTTTATGGAAAGGGGAGGAACAATAATGAAAGCTAGATTTTCATCATATTTAACTGGTATAGCACCAGGTCTTAAGAAGCTTATTGATCTTCTTGGAAAAAGTTACGATTATGTAAGCGTTCTTTCAACGGATTCTGTTGGATTTAGCATGTCAGCATCACAGAGAATGAAGAGTATTACAGGTAATACTCTTATGACAGAGAGAGGAACTGTAGTAAGGGTTTACAAAGATGGCCTCTACAGCGAATATTCTTTTAACTTGTTTGACAATGAAGATGTAGATAAATTAGCAGACAAGATAAAGAGTACTCTTGACCTTCAGCTTGAGGTATTAAAGGCTACAAATACTAAAGTGTTTGATACTGCTAAGCTTGATGACGACAAGGAAGAGCTCTTTGTTGAGATGGAAACAGAAAAGCTTCCAGAAGAAACTGATCTTAATGCACTTATGCAGAAACTTCAGGGCTTTAGTGACAAGGCAGTAGCTCTTTCGGAAGAGATCATTGACTGCACATTAAGAGCACAGTCTACACATGTTTGTAAGATGTTCCTTACAGCAAACAGAGACCTTCGCCAGAGCTACGTTTATTCAGAAGGAGCAGTCATGCTTGTTGGTGCTAGAAATGGTAGAACAGATATGGCTTACAATGGCATATCTGATAGAGAAGGTCCATCAATCTTTGATGATCTGAGCGCCGAGATCGATAAGTCATACAAAGAACTTATGGATAACCTTGGAGCAGAGAAGGTTATTCCTGGCGAGTATGAGATCATCACTACTCCAGAGGTTTCAGGACTTATTGCCCACGAAGCTTTTGGACATGGCGTTGAGATGGATATGTTTGTTAAAAAGAGAGCTCTCGGAGCAGAATATATCGGTAAGCGCGTAGGCTCCGACCTTGTAACAATGCATGAAGGTGCGAACTGCGTAAAAGATGTTGCCAGCTATGCTTTTGATGATGAGGGAACTCTTGCTGGTGATGTTATCGAGATCGACAAGGGAATCCTCAAGACTGGTGTATGCGATGCACTTGCAGCACTTCGTCTTGGAATCAAGCCTACTGGAAATGGTAAAAGAGAAAACTTCGAGCATAAGGTTTACACAAGAATGACAAACACAATGTTCGACAAAGGAAACAGCACTAAGGAAGAGATGATCGCTTCAGTTAAGAAGGGATATCTTTTATCTGGAATGTTCTCTGGAATGGAGGATCCAAAGCATTGGGGAATCCAGTGTATCATCGCAAGAGGCTATGAGATCATCGACGGTAAGCTTACCGGAAAGGTTGTAGCACCAGTTGTTCTTACTGGCTATGTGCCTGACCTTCTGGGATCAATCTCAATGGCAAGTAATGACTATGTTTCATTTGGTACTGGAGCTTGTGGCAAAGGCTACAAGGAATGGGCAAAGGTTTCAGATGGTGGTCCATATCTTAAGGCAGTAGCAAGACTTGGCTAAATGGGGAGGATGACATGACTGATAAGATTATTGAGTTATTAAGAAAGTCCAGTGCTGATGCCTGGAGCGTTACAGATAAAGTTACAGAAGCTTGGGAGTTTTATTTCATCAAACACGAACTTGATCAGAACAGAGTGCGTGACGTAGAACATATCTCAGTTACTGTATATAAGAAGCTTGAGGATGGCAAGTTCCTTGGAAAAGCAACTGAGGAGATCGCGCCTACTGCAACTGAAGAAGAGGCTGCAAAGATCATTTCAGATCTTTGCGTCAGAGCTTCTTTTGTTAAGAACCCATATTATGAGCTAAATAAAAAACAGGTAGCAGTTACAAACAAGGAATATAATCCAAAGCAGATGGCCAAAGATTATATTGAGGCCCTTCAGCAGATTCCTGAAACATCCGGCGAAGACATCAATTCATATGAGATCTTTGCTGAGTCTTGCAAGAGAAGATTTGTGAACTCTGAGGGAATTGATGTTACTATCACATATCCTAATTCAATGGTAGAAGTTGTAGTTAATGCCAGAAATAAGGATCATGAGATCGAGCTCTATCGTATGTACAAGGCAGGAACTTGTGACAAGGATCACCTGGTTAAAGAGATCACAGAAACCTTAAAAACTGGTAAGGATAGACTTGAGACTAAGCCAACTCCAGCACTTAACAAGGCTCCTGTAGTATTTTCTACAGAGGATTCAACCAAGATCTACGCTTGGGTAGCTATCAAGATGAATGCTGCTCTCAAATACGCAGGCTATTCAGATTGGGAGATAGGAAAAGAAATCCTCACTGACGTTAAGGGTGATAAGATCACCATCAAGGCTCTTAAGGAGCTTCCAAATTCATCCAAGAACTTTGCGGTTGATTCAGAAGGCGCAGAAGTTCACGATATGGATATTGTAGTAGATAATGTTGCCAAGAATTACTGGGGAGATTGTCAGAACTGCTACTATACTGGAATAAAAGATTCTTTCATTGCAGGAAACTTCGTTGCTGAAGGTGGAAACACTACTGAGTCTGAGATCAGAACAGGTTGTTACCTTGAACCAGTTGAATTTTCTGATTTCAGCGTAGATGACATCACAGGAGATATCGCTGGTGAGATCAGACTTGCTTACTATCACGATGGAGATAAGGTTACTGCTGTAACTGGAGGATCTGTTTCTGGCTCACTTGCTGAGCTTCTTAAAGATGTTAAGCTTTCTAAGGAAATGAAGCAGTACGATAGTTATCTTGTTCCTTCTGTTATCAGAATTGAGGGAGTAACCATCGCTGGCGCAGAATAACGTTACTGTTCAATACCTGAAAAGTAACAAAATAACTGCCAATAATATGGTAAAAAATGCGTATCTATTGACAGGTGCTTGACTGCTGGTGTAGTATTTAAAAAACTGAAGACAAGAGATAGAGGTTGCGTAATTCAATGAGTAATTCTGCAGATGTGTCAGGCACAGGAGAAGCAGAACAAAAGGTGAATACGCCGAAAGGCTTAGTACCTGTATGCTAAGTACTTGGGCATAAAGTAAATAGCTTTATGACTGTCATCGCAAGATGGGGCGCTATCAAACAGCTTATTATTAGTACATGCTGTAATTAGATTTGTACGGCCCATCAGAATATCTGATGGGCCTTTTCTATTGCAAATAGTGCGCCAAAGCCAGAAGGAGGGTAAAATGGCAATTTTTAAGGGAGCAGGAGTTGCAATCGCAACACCATTCAAAGAGAACGGAGAAGTGAACTATGAAGAGTTCGGAAGACTCATAGAGTTCCAGATCAAGAACGGAACAGACGCTATCATTGTTTGCGGAACCACAGGCGAGGCAGCAACCATGACAGAAGAAGAGCACATGGATGTTGTGAAGTATTGTATTGATAAGGTAAACAAGAGAATTCCTGTTATTGCAGGAACAGGTTCTAATTGTACAGAAACAGCAATAAAGCTCTCTAAGATTGCTGAAGAGTACGGTGCAGATGGAATCCTTCAGGTAACACCATATTATAACAAGGCTACACAGAATGGCCTTCTTGCACATTTTGGTGCAGTTGCAGATGCAGTTAATATTCCAATAATTTTATATAATGTTCCTAGTAGAACAGGCTGCAATATCCTTCCAGAGACAGCTGTAAAGCTTTGCAAGGAGCACAAGAATATCGTAGGTATTAAGGATGCTACAGGCAACATTGCTCAGACATCCAGAATGATGCAGCTTGCTGAAGGATGCATCGATCTCTACTCAGGAAATGATGATGAGATCGTTCCTATTATGGCTGTTGGCGGACTTGGCGTAATTTCAGTTCTTTCTAACGTAGCACCTAGGCAGACTCATGATATTTGCCAGAAATGTCTTGATGGAGACTATGCAGCAGCCAGAGAGCTTCAGTTCAAGGCGCTTCCTCTTGTGAAGGCTCTTTTCTCAGAGGTTAATCCTATCCCTGTAAAGAGTGCCCTCAAGATGATCGGCATTGAGGCTGGCCCGCTTCGCCTTCCACTTACAGAGATGGAAGAGGCTAATAAGGCTAAGCTCAAGGAAGAGATGGTAAAGTTTGGTCTGGAGGTAAGATAAGATGACAAAGATGATAATGCATGGTTGCAACGGACGTATGGGGCATGTGATCATTGATCTGGTAAAAGAAGATCCAGAGATCGAGGTAGTAGCAGGTGTAGATGCTTTTGGCGAGAATAATTATGATTTCCCGGTATTTAAGAGCCTTGCAGAGTGCAATGTAGATGCAGATGTTATCGTTGATTTTTCTAATGCATCAGCAGTTGATGGACTTCTTGATCACTGTGTAGCAATGAATATTCCTGTTGTACTGTGCTCAACAGGTCTTTCAGAGCAACAGCTTTCTAAGGTAAAAGAAACAGCTACAAAAGTAGCAGTGCTTAAATCAGCGAACATGTCTGTTGGCGTAAATGCTCTTTTAAAGGTCCTCAAGGAGGTATCACCTCTTTTTGCGGCAGCAGGCTTTGATATTGAGATCGTTGAGAAGCACCATAATCAAAAACTTGATGCTCCAAGCGGCACAGCAATTGCTCTTGCAGACAGCATCAATGAATCTCTTAATAACGAATATGAGTATGTTTATGATAGAAGCACCAGAAGAGAGAAGAGACCTGTCAAAGAGATAGGTATTTCTGCTGTTCGTGGTGGTACAATTGTAGGAGACCACGATGTTATCTTTGCTGGTCATGATGAGGTTGTAACACTTTCACACAGAGCATATTCAAGAGCTATTTTTGGCAAAGGAGCTATCGAAGCAGCTAAGTATCTTGCTGGTAAATCAGCTGGCATGTATGACATGAGCGATGTCCTTGCCTGAATGTAACCGTAGACTTAAACAAGAGATAAGGATTTACTACAGATGAACTTTAGACCTTGTATTGACATACATAACGGCAAAGTAAAGCAGATAGTTGGAAGTTCGCTTAAGGACCAAGGAGATGTAGCCAAAGAGAACTTTGTAGCAACCAAGGATGCGGCGTTCTATGCAAATATGTATAAAGCTCTGGGACTGTCTGGCGGACATATTATCCTTTTAAATCCGGTTGATAGTCCTTTCTACGAGGGAACCAAAAAGCAGGCTATAGAAGCACTTGGTGCTACGCCAGGACTACTACAGGTCGGCGGTGGTATCACAGCTGACAATGCTGCTGAATTCCTTGAAGCAGGCGCTTCCCACGTTATAGTAACTTCTTATGTGTTTAAGAATGGCAAGATAAATTTTACTAATCTAAAGAAGCTTGTTAAGGTAGTTGGAAAAGAGCATATAGTTCTTGATCTCTCCTGCAAAGCTCAGGATAATAAATATTTTATCGTAACTGACAGATGGCAGAAGATGACAGATGTTGATCTAAGTGCTGAGACTCTTGATACACTTTCTGAGTACTGCGACGAGATACTTGTTCATGCAGCTGATGTAGAAGGCAAGCGAAATGGAATAGAAGAGAATGTTGCAGCTATATTGGGGGATTGGGCTAAGCTTCCTATCACCTATGCTGGCGGTGTACATTCAATTTCTGATATCAAGCAGCTTAAAAAACTTGGTAAAAACAAGATAGATGTAACAGTAGGCAGTGCCCTTGAAATCTTTGGCGGCTCACTGAAAATAGAAGATATAGTAAAGGCTTGCCAGTGACATGCTTTTAACTAAAAACTGATACCTTTCGGGTAACGAAAAAAAGAGATATCGATTGAATCGATATCTCTTTTCTCTTAATCATTGGTACAATATTGCAAATTCAAAATATATATATACTTAGAATAAGGCACTTTGTAGTCTGATTAATAGCGCTTAATTCCTAGAATTAAAGCTTGTTTACGTTTACGGCCTGAGGTCCCTTTTCGCCCTGGATTACATCATACTCTACAGAAGCGCCCTCTTCGAGAGACTTGAAACCTTCCATGTTGAGTCCTGAATAATGTACGAATACATCATTTCCAGCCTCGTCTGAGATGAAGCCGTAACCCTTCTGGTTGTTGAACCACTTAACAGTACCTTTGTTCATTGTAATACCTCCACTAAAAATAAAAAATAATCGTCCTGTTGTAATAGTACACTACCACAACAAATTTAGATTATCACAGTTAAATCCAAAAGTAAAGCGCATTTTTTGGTATTTTGCGTACATTCATTACAATTTTTAGTGCTTTTTCGAGTTTTTTATGTCGCCTCTTTACTTTAAAAGGTTAGAGTGTTAAAATATTTAAGCACAAAAGTTTTTTTGACGAAAAACTGTTAATTATGATGGGGTAAAAAAACTAGAATGGAGGAAATGGCAACATGAACAAGAAGATTAGAACAGATGCAGTAGATCACCTGTTTGACGCAATACTATGCCTTCAAAATAAAGAGGATTGTTATAGCTTTTTTGAAGATCTTTGCACAGTAAATGAGCTTCTTTCTCTTTCACAGAGATTTGAAGTTGCATCAATGCTCAGAGATCACAAGACTTATCTTGAGATTGCAGAAAAAACAGGAGCTTCTACAGCTACTATTAGTAGAGTTAACCGTTCACTTAACTACGGCGACGACGGCTACGAATTAGTCTTCGAAAGAATGCAGTGATTGGTTTACGAGTTTGATGGTATGAAGGTTTATCCTTCGCTCTATAGTATTTTTTGCAGGATGCATAAAACATTCAAAAAGACTGAGAAAATTTGCTTCACATTCGTTCAGAATGCAAATTTTCCCAGTCTTTTTTCATGCTATGCATCAGCTGCAAAAAATAAATCGCTCACGCTAAACCTTTATACTCATCAAACGCTTGAACAAGTTTTTGCATTTTTAGATTAGATAGTGATGGTACCAAATGTGTAAAACGACAATGATTAGTATTACTGGAGTGGATGGCTGTGGTACCAAACAAGGAAAAGACTGATGAATAGTATTACCTGAATTGATGGAGGTAATACTAAACAAGAATAAAAGTGAGGGTTAGTATTGCTCAAATAAATGGCGAGTGATACTAATCAAGCGAGAAATTGAGGATTAGTATTGTTGAGGTGAATGCTAGTGGTACCAAACAAGGGAATTGATAATTTATAGTATTACTAGCGAACAGTGAGATATGGTTTAAAAGCTTGGATTGAGTGATTTATTTTTTGTAGTTGATACATGGCATGAAAAATCCCCAGATAGATTTATGTTTTGAATAACATGAAATAAATCTATCTGGGGATTTTGAATGCTTTATGTATCCTACAAAAAATACTATGGAGCTCAAGACGAGCTTTTAAACCATATCACACGTCCGGTATCACTACCTAAATTACTTATTCTCTTCCTCAGAAGCTGAAGCGTTAGATGATTCTTTGTCAGCTACGGCACGTTCTTTGGCGACTTCAGCTGAGTTCTTGTCGATTCCGGTCATTTCACATTTGCCTTGGAATACAGCGTTCTCGTCGATGATGATACCCTTGCAAGTGATGTCACCGATAACTCTTCCTGTGTCACTGATCTCGATCTTGCCCTGTGATGCTGTGATGTTACCATTAACTTCACCAGCTACATATACGTTAAGAGCTGAAATTGTACCAATAACCTTGCCTTCCTGGCCAATGATAAGAGCACCGCTTACTGTTACGTTACCTTTGATAGTTCCATCGATTCTTGTTGAATCCTTTGTTGTAAGAGGACCATCGATTACAGCGCCAGGGCCAATGATGGTTCCTACCTGCTCTAAAAGAGTATTATCCTCAGTAGAGTCTTTCTTGTTTCCGAACATTTTATTTCCTCCAATTTTAACCGTTGATCTCTATAAGCTCTTCAGGATCCACATACTTGTCATCCTGCATTATCTGATAACCTAAAGTGGTATCATTGCCTACAACAAAAAGAATGTTGCCTCTAGCTATTTCATCACCTTCAGAAACTAAAGGATCTCCAGAGTACCTATATATAGAGATATAGCCATTTCCGTGGTCTATAGTGACTGCATTGCCAAATTTGGCATCGGTTGTCACAGACAAAACAGTACCGGTACCGGCAGCGATGATGTTGCTTCCTGATGCTGCTTCAAAAAGAACGATAGGATTACCTACTGCATCGTCTTTGTTATCATCTGTGATCTTTGTAATAGTAGTTGAATTAGTGTCGTCTACAGCATTTGTCATAGAAGCGGTTCCTGTTAAAGGAAATCCTGATGGAATAGCAAGGGTTTCGGCCTCTTCAGCAGACTGCTGCTCATTCTCAAGTCTAAGATTAAGAGCTGCTCTTAATTGCTGTTCCTCTGTGACAAGTTTTTCGTTTGAAGCTTCCAGAGTGCTGTTCTGAGTTTGGAGATCTTCAATCTGGAACTTCTGTTCAGCCTGTATTGTCTTTAGATTATGTATGGTCATTGCTGAAAAGATTATGTAGCAAAGAAGCACTAATGCTACTACGAAAGCAGTGTAAGCAAGAAGCTGTGTCTTAAAATGATTCAGATGGAGACGCTTTGTTGTTCCGTCTGAGTCACCTGAGATAACCATAAAGGTATAGTGCCTCTTGTGTCTGTGCTTTCTGGGCTTTTGTTCTGCGCTCATATTCACCTCCGACTAACAAGCTATTTTATCATAATTGCCACAAAGTATGCAAGAACCCCTGCAAGCCACAATTTATGCGGTTTGCAGGGGATTTTATACTGGTTTATTTCGTTTACATAAATATGTAATTACATAATTACTTCAACGTTATACTCTTTTACACCTTCCTCATAAGGAATTACGTTACCAGAAAGCTCTTTTCCATTGACGATGAGCTTCTTAACGCCCTTCTGAGAACCATTCTGCTTAACAGAAATGTTGTATACACCACCACGGTACTTCCTTGTTAATTCAAAATCACCAAAGTCAGAAGGGAGACATGGATCAACTGAAAGTCCCTTATGAGTAGGATAGATACCGAGGATGTACTGAGAGATGTTTACAAAAGTCCAAGCAGCTGTACCTGTGAGCCAGCTGTTCTTACCCTGTCCATGGAATTTAGCATCTCTACCAGCAACCATCTGTGAATATACATAAGGCTCTGTGCAGTGAATCTCACTGATGTCTTCGATGTAAGCAGGACATGTCTTTTTGTAAACATCGAATGCTCTGTCACCGTGTCCCAGAACTGTTTCAGCGATTGAAATCCAAGGGTTGTTGTGGCAGAAAATACCAGCATTCTCTTTGTATCCTGGTGGATATGAACTAACTTCACCAAGCTCTAAGTGATATTTTGTATAAGCAGGCTGAAGGATCATTACACCGTACTTGGTATCAAGTCTCTCTTTAACGCTCTTAAGAGCCTTTTCTGCAAGACCTTCCTTAACACCGATACCAGCAAGCACGCAGAAGCCCTGAGGCTCGATGTAGATCTGACCTTCCTCACACTCTTTTGAACCGACTTTATTGGAATAAGCATCATAAGCTCTTACGAACCATTCACCATCCCAGCCAGCTGTGATAGCTGCATCATAAACCTTCTGAACTTCCTCACGTGCACGCTTAGCTTCAGCGTCATCTCCAAGGAGTTCGCAGAGCTGAGCATACTCTTCACCGTATTTTACAAACATTCCAGCGATGAATACTGATTCAGCTACAGGACCTTCTGAAGGACCGAATGTTTGGAATGACTCACCTGGATGCTCTGAGAAGCAGTTAAGGTTAAGACAGTCGTTCCAGTCAGCACGTCCGATAAGTGGAAGACCATGAGGCCCCTTGTGAGTTGCTGTGAAATCAAATGAGCATTTAAGGTGTCCCATAAGAGTCTTAGCAACGCTCATATCGTTGTCGAAAGGAACCATCTCGTTAAGGATTGAAATGTCACCAGTCTCTCTGATGTAAGCACTAGTACCAGCAATGAGCCAAAGTGGATCATCATTGAAACCTGAACCGATGTCTGAGTTACCTTTCTTGGTAAGTGGCTGATACTGGTGATATGCGCTACCATCCTGGAACTGAGTAGAAGCAATATCGATGATTCTTTCTCTTGCTCTATCTGGGATAAGGTGTACAAATCCAAGAAGATCCTGACAAGAATCTCTAAATCCCATTCCACGTCCAATACCTGACTCATAATATGAAGCAGATCTGGACATGTTGAATGTAACCATACACTGATACTGGTTCCAGATATTTACCATTCTGTCTACTTTTTCATTAGAAGACTTGATGTGGTAGATACTAAGAAGCTCTGACCAGTAATCGTTAAGCTCCTTGAGTGCTGCATCAACAGCTTCAACAGTCTTATATTTATCAAGCATAGCAAAAGCTGGTTTCTTGTTGATCACGCCGTAAGATTCCCACTTCTGATCCTCTGGGTTCTCGATGTAACCAAGAGTGAATATGAAAGTCTTGGATTCTGATGGAGCAAGCTCGATATCAATCTGATGTGAAGCAATTGGTGACCATCCGCTTGCTACAGAGTTTGTGCACTTGCCGTTTGCAACAACGTCTGGAGAATCAGGTCCGTTATATGCACCAAGGAATGCATCTCTGCTAGTATCGTAGCCGTTAACTTCTGTGTTAACACCATATACAGCATAGTGATTTCTACGCTCTCTGTACTCGGTCTTATGGAAAAGAACTGAACCACCGTTTGCAATCTCAACTTCACCAGTGCTTAAGTTTCTCTGGAAGTTCTTCATATCATCATCTGCATTCCAGAGACACCATTCTACATAAGAGAAGAGTGAAAGCTTAGCAACTGTATCCTTATTATTAGTAATAGTAAGCTTAGATACTTCGCAGTTGTCATTCATAGGAACAAAGGTTAAAAGATCTGCTTTAACGTTGCTCTTGGAAGATGAAAACTTACTGTATCCAAGACCATGACGGCACTCATAGCTGTCAAGAGTTGTCTTGACCGGCTGCCATCCCGGGTTCCAAACAAGACCATTCTCATTCAGGTCTTTGATGTAAAAGTACTTACCATTGTTGTCATAAGGAACATTGTTGTAACGATATCTGGTAAGTCTGAGAAGTTTGGCGTCCTTATAGAATGTGTAACCACCACATGTATTAGATATGAGTGAAAAGAACTCTTTATTACCTAAATAGTTGATCCAGGGTAATGGAGTCTTGGGAGTGGTGATCACGTATTCACGGGCGTTATCATCGAAAAAACCGTACTTCATATAAACCTCCTAATACTTAAACGTTTAAGATAAATTTCTAGACACATTATATATGGGATAAATCTTTTGCGCAATAGAAAAATTTCAAAAATAAACCCTTAAAAAACCGCGATTCTATGCGGAAAAACCATCTTCCTGATAAACGTTTCCTTAAAACATTGATGTTTGCTGAATCATATCGAAAACGTTTAAATCAAATATTAATAAATAATGACTAAATTTGGGAATATATATGAAAAAACGACAAGTAATTTGTTCAAACCAAACAAAAATATAAAACATGCACAAAAAAATAACAGCTATACTTGATTTTGGTGTCAAATTGATGTATATTGAAAGTGCGAAAACGATTAAGTGATTTAAGTAAAGGTTGTAAGACAAAAAGAATGGTTTCACTAAAGGACATATCTAAGGCTTGCGGGGTTTCAGTAGCTACGGTTTCCAAGGCGCTTAATGATCACAGCGATATAAGCAAAGAGACCAAAGAAAACGTTAGACAAGTTGCTGAAAAGCTGGGATATCATCCTAATGCTGCTGCACAGGCGCTTAAGACAAATAAAACTAATAACATAGGCGTCCTATTTGTAGATGAGGCGAACAGTGGCTTGACTCACGACTACTTTTCACATGTGCTTGATAGCTTCAAGAAAAGAGCTGAGAGAAGTGGCTTCGACATCACTTTTATAAATGGAGATAAGACAAGAGCTAACAACATGTCATATTTATCTCACGCAATTTATAGAGGATTTGATGGTGTCATGATCGCCTGCGTAGATTTTACGGATCCACAGGTAGAGGAACTTATCAAGAGCAATATTCCTGTTGTGACAATTGACTATATGTTTAGTAACAGGATTTCAATTGTTTCTGATAATGTTAGCGGTATGAGGGAACTCGTTTCCTACATATATAAAAGAGGTCATAGAAAGATTGCTTACATTCACGGTTTGGAATCTGCGGTAACCCAGGGGAGATTATCAAGTTTCTATAAGACCTTGCAGGATTTCAAAGTGACGATTCCTGATGAGTATGTAGTGGCAAGCCCGTATAGAGATACTGATTCAGCTTTTGCCATGACCAACAAATTGCTTGATTTAAAAGATCCTCCAACTTGTATCCTTTATCCTGATGACTTTGCAGCCTTTGGAGGGTTGAATGCAATTAGACAGAGAGGGCTCAGGATTCCGGAAGACGTATCTGTAGCAGGATATGACGGAATTGACATAAGCCGAAGGATTAGTCCTAGACTTACTACTGTGGTACAGGATACCGAAGAGATAGGAAGCCTGGCGGCTACCAAACTGATAGACCTGATCAATAACCCTAAAGGAACTCTTATAGAACATATAACAGTTGAAGGGGAACTTGATGAAGGCGAATCAATTCTGAATATTGCAAACAAAAATTAAGTAAGACCGGGAGGAATATTATGAAAGCTTTTTTGCATAATACTTGGAAACACAGAGCACACGTAGTAATGGCTCTGCCAGTATTTCTGATTTTGTTCTTTATTATGTACGTACCAATGGCAGGTCTTGTAATGGCCTTCAAGAATTTCAATTACGCAGACGGTATTTGGAAGAGTCCATGGAACGGTATTGAAAACTTTAAGTTCCTTTTAGCATCAAAGGCTACTTTCATTCAGATAACAAGGAACACCGTTCTCTACTATCTCTTATTTACCATAGTAGGAACATTCTTGAATGTAACACTTGCGATCATGATCGATAAGCTTGTATTCAAGAAACTTGCTAAGACAATGCAGACACTTATGATCATCCCAGTCTTCATTTCTTATGCAGCTGTTCAGTTCATTGTATATGCATTTATCAGTTCAGATACAGGTATCATCAATCATACATTTGGTTCCAGCACAAAGTTCTATTCAGCTGTTAACCTGTGGCCGATCATCTTACTTGTAGTTAAGATTTGGAAAGATACTGGATATGGTTCAGTTCTTTATATGTCAGTACTTGCAGGAATTGATTCAGAACTTTATGAGGCAGCAGATATTGATGGTGCTAACTCATGGCAGAAGATCACAAACATTACAATTCCTTCATTGATCCCAATGATCACTGTAATGCTTCTTCTTTCAGTTGGATCAGTAATGCACTCAGACACAGGTCTCTTCTATCAGGTAACACGTAACAGTGGAATCCTGTATGAGACAACACAGGTTATCGACTCTTATGTACTTAATGCGATCTTCAAGAATTCAAACTTTGGATTCGTTGCCGCAACTTCTTTCTTCCAGTCGATTGTCGGACTTTTGCTTATGCTTTTTGCTAACACAGCAGTTCGTAAGATTGCACCAGAGAACGCATTGTTCTAATTGGACTAGAAAAGAGAGGTAAAATCAAATGGCAAAGATGTCGGTAAAGAAAGAAAATCACAAACTTGATATAGCGCCTTCCAGGCAAGAGAGGGTAACTGTAGGACAGGTTATACTTGCAATTATTCTTATAGCATTTACATTATTTGCTTTTCTTCCTGTAGAGCTTACATTCGTAGCTGCTTTTACAGATGAAAAGAGTATCGTACAGAACGGATTTAAGTTCTGGCCTAAGGACTGGTCACTGGCAGGTATGGGAACAGTACTTAGATATGGCCAGCAGCTTGCTAGATCATATGCAGTTACAATTTTCGTAACTGTTGCTGGTACATTCCTTGGACTTTTGTTCATGAGTATGTATGCATATTCAATAAGTAGAAAAGATTTCTGGCTTTCAAAATTTTTATCAATCTATCTGCTTATTCCTATGTTGTTCAATGGTGGAACACTTTCAGGATATATCATCTTCACAAGTTACTATCACTTGAAAGATAGTCTCTGGCTCCTTATCCTTCCACTTTGCGTAACAACAATGAACGTAATCATTTTGAGAACTTACATTGCTAACAGTATTCCGGCAGAGCTTATGGAAGCAGCCAAGATCGATGGCGCAGGAGAGTATTACACATTCTTCAGAATCACTCTTCCTCTTATGAAACCATCACTTGCAGCAGTCGGATTCATGATGGCAACAACATATTGGAACGATTGGCAGAATGCACTTCTGTACATCGATTCTGATGCTAAGAAGCCTTTGCAGTTACTTCTTATCAACATTCAGAAGAGTATTGAGTTCCTTCTCAACAACTCAAACGTTCCTGCATCAGCAAGAGCAGCTATGGGTGGAACTATTCCACAGTATTCTGCAACAATGGCAACTGTTTTAGTAGTTATCGGACCTATCATGGTAGTATATCCATTCTTCCAGAAGTACTTCATCAAGGGTCTTACAGTTGGCTCAGTTAAAGGCTGAACTGAGCTCTTAGCGAGGTATTTTCGAGCTTAGAAGCGAAGTTCATTCTGGCGAGCGAAGCGAGAGCAGAACTTCCTTTAAAAAAGGAATTCCATTTGAGGCGAAGCGAGAGCAGAACATCCTTGCTATTAAATTGTAAATATGTATAAAAGTTCAAAGCGGCGGGTTATTTTGGTTGAAACTCCAACAACGGGGGATCACATACATTTATTTTCTTAAATTAAAGGAGGAAAATATGAAGAAGAAAGTTATTTCAGTACTTATGGCATCAGCAATGTCACTTTCATTACTTGCTGGATGCGGAAACACAGCTCCTGCAGCTACAGAGTCAAATGATTCAACAGCTACAGAGACACCAGCAGCTGATTCAAATTCAGATGCAGAAGCAGAAGCAGAAGCACCTGCAGCAAGCGGTGATGTAACAGAAATCAGCGTTTACAGATGCACATTCAACCTTGCAAACCCTGATTCAGCTCAGGTTCAGAAGGTTCAGGATGCAATCAATGCGTATATCGCAGACAAGATCCCTGTAAAGATCAAGCTTACAGATATCGGATCTGGTGAATACACAGATAAGGCAAACCTTGCACTTGCAAACAACGAGATCAACCTTCTTTGGACAGCTTCATGGGAAGGAACAATCGGTACTAACGATCTTTATCCAGCAAACGCTGTATATGATCTTACAGACCTCCTTCCTGGAACACCTCTTTACAGCTCAATGGCTGAAGGACAGTGGGAAGCAGCTAAGTATGATGGAAAGATCTATTTCGTACCTGTATACAAGGACAACGTTGAGGGATATGACTTCATGTTCCGTCAGGATCTTGTAGACAAGCACAACTGGGATATTAACAGCGTAAAAGAGCTTAAGGACCTTGAGCCAATGCTCGCTGACGCTAAGGCAGATGGCCTTAAGTATCCATTCCTTACACAGAAGACAGCTATGTTCTACAGATGGTACATTGATAAGTTTGATTTCTTCACAGCAGATTCAGCTACAAACTTCTTTGCTGTAGATAGAGCAAAAGATGAAGTTGTTGATACAATTCAGACTCCTGAGTACCTTGAGTTCTGCAAACTCATCGCTGATTGGGCAGACAAGGGATACATCTCAGAGGATGACTTCACAAAGGTTACAACAGATACAACAACACAGACACAGGATTGGGCTATTTCATGGTGGACAGATATCCCAGTTAATGACGAAGCAGATGCTCGTTATGGCCAGGATGTAACAATGGTTCCAGCTACACAGAGATGGGCTCACTCAACATCAGCTCTTGGATCATGCTACTGTGTAACAGCTAACTCAACACCTGAGCAGGCTAAGGCTTGTGTAGACTTCCTTGGTCTTCTTTACACAGATTCAACACTTGCTGATATGTACACATTCGGTATCGAAGGTGAAGACTTCACATACGATGCAAATCATCAGGTAACACAGACATCTGACAAGTACAACCACTCAATGTGGGAGTCAGCTAATGCTACAATCGTTACTCCACTTGACAACGAGCCAGCTAACAAGGCAGAGCTTTACAATGAGTTCAACGGTGGTGCTAACACATCATCAGCAGCTGGATTCAGATTTGACAAGTCTCCTGTAGAGGCTCAGTACACAGCTTGCGCTGGTGTATTTGATACATACGGATTTGCTCTTGAGAACGGTGGTGTTGCTCCTGCAGACGTTGAGTCTACACTTGAGAAGTACCAGGCAGCTCTTGACGAGGCTGGTTACCAGGATGTACTTGCTGAGTTCCAGAAGCAGTACGACGATTGGAAGGCTTCAAAGTAATTTGATCACCTAACAATGGGTTAATAAGAGCCATGGCATCTACGATGCCATGGCTTTTTTAAAAGTGTTGGCTTCACTGAAGGGAAATGTTGTATACATAAATGTTCCTCTTGTAGACGCTCTCGCTTGATAAAAAACGTAGCGGATACTAAGGTGCTAAAAAACAGCACCTAAGTACCGACGTTTTTTAACACTACTGCGAGAAGCATTTATGCATACAACATTATTACAGCGAAGAAAACATAAATAAGCTGTGGTATGTGTAGTCCATCAATGATAAGATGGTGAAGTGAAACAATTAAGAAACATGTGAACTATAAGGAAATTACTTAGGGAAAAGGAAAAATAAGTTTTCTAACAGAAGAGAAAGACAGTGAGGTATTGTATGGAGTTTATTACTGAAAAGAATGCCCTTATCTGTAAGAGACAGGGTGAGACACTTAGGGTTGAAGCTTGGGGTGAGAATTCACTTAGAGTGAGAGCTACTATGCTCAAGGATTTCACAGGCAATGATTGGGCATTAACAGAAAAAGTGAAGGAAACAAGCGCAGAGGTTAAGACCTTTGACGTTACTTACAGAACTGGTGAGGGAACAGATGTAGACAGAACTCACGGTAAGATTGTTAATGGTGATATTTCCTGTGAAGTGAATTTTGCAGGCGTTATGTCTTTTTATAAGAAGGATAAGCTTATATTAAGAGAATATTTCCGCTCTTATGATGGAACTATCTCTAGAGAGAGCAGATGCCTTAAAATCGTTAATAGAGAGTGGAAGGGAGTTCAGGGCTCAGACAATTACAAGCTTAAGGTGCGTTTTGACAGCAATCCTGGTGAGAAGCTTTTTGGTATGGGACAGTATCAGCAGCAGAATATGAACCTTAAGGGCTGCACTCTTGAACTAGCTCAGAGAAACTCACAGATTTCAGTACCATTTGCTGTATCTTCTCTTGGATATGGTATGTTATGGAATAACCCTGGTGTTGGACAGGTTACTTTTGGTAACAATATGACACTTTGGGATATGCACTCAACAAAAGAGATGGATTACTACATCACAGTAGCTGATACTCCAAAGGAGATCGTAGCAAACTATGCATCTGCAACAGGCTACGCAGGTGAGTTCCCAGAGGAACTTATGGGACTTTGGCAGTGCAAATTAAGATACAGAACACAGGATGAGGTTCTTTCTATAGCGCGTAAGTACAAAGAACTCGGAATCCATATCGATCAGATCGTAATCGACTTCTTCCACTGGACATATCAGGGAGACTGGAAATTCGACAAGAAGTACTGGCCAGATCCAAAGGCTATGGTAGATGAGCTCCACAGCATGGGTATCAAGGTTATCGTATCTGTATGGCCTTCTGTAGACAGAAAGAGTGAGAATTTCTATCCTATGCTTGAAAAAGGCCTTCTCATCAAAACTGAGAGAGGTGCGCTCCAGACTTACGATTATCAGGGCGACTGCGTAGAAATCGATGTATTCAATCCTGAGACCAGTAAATATGTATGGGAAGTTTGCAAAAAGAACTACTATGACTTTGGAATCGATGGATTCTGGCTTGATAACTCTGAGCCTGATTATGGGGTATATGACTTTGAAAACTTCAGATATATTGATGGTTCAGCTCTTGAAGTAAGTAACCTCTACCCACAGAAATATAGCCGTGTATTTTACGATAACATGGTAAAAGAGGGACAGAAAAACCCTGTGAACCTTTTAAGATGTGCCTGGGCAGGAAGCCAGAAATATGGCAACGTAGTATGGTCAGGAGACGTTCCAAGTACATTTGAGGCTCTTCAGGATCAGCTTCAGTGCGGACTTAATATGGGACTTGCAGGTATTCCATGGTGGACAACAGATATCGGCGGATTTATGACAGACGATGTAAACGATCCAGACTTTAGACAGCTTCTTATCAGATGGTATCAGTTTGCTGTTTATACTGCTGTATTCAGACTTCATGGCGATCGTGGTCCTTACAATATTCCAGCCCTTGATGACAGAGATTGGGGCGGCGGATATCTTCATACAGGCCAGGACAACGAAATGTGGAGTTATGGCGATGACAACTTCAAGATCATGAAGAAGTACTATGACATCAGAAAAGAGTTAAAGCCATATATCAAATCTCTTTATAACGAGGCTTCTACAAATGGCTCACCACTTATCAGAACAATGTTCTATGAGTTCCCTGAGGACGAGAAGTGCTGGGATATTCAGGATCAGTACATGTTTGGTGAAAAATACCTTGTAGCTCCTATTCTTCATTTGAACGAGTTTGAGAGAGAAGTTTATCTTCCAAAGGGAAATTGGAAATTGACAAGTACTGGTGAAGAATTTGCAGGTGAAAGAACTGTGAAGGTAAGTGCTCCAATTGAGTACATGCCAGTTTTCGAAAAACTCTGAAAATGTTTGAATTGGTCAGACAATTGTGATAACATTATAAGAGCGTTAAGAAGTGCTACATGAAAATGTAGCACTCCTAACTCTTTCCTTTTATAAGCGTATGAAAAGTCACGGCACCCCAATAACCGTGGCTTTTCGCTTTTTCTGATGTTTTTATTGTAAATTATTACAAAATACAGTAACATACTAGTGATCGCAAAATATGATAGTTTAATTTGCTAAAATGGCAAAATGCAGATTTGGGAGGTTTCATGGGAAAGAGATCTATTAAGGAAAACAAGAATATCTTTTTCGAAAGCAGAGAAGCAATGGGATATTCCAGAGCTCAGGCAAGTGAGCTTATGGGAGGAATCTCTGAGAGCAGTCTTGAAAAGATGGAAACAGGCAAGACAAATATATATCCTGAAGATGTAGTTGCTATGGCCAAGGCATACAGAAAACCTGAGCTTTGCAATTATTATTGCACTCACGAGTGTGCTATAGGAAGAACTTCAGTGCCTGAAGTTAAGATTTCTTCATTATCAGAAATCGTTCTCGCTATGTTATCTTCCCTTAATTCTCTCGAGCGTCAAAAGAATAGACTGATCGAGATAACTGCAGATGGCGAGATCACAGATGATGAGCTTTCAGATTTTGTCAGCATTCAGACACAGCTTGAACATATAGATGTAACTGTAGAGGCTCTCAAATTGTGGGTTGCTAATACTATTGCCGACGGCAAGATCGACAAAGATAAGCTTGATAAGTTGAAAAAATAAAATAGTATCCAAAAAAGTTCAGCTTATATGCTGAACTTTTTTTATTTTGCCTATTGCCTTTATAACTTTAGTGTGCTAAAATTCTTTCCAGTACATACAAATGTCCGTGGTACGAAAACAAATATTTTAATTTTGTAGGTGAGAGAAATGCAGCAGGATGCAGGCTACTATGTTATAAAAAAACAGGCAGTTCCAGAGGTTCTTTTAAAGGTTGTAGAAGCCAAGAAACTCTTGGAATCCGGCAAAGTAAAAACTGTAAATGACGCAGCCGATAGTGTGGGCATCAGTAGGAGCTCTTTTTACAAATATAAAGATGATATCTATGAATTCCACGACAGCCTGCAGGGAACAACATTAACTCTTACATTCCAGATGAATGATGAAGTAGGTCTTTTATCCTACGTTCTAAATCTTATTGCTGAATTTGGTGCAAATATTCTGACTATTCACCAGTCTATTCCGCTTAATGGAGTTGCATCGATTTCAATAACGATCCAGGTTCTCCCAACTACAAGAGATGTTATGGATATGATCGACAAGATGGAAAAGGCAAGCGGCGTTCACAAGGTCCACATTTCCGGACGCAGCGCAACCTTTGCATAAATTGAGGAAAAAATATTATGAAAAATTGGAGGATGTAATGGCAAAAGTAGCAGTCTTGGGATATGGCACAGTAGGTAGCGGTGTTGTTGAAGTTCTTGATACAAACGCAGCTGAAGTAGAGAAGAGCGCAGGCGAAAAGATCGAGCTTAAATATATTCTTGATCTTAGAGATTTTCCTGGTGACAAGCATGAGTCACAGGTTGTTCACGACATAAATGTTATTCTCGATGATCCGGAAGTAGATGTGATCTGCGAAACAATGGGTGGAATAGAACCTGCCTTTACATTTGAGAAGCAGGCTCTTTCTAAGGGCAAGAGCGTCTGCACATCCAATAAAGAGCTTGTAGCGGCTCATGGACCAGAGCTTGTAGAGCTGGCTAAAGCAAACGGTGTAAGCTATCTTTTTGAAGCAAGTGTAGGTGGCGGAATTCCTGTTCTTAGAAGCCTTAACGATTCCCTTAAACATGAAAAGATTGATTCCATCACAGGTATCTTAAATGGAACAACAAACTACATCTTAACCAAGATGGATAAAGAGGGCATTGGATTTGAAACAGTCCTCAAACAGGCTCAGGAGAAAGGATATGCTGAGCGCAATCCGGAAGCTGACGTAGAGGGCTATGATGCATGTCGTAAGATTGCGATCCTTTCAAGCCTTATGAGCGGCAAACATGTTGATTATGAAGATATCTACACAGAGGGTATCAGCAAGATCAACATTCAGGACTTTGAATATGCCAGATCACTTAATATGGCTATCAAGCTCCTTGCAATGTGCAAAAGAAATGAGAATGGCTTTTTTACTATCGTAGCACCATTCCTCATTCCATATGAGAATCCACTTGCAAATGTTAATGGGGTATTTAATGCCATCAACGTTCATGGTAATATGTTAGGCGACGTTATGTTCTACGGCAAAGGAGCAGGTAAGAATGCCACAGCAAGCGCTGTAGTAGCTGACGTGATCGATATGGTCAAGCACAAGGGTAAACATATTGAAGTAAACATGAAAGCTGAGAAAGCAAATCTTTCACCTAAGGATAATGCTGTCAGACATTTCTTTGTAAGAGTTTCAGCAGAACTTGAAGATCAGGCAAGAGAGATATTTGGAAGCAATCTGGATGTAGTTAAGAGAAACAGCATTCCTAATGAGTTTGCATTTATTACAGATTCCATTTCAGAAAAAGACTTTGAAGAAAAGCTTTGGAAGATGGATAGTGTTAAGGGTTATATAAGATTATATTGATGAAATTTGAGGAGATAATACTATTATGAAGAAGGTAGTTAAATTCGGAGGAAGTTCACTTGCCAGCGCAGAGCAGTTCATGAAAGTGGGCCAGATCATCAAATCAGATCCAGACAGAGCTTATGTAGTTCCTTCTGCACCTGGAAAAAGAAATTCCAAAGACACAAAGGTTACAGACATGCTCTACAAGACATATGCTCTTGCAGAGGCTGGAAAAGATTTCCAGAAGCAGCTTGATGCTATCAAGGCGCGTTATGATGAGATCATCAAGGGACTTGGATTAAAGCTTAATCTTTCAAATGAATTTAAGACCATTGAAAAGAATTTTAAGGCTAAAGCTGGTAATGACTATGCTGCCAGCCGTGGAGAATACCTTAATGGTATCGTAATGGCTACCTATCTTGGGTTTGAATTCATTGATTCAGCAACTGTAGTTGCTTTTGATAAGAACGGTGAATTTGATAGTGAGAAGACTAACAAGCTTATGGCTAAAAAGCTTGAGAAGACACCTAATGCTGTAATTCCAGGATTCTATGGAGCATATCCAGATGGAACCATCAAGACGTTTTCAAGAGGTGGTTCTGATATAACAGGATCTATCGTTTCAAGAGCTATTAAGGCTGATGTATATGAGAACTGGACTGATGTATCTGGCTTCCTTGTTGCAGATCCTAGGATCATCGACAAGCCACCACACATCGATACTATCACATATACAGAGCTTCGAGAGCTTGCATATATGGGTGCTTCTGTTCTTCATGAAGACGCTATCTTCCCGGTTAGAAAAGAAGGTATTCCTATCAATATCAGAAATACCAACAAGCCAGAGGATCCAGGAACATGGATCGTTGAGTCAACAGCCAAGAAGTCAAAGTTTGTCATCACTGGTATTGCTGGCAAAAAAGGCTTCTGCTGCGTGAATATCTTAAAGGATCAGATGAACTCTGAGGTAGGTTTTGTGAGAAAGGTTCTTCAGGCATTTGAAGATCAGAATATCTCCATCGAGCATGTTCCTTCAGGAATCGATACTATGACAGTATTTGTTCAGCAGGATGAGTTTATTGAGAAGGAGCAGTCAGTAGTTTCAGAAATTCACAGACTTGCTCGTCCAGATATGCTTGAGATTGACTCAGACCTTGCTCTTATTGCAGTTGTTGGTAGAGGTATGAAGTCTACACGTGGTACTGCTGGCAGAATCTTCTCAGCACTTGCACATGCAAGCGTAAACGTTAGAATGATCGATCAGGGATCATCAGAGCTTAATATCATCATTGGTGTTGAGACAAGAGATTATGAAAAGGCAATCAGAGCTATCTACGATATCTTCGTAACGACTCAGGTTTAATGACAATATAAAAGTGAGCCCTAGGGCTCACTTTTTTGTTTGCATATATTTATTATTGTAAAAGAAATTCTACAAACTGCTTGGCAGTATCAAGTCTGCCTGTGTTAATGATCACTCCTACAATGCACTTCTGACCATAGTAGGCATTGTTCTCTTTGATGGCATTTGAATCTTCGATATATAATCCAACTGGAACAGGGTCTTCCATTTCAGAAACAGGAATGTCAGGATATATCCCTGTATTGTAGATTTCAGCAGCCATGACAGCGTATTTGTTGTTTTTATCATATTCTCCATTTAGCATGAAGCTTTGATATTCATCGGAAGAGATATAATCAATAAGCTTTCTGTCTACGTAGCAGATCTTATCTGAGTACTTATCAAGAAAAGCTTGATCAAAGGCATCTCTAAGATCCATGTAAACATCCTGATATGCATAATATCGGAACATGTCAGTATCTGCGGCCATAACATCCAGCTCTTTGGCTGAGATATTAGCCATGATCTTCTCTGATGTGGCAATCGTCATCTCATTGATGGCATCAGTCCTATAAGAGGAAGATGTATCTACGAAGCAGGTATAGCTATTAGTATCGATCTGCGCGTATTCAGTAAAATCGGACTCAAAGGTCTGCTGAGTATCAGGCACATTGCTGTTAAGTAAGACTGCATAAAGCGCGTAAGGCTTGTTGTTTGTAATGTCTTTTATAAGAATTGTAAGAAGTATGATAGCTGCAATGGCTACAAAAGTGTGAATTTTGTAGTATTCCCAAAAATAATCCCAGTGAGCCTTGAAACCCTGACCTTTTAATTTCTTTTGCTGTTCTTTGATCTCATCGTGCAATGACATGGCTTTCCCCTCCAGTTTAGGTCTAATAAATATTACAAAAATATAATTTTATTTAATCGCAAAAACATATATAATTAATGATGGTATACTTTTTATCCTACTATTAGATCACATACGAAAGATATAATACAGATTTTAATCTGTAAATGTCAATGCGATAAGGATTTTTTAGCATAAAATTTAGGTTTAATATTTGCCGAAAACTAGATACTTTTCACCTTGACATTGGCCGGGATTACATATAAGATAGTCGATAAAATGGGCTGTAAATGGGGAGTTTATAGCTGAGACTATAGGAGGATATTAGACTAGCATGGGTGTAGAGAACAATTTTGTAGAGTGTCTGGTTCCTAGTAAGGGATCTCCAGTAATGGTTTTTCTTAAGTACTTGTTACTTATTTTTGCAATTCTTTTCTTTATCGGAGCATTTTTGCTCGGCGGTGGATTAGTGTTTATGATCCTTTGTATAGCCGCAGGTTTTGGTTATCATTTTGCAGCTCTAAATGCAAATATCGAGTACGAATATCAGTACTGCGAAAGAGAAATTTCAGTAGATAAAGTTCTTAATAAAAGTTCCCGTAAGCACGTGGGCACTTATTCCGTTGAGCACATTGAGATCATGGCTCCATCACGTTCATATCATTTAGACGAATTCAAAAACAGAACATTCAAGGTTGTGGATTATTCATCAAAAGACAAGAATGCTCAGCCTGATCCTACATATACTATCATTTACGATGGCAAAGAGAAGATCATCTTAGAGCCTACAAGCGAGTTTGTATCTGCTATCAAGGCAGTTGCACCTAGAAAAGTATATACAGAATGATAAAAGAGGAGTAAGAAAAAATGGGACAGATAATTGGCGAAGGAATTACTTTTGACGACGTACTTTTGGTACCTGCTTATTCACAGGTTGTACCAAATCAGGTAGATGTTAGCACCTATCTTACCAAGAAGATCAAGCTCAACATTCCTATGATGAGTGCAGGAATGGATACTGTAACTGAGCACAGAATGGCTATCGCAATGGCCAGACAGGGTGGTATCGGTATCATCCACAAGAACATGTCTATCGAAGCTCAGGCAGAAGAGGTAGATAAGGTTAAGAGATCAGAAAATGGTGTTATTACAGATCCATTTTCACTTTCACCAGATCATACATTAGCAGACGCGGATTCACTTATGGCTAAGTTCCGCATCTCAGGTGTCCCAATCACAGAAGGAAGAAAACTGGTTGGTATCATTACTAACCGTGATCTTAAATTCGAAAAAGATTACTCCCAGAAGATAAAAGATGTAATGACAAGTGAGAATCTTGTCACAGCCAAGGAAGGTATTACACTTGAGGAAGCAAAGAGCATTCTTGCTAAGTCCAAAAAAGAGAAGCTTCCAATCGTTGATGACAACTACAATCTTGTAGGACTCATCACAATCAAGGATATTGAGAAAACTATCAAATATCCTCTTGCAGCCAAGGATGATCAGGGCAGACTTCTTTGCGGTGCAGGCGTAGGTATTTCAGCTAATTGCCTTGACCGTGTAGCAGCCCTTGTAGATGCTAAGGTTGATGTTATCGTACTTGATTCAGCACATGGACATTCAGAGAACGTTCTTAAGTGCCTTAGAATGATAAAAGAGAAATTCCCAGATCTTCAGGTTATTGCAGGTAACTGCGCAACAGGTGAAGCTACAAAGGCTCTCATCGAAGCTGGCGCTGATGCTGTTAAGGTTGGTATCGGACCTGGATCTATCTGCACAACACGAGTAGTTGCAGGTATCGGTGTTCCACAGATCACAGCTATCATGGATTGCTACAAAGTTGCCAGAGAGTATGGAGTACCTATCATCGCTGATGGTGGTATCAAGTATTCAGGAGATGTTACTAAGGCTATTGCAGCTGGTGGTAACCTTGTAATGATGGGTTCAATGTTTGCTGGATGCGACGAGGCTCCAGGAGATTTCGAGCTATATCAGGGCAGAAAATATAAGGTTTATCGTGGAATGGGTTCAATCGCAGCTATGGAGAATGGATCTAAGGACCGTTATTTCCAGGAAGATGCCAAGAAGCTTGTTCCAGAAGGCGTAGAGGGACGAGTTGCTTATAAGGGAACTGTAGAGGATACAGTATTCCAGCTTATTGGCGGCCTCAGAGCTGGTATGGGATATTGCGGATGTGAATCTATTGAGGAACTCAAGGAGAATGGCAGATTCATTAAGATGTCTGCAGCATCACTTCGTGAATCTCACCCACATGATATTCAGATCACTAAAGAAGCACCTAACTATAGTGCAGTTTAATCAGGAGTGAAAATTGCAGGAGCGGGTTTCGGATTTGGAATCTAAAAATGTAGCAAATGAGGGCTCTCTAAGTAACTTTAGCAGAGCCCTTGGGGATTTTGCGCAAAAAAATGGCAAGACTATGCAGTCATGGCAGGATAAATTCTGCGAGATGGCTGGTATCTATGCCATGTGTTTAGATGTCTCCGGTGTCCCGCTTAGTGATTTTTCAGGGAACCCACATGAGGTTCAGATCATTAGAAAATATGTAACAGACGTCAGGATTCGTAATATTTACAGACGTGTTTCTGAGGGCGAGCTTGAGGATCAGGCTGTTGAGATAACAGAGGTTCCTAATCTGAAGCTGGCAGCTGTTGCAGTCAAAAATGGTAATTCCACCACAGCAGTATGGATTGTTTGTGGTGTCTTTTCAGACGCGGACTATGATCAGGATTTTTATCACATTCCGCCAATAGATTCTTTTAGCTATCAGATTTCCGAACAGAAATTTTATAAGACACTTGATCTCTTAAGAGAAACATTAAATGTTCTCATCAGTATAGAGACTTCAAAATCTCAGGCTGTTGCTAACAGTGAGTTTAGCAAGAAACAAGAGATAGAGATGACATCGTCGTTCAGACGAGCTGAGACCATGACTGAGATCGTATCTCTCCTTGATAATGATGATTCAATAGAAGAGATAATGGTTGTCATAATCTCAAAGCTTTGTAATTATCTTCAGATCAGTAACGGCTTTACCTGTAAGATCCACCATGGACATCTCATGGACATAGTGGTTCAGTGGACAGCTCCTGGAGTCAACAAGATGTTTACTGATACTACAGATCAGGAGCTTTGCTGGTTTTTAGGTTCTGATCAGGCAACAGTCATATCAAGTGATACACAGATGAATGCCGGAGAGAGAGAACAAATCGATAGCCTTGGTATTAAGGCGCTTGTCGCCATGCCTGTTATCATCAATAACTCGATTCTTTTCTATGCATGCTTTTCTGAGACAAGAGAATTAAGGAACTGGTCCATAGATGATATCAAGTTTGTAAATGACGCCATTAAGGTCCTTCAGGGTATCATCACCAAGAGACTTCAGAAGAATTCATTAGCTAGCTCTTTTGCATCATTAGAAGCGGTTCTTGATAATGTCGGAAGTGCGATCTATGTAAGAGATATCAATACCGGAGTACTTCTGTTTGCTAACAGAAGCCTTAAAAAGAACTTCAAAAAAGAGATAACAGAAAACACCCTTGTTAATCTGTTTGAATCCAATATCCCGTCCAGGAGCCACAGCGGCAACTATGAAGTTAATCATAAAGACAGAGGTAAATGGTACGACGTATATTACACAAGGATCAAGTGGGTAGACGGAAGAGCAGTATCTCTTTGCGCTATCTATGATATTACTGAAAAGAAACTCTATCAAAAGAGAATTGAGCTTCAGGCTTACACAGACTTTCTTACAGGTCTTTACAACAGAATGTGTTGCGAAAAGGATCTTGCAAGGTATGTGGATGAGGCTAGACAGACAGGTAAACACGGAGCCCTTATGTATCTTGACCTTGATGATTTCAAGCATATCAACGATAGCCTTGGTCATCAGTATGGTGATGTGCTCCTTCAGGATATTTCCAAGACTATCAGCAGAGTAGAAGGAATATCAAACTCCTGCTACAGAATGGGCGGTGACGAGTTTGTCATCATCATTCCACCTGAAAACTTTGAGAAAATGGACAAGATCATAGAAGATATCAAGAAAGCCTTTGCTACACCTTGGTATCTCAAAAATAGCGATTATTACTGCACAATGAGTATGGGTATCGTGAGATTCCCAGATCAGGGTGACAACGTATCAGAGCTTATCAGAAAATCTGACGTTGCCATGTACGAAGCCAAGAAATCTGGTAAGAACAGGATTGCTGAATATTCAGACAAGATAGATTCTTCATCAATCCACAGACTGGACCTTGAAAAGAGCATGTATGATGCCATCAACAACAGCTGTGATGAGTTTGAAGTTTATTTCCAGCCTGTCATCAGTGAGTTCTCAATGAAGGGCGGAACCAAGCAGTACAGACATATGGGGGCTGAGGCTCTTGTGCGCTGGAATAGCAGTAAGCTTGGATTTATCAAGCCTGATGAATTTGTTCCACTTGCTGAGTATCTGGGACTTATCAATCCTATTGGTAACTTTGTTCTGCAGAGAGCATGTGAGTGCTGCAGAATGTGGAATGAATCAGGAACAGGTGATTACACAGTCAGCGTCAATCTGTCAGTTGTACAGATCATGCAGACTGATATTGTAGATACGATAAAAAAATGTATTGAAGAAAATCACATCAAGCCTCATAATCTAATCCTCGAGTTAACAGAGAGACTTGCTATAAATGATCTTGCAAGGACCAAGCAGATCCTGCTTGATATCAAGGCACTTGGTGTCAGACTTGCTCTTGATGACTTCGGAACGGGTTATTCAGCTCTTAGTAGTATCAGAGCCCTTCCGTTTGATATCATCAAGATCGATCAGAACTTTGCAAAAGATGTGGCTGAGGATGATTATTCCAAGGCATTTATACGTACAATTGTCCAGCTGGGCGAGACCATTGACGCAGAGATTTGTGTTGAAGGAATAGAGACAAAGGCACAGTTTGATGCTCTTAAGGGCATGGGGGTTAAATACATTCAGGGCTACTATTTTGATCAGCCCTTGCGTAGAGCGGCTTTTGAGGAAAAGTACGTATATAATTCAAAAGTATGATATGATATACTTGTTAAAATTTATTCTAATTAGAAAGTTGGTTTTTTAAGAGAAATGGCAGAAGAAGTTGTAACAAATTTAAACGAGAATGCAGAAGGAGGAAATACACCTTCAAGACATTTTATCGAGCAGGCTATCGATAAGGATCTCAAGGATGGAGTGTATGATCACGTACATACACGTTTTCCACCTGAACCAAACGGATTTTTACATATAGGACATGCTAAGAGTATTCTTCTTAACTATGGTATGGCCAAGGAGTACGGCGGCAAGTTCAACATGAGATTTGATGATACCAACCCAACCAAGGAAAAGGCTGAGTTCATGGATTCTATCATCGAAGATGTTAAGTGGCTTGGAGCTGATTACGAAGATCGTTTATTCTATGCATCAGATTATTTCGACGAGATGTATGAAGACGCTGTTAAGCTCATCAAGAAGGGCAAAGCATATGTTTCAGAACTTTCTGCAGATGAGATGCGTGAATACAGAGGGACTCTTACTGAGCCAGGTAAAGAGGATCCTAACAGAAATAGAAGTGTAGAAGAGAACTTAAAGCTCTTTGAAGATATGAAGAATGGCAAGTTTGAGGACGGAAGCGTTACTCTTCGTGCCAAGATCGATATGGCTTCTCCTAACATCAACATGAGAGACCCT
This sequence comes from Butyrivibrio hungatei DSM 14810, assembly GCF_900143205.1. Lineage (GTDB taxonomy): Bacteria > Bacillota > Clostridia > Lachnospirales > Lachnospiraceae > Butyrivibrio > Butyrivibrio hungatei. The sequence goes on along the minus strand of NZ_FRDH01000003.1, from coordinate 566,367 downwards.
ATCATTTATAGAGTTGCCCACATGACACATGCCAGAACAGGCGATAAGTGGTGCATCTATCCTATGTACGACTTTGCTCATCCTATCGAGGATGCTATCGAGGGCATTACACATTCTCTTTGCACTCTTGAATTCGAAGACCACAGACCTTTATATGACTGGGTAAAAGTGGAATGTGAATACAAGAACCCTCCTCGTCAGATCGAGTTTGCTAAGCTCTACCTCAACAATGTTGTAACAGGTAAGAGATATATCAAGAGACTTGTTGAGGATGGAATCGTTGATGGATGGGATGATCCAAGACTTGTAACTATCGCATCACTTCGTAGAAGAGGATTTACTCCAGAGTCTATCAAGATGTTCGTAGATATGTGCGGTATCAGTAAGGCTAATTCTACAGCAGAGTATGCAATGCTTGAGTACTGTATCAGAGAGGACTTAAAGCTCAAGGCTAAGAGAATGCTTGCAATTCTTGATCCTGTTAAGCTTGTTATCGACAACTATCCAGAAGGACAGACAGAGTACCTCGATATTGAAAATAATAAAGAAGTTCCTGAGATGGGATCAAGAAAGGTTCCATTTGGAAGAGAACTCTACATTGAAAGAGAAGACTTCATGGAGGAGCCTCCAAAGAAGTACTTCCGTTTATTCCCAGGTAACGAAGTAAGACTTATGAATGCATATTTCGTTACATGCACAAGCTTTGTTAAAGATGAAAATGGCAAGGTAACAGAGATCCACTGTACATATGATCCTGAGACAAAGGGCGGCGACAGTGCTGACGGCAGAAAAGTAAAGGGAACAATTCACTGGGTAGCAGCCAAAGAAGCTGTTAACTGCGAAGTTCGCCTTTATGAAAATATCATTGATGAGGAAAAGGGTGTTTACAACGAGGATGGTTCACTTAATCTTAACCCTCACTCCATCACAGTTATCAAAGATGCAAAGCTTGAGCCAGAACTTGGCGAAGCTGTTGCTTACGACAAATTCCAGTTTGTCAGAAATGGTTTCTTTAGCGTAGATAGTAAGGATTCAAAACCAGGAGCACCTGTGTTTAACAGAATAGTGTCACTTAAGAGTTCTTTTGTTCTGCCTAAAAACTAATTGTTAGAAAAGAGGTAAAGTTATGGCTGGTATTTTTTCCGGACTTGAAAAACTTGGATTAGGAAACATCGGAGGCGGAGATCTCTTTGAGGATCCAAAGAAAAAAGAGGCTGCTGTAAAGCAGGGTGAACCTCAGAAGAAGCTTACTCTTGTTAACGAAGAAGATTATCTTTTTGACAAGAAGTATAAGTGTCCTGTATGCGACATGGACTTTGAGGCAAAGACCGTCAGAACTGGTAAAGTCAGAATGAAGGCCGTAGATATCGACTTAAGACCTGATTACGCTGAGCTTGACCAGACCAAGTATGACGTTATTGCTTGTCCAGAGTGTGGATACGCAGCACTTGGAAGATACTTCAATACACTTAACAAGTATCAGATCGATGACATCAGAGTCAAGATCTGTATGAATTACAAGAAGCTTGATTACAAAGAGCCAACATATACATATGAGCATGCCAAGAACCTTTATCAGCTTGCGCTTGCAAATGCTGTAGTTAAAAAGGCTAAGAACAGTGAGAAGGCTTATATCTGTCTTAAGACAGCATGGGTACTTAGAGGTGAGACTCAGAGACTTGATTCTGCTGATCCTGATTACCAGAAAAAGAAGGATGAGAATGATGCTCAGGAGAAAGAACTTTTAAAGAATGCACTTAATGGATTTGTAATGGCTAGACAGTCAGAAGAGTTCCCTATTGCAGGAATGGATTCAACTACGCTTGATTACCTTATTGCAGCACTTGCAATGGAGACAGGAGATCATGATACGGCTGGTAAGATGATCTCTGAGATCCTTACATCCAGAACAGCAAATAGCCGAATCAAAGATAAAGCAAGATTATTAAAAGAAATGATGGCTGAAGAAAAAGAGCAGTAATAAAAATGGGACATAGGCTAAAGCCTATGTCCCTTATCTTTAATAATTATTATTTTGATTCTTCGTCATCAAAGAATTCTTCTGAAGATGAAGGCTCTTTTGATGAATCACCTGTCTCGGAAGAAGTCTTTATATCAACATATCTTCTAGATGAGTTCTTGTAGTCTTTTTCTTCTTCGAGGTCATCTTCGAAATCGTCAACGTCTTCGTAATCTTCATCATCGAATTCATCGGCAATTTCAGCTTCTCTCTTAGAAAGATAATAGTAAGCTCCTGCGGCAGCAGCACCTACTGCAGTGCAGAATAATATAAATTTACCAAATCCATTGTTTTTGGACATATCGGGAATCCTCCTATCAAAACGCTGACTTTATTTTAATACAATTTATTTATAAATAAAAGTGTACTGTATTAAAATTTGATAAATAACGTAAAATCGTTCGAATAACTACTGTAATAAATGATATAATTAACCTAGACTACGATGGTCAATTGGGGACTTGGGGAAAAGACATAATGAATGAAAGATTTTTTGAACTAAAGAAAGAAAAGCAGGATCGTATGATAAACGCTGCGCTCTATGTATTTGCTGAAAGAGGCTATTATCATGCAAGTACCGATGAGATCGTCAAGGCGGCGAATATCAGTAAAGGACTTCTCTTTCATTACTTTGGAAGTAAGATTGGGCTATATGCCTTTTTATATGATTACGCCACAAGATTTGCGACATTGGAGCTAACTCAGAATGTGGATAAAGATGAAAATGGATACTTTGAGCTCTTCAAACAGATAGTATCAGCCAAGGCTAATGCCATGGCTCAGTATCCTTACATATATCTTTTCCTGAAAAAAGCTGAGGAGGAGACTTATCCGGAAGCCCTGGCGCAGATAAGTGAGAGACGTGATAAGTACAGGAGAATAATGGAAGCCCTAAAGGAAAGGGCTGATATAACGGTATTACCGCCGCATTTTGATTACGACAGATTGGGAGACATCCTGGAATACACAATAGATGGTTTGCTTACAGAAAACGTGAAAGGTGAGAATTTCAGAGCTGATTTATTCCTCGAAGAAGCTGAGGAGTATGTTGATATGATACAAAAAATGGTATTGGCATAAAGGAGGCGCAAATGAGCAAATTCTTAGTAGCTGGAGTAACACAGATCGAGACAATCGTCAGAGTTGACAAGGTTCCTGTAAGTTATGTGCCACTTACAAGTGCAAATGATTCCATTTTTACTGCAGTTGGAGGCGATGCTTATAATGAATCATTAGCTCTTAAGTGGCTTGGCGATGATGTTACATTTATGTCCATTGTGGGAAGAAATCAGGATTTGGGAGTCATCAACCCACCTGATAGGAAAGTCACACTATCTACTGAGTATATTGTTCCTCAGATGAATGAAACTCCAACTGAGGTTGTTTTCTATGACAAAAACAGAAAGCAGCAGATCTTTGAGGATATCAAGGATCTTAGAGAGAATACCTATGACATGTCCATGGTAACTCCTCTGGTAAATAGCTGTGATATGATGATTCTTGCTAATGCCAATTTCTGCAGACCTTTTGCATTAGCTGCTGCTGAGCATAATAAGCCTATAGCAGTTAATATCAGAAATTACAATCCGGAAAAAGAGAAGTATAATACGGACTTCTTAAAACCAGCCAAGGTTTTATATTTTAGTGATGATACTCTTACAGAGGATCCATACGCATTCATAGACAGAATGGCTTCAACCTATGGAACTGAGGTCATTATCCTTGGACAGGGTAGTGAAGGACTTATCATTTACGACAAGACCAAGGACATTAGAGCACATTACAAGACTGTCAAGACCAATGAAGTAGTTAATACTATCGGTGCTGGTAATGCCCTCTTTGCATGCTTCCTCCACTATTACATGGAAACTGGCGACAGTGTTAATGCCATCAAGAATGCGCTGTTGTTTGCTTCTTACAAGATAGGATTCATGGGCACATCCAATGGCTTCATGACCACTGAACAGGTAGAGCAGTGGAGAAATCTAATCTGGGGAATCAAGATGAATCCATTTGAAGAACATGGCAACTAAAACTTGAAAATATGTAAAAAAACTGATAAAGTAGAGTTACGGAAACGTTACCGGTAACGGTGATTTTTTCCGTAACTTTTTTAATGACGATGATCAAAGTGAGGTATATCTATGGCAAAGAATGAAAAGAAACATACAAGGCGATGTGGAGTTCTTTTACCAATTTTTTCACTTTCTTCTGAATATGGTATCGGAGCCTTTTCAAAAGAAGCCTATGACTTTGTGGACTTTTTAAGCGATGCAGGCCAGAGCTATTGGCAGATATTACCGCTGGGACCTACAAGTTACGGAGATTCACCTTATCAGTCTTTCTCCACATTTGCTGGGAATCCATATTTTATCGATATAAATGCCCTTATTACAGATGGGCTTCTTACCAAGAAGCAGGCTTTAGGATGTGACTTTGGCGGCACAGAGGAAAAGATAGATTATGAGAGGCTGTACCGTTCAAGATTTAAACTCCTCAAGAACGCTTATGACAATGTAGACAAGAGTCCTGTTGCAAAAGAGATCAAAAAGGAATTTGAAGCCTTCAAGAAAAATCCGGATAACGACTGGCTTTCAGACTATGCTCTTTTCATGGCATTAAAAGATGCCAATGGCGGAAAAGCCTGGAATACATGGTCAGAGGATATAAAACTCAGAAAGAAAGAGGCCTTAAAGAAGGCTCATGAAAAGTATAAAGTGGAAGTTGATTTCTACAGCTTTCTTCAGTATCTTTTCTCAAAGCAGTGGGAAGCCCTTAAGTCCTATGCCAATTCTAAGGGAATCGAGATAATCGGTGATATTCCGATTTACGTTGCCTTCGATAGTGCAGATACTTGGGCTAATCCAGAGCTCTTTTTACTGGATAAAGAGAACACACCAATTGACGTGGCAGGCTGCCCTCCAGATGCATTTAGTGCTACCGGTCAGCTCTGGGGCAACCCTCTCTACAGATGGGATTACCACAAAAAAACTGGCTATAAGTGGTGGCTTAAGAGAATCTCTCAGTGCTACAAACTTTATGATGTTGTCAGGATCGACCACTTCAGAGGTTTTGATGAGTACTATGCAATTCCTTACGGCAATCCAACTGCTGAGATTGGTGAGTGGCGCAAGGGACCAGGCTATGACCTCTTTGATGTTATGAAGAAGCAGCTTGGTGACAAGAAGGTCATTGCCGAGGATCTTGGCTTCCTTACAGATACAGTTATAGGGCTTGTTAAAAAGACAGGCTTCCCGGGAATGAAGATCCTGGAATTTGCCTTTGATTCAAGGGAAGAGAGTGATTATCTTCCACACAATTATACAAAGAACTGTATTGTATATACAGGAACTCATGACAATGAGACTGCAAGGGGCTGGTTTGACCACCTTCCTAGAAATGACAAGAGATTTGCCAAGGAATATCTTGGAATCCATTACGCCAAGGATGCAGTAAGGGCTATGATTAGAGCTGCATTTGCAAGCGTTTCTGATACAGCTATCATTCCTATGCAGGATTACCTTGAACTTGGCGCTTATGCTAGGATCAACACACCATCTACTCTGGGAGGCAACTGGACATGGCGTATGAAGAAGAATGCTTTGTCAAAAGAGCTTTGCCAGAGGATGCACGATTATGCTAGAATCTATGGCAGACTTAGTTAAATCTAATACCAGGTAGGAACTAATAATGGCAGAGATTACAATTGTTGAGATAGCGAAAAGATGTGGAGTAGGCGTTAGTACTGTATCCAGAGCCCTTAATAACCATACGGATATCAATCCAGAGACCAAGAAAAGGATAATGGAGGTTATCAAGGAAACAGGGTATATTCCAAATAACAGCGCACGAAACCTTAAGAGAACAGACGCAAAGTGCATAGCTGTTCTTGTAAAAGGTATTACTAACCCATTCTTTACTCCAATGATAGAGATTGCTGAGGCAGAGGCAGAAGAGAGAAAGTATGCTCTGGTGTTAAGGCACGTTGAGGCCTATGAAGATGAGGTTGATGTTGCTCTCGAACTGGAAAAAGAAAAGAGACTGCGCGGTATCATCTTTATGGGAGGTAGCTCCAAGCATTCTTCTCACAAGCTCAAACAGCTTAACGTTCCTGTAGTTTTTGCAACTGTAGGTTCAGATATTTCAGAAAAGCTTAGTAAGAACTCATATTCAACGGTTTCTGTAGATGATAAGCTTGAGAGCCGCAAGATGACTGAGTATCTTATCGGACTTGGACACAAGAGGATCGCTATCCTCTCAGAGGGAAGCGACAAGCCTTCGATTGTAAAGCAGCGTCTTGAAGGATATGTAGAAGCTCTTGAAGCTAACGGGATCAAAGTTGATGAAAAGCTTATAAGATATGTGGATCGAAGAATCTATTCCATGGAAAATGGCTATGAGACTACTAAAGCTTTGATAGATTCAGGAGAGGAATTCACAGCTCTTTACTGTATATCAGATGTTCTGGCAGTAGGTGCTCTTAGAGCATTTGCTGATGCCGGGATCCGCGTTCCGGAAGATGTGAGCGTTGCAGGATTTGACGGACAGGATATTTCCAGATTCTGCGTTCCAAGACTTACTACACTTCGTCAGCCACTTGAAGACATTTCTCGAGAGACTATGAAGCTTATCTTCAATATCATCGATGAAGAGAGCGGACACAAGCATATCGTATTCCCCGGAGAACTAATTGTGGGAGAATCCACAGCACAAAAAAAGTGAGCCCTCGAGGGACGGAAGTGAGCCCTAGGGACGGAGGTTATGGCTCATTTTACAGAGTAAAATGAGCCATAACTTCCGTCCCTTGAGGGCTCACTTCCGTCACTTGTTACATGGCGCTCATATACGCATTGCTATACTCTTTTTGCCCAGTTACATCCTCTGCAAACCAGCTTGCAGGCTTGTAGGCGGCAGCGGATTCCTCATCCGGGAATTCAACTTCTGCAATTATTGTTCCATCAAATGGAGCTTCAAAGACATCAAGTTCGATCTTGATGTCTTTTTCTTGGATTTCTTTGTGGATATCTGGATGGCTAGATAAATACTCTGTGGAAAAGCCATCTTCGTTTAGTGGTAACAGATATCTCTTTTTCCTGATCATGTTGCCATCGGCTTTCTCGACCATATGCTCGTAGCTGTTCTTATCAAGAGGCATGTTGTATTCAATCTTGCCGATTTCTCCAGCTTTAGCTAGGGTATTGTCCCCTTTATAAGTCATGTAGTAGATGTCGTCCTCACGCCTTACGCGGATTGCGGGGCGCACATTGAGATAGCCCTGCTCTATTATGTGAAAAGGGTATTTATCTAAATCCTGTGGAAGTTCTTTTACTGTGAATTTTCTTTCGATCTCTAATCCCATGATATTTCCTCTATACTAAAGTGCATTATCTACAGTTTTTATTTTACATGGTTATGAGCTTAACGTACAATGGAAAAGTAAAGATGGCTTAACAACAAACGAACAAAATATATGAATATAAAAAGTTGATTTGGAGGGAAAAGAAATGGCAAAGACAGCACTTTTTTTGGCAAACGGATTTGAAGAGATCGAGGCACTCACAGTAGTAGACCTCTTAAGAAGACAGGGAATCGAGATCACAACAGTATCTATCACAGACGCAGTCGAGGTTACAGGATCTCACAATATAACGGTTAAGGCTGATACAGTATTAGGAAAGGTTGATTTTAGCTCTTTTGACATGCTCATCCTTCCAGGTGGACAGCCAGGAACAACAAATCTTGGTAACTGCAAGGTGCTTACAGAGGAGCTTATCAAACATAACGACGCAGGAAAAAACCTTGCTGCAATCTGCGCAGCTCCTACTGTTTACGGTAAGCTTGGTCTATTACAGGGCAAAAGAGCATGCTGCTACCCTGGATGTGAAGAGGGTCTTTTGGGAGCAGATGTCCAAACCACAGAAGTTACAGTAGATGGCAACTTCATCACAAGCCGCGGCATGGGAACAGCAATTCCTTTTGGCCTTACAATCATCGAGAGATTCTGCGGAAAAGCTGCAGCAGATGACATGGCAAAGAAAATCGTGTTTAACAAGTGATGACACTTAAGGCAATGGCAGAATGTGAAGACCTTATTAACCAGAAGATGGCATCAGTTGCCTAAGGAGGGCGATGCTAATGGAAAGAAAGTCGATTCTGATCAAAGATACAACAAAAGAAGAGAGGGAACAGATTGTAAAGAGCTCCCTGGATTGTGGTGGCGGCTGTGAGAACTGTTCTTCGTGCTGGCTTGGTGGTGGAAGCCCATGGGATATTTACCAGGATTACATTGATGGCAAGAAAGAAATCCGTGAGATAAATATGGAATATATGGAAAAGTATCGCCAGGATCGGCAGATTCACTGAGAGGATATGTGACTTATGGAAAATGCACCTGAGTTAGAATGCTCTACGGTTGAAGAGCGAAGAGCCTACATAAAGGAGAGATTTCCTTGCATTGCGGATTGCGATATGTGTGGGCTTTGTAAAGTTTTTCATGGAAAAGATGCTGAGACTGCATACGAAGACTATATTAGTGGGAATAGGTCCTTTGTGGAAGTGTCAGCAGATTATAAATGACCAAGGGGGATTGGCATGAATATTACATACAGGAAACTAACCAAAGATGATCTAGACACATTTATCCAAATGAGGATTAATCAGCTTAGAGAAGAGGGGGCAAAGGAAGACATTGACCTTGTTCCTGCGCTTAGGAATTACTATGAGCGTCATATGGCTGACGGAACCTTTGTTTCTTGGCTTGCACTTGATGGAGACAAGATCATTGGAACTAGCGGTATGTCTTTTGTAGAGAAGCCTCCATATTTTGGATGCCCAAGTGGCAAGATGGGACTATTATCAAGCATGTTCACTGATCCTACCTATAGGCGTCAGGGGATAGCAAAAGAGCTGTTAGATAGAGTGGTTACTGAAGCCAGAGACTATGGCTGTGGAACTGTACAGATCACAGCATCTGATATGGGAGTAAAGCTCTATACTGCCTATGGATTTATTCATAATGGGAATTTCATGCAATATAAGCTTTGATTGAAACTTATGAGATACCAAAAGGTTGATAAAAATAGAATTAGTATTACTGGGACTGACAGAAGTGATACTAATGATAATTTTAAGACTAAATTGGTATTACTGATAATGATCAAAGTGATAACAATCAGATGAAAAATAAAGAAATGGTATTATCATAAAATAAACAGGTAATACTAAACAAGTATAATAAATGAATTTGGTATTACCATCATAAGCTCCTGTAATACCAAAAGAGAATAAAAGATAGTAATGGTATCATCGACAATTAGCTCAGTAATACCAAGCAAGAAAAAATGTGTGAATGGTATTACAAGAAAAAGCCACAAGAATCTCGATATAATTTCTAGGGTGTTCAATTTTGAACACCCTTTTTCTTCGAAATTTTCTTTAAAAAATAAGTGGAAAAATAAAACTGCCTATGTTATAATCGGAAGGCAATTGTGCCTTAGTGGGCTTATTGCATTATTGGACAATACATAAATTGTAAACAATATATTTTTAGAAGGAGATATTAGTTAACATGAGCGTAACAGTTGAGAAGCTTGAAAAGAGCATGGCTAAGCTTAAGATCACAGTATCTGCAGAGCAGCTTGAGAAGGCTATTCAGAAAGCCTACGACAAGAACAAGAGCAAGATCCAGATTCCTGGATTCCGTAAAGGTAAGGCTCCTCGTAAGATGATCGAGCAGATGTATGGCAAGGGAGTATTCTATGAGGATGCAGCTAACGAGCTCATCGAGGAAGAGTATCCTAAGGCTATTGAGGAGTGTGGAGAGGATGTTGTTTCTTCACCTAAGATCGATGTAGAGCAGCTTGAGGCTGGTAAGGACTTCATCTTTACAGCAGAGGTAGCTCTTAAGCCTCCAGTTAAGCTTGGTAAATATAAGGGAGTAGAAGCTCCTAAGATGGATATCGACGTTACAGATGCTGACGTTGATGCTGAAATTGATAAGCAGAGAAATACAAACGCTAGAACAGTTGAAGTTACAGACAGAGCTGTTAAGGATGGCGATATCGTAACTCTTGATTTCGAGGGATTTGTTGATGGTAAGGCTTTCCAGGGTGGAAAGGGAACAGATTATCCTCTTACAATCGGTTCAGGCGCTTTCATTCCTGGATTCGAGGAGCAGCTTGTTGGATTTGAGATTGGTAAGGAAGGCGATGTTAACGTAACATTCCCTGAGGATTACCAGGCAGACGAGCTTGCAGGTAAGGCTGCAACATTCAAGTGCACAATCAAGGCTATCAAGGCTAAAGAGCTTCCTGAACTCAATGATGAGTTTGCTAGCGATGTATCAGATTTCGATACACTTGCTGAGTACAAGGAAGATGTTAAGAACAAGCTTGTTGAGAGAAAGACAAACGAAGAGAAGGCTAAGAGAGAAGATCTCGTTGTTAAGGCCGTTATCGAGGATTCAGATATGGAGCTTCCTGAGGCTATGGTTGAGACTCAGGCTAGACAGATCGTTAATGATTTCGCTCAGAGACTTCAGATGCAGGGCATGAGCATGGATCAGTATCTTCAGTACACAGGCAACACTGTAGACAAGATGCTTGAGCAGGTTAAGCCACAGGCTGTAGAGAGAATTCAGGCTCGTCTTGTTCTTGAGGCAGTTGCTGAGAAGGAAAAGATCACAGTTTCTGATGAAGAGTTCGAGGAAGAGCTTAAGAAGATGGCTGAGCAGTACAGAATGGAGCTTTCTAAGCTTAAAGAGCTTATGTCAGAGTCTGAGCAGAAGACAATGCGTAGCGACCTCGCTGTTCAGAAGGCAGCAGATTTCCTTGTAGAGAACGTTAAGGAAGTTGCAGCAAAGAAGACAGCTGCTAAGAAGACAGCTACAAAGAAGGCTGACGAAGCAGAAGAGAAGCCAGCAAAGAAGACAGCCGCTAAGAAGACAACAACAAAGAAGGCTGATGCTGAAGAAAAGCCAGCAAAGAAGACAGCTGCTAAGAAGACAACAACTAAGAAAGCTGACGCTGAAGAAAAGCCAAAGAAGACAACAACAAGAAAGAAAAAGACAGAAGAATAATTCTGTATAAGACATAAGTAGTCAATAAGAAATACCCTCTTTACTGGTAACCAGTAAGGAGGGTATTTCTATATGCTATTATCTTCATTCACTAAGAAAAAATTTATAGTGGTAGAATCTTTATTCTTTTCTATAGGTGTGATACAAGGCAAGGAATGAACCTGCAACTGAATAGAAGATCGCGAGAGCCTTTTTGCATGCATCATATCTTGGAAGGCTATTGTCTGTCACCATAGAGAAAAAGGATGAACTCGTATTATACTCTGGAAGAGTATTGATGAAATGTATGATCACCACAACAAAGATGATAGAGGCAACAACGATACCTATTAGGAAAAGTGGATTTTTACTTCCGGTTTTCTTGCTTTTTCGCTGTGCTACCTCAAATGCGCTTTCTAAGCACAAAATGCTTTGGAAGGCGTAAAAGATATAGCCTAGTAACTCTGATACTTCATATAGTATAGGGACTAAGAACAGCTCCATAAGTGTTTCAATCACCACCCAAATGATCAAAAAGATGAGGCCGCTTATGGCGGATGATTTCAGATCTTTTCCTGAAGCTAAGGGGATCAGACTAAACACCAAAAACCAAAGTAGTAAATTAGTTATCCCAATAGGTGTAGTCAAATTAAAAATAGTTAGGATTCCCAAAGATCCCAGGGCTAAAAATATAAGACCCTGTAAAAAAATAGCTAGGGGTAAAAATAAAGTTTTTTTCATGTAATATCTTTCCTTTCAAGCGAGTATTATCAAGCAGTTATTTTACCATTTCTTATACTTTTATTAAATAGCGCAAAAGTCTTTCAAAAAAGAACATATGGACGTATAATATAAATTGGTTGTGTATAGTTTGTTGTAGGGTATACACATCCGCACTAGTTAGGTTGTAGTGCAAAAATGCTGACGACAGCAGAGTTGGAGGACTAGAATAATGAGTTTGATACCTTATGTCATTGAACAGACCAGTCGCGGAGAGAGATCTTACGATATCTACTCAAGACTTTTAAAAGAAAGAATTGTATTCCTTGGTGAGGAGGTTAATGCAGCATCTGCAAGTACTGTAGTTGCACAGCTTCTTTTCCTTGAAGCAGAAGACCCTAACAAGGATATCCACATGTACATTAATAGCCCTGGAGGAGAGATCACTTCCGGTATGGCTATTTATGACACAATGCAGTACATCAAGTGTGATGTCAGCACAATCTGCATTGGTATGGCAGCAAGTATGGGCGCATTCCTTCTTGCAGGTGGTGCTAAGGGCAAGAGAATGGCTCTTCCTAATGCAGAAGTTATGATCCATCAGCCACTTGGCGGAACACAGGGACAGGCTACTGAGATTGAGATCGCAGCTAAGCACATCATCAGAACAAAAGAGAAGATGAACAGAATGCTCTCTGAGAACACAGGCAAGTCTTATGAGCAGGTATGCGCAGATACAGAGCGTGATAACTGGCTTACAGCTCAGGAAGCTCTTGAGTACGGACTTATCGATTCTATCGTAGAGAATCGTCCTACAGAAAAAGAAAAGAAATAATTAGTACTATAAGGAGATAAAATGGCAGGAAAGAATTCTGGAGAGATCAGGTGCTCTTTTTGTAACAAGACACAGGATCAGGTAAAAAAACTTATAGCAGGACCTGCAGGCGTATATATCTGCGATGAGTGCGTAGACATCTGTGCAGATATCATCGAAGAGGAATTCGAAGATGATGAGACTTCAGCGCCAGTAATGGACAAAGACATCAATCTGCTTAAACCTGTTGAGATCAAGAATTTCCTTGATGATTATGTAATCGGCCAGGAAGAAGCCAAGAAAGTGTTGGCTGTTTCTGTATATAATCACTACAAGCGTGTACTTGCACCAAAGAATGAGGGTGCAAACAACGAGGTAGAGCTTCAGAAGAGCAACATCATCATGGTAGGCCCTACAGGTTCAGGTAAGACATATCTTGCGCAGACACTTGCCAAGATCATCAATGTTCCATTTGCTATAGCTGATGCTACAACACTTACTGAGGCAGGCTACGTAGGTGAAGACGTTGAGAACATTCTTTTAAAGCTTATTCAGAATGCTGACTATGATATCGAGCGAGCTCAGTACGGTATCGTTTATATCGATGAGATCGATAAGATCACCAAGAAGAGCGAGAATGTATCTATCACAAGAGATGTATCTGGTGAAGGCGTTCAGCAGGCACTTCTTAAGATCGTAGAAGGCACGATCGCAAGCGTTCCACCTCAGGGCGGAAGAAAGCATCCACATCAGGAACTTATCCAGATCGATACAAGCAACATCCTCTTTATCTGTGGTGGTGCGTTTGATGGTCTCGATAAGATCGTAGAGGCAAGACTTGATAGAAATTCAATCGGATTTAATGCAGAGATTGCAGACAAGTCCGAGAGAGAGATTGGTGAGATCTTCAAGGAGGTAACTCCTCATGACCTTGTTAAATTTGGACTTATCCCTGAGTTCGTAGGACGTGTGCCTATTACAGTAACTCTTGAGGGACTTTCAAAAGAGGCTCTTGTAAAGATCCTCACACAGCCAAAGAATGCTCTTGTTAAGCAGTATCAGAAGCTCTTTGATTTTGATGACGTTAAGCTTTCATTTGAAGATGAAGCTGTTCAGAAGATTGCAGAGATGGCTTACGAGAGGGAGACTGGTGCAAGAGGACTTCGTTCTATCATGGAGAAAGCTATGATGAACGTAATGTACGAGATTCCTTCAGACGATTCTATCAGCGAATGTGTTATCACAAGCGCTGCTGTAGAAGGCGAGAGCGAGCCTCTCATCGTACACAGAGACCAGAAAAAACTTAAGCAGGCAAAATAAAAGCTTGACAAGTTTCCATTAAAGTGTGATGATAGCTACATCAGCGAAGCTACTAGCTGATAAAATTATTCAGAAAGCGAGGTAAAAGTAATGATTAGAGTGGCGAATTTATTTCATTTATTTAATAACACTGTTTTTTTACCTCGGGATGTTGTATTCAGATAAGGTAGCTCTTTTGCTATAGTTATTTGAATATGGTTTTGTGCATGGTGCCCCTAGGTAAAGGAATTTGCCTAGGGGCTTTTTGTGTGCTTTTTTCTGTGCATAAAACTCCCCCGAGGACAACTGTTGTTATTGCTTTATTTTGAAAGGAGGAGAAAAAGTGAATTCATTAGGTAGTTATGTGCGAAAGCATTGGAAGACTTACACAATGGCAGTGACTTTCATGTTATTTGCTATTGCACTGGATATGTTATATCCAAAGATTACAAAGAAACTTGTTAATGAAGTTATTGTAGGTAGAGATTTTCACAGACTTGGCTTGTTTTTACTGACAATAATACTTATCGGCGTTGGACGCAGCATTTTTGGATACTTCAAGGAATTTACCTTTGACAGAAACTGCATAACTATTGGCACAGAGATGAGAAAAGACCTCTTTGACCACATTCAGGGACTGTCACTTGATTATTTTGATGGTGCTAATACTGGCGAACTCATGGCCAGAGTTAAGGATGATATAGATAAAGTTTTCCAGATGGTGGGAATGGAAGCCATGATGGGTATGGAGGTTATCTTAAACGCAGTACTTTTGCTGTTCTTTATGTTTAGAATCAATCCTTCACTTACCATACTTCCATTTGTATGCATGGTGATCTCTGGATCTGCAGCCATCATCATGGAAAAGAAGCTTGATAAAGTTTACGATGCTATAAGTGAGGAAAATGCGGAACTTACAACTATTGCAGAAGAGAACCTTACAGGAGTTAGAACTGTAAAGGCTTTTGCAAGGGAAAAGATGGAGATTGAAAAGTTCCTTGTTCACAACCAGAAATATTATGACCTTAACATGAAAGAGGCCATGACAATAATAAAGTTCTATCCAATCTGGCAGCTTGTTTCAATGTTCCTTCCTGTAGCATGTGCTGTTCTGGGCGGAATGGCAGTAGTAAAAGGAGAGATGGATCTTGGTGATCTTGCGGCGTACATCATCTACAGCCGTAACTGTACATGGCCAATGGAGGAAATCGGCTGGATCACAAACGATTTCTCAAGCTCCCTTGCTTCACTCAAGAAGATCAAGAAGATCTATGAAGAGCATTCAACTCTTACTAAGTCAGAGGAAAACGTTCATGTAGACAAGGTTTCTGGTTCAGTTGAGTTTGATAAGGTATCTCTTTCATTTGGAGAGAAGGAAATCCTTAATGATATCAGTTTCAAGATTCCGGCAGGAAAGACTCTTGGAATCATGGGCGAAACAGGATCAGGTAAGTCTACTATCATAAACCTGCTTCAGAGATTCTATGATCCTACAAGCGGTAATATCAGGATTGATGGAGTAGAGATAAAAGATATGGACCTTGATCAGGTAAGAGGCTCATCAGCAGTTGTTATGCAGGATGCATTTCTTTTCTCTGATTCAATTCAGGAAAATATCCGAATGGGTCGCAGAGATGAGATGACCATGGAAGAGATCAAGGATGCAGCCAAGATGGCCAAAGCAAGCGACTTCATTGAGAAGCTGGAAGACACTTACGAAACAGTAATCGGAGAGCGAGGCGTTGGACTTTCTGGTGGACAGAAGCAGCGTATCAGCATTGCGAGAGCAATCTCCAAGAAGGCACCTATCCTGGTGCTTGATGACTCTACATCAGCCCTTGATATGGAGACAGAGTCAGAAATACAAAAGACATTAGATGGAATTACAGGAGTTACAAGAGTTGTGGTAGCTCACAGAATATCAGCAGTTAGAAATGCAGATGAGATCATATATCTCAAGGATGGCAGGATTGCTGAGCGTGGCACACACGAAGAACTCCTTGCAAAAAAGGGCCTTTATTACGATACATTCGTCGCACAGTACGGGGCTCTTGACGAGAGGAAGGTGAGTGCGTAATGGCAGCAAACTCATTTCGTGAAGATGAGAACATGCGGCATACGGACTATAAGAAGGTCATCTCAAGGATGCTGGGGTATCTAAAACCACACATGAAAGAGATCATCCCAGTACTCATATCTCTTTTGGTAGGAGTAGGAATAAACCTTGAGAGTCCGCTACTTATTGAGTATGCCATAGATGAACTTGTAGCAAACAAAAATATAAAAGGACTGGTCAATATAATCCTTGTGATCGTGGTACTAAGTCTCATATATGTGGCAACAGTTGAGCTTAGACTTTTTCTCATGAACAAGATGGCCAACAAGATCCTCCTGGACATCAGGCAGGAACTATATGAACACATACAGACTTTGTCATTTACATTTTTTGACAACAGACCAACAGGTAAGATCCTGGCTAGGATCATCGGTGATGTTAACTCATTAAAAGAGGTTATGAAGAACACTATCACAAACCTCATCCCAAACTTCCTGACGGTTATTGGCGTTGTGATAATCATGCTGATCAAAGACTGGAAGCTTGCCCTTGGAACCCTTTGTTCCATGCCTGTAATGATAGCCTGTATCTTTTGGATCCGTGAAAAGACTCATAAGAGCTGGGAAGATACCAGAAAGAAGTCATCAAACATGAATGCCTATGTTCATGAAGATATAGCTGGAATCTCAGTTGTACAGAGCTTCCATGCTGAGAACGAGACCAAGTCAACTTTCAGACAGCTGGCAAATGAGCACAGAGATGCTTATATCCTGGCTTGCAAGTATTCAGATCTCTTTGGACCTGCGATTGATATGAGCTGGGCTATCAGCAGCATGGTAATGTACCTGGTTGCAATATATTTCCTTGGCTATACCGAGAGCTCACTTGGCATCATTGTTGCCTTTGCAACCTATGCAAATATGTTCTGGCGCCCAATTATGGGACTTTCAGGATATTACAACCAGCTTGTTACTAATCTTTCAGCAGCAGAAAGAGTCTTTGATCTTCTTGATACTGAGGCTGAGATCGTAGATAAAGAAGATGCCACAGAACTTCCTGATATTAAGGGAGAGGTTTCTTTTGAAAATGTTGGATTTACCTACGATGAGGGAACAAGCGAAGAAACCAGGGTTCTTGATAATGTTAGCTTTACAGCAAAGCCGGGCGAGACCATTGCTCTTGTTGGTCCAACTGGAGCAGGTAAGACAACCATCGTAAATCTTATCAGCCGCTTCTACGACATTCAGAAGGGCAAGATCAAGATTGATGGCCATGATCTTACAGATGTTACTATCAACAGCCTTCGCAGACAGATGGGTGTCATGACTCAGGATAATTTTATTTTCCATGGTACAGTCAGGGAGAATATTATGTATGGCAAGCCTGATGCTACTGAGGAAGAGATGATCGCAGCAGCCAAGTCAGTAAATGCCCATGACTTCATCATGAAGATGGAAAAAGGCTATGATACAGAGCTTAAGGGACAGGGAGCAGGTCTTTCTATTGGTCAGAAGCAGCTCATTGCCTTTGCAAGAACCATGATATCAATGCCAAAGATCCTGATCCTTGATGAAGCCACAAGCAGCATTGACACACATACTGAGATGCTGGTTCAGAAGGGAATTCAGACACTTATAAATGGTAGAACAAGCTTTGTTATCGCTCACAGACTTTCTACTATCAAGAATGCAGACCGCATATTTGTAATAAATAACGGTGGCATTCAGGAAAGCGGAAGTCACGACGAACTAATTTCAAAGCATGGTGCTTATTATGATCTTTATATGGCGCAGTTCGCTTAATCTATTACAAAAAGAAAAGCTGTCATCAGGTTAACTGATGGCAGCTTTTACATTACTGATCTGCATTAGCTTCAAGAAGTTCATCCATGAAATCGTAGATCTCATCTCGGCCTTCTTTTGAAAGAGCTGAGTAAGGGAAAATCTTAACTTCATCTGGAAGTCCAAGTCCCTGACGGAGCATGTTGAGATGCTTCTCGTGCTGGCTCTTTTTGATCTTGTCAGATTTGGTTGCAATGATAACAGGCTGGAAGCCCTGATGAACGATCCATTTGTACATCTGAACATCATTGGCTGATGGCTCGTGTCTGATATCGATCAAAAGAAATACTCTAAGAAGCTGCTTGGATGAATGAAGATATCTTTCAACCATTTCACCCCACTGAGCCTTAACCTTTTCAGGAACTCTCGCAAATCCGTATCCAGGAAGGTCCACAAGATAAAACTCATCATTTATGTTGTAGTAGTTGATAGTCTGAGTCTTACCTGGCTCCTGAGATGTCCTTGCGTAGTTTTTTCTATTCATTATTCCATTTATAAGAGAGCTCTTGCCCACATTACTCTTTCCGGCAAAGGCAAATTCTGGATGCTCATTTTCTGGAAGAGTACTGGTAATACCGCAAACTGTCTCTAAATTAACATTTTTAATTACCATAATAGATTAGATCATTCCTTTCTTTTTCTAATTCTAGATTCTACACTATAATGATATTTTAGGCAAAAATAAGCTTTTGATCCGGTTGACACAGTATGAAAATGAGGATAAGCTTTTTTCAGTTAAGACTAGGAGTTTGAAAGGTGAGATTATGTCAGAGCAGTTTTCCAGGACCGCACTTTTGATCGGTCAGGATAAAGTAGAAGAATTACATAAAAAGAGGGTAGCTGTCTTTGGAATTGGCGGAGTTGGCGGATATGTATGCGAAGCCCTTGTACGAAGCGGGATAGGGGCATTCGACTTAATTGATAATGATACGGTTTGCCTTAGCAACTTGAACCGCCAGATCATTGCCACTAGAAAGACAATTGGAAGGTACAAGACGGAAGTTATGAAGGAACGTATGCTTGATATTAATCCAGATGTTGATGTTACGATCCATAACTGCTTTTTCCTTCCTGAAAATGCAGATGAATTTGACTTTTCTCAGTATGACTACGTTGTAGATGCAGTAGATACAGTAACTGCCAAGATTGAGCTTATAATGCGTGCACAAAAAGAGAATGTGCCTGTCATAAGCGCTATGGGAGCAGGTAATAAATTGGATGCCAGCAGATTTAAAGTGGCAGACATCTATGATACCAGCATTTGCCCATTGGCAAGAGTTATGCGAAGGGAACTTAAGAAAAGAGATGTGAAGCATCTGAAGGTTGTTTATTCAGATGAGGAACCAATCACACCTATGACTGATCCTTCAAACTCTTCTGAAACAGACACTAAGCCTGTCGGTAAAAGAACCACACCAGGAAGCACAGCATTTGTACCGGCTGTAGCAGGTCTTTTGATTGCAGGAGAAATTGTAAAAGATTTGAGCGGAATTTGATCAATAGTGTCTTAAAAGGACTATAATATATTTATATTGTTGGAGGTGGGGAGATGGAAAAGCTTAAGAAATTAAAACTTAACCACGTTTTTGAAGCTCTTATCATGATCACTATAGGCTTCGTGCTTATCTTTTGGCCAAAGGCTAGCCTTGTTATAATGGCTAGAGCACTGGCTATCTTGCTATTCCTTGCAGGAGTAGTGATGGTCGTTAGCTACTTTGTCCACAAAGAAAAGAATTTTTTTCATTCCAGCGGATTCATCATTGGGATTATCATTGTAGGCGTTGGAATCTGGATATTCTTTAATCCTAACGATTTTACAGATCTCATTCCTAAGATCTTCGGACTTTTTATCCTGATCACAGGAATGGTCAATCTGTCACAGACATTTTCACTTGTGAGTTACAAATATCCACTTTGGTGGCTTTCACTCGTTCTTGCTATCATAACTATTGGAATGGGTGTATTTCTTATTGTTGATCCTGCTTTTTTCAAGAAGTTTGCAGTCATTATCATAGGAATTTTCCTTGTCTATGACGGAATATCCAATATTTGGACAGTTTCAAGAGTGGGCAAGTATTCGAGAAAAGCTGAAGAGGATCTAGAGCCTATCGATGTTGAAGCGGTTATAGAAGATGTTGATGAAGGAAAGAAATAAATGACTTTTGAAGCACTTGATGTATCGCTTGATGAAAACTGTTTTTCTGATTTCATCAAGCGATATCATTTTAATGAAGAAGATAAAAACGAGATCATAAAACTTTACAGGAAGGTTCACCCCAGAGTTCATGCTATTTTTCACCATATAGTTGAAGAGGATGAAAATGGCGGCAAGGTGGCAACAGTTGTTGCGAGCCTTGGAAGAGCTTTTGATGAATACCAGAATGTCCTTGTGAGGCAGCAGGATATTCATGGAGCCTATATTGTAGATTGCCTTGGACTTGAGCTTTTGTCTAAGGCTTATGATCAGATTGATGTAAAGATCCATGAAATGACAGGGCTTTATGCTGGTGGATATATCTATGCTGGCAGCAAGGAATTTCCACTTGAAGAGATTCCTGCCGTCATGAAAAAGCTTGGTCAAAAGAAGATAAGATATAACGAAGCATATATGCTTTTGCCTAAAAAGAGCGTTCTCTTTACTACAAAGTTATATGACAAGAAGCAGGAAAGTCATTCTAAGTGTGCTGAATGTAATGCCGTTAATTGCAGTATGAGAGTGGAGAAATATAAGGCAAGCCATGTAGATAATGAGGCAGAGACTAAGGCTTCACCCAAAGAAAAGGGCCTTATCCACTTATATACCGGAGAAGGTAAGGGCAAGACAACTGCAGCTATAGGGCTCTCTGTCAGGGCAGCAGGAGCTGGTAAAAAAGTCATCTTTTCACAGTTCATGAAGGGAAGAGATACTTCAGAGCTTAACTCTTTTGAGATCTTGCCTAATATTACTGTAATCAGAAAAGAAGAGGACATGGGCTGGTTTAAGAAAGATGACGAGGAGAGTATAGCTCTTTTCACAAAGGCTCATAATGAGATATTAGATAAGATAACTGATAAGGTCAGGACTGGAAAATGCGATGTCCTGGTGCTTGATGAAGTGACCTATCCGTGGAACTTTGGAATCATTGATAAGGCAAGGCTTCAGGATCTGATAGCTAATAAACCGGAGAATATGGAGATAGTATTAACCGGAAGAAATGCTGATGATTTCTTTGTAGAGCATGCAGATTATATTACACGTATGGAAAAGGTAAAACACCCTTTTGATGCGGGAATACAGGGGAGACTTGGAATAGAATTTTAATGTTGACATTATGTTTTTGTGTGTTATAGTTGTAATAGAACAACAAACACAAAAACATAATGTCTTTTTATGTGGGGCGCTTAGAAGTTAGAAGGGAGGTGCCTATGAATATACAGAAATTCACACAGAAGTCCATAGAGGCAGTCAACGGCTGTGAGAAAGTTGCTATGGAGTATGGCAATCAGGAGATTGAACAGGAACATCTCCTTTATTCTCTTATGACGATCGAGGATAGCCTTATAGCCAAGCTCATTGAGAAGATGGGCATTAACAGTGAGACTTTCCTTAACAGGATCATTGACGCAATTGAGAAGAGGACTAAGGTTCAGGGAGGACAGCCATATATTGGAGCGGATCTTAACAGAGCTCTTTTATCAGCTGAAGATGAGGCCAAGGCTCTTGGAGATTCCTATGTTCCAGTTGAGTGTCTTTTCCTTGCAGTTATGAAGAGACCTAATAGAGAGGTCAAGGAGATCTTCAAGGAGTTTGGTATAGACAGGAACAGATTCCTTCAGGTTCTGGCAGAGGTCAGAGGTAACAGGAATGTTACAACTGATAATCCTGAGGCAACCTACGATACTCTCAACAAGTACGGAACAGAACTGGTTGAGAGGGCAAGGAAGCAGAAGCTTGATCCTGTAATTGGCAGAGATACTGAGATCAGAAATGTGATCAGGATCCTTTCCAGAAAGAGCAAGAATAATCCGGTCCTCATTGGTGAGCCTGGTGTTGGTAAGACTGCGGTAGTTGAGGCTCTTGCTCAGAGAATAGCTAGTGGTGATGTGCCAACGGCGTTAAAGGACAAGAAGATCTTTTCACTTGATATGGGTGCACTTGTGGCTGGTGCCAAGTATAGAGGCGAGTTTGAAGAGAGACTTAAGGCAGTCCTTGAGGATGTCAAGGAATCTGACGGAGAGATCATTCTTTTCATAGATGAGCTTCACCTGATCGTTGGTGCAGGCAAGACTGACGGCGCGATGGATGCAGGTAATATGCTCAAGCCTATGCTTGCAAGAGGTGAGCTGCACTGTATCGGAGCTACAACTCTTAATGAGTACAGGCAGTATATTGAGAAGGATGCAGCTCTTGAAAGACGTTTTCAGCCGGTCATGGTGGAAGAGCCAACAGTTGAGGATACCATCAGCATCCTTCGTGGATTAAAAGAAAGATATGAAGTGTTCCATGGTGTTAAGATCATGGACAGTGCTCTTGTGAGTGCAGCAGTTCTTTCTAACAGATACATTTCAGATAGATTCCTTCCAGATAAGGCTATCGACCTTGTGGATGAGGCCTGTGCTCTTATCAAGACAGAGATGGATTCTATGCCAGCTGAACTTGATGAGATGAACCGTAAGATCATGCAGTTGCAGATCGAGGAGGCAGCTCTCAAGAAGGAAGATGACTCCCTTAGCAAGGAGAGACTTTCCAACCTTCAGAAGGAACTTGCAGAACTTAGCGAAGATTTCAATGCCAGAAAGGCTCAGTGGGCCAATGAAAAAGAGGCTGTGGACAAGCTTGCAGCTATGCGTGAGCAGATAGATACTATCAATTCAGAGATTGCTATAGCTCAGAGAAATGGCGATTATGAGAAAGCTGGTGAGCTTCAGTATGGCAAGCTTCCAGCACTCAAGAAAGAACTTGAAGAAGCAGAGGAAGCTGCTCGTGAAAAAGAGTCAGACGGAGCTCTTGTACATGAGAGAGTTTCAGAGGACGAGATTGCAGGAATCATCAGCAGATGGACTGGTATTCCTGTGAGCAAGTTAACTGAAAGTGAGAGAAATAAGACACTTCATCTTGGAGATGAGCTTCATCAGAGAGTCATTGGCCAGGATAATGCTGTGACCCTTGTTTCAGAGGCTATCATGAGATCCAAAGCTGGAATCAAAGATCCAACCAAGCCTATCGGTTCATTCCTTTTCCTTGGACCAACTGGTGTTGGTAAGACAGAGCTTGCTAAAAGCCTTGCTCAGGCACTTTTTGATGATGAGAACAACATGGTCCGCATCGATATGAGTGAATATATGGAGAAATACAGCGTCTCCAGACTTATCGGAGCACCTCCAGGATATGTGGGATATGACGAAGGCGGACAGCTTACAGAGGCTGTCAGAAGAAAACCATATGCGGTAGTTCTTTTTGATGAAGTTGAGAAAGCTCATCCAGACGTATTCAACGTGCTGCTGCAGGTTCTTGACGATGGACGTATCACAGATTCTCAGGGCAGAACAGTGGATTTCAAGAATACTATTCTCATCATGACATCAAATATTGGTGCTCAGTACCTTCTTGATGGAATCAGAGATGATGGCACAATTGATCCTGCTGCAGAAAAAGAAGTCATGGATGACCTGAGAGCTCACTTTAGACCTGAGTTCCTTAACAGACTAGATGAAACCATAATGTTCAAGCCTCTCACAAAGGACAACATTAGCGGCATCATAGACCTAGTAGTCTCAGATCTTAACAAGCGTCTCGAAGATAGAGAAATCTCCATCACCCTCACAGACGCAGCCAAGACCTTCGTAGTAGACAACGCCTACGACCCAATCTACGGCGCACGTCCACTCAAGCGTTTCATCCAAAAGAACGTAGAAACCCTCTCCGCCAAACTCATCCTCGAGGATCAGGTCAAACCTCACGGAACAATTGAGTTTGACGTAGTAGATGGAGAATTAAAAGCTAAAGCTGTATAAAAAATTATCAGATAAACTGGTTGCGGTCGGCATTGTATGTGAAGCCGGCTGCTTCCAGTTTTTTTGTTATGGATAAAAGTTCCTCTGATGAAAGGTTGTTGTCATCAGCGAAAGCCTGTAAAGAACTATAATTATCGCGAAGTTTTGTGTTCAGGTAGCTCATTAACATGATTGGATCTTGAGGTAACATTTTGGTCTCCTTTTTTAGCGCCCCAACATCTTGATAAAAGTTTTATAAATTACCACATTATGTTGAAAGTGCCTATTTTGTGGGTGTATAATTATTGTGTTAAATTATATTATCTTGTATGTTGATCTCGATTAAAAACCGGCACACACAAGTAAGTATACATCTAAACTTTGGAAGGTTAAATATGCTGGAATCGATAGATATACATTGTCATATTATGCCTGGCGTAGACGACGGATCAAGAGATGTGGAAACTAGTCTCAAGATGCTTAAGATAGCCGAAAAGAATGGCATCACTCATATTATTCTAACACCACATCACAAACCGATGCATCACAATGTCAGCCCACAACATAATGAAGTATATAAAGGTAAACTGCAACAGCAGGCAGATTCACTTGGGATCAAAGTAAAGCTTTACTCAGGAAACGAAATATACTATAGTGATGAGACGCAGACAGAGCTTGAACAGGGCAAGATATGTACCTTGGCAGGTTCTGATTATGTTTTGGTAGAGTTTCATCCTACCAATCCATATAAAGCTATACACAATGCAATATACCAGGTACAGGCAGCGGGCTTTATTCCTATAATTGCCCATGTGGAACGCTATAGTGATATAGTATCTCACCCTGCTTATGTAGAGGAACTTGTGGATATGGGCTGCCTCATTCAGGTAAATGCCTCCAGTATTATGGGTAAGTATGGCTTTGGCATCAAACTATTTGTAAAAAAGCTTTTGAAAAACAGACTGGTACACTTTGTGGCTACAGATGCTCATGACACCCAAAAAAGAGCTCCAGAGCTACTTGAGTGCCGCAATTATGTAGACAGGAAATATGGGGAATCATACGGTAAAAGAATCTTTTACGATAATCCTGTTGCAGTTTTGAAAAACGAAACACTGTGACGATAGTCACCGGATAAGGGAGAAATGTGTGGATAGAAAAGACGACATCATAGAAATCAATCTGGGGGAACTTTTTTCTATATTGCTGGGAAGAGCTTTTCTGATCATCAGTGCAGGACTTTTCTTTGCACTTTCAGGTCTTTTTGTCAGCAAGTTTGTGGTACACCCTACTTATGAATCTACGACCAAGATCTATATCCTGAACAAAGAGGAGAATCAGACAGTCACATATTCTGACGTGCAGATTTCTACTCAGCTCACTCAGGATTATGCAGAGCTTATAAAGAGCAGATACGTTCTTGAGGAAGTTATTCAGAGACTTAACCTAATAGACATGGAGTATAAGCAGCTGGCATCAGTTCTTAGAGTTGATACACCATCTGATACGCGTATCGTTGCTATCACAGTCAAGGACGAGGATCCTCTTATGGCTATGAAGATAGCAAACTGTATCAGAGAAGTGTCCAGTGAACATATTACTAACGTTATGGATATCGATGCTATCAATATTGCAGAGACAGCTAATGTTCCTACTGAGAAGGCAAGTCCTAGTGTTACAAGATGGACTATCCTTTCAGGATTTGTTGGGGCTGTAGTCGTAGCATTTTTTGTAGTACTCGGATACCTTCTTGACGATACCATCAAGAGCAACGATGATGTTGAGAGATATCTGGGACTTAGTACACTTGCACTTGTTCCACTTTCCGTTGATGAGCAGGACAAGAAAAATAAAAAAGCCAAGAAAAAGTAGGATGGGGTAGCCTATGCAGACAGCTAAACTTCACTTTAGCCAATCAGAAAACAACTATCAGATAAAAGAAGCATACAAAACACTTAGAAGTAATATAGAGTTCAGTGGACAGAATGTCAGGGTTATCTCTGTCACAAGCTGTACACCTGGTGAAGGTAAGACAACAGTGGCGATGGCTCTTGCGAGGGCTTTTGCAGAAGCTGGTAAAAAAACTGTTCTCGTAGACGCAGATATGCGTAAATCAGTTCTTGTTGGTAGATACAGAACAGGATCAGTAAGACTTGGCCTTACACATTGCCTTGTAGGAAGAGAGAGACTTTCAAGTGTCATCTGCGAAACAGATACACCTAATCTCTATGTAATATTCAGTGGACCGGTTCCTCCTAACCCAAGTGAGCTTTTGGGAGGCAGGATCTTTAGCAAAGTCCTTGAGAATATGAAACAGGTATTTGATTACGTCATTATAGATACACCTCCTCTTGGAAGTGTTATTGATGCGGCCGTTGTATCCAAGCAGTGCGACGGAACAGTTATGGTAATAGAAAGTAATGCCATCAGCTACCGCTTTGCTCAGAGAGTTAAGGATCAGCTGGATAAGGCTGGAGCCAAGATGCTTGGCGTAGTTCTTAATAAGGTTGATATTTCAGGTAAGGGCTACTATGGCCATTACGGCAATTATTATGGCAAGTACTATGGAAAATATTATGGCAAGTACTACGGCAAATATGGGGATGACGCAGAGATGAGTTCCGGTTCAGGAAGACCAAAGACTCCAGAAGCTGACCTTCCTGATGATGACGATCTTGATGAGCTTAATTATCTTGCCGGAGTTACAAGAAAAGACTAAATATTTCATTGCATATATGTGGAGGAACTTGTGAAAGGTAATATTCTTGGGATATTTTTTACCATATTGAGCGGATGTCTCATTGCTCTTATTGTGATCGCTTACGGTAGGAGTGACAGAATGGCACCCGAATTTAGATTTTCATCAGTCAACCTGGTCTATGATTCAGAGACTGAGGAAGAAGACCTAATTGTAGGAATAAACGCTTATGATGCCAAGGATGGCGATCTGACAAACAGGATAGTTGTGGAAAAGGTGGTAATCAACAAAGATGCTGGAACTGCAGTTGTTTATTACGCAGTTGCTGATTACAGCGGAAATGTGACCAAGCAGTCACGAGTTTTCCCGGCTGACATAAGAGACCTTGAAAGCAACGGAGATCCTTTGGATGAACTTGAGGATAATGAATTCCCTAATATGATGTATAGTTCAGAAGATGCGGCTACAGAGGCAAGTAGCGAAAATGAGGAGACGGAAGACTAGGAGTTTTAGATGAAGAAAGCAGGCAGAATAATTCTCATTGTCTGGGCTGTGGTGATGACTATTACAACACTTGGACTTGCAGGCCTTGAAGTAATGAGGATACTTGGAAAATCAAATCTTGGATCTAAATCTGCTACGAGTACACCGATGATGGCCCAGACAGATGATGGCGCTATGCAGGGAACGGAGCAGCGCTGGGAAGCAGACTGGGTTAGATATAACGGATGTGTTTACGATTACAACGAGGACATTACTACTTTCCTTATCATGGGAATTGATAAGGATGATGAGATAGTATCAAAGGTTACAGACGGACAAAATGGTGGCCAGGCCGATGCTCTTTTCCTGCTGGTACTTAATCCTCATGATGAGACCATCAAGATCATCGGCATCAACAGAAACAGTATGGCTGACATAGATGTCTATGATGAATACGGCAGATATCAGACTACAGAAGTTGGACAGATCGCAATTCAGCATGCATACGGCGATGGACTTGAGCAGAGCTGTGAATATCAGGTCAAGGCTGTTTCGAATATGTTTTATCAGCTACCTATCCATGGATATGCAGCCATTAATATGAGTGCTATTCCTATCATAAATGATCAGGTGGGCGGCGTTGATGTTACAGTTCTTGAGGACCTTACCAAGTGGGACAAGTCCCTTAAGAAAGGCGCTGAGGTTCATCTTGAAGGTGACACAGCTTATTACTATGTTAAGGCTAGAGACATTAGCATTTATGCTTCAAATGATGGCAGGTTAGAGAGACAAAAGCAGTATCTAAATGGCTTCCTTGAATCAGCAAGAGAAACTGCAGAAAATAACAGTAATGCAGCTATAGAGCTCTTTTCCGCAATAGGCAGCATGATGACTACCAATATCTCAGCAGATGAGATCAGCTACCTTGCTCCTAGCATTACTACATACAGATTTGACGCTTCAGATCTGATCCTTTTGGATGGTGAGACCAAGAAAAGTGGCAAGTTTGAAGAGTTTTATGTGGATCAGGATGATCTTTACGAGACAATTCTTGAAGTTTTTTATGAAAAAGTTGATGGTGTGAGCTAAACAAATGCGTAGAACAAGACGATATAAAGATATAGAGAGGCTGTCTTTTAAACGGTTTTTTGCTGTTTTATTAGTGGCAGCTATGCTGGTGGGATGTTCAAAAGAAGCAAAGACACCAGATCCGGAAAATGGCAATTTTGTAGACGTGCACGCGCTACGTGAAAAGAATAGTGACATATTTGCCTGGATCTATGTGAAGGATACAGATATAAATTTACCCCTATGTCAAAGTAGTGATGGCGATGATTACTTTTATGCCACACATAATGCAGACAAAGAACCAGCAACAAATGCATGTGCTTATATAGAAGCTGCCAATATGCAGGATATGTGTGACTTTAATGAAGTAGTACACGGAGTTGCGCCATCGGAGCTTGAGAAATTTCTTGATAAGGTATATTTTGATGACCATCAGTTCATTTTGGTATACATGGAAGGAAATGTTCTTGCTTATTATGTTATCGCGGCTTATACTACTGAGGGCACAAGACTGGTTGAAAAATATGACTTTTCGTATGCATACGGATGCCAGCAGTTCATTGATGATATGTACTCACAAAGGAGTATGACCAATATCATCAGGCCAGGTTGGGAGCAGGGACTTAGTCCAGAACATTTTTTACTTACAATGACAGCTCCAAGCCCAAGTGATCCTAGCAAACAGATACTTGTTGTGGGATGCCTTGTAGGTGATCCTGCAGGTCAGATCGACAGAGAAATTGACTGGAGCAATCCAGAAGATGAATAAATGAAGCGTTGTTTTTAAATGTATGGAGGCAAATAATATGAAAAAGATTCTTGCGTTGATGGTTGTAGGCGTCATGATGTTTTCATCAACATTGTGCGTATGCGCTGAAAATGCAGCAAGTACAGGGACTAGTACGGACAACAATGTAGGTGGTTCTATCAGTATTTCCAAGGAAGAATGGGAAAAAATGCAGAAGAACCAGGAAGAAAACAATAAGACAATTGCTGAACTCACCAAGCAGATCCAGTCTTTGACAAATGCTGTCAGAGCTGGTCAGAACAATAACAACAATAATAACAAGAGATCATCAGGTGGTGGATCAGGAAAGAGCTCAGGCTCTTCAGCTAATGAATTCTATAAGAGAAATAATATTGTCGGTTATGGCAGCAATATTGTTGGCCAGGGCGGACATGTAGAGATAAATGGTGGCAAGAGTAACGTAACATTCGTTCTTACACCTGCTACAAATGGACAGCTTACTTCTGCAACTACTCTTGCAGCAAATGTAGGCGGTGCACTTCTTAATGTAGTTACTACAAGCTCACCAGGAGCTTCATTTACAACAGCCAAAGTTAATTTCTATGTTAGTGGGGTAGTTGTTGGGGATAACATAGCAGTTTACCAGATTCAGAATAATCAGTGGGTACAGTTACCAACAGTAGAGATCCGTAAAGACCACGTAGTAGTTAACATGACTAAGCACGGCACGATTGCCTTTGTAAGGGTACCTGTTCTCGCATCAGTTACAGGTTGATAAAACCTTTTACAAAGAGGAAAAATGAGAATGTCTAAAGCAAATGCGATACCTGTTTCCGAGCTTAGAGCAGGAGCAGGTAGAAAGATAATTGAGCTTAACTATCAGGAAATATATGATCATAAGCCCAATATCTATAAGTGGATAAAGAGATTGTTTGACATTGCTGCTTCTAGTGTGGCATTGATTCTTTTGTCACCTGTATTTTTGGTGACTGCACTTGCCATATTCCTAGAGGATGGTGGTCCTGTGTTCTTTACCCAGCAGAGAGCTGGTAAAGATATGAAGAGCTTCAAGATCTATAAGTTCAGAAGCATGTACAAGAACGCAGAGTCAATGTTTGAACGTATGCAGGCTCAGAATGAGCAGACAGGCCATGCATTCAAGATCAAGAATGATCCACGAGTAACACATGTAGGAAGATTTATAAGAAGATTTTCTATAGATGAACTTCCACAGTTATTTAATATCATCAAAGGTGATATGAGCGTAGTTGGCCCTAGACCAATCCTTACTTCCCAGATGGAAGAATGTAATGCCTACGAAAAACAACGCACTATCGTTAAACCAGGTCTCACCTGCTATTGGCAGGTTTGTGGCAGAGCCAAGATCAAGTGGGACAGATGGGTTGAACTCGACCTTCAATACATTCAGGATATGAGTCTTTCTAAAGATATCGAGCTCATATTCAGAACCTTCCCGGCCATCTTTGGTCAGGACGGTGCATACTGATCATAATGTAAATAGTTATAAAGCCTCGCTCTATATGGAGCGGGGCTTTTTGTATTTTAAAGCTTGCTTTTTGCAGTAGTTGCCTGTAATTTCGATATGATAAAAACAGGCGGATGATGGTGTTTTACCTGCAATATGTTGATTTTGGAGAATGCAGGTAAAGAAAGACGGGAAAAAAGAGATTGATGTCAGGAAGCATTACCTGCAAATTATTGAAAAGACTGAATGCAGGTAAAGAAAGACGGGAAAAAAGAGATTGACGTCAGGAAGCAATACCTGCAAATTATAGAAAAGACTGGATGCAGGTAAAGAAAGACGGGAAAAAAGAGATTGATGTCAGGAAGCATTACCTGCAAATATCACATAAGAATAAAAGCAGGTAATGAATGCCAGATATAAGAGAAAGTATAGATAGAAATAGTACCTGCAAATTATTAAAAAGTAATAATGCAGGTAATCAGCCAAGCATAATAGCAAGTTTATGAAGTATAACAGGACAAAAACACTTTCTTGCAATAGCGTAACAGAGTGTATATAATGAGGACATGTATTTTACAAAAAAGGAGTATGACCATGAGCTGGGAAGAAAATGTTAGGAAGGTTGTTCCATATACACCGGGAGAGCAGCCAAAGATTCAGAATATCATCAAGCTTAATACAAATGAGAATCCATATCCTCCAGCACCGGCAGTTGCTGAGGCAATTAAGAATATGGATGTGGATAGATTTAAGAAATATCCGGATCCTAGTTGCTCTGTGCTTGTGGATGCTATAGCGGATTTTTATAATGTATCATCTGATAAAGTCTTTGTTGGCGTGGGCTCTGATGATGTACTTGCTATGGCTTTTCTTACATTTTTCAATTCTGATAAGCCAGTATTCTTCCCTGATATTACATATTCATTTTATGATGTATGGGCAAATCTCTATAGGATTCCCTTCAAGCAGATTCCGCTTAATGAAGATTTCACTATAACTAAAGAGGACTATTTTGGCGAGAATGGCGGCGTTGTTATTGCTAATCCTAACGCTCCTACAGGTGTTGAGCTTCCTCTTAAGGATATTGAGGAAATATTGCAAAATAATCGTGACGTAGTAGTTATCGTTGATGAAGCATACATTGATTTCGGCGGAGAATCTGCACTTCCACTTATTGATAAGTATGATAATCTTCTGGTTGTCCAGACTTTTTCAAAATCAAGGTCAATGGCTGGAATGAGAATAGGCTATGCCTTTGGAAATGAGAAGCTTATAAAATTTCTTTCTGACGTCAAGTATTCTTTTAACTCATACACTATGAACACACCAACTCTTGAGCTTGGAGCACTTGCTATCTCAAACAGAGACTATTTTGATAAGACCAGGAATATGGTCATTGGCACCAGAGAAAGAGTCAAGAAAGAGTTAAAGAATCTTGGATTTGAATTTGCTGATTCCAAGACCAACTTCATTTTTGCTAAGCATCCAGACAAGTCTGGTAAGGAAATCTTTGCTAATTTGAGAAGCCGTGGTATAATAGTGCGTCGATTTGATTTACCTAGAATTGATGAGTATCTCAGAATCTCAATTGGTACAGATGAAGAGATGGATACTCTTATCAGAGCTTTGAAGGAGATTATTTGATGTTAAAAGATTATTTGATCGTATTTTTGGTTTCTATGGTGCCACTTGTTGAGCTTAGAGGAGCTATTCCATATGCTATTAGTATGGGACTTCCACTTCTTCCAAGCTATATTATCGCGATCATAGGAAACATGATACCTATGCCTTTCATTTTCTTCTTTGCAAGAAAAGTTCTTGAATGGGGAAAAGATAAGCCAGTGATCGGCAAGTTCTTTACATTCTGTCTTGAAAAGGGACACAAGGGCGGCGAGAAGCTTAAGGAGAAGGCTGGAAAAGGTCTTTACTGGGCACTTTTCTTATTCGTAGGTATCCCAGTTCCTGGTACAGGAGCATGGACAGGAACTCTTGCAGCTTCTATCCTTGATATGGATTTCAAGAAGAGCGTTAGAGCGGTTGTTTGCGGAGTAGTACTTGCAGGCGTTATAATGGGACTTGGAACTAAAGTTATTTTGATCATAGGAAGTTTATTTTAATTTATGGAAGCATACACAGATTTTGCAGCTGTATATGATACATTCATGGATGAAACCCCATACGAAGTATGGGGTAATTTTGTTGTATCACTAATTGAAAAATATGGAGTGAGCAAGCCATCAAAAGCCTCAGAGCAGGGAAATGCAGAATATTCTACAGAGGAAGATTCAGAGGCAGCTCTTGCAGAAGAGAGAAATCTAGTTGTTGAGCTTGGTTGTGGCACCGGCTCTTTTACCCAGGAAATGGCTAAAAGAGGATATGATATGGTGGGAATCGACTTATCCTCCGATATGCTCAATATTGCGCGCAATAAGGCGGCTCAGAACGGCCTAAACATCATGTACCTTGAACAGGACATGAGAGAACTAGACCTTTATTGCACAGCTGGAACTATCGTAAGCGTATGTGATAGCGTCAACTACCTTCTTGAGGATGAAGACGTCATAGAGACCTTTAAGCTTGTTAATAACTTCCTGTTTCCTAAGGGAGTGTTTATCTTTGATTTCAATACTCTCCACAAGTACCGCGATGTGATCGGAGATACTACGATTGCTGAGAGCCGCGAGAATTGCAGCTTCATCTGGGATAATTATTACCACGAAGAAGAGCATATCAATGAATACGACCTTACGATCTTTGCCATGTGTGATGAGGAAAAAGAGCTCTTTAGACGTTCTGTTGAGACTCACTATCAGAGGGGATATACCCTTGATGAGATGAAGAACTTTGTAGATAAGGCTGGCCTTGAGTTTATCACTGCAATCGATGCAGACACCCAAGAAGAGCCTACCGAGGATAGCGAGAGAATCTATATTGTGGCAAGAGAAAGCGGAAAGTAAGGAACTGACTAGATGGGATACAAGATTGCAATCTGTGATGACTCAGATATAGATAGAAAGTATGTAAGTGACATGGTCTGTCATTGGGCCAAGGATAATGGCTACATGATCCATGTTGATGAGTTCCCATCTGCGGAGAGTTTTTTATTCAAATATGAAGATGAGAATGACTATGACATCATCTTGTTAGATATAGAAATGGATGGTATGGATGGTGTGACACTTGCCAAGAGGCTTAGGAAAGTCAATGAAAACATCCAGATAGTTTTTATTACCGGATATTCTGATTATATAGCGGAAGGGTATGAAGTAGCAGCTCTTCACTATCTTATGAAGCCTGTAAAAGAGGGTAAATTGTTATCTGTCTTAGATAGAGCATCAGATAAACTTCAGAAAAATGAAAAAGTATTAAATTTTGACGTGAATGGTGAAATGGTACGTGTACCAATATATCAGATCCGATATGTTGAAGTTTATGGAAATTACGTTACTATCCATGCTCAGCAAGAGTTGACAGTCAAGATGACACTTGGTGAAGTTGAAAAGCAGCTTGATGATAGATTTTATCGAGTTGGACGTTCGGCAATCGTCAATCTGACTCAGATCAGTCGTGTGACCAAAAGTGATATCAAGTTAAGTGATGGAACATTGATTCATCTACCCAGAGGCTCATATGATGGAGTTAATCGTGCTATAATCAACATGGGGTAAGAGAATGGGATTCTTTTCAAAGAAAATTGATAAACAGATTGCTACCTATCAACATGAACTGATTGAGACACACTACAGAGAAGTTGATAATATGTATCGCCAAATACGTGGCTGGAGGCATGACTATCGCAACCATATCCAGACAATGAAAGCATATGCAGCGACTGGAGACTGGGAAGCAATCAGCAAATACTTGGATCTTCTTGACGAAGACCTTACTACTGTTGATACAGTTATCAAGACTGGTAATGCCATGACAGATGCAATCCTTAATTCTAAGATATCTTTAGCAAAATCAAAGGGGATAAAGGTAGTTGCTGATGCGCATATACCTGTTAAGCTTAAAATGTCTGAGATAGATCTTTGCTGTATCATAGGAAATCTTTTTGATAATGCAATAGAGGCGAGTGTGAAGCTACCTGAAGAAAACAGACTTATTCGTGTCTATATGGATATGAAGAATACTCAATTGTACATTTCTTTTACGAATTTCACTGCGGAAAAGAAACTTACTAAAAAAGGTAATTTATTTAGTACTACCAAGGGTGAAGGCCACGGATTTGGACTTGTTCGTATTGACACCATTGTGGAACGCCTTGAAGGCTATATAAGTAGAAATAGTGAAGATGGTGCTTTTACTACGGAAATACTTTTGCCACAGGTATAAAGCAATTCATCACCTGAGAATAGCAATTCGTCCCCAGAGAAATCCGGGGACTTTTTTTGTGGCATGATATGTAGGAGAGGAGACAAACAACTATGAATAATAAAGAAAGACCTAAATATAATACTCTCCAAAATGTTTGGTGGATGTTAAAGGTAGCTTGGAAAGCAGGTAAAAGAGCTATTTTCTTTTGCATTATTTCTGCTGCATTGGAAGTGGCTTATTATCTGGCACAGTTGTATATTGCACCAGAAGTTCTTTTACGCATCGAACAGAGAGCTTCAATTGGAACATTATTGTCCACAATTGGACTGTTTACAGCAGCTATTTTTATACTTCGTGGACTGATGCATTATTTCACTCAGAATTCGCTATTTCCAAGAGTAGACGTTCGATCAGCTATAATTAGCAAGGTCACGCTCAAGAGTAATATGACTTCGTATTCAAATACTCTTAAAGAAGATTTTCAAAAGCTTAGAGATAAGGCATATCAAGCTACAAATGATAATGGACAGGCAACAGAAGAAATCTGGCAAACCTTGACTGAGCTTCTAACAAATATTGGCGGACTCATAATATATCTGTCTATTTTATCTAAAATTGATCCTGTGATCTTGCTTGTGATAATTGTTACATGTCTTGCAGGCTTTGTGGTATCTAGATATACAAACAACTGGCGCTATGCACATAGAGATGAAGAAGAAAAGTATTATCTGAAGAAGTCATATATCAGAAGAAAAGCAGAGTCTGTAGAGCTTGCAAAAGACATTCGAATATTTGGACTTCAGAACTGGCTTAATGATTTACTTGATAAAGTTCATGACGTATATCTTGCATATGCTTTCCGATGCGAAAAAGCTGAAGTGTTTGCGGAAGTTGTGGAAGCAGTTCTTACTTTGGCACGAAATGGAATTGCCTATTTTTATCTTATCAAGATGACTTTGAATGAGGGACTTAGCGTCTCAGAGTTTGTTTTATATTTTGCGGCAGTTACGACCTTTACCACATGGGTAATGGGAGTACTAAAGGATCTTAGTAAGCTGCATAAACATGGTATGGATATATCACGACTACGTGAATATCTGGACTATCCAGAACCATTCAAATTTGAAGATGGTGAAAAGATTCCTGAATATGAAGAATTTGAACTTCAGTTATCAGGTGTTTCTTTTAGATATCCAGGAGCAAGTGAAGATACCATACATGACGTTAGTCTTACGATCAGGCCGGGTGAAAAGCTGGCAATCGTCGGACTTAATGGTGCCGGAAAAACTACATTAGTCAAATTATTGTGTGGACTGCTTGATCCTACAGAGGGATGTGTACTTCTAAATGGAAGAGATATACGAGACTTCAATCGAAGAGAGTACTACAGACTATTTAGCGCTGTGTTTCAGGATTTCTCTATAGTTGATGTAACAGTAGCTGAAGAGATTGCCCAAACTAAAGAGAATATTGATTATGAGAAGATAAAAAAATGCATTGATCTTGCAGGACTAACTTCTAACATAGAAAAACTCCCAAAGGGGCTAGAAACGCATATTGGAAGAGAAGTTTATTTGGATGGCGTTCTTTTTTCTGGGGGAGAAACTCAGCGTTTGATGCTTGCCAGAGCTCTTTACAAGGATGGGCCAATATTACTGCTTGATGAGCCTACAGCTGCACTTGATCCAATAGCAGAGAATGATATGTACATGAAATATGGTGAAATGTCAAAAGGAAAGACATCACTATTTATTTCTCACAGGCTTGCTTCAACAAGATTTTGTGACCGTATCATCTTCGTGGCAGATGGAGGTATCAAAGAAGAGGGTACTCATGAGAGCCTTATGAAGCTTGGCGGTGAATATGCCCAGCTCTTTGAAGTACAAAGCCGTTATTATCAAGAAGGAAAGGAGTTCTGATATGAAGAAAAAAATAGATTTTAGACATGCCATAGCAATGAATCTTCGCGGTGTCAGAGAACTCCATAGAGTGCAAAAGAGCTATTTCCCTCTTCTGACAGTAAAGTGCATTTTTGAAGCAGTATCGCCGTATATAACAGTTTTTTTCTCAGCTCAGGTATTAAAGGAATTAGCTGGACTAAGAAGAGAAGAAGTGTTATGGAATTGGGTAATCGCTGGAACTATCTGCATTTGCGTATTAGCAATCATTAATGCTTTTTTGAAACAAAGACATGAAACGTTATTAAATGACTTATGGGGAAGAAAAGAAATTCTTTTTATTCACAAGATGTTTTCTTTGGATTTCTCTGAACTTGATAAACAGGAAAATCATGATCTGAGGGCGCAGATCAAACAAAATGAGAACTGGGCAAGTTGGGGGCTTATGAGATCCCAAAGAGCTTATGAACGTTTTGTTACGGGAATGATAGGTATGATAAGTGGAATCACGCTCACTGTAACACTTTTTACTTCTCCTGTTCCAAAGACAGCTGGACGGCTGGTAATTTTGAATAATCCTATATTTATATTGATTTTTGCTGCTGTTATGGTGGGAATTAGTGTCTTTTCGGGAAAGCTTTCTGGTATAGCACAAAAGTCTTGGAGTAATTATGCTGATTTTGCAACTCTTGGGAATCGCTTATTTTGGCACTTTGGATTCATAGGCCTTGATAAAAAGCGCAGTGTAGATATACGAATGAATGATCAGCAAGGCTTGGTGGCAGCCTATTGGGATGGAAATTCTGTTTTCGGAGTGGATGGACCTTTGGGAAAAATGTTTATGGGGAAAATGGGCATCTATTCTAGCATGGGAGTATGTATGACAGTGCTTATCACTGGTTTTGTCTATGTATTTACATGTTTAAAAGCTTGGGCTGGAGCATTTGATGTAGGTAGTGTAACTCAGTATGTTGGAGCGGCTACTGCAATGATAGCTAACATCTTTGCTTTCACAGAACTTATCTCTCTTATGGAGACGAACACAAGCTATTTGGATAAAACTTTTGAATTTCTCGATATTCCAAATGCTATGTATCAGGGCTCTCTTACTACAGAAAAGCGTAGTGATAGGAATTATGAGATTGAGTTTAAAGATGTGTCATTCAAATACCCAGGATCAGATGTTTGGTCTCTAAGACACGTAAATATGAAGTTTAAGGTTGGACAGAGACTTGCAATTGTTGGAGAGAATGGAAGTGGAAAGACTACATTTATAAAGCTATTGTGCCGTTTGTATGATCCTCAAGAAGGGCAGATACTTTTAAATGGTATAGATATAAGGAAATACAAATATGATGACTACATGGATATTTTCTCTATTGTATTTCAGGACTTTCAGCTTCTTTGCCAGCCTATAGGAGCGAATGTGGCTGGTAACGCGGATTATGATAGAGATAGAGCGTATAAAGCTTTAGTAGATGCTGGGTTTGGTGAGAGGCTTGAGAGTCTGGAAAAGGGACTAGATACCATGATATATAAGGACCTTTCTGATGATGGAATTGATGTTTCTGGTGGAGAAGCCCAAAAGATTGCAATAGCAAGAGCATTATATAAAGACGCTCCATTCATCATCCTTGATGAACCAACTGCTGCTCTTGATCCTATAGCAGAAGCTGAGATTTACAGTAAGTTTGATGATATCTCTGGTGATAAAACAGCAATCTATATTTCTCATAGATTGTCATCATGTAAGTTCTGCGACGAGATAGCAGTATTTGGTGAAGGACAGGTTATCCAAAAGGGAACACACGAGAAACTCCTTGAAGATCATGATGGAAAGTACTACGAACTCTGGAATGCTCAGGCACAGTATTATGTAGAGGAAGTGTAAGTGTAAGTGTTTTCAGCCTAAGTTACGCAATTTATTATTTTCGGCTAAAGAAAAAACTATCTAAAAGATCAAAAAGAAAAAATTGATTAGCCGAAGGCCTGCAAATTTAAATTGGTAGGCTAAAGAAAAGAGTGAATTGTATAAAATAAAATCTTGTATATTTGAAAAAAATATAGCCGAAAGCTTGTGTGATTAGAGCTTTCGGCTAAAATTTGCTTCATTTGTACTATTAGCTAATCTTATATTTCAATTTCTCCATCAAATACTGTAGTTGCTGGACCTTCCATGATCACTGATGATGAAGGATTCTTGTCCCAACTGCACTTGATGTCGCCGCCAAGGACGTGGATAGTGACTGATGTATCTGTGTGACCATTCAAGATGCAGGCAACAGCTGTTGCGCAGCAACCAGTGCCACAGGCAAGAGTTTCGCCTGTTCCGCGTTCCCATACTCTCATGTGTACGTTGCTTCTGTCATCTATTGTTACAAACTCAGTATTTACACGTCTTGGGAAATACTCGTGATTTTCAAACTGTGGTCCGATCTTTTCAATATCAAAGGTGGCAAGGTCCATTCCTTCAGGAAGGAATACCACTGCATGAGGATTGCCCATGGATACACAGGTAATATGCCACTGTTTTCCATCAACTGTAATTGGAACATCTACTGCAAGGTGACCATATTTGCCATTAAGCTCTGCAAATTTATCAGAAGAAGTAAGCTTATCTTCTGGAACACTTACAGGGACAGTCTCGGCGTCAAGAATAGGAGCACCCATATCAACCTTAACGCTTTCTACCTTGTTGTTAGCTCCAACAGTCAGATCAATGTATTTTTTCTTACCGGCGCTCACGATAGTAAGTTTTTTCTTGTTTGTAAGCCCCTTATCATATACATACTTAGCAACGCATCTGATACCATTTCCGCACATCTCAGATCTTGATCCATCAGCGTTATACATTTCCATTTCAAAATCTATGTCATCATCTTCAACAGGATTTATGAAGATAAGTCCATCTGAACCAATTCCAAAATGCCTGTCAGACACCTTTACGGCAAGATCAGATTTCTTTTCCTGAGAAATCTTCTCACTTCCTCCATCAACATATACATAATCATTTCCACAGCCCTGCATCTTAGTAAACTTCA
Source organism: Butyrivibrio hungatei DSM 14810 (assembly GCF_900143205.1). Taxonomy (GTDB): domain Bacteria; phylum Bacillota; class Clostridia; order Lachnospirales; family Lachnospiraceae; genus Butyrivibrio; species Butyrivibrio hungatei. The sequence goes on along the minus strand of NZ_FRDH01000003.1, from coordinate 526,850 downwards.
TACGCATTCTCCTCTATATAATGATAAGTTGTATATTCATACAAAACCATTTCGTTTACATAAGTCAAACACACTTATTAATAAGTATATTGCTATACTATCTGTTCCAGAATAAAAATACAAGAATTTTGTATACAATGATACAAAATTGTTATATCATATTCTCTAGTTTATTATAGTCACGCAATTGAATTACACAAAATTGTTATTCGTTGCAAATCTATTGGAATAATTGCTAAGTTAGTTGCTGGTCTTATGTGGTTTGGATGCTTTGAAAAACGTCGGTACTTGCTGGTGTTTTTTACCAGCTTAGTACCGCTACGTTTTTCACAGAGCGAAAGCGTCATCCAAACATATAAGAACACAACTAACTATCATAATTGATAGGAGGCCAATATATGTTCAGACCAAATGAGGATTATTTGAAGTTACCAGGAAGTTATTTGTTTAGCACAATAGCTAAGAAAGTTAATGCTTATCAAGAGGCTAATCCTGATAAAAAGATCATTCGCCTTGGAATTGGCGATGTTACTCAGCCTCTTTGCCCAGCTGTTATCGATGCACTTCATAAAGCCGTAGATGAGCAGGCAAGTGAGAGTACTTTCAGAGGTTATGCTCCAGACCTTGGCTATGAGTTTCTTAGACACGCCATGGCAGAGAATGACTTTAGAGCTAGAGGCTGCGATATCGCTGATGATGAGATCTTTATTTCTGATGGAGCTAAGAGTGACTCAGCCAACATTCAGGAAATCTTTGCAAAAGACTCTAAGATAGCAGTTTGCGATCCAGTTTACCCAGTATACGTAGATTCAAACGTTATGGCTGGTAGATGTGGAGATTATGATAAAGAAAGTGGAATCTGGAGTAACGTTATCTACATGCCATGCACAGCAGAAAATAACTTTGCACCTGAACTTCCAAAGGAAACACCAGACCTTATCTATCTGTGCTTCCCAAATAACCCAACAGGTGAGGCTATAACAAAGGATCAGCTTCAGGTATGGGTTGACTATGCTAATAAGGTTGGAGCAGTTATCATATTTGATGCGGCTTATGAAGCTTATATTTCTCAGGATAATATCCCTCATTCAATATTTGAGTGCGAAGGAGCTAGAACCTGCGCTATAGAGCTTAGGTCTTTTTCTAAGAATGCTGGATTTACTGGTCTTCGTCTCGGCGCTACTATCATTCCTCATGATCTTAAGGTTAAGTTTAATGGTGAGGAAGTGGAGATGCACAGACTCTGGGCTAGAAGACATGGAACTAAGTATAACGGAGCTCCATATGTAGTACAGAGAGCAGGAGAGGCTTGCTACTCAGTTGAAGGTAAGGCTCAGATAAAAGACATGGTTAGTAAGTACATGAAGAATGCTACTTATATCTACAATGGACTTAAGGATGCAGGCTACGAAGTGTACGGCGGCAAGAATTCACCATATGTATGGCTTCATACACCAAACAACATGACAAGCTGGGAGTTCTTTGATCACCTTCTTGAAAATGCAAATGTTGTAGGTACTCCAGGATCAGGCTTTGGACCAAGCGGAGAGCATTACTTCAGACTTACAGCATTTGGAAGCTATGAGAACAGCGTAGAAGCTTTAGAGAGAATAAAGAGACTATAATTTTTTTAGTTAAGAATGGAGGCTCAGTTAAAACTGAGCCTCCAACTAGTTTGCGGTTTTTTCAAAAAATGTGAATAGTAACAGTTTATTTGCCTACATAGTAGAACTCATCTGGTGGAAGGTTTCCGCCAACTGACTTAGGATCCTGTTCGTGTAGAACTTCGAGGTATCCTTCAAGGGTTTTCCTTAGCTCTTTTCCGTGGATGCAGCAGACATTACAGTTGCCGATTGCGACAAGGACTATAGGTTCCTTGGCTATGATGCCTTGCTGAACTACAAGGGCAGCAGTTCCTTCCAAATCTTCTGATACTTTCTTGGTGCTTGCTTCGTGGTCTTTGATAAAGGCGTTTACTAATTCTTTGTGGTTTTCTAAGAAGTCTTTTCTGACAACGGTTACTCCTGTGACCATGCGGCAATCAGTGTTTACCTTGTTCCATTCATCATCTAGAGAAAAAGCTATCTTAAGCTCTTGGTTTTGAGTAAGAGCAGCAGTAACGAATGGCTGAGGAAGGATTGCGACTCCACTTGGGTCTTCTGCTAGAAAAGCTGCAACTTCTGTAGCCTCTGACTTAAATTCAAGAGTGCAATCAGTTACGTCGTTTTGAGCAAGTAGATATCTTATGGTGTATTCAGGAGTTGAGCCCTGACCTGTTGTGTAGACTGTTTTGCCTGACAGATCAGAAATGGAATGTATTGAATCATCGCCGGATACACAGTAGAGAACTCCGAGAGTGTTGATATCTATTACAGCGACGCCGCCTTCAACTTTGTTATTCATGACTGCAGCTACGTTTGCAGGTACAAGGCCTATGTCTATATCGCCGGTTGCCATAGCTGCCATGATGTCTGAGCCTTGAGTGTACATTGTAAATTCATAGGAGTGCTCACATTCTTCTCTAGAAGCCTCATCCATGAGATTTACAAGACCAATTGTTGTGGGACCTTTTAGTGATGCTACCCGGATTGTGGTATTGTCAGATGTAGCCGAAGAGTTCTTTTGACAACCTATCAAAAGAAGCAAAGATAAGAGTAACAAGATACATTTCAAGCCTAAAGAGCTAGTCTTTTTCATTTTTATTTCCCCCTGGTGATATAGATTTTGATATTGCTTTTAAGTACGATATTTCATCACCACTTACTATTTTATGCGGTTTACATATCTTTGCAAATATATTAAAATGTTCTTTATTATTAAATTTATTTGAAAAACAGAGGTAGTAATTATGGCATTATTAAAAAAGTGGCGTGATATGGCATATTCTGAGACTGCAGATAAGGGAAGTCTTCAGAAATTATGGACAGAATATTTCCAGAAAGAGCGTGATATCTACGCAGTTCTTTTAAAAAATCCTGATGAAGTTGTAAAGGGAACAGTTAAGGAGCTCGCTGACAAGTACGGTGTTGATCTTATGACTATGGTTGGTTTCCTTGATGGAATCAACGACAGCTTGAAAGAGCAGAACCCTATTGATGATATGGAAGAGGATACAGAGGTTAACCTTGGCTTTGACAAGGAGCTTCTTTACAAGAACATGGTAAATGCTGGTGCTGACTGGCTTTACAACCTTCCTGAATGGGAAGCAATCTTTGATGAGGACAAGAGAAAAGCCCTTTACAAAGAGGAGAAGGCTTCTCATACAATCAGAAAAGAGGAGAAGGTTTATCCTAACGATCCATGTCCATGCGGAAGTGGCAAAAAGTACAAGAAGTGCCACGGCAAAAATAAGTGATAATTTTGAGCCATTAAACATAGCTCTTAATTAAAATATTATATTAGAAAGAGGCTGCTCCCGGTTGGGGTAGCACGAAAGGAAAAACAAATGAATAAAGAAGAGTATTTAGAAGTTTATCGTCACTCACTGGCACATGTTCTCGCCAAGGCTGTTATCGAGCTTTATGGCAAGGAAGTTCAGTATGCAATCGGACCTCAGATCGACGATGGTTGCTACTATGATTTTGTACTTCCTAAGGCTGTAACTCAGGATGACTTCAAGACTATTGAAGACAAGATGCGCGAGATCATCAAGAGAAGAGAGAACTGGACACGTAAAGAGGTTTCAAAGTCGGAAGCACTTGAAATGTTCAAGGATCAGAAGTTCAAGACTGAACTTATCAATGATCTTCCAGAGGGAGAGACAATTACAGTTTATTATACAGGCGATGATTATGTAGATCTTTGCCGCGGACCTCACGTTGAGAACTCTCAGGAACTCATGAATGCAGCATATCAGATCAAGGCTGTATCTGGAGCATACTGGAGAGGCGACGAGAAGAGAGATCAGCTTTCTAGAATTTATCTTTATGCTTTCCCTAGCAAAGATGAGCTCAAGAAGCACATCAAGCTTATTCAGGAAGCATTAGAGCGCGATCACAAGAAGATCGGTGCTGAGCTTGATCTTTTCATGTTCGATGAGACTGCACCTGGTATGCCATACTGGCTTCCAAGAGGATGGAAGATGTACCAGGCACTTCTTAAGTATTCAAGAGAAGTTCAGGAGAGACACGGCTACACAGAGATAGCTGCTCCTTTAGTAAATAACAAGAAGCTTTGGCTGATCAGTGGACACTGGGCTCACTATGTAAACAACATGTTCATGGTACCAGGTGTTTCAGGATGGCTTAAGGCTGACGCTGAGATTCCAGGCGTACTTGAGAATATCAACGAGCCTACAGAAGAGCCACAGAACATTAAAATTCAGGCTGGTTCTGTAATCTATAATCGTGAGCAGAACGACACAATGGCAGCTAAACCTATGAACTGTCCTAATGCCATGATGACATATAAGAGAACAAACCACTCTTATAAAGAGCTTCCTATCCGTTACAGTGAGTACGATGTACTTCACCGTAAGGAGAAGTCAGGGCAGATGAATGGTCTTTTCCGTGTTCAGGAATTCCGTCAGGATGATGACCATACATTCGTAATGGAATCACAGATCAAGGATGAGATTGCAGACGTAATCGCAATCGCAGATGAGATCTATTCAACATTTGGTGTTACATATAGAGCTGAGTTCTCTACAAGACCAGATGACTTCATGGGAGACATCGAGGTTTGGAACAGAGCTGAGGCAGCTCTTAAGGAAATCCTTGACGAGAAGTATGGCGAGGGTGGATATGAGATCAACGAAGGTGATGGCGCGTTCTACGGACCAAAGATCGACCTTCAGATCAAGGATGCTCTTGGAAGAGAATGGCAGTGCGGTACTGTACAGCTTGACTTCCAGCTTCCTCATAACTTTGGCCTTACATATCAGGCTCAGGACGGAACAATGCAGATGCCTGTAGTTATCCACAGAGCTATCTACGGTTCACTTGAGAGATTCATCGGTATCATCATCGAGAACTTCAAGGGTGTATTCCCATTCTGGCTCAGCCCATATCAGGTAGGTATCGTTCCTATCAGAGTAGAGCACAATGAGTATGCCAAGAAGGTAGAAGATACTCTTATCAAGGCTGGTATTCGTGTTGAGGCTGACTACTCAGACAACAACATGAAAGAGAAGATCAAGAAGTTCAAGAACTACAAGGATCCATACATTCTTGTAATCGGTGACAAGGAAGCTGCAGAAGGAACTGTATCAATCAACGTACGTGGTTCTAACAAGCAGATCCAGAACGTTCCTCTTGATGCACTTGTAGCAATGTGCAAGAAGATGAACGAAGAACGTCCACTTGAGCTCATTGATTCATACGAAGCTTAATAGACATTAAATAAACAGTAAGATTATTGATAGGCACAGCAACGAAAAGCTGTGCCTATTTACGAGGAAAAGATGAAAGAAAAAGTTAAAGGTAACATAGATAAGATAATAGGCATGGCGCTGTTCATATTGGCATGCTTTTTTCTTGTGCGCTCATTTTTCCTATCTATGTCTACAGACATATGGTATGACGAGCTCTTTTCAATGAGATTTGCAAACTCATCTGTAGCTGAGCTTGTGAGCCGCACAGCAAGAGATGTCCATCCGCCTCTTTACTACCTGATACTTAAGGGCTTTCTTGTGTTCTTTGGTAAGGGCACAGGAGTTCCACTTGAGATAATCGCCAAGATGGTATCTATAGTTCCTCTTATTCTTTTATTTATCTATTCCATGACTGTTATCAGAAAGCGCTTTGGACTACTTACAGCGGGGCTCTTTAGCTTCATGGTAGTTAGTATGCCGGCGCTTCCAGAGTATACAACAGAGATCAGAATGTATACCTGGGCACTGTTTTTTGTGACAGCAGCTCTTTTGCATGGGTTTAATCTCATGAGAGATATGCTAGAAGGCAAGGCTAAGTGGGACATAGTAAACGGCTTTGCACTGTGGCTTTACGGAACGGCAGCTGCTTACACTCACTACTATGCAGCCCTTTCTGTAGGCATTATTTATGGCATTATTTTCATTTGGATGCTGGTCACATATCTTAAAAACATGAAGGAACCTGATCACAAGGGTAAACTTGGGGCCAAAGCCTTTGCAATGCTGATCATTTGTGGAAATCTCACGGTAGTTTCATATATTCCGTGGATATCAGCTCTTTTATCCCAGGTCAAGCAGGTAAGCGGCAGCTACTGGATACAGCCTGTGGGACTTAGATCCTTTGGAAGCGTCATCAAATATCTATTTAGCGGATATTTTAGTAATTCTAAGGTGACGGTAGTCCTTGCAGTTATCATGTTCCTTTTTGTGGCAGCGCTATTTGTCCTTTCATTTATGAAGTTTATCAAGGAAAAAGAGATAGAAAGCTGCGAGCAGTTCTTTGCATTTCTGGTGCTTCCGGTACTTGTAGTATTTGGAATTGTGGTATCGATCCTTATGAGACCTGTATTTGCCAATAGATACATGATACCCGCCCTTGGATGCTTTTATCTGGCTATCGCCATTGGCATAGGGGATTATTTTAAGAATTCTGGCAAAAAGGTGTTAAAGATATCCTATTGTCTCTTTACAGTCATAGTTGTTATAGTTGGGTGTGTAGATTTCAAGGCCTTTATCGGCAATGAAGAGTACAGACAAGTAAATATGGACAAGACCTTGGAGTTTTTTGCAAGCCTTGATCCGGACACTGTTATCATCAGCAACTTTGACCATGTGCAGGGACTACTTGATTACTATCTCAACAGCGGTGCATATTCCGAGGATCAGTATGGAATATATCTTTACTACGCAGAACCAGAAACTTTGGTAAAAGAAATGGGAACTGGCCTCTACACTATTGAGGATTCCATAGATATTGAGAATTATCTTTTATCAGGTAAAAAAGTTCTTTTCCTGGGAAGCTTTAATAGCAGAGAAGTACTGCTTGAAGAATGGTATAATGATTATGGTATCACATCAGAAAATCTTGGAAGTTATCTGATGGAGAGATACTGGTTCGACGTATTTGAACTAAGCTTGTGATTTAGGAGTGTTTATGAAAAAGGTTAAGATTGTAGCAGGATGCGTTATGACATTTGCCCTTGTACTGGTAGCAGCGCTATCTATCTCAAGTGTTGCAAATGCTATGGTAGAAGAGGATTTAAAAGAAGCGCATCATTGCTCATTTGTAATACCTACCGATTTTGTTCCAGGAGAGGAAAAAGACCTCTTTTTAAACAGAAACTATCCTATGGAATCATCAATGATCGCCTATAATGTCCTGTACAACGGCAACGATATTGTGCTGACCAATAGGGAAAAAGAAGAGCATCCAGAGTCTATTGCTGAGGCAGTAGTTGATAACACAGAAAAGCTCACAAAAGATAAATATCTAGAGATCATGTCTGAGTCTTATAACAAGGCTTATGGCGAGGATGTGGGATTATCTGTAACTTCTTTTGAAAATGTTGAGATTGATGGATTTCCGGGATATAAGATAGTTTCTGAATATCAGAAATCAGGGGAAGAAAAGATCCATCAGATAGTTGTAATTGTTCTTTCAAAGTACAGAACATTTACCATAACATATCAGCGAGCAGAAGATGATGACTGCGAAGCTTTATTTGAAAAGAGCATTGCCACTATTCACGTTAAATAATTCACTACAAAATTGGCTCTTTAAGGAATATGTCATACAGGTGCAAATTCCTTTTTAGGAGCCTTTTTTAGGCAATTATCTACGAACTGGTGGGTTCTATATATATCCTGACTGTCAGGGTGTTTGAAGGCACTGTCAAAGCATTCCAGCATATGGTCGATCTTGGCATCGTCGCACTTACCTCTGCAGGCTTCATATCTGTCACGAATTTCCATAGGCATTCTGCCTTGGCAGAAATATGAGCCCAGGAAGGTGTTGCTGTCAGGAAGCCAGACTTTGGTATTTTGCTCGATCATCTTGTAATAATCATCGGTGCTTCCGAGGCCACAGGTGCCAAAGAAAGCAACATTTGATTCTTTGATAGAGGAAATCAGGTCGATGATCTCAAGAGAGCAGGAACCGCGGTTGATCCAGAAGCCGATAAAGTAGTTTTCGGCAAAAAGAGTACCATTCCATGAGCGAATATTGACAATATCTTTAGTGCCCATAGAATCAGGAAGATAATAGTATATCTCCTCTGCAAGGAGTTTTGTGTTTCCAGTCTCGCTGGAATACACTACGAGATTAGTGATCATTTTCACCTCCGACACTCTAATTGTAGGTAGATGCTGGATTTATTGCAATGAAATGCCGATAAAGAAGTATAAAAAGTTGATTAAAACAATTTATGTCAATATAATTAATTAGTATTTTATGTGTTTTTTGGAGGAAAGTTATGCAGATTATCGTTGTGGGCTGCGGAAATGTAGGACAAACAATAACACAGCAGCTTAGCAAAGAGGGACATGATATCACTGTCATAGAAGAAAAGAGCAGTGTAGTCCAGAATGTAGTTAATAGCTACGATGTAATGGGATTAGTTGGAAATGGTGCCAGTTACTCCATGATGAAGGATGCTGGTATTGAGACAGCTGATCTTATGATAGCTGTTACTAATTCTGACGAGCTCAATCTTTTGTGCTGTCTTATAGCCAAAAAAGCTGGTAATTGCCACACTATTGCCAGAGTTCGAAACCCTATTTATAAGAAAGAGATCAACTTCATCAAAGAAGAACTTGGTCTTTCTATGGTCATCAACCCAGAAGAGGCAGCAGCAAATGAGGCAGAGCGACTTCTCAAATTCCCATCTGCTACAAAAGTTGAGACTTTCTTTAGGGGTAAGGCAGAGCTTGTAAAACTTGTAATTGATGAGGAATCAAAGCTTTGTGACAAGGCTCTTAGAGATATTCCTCCTGAACTAAAAAAACAGGTCGTAATTACTGCAGTTTCCAGAGGAAGTGAAGTTTATATTCCTGATGGTAACTTTATCCTGCGCGCAGGCGATGAGATTACTATCATCGGAGCAAGCCGCAATACAATGCACTTCTTTAGAAAACTTGGTCTTCCAACAGCCAAGGTTCATTCAACAATCATTGTTGGTGGTGGAGAGACCAGCTACTATCTTGCAGGCCATCTTCTTTCCCTTGGTATCAAGGTTACAATCTTTGAAAGAGATGCAGCTAGATGCAAAGAGCTTTCAGAGCTTCTTCCACAGGCACTCATCATTAATGGTGATGGTACTGACAAGGATATGCTCATGGAAGAGGGAGTTACAAGCGTAGAGTCTTTTGTTGCTCTTACTAATCTTGATGAAGAGAACATCATGCTTTCTATGTACGTTAAGAGCATAAATCCTAAGGCTAAGCTCATCACAAAGGTTCATAGAGTTAATTATGGCGATATAATCGGTTCTCTTGGAATAGGAAGTATTATATATCCAAAGAACATCACAGCAGATAGGATTGTTCAGTTTGTTCGTGGCAGATCAGCTTCTCAGGACGGCAATATTGAAGCTCTCTACAGACTTAACGATGATAAGGTTGAGGCACTTGAATTCATCGTTAGCAAGGACAGCCCAGTTATCGGTATTCCTCTTGCACAGATGAAGCTCAAGAAGGGCATCCTGATCGCTGCTATAAATCACTATGGTGAACTTATATCTCCTACTGGAGAAAGCGTTATCAGAGAAAGAGATTCTGTAATCGTTGTAACAACTAATACAGGATTGAAAGATATAAGCGATATACTGGAGAGCTAAAAAAATGAACTATTCGATGGTCAGATACATCTTATTTAGAATCATCAGGGTAATGGGATGTCTTTTGATGCTACCATTTCTGGTGGCCCTTGTTTACAGGGAATATGACAGTGCTGAGTCATTCTTCCTGCTTATAGTAGTAACCTTGATCATAGGCATAGTGGGATCACATATAAAGCCAAAGAGTAAAGTTATTTATGCCAAAGAAGGCTTTACTATCACTGCTCTTGCCTGGATACTTATAAGTTTACTTGGTGCAGTTCCATTTGTTATGACAGGAACTATTCCTAATTATATTGATGCTCTTTTTGAGACAATCTCAGGTTTCACCACAACTGGAGGTAGTATCCTTACTTCTATGGATGGAATCGAGAAGAGTGTACAGTTCTGGAGAACCTTCACTCACTGGATCGGAGGAATGGGCGTTCTGGTATTCCTTCTTGCTGTAGTACCTATGGCTGATGGATATAGCATGCATCTTATGAGAGCAGAGAGCCCTGGACCAGTAGTAGGTAAGATCGTTCCTAAGGTAAAAGACACAGCCAAGATCCTTTACCTTATTTATCTTGGAATCACATTGGCAGAGATCATCTGCCTCTTTATCTCAGGACTTCCAATCTATGATGCAGTCACTATTTCTTTTTCTACAGTAGGAACTGGTGGATTTGCTATTAACAATGCTGGTATTGGCGGATATTCAACTATTAGCCAGGCGATCATCATAGTATTTATGGCGCTTTGCGGTGTTAACTTTACTGTTTACTATTTCCTTTTAAACAGAAAGCCAAAGGAAGCTTTTGCTATTGATGAAGTTAAGTACTACTTTGGAGTAATGTTCATTGCTGCAGCAATTATTTCGCTTAATATCTATAGAGCTGGTGTGCTTGACAGCGCTGGATTATCATTCCATCATGCTTTATTTGCAGTTACATCAGTAATGACTACAACTGGTTTTGGAACTTTGGACTTTGATAAATGGCCTATGCTTTCCAAAATGATACTTTGTATCTTGTCTTTGATAGGTGCCTGCGCCGGATCAACAGGTGGTGGATTTAAGTTCTCAAGAGTCATCATTGTAGTCAGAAATGCTAGAAATGAACTTAACTACCTTGTTCATCCTAAGGCTGTTAAAAGAGTATATATGGACGGACATACAGTAGAGGGAACAACAGTTAAATCTGTTTCAGCTTATCTTGGACTTTATGTTGTAACATTTATCGCTTCAACTTTGGTTGTAGCACTTGATAACTTTGATTTCCAGACAACAGTTACATCAGTTGCAGCTACACTTAACAATATCGGGCCTGGTCTTGGAATGGTAGGACCTATGGGAAATTACTCAGAGTTCTCTTATTTGTCCAAGATTGTCCTTATGTTTGATATGCTTGCCGGAAGACTTGAGCTCTTGCCAATTTACATAATGATAAAACCAAAGACTTGGAGTAAATAAAAATCTAAAATAAATATAAAATTTTTATAACTTTTTCTGTTGAAAAATGTGTCCAAAGTGTGATAATATTTAGTGGGCTTTGTGAAAATAAAATATTATACAGGTGGGTAAAAGATGACAAAAGCTAGAAAATTAGCGCTTATCGTCCTTACTACCGTCTTATTTGGGGTAGGTTTCTTTGCAGCAACGGTGATATATGCAAAGACTGATTCAAATGTCAACGCGGAAGACTCTAAGAGCGTCTATTGTGAGAGCGCCGAAGAGAACTTCAAAGACTTTTTGGCACAGGATGAGAATGGCGATAGCGGTTCTTCTACAGAATCTTCAGGGGAAGATGAAGATTTAGTTAGGCTTACACAAAGAGTTACGGTTTACGACGAAAACGGAATACTCCCATATAGTGGGACTTTATCAAAGATTCAGGATGCATTTTATCCTGGAACATATAAGATCAAATTCAGTAATAATGCAATACTAAGTACAACAGCAACTATTTTAGTTACCATGGACGTTAATCCGGGGGATAGCGTATACGTTCTTACAGGTAACAAGGAAGTTGGTTACAAGGAGTATGCTGAAGTGACAGTTTCAGAAGTTGGTAGCGTAGAGTTTGAGACAAACATACTTCAGAACTATACTCTTTCAACAACTGATATCAGTAGTGCACAGGCCGCTATGGCAGAGTATGTAACTGAGTGATCAAGTGAAGGTTTTAGATATTTGCTCCAGAGCAGGTGATGAACTTGTTCTGGAGTTTTTGTTTGCCCCGCTATCCTTAGTTGGCTCTGGGGATTTTATTTAAAAGGCTAGGACAGTCAATCCCAAGCCGCAAAGCGGTGTGCTTCGCACAGGATTGACAGCCCTAGCCTTTTAAATATCCGGTAGTTAAGCCAATTAAGGAGTAGGAGTGCCTTGGCGGCGAGGCTCTGTTACCTGCAAGCTAGGGAAAAGAGTAAATGCAGGTAAAGATTTGCGGGTGGATGTAGCCTGGATGCCGAGAAAGTTACCTGCAAGCTAGGGAAAAGAGTAAATGCAGGTAAAGATTTGCGGGTGGATAGAGCCGGAAGGCTGAGAAAGTTACCTGCAAGCTAAGGAAAAGAGTGAATGCAGGTAAAGATTTGCGGGTGGAGAGAGCCGGAAGGCTGAGAATATTACCTGCAAGCTAAGTAAAAGAGAAAATGCAGGTAAAATTTGCAGGGAGAGAGTGCGTTTAGGCGTGTCAATGCCCTTTCCTTACCCCGTGGCGGCGTGACGCTCACCTCTCCTTGCTCGGCTTAACTACTTAGCATTAGAAAGAAAAGGCTTGTCAACTCCGTAGCTGCGAAGCAGTGCGTATGCCGCAGAGTTTACAAGCCTTTTATTTCTAATACAGTAGTTCCCGCCGAGCAAGGACCTGCCTGAAAACACTTTCCGTTGTCGCTGGTTCCTCCACAAACTAATTACACAGCGCATATCTTATCAGATACAGTATCGTCAGATGCACAGGATAATATGCGTAGAAAAGATACTTGAGATTGCCAAGTTTCTTACCCTGTAAACCGCTATAGAATGCCATCAGAATAAATGCCGGGAAAGCATGGGATTCATTTGGCATGAGTGAGATAAAGAGAAATCCTGCTATGAGATTCACATAATCAAATGGTCGTAGGAAATAGAAGATGATCACCAAAGCAATTCCATAGCCGCGGTAGTCACAATGAATGTATTCTGCTAATAGAATTGCAGGTATCATCAAGATTCCAGACAACATATAGTACAAGACTGTTGGAAGTTTCTTATCTTCTAACCATTTCTTGATAAATTCAATTCCCCACAGCGTAATAAATGCAATGAATAAAGTCCACATTACGTTACACTGATCAGATCCTGTGTCAAATGCGTAGTCATAAGGAAGTTCAGATAGAAGAGCAAAACAAAGCAGACTAAGAGCGTATCTTAGTCTGCTTTTTGTATGAATGAAACCTTCTACAAGAAGGAAGCAGAAGATGGGGAAGGCAGACCTTCCAATCCATCTGCATGCTTTGTATATAGTTTTGATCTTTTCAAATGTTTCATGGTCAGGAATAAGACCTGCCTGATTAACTGGAATAATGATAGCTGCGCCTATGTGATCAATGAGCATCGTAATACAAGCGATAATCTTTAAAACATTGCCATTAATTTTGCGATAAGGTTTAAGATCTATAGGCATTTGTTTGACCTCGTATTATTCGAAGATTACTTTATCCCAAGTGTCATCAGGGATAAGAGCGATGTAAGTTTTACCAGTGTTGATCTGAAGCTCCTCACCGTTCTCATCGTAGAACTTTGTTACAGCAGTCTCGCTTGACTTAACCCATGTGATATCCTTAGCTACACCATTTGTGAGGTACCAAGCATTCTCACCTGAACCAATACAGTTGTAGATGAGGTAACCGTTTTCATCAAGCTGAGTGAAAGTACATTTCTGAAGGATTACGTTCTTGAATGCAAGAACTTCACCTGAATCTTCGTCTTCGTGAGGCTCGCCATATTCTGAGTACTCATACATGCCTGTTTCAGCGTTGTATGTAAGAGTTGAACCGTTGTGCTTGAAAGGAAGAGAAACCTTATTTGCTGTGTATGATCTGTCATACTTCTCATCGAGGTTAATTTCAGTTCCATAAGGTACGAAGTTGAAGTGTGAACCTTCATTAGCAAACTCATTGTAAGTAGCTGAGATATTATACTTCTCAATCTGAGAATTCATATCGCCGCTTAAGATGTACTCTGTAAACTCTCTCTTCTTACCATTGTTTACTCTTGAGAATACTCCTGAAAGATGGTCCTTAGCCCAATCTTTTGCGAAGTAAGCATCGTTGTGGTATGGGCCACCATCGTGGCAAAGAATTGCGTTCCATTCTGAAGCAAGAAGGATGTTTGTAGGACGTGTACTACGGATACTTCCGAGCTGCTCTACATTGTTCCAATCCTTAACGACGCACATAAGTCTTGTGATACGGTCATTCTTGGTGCTGTTCATAAGCTCGTATACTACGTCTGCCTGAGCTGTACCATAGTGTGGAAGAGCTGTAATCTCGTTATCTACCATTGCAGCGATAGGACGCTGATCCTGGATATCTTTGCTGATAGGCTCACCAGTAAGCTCGCTGTAGTACATGTCATCTGGAAGAACATAAGCTTCATCAGCAGAAACTGCTTCTGCTGTAGTGCTCTCTGTAGCTGCGTCATTAGCTTCAAGCTTTTCGTAAGAAACTTCGGACTGAGCGCCATCATTTGTATTACCGTCTGTCTTACCACAAGCTGCAACTGAAAGAATCATAGTCATGCTAAGAAGTGCAGCAAGGGCTTTTTTTCCGTGTGTTTTATTAAACATAAAAATAATCTCCCTTATAAAATCAAATCAGTAACTATTGTACCAAATATCCATAGAAAATGCCAATTTCTATTATTTCCCCGCGATTTTAAAATGGATTTTATAGTATTCTAACCTGCTATATAATACAAGATATGGTATACTTAGAAGCATGAGGTGACAAAAATATGAGACTGAAATTTATTGGGGCAGATCATGAAGTTACAGGCAGTTGCCATTTTATTGAGGCATGCGGCAAGAACATTTTAGTTGACTACGGAATGGAGCAGGGCAAGGACTATTTTGAAAACGTTCCACTTCCAGTGTCAGCGCCAGAAATAGATTATGTTTTCCTGACACATGCTCATGTGGATCACTCAGGAAATCTTCCACTTCTATATGCTAAGGGCTTTAGAGGCAAGATATATGCAACAGAAGCTACGGTAGATCTCTGCGATATCATGCTTAGAGACTGCGCGCATATTCAGATGCAGGAAGCTGAGTGGCGCAACAGAAAGGCCAAAAGAACTAAGGACTTAGATCTTATGGAGCCTTCCTATACCATGGAAGATGCTGAGAAGACCATAAAGAGCTTCATTCCATGTGAGTACAATAAAGAAATAGAGATCTGCGAAGGCGTCAAGATACGCTTTACTGATATAGGACATCTATTAGGTTCAGCCAGCATAGAAGTTTGGCTCACTGAAAAGAATGTCACAAAGAAGATCGTTTTTTCTGGAGATATAGGAAACAAGCATCAGCCACTAATTAGAGATCCTCAGAAGACTCCAGATGCTGACTATGTAGTCATGGAGTCAACCTACGGAGATAGGCTTCATAGCGAGACAAGACCTGATTATATAAAAGAGTTGGCGGAAATCCTGGAGAGAACTTTTAAAAGAGGCGGAAACGTGGTCATTCCTTCTTTTGCAGTAGGAAGGACTCAGGAGATGCTGTACTTTATAAGAAAGATCAAAAAAGATGGCCTTGTAAAGTCACTACCAAACTTCCCTGTGTTCGTAGATAGTCCCCTTGCTGTTGAAGCAACTGAAATATTCAGAGCTAATCAATCAGACTGCTACGATGAAGAAGCCATGGAGCTTGTTAAGAACCACATAAATCCAATAACTTTCCCGGGACTTAACCTGGCTATTACTACAGAAGAATCAAGAGCCATAAACGAAGATCCTGAGCCAAAGGTGATCATCTCAGCTTCGGGCATGTGCGAAGCTGGTAGGATCAGACATCATTTAAAACACAATCTTTGGAGAGAAGACTGCACGATCCTTTTTGTAGGATATCAGTCGATCGGTACCACAGGACGAGCAATCATAGATGGAGCAGAGCAGGTCAAGCTCTTTGGCGAGACTATCGATGTTAAGGCAGATATCTGCAAGCTTGAGGGATTATCAGGACATGCTGATAAAAACGGACTTGTCGAGTGGATAGATGGCTTTACCACTAAGAGACCAAAAAAGGTATTTATTGTTCATGGTGAAGATAGTGTTTGTACCTCTTTTGCGGAGTATCTTAGAAAAGAGCATGGATACGATACCTACGCACCATATAGCGGAACTGAAGTTGACCTTATATCAGGAAACATCCTGGTTGAAGGTAAGCCGATTCCTATTAAGAAGAAAGAATCAGCTCTTGTATCTGACGTTTATGCAAGACTTAAGGCAGCAGGTGCAAGACTCATGGGCATCATCGCAAGGAGCGAGGGCATGACCAATAAAGACAAGGCAAAATTCGCCGATCAGATCAATTCACTCTGTGACAAGTGGAGCAAATAAGGGAGGAGCAAACATGAGTAGAGCAGACGAGATCTTTATCGACATGTGTAAAGATATCTTAGAAAATGGAACATCAACAGAAGGGGAAAAAGTAAGACCACACTGGCCTGACGGAACGCCGGCTTATACCATTAAGAAATTCGGCGTAGTCAACAGATATGATCTGTCAAAAGAGTTCCCAATCATGACTCTTAGAAAGACTGCCCTTAAGAGCGCAACTGATGAGGTCCTTTGGATCTATCAGCAAAAGAGTAATAATATCCATGACCTTCACAGCCATATCTGGGATGAGTGGGCTGATGAGACAGGTTCAATTGGTAAGGCTTATGGTTATCAGATTGGTCAAAAGAGCATCTATAAAGAGGGCGAGTTCGACCAGATGGACAGAGTTATCTATGACCTTAAGAACAACCCATTTAGCAGACGTATCATGACAAATACTTATGTATTTAGTGATCTTCATGAGATGAATCTTTATCCTTGCGCATACAGCGTAACTTACAATGTTACACAGAAAAAAGGCGAGGACAGACTTACACTTAACGCAGTATTAAACCAGAGATCACAGGACGTTCTGGCAGCCAACAACTGGAATGTAGTACAGTACGCAGTCCTTGTGCATATGCTTGCGCAGGCTTGTGATATGAATGTTGGTGAGCTTGTGCATGTAATTGCTGATGCTCACATCTATGACAGACATGTGCCACTTATTAAGGAACTTATTGAGAGAAAGCCTCTCCCAGCACCTAAGTTCCATTTAAATCCAGATGTTAAGGACTTCTACAAGTTCACTCGTGATGACGTTTCACTTGAGGGCTATGAAGTCGCTGGAGAACAGTTTAAAGATATTCCAATCGCCATTTGAGCGATATAAGGAATGAGTAAACACATTGCTGTGCTTGCACAAAGCAATGTGTTTATGAAATGTCTGCAGGATTTCGAGAGCAAGGCGAAGAAATCCTGATATCGCTAATAATCAGTACACAGGAGGATTTTATGCAGGCAATCGTAGCAGTAGACAGCAATTGGGCAATTGGTAACAAAGGACAGCTTCTTGTAAGCATTCCTGCTGACCAAAAGAACTTTAGAAATATTACAATGGGCAAGACAATCGTTTATGGAAGAAAGACTCTTGAAACTTTCCCTAGACAGGTTGTTCTTCCAGGAAGAGATAATATCATTCTCTCAACAAGAGAAGACTACAAGGTAAAAGATGCAGCCGTAGCCCACAGCAGAGAAGAATTATTAAGCCTTGTTGAAGATCTTGATACCAATGATGTATTCATCATCGGAGGAGAGAGAGTATACGCGGATTTCCTTGATCTGTGCGATACAGCAATCGTTACAATGATCGACAAGGAATATGAAGCAGATGCTTACTTCCCAAATCTTGATAAGAACCCTGAGTGGGAACTCGTTGATGAGAGTGAAGAGCAGGTTTACTTTGATATTACTTATACATATAGGACTTATAAGCGAAAAGGAAAATTATTAAGAAAGGCTTGACGTCTATGTGTAAGAAGAACACAATTCTTAACAGCACAGCACAGCACAGCACAGCACAGCACAGCACAGCACAGCACAGCACAGCACAGCACATAATCTTATTTAAAGGAAGATATCATGAACTAGATTTTAAGATTGATAGATTTATTGATTACTTAAAGTCAATAGGAGTTGATTTCTATATAGTAGACACGAGAAATTCAGAGTCCTATAGTTGCAAAGAGTTTGATGACTATATCAGACAACAGGGCTGTGTAATGTTTACTTACAATGATATTGGGATAAGTTTATCTGAAAATGGTGAAAATGTTTGGAAGAAGAATAACATTCCAGTTTATACATATTTAGTTGATCATCCCAGGTATTACTTTGATGAATTGTTTGAGCCTAAATGCGAATTGAGTGTAATTTGCTGTGACCGAAATCATGTGGGTTTCTGTGAGATATTTTATTCAAAGGTATCGAGAGTATTCTTTGTTCCGCAAGGAGGAGAAGAGGTTGAGTTACAGATACCGATGGCCAAAAGAAAAAATGACGTAATATATATGGGAAATTGCAAGGAAGAGATTTCAAGCTTTTCAGTTCCTTCAGTTATTTTTGGTAGAGAAAAAGAGTTTTATTCTTTCTGCATCAGTCAGCTTTTATCAGATCCACGACAAACCACGGAATATGTAATAAATGAGTTTTTTCTCTCAAATAATATCCATGCGACAGAACTGGAATTACTGGATGTGTATAGGACTGCATCCCATGATATAGAGCATTGTGTTCGAAGAAGATTTCAGCTTCAAGCAATGCACGCGCTTGATAATGAGGGGATACATGTAGAAGTATATGGCGATGGATGGGAAGATAGCAATATGCCATTTTCAGATAATATCGTTATTCATGAAAGGATTCCTTCAGAAAAATTACTTCATAAAGTAGTAGAATCCAAAATCTCATTATGTTTTATTCCATGGTTTAAGGATGGATGTAGCGAAAAAAATTTTGATTCTATGATAAATGGAGCATTATGTGTTACAGATGAATCTGACTATCTTGATGAGAGATATAAGGATGGACAGAACATTATCTACTTTGATCTAAGAAATCCAGAGCAGATGGCTGGAAAAGTAAAAAGTCTTCTAGAAAATGAAGAAGAACTTGAAACAATTGCTTACAATGGCTATCAGACAGCGAAAGATAATGATAGTTGGAGCAATAGATATGAATATATTTATTCAATAATGAATAATAAGGTTGTATGAAAATGAAAAAGAAAAAAGCATTAGTACTGATAAACAAAACATCAGGAACAGGTAAGGCTGGCAACGATACTTTGGAAATAGTCACAAAGCTTGCAGAAAGAGGATATGAGCCAGTAGTATATCCGATACTTCCGGGAAGTGGCCTTACCTCTGAGACCATAATACCTGAATATGAAGGCCAGCTTGACATGATCCTTTGCAGTGGAGGCGACGGAACTCTCAATCACGTTATGAATCAGATCATGCTGTTAAAAGAAAAGCCGATCTTAGCTTATATACCATCAGGAAGTACCAACGACTTTGCAAAAGGACTTGGTATTCCGAGTGTTAGATCCAAAGCAATCGACATTGCAGTAAATGGAAGACCTTACACATACGATGTAGGTAAGATGAACGACCACTACTTTAACTATGTGGCGGCATTTGGAGCTTTTTCAAAGGTAAGCTATGCGACAGATCAGGAGCTAAAAAACGTACTTGGCTATGCAGCCTATGTACTCAGTGCTATGGCTGAGATTCCACAGAGTTTAGGATATAGCTGCCACATGAAGATTGAGGCAGATGGCCTTATGGAAGAGGGAGATTATATCTTTGGAGCAGTTAGTAATTCAGCGTCAGTTGCAGGTATGACACTCTTTGCAGATACAGATATCAAGCAGGATGACGGACAGATGGAACTACTGCTCATAAGAGCGCCAAAGAATCTGGCAGAGTTCAATGCTATCATTGCTGCTCTAGCAACCAAAGAGCCAGACAATCCATATCTTACTTATAAGCAGGTAAAAAATGTTAAACTTGTTTCAGATGAAAAGATTGAGTGGACACTAGATGGTGAGTTTGGCGGAGCCTTTAAGAAAACCACAATAGAAGTAGTAAATAAAGCAGTATCAATAATGGTTAAATAAAATACCGCCAGTCTCTATGAACTTAGAGCTGGCGGTATTAATCACTTTCGATTTATCATTTTTCCTATAGGATTTTCATGGACCTTCATGGCTCCCTTAGGGCAGAATTCCTGACAGCAGAAGCATTTGATACATTTATTTCTGTCAATCTCTGGTAAAAGAGCTTCTTTCCCCTTAACCTTCTTGGTAACCATGGTAATAGCGTGAGCTGGGCAGGTCTCGTAGCACTTCTTGCAGCCAATACATTCAGAAGGCTTAACTAAAGGCTTTGTTGAGAACAGGAATTTTACAACACTAGCTTTTATAGCGTTAAAGGTGCTGCCACCTTCAAAGGTGATACTTTGATGGATGGTGGCTTTTTTGTAATCTGAGATCTTAACATCTTGAAGTAAAGCACTACCTACAACTTCTACTTCATCTACAGACTTAGGACCAAGACCTCTTTCATAGGCTGCCTTCATAGTCTGAACATCATTGATTCCAAGACCTATTATGTCAGCACAGACCATATCAAGGGCATAGGGATTTTTGGATGCAAGTACAAGACCGATATGTCTCTTTTCACCTGCAGTTGGTCCATTGCCCTCCATACCATCGATGGCGTCTACTACGTACAAAGCCGGTTTAAAATACTCATTCAGGTCCACCATAAGATTTGCAAAGGCGTTCTCTTCAGGGAAACGCATATGATACTCAGGCTTGGTGGTGCCTGGAATTGTGCCGAACATGTTCTTGACTGCGCAGCTCATACCCATCATAGCGTGGGTCTTGAGCTTGGAAAAATTGATAATAAAGTCCACATCATCAAGCCATGCAGTATAGATAAATGTCTTGATGCTGATTGCTTCAGGAAATTCAGCATCTTTTATTTCTAGGTTTGTATTAAGCTTTACCTTCCCTGGGAAAGCCTCTTCTAACTCATATAGACCGCAGGTCTTGTATACGTTTTTTACAAATGCAGGTGTGAAAAGACCTCCTGGACTATCGCCGACAATTACACTAGCGCCAAGTTCCACAATGCGCTCACAGAGTCTCTTCAAAAGAGCTGGGTGAGTAGTGACAGCTTTATCTGGATTCATGGCTGCTACAAGGTTAGCCTTGATGCCGATAGTCATGCCTTCTTTGACAAAGCCAAGACCGCCAATTGCGTCAATGGCGTTATCAATGGCTTTATTTATTTCGAGCTGTTCGTAGGAACTGCATTTTTCTACTGAAACTGGTTCAAACATAGGAATCTCCTGGACTATGATTTCGGTGGTAGTTTAACATATTTTCAATAAGATGTACAATTAACTGTATACTATAAACATGAAGAAAATAGGGTATGATATGCCATTTACATACGAAGTAGTACAGCACAAAAAAGATAATCACGAATTTATACAGATCACAGGCTTTGAAGGTGAAGTAAGAGACCTGGTAATCCCTGCAGAAATAGATGGAAAGAGCGTTGAGGCGATAGGGAATCACGCCTTTTCTGGAAGAAATGATATCAGGACAGCTCAGATTCCGGAGACAGTGAAGACTCTTTACGGTTTTTCTTTTCACAATTGCAGAAATTTATGCAAGATATCACTATACGACAGCATTGATGACTATTACGACGGTGTTTGCAGGCAGTGTGACAGCCTGACGGACATTGATATTACTATTAAAAGAGACTGGTATGAAGTCATCAGGAATTTCCTTGCGGATAACGACAAGACTTTGAGATTTACTATTCATAGGCAGCAGGAAACCTCGCAGCTGACTTTCCCTGAGTATGTCTATGATTTTGCAGATAATACCATGGCAAGGACTATACAGTTTTCTATCAGCGGATCGGGCTATGCCTACAGAGAATGCGTAGACAGGCGTAAAATAAACTATAGGGAATATGACAAGCTCTTTGAGAAGGCGCTTATAGATGGAAACATGATTTCCGAAGATATAGCAGTGGGAAGACTCATCTATCCTCATGAACTTGATGACTCTTTTAGAACCATCTATGAAGACTATGCCAGAGCCAACATGAAGGATATTCTGGAGAGGCTTGTGCAAAGAGCTTCCCAGGAGATTGATACAACAGGTGTCATAAGAGCACTTAACCAGTATGGTAAAGATCTGGTGTCAGACGAAGCTTTAGATCATGGGCTTAAGCTTGCGACAGAAAAGGGGCTTACCCTTGTAAGCGCAGCTCTTATGGATAAGCACCAGGATAATAGTAGCGCACTGGAATTTAAATTTTAACAATAGCTGTAGTTTTATTCATCAGTTGTGACAGGGACAGGTGAAGAAAATGGCAAATATTATTGATTATGTTAATTGGCGTGGAGATATCTCTTTTGACGAAAGACCATTAAATGAAATTGATGTAATGGTCCTTTGTCACCTTGGTTATGCAGATATGACGCCGGCATTTACAGGAATTGGATCAAAAAGAGAGCGCACAATAAAAGAGGTGTGGGATGAACTTGGAGAAAATGTAAAGTTCAGGCTCATAACTTCCGGAAGGAATGACAGAAAGCTTCTGGAGCAGTGCGCAAAGTCCAAGAGATTTGGCAGCGTTGTCATATCAAACTATGTGGACGAAACCAGTGTTATAGCAAACATGCAGTTTGCAGCCTTGACCTACCACGTTTCTGATAACGAGGTTGTTGTAGTTTTTAGAGGAACTGACGACACCATCGTGGGCTGGAAGGAAGACTTTATGATCAGTTATACCAAGGTTCCTGCCCAGGAGAAGGCCTACAGCTATCTGAAAAGAACTTTGGCTAGGAATGAAAAGTGTCATGTGGCCGGTCACTCTAAAGGCGCGAATCTGGCTCTTTTTGCGGTAGCACATCTTGAAAAAGAAGAACTTGATAAGGTTGCAAAGGTTTATCTAAATGATGGACCTGGTTTTTGCAATGAAGTTCTTGATACAGAGCTTGTCAGTAAGATTGATCATAAATGCGTGAGGATTACCCCTGAATTCTGCATTGTAGGTGGGATTTTTGAGCCTAAGATAACAGAAAACTACATAGTTAAGAGTAGTGGCACGCAGATGATGCAGCATAGTCTCTTAACCTGGCAGGTTAGTGGCGATGGACTGGTGACGACTACTGAGCACGATTCAGCCAGTGAGCAGATAAATACTCTTTTTGATAAATTCATTGAAAAGATGGATGATCTAAAGGACAGGCAGGCATTTGTCAATTCTATCTTTGATACCATGGGTGAAAATGGCGCTGTCACTGTAGAGGAGTTTACCAAGGAAGGTCCTAAGGCCTTTGAAAATCTTATCTTTACTGTACTTGGTGACAATGCGGAGGGTCTAAATCCTCTAAAGAGCGTTAAGGATAACGTGGTTTCAGATATCAAGAATTCCTCTATTGGAAAGGTCATGGAGGAAAAGAAAGATAAAAAGAAGATATTCAGGATAGCATTCTGCGTGGCTTTTGCAATTCTGTGCTTCCTTATTCCGGATGCATTCATAAAGACAGCCTTTGCAGTTACTATTTTTGCTATTGTGGCTTATCAGGTATATCTGACAATCCACCATCTTAGAAAATCAAACTGGGATATCAGTAAAGAGAGGATCAGAGTCAATGTCAGCATAGTCCTTATTGTTGCCTATGTAGTGCTGATAGTTAAGGATGATGCGATGTTTCTTTTTGCCAGCATCTTATTTGGAGTAATATTCCTTGTGAGCGCCTATCAGTGCTTTATCAACATCAAGGTTAGCTGGGATGACAAACTAAGAGTTGTAAGATATTCATTTCAGGGAATCCTTTTGACTTTGTATGGAGGCTACCTTATGGTCGGCCCTGAAGTAGGACTTGAGTGGTACACCATGAGCTGCGGGATATTTGTTCTCTTAGATGCAGTCTTTGAGCTGATCCACTTGCTTAGAGTCAGGAGCAAATTTAAAAATTAGTTCTGTATTCCCTGGGCGTCTTACCGGTTTTCTTTTTGAAGGTTGCACAAAAAGAGCTTTCATTTCCAAAACCAAGCTGGTAGCAGATGTCCTTGCTGGATAAAGAAGTGTTAAGCAGCAGGTATTTGGCATGGTCAATCTTTGATGTGATTATGTAATCGTGAGGAGTAAAGCCTGTTTCTTTCTTAAAGATCCTGGAAAAGTAAAACGGGCTGAGGTTAGCCTTTTTGGCGAGCTCCTCAATAGAAAGCTCTTTATCCAGGTTGTCAGAAATAAAAGCAATAACATCTTCAACAGGCTCTGAAGCCGACTCTATAGAGGCAGTCAGCTGATTGGAGACCATGAGCTCAGTCATTATATTTATGATCCAGTTATTTATTACAGTCTCATTTATTGGGGCTGTATTTTTGTATGAAAAATAGAGCTTATCAAGATATTTTTTGAATCTATAGTCCGAAGCAAGACTTATGACATTTCCCTGCTTGTTAGTGATGGCGTCATAGTAGCCTCTGGCAAGCTTGCCATCATAGTGAAACCACACAGCCTCCCAGCCATTATCCGATCTGTAGGAATGGGGCTTATAGCAGTCGATCAGAACAATTTGACCGGCCTTTGCAGCCAATTTTATTGAGCCTGTAGTGATCTCACAATCACCTTGTTTTATGTACATGCAAAGAAAACTGGTATAGTTGTTTCTATAGAGTTCGTACCCTGCTTCGTATCTGAAATTGCCAATGACAGTTGGATAGAGAAAAAGCTCTTTGGCTAAAGCACTTGGAGTGTGGATATAGTAATCAGATTTTGGGGTGACGTATTTTTCCTTGGATAACATATCCGGATCCTTTCACATAAAATATTATGAGCAAGATTTTGATATCTTATAGCAAGCTGATATAATGAAAATCTAGTAAAACATGGATATTATCATATTATATAAAAAAGCAATCTAAAGCAATAATAAATAAGTGGTCAAGCTATATGGAGGCAAGAATGAAAAAAGCAAAGATATGGGAAGAATGGGTAGTTATTCCAACATATGAAGTTGGAGCACCTGACAAGAACCCTATGTTCCTGGAAAAGAGGGTATATCAGGGAAGTTCAGGCAAGATCTATCCATATCCATCAACTAATGATATAAGCACAAAAAAGACAGACAAGAAGTGGAAAGCTGTCTATCTTGAGAATGATTATATTAAGATCATGATCCTTCCTGAGCTTGGAGGCAGGATCCAGAGAGCCTATGACAAGACCAATGACTATGATTTTGTTTATTACAACAAGGTCATCAAGCCTGCTCTTGTGGGACTTACAGGCCCATGGATCTCAGGAGGTATTGAGTTTAACTGGCCTCAGCATCATCGCCCAACTACATATATGCCAGTTCGATATTCTATAAAAGAAAACAAGGATGGAAGCGTTACTCTGTTAACAGGTGATGTGGACCAGATGTATGGAACCAAGGAAATGACTAAGTTTACCTTGTATCCGGATAAGGCCTACATCGAGATCACAGGTCAGCTCTATAACAAGACACCTCTTCCACAGACTTTCCTGTGGTGGGCTAATCCTGCTGTTGCAGTTAATGATCACACACAGTCTATTTTTCCTCCTGATGTTCATAACGTATATGACCATGGTAAAAGAGCTGTTTCAAGATTTCCAATTGCAACAGGAGAGTACTACAAGCATGACTATAGCGAAGGTGTAGATATTTCAAGATACAAAAACATCCCTGTTCCAACTTCTTATATGGCTGAAAAGTCAGATTATAACTTCGTTGGTGGCTATGACTACCAAAAGCAAGCAGGACTTCTTCATGTAGCAGATCACCACGTATCTCCAGGTAAAAAGCAGTGGACTTGGGGATGCGGCGACTTTGGAAAAGCATGGGACAGGAACCTTACAGATGAAGATGGCCCATACATCGAGCTTATGACAGGTATGTACTGTGACAACCAGCCTGATTTCTCGTGGCTTAAGCCTTTCGAGGAGAAGGTGTTCAAGCAGTACTTTATGCCATACAAGAAAGTGGGACAGGTTAAGAATGCCAGCATCCACGCAGCTCTCAATATGGAGCTTAGAGATGGCGGCAAGCTGTACCTTTGCGTATATGGTACAAGTCCTAGAGAAAGTGCAAGAGTAGTTGTTTACTACGACAGAAAAGAAATTTACTCAGAAGAAACAAAGCTCTCACCGGTTGATATTTATGAAAAGACAATTTCTCTCAAGAAACTGATCCCTGGAGATATCGATCAGTACAAATTAAAGGTTTGTGTATATGACGGCTTCAAAGAGCTTGTATCCTACGAGCCAAAGGATCAGGGAATCCCAAAGGCTGCTGAACCTGCTAAAGCAGCTCTTTTGCCAGAAGAGATAAAGACTAATGAAGAGCTCTACCTTACGGGGCAGCATATCGAGCAGTACAGGCACGCTACATTTCTTCCTGATGATTATTATCTTGAGGGACTTAAGAGGGATGAGGGTGACACAAGGCTTAATAATGCTTATGGCCTTTTAATGTTTAGAAGAGGCAGATTTGAGATTGCAGAGAAGTACTTTAGAAAGGCTCTGGAAAGACTTACTGTCATGCATCCAAATCCATATGACAGCGAGCCCTATTACAATTTGGGCCTGGCACTTTTTTACCAGGAAAAGTATGACGAAGCCTATGAGGCATTCTATAAGGCAACCTGGGTTAATGAGCTTCAGGAGATGGGCTATTACTATCTAGCTACAATTGATACCAGAAGAGGAGACTATGAGGAAGCTCTTGAGCACGTGGAGAGAGCTCTTGTTAAGAACGCGCACAGTATCAAGGCAAGGGGCCTTAAGGCATTTCTTTTACTTAAGCTTGAAAGAGAAAAAGATGCCATGAATATGGTCAAGGAAAACCTTGAACTTGATGAATTTGACTATTTATCAAGATATATCAGCATTCAGTTCCATAAGGGAAGAAGCAGAGAGAGTGCTTGGCTTGACTATATGTCCTTTATCAGAAGTAATCATGAGATCTGCCTCCAGGTTGCAAGAGATTTTATGGAGTGGGGCATGTACTCAGAGGCCTCAGGTGCCACTGGCGTAATGGGCGAGGAAGATCATCACCCTATGCTTCGCTATTATAGAGGTGCCTGCGATATCAGGACTTACCACTACATGGACGAGCCACTTCGCCAGTTTGAGACTGCACAGAACATGCCATCAGATTATTGCTTCCCTAATAAGCTTGAGGATATAGCGGTTTTGAAGACTGCTATTAAGGTGTCTAAGAATCCTTCTAAGGCATGCTACTACCTTGGATGCCTGTACTACGATAAGCTTCAGTATGACCTTGCTATTGAATATTGGGAGAAGTCACTAGCGCTTGATGACACATTCCCAACTGTTTGCAGGAACCTTGCTATTGCTTATTACAATAAGCGTGATGACAAGAACAGGGCAAAAGAGCTTATGGAGAAGGCTTTTAACCTTGATAAGAGCGATGCAAGGGTGTTCCTTGAACTTGATCAGCTCTATCAAAAGCTAAATGTCCCACTTGGAGAGAGACTTGCAAGGTTTGAAGAAAATATCGGGCTCATTGAAAAGCGCGATGATCTCTATGTTGAATATGTGACACTTCTTAATAGTCTTGGTAAGTACGACGAAGCTATCAAAAGAACTAAGAGCCACCTTTTCAGGACCTGGGAAGGCGCTGAGGGCAAGATAACAACTCAGTTTAAGGTTAGTCTCCTAGAGCAGGCGAAGGCTCTTTTGACAAAGGATGATACTAAGTCCTGCAAGAAAGCAGTGGGGCTCTTAAAAGAGGCAGTGAGCTATCCTGAAAACCTTGGAGAGGGAAGACTTGAAGGAACTAAGGACAACCATGTTTACTATCATCTGGGACTTGCATACGAGAAGCTTGGAGACGAAGAAAGGGCAAGAGAAAACTATGAGAAGGCAACGCTGGGAGCCATGGAAGTTGCAGGCATGATGTACTATTATGACCAACCTGCTGACATGATCCTTTATCAGGGACGAGCATTTGAGAAGCTTGGAAATGTTAAGGAAGCAAACTCCAGATTCTATAAGCTTCTTGACTATGGTCAGCAGCATCTTGATGACAAGTTCAAGATGGATTATTTTGCAGTTTCAATGCCTGATATGTCTGTGTTTGACGCAGATATGGACCTTAAAAACAAGGCACATTGCTATTATCTCATGGGGCTTGGAAGCCTTGGAATTGGGGATAAGGACAAGGCAAAAGAGTACTTTGGAAAGGTACTCATCATGGAAAATACACATCAGAATGCCGGAATATATCTAAAGGAGTGCTAGCAGAGTTTGCTATCTGGATTGTATAATAGGGGTATCTATCACAAGTGAGAGGTTAGTATGGCAAGTAGCAGGAGAATAGAGCTTGAGGCAGCAGGCAGAGAAGTCTTAAATGCTTCAAGAACAGAACTTTATATTGCTATGCGTTTCATGGGGGCAGCCTTATCCAGTCTGTCCTATGAAATGGATCTTTCAACTACCAGCGTAGGTACAGATGCAGTTAATATCAGGTTTAATCCCTCCTATGTATGTAAACTTTTTTTGGAGGAACCAGGTAAGCTTAATAGAACTTACCTTCATATGATACTTCATTGCATCTTTAGACATATGTATACCTCTGCCAGATACACAGACGTGCAAATTTATGACCTTTGTGCGGATATAGTTGTAGAGTCGATCCTTGATGGCATGGACTATCAGTGTATTTACAGAGTGTCCTCGGACTATAGAGACAGATGGTATTCTCAGCTGGAGAAAGAATTAAAGGTCTTAACAGTAGAGAAGCTCTATAAGTATTTCAAGGATAATGAAGAAACTATAGACATATTTGAGATTGAAAAGCTTGAACGGGAGTTTAAGCTTGATGATCACGGCTTTTGGCAAAGGCTCCCTGATGATCCTCCAGAAAATGATGACTCTGAAAATGAGCAAAAGAAGCATATAAATCCTATTATCCTTAAGCAGATCCAGGATAAGGAAAAGGATTGG
Organism: Butyrivibrio hungatei DSM 14810; assembly: GCF_900143205.1. Taxonomy (GTDB): domain Bacteria; phylum Bacillota; class Clostridia; order Lachnospirales; family Lachnospiraceae; genus Butyrivibrio; species Butyrivibrio hungatei. Next base: position 497,993 of record NZ_FRDH01000003.1, on the reverse strand, counting down.
GATAAGGAAGCAAAAAGACTTCAGACTGAGATAGAGACTATTGGTAAAAATGCCAGCGACAGACTTGGAAAACTATCATGGATACTGAAGTTTCACAATACTTCAAGAACTGATTACAAAGAATTTTTGCAAAGGTTCATGGTCATAAGGGAAGAAGGCGGCATAGACATGGATACCTTTGACTATGGTATGTACGCCTTTGGCCTTGATCACTATGGAAATATGCCTCTTATTGAAGAAAATGAATTTAGGGAAGTTAAAAAGATCCAAGAGCTTGTAATAGCAATTGACACTTCTGCTTCCTGTAAGGATGAGCTGGTGCAGAGATTTTTGAATGAGACCGCAGCAATACTTTTGAACAAGGACAATTTCTTTCAGAGGATCAGAATACATGTCTTGCAGTGCGATGATCAGATTCAGAAGGATGATGTCATAGAATCTGTTGATGATATGAGACGCTACTCGGAAGAAATTCATGTAGAGGGCGGATATGGAACAGACTTTAGGCCTGTTTTTGAGAAGGTTGAGAGCCTGAGGTCATCTGGAGACATTGGTAATCTAAAGGGACTGATATATTTTACAGATGGTTACGGAGTCTATCCTGACAGACCAACAGATTATGATACAGCATTTCTTTTTCCAAAGGATGGGGATTATAATGATGAAAAGGTCCCTGCCTGGGCCCTTAAACTATATGTTTGAAATGATATATCAGCAAGATCATTATCAGATGGAGAATATTTGTTATGAATATCGATGAAGCCAAAAACGAGGTAAAAAACGCCGTCAGGGCATACCTTTTAAAGGATGAAGCAGGTCAGTATGAGATTCCTGTTGAAAAACAAAGACCAATCCTTCTCATGGGACCTCCCGGAATCGGTAAAACAGCCGTTATGGAGCAGATTGCCCACGAGCTTGGTATAGGACTTGTGTCCTATACTATAACCCATCACACAAGGCAGAGTGCCATTGGTCTTCCAAAGATCTCTGAAAAGAGCTATGGAGGAAAAGAGTATTCTGTTACTGAGTACACCATGAGTGAGATAATTGGAGCTGTTTACGAGCAGATCGAGAAGTCTAAGGTAAAAGAAGGAATTCTTTTCCTTGATGAGATCAACTGCGTATCTGAGACTCTTGCTCCAACCATGCTGCAATTTTTACAGTACAAGACCTTTGGAAGTCATAAGCTTCCTGAAGGTTACATCATTGTAACAGCCGGAAACCCTCCTCAGTACAATAAGTCTGTAAGGGATTTTGATATCGTAACTCTTGATAGAGTGCGCCAGATCAATATCGATGAGGATTTTGATGCCTGGAAGGAATATGCCTACAAGGCAGGTGTTCACGGCTCTATTTTGTCATACCTTGAAATCAAAAAAGAGAATTTCTACAGCATAAAGACTGATGTAAACGGCAGAAGTTTTGTTACAGCAAGAGGCTGGGAGGATCTTTCAAGGATCATCAAGGTTAACGAAAAGCTTGGCATTGAAGTTAATGAGAATCTTACAAGTCAGTATCTTCAAAACACAGAGATAGCAAGGGATTTTGCTGATTACTATGAACTGTATCGCAGGTACAATGAGCTTTACAAGATTCCTGATATCCTGGAAGGAAGATTCCCTGAAAATAAAGAAGCTTTAAGAAATGGCTCTTTTGATGAAAAACTAAGTATCCTGGGGCTTCTTACAGATAAGCTCATGGATGAGTTTAGAGATTATGCTAAAGATCAGGCTGTTCAGAAGATATTATTTGAGAAGATAAAAGAAATGGCTTCTGAAAGTGATGTAGTTGATTTTGGCGCTGTTGCAGGTGATATGGAAAGTGCCTTGGATGCAGAGGCAGAAGCAGACATGATCAGCAGGGATGATGAGAAGGTAAGAAGGCTTGCAATTAGTCTGATCAGAGAACTGTCTGAATTGCTGGAACGCGAGGCTTCTGGTGGAAGCAGTGTCATAGACTATGCCAAGAAATGGTTCACTGAAAGAGAAGATGCCCGCCAGGCCAGGATCAAGGCTACAGACACTCACCTGACACACAGCTTTGAATTTGTTGAAGAGACTTTTGGCAATCCAGAGTCTCTGACTGGCAGCCAGGAGATGGTAATCTTCATCACTGAGCTTTCTAACGCATATTATAGCCTTAAATTTGTTAAGGATACAGGTAATGAAGCTTATTACAATTATAATAAGCTCCTGCTTCTTAATGACAGAAAGCAGGAGCTTAGAAACCTTGTTTATGAGCTTACTTGATAGATCTTATTTCTTTTTCTCGTACTTTGTTCCGGCGACTTCGCCGCGAACATTGTACTTGGCAAATTGATTTGAAAAGAACCCTTGATAGTTCTTTTCTCTAACATCCACGCGGCCCTCAGCCACGTCTTTTACGAACATATCCATGCTGTATTTCATGTTGTACATGGATTCAGCCATTTTCTTCATGATGACGAAGGTGTCGTGATGATTACTCTTAATGTATTCGTCGATATCTGCAAGAGTAATCCTCATGACCGCCATGTCATTGAATGCCACAACAGTGTATATTGCTGGCTTCTGAGTCAAAAGCCCCATCTCTCCAAAATAATCGTCTTTTGAAAGAATACCAAGAATGGCCTCTTTATCTGTACCATAACCTGTGTATACTTCTGCATTTCCACTTATTATCTTGTACATGTCCATATTTACTTCGCCTTCGCGGATTATGACAGTACCTTCAGGTATCTTCATCAACATATTCGTACCCTCGTATTGGAAAAAGAAACTGTGAAAAAACGATAGTTTATATTCTATATTATAGCATATATAGGTATAATTATAGATAACGGAGGTGGCTCAATTTGACAAGGACTACAAAGAAAAAGCAAGGATTGATGAGATCCTAAGATAAAAGGTTTGACAATTAAAAATTGTAATGGTAGCATAAACCCCGTTGAAAATATTGTTAGTAGGGCGGAAGAGATTCTGCCACGGTACGGAAATCCATAATCCTAGCGGGTTATGGATTTTTTGTTTTAATAATATGTTTTAGTGAGGTCAGTTATGCAAAACGATTTATTTGAAAAAGAAGCTATTCCAAAGGCCTATATGAAAATGGCACTTCCTGTAGTAATGGGAATGGTTGTGACCCTTGTTTACAATCTAGTGGACACCTATTTCATTGCCCTTACAGGAAATACTAATTTAATTGCAGGAATATCACTATGTGCGCCACTTTTCACACTTCTTTTGGCAATAGGAGATATATTTGGTATTGGTGGAAGCTCTGTTATATCTAGAATTCTTGGAGCTCACGATACAGATGATGCTAGAAAGAAGAGTGTTCTGTGCTTTTATAGTGCGATCATTACAGGTTTAGTATTTACAGTAATCATGCTTGCTTTTAAAAAGCAGATACTTATGGTATTAGGTTCTACCGCTCAGACTTATACTTACGCTGATCAGTACTATTCATGGCTTATACTTGGATCAACCTTTGTTATCTTTTCACTTGTTCCATCTAACCTATTAAGAGCAGAGGGAATGTCACTACAGTCCATGATCGGTTCCATCGTTGGAACAGTTGTAAACATGATCCTTGATCCAATATTTATCTTTGGACTTGGAATGGGGGCAGCAGGTGCAGCTATTGCTACAGTTATTGGATATATCGTGACATGTATCTTCTTTGTGGTAATTATTGTAAAGAAGAGCAATGTTCTTTCTATGGATTTTAGGCAGTTTAGTATTGATGCGGTATCCTTTGGAAGTATACTTGCTATCGGGCTTCCTTCAAGTATCACAAACCTTATGCAGACAGTAGGTATTACACTTACTAACAGATTCCTTCAGCCATACGGTGATGACAATATAGCTATAATGGGAATTGTGCTCAAGATCGTTAATATAGCGCTTCTGGTGATCGTAGGTCTTGCTTTTGGTGGACAGCCACTTATTGGCTACAACTACGGTGCTGGGCTTAAGGATAGATTAAAAAAGATATTGGCTTTCGGAATGGCTGTTACTGGCGGAACTGGAATTGTGTTCTTGGTTCTTTTATCTGCATTTGCAAATGGGCTTATCGCTAGATTCCTGACTGACCCTGAGATGATAAAGATGGGCGTAATGATGCTCAGAATGCAGCTTCTAGGAATGCCTCTTATGGGCGTATGTCTTATTGTAATATGTTCCTTCCAGGCAACAGGCAAGGCTACTGGAGCATTTGTGTTGTCTGCATGCAGGCAGGGAATTGTGTTCTTACCGGTTATGATAATTCTCTCTATGGCAATGGGATTAAACGGTGTTATATCCGCTCAGTTTGTATCGGATATATTCACCACTGTTGTAGCGTTTGTACTGTTTAAGGTATTTTTGTGGAAAGAGATATTTGATTGACACCCTACAATGTAGGGTATACCATAAAATATGAGGGGGATATTTATAAGAAACTTGTTAAATCCTTGAAAGAAGAGGCAGCCAGAAATAGGAGGTGAATATGAGCTCACTATTTGACGATTTGCAAGAAGGGTTACAAGAGGCGATAGCATATGAGAAAGGTCTGGGGAAGGCAAAGACTACGACATATGTTATTGAGCCGGTTAAAAAGTACTCAAATGAGGATATAAAAGAGATAAGAAATAGAGCAGGTATGACCCAGAGCGTTTTTGCTAGTTATATGGGGATATCCAAGAAAACGGTTGAGGCTTGGGAGCTTGGCAGAACACATCCTACTGGACCGGCGTATCGATTACTCGAGATATTAGATGAAGGAAGGGCAGAAAGCTTATCTTTTATTAAAAGGGGGTAACTAATATGGGGAAAAATAATGCAAAAAGCAGTATTGGATTTTGGGCTTTGATATGGCTCCTTGGTCTTGCGGGACAGCTGTGTTGGAACATGGAGAATCAATGGTTTAATACCTTTGTGTATGCCAAGATTGCCAAGGACCCAACTATCATTTCGTGGATGCTGGCTATATCTGCGGCGGCAACTACAGTTTCTACATTTCTTTTTGGATGTGTATCTGACAGAAAGGGTAATAGAAAGACGCTTGTATCTGTTGGTTACATTCTCTGGGGAATCTTCACTATCCTCTTTGGAACAACAGAGTTTATGAATAAGGGCAGCAATTCTGCGCTTATTGGAATCGCATTTGCTGTTGTGGCAGCAGACGCCATCATGAGCTTCTTTGGATCTATGGGAAATGATATAGGTTTTAATGCCTGGATCAATGATCATATGACTCCTGACAATTCGGGAGCACTTGGAGCTGCACTTGCAGTTCAGCCTGTAATAGGAACAATTGTAGGAACTATAGTTGGTGGACTTCTTGTTGGCGCAGATGATAACTACATGAGACTCTTTACTGTTATTGGTGGAAGTGTGATTCTTTTGGGGATAATATCACTGTTTGGAATGAAGGATGTGGATAACCTAAAGCCTTCTATAAAGGGTTCTTTCTCAGAGCAGTTCTTTTCAATATTTAACTTAAAAGCATATCTACAGCACAGAGAACTTGTATTTGTAAACCTGATGCTTGCGGTATACTTCATCTCTTTTAATGTATATTTCTCACATCTTGGTAACTTCATGATCTATTACCTTGGTTTTACAGCTGATACCATGGGACTTATAGAGGGTGTGGGACTTATTGTAGCCATGTTTGTTACAATTCCAGCTATTAAGCTTATAAAGGCTGATAGGTCATCACTACTTATATTTGCAGCTATAATTCTTAATTCCATTGGTCTTCTTATTATCGGACTTTTGGTATCACCTACAAATGTTGATCCAAGCACTGTATGGAATCCTAACCTTATGGCAGGAATGTTGTTTGTAGGTATCGGATATATCCTCTTTTTACAGACCATCACAGTGTGGTCCAAGCGCTTGTATCCGGAGGACTCAAGAGGTCAGTTTGAGGGTATCCGAATCGTCTTTTACGTATTGATACCTATGGTGATCGCACCCCTCATTTCCAATCCTGTCATCAAAAACAGTGGAGAATTCGTAGATGAGTTCGGCTTCACAGAGTACCTGCCTACAAACGCAGTTTTCATCGCAGGACTCATAGTAGTGCTCCTTACGCTGATCCCTCTATACTTCGCCCACCGCGAACATCAAAAGCCTTGAATTTATACCACCCTCCAAAGCTTGAAGCTGCGAATGGTGATAAAAAAGTAATAAAGACTATTGCATCTGGGCTGTGGTTGGTGTATAACAAATAAGACAACTAAAGAAACGGGAGCTTGTAGTACAGGCTGAGAGGAAGGTGTGACCTTCGACCGAGAACCTGATTTGGATAATGCCAACGTAGGGATGCCTTGTTTTAGTAGGAGTGAATTTATGCGGAAGCTATCCAGATGGTGGCTTCCGTTTTCCGTGATAAGCAGAGTCGTGCACATGCATATACTTTCATGCTTGCATGAAAAAGTATATGCATGTATACGACGAGCAACACGAACGAGAAAATACAAAGTATTTTCGAGTTTGTGTCTGCTTATCACACTCACTACAACACAAGGAGATATGGCTATGAAAAAAAGTAACTACTTACTACGAATGGTGATGCTTGCAATGTTTGTTGCTTTGGGAGTTGTAATATCACCAATCCTAAGAGTTGAGGGAATGTGCCCTATGGCGCATCTTATCAACGTCACATGTGCAGTGTTTATGGGCCCTGCCTATGCATTTCTTTGCGCAGTTCTGATAGGTGTTATCAGGATGATGATCATGGGGATTCCTCCCCTTGCGCTTACTGGGGCAGTGTTTGGCGCTACGCTTTCAGGTATTTTCTACAAATTATCAAAAGGCAAGATAATAGCTGCAGTTCTTGGTGAGATCATTGGAACAGGTATCATCGGAGCAATCGTTTCATATCCTGTAATGACCTACCTTTGGGGTAAAGAAGGCCTTACATGGTTCTTTTACGTTCCATCCTTTATCATGGGAACTTTGATCGGCGGAAGCATTGCATTTGTGCTTCTTTTAAGACTTAAGGCTACAGGCCAGCTCAAGAAGATTCAGGATGCATTAAAAGACGTACCAAGAAGCGAAGATAAGGCGGCTTAAATGGAAATCATAAAAAAGCTAAAGTGCAGTAATAAGCTGATCCACTGCATAACAAATCCAATATCCATTATGCAATGTGCAAATTCGGTTCTGGGACTTGGAGCAAGGCCTATCATGGCTGAGCATCCGGCAGAGGTTGTAGAGATCACAAATTCCGCAGATGCTCTTTTGATAAATCTTGGAAACATATCGGATGTAAGAATGGAAGCCATGAGAAAGTCCTTTGAGACAGCGCTCTATAAAAGGATTCCAATAGTTGTGGATGCTGTGGGAGTGGCTTGCTCTGACATTAGAAAAGAGTTCTTTTACAAGAAACTGATCACAGCGATGGATTGCATATGCACTACTCAGGAATCCAAGCCATTTCTGGTGATAAAGGGAAATTACTCCGAGATAAAGGCTTTATATGATGATAACTACAAGGGAAGCGGCGTTGATGGCGACGCTTCCTTAAATACAGAAGATATCGCTAGCGTAGCAAAAAAGCTAGCTAAGGACCTTGATGCGGTGATCCTTGCTAGCGGCAAAACTGACATAGTTACTGACACAGAGAGGACTTATGCTGTAGCTAACGGTGTCAAAGAACTAGGAATGATCACTGGTACTGGCTGTATGTTAGGTGCTATATGTGCGAGCTTTTTAGCGGCCCAGGAAGATATTGAAGCTGTGGCAGAAGCCTGTGCGTTCCTTGGAATTGCTGGAGAAAGAGCGGCTAAAGAACCTGTCGGAAGCGGAACATTCTTAGTAAAGCTTTTAGATGAAGTAAGCCTTTTGCAGGATGAGGATATAAGAAAACTAGCAAAGATAAGAAAAGAGTAGGACGGGAAAATGGAGAGACTAGATAAAGACAGCATGAAACTTTACCTTGTAACAGATAGTACAGGCCTTACAGAAGCTCTTTTCCTAGAAAAGATAGAGAGGGCATTAAAGGGCGGCGTAACTATGGTGCAGATAAGGGAAAAGGATAAGAGCACCAGAGAGTACATGGAGCTTGGACAAAAGGTTCATGAAGTAACTAAAAAGTATGGCGTTCCCCTTATGGTAGATGACCGCGTGGACGTGGCTATGGCCATAGGTGCGGAGGGAGTTCATCTGGGACAGAGTGATATGCCTGTAGATATAGCAAGAAAGATTGTCGGCGACAAGATGATAATCGGAGCAACCACAAAGACTGTGGAACAGGCAAAAATAGCCTACGAGCAGGGAGCAGATTATCTGGGAGTTGGAGCAATCTATCCAACAACCACTAAGGTTAAGACAGTGCTGACTTCTGTTGATACATTAAAAGATATTTGCAGAGCAGTACCAATTCCTGCAAATGCCATAGGAGGACTTAATAGCAGTAACCTTCAGATATTGAAAGGGGCGCCAATAGCAGGTATTTGCGTGGTATCAGCGATCATGAAATCTGAGGATCCTGAGAAGGCTGCAAGGGACTTACTTGAGGCGGCAAAAACAATTTAAGGGGAATGGTATGAAAACAGTTTTATCGATAGCGGGATCTGACCCATCCGGGGGAGCTGGAATACAGGCAGATCTAAAGACTATGGAAGCTCATGGAGTATATGGAATGAGCGTTATAACTGCTCTTACTGCTCAGAATACTCTGGGAGTCCAGGGAGTCATGGAAGTACCGGCAGATTATGTTAAAAGCCAGATTACATCAGTGTTTGACGATATATATCCAAATGCCGTGAAAATAGGAATGTTGCCGAACTTAGAGGTCATGAAGGCAGTAGTAATGAGCATTGACAGATATAAAGCTCTTAACATAGTGCTGGACCCTGTCATGAGCTCAACATCGGGAACGGAACTATCAAGGAAAGACTCAAGGAAATACATGATAGAAGAGCTTTTTCCAAGGTGCGCTCTGGTGACGCCAAATATCCCTGAAGCGGAAGCAATATTGGGCATATTAGAAGATGGATCAGGCGGGGGAAATAATCCTCATGAAAGCCTTGATTCTAGGGAAAAAATTGAAGAAGCAGGTAAGAAAATTGGAGAGACCTGTGGCTGCAATGTACTTATAAAAGGCGGCCACAGCTCTTTTGCTGTAAAGAAATCAATGGATTATCTGTATTTACCAGATAAAAAGGAGGGTATCTGGCTTGAAGGTGGGAGATTAGATAATCCTAATACCCATGGTACCGGATGCACTTTATCTAGTGCCATAGCAAGCAATCTTGCTCTTGGGTATGACCTTGAAGAAGCGGTAAGAAAAGCCAAGAGATACCTCGAAAAATGTATCAGAGCGGGACTGGATCTTGGACATGGAAGAGGACCACTGCTTCACAGAGTTTAAAGTAGAAATAAAGGTAGATAGGAAAACAAAAGATTACATAAAGGAGAACAAAAATGACTAACTACACAACACAGATGGATGCTGCAAGAAAAGGTATCATCACACCTCAGATGGAAGAGGTGGCAAGGGATGAATACAGGACACCGGAGGAGATCAGAGACCTTGTGGCCAAAGGACAGGTTGTTATCTGTGCTAACAAGAATCACAAATGCATTAAGGCAAAGGGCGTTGGCTCTATGCTTAAGACCAAGATTAATGTAAACCTTGGCGTTTCCAGGGATTGTAAGGATTACAACGTAGAGATGGAAAAGGTTATGGCAGCAGTAAATATGGGAGCTGACGCTATCATGGATCTTTCATCTCATGGAAATACACAGCCCTTTAGAAAAAAGCTTGTGGAGGAGTGTCCTGTAATGCTGGGAACAGTTCCTGTATATGACAGCGTTATCCACTATCAGAGAGATCTTTCTGAGCTTACAGCCAAGGACTTTATTGATGTTATAAGACTTCATGCTGAGGATGGCGTTGATTTTGTAACTCTTCACTGTGGAATTACTAGAAAGACAATAGATCAGATAAAGAACCATAAGAGAAAGATGAACATTGTATCAAGAGGCGGTTCCCTTGTATTTGCCTGGATGAGTATGACTGGAGAAGAGAACCCATTCTACGAGTATTATGATGAGATCCTTGAAATCTGCAGAGAGCACGACGTTACAATTTCTCTTGGAGATGCCTGCAGACCAGGTTGCCTTGCTGATGCCAGCGATGTATGCCAGATTGAAGAGTTGGTGCGCCTTGGAGAGCTCACTAAGAGAGCCTGGGAAAAAGATGTACAGGTAATGGTTGAGGGACCTGGCCATGTGCCAATGGATCAGATTGCAGCAAATATGAAGATACAGCAGACTATCTGTATGGGAGCGCCTTTCTATGTATTGGGACCTCTTGTCACAGATATTGCTCCTGGCTATGACCACATTACATCTGCAATTGGTGGAGCTATGGCAGCGGCAGCAGGTGCAGCTTTCCTGTGCTATGTAACACCAGCTGAGCATCTTGCTCTCCCTAACGTAGATGATGTTAAGCAGGGAATCATCGCTTCCAAGATCGCAGCTCACGCAGCTGATATAGCCAAAAAGATCCCTCACGCCATGGATATTGATAACAAAATGGCAGATGCCAGAAGGGTATTTGACTGGGAAGGACAGTGGGAATGCGCCATTGACCCTGAGACAGCCAAAGCAATCCGTGCAGACAGAGCACCAGAATTTGACGATACCTGTTCTATGTGCGGCAAGTTCTGTGCAGTCCGTAGTATGAACAAGGCTCTTGCCGGCGAACATATTGATATATTATAAAGTTACCATTCACAACGTATGGAGAATCCGCAAACTGGTTCCCCAGGGCCGTGCCCTGCCTCTGCCCAGTAAACTGCGGTAGGGCCGTCAGCCTGAAGTTTGTTTTTGTTCATCCTTCGGATTTTTATGTTCATGGCATTATATTTCTTACTTTAAATTCTTTGAAACAAAACACTCTGTGCGTCATTCACTAAGCTCATTCTTCGCTAAGTGAATGTGGCGTCGCCTTTGATTGCCATTTTTTGCATGTAAAGTTTTGGGTTTGAACGATTTCAAAAAAACGCCATTTTCTTATGCTCATAAGCAGCTTTTGAAACGCATGCGGTTTGCGTTGTCTGAAGCAGGGCGATAAGAATTTATAATAAGTGGTCACGCCCGCTTTAGGCGGGCTCTTCAACAGAATAAAGAGACGATCTCTCAAGCTAGCTTGGAGAGTCGTCTCTTTTTCTGTTTGTGGAGCGTAGCTCCAATGACCACTTATTATAAATTCCGCCCTGCAAGTATGTAGCAAGAGCATGCGTATTAAAACAAAAGCTGCATGAGCATATAGAAAAGTACCGTTTTTTTGATTAGGGCAAAACAAAACTTTACAGCAAAAATGGCATCAAAGACTCAGACAGTGTTTCAAAACAGAATTTAAAGTAAGAAATATAACGCTCATGAACATAGAAAAATCCTTAGAGATTCACAAAAACAAACTTCAGGCTGGCGGCCCCACCGTAGTTTACTGGGCAGAGGCAGGGCATGGCCCCGGGAAACCAGTTTGCGGATTCTCCAAAACTGTGAATGGTAACATTATAAAAGGGCAAAAATAAACCCTGGCAAGGAGTTTTCCTTTGTCAGGGTTTTGTTATGCCCTATGATTAAGCTACGCTTGAAGCTGTAAGTCTGCTAAGTGCTGCTGCAACTGCTGAAGCATTTTCAGCCTGGTTCTCAAGCTTTGCACCAAGAAGCTTTTTAGGAAGCTGAATGAAGTATTTCTTTTTGCCAACCCAGATATTTACGTTTGCATATGTCTTCTTGTCATTAACCTTGATGTTTGTGATATCTGAGAAGTTGATCTTTACTGTATTCTGAAGCTTTGTTACGTTGTACATGTTAAGGATAGCGAAGTTGATGCTGTTGTTTGTTACACCAACATATCCGTTGTGGCGTCTTGAGAATCCGTCATCTGGGAAGAAGCTTCCGATAATTGCTCCGATTGCTCCGAAGAAGCTGAAGAAATCGATGCTTGATGGAATTGTGTTCATGAATGCTGTTGCTGTGTACTGCTCTCCCTCAGCAAGAAGTGCATCAAGCATAGCGTTCTTGTCTGCGTCATTGACCTTTTTCATTTGAAAAAACCTCCAAAAAAAATAATCTTTAAATGAATAACTCATATACTATACAACATTTTTTTTAAAAATGTTGCTTTTTTGAAAAAATAATTAATTTTTTATTCTATAAATCCGCTTAAGCCTCTTCATATCTGAATTCTGAGAAGGCTGCAGTTCCGCCGGCTTCAGCTGTACTGAAGTTGAAGAGTCCATATCTGGCTCCGGTAAAGTGATCGAGTTTAAATGAAAGGGATGAAGTCTGAAGTATTCTTATAAAACCATCCCCTATATCATAGCTAAAGCTTACTTTATCAGGGCAAACGCTGCTTGAAGCAGTGTATCTTTGAGGATCAAAGCTTGCTTCTGATGCAAGGCGTACTTTAGGAGAGGAGAGCTTTACTTTGAATAGTTCAAGAGCAAAGGAGTCATCATTCCTTTCACCCCAGATTCCTGGTACAGTAACAACGTGATTGCCCATAATAAGATAGTATTCACCATTTCTTTTGGTGACAGCAACAAATGCGTAGTTACTCTGGAGTATGCAAAGCCCCGCGTAATCGCCCTCGTTGATTTTAGAAGCATCAAGCATTACAGAAGCTTTGGATTTAGGGAAAAGACATCTCTGTGTCAGGGTATTCTTGGCCTGAGTTATATTGTTACATAGCTTATCAGTCGTGATAGAGAAAGTTCCATTATTCTTATTATGTGAAATAAGTGCTTTGTCTGGCTCATGATTGTACTGCCAAAAGCTCTTTAACTCACCCTTAAAATCATCATCTCCAAAAAGAGGTGCATAACTATAGCCGGGATTAAGGTCTGGTGTGGAAAACTCTTCAGGTATTACGCCCTTATCACCAAATATAGGGATAGATGGTGAGTCTTTTGACCAGGTGATCGGCATCAGGATAGGAAGACGACCTACAGCGCCGCTATCCTGAAATAAAATGGAATACCACTTTCCGTCTGGAGTATCAACGATACCGCCCTGAGCTACGCCCATTCCTCTAAATCCTCTATCATCATCCATTACGTCAAGGCCGACAAATTCGTCATCAAGAGATCTGGCGTAGAAACAGCTCTCAGTTCTTTTGCCGGTTGTTCTTGGCATATGTATAAGGAAGATGTAGTAGTAGCCGTTGATTTTGTAGAAGTGAGCACCTTCGTAGCCAAGATAAGCATCTAACTTATCTCTGATTATGATCATGCTGTCCGTACCTTCCTTTGGACCAGTTAGATCAGCGTTTAATTCAGTTAAATAGATGTCTCTGTTTCCGGATAATATGAAAATACGCCCGTCATCATCAAAAAGGAGGGAGTTATCGTGATAGAAACCGCTGATTTCACTTTTTTTCCATGGGCCTTCTATTGTTTTGGACTTGAAAAGATATGTTTTGTGGGTGTCATTAGCCACAAAGATGATGTAAAAAGTACCCTGATGGTATCTGATGCTGGCAGCCCACATGCCCTGTCCGTAGATATTTTCCTTACCGTTAAGGCGCTGAGCAGGAGTGGAGTCAAGGGTTTCATATACGTATGAAGCATGCTCCCAGTGAAGAAGGTCAAAGGAACGCAGTATTTCACACCCTGGCATGAAATACATTGTTGTACTGACCATATAGAAAGTATTTTCAACGCGGATAACATCTGGATCTGGATAGTCCAATGGAATCAATGGATTTATTGGATTCATAAGTATAAACCTTTCATTTTATTCTGAAAATAATTATAGATTTTGAGGGTATCTCTTTTCTCTGAATTTATTGCTGATTTTATATCGCTTTTTGCGAACCGAATAATCGTTTATATTAATTTTTATCAATAAAAGAGATTAAGTTTGCCATGATGTAATTGCGCAAATTTGTGGTATCATAATATTTATCAACTAATATGTGCGAAATTAATGTGAGTATTATAAATATAATCAACAAACAAGAGCAAAATTAATATTCACATGTTAAAAAACATCAAGAGGAGTGAGTTATGAGGAATGTAGAGAAGTATCAACGTCAGTATTTCATGCCACCAAAGGTAACCTACGACTGGGTCACTAAGGACTATATTGATCATCCACCTATCTGGTGCAGCGTTGATTTAAGAGATGGCAACCAGGCACTTATTGAGCCTATGAGCCTTGATGAGAAGCTGGAGTTCTTTACCATGCTTGTAAAACTTGGATTCAAGGAGATCGAGATTGGATTTCCTGCAGCTTCTGAGACTGAGTTTGAGTTCGCAAGAACACTTATTGAGAAGAATATGATCCCTGATGACGTAACAGTTCAGGTTCTGACACAGGCAAGAGAGCATATTATCAAAAGAACTTTTGAAGCTGTTAAGGGAGCGCCAAGAGCTATCATCCATCTTTACAATTCCACATCTGTAGCTCAGCGTGAGCAGGTGTTTAAAAAGAGCAAAGAAGAGGTTAAGAAGATTGCTGTTGAAGGCGCTAAGCTTCTTGATAAGCTTGCAAAAGAGACTACTGGTAATTTTTCTTTTGAATATTCTCCAGAAAGCTTCCCTGGAACAGAGGTGGACTATGCTGTAGAAGTCTGCAATGCAGTTCTTGACGTATGGAAGCCAAAGAAGGACAACAAGGTTGTCATCAATATTCCTACAACTGTAGAGATTGCAATGCCACACGTTTTTGCAACTCAGGTTGAGTACATTAGCAAGAATCTTAAGTACCGCGATGCTGTAACTCTTTCTCTTCATCCACATAATGACAGAGGAACTGGTGTCAGCGACGCAGAACTTGGATGCCTTGCTGGAGCTGATAGAATTGAGGGTACACTTTTTGGAAATGGTGAGAGAACAGGTAATGTCGATATTGTAACTCTTGCAATCAATATGTATTCTCATGGAGTAGATCCAGGACTTGATTTTAGCCATATCACGGAGATTGGTGAGACCTATGAGAGACTTACCAGAATGCGTATCTACGAGAGGCAGCCATATGCTGGACAGCTTGTATTTACTGCTTTTTCCGGATCACATCAGGATGCTATCTCCAAGGGCTTTGTATGGCACGAGCAAAAGAAGGACGGCGGAATCTGGTCAGTTCCTTACCTTCCTATCGATCCAAAGGATCTTGGAAGAGAGTACGACGGAGATGTTATCAGGATCAACAGCCAGTCTGGTAAGGGCGGTGTAAGCTACATCTTAAAGACTAACTATGGCATGATGGTTCCTAAAGAAATGCAGGCAGATGTCAGCTACACCATCAAGGATATCTCTGACAGAGAGCATGCTGAGCTTTCACCAGCACGTATTTATCAGATCTTTGAAGATAAATACATTCACAATGACAATATATTTAAGATCACAGAGTGCCACTTCAAGCAGATAGATGGTATTCTTGCAGAGATCACTATAAGTCATGCAGATAAGGATCACACTGTTGAAGCTAATGGTAATGGTCGTCTTGATGCTGTCAGCAACGCTATCAAGCAGTACTTTAACGTGAGCTATGAGCTTTCTACTTATGAAGAGCACGCTCTTTCAAGAGGATCATCTTCTAAGGCTTGCACATATGTAGGAATCACCTACAATGGCAAGAAGTTCTGGGGGGTAGGTATTGATGAAGATATCATCAGATCTTCTATCAACGCTCTTGTAATAGCAGTAAACCAGATCGATACCGTTAGAGATATCAAGAACAGCAAAGATGAGAGGATCAACTCCATCATCAATTACATTCAGGAGAACTACCTGACTGTAACACTTGATGATCTGTCCAATCAGTTCTATCTGTCCAAGCCTTACCTTTCTAAATATATTAAGGAAAAGTCAGGCATGACCTTTGGCGAAAATGTAAAGAGGATCAGACTTAACAAGGCCAGCACTCTTCTTAGAAATGGAAACATGAAGGTCGAGAAGGTTGCAGAGGCTGCGGGTTATCAGAATGTTGAGCATTTCAACAGACTCTTTAAAAAGAAATATGGAATGACGCCTGTACAGTATAGAAGCAGCAGATGATACTTGAAAACAGCTAACTAAAACCAGCATGGATCATGGTGATACATCCTATGATCCATGCTTTTTAAATTTGATTTCATATATGTTATAATGAGTTGCTTACATAGAAATAGGAGGATTTATTCTTATGGCAAATAAATATGACGTAATCATTATTGGTGCGGGCCCAGGTGGTATATTCTGCGCCTATGAACTTATGGAAAAGAGACCTGATCTTAAGGTTCTTATTGTAGAGAAGGGACGTTCAATCGAAAAGAGAAATTGTCCTAAGAGAGTGACAAAGACATGTGCTGGTTGTAAGCCTTGTTCTATCACAACAGGATTTGCAGGGGCAGGAGCTTTTTCAGATGGTAAGCTCTCTCTTTCTCCTGATGTTGGAGGAAATCTCCCAGAGATCCTTGGCTATGATGTTGCTACACAGCTCATTCACGAGTCAGATGAGATCTACCTTAAGTTTGGTGCAGACAAGAGCGTTTACGGTGTGGACAAGGAAGCTGAGATCCGTGAGATCCGTAGAAAAGCTATCAATGCTAACTTAAAGCTTGTTGAGTGCCCTATCAGACACCTTGGAACAGAGGAAGGTTACAAGATCTATTCCAAGCTTCAGCAGCATATCCTTGATAAGGGAGTAGAGATCCAGTTCAATACTATGGTTACAGATATCATTGTAGAAGATGGAACTGCAACAGGTATTAAGACTGATAAGGGTGATGTATTCACTGCACCTGAGATCGTAAGTGCTGTTGGTAGAGAAGGTGCTGACTGGTTCAAGGACAAGTGTGAAGAGATCGGAATTGAGACTAAGCCTGGTACAGTTGACGTTGGTGTTCGTGTTGAGGTAAGAGATGAAGTTATGCAGTTCCTTAACGAGAACCTCTATGAGGCTAAGCTCATCTATCACACACCTACATTTGATGACAAGGTTCGTACATTCTGTACTAATCCATCAGGTGAGGTTGCAACTGAGTACTATGAGAACGGTCTTGCAGTAGTAAACGGACATGCTTACAAGGGAAAAGAGCTTAAGACAAACAATACAAACTTTGCGCTTCTTGTATCCAAGAATTTCACTAAGCCTTTCAAGACACCTATTGAATACGGTAAGAAGATTGCAGAGCTTTCAAACATGCTTTGCGGAGGAAAGATCTTAGTTCAGACCTACGGTGACTTTAGAAGAGGTCGTAGAACTACAGAAGAGAGACTTTGCAGAAACAACCTTATCCCAACTCTTAAGGATGCGGTACCTGGAGATCTTTCACTGGTATTCCCTCACAGGATCATGGTGGATCTTGATGAGATGATCCAGGCGCTTGATAAGGTAACACCAGGAATTGCTTCTGATGAGACACTTCTTTATGGCGTTGAAGTTAAGTTCTATTCAAATAAAGTAATCGTAAATAAGGATTTTGAGACTAGTATCAAGGGACTTCGTGCTATCGGAGATGGAGCTGGCGTAACTAGAGGACTTCAGCAGGCAAGTGCCAACGGTATTTCTGTCGCACGTAGTATTATGAGCAAACTATGAAAAGACACAGACTACTTACATGCTTTTTGACAACATTTATGATGGCTTCATTCACGCTCACCGGCTGTGGTAATGAAATTGAGAATACCAGAGTTGTATTTACTACGGGCTTTTCTAATGATGAGGTCTTTAGAATAGAAGATTCCATATGTACCTTATCTGAGGCTATGGTATACCTTGTTAATACTCAGGAGGGTTATGAGGATACCTTTGGTCTTGGAATCTGGCAGGAAGAGACTGATTCAGGAACGGTTGAGCAGAGGCTAAAAGATTCAGTGCTGGCCAAGATTGCCCAGATAAAGGCTATGAATCTTTTGGCGCAGGATACAGGCATAAGTCTTACGGAGAAAGAGCTTGAACTGGCTGAAACTGCAGCTAAGGAATACTATAGCTCTTTGTCTGATGCAGATATTGCTGCAATGAACAATGTGACAGAGGCTGAGATAAACTCAATATACTGTCAGCAGGCTCTTGCGGACAAGTTATATGAGTATATCATAAGGGATATCAATCCTGAGATCAGTGATGATGAAGCAAGAACGATCACAGTTGAGCAGATCTTTTTAAAGACTTATACACTGGATGCCACCGGCGAAAAGGTTCCGTTAAATGATGTGGACAAGAGGCAGGTCTATGCAACTGCAAGGACAGTTCTTTCGCTTCTTAAGGAGGGCAATAGCTTTGAAGAACTTATGTCTGAGTACAACGAAGCGGATGAGGGAACCATGTCATTTGGCAAGCATGAAGTAGATTCTGTATATGAAGAAGCTGCATTCAATCTGGGAACAGGTGAGATCAGTGATATTGTGGAAACAGAGGATGGTTTTGCCATCATAAAGTGCATAACTACCTTTAACAGAGAAGAGACTGAGGCCAACAAGATCAAGATTGTTGCTCAAAGAAAAAGAGAAGTTTTTGGAGAACAGTACGATGCCTTTGTTTCTACTTTGAACAAGCAGTTAAACGAGAAGCTATGGGACTCTGTATCCTTGGTAGCGGATGAGAATGTAACTACTAAGAGTCTTATGGATGTTTATCAGAAGTATTTTGGAGACTGATACTGGAGATTAAAAACATGGGGTATGTAGCGGTAATTGTGGTGGCTGCAGCTATTTTTACTGCAGTGATCTTGTATTTGGCGGTTAATCAGGACAATAGAGAAAAGTGGCTTGGGATCACTTTTCTCATAGCTTCTACAGGTGGCTTTTGCTTGTATGGTGCAGCAAATGCCTATGGAAGTGGCTCGTTTTTTGCAGATGTATTTGAGACTATTGTTGATGTGGGCAGAATGTTTGCCGGAATCAATGATGTGGCTGCTTTTCAGAAGTTTGCGGGGGAAGATTCACCATGGATGGTCCTGTTCTGGGCTATTCACTTCCTTGCCTACTATTCAATGGCCAGTGCTATCATCATGGCAGTTGCCAAGGGAACTTTGAAGAGATTAAGATCATGGTTTCTTAAGGTGAATGACGTAGAGCTTATCTATGGAATTACAGGTAACTCCATAGCCTATGGTAGAAATCTTGCTGAAAACAAGCATGCGTCTGTAGTGTTTGTCGGAACAAGCAGCGCAGGAAAAGAGTCTGACATCAGCAAGATGGGAGGATTATTATATACTGATAATGTTGCTCTAAATCCGGATAGAAAGCTTCTAGAGAGACTTTCTGTTAAAAAAGGAAAAGGCAAGATAAGACTCAGTGCTCTTTCCCGCAACATTGATGCTAACTACGAATATGCCCAGAAGCTTCTTAAATGCCTTAAGGATGCAGATATTGATCCTCAGCAGACAGAGGTGGTTCTTTATGGACATGAGGAACATAATGGCGAACCGCTTCAGGCTCATGGCGAAAAATATGGTTATGGTACAGTAAGGGTATTTGATAAGGCTGAGCTTGTGGCGAGACTCCTTATACAGAAGTATCCTTTGTGCGATGCAATTTCTTTTGACGAGAAGGGTAGAGCTACTGAGGATACAGATGTGCTCCTTGTTGGATTTGGAAGAAAAGGCCAGGAGATTCTTGAGAAGATCGTAGAAAATGGCCAGTTTGAAGGCAGCTCCTTCAGGATCAAGGTCTTTGACTCAAATGGTAAAAATACTGACGGATTTTTTAGAATGAGACATGAGTCTCTTTTGGAAAATTATGATATTACCTTTGAACCATATGATGGTCGTAGCAGACAGTTTGCAGAGTATCTAAGCAATGAGCTTAAGGCTCTTAAGTACATAGTTGTGGCAGTAGGCGATTCCGGAGTTGGCAGAGAGATTGCCATGAATATTCTGGAACTTATGTCAGGTAGTAAGATTGATATTCCAGTTTATCAGTGCAATAATGACAGCGTTGTCAGATACCAAAGTGGCCAGGTTACCGAGTGTTCAGGACTATATGACGCAGATATCATGTATGGTGGTCATATGGATGATTTTGCTAAAATGCTCAATCATCAGTATTGTCATAATGATGCATCGGCCAAAAAGAACTGGGCAGATTGCAGATATTTTGATCGAATGAGTTCTAGAGCAAGTGCGGATTATCTTAGCAGCCTTCTTAAGAGGATTGGCGTAGATAAGATGGACACCATACCAGAGGAGATGCTACTAAATCTTGCTAAATCAGAGCACCTTAGATGGAACGCATTCCATCATGCTTGTGGCTACAGGAAGATGGAAAAAGATGAACTTAAGAAAAGAGCTGAGCTATATGCGAATGGGGGCATTAGCAGAATCACTAAAGATACAGAAAATAAGCTTCATGCCTGCCTTGTAAGCTGGGATGAGCTTGATGAGTTATCAAAGCTTGAAAGCAGTGTGACAGGAATAGATGTGGACTATAAAAAGAAAGACATGGAAAATGTCTTGATGGTAAAAGAACTGCTTAATAGATAAATACGCTAAGGAAAGAGGAGTAACCATGAGAAATTCAGGAGTTATAAGAACTAGAGCAAATAATGCTAACACAGTAAGGATTGTTGGAGCTGTGTTTGCAGTACTGTCAGTAGTGTTTTTACTGATTGGTATAATTGCATTTGTAGCAACTACAAAAGCAGAAAATAGCGGCGATGAAATAGAAGCTACAGTAACTAGGATTGAAGAATATAGGGATAGTGATGGCGATAGAAACTATAGAGTATTTGTTTCTTATACTTACAACGGAACACTTTACGAGGACATCAGACTTGATTTTTATGATTCATCAACTTATGAGGGAAACACCATCACCCTTGTAGTTGACCCTAAAAATCCTACAAAGGTTTTGAAAAAGGGCGAAGCAATATTCTTCCTTCTTATATTTGGATTCTTCTTCCTTGTATTTGGAAGCATTGGCTTTACGATCCTTGGAGTTACAGCCTCAGGAGAGGGCAAAAAGAAACGCCTTATGGAAAATGGAAGACTTGTCCACGCTGTAGTTGAAGGCATTGAGCTTAACACCTTCATTACAGTAAATGGTATGAATCCATACAATGTATTTTGCGGATATGTTGATCCTGCAACTGGAGAAAAGATTGAATTTAAGAGTAACAATCTTTACTTTAACCCAAATGAGTTCTATGAGCTTGGTTCATATATTGACGTATATGTAGATCAGGACAACTACAAAAAGTACTACGTTGATGTAAGAAATAAGGCTTTAGAAGACAATTACAATATGTGATAGATCGTAATAGTTAATATGTACAAAGAATGCAGCAGATAAGTAAGATTATCTGCTGCATTTTTTATGCGCTTTTGTATAGCCTCATCTAAACTTATTTAAATTGGTGAAAAATTGCACAAAAAAGTATACGATAAAAAGTAAAAATTGTGCTTAATGAAGTAAAAGAATTACATTAATTCTTTTGCTCCCTTTGTTTATAGTTAATTTATAAAATAAGTGAGAAGAAGGTGACAAAAAATGAGAGCAGCAAAGAGAACATTTTTGGCAGTCGCTTTTTTACTACTCCTGATCATTCCTACGGGATGCGGCAAAAAAACTGAAAGCTGGGCATATGCCTACGAACCTACTGAAGAAGTCGTATCTTTTTATGATAATGGTAAAGCAGTATATAAGGGCAATGATTATTCTTATTCCAAGGATGATACATATATCACTCTGAAGGCCAAAGATGGTTCAGAAGAAAAGCTCAGATATGAGATGGAAGGCGACACGATGCTTCTTTATGAGAAGTCAACATATAAGCTTTCCGGAAAAGAAACTGAGGGCAGCATTGTTGGAACATGGCTTCAGGATAACGGCTGGTCATATGTATTTACAGAAGATGGGAAATTTAGTGAAGAAGGCTTCTTTAACGGACATTACAGTGTTGATGAAGAAAATTCCTGCATCAGACTTATGTATGATGATCCTATAGAAGATGCATATCTTTACTACACATTAAACGGGGATGAGCTTACGATCGACTATCCATGGCCTATGACAAAAATAGCTCTTAATTAGTTCCAAAGCGGCAAACGCTTTAGATAAACACACACACATTTTTTTATGAAAAAAGGAGAGGTGAGTTATGAAAATGAGACGTTTTGTTTCAATGTTGTTGACGGGTGTAATGGCTCTGTCCATAGCTGGATGCGGCAGCACCAGTGCACCAGCTTCATCTGATGCAGGAACAGACACAAATGCTACTGCAGCAGCTACAGAGGCTCCAGCTGAGACAACAACAGACACTGCTACAGCTACTACAGATAGTGGCGAGCAGATCGATCTTACTATGTGGTGTATTGCTACAGAGAGTGATTCTAACCGTCACGCTTATGAAGCAGCAATCGCTGACATGCAGGCAGCACATCCTGAAGTAAACTTTACTTGGGAAGCATTTGAGAACCAGTCTTACAAGACAAAGATCAAAGCTGCTGTTTCTGCTAACGAGTTACCTGATATCTTCTTTACATGGTCATGTGCATTCCTTGGTGACTTCGTAGATGCTGGTAAGGTTTATTGCCTTGATGATGCTTATCAGAACTACAAGGATGAACTTCCAGAAGTTATGCTTGGAAATACAACATATAACGGAAAGCACTATGGTGTTCCTACAACAATGAACATCGTTGGTCTCTTCGCTAATATGGATCTTCTTAAGGAAGCAGGATACGACGAGATTCCTGGAACATATGATGAGTTCATCGCTTGCTGTGATGCGCTTAAGGCTAAGGGAATCATTCCTTTCGGATGTGCAGGAAAAGAGACATGGTGCGTTACTGAGTACCTTGAGTCAGTTATCGAGAAGAGTGCTGGCGCAGATACACTTAACGACATCTTCCTTGGAAGAGCTACATGGAACAACCAGGACGTAGCTGATGCTGTTGACACATTCCAGGCACTTGTAACTAACGGTTACTTCGATCCTTCAGGAATCGGTCTTACAAACGACGAAGTTAAGAACAACTTCATGGCTGGTAAGTATGCATTCTACATGAATGGTACATGGAACTGCGCAGACTTCGCTGCAAACGAAGAGTTCTTCCCTAAGGTAAGAGTAAGTGAGTTCCCAGTAATCAACGCTGACAAGGCTAAGCTTGGACAGCTCATCGGTGGACCTTCAGATACACTTGCAGTTTCAGCTTCTTCACCTAACGCTGAGAAAGCTGCTGACTACGCTTTCGAGCTTGGTAAGCTTATCTGCCACTATGGATACCTTGATGGATGCGGACTTCCTGCATGGACACCTTATGGTGACACAAGCTCAGTTAACGAGCTTACAAAGGCAGTTGCAGAGATCTGCTCAAAGGCTGACACATACGTACTCTTTGGTGATACAGCTATGAACGCTGATTCAGCTAACACATATCTTTCATATGTTGATCAGGTTTATGGATGCCTCCTCGATGGCAAGCAGTTTATCGAAGGATTATCTAAGGACATTCAGTAATTAACTAGAATATTTGGTCCTTCCTGCGCTTCCTCCTTTGTAGCAGGAAGGACCATTTTTAGGCTTTGGGAAGGTAGTTAGTGTATGGAAGAAATTAAAAACATAAAAAAACAAAGAAGAAAAAGAGATATAGAGAAGGGGCTTGCTATTTTCGTCTTTTTACTTCCTGGTCTGCTTTTGTTTATCAGCATTCTGATCGCACCTATCGCTGTTTCTTTGTATAGAAGCTTGTATGATTGGAATGGATTTTCAGAAGGGACATTCATTGGATTTAACAACTACATAGAGCTTTTCACAAACGGTTCTATCAAGTTTATAACATCACTCAAGAATTCACTTATTTTGGCGTTCTTTTCAGTGTTTATCCAGTTACCGCTGGCTCTTTTACTGGCTCTTTTGCTTGGAAGAGGTGTTAAAAGAGAAAAGACATTTTTATCAATATTCTTTATGCCGGTTCTGATCTCAACAGTAGTTATCGGTCAGCTCTGGCTCAAGATCTACAACCCTGATTACGGCCTTTTGAACAGATTCCTTGATGCCGTTAATCTGGGACATTTAAAACATGTATGGGTAGGAGATGTTAAGACTGCTCTTGGAAGTATCATCGTTCCAACTGTTTGGCAATATGTTGGATACCACATGCTTCTTATGTACGCTGGTGTCAAAGGGGTAGACATCGACCTTAGAGAAGCTGCAATGCTGGATGGTGCTACAAAGTGGCAGGTAGATAAATATATTATCATCCCAATAATCAAGCCAATTCTCAGGGTAAGCGTTATCTTTGCTGTAACAGGTTCTCTTAAGACCTATGACCTTGTTCGTATTTTGACAGAGGGCGGACCATTCCAGTCTACTGAAGTTCCAAGTACACTTCTTGAGAACATGCTGTTTCTTAGAAACAGATACGGAATGGGAAGTACCATATCAGTTATGCTGATCATATTGTGCTTTGCCTTTGCACTACTTATCACAGCAGCATTTAAGGAAAAGGATGATTAAATATGGAGAGCTATACATTAAAAGAATCTAAGCCTATACTCAAGGTCTTTGTATACATATTCCTTGGTATATGGGCTATCATAAATCTATTTCCAATATACTTCATGTTTACTTTTTCACTTAAGTCAAATGAGGAGATATTTGGATCCAATATTATAGGTCTTCCAAAGCACTGGTTGTGGTCTAACTTCACATCCGCTATGAAGACAGGAAACATGGGACTGTATTTCTTTAACAGTTTACTTGTAACTACTCTTGCCATTGGCATATCGCTCATGGCAGCTCTGATGGCATGCTACGCTATCACGAGGATCAGGTGGAAACTAAGCGGCCTTGCCAATGCATTCTTTATGCTGGGACTTACGATTCCTATTCAGGCCTCAATCGTTCCTGTATATGTAATCTTGTCCAAGGCACATTGGCTCAATAAGTATTCAACACTTATTGTTCCTTATTCAGCATTTGCTCTTTCAATGGGAATCCTCATCTGTACAGGATTTATGTCAGAGATTCCAATGGCCCTTGATGAAGCAGCCAGGATAGATGGATGCGGACTGTTTGGCACATTCTTCAAGATCATTCTGCCGCTTATGAAGCCTGCTTTTTCTACTGTTGGTGTTTATTCATACCTTCAGTGCTGGAATGAGTTTATGTTTGCAAATGTTTTTATTTCCGATTCCTTCCACAGGACACTTCCTGTAGGTATCAAAGCACTTTCCGGAGCCTACACAACTGACTGGGGACCAATCGGTGCAGCCCTTGTAATTGCTACATTCCCAACACTTATCGTTTACATCTTCTTAAGTGGCAAGATCACCTCAAGTTTCATTGCCGGAGCTGTTAAGGGCTGATCATAATAATGTTGATTTTTTTTCAGCAGTATCCTTTTTGTGAGGGTACTGCTGAAATTTGTTGTATAATAGGATAAACGTTTTTTAGTTTGTGGGGGAATATGAGAAAGTTTTTGTGGCGGCGTGTTAACGAACTTAATGAGAAAAAGACTCTTTCATCTAGCCTAAAGAAGGTGATCCTGGGCATAGTTCTTTCTACTGTTGCAGCATTTATGCTGGCAACCTATGTCATTACCAAGAGAGAGCAGATAGATTACGGAATGAGGGATTCGGAGAATGTTCTTAGGACTCTTTCAAGTAATATCAGCTCTGAAATGGAAAAGTACATGTCTCTTTCAAGACTTATCATGACTGAAGACAGGCTTGTGACCTTCCTTAGAGCATCCACACTTTCCGTTGATATAGGTATGATAAATGATGCCAGGTACGGTATTATGGATATTCTCAATGTTACTGAGGGTGTCGATACTGTCATGGTATTTAGAGAAGATATGATAATGCTTGCCACCAGGAACTTTATGTATATTTATGACTATGACCGCATGGATGGCAATGAGTGGAAACAGGAAATCTATGATGGTTTTGGAAGTACTGTGGTGTCCCTTGATACCTTTGGTATAGCTGCCAGAAAGGATTCAAAGGCTGTAGTTACTGTGGGTAGAGCTATTTATGATACATCCTCTCAGAAGAGAACCGGAATTCTTCTGATGAATATTTCAAATAACGTCTTTGAGAGGATGCTCGTTAGAATACGATACAATAATATCTGTATCCTTGGAGATGACGGCACTTATATCGCAGGAAATAAGGGCTATGCGCAGTATTTTGATGATTATTTTCTAAGTGAAAAGATAAAGTACAGGAATATCAAGATCGGGGGCGAGAGTCAGCTTTTGTCTGGCTGTCAGGTGCCAAACCTGCCTATAGTGATACTTAGGGTATCACCCTACGGTATGGAGGGCATTCCTTTTAGAATGCTGTATGTACTACTGTTTCTTTTGACTGTATTTATGATCATTGCGGTATATGTAGTTCTTTTCATAAGACAGACCATCACCAATCCAATATATGAGCTGTCTGCGTCAATGGAGAATAATAAGAAGTCGGGTGAGCTAAGGAAGATTGACGTAGAGGTGCCCTACAGCGAACTTGAAATGCTAGAGGGCGACTACAACAGCATGATCGACCATGTAAATGAGCTGTTTGATGAGCTTGTTGAGAAGGAACAGACACTGCAAAGGGCGGAGCTTAGAGTTTTGCAGGAGCAGATAAAACCGCACTTTTTGTATAATTCGATAGAGACCATAGGATATATGGCCATGGATTCCGGAGCTGAGAAGGTTCATGATGCTCTGGAAACCCTGGGCAGCTTTTACAGAAACTTCCTTAGTAAGGGAGACAGGGAGATACCTCTTTCAAGGGAGATATGGATAGTTAAGGATTACCTGTCTCTTCAGAAGCTGCGATATGGCGATATCCTGGAGGATGAGTACCATATTGACGAGAAAACTCAGGACTTTGTGGTACCAAAGCTTATCCTGCAGCCGCTTGTGGAAAATTGCATCTACCATGGTATACGAATGAAGGGGGAAAAGGGTAAAATAGAGATAACCAGTAAGCTTGTGGATGGAGAACTTCATCTGACAGTCAAGGATACTGGAGTTGGAATGAAGCAGGAGGATATAGACAAGATCCTTTGTTCAAAAAGGGAAGAGATGGATTCAAATGACTCAGAGAGTTTTGGCCTTTGGGGAACTATTGAGAGAATAAGATATTATGCCGGCAGGGATGACGTAGTTAGGATTGCAAGTGAAATTGGGGAATTTACTGAGATCGAGTTTATCATTCCAAACAAGTCGGCATTGGCATCAAGGGGTGAATAAGGTTATGGGAAGAACGTATAGGGTCATGATAATTGATGACGAGGAGTCTGCAAGAAAGCTCATGAGGGCATCAATTGATTATGAGAGCCTGGGCATGCAGGTAGTTGGCGAAGCTGCCAGCGGGATTGAGGCTATCAATACTATTGATGAGCTAAGGCCTGATATAGCCTTTGTTGATATCAATATGCCATTTATGGATGGAATTGAATTTACAACAGTAGCAACCGGCCGCTATCCTAATCTGATAATTATCATCATGACGGCGGTTGACCAGTTTGAATATGCCAGAAAGTGCGTAAGTCTGCCTGTTTTTGACTATATGTTAAAGCCTATGGTGAGAGCTGAGGTTACCAAGGTTTTGGAGAGGGCAAAAGAAAAACTTGAAAGTAGTGAGACAGCCTATTCTGAAGAACTGAAGTCTGCTGGTGAGTCTGAGGAAGAGATTTCCGAAGAGGGGAATCTTGGAGAAGCTAATGCTACTGAGGTTATCAAGAAGTATGTAAAAGAGAATTTCACTGATTCTAAGCTTAATCTTGCCTTTATTGCTCAGAACTTTGGATTTAGTTCCAGCTATTTATCCAGGAAATTCAAGCAGGACACTGGCAAGAACTTTGTGGAATATCTGACTGATCTTCGCATGAAGAAGGCTATCAAATACGCAGAGAACGGCTACAAGATGTATCAAACAGCTTCTGAAGTAGGGATACCTGATCCAAACTACTTCAGCAGGTGTTTTAAAAAATACGCTGGCATGAGCTACTCTGAGTTTGTTGCTGAAAAGTGTGTGCAACCCGGAACTTCTGTGAGTTGAGGACGCCAAAGAGTAAAACATAAGTTTTTTGCTCTCGTATTTTTCTCAGAGATACATAAGACAATAAAAAGCGCTGAGCTGATAAGTTTCACCTTGTTCAAAGCACTTATCAGCTCAGCATTTTTATTGCCATGTATCTACTTCGAAAAATAAATCGATCAAAAAACTTATGTTTTTACTTCTTTAGCTGGCCTTAAGATCATAGAATGTGGCTGGGATGTAGGACTTTTGATAAATGTTGTAGGTAAATAATGTGTGGGATTACCTGCAATTCAAGAAAGTAAGGGAATGCAGGTAAAGAATTGAGCAAATTTTATTGTAGTGTTGAGGTAGTTGTTACCTGAAAGTTATGAATAAGAGGAAATGCAGGTAACAAAATGGAGGATTTTTTAAACTTGCTGAAAGGGGGATTACCTGCATTACATCTAGTTGAAGGATTGCAGGTAACGAATACGAGGAATTTAAAGATTTGCTGGGAAAAGTATTACCTGCAATACATGCTTTGAAGTTGATGCAGGTAATGGATTCAGGAAGTTTACTTAATAGCAAGTTAAGAACGTTACCTGCAATTTAAGTTTTGGATTAGATGCAGGTAATGAAGGTGAGGAACAGGTAACAATCTTAATTTCATAGACAGGTAAAGTGAAAGGATAGGAAGTTTTCTGAGCGATTTTATTTTTGGAAGATGATACATGGCAAGAAAAAAACCTCAAATGAGAAGTGTTCTGAACGAGGTGAAACTTCTCATTTGAGGTTTTTAGATTGTCTTATGTATCACTGAAAAAATAATTAGCTCAGAAAACTCCCTATCCTTCACTTTACCGTCCTGACTTCAAGAATGTGCATTGCCTGGCCCGTATTTTTTCATGAGCTGACCAAGGAACATAGGCATGAAGATGAAGATCAGAATGTAACCTACGATGAAGGTTAGAATTAGTGACTTTAAAAACATTGGCAGGAATGAAAGTTGTGCCATGCCGCCACTTTGTTTTATAGCCATGGTGTAAGCAAGTGATACCATTATAAGTGTCATGAGCGGAGTATAGATAAGATTTGAGATGAGACTGCTCATGCATCTCTCTGGAAGAGAGTGAGGTTTCATTTTCATCTTTTTGCATACATCACTAGATATCTTGCCAACTGGAATGACGAGGCCTATCAAAAGGCTGATTATGGTGCTTGCTACAAAGCTTAAAAGGAAACCTGGAATAGTAAAGTGACCTGATGAAAGAGTTCCAACAAGTGCAAGACAAAGACTCATAAGGATACTCATTCTGATAGCCATGTGAAAACTGATTTTTTTCATCTGTTCCTTCATACCTACCTCCATATGAACTTAGACTAAATACCATCTGCTACTAGAAATACCAATAATATAGAACTAATTAGTTATCAAGATCATCAACGTCGTGAATATCATCAGCTCCGAATCCGATATTCTGCATGCTGACTGTTCTACGACGGATTCTTGCTGCTTCTGAAGCCTGAAGAAGGAAATCCTTGATCTCACGTCCGTGTTTGATGTTCTTCATGATGATAGTACGGTCAGTAACATCTGATGTGTAAAGAGTAATAGTAGAAAGACCTACAAGACGCTGCATAAATGTTCTTGTGATCTCAACGTCGCTGATCTTGTACATGTAGCAGTCGTTTTCACGAACTGTCAAAAAGCCTTTGATAATAGTGAAATCATTTTCTCTGATCTCATAAGTTGTAAATGTCCAGGGAAGTCCAAAAAAGAGAATGCGTCCACGTTCTCTGTACTTAAGCTCTCCCTTTGCTTCTTTTGATGTCTCATACTGTTCTGGATTTGCTATTTTTGCCATAATATCGCTCCGTATGTCATGATTATATTTCTTCTATTTTCTCATGATTAGACCAAAAAGAAAATAGAAAGTTACCATTCATGGTTGGATGAAATTGTTAGCACTCATTAGTTGTGAGTGCTAATTTTTTATTGACTTTTAGTCATGACGGTCTTACAATTTCTTTTGTACGGAATTAGTGGCTTCCGTAGATTATTTAAATAAAAGGAGTGAGAATCATGGCTTCAAAAAAAGGTAATCTTTCAATCAACAGCGAGAACATGTTCCCTATAATCAAGAAGTGGTTATATTCGGATCATGATATTTTTTACAGAGAAGTAATATCTAATGCATGCGATGCAATCACCAAGATCCGTAAGATGGATATGATGGGTGAGTACACACTTCCAGATGGTTTCAAGCCTCGTGTGGACGTTGTACTCAATGATAAAGAAAAGACGATCAAGATCACAGATAACGGTATTGGTATGACAGCAGAAGAGGTTGAGGAATATATCAACCAGGTAGCTTTTTCAGGAGCTACAGATTTCCTTAACAAGTATAAGGATAAGGCTAATGCAGATCAGATCATCGGCCATTTCGGACTTGGATTTTATTCAACCTTCATGGTATCTGATTCAGTAGATATCGATACACTTTCATACAAGTCAGATGCAGCATCTGTTCACTGGACATGCGATGGCGGTTCGGATTTCGAGATGTCAGATGGCAGCAAGACTACAGTTGGTACTACAATTACACTTCACCTCTCAGAGGATTGCCTTGAGTTCTGCAATGAGTACAAGGCAAGAGAAGTTATTGAGAAGTATTGCTCATTCATGCCTTACGAGATCTATCTTTCAAAAGAAAACGAGGAAGGAACAGAAACTATCAAGGCAAGTGAGAAGCTTGATTCTGATACAGTTATCGAAGAAGTTCATCCTGAAAAGAAAGAGGGCGAGGATAAAGAGCCAGAGCTTGAGTACAAGATCAAGAGAAGACCTCAGCTCCTTAATGATACACATCCTCTCTGGGCAAAAACTCCTAAGGATTGTACAGATGAGGAATACAAGGAGTTTTACAGAAAGGTATTCCGCGATTACAAGGAGCCTTTATTCTGGATCCACCTCAATATGGATTACCCATTTAACTTAAAGGGAATCCTATACTTCCCTAAGATCAACATGGAATTTGAGTCAATTGAGGGAACTATCAAGCTCTATAATAACCAGGTATTTATTGCTGATAACATCAAGGAAGTTATTCCTGAGTATCTGATGCTCCTTAAGGGTGTTATTGATTGTCCAGACCTTCCGCTTAATGTATCAAGATCTGCACTTCAGAATGATGGCTTCGTCAAGAAGATCTCTGAGTACATTTCTAAAAAGGTTGCAGAGAAGCTTGCAGGTCTTTGCAAAACAGACAAAGAGAATTATGACAAGTACTGGGATGACATCAGTCCATTTATTAAATATGGTTGCCTTAGGGATGACAAGTTCTGCGAGAAGATGACAGACTTTATCCTCTTCAAGAATCTTGATGGCAAGTACCTTACAACTCCTGAAGCTCTTCAGATCAACAAAGAGGCTGAGGATGCAGCTGCAAAGGAAGATGCAGTTGATGAAAACGGCAACAAGGTAGAGGCTGAAGTAGTAGACGACAAGAAGGATGCTGCAGATAATAAGAAGGACGAGGACAAAGAGCCACGTACTATCTATTATGTAACAGATGAACAGCAGCAGAGCCAGTACATTAAGATGTTTAAGGCTCAGAAGATGGATGCTTTCATCATGAATCACAACATCGATGTTCCTTTTATGCAGCAGCTTGAGTCCAAGAACGAAGGTATCCGCTTTGCAAGAATCGATGCTGACCTTACAGATACATTTAAGTCCAAAACTTCCAAGAAGGTAGCAGCTGAGCTCGAGGAAAAGGAAAAAGAACTTTCAGAGAAGATCAAGAAGGCTCTCAAGAACGACAAGCTTACTGTTAAACTTGAAAAGTTAAAGGATAAGAAGATGTCTTCAATGCTCACTGTTTCAGAAGAGTCAAGACGTATGGCCGAGATGATGAAGATGTATGCTATGAATGGCATGAACATGGGCGATTTCGGTGCAGAAGGTCAGACACTTATCTTAAATGCAAACCATCCTCTTGTTGAGTACATAATGGAGCATGGTGATGATGATAACACCAAGCTTATCTGTGAACAGCTTTATGATCTTGCGCGTATTCAGAATGCACCTCTTGAAGGTGAGGCTATGACTAAGTTCGTGGCTCGCAGCAACGAGATCATGATGAATATTCTTAAGTAATTTTATTTCAATAGTACAAAGCCAAGAAACTCCACTTTTTTAGTGGAGTTTCTTTTTTGGTTATATTTACTTTATCCTTATTTTAGATTTTATGAGAAAAAACTGTTGTAGAATTTACATTGTGCATATTCAATTTTACATAAGGGAGGGGAGTATGAGGAACAAGATTTTTATTACTTTTTTTGTTGTAAGTGTATTTGCTGTAATTGTTGCTGCATGCGGGGAACGCAAAAAAGAAACTTATGATGTGTCTGATCTGGAAGCTACAACTCTTACTTCTCAGGCCATTGTAGAAGCGAAGGAGGAAGCTTCTGCTACAGAAGCCAGCGCATATAATGAGATGTTAAAGGAGCATGTCCCAATGGATATTTCAGGATGTGACACCTTTACACAGATAGTCAATAAACTTAGCCCGGGCATGGCCTATGCTAATGTCAGGATAGGTGATACAGATGTACTTCTGGTTACAGAGTATACCTACGATTATAAGATGGATAATTCAGGGAATATGGCAGCTATCGATGCTGAGATCTACAAGTACAATGAAGCTGGCGCTCCTGAATACGTAGGATATATAACTGCAGGAGGAACAGCTTATCCACTGTCAGTAAAGGATGATTTCCTCTATGTGGGAGGTAATCATTTTATCAAGAAATATACCATGAAAGCAGGTTATTTTGAGATAGACGAAGAGGCTTTCGTTGAGTATCAGTCGAATGGAGATGCCAAGTATTACCATAGATCTGATTACAGAGAAGTAGAAGCTGATGAAAATGGTCAGGTCGAATCTGATTCATTTATGGCTTCACTTTATGCTGAGACAGAAGATGCAGATATCATTGATTTTAGCGTTGTTCAATAAATAGGGTGTTATGCGGTTTTTTTGTTTATGTATAGAGGGGACAAAAGCCTTGCGCTAGTAATGGCGCAAGGCTTTTGTGTTTTATATAGAAAAATATAATTTCATTATTTGTTTTTCAGATAGATCGCATAGTACATAGATCCAACGCAGATGCCACCACCAATTATATTTCCGATAGTTACTGGAATAAGGTTAGTAACAAAGAAATTAAAAAGTGAAAGACCTTCAGCTGGAATGCCATGAACGAAAGATGCAAGCATTCCTGCAGGAATGAAATACATATTTGCAATGCAGTGTTCAAAACCGCAAACGATAAAGAGCATTACTGGGAGCCAAAGAGCAAGTACTTTTCCTGCAAGTTCATCAGCAGCAAAAGAACACCATACTGCCATGCATACCAAAATGTTACATAAGATTCCGCGAAGAAGGGCATCACTAAATGAAATAGTTGATTTTGTGATGGCTGTGTTTATTACGGAAGTGGCAAGCGCATCTCCATTAAATGAATAGATGTGAGAAATAGCGGCGAGAGCTGCAATGATAAAGCCTCCAACCATATTTCCGAAATATACAACAACCCAGTTTTTGAGCATTCCTGATACCTTTGCTTTGCCAGAGAGAACTGGGATCGTTATAAGACAGTTGCCGGTAAAGAGCTCTGCTCCTCCAACAAGTACCATGAAAAGTCCAATTGGGAATATTACTGAGCTGATAACTCTTGCTGATGATGGATCAGGAGAGCAAAGAGATGCGATCTGACTTCCTAGTCCACCAAGAGCGATAAATGCTCCAGCCAGAATAGCTAAAAGAAAGGTCTTGCCAACAGGGGCATTTGCCTTAGATTCTCCAATTGATTCGTATTTTTTTGCGATTTCTGCAGGTGATTTCATACACTGCTCCTTTCGAAATAAAAAACATATTTATACTGTATATTGTATGACAATACGACATAATATACAAGATATAGACGCAGTGAAAAATTATAATACAAATTTTGAAGATTTTCTACTGGCAGATTCGTTTATATTACTGTAGGCGATCGTGCTGTAGCATTTTAAGTGTAAAAGAAGGTAAAAGGAGTGTATTAAGTAAAAGCTAGAAAATGTGAATTATGATGTGAAATATATTTCACTGGCTGATAAGTTCTATGATTTCATAGAAATTTTATTTTTTCAGAACGAATTGTACTTGATTTATTATTGCGGCAAAGCATATAGTAAAAAGAACAGCGAAAGGAAAGAGTTTCCGCATAAATATTGGGCTAAATAACTTGGTTTATGCGACGTTAGAGGTTGGTTATGAAGAAACTAGTTGAAATTAAGGATGTGTGTAAGATATACAATCCGGGAGAAAATGAAGTACGTGCATTAAATCACGTAAACCTGACTATAGGTGAAGGCGAATTTGTAGCCATCATCGGACAGTCAGGATCAGGTAAGTCTACACTTATGAATATGCTAGGCTGCCTTGATACACCTACAAGCGGTAAATATTACCTGCATGGTCAGGATGTATCATATATGACAGATGATGAGCAGTCAGATGTCAGAAACAGGGAGATTGGATTTATTTTCCAGGGCTTTAACCTGATCCCATCTCTTACGGCTTTAGAAAATGTTGAGCTTCCTCTTATATATAGAGGAGTCAGCAAAAAAGAAAGAGACAGACTTGCACATGCAGCTCTTAACAGTGTTGGTCTTGAGAAGAGAAAGACCCACAGACCAAATGAGATGTCTGGTGGTCAGCAGCAGCGTGTGGCTATTGCAAGAGCAATTGCTCAGGCGCCACCGATTCTTTTGGCAGATGAGCCTACTGGTAACCTGGATACAGGCTCCACCAAAGAGATCATCAGTATTATAAAGAGACTTTATAAAGAAGGAAGAACAGTGATCATTATCACACATGATCCTGGAATTGCCCAGCAGGCTAAAAGGATCATAACTATCTCAGATGGAGAGATAAAGAGTGACATTATAAATGAAAATTATGTGGATTAAGTTTATCTGATATTCAGTATGCTTAAAAATGGAGGATGAAATGGCTGATAATAAGAAACTTGAAGAGATCAAAGAAGTAAGTAATGAAATAAAGGAAACCACAGGATCTGGCGTGGAAATCTATGATGAAGTGGAAGAAAATGAGGAAAAGGCGGGAAAGCCTGCAAAGAAGAAGTTCAAGCTTAAGAAAAAGCATGTGATCATCGGAGTTGTAGCGCTTATAGTTCTTTTCTTTATTGTAAAAACTGTATTTGGCGGAAAGAATCAGGTAATGCCTGTTCAGACTACAGAGGTAGCAAAGAGTGATATCGAAAATATCCTTTCTATCTCAGGAACAGTACAGAGCGCAGAGACAAAGACTTATTTTTCTGAAGTAGCAGCTCCAGTTGATGAAGTAAATGTTAAGGTTGGAGACAAGGTAAAGAGCGGAGATGTTATCTTTACTTACGACGCTGACAGTCTTGATCTTGCTGAGAAGAATGCACAGCTTGCGATCACACAGGCTAAAGGTTCTTACAGCAGCTTATATTCTGGAACAGGCGCAGCAGACAGAAAGTATGCTGAAGGAATGACACCAGATCAGATCAATGCAAGGCTTGATGCTATCACAGCTGAGATCAATGCTCTTAACAACAAGATCACAGATAAGACAAGCCGTATGAATCAGACACTTACTGACCTTCAGAAGACAGCTCTTGATATCAACCAGAATGGTATCGCTGATGGTTCAGCAGAGTCATATCTTGATGGCAATGATGGCTATATCACAAGAAGAGAAAATGATAACAACAATAGTGACATATCTGAGAGCAACAAGCAGATGTCACTTGCAGTACAGGAGTCTATTGCTGACGTTCAGTACGCTCTTGCAAATGATCCTGAGATTCAGGGATGGAAGAGACAGATCACATCACTTCAGGAAGAACAGTCACATCTTCAGAGTGCTAAGGCTGCTACGATCAATGGCGGACAGGCTCAGGCTTCAAAGGCTCAGTATGAGTCAACACAGCTTACACAGGAAGATGCTATCAGCAAGATCCAGGAAGCAAAAGAAGGCATCAAGGCTGAGTTCAATGGTGTTGTAACTGAGGTCGCTGTAGTTGAGGGAGCAACACTTGCTGCTGGAACTAAGACTGTTACAATGGCAAATCTTGATAATGTAGAGATCACGATTCAGGTTTCAAAGAGCGACCTTCCTAAGATATCTGTTGGACAGAAGGTTGATATCACTATAAATGGCAAGGCATATGCTGGAGAGGTTTCTAAGATCTCAGGTGCAGCAACCAAGAATAACAACGGCGTTGCTGTAGTAGATACTATCATTAAGGTTACAAACCCAGATTCAGACATTATCCTTGGAGTAGAAGCAAACAACAAGATCCACGCTGAAAAGGCTGAGAACACTATCGTACTTCCTTATGAGTACATTCTTACAGATGAAACTGGTGATTATGTTTATGTAGTTGATAACGGCGTAGTTGCAAGAAGAGATGTAGAGCTTGGTATCACAACGAGTACAGATGCTCAGGTCGTAGCAGGTCTTAATGAAGGAGATGAGATCATTACATCAGATACTTCTTTACTTACAGAAGGAATGGCTGTAGCTGTAGTTAACATGTAATGAATCGGTAACAACATGGGACAGATTAAAGAATATTTTAAAAGTGCGATTAAACAGATAATAGGTAATGGGTACCGAACTCTTATGACAATGCTTGGTATCGTCATAGGTATTGCTGCGGTAATCGCTGTAGTTGCTCTTGGTAACGGAATGACTGAGTTCGTTCAGAGTCAGCTCAATGGAATCGCAGGTAATTACGGTACAATCAGTATTAATAGAACAAAGACATCAGATAACCTAGGACCAGATGATGTTGCTATCTTAGAGGAAAAACTCACTGATATAAAAGGTGTGTCTCCTTTCTATAGCGGCAGCGGAAAAGTTAAAGGAACAAGAGGAACCTATGAATGCGACCTTATGGGCGGCTCTGAATCTTTTGAACGAGCCTTTGGTAATGAGGTGGTAAAGGGACAGTATTTTACCAGGCAGCAGGTTGAAAGTGGACAGAGAGTCTGCGTTATGCTCCTTGATGATGCCAAAAAACTCTTTGGAACAGAGGAGTGTATCGGAAGAGAAGTAGAGATCACATGCTGGGGAAGGACTGCAACATATACTATTGTTGGCCTTCGTGACCACATGAATGAAATGTATGAGTTCATTATGGCTGGTCAAGATTACTATGCCCAGATAGAAGTTCCATATACTGCAATGGCAGGGAATTTCGGCTATTATACAGACAGATACGATATGGTAGTTCTTTTTGCAGATCAGGGTGTTCTTGCTAAAAAAGTTAAAGAAGCTCAGGACATTCTCACAAACAGGCATGGATTAAGAGGTGTTAATAATGCCATTACTGCTTATAGTATGGCTGATCTTTCAAAACAACTGGATACCATCCTTGGATATGCATCCACATTTCTTTTGCTGGTGTCTGTAATATCACTTGTGGTAGGTGGTATCGGCGTTATGAATATCATGCTGGTATCAGTTACAGAAAGAACAAGAGAGATCGGTATCAGAAAGTCCATTGGAGCCAAGACTGGTGCAATTATGTCACAGTTTTTGTTTGAGGCGTGTATTCTTACTTTTTTGGGCGGAGTACTTGGCATAATCCTGGGCATTGTTGCAGCACACATTATCTGTACTGTTATAGGCTTTAAGGTAATCATTACACCAACATCGGTTCTTGGAGCAGCATTTTTCTCAATCCTGGTAGGTATTTTCTTTGGACTTTATCCAGCAAGAAAAGCTGCCAAGATGAAGCCTATTGATGCTCTTAGACTGTAAGAAAGAGGAACTAGATGGGAACCTTTGGAGAATATATAAAAAGTGCATTATCAAGCATAAAGAACAATAAAGGCAGATCTTTTTTGACTATGCTTGGCATCATCATCGGTATATCAGCCGTACTTACGGTTCTAGTGCTGGGTGATGGAATGAAGGAGACTGTAAATGGTGAGATTGATGCCATGGGAGCAACCACTATTTCAGTAAATCTTGATAATACAAAAACTGACAAGACATTTGATCAGGAAGCAATAAATCAGGTTGAAGAAAACTTAAAGAATATATACGGAGTAGCGCCAAGCTTTACTGCCTGGGGATATGTCAAGGGAAAGCACACACAGTATGAGATGATGGTGCAGGGTACTTCCGAAGCCGCTAAAGAGGGCGGCTCTGTTAAGCTGGCTCATGGAAGATTCTTTACTAGGGGCGATGTGGAAGACCGTAAGCCTGTGTGCGTCATAAGTCAGATTGCTGCTGAAAAGATCTTTGGATATGAGGATGTAGTTGGGCAGAATATAGAACTTACTTTTGACGATAGAACAGCTGAGTTTACAATTGTTGGCGTGACGGAAAACACTCCTCAGGATATTTCTTATGCTGGTTACGGCGGAGATCCTTATTTTATCGGAAGCGCACCTTATACATCTTTTGCTACAGCCTTTAACTGGAATATAGATGAGTTTACAAGTATCACTATCTATCTTGATAGTGAATACAAAAATGATGTCCTCAAACAGACCAGATCAGTTGTAGAAAACGTTTTGGGTATCAGAGGAGAGAACGCTGTTAAGGTATCATCCGGCTATGGTACAGATCAGACCACAGAGACGATCCTTAACATCATCACTTCAGTAGTAGCTATCATCGCCGCAATATCCCTCCTTGTAGGTGGTATCGGCGTTATGAACATCATGACCGTATCAGTTACAGAGAGAACCCGCGAGATCGGTATCAGAAAGTCACTTGGAGCCAGAACATCATCAATCCTTGTTCAGTTCCTTGCAGAAGCCGCTATTCTTACATTCACAGGTGGACTTATCGGCATAGCCCTAGGCCTTTCCCTGGCCTTCCTCATCTGCAAACTGATCGATTTTGCTTTCGTAGTCAACCCACTACTCATAGCAATAGTAGTAGCAATCTCAACAGCCATAGGACTTTTCTTTGGAATCTACCCTGCCAGACGTGCAGCCAAGCTAGATCCAATCGAAGCCCTCAGAACAGAGTAATCCAAGCCCGCTTTATGCGGGCTTTTTTTATGATGGAAACGGGTGTGGATTTGTTAAAGAAATTTGGGGATTTTATGGTATACTAATATGGAATAATTGTTTTTTGGGGTGAGTTGTGAGAGAAATTGTTGACAGGCTGTTGAAGGGACAATTTGAATATGACGAGAAGAGCCTTGATTTTTCTACGCCCAGAGTGGAACTTCTGCTGGGGCCGGATGAGACTGTCGAAGGTTCTTTTACTATTTTTGGGCCTGACAACAGGCTTGTTGTTGGAGTTGTAAGTTCAAGTGACCTTAGAATGGAGATCCTGACCAAGGAGTTTTCAGGAGCACCTTATGAGGTTTCTTTTAGATATGATGCCCACGGACTTTCTAAAGGTGATGTAATCCAGGGTACCTTCAGGATTGTGTCCAATCAGGGTGAGTATAGCCTTCCGTTTGTTGTCACTGTAAGGCATGATCACATTGCGTCAAGTCTTGGTGATATCAAGAATCTTTTCCATTTTGCAAACCTTGCCAAAACTGATTGGCAGGAAGCTATACGTCTTTTTTATTCAAAGGATTTCATCAATTTATTTCAAGGAAATGATACTCAGTACGAGAGCCTTTACAGAGGCCTTGCTGCTGTGCCTGATAATGAGCAGAATGTTGAGGAATTCCTGATCGCCATTAACAAGAAGCAGCCTATGGCGTTTCTTGTTGATCAGGATGAGATCCATATAGATTTCACGGGGCTTACCCATGATAATGGTTTACTTATCACTAGAAATGGCTGGGGATATTCACGTTTGAAGGCCGAAGTTGACGGCGATTTCATAGCTCTTGATAAGTATGAACTAAGTGAAGAGAGCTTTAGCGGAAGTTCCTGCCACATGAAGGTGAGACTTCGCACAGAGAAGCTTCACGAGGGCAATAACTTTGGCAGGATCGTATTTAGCAATGCTTTCGTCAAAACTGAGATTCCTGTAACTGTATCAGTTGAGCTTAATGACAGGCATCCAACTGCAGATTATCAGGAAAAGAAAAACCTTAAAGTCCAGCTTGTTAAGGTCTATGAGGGTTATAGATGTAAGAAGATCACATCCAGGGTATGGCTTTCTGAGACAGGCAAGATCATATCAAGAATGAATGCTATAGATGACAAGGACCTTGAGTTCAGGCTTTATACGGCTCACTACTACATAACTGTAGGCAGAGTCAATGAGGGAAAGTGGATCCTTGATCATGCGGCCAAAGAGGCACTGGATGCTCCTGGAGATACTATCTATAGTTATTATCTGTATCTTTCCAGCCTCTGCAGTAAAGAGGACAGTGTCATAAACGATATTTCTGAGAGACTTGAAGGAATATTCAGAAGAAATCCTGATAACTGGCGAATTGCATGGATTCTTCAATATGTATCAGATGATTCAGTTTCATCCAGCCCTAGAAAATGGATGTCTCTGGAAGAGCAGTTTTCATTTGGCTGCAGAAGTCCAATCCTGTACCTGGAAGCTATGAATCTTTTAAATGAGACGCCATCTATCCTTACAAGGCTTGATGACTACGAGCTTTATATTCTTGAATACGGTGCCAAAAAGCAGATCATCAGTCTTAATCTTATAGACCAGATCGTTTACCTTGCGGCCAGGGCAAGAAATTACGATGAAAGACTCTTTAGAATCCTTAGAGCAGCCTATGAGATCAAGGACAGCGATGAAGTACTTGAGCAGATAGTAGCTCTTTTGATAAAAGGTGGAAAGACTTCAAGAATGGCCTTTGAGTGGTATGCCAAGGGCGTTGAGAGAGCGCTTAGGATCACAAGACTCTATGAGTATTACATGATGTCAATCTATGTTGACGACGAGGGACTTTTACCTTGTGAGATCAACAAGATGGTACTTATGTACTTTTCATATCAGAGTGACCTTGATTATGAGCAGAATGCCATCCTTTACAGATATATTCACGAAAAGAGAGAGGAATACCCTGAGCTTTACGAATCCTATGTACCTCAGATAGAGAAATTTCTTATGGCTCAGCTTGATAAGGGCAGGATCAACAAGGATCTTGGCTATCTTTACAGAAATCTTTTGACCAAGCAGATGGTGGATGCCGCCAATGCAGCCAAGGTTCTGTATGTGGTATCAACTGCTGAGATCAAGACTTCAGACAAGCGTGTTAACAGTGTTTGCGTAGTTTATGATAAGTGTGAAAAAGAGATGCGTTATCCGGTAGTTGATGGTAAATGCTATGTGCCATTATACGGAACGGATTACACAGTTCTTTTGACAGATAGAGATGATAACAGATATGCTGCCAGCATCCCATATTCTAATGTGAAGATGATGGTACCTGGAAAGCTCACAAGCTATGCTGTCCCCTATATCCAGAAGGGACAGGAGAATCTGGACCTCTTCCTTAGTGATCTTGGCAAAAATGCATATAACATTGATATGGAGAATGTGGGCAGATATAGAGACCTTGCAGAGTCTGAGCTTGTTAGGGCAAAGTATAGGAATGATATCCGCAGCAATCTCATCAAGTTTTATTATGATAATGATTTTACAAGGCAGCTGACAGAGTATCTGGTTAACGTTGATCCGCTGAATATTACCAGCACTGAGAGAAATGAGCTTTTGGAACTCATGGTAATGGCAGGGCTTTATGAGAAGGCTCTTGAGTGGGTTAAGGCTTATGGCACCCATTCTATCGATGCCAAGATTTTGATGCGTATGTGTGGCAGAATGCTGGATAGAGGCATCTATGAAAATGGAGAGCAGGAAGTTGAGATTGCTTACTGCGCATTTTCTCAGAGCAAGTATGATGAGCAGATCCTGGCTTATCTTGTAGAGAACTTTAACGGTACCATCAAGGAAATGAGAGATGTGTGGAAGGCTGCTGAGTCCTTTAAGCTTGATACCTATGCTCTTTCTGAGAGGATGCTGATACAGATGATGTACAGCGGTTCCTATGTAGGAGAAAAGATAGATATATTCAGGTCTTACGTTTCAAGCGGTGCGGGAACTGATGTGGAGACTGCGTTCCTTGCAATGTGCTCCTATGACTACTTTGTAAGAGGCAAGGTTACAGATAGCTTTATCTACGAAAGAGTTGAAGCGCTAGCCCTTACAGGAGTTCCGCTTCAGGATGTGTCAAGGCTTGCATACCTTAGATATTACGCAACTGAGAAGAGAACTGAGGAAGAATACAACGAAGAAGTTGCGACATCATTCCTCAAGAAGCTTTTGAATGAAAATGTATATTTCCCATTCTTTACAGAGTATGAGGATCTGGTTCCAGATATGGTGCAGTTTACAGACAAGACTATGTTGGAATACAGGACTTTACCTGGAAGGAAATGTGTGATCAACTACAGAGTTGATAATGACCCTGATGCTGAGTACAAGAGCATGGAAATGCGTGAAATGTACGATGGAATCTATGTGTGCTCATTTATCCTTTTCTTTGGGGAACAGCTTCAGTACTACATTACTGAGGATACAGGAGCTGAGGAGCCTGCTCTTACTGAGAGCGGAACTATCCAAAAGAGTGATATCATCAAGATTCAGGGCAGCAGCAGATACAGCATTATCAATGACATTATGATCGGTGAGACTTTGCAGGATTATGACACTGCATACAAGCTTATGTCAGAGTTCTACAAAAAGAGATTTATAAGTGACAAACTTTTTACTCCAATACTGGATAATACAGAAGGAAGATACTAATGCTTTTTGGAAGTTCGGATGAAAAGCGCTTTGTACTGGGATATGATCTTGGGGATAAGGTTTCGCAGATAAGCTATTTGGCTTCAGATGCGGATATGCCTGAGACATTGTCAGTGCTTGCGGGAGCAGAACTATATAATATCCCAACAGTTCTTTGCAAAAGAAATGAGGTAAACCAGTGGTTTTACGGCAAAGAAGCTGTGAGACATATTGAAGATGGTGATGGCGTGGCTGTTACCGGTCTTGTTGCTGCGGCCAGAACTGGAAAAGCAGTGGTAGTTGGAGATGCTGAATATGATCCAATAGCTCTTTTGACACTGTTTATCAAGAGGAGCTTGTCCTTGTTGGCAATGGAACTGTCACTTGATAATGTTGACGCTATCATGTTCACCACAAAGAGCCTTGATCACAGAATGGTTCAGGTCTTAAATGCGGTGACATCAGCGTTAGAGCTCAAGACTCAGAATGTCTTTTATCAGAGCCATGAGGAAAGTTTTTACAACTACATGCTCTATCAGCCGGAGGATCTGATGCATCATTCGATACTGGCCTGTGATTATGATCTTGATGACCTTCATGTTTACGAGATGAACCTTAATCACAATACTACGCCGGTTGTTGCAACTATAGATGTAAAGAGCTTTGACGACCTAAGGCTTCCTAACGAGGAATTTCCAAAGGAGGCACCTCTTTTCCACAAGACCTGTGAGAGGCTTGATGATGAATTCCTGACCATCATGCAGAAGGTCTGCGAGGATAGGATCGTTTCTACGGTATTTCTTTTGGGAGATGGCTTCAAGGAGAAGTGGCCAAAGCGTTCGCTGGAGTTCCTGTGCAGGACAAGGCGTGTGTTTCAGGGAAACAATATGTTTAGTAAGGGCGCCAGCATAGCAGCAAGAGAGAGGATCAACCCTTCTGACAATTCCAAGAAGTACGTATTTCTTGGGGAAGACAAGCTTAAGGCCAATCTTGGAATGAAACTTTTAAAGTGCGGCACAGAAGTTTACTACGCTCTTTTGGATGCAGGTGCTAACTGGTATGAAGCTGGAGCACAGCTTGAGATCATCATGGATCCAAGCGGCATCCTTAATATAGAGGTTACCCCTCTTACGGGCAAGATGCCCAAGATGGTGCAGTTATATCTTGATGGCCTTGAGAAAAGACCTGAAGGCACCACGAGACTTCGGATCACGCTGTTTATGAATTCTGTGAGCGAAGTTGCAGTCAAGGTCCAAGACCTTGGCT
This sequence comes from Butyrivibrio hungatei DSM 14810, assembly GCF_900143205.1. Classification (GTDB taxonomy): domain Bacteria; phylum Bacillota; class Clostridia; order Lachnospirales; family Lachnospiraceae; genus Butyrivibrio; species Butyrivibrio hungatei. The sequence goes on along the minus strand of NZ_FRDH01000003.1, from coordinate 454,064 downwards.
TTGGAGAACTGTTCCCTTCAACAGGAAAGGTTTGGGAGCAGGTTATTGAATTGTAACATGAGAGGATAGAGTTATGAGCAGACCGATTCTTTGTATCGGAACTTATGCAAAAACTCCATATCATTTAGAAAAAGTGGGCAGAAACGTGTTTTGTATTGAAGAACTTTGCTACTGCCTTGTTAATAATGCATTTCTTTTGGATGAGGACTCTTTTGGCAATGAGCTTTTTGACTGGATCGATAAGGAATGTTCCCTGGAAAAACTGGCAGATGAGCTTCGTGGCATGTATCTGAAAAGGTGTTCTATTGCTTCACTTGCAGGTACTATACTTGATTACGTTGGCTATAACAGCCGCAAGGAGATAGATAGAACTGAAGAAATCCTTAGAGCCAATGCTGGAATGGATGTATACATGAAGAAGCTTGCAAGAGCAGAGTTTCTTATTAAAAATAACAAGTACAGTCTTGCTTTTAAGGAATATGAATTTCTTTTGAATAATACTCCTGACCTGGATAAGTCCATGAGAGCAAGGATCGAGCACAATGAAGGTGTTATGTATGCAAAACTGTTCCTGTTTGATAAGGCTTCTAACATGTTTCTTAGAGCTTATGAGGATGGCGGAGACAGGGAGTCTTACCTGCAGTATCTTGCAGCAGTTAGGATGAAGCTTTCTGACAAGGAATATGTTTCTTTTATTGCAGAAAATGAAGAGGCCTATGAGGCTTCCCTTGAACTTGAAAAGCGCATGAATGAAGCGAATGAGCTGTATGGAGCCACCAAGGAGAATCATGATCTTGGAACTCTTTCAGTATACAAGGCTGAAGGCAGGATGCACGAGTACTACGCAATGGCTGGTGAGATGGCTGAGGAACTTAAAGAGGAATACAGAAGTCTTGTGAAGCACAAAAACTAAGGTTTGTCTTAGGGAGTAAGATATGGGGATTCTTGATAATATTTTTAGAAATTCAAGAGATGATGAATGGGAACAGCAGGTAGAACTTGAAAACTGGAATGACATTGTCTATACCAGAAAGTCTCTTGATATGGATGATCCTGTTCAAAGAAGAGAATATATAGGAAGCTGCCTTCAACAGATGGAGGAGGCAGCCAAGGAGCTTGATGCCCTGGAGTTTGAGTATAACGATGTTACAAGCCACTTAAGGGATATGGAAGAGATCGATGCGCTGCCACCTGAACAGAGAGCTGAGATCAATGAATGTGCCCAGAAGATCCTTGATTCTCAGGATCAGCAGGAAAAGTTCAGCAAGAGAAAGAGCAAGATGACTGATGAGGAGTTTGAAAGAATGGAAAGACTTCAGTCGGAAGCTCAGGCTGGTTCGAAAAAACTTATGGAAGCTGAAGATTTCCAGAGGAAGATAAGAAACGATCTTAAGCGCCTTGATGGGGAACTTGAAGCTTACTTCTTTAGAGAGGAAGAGCTTGAGAACACTATGGAGAATTCCAAGAAGCTTATCATTGCCATAGGAACAGCTCTTGTTTTTGCAATATTTGTTTTACTGGTACTGCAGTTTGGACTTAAGCTCAATGTAGTATATGGTTACATGGTGGCGATCCTACTGGCGGCTATATCTATAACTGTGCTGTATGTCCAAAGTACTAACGCTGTAGTTGAGATGAAGACGGTAAAAAAGTCTATTTCAAGGCTTATAATGCTTCAGAATCAGGTTAAGATCCGTTACGTCAACAATACTAACCTTATTGATTATCTGTGCCTTAAGTACAGAGTTATGAGTTCGGGTGAGCTTACAGATCTTTTTGAGAGATACAGCAGGGAAAAGAGGGAGCGTGCAAGGTACGAGGATGCCAGAAAGCTTCTTGATTCAAACCAGAAGGATCTGATCTATATGCTAAGACACTTTAGGGTAAGAGATCCAGAGATCTGGATCCATCAGCCGGAAGCACTTCTTAGTCACAATGAAGAGGTTGAGATCAGGCACAACTTAAATGTTCGCAGGCAGTCTCTTAGAAAGAGAATGGAGTACAACAAAGATGTTGTAGCCGGTAATGCCAAGAGAGAGATTGAAGATACAGCTCGTCTTTATCCTCAATATGCTCAGGAGATACTTGATATGGTATCAAGATATGAAGAAAGATATCCAGACATGTAAAAAACATGTCTGGATTTTTTTATTATATATACAATTTTTCCATTGTCAGAAAATGCGGTTGATGATATTATTTCTTTGTTTGTGGAAATCATAACTTTTCATTAATTGAGGAGATTAGATGGGAAACGATATCAGAACGGAAAACTACAAGCATCTTGGGGAAGAGTGCGGTGTTTTCGGAATGTATGATTTTGATGGAGGAGACGTTGCAGGTTCCATTTACTATGGACTTGTCTCTTTGCAGCACAGAGGTCAGGAGAGCTGCGGTATCGCTGTAAGTGATACTAGTGGGCCTAAAGGTAAGATCGTAAGTTACAAGGACATGGGACTTGTAAATGAAGCTTTTACACCAGATACACTTGATAAGCTTAAGGGCGACATCGGTGTAGGTCACGTTCGTTATTCTACGGCTGGCAGCAGTACCAGAGAGAATGCTCAGCCACTTGTTCTAAACTATGTTAAGGGAACCTTGGCACTTGCCCATAATGGTAACCTTGTCAATGCGCCAGAGCTCAGACAGGAGCTTGCTTATACTGGTGCGATTTTCCAGACTACAATTGATTCAGAAGTAATTGCATATCATATTGCCAGAGAAAGACTTGTTTCTACTTCGGTAGAAGAAGCTGTTGGAAGAGCAATGCTCAAGATCAAGGGTGCATATTCACTTGTTATCATGTCACCAAGAAAGCTTATTGGAGCAAGAGATCCTTATGGATTCAAACCACTTGTGATCGGGCGAAGAGAGAACTGCTACGTTCTTGCTTCTGAGACATGTGCTCTTGATACTATCGGAGCAACATTTATCCGTGATGTTGAACCGGGTGAGATCGTTACTATTTCACCTGAGTATGGTATTCAGTCCAATAAGAGTCTTTGCCTTCCTAAGGAAGAGCATGCAAGATGCATCTTTGAATATATCTATTTTGCCAGACCAGACAGTAATATTGACGGCGTAAGCGTGTATGATGCAAGAATTGCTGCAGGTAGATTCCTTGCCAAGGATTCGCCGGTTGATGCAGATCTTGTAGTAGGTGTTCCAGAGTCGGGTAACGTAGCAGCCCTTGGCTATGCTATGGAATCAGGAATTCCTTATGGTCAGGCATTCGTCAAGAATTCATATATCGGCAGAACTTTCATTAAGCCCAAGCAAAAGAATAGAGAATCAAGCGTTCAGGTCAAGCTCAATGCATTAAAGAGCGCAGTTGAAGGTAAGAGGATCATCATGATCGATGACTCTATCGTAAGAGGTACAACTTCTGACAGGATTGTTAGAATGCTTAGAGATGCCGGAGCCAAGGAGGTCCACATGAGAGTAAGTTCACCACCATTCTTGTGGCCTTGCTACTTTGGTACAGACGTTCCAGCTAGAGATCAGCTTATTGCCTACAACAGAAATGTAGAAGATATCTGCAAGATCATTGGTGCTGATTCACTTGCTTATCTTGGAATCGACAGACTTGAAGAGATGGTTGGCGGCAAGCTTGGAATCTGTAAGGGATGCTTTACAGGCAAATATCCGGTAGATCCACCTAAGGGTGATATTAGAGGAGAGTTTGAGCAATAAGTGGATGAAAAACCAATTTTTGTTTCTGCTTGCAGAAAAACAAAATTGGTTTTGAAGACACAATGGACATGAGGAAGTAGCACGATAGTGCGGATTCCGAATGGCCGTAGGATTGCGAGAGCGAAGCGGAGCAATCCGTATTGCTGAAGTTATGTGAATTGGAATAAAAGGAGAACAGTATGAGTACAGATCGTTATACAAGCCCATTATCAGAGCGATATGCAAGTAAAGAGATGCAGTACATCTTTTCCCAGGACATGAAGTTCAAGACTTGGAGAAAGCTGTGGATCGCTCTTGCAGAAATAGAAAAAGAGCTTGGTCTTAATATAACTCAGGAGCAGATCGATGAGCTTAAGGCTCATCAGGATGACATCAACTATGATGTTGCCAAGGCTAGAGAAAAAGAAGTTCGTCATGACGTAATGAGCCATGTATATGCATATGGCCAGCAGTGCCCAAAGGCTAAGGGTATCATCCACCTTGGTGCAACCAGCTGCTACGTTGGCGATAACACAGATATCATCATCATGACAGAAGGTCTTAAGCTTGTTCGTAAGAAGCTTGTTAATGTTATCTACGAGCTTTCTAAGTTTGCTGACAAGTACAAGGATCAGCCAACACTTGGATTTACACATTTCCAGCCAGCACAGCCAACAACAGTTGGTAAAAGAGCTACACTCTGGCTTCAGGATTTCACCATTGATCTTGAGGACCTTGATTATGTCCTTGATAATATGAAGCTTCTTGGTTCAAAGGGAACTACAGGAACACAGGCTTCATTCCTTGAGCTTTTTGATGGAGACCTTTCAAAGGTTGATAAGCTTGATCCAATGCTTGCTGAAAAGCTTGGCTTCAAAGGATGCATGGCTGTTTCAGGTCAGACCTACAGCCGTAAGATCGACATGAAGGTTATCAACGTTCTTGCAGGCATCGCATCATCAGCAACTAAGATGGCTCAGGATATCAGACTTCTCCAGCATCTTAAGGAAGTTGAAGAGCCATTTGAAAAGAGCCAGATCGGTTCATCAGCTATGGCTTACAAGAGAAATCCTATGAGAAGTGAGCGTATCTGCTCTCTAGCAAGATATGTCATCATCGATACACTTAATCCTGCTATTACTGAGGTATCACAGTGGTTTGAGAGAACACTTGATGATTCTGCTAACAAGAGACTTTCAATCCCTGAAGGCTTCCTTGCAACAGATGGTATCCTTGATCTATGTCTCAACGTTGTAGACGGACTTGTTGTATATCCTAAGGTTATTGAAAAGAGACTTATGTCTGAGCTTCCATTTATGGCTACAGAGAACATCATGATGGATGCAGTAAAGGCCGGCGGAGATAGACAGGAACTTCATGAGAGGATCAGAGAGCTTTCAATGGAAGCTGGCAAGACAGTTAAGGTTGAAGGTAAGGACAATAACCTTCTTGAGCTTATAGCTGAAGATCCAGCATTTCCTCTTTCACTTGAGGAACTTAAGGCTTCTATGGATCCAAAGAAGTACGTTGGATGCAGTGCTCATCAGGTTGAAAAGTTCTTATCAGAGGTTGTTGATCCTATCCTTGATGCCAATAAGGATGACCTTGGAGTAAAGGCTGAGATCAATGTTTGATTTTGCAAAATAATATAAATTACAGGACATTAAATGGCGCAGGTGATAACTTGCGTCATTTTTGTATATTTGATAGACTAGCGAAGAGGATTTTTTAGGAGGCTACCGGTATGAAAATCATAGATATTCTAAATAGCAAAGATGTCACATTGTCATTCGAAGTTTTTCCACCTAAAACGGATGCCGGATATGCAGCAGTTGAGAAGGCGGCAGCAGAAATCGCTGCTCTGAAGCCTGATTTCATGAGTGTTACTTATGGAGCTGGCGGCGGAACAAGCCAGAATACAGCTAATATTGCGGCTGATCTGCAGAACAAATATGGTGTGGATGTGATTGCTCATCTTACCTGCGTTTCTTCTACTAAAGAGTACGTAGATTCAATGATCGACGCATACAAAGAAAAAAGAATTGAAAATATCATGGCACTTAGGGGAGATATTCCAAAAGAAGGTAGAGTATGCTATGACTATGATCATGCATACCAGCTGATCTATGATATTAAATCTAAGTACAGCGATTGCTGTATCGGTGGAGCTTGTTATCCAGAGGGACACGTTGAATGTGCCCGTCAGTCAGAAGATATCGTTCATCTCAAAGAAAAAGTGGATGCAGGCTGTGACTTCCTTACAACTCAGATGTTTTTTGATAATTCAACATTATACCAGTTCCTGTATCGAATCAGAGAAAAAGGAATTGATGTCCCTGTTCTTCCAGGTATCATGCCTATCACAAATGTGAAGCAGGTTTCACGAAGTGTGGCTCTTTCTGGTTCAACCATTCCTCAGAAGATGAAGATCATGGTGGATAGATTTGCGGATGATCCTGACAAGCTTAGGGAAGCTGGAATCATATATGCAAGTGATCAGATCATTGATCTGATTTCAAATGGAGTAAGCCACATACACGTTTATTCTATGAATAAGCCGGAAATTGCCGCAGGAATCATGCGCAACCTGGCTACAATAATAAAGTAAAGGGAAAGAGAAAATGGACGCAAAAAATAACATTAGTCAGGAAGATTTTAATTACTCACAGGAAGTAATCAAAAAGTTATCAGATTACTTCGATGCCAAAGTAGTAGGACAGAAGCAGCTTAAATTCTCACTTATTGCTTCTATCATTGCTGATGGCCATATCTTGGTAGAGTCTGTTCCAGGACTTGCTAAGACAACAGCCGCTAAGGCTATTTCAGATGCTGTAGACGGAAAGTTTGCAAGAATTCAGTGTACACCAGATCTTTTACCTGGTGATATAGTAGGTACACAGATCTATAATCAGGCAACTAACAAGTTCGAGACAATTCTAGGACCTGTATTTGCTAACTTTGTACTCCTTGATGAGGTTAACCGTTCCTCTGCCAAGACTCAGGCTGCCATGCTTGAGGCAATGCAGGAAAAGCAGGTTACTATCGGCGGCGAGACATATCGCATGCCAGAAGATATCTTCATAGTAATCGCTACTCAGAATCCTATCGAGCAGGAAGGCACATATCCTCTTTCAGAGGCTCAGACAGATAGATTCCTTGTAAAAGAGGTTATAACATATCCTACAGCTGCTGAAGAAGTTGAAATCTTAAGTCGTATCGAGTCAGGTGTTATCTCAAGAGTTGATGATCCTGTTCTTACTATCAAGGACGTTGATAAGGTTCAGGATATCGTTGATCAGGTTTATGTAGATGAAGCTGTTAAGTGGTACATCTCAAGTATCGTAGTTGCCAGCAGAAGAGCAAACCAGATTCCTGGATTTGAACTTGGCAAGTATGTTCGTATCGGTGTTTCACCTCGTGCATCTATTGCATTCCTCAAGATGGCTAAGGCAGCAGCTCTTATGCAGGGTAGAACTTATGCTACTCCAGAGGATGTTAAGCTCGTAAGACATCAGGTTCTCAGACACAGGATCGGTCTTAATTATTCTGCAGTTGCTGACAACATCACCATTGAACAGGTAATTGACGGAATCGTAAACTCTGTTAAGACACCATGATGAGATGAAGCTATGAACATAGATTATGAGTATTTATCAAGAATTAGAAGAGCGGTGACTCTTTATACAACTAGAAAGACCTCTAACATCTTAGAGGGCGATTTCCATTCTATCCACAAGGGTAGGAGTATGGATTTCGAGGATCTCAAGGAATACACTCCTGGTGATGAGGTCCATGATATTGACTGGAAGTCTTCTTCCAGAATGGGAACTATCCTGGTCAGACGTTACATGACTGACAGAAGACACAACATGATGTTTGTGTGCGACTGCGGTACCAAGATGACTGGTGATACTCCTTCAGGTGAAGCCAAGAAAGATCTTGCTCTTATGACATTTGGAACAATGGCTTATATTGCCGGTAGAAACGGCGCGGATTATGCTTTGTCTTTTCCAAATGCAGGTGGAGCATTTATGAGCATGTTCAAATCAGGAGCTGATCATCTTGAAAAACTGCTTTACGAGTATCAGAAATGCGTCACAACTGACGGAGCTCAGGATATTTCCAAGACTCTTAAGGATGTTATCAACAATGTTCATAAGAGAATGATCATTTTCCTTATTACTGATGTCAGCACTTTGGCGACAATTGATAAGAATCTCATCAGAGCTATTACCAGTGACCACGACCTTGTGGCTATTGGCATTCAGGATGCAGGTCTTACTGGCCAGAGCGTATTCGATTTAGATATTGGAAGGTATGAGAGATTTTTCTTTTCACATAATGCTAAATTAAGAGAGCTTGAACAGAACATCAGGACCGAGGAAGCTGATATTATAAACGAGAACTGCAGACAGGGTAGGGCATCTGTCGTTTCCATCAAAAAGGAAAGCGAGATCATTGATAACATTATCCTTCTGCTAGAAAGGTACAGACATGGAAACTACGGTTACATTACAACCACCGTTTGAATTTTATCTGTGGGTATGGCTTTTTGCTATTTCAGCGCTGCTCTTATCTGTGGCTTTTCTTTTGATAATGAGACATTTCTATAAAAAGGCTCAGTCACAGGTAGAAGCTACAAAGGAAGGCCCAGTTTTCATCCAACCTTCACAGAGAGTTGTCACAAACGCAAAGGGCAGATATGTTGGAATGATCCAGGCTGTTCTAGCGGATTATAATGCAAAGAAAATTACAAAAAGAGATGGCTATCAGAAGCTTAGTATCATTATTAGAGGATTTGTACAGGAAACTACAGGTATCAATGTGGAAAACTATACTCTCTATGAGATCAAGGGACTTGGGATTGAGAAGCTCAATAAGCTGATCGAGGAATACTATGTACCTGAATTTGCTGAGGATAACAGAGCTACTAGGATGAGCTTTGAAGCTTCATGCAATAGCGCTATGGGAGTGATAAAAACATGGAATTGATGCACAAAAGTGTTGTCATTATCGGCGGCATTATTATTGCTGTGGTACTGTTTGCACTACTTGGTGTGCAGCGCCACAAGGCAAATTCATATTCCACAGGCATAAAGGCAGCGAACACATCAAGGATCAGGCAATCAGCTATTTATAAAAAGCTTGAGAAAAGATACAAGATCCTTAGATGCATTTTGGTTGCTTCACTTGTGGGAAGTATCTTATCATCACTTTTCCTTATAGCCAGACCTTTTGAAACAAAAGAGATCGAGAGCACTATAAAGAAAAGAGATATCATCATCTGTTTGGATGTTTCATATTCACTGTATGACCTTAACTACGAGGTTACAGATTACCTTGAGGAACTTGTCAGAGGGCTTGAGGGAGACAGGATTGGAATCAACATATTCAATACCTCAACAGTTACCTATGTACCTCTTACTGACGATTATGATTATGTTATAGACAAGCTTGATGAACTTGAGCAGTACTTTGTTTTGCAAAAAGAGTTCATGGAGACCTATAATGGCAAGAAATACTCTGATCTTACTGATGAAGAATATGAAGAGTATGAGAAGATGGCGATCAAACTGTCATATTATGATGCTGGTACAGTATATAACTCTGATGTTAAGGGCTCATCACTTATTGGTGAAGGACTTGCTACAGCTCTTTATTCATTCCCATACCTTGGAGAATCAGAGCGAACAAGAGTTATCATCATGTGTACTGACAATGAACTTAGCAACATTGCTCCACAGGTTGTTGATGTGGAGAAGGCAGCAGAGGCTTGCGCTGTTAATGATGTAACTGTTTATGGCATCTATCCTAGAGAAGAGGTTTTCTACATGCCAGATCTCTATGATTACGAAGAATGTAAGAGCGAGTTTGAGAATGCTATCAAGATAACAGGCGGTAAGCTTTATATCAGAACTGCTGATAATTCAGTAAAAGATATTGTTGGAAGCATTCAGAAGGAGGATGCACTCCTTGTTAAGACTGTTGCTTCCAAAGAATATACAGACATGCCGTTTATACCATTTGTCACATTGCTTATGTGCTTTGTGGCTTCAATAACGGCAGGATTGGTGTTACAAAGATGAGAATATTACCTATTATACCTATATTTTCGCTGCTTGCCATATTTGTCATTTTGATGACTGCAACAGTGATCATAATCTGTAGGAATCAGTTAAAACTAAAAGAAAAGATTTTTTCTATAGCAAGATTATCCATTATCTATATTCTCGTACTGTGCATTGGCCTTAGACCTGTTACAGTAGACGATAATGTAGAATTTGCTACTAAGAATCTGGATGTTCTCTTTGTTGTAGATACTACTCTTAGTATGTGGGCAGAAGACTACAGTGGCAAAAACACTAGAATGAGCGGAGCGCTCAAGGATGTCCAGTATATTATCGATGAACTTGCAGGAAGTAACTTTGCTATTGTTACTTTTGATAACAAGTCAAAGGTAGTAAGCCCATTTACTCAGGATGTTAGATATATCGAAGATCTTATGGCTACTATTACTCAGATTGATTCATATGATGCAGCTGGAAGTAGTCTTAATCTTCCATACTACGATATGAGATCGCTTCTTTCTTCTTCTAGAAAAAAAGAGAATAGAAAGACAGTGGTTTTCTACATCAGTGATGGTGAGATCACTAATGGAGAAGAACTCCAGTCCTATGCAGAACTTGCAGAATTTGTGGATACTGGTGCTGTTTTGGGCTATGGTACAGAAAAAGGTGGTAAGATGAAGGATGGCAGCTGGGGATATGTATATGACAGCTCTACCCATAAGGATGCTGTTTCTGTGATCGATGAAGCAAATCTTCAGCAGGTAGCTACAGATCTTAATATCAGCTATTTTAACATGAACTCAGGACATGGTCCTATCAAGGGAATCATTGAAGAAGTCAAGAATCAGTGCAAGACTGTTATGGATAAAGAGACAGGTGCTGAGAGATATATAGACATGTACTATTACTTTGCTATTCCTTTGGCTCTTATGATGTTACTTGAATTGTACATAATAATAAGAAAGGGGAGATTGTAATTTATGAAGAAGAAACCTTTAAAGGTTATGATACCCTTTATTATTTCTATTGTACTTGTTGTGATCACAGGCCTTTTTATGTTGAAGGTGCTTTTAAACCATTTCTTTGTTGTGGCATATGCTTCCGAAACTTATGCTGCGCCAGTGCAGGAGTTTGAGACTATGTTCAATCATCCTGAAAGCTATCTTCCGTATTACAACCTTGGTAATTGCTATTACCAGGGGGGAGACTATTCTACTGCAGCGGCATATTATTATCAGGCTCTTTCATATGAAGATATTCCACAAGACAGGGATATCCCTATCAGAATAAATCTGGCATTGGCGCTTTGCTATAGTATCGATTTTGATAATCTTAAATCTGATACAGATATACAGAGTGCGCTGCAGGTATTATACACAGCAAGAGATATCCTTATGGAAAAAGGATATGCCAATGATGAAGGTACTGGAACTGATGCGACTGCTCAGCAACTCAAGGAAGATATCGATAAGATGATCGAGAAGCTCCAGCAACAGCAAAATAGTAATGATGATTCTAATGATCAGGAGCAACAACAGCAGGAGCAGGAGAAAGAAAAGGAGCAAGAACAGAACCAAAATCAGGATCAGCCTCAGCCTATGACACAGGAAGAGATTCAAGAGATTCAGGATAACAGAACTAAATCAGCTAATGAAAGAGCTGAGGAGCAGGAATATTACGGCCAATATGATGAAAATGGTGAAGAAACCGCAGGTGGTTCAGGACCAGAACATCCATGGTGATCAGAAGCTCGCACTTTTGTGCGAGCTTCTTCTTATTTCGCCGGTCTGGACACTAACATGCTTTGCAACATATACCATATGATGTATAATAGAGTATGGAAAAAGGAAGATGTTGTATGAAAGGGGTAAAAACATTATGAAAAAACGAATATCGATGATATTAAGCGTACTGCTTACGCTTATACTGATATTGACTACAGCATTCACATATCCTGTAAAGACAAAGGCAGCAGAGACCACATTCTCAGGAACGGTTTCTGATAAAACAACTTCAGATATCCTGTATCTATCCACAAGCGGTGGAACAATGGAAATCAAAATCGACAGTTCAACTCAGGTAAGTGGAACCAAGCTTATTCTTCCAGGAAGCAGTATTACAGCTTCATGCTATAGAGGAAGTGATGAATACTGGCATGCATCTACTCTTACTGGAACAGCAAAGGTTGGTAAGGTTACAATTGATACCAACAACAAAGCAACAGTAAAAGGTACTATTGCTAAAGGTACATCAGAAGAACTTCTATATTTAAATACAGACAACGGAACAATGCAGATCAAGATGGATGATGAGACAGATCTTTCAGGTGTTACAATGCTCATCATCGGTAAGAGCGTTCAGGTTGTAGTTGCAAGAGGATCAGATGCATATATGCATGCTCTTTCAATTTCAAGTAATGGCGGAGCCTCTGCTACATCAAGTTCAGCAGCTGGTACTTCTTCAGGAAGCGGTGTAACTGGAACAGTAGAGAAGGGTACTACTTCTTCGATTCTTTATCTTTCAACATCAGCAGGAACAATGGAGTTTGTCCTTGATCTTGCAACAGATGCAAGTGCTTGCCGCGTACTTATGCCAGGCGAAAGTATTACAGTTAACTTCTACAGAGGAAGTGATGCATGGAATCATACATCCAAGCTTGTTAATAACTCAGCTAGTGCAGCTTCTGAAGTAACACTGGATGCTTCATCCAAGACTACAGTTTCAGGTAAGGTTAATTCAAGCACAACAGAGAATACACTTTATCTGGAAACAAGCGGCGGAACAATGCAGATCAAACTTGATGCAGCTACAAACTTCTCAAGATGCCCTGTAATCCTTCAGGACAAGAATATTTCAGTGGTGATCGAGCGTGGCTCTGATGAGTACTATCATGCAGTATCAGTAAGTCTTAACTAATATGTGACAAATAAAATGAAGCTTGGATTTTTCCAAGCTTCATTTTTTATATGTAGAAATATGATTTTTATTTTGCTGTCCAGCGTCCACTTGCTCCGCATGGAAGTACAAGACCATTTCCTTTTACAGGAAGTCCGATCTCATTAGCCTCTACAGTTCCTTCGTGAATAGGATCGAGGACTGTATGAAGCATATAAGAAAGAACTGCTGGCTGTAAACCTGTTGTGTATGAGTTAATAAGGAAGAACAGTGGGTTATCTGAAAGGAGCTTAGCAGATAACTGAATAAATGGGAAAACAGATTCTTCGATTTTCCAGATCTCACCCTTAGGACCTCTTCCATATGAAGGAGGATCCATGATGATGGCGTCATATTTGTTGCCGCGTCTTATTTCTCTTTCAACAAACTTAACACAGTCATCAACGAGATATCTGATAGGTGCATCAGCAAGTCCTGATGAAGCCGCATTCTCTTTTGCCCAAGCGACCATACCCTTGGCGGCATCAACGTGAGTTACGCTTGCCCCAGCCTTGGCGGCAGAAACAGTAGCGCCACCTGTATAAGCAAAGAGGTTAAGAACTTTAATTGGACGACCGGCTTCCTTTATTAATGAAGAAAACCAATCCCAGTTAGCTGCCTGTTCAGGGAAAAGACCTGTGTGCTTGAAGCTAAAAGGCTTAAGATTAAATGTAAGTTCCTTATAATTAATAGTCCATTCTTCTGGAAGCTTATGGAATTCCCATTCACCGCCGCCTTTATTGCTACGATGGTAATGGCCGTTGAATTTCTTCCATCCGTAATGTTTCTTTTCTGTATTCCAAATAACCTGCGGGTCCGGTCTTACGAGTAAATAGTCGCCCCAACGTTCAAGCTTCTCACCGCTTGAGGTGTCTAATACTTCATAGTCTTTCCATCCGTCTGCAATCCACATAGATCTAATTCCTTCCATATAATGTATTCTTTATAATAGTTTAAACTCTGATAATAGTTTTTTCTATTAATAAATGTTATGATTTGCGATAATGTGCAGGTCACATTGTACTACAGCACCTGTTTATAGTCACCTAAATGAATAAAAAGATTAATTTTGATCAAGAAAAATAGTCAAAAAAGGCTGATTTTACCATAAAAGAGATTAATTTTTAAAAAGGTGTTGCATTAAATAACAAAATGTTTTATACTCATAAACGCTGTGACATGATAGCTATGAAGCGTGAGGTTGCTGCTTTATCCAGTTAAGCAGGTTTTCCGTGGAGCGAATGTCTAGAGGCCGAACCAAGGCCAACCAAACTGACGACAAGTCACTGTACAGTAATTAAAGAGTCTGCCGACTAACCCAAGGCAGAAACGACGTGTAGTAAATCCATGATCTTATTGTGTATTAAGGTTTAGGACACACACGGGAGAGTGTACAGTCACCGCTTGTCGTACTTCATTAAAAGTGCGAAAAGGAGGCGACTTTTTTTATGGCAAATCAGGTAATGAGAATTACACTTAAGGCTTATGATCATCAGCTTGTTGATGCATCTGCCAAGAAGATTATCGAGACAGTCAAGAAGAACGGTTCTCAGGTAAGTGGACCAGTACCTCTTCCTACTAAGAAGGAAGTTGTTACTATCTTAAGAGCGGTTCACAAGTACAAAGATTCTAGAGAACAGTTCGAGCAGAGAACACATAAGAGACTTATCGATATCATCACACCTACATCAAAGACAGTTGAGGCTCTTCAGAGACTCGAGATGCCAGCTGGTGTAAACATAAACATCAAGATGAAATAATTTAAGTAACATTGACCTCTACTAGTATGATGCGAGACGCATGATGCCGTGAAAACTGGAGAATTGTCACGTTGCAGACAATTAAAGCGACATTGCGAACGAACCAAGCATCCGCTGTAGACGTAATAGGAGGTAAAAAACATGAAGAAGGCTATTTTAGCTACTAAAGTCGGAATGACTCAGATCTTCAAAGAAGATGGTTCACTTGTTCCTGTAACTGTTCTTCAGGCAGGACCATGTGTAGTAACACAGATCAAAACTGTAGAGAACGACGGTTATAGCGCTGTTCAGGTTGGATATGTTGACAAGAAGGAAAAAGTTGTTAACAAGGACAAGAACGGTAGCAAGACAATCTACCACCGTCATGGCGCTACAAAGGCTGAGCAGGGACATTTCAAGAAGGCTGGAGTTTCTTGCAAGAGATATGTAAGAGAGTTCAAGCTTGAGAATGCTGCAGAGTATGCTCTTGGCGCTGAGATCAAGGCTGATATCTTCGCAGAAGGCGACAAGATTGATGCTACAGCAGTTTCAAAGGGAAAAGGATTCCAGGGTGCTATTAAGAAGAATGGTCAGCACAGAGGACCTATGGCACACGGTTCCAAGTTCCACCGTCATCAGGGTTCTAATGGTTCAAGTTCAGATCCTAGCCGTGTATTCAAGGGCAAGGGAATGCCTGGTCACATGGGCAGTGTAAAAGTAACAGTTCAGAATCTTGAGGTTGTTAGAGTAGATGCTGACAAGAATCTTATTCTTGTTAAGGGTGCTATTCCAGGACCTAAGAAGGGACTTGTTGCTATCAAAGAAACAGTTAAGGCAATAGGCTAATAAGAACGCGAAAGGAGGACCATACAGATGGCTAATGTATCTGTTTACAATATGGAAGGCAAAGAAGTTGGCAAGATCGATTTAAACGATGCTATCTTCGGAGTTGAAGTAAATGAACATCTTGTGCACATGGCAGTTCTTCAGCAGCTCGCTGACAAGCGCCAGGGTACACAGAAAGCTAAGACACGTTCTGAAGTTTCAGGAGGCGGAAGAAAGCCTTGGAGACAGAAGGGAACAGGTCATGCAAGACAGGGATCTATCAGAGCTCCTCAGTGGAAGGGCGGCGGAGTTGTATTCGCTCCAGTTCCAAGAGATTATTCTTTCAAGATGAACAAGAAAGAGAAGAGAGCTGCTCTTAAGTCTGCTCTTACAGATAAGGTTCAGAACAACAACATCATCGTTGTTGACGAGCTTAAGTTCGACGAGATCAAGACAAAGAGATTTGCAGAGGTTATGAACAACCTCAAGGCTACTCGTAAGGCTCTTGTAGTACTTGCAGATAATGATAAGAATGTTGTTCTTTCAGCTAGAAACCTTGCTGAAGCAAACACAACACTTACAAACACACTTAATGTGTATGATATCGTAAACGCTAGAACACTCGTCCTTACAAAGGATGCAGTTGCTAAGATAGAGGAGGTGTATTGCTAATGGCAGCATTACAGTATTATGACGTAATCCTTAAGCCAGTTCTTACAGAGAAGAGCATGGCTGGCATGAGCGAGAAGAAGTACACTTTCCTTGTTAATCCAGAAGCTAACAAGACTCAGATCAAGGAAGCTGTAGAGAAGATGTTCGAGGGAGCTAAGGTTGCTAAGGTTAACACAGTTAATGCAAACGGCAAGATGAAGAGACGTGGCATGACTGTTGGTTTCACAGCTAAGACTAAGAAAGCAATCGTTCAGCTTACAGCTGATAGCAAGGACATCGAGATTTTCCAGGGACTCTAATTTATAACTAATAATTATACGTGCGAATCCAAGAAGAGCCCGGGATTCAAGTGAGTAATCACTAGACGCGTGATAAAACAAAAGGAGAAAATATCATGGGAATTAAGAAATACGGCCCATATACCCCATCCAGAAGAAACATGACTGGATCAGATTTCTCAGAGATTACAAAGTCTACACCAGAGAAGTCACTCGTTGTTTCTAAGAACAGCAAGGCTGGTCGTAACAACCAGGGTAAGATCACAGTAAGACATCGCGGATGCGGCGGCAGAGTTAAGTACAGAATTATCGATTTCAGAAGAAACAAGGATGATATGCCTGCAAAGGTTATCGGAATTGAGTATGATCCTAACAGATCAGCAAATATCGCACTTATCCAGTACGAGGATGGCACAAAGGCTTATATCCTTGCACCTAACGGTTTAACAGATGGCATGACAGTTATGAACGGTGCTAACGCTGAGATCCGTGTTGGTAACTGCCTCCCACTTTCACAGATTCCTGTCGGTGAAAACGTACACAACATTGAGCTTTATCCTGGTAAGGGCGGACAGATGGTTCGTTCAGCAGGAAACGCTGCACAGCTCATGGCTAAAGAAGGTAAGTACGCTACACTTCGTCTTCCTTCAGGTGAGATGAGAATGGTTCCTATCGAGTGCAGAGCTACAATCGGTGTTGTTGGAAATGGTGATCACAACCTTATCAACTATGGTAAAGCCGGAAGAATTCGTCACATGGGCATCAGACCTACAGTTCGTGGTTCTGTTATGAACCCTAACGACCATCCACACGGTGGTGGTGAAGGTAGAGCTCCTATCGGACGTTCTGGTCCTAGCACACCTTGGGGCAAGCCAGCTCTTGGTTATAAGACACGTAAGGCTAAGAAGGCTTCTAACAAGCTCATCGTAAGAAGAAGAAACGGTAAAGCCATCAAATAAGGAGGAATAAAATGTCTAGATCACTTAAAAAGGGACCTTTTGCAGACGCAAGCCTGCTTAAGAAGATAGATGCTATGAACGCAGAGGGCCAGAAGCAGATTGTTAAGACATGGTCACGTCGTTCTACAATTTTCCCATCTTTTGTTGGACACACAATTGCTGTTCATGATGGAAGAAAGCATATTCCTGTATATGTTACTGAAGATATGGTTGGACACAAGCTTGGTGAGTTTGTTCCTACAAGAACATTCAGAGGACATGCTGGAAACTCTCCTGCAGAGAGAAAGAGCAGCGTAAACTAAGAAGTGTTTTAACGAAAGGAGGTTATATCCATGGAAATGGAGATCAAGCATAGATCAAAAATCAAAAGAGAAAGAAATCGTGACAATAAAGAAACAAGACCTTTTGCAAAGTTATCTTACGCAAGAATACCAGTTCAGAAGGCATGCTTTGTCATGGATGCTATCAGAGGAAAGGACGTTGAGACTGCACTTGCAATCCTTCAGTACAATCCTAGATATGCTTCAAGCGTAATCTACAAGCTTCTTGCAAGCGCTGTAGCTAACGCTGAGAACAACAAGGGTATGAACAGATCAAATCTCTATATTGCTGAGTGCACTGCTAGCAACGGCCCTATCATGAAGAGAATTCAGCCTAGAGCACAGGGTAGAGCATACAGAATCAATAAGAGAATGAGCCATCTCACTGTTATTTTGGACGAGAGATAATTGAAAGGAGAACCTAAGAATGGGACAGAAAGTTAATCCTCATGGCCTCAGAGTCGGTGTTATCGCTGACTGGGATTCCAAGTGGTATGCTGAATCTGGCGATTTCGCCAATAATCTTGTAGAAGATTATAATATCAGAAAATTTCTGAAGAAGAAGTTATATGCAGCTGGTGTTTCTAAGATCGAGATCGAGAGAGCATCAGATAGAGTTAAGGTTATAGTTTATACAGCTAAGCCTGGTGTCGTAATCGGTAAGGGCGGTGCTGAAATCGAAGTAACCAAGAAGGAGCTTTCAAAGCTCACAGACAAGAAAGTTCTTGTTGATATCAAAGAAATCAAGAAGCCTGATAAGGATGCACAGCTTGTTGCAGAGAATATCGCTCAGCAGCTCGAGAACCGTGTATCATTCAGAAGAGCAATGAAGTCATGCATGAGCAGAACAATGAAGACAGATGCACTTGGTATCAAGGCATGCTGCTCAGGCCGTCTTGGCGGTGCTGATATCGCTCGTTCAGAGTTCTACAGCGAGGGAACAATTCCTCTTCAGACTCTTAGAGCAGACATCGATTATGGTTTTGCTGAAGCAGATACAACCTATGGTAAGGTTGGTGTAAAGGTATGGATCTATAAGGGTGAAGTACTTCCAACTAAAGCAGGTGAGAATTCAGATAAGGAAGGGAGCGATAAATAATGTTAATGCCAAAGAGAGTTAAGCACCGCAAGCAGTTCCGCGGTTCAATGGCTCATAAAATTACTCGTGGTACTACAATCACTTATGGTGAGTTCGGTATTGTTGCGCTTGAGCCTTGCTGGATCAATTCAAATCAGATTGAGGCAGCCCGTGTTGCTATGACACGTTTCATCAAGCGTGGTGGTCAGGTTTGGATCAAAATTTTCCCTGACAAGCCTATCACATTGAAGCCTCTTGGAACTCGTATGGGTTCTGGTAAGGGTGCCGTAGATAGATGGGTAGCTGTTGTTAAGCCTGGTCGTGTAATGTTCGAAATCGGCGGTGTTGCCGAGGACGACGCAAGAGAAGCTCTTCGTCTTGCTATGCATAAGCTTCCTTGTAAGTGCAAGATCGTTTCAAAGGCTGATTTGGAAGGCGGTGTATCTAATGAAAACTAATAAGTATGTAGATGAGTTGAAGGCTAAGTCAGCTGATGAGCTTCAGACTGAGCTTGTATCAGCTAAGAAGGAACTTTTCAACTTAAAATTCCAGAACGCTACAAACCAGTTGGATAATACAGCAAGAATTAAAGAAGTAAGAAGAAATATTGCAAGAATCCAGACTGTAATCACACAGAACGCAAAGGCAGCTAACTAATACCTTTGTCTAATCTAAAAGGAGAAAAGATCGTGGAAAGAAATTTAAGAAAAACGCGTGTTGGAAAAGTAACAAGCGATAAGATGGACAAAACCATCACAGTTTCCATTGAGGACCATGTTAAGCATCCTCTTTACAAGAAGATCGTAAAGAGAACTTACAAGCTTAAGGCTCATGACGAGAACAATGAGTGCCGTATTGGTGACACAGTTAAGGTAATGGAGACAAAGCCTATCTCCAAGGATAAGAGATGGAGACTTGTATCCATAATTGAACGTGCAAAGTAATACAAAAAAAGGAGAAATATCATGATTCAGCAGGAAAGTAGACTTAGAGTCGCTGATAACACAGGTGCTAAAGAGCTTCTTACAATCCGTGTTATGGGTGGATCTACAAGAAGATATGCGAGAATCGGCGACACAATCGTTGCTTCAGTTAAAGAAGCAACACCCGGTGGAGTTGTAAAGAAGGGTGACGTTGTTAAGGCTGTTGTCGTTCGTACTGTTAAAGAGACACGTCGTAAGGACGGTTCCTACATCAGATTTGATGAGAACGCTGCTGTTGTTATCAATGAAGATGGTACGCCTAAGGGAACACGTATTTTTGGACCAGTAGCTAGAGAGCTTCGTGAGAAGAAATTCATGAAGATTCTTTCTCTTGCTCCTGAAGTATTATAAGGAGGCGCCCAGATGTCAACTAGTAAGATTAAGAAGGGTGATATGGTAAGAGTTATCGCCGGAAGAGAAATCGATAAAGAAGGAAAAGTTCTTTCTGTTGATGTAAAGAACGGAAAGGTAGTTGTTGAGGGCCTTAACAAGGTTACAAAGCACGAGAAGCCTTCTGCAAAGAATCCTAATGGCGGTATTGTAGAGCGCGAAGCTGCTCTTGATATCTCAAACGTTGTGTATCTTCATAACGGACAGCCTACTAAAATCGGTTTCAAGGTTGAAAAGGATGATAATGGTAAGGTTGTAAAGAAGAACCGCATCGCTAAAAAGACTGGTGAGGTTATCGACTAATTTAGGAAGGAGGTATTAAGCGTTGAGTAGATATAAGGATTTATACAAAAACGAGATCGTTGATGCTATGACAAAGAAGTTCGGTTACAAGAACGTAATGGAAGTTCCAAAGCTCGACAAGATCGTTATCAATATGGCAGTAGGAGAAGCTAAGGAGAACGCAAAGCTTCTTGAGAACGCTGCAAACGATATGGCTATTATTTCAGGCCAGAAGCCTGTTTACACAAAGGCTAAGAAGTCAATCGCTAACTTCAAGTTAAGAGAGGGTATGCCAATTGGATGTAAAGTAACACTCCGTGGTGACAAGATGTACGATTTCCTTGATCGTCTTGTAAACCTTGCTCTTCCTCGTGTACGTGACTTCAGAGGAATCAATCCTAACTCATTCGATGGTAGAGGTAACTACGCTCTTGGTATCAAAGAGCAGCTTATCTTCCCTGAGATCGAGTACGATAAGATTGACAAAACAAGAGGTATGGACATCATTTTCACAACAACAGCTAAGACAGATGAAGAGGCTCGTGAGCTTCTTACACTGTTCAATATGCCTTTTGCAAAGTAATAGGAGGGAATAAGACACATGGCTAAATTATCCATGAAGGTTAAACAGCAGATGAAACCAAAGTTCTCTACACGTGCTTATAATCGTTGTAAGATCTGCGGTCGTCCTCATGCATATCTTAGAAAGTACGGAATCTGCAGAATTTGCTTCCGTGAACTTGCATATAAGGGCGAGATTCCTGGTGTTCGTAAAGCATCTTGGTAAAACTA
Source organism: Butyrivibrio hungatei DSM 14810 (assembly GCF_900143205.1). Lineage (GTDB taxonomy): Bacteria > Bacillota > Clostridia > Lachnospirales > Lachnospiraceae > Butyrivibrio > Butyrivibrio hungatei. Next base: position 433,072 of record NZ_FRDH01000003.1, on the reverse strand, counting down.
ATCGCTTAGCGAGGTTTTTCACGAGCTTAGCGTACTAGTTTGTTCTGGCGAGGGCGTAGCCCGAGAGCAGAACTTCCTTGTGACCTGGGATGGAGGTCACAGAAATTTAGAAACATTAAATGCGCATTGCGGCTTCGTGTCTCTGCTCAATTCGGGGAGTAGTAAGGCGAAGCAATAATAATTAAGGAGGCAATTTTAAAATGGCAATGAACGATCCTATTGCAGATATGCTTACAAGAATTCGTAACGCAAATACTGCTAAGCATGACACTGTTGATGTTCCTTCTTCAAAGATGAAGCTTGCTATCGCAAACATTCTTCTTGAGGAAGGTTATATTAAGAAGCTTGATGTAGTAGAAGATGGAGCATTTAAGAATCTTCACATCACTCTTAAGTATGGTGCTGACAGAAATGATAAGGTTATCACTGGTCTTAAGAGAATCTCAAAGCCTGGTCTTCGTGTATACGCAGGCAAGGATGAGCTTCCTAGAGTATTAGGCGGACTTGGTATTGCAATTATTTCAACAAACCAGGGCGTTGTAACTGATAAAAAAGCAAGAGAGCTCCAGGTTGGTGGCGAAGTTCTTGCATTCATTTGGTAAATTGGAGGTACGGGCATGTCACGAATTGGAAAAATGCCAATCGCAGTTCCTGCTGGTGTAACAGTAGAAGTTGCAGAAAATAATAAGGTGACTGTAAAGGGACCTAAGGGTACTCTTACAAGAGTTTTCCCAGCTGAGATTTCTTTCTCACAGGAAGACGGACAGATCGAGGTTAAAAGACCTGACGATCAGAAAAAGACAAAGGCTTTACATGGTCTTTCAAGAAGCCTTCTTAACAACATGGTTGTTGGTGTTACAGATGGCTACGAAAAGAAGCTTGAGGTTAACGGTGTAGGTTACAGAGCTGCTAAGAATGGTAAGACACTCTCTCTCACACTTGGTTATTCTCACCCAGTAGAACTTGTTGATCCAGAAGGAATCGAGACAGTTGTTGAGGGTCAGGTAATTACAGTTAAGGGAATTGATAAGGAAGCAGTTGGACAGCACGCTGCAATCATCAGAGAAAAGAGAGCTCCAGAGCCATATAAGGGCAAGGGTATCAAGTATGCTGATGAGGTTATCAGACGTAAAGTTGGTAAGACTGGTAAGAAATAATTAAGAAGGAGAGTGCAAAATGGTTAGTAAGGAATCAAGACAGAAAATTCGTGTTAAAAAGCACATGAAGATTCGTAATCGTTTCAGCGGAACAGCTGAGAGACCACGTTTAGCAGTATTTAGAAGCAATAATCACGTATATGCACAGGTTATTGATGATGTAGCTGGTAAGACACTTGTATCTGCTTCAACTCTTGAAAAAGATATCAAGGCTGAGCTTAAGAATACAGATGACATTGATGCAGCTTCAAAGATCGGTGATGTAGTTGCTAAGAGAGCAATTGAAAAAGGTATCAAGGCCGTAGTATTCGATAGAGGCGGTTATATTTATCACGGTAAGGTTAAAGCCCTTGCTGATGCTGCCAGAGAAGCTGGCTTGGAATTCTAAGAAGGGAGAAAACACAATATGAAGCGTACAATCGTAGATGCTAGTCAGCTCGAATTGACAGATAAAGTTGTAACCATCAAGCGTGTTACTAAGGTTGTTAAGGGTGGACGTAACATGAAGTTCACAGCACTTGTTGTAGTAGGTGATAACAACGGACACGTTGGTGTTGGTCTGGGCAAGTCAACAGAAATCCCAGATGCTATCCGTAAGGGTAAAGAGGATGCTACTAAGAACCTCATTACTGTACCTCTTGACGAGAATAACAGTATTACACATGATTTCGTAGGTAAGTTTGGCTCTGCTGAAGTATTACTTAAGAGATCTCCAGAAGGTACTGGTATCATCGCTGGTGGTCCTGCTCGTTCAGTATGTGAGCTTGCAGGTATCAGAAACATCAGAACAAAGTCACTTGGTTCTAACAACAAGCAGAACGTTGTTTATGCAACAATCAACGGTCTTGCTCAGTTAAAGACACCTGAAGAAGTTGCTGCTAAGCGCGGCAAGTCTGTTGCAGAAGTAACAGCATAATAGGAGGATATTATCAATGGCAAGCGAAAAGAAACTCAAGATCACATTGGTTAAGTCCACAATTGGCGCTGTACCTAAGCAGGTAGCAACAGTAAAATCAATGGGATTCAAGAAACTTAACAGTTCTGTTGAACTTCCTGATAACTCAGCAACAAGAGGACAGATTCAGCAGATCAGACACCTTGTTAAGGTAGAAGAGATCTAATCTCGACATAATTGAAACATTAATTGTAACTGGGGCTGTTCTAAGTGTACGCGAGTGGTATATAATGTATATTGTGTACTGCGCTGAGCGGCATAAGCCCCAGTATGTATAAGGAGGAATATCATGGAATTATCCAACTTAAGACCTGCTGAAGGTTCAGTACAGAGCGATAATTTTAGAAGAGGCCGTGGACATGGTTCAGGAAACGGCAAGACTGCTGGTAAGGGACACAAGGGTCAGAAGGCTCGTTCAGGAGCTCCAAGACTTGGTTTCGAAGGTGGTCAGATGCCATTGTTCAGAAGACTTCCTAAGAGAGGCTTCAAGAACATCAACCACAAGAACATTGTTGGTATCAACTTAAGCTCACTTGAAGCATTCGACAACGGTGCAGTTGTTGACGTTCAGGCACTTAAGGATGCTGGAATCATCAAGAAAGAGCTTGATGGTGTTAAGATTCTTGGAAACGGCGAATTTACTAAGAAGCTTACGGTTAAAGCAAATGCGTTCAGCGCATCAGCTAAAGAGAAAATCGAGGCACTTGGTGGAACAACAGAGGTGATCTAATGTTTAAGTCCCTAATGAATGCATTAAAAGTCAAAGAAATTAGAATGAAGATTCTATTTACTCTTGCGATGCTAGCCCTTATCAGACTTGGATCTGCTATTCCAGTTCCAGGTATGAATACAACAGTTTTTAAGAACTGGTTTCAGGGTTTGACAGAGAGTGATGCATTTGGTTTTATGAATCGATTCACTGGTGGATCATTTGAGAACATGTCAATCTTGGCACTCAATATCACACCATATATCACTTCTTCCATTATCATTCAGCTCCTTACAATTGCTATTCCTAAGTTTGAGGAGTGGCAGAAGGATGGCGAAGATGGAAGAAAGAAGCTTACAAAGCTTACAAGATATATCACTGTAGCTTTAGCTCTTATCGAATCAATAGCCATGGCAGTCGGCTTTTACAGGAACACAGGATTCCTTACTTCACAGAATCCATTCCTTGTAGTTCAGATTGTTGCAGCACTCACAGCTGGTAGTGCATTCCTGATGTGGATTGGTGAAAGAATCACGGAAAATGGGGTTGGAAACGGTATATCAATAGTTCTGACTATCAACATTCTTTCAAGAATGCCGTCAGATATCAGCTCACTATTCGGTCAGTTTGTGAGCGGAAAGCCTATTGCAAGGGGAGTAGTATCAGCAATAGTTATTATTGCGGTTATTATCTTTATGGTTGTATTGGTAGTTCTTCTTAACGGCGCTGAGCGTAGAATTCCTGTTCAGTATGCTAAGAAGATTCAGGGAAGAAAGACATACGGTGGAAACCATTCTGAAATTCCTCTCAAGGTTAATACAGCCGGCGTTATGCCAATTATTTTTGCAATGTCACTTTTCCAGTTCCCGATCATTATTACCCAGCTTGTTGGATATAATGGATCAGGATTCTGGGGCAAGGCAGTTGCATTTTTAAATCAGAGTAACTGGTGCAATCCAAATCACCCTGTATATACACTTGGTTTGGTTGTATACATACTCTTGCTCATATTCTTCGCATATTTCTACACATCAATTACATTTAATCCAATTGAGATTGCAGACAATATGAAGAAGCAGGGCGGATTTATTCCTGGAATCAGACCAGGTAAGCCAACTAGCGAATACCTTACAAGCATTTTGAACTACATCATTTTCATAGGTGCATGCGGCCTTATCATTATTGGCGTATTACCTATCGTATTCAATGGTTTGTTCGGTGCGAAGGTTTCATTCGGTGGAACCAGCCTTATCATCGTGGTAAGCGTTATACTTGAGACAATCAAGCAGATCGAATCACAGATGCTTGTACGTAATTACAAAGGTTTCCTGGAAGATTGATTTTATGAAAAAAAGAGGTTACGGGGCTTCTAGTAGCCCTGGAGCCTCTTCTTTCTAGTTTAAGTGTATTTTTTAAAGGGGAAGCAAAGTATGAAGATAATTATGTTGGGTGCACCTGGTGCTGGAAAAGGCACACAGGCACAGATGATCGCGGATAAGTATAATATCCCACATATCTCTACAGGAGATATTTTCAGAGCTAATATCAAGAATGGTACAGAACTTGGTAAGAAAGCAAAAGAGTACATGGATAAGGGACAGCTTGTTCCAGATGAACTTACAGTTGAGCTTCTTTTGGACAGAGTTGCAAATGAAGATTGCAAGAATGGATATGTTCTTGACGGATTCCCACGTACTATACCACAGGCAGACGTATTAGATAGCGAGCTTACAAAGCTTGGGGATAAGGTTGATTATGCTATCAACGTTGACGTTCCTGATGAGAACATCGTAAACAGAATGTCAGGAAGAAGAGCATGCCTTAAGTGTGGTGCTACTTATCATATCAAACATATTCCACCAAAGACTGAGGGAATATGCGATAAATGTGGAAGCGAACTTGTTCTTAGGGATGATGATAAGCCTGAAACAGTTCAGAATAGATTATCTGTATATCATGAGCAGACACAGCCACTTATCGATTATTATGATAAGAAGAATATCTTAAAGACTGTTGACGGTACTAAGGATATGCAGGAAGTATTTGATAATATTGTAGGTATTTTGAATGCGTAAAGTTATCTCAATTAAGACAGATGAAGAATTAAATCTTATGAGAGAATCAGGGCATCTTTTAGCTAAGGTTCACGACGAGCTACATGCTGCGGTCAGGCCTGGAATCTCTACTTTAGAACTTGACGAGATTGGCGAAAAGACTATTAGAGCTCTAGGCGGGATACCAAATTGTAAGAATTATGAAGGATTTCCTGCTTCTGTGTGCATATCAGTTAATGATGAAGTAGTTCACGGAATACCAAGTGCCGATAAGATCCTTAAAGAAGGTGATATTGTTACCTTTGATACAGGACTGATATATAAGGGTTATCATTCAGACGCTGCAAGAACTTGGGGCGTTGGTAAGATCAGTGATGAAGCTCAGCAGCTGATCGATGTAACCAGAGAAAGCTTTTTTGAAGGCATTAAAATGGCCAAAGCTGGAAATAGACTTTACGATATATCCAAAGCGATAGATAATTATATTAAGCCCTATGGATATGGTATAGTAAGAGAGCTTACAGGTCATGGAATAGGCACAAGCCTTCATGAAGAACCCATGGTTCCGAACTTTAAACAGTGGCGCAGAGGTGTTAAACTACAAAAAGGAATGACAATCTGTGTGGAACCAATGATAGCAATGGGCCAAAGATATGTTGGCTGGCTGGATGATGACTGGACAGTGGTAACTGTTGATGGTTCCCTGGCCGCACATTATGAAAATACAATCGCCATAACTGATGGTGAACCAGAAATATTGACAATCATTTGATAGTTAAGTAGGAGGATAAAGATGTCAAAGGCTGATGTAATTGAAATTGAAGGAAAGGTTATTGAGAAGCTTCCTAACACAATGTTCCAGGTAGAGCTTGAGAACGGACACGTTGTACTTGCTCATATCAGCGGTAAGCTTCGTCAGAACTTTATTAGAATTTTACCAGGAGATAAGGTTACTCTTGAACTTTCACCTTATGATCTCACAAAGGGTAGAATCATCTGGAGAGATAAGTAATTAAGATCTTACTGACTGTCGTATACAGCATACGGCAGTCTTTTTTAATATATTAGGAAATTCCTCCGGATTCATGCTTTTTTATGTGTTAAAAATGTGCTATGCCATGCTAAATATGTCCGATTTTATATGGCCTAACGCTAATTTATAATGACATTGTCGATAAGACAATTGTCATTATTTTTTTTTATTCAAAAGGGAGGTTATTTGAAAAATGAAAAAAAGATTTGTATCAGTATTAATGACAGCAGCTGTTGTTCTTTCAATGACAGCATGTGGCGTTCAGGCTCCTGAAGCTCCTGCAGAGACACCTGCAGCAGAGACACAGGAAGAGACAGCAGAGGCTCCTGCAGCTGATTCAGCTGAGGCAGTTACTCCTGCAGCAGATGCTATTACTCTTGTAATGGCTGAGGTTAACCCTCTTGATACTATTGTTGGTATGACAGATCTGAAGTTCAAGGAAGAAGTTGAGGCTAGATCAAATGGATCTATCACCATTGACCTTCAGGCAAGTGGTGTTCTTGGTTCAGAGAACGACGTACTTGACACAATGCTTGGTGGTGGCGGAACAATTGATATGTCTCGTATCTCTGCTTTCGCTCTTACACCATACGGCGGACAGAAGTCAATGCTTCTTTCACTTCCATACATTTTCACAAGCCGTGATCATTTCTGGAACTTCGCTACATCAGACCTTGCTCAGGAATTCCTTCAGGAATCTTCAGAAAATGGTAGTGGTGTAAGAGGTCTCTTCTATGGTGAGGAAGGTTTCCGTCATTTCTTCACAGTTAACGAGATCACAGGTATTGAGTCATTCAAGGGCATGAAGATCCGTGTATCTAACGACCCTGTTATGAATGGTCTTGTTGAAGGCCTTGGCGCTAACCCTACAGTAGTTGCTTTCGGTGAGCTTTACAGTGCACTTCAGACTGGTGTAGTTGATGCAGCTGAGCAGCCAATCGCTAACTATAAGTCAAACGCATTCCCAGAAGTTGCTCCATACATGATCCTTGATGGCCATACACTTGGTGCTATCCAGGTTGTTATCACAGATGAGGCTTGGAACAAGCTCACACCTGAGCAGCAGGATATCCTCGTTGAGGCTGGTAAGGCAGCATCTGAGTACAACCGTTCAATCTCAGAAGAGAAAGAGAACGAAGTACTTGAGCAGCTCAAGGCTGACGGTGTAACAATCATCGAAGTTGATGACATCACACCTTGGCAGGAAGCTGTTAAGCCTGTAATCGAAGAGAACATTAAGGGCCTTGAGGATTACTACCAGAAGATCGTTGACATGAAATAATTAAACTTTATCAAACCGTTTTATAGAAAAGAGGTACTATGAATTCTTTCTTCAAAGCGGTAGATAAGATCAAACCTGTATACGATATTACTTATAAAGTAATGCTATTTGTATGTAAACTCTTGCTGGTGACAGACATTCTGATCACCAGCATGAGTGTTCTTGGAAGATATGTTTCTTTCATTCCAGATCCATCTTGGAGTGAAGAGGTTGTCCTTACACTTATGGCTTACATGGCTGTTATATCAGCTGCACTTGCAATCAGACGCGGTGCTCATATTCGTATGACTGCATTTGATAGATATCTACCTAAACAAGTAATTAAGATTTTAGATTTGCTTTCAGACTTATGTATTTTATTCCTTGCATTTGTAATGCTCATTGTTGGTTGGAAGTATGCTTCAACAATCGGTAGCAAGGGATCTTACGTTTCTCTTCCAAAGTTATCAAGGTTTTGGATGTATTTTCCAATTCCTGTGGCTGGATTTGCCATGATCGTTTTTCAGCTTGAGGCAATCTATAACCACATCAAAGGTTTCTTTATAAAGGAGGAGGATAAATAATGACCGTTAATTCTACTGCTATTGCTATTTTGCTTATTAGCTTCTTAGTAATGATATTTTTAAGATTCCAGATTGCTTACGCGGTTGCTTTATCATCTATCCTCTGTCTTCTTTATCAGGGACTTCCACTTACAACAGTTTGTCAGCAGATGGTTAAGGGTATCAGTTCTTTCTCTCTTATGGCCGTTCCGTTCTTTATTACCATGGGATGCCTCATGGGACAGGGTGGTATCTCTGAAAAACTTATTGCATTGGCGGATGCTTGTGTAGGTTGGATGACAGGTGGTATGGCCATGGTTAACATTGTGGCATCCTACTTCTTTGGTGGAATTTCAGGATCAGCAGCTGCAGATACTGCTTCACTTGGAAGTATCCTTATTCCTATGATGGTTGAGCAGGGTTACGACGATGATTTCTCAACAGCCGTAACAATTACATCTTCTTGCGAAGGACTCCTTGTTCCTCCTTCTCATAACATGGTAATTTATGCTATGAGTGCTGGTGGAGTTTCTGTAGGAAGCCTGTTCCTTGCTGGATATGTTCCAGGAGCACTCCTTGCACTTTCTCTTATGGTCGGCTCTTATATTATTTCCAAGAAGCGCAATTATCCTAAGGGAAAACCATTCAGCATCAAAGCATTTGTTAAGCAGCTTGGAACTTCATTCTGGGCTCTTGCAGCAGTTATCATCGTAGTAGTAGGCGTAGTAGGTGGTGTATTCACAGCAACTGAGTCAGCTGCCGTAGCCGTTATCTATAGCCTTATCGTAAGCGTATTCATCTATAAGGGACTTGATTGGAAAGGTGTATGGAAAACACTTGAGTCATGCGTTGACACACTATCAATCGTGCTTATTCTTATCTCTACATCAAGTATCTTTGGATATTGCCTTACAACACTTCATGTTCCAGATATTGCTGCTAATGCTATAATTGGACTTACAAGAAATCCAGTTCTTATAGCACTTTTACTTAACCTTATTCTTTTGGTACTTGGATGTATCATGGATATGGCTCCAATCATCCTGATTGCAACACCTATCCTTCTTCCAATTGCAACATCAATTGGTATCAATCCAATTCAGTTTGGTATAATGATCATACTTAACTGTGGTATCGGACTTCTTACACCTCCTGTAGGTGCAGTTCTTTTCATTGGATCTGCAGTTGGTAAGGTTAAGATGGAAAAAGTAGTAAAGGCAACATTACCATTTTATCTTTGCATGATCTTAGTTCTTTTACTGCTTACATTTATACCTGAAATAAGCATGTTCCTTCCAAACCTGCTTATGAAGTAATATTTGCTGAAAGGTCTTTTTATGGATTATAAGTTTAAATGTGACGTTAAAGCATCAGACCTGTGGAAAATGGCTATGAAGCGCACTTACAAGTCAATCGTTGGAGTAGTAAATGTAGTATTTACAGTTGCTATGATAGCCCTTGTGATCAGATTTTGGGGAGAAGCCTCCTCATTTATGAGAAGTGTGATGGTCATAGGATGTCTTCTTTTTCCAGTTATTCAGCCTCTGGCAACATATGGCAAGAGTGCCAAGCAGCTCGAGGACATGCCAAAGGACATGGAGTTGTCATTTGATGACAGAGGAGTACATGTTGAGACAGGCGGTAAATCTGAGGATATCAGATGGAAAAAGATCTCTAACGCCATCAAACGTAGCAATATGATCATAGTAATGTCAGATGACAGACATGGTTATATGTTCACAAACAGAGTCCTGGGAGACCAGAAAGAGAGCTTTTATCAGTATCTCTGTAGCAAAATTAAAGGGTAGTTTCAAATAGTAATTCAAAAGAGGCAGCGCTATAATTATTTCTATAACAAACGCGGCCTCTTTTTTTTAAGCATATGATAAAAATACGAAATTTTTGGAAAAACCTAACAATTAAAAATAAGATCAGAGCCTTTACCAGTAGTGTATTTATCGCTATTTTGGCAGCTCTTTTGTTTGATGTGTGGATCATTAAGCTCTTCATGATGGACTTTAATGATATCATGGAGGACAATTCCCACAGCGGAGAGCTGGTTGCAGCCATATCAAGCGAGATAGATACTTTTGATTCTTACATTCACAGATCGGATCCTGTAGATACCACTGAATGGGAAAAGAGTGTCGCTGCTACCCAAAAGGCCTTTGACAAGAATCCTTTGGTCTATAAGCGACTTGGAGAGGAGAGATACGCTCTTTTATCATCGCTCCGGACAGCTTATTTAAGCTATAGTCAGGCGCGAAACGAGGTAATAGAACAGTATCAATCAGGTCATCTTGATATAGACAAGCTTTATGATGTTTATAACATGCAAAAGTATCTAAATGTCTATGCTCAGAGACTTGTGGATAAGACCATGCGAGAGGGCAATTTTAGTTATAAAAAGCTGATGCCTGTTATCATTAGTGTGCCATTTCTCGTAGCCGCTCTTGGAGTCATTATTGTTCTTGTGATCTACAAGATGTCTAAGATCATGGACAATTCTATCAGCGTGCCAGTTTTAAAGCTTGCCAATGCTTCCAGAAAGATTGCAGCCAATGACTTTTTCATTGACGATGTTGAGGCTGATAACAAGGATGAAATGGGTGAGCTGGTAACCGCCTTTAACAAGATGAAATACGCTACCGGCGAGTATATCAGAGGTATGGAAGACAGGAGGATAGTTCTTGACCAGCTACATGCAAAGGAACTTGAAAATCTGGAGATTGAAAAGCAGATGGAGACCATGAACCTAGAGCTTTTAAAGAGCCAGATCAATCCACACTTCCTTTTTAATACCTTGAACGTGATTGCAGGTACAGCAAATCTTGAGGATGCTCCAACTACTGAGCAGATGATAGAGGCCCTTAGCTCTCTCTTTAGATACAATCTCAAGAATCAGGCAAAAGAGGCACTTCTTGCCCAGGAACTCAAGATTTCCAGAGACTATATGTATCTTCAGAAAATGAGATTTGGAGACAGAGTGTCTTTTGAAGTAGATTCTGATGTGGATGAAAACAAGGTTATCGTTCCTACATTCACATTCCAGCCACTTCTTGAAAATGCAATTATTCATGGCATTTCCCGTAAGGTTGAGGGTGGAAAGATACTTATAAAGATCAGGCAAAATGAAGATAAGCTCCATATCGAAGTATCTGATACTGGAGAAGGCATGGATGAAGATCTCCTTGAAAAAGTAAGGGCTCAGCTGGAGATTGGAAATGAGAAGGTCATTGACAAAGATGTCATCGGAATAGGCCTTGGAAATATTAACCGAAGGATCAGAACCATGTACAAAGGCGGAAGCCTTAGAATTGAAAGCACTAAAAATGTTGGTACAACAATTATCATTGATATTCCAATGCAGGGAGATGTAGCCTAGGAGAAATGCATATGTACAGAATACTAGTAGCAGATGATGAACCTATCGAGAGACAGGTTATAAATAAAAAGATAGCAGGCTTTTTCCCTGGACAGGTGGAAATATTTATGGCTGAAAATGGCTTGGAAGCTGTTAAGAGCTTTGAGGAAAATTCATGCCAGATTGCTATACTTGATATTGAGATGCCTGGAATGAACGGCCTTGAAGCGGCTGAGGAGATCAGGAAAAAAGACAGAGGCTGTAGCATTATCTTTTTGACTGCCTTTGACGAATTTAGTTATGCAAAAAAAGCTATCGGAGTAAGAGCATTAGATTATATTCTAAAGCCAGGGGCAGATGAAGATCTTATAAATGTTCTTGAAGAAGCTTTTGATATTTGTGATAAAAAGGCCAGCATTTCAACTAGTGTAAATAGTTTTAATGACAAGGAAATTGAACATTGTAAAGTTTACGGAAGCGGAAATATGTCGAACAAACTGATAAGTGATATCACTACGTTTATTGACGAGCACTACAGCGAAGATATTGCCCTTCAGGATATAGCAAGCGTGCTCGGATATTCAGATGTGTATTTCTGTAAGCTTTTTAAGCAGAATTTTGGAAAGAACTTTATCACATATCTGAATGAATATAGAATGGCGAAGGCCAAAGAGCTTCTTGCCAATCCACTTATAAACATTAAAGATGTTGGCCAAAAAGCAGGTTATAGAGACGCTAATTATTTTACAAGAGTCTTTAAGCGTATGGTAGGCATGACGCCTAGCGAATACAGAATCGGAGTTTTAGGATCATGAAAAAAAAATGGGCATATGGAATAATTTTCATAATAGCTTTGATCGTTTTTTGTGTTGTTGGAAACAGGATATATATGTGGAAAACAAGCAATGCCAAGAACGAGTCTCCTGATTTTGTGTTTCTTTATGCTGAGAACCAGACGGCAGATTATCCAACAACGTTAGGAGCAGAGAAATTTGCTGATCTTGTCTATGAACGCACAGATGGAAGAATAAAGATATTGGTAAAGCACGGAGCTGAGCTTGGAAGCGAGATGGAAGTCATTCAGCAGCTCCGATATGGCGGTATTGCTTTTGCCAGAGTATCTATTTCTCAGATTGCTGAGTATGTTCCTGATATGAACATACTCCAGATGCCTTACCTTTATTCAAGCTCTGACCACATGTGGAGAGTCCTGGATGGAGAGATAGGAGATGAGTTCCTTTCTAAAGCTTCTGAGTACAATCTTGTTGGGCTTTCCTGGTATGATGCTGGAGCCAGAAACTTCTATAGCACCAAGCCTATCACATGCCTTGAGGACCTTCAGGGAATGAATATCAGAATCCAGGAATCAGATATGATGGCAGATATGGTATCAGCTCTTGGCGCAAATCCAGTAAAGATCGTGTATTCTGATGTATACTCAGCACTTGAGCAGGGAATCGTAGACTGTGCTGAGAATAACTGGCCATCATATGAAGCTATGGATCATTACAATGTAGCAAGATACTACACTATAGATGAACATACCAGAGTTCCTGAAATGCAGATCTGCTCAGCTGAGATATGGAATCAGCTAAGTGAATCTGATCAGCAGATAATCATGGATTGTGCAAAAGAGTCAGCTCTTTACGAAAGACAGCTTTGGCAAGAAAGAGAAAAAACATCCAGAGAGATCGCAGAAAAGAGCGGAGTTACAGTTATTGCCATCACACCAGCAGAAAAGCAGCGCTTTAGAAAAGCAATGTCTTCAGTATATGAAAAATATTGCGTAAATCAGATGGATATCTTAGAAAAGATCATGGAATACTAACTCAGAAAATAACTATATTTTATAATAATAAACAAAATATAAAATAACGTTATAACGCTTGTTTTGACACATGTATTAGTCTACAATTTTATGTATGGAACGCGCATTTTTTATGTTCCTATATATATATTAAGGAGGCTTATATATGGCTAAGAAACGTGGTTCTTTGATGACCGTTATAGTTGCAGCGATTCTTTTGGCAGTAGTTATAACTACGCTGTCCATTGAAATCTTTTCAATCAATAGTACCGTAAGTACTAATACTAAGAGGGCCAATGAGTATAGAAGCAGACTTGAAGAAGATATCATGGCTGAGCTTAAGAACGAGACCCAGTGTGCTATGAGTGTCTGTGCTTATATGTATGCGAGATACCAGAATGGTGAGATTACGCTGGATGAAGCAAAAGAGCAGGCAGCAAATATCATCAGAGAAATGAAATATAATGAGGGATCAGGCTATTTTTGGATCGATACTTCTAAGGGTATCAACGTAGTGCTTCTTGGAAGAGATACAGAGGGGCAGTCCAGATGGGACGCAAAGGACCCTAATGGAACATATTTCATTCAGGAAATGATAAAAAATGGTATGCAGGATGGCGGTGGATATACGAACCTCATGTTTGCTAAGCCAAATGAAACAGAGCCTCTTCCAAAGGTAAATTATACAGCATATTATGAGCCTTTTGATTGGGTTATGGGTACAGGTGTATGGGTAGACTATATTGACTCTCTTGAGGCAGAGTATAGTAACGCAGCCAGCCTTGCACTTAAATATAATATTTGGAATTCATTAGTAGTTGTTATCATACTAATCATAGCAGGTACTATAATTGCAATTTATATTGGTAAGAGGATCACTAAGCCTATCATTCTTGTAACTGATCAGATGACCAAGATGTCTAATAGCGATTTTACTGACAGTGAAGAGATGGAAGAAGTGCGTAAGCTTTCAAATGAAAATAATGAGATCGGACAGATTTCTGAAGCCCTTGATACAATGCATACAAGTATCAGAGATCTTATGATGAAGATTTCTGATACAACATCATATGTTGCATCTGCATCTGAAGAGCTTTCAGCTAGTGCTTCTCAGTCAGCAGATGCCAGTGAGATGGTAGCTAACTCCTGTACAAGTGTTGCTGATTCATGCAATGGACAGATAACAGCAGTTGCTGGAGCAAGTGATGAGACTAAGCACTTTATCGAGAATATGCAGGAGTTCAAGGATGCTATCAATAGAACTACTGAGATGATCAAGAATACAAACGAAGCAGCTACCAAGGGCGCTGATGATATGACTAATGCTACTAACATGATGGGATCTATCAAAGAGTCTGTTGAGAATACAGCATCAGTTGTAGATGCGCTTGGTGAACAGCTCAAGAATATTGATAGTTTTGTTGAAACTATTTCTGAGATCGCAAGCCAGACCAACCTTCTTTCACTTAATGCTTCTATCGAGGCTGCAAGAGCAGGAGAGATGGGTAAAGGCTTCGCAGTTGTTGCCAGCGAGATCAGCAAGCTTGCTGATCAGTCAAATGAAGCTGCAGCAAAGATTACAGTACTTATCGAAGATATCATGAAGAATTCTGAAGAAGCTGTAGAAGCTATGAGAGTAGGCGCTCAGAACGTAGTAGAAGGAACTGAGACTGTTAACGAGGCTGGTAATACATTCAGTAACATCGTTGACATGGTTTACTCAATTTCAGAACAGTCAGAGAGAATGAGCGAGATTGTTGGTCAGCTTTCAGCTGGTACTGACACTATTGCCGAGAACATCAGAATGATCGAAGATATGAGTACAAGTGTAGCAGATGAGACTCAGAACGTATCGGCAGCATCCCAGCAGCAGACAGCTTCTACCCACGAAGTTGCCGAAGCTTCCGATAAGCTTGCTGAGAACGCTCAGGAACTTCAGAAGTTTGTTTCTAAATTCGAACTGTGATGTGAAAATATATATAGAGAGGGTGGTGATCTTCGGATCACCACCTTTTTTATTGATTACTAAAGTAATTAAAAATGAGGACACTTTCCAAAAATCAGGGTATGTTTTGCCAAAATAATGTTTCCTATAATTTTCCTATATCAATTGATTTACATATACCAAAACCTATAGATAGAGAGGAAACAAATGATGAAAGGCGAAAAAGATAAGGAAAAATATTTGCAGCCAAAACGAAGCTGGAAGCAGGAAATTCAAAGGAACTGGGCATTATATGTTCTGATCATGCCAGCTTTTGTTCTTGCAATCATCTTTTGCTACGTGCCTATGGGCGGGCTTATCATGGCATTCCAGAACTACAAGCCATGGCTTGGAATAACAGGTTCTGAGTTTATCGGAATGGAGAATTTCAAACAGATCTTTGTTTTTCAGGAATCATATCAGGCAATAATCAATACATTGATAATTGCGGTCAGCAAGATCGTATTAGGACTCATTGTTCCTATTGTCATAGCTCTTTTGCTGAATGAGGTAAGTAACGTAGGACTAAAGAAAGGCATTCAGACTCTTGTATATCTTCCTCATTTCCTGTCATGGGTAACTGTTGCCGGAATGATGAGAGATGTTCTTGGTCTTGATGGTATCGTAAACTCAGCGATCCAGAGACTTGGCATGGAGCCAATCTTCTTCCTTGGTGAAGCAGGTATGTATAGACAGATCATAGTATTGTCTGACCTTTGGAAAGGTTTCGGATTTGGAATGATCGTTTATCTTGCAGCCATATCCAATATCGATCAGAGTCTCTATGAGGCAGCACAGATGGATGGTGCCAACAGATTTCAGCAGACACTTCACATAACACTTCCTGGCATCGCGCCAATGATCATTGTTATGGCAACCCTTAGTCTTGGAAACGTGCTTAATGCAGGATTTGATCAGATTTATAATACATATTCTCCACTGACTTACAGTACTGGAGATATCATTGACACTTATGTGTACAGACAGTCTCTGATAAATGGCCAGTACAGCTTTGGTACAGCGGTTGGTCTTTTTAAGTCAGGAATCAGCTTCATGCTGACAGTAATAGCTTATAAGCTGGCATATAAGTTTGCTGGCTACAGAATTTTCTAAGGTCTAAGGAGAATATCATGAGGAGAGTTTCATTCAGTAGAAAGATATTTGTTGTAATAAATACTATTTTTCTGGTTTCACTTGCGCTTTTGTGCGTACTTCCACTTATTAACCTTCTTGCTATTTCTTTTAGTGGAAAAGCAGCAGCTAACAGTGGAATCGTAACATTCTGGCCGGTTGATCCAACAATACTGGCATATCAAAAGACACTTCAAAACAGTAACTTTGTACGATCACTTGAAATTTCTTTTGCAAGAACAATTCTTGGAACCCTGCTTTCTATGTTCGTGATCACAACAGCAGGTTACGCACTTTCAAAGGATTTTAGAGGCAGAACGCCTCTTATGTGGTTTTTCGTGTTTACCATGCTCTTTGGAGGTGGACTTATCCCCTCATATATGGTAAATACATCTCTTGGTCTTAAGAATAACTTTCTGGTTTATATTCTTCCAGGAGCTTTTAGCTGCTACAATCTGATACTTATCATGAACTTTTTCAGGTCAATCCCAAAGGCGCTTGAAGAGGCAGCACTTATTGACGGCGCCAGCTTTTTTGATGTACTTTTAAAGATTTTTTTACCGCTTTCAAAGGCAGGTCTTGCCACTGTGGCTCTTTTCACAATGGTAGGTCACTGGAATGAGTGGTTTACTGGAATCCTATATATGTCAGATACCAAGAACTACCCATTGGCTTCATTTCTACAGGTAATCGTAGTTCAGGGTAATCAGCAGGATCTAGCTCTTGATCCGACATCGGCAGCAGCCATGTCCGAGAGGACCATCAAGGCTTCACAGATCTTTATAGGCGTTTTGCCTATTCTGCTTGTTTATCCTTTCCTGCAAAAATACTTTGTAAAAGGAATGATAGTTGGAGCAGTAAAAGAATAATATAATGTTTTCGGAGGAAGAAACAATGAAAAAGAGAAGGGCAATAATTGCAACACTTCTGACAGCTTCTATGCTTCTTGCTGCGTGCGGAAGCGCAGATCAGAAGAAAAACAGTGTGCAGAGCACAAAGAATGCAGATGGTAAGTACGAACCAACACTTACTATCACAATCGCAAAACAGCTTGATGAGAATGCTGGTAAATATGCTGAGGGTGATGATATCAACAAGAACCCTATGGTAGAGCTTACTGAAGAAAAGCTTGGAATCAAGCTTGAGACAACACTTCTTGGTGGAGATGCTGGCAACTATGATACAAAACTCAGACTTGCACTTACAGGTTCTGAGGAGCTTCCAGATGTATTCCCTGTATATGGAACACAGATGATTGCAGATATGATCGAATCAGGAAGAGTAAAGGCAATCGATGAAGATATCGAGAAATACATGCCTGAGAGATTAAAAGAGATCTATGATAAGTATCCAGAGACTTTTTACCCTGTAATGAAGGATGGCAAGACATACGGTATCGCTTGTGCTCCAACTCTTACAGAGGGACAGGTCATGATCATCAGACAGGACTGGCTTGATAATCTTGGACTTAAGGCACCTACAAATCTTGAGGAGTTTGAAGCGGTCATCAAGGCATTCACAGAGGATGATCCAGATGGAAACGGTAAGAAGGATACATACGGATTCACATATTCAGGATCTGGCGTATACAACACAGGATGGGTTTCAGATCCAGTAGCTCTTTTCTCAGCTAATTCTGGTAAGCACATTCCAGGAAGCTGGCAGGAAGATGAGAACGGAAACCTTGTTTATGGTTCAATCGACGAGGGTAACAGAAAAACTCTTGAGCTTCTTGCTAAGTGGCATGCAAATGGATGGACATTCCAGGAAGCTGCTGCAACAGGCGCTTGGGATGCTATGGGTCAGTTCACAGAAGGTAAGGCTGGTATCTTTATCGGAAGACCATGGGCTGTAGGCTCAGTAAGAGACGTTACATCAGTTGATCCTAACGCAGTGATCGCTTGCTATCCTAACATCAAGCAGGATAATGGAGAGTGCACATATCAGTCAGCTCAGACAACTGATGGATGGCTTATGTTCAACAAGGATTTCGACAATATGGAAGCCTTCTTCACATATTACGACTGGCTCTATGATGTAGCATTCGGTACAGGTGATTTCCAGTATGGCTTCATGGAAGATTATGATTATGATATAGTAAACGGCGAGGTTGTATTTGATACATCTAAGTTTGACCCTGCAGTTACAGATCCATTCCTTCCAGGAAAATCAACAGTACTTAAGAACACTCCTATGATCGACAGAATGCAGGAGTATGCTGATGCCAAGGCTGGTAAGACTGAGACTGGTGCACAGATCAGAGCAGCTGCTGATTTCGAATCAGCTCCAGATATGGCAGAAGGCTATGTAATTGCTAATGATAACAGAGAAGAGCTCATTCCTAACCTCTACAATGCAGAACCAACACCTACTATGAAAAAGTGCTGGGAACAGTTGCAGACTATGGAGGCTCAGGTTTACACTAATATAATCTACGGAAAAGAGCCTATTGAGTCATTTGATAAGTTTGTAGAAGACTGGAAAGCTCAGGGCGGAGAACAGATTACACAGGAAGTAAACGAATGGTACAAAACCATGAAGTAAAAAAGATTCGTTCTATATATATAACCTTCATTATTTTTTTAATGATGGTGGTGCTGAGCTTTAGTTTTATCTATATCTACAGCACCAGCACGTTGCAGGAATCTCTTACAAGCGTTGCCATTAGTCAGATGGAGCATTCTACTCTCTTGATTGGTAACAAGGTAAAAGAAATTGAGATTGAAGCTGACGGTATCTTACACAGTGGAAATCTCAAGAACCTGCAGCTTGCATTGACAGAAGGAACGGATGTATACGATTTCGTCTCTGCAGCAAGGACAATGAAAGGATATCTGAATGACAGACAGTCAAGTAATGTTGGCATGGCATTCTTTGTTCTTTATTGGCCTCGCTCAGGGCGTATCATCTCAAATGTGGCTGGGGCGAGTATAAGCTCTGGCCTTTTTGATGATTTAGAGGATAACAAGTGGGTAATATATGGAAATGAGATATATTACTTTAGAAAATATACTACAAGCTGGGATAAGAATGATGATGAACCTTATCTTATCATCAAGATGGATGGTGACTACCTATACAAGATAAAGAACATGACTGTCAATCTTGGTAATGGCGGAACAATGCTGCTTTATGGCGATTATAACAGCATCTTTTCAACTTCAGAAAAAGAGAAGACTCTTTTATCTGAGCTTTCTCATCAAAAACTTGATATTCAGTACTACATCATCAAAATTGATGGCCAGGATTACAGAGTAGTTAAGTCAAAAGAGTCAGCTAATGGACTATATCTTATTTCATATTATCCTATCAATGAAATGAATAAGCCTATCAATTCTATTACCTGGATCATTGGTATATCTCTTTTGGCAGTGCTCATAGTTGGAACCTTCATCATGCTACAGTACTATAGGCATATATTGTTGCAGCTGAATATGATGACTGAAAAGTTAAAGCAGCTTGAAAGCGGTGATCTAACCGTTCAGATAGATAAGGATAAGCTTCCGGATAATGAGTTTTCCTATGTGTTTAAGCAGTTTAACAGCATGGTAAACAAGATAAGAGAGCTTCTTGCTTCCAGTATCAAGGAGCAGCAGCTAAGAAATCAGGCAGAGGTTAGACAGCTGCAGCTTCAGATAAATCCACATTTTTTGTATAACTCTTTGTCCTATATTGTGACAGTTGCAGATAAGCCAAAGGCAGTGACTGAAATGGCAGCACACCTGGCTAATTACTACAGATACTGCACTAAGAATAAGACAAGGGCTACCATCGGAGAAGAGATAGGCTATGCCAAGTCATATCTTTCCATAATCGCCATGAGAAAAAATATTGAGTATTACCTGGATGTTCCAGAGAGTCTTTACAATGTGCGGATAATTCCACTTATTTTGCAGCCTCTTATAGAAAATGCTATTGAGCATGGTATAGAGGAAAGAGAGTATGCCAAGCATATTCAGGTCAAGATGTATATGATGGGAACCGGAGAGATCAGGACAGAAGTGTCTGATGACGGTCATGGCCTGAGCGATGAAGCAATAGAAAAGCTTGAAAAGCAGATCAGCAAAAAAACACGGGATGCTGAAGAGAGCGTTGGACTTTGGAATGTAAATCAGCGTCTCATAAACTATTATGATGAAACCGCTAGACTACAGTTTACAAAGAGTCAGTGGGGCGGGCTCAGAGTTTATTTCATATTTAGGCCGGAGGATGGAAATGACACTACTTATAGTGGATGATGAACCATATATGGTTGATTATATTGCAGGTCTACTGGACTGGCAGCAGATTGGCTTTGATAAGGTATTGACTGCAGGAGGAGGGTCTCTTGCTCTTGATCTTATCAAGCAGCACAGCCCTGAACTTTTGATAACGGACATCAAGATGCCGAGGATATCAGGGCTTGATCTTGCAGAGTATATAGATGAGAACAAGCTAAATACCAAGGTTGTGATCCTTACTGGTTATAGTGATTTTGAGTATGCACAAAAGTCAGTGCATTTAGGAGTTACAGATTATCTTGTGAAGCCTATTTTGAAGGATGATTTTCAGGAGACCATAAACAGGATCATGGAAAAGTATTTTTCAAAAGAATGCAAAACAGGTGAAAATAGCGGAGTTTTGAAGGATAAGAAAGATGTGGTCTCTTTTGTTCAAAAGTATGTAATTGATAATTGTGAAGAAGAACTCTCGCTTGAGATGTTAAGTGGAATAGTACATTTACATCCAGCGTACCTGTCCAAGATATTCAAAGAAGTATCTGGAGTTGGACTGCTTTCTTACATAACTGATGCTAAGATGCAAAGAGCGGCTAAGCTCCTTGAGGAGACTGATATGAAAGTTGCAGACATAGTGACAAGACTTGGCTATCACAAGTATCAGTATTTTTCAAAGCTCTTTAGAGACAAGTATGGTATCTCACCTAAGGTATACAGATTAGAAAAAAGATTTGTTTTGGAGAAGTAAACATGAGCATATTAAAAAACGGAGAGTTGTGGCTTGATATTAAGGGGAATCCTATTCATGCTCACGGCGGATATATAATTTTTTATAACGGTTATTACTACTGGTATGGCGAGGACAGAAGAGACAACAAGTATGTAAGTTGCTATCGCTCATCAAACCTTACCGATTGGGAATTTAGGAACCATGTGCTTACTACCGATTCCAAGATGGAAGGCTACAGAGTAAGAACAAAGATGATGCTTTCAAATGAAGATGGAAGCAAGGTCAATCTTGAAAGACCGAAGGTTCTTTACAATGAAAAGACAGGAAAATTTGTCCTTTGGGTGCACTTTGAAAATGGAAAGAACTATCATGATGCGGCAATTGGAATAGCAAGCTGCGATACACCTGATGGAGACTTCACATATCACGGACACTTTAATCCATATGGCTATATGTCAAGAGACTGTACACTGTTTAAGGATGATGATGGCACAGCTTACTTTATTTCAGCAGCCAGAGACAATGCAGACCTCCATGTGTACAGATTGTCAGAAGATTATATGAATGTTGATAGCCTTATTCATAAGCTGTGGCAGGGTGAATACAGAGAAGCGCCTGCTGTGATGAAGATGGGTGGGAAATATTATATGCTCTCATCTTTCTGCACAGGATGGGCGCCTAATCAGTGTAAGTACGCTGTGGCTGATTCTATTGAGGGCAGATGGAGTGACCTTATGGAGATTGGCGATGAGACAACTTACCAGAGCCAGGCAGCATTTATCCTGGAAAAAGATGGTAAATACTATTACGTTGGTGATAGATGGGGCGGAGATGGTGAAAAGTATTTTGAATCGTCATACGTTGTGTATCCACTTGAACTTAGCGGCGATAAGCTTGATATGAAATATGTGGATGAGATCGAGCTTTGATCAGTAAAAAAAGAAAACCTTAATTGCAGGTGCGAATATACTGCAATTAAGGTTTTTATTTTGGGGTATCAGATAGAGTATTTGTCAATCTCCCTGATCTCTTCTTCTGTGAAGTTTATATTCTCGATAGCTTTGACATTATCAAGGATCTGCGATGGCTTGGAAGCGCCTATGATAACAGAAGTAATATAGTCATCCTTAAGGTTCCATGCAAGTGCCATCTCCGCAAGTGTCTGACCACGTCTTTTGGCAATCTCATTAAGCGCCTTGATGTTCTCGAGCTTTTGAGGATCAAGCTGACTTTCCTTTAGGAAGCGTCCATCTGTACGGATTCTGCTGTCCTCTGGAATGCCATTTAAATACCTGTCTGTTAAAAGACCCTGAGCAAGAGGAGAGAAGCAGATAATACCCTTTCCGAGCTCTTTTGCCTTTTCTTTGAGTCCGTTCTTTTCAATTGTTCTATCAAAGATATTGTAACGGTTCTGATTGATGATAAATGGAGTCTTTAGCTCTTTTAATATGGCAGTAGCTTTCTCAAGAGTAGGACCATCATAGTTGGAAATACCTACATAAAGAGCTTTGCCGCTTTTAACTATCTGATCAAGGGCTTCCATTGTCTCTTCAAGTGGAGTGTCAGGGTCCATTCTGTGATGATAGAAGATATCTACGTAATCAAGGTTCAACCTCTTAAGGGACTGATCAAGACTAGAGATGAGATATTTTCGGCTACCCCAGTCACCATAAGGACCTGGCCACATGTAGTAACCAGCCTTGGTGGAAATGATCATTTCATCACGGTAAGGAGCAAGCTCCTCTCTAAGAATCTTGCCGAAGTTTATCTCTGCGGCACCCTCTGATGGGCCGTAGTTATTGGCAAGGTCAAAATGTGTGATCCCGTTGTCGAAGGCTGTGAAGCACATAGCCTTCATGTTCTCGTAGTCACTATTGTCACCAAAGTTGTGCCATAGTCCCAGAGAAACAGCTGGCAGCAAAAGACCGCTTTTGCCACATCTATTGTATTTCATAGTGTCGTATCTTTTGTCGTTTGCGGTATACATAATAGTCCTCCAAAAAGAAATATCTTTTCAACATTTTACATTGTTATGGTACTAGAATAAAGCGAAAAATAAATCAAAAAAATAGTGAAAAAATTCATGACGGACGAGGTAGGTTGTGATATAATCCATATGGCGATTTGGAAAAAATCGTAAAATCATTTTAATCTTTTTTGAAAATCAAATATGGAGGAGAGACATGGGAGAGAAAAGACAGGCTATTTATGATGCCACAACGTTGGGCAAGCCTAAAATGGCGCTTCTGGGATTGCAGCATATGTTTGCAATGTTCGGAGCAACTATTTTAGTTCCAATTTTGGTCAACGGCTATTTTAACGGGGAAGGACTTTCAGTCCAAGTAACACTATTTTTTGCAGGTGTTGGTACACTTCTATTTCATCTATTTTCTAAGTTCAAGGTTCCCGCATTTCTGGGTTCATCATTCGCATTCCTTGGTGGTTTTGCCACTGTTGCTAATTTAAATACTGGTAAATATGCAGACATGACTTATGGAGAGAAGCTTCCATATGCGTGCGGCGGTATTGTTGTTGCTGGACTTTTATATCTGGTTCTTGCAGTTATCATCAAGCTTGTAGGTGTCAAGAAGGTTATGCACTTCCTTCCACCAGTAGTAACTGGACCTATCATCATCTGCATCGGTCTTTCACTTGCACCATCAGCAGTTTCAAATGCATCTGCTAACTGGCCACTTGCTATCGTAGCACTTGCTGTTGTTATCGGATTTAACATCTGGGGCAAAGGAATGTTCAAGATCATTCCTATCCTCATGGGCGTAGTTATTTCTTATGTAGTAGCACTCATCATGAATGCTGCAGGCATCACAAATGTAGATGGATCTCCAATACTTAACTTTGCACCAGTTGCAGAGGCAAGCTGGGTAGGACTTCCTCCTTTTGTTATCGCTAAGTTCGATATTACAGCAATTCTTGTTATGGCTCCTATCGCCATTGCAACAATGATGGAGCATGTTGGGGATATTTCAGCTATCTCAGCTACAACAGGTAAGAACTTCATTGAAGATCCAGGTCTTCACAGAACACTTTTCGGAGATGGACTTGCAACAGCTTTTGCCGGACTCTTCGGAGGCCCTGCTAATACAACATACGGTGAAAATACAGGCGTTCTCGAACTTTCAAAGGTTTATGATCCTAAGGTAGTAGAGATTGCTGCTGTATATGCAATCGTAGTAAGCTTCATTCCTAAGGTTGCCGATGTTATCGGAACAATGCCAACAGCCATCATCGGTGGTATCAGCTTCGTGCTTTACGGAATGATCTCAGCTATCGGTGTTAGAAACGTAGTTGAAAATAAGGTAGACTTCACAAAGTCAAGAAACCTCATAGTTGCAGCTGTTATCCTTGTTTCAGGTCTTGGTTTCTCAGACGGTATCACATTTACAATCGGTAACACACCTGTAACTCTTACATCACTTGCTATAGCAGCTCTTCTTGGTATCGTGCTCAATGCAGTCCTTCCAGGAAATGATTATAACTTCGGTGAGAATCACAAGGGCGACATCAACAGAGGTGTAAGTTTTAATAACCACGAGGCAGTTTGATTGTTTACATATAATAAGTTAAAAATAAAAGGGCAGCTCCGGTTATTGATATCCGGTGGCTGTCTTTTTTATTTCCCACAATCAGAGAAATAGCAGCAAGCTTTTTGCAAAGGCTTGGGTTTATCTAAAATCCAGTTGCGTGTAGTATGTTTTTGATAGTACAATATTACGAATCTGTTAACAAAGAGGTGGAAATATGAAGAAGATTGGAAAGCTTTTATGTGTTTTGCTTGCAGTCACATGTCTTGCAGGATGCGGATCAAACTCATCAAAGAATCCAGAATCACCTGATTCAGAGTTTAAGGGTGGCAAAAAAACAATAGTAGAAGATACTAATGAAGAGGTTACTACAGAAGAACCTGAAAAAGAGGAAGCTACAGAGGTTACTTCAGAGGAGGCAGTAGAAGAGGCTAGCTCTGAAGATGGACTTTCATTAGAAGGAAATGGAACAGGCGCTGTAAACAGTACAACTATCGATGGCACAGATTATTATGTTACAGATGAAGCTATGCAGGTACTTGCTAACCTTGAGTCAGATTATAACAAGATCAAATGGGGCGTTGTTTATTCACCTGATGGAATGGATGGATTTGCAATCTCAATTGCTCCTTACATGGATGGCGAGACAGTTCGTCTTCTTATAGCTTTTACCAATCTATATAATGAAGAGATATTTGTAAATGCCAGAGGAGATGCTGTGGATGCAAACGGAAACAAGATTGGTAGTGTAAGTGGATATGAACTCACAATTGGTTCTGGTAACTCAGTTCTTTACGATGTTGAATGTAAGGGAACTCCAACAGGTGAGATTCACTGGGAAACAATCGAGGTAAAAGAGGCAAAAAGAGAGTATGTACCTTGGGAAGGCGATTGGCAGCTTGGAACAGATGCCAATGGCAATTATGCAGTTCAGTGGAATCTTACAGGTGATAAAAGCATGGACTTAGGTTTTGTAAGGCTCATCGCTGTAGATGAAAATGGATATATATGTGGATGCGCCCAGGGATATGGCGGAGATCCAGCAACAAGCTTTTCTGGAACAGAAGACTTCTATTCTGGAATGAGTGGAACCCCTGCAGACATTGCAATGTTTGCTAATCCATTCTTTAAAGAGTAATCTTAATATAATTTCATAAGTGATTTTTGATATCAGGATTTTGGTGAAAATATTTATCGAAATCCTGATATTTTTTTACAAAAACTTGTTGATTATTGATTTGGCATGTGCTATGATGTTAAATGGTCTTTTTAGGAAAAGGGGTAATTATGCCCTTTTTCAGGCATTATTCTGTTACCATGCAGGAAAGGAGAAACAATGAAAGTTAGGTCTTCTGTTAAGCCTATGTGCGAGAAGTGCAAGGTTATTAAGAGAAAGGGCGTTATCAGAGTAATCTGTGACAACCCTAAGCACAAACAGAGACAGGGATAATTCGAGCCGTTTCGGATTACTTTTTGATACCAATGTGTATTGGAAAGATCGGATTATACTTTGTCCGATTGGGTCGATGAGATGTGACCCCAATCAAACAAGTAACAGCTCCCGCGACTTATAGGTAGGAGCAAGAGGAGTAAAGCTTCTCACAAATAATTATTTAATTTTTATTCAAATGGAGGAATTAGAATGGCTCGTATTGCAGGTGTAGATTTACCTAGAGATAAGCGAGTAGAGATCGGTTTGACATATATCTACGGTATCGGTAGAACAAGCTCAAACAAGATTCTTGAAGCAGCAAAAGTAAATCCGGACACACGTGTTCGTGATCTTACAGATGAAGAAGTAAAGAGAATTGCCGAGATTATCGGTAATGACTACGATGTAGAAGGTGACCTCAGAAGAGAAGTTGCTATGAACATCAAGAGACTCACTGAGATCGGATGTTTCAGAGGAATGCGTCATAGAAGAGGACTTCCTTGCCGTGGTCAGAGAACTAAGACAAATGCAAGAACAAGAAAAGGACCAAAGAGAACAATCGCTAATAAGAAGAAGTAATTCTTTCCGCTAAGCTATTGGGACCAATTGAATCTGGCATGGCAGGTTCAGACAGTAACTATATTAAAAGTAATAATAGGAAGAAAGTAGGTTAGTTTAAAATGGCAAATCAGAAATCAGCAGTAGCTGCAAAGAAGGCAGCTGCTAAGAAACGTGTCAAGAAAAACGTTGAACACGGACAGGCACACATCCAGTCATCTTTCAATAACACAATCGTTACATTGACAGATGCTGCAGGTAACGCTCTTAGCTGGGCAAGTGCTGGCGGTCTGGGATTTAAGGGTTCAAGGAAATCTACTCCTTATGCTGCACAGGTAGCTGCAGAGACAGCAACTAAGGCTGCACTTATTCACGGCCTTAAGACTGTTGATGTATTCGTTAAGGGACCAGGATCAGGAAGAGAAGCTGCAATCAGAGCTCTTGCTGCAAGTGGCCTTACAGTTACATCTATCACAGACGTAACACCTGTACCACATAACGGATGCAGACCACCTAAGCGTCGTAGAGTTTGAGCGATAGTATATTGTCGCAATATGTTGCGAGTTACATGTGCTAATATAATTTTCAATTTAACTCGTTGGACGAAGGTGCAAATGCTGAACAGGTTTCAGCAAACATTGTAAACAACATCAGAATGAAATTTATCTGATAATAATGAAAGGAGCCAAAAAATGGCAGTAAACAGAGTTCCAGTATTAAAGAGATGCAGATCACTTGATTTGGATCCAACATTCCTTGGATATGACAAGAAGTCAAAGAGAACATCAGCTAGAGCTGGTAAGAAGATGAGCGAGTACGGACTTCAGCTCCGCGAGAAGCAGAAGGCTAAGTTCATCTACGGCGTTCTTGAGAAGCCTTTCAGAAACTACTATGAGAGAGCTGATAGAATGAAGGGTCAGACAGGTGCAAACCTTATGACAATTCTTGAGTCAAGACTTGACAACGTAGTATTCAGAATGGGATTCGCAAGAACAAGAAGAGAAGCTAGACAGATCGTTCTTCATAAGTTCATCACAGTTAATGGAAAGGCAATCAACGTTCCTTCATACCTTATCAAGGCTGGCGATGTAGTTGAAGTTAAAGAAGCAGCTAAGAATATCCAGAGATTTAAGGATATCGCTGAGATCACAGCAGGTAGACTTGTTCCTGAATGGCTTGATGTTAACAAGGATGGCCTTAAGGGTACAATCAAGGAACTTCCATCAAGAGAAGTTATCGACGTGCCAGTAGACGAAATGCTTATCGTCGAGTTGTATTCTAAATAATGATATAATTAACTTGTTAACAAACCACTTAAGGAGGGTATATCAGTGTTTGATTTTGAAAGACCAAATATTGAAGTTGCTGAAATCTCAGATGATAAGAAGTATGGTAAATTCGTAGTTGAGCCTCTTGAGAGAGGTTACGGTATTACACTGGGCAATTCCCTTCGCAGGATTATGCTCTCTTCATTACCTGGTGCAGCAGTTAGCCAGGTTAAGATTGAAGGCGTTCTGCATGAGTTCAGTTCAATTCCTGGTGTTAAGGAAGATGTAACTGAGATCATTATGAATATCAAGAATCTTTCTATTAGAAATTCTTCTGATACTAACGAACCAAAGACAGCTTATATCGAGTTCAATGGTGAGGGTGTTGTCAGAGCTTCTGATATTCAGGTAGATCAGGATATCGAGATCATGAATCCTGATCAGGTAATCGCTACACTTTCTGGAAAGGATGCTAAGCTCTACATGGAGCTTACTATCACTAAGGGAAGAGGTTATGTAAGCTCAGACAAGAATAAGAGTGCTGATCTTCCTATCGGAGTGATCGCTATCGATTCTATCTACACACCTGTAGAGAGAGTAAACGTAACTGTTGAGAATACTCGTGTAGGTCAGGTTACTGATTTTGATAAGCTTACACTTGATGTTCACACAAATGGAACACTTGCTCCAGACGAGGCTGTGAGCCTTGCAGCAAAGGTTCTTTCAGAGCATCTTAGCCTGTTCATTGATCTTTCTGAAAATGCCAAGACTGCAGAAGTTATGGTAGAGAAGGAAGATGATGAGAAGGGTAAGGTTCTTGAGATGTCTATTGATGAACTTGAACTTTCAGTTCGTTCATTCAACTGCCTCAAGAGAGCTGGAATCAATACAGTTCAGGAACTTGCAAACAAGACTCCTGATGATATGATGAAGGTTCGTAACCTCGGCCGTAAGTCACTTGAGGAAGTTCTTGCTAAGCTTGATGAGCTTGGACTTTCACTCAGAGCAGATGGCGAATAAGTAAT
Organism: Butyrivibrio hungatei DSM 14810; assembly: GCF_900143205.1. Taxonomy (GTDB): domain Bacteria; phylum Bacillota; class Clostridia; order Lachnospirales; family Lachnospiraceae; genus Butyrivibrio; species Butyrivibrio hungatei. The sequence goes on along the minus strand of NZ_FRDH01000003.1, from coordinate 404,282 downwards.
ATCTTTAAATGAATATCCGCGGAGGGTAAATCCGATGTGTACCGATGCGGATTCTCATAGTAATTATCAACAGCATTTGGGGAGTAAGTCCGATGGGCATTTCCTTATGTTAACATGCAGGGGAAGCCTGCTGATGAGAAAGGAATTAATATCATGGCAATGTACAGAAAGCTTGGAAAAGCAACAAAACCTAGAAGAGCACTTCTTCGTAACCAGGTAACAGCACTTCTTTACAACGGAAAGATTGTTACTACAGAGGCAAGAGCAAAGGAAATCAAGAAGATCGTAGAGCCTATGATCACTCTTGCAGCTAAGGAGAAGGACAACTACGAGACACTTACAGTAGATTGCAAGGTTCCTGAGAAGGACAAAGATGGCAAGAGAGTAAAGGAAGTAGTTGACGGCAAGAAGGTTACTAAGTATACAACTGTTAAGAAGGAAATCAAGAAGGATATGCCTTCACGTATGCACGCAAGAAGACAGCTTCTTAAGACTCTTTACCCAGTTCTTGATGTTCCACAGGAGAACAAGGGAAGAAAGAAGAACACAAAGGAAGTTGACCTTGTAGCAAAGCTTTTCGATGAGTACGGTCCTAAGTATGCAGATCGTAAGGGTGGTTACACTCGTATGATCAAGATCGGCCAGAGAAAAGGCGATGCAGCTATGATGGTTGTACTTGAGTTAGTTTAATTCTGACTTTATTAAAGGGATGAGCAAATGCTCATCCCTTTTTTGTTGGATTCACGGACGCTATAGTGGGAAATGAAAGTATTCTTCACTTGGTATTTTTATCAGTGATACATAAGACAATATAAAAGCCTGAACTGATAAGTTTCACCTTGTTCAAAGCACTTATCAGTTCAGGCTTTTATATTGCCATGTATCATCTTCAAAAAATAAATCGTTCAGAATACTTTCATTTCCTCACTATAGCTGGCTGTGGAGTCAATAAACATGGATTTGTTGCATGATATATCTATATAGTAGAAGCAAATATTAACGCACTAAATTATATGCTAATAGTTTGTTTCTAGGATATTTTAGATGATGAGAACTTTTGAGGTGAGCATGTCTAATTGGCATAAATTGAAAAAAGACATGCTAATTTTGGATATGTCTAGAAATACTGGCATGACTAAATAGAAGAAAACTAGAAAAAGACATGCCGGATTTGAATAAACAAGTAAAAAATGGCATGCCTAAAATAGAAAAAACTAAAAAAGACATGCCCAAGTTAAAACATCATCCTATTTTCTTTTCAAAGTGCTGATAGTCTTTAACTGAGTTCCAGTTGCCGCCCCAGGTAAAGCCATGCTCTTTAAAGAGCTTGTAGGCGAGATCATTTTCATCAATCTTATAGGGGAAGGAAGCACTTCTGTCAGCATAGGCTTCACTGCCTTCAGGAGAGATGTTAGTGCTACCATCTTTGTTGTAGGTGATATAAGGATTGTAGAAGGGGTTAAGGTCAATTGCAAGTCCCTTAGCGTGATTTGATAGTCTATTGGTTCCTTCCACCACTCTGTAGTTAAAACAGGAAGTGTTATTAGCGAGCATTGATGCATTATCATCTCCATCAAATTCATCTATCAATTTAATGCTTTCAATCTGATATCCGTTATTGTAAAGCTCTGAGAATATCTCTAGGATGTCCTGCGCAATAGCTTTATTGCAGATCATCTCACCATTTTGAGTGTTTCCATCAAAATCAACATATAAGAGACCTACATATCTTAGATCGTCAAGAGAAATGGTGCAGTCTACTGGGTAGGATACCCCTGAGATGCGTTTAAATACATCATTTGAAATCGGTTCATAATAGAAGCCATCTACATAGGTCACTCGCTCAGTTGAGACTTCTACAAGTAAGCTGCTATCAGCACTGGATGAATCAGAAGCGCTTTTTCCAGAGGAATCTGAATTAGCGGATAAGGATGATTCTGAAGAGCTTGTAGCTGATGAACTGGTTTCAGAAGCTACTACTGATGCTTCAGAAGTTGAAGATTCAGATGTAGCAGAAGCTGTAACACCAGCTGCGTCAGGATTATTTGATGCGTACTGCTCAAGCGTTTCACCACCTGCTAGTAGCCTTGCCGCAACGGCACATATTATGATAACTGCCCCCAATAGAGCGAAATCTTTAAAATACTTTTTATTCATGATAGTTCCCCGAAAATATTGATACATTAACGATAACATAAATTTAGCATAAGTGCAGAAGATATTATACCTAGGGCGCTCATATGTGGTATACTGAATCGGAATGATTAGAGGTAAAACATATGATTCGTACAGATAAACTTGTATTTGAATATATCAGAAGAGATGAAGAAGGTAATGTTGAAGGAATCACAAGAGCGGTTGATGATGTCAATCTTGATGTGAAGCCTGGCCAGTTCATTGCTATTCTGGGCCATAACGGTTCAGGCAAGTCTACTCTTGCCAAGCATTTCAATGCCCTTTTATACCCTACAGAAGGACATGTTTTTGTAGATGGCATGGATACTGAAGATGATTCGCATCTTTGGGATATCAGACAGGAAGCAGGTATGATCTTCCAGAACCCTGACAACCAGATAATCGGTCAGGTTGTTGAGGAGGATGTTGGATTTGGCCCAGAGAATATGGGCGTTCCAACCAAGGAAATATGGGATAGAGTAGAAGAGAGCCTCAAGGCAGTCAATATGCTCAGCTTCAGAAAGTCTTCGCCTAATCATTTATCAGGTGGTCAGAAGCAGAGAGTCTCTATTGCAGGAGTTATTGCTATGCATCCTAAGTGCATCATCATGGATGAACCTACAGCCATGCTTGATCCTAATGGTAGAAAAGACGTCATCAGAGCTGCTAGAGCGCTGAATGATGTTGAGGGCATCACAGTTATCCTGATCACTCATTATATGGAAGAGGTTATCCATGCAGATAAGGTCTTTGTTATGGACAAGGGCCATATCGAGATGCAGGGCACACCTAGAGAGATCTTTTCGCAGGTTGATAGGTTAAAAGAGCTAAGACTTGGCGTTCCACAGGTGACACTCCTGGCGCATGAGCTCAAAAAGAGCGGACTTCCACTTCCAGATGGAATCCTCACAAGAGAAGAATTTGTAGAAGAACTTAAAAAGCTTAAGAAATAAAGCTTTGGAGAATAGAAATGTCAATCATACTTGATCATGTCAATTACATATATGATGAAGATACAGCAATGGCCCATGCTGCACTTATCGATGTCAATCTTGAGATACCAAAGGGGCAGTTTATAGGCCTTATTGGACATACAGGATCTGGAAAGTCTACACTTATCCAGCATATGAACGGCCTTGTTAAGCCAACAAGCGGAAATGTTTATTTTGATGGCAAGGATATAAATGATCCTGATTTTAATAAAAAAGACCTAAGAGCCAAGGTGGGACTTGTTTTCCAGTATCCTGAGCATCAGCTCTTTGAAACAGACTGCTTTAAAGATGTTTGTTTTGGACCAAAGAATCTTGGACTTCCACAAAAAGAAGTTGAGCTCAGAGCCTACGAAGCTTTAAAACAGGTTGGCTTTGATGATGACTATTTTTACCAGTCTCCATTTGATCTTTCAGGTGGTCAGAAAAGACGTGTGGCTATAGCGGGCGTTTTAGCTATGAAGCCAGAAGTTCTGATCCTTGATGAGCCTACAGCAGGCCTTGATCCCAAAGGACGAGAAGATATTCTTAATCTTATCTCATCTCTCCACAGAGAAATGGGTATAACCATCATATTGGTAAGCCATAGTATGGATGATGTAGCCGATTATGTTCAGAGGATCATTGTTATGAACAAGGGCAGAGTTGCCTTTGATAATGAGCCAAAAGAGGTGTTCAAGCACTACAAAGAGCTTGAGGAGATTGGACTTGCTGCACCTCAGGTTACATACGTTATGCAGGAATTATCTGCTGCAGGATTTAATGTTGATCCTGGAGCTACTACTTTGGAGGAAGCCAAGAACGAGATCCTCAAATGCTTTGGGATCTGACGAAGGATAAATAGATATGCTAAGAGACATTACATTAGGACAATATTATAGGACTGATTCAGTTATACACAGGCTTGATCCAAGAGTTAAGCTGGCAACAACCTTCATTTTTATCATCTCTCTTTTTGTAGTTAACAATTTTGTAGGATATTTGCTGGCGACTCTGTTTTTAGTAATGTGTATCAAGCTTTCCAATGTGCCTCCTAAGTTCATTTTTAGGGGCATGAAGACTATTTTCTTTTTGCTACTTATTACTATGGTCTTCAACCTCTTTTTGACACCAGGAAGGGCAATTTTTACTCTTTGGAAAATATCGATCACTTACGAAGGTCTTTTCCTTGCAATTAAGATGGCATTTAGGTTGATACTGCTTATTTCAGGTTCGTCCATCATGACGCTTACTACAACGCCAAATAACCTTACTGATGGTCTTGAGAGCCTTTTGAAACCACTTAAGTTATTCCACGTGCCAGTTCATGAGATATCAATGATGATGTCCATTGCACTTAGATTTATACCAATTTTGCTTGAAGAAACTGATAAGATCATGAAGGCACAGATGGCAAGATGTGCTGATTTTGAAAGCGGGTCTTTGATTAAGAGGGCAAAGAGCCTTGTTCCGCTTTTAGTACCTCTTTTCATATCTGCATTTAGAAGGGCCTTGGAGCTTGCGATGGCTATGGAAGCCAGATGTTACAGAGGCGGCGAAGGCAGAACCAAGATGAAGCCGCTTATTTACCAGAACAGAGATAGGATAGCGTATGCATTAGTTTTCGGATACTTTGTCCTTGCGATAGTTGTTGGAAGAATTATTTTTTGATCATTTATAAGGAGCGCAGCGTTGGCTGAAAAGAAACGAGTAATGCTGGTAGTCTCTTATGATGGAACAGCCTATAATGGATGGGCGTTCCAAAAGAGCACCCACAATACAATTGAAGAGATGCTTGCCAGAGCTGTTCATGGACTAACTGGCGAAGATGTGGAAATCATCGGCGCAAGCCGTACAGATGCTGGGGTTCACGCTTATGGCAATATAGCAGTTTTTGACACTTGTTCCACAATTCCTGGAGACAGGTTCTCCTATGCTTTGAATCATATATTGCCAGAAGATATCTGTGTTGTAGAATCCAGAGAAGTTCACAAGGATTTTCATCCAAGACATTGCGATACGCTTAAAACCTATGAATACAGGGTGCTTAATACCAAAATGCCAGTTCCTACAAGGCGTTTTTATACATACCATTTTAGTATGCCTTTAGATATCGAAAAGATGAATGAGGCAGCTAAGCTTCTTGAGGGAGAGCGTGACTTTACAAGCTTTTGCAATGTAGAATCTCAGGCTCTTAGTCATGTCAGAACTATCAAAGAAGTAAGTGTGAAGCGCCATGGTGATGAAGTTATCATAAGTGTTACTGGTAACGGATTTCTTTATAATATGGTCAGGATCATTGCAGGAACTCTTTTGCAGATAGGGAGGGGAAAAGGCGAGCCTTCTGACATTACTTCGATGCTTGAAAAAAAGGATAGAAGCGCAGCAGGACCAACTGCTCCGGCTCAAGGCCTGTTCCTCATCAAATATGAGTTTCTTGATGGAATTCCAGGCCCATCAGATACGTAATTTTTTGAGGATTTTTTATTGACAAATTCGGTAAAAAAGTCATATAATATCTTACTGTGTGACAAAGTTTATTCTATAACTATGCCCACATGAATTATTAGTACATGACATGTTGATGTCCCGGTAAGCTTCAATATGTTCATATATTTACTGATTGGATCAGGTGAAGGGTTCATTCAGAGGTAACAAATATTTAAAATGCACCTAGTTTTGCTATGTGCCGAATTATTTGGAGGAAACATAATGAAAACTTATATGCCTAGTGCAACTACAGTTGAGAAGAAGTGGTATGTAGTTGATGCTACAGATATGACACTTGGACGTCTTGCTTCTAACGTTGCAAACGTACTTAGAGGAAAGAACAAGCCTATTTACACACCTAACATCGACACAGGTGATTATGTAATCGTTATCAATGCAGAGAAGATTAAGGTTTCTGGTAAGAAGCTTGATCAGAAGATGTATTGGCACCACACAGATTATGTTGGACATCACAAAGAGTTCTCACTTCGTCAGATGCTTAATGATAAGCCTGAGAGAGTTATCGAGCATGCTGTAAAGGGAATGCTTCCAAAGGGATCTCTTGGTAGAGAGATGTACACAAAGCTTCACGTATATGCTGGTTCAGAGCATCCACATGCAGCTCAGAAGCCTGAAGTATTAACATTTTAATCTGGTAAGTGAAGGAGAATAATAAAATGGCAAAGTCAGCTAATTATTACGGAACAGGTAGAAGAAAGAAGTCAGTTGCAAGAGTATACCTTAAATCCGGAAATGGTAATATTACAATCAACAAGAGACCTATCGATGAGTATTTCGGACTTGAGACACTCAAGGTTATCGTTAGACAGCCTCTCGTAGCTACAGAGACATCAGACAAGTTTGATGTTGTTGTTACTGTAAGAGGTGGCGGCACAACAGGTCAGGCTGGTGCAATCAGACATGGTATTTCAAGAGCTCTTCTTCAGGCTGATTCAGATGAATACAGACCAACACTTAAGAAGGCTGGATACCTTACAAGAGATCCTCGTATGAAGGAAAGAAAGAAGTACGGCTTAAAGAAAGCTCGTCGTGCTCCACAGTTCTCAAAGAGATGATTACTGCTTCGGCAGATTACAGAAGACTCGGTACAATGTACCGGGTCTTTTTTATATTACAGTTTTAATGACGAAAGAAGAAAGAGAGATTTTTATGGAAAAGTATATGCCCACGTAATTGCCATGTAGTTGTTTATAACGGCTATGTGGCTTTTTTATATTATAAATTGGTTGACAAATACAACTAATGATTTTATCATTTAAATTTATAGGAGGGCATTCGATGGATAAGGTAAAGCTATTTCGAGAAAGTACCAGAGAATTAGAACGTAATCTTGAGAAGCTAAACAGTTCTGATTGCTGTCAATGTAACGTTAATACATCTCAATGCTTTCTGGTTGTTGAGATAGGCAGAAAACCTGGAATATGTGTAAAGGAACTTGCTGAACTTCTTAAGATGGATAAAAGTGCTGTAAGCAGATCTGTAGAAGAGCTTGTTCAAAAAGGATATGTTTTGCGAGAACCTTCAACAAGGGATCGCAGGTGCGTAGTGCTTAATCTGACTGATGAAGGAATGGCAAGATTCAATACAATAGAAAAAGATATGAATATGAAGTTTAAGAGAGTTTTTTCTATGATTCCAAAGGAAAAACAGAGTCAGGTTTTAGAGGCGTTAAATATTTATAATGATGCGATAAAAAAATCGGAGGTGGAATGCTGTGATTAGAGAAATGAGAGATGAAGACTGGGGGACAGTAGCAGAGATTTACAAGCAGGGATTAGAAGAGGGAACATCTACTTTTAATACAGAGTGTCCTAGTTTTGCTGAGTGGAATGAAGGACATTTAAGGAATTGCAGGTTTGTTTTTGAGGAAGAAGGGAAGGTAGTAGGCTGGATTGCGCTTAGTCCTACTTCAAGTAGATGCGCATATAAAGGCTGCGTTGAAATGAGTGTATATGTTGATAGAAACTATAGAGGTCATGGTATAGGCACAGCTTTGGTAAATACGATTATCCGAGAAGCTGAGAAAGATGGATATTGGAGCATATATTCTGCAATATTTTCAATTAATAAAGCAAGTATAGCCTTACACAAAAAATGTGGTTTCAGGGAAATTGGCTATAGGGAAAGAATAGCTAAAGATCGATTTGGAAAATGGCAGAACACAACTCTTATGGAGTACAGAGCTTCATAATTAGTTTATAGGAGTAGCTCTTTCTATTATTGATGGTACAGGACCACTTTCTGAGGATCGCACATGTGGAGATCACATGGCACTTACATCAAGCACCATAGGAGAACTTGGAAAGATAAATGGCCCAAGATGTTGTAAAAGAGATGCTATGATTGCGTTCAAACATGGAATAGAGTACGTAAGACAGCACTTCGGTGTGCAGATTGAATATGAGAAACAACACTGTGAGTTCTCATCGCAGAACCAGCAGTGTATCAAAGAAGATGCCCGTTATTTGGATAATGGAAAGCTTTTGGTTTCGGACGATTTAGAAATTATGGAACTTTGAATTTCAGGATAACGGACGATGGATAAGACAGAGTTTTACATACTCTGTCTCTTTTTGAAATAATACATTGACAGACATCTATGTATATGTTACCATCAACACATAGACGAATATCAATGTAAGGAGGAGATTATGGCTAAATTAGACGAAGTATTGGTATGTAAGGCTCTTGGAGATTCCAACAGAATGGAAATAGTTAAGATGCTTTCTGATCAGGAGAAGTGCGGATGCAAGCTTCTTGAAAAGTTCGATATTACACAGCCGACTCTTTCTCATCACATGAAGATACTGGTAGATTCGGGACTGGTTAAAGACAGAAAAGAAGGCAAGTGGCACTACTATTCAATAAACACGGACATCATGAAAGAATTCTGTAGATTTATTAAAACTCTCTGTAATGAAACCACCGGCAAATGCTGTAAGGAGAAAGTATGATGTGGGACTTTATTCAAACACAGATCCTGGGGATGAAGTGGCTGAACATTTTGATCGGAGAACTCCTGTCTGCATTAGGATTGGATATAGATAGCAGGATCGGCTCCGGTATACATTTTTTTATCTATGATGTTATAAAGATCACGATACTTCTTTGTTTGCTGATCTTTGTGATCTCATATATCCAGAGTTTCTTTCCGCCGGAGCGTAGCAGGAAGATAATGGGCAGATTTCACGGAATCGGAGCAAATATCGTAGGGGCCTTGCTTGGAACCGTGACACCATTCTGCTCGTGCTCATCCATCCCGATATTTATGGGATTTACGAGTGCCGGATTGCCGCTTGGAGTAACGTTCTCTTTTCTGATCTCATCTCCGATGGTAGATCTGGGGAGCCTCGTACTGCTTATGAGCATCTTTGGGGCAAGGATAGCCATCGTTTATGTTGTGATGGGACTTATGATCGCTGTTGCAGGTGGTACATTGATTGAGAGACTTCATATGGAAGATCAGGTCGCGGATTTTATCAGGAATGCAAACAGCAGCGTTGAAATAGAAACTCCGAGCCTCCCTGTTAAAGAGCGTTTAATATACGCAAAGGACCAAGTAGTATCTACATTTAAGAAAGTGTTTCCATACATTCTGATAGGAGTCGGGATTGGGGCTGTGATACATAACTGGATTCCGGAAAGCTGGATCAGGGCAGTGCTTGGGGGAAGAAATCCCTTTGGAGTGATACTTGCAACAATCCTGGGTATTCCGATGTATGCTGATATCTTTGGTGTGATCCCTATAGCCGAGGCACTCCTGTCCAAGGGCGCTTTGCTTGGTACAATCTTAAGCTTTATGATGGCAGTGACTACACTCAGTCTTCCGTCGCTCATTATGCTGAAGAAAGCTATCAAGCCAAAACTGTTAGGAACATTTATAGCCATCTGTACAGTGGGTATCATCATTGTTGGGTATGGTTTCAACTTATTTCAATATTTATTCATCTGAAGGAGGATATGGTCATGAATATCAAGATATTAGGCGGAGGATGCAAAAGCTGTGAAGCTCTCCTTGCATCTGCAAAAGAAGCAGTAGCGAAAAAAGGGATCGATGCGGAGATAGAGTATATCACGGATATGGAAAAGATCATGGGTTTTGGAGTGATGAGTATGCCGGCTCTTATGATCGACGGAAAAGTTGTTTCAGCCGGAAAGGTTCTTAAGGCTAAGGAAGTTGAAAAATTCTTATAGGAGATGTCAGGGATATGGAGGAGAATATTATGCTTTTTGAAACGAAAGAGTGTACTAGTCCTGATATTGTGAAAGAGCTTTTCGTTGAGTATTCGCATATCAAAGGGGCAGAAAGCTGTTTTGTTTCCTTTGATAAGGAATTGAATGATCTGCCTGGGTTTTATTCTGGTGGAGCGATAATAGTAGGATATGAAGAAGATAAACCCATTGCCTGTGTTGCCATAAAGAAAATAAGCGACGAAACCTGTGAAGGAAAGCGTCTGTTTATCAGACCGGAATACAGAGGAAAAGGATATGCAAGGATAATGCTCAAAGCAATGACGGATAAGGCTTTTGAACTTGGTTTTAAGGAATTGATTTTCACAACGAAACCGGAAGTTATGAGAATTGGATATAGCCTATATAAACGTTTGGGATACGAAGAATTATCAGAGGAAAATGGTATTGTATCAATGAGGATAGATCTTAGCAAGGAATATCTGTATGGGTGATTACTAATTGTCTTTGGAGGTAATATGGAAAGAGAACTGTTTATAAGGGACGCTGATCCCGAAGATGCTAAAAAACTGGTGGAGATATATTCATATTATGTTCTGAATACCGCTGTTTCTTTTGAATATGAAGCTCCGTCAGTTGAAGAATTTAAAAACAGGATTAAGACAACAAAAGAAAAATATCCATATATGGTGTGCTTATTAAAAGACAGGATCGTCGGCTATGCGTATGCGGGACCATATAGTTCTAGAGAAGCTTATAGCTGGACAGCAACAACATCTATCTATGTTGATAAGGATTATCGCAGACAGGGTATCGGTTCGTTGTTGTACAAAGAGCTGGAAAAAAGGCTTAAAGAACAGGACATAGTCAACCTGCTTGCAGGAGCCGCCTATAGTGATGAAGAGGATGAATATCTCACACATGACAGCTATAAGTTTCATATACGATCGGGATATAAAAAAGTAGCTCACATGCAGACTATAGGTAAGAAATTTGACAGATGGTATGATCTGTTATGGATGCAGAAAAAACTATAGTAAGCGGAGTCAAGATCTATGACACACAAAGAAAAAGCAATGAAGATATTTTATGAAAAATTCAATTGCTCGCAGGCAGTTCTTGGAGCATACGCGGATGATTATGGGCTGACGGTAGATCAGGCTATGAAAGTGGCAGCATGTTTTAGCGGGGGCGTGAGAAAAGGTGAAGTGTGTGGTGCTGTATCCGGGGCAATCATGGTGATCGGGTTGAAATACGGAGACGGCCCAGACTATAAAGCAACGGCTTACCCCAAGGCTGCTGAGTTTATGGAAAGATTCAAAGAAAAGAATGCTTCATATATCTGCAAGGATATACTTGGCTGTGACATATCCTCCGAAGCGGGGATGCTCTATGCCCGGGAGAATGGACTTTTTAAGGATATTTGTCCGAGAACGGTAGAATCTGCGGTTGATATTCTGGAAGATATGGAAATATAAGCAATTTAATCTTACAAAAGACAGACAAAGATTTAATGAGTAGAAAGTAAAATCAGAGTATTATTTTTGATCGCGGTTATTAAAGTTTCAACCAACCGCATACAGTAGCCCTGAGCTTTCTAACGTACGCAGCAGGTAAACAGCAACTTATCCTGTAAATGCCGCAAACACAGCACTTAAGGTGGTGAAAAGTTCTAAAAGAGATAATCGTTTTACAACGTATTACGTCTTTGGACAATCATATACGACTTATTACACCTCAGGGCAATGTCCTGGGGTGTTTTTTATTGAATTATGGTAATCGCTAAAAGTGTAGAATTCTACAACTTTGTTGATTGAGAAAATGATGGATCAAACTTGAAAAAAACTATAAATATGCTATTATATCAATAACAGAGTTGCCAGGTGCGAATAACACTTGGGACCTAGCCGAGCGTGGAGCTTGGCTATTTTATTAAAGGTGATGCACAGCCTAATAAGTAAGCGATTTATGTAGTGGATGCGCTATGGAATCTTGAGATGCCCATAGCCCGGAGAGTTCATGCGTGAACTCTCTTTTTTAAAATTATTGTATTGATTTACGAGGTACGTCTATGTGTGATGTAAAAAAATATAGTGATATCTATAAAGAAATAGCTAAATTAAATCCTAAGGATACTTTACAGCTTGTTCTTGAGAGTGAGACTGAAGAAGAAAAAGATTTCTATGAGATGGTAGGAGATTTTTTACTACAAAGAAGGCAAAAAGAAGTTGTTGAAAGGAATCTTTTTTGAGTAGATGAAAAAGTTTACTATAGTTGCGGGAGTTAATGGCGCAGGTAAATCTACGTTATATCAGCTTGATCCGGATCTTAAATGTGAAAACAGAGTAAATGCGGATGAGATACTTAAGGAATCTGGAGGAGATTGGAAGAGTCTGGCTGATATTTTTAAAGCTGGGAAAAGAGCAGTTTCGCTTCTTAACTCATATATTGAAAAGGGAGCAAGCTTTAACCAAGAAACTACATTGTGTGGCAATTCGGTGATCAGAAATATTACAATGGCAAAAGAGAATGGCTATTTAATTGAAATGCATTATATTGGATTAGATAGTGTTGAAATTGCAAAAGAGCGTGTTGCAAAAAGAGTATCACAAGGCGGACATGGAGTAGCTGAAGCTGATATCGAAAGAAGATATATCGCTTCATTAGAAGCTTTCTGGCGAGTTCTTCCTCTTTGTAATCTTGTTGCGGTATATGATAACACAGAAGATTTTAGAAGATTTGCAATTTACAAAGATGGTAGTCTTGTGAGATTATCCCACAAAGTTCCTAAATGGTTTGACAATAAAGAATAACAAAGTTGCCACCAACCGCACACAGTAGCCCTGAGCTTTCTACCGTACGCAGCAGGTAAACAGCAACTCGTCCTAGAAATGCCACAAACACAGCACTTAGGACATTGAAAAAATTCTCAAAGAGATGAGAATATCTGCACTTGCAGATTTCAGAAAACCACAACCATCTGGTTGTGGTTTTTTTGTTGTCTAAAATAGTGTAGAATATAAACATGACATATAGATGACGTGTTTGTGCTTGTATGATAATTATAGAAGGTAATCAAATGAAGATAGGCAGACTGATCGGCATACTATCAATTCTTTTGCAAAAAGAGGTGACGACAGCTCCGGAGCTGGCTGAGCATTTCGAGGTGTCTAGAAGAACCATAAACAGAGATATTGAGACTCTTTGTCAGGCAGGAATACCAATCAAAACGACCCAGGGAGTTGGAGGCGGTATAAGCATCATGGATGGCTATAAGATGGATAGGACTCTTTTGACATCCCGTGACATGCAGATGATCCTGGCGGGACTACGAAGCCTTGATAGTGTTAGTGGAAGCGGATATTATGGGCAGCTTATGGAGAAGCTCCAGGCAGGTTCTTCGGAGTTTATCAGCGGTAGGGATTCTGTCCTTATCGACCTGTCTTCTTGGTACAAGACATCGCTGGCTCCAAAGATATCTACTATTCAGGATGCGATAGAAAACAGGCATCTTTTGACCTTCCACTATTATGCTCAGGCGGGAGAAGGAAAACGAACTATTGAGCCATATTATGTAGTGTTTAAGTGGAGCAGCTGGTATGTCTATGGATGGTGTCAAAAGCGCAAAGATTATCGTCTATTTAAATTAAACCGCATGGTTAAAGTGGTTGAAACGGATAAAGGATTTGTCTGCAGAAACGCTCCATTACCTGATCTGTCTACAGAAAAGATATTTCCTGGTGGAATCAAGGTAAAAGCGCTGTTTTCAAAGGATGTAAAGTGGCGCCTAGTGGAGGAATTCGGACCAAACTGTTTTACGGAAACAGAGGATGGTAGACTTATGTTTACTGCGGATTACACGGACTCAGATAATTTGATCACATGGATAATGACCTTTGGAAATAAAGCAGAAGTGCTTGAGCCGGTAGAAGCCAGGAGGCAGATTTCAAAGATGGTACAGAAAATGGCGACGATTTACAAGGAGGACTAAAGACATGGCATTCGATTATAAGAAGGAGTACAAAGAATTCTACATGCCTAATGATACGCCTTCCATAGTGACGGTTATAAGACATCCTATTAGAAGGGAGAGCTGAAGATGGAGTATATAAGAGTATCCAAGGATAATCTTGAAGAAGAACACATCTGTTGTGCTATATCAAACAATAAAGATATACAGGTATCATCCAAGAAAGCCTGGCTTGCTGACAGATTTGATGAAGGGCTTATTTTCTTAAAGAGTGTCGAACGCGGTAAATGCTTTATTGAATATATCCCGGCAGAGTATGCGTGGAATCCGATAAATGCACCGGAATATATGTATATCGATTGTCTGTGGGTTTCAGGTTCCTTAAAGGGACATGGATATTCAAGTGATCTTCTTAATGAGTGCATAAAGGACAGTAAGGAAAAGGGGAAGAAGGGAATTTGCATATTATCTGCTGCTAAGAAAAAGCCATTCCTTTCTGATCCAAAGTTTCTAGCATTCAAAGGCTTCCAAGTTTGTGATGAAGCCGATAATGGAATCCAGCTGTGGTATCTGTCCTTTGAAAAAAGTGTTGAAACACCATGCTTCAAGGAATGCGCAAAGCATCCTCGTATCGATGAAAAAGGATACGTGCTTTATTACACGAATCAGTGCCCATTTAATGCCAAGTATGTGCCTATTTTGGAAGAGACTGCTAAGAACAATGGAATACCGTTTAGAGCGATCAGAATAGAGACCAGAGATCAGGCTCAGAATGCTCCAACACCAATTACCACATATGCACTGTTCTGTGATGGGGATTATGTAACTAATGAGCAAATGAATGATAAGAAGTTTTTAAAACATTCAAGGAATGATGGGACAAGACTAAGAAGTCTGAGATAGCTGAAAAGGCTAAAACGAGCATTTCATCATCAGATGGATGAGGGGACATTAAAGGAAGACATTGATGCGGCAATAGCATAGATTCACAACTTACAGACTAGTTGGCTAATGCAGCGGAACCATTTTCTCTGTAGCTACTGGGAGTGCAACCTGTGTGCTTTTGATCAGTTGGTGCTTGATATGTCCAGGTCTGATGTTATAGACTATTTGTACGAGAGTATTTCAGCGGTGCTTAGGAGTGCTAAGATATCCTACATCAAGTGGGACTTCAACAGATCACTGTCAAATGTCTTTTCCGGAGGGCTCCCCGCAGACAGGCAGGGAGAAGTGGCCCACAGGTTTGTCCTTGGCTCATACAGACTGATGGAGAGATTGAGGGACAGTTTCCCTGATGTGATGATTGAGGGATGCTCGGGTGGCGGCGGAAGGTTTGATCCCGTGTTCGGTTCATACCCGGCAATACAACTTCATTTTAGAAAGAAATGTTAAGAGACATCAATGGATTTCAAAATAGTTTTTTCAGATATAGACGGAACAATTCTAAACAGTGAACATAGAATGCTTAAGGGCACACTTGAGGCAATATTTGCTCTAAAGAAAGCCAATATCCCTTTTGTCATTGCGACAGCAAGAGGACCATCAGGAGTACGGCCGATTTTTAAAAGATACGGGTTTACCTGCCCGATGATCTGTTATAGTGGGGCGCTTATCATTGATGAAAACGATAAGATAATGTACTCGGAGGGATTTGATGCCGATGACGCAAGGGATATTATTTCTTATATAGAGGCGGAGAAGATTGACTGTACATGGAATATCTATTCAGAAGAATTGTGGATTGTAAATGACAGGAATGACCGACTGGTCCGCGCAGAAGAGGAAATCGTTGAGGTCTGTGCAACAGAGGGCGGCATAGAGCTTCTTCCAAAAGATGCAATCATAGGAAAGCTCCTTTGCATATGTGAGCCTGAAGCAATATGTGGTATAGAAAATGAATTGAAAAAGAGATTTCCAAAGCTGTCGATAGTTAAATCCTCAGATGTTCTTCTTGAAATCATGGGAAAGGGAATTACAAAGGCCGACGGAGTCAGGCGAGTATGCTCGTATATGAACATCCCGCCGGAGAAAGCGGTTGCTTTTGGTGATCATTTTAATGATGCAGAAATGCTACGATCTGTAGGATTTCCTTTTCTGATGGGAAATGCTCCGGAGGAATTGAAGAAGGAATTCTCGTGTGTGATCGGAAGTAATGATGACGAGAGCATTTCAGAAGCCTTTAGGAGTATTGGCCTATTATTGGAGTGAGGGAGATGACAGTGTGGAAACAGGCTCAGATACTTGAAAGTGAAGGCGTTGAGATCATCGATGGAAAGGTGAATCTGGAAAAGTACAGAATATAAAAGACGTCATAACCACAAGGGGAAGGACTAGTATGAGAAAAGAATTGTTGGCGGTATTTAGCGGTTTTCCAGAGCATCATTTCTCAAAGGAGATTGCTGAGCGTCTTAGAACAGAACTTAAGAATAGGAAAAGCATAGTGTTTATCACAGCGTGTCCGCTAGATTATGAGCAAAATGATGATGACTGTGATGGCATGTATGAGATGTTTGTAGAGCAGGGATTACCGTTTGAAAAGCACTGCGTGATCGATAAGCGCACAGAACCGGGTAATGCAAAAGAGCTTGTGGAAAATGCGGATTGTATTTTTCTGATGGGTGGCGGAGCCTGTGAGGAGCAGCTTGATCTTATTCGTGAAAAAAGCTGTTATGATGCCTTGATTGATTGTCATGCCGCTATATTTGGCGTTAGTGCTGGCTCTATGAATATGGCCCGTAAGACGGTGGATTTCTTTGAATCAATGGAAGCGTTTGATGGACTAGGATTCACTAACATCACAGTTAGCTGTCACCATGACCTAGAAGATAAATGGCGCTATGAGCAGACACTTAGGATGTCAGAGGACCGCACTGTTTATGCCATGGAGGATATGAGTGCCTTTTTTATCAAAGGAGGCAAGGTAGATACTGTAGGAACAATCTACAAAGTTGAGGACAGAAAGCTCAATAGGTTAACTGAGGAAGATATCAAAGAACTTGAACAGGACGAGTTTAGACGAGTATTCGATACTATCCCTGAGCAGTTTGATAAATTTCGTCCAAGGTATAGCAAGGAATTGTTTTCATATTTGATCGACGAAGCCCAAATTGGACCAGGAAAGCGCGTTTTGGAAATTGGTCCCGGAACAGGACAGGCTACGGATCCTGTGCTTAGAACTGGGTGCGAATACCATGCAATCGAACTTGGAGAACATCTTTATCGTAAGATGAAAGAGAAGTACGGGAAGCTATCAAATTTTAGCATTGTGAATGATGATTTTATTACACATGATTTTGGTGATATGAAGTTTGATATGATCTATTCGGCTGCTACAATTCAGTGGATACCTGAGACAGTGGCATATACAAAAACATTCGATCTTCTAAAACCAGGTGGAACGCTTGCAATGATGATTACCAGCTCAGAGTATAAATCAAGCAATGAGCTGCTGTATGCGAAGATACAGGCCTTGTACGATCGTTACTACAAGCCAGATATTCCTTATATGCACGGAAAGTTCCGATATACAGCTGCTTCTGAGTATGGCTATACTGAGGTTACACGTCACGATTTTAAAGGCCAGCGCGTATTTACTGCTGATGAGTATGTGTCATTTTGTGGAACCCATTGCGATCATATAGTACTTTCAGAACCTCTACGAACTGAGTTCTTTGAGAAACTTAGAAATTCGGTGCTAGAGGCTGGAAATCGAATTGTTTTTAACGATACATATGTACTGTATTTAACTAAAAGCCCCGATGGGAAGAGTGTACGAATTAATGAGTAAGGCAGACGAAGGGTAAAAGAATAAATGAAAACTGCTTACGACTTGTATAAACGTATGGAATTTGAGGAGATTGGATGTAATGACGGAGTAGTCTCAATGAAGATGGAATTGTGATTTTTACTTTATTTTGCTACTATGATGATGTTATGACTAAAGGTTCGATCACTAAAAACTTAATTTTATTTGCAATTCCACTTTTCTTTGGACAGCTCCTGCAGCAGCTTTACAACGTTGTGGACTCGGTTGTTGTAGGAAATGTTCTGGGAAAAGAAGCACTGGCTGCCGTTAGTACTACCGGTAGCCTTATATTTTTGATGGTAGGCTTTATAAATGGCCTGTTCATGGGCAATAGCGTTATCATCGGTAAAAGATATGGAGCCGGAGACAATGATGGCGTGAAGATAGCGGCTCACACAGGTATCGCTTTTGCAGTTGTCATGGGATTAGTAATGACAGTTTGGGGATATTTCTTTACGCCAACGCTTCTAAAGTGGATGGGGACGCCAGCAGACGTAATGCCAAGTTCAGTTCTGTATTTCAAGATATACTTTTTAGGCGGTCTTGGTAACATCCTGTACAGTGCATGCTGCGGCGTATTTCAGGCAATGGGAGATTCCAAAAGACCTCTGTACTACCTGATCGTCAGCACAGTCCTTAATACTGTATTAGATATAACCTTTGTCAAATTCATGGGATTGGGCATCGGCGGAGCAGCCCTTGCAACAGTAATAGCTCAGTTTATTAGCGCTGTTCTAGCATTTGTTAAGCTCACCATGGTGGATGGTCCTCACAGGATTTATTTAAGGCAACTTAGGATGGATAGAGCTACCTTGGCAAAAGAGCTGAGGATAGGCTTTCCAACTGGAATACAAAATAGCGTTATTGCTATCGGAAACGTAGTTGTGCAGTCAAACATCAATGCTTTTGGTTCTGTGGCAATGGCAGGCTGCGGAAGTTATTTTAAGCTTGAAGGATTTGTCTTTTTACCTATCACATGCATGTGCATGGCTCTTACAACCTTCGTGAGTCAGAATCTGGGCGCAGGTGAGGTGAAAAGAGTTAAGAAAGGCGCTGTCATTGGAAGTGCCATAGGTGTATCCTGCGCAGAAGCCATAGGTTTTATAGTATTTGCCTTCGCACCTATTCTTCTTCGTATGTTTTCAAGTGAAGCAGAGGTCATTGCAATAGGAACAACCCAGGCACGGACAGAGAGCCTTTTTTACTGCCTTCTTGCTCTTAGCCATTGTCTTGCAGGAATATACAGAGGAGCAGGTAAGACAACAGTACCGATGATCGTAATGCTATCTAGCTGGTGTCTTCTGAGAATAACTTACATTACTATGATCGTGAGACTTATCCCCGTAGTAAACGTGATATTCTGGGCTTATCCACTGACATGGTCAGTTAGCTCCATAGTATTTATCATTTATTATTTCAAAGGAAAATGGCTTAATATCGGAACAAATTAAAAAAGCCCGATACATTTTGATGTGTACCGGGTTTTATAATGCAGAAAAACGTATCAGAGCACAGTGGTTGCAGCAGCAATGAGCACTGTGATAGTCACAACAGAAACTACTGTGGTGACAGCAATTGCAGATGCAAGGACGCTCGTATCCATGCCCTTTTTTTCGGCCTGGATCATAGGAAGATTTCCAACAGGAACCGCTGCCATAAGGCACATACCAAGAATGGCTGTTTTGTCAAAAGACATACCTTTCATAATTATCACAACGATTATAGGAAGGATGATCATTCTAAGTACTATAAATACCCATATCCTCCATTCTTTTAATGAACTCACAAAGCTTGATCTGGCGATTGATACTCCGAGAAGAAGCATAGAAAGAAATACGGTTGAATTTCCTACATACTCAATGGTGTTTGCCAGAATTGGTGGAAGTGTTACATTAAACCAAAAGACCACAAGGCTAAGTACTGCCATGATAGTTCCTGGAGTGATGATGTTTTTAAGAGAACTGCTCTTTTCTTCAGCACTATCAGAGTCGCTTCCAAGTACTGTTACGCCGTGGGTGTAGAACAGTAAGCTGTAGAATATGTTGATAACTATGACGTACAGGATAGCATTTGGTGGAAGGATTGCCTTGGCAACAGGGATCCCAAGGAAACCAGTGTTAGTATAGACGCACATAAGGTTGTAGAACTTACGCTTGTCAGTCTGTACATGTAAAAGAACTGGTAACACGAAGCCAATAACTACAAGTACCGTATAGAATGCAACGCCGAGACCAGCGGCATATAAAAGATCCTTATGCGTAGCTGTTATATTTCCTCCAAGGATAGAAGCCATGATAAGTGCTGGATTGCAGATATCAACCACGATTGCTGACACCTTCTTGGAAGTGATCCCGTCAACTGTGCCATTTTTCTGCAGCAAAATACCAATAGAAACTAAAAGACAGATGACTCCCATCTGCTGGACAATAATAGATAAACTCATTTCTTTCTCCAAATATATACTTAAAAATTTCCTTTTAAACCATAATTCTAGTTGTTCTCCCCTGATTTGTAAATATAACTTTTTTTGGTGTTGACACATTATTGTCTGTCAATTATACTAACAACTAATAATTTTTCAGAAAGTGAGAATCACATGACATATTCTTATATTCTCAACTCCATGCCAGAAACTACCATGCCCGTGAATAATAATTATCAGGGGCTTAATAGTGTTATGGTTGATGAGGATATGAGTAAATGCACAGGTTGAGATAGGGTATTTACATATAAGTGGTTATAAGGCCTCATCAGACTTAAAAGGTTTGATGAGGCTTTTTCATTTAATAAATACATATAACAAGTAGGAGGAGTAACAATGGAACTAATTAGAGTGCAGGATTCAGATTACAGGAAGACATACGAGCTTTATATGACTTTTCCTGAGAATGAGAATGGCTATATCAACAGCGTATATGGCTATGATTATGACCAGTTTTTAGGCTGGATTGAAAAAAAGCGCAACTGGTCTATGGGAAAAGACTTACCAGAGGGCTTTGTTCCAGATACCACCTATGTTTTATCAGATGAAGGAAACTATGTTGGTGTATTTAACCTCCGCCACTACCTAAATGATTTCTTACGTGAAGGCCCAGGACACATTGGCTACTGCATGTCTCCAAAGTACAGAAATAAAGGATATGCTACAAAAGGCTTAGCTATGGCCCTTACCAAGGCAAGACAGATGAGCATTCATGAAGTATACATGTCAGTAAACAAAGACAATCCAGCTAGCCTACGAGTTCAGCAAAAGAACGGTGCCTATATCCATCATGAGGATGATAAGCAGTACTTTACTAGGATAAAAGAGTAAAAGGAGGACAGTTATGGATAATTTCGTAGATGATAGAGATTATAGATTATTAGAGTCAGATAAATACACCTTCTTTGTATTAGGAAGGATCCTTAAGGGTAAGTGCGATCTGATTCTTTCAGATCATGAGAGGCTTATCATCTGCTTTTCATGCACTCCATTTCCTGTATGGATCTGGACCCCAGATGATGCCACAGAAAAAGACCTTGAGAATGCCTACAAGGTAGTTGCAGAAAATGGACTTTTAGATGGTAAGCACAGCTTTAACGTCAAGTACAAGCTTGCTGAGTACTTCATTAGTAAAACAAAAGATACTCTTTTAAATATTAGAATCAAGACCAATATGTTTGCCTATGACTGTCCTCAGGTAAAAGAGCCTTCTACAGTAGCAAAGGGTGATATCTACAAGCTTACAGAAGCTGATGAGGATGAGCTTGTGGATTTCACAGAGGCTTTCCACAACGAGCTTAAGCTTGATCAAAGAGACAGGAAGTTCTATAGGGAGTCAGCCAAGGCTGATATTGAAAGCGGCAAGATTTTTTTCTGGAAAAATGAAAAAGGAGAAAATGTAGCAAGCTGCAAATATAGGGTAGATGATGGTCTTGGATGCATCAGCCTTGTGTATACCAGACCTGAGCATAGGCGTGGTCACTACGCTGAGAACCTTGTAAGTAAGGTTTCACAGATTGCGGCAGCAGAAGGCCTTACACCAATGCTCTACACAGATGCAGACTACGTTGCTTCTAATGCCTGTTATGAAAAGATTGGCTATATCAGAAGAGGAGAGCTTTGTACTATTGGTTAAAAAATGTTAATCTGTATGGGTGGATGAAGTCCATAGATATAGACTACATAAAATAACAGAGAGAAAAAATGCGAAAAGTATACATTGTTGAGGATGATGAAGTAATAGCTGCTAAGGTTTCAAAGCACCTTGAGACCTGGCAGATGAAGGCAAAAGTAGCTCAAAACTTTCAAAATATAATTGAAGAGTTTAATGAGTTTAAGCCTGATATTGTGATGATGGATTTAAAGCTCCCCGCCTATAACGGCTTTTACTGGTGCAGTGAGATCAGAAAGGTGTCACAGGTACCTATAGTATTCGTATCGTCAGCGGATGATAACATGAATATCGTAATGGCCATGAACATGGGAGCAGATGATTTTATCTCTAAGCCCTTTGATCTTCAGGTTTTGACAGCTAAACTCCAGGCTATACTTAGAAGGAGCTACGGAGAGAGTCTTTCAGCTCATGAGCTAGAAGTAAAGAATGTAAAACTAAATCTTGATGACACATCAGCATCTGTAGGGGATGAGAAGCTAGAACTGACCAAAAACGAGTACCTTATCTTAAAGACCTTGATGGAGCAGGCTGGAAAAGTAGTTTCAAGAGAGAGCATCATGGAAAAACTCTGGGGAGCTGATGAATTTGTAGATGACAATACTCTTACAGTCAACGTCACCAGGATCCGCAAAAAGCTTGAAGCTGCAGGAGCAGAGAACTTCATAGCCACAAAGAGAGGAATGGGCTACATCGTTGGTGAATAAAGGCTTTTGGGGAAATAATCGAATATACATATTGAGCAATACCTTTCTTATGCTTGTATTTGTTGTTGTATGTGTGTTGTACCGCGCTGCGTCAGACTTTATCTTTTATGGGATCTCTTTTATCCTGCTGATCACAGCAGTTGCATGTATATTTAATCAACATGTCATAAAGTCATCTTCCATAAGTGAACCAGAAAAAGAGACAGATGATAACATGGCAAAGTGGGAAGCTATCAGGGAAAAAGAAGATTTTTTTGCCCTGTGGGCCCATCAGATAAAGACTCCTATTGCAGCACTCAAACTGCTATTGGAGGATGAAGAGCCAGATATAGGTGAGAGCAAAAGGGAACTTTTCAAGATCGAGAACTATGTAGAAATGGCCCTTAACTACCTTAGGTTTGAAGGGATGTCTGGAGATATAGTCCTTGGTAAGACTAACTTAGAGCCAGTAGTTAAGCAGGTCGTTAAAAAGTATTCCACCATATTCATTCACAAGCATCTAAGAGTAGAGCTTGAAGGTCTTGATATAGATATCCTTACAGATGAGAAGTGGCTGTCTTTTGTGCTTGAGCAGGCCCTTTCCAATGCTCTAAAGTACACCAAAGAAGGCGGCATCAGGATATTTACAAGAAAACCTCAGGATGCAGAAAACACTTCAGATGACACTGAGATAGTCATAAGAGACACCGGCATTGGAATCAGTAGCGAAGACCTTCCCAGAGTATTTGATAAAGGATACACAGGCTACAATGGAAGGATGGACAAGAAGGCAAGCGGCTTAGGACTTTACCTGTGTAAGGGAGTTTGCGACAAGCTTGGCCACAAGATCCGCATAGAATCTAAAGTTTCCAAGGGAACAGATGTCATTATCACCGTGTATCAAGAAAAAGTTAACATGGAAAACCTTACAAAAATGTAAGATTACTAAGAGGAAATGTAAGCCAATTAAAAGGCGGGGCATTTCCTTTTTTGTTATCCTTGTTATTGTCAAGAGATGAAAACAAGGGCGAGAGCCCGTGAAATCAAATAGAAAACCGACAGGGAGGAATTAAAATGCCAGTCTTAGAAGTTAATCACGTAAAAAAGATATATAAGACAAAAATGGGAACAAACTCAGTTACAGCTCTTAAGGATGTTCACTTTAGCGTTGAGAAGGGCGAATTTGTAGCGATCATGGGAGAGTCAGGAAGTGGTAAGACAACTCTTTTAAATATCCTTGCAAGTCTTGATGTGCCAACAGCAGGTAAGGTTCTTGTAGATGGTAAAGATTTCTCAGCTCTTAAGGATGGAGAGAGAGCTATCATGAGACGTAACAACCTGGGATTCATCTTCCAGGATTTCAACCTTCTTGATAATTTCACTATCGAAGATAACATCAAGCTTCCACTGGTTCTTGCAGGTGAAGATTATAAGACAATGGATGCCAAGGTTGCTCCTCTGGTAAAAGAGCTTGGAATTGAGCAGCTTCTACACAAGTACCCATATGAGGTATCAGGCGGACAGAAGCAAAGAACAGCAGTTGCTAGAGCGCTTATCACAAATCCTCAGATACTTCTTGCTGATGAGCCAACAGGAGCACTTGATTCCAAGGCTGCAACAAACCTTATGCATCAACTCAGAGACATTCACAAGAGTGGTCAGACAATCCTTATGGTTACTCATAGTAATGTAGCTGCAAGCTACGCAGACAGAGTTATGTTCATCAGAGACGGCGAAGTGTTCCACCAGATCTACAGGGGACAGATGAGCAGAAGCGAGATGCTTGATAAGATCTGCGAGTCAGTCACAGTACTCATGAGAGGAGGAGAGGACAGTGAATCATAATCTTCTGGGAAACCTTGCTCTTACGGGACTCAAAAATAACAAAAAGGCAGTGCTTCCTTACATACTTGCAAGTGCCTTTACAGTAATGGTTATGCACATCTTGTTATCCCTTATTGATAGTAAGTACATCATGAGGGACGGAGTAGCCGTATTTAAGGGAGCCAATAATATCGTTATGTTTGTTTCTATCGGTTCTATTGTAGTTGGAATTTTTGCAGTGATCTTCCTATTTTACGGCAATCAGTTTGTAATGAAGGGATACAAAAAAGAAATAGGACTATATGGAGTTTTGGGACTTAGCAGAAAAAACGTCTCAACAGTAATGGCTCTTGAGAGTCTTATCATAAGCACTTCATCAATAGTTCTAGGCGTAGTAGCTGGAGCATTCATGAATAAGCTCATGGTCCTTTGGCTCTACAGGATCATCAAACAGCCATTTGTAAGTGGAATGGATTTTTCACTTAGAGGGACAATGTTTACAGTGATCTTTTTTGCGATTGTTTTTGGAATTTGCCTTATCCACAACCTTCTTACAATAAGACTTGGCAACCCAATAGAGCTTTTAAAAAGTGACAATATCGGTGAAAAAGAGCCAAAGGTAAAATACATACTTTTGATCATTGGAACTATCACACTTTTACTTGGCTACATGATAGCTCTTTCTACAGACAACACATTTGTTGCTCTTGGAAATCTCTTTAAGGCAATGATCCTTGTAACTATCGCAACCTATGCTCTTTTCATTGCAGGCAGTATCTTTGTTTTAAAGCTGCTTAAGAGAAACAAAAAGTACTATTACCAGACAAAGCATTTTATCAGTGTTTCAAATCTGATGTACAGAATGAAGCACAACGCAGCAGGTCTTGCATCTATCTGCATCTTATCTACCGGAGTTATTCTTCTTTTGGTTTGTTCAACTGCTCTTTTTATGCTAGGTGAGCAGAATATCAACTCTATGTTTAGAAGAGATGTTGTATTACATGCTATGAATGATGAAGGTGTTACCCTTGATGAATATGACGCAGTTGTCACAAAAGCAGTAAAAGAGGCAGGAATAAGCGACTCTGACAGAATTGTCAGAAAGTACTATATGGATATCTGCAATGTTTCAGCAGATGGAAGTATTGAGTGCTATACAAAGGGAAGCTACGACTTTACTTCTATGAGAGTTTTATATGTCCTGACACTTGATGAGTATAATCTTTACACCGGACAAAAAGAGACTTTGGACGCCGGAGAGATCCTTAGATACAGTGCGGGTGCCAAGGTAAAGGCCGGTGAGAATTTAAATATATACGGTTCAGATTATAAGATCAAAAAGAAGATCTCATCTAAATGTCTTGAAGAAGTATTCGACCCATCAATGTCTCTTTTTGATGAAGAGATAATAGTTATTGCAGATAATGCAGAAAAGGAAAAGCTTCTTTCTCAGAATCCAGAGAGCTTTGTAGGATTTGACCAGGTTTACGTAGGATTCAATGTGTCAAAAGAAACAAGCTATGAGCAGATCGGCATATTGAAAGATACTATCATAAAGGCCCCATTTGAAGCCAGTGTAACTTATAAGGAAGATGAAAGAAGCACTTTTTACAGTATCTATGGCGGGATCTTCTTTGTTGGAATCTTCCTTGCAGCTCTTTTCCTCATTGCAACAGTAATGATCATCTTCTACAAGCAGATGTCAGAAGGCTTTGAAGATAAAAAGAGATTTGAGATCCTGTCAAATGCAGGTCTTTCCGAGAGGGAAGCTAAGGGCGTAATAAAGAGTCAGGTAATGCTCATGTTCTTTTTACCTGTGGCAACAGCAATCATCCATATGATAGTCGCAAGTAAGATAATAAGACTCTTTTTGGGAATGATCCTCTATGTGGATACACTTACCTTTAATCTCGCAATCATAGTTGTGAGCCTTATATTCCTTGGGGTATACACACTTGTTTATAACATTACATCCAAACAGTATTACAACATAGTTTATGGGAAGGAAGCATGAAAATGAAAGTGTTCAAAAAAATCTGCAAGGTTATTCTTGCAATCATACTTACGATAGTTTTAGTAGGCTCTTTGGCAGCAGTTATAGCCCTTAATTACAAGACAGTTCTTGCTAGTCACAAGATAAAAGATGTTGTGAATAGTGCAAAGACTTTTGATGATATAGAGATTTCTGATAGCGTTAAGATCGTAGGCGTTGGCGAGGCAACTCACGGAAGCTCAGAGTTTCAGACACTTAAGCTTGAGATGTTAAAAAAGCTTGTAGAAGAAAATGGCTTTACAGCCTTTGCACTTGAAGCGGACTTTGCTGACTGCCTTGAAGCTAACGAATTCATCCAGGGCGGCGAAGGAAATGCAAGAGATATCGTAAACAATATGAGCTTTAAAATCTATCATACAGCAGAAATGGCCAGGATCCTTGACTGGATGAGAGAGTACAATTTGTCAGTTCCAAAGGAAAAGAGCCTTAGATTCTATGGTTTTGATATGCAGAATCCAGAAAAGGGTGTAGATTTTCTGAAAAACTACATGGAAGAAAATGGCATTACAGGAATAGATACAACAAGCCTTGACTACTTTGTGGATGAAGAAAGAACAGAGCAGATAACCAAAGAAGATGCTGAGAAGATCAAGGCGGAGCTTTCTGAGATCAGAAAAGCAGTTGAGACAAAAGATGTTATTGCAGCTAAAGTAACTGAAAACATTGAATCTACTGTAGATTATGTCTTTGCTGAAGGAATGGATATGTATGGATACAGAGATAAGGCTATGGCTGACAACGTTACATGGATCCTTGAACGCGAAAAGAAGGTTGGAAGCGGCAAAGTGATGCTTGCTGCCCATGATGGTCATATTTCAAAAGCGCCACATAGTTCCATGATGCCTACTACTATGGGACATATTCTCAAGGAAAAGTATGGAGATGAATACTACAGCCTTGGAACAGATTTCTTTAAGGGTAAGGCCAATATCAGTGTACTTAGCATCACAACTGAGGAGTATCAGAGAAAAGACTATTATGTTACAACAGCTGATCCAATAGCTTATCAGGCAAAGTACATGAAGGATAAGAAATTCTATCTTGATTTTGAAACTATTTCGCCTGAAACGGACAAAAAAGTTTATGATCTTGTCCATTCACCAGTCTCAATGGGAACTGTAGGAGAGGGCTTTACAGGCATCTATTATATCTACCACTCAGCCTACAGAACAGAGATGGCACCTGTGGATCTCTATGATGGAATGATCTTTTACTATCAGGTACATGCCACAGTACCTCAGTACTAATAAATAAATCAAGGGACGCCCCAAAAAGGCGTTCCTTTTTGCTTTTTTCTGGCCTGCAACATATACTTTTTTAAGTGTGTGTTGATTTATGTGAACACTTAGAATTTTCAAGGAGAAAGAACTTTGAATAAAGAACGAGAACAGATAAAAATCTTTAGATTACCTATTATTACATTTTTGATGCTTGCTTTTACCCTTGGAAATGTGGTCTTTTATGCTTCATTTGAAGATATGTATAGGATCATGACAAGACAAACGGAGCTTTTTTTGTTTAGCGTATTTCTCATAGGAATACCACTTTGTTTCGTGATCTTTGAGATGACTTTTCTTATCACAGAGTCATTTAACAAAGGATTAAGGGGAGAAAAAAGAATAGATCTTCTGGTATTTGTTTTGGGAACGGCATTGGAATTATCGGGAATTCTGTTTTTGACTGACGGAGTGACTTGGTATTTTACCGGTGAAAGAGCTGGTGTAATACCTTATTATCCTGTGAATATTGATACTCTCCCTACTGTGGTGACATTTCTTTGCTTGAGTATTTTAGGGTACATCATTCTTGAATATATTCCAATGACAAAAATGGCACCAATGGTCGCTATCTTAGCCATGTCAGCTATGTACATAGGCGATATAGTTCTTATGATGTTAACAATACAGATCCAGCCATCATATGAAGTTGCTCCCACAGTCTTTTTTCAATATATTTACATTCTTCCTGCGTGCTGGATCATGATAACTGCGAGAGCCATCATCGAAAAGATACACGAATGGAAGATAGTTATGGCACAAAGACCTGTACTTGATCAGGAAGGTATCGGAACAGCTCTTGAGGAAGCACTTAATACTCCGCTTGCATGGCCTATCATTGCAATACTTATGATGATTCCTTTATTTGCGGCTGTAGCTCTGATACTTGGAGCATTTGGTCAGCCATCAGATGCAATAACAAGAGCATTCACAGAGACTATCGGATGGACCTTTTCTAAATAAAGATTGTGCACTATCTAATTTGAATGTATAATTATAAAAACATTTGAAATGTGCATGCTTAGAGGAGGTTTCTATGAACGAAAATATTGTTAAACGTAACCAGCTGCTGGCACAGCAGGTTATCAAGGGAATTGAGTCAAGAAACATGAAGGGCTACTACGCAGCTACTAAAGAAGAGGCTTTAAAGATTGCTCTTGAGATCATTCCTGAGTCTTCATCAGTAACTATGGGCGGTGCAATGTCAGCTCATGAGATTGGACTTGTAGATGCTCTTAAGAATGGGAACTATAACTTTATCGATAGAGATAAGGCAGAGGATAAGAGAGCAGCTATGCTTGCAGCCTATGATGCTGATTACTTCCTTACAAGTGCCAATGCGATCACAGAAGATGGCGTAATGGTCAACATTGATGGCAACGCTAACAGAGTATCAGCAATTGCCCAGGGACCAAAGCATGTTGTAGCAATAGTTGGCATGAATAAGGTTTGTCCAGACGTTGATGCAGCAATGAAGCGTGCCAGAAACGTAGCAGCACCTATAAATGCTCAGAGATTTGGACTTAACACTCCATGTACCAAGACTGGTTCTTGTATGAACTGCAAATCTCCAGACACGATCTGCTGCCAGTTCCTTATTACAAGATTCTCACGTCACGTAGATCGTATCCATGTGATCTTAGTTAATGACAACCTCGGATTCTAAATTTCTTTTACTAAATAATTGATAATAAGCAGGGCTTACAACCAGATAGATGGCTGTAAGCCCTTATTTTCTGCGGCTTTTTGCTATTATCAAAAAATAGTAAAAAAATTTTTGAAAAAGTTATTGACATACTATGACAGCCGTAGTATATTTACTTCATCAGATATAGTACGACTGACGTAGTATGATAAACGTAGTACTACAGACGAAGTATATTATATTGAAATTGATCAATTGAATATAGAGAAAGGGAGTGATTCATGGATGATTGAAATCAGTAGCGATGTAATTCGCGGATACAATGACACGATCATATTATTTATACTCCTTGATGAGCCCTCATATGGATACGATATATCCAAGAAGATAAGGGCACTTTCGGAGGATAAATATATTATCAAAGAGACAACTCTTTATTCTGCATTCACCAGAATGGAAAAGAACGGATACGTTGAATCCTATTCACAAAGTGCAGAGAATGGCAAGAAGAGAACCTACTACAAGATTACAGAACTCGGCAAAAAGTATTATGAGGAAAAATGCCAGGAATGGCACTTGACGAAAGAAGTCGTCGAACATTTTATTAGAGGAGAACAGTGATTATGGAAACGATTAAGAATTATCTTGAGACAATGTTTGCTAATCTTCCAAATACTCTTGAAGTTAAAAAAGCAAAAGATGAGCTTTATTCAATGATGGAAGATAAGTTTACAGAGCTTATTGGTGAGGGAAAGCCTGAGAATGAGGCAATCGCCATTGTAATTTCAGAGTTTGGAAATCTTGATGAGATCTCTGAGAGCCTTGGAATCAACAACGTGGTTTCTGAGATGGAGACAACTGATAGAAGACTTATCAGCCAGAATGAATGTGACAATTATATTGCTGATTCAGCACGTCGCAGATTTTTCAATTCCCTTGGAATCCTGCTCTGCATCTTTTCACCTATTGGACCTATCATTTTCGGATCAATTGGCAATGCAGTAGGAATTGATGCAATTGAACTTATCGGTGTAATTTTACTCTTTATCTGCATAGCAGCAGGTATCAGCCTCTTCATGATCGCATCATTCCTTATGCGTGATTGGAAGTTTTTGGACAAAGAGCTTTGCACGATCAGCTATTCAACAGCTGAGTATCTTGCAAGGGAAAAGGAAGACAGTCAGTCTTATAAGCTTGTTCTTAGAACACTTGGAATCGTGCTTTGTAGTATCAGCTTCCTTCCAGTGATCATTTTAGATACAATTCTTGGTTCATCATTTAGCATCATTACTGAAGGATTTGCTCCAGCACTTATCTTCATCGGAGCTGGTATCGGTGTATTCTTTATCATGTTCTCAGGAGCCAAGGATGCAGCTTTTGACAAGCTCCTTTCTCTTAATGATACAACTACAGTTGCAGGCAACTATGAGCCAGTCAAGAAAGTAAAGAAAGAATATGTAAGCCGTGCAGCAGAAATCCTTATGAAGGACTATTGGAAGACAGTACTTGCTATCTACCTTATCCTTAGCTTTACATCATTTAACTGGGGCTCAACATGGCTTATCTGGCCTATAGCAGGCATTTTACGTAAGCCACTTACTGAAATTTTTCTTAAGAAGTAAGGAGGAAATATTATGAGACATATCTATTCTTTTGTTCTTGTGGCTCTCACACTTTGTGCAATCATCTATGGTTGTTATGTTCATGGGGGTGTAAATGACAAGAAAGTGAATGCAGATTATGAATTTGGCGCTGATGTTCAAAAGATCAGCATTGAAGCAGCCCTTATGGATGTAGAGATTGAAGAGGGCAGCGCTCCATCAATAACCTATTATGGCGCAGAGAGACTTAAACCTACAGTTACTTACGACAAAGGCAGCAAGACACTTACTATCAAGCAGCCTGATACAAAGATCAAAAACACCAAGTTCGACAGTCAGAGTAATGAGATGACTATCGTTTTACCAAAGGATATAAAGCTTGATGATTTTAGTTTGAATCTTGCCTGCGGTGAAGTAACTCTTCAAAAGCTTGATTCCAAGAAGGTTCACATAAATGATAACCTTGGAAGCTTTGAGGCCCAGAGCCTTGTTTCTGAAGATATTGATATAGATGCAGCACTTGGAAATGTTAAGATCTATAGCTGTGATGCCAAGAGTATTGATATTGATGCCTCTCTTGGGGATGTTGAGATCGATATGGTAAAAGACCTTGAGAACTATTCAATTTCAGCTAATGCATCCCTTGGGGCCGTGAAGATAGGCAAAAATACTAGTAGCAGTTCCTATGTTCAAACAGGTACCGAGGGAACTATCATGGTAAACTGCAGCCTTGGAGATGTTGAGATCAAGTGATCTTTTTAATATAGATTAAAAGACTTGGGAAGAGTATTCCCAAGTCTTTTTTGGTTAAGTTATTTGTTTGGAAGTGTTTCTGCTCTCTGAGCTATGTTCTGCTTGAAGTTGATGATCTCGTGATCATACTCTTCATCCATGTAGCTGGAGTGAAGAAGAAAATCAG
Organism: Butyrivibrio hungatei DSM 14810; assembly: GCF_900143205.1. Lineage (GTDB taxonomy): Bacteria > Bacillota > Clostridia > Lachnospirales > Lachnospiraceae > Butyrivibrio > Butyrivibrio hungatei. The sequence goes on along the minus strand of NZ_FRDH01000003.1, from coordinate 372,503 downwards.
CAGTTGCTTTATTATTTGCAAATGGAATGTCATAAACCTGAGCAATTCTCATAAGAGCCTTAACGTCAGGATCATGAGGAGCAGCAGTAAGCGGATCAGAGAAGAATACTACAAGATCGATCTTGCCTTCTACGATCTTGGCTCCAATCTGCTGGTCACCACCTAGTGGGCCTGAGTTGTAGCCGCGAACAGGAAGATCTGTTGCATCTGTGATCATTCTGGCTGTTGTGCCTGTGCCGCAGAGGAAGTGCTTTTTAAGTGTCTCTGCATTGTCCTGGCACCATTTTATAAGCTCAGCCTTTTTGCCATCATGGGCAATAAGCGCGATATTCTTTTGTCTTGGAATTGTAAGTGTGATTGTGTCTGACATAAGAGCCTCCTATTGGATATGATTACTCTATTATCTTATTTTGTATCCGTAATTGCAATATTTTGGCTCGATGAAATAACCTTTAATGCTGACAGGTTCTGGAATTCTTTTGGTGACATGCCATATTCCTTTTTAAAGGCTTTAAAAAAGCTGGAGTAATCCCTAAATCCAAACTTTTCATAGGTTGTTGTGATACTGGACCCTGCTGTTATGGCGTTTCGACATTCCTCGAGACGCTTTTTGATTATGTACTGATGAAGAGAAACTCCGAGAGTATCCTTGAACAGGTGGGCAATGTAGTATTTGCTCACAAAAAACTGCCTTGCAATGTCGTCAAGAGAAAGGGTGTCTTCAAGATTGGTCTCAACGTAGGAGAGGATATTCTGGAAAAGAGTAAGCTCCTCACTTCCAGACTTTTGGTGGTCATCCTCGTAAATTATCCTGTTAATGGTAAGAATGAGGTCGCAGAGGCAAAGATGCCTTATGGCACCGCTTCCGTACCTGTCTCCTGCTATTTCTTCTAATAATCTTAGGAACTTCGATTCTACAAGGTGGAAAGAAGCTGGTGTCAGATGATAGATATATCTTTTAAAGGCTTCAGCTTTCTGGATAAGATACATGTAGTCTACTGATTCCTGGGTAAGTTTCTCACAGCAGTCCTTGCTGATCCAAAAGACAAAGCGCTTGTAGTCTTTGTCTGAGTCATGCATCAGGGCGTGGTGGTAGATTCCTGGGGGCACTAGCATCAGATCTCCAGGGGACATCTCATAATGAGAAGAATCTCCATTTTGATTAAAGATTTCCATAGTAACATCGCCCTCGATGAAGAGATAGCACTCGTAATAATCGTGGGCATGTGGACTTAAGGTCTTGAAGTTTTTGTCCTGATAAAAGAACACTTCAAAGTCCGATGAAACCATGTATTGTCTTGTGTTGAAGGATGATCTTAATTTGTTTTTCATAAGTCTATCTTACCATCAGTAACAATTTTTGCAATATTGGAAACAACTTATTCCATTCTCTTTTTATTCGAAAAAAACTATTGTAGGTATAACAAAAAAAGAATTATCGAACAATAGGATATTTTTAATAAGGAGAGTACAAAATTATGGAAATGACACTTCGCTGGTATGGCACAGATTATGATACTGTTAAGCTTTGGCAGATCAGACAGATTCCTGGCGTGAAGGGAGTTATCACAACTCTTTATAACAAGCAGGCTGGTGAACTTTGGGAGCAGGATGAGATCAAGGCTCTTAAGAGAGAAGTAGAAGCTGAGGGCATGCATATTGCTGGCATCGAGTCAGTTAACGTATCAGATGCGATAAAGGCTGCTACAGCAGACAGAGATCTTCATATCGACAACTATATCAAGACACTCGAGAACCTTGGTAAAGAAGATATCCACATGGTATGCTACAATTTCATGCCTGTATTTGACTGGACAAGATCTGAGCTTGCAAGAAAGAGAGAAGATGGTTCAACAGTTCTTGCTTATACACAGGAAGCAATCGATGCCATCAATCCTGAGAAGATGTTCGAGTCTATTTCTGGTGAGATGAACGGTACTGTAATGCCAGGCTGGGAGCCAGAGAGAATGGCTCACGTAAAAGAGCTCTTCGAGATTTACAAGGATGTTGATGAGGACAAGCTCTTTGAGAACATTGTTTATTTCCTTAAGGCTATCATGCCTGTTTGTAACAAATATGATATCAAGATGGCTATTCATCCTGATGATCCAGCTTGGTCAGTATTTGGCCTTCCAAGGATCATCAACAATGAAAAGAACATCTTAAAGCTCATGAAAGCTGTAGATGATGTACACAATGGTGTTACATTCTGCTCAGGTTCTTATGGAACAAGTCTTGAGAATGATCTTCCACACATGATCAGAGCACTTGAGGGCAGAATTCACTTTGCACATGTTCGTAACCTTAAGTTTATTTCTCCTACAAACTTTGAGGAGGCTGCTCATCTTTCAGAGGATGGAACATTTGATATGTACGAGATCGTTAAGGCTCTCTACGAGACAGGCTTTAACGGACCAATCCGTCCTGACCACGGCAGAATGATCTGGGGCGAAGTTGCAATGCCAGGTTATGGCCTCTATGATAGAGCACTTGGTGCAACATACATCAGCGGACTTTGGGAAGCTATCAAGAAAAGCCACGAGAGAGGAATCTAATATAGAAACTAAGGTTATACCGAGAAAAGGAGAATAAGTATGAAGCTGTGTGATAATAGCATAAAGACAGACAATTCCTGGAAAGAGAAGGGATATGCTCTTCCAGCATTTGATAGAGAAAAGATGATCAAGGAGACAGTTGCTAATCCTGAGTGGGTACATTTTGGCGCAGGTAACATTTTTAGAGCATTCCAGGCAAATCTGTCTCAGAGAATGCTTGCAGAGGGACTTAATGATAAGGGCATTACTGTAGTTGAGGGATTTGATTATGAGATTATTGAAAAGATGTATCGTCCTCATGATAATCTTTCTATTCTGGTAACTCTTAAGGCAGATGGTTCTGTTGAAAAGAATGTTATCGGAAGTATTGCAGAGTCATGCATCCTTGATTCTAACGATGACAAAGAATTTGAGAGATTAAAAGAGATCTTTAGAGCAGATTCTCTTAAGATGTGTACATTTACAATTACTGAGAAGGGCTATAGTCTTGTTAATCCTGCAGGTGAGATCCTTCCAGCAGTTGCAGATGATTTTGTAAATGGACCAGAAAGACCACAGAGCTATATCGGTAAGGTTGTAGCTCTTTTGCATGAGAGATATGTAGCAGGTGCTAAGGCAATCGCTATGGTCAGCACAGACAATTGCTCACACAACGGCGATAAGCTTCATGATGCCGTTAGCTCTTTTGCTAAGAAGTGGGTTGAAAACGGTAAGGCAGATGCTGGTTTTGTAAGCTACATTGAGGATGAGAACAAGGTTTCATTCCCATGGTCAATGATCGACAAGATCACACCTAGACCAGACGACTCAGTAAACGCAATCCTTGCTGGTGATGGCGTTGAAGAGCTTGAAGCAGTTGTAACATCCAAGAAGACTTGGGTTGCACCTTTCGTAAATGCTGAAGAAAGCGAATATCTCGTTATCGAGGACAAATTTCCTAACGGAAGACCAGCTCTTGAGAAGGTTGGCGTAATCTTCACAGATAAAGAGACAGTAGACAAGGTAGAGAGAATGAAGGTTTGCACATGCCTTAATCCTCTTCACACAGCACTTGCTGTATATGGATGCCTCCTTGGTTATGACAAGATCTCAGAAGAGATGAAGGATGAGGACCTTGTGAGCCTTGTTAAGACAATCGGCTATGTTGAGGGACTTCCTGTTGTTACAGATCCTGGAGTTATCAGCCCTAAGGAGTTCATCGACACAGTAGTTAACGTTAGAATTCCTAATAAGTTCATGCCTGATACACCACAGAGAATTGCCTGTGACACATCTCAGAAGCTTGGAATCAGATTTGGTGAGACTATCAAGGCTTATCTTGCTTCTGATAAGCTCAATGTCAGCGACCTTAAGCTTATTCCACTTGTACATGCTGGATGGCTTCGTTATCTCATGGGACTTGATGACAAGGGTAATAAATTTGAGCCAAGCCCAGATCCGATGCTTGAGAAGGCACAGGGATTTGTTAAGGATATTAAGCTTGGTGAGAGTGATGCAGACAAGGTAAAAGAGCTTGTTATGCCACTTTTAAAGGATGCAAGCATCTTTGGAACAGATCTTGAAACAGCTGGCCTTACAGACAAGATCCTTGGCTATTTCATGGAGCTTATTTCAGGTACAGATGCAGTTAGAAATACTCTTCATAAGTATTGCAATTAAATGTTATAAAATGTAAAATTTACTAGTACTTTGGATTTATCGATGTTCAAAGTACTAGTTTTTTTTAGGAGGGTAATGAAATGAAAGTATGTCAGAATTGCGGAAATCAGGTTGATGACAGTGTAATCTTTTGCACTAATTGCGGAGTTGAGATCAAGCCAGCAGAGCAGCAGGCGGCTCAGCCTACTATGCAGCAGGCATCACAGCAGAACGTTCAGCAGGGGACACCAGTATTTGTGAACGCTCAGCAGGCTCCATATCAGCAGCCTATAGTTTATAATGATCCTAAGGACCACACAAACGAGTTTGATGCTAACGATATCGCTGATAACAAGCTCTTTGGTGCAGCTTGCTATCTCTTTGAGATTTTTGGTATCATCATAGCTCTTCTCGTTAACACACCATATACAAGATTCCATGCCAAGAATGCAATAAGATTTGATATTGCTATTATCTTGTGCTTGATCCCAAGTATCATTCCTATACTTGGTTGGCTTGTTACTGGTATTGCATGTCTTGTGCTTTTTATCGTCAAGATCATCGCTATCGTATGGGCACTTCAGGGCAAGGCAAAAGAGCTTCCTATCATCGGTGATATCGGATTTTTGAAATAAGGTTAGTATGAACAGTTCTCTAGATTTTTTGAACATGATAAAGAACCAGTCTGTCCAGGAAAAGAAGACAGTAGCAAAAGAAAGTGTTTTTTTTACACCATGTGCTTCAGACAGGATAGCAGTAATAGATACAGAGACCAACTGGCATGACGCTGTTATGTCTTTGGGAGTTGCCATAGCCGACGCTGAAAGTTTTAAATGTGTAGATAAGAGATACTACATTTTTGAGCCTGAGTGCTATGTGGGAGGTATCTATTCAAATGTTATGAATTACAGAGGTGTTAAGGGGATTTCTTGTAATAGGGATGCAGCAATTGCTGATCTTGAGAAATATCTTTTACATAATAATGTAAAAAAAATCATGGCTTACAATGCCAAGTTTGACTATGGTCATCTTCCTGAACTTCAACACTTTGAGTGGTTTGATATCATGAGACTTGCAGCTTACAAGCAGTATAACAGGGCTATTCCTGAAACGGCGCTTTGTTGCAAGACTGGAAGACTTAAGAGCAATTATGGAGTTGAGCCTATCATGAGAATGCTGACTGGCGATTCCAGATATAAAGAGATCCACAACGCAGTTTACGACGCTGTGGATGAGCTTAAGATAGTTGAATTATTGGGACATTCGCTTGAAACCTATGGATGTGCTAAATTATAAAAAAGACTGCCATTGTCCTTGCGGCGATGGCAGTTTTTAAATGCTCTGTATTGCGCTATTCATTGCTTCATTTATCTGGGCGTTCATCTTGTCTGATATCTCTAAGTGAAGCATATCTATTACTCTGTTATCTATTGAATATCCAAGCCTGCTGGCATGGGCATATAAATCGTCTTTGTGTGCAGCCTCATAGCTTTGTCTCATGCTGGCATTTAATAATCTTGCGGCCTGCATTTCGTCATAAGCCTGATCGAATTTCTCACCAAATCTGCCCTTTAAGTCATCACTTAGTTCCAAAGAATCAGAGGCATTAGATGGCTGGAGCTGATTTAGATATTTACTTGTTATTCCGTTGGCTGCAGCTAGAAAATTAAAATCCATATCTATCTCCCTTATAACCACTTCAATATGTATATCGGATGGATTAGTAATTAATTAAGCTACATTTTTATTTTAGTATGAAGTTGTGTGAATTGTGTGAAATAAAAACTGTATTTATGTGGGAAAGAAAAATAGTTGCAAGTAAAAATTCATAATTACGAAATTAGATTGCAAAAAGTTTATAAAAATTTTATATCTATACTTTACAAAAAATTATCGGTATGATAAATTTTTAACGGTTGGTTATGAAAAGGATTTCGTTTCCTACTGTCTTTGCATTATAATCTGAATAGTATAGAGAATGGCCATCTCTGTACGATTTAGTTCATTGGCTTAAATTTGTTATAACTGAAGGGAATAGCAGAGAAATGATCAACTTTGATGAACTTCGTGTTAAGGAAGTTTTTGCTGGGTATACCAAAAAATATAATCCAGAAGATCCTAAGATAGCACTCAAGATTGATCATACCTACAGAGTAAGCGAGATATGTAGAGAGATCGCTACTTCAATTGTGGGAGATATTGCCAATCCTGAAGCTGTCGACTTCATAGAGCTTGCGTGGCTATCCGGAATGCTGCACGATATCGGGAGATTTGAGCAGGTCCGGCTCTATAATACCTTTATGGATATAGAATCTGTAGACCATGCAGAGTTTGGAGCTGATATTCTTTTTAAAGATAACAAAATGATCAAAGAATTTCTGGATACAAGAGAGTGGGACAATATTCTTGAAATTGCCATCAGAAATCACAACAAATTTCGTGTGCAGGATGGCTTAGACGAAAAAACACTTTCTATCTGTAATATCCTCCGTGATGCGGACAAAGTGGATATACTTCGCGTGAACGTAGAAACTCCTTTTACGGATATATATAACACTACTGAAGAGATTTTATATACCTCATCAGTATCGCCTGAGGTTCTGGCACAGATCAGAAATCATCAGACTGTTACGCGTGAAGTTAGAAAAACACCAGTCGACCATCTGATGGGACATATTGCACTTATGTTTGAACTGGTTTACCCAAAGAGTCGTGAAATAGCAAAACGTCAGGGATATCTTGAGAAGCTGTTTGCTTTTCAAACTCGAAATCCCCAAACAAGGGAAGCCCTTGAGATTGCAAGATGTGAACTTGCAAAAGAATGGGAAGCTTAAAGCAAAATCAACTCGAAGTTTATATTTATTCTCTTAGGATCATCGTTAGATTATCTTAAGACTTCTACAAAAAATGTTTATTTCATTTTTTGTCTTTGGTGTCTTGTTTCCATGATGGAACAAGAGTCTTTTATCAATGTTTGTCTGCTCGCTTTGAGCGCATGAGTGATGCTTCCAGCATGTCTAATTTGTTGGAGTAAGTAATACTTCGTGCATCATTCATATCTACCATATGCAAAAGATACAGGAGAGCCTTAAGAACTCCTATTTGCACCTATTTGGACATTGGGGTGTTCAATAGCTGTGCTTATCTTTCCTCGCTCTTTTTGGAGTAGAGTCTGATTCTCACTGTATCTTTTTGCAAAAATGTCTTATTTAAATTTCCTTGAAAGATCTTATATCTTTGGTAATCTGATGTTCAAACCCAAACCCAATTGACGTACAAGAAAATACGAGATTATGCATATTTCTTATGACTTTCTTAAGATTTGCAGTAGATATTCTTAAGATTGCTTAAGAAGTATTTACTTACATTTTTACCTGTGCTAATCTCTTTTCGACTAGTAAACATTGACCTCATTTATCTGCTCATTTTGAGCGCAATGACGGTGCAAACAGCATGTCTAATTTGCTGAAGTAGGAACTACATCTTGCACCTTTCATTTCTTCCATACGTAAAAGATACAGTAGAGTCCCCAAACTCCTATTGCACTGACAGGATCACTTTGTGATTCTGAATATCTGTGCGCGTCTTTCTATGCCATTTTTGCGTGGCAAGTCCCTTTCTCACTGTATCTTTTGCGGTAATGTCTATAATGATCGCCTTGAAAGGCATAATGTAAATTGAAATATTTGAAATTAGAAAAATAAGCGCAGATTACACCAAATCTGCGCTTTTTCTATGACAAACAACTATATATAGATTATAATTAGCATAAAAGCAAGTATTGATATAAAGGGGATAATAGTGCAAGAAAGATTGTTGAAAATAATATATTATTTTGCTGAAAAGGGAAAGCATATTGGCGTAAAGAGAGTGGCTTTAAGGGCACGGCTTTTTCCTGCATATCGTTTTGCTTGTAAGATCATGTATAAGATCTTTGATTATCTTTATCTGTATCATGTTGAACTTCCGGTTACGCAGAAATGTAATTTGAGATGCAAGCATTGTGTATTCATGATGCCGTATTTTGAAGCTCCAGTGGATTTTGAACTTGAAAAAACTTTGAAATATATGGACAGATTATTTGATTCAGTAGATGCCATACAGATTTTCAGAATCTTGGGAGGGGAGCCTTTTCTATACTCAAATTTAAAAGAGGTTGTTCAACACGCAATTGATTGTCCTAAAGTAAGAACAGTAGAAATAGTGACTAATGGAACTATTATTCCAAAACAGGATATATTGGAAACTTTGCAGAATCCAAAATTGAAAATACAGATAAGTGATTATGGTGAATTATCTAGAAATAGAGACAGTATTAAAGAACTTTGCAATCAGAATGGTATAAATTGTATAGTACGAGGATCAGATGAAAAGAACTGGTTTGATCCAGGTGACTTGCATTTTAGAGGCAGGAGCAAAAAAGAGCTTAAGAAACAGTTCAAACATTGTGGAGAGATCTGCCGCAATTTACATGATGGAAAATTATATTTTTGCCCACGTGCAGCTTTTGGCACAAAATTAGGTATTCCGGATGTTGAGAGTGACTATGTTGATTTTACAAAAGAAAGATCCCGTGAAGAAATAAGAAAAGATATTTATGATCTCAATCAAAGGAAATATCTTTTAGCTTGTAACTATTGTGACGAAGGAACAGAAGATTATGTTCCAATTCCTGTGGCAGAGCAGTTAAAAACGAAGTGATTGAGTGGTTAATTGGTTATGGATAATACAAATGAAAATAAATTAGATGACCTCCAAAATGAATTATTAAGGTTATATGGAATTTTGGCAGATTTTTGTGACAAGAAAAAGATACGTTATTATGGTTGCGGCGGAACTGCTTTGGGTGCGATTAGGCACGATGGCTTTATTCCTTGGGATGATGATATGGATATTGCTATTCCAAGGAAAGACTATGAAATACTAATTAGTGAAGAGTCAAATAAGTTGTTTGATAAAGGAATTTCGGCAAAATTTGATAAAGAGTTACTTTTTTCCAGATTTATGGATACTACGGTTAGATGTAGCAGAGGAGATAGTGAGTGGAATGAGCTATTTCCATATTTGTATATAGATGTTTTTCCGATTGATGGTACTCCTAATAATGGCTTATTGAGGATGATTCATTTCTATCGTATCATGTTCATTTTCACTGTTTTAAAACTTAAGAGGATAAAATACCTTCAGAAGATTGAATATATGAAAAATAGGAGACATAGGCCTTTTATCGAGAGAGTTGTTATTAAATACGGGCATTTGATATCTCCAATCATAGATAGATTAGATGAGGATAAACTTGTCAAAAAGTATAATAAGCTTTGCTGTAAATACGATTATGATAATTCAAAAGTTGTGTGTGTATACAGTGGACGATATAGAAAAAGAGAGATGATTTCAAAGGAAATGATAGGTAAAGGGAAAATGCATCAGTTTTCTGGTTGTGAAATACCTATATATGAAAAAGCTGAAGAGTATGTAAAACAAATTTATGGCCAGAATTATATGGAATTACCTCCTATAAGTGATAGAGAAAAACATGGTGATGTTGAAATAATCAGATGAATGGAAAAACGTTGATGGATACTAATAATCCTAAGGTAATAGCCTTTTATTTACCACAATTTCATAGATTTAAGGAAAATGATAATTGGTGGGGAGAAGGCTTCACAGAATGGACCAATACAAGAAAAGCTAGACCTTTGTATGAAGGCCATTATCAGCCGCATATTCCGTTGAATGAAAACTACTATAATTTGTTAAATAAAGATACTTGGCTTTGGCAAATAGAACTGGCTAAAAAGTATGGGGTTTATGGTTTTTGCTTCTATCACTATTGGTTTAATGGAAAACTGTTAATGGAAAAGCCATTGGAACAATTTCTTGATGATAAATCTCTAAATATTCATTTTTGTTTATCGTGGGCAAATGAGTCTTGGACAAGAAAGTGGAATGGTGCAAAAGGAAATACAGATATCCTCATTGAGCAAAAATATGGTGGTGAAACTGAGTGGAAAAAGCATTTTTTGTATCTTTTAGAATTTTTTAAAGATGAAAGGTATATAAGGATAGCTGAAAAACCATTGATTATAGTGTATAGACCTGAACTGGTGCCTCAATTTAGCGAGATGATAAAATGTTGGAGAAAAATGGCGAAAGAAGCAGGCTTCAAGGATCTTTTCATTATGGCACAGGGAACGGATTATTGTGCAGCCAACAGGTTTAAGAGGATAGATGATAACCTGGATGGAAATATAATGTATGAGCCTGGTTTTACGATAAGGAGCACGAAATATTATCCGATACATGGTGCGATAAAAGAATTTGTAAATCTTTTTCCTTTAAATGTTATTTGTTACTGTAATGGCGCTAAAAGGATACTTCGTTTATTTTTTAAAAAGAAATGGCCCAAAAGGATGGGGGGGCTTTTATTAAACAGAATCAAATATGATCTAATATGGGAAAAAATACTTAATCGAAAAGTAAGTCCTTCTTATTATCCAGGAGCATTTGTTAATTGGGATAATACAGCTAGAACAAAATATGAAGCTCGCATAATCTATGGAAGTACGCCACAAAAATTTGAAAAGAATATGACATGTTTAATAGACAAAGTGAAAAATGAATACAAAAAAGAATATATCTTTTTGAATGCGTGGAATGAATGGGCAGAAGGATGCTATATAGAGCCAGATGAAAAGAATAAGTATGGTTATCTGGAAGCTTTAAAAAAAGCTTTTGGTAAGAGTGGAGCGTAAATATATGCTTGCTGTTTTGATGGCTACATACAATGGAGAAAAATATATATGTCAAGCTATAGAGTCAATCATGCACCAAAACTATGATGACTATTGCTTATATATTCATGATGATGGTTCGAGCGATTCAACAGAGGAAATTATTGGAGAATATGAAAGAGAATTTCCTGACAAAATAAAGGTTATTGAAGGGAAAACTTTTCAACACTCTGCTAATAATAACTTTATGTATATGCTAAGCATGGTACAAGCTGATTGGTACATGTTTGCAGATCAAGACGATGTCTGGAACTCAGACAAAATAGAAATAATGATGCAGATTGCTAAAAAAGAGAATGAGAATCATGCACCAGTATTGCTGTTTTCAGATATGATAGTCGTTGGCTCTGACTTGCACGTAATTTCAGATTCTTTCATGAGTTATTGCAACATAAATCCAAGGAGAACAAAACTTAATCAGGTTATTTCTGAAAATATTGCCGCTGGTTGCACATGCTTATTTAATAACAGTCTTGCAAAACAAACGTTAAGGCTTGAGAATACTAGCAGTTTGTTTCATCATGATTGGTGGTTGGTCTGCGTTGCTTCTGCTACTGGAAAAATCGTATATGTTGATAAAGCGCTTATTAAGTACAGACAACATTCAAATAACGAAGTTGGCGCAAAAAAAGATAATTACTTAGACTATGTTAAAAATCTATTTATGGGACAACAAGTGAAGAAATCAAAGGATAGGACAGAAAGATTTGTTAGACAGGCGATTGAATTATCTTGTGTTGACTTTTTACATGAACGTGACAGAGAAATGATAAATTCATTAAAGGCTTTTTATGATTATGGAAAAATAAAAAGAATCTCTGTTTTTTTGAAGTATGGAATAAAACGTTCTAAGAGAAATATCTGGATGTATTTGACTTTATGATTTTATGGTATTTGAGAGAGTTTGTGGATGAACATATTATTTATTGTAGAGAGAGATACTAAATATGGAGCTGCTTTTTCTGGGAAGACGCTTGTTAGAGGATTGATTCAAAAAGGACATAATGTCGTAATAATGGTGCCTTCAAGCATGGTGGATATTTCTTTCTATAGTGAAATAGGATGTGAAGTGGTCAAATTACCGTATTACTACTTCATGGAGTATCAGGGAAAGAAGACTGGAATAAGAAATATATTGCGATGTGTATTTAAGAAATTTCAGCATGATGCAGGAAATTTGATTACATGCATAAAAATCCGCAAGATCATGAGTTCACATTCTTTTGATTTGATTCATTGTAATTCATCAAGAATTGACATTGGTGCTGAATTGTCTAAAAAATATGGAATTCCTTTGATCTGGCATTTAAGAGAGCCAGGAAGAGATAGAGTTATATTGAGGAAAAACCATATTCATTATATGAATAGTCATGCGACAAAGTTTATTGCAGTTTCAGAGTATGTTAGAAAAAAATGGATAGAATGGGGATTAGACCAAAATAAAATTGTTAGGATATATAATGGAGTCTCATTTCCATCCGTTAATACTAAAGCAGAATCTGAAGATGAAGTAGTGAAGTTTGTTATGACAAGTGGATTTATCCCTAGGAAAGGTCATGAAGAAGTCATTGATGCTGTTAAGAATTTGAATAATAAAGATAAAGTGATAGTGGATTTTTATGGGGATGGAGATGCTCAGCTTATTCGTGATCTAAAGGTGCTTGTCAAAGAGTACAAATTAGAAAAAACTATAAGGTTTATGGGATATAGGAAAAATGTAATAGAGGAGCTTCATAATTATCATTGTGGACTGATGTGCTCAAGTGACGAAGGATTTGGAAGAACTACGGCAGAATATATGGCTGCGGGTGTGTGTGTGATTGCAAGTGATAGTGGAGCAAATCCCGAATTAGTTGATAACTTGCAAAATGGTTTATTATACAAAAACGGTGATAGCAAAGATCTTTGTGAGAAGATGCAATATCTTATCGATAATGTAAAAGTAATGACAAAATTGGGGGATAATGCTAAGAAAAAGGCTATGAGTTATTTCACTGAGGAGAAGTACTTTAGTGATATTAGTGATCTTTACGAATTAACTTTAAGTGGTAGATATGGAGAATAAAAGTAGGATTGGTCATAATTTCATATATCTGATACTGGCGTTTTGGTTTGGGTCAGAGGTTATTTTTAATTCGAAAATTGAAAAAATCTTCGGCATGGAAACAAGTCAGCTTAATGATACTTTTGCTTATGTTGTTTTGGCTATGCTTTTAATACAGATAGTGTTTTTTCAAAAGTATGAGCTAAAAGAACTTGCTATTGTTGTTATTACTACCGGATTAATTGCTATAGTAACATTGCAGTCACATCATAATATTATGATGTCTACATGGCTCTTTATAGTAGCTACACGCGATATAGATTTTGAAAAGGCTGTCAAAGTAGCATATTATGTCCAGCTGTTGATGGTGTTTTGGATTTTTTATCTTTTCTATTTTGGATTCATTGAAGAATACACATTTTACAGAGGCAATATTTTAAGACATTCATATGGTTTCACACATCCAAATCAGTTAGGAATTAGAATTTTCCTTTTGGTCGTGTGTAGATGTTATCTAAGGAGAAAAAAATTTAATATATTAGATTTTTTAGTGGTTATTTGGGCATCTTATTTTATCTATAATACGGCAAATTCAAAGACGGCTTGTTATGCTTTGATTATTTTTGCTGTGTTGATAACAATTTACTATTTCTTGGCAATTTTAGGTGTGAAGCTAAGTTTTTTGAGTGACATTTATATAAGCATAGCGATTATAGCAAATATTATGAGTGTCCTCTTATCAATTACTAATGTTAAGAGAATTCATATACTTGCTAAATTTGACGATTTTCTTTCTCATAGGTTTTCGTTGTGCCATAAAGTAATAAATTATTATGGAATAAAAATGCTTGGGCAGGAAGTTAAGATGATAGTAAAAAAACCAGGAACTGGCAGAGTTCTTCATTTTTGGCTTGATAATGCCTATGCTTCTATACTTATAAGATATGGAATATTGGTATTTATTCTTTTTTCTGTAGTTTTCATTAAAACTATGTTTATTTTAAAAAACAGTGGACACAATTTCCTTGTGATGATTCTGTGTATGTATTCAATTTATGGAATTATGGAGAATAACTTCTTTTTCCTATCACAGAATTTGTTTTTGATTCTTTTATCAAACGCACTATACAATAAAAAAGTAAATTATGAATACGAGTCAGCAGAAAAATACAGGCTAAAGTTGGTATGGAGATGATTTTTACCAGTACAATGGTTCAGAATATTTTTCTTTTGGATATATCATTTCCGTTATATATACGTTTTGAGAGGAAAAGGTGAGAAGGAATTTTCTTCAGAACAAAGGGAACTTGGAAAAATGGCTATAAAAAGAGAAGTGTTTATCAAAATAAAAAAGCACATGCCCAAGAAGTGTTGGGGTATGTATGTTAGTTATAAGTACAAAAAAATAATGGGAAAAAAATGCAACCTGAAAAATCCAAGAACTTATACAGAGAAGATTCAGTGGAGTAAGATTAATAGGAACGATCCGATGATATCAAGATTGTCGGATAAGGTGGCAGTTAGAAGCTGGGTGGAAGAAAAAATAGGAGGAGAATATCTTATTCCTACCATTGGTAAAGCATATAGTTCTGCCGATGATATAGACTATGATTCTTTGCCAGACAGTTTTGTTATCAAAGCAAATCATGGTAGCGGGTTGAATGTTGTAGTTGATGATAAAAAAGAAATTAGCTTTGATGATATTAAAGATAAAGCTAATAGTTGGCTGAAGCAGAACTTTGCATATAATTCATTTGAAATGCAATACAAAGACATTAGACCACAGATATACATCGAGAAAAACCTTTTAGAGGATTGCGAAGGTGATTTGCCTGATTATAAATTTTTTTGCTTTGGAGGAAAGGTTTATTGTTTATATGTAATGATAGACACCTATCCTATTCATACAAATGCGAAATTGGGCATATTTGATAAGAATTTTAATCTGTTGCCATATTACAGAGCGGATTTTACACCTATTACTAAGCAGATTGAAAAACCTGCTAATTATTCAAAAATGATTGAAATAGCAGAGAAGCTTTCTGAAGGTTTTTCACACGTAAGGGTGGATCTATATAATGTCAATGGAAAGATATATTTTGGTGAAATGACCTTTTCAACTGGAAGTGGATTATTTAAACATGTTCCAGAGGAATTTGATGAGATATTAGGAAATCAGTGGGATTTGGAATCTGGTATATAATGGCGCAAAAAGTGAGTGTAAAAAGAAACTTTATATTTAATGCGATATATCAGTTAAGCGGAATAATTATTCCGCTTATTACATTGCCATACCTATCTCGCATATTACATGCAGAAGGGCTTGGAAAGTATTCATATAACTATTCAATAGCATTTTACTTCTATATGTTCATAAAACTTGGACTACAGAATTATGGAAATAGGACTGTAGCCTATGTTAAAGATGATAAAGAAAAACTGTCACGGGCTTTCTGCGAAATATATGGATTCCAAATATTTATGGGCATAATAATTACGTTTATATATGTAATCTATGTCATGACTATTGCATCAAATAAGGGGATAGCATGTATCTTTATCATAATGGTCTTTACTGGCTGCATTGATCTGACTTGGGCATTATACGGACTAGAAGAGTTTAAGGTTACTACAGTTAGGGATTTGATCACGAAAATTTTCACTACTCTGGCTATTTTTATTGTCGTTAAAAATGCAGAAGATACGTGGAAGTACGCACTTATCTATTGTATTGGTTTCTTTTTTAGTAATTTAGTTGCGCTTCCGGTTGTCTTTAAAAGAATAAAATACATAAGGCCAACGCTTGATGGAATAAAAAAGCATATAAAACCTAATCTTGTATTGTTTTTACCAACAATAGCAGTGAGCATATATAAAACCATGGATAAGATTATGCTTGGTTCATTAGCATCTGAGATTGAAGTTGGCTATTACCATAGTTGCGAAAAAATAATAAATGTCCCATTGGCGCTTATTACAGCATTGGGAACAGTGATGCTTCCTAGGATGTCTAATATAATTTCTAAGAATGAAAAAGCCCAAGAAGCAGAGTTGATATTTGAGAAATCCATCATATTTGCTATGTTCATTTCTACTTCAATTTGTGTTGGGATTATGACAGTGTCAGACATTTTTGTACCTTTGTTTTATGGAGAGGGGTTTGAAAAATGTATCATACTGTTTAATGTTGTTCTTCCAAGTTGTATCTTTTTGGCATTTGCCAATGTTATTAGGACACAATATCTTTTGCCAAGAAAAAAGGATAAGTTGTTTGTTGCATCTCTTTTTTCTGGAGCGGCAGTTAATTTAGTGCTAAACGTGTTATTGATTCCGAAATATGCTTCTATAGGTGCTGCCATTGGAACACTAGTAGCAGAGATTGTAGTATGTGTGGTTCAGTCTATAAGCGTTTTCAAAGAAGCGAACATTGGTAGAAATATTATAAATTCTATTCCATTTATCCTATCTGGAATAGCAATGTATGTGACTTTTCAGGGGTATACCCCAACGATTTCTAGCCAGCTGATAGCTCTATTTGTAAAGATTCTGATCAGTGGAGTATTTTATCTTGCTGTACTTGGCATTCTTCTTTCTATAAAGAATTTAATCAGGAGGAAGACAAATGGGTAACATATTAAAGGGCTTAACAAGTTTATTCAAACATACAGACATAAATGAGAATCTTAAGGAATTTGAAGCTACACCTGATGCAATCCTTCTGGATGTTAGAACGAAAGAAGAATATAAATCTGGTCATATTTCAGGAAGCATCAATATCCCTGTTGATGACATTCTGGAAATTGAGGACAAGATTCCAGACCATGACACAATGATCTTTGTTTATTGCCATAGCGGAAATAGGGCTAGAAGAGCAGTAGATAAGATGAAAATGCTTGGATATAAGAAGGCCAAGAATATAGGCGGAATAGTTGATTATAAAGGCTTGAAAGTGCTTTGAGTTTTGGGATGAAATAAGAAACCAGGTAGTGACTGTGTCACCACCTGGTTTTTATTACGTCTCCCTTTAAATATAGATTCCCTTTTACATTTTCTTTCACGGGATTTAGCAATCCTTGTTTGTTTAGATATGTGATGTTTTGTCTTGAGCATTCAAGCTCTTGGCAACTTTCACTGGTGTCAAAGAGGTTCCTGTCTGCAAAGGTAAGGAAATCCTGATATGAAAGAGGAATAGTGATTCCTTTGTCATAGAGTTCCCATGATGGAATATCAATGGAATCATTGAAAGTGGCGCAGTATCCACCTGTTCCAATTTTGCAGGAATTAAATAGTGCTTTGTTTTTTATTACCTTTTCTATTTTTGAGTCATTGGAAAAGGCTTTTAATTCGACTTTTTTTACACTAGTATCTGCAAAAAAGCAAAGAATGTTTCCGCTATCCAGAGGCGTACAATCAATAAGATTTTTCTTTTGCCTATCAAGAACAAACTCAGGCAGATCGTCAATTTTTCTGATAAACATGCTATCCTGAGAACAACGACCCTCAGCTAGTTCTAAAAGCTTCATCTCGTCATAGGCTTTTAATTTATGATTTGATAGTATTGATCCGATGTTCTGTCTTCCGCTTGGAATAACTCTTTCTTTTACCCACAAAAGACTTATATCTCTAGGAATGGTGAAGATTCCCTTTTTTACAAAACTGGTAAATAGAAGAGGAGCTGTCCATTCATCAAGGTTCTCGTTGAGTTCTATGATGAATTCTTTGGCCTTTTCATAGTATAAAAGGACACCAATGTTTATGAAATTAGCTTCATCTAGTATTTCATAGCTTTTCATATATTTTGTACCTTTCGTAGATCATTTTCCAAATCTTTTCAATATAAATATCTGATAAGATATCATTTAATCCTTCAAAGATTCTGCTTTTATCATTTTTTTTAAGTTTGACATTTAAAGGCTTATTATTTACGTCTAGAAGAGAGAGATTCTCTGTACATGAGTAACTTCCGATGAAATTGTTGCATGGCTTATCTGCAAGTACGTCGAAGTTCAAGGCATCTTTTTCTGTATAGCATGAATAAAGAAGAGATACGCCATGGTCGAAGAGAGGGGCAATTCGAAGAGTGCGTGATCTTGCGTTTCTAAGAACTTCGATATTAGCACCGTGCCTGTCTCTATTAAGTATGATGAAATCAATAGCAATCATGGTGTCAATGTATTTCTGCCATCCCATGCGTTTGCAGAAATCATAGTGAGATTCTGAAGGCTCGGCGTTTGTTCGGTAATAGTCATCAAGAGCTATCTTGCTCTCGCCGGATTTTTTGAAGTCTGTTGAAGCACATAGATATGTGTTATAGGTCTTTCCTTCAATCTCTATTTCAGCATTTATTAGCTCATATGAGAGATGTTCAATTTCAAAAAGATCAAGTAGTCTATCAACTATTATTTCATTGATGCATTCGTGGCCAATAACCCCTTTTACCGGATCAAAATTTGAGAGCTTATAATATTTCTTTTCTCCATCCAAAGAAGAAGTGGCTTTCAAAAAGGTGCCAGCTGTTCCGCTGGAACTTCTGACATGTGACCACTGAAGGTATGATAGGTCTTGCTTTTCTTTGATTATCTTTGCCATAATATAAAACCTCACCATGCAAAACTATTTGACGTGCGTCAAATATCTCTATAACAATTATATGAATATATTTGACGCGCGTCAAATGAAAATACATATCTTTTAACATTATGCAAAGCAAGAAAACATGTAAAAAGAATCATTGATATTCGAACAGATGTTTGCTAAAATACCAATGTGCTATCATTTACGGTAGGCGGTTGGCTCTTTGCCAGATTTTTATCTGAGAACTCTCTTATTCATTTTGGAGGGATGCTGATGAGAAATAATGACGGGAGCAGAATTGTTGCTAGAAGAAACTATCACTTGTGTGAGTATTGTAGTAACGCTTATAAGTATAGGTGTTACGATCTACAGTATTTACATAAGTCTAAAGAAGTAATTTTAAGCATCAAAAAAGACCGCCACAACTCTAGCAAAGTTACCGGTCTTTTTTGATTTGTAACTAATGTTGGAGCCAACCGTCTATCGGTAGCACCTTTGTAAGAACATAATAACATATTGGTAAAAAAATACAATCCATAAAACAATAGCACCAACCGAACGGTTTGAATAAACCTTCCACATACTTTAAACTATCTTTATGAAGTACAAAAACATTGTTAAAGCTAAGTTCATATCAAGACCCAACAGATTCATTGCCAATGTAGAAGTTGATGGTAATGAGCTTGTTGTTCATGTAAAGAATACTGGAAGATGTAAGGAACTATTGATTCCTGGATGCACAGTGTATCTTGAGAAGGCGGAGAATTCTGAGAGAAAGACTCCTTATGATCTGGTGGCAGTTGAGAAAGATGGCAGGATCATCAATATAGATTCC
Source organism: Butyrivibrio hungatei DSM 14810 (assembly GCF_900143205.1). Taxonomy (GTDB): domain Bacteria; phylum Bacillota; class Clostridia; order Lachnospirales; family Lachnospiraceae; genus Butyrivibrio; species Butyrivibrio hungatei. The sequence goes on along the minus strand of NZ_FRDH01000003.1, from coordinate 353,063 downwards.
CAGGCTCCTAACAAGGTGGTAAAAGAGTGGCTTTTATGCCAGGGAGAGTATGACAAAGTCCAGCCAGAGTATAAGTTTGGCAATTCAAGAATTGATTTCTATATGGAAAAGAGAAGGGCATCTGTGAAACAGAGCAAAAAGGCTGATGAAGAGGTTGACTGCTATCTCATGGAGGTAAAGGGTTGTACGCTCTTCATTGATGGCATTGGATATTTTCCAGATGCACCCACCGAGCGCGGAGCCAAGCACCTTAGAGAACTTACTGATGCTGTAAAAAAAGGATATAACACTAGCGTTGCCTTTGTTATACAAGGCGAAGGAATCACAGAAGTCAGACCTAATGAAGTTACTGATCCTGATTTTGCAAAAGCTTTTTATGAAGCAAAGGCAGCAGGTGTAGAGATAGTATTCTATCTGTGCAAGGTTACAGACGACAGCCTCTATATAACCCAGGAGATAAGGTCATAGAAGTAGACAATGATCTGTAATAAGGCAACAAATAAGCATAAAATTACTTGAATGAATACAACTGCTTTTTATGAGAGGGAAAAATAATGTTCAATAAATCAGATATCACACGTAATCAGTGCCAGCTTTTTGGAGGACAGGCAAGGCAGGGCTACGACTGGTGGTGGCATTCTTTTACAGCACATAATGCTGAAACAGGTGAGGAGAAGCCATTTTTTATTGAGTTCTTTTTGTGTAATCCAAAGCTTGGCGGTGATAAGCCAGTTTTCGGACAACTTCCTGAAAATAAAGAAAAGAAAATAAAGCCATCCTATCTTATGATAAAGGCTGGATGCTGGGGCGAAGGAGCCAAACAGATCCACAACTTCTATGGATGGAATGAGATAGAAGCCAATATGGGTGTGCCTTATTCTATAAAAGCGGGGGATAACTTCATTACAGAAACCAAGACTTGTGGAAAAGTCATGCTTTCAGAAGAGGACGCACAAAAGCATCCTGAATACATGAGCGGTGCTGGTGAGATTTCATGGGATCTTAAGATAAGTAAAAAGACAGCATTTAACGTGGGCTATGGCGCAGGAAAACTCTTTAGGAAGCTACAGGCTTTCGAAATGTTCTGGCACGCAGAGGGCATGAAGACTGAGTATGAAGGCGAGATATTCCTTGATGGACAAAAATACCTGGTAAAGCCAGAGACAAGCTATGGCTATGCTGATAAGAACTGGGGCAAGGATTTTACATCTCCATGGGTTTGGCTTTCATCCTGTAATCTCACTAGTAGAGTTTTGGGAAGACAGCTCCATGATAGCGTCTTTGACATAGGTGGTGGCAGACCAAAGGTTGGACCAATTGCCTTAAACAGAAAGCTCCTTTCGGCATTTTGGTACGAAGGAAAGCCCTATGAGTTTAACTTCTCCAAGTTCTGGACCTTTACCAGAACTAAATTTGAATGTTCTGAAACAGATGTAGCAATTATTTGGCATGTTGAGCAAAAAACATGGACAAATCGCATGGTAACTGATATAACTTGTCAGAAGAAAGACATGCTTCTGGTTAACTATGAAGCACCAAATGGCAAAAAACTCCATAACAGGCTGTGGAACGGTGGGAATGGTAAAGGAACTGTTAAACTGTATCACAGAGGAAAGCTTATCGATGAGATAACTTGTGAGAACGTAGGCTGTGAGTTTGGAGAGTATTGCTAAATAAAAAATGAGAATGAGGACAACATGACAAACACACAGAATTCAAAAAGTATTTGGACAATAACACCTATTATGGTGATCACAGCAATCTTTTGCTGCATTCTCTGGGGAAGCGCTTCTCCAGCAATCAAGATAGCTTACGAAGTATTTAAGATAGATGCTTCTGATACGGCATCAAGACTTATGCTTGCCGGAGCAAGATTCATGCTTGCTGGCGTTATGACAGTTGTATTTGGAAGCTTTATTTCCAAAAAAGCGCTGATTCCACAGAAGAGTTCATGGAAGTATATCGCAATCCTTTCTTTATTCCAGACTATCGGACAGTACTATTTCTTTTTCATGTCACTTGCTAATACATCCGGTGTAAAAGGCTCTATAATAAATGCTTCAGGAAACTTCTTTGCGCCAATGTTTGCAATTTTTCTGTTCAGATTAGAGAAGCCTTCTGTCAAAAAACTGATCGGCTGTGCTCTTGGATTTGCAGGAATAATCATGTTCTTTGGCGGAATGGGAGCTATCACGAGCGGAGCACCTATCACATTTAAGGGCGAGGGAGCAATGCTTTGCGCGGCATTCTTTTACGCAGTATCTGGTTGTTGTATCAAGATCTTTTCAAAATATGAGAACCCTGTAATACTCAGTGGTTATCAGTTTGCACTTGGCGGAGCAGTGTTATTTTTTATAGGATTATTATCTGGTGGAAACCTTGTGTTTTATAGTAGTGGCTGTTACCTTAATCTTATTTATATGGGCTTTATTTCTGCAGGTGCCTACACGCTTTGGGGAGTGCTTCTTAAGTACAATCCAGTTAGCAAGGTTTCAGTTCTTGGATTTGTAAATCCTATCATGGGAGTTGTGTTATCGGCTCTCTTCCTTGGAGAAGGACAGGAGGCATTTTCAGTTCTTAGCCTCATTTCTCTGCTATTAGTATCACTTGGAATTGTAATTGTTAATTATAGAAAGTTGGAAAAATGATATCTACATTTGAAACAAGTAATAGAGAGGAAGCAATCAGGTATAAGTTCACTCTAAAGGAGTGTCTTATTGGTGATGCTGATTTTTACAGGCGCGCCGCCACTATAGTGCTTCCTATGATCATACAGAACACTTTGTCCAATATCGTTGGACTTCTTGATAATGTTATGGTGGGACAGGTGGGAACGCTTCCTATGTCCGCTGTTGCCATTGTTAATCAGATACTTTTTATCTTTTATCTATGTATATGGGGATCGCTGGCTGGTGCTGGAATCTTCAGTACACAGTTTTTTGGTAAAGGAGATATGGATGGAGTCCGCTATTCCATAAGATTCAAGCTTATGACAGCGGCCACTATCTGCACTGGTGCGGTCATTTTCTTGTTCCTTGCAAAAGAAAATCTGATATCCCTTTACATTTCAAAGGAAACTCTGGATGCAGACAGGATAGCCACACTTGGTTATGGTATGTCATACCTTGATATCATGCTCATCGGTCTTATTCCATTTAGCTTGACCCAGGTTTATTCAAGTGCCATGCGTGAATCAGGTAAGACCACACTTCCAATGGCAGCAGGAATGATCGCAATGGTAGTTAACTTTATATTTAACGGACTTCTCATTTTTGGTCTTTTTGGACTTCCTAAAATGGGAGTTTTGGGAGCAGCCATAGCTACTGTTATTTCAAGATTCACAGAGCTCATGATCGTAATGGTAGGAGCACACAAGAAAGACTCTAAATATCCCTTCTTTAAAGGTGTATTTACAACTTTGTATGTTCCTTGGAGCCTTGCAAAGACCATAATGTTTAAGTCGCTTCCGCTTCTTTGCAATGAGTTTTTATGGAGTCTTGCCCAGGCAACACTTCTTCAGCAGTACTCAGTTCGTGGAATTGCAGTTATTGCAGCAATGAACATCAGTGGAACAGTATCACAGATCTTTAATGAGGTCTTTTTATCAATTGGTAACTCATCGGGAATCATAGTAGGACAGGAGCTTGGCGCTGATAAGCTTGTATCAGCCCGCAGAACAGCTTGGAGAATGGCTGCTCTTAGCTGCGCAAGCACACTGGTCATGGGGTCACTTCTTGCAATGTTTGCACCTATCATTCCTCAGATATATAACACTGAGCCAGAGATCAGACAGCTTGCTACCAGATGTATCTGGATCGTTGCTCTATGCATGCCTATCAACTCTTTTGCTAACGTAAGTTATTTTATTATGAGATCAGGTGGCAAGACTGCTGTTACATTTGTATTTGACAGCTGTTTTGCATGGGCAGTTTCTGTTCCAACAGCATTTATCCTTGCAAGATGTACAACGCTTCCTGTTGTTACAGTGTTTATGCTGGTTTCTTTAACTGAGATATTAAAATGCATCATCGGATTCCTATTCATCCGAAGCGGGGTCTGGGTTCGTAACATAGTAAAAACAGCATGATCAGTAAAAGAAGTGGATCTAATATGCACCAGAAATTATCAACATATCTCAAAAACAAATATGGTGAAAAAATATATAGGCTGTCTCTGTCATCGGGCTGTACCTGCCCTAACAGAGATGGCTCTATTCTTATGCCAGACGGAACACCACTTACAGGTGGCTGTACCTTCTGTTCTGAAGGAGGATCCGGAGATTTTGCAGCACAGGTAACTGCAGGCAGCATAGATCAGCAGATACAGGATGCCAAGGAGCTTATTTCCCAAAAAACTGATGCAAGGCATTTTATTGCATATTTTCAGTCCTTTTCCAACACATATGGTGACATCAGCAGGTTAAAAGAGCTATATACCAAGGTTATAAATCGAGAAGACATAGTGATCCTATCTCTTGGTACACGTCCAGACTGTATAGACGATAGTGTATTAGCTATGTTAAAAGAGCTGAACCAGATAAAACCTGTGTGGATAGAGCTTGGTCTTCAGACGATCAATGAGGAAAGTGCCAGGAGATTCCATAGAGGCTATGAACTTAAAGTATTTGAAAAAGCATATAAAGCGCTTAAAGATGCGGGAATAACAGTTGTTGTTCATGTGATCCTGGGGCTTCCTTACGAAACAAAAGAGGACATGCTTAAAACAGTAAAATATCTGGCAGTTCTTGATCCTGCCCTTGACGGCATCAAGCTTCAGAACCTGCAGATCCTAAAAGGAACTGCTATGTATCAGGATTACCTGAACTGGAAGGAGAGGGCACGATCAAAACAAGACACCGTTGTAGCAGGGAAAACTTCCGAAGAGTTTTACTTCATGGACATGGAAGAGTACACAGATCTTATAGCTGAGTGCATAGCTCTTTTACCAGAAACAACTGTTATTCATCGTATGACAGGAGATGGCCCTAGAAAGCTCCTTGTAGAGCCACTTTGGACCCTTGATAAAAAGAGAGTGTTAAATACTCTCACCCGTAAATGTAGAGACCTTCTTGAGTGAATTAGTTCCCCTGTAAATGGTAATAAATATTAAAGATTTTTGCTTTATTTTTAGGGGCAAAAATAGTAAGATTAAGTAGTTATGGACTTGTTTGAATATATGAGAAATAACACAATGGAAAAGGAATCACCGCTTGCCGCAAGGATGCGTCCAAGGACACTTGATGAGGTTGTTGGACAGCAGCACATCATTGCTAAAGACAAGCTTCTTTATCGTGCAATTTCAGCAGACAAGCTAAGTTCCATCATTTTGTATGGACCACCTGGAACAGGTAAGACCACTCTTGCCAAGGTCATAGCAGGAACTACCAAGGCAGAGTTTACTCAGATAAATGCCACTATCGCAGGCAAAAAAGACATGGAAGAGGTTGTTGCTAAAGCTAAGGATAACCTCGGAATGTATGGCAAAAAGACAATTCTTTTCATCGATGAGATACATAGATTCAACAAGGGACAGCAGGACTATCTGTTACCGTTCGTTGAAGATGGTACAGTTATTCTGATCGGAGCCACAACGGAGAATCCGTATTTTGAAGTAAATGGGGCTCTTATTTCCAGGTCAGTAATTTTCGAACTTAAGCCACTGACTGCTGATGACATCAAGACTCTTTTGCACAGAGCGGTCACAGACAAGGAACGTGGTATGGGCGCTTACAACGCAGTCATTGAGGATGATGCATCAGATTTTCTTGCAGACCTTGCTGATGGCGATGCGAGACATGCGCTTAATGCCCTTGAACTTGGCATTTTAACAACAGAACGTAGTGCAGACGGACTTATTCACATCACCAAAGAGGTGGCGGAGGAGTGTATCCAAAAGAAGGTTGCCAGATATGACAAAGATGGTGACAATCACTACGACACAATATCAGCTTTTATCAAGAGTATGAGAGGATCAGACCCTGACGCAGCAGTATACTATCTTGCAAGAATGTTAAACGCCGGAGAAGATCCCAAGTTTATAGTAAGGCGTATGATGGTCTGTGCTTCAGAAGACGTAGGCAATGCTGATCCGCAGGCACTTCAGGTTGCGGTTGCAGCTTCTCTCGCAGTTGAGAGACTTGGAATGCCCGAAGCAAGGATCACTCTTTCGCAGGCTGCAAGCTATATTGCTTCTGCCCCTAAGAGTAACGCCGCAATTGTAGCAATAGATGAGGCTATGGAAATGGTTAGAGAAACAGGAAACCTTCCAATTCCAGCGCATCTTCAGGATGCACATTACAAGTCAGCCAGTAAGCTGGGACATGGAATTGGATATAAATATGCTCACGATTATCCGGACAATTATGTTGAGCAGCAGTATTTGCCTTATGAACTTAATGGCAAAGAGTTCTATAGACCTTCAGGAAACGGATACGAAGTTAAGATCCGTGATCACATGAAGAAGTTAAAAGAAAGAAATAAAGAAAGTTAACTGATAGAACAGGAGTTACATGAAAAAGAGAAGACGCAAAGTGCACACAGGTAGGAAAGCCCGCCAGAACAAAAGAATAGTGATACTGACAGGTATAGTAGCTGCGATAGCGTCTCTTTTTGTAGTAGCGATGATCATTTGGCTCTTTATAGGCTCCAACAACGGAGATGCTGAGCTGGCTGAGGAATCAGTTGATGAAGCGTCTGTAGAGAGCGAGAATATAAGCGAAGTGGTTTATGTTGATGAGAGCATTATCCAGAAGATCACATCGGATGGACAGAGAGTTTCCAAGGCATTATCTGACAGGCCAGCCACAGTCGAGATGACTCCTGAGAACACAGCAGAGTTTGCTAATATCACCAGCTGCGATATCGTTGATTCTACTAACGTTAAGGTCAGCGTTACTTCTGAAGGAATTCCTGCCAGTGATGACAAGTATTATTATCTTTTCGAAATGGCAACCTATGAGGATGGAATAACAGATAAAGAGCCAATCGACAAGATCTACAAGGGCGATGATACATCTTTTACCGTAAGTCTTAATAAGGGCAGCGCAAATTCCAAGCTCTTTTCCAAATTTACAGTAGCAGTTAAAAAGGATGATCAGTACGTAACCATCTCTCATCCGAAATATATTACTAATCCTGGAGCATGTGCAGGCTACAACTACGCTGGCATGAGTCATGATTCTATAAAGGGACTTTTACCATATCCGCTTAGATTAAATGAACTTCAGGATCTTGGCTGTGAATACGCAGCATACAATATTCCTCTGTCACATATTTTGGTGACTTCAGGTGGAATCGAGTATTCTTACGGCGGAGTGACCTATCACTTCAATGCTCAGATAATAAATGATTACGACAATCTCTTTAAGAGACTTAATGCGATGGGAATCGATGTTGCTGCTATTATCCTCAATAACGCCAGCACATCTGCTTTTCCAGAGATCACACATCCAGATGCCAGAAGCGGATCTACTGCTCCTTATTACATGTTCAATGCAACCAATGAGAGCGGTGTCAAGGCTCTTGCAGCTATCGGAAGCTTCCTCGCAAACAGGTACTCAGGCTCAGGCCATGGTAACGTCAGCATGTGGATCATTGCCAATGAGGTAAATGCCCGTAGAGAGTACAACTACATGGCTAAGACAGATGTTGGTACCTATACAACAGCTTTCACAAGAGCCTTCAGAGTCTTTTACAATGCAATTAAGAGCCAGAATGCAGGTGCCAAGGTATATATTCCTATAGATCAGAGATGGACCTACAACACAGAAAAAACTGGCGACTATGATGCCAAGGATGTTATAGATATCTTTTCATCATCTATTTCAGAATACGGCAATATTGACTGGGGACTTGCAGCACATCCATACTCATTTCCAAATGAGAACACAGCATTCTGGAAGGCTTCTAAGTACGTTAATCACACAGAATCAACTCCATGTATCACAATGGAGAACATTGAAGTTTTGACCAATTACATGCAAAAAGAATCTATGCTTGATACAAGTGGTAATGTCAGATCCATAATCCTTAGTGAGATTGGCTATTCTTCCTCATCAGGTGAAGCTGTTCAGGCAGCGGCTTTTGCTTATGCATACACTAAGATGGTCAAAAATGGTCATATTGATGCTCTTATGCTTTCAAGACAGGTTGATGCGCCGGAAGAAGTGGCAGCCCTTGGACTTGCTCTTGGACTTGAGACTGTTGGTGGCAATCACAAGCAGATATATAACGTCTTTAAGTACATAGATACAAACAAAAGAGATGAAGTTGTATCTTTTGCATATGATATAGTCGGGAAAACCTTTTAAGTGACCCATAACATAATTAGGAGGAGCATTATTATGACAAACGCAGAAAAAGCACTTAAGATGCATGAAGAATGGAATGGTAAGCTGGAGATCAGATCCAAAGCAGAAGTAAAGTCAAAAGAAGACCTTGCTATTGCTTACACACCAGGTGTAGCCGAGCCTTGTAAGCTCATAGCTGAGGATAAGAGCCTTGCTTATAAATATACTATCAAATCAAACACTATTGCAGTTGTTTCAGATGGTAGCGCAGTTCTTGGACTTGGAAATATTGGACCATACGCAGCAATGCCTGTTATGGAAGGTAAAGCAGTGCTTTTTAAAGAGTTTGGCGGAGTTAATGCAGTTCCTATCTGTCTTGATACTCAGGATACAGAAGAGATCATCAAGGCAGTTAAATATCTTGCACCTGGTTTTGGTGGCATCAACCTTGAGGATATCTCAGCTCCTAGATGCTTTGAGATTGAAGAGAGGTTAAAAGAGATGCTGGATATCCCAGTATTCCACGATGACCAGCACGGTACAGCTATCGTAGTTCTTGCTGGTGTTATCAATGGACTTAAGGTAGTAGGCAAGGATAAAGAGACATGTAAGGTAGTAGTAAACGGCGCAGGAAGTGCTGGTATTGCTATCACAAAGCTTCTTTTAAGCTATGGATTCAAGAACGTAACAATGTGCGACAAGTCAGGTATCCTTTCAAAGGCTTCAAAAGACCTTAACTGGATGCAGGAAAAGATGATGGATGTTACAAATCCAGATCAGAAGACAGGTACACTTGCAGATGCGCTCAAAGGTGCAGATATCTTCGTAGGAGTTTCAGCTCCTAATATCGTAACAAAAGAGATGGCGCAGCAGATGAACAAAGATGCTATAATGTTTGCTATGGCCAACCCGGTTCCAGAGATCATGCCAGATGTGGCAAGAGAGGCTGGAATCAGAGTTATCGGTACTGGCAGATCAGACTTCCCTAACCAGGTCAACAACGTTCTTGTATTCCCTGGTATCTTTAGAGGAGCTCTTGAAGGCGGTGCCAAGCAGATCACAGAGGAGATGAAGCTTGCAGCAGCTGTTGCTCTTGCAGGACTTGTTCCAGATGATGAGCTAAATGATGAGAACATTCTTCCAGCAGCTTTTGATCCAAGAGTAGCAGATGTGATCTCTGCAGCAGTAAAAGAAAAGATTTAAGTTTAGTTTTAGGAGATAAGTTAAATTGAGTTCAAAGTATCTTACTTTGTATAAGATGATAGTTCTGTACATGCTAAAGCGCTGTGATGCTCCTCTTAGCAAGTCACAGATTTACGATTTTATATTAGAAAACGAGTACACTAACTTCCTTACACTTCAGGAAGTATTTGCGGAAATGGTTACTTCAGGTCTTATCATCGAGAAGTCTATGGTCAGCAGAACATACCTCGAGATGACTTCTGAAGGTGAAGAGACACTTAAGTTCTTTGGCAATAGAATTAACCCGGCAATCAAGACTCAGATAGATGAGTATCTTAAAGAAAACAGCATGAAGCTTAGAGACGAAGGGTCAATCCTTGGTGATTACACCAAGACCGGTGAGAACGAATATACAGCTCAGCTTATTGCCAATGAAAATGGTCAGAGCATCGTAGAGATCAAGCTTGCTGTACCAACAGAAGAGATAGCCCGTAACATTTGCAAGAAGTGGCAGGATTGCAACCAGGAAGTATATCAGTATCTTATGGAGACCTTGATGTCTGACTGATTGACAAGAGGAACTATATGAAACAACATAAGAGAAATATATTATATTTTTGTACGTTGTTAGTTGTAGCACTTGTATTATGTTCACGCTCTTCAAATGAAGATGGAAAGGGCATATTTGGTAATAAAAAAGAGAAAAAAAGTGCCTATGATCACAAGAGTGTGACTTATTCAGAGCTTACTGAGGAAGATCTTGCTACTATTGATCATGTGAACCAAAATAGCGATATGGCCTTTGAGCTAATGGGAGAAATGCAAGATATAGTAGATCCTATGGAAGGCCCTTTCGTTGAATTTGACGATGGAATAGAATGCGAAGGCGCTTATGTTCAGACTGAAGGCAAGGTATTTAGGACATACATCAGATTAAAGTCTGGCAGTTCTGGTCATCATATTTTAGGCATTCATTGTGAAGATAAGTACAAGGATGCTAAGGAATTGCTTGAAAAAGCTGGCTTTATTTGGGAATGTGATGAATATTTTAATAGCTATCTAAATATATCATGCTTTTCAAAAGGAAATGTAATTGTTCATTTGTGGGTTACATCAGAGTCACCATACGAAAAAGATGTCTTGGATGATGATCTGATACAGGAAGTTGATATCTATATCCCTATGTATCATGATGAAACGGACACTCGCATGACAGAGTAATAGGTTGGAAATGAATTGTATGGAAGGCCTCCGCTTATACGGAGGTCTTTTTTGAAATTATAGAGGGAAAGAATATGGCAAATCTAAAAAAGATAATACCTGATGAATTTTCGGATTTATGCTACGGGAAATCAAATGAACCATGGACGAATGAAGATATAGAGAAATGTAAAGCAATCTTATCAGAGTGTGAGCTTGATGCAACATATGCTGGTGGCTATAAGTATACTGCTCTTCATGAGACGAATCTTCCATTAGAAATTGTAGAGTGGTTGGTGGAACGAGGTGCGGATGTCAATGCTCCAAATACTTATGGAACACCACTTTGCAAACATGCTAGAATGGGAAACTATGAGATATGTAAGTTTTTGATCGGACATGGTGCTGATGTGCAGGCTACAGATTATGAAGGGGAGACACCGTTATTTGATGCTGCAGATTCTGGAAAGATTGATATTGTAAAACTTCTTCTGGATAATGGAGCTGATCCAAAACACCATACCCTTCCTGTGTATGATAATTTAACTCCGCTTCTTTACATGATAAGGAGATTAGAACCTGGAGAGAAAAATAAGTCGGAGATTGCTAAGATCTTGATCGATGCATGTGGTGGAAAAGAAGGAATTCCTACAGAAGAATGGGAAAAAGCCAGAGAATATATCCGTAAGATAGGGGATAGGCATGAACTTGCTAAGGCTAACTATCCTGATTATTCCTTTGAGGCTAGCGATGCGGAAATGGATAAATTCTATGAGATATTTGATGTTGTGCCTGCAAAACCTATTATCAAGCACGATGGCGTATCTCCGATAACTGTAGATATGTCGCTTCCTGTTGAGGAAATTCATGATGCACTCTGGGATTATCTTGTTCCTGGATCAGGAAAATGCAAAAACGTTCAGGGAGAAGTGATCAGAGTTACCGGAAGAGTAGCCGACGAAACACTTAGAAATGGTGGTATAAACTGGGATAGTTCATATAGCAAAATGGTAAAGGCACTTGAAAAATATTTATCCATGGGAACACCTTTGGAAGAAGCAGATATTGAGAAGGTAAGAAATGCCGCGCTTGAAATAGATAATAGTAAAGGCTGTTGTGACAAAGAGCCAGTTGAGTTACTGGAAGAAATGGCTGTTAAATGGGTAAGCCTTAACAGTAATCCAATTAAGCTTGGGAGGGCTTCATACAAAAGATGATCATGCATGTATCTAGAGAGAGCGTAAGTAATGGAGATGACTATGATAGAGTGGCATCACTAGAATATAAGGAAGACGAGATGTTATCTTCTTTTTTGAAAAGTAAAGTTGCCGAATATTTGCCCTACACAAATGGATTAACAGTATGGGCTATTTACATGGATTCAGATGAAAGTCAGGAAGTATCTGAACGCGAGAATCCAGAAAAGAAAGTTGCTTTCATACGCATGAATGGAAATCGATGCGTTAAAGTTGAGATTAAAGGCGGAGACAGAGCAGTTAGTAGCTTTGGAACTGATAAGATGTATTGTGCAGTGTATAGGTAATCAAATGAAGATAAGAGATGGAAATATTATCCCAAATGTTGGAATAGGGCAATTTCTATTGGGTATGACTAATAAAGAACTAGAGGAATATATTAGTGAATATACCATTGAGCATCGAGCTAACGATATAAAGGTGTATCATATAGAAAACGCTATGTTTTTCTTTGATAAAACTGATACTTTGACACAGGTAGGAGTGTCAGCTGGTTTCGAAGGAAAATTTAATGATGCTATTGGGATAGGAAATACAATAAATGAATTAAATAAGCTAGGATTTGAATGTTATGAGGATAAGTATGATTATCTTATTTCTAGCGTAGATGGCATAGCATTTGAGCTTGGCGATACTGATTCCGATTATGACTGGAATGAAAAAGAAGCTCCAATAGAGTGGATATTTGTTTATCAAAAACGAGGATGAAGCAATCCTCGCTTTTTTTTACCTAAAAGTCTATAGCTACCGAAAATCGGCTAAATATTTTATGGAATGCAAGTATGAAAAGAAACAAGACAGAGGAGCATCTTTAGCCTATATTGTAGAATATCAAGCTTTTAGGCTAAAAAGATTTCTTCGCCACAAATATTTTTTAAGTTTATATTTAGCCGAAAACTACAAGGATTAACCATTTCGGCTAAGGTACTCACGAAAACAGGGGCATCAAAAATTGAAAAGTTTAGCCTAAACAAGAAAAAATTCCAATAATCGGCTAAAAGGCGGCCATAAAACGGATAAAAGCCGGGACCCAAAAGTCGGCCAAGAACGCGCCCATAAGCACATAAAGAATTGCACTATCTTGTAATAATTGATAAATTGCAAAAAAGGTGGACTTCCGCATAACACTTGGACCAAGCCTCATTTAGAACTTGATCAATAATTGCTCAAATATTGATAAAATATGGGCTTATATCTTGCAAAAGAATATGTTACAATTTGTTTCATTGCGATGTAATATTTTCTTAATCGGGGGAGAAAATATTCTTTTGACAAGGAGAGAGTGAGGAATGGAAGAAAGAAAAAAGTTAGCAAAGGATATTAAGGGGCAGTTCAGAAAGAAAACTCTGATTTTGATGTCAGTAGAGCTTGTATTCGTGCTCATGTACATCATAGGACTTAAAGCACAGATTTTCCCATTTATGTCAATTGGAGTAATCGGATTTTTCCTGTATTTTGTGCTTAGCACACCAAGACAGAACATGTACTATTACGCATCAGACCTTATGGTATGCAGAGCACTTGTAGGAAAAGAGATTTCTGCTGATCCTGTTGCTGAGGGATTAGAGAGATTAAAGAAGTATGGTTCAAAGGGGATGAGATCAAAGAGCCGTACATGTGGACTTATTCTCTATAAGATGGCTAGCGGTGCTATGGCTGCTGCTTCAATCTTAGAGATGATCCCAGTTGTTAAGAATTTTACATTTATTTACAAGAATATTGTTAATAAGGCTTACGAGAACGCAGCTAAGCTTATCGTAACTTACCAGATCGGTTGCTATGAAGAAGAGGATAAGGACATGCTTTATGACCTTATTACATACTTCGTGCAGGATAGTAAGAGATTCCTTTTAAGAACTGTTAAGTCTGAGATTAAGAGCAAAGTTCTTTTTGATATCGGATTTACAGTAGTATGTATTTCAGGAATCATTTTAGCAATCACTAAGAACCTTTTATTTGCAGCAATCATCATTGGACTCTTTGTTCTTTATATGGTATTTATAATTGCACTTGGTGGTGATGATGATCTTGAAACTCTCTGCGAGTACATTAACTATGTACAGAACAATGAGCTTGATACTCAGCTTCGAGCAAACATTGTATCAATGAGTGAGACAGGTGACAGAGTTCTTAATATCAGAGATGCATTTAGCAATCCTACAGATTATGCACTTAGAAAAGCAGCAAAGAGCGCATCTGAACTTATCGATAGTGCCAGCGAAAATAGCTAATACAGTAGCCATTAATTAAAAATCCCGGTTAGAAAACTGTAATATGTACAGCCTTCTAACCGGGTACTTTTTTTATTCAGTTTTTTCAGATTGTTTAACTCATAAGCTCCATCTGGATCTTGTTGCCAAAGCCCATAGCTGCTGAAGATCTCTCAGATAGATCCATCTGCTGTTTGGTTTGCTCTTGAGCATGTTTCTGAGCTTCCATCTTCATTTTCTCGAGACGTTCCTTCTGCCCTTCTGTATCAAGTAGAGTAGACTGAGCTTCATCTTCAATCTTAGGAGCTACAGCTACCTGTTGCTTCTGAGTTTGCTGTACCGGATATGCCTGCTGCATTCCGCCACCAATTCCATTAATACTCATAACCAGCCCTCCTTTGCAAAGCAATCATGAGGTTTATGTTTTTTGTATTATAGACACATTTGCATGATTATTGCTATTAAAATAGTATTAAATGACGATAAACAATTCGTGCGTATGTTATAAAACAGAAAAAGTCAGAAAGCAGGTAGTTACTAAATTGAGGTAAAACAAAAACAGCAATCATGCAAAGCGCATGATTGCTGTTTTTGTTAAGAGCTGCTGACGGGAATCGAACCCGTGACCTCCGCACTACCAATGCGACGCACTACCGACTGTGCTACAACAGCATCTGACTTAAATTAGTCACGAATGATATTATAGCAAGGGCATCCGGCAGTGTCAATCAAATTACTGTTAATCTGATTTTGAAGAGTTTCTTCTCTCAAGACCAGAAGACTTATAGAATTGAAGCTTGTCATTATACATTTCTTTGTCCGCTATTTTTGAAAGTTCATCTATAGATTCGTCTGGGTAGGCAGATGAGACTGCGTATCCGATGGCTACACTTATACCGTCAATATATTTTCCCTTCCATTTCTTTAGACTTAGTCTTAGTGCGCTAAGTCTGTTTTTTAATTCGGCAGGAGATGCAATCAGTAGCACAGCAAATTCGTCTCCACCCATTCTGCTGATCACAGCAGTAGAAGATGATGAGAAGGCGTTCCTTAGACACTCGGCTGTTCCAAGCAAAAGTTCATCTCCAGCTTCATGACCATAGGTATCGTTATAATACTTTAGCCTGTTTACATCTATCGCTATAAAAGTAAGATTGGCAGGAAGTTTGTTTTTTTCATAATCGTCGATGATTTTGTAAAAATGTCTTCTGTTTGAGAGCTTAGTAAGCTCATCGGTAAAGGCAAATATCTTGGCTTGAGCAAATTCTTTTTCTTCTTTGACATTTAGACCTATTCTTCTATATATGAGGCCTACCTGAACCATGATATAGATCATAAGACCAACTATTATCAGCAGAATATAGTTATAATTAACGTTGTCAATATATTGAATAAGAGCAATTCCCACAATTACCATAAATATGCCATTTGCAAGAGCGATTCCGGTTCTTGAACAGAATTTCTTTTCCTTCCTAATGCTGGCGTATGAGTAATAGCCTACTAATATCATTACAATCGCATCGATTGCATGGGCAATATAAACAAGATTTCCCCAGTCTATGACTCCTTTTACAGCCAGCAGGCAAGAGACAGCAATAGAGAGAGCCAGGATACCGTCTATAGCATTATCAATCTTACCAACACGGTAAAAAAGTGCCCTGGTTAGTTCAAAGAAAAGAAGCGGCATCAACAGGAATGAGATTATATTTAATACTGAAAATCCAGTCATGTAGCCAAATATAATAAATGGAAGTCTGGTTTCATTTATGATCCATTGGGCGGAAATAATAGAAAAACATCCTGCATAAAACAAGGCTTCAAACGTAAGTTTCCTGATAAGGCTGGCTCTTTTGACTATGAAGTAAGCAGAGATAAAGAGCTCTATAATTCCGGTAACAGTAAACAAAACAAACAAAACAACAGAAGGAACGTTTTTCTTTAGCTGACTGATCCCATATGCAGATCTGGTAGTAATGAAAGCTTCAGTTAATTCAGAACCATAGATAGAAGATTGCATCTTAATCCTGACAGACACCTCTTTATTTGTATAATCATTGCGGAGGGGAATCCAGATTTCTTTTTTACCAACATTCGTAGATATTCCAAAGAGTGTTGTCGGCCTTGATTCAACGATTTCTTCACCATTTATTATTGCAGTAAAGTCTTCATAATAACACCTTATTATCAGTAGCTGGTCACCATATACAAGAGGCAGGGTGTTGCTTATAGTAAATTCATTGTTATTGCTATATGGGAATGTGATGATCTTTCCATCAACCTTCCAGTAATCATTGAAGATCATGGAATTTTCGCGAAAATAGTCATTGGTTTCGTTGGTATAGCAAAAGCCTAGACCAATAAACAAAAGAAGCAATAGTGTATATGCAAATGCTATAAGACGTCTAACGAAATTAAAATCCATAAACATCACCTCACAACAATTATAGCATGGCGTCTATTGACGAAATTATAATAAAAATATTAAGAAAGAAGCCTGATAATTTATAAATGACAAAAAATGGGCATAAAAGTGCAATAAACGTGCTTGAAGAATAAAAATTGGAATAATAGAATCGAGATATAGCTAAAAACGACATCACGGCTATAGGGGTGAAAACTATTATGAAAAAGAATAATGAGAAGTGGAAGTATCCAAGGACCAGGATCCAGTGGCTTTGGGACAACATGAAGGGCTACAGGGCGCTGTATGTCCTTGCTATGTTTGGCACGGTTGTTTATAACATCTTACAGCTTACTGTGCCTTTTTTTTCTGGGCAGATTGTTAACAGATTCCTTTCAGGAGATGGGGCAAAAGAAAATCTGGCTAACCACCCAGATGAATTTATTAGACTCCTTTGTTTGATGGTAGGTCTGACGATCCTTAGATGTATCATCGTCTATTTTGATTGCATGGGATATGAGTATGTATCACAGGCAGTTCTTTTCAAAGTTAGAAATTTCCTATATGACAAGATTCAGAGACAGGATATGAAGTTTTACAGCACTTATAGGACAGGTGACCTTATGACTAGAGTTACTGGTGACCTTGATGCTGTAAGACATATGGTTGCTTGGGTTATCAGAATGGTGATAGAGGCCATTTCTTTGGTGTCTGCAACAGCAATCTATTTTATGATCATGGATTGGAAGCTTGCAGTGAGCCTTTTGATAGTTGCTCCTCTTATCTTCTTTATCATCTATGTGTTCAAGCTACTTGTAGCTCCTATGCACGCTCTTCTTCGTGAGAAGCTTGCATATATGAACACAGTAGCCCAGGAAAACATCGCTGGTAATAGAGTAGTTAAAGCATTTGCGAGAGAAGACTATGAGATAGAAAAATTCGATGAATGCAACAAAGACTACAGAGATACTAATAAAAAGACAGCTTTTACCTGGCTTAAATTCTATCCTTACGTTGAAACACTTGCTAACTGTCTGTCAGTTATCCTCATTCTTGTGGGAGGTCTTTTCCTCATAGAAGATAAGATCTCACTTGGAGAATATGTGGCGTTCTCAGGTCTTATCTGGGCTATCGCAAACCCTATGAGACAGCTTGGTAACGTAATGAATGAATTCCAGAGATTCTCTGCAGCATCTGCCAAAGTTATGGAAATATATTACTCTGAGCCTGAGATCGTAGATGCTAAGGATGCAATAGACAAGCCCGACAGATTTGAAGGAAATATCGAGTTTAAGGATGTATCGTTCCAGTACGCAGACAGTGACCTTCCCGTTCTTGAGCATATCTCCTTTACTGCCAAGAAGGGGCAGACTATCGCTATCATGGGGGAGACTGGATGTGGTAAGACTTCACTTATCCACCTGATTCCTAGATTCTACGAGCCAACAAGCGGCGAAATACTCATAGATGGAGTTAACGTTAATAAGCTAAAACTACATCAACTCAGAAAGAATATAGGTCTTGCAACTCAGGACGTACTTCTTTATTCAGATACTATCGACGGCAACATCGCCTATGGTGACAGTGAGATCAGCAGGGAAGAGGTAGTGAGGTTTGCCAAGTACTCTGCAGCATCTGACTTTATCGCCAAGATGCCTGAGGGATATGAAACCATTGTCGGAGAAAGAGGTGTTGGCCTTTCTGGTGGACAGAAGCAGAGAATATCTCTTGCAAGAGCCCTTGCGGTCAGACCTTCAATCCTGATCCTTGATGATACAACATCAGCTGTGGATCTTGAAACGGAAAAAGAGATTCAGGACAGCCTAAGACACCTTGATTTCGAGTGTACTAAGATAATCATTGCGCAGCGTATCTCAACAACAAAGGATGCTGATCAGATCCTTATCATGCAGCACGGCGAGATCACAGAAAGTGGAACACATGAGGAACTGATCAAAAAAGGCGGCTACTACGCAGAACTTGTTAAGCTTCAGGTAGGTTGATAGAAAGGACACTAAAATGCCACGTAGGAATACATATAAAGAAGATGAAATACTAGAAGAGCCTTTTGACATAAAACATTTACTTAGGGCTTCTGCTTATATTAAGAAACATGCAGGAAAGATGGGAGCAGCTCTTTTCTTTTCTGCTCTTGGTGGTGCGGCAGCTCTTGTGAGCCCTATGATCGTTCAGAGAGCGCTTGATATCGCAGTTCCAAATCAGGATAAAGATATGCTGTTTAGGTTGGTAATTGCAGCGACAGTCTTTTATATCATCAGCGTCATCATGACAACTATTCGCTCACGCATCATGGTAAATGTCAGCCAGGATATCATTTATCAGATAAGAGGAGATCTCTTTGAACATCTCCAGAAACTGCCATTTCAGTACTACGATGATAGACCTCACGGCAAGATTCTGGTAAGGGTAGTCAACTATGTTAACTCTGTATCAGATATGCTTAGTAACGGTCTTATAAATGTAATCCTTGAGATCATTAACCTTGTATTTATCATCGTGTTCATGTTTGCAGTAGATGTAAAGCTCAGTCTTGTGGTTTTGGCTGGAGTTCCGGTTCTTATGGTGTTCATGTTCTGGATCAAGAACAAGCAGAGAAAGGCCTGGCAGGCGGTTTCAAACAAGAACTCTAACCTCAATGCCTACCTTCAGGAGAACATTGTTGGAGCAAGAATTACTCAGATCTTTGCAAGAGAAGATGAAAATGCTGATATCTTCAAGACTCTTTCAAGTAATTGCAAAAAGACCTGGATGAAGGCTGTAAGCTACAGTACCATGGTATGGCCTGGTATCGACACTATATCAGTCCTTGTAAGAGCGGCAATCTTCATGTTTGCACTCCTTGTGTTCTCACGGGGGAATGAATCTCTTGGCGTTATAGTAGCTATATCAAGCTATGCTTCAAGATTCTGGCAGCCTATCATGAACCTTGGAAATATCTTTAACAACTTCATCAATAACATGGCTTATCTAGAGAGAATCTTTGAGACCATGGATGAGCCTGTAACTATTGATGATGCTCCTGATGCCAAGCCAATTGGTAAGCTTGTTGGAGAGGTAACCTTTGAGAACGTATCTTTTTCCTATGAGAAGGGAAAAGAGGTACTTCATGACGTATCCTTTAGTGTAAAGCCTGGTGAGAGCGTAGCTCTTGTTGGACCAACAGGAGCAGGAAAGAGTACCATTGTAAGTCTTATCTCAAGATTTTATGATGTGCAGAGTGGAAGAATCCTTATAGATGGTCAGGACATCTCCAAGGTTACACTTAATTCCCTTAGATCTCAGATGGGAATAATGCTGCAGGATAGCTTCATTTTTTCAGGAACTATTGGAGACAATATCAGATATGGTAAGCTTGATGCCACAGAGGCAGAGGTCAGAAGAGCCAGCAAGGCTGTATGTGCCGATGATTTCATCAAGTATATGCCAAAGAGATATAACACAGAGGTTAAGGAAAGAGGAGCACTTCTTTCTCAGGGACAAAAGCAGCTTATATCCTTTGCAAGAACTCTTTTATCAGATCCTGCGATCCTGGTCCTTGATGAAGCTACATCAAGTATCGATGTTCAGACTGAAAAAGCCCTCCAGAAAGGCCTTGATGCTATGCTTGAAGGCAGAACAAGCTTTATCATAGCTCACAGGCTTTCGACTATCACAAAGTGTGACAAGATCATGTACATTGATAAGGGCGGTATTACTGAATGTGGAAGTCATGAAGAACTCATGGCTAAAAAGGGAGATTATTATCACCTTTACACTGCTCAGATCGATGGTATGGAAGTGGGCTGAGATTATACTATTAGATACAGAAAGCATGTCGCAAGTGGCATGCTTTTTTAGTTGAATGATATTCCGTTAAAAATGAGTTATAATAGAGATAGAATATTTTTAATGGGGTAGGAATGTAACGCCAGGCAACTATAGGAGACTATATCGGAGGTGCTACAGTGTTGGAACTAAAGTACGTATACACTTGTTTAGAACTTTGGGGAAGTATCTTTGCTGTGATATCAGCAATATATCTTTTTATAGGCAGAACTGTGATCAAGGAGCAGTATAGAGCTCTTGCAGAGCTAGAACTTACTGTTGGTGTAATGTTGTTTTTTGATTCCGCCGCCTGGTTTTTTAGAGGTAATCCAGGATCGCTTGCCTATGCTATCTTAAATTTTTCCAATTACATGTCATTTGTATGTAATGCTATTTTGCCAGTCTTTTTGACGTCTTACGTTATATTGTCCATTCAGCCTGAAAAAAGAAGTATAAGAGTTATGTTCTACATGGGAGGCCTTGGCTCTGTAGCGGAACTTTACCTAGCAATAGCTCAGATGTATGGCTTTGTTTATACCATCAATCCAGAAACTAACCTATATCAGCGCGGACCTGGATTTATTATCTGGACGATCATTGTTCTAGTTGAATCAATAGGCGTTGGGGCTTATGTTTGGGTCAAAAGAAATCAGATCAATAAAAAGAGATGTAATGCAATATTTATGTTCATAACGCTTCCAATCCTGGCATCGATCATACAGCTCTTTATCTATGGTTTTTCACTTTCAAATATTGCCATAATAATCGTATCTCTTATCATGTTTGGTCAGGCTCTTGAAGATAACACCAAGACAATGATGGAACAGAGGGGATACATTGAAAAACAAAACCAGGAACTTGAGGACATGAGAATGAGGATTGCTATTTCTCAGATCAAACCTCTCTTTTTGTACAATACCTTAAGCGCTATCAGCATTCTTTGTGACAAAGACATAAATAAGGCAAAGGAGATATTAGAAAGTTTGGCTGATTACCTTAAAGAAAATGTCAGCTCCATTGAAACAGAAGATCCAATTCCTTTTACTGAGGAATTGCAGCATACAAGAGATTACCTTGTAATTGAAGAGGCTAGGTTCCCTGACAGATTTAAGGTTGAGTATGATATTAAGGCTACAGACTTTGATATTCCAGCGCTCACCATACAGCCAATTGTAGAAAATGCAGTTAATCATGGTGTATGTGCCAAAGGAACGGATGAGCTTGGAAATATCAGGATCAGTACTGAAGAGGGTTATGGATACATCAGGATCAAGATCTATGATGATGGTGTTGGTTTTGATGTTAATGAGTATGAAAAAGAAATTGTGAACGATAATAAACGAATTGGAATCAGAAATGTCAGGAACAGACTTAAGATTGTCGAGAATGCGGAGATGAGAATATCGTCTACGCCTGGGGTAGGTACTACAGTTGAGATCATTATTCCTAAGAAAACAAATCGCTAGTTTGACAAGTTTTTACTGTTATTGTAAAATCTCATTCATGCGTAAGATTAAAAGAAAAAATTTTATCGCTTTATTGGCCTTTGCAGGAATGTTTGCTGCAGTTGTTTGCGCAGGAGTAACAGCAGATCAGAAGGTAATTGCTTCAGAGAATATCTCAGAAGTAACTGAAACTGTATCTAATGAACAGGTACTCGTAGATAACAATTTAGACCTTGAGGTTGCTAACGCAGGAAAGGAAGTAGAAACAGCACCTTATTCAATTACAGATTACGAGACACCCGTTACTATGTATGCCAGCGATACAGTAAATGTTAGAGCAGGCGCAGGTACAGAATACGACAAGATCGGCAAGATTAGCTGGGGAAGCGCAGTACAGGTCATTGGAGCAACAGACAACGGATGGTATGAAATTTCTTATAATGAAAACCTTGGATTTGTTATGGGAGACTACTTAACAGAGGGAGTGCCAAGTGTTCCTTATCTTTTTGTAGGAGATTCCAGAACAGTTCAGCTCAAGATGGCTGTAGGTTCTACAGACAAGGCTTATGTAGCCAAGGTTGGAGAGGGATATAACTGGTTCAAGAATACAGCTCTTTCTGAGATTTCAGAGACAGCTGGAAGTGGAACAGTGATGGTCATTAATTTTGGTGTTAATGATCTAGGCAATGCTTCCAAGTATATCAAGCTTGTTAATAGCAATATTGATGCCTGGACAGAAGCCGGAATTACAGTTTACTATGCTGCAGTTACACCTGTTGGTGCTTCAGCAAGAGTAACAAATGATCAGATTGAAAGTTTTAACACTAGACTCAAGAATGAGCTTGATCCTAGAATTCAGTGGATCGACGGATACACATTCTTGCAGCAAAACGGATTTAATGCGTCAGATGGACTTCACTATGATAAGACTACTTACAAGAATCTTTATTCATATTATATGTCTGTCATGACAACTGAAGCTTAATATTTGGTAATATAGCCCATGTACAGAATCATCTGACATGGGCTATTATTATGCATGGAGTATTTGTATGTTTTTGGGCGGGCTACAAATACAACTTTTGGAGGAATCTAATGAATAATGTCATTATTGGTCAGTCGGGAGGACCAACAGCGGCAATTAATGCTTCAGTAGCAGGAGCTTATGTCAAAGCTAAAGAGCTTGGTGCAAACAAGGTCTTTGGTATGATTCATGGTATTGAGGGACTTTTACAAGGAGAGTTTATTGATCTGGATAAGTATTTAAGTGATCCCACCAATGTGGAACTGCTTAAGAGAACTCCAGCTTCAGTTCTTGGTACCTGCAGATACAAGCTTCCAGAAGCTTCAGTAGATAATTCAGTATACGAACAGATCTTTGAGATATTAGACAAAAATAATATCGATTCTTTTTTCTATATTGGTGGCAACGATTCAATGGACACCATTATGAAACTATCAGATTATTCTTCCAGTCATGGATATGACAAGCAATTTATAGGCATTCCCAAAACAATTGATAACGACCTTCCTATCACGGACCATTGCCCTGGATTTGGCTCATCTGCTAAGTATATAGCAACAAGTGTAAAAGAGCTTATAAGAGACAATCAGGCTTCTGATCCAAGAAATCCAGCAATAGTGATCGTTGAGATAATGGGTAGAAATGCAGGCTGGCTTGCTGCAGCAGCTTCTCTTTGTACTTCAGATGACTGCTCAGGACCTGATGCCATTTATTTGCCCGAAATCCCGTTTGACATGGACGATTTTATGAATTATGCAAAAGAACTTTCTAAGGGCCATAAACCGGCTTTAATCGTTATTTCAGAGGGAATTAAGCTTGCAGATGGAAGATATGTATGTGAGCTAAATGGAAATGTAGAGACAGATACATTTGGACATAAGCAGATGAGTGCTGCATCAAGAGTTTTAGCAGATAAGCTTACAAATGAGCTGGGACTTCGTACCAGAACAGTTGAACTTAGTACTTTGCAGAGATCGGCAGCCCATACTTCTTCACTTACTGATGTAAGAGAGGCTTATCAGTGCGGCGTTCAGGCTGTAATAGCTGCAAATGAAAAGAAGACCGGAAAGATGGTCATCATGAAAAGAATGATGGAAAATACTGCAGATTATCCATATATCTGCGTTTATGATACGTATGATATCCACGCTATTGCTAATTTTGAAAAGAAAGTTCCAGTTGAGTGGATAACAGACAATAAAAGAGGCCTCACACAGAGCTTTGAGCACTATGCAAGACCCCTTATATGTGGTGAAGTGATGCCTATCATGTCTGGAGGACTACCAAGGCATCTCATAATACCTGAGGCATTATAAGGCGTTTTCCTCCTGAGGGAGTTCAACTTTAAAGTATTTAACGTTAGCAGTAAGCTCTTCTGCAATCTTCTGAAGGTCTACGGCCTGCTGAACAACAGATTCCATGTTGCTGTCAAGCTGCATGAGAGAAGCGCTTGTCTGCTGCGTTGATGCTGCATTTTCTTCCGAAATACTTGAAAGAGATTCAACAGAATTAAGGATATTGTCCTTATCAGTGTTCATAGTCTCTACAAGTTCTACGATCTGCTTATTTCCAGTTTCTGTCTCTTTTAAAAGAGCAAGCATCTGATCGAAGGATTCGCTCATCTCTTCAAGAGCAAATGTCTGGTTGGAGATAGCAGTCTTGATATTCTCAGTAAGTTCCTTGTTAGTATTTGAATAATCTGTGATAGTTGAAAGCATGTTAGTGATCTCACCAGCAAGTGAGTTTGTGTTACCTGCCAGGTTCTTGATGTTATCAGCAACTACTGCAAAACCTCTTCCTGCTTCGCCAGCTCTCGCAGCCTCGATAGAAGCATTGAGGGCAAGGAGGTTGGTCTGGTTTGCAATTGAGATGATAGACTCGGCAGCAGATGAGATCTGAGCTACTACGTTTGCTGTCTCATTTACTGAATCAGCAACCTGAGTTGCCATTTCGTCATTGGTCTGATCCTGGAGCTTTATCTGTTCAAGCTGCTCTTTAACTTTTTCTGATTCAGTGTAGACCATAGAACCACGCTGAAGGTTGGCATTTGCGGAATCACGAACGTTATCAACAGCTGTTCCCATGTTGACAGTAACGCTTGATGTGCTCTGAACGTCTTCAGCCATTGATGTTGCGCCAGTAGCAAGGTCGTTGACAACAGAAGTGATATCAGCTGTTGTAGTCTGTGAATTAGAGATGCTGTTCTTGGCAAGCTCAGCCTTTGAATTAACTGAATCTGCATGATTTATTACTTTAACAAGGGCATTTCTAAGGTCGTGTCTCATGGATTCAAGTTTTGTGCATATTTCGTTAAAGTCCGTTACCATGCTTCCCGCTTTGATCTTGGTTACAAAGTCGCCTGTTGCGATCCTGTCTACGGATTCATTGATGGCCTTTAGACTCTTTACGATGTTGAAGATCATAATGATAGTAATTACAAGGAGTAATACTGATACTAATGCAAACATGACCATTCCTATAGCAATGCTGGTTGAAACAGACTTTTGATTGGCTGTCTTTTCCTGAATAGCCCAAGCTTCCACAATCTGACCCATTTCATCGAGACAGTTTCTTGCTTCTTCAAAGTCAAGAGAAAAAGCCTTTGAATTGCCTGAGTTTGTAGAAAAGTCGTAATCTGATTGCCATTTTGCAAATATTGTTTGGAAATCTGAATAAAGAGAAGAGAAAGTGTTACCTGATTCTGACTTCATCTCGTTGTAGAGATAGTTGTTCTTGGATGCAAGTTCAGCGGCAGCCGTTACACCATCTAGAGTCTGCTGAGAGTTTGTGGTGTAAGTTTCAAGATACTCTTTGAGAAGTGTCTCGTCAGCATAAGGTTTATAGGCAATATACTCTGTACCCCCAAGCATAGCCTGATAAAAGTCTCTGTCGGCTTTCACAAGTTCATTACTGATCTTGTACAACATGTTGAAGTAGAGCTCCTCATCATTTTTTTCTAGAGCCTTTAAATGATAGCTACTGTAGAACATGCCACCAATTAAGGCGAGGATGAGTGGAATAGTCACTACCAGAAGAATGACTGACATACGAGCGTTGAATTTAGAGCCTGACTTTCTGTTCATTATTTAGTTTTCTCCTCCGTGAAAAAAGAATTATGTACCTATATGATACTCTGTAATGAACAGAAAGTGTATATGAAATTTTATAAAATTTTCACAATTTTGTATTGTGATTTCGAATTTTGTCCGAGATCATCTCACTGGTTCTTTTGATCTCATCCCAGAAATCTCTGGCAGAAAGTCTGAATGCACCGCTACTGAGCACTATTATCTGCTCTATGGCATCTGAAGTGGCAACGGTGACTTTATACTTTTTTCCTATTTCATGGGCGGCTTTTTCTATGTATTGGTCTGCAGTTTCAGCCTCTTTTGTATAGATAACGATAAGTCCTGAGTAATCTTCCATGTGTTCTGTGCCGCCGGGAACCTTGTAGGCATCAAAAACCAGGATTACCTGTTCCCTTCTAAATCCCTGGAAGTTGATCAGGGTGTCGATGAGAGAGTCTCTTGCTGCTTTTAAATCTCTCTGGGCAAGGGACTTTAGATCATCTGATGCGTAAATCACATTATAGCCGTCAACAAGGAGATATTCTTTATGAACTGAGTCATCTACTGAGCCAGTATTTTGGTGCTTTTCCTTTTTAGCTTCTTCTAAAGCGTAATCTCTATTATCTATCTCTGGCTTGTCTGCCTCATTGGAAGAGGTGTAGGTGGTGTTTTTTTCAACGTATCTTGGCTTTATCTCACCATAGGTCTTTTCAAATATGTTCTTCAGCTCTTTTTCTGTGGCCTGAAGGTCTCTTTCTATTTCATCAAAAGACCTGTTTTCTGGAGCTTTGCTCTTTTGTCTGGCCTGGATCTTTTTTAGAGCTTCCATATCTATGTTATCAGTCAGGTCAGTCTTGTAGGTGTCAGCAGTTTCCGGGCTCCAGCCTGTATCAACATGCATGTGGCTTCTGACTTCATTCCAAGGAATGATAGTTCCGACTCCATGGGAGCAGAAGACGGATGAGGATGGATTGCCGGTGTCAAGGTCAGGATCATAGCCTGTTTCTGCCAGTACTTCTTCTGTGTTGTGGCATGGCTGGTAGCCTTTTAGAGTAGTGGTGATATGGCCTTCTCCATGGGTAAAAGATGAGAGTTCCTGCGCATAGGAACCAAGGCTTGCCGCAGGGATCGTGCCAGTAAGGACATTTTTATCTCCGACAATATCTGGAAGACCGACAGTTCCGTGCATTCTCTGTATGTCAGTAAGAGCTCTTCCGACAGATTCTTTTGGCAGCTCAATTCTATATTCGTATACTGGCTCAAGGAGGATGGAATCTGCTTCCATGAGACCTTGCCTTACGGCTCTATAAGTTGCTTGTCTGAAATCGCCGCCTTCAGTATGCTTTTCGTGGGAACGTCCGCCGATGAGTGTTATCTTAACATCTGTAAGCTCAGAACCAGTCAGGACTCCCAGATGCTTCTTTTCCTGAAGGTGAGTTAGTATGAGCCTCTGCCAGTTAAGTGACAGGTCATCTGTACTTACGTCGCAGGCAAAAGACATTCCACTTCCGGGCTCTGCTGGCTCAAGAAGGATATGTACTTCTGCGTAGTGTCTTAGAGGCTCGAAATGTCCAACACCTTCTACAGGGCCTGCGATGGTCTCTTTGTAGACAATATGACCCGGACCAAAGTCTACGTCCAGATCAAAGCGAGTCTTTATAAGGTGCTTAAGGATCTCTTTTTGCACTTCGCCCATTATCTTAACTTCAATGATCCCGCTTCCTTCCTTGAGGGATACCTGAAGCATAGGCTCTTCCTCTTCAAGAGCTTTGAGTTTTCTGTAAACAACTACGGGGTCAGCATCCTCAGGCAGTATCAAAGTAGAAGATAGGATTGGTTGCAGGATCTCAGCTGTGGTGTCATTTTTGAGCTTACCAAGTCCGTCGCCTGCCTTAGAATCAGATAGCCCTGCTATAGCGCAAACAGTTCCAGCAGCGGCTTCCTGAACCATCTCGAATTTCTCACCAGAATAAAGCCTTATCTGATCGATCTTTTCATCATCAATAAGGTCTCTGACTTTTAATTTTCCTGATGTTATCTTGATGTGGGTCAATCTGTTTCCATTTACGTCCCTGCTTATCTTAAATACTCTTGCAGCAAAAGGAGCATTCTCATCATATTTGTTATCAGGAGCGAAATCCTTGATGAAAGAGAGCAGTTCTTTTACCCCGTCCATCTTAAGGGCAGAGCCAAAGAGAACAGGATAGCACTTGCAATCTGCTATGAGGGACTTTACATCACCTTCAGTTACCTTCTGACCGTCAAGAAAAGCTGTAAGAAGTCTGTCGTCGCAGACAGCAAGCTCTTCCTGGAGCTCATCAGAATCAAAGCCATCTTCAAAAGCAATACAGTGAGAGCTGAGGTTTTCTCTGATGTCTTTTAACAAAAGAGCCTTGTCAGCTCCGTCCTGATCCATCTTATTAACAAATATGAAGGTTGGAACATGATAGTGAGATAGAAGCTTCCACAAGATCTTGGCCTGAGCGGTTACTTTGTCAGAAGCGCTGATAAGTAAAATTGCAGCGTCAAGGACCTGAAGAGTTCGCTCCATCTCTGGAGAGAAGTCGGAATGCCCGGGAGTATCAAGTAGTGTAAAGTGAGTATCCTCGTATTCAAAAAGAGCCTGCTTGGAAAAGATAGTAATTCCGCGGGTTCTTTCAAGTTCATATGTATCTAAAAATGTATCTCTGTGATCAACTCGTCCCAGCTTTCTGAGGGCTCCGGAAAGATATAACAGACCCTCGGAAAGAGTTGTCTTACCTGCATCTACATGTGCAAGGATACCGATAGTTAGTCGCTTTTGCATTGTGATTATCCTTTGTGCTTTTACTTTAACTCATTATACACAAAATCCCCTGCGAATGCTCGCAAGGGATGGATTGTTTTGATATTTGTTTTAGTCAAGCTGACTGTATTTCATTTTGACGTTGATGTCCTGATTGTAATTACCAAAGCCTTTACCAAAGATCGTAAGGCCTCCGACGTGATCTGCAGTTTCAGGAACTTCGAGCTTTAACTTTATTGGGCTCTTGGAAGTGAGATTGAATCTGTCGATAGTCACGTCTGAAATCTTGATCCCATCGATAAAAGAGCCATCGTGGTTAACTACAAGAGTCTTAAGCAGTCCGTACTGATTCCAGTTGTGGAACCACCAATCAGGAGTAAAGAAGCCTTTGACGTCTCCGAAATCTCCAGGTGAAGTCCATGTTCCAAGAAGAATATCATTTAAGTAAAAATATATATCAGATGGCCAAATGTTGTTGATTCCAGGTGCTTCTGAACTGAGCTCAGCTGAGATACTGATCTCATCAATCTTTTGATTAAATGGAACAAAATTAGGAACAGCGTATTCTACATATCCTTTTGTGAACCAGAGGATATCAGCTTCATAGCGGTCAGGATGAGCAAAGTATCTGGTATCATCGAGCTCTCCTATAAGCTTTTTGGTAGAAGCAAGTCCGCATGTAGGGAATACTGAATAATCTGAAAATAGTCCTACTTTGATATCTGTGGTATAAACGTTGTCTTCCTTTGGTTTGTTCTGAATATCAATGAGGATCTTATCCAGATTTACGGAGCAGACTTTTTGATTACCGTGACCAGCTGATTCCGAAGAAACCTTAACTATTCCGCTTTCTTCAAGCTTTTTGATATGACTTGTCAGAGCGCCATTGGTGATATTGAGGCGACTAGCAAGCTCATTCATATTCATGCCACTCTCATTTAGAAGAATCTTGATGATTTCTACTCTAATGTCTGATCCAAGTGCCTTGAAAACTTCCAAACCTTCGTCTAATGATTTAATGTGTAGCATAGTTTTTCCTTTCTAGGTTACTGATTAGCTTTTATATTTACGCAATATAGATTATTTCATATTCGGCTTAATACCGCAAGCGGAATTGATTTAATTGTATAGCAAATTTTAAATATTTTACAAAATTCCGCTCATGAATTGGAATTGCATAAAGATAGCCTTTATTGTATGATTTACGAGTTAACAAAGAATCATTAAAAAAGGATGAGATCATGAATCAGAATAAGACACCATTATATAAGAGAATTCTTGCTATCCTTGGGATAGTTATACTTGTAGGAATGTACGTAGCTCTTTTAGTGCTGGCACTTATCGGCTCACCTGCTACCAAGGATCTTTTCTTTGGCTGCGTGGCCGCAACTGTTGCAGTACCAATTTTGTTATGGCTCCTTATCTGGGCTATTGGTGCTATCACAGGTAGACACACCGTTGCATCTCTTGACGCCATGAGTAGCAACAAGCAGCACGACAAATTTGGAAACGTTATTCCTGATGGCGAGATTGATACAGTCGTATTTGACATAGGAAATGTTCTTACAGATTTTGCATGGAAGGATTTCCTTAGAAAAAAAGGTCACGACGATGCCATGATAGGCAGGATTGCCAAAGCAACAGTAGAGAGCGATGACTGGGTTGAGTACGACAAAGGCAACTTAACAAATGATGAGATCATTGCTAGATTCGTAGAAAATGATCCTGAGATAAAAGACATACTTGAAGATGCTTTCAAGAATATCGACGGTATCATCACTAAGAGAGATAGAACTATTCCTTGGATAAAGGCACTTAAGACAGCAGGCTACAAAGTACTTTACCTTTCAAATTTTTCCAGACAGGCCCTTGAGGGATGCCCAGAAGCTATGGCATTTCTTGAAGAGACAGACGGTGGTATCTTAAGCTTTAGAGATCATGTAGTTAAGCCAGGTCCTGAAATCTATCATCTTCTTGAAGAACGTTATGACTTAACTCCATCAAAGACAGTATTCATCGACGACACAGCAGTAAACATCGAGGCTGCCATTAACCTTGGCTGGAAGGGCATAGTTTACAAGGACTATGACCAGGTTAAAGAAGAACTTGAGGGACTTGGGGTTAGGTATTGATATCTAATTTAACTTGATGAGGTGGATATCTATGGTTGATGTAGCTACATTACCGGATAATGGAATAATCTACGATGGGGATTACTATAAGGGAATACCATACGGACAATATATAAGGCAGCAGGGATTACCTGATAAACGCACTTCCAAGGTATTTGATATTAGAGATTACGGTGCTGTTGCAGATGGTATGACCGTATGTACAGAGGCAGTCAATAAGGCAGCAGAAGCAGCTAGAGAAGCTGGTGGTGGAGTGGTTCTAGTTGATGGCGGATGGTACATATCTGGTACTGTTAGAATCCATGATAATACAACGTTGTGGATTACAGGGGACAGTGCATTGGTAGCATCCAAGAATCATGACAACTTTGTAGATGCATTTGTAATATTAGAAAATGCCAAGAATGTAAGAGTTACAGGCGGGGGTAGAATTTTTGGAAATGGCGAGTACTTTGTACATTTGCCGCTTAAGAAACCTCTTTTAACTCCTCTAGAAAAGATAAAGCAGCCACCATTTCTTTATGATCCAATGGGATATCCTGTTGATACTATGAGATATGCTATCAGAAGCCGCATTAGATATGCCGAGGACAAGTATGGAAATGGTCAGCCAAAGATTAAAAGGCCTATGTACATGCTCTGGGCAAATGGATGTAAGAATGTTGTCATAGAAAATATCATTCTTGAAGCATCTATGGACTGGAATCTTTGCATTGATGGTTGTGACAACGTCAAGGTTTCAAACATCGTCATCAATGGAAACAGACATGTTGCCAACACTGATGGTATCGATGTTATGGGAAGTGAGGATGTTGACGTAACTCACTGTTTTATTTCGACAGCTGATGATGGGCTTGTAGTTAAGTCACCGCGCGGTCATGAACATGATGGCCTTAACGTTGCTTGCGAAGGCAAGCTTCGCGGCACTAAGAGAGTGTACTTTTCTGACTGCACAGTGCTCAGCGTCGCCAATGCATTTAAGATTGGAACAGAGACCTTCTATGATATAGAAGATATAACTTGCGAGAATTGTCACTTTTTCCTGGATATCTATCCAGGCTCTTGTTCTGGAATTGCTATTGAGTCCGCCGATGGAAGTAATGTTAGAAACGTAACTGTCCGCAATATTACAATGGATAATGTTGCGTGCCCGCTATTTATCTGCCTTTGCAAAAGAAATAAGTTTGGATATGAAGATGGATGCGAAGAAGATAAGTTTTATGGCGGATCAATTGATGGCGTCGTGATCGAGAATATCAAAGCTGTTAACGCTGAGGTTCCATCAATCATCACCGGGTACAGGATGAATAAAGAGCAGAAGAAAGCTCTTTTGGCAAAAGAGTCATTGCCTAAGGATGTGGCTGAGAAAATAGGAGCTTTGGAGTGCTTAGGAAAAGATCTTGGTAGCATCAAGATAAATGGATTTGATGTTACTTATAGAGATGACAAGGAAGAGATAAATCTTTTACCAGAAGTTCATGAGAATGTAACGGACTATCCAGAGAACAGTGCCATGGGTGATGTACCTGCCTATGGAATCTATATTAGACACGCAGATTGCGAGTATTCAAATGTTCATGTGGTACCAAGGAGCATGAATACAAGAGAGTGTATAGTGGAAGAGTGAGTATATACCTGCTTCAATGATGGAGCAGGTATTTTTATGTTTTTTTAATATGGATTTTGTTTAAAGATTAGTCATTTGGGGGTATTATTCATATTGTAACGATGACAATACTAGAAAGGCAGGAGATATGAAGAAAACAAGGATTGCATTTATATTGTTTATGATCATTTCTACTATAATTCTAGTATGTACGTACAGAGTGGATAGTAGAGCTGAAAGCGGGATTCCTGAGTACAGTGGAGCACCGTCAGTAGCTATAAATGATAATAAACCGCAGTTTTCTAGCGATGAGATTACGACTAGTTCTTTTGAAAGTTATGGAGCTCTGGACAAGCTTGGAAGATGCACTACTGCGACAGCTTGTATAGGAAAAGACCTGATGCCAACTGAGGAACGTGACTCTATTGGAATGGTCAAGCCTACAGGATGGAAACAAAATAAGTATCCAGGACTTGTGGATTCAGATCCACCGTATTTGTACAACAGATGTCACATGATAGGCTATCAGCTTACCGGCGAGAATGCTAATGAAAAGAATCTTATCACCGGTACCAGATATATGAATGTGGAAGGAATGCTTCCATATGAAAATAAGGTGGCAGAGTACATTAAAAGTACTGGTAATCATGTAATGTACCGTGTGACGCCTGTCTTTGAAGGAAATAATCTTCTATGCTCTGGAGTGCAGATAGAGGCATATTCAGTAGAAGATAAGGGAAAAGGTATTTCTTTTAATGTATATTGCTATAATGTGCAGCCTGGTGTAGTCATTGACTATAAGGATGGAAGTAACAAGCTGGATGAGAGTTATTCAAAGTCAGTGTCTACAGATGATTTTCAAGTAACTGCTCCAAATAGTAACACGCAGGTAGATCGTACAGCACCGGTATCTTCAGAGACTACAGCATATATCGCAAACAAGAATACCAAGAAGTTTCATTATCCATCCTGTAGTAGTGTTAAGGATATGAAAGAAAAAAATAAGTTATATTACGAAGGGGCAAGAGAAGATTTGATAGAGCAGGGGTATGTACCTTGCAAGAAGTGTAATCCATAAACTGCTAATTAACTACGATAACTGCCATATAATATTAGTAAACCCTGCGCAGGCGCACCGCAAAGCGGCTCCGGGGTTGACTAATATTATATGGCAGTTATTTTGTAGTTAAGCAGTTTAAGGATTAGGGTGCCTTTGGCGAACGGGGAATGGGCATCGGGAAAATAGAAGTTAAGCGGATGGCTGAGCATGTCAAAGGTAGCAAATTACAAGAAAGACATGCCAAATATTAAGAGAACGTAAGAATACGGCATGTAAAAACTTACAGAAATATAAAAAAGACATGCCGGAAATATAGGAAAAGCTGAGAAATGGCATGTCTTTTGCTCAAAAATAGAAGAAATACATGCCGGGGCAGGAAGAAGACAAGAAAAAACAGGAATAAGGCAAGAAAAAAGGCATGCCTAAAAGCTTAATCAAGCTAAAAGGCATGCCGAATGACTAATTTCACGCTGTTGCTGACTGAATATCAGCTAGCAACTGAATAGTAAGTATTACTTACTAAACTTGCTCTTTCTGTAGATTATATCTGTTCTTGCAGGACCGTTACTTACCATTGTGATAGGGTAACCAATCTGCTCCTCAATGAATTCAATATAGTTGCGACACTTCTCTGGGAGATCTTCGTAGTTCTTGATACCACGGATGTCGCACTTCCAACCTGGAAGAGTCTTGAATACAGGCTTAGCCTTCTCAAGAAGGTGAGTTACAGGGAACTCTGTAGTAACTTCGCCGTCGATGTCGTATCCTACGCAAACTGGAATCTCATCAAGGTAACCAAGTACGTCAAGTACTGTGAATGCAACATCAGTTGTGCCCTGAAGTCTGCAACCATACTTACTTGCTACGCAGTCATACCAGCCTACACGTCTAGGTCTTCCTGTTGTAGCGCCGTACTCACCGCCGTCACCACCGCGTCTTCTAAGTTCCTCAGCTTCATCTCCAAAGAGCTCTGATACGAATGCACCAGCACCTACTGCTGATGAGTAAGCCTTAGATACAGTTACGATCTGCTTGATCTCATAAGGAGGAATACCAGCGCCGATTGCACCATAAGCTGCAAGAGGAGATGATGAAGTAACCATAGGATAGATACCATGATCTGGATCCTTCATTGTTCCAAGCTGACCCTCGAGGAGGATAGTCTTGCCTTCCTTAATAGCATTATCAAGATAAAGAGATACGTTTCCAACGTATGGTTTTACCTGCTCACGCCAATCTTCAATCTGGTTGAACAGAGCTTCCTGATCGATAGGATCTGCGTGATAAAGATTAACAAGGATAACGTCCTTGATCTCAGCGATTCTTGCAATCTTTTCTTTGATAACTTCATCGTCCTGGAAGAACTCATTAATCTGCCAACCAATCTTAGCAAACTTATCTGAATAGAAAGGAGCAATTCCTGACTTTGTTGAACCAAATGACTTACCAGCAAGT
Source organism: Butyrivibrio hungatei DSM 14810 (assembly GCF_900143205.1). Lineage (GTDB taxonomy): Bacteria > Bacillota > Clostridia > Lachnospirales > Lachnospiraceae > Butyrivibrio > Butyrivibrio hungatei. Next base: position 318,127 of record NZ_FRDH01000003.1, on the reverse strand, counting down.
CTGGCTTCTTCAAGAGTATCGAAGAGAACGTGATAAGGCATCATAACCTGAACTCTGTCTGAGATCATGATCTGAGGCATTGGAACACCCTTAGATGTAACCTCATTGAGTTCCTTCATAAATTTTGTAATATCAAATGCAACTCCATTACCAATGATGTTCATGATGTTCTGATGGAAGACACCAGATGGCATTGTGTGAAGTGCAAATTTACCATAATCATTTACAATTGTGTGACCAGCATTGGCGCCTCCCTGAAAACGGATAACTACGTCAGCCTGATCAGCAAGAGTATCGGTAATCTTTCCTTTTCCTTCGTCGCCCCAATTGGCGCCGACTACTGCTTTAACCATATTTTTGTTCCTCTCTTTTTTAAAACATTTAGCAATCTCTATTGCATGATAATATTACTCTCAAAAATGCCATAAGTAAAATCGATATTTATTATATGAGCCATAAGTTTTACTTATTTACCGAAAAGTTATATAAATTTGCGCATTTCTGTGTATTTTTTTATATAAAAGCAATAAAATTAAATATATAACTTGTCGATAATACATGCATGATAGGCGTATGGTGAATTAGGAGGTCTATATGGCAAACATAGTTGAGAAAAACAACGAATTTGATAAGGGAGGTTTCAAGAGCTTACCTGTATCTGAAAAATTCAAGAAGGTATTTGGAAAGTTCAGATTGAATCTGATACTTATCTTTATTGTCATTATCCTGATCGATATAGTAGCTCTTTTCAATCTGAGAAATATCTATGCTATTTATTATGAGCAGAACTCTCAGCAAGGAGAGATAAGAATCACAATTCAGGCTCTTGCAAAGTATTATCTCTGGGCTATGTCTGCAACTGAAGATGCTGACAGACAGGAACAGATTGATGGTGCTGCTGAAAAGATACAGGAAATGAATGATGGTCTTGATGAACTAAGTAAAGTTTATAACGGAGACTTGAGTACAGCTCGTCAGCACTTGAAAGATATAGATTCGGCGGATGATACGCTGATACAAATGATGAACAGCGGGGCATCCCATGAAGAGATATATACCTACTATGTAGGAACGGTGAATGAAGCCATTAAGGTAGTAGTAAAAGACTTCAAAGCTATAGGCCTTGAAGCAAAAGCTCAGGCTAAGAAAGCTTATGGAATGGCTCTTGGAAGTGTTATCTTCATGACGATCATTTCTCTTGTAGTTGTAATCTACGCTATCCTTTATTCTAATAAGGCAAGAGCAGCGCTTACAAAGAGTATCCTTGGACCTATCGAAGCAATCTCAACAGCTGCTGATGACATGTCCAAAGGTAAGCTTGAGATCGAGATTGAAACAGATTCTGAAGATGAGCTTGGAAAACTTGCACAGGATATCAAGGGCTCAACCAATGCCATTGCTGAAATTGTAAAAGATATTGATGTTACCTTGAAGCGTATGTCAGGCGGTGACTTCTCTTCAGGTTCAAAAAATGAAGATCTTTATATTGGTGATTATGAAGCTATCAGAAAGGCGCTTTCAGATATTTCTGATAACTTAAGTAGTACACTCCTTGAAGTTAAGAATTCTTCTTCACAGGTATCACAAGGTGCAGCAAATATGTCACAGGGATCTTCTGATCTTGCTGAAGGCACAACAGATCAGGCAGCTGCAGTTGAAGAACTTACAGCTTCAGTTAATTCTGTAACAGAGCAGACCAAGCAGCTTGCTGAAGTCGCTGAAAAGAGCAGGAGCATGGCTAATGAAGTAAGAGATAATGCAGAAGTAAGTGCCAGAAAGATGCATCTTGTTACAGACGCCATGACAAGGATCACTGAAGCATCGGCAGAGATCGAACAGGTTACAAATACTATCGAAGAGATTGCCAGCCAGACTTCACTTCTTGCCCTTAATGCTTCTATCGAGGCAGCAAGAGCAGGTGAAACTGGAAAAGGTTTTGCAGTTGTTGCTGATCAGATTGGTAAGCTTGCAGATCAGTCAAGTGAAGCAGCTCAGAATACACATCAGCTCATTGCAGATACAATGGAAGAAATTAAGAATGGTAACTCAGTCGTAGCTGAGACAACTGAAGCTCTTGATGCAATGCAGCATAGCGTAGAAGAGATCACAGATATGATCGTTAAGACTGGAGATCTGGCAGAAGAGCAGGCACAAAGCATGGATGAGATCGATAAGGGTATTGAGATGATATCTAATGTTGTACAGAATAACTCAGCAACTGCTGAAGAATCAAGTGCTGTATCTCAGGAACTCTCAGAGCAGTCAGCTAGTCTAAATAGTCTAATAAGCCAGTTTACAATTAACGAATAAGTTAGTTGATAAGCCCCTTAAGCCCCCTGCGTAGGCAAAGTCCCTGCGTGAGGGGCTTAAAAATTGTTCTTATTTATGAGCTCAAGCAGATTTGCTGCAGCAATTGGAAGTGGTCTAGACTCATCAGTAACTACGCACATCTGACGCTTAGGAATCATCTTGTTGAATCTAAGTTCAAATAATATACCGCTGTCGAGATACTCTTTTGCAAAGTCCTTTACAACGCAGCCAACCCCCAGATTACGCAGTGCAAACTGAACGATCATGTCGCTGGTTGCGAGCTCAAACTCAGGATGTATCTCGACATTTTCTTTTGCTAAAAAAGCTTCTATATAATCTCTGGTACTGGTCCTTCCTTCAAGAGTTATCATAGGTACCTTTTTTAGATCAGCAAAATCAAGCATTCTGTTCTTGTATTGAATGAATTTTCTTCCTGCCACAAAGGTATCTTCAATCTCTGAAACAGGAGTCGTCTTAAATCCCTGAAGATTTTCAAAAGGAGTTGAAACTACGCCAAAATCAATCCTGTCATCTGATAAGTACTGCAACGTCTCAGGCGTAGGACCATTAGTGACAGAAACCTTTATTCCTGGATAGAGTTCATGGAACTTTTCAAGATATGGTAAAAGAAAGAATCTAAGCGTCATGTCGCTGGCTCCAATCCTAACTTCGCCTGCATCAAGGTGGAGGAGCTGTCCAAGGCGCTGCTGCCCAAGGTCTATCTGTTCGTAGCCTCTTTTGACATATCTATAAAGGAGATTTCCCTCGCTTGTAAGCTTCATACCTCTAGCGGTTCTCTGAAAGAGAGTGCAGTCAAGACTCTTTTCAAGCTGGTGTATTGACTGACTCACAGCAGGCTGAGATATATTCAGCTCTTTTGCTGCTTCAGTAATACTGCTGAGCTTACCTACATAGTAAAAGACCTTGTAATATTCCAGATTACTTATCATGAAAAACACCTCCATAAGTTCTGCTTATATTATAGCATGTTTTTGCAACATATCCTTGAATTCATATGTCTATAAAGGTAAAGTATCTTATTGGAAAAATTCAGGGAGACGATCATGAATAAAATTGTTTTTGCGTTTAATAATGAAATCGCCAAAGAGATAAACAGTAAGGCCAAAGGCAAGAATAATCTTGATGCATCAATGTACGCAAGAAACGGTGCTACAAGCGAAGTGACCATAGATAATGACCAGATAAGAGAAGTGATAAAGGGCGAGGAAGGCGTCTTTAAAGATGTTTCAAATAAGATCACTGAAATAGGCAAGATCCATAAGACAAATGACTTCATTTTTCTCCAGGCCGGAGATTATGTCTATAGTGTTAAAAGAAATTCTTTTACCGAAGGATCAGAAGAAGAGCTATTTAGGCTTATAAAGAATGGAAATAAAGGCGCGGCCAAGAACAAAGCTAAAGAAAAGAAGCAGGACACAGTAGTTAAATTCGATAGAAAAGCACAACAAAATTACTGGAATAAAATAAACAAAGATAACGCCATTAAAAGAAAGGTTCCACTTGCTCAGAGATTCAGAATTCCTCTGATGGTAGGCATGATGGCAATGCTACTTTCAACCATTGAGATCCTAGACCCATTCAATCATATGGGAGACATGGCGGGAAATATCATAACTTTGGACAGCCTTATAGGTATTCCCTTAAGTGGAATAGCCGGATTTATGTTAGGCTTTTTATATGTATTCTTTATTATGTGGTTTGAGAATCAGAAGGAATCAGTAAGAATTACTTCCATAGTTCTTTTTCCGCTGACCATAACGGTATTTTCGCTCATAAGCTTCTTCGGAACCATTCCATATATCATTTATCTTTTGATCAAAAAAGATGAAGGCTATGGAGCCTACAAAGTTGTAAACATCGCAGTAAAAATCGCATACATACTGGTGGCAATCCTATTCATAATAGCCATCATCGGTCTTGGGGCCCTTCGAATCTTATTTTTTTAAAAAGACGTAAAAATAAACATTCCCCTTGCTTTTTAGCTAATAAAAGTTAAAATTAAGTTAATTATAATTAACTAAACTAAAAAGCAGGGGTTTTCTTATGGATATCAGGTATATTGAGCAGAGCAAGATTTTTGTCATTGAGACGCAGAATACCAGCTACTGCATAGGTGCACTTTACGACGAGGGGGTCCTTACTCATCTCTATTATGGAGACAAGTTAGAAATATCGGATGCATCATATCTTTTGAAATTAGTTGATCAGTATGGCACACCTTCAAGTGTCATGCGTGATAGAAGTTCTTTTCTCGACAGATTCCCATTTGAATATTCTACAAACAATGTTGGAGATTACAGGAAAAGTAGCATAGAGATAACTGACGTAAACGGACACAGCAGTGTATCTTTTAGCTATGAATCTCACAATATTTATAAAGGTAAAAAGAAATTAGAAGGCCTTCCAGCTACATTTGGATCGGAAGCTGATTCCATGACATTGGACATCACAGCAATAGACAAGGCGACAGGCTTAAAGGCAGTTCTTTCATACAGTGTATTTGAAGGAATTGATGCCATTACAAGGTCTATTAGGTTTGTAAATACTTCTGATGCGCCAATCATGCTAGATAAAGTTATGTCTATGACAATGGATATGGACAATGAAGGCTATGAGCTTCTTACACTTCACGGATCATGGGCTAGAGAAAGAGCTATGGACTTTAGAGAGATTGGTTATGGCGATACCTCTATTGAGTCCTTTAGAGGCGAGTCCTCACACCAGTTCCAGCCATTTATGGCCCTTGTGGAAAATGGTGATTCAGAGGATACAGGTAAGGTCTACGGTTTTTCTTTTATCTACTCAGGTAATTTTGAAGCTGGGGTGTGCAGATCACAGTTTGACAGCTTGAGACTCTACATGGGCATCTGTCAAAAGAACTTTAGATGGAAGCTTGGGGCAGGAGAAGAGTTCCAGGCTCCGGAAGTAGTAATGGTTTATTCATCACAAGGCCTTGGAAAAATGTCCAGAACCTTCCATGACCTATACAGAGACCATCTCATCAGAAGTAAGTACAAGGACAAAGAAAGACCAATCCTTATAAACAACTGGGAAGCGACTTACTTTGATTTTGATAATGAAAAGCTCCTTTCAATTGCAAAAGAGGCAAAGAAAAGCGGCATAGAGATGCTAGTCATGGACGATGGCTGGTTTGGAGAAAGAAATGACGACAACTCAAGCCTTGGAGACTGGTATGTCAACGAGAAAAAGCTTAAGGGCGGACTTAAGAAACTGGTAGATGACGTAAATGCCATAGGTCTTAAGTTTGGTATCTGGATGGAGCCAGAGATGATATCTCCTGTATCCAAGCTCTATGATGAGCATCCGGACTGGGCAATCAAGACAGCAGACAGAGAGCCTTGCAGGAGTAGAAATCAGTACGTTCTTGATATTACAAGAAAAGAAGTATCTGACTACGTTTATAGCAGGATAAAGGATATATTGAGTTCAGCAAATATAGAATATCTCAAGTGGGATATGAATAGGCAATTATGTGACCTTGGATCTTTGGGGCTTTCAGCGGATAGTCAGGGAGAGCTTTCCCACAGATATGTTCTTGCAGTATATGATCTCATGGAGAGATTAGTTAAGGATTTTCCAGATCTTTTGCTGGAGAACTGTTCTGGGGGCGGAGCAAGATTTGATGCGGGTATGCTCTACTATAGCCCACAGATCTGGTGCTCAGATGATACAGATGCAATTGAAAGATTAAAGATTCAGGAAGGAACAAGCCTTATTTTCCCTCTCAGTACTATGGGAGCTCACGTATCTGATTGTCCTAATCATACAGTTGGAAGAACAACGCCATTTAAGACAAGAGGGGATGTGGCTCTTGCAGGAACCTTTGGATATGAACTTGATATCACCAAGATTCCTCAGGAAGATAGGGATGATATTCCAAGGCAGGTTGCAGAATATCACAAGTATAATGAGCTTGTGAGAACTGGAGATTACTACCGCTATGCGTCATATCAGAGAAACCACGAATTTGACGCCTATGGAGTTATCAGTAAGAACAAGAAAAAAGCTCTTATAACCTATGTTCAGGTTATGGCGAAACCGAACACGACTAATAGAATCCTTAAGGTTAAGGGGCTTGATGATAAAAAAATATATAGGATAGAAGGAACTGATGTGGAAGCTTTGGGGGCTACCATCAGGAAGGTTGGACTTGTAATGCCATCACTTAACGGAGATTTTAGGTCTGAACTGATCTATCTTGTAGCAAAAGATTGATCTAGATAATAATTGTTAGAGGAGATATACAATGCCAAAGAAAATTACGATGTCGGACATTGCTGCTGCCCTGGGGATCAGTACTGTAACAGTATCCAAAGCATTGTCTGGTCAAAAAGGTGTAAGTGAGGAAATGCGTCAGAAGATCATTGATCTGGCGGAAGAGAGGGGCTACCAGAAATCTTTTACAAACAGGTCTTCTGACAGCTTCAAGATTGGGGTTCTTATTGGTGCCAGGTACCTTGGAAACATAGATTCCTTCTATGGACACATGTATCAGATCTTTTCAGCCAAAGCCGGAAAGATTGGCTCTTTTACAATGCTAGAGGTCCTAAGCCTTGAGGAAGAGGAAAATCTCGTTTATCCAAAGCTCATTGGAGATGGCAATGTAGATGCCGTAGTAATAATGGGAACTTTACGGGAAGATTATCTGGAAATGCTTGATGATAAGCTTGAAACTCCTACTTTCTACATGGATTTTACAGACAGGCAGCACAAAAAAGATTCAGTAATATCTGGAAGCTTTTATGGAGCTTATATTTTGACAAATTATCTTTTTGACAAAGGCCATAAGGATATAGGATATGTGGGAACACTGCTGACCACACCATCTATCACAGACAGATACCTTGGCTACGAGAGAGCACTAATGGAACACGGAATCAAGGTGAATCCGGCTTGGGTGCTTGATGACCGTGATTCAGACAATAAGGTCATGGATATTGAGAAAAATGTTAAGTGGCCAAAAGGAAAGCTTCCTACAGCCTTTGTTTGTAACTGCGACCTTACTGCAAGCAAGTTTATCCAGTATCTAAAAGATAAGGGGCTTAGGGTTCCGGAGGATATCTCAGTAGTGGGTTACGATGATTTTGTTTATACAAACGGCGCTGAGATCGGCATCACTACTTATAAGGTAGATATGGAGGAAATGGTTCGAAGGACACTTAAGAGGATCCTTCATACGCTTCATGGAGAAAGATATAGAAAAGGCCTTAGTATTGTGGAAGGTTATCTTATCGAAAGGGAAAGTGTAAAAGAAATTTAATTAAAATTAATCACTGCTAAGCTAAAAAATAATTTAGCTAAAATAGGTATATAGAGAGCATCTTGCAATAGGTAAATTTACCAAAGTCAAGATGCTCTTTTTGTTTATTAAGTAGAATGTTAAGTAAAAAGTTAGCTAAAATATTGACTAATAAAAATTAACTAATAAAATGGAAATTAGCTAAAAACTAATTGTATTAAAGGAGGGTAATATGAATAAGAAAAAAGTTTTGGCTTTGGTTACAGCTACGGTTATGGCAGCTTCTGCTATGGGATGTGGAGCATCATCTGACACAGCAGAGACACCTGCTGACAACACGGAAAGTACAGATAATACTGAAGCAGCAAAGGATACGCAGGAAACAGGTTCAGGAGAGAGTGAAGCAACTGGTGAGCTTTCTTACACAACACTTAGCCTTGATGACAACAAGGATCTTACAGCTTCGATCAAGTTCCTTCACCACAAGACAGACCGCGAAGAAGATGGAACAATTGCTGCTATGATCGCAGAGTTCAACAAAGACTTCCCTAATATCACAGTTACAACAGAGGCAGTTACAGACTACGCAGAGGATTCACTTCTTCGTCTTTCTACAGGAGACTGGGGGGACATTATGTTTATCCCTGCTGTAGACAAGACAGATCTTGCATCATATTTTATGCCACTTGATTCACTTGATAATTTATCAAAAGAGCTTAATTTCGTAGATCAGTGGGAGTTTGGTGGAAACTGCTACGGTATTCCTTACATGGCAAATGCACAGGGACTTCTTTACAACAAGAAAGTATTTGCTGATGCAGGAATCACAGAGCTTCCAAAAACTCCAGATGAGTTCGTGGCTGATCTCCAGCTCATCAAGGACAAGACAGATGCTATTCCTCTTTACACAAACTATGCAGCTGGTTGGACAATGGGCGCATGGGATGCTTATGTAGGAACAGTTTCAAATGGTGATAACACATATCAGAACCAGAAGCTTGTACACACAGCTGAGCCTTTCTCAGATCCAGGTGATGGAACAGGTGCATACAACGTTTACAAGATTCTCTATGATGCATGTGCTAATGGCCTTATCGAAGATGACTACACAACAACTGACTGGGAAGGCTGCAAGGGTATGATGAATAGAGGCGAGATCGGAACAATGGTTCTTGGCTCATGGGCTTATGCACAGATGCAGGAAGCTGGAGATACTCCAGAGAATGTTGGTTACATGCCATTCCCTATTACAGTGGGCGGCAAACAGTATGTAAATGCTGGTGGTGACTACAACTATGGTATCAATGTTAACTCTTCAGATGAGAACAAGCTTGCTTCACTTATCTTTGTTAAGTGGATGGTCGAGAAGTCAAACTGGTGCTTCAACGAAGGTGGTTACACAGTAGTTAAGGGCGGCCAGAACCCAGATATGTACGCAGCATTTGATGGTTGTGAAGTCCTTTCAGATCAGCCAGCACTTGCAGGTGAGGAAACATTCCTCAACGACATGAACGCTGAGTCAGAGCTTTCAATCAATGCTGGTGGTAACGACAAGGTACAGCGCATTGTTGAAGCTGGTGCTACAGGTTCAGAGAGCTTTGATGACATCATGTCAGACTGGAACAAGAAGTGGCAGGATGCTCAGGAAGAGCTGGGAATTGAAGTGAAATATTAATATAACTTTCTTCATGGCCGGGGAGAAGGTATTCTCTCCGGCTAAAATTTTGATAACTGGCATTGGCGTCGCAGATAGCAACTCACACGGAGTGATTCTATGAAAAAGAAAAGATCTTTTAAACAATGGATAAAAAGTAGAGATGGACAGCAGGTTCTTGTAATGTTCGCATTTATGGTAGTGCCACTTCTTCTTTTGTTCGTATTCACATATTTACCCTTTGGTAAGATGTTTGGATTTAGTTTTTACAATATGAAATATGTTGGAGCCCGCAAATTTGTAGGACTCAAGAATTATATAAAAGTATTCCAAAGAGATGACTGCTTTGGAGCATTAAAACTCAGCCTTTACTACATGCTCGGATCAGTGGTTCAGCTGGCTCTGGCCTTGTATCTTGCCACGGTCTTAAGCTTTAAGGTAAAGGGCGGTAATATTTTCAAGGGCTTTATGTTTTTTCCATTTCTTATAAATGGTATAGCCATAGGTTTTATCTTTAAATTCTTCTACACAAGAGGTTTTGTGTTCGACACAGTTCTTCAGTGGTGTGGATTTCAGCTTGATAACCTACCATACTGGCTCAAGGACCAGAGAGTCAACAACTTCTCACTGGTAGGCACTTCTGTGTGGAGATATTTTGGCCAGAACATGGTCTTGTTCATTGGGGCAATTATGTCTGTTGACTCAGAATTGTATGAAGCGGCAATGCTTGATGGAGCTAACAGATTTCAGCAGTTTAAATACATCATTATGCCAAGTATAAAGACAATCATCACCCTTAACGTGATCCTTTCTATTACAGGTTCACTTAGTGCTTTCGAGCCACCATATGTTATTACAGATGGTGCGAATGGAACAGGAACTTATTTCATAGTAATGCATGAGATCGCTCATACACAGCAAAAGGTAGGTCTGGCATCTGCTATGGCTATCGTCCTTCTCATGATCATCTTCTTTGTGACTATTATGCAGAAGTTATTCTTTAAATATGTATTTAGAAATGCAGAGGATGAAGATCCAAGAGCAGCAGTCAGAAGGCAGAAAGCCATTGCAAGAAGTATCAAAAAGCAGGAAAGAAAGTCAGCACTTGGAGGTAAGTAACATGAATATCTTAAATAAAATAGGTAGAATATTGCTTACAGTAGCTAAATATCTATCTCTCGTATTTTTTGCATTTGCGGCTGTACTTCCGGTAGTATCTTGCTTCATCACTGCATTCAAGACAGATACTGAATATCAGACCACAAACGTAATGACAATGCCACAGAGCTGGCTATATTTCGATAACTTCGTGCAGGCCTTCAAAAAAGCAGGAATGGCAAGGGCTTTCATGAATTCAACCATTATCCTGGTTTGCGTTTTATTTTTTTCAGTAATGATCGGAACACAGCTTGCTTATGTACTTAACAGATTCAAATTCTTTGGTAATACCGTGATCAGAGCGCTGTTTCTTTTTGCGTCTCAGCTTCCGGGCGTAGCTATGCAGATCGCAGTATATGAGATCATGTACAATCTTGGTCTTATCAATTCACTTGCAGGTTACATCATTATGATGTGCGGAACAGATATCATTGCAATCTATATCTATATCCAGTTCTTTGAGAATATTGATTATTCCCTTGATGAGTCTGCAATCATTGACGGTGCCAATTACTTTACGATCTTTTACAAAGTTCTTTTCCCGCTGCTTAAACCGGCTATTGTTACAAGCTGTATTTTGAAGGGGGTAGGAACATACAACGAGTATTATTGTGCAAGTCTTTATCTTCAGGACAAAAAGAAGTACGCAACAGTAGCAACATCACTGTATACCTTTGTAGGCCCTCTTGGCAGCAAGTATAACCTTATCTGTGCAGGTGTTATCATTTCACTTCTTCCAGCTCTTATTGTGTTCATACTCTGCCAGAAGCAGATCTATTCAGGACTCACAGCAGGCGCAGTTAAGGGATGATCAGTAAAAAAGAGGTAAAAGAAGTGGTTACAGAAGTAAAAAATCATTTTGTTAATGGTATAATACCTTTTTGGAAAGGTCTAAGAGATGACGAATTTGGCGGCTATTACGGGTATCTTGGATACGACCTTGATCTTGATAAAAAAGCTGTTAAAGGATGCATTTTAAATAGTAGGATATTGTGGTTTTTCTCAAGTGCATATACACTTTTAAAGGATGACTCTTTATTGGAAGAGGCCAGACATGCCTATGAATTTTTAGCAAAGAGCTTTTTTGACAAGGAAAATGGCGGAGTTTTCTGGTCGCTTACCTATGATGGTAAAGTGGATGACCCCACCAAACACACATACAATCAGGCTTTTGCGATCTATGCGCTGTCAGCGTATTATGAGGCTTCTATGGATGTTAAGGCTCTGGACCTTGCAAGAAACATCTTCAGCACTATTGAGACTAGATGCAAAGATGATAAGGGCTATCTTGAAGCTTCTGATCGTAAGTTTAACAGGATCAGCAATGACAAACTCTCTGAAAATGGAGTAATGGCTGACAGGACTATGAATACTCTTTTGCATGTTCTTGAAGCCTATACCGAGCTCTACAGAGTAGGAAGGGATAGAGAAGTCAAAAGAGTTCTTGAAAAGATCTTAGATCTTTTTGCCACAAAGGTATACAACAAAGAACTTCACAGGCAGGAAGTGTTCTTTGATGATGAGTATAATTCGATCCTTGATCTTCACAGCTATGGTCACGACATAGAAACATCGTGGCTTATAGATAGAGCTGTTGAAGTTATTGACGATGAGGAGCATAGTCTTAGTAAGAGGATAACACCGATCACTAAAGATCTGGCCCAACAGGTCTATGACGTTGCTTTTGATGGACACTCTCTTGCATATGAATGTGAAAAGGGTGTTGTAAATGAAAACAGAGTTTGGTGGGTACAGGCTGAGACAGTTGTTGGCTTTGTAAATGCCTACCAGAAATCAGGTAATTCAGAAGATAAGTTTTTGGATGCTGCAAAGAGTTGTTTGAATTTTATTTTTTCCTATGTAATAGATAAAAGAAAAGGTTCCGAGTGGTTCTGGGAAGTTAGCAAAGATGGTAAGCCTGCAGCAGATCTGCCAATTGTTGATCCGTGGAAATGTCCATATCACAACGGCAGGATGTGCATTGAGATAATAAAAAGAATGGAGTAAAAGAGATGATACACCCAAAGTACAATGAGCTTTTAAAAAGCCAGGAAGAACTCATTACAAGACCAAACAAAAAAAGTGACTTTTACAACGGAATCTATGACAGGTATGAGAATCCGGTTCTGACAAGAGAGCATGCTCCTCTTTTTTGGAGATATGATCTTAATGAAGAGACAAACCCATACTTTATGGAGAGACTTGGCATCAATGCGGTCATGAATTCAGGTGCTATCTATTTAGATGGCAAGTACTACCTTGTGGCCAGAGTAGAAGGGGCTGACAGAAAATCTTTTTTTGCAGTTGCAGAAAGTGACAAGGGAACAGAAGGCTTCAGATTCTGGGACTATCCCGTTGTACTTCCTGATACAGTAGCAAATGAAACAAATGTATATGATATGAGACTTACTCAGCATGAAGATGGCTATATTTACGGTGTATTCTGTTCTGAGTCAAAAGATACAAAGAATGCCGATCTTTCAGCTGCAGTAGCTGAGGCTGGTATCGTTAGAACAAAAGACCTTAAGACATGGGAGAGACTTCCAAACCTTATAACAAAGCGCTCTCCACAGCAAAGAAACGTAGTTCTTCATCCTGAGTTTGTAGATGGCAAGTATGCTTTCTACACAAGACCTATGGATGACTTTATTGAGACTGGAAGTGGAAGCGGTATTGGATTTGGACTTTGTGATGATATTGAACATGCAGTTATCGATGAAGAGAAGATGACCTCAATTCGCAGATATCATCAGATCACAGAAGCCAAGAACGGTGCAGGTGCTGTTCCTATCAAGACTGAGAAGGGATGGATCCACATTGCTCACGGTGTTAGAAATACAGCAGCAGGTCTCAGATATGTTATTTACGCATTTGCAACTGACCTTAAGGATCCTTCTAAGGTCATCGCAGAGCCATCAGGTCTTTTGATAGGACCAAGACAGGGCGAGAGAGTCGGAGACGTTAGCAACGTGGTATTCACAAACGGCGCCATTGTTAATGAAAAGAATGAAGTATTTATCTACTATGCTTCATCAGATACAAGACTTCATGTAGCTACAACAACGATCGATAAGCTCATGGATTATGTATTCAACACACCACAGGATCCTGGCAGGAGCCCTGACTGCGTAAAACAAAGATGTGAGCTTATTTCAAAGAATCTTGAACTTTTAGGTAAATGAAAAGGAGAATGAAAAAATGTCTAAGTATAAGATGATCAGTGAACCATTAAAGAACATTCCATGGCAGGAAGGCCCAGAGAAATTCGAGGGAGCACCTGTTTGGAGATACAAAGAGAACCCTATTATCGGAAGAAATCCAGTTCCTGGTGTTGCCAGAATCTTCAACAGCGCTGTTATGCCTTATGAAGGAAAATTCATCGGCGTATTCAGAGGAGAGCAGACAAACGGTATTCCTTACATTTATCTTGGACACAGTGAAGATGCTATTCACTGGGAGTTTGAGACTGAGAAGATTCCTTTCATCGACAAAGAGGGCAATCCTTTCATGCCAAGATATGCTTATGATCCAAGACTTGTAAAGGTTGAGGATACATACTATATCATTTGGTGCCAGGATTTCTACGGAGCTTCTATCGGAATGGCTAAGACACAGGACTTCAAGACTTTCGAGAGACTTGAGAACCCATTCATTCCATTTAACAGAAATGCAGTTCTTTTCCCTAGAAAGATTAATGGCAAGTACATGCTTCTTTCAAGACCTTCAGATAGCGGACATACACCTTTTGGTGATATCTTCCTTTCTGAGAGTCCAGATATGGAGTACTGGGGACATCACAGACATGTTATGGAACGTTCACCAGAGTGGTGGGAGTCAGTTAAGATCGGCGGCGGAGCTGCTCCTATTGAGACAAGCGAAGGTTGGCTTATGTTCTATCACGGTGTAAGCAGCACATGTAACGGTTTTGTTTATTCTATCGGTGGTGCGATCCTTGATATCGACAATCCTTCAAAGGTTAAGTATCGCTGCGAGACATTCATCTTAACTCCGGAGGAGTGGTATGAGGAGAGAGGATTTGTTCCTAACGTTGTATTCCCATGCGCAACACTTCACGACAGTGAGACTGGCAAGATCGCAATCTACTACGGCGCTGCTGATAGCTACGTAGCCCTGGCCTTCACAAGACTTGACGACATTATTGACTACATCAAAGAGCACTCTGTAGTGCGTGAGAGTGATACAGAGCTCGGAATCAGATAAGGAAAAACTATGATAGCGTTTGATAAAACAAAGGCTATAGCAAATCATGGTGACATGACAAGGCTTTCTAAACTCTTTAGAAAGCTTGAAGAAGGCGAAAAAACTACCATATGCTTCCTTGGGGGATCCATCACCCAGGGAAGCCTTTCTTCTTTGCCCACAACTTGCTATGCCTACAAGACATATGAGTGGTTTAAAGAGACATTTAAGGAGGCAGACATTACCTATGTAAATGCAGGTGTCGGCGGAACAACTTCAGCCTTTGGTGCTGCAAGATGTGACAGAGACGTACTTGCGCATGATCCCGATCTTGTGCTTGTTGAGTTTTCTGTCAATGACGAGTGCAATGAATATTTTTATGAAAGCTACGAAGGGCTCATCAGAAAGCTTCTTTATAGCGACGCTAGACCAGCTGTAGCTTCATTATTTAATTTCTTTTATCAGGATGGCAAGACTGCAGAGAGGATACATTCCAAGGTTGCCAGATACTACGGCATTCCTGCAGCATCAATGCATGGTGCTATCTACGAGGATATCTTATCAGGCAAGATCGAGGATGTTCAGACTCTTTCTCCTGATGGACTTCATCCAAATGACACAGGACATGACCTACTTAGTAGGGTATTAGCTAATCTCTTTGGCTCTTTATATGAAGAATACAAGGGTAAAAGAGATGAGATATTAGCTGATGGTGATGATGAAAAGGAACTTGCGCCACTTACTGTTAATTCCTTTGAATCAGCAAAGAGAATAGACAACAGGGTTTTTGAGCCTGAGCTTAAAGGATTTGTAACAGATACTTCAGTTCAGAAGGATGTCACAGATTGTTTTAAAAATGGGTGGCTTGGTTCAAAACAAAATGATAAGATAGTTTTTGAATTTGATGGAGAGAACGAATGCACTGGAATAGCCATCCAGTATGACAAGACTATGAAGCGTCCGGCTCCTGTTGTTTCGGCTATAGTTGATGGCAATGAGTCAGAGAAGATCATAATAGATTCCGCATTCGATGAAACTTGGGGAGACCTACTTGATATCAAACAGATCTTTTTGCATGGAGATAAGGGACCTCATAAACTCGAGATCGAAGTTATAGATGACAAAAACGGTGAGGCAGTGCCATTTAACCTGGTATCAGTCATCATTACCAAATAATTATTAGATTGGAAGTAAAGCTATGTTCAGAAATGACTTTATATGGGGAGTTGCTACCAGCTCTTACCAGATTGAAGGAAGAGATGCAAATGACGGCGCAGGACTCAATATCTGGGACGACTTTGTCAAAAAAGGGACTATTGTCGATGGCTCAGATGCTGATGTGGCATGTGATTTCATCCATAGATACAAAGAAGACTTTGCTATCATGCGTATGATGGGAGTTAAGGCTTACAGATTTTCTATCAGCTGGAGTAGACTTATTCCTGATGGTATTGGCGAAGTTAATCAGAAGGCAGTTGATCTGTATAGAGATATGCTTATCTGCATGAAAGAAAATGGTATCAGACCTTTTATGACTCTTTTCCACTGGGAATATCCACTTGCACTTGAAGAAAAGGGGGGCTGGGTTAACCCAGAGAGCTCAAAGTGGTTTGAGAGATATGCTGAGGTAGTAGGTGAGAACTTCGCAGATCTTTGTGATGATTTCATTACATTTAATGAACCTCAGTGCACGATTGGCCTTGGCTATGTAAGAGGATATCACGCTCCTGGCAAGAAGCTTCCGCTTAAGGATACTCTTTTTGCAGCACATAATCTCTTGAAGGCTCATGGCCTTGCTGTTAAGGCACTTAGGAGACTTGCTCCAAATGCCAAGATTGGATATGCTCCAACATGCGGCGTGGCTTATCCAAATACTGATTCACCAGCTGATATTGAGGCTGCCAAGAAGAGATACTTTGGCTTTGATGAGGATAAGGGCAATTGGGCATGGAATGTTACGTGGTTCCTTGATCCTGTTATATTTGGCAAATATCCTGAGGATGGAATTGAACTCTTTAAGGATGATCTATTCGAAATCACGAAAGAAGATCTTGAACTTATCAATCAGCCTATAGACTTCATTGGACAAAATATCTATAACGGATATCCAGTAAGTGCTGGAGAAAATGGTGAGATTGTTTATGCTGACAGAGACAGAGGCTACAATCAGACTGCTATGACATGGCCTGTTACTCCATGTGCACTTTATTGGGGACCTAAGTTCCTCTACGAGAGATATGGCAAAGATATTCTTATTACAGAGAATGGTATGGCTGATTGCGATATCGTGGCTCCTGACGGAGGCATTCATGACGGCAGCAGGATAGCATTCCTTGATCAGTATATCAGTGAGCTTCAGAGGGCAGCAGATGAAGGTGCTTCTATCATGGGATATTTCCATTGGAGCTACTGCGATAACTTTGAATGGGCTGATGGATATACTAAGAGATTTGGACTTGTTTATGTTGATTATCCAAGTCTTAAGCGTACTATCAAGGATTCTGGCTTTTGGTTTAAAAAGGTTATGGAGACAAACGGAGCAAATCTTTCTATTAATAATAGTTTTAAAGAACCAATTTTCCTTGCACCTCATTTTACTCATAATATCTGGGGCGGAACTAAACTTAGAGAAGTCTTTGGATATGATGTTGAAGGCGACGATATTGGAGAGTGCTGGGGAATTTCAGCTCTTAAAGGCGGTGCAGCTGTAGTTAAGAGCGGTCCATATAGAGGAATGGGACTTGATGAATTATATGATAGCCATAATGAGCTCTTTGGAACTCATCATGACAGATTCCCACTTCTTACCAAGATAATTGATGCAAAGTCTGATCTTAGCATTCAGGTTCATCCAGATGATAAGTATGCTGCAGAGCATGAGAATGGTTCTCTTGGCAAGATGGAGTGCTGGTATGTACTTGATTGCGACGATGATGCAAGTCTTGTTGTAGGACATAACGCAGCTACAAGACAGGAACTCTGCGATATGATGGATCAGGGCAAGTGGAATGACCTTATCAGAGAAGTTAAGATCTCTAAGGGTGACTTCATTCAGATCAATCCTGGCACAGTTCATGCTATAAAGGGTGGAGTTGTTGTCCTTGAAACACAGCAGAACAGTGATATCACTTACAGACTTTACGATTATGACAGGCTTTGGAATGGCGCCAAGCGTGAACTTCACGTAGATAAGTGTAAGGACGTCATTACAGTTCCTGCAACAGATGTATCAGCAGCAATCGTGCATGATACAGATAAGGCGCAGGGCATAAGACTTCTTAATAGCTGTGAATATTACAATGTATCAAGAGTAAATGTTACTTCTGAACTTGAAATTGATGTAAATGAACATTACATCTTGGTATCAGTAATTGAAGGTGATGGACTTATTGGAAGCCATCCTATAAAGCTTGGTGATCACTTCATTCTTCCTGTAGGATACGGCAAAGCTGTATTTAGCGGCAAGATGAAGCTTATCGTATCATCAGAGGCGTGAGATGAATCTAGGCTGAACTTGCTTTGGGCACTGTGTAGGCCTGTAAGTGTGCTTGCCTTGCTTAATACTACTTTATAATAAAGAAAAGACTGGTCAACCCTGCGCAGGCGCACTGCTTCGCAGCTTCGGGGTGTGACTAGTCTTTTCTTTATTATATAAAGTAGCTAAGCAAGGCAAGGCATTAGTGAGCGTCTCCGTCGCCACGGTTTATAGGGGCAAGAAGAACTTGCGGAGAGAAAAATTACCTGCAAGTTAACTCAAATAGTAAATGCAGGTAAGAAATAGAGGGTTGAGAAAGATTTGCGGAGAGAAAAGTTACCTGCAAGTTAATTAAAAGAGTAAATGCAGGTAAGAAATGCAGGGGTGAGGAAGATTTGCGGAGAGAAAAGTTACCTGCAAGTTAATTCAAAGCGTAAATGCAGGTAAGAAATGCAGGGCTGAGATAGATTTGCAGGGGAAAAAGTTACCTGCAAGTTAACTCAAAGCGTAAATGCAGGTAAGAAATGCAGGGCTGAGATAAACTTGCGGAGAAAAACATTACCTGCATAGACACCATGAGCCGTGATGCAGGTAATGGTACCCAATTCTGTAGCGGCATAGACGCTCACTTATCCCTTGCTCGGCTTAACTACTCTTTATCAGAAGGAAAAGACTAGTCAACCCCGAAGCTGCGAAGCAGTGCGCCTGCGCAGGGTTGACTAGAACTTTTCTTCTGATAGAGTAGTATCAAGTCGAGCAAGCCCCTGGCAACATAGTAGCAAGCCGAGCAAATATACCCCTTTAACCCACAATTCAAATCTAGGTAATTTTGCATATTTTTAGTCTCAATAGGAAAATTTTGTTATCACAAAATTAGTCTGTACTTTTTATGACAGCCTTGTTATAATTGGTGAGGAATTGGGAAAGGAGAGTGTCTTTTATGATGGAGAACGATCGTACTTTCAATGAGAACAGTATAGAAGATATTGTTTCCAGGTATCGTCCAGAAGTTGATAAATTGATGCCACATCTTCATTGGCTCAAGGAAAATGCCAAGCATGAAGTTGCTCAGAGCTATTCCAATAGTGACCTTAAATCTATGCCTTTTCCTATTTATGATTCCAATCTTCTTGCCTTTGTAAAGGCAGCGCAGAGTACTAATCTGCTAGATCGCAATTATGTCTATGTATACACAAGGAACCGTCTTGCTAACGCAAAGGATGAGATCTTATTCATCCAGAACGCAGAGATCAAAGATATGGACGACCTTGCTGGTATTCTTTCCAAGTATATCCTCTCAGGAATGACCAAAGGTACTGTTTGGGCAGAGGGTGTATATAATGGAGTTTTATACATGGTAGTTAACAAAATGGATGAACTTTTGAAAATGTGGTCTGTGAAAGTCTGACGAGATAATATCGAGTCTGATTTGAATGTGTTCTGCCAGGGAACATGAGGCAGAACTTCCTTGATTACTGTAGGTTTGGGGAAGAGATTTAATGGGAGAGAAGTCAGAGAAAAAGAAACAGTATATCCTTGACAAAGCCAGGGAAGTTTTTTCTGAAAAAGGCTTCAAGGATGTTACCATGAAGGACATTGTAGATGCCTGTGACATTAGTCGCGGGGGTCTTTATCTCTATTTTTCCAGTACGTCAGAATTATTTCTAGAAGTTCTATCCGCGGACGTCCACGAGGACGACGAAGAGGCAGTTGGAGCAGCACTTTCCGGTAATGCTTCCGCTGGCGATATGTTAGCTCTTTTCCTAAAGGAGCAGAAAAAAGAAATACTCAGGAAGAAGAATAATCTCACTGTCGCTACATATGAATATTTTTCCGTTAATAAAGTATCGGCAAAAGAAAATCCCCTTAAAGAAAAATTTGATACAGCTGTTAGAATAGTTGAAAAGCTTATTGAAAATGGAATTGACAGTGGTGAGTTCTATTGCGAGAATCCTATTGGATGTGCTCGTAATCTTATGTATGTTGTAGAAGGGCTCAAGATCACTGCTAATACTATTGGTATTACAGAAGAGGCCATTGATAGAGAATTAATGTTCGTATTAGAGGGATTAGTGCCCGATGAATCAAATAGTTAGTATTAATAAAGAGTGCTTATTTAAGAGCACTCTTTATTTTAAATACAAATCACAAAATATCAGAAATGAGGAGATATTATGAGCAGTGTAAAACGAATCTATGTTGAAAAGAAAGCCCCTTTTGCAGGCAAGGCAAAAGAACTAAAGTCTGAGATCTCGGGCTACCTTGGCGTAAAAAGCGTAAGTGACGTCAGAATATTCATTCGCTATGATGTAGAAAATGTTTCAGAAGATGTTTTTGAAAAAGCATGCACTACAGTTTTTTCAGAGCCTCCTGTAGATATTCTCTACAGAGAAAACATTGAAATCCCTCAGGGCGCACATGTTTTTAGCATAGAAGCTCTTCCAGGACAGTTCGATCAGAGAGCTGATTCTGCTGAGCAGTGTGTTCGCTTTATTAAAGGTGACGAGGAACCGGTTATCAAAACTGCTGTTACATATATGATCATGGGAGATGTCTCAGATGAGGACCTTTCCAAGATCAAAGATTATACAATGAATCCGGTTGATTCAAGAATTGCTGCAGAGAGCAAGCCAGAAACACTTGTAACAAACTATGAAGATCCAGAAGATGTAAAGATCTTCGATGGTTTCATCAACATGTCTGAAGCAGAGCTTAAGAGTCTTTATGAGTCACTTGGACTTGCTATGACATTCAATGATTTCAAGTGGATACAGGAGTACTTCTCTGGGGATGAGAAGAGAGATCCTTCCATGACAGAGATCAGAGTTCTTGATACATACTGGTCAGATCACTGCCGCCATACAACTTTCGGAACAGAGCTCAAGAATGTAGAGTTCGGCGAAGGCGATTACAAAGCTCCTATTGAGAATACATACAATGAGTACCTCTCAGCCAGAGATACCCTTTATCAGTCAGAGGATAAAAAGAAAGAGAAGTTCATTTCTCTTATGGATATTGCCCTTATGGGTATGAAGAAGCTCAAGAAAGATGGAAAGCTCACAGACATGGAAGAGTCTGAAGAAAACAATGCCTGCACAGTTGTAGTTCCTGTAGACGTAGACTACGGCGATGGAGTTAAGACTGAGAATTGGCTTGTATTTTTCAAGAACGAGACACACAACCACCCAACAGAGATCGAGCCATTCGGTGGCGCTGCTACTTGCCTTGGCGGAGCAATCAGAGATCCACTTTCAGGAAGAGGATATGTATATCAGGCTATGCGTGTAACTGGCGCAGCTGATCCTACAGTTCCTGTAGCAGAGACAATGAAGGGCAAGCTTTCACAGAAGAAGCTTGTTAGAGGCGCTGCTTCTGGTTATTCTTCATATGGTAACCAGATCGGACTTGCAACTGGCTATGTAAAAGAGGTATACCACCCAGGTTATGTAGCTAAGAGAATGGAGATCGGTGCAGTAATGGGTGCAGCTCCACAGGAGCATGTTATCAGAGAAAGCGCTGATCCAGGAGATATCATTATCCTCCTCGGCGGAAGAACAGGTAGAGATGGCTGCGGCGGAGCAACAGGTTCATCAAAAGCTCATGATTCAAAGTCACTTACAACCTGCGGCGCAGAGGTTCAGAAAGGTAATGCCCCTACAGAGAGAAAGCTTCAGAGACTCTTTAGAAGACCTGAAGTTAGTGAACTTATAAAGAAGTGTAACGACTTTGGAGCAGGCGGAGTTTCAGTAGCAATCGGTGAGCTTGCACCAGGTCTTGATATCAACCTTGACCTTGTGCCAAAGAAATACGCCGGCCTTGATGGAACAGAGCTTGCAATCTCAGAGTCACAGGAGAGAATGGCAGTTGTTGTTGCTCCTAAGGATGTTAAGCAGTTCCTTTCATACGCAGCAGAAGAAAACCTTGAAGCTGTAGAGGTTGCAGTAGTTACTAAGGAGCCTCGCCTTGTTTTGAGCTGGAGAGGCAAGAAGATCGTAAATATCAAGAGAGCATTCCTTGACACAAACGGAGCTCATCAGGAGACTTCAGTAAAGGTTGAGATACCTTCTAAGTCAGACAACTACCTCGAGCAGATTGCTTCTGATAAGGTAAAAGAAGCTCTTTCAAAGGGAGACGTAAAGACAGCCTTCAAAGAGACACTTTCAGATCTTAATGTATGCTCACAGAAAGGCCTTGTTGAGATGTTCGACTCCTCAATCGGAGCAGGCTCAGTTCTCATGCCTTACGGTGGAAAGTATCAGCTCTCTGAGACACAGACAATGATCGCTAAATTACCAGTTCTTTCTGGAAAGACAGATACAGTAACTATGATGAGCTATGGCTTTGACCCATATCTTTCAAGCTGGAGCCCATATCACGGAGCAGCTTATGCCGTAACAGAGTCTGTATCAAGAATCGTTGCAAGCGGCGGTGATTACAAGAACCTCCACTTCACATTCCAGGAGTACTTCAAGAGAATGACAGAAGATCCACAGCGTTGGAGTCAGCCATTTACAGCACTTCTCGGAGCATTTGAAGCACAGCTTCGCTTCGGAATTGCATCAATCGGTGGAAAAGACTCTATGTCAGGATCCTTCAATGAGATAAACGTACCACCTACACTTGTATCTTTTGCAGTAGATGTTGCTAAGCTTTCAGATGTGATCACACCTGAACTCAAGGCTGCAGGCAACAAGCTTGTACAGTTTAAGCTTCCAAGAGATAACTATGATCTTCCTGATTATGACAAGGCTATGGAGCTCTATAGCCAGATCACAGAGCTCATGAGAAATGGAAAGATCGTATCTGCATACGCTGAGGACGCATACGGACTTGCTGCAGCAGCAAGTAAGATGGCATTCGGTAATGGCCTTGGAGTTGCATTTAGTGATAGCCTTAAGGCAGAAGAATTCTTCAAGAACGATATCGCAGACATCATTGCCGAGGTACCTGCAGAGAGCCTTGCTGATGCCCTTAAGGTTGCAGGTTCTAGAGAGGTTGGTACAGTAACAGCTGATGGAACCTTTACACTTGCAGGCGCTTCAATGTCAGAAAAAGAGGCACTTGATAGCTGGAAGAACAAGCTCGAGAAGGTATTCCCTTCAACAGTTAATGCAGAAAAAGATAAGGTAGACACAGGTCTTTTCAAAGCAGACAGTATCTACGTATGCAAGAATAAGGTTGCTAAGCCAACAGTATTCATCCCGGTATTCCCAGGAACAAACTGCGAATACGACAGTGCTCAGGCCTTTGAAAGAGCTGGAGCAAATGCTGAGATCAGAATCTTCAGAAACAGAAATGCATCAGATATCGAAGAATCTGTAGCAGAGTTTAAGAAAGCAATCAAGAACGCACAGATCATCATGTTCCCAGGTGGATTCTCAGCTGGTGACGAACCTGATGGAAGTGCTAAGTTCTTTGCAACTGCATTCCAGAATGCAGAGATAAAAGAAGCTGTAGAAGACCTCTTACAGAATAGAGATGGCCTTGCACTTGGTATCTGTAACGGATTCCAGGCTATGATCAAGCTGGGACTTGTTCCAAACGGCAAGATCACAGGCCAGACACCAGATTCACCTACACTTACATTCAATACTATTGGTAGACACATTTCCAAGATGGCTACTATCAAGGTAGTATCAAATAATTCTCCATGGCTTGCAGAGGCTGAGCTTGGCGGAGTGTACACAAACCCTGCTTCACACGGTGAAGGAAGATTTGTTGCTCCTGAGGATGTGCTTGATAAGCTCTTTGCAAATGGACAGATTGCAACACAGTACTGCGACCTTGATGGCAATATCACAATGGATGATGAGTGGAACATCAACGGATCATACAGAGCTGTTGAAGGTATCCTTTCACCTGATGGAAGATGCTTTGGTAAGATGGCTCACTCAGAGAGAAGAGGTAACGGCGTAGCAGTTAACATCTACGGAGAACAGGATCTCAAGATCTTTGAATCTGGAGTAAGATACTTCTCTTAATCATAGAAATAATACGGAGGAAATAAATGAAAGCTTTCTTAATCTTAGAAGACGGAACCGTCTTTGAGGGAAAACATATAGGTGCAGACAAAGATGTTGTTAGTGAGATCGTTTTTAACACATCAATGGCTGGATACACAGAGGTATTTACAGACCCGTCTTATGCAGGCCAGGCAGTCTGCATGACATATCCGCTGATCGGTAACTACGGCGTATGCGTAGAAGATATGGAGTCAGAGAGAATCTGGGTAGATGCGGTTATTGTCCGTGAACTGTCTCATATTCCTTCTAACTTCAGATGTGACATGTCAATTCAGGAATTCCTTGAAAAGTATGAGATTCCAGGAATCGAAGGAATAGATACAAGAGCCCTTGTAAGGATCCTTAGAGAAAAGGGCACAATGAACGGATATATTACAACTAATGAGAATATCAAATACGAGGATATCAAGGCTAAGCTTGAAGCCTATACAACAGGAGATGTGGTTTCAAAGGTTTCCTGCAAAGAAAAGTATCTTGTAAAAGGCGTTTCAGATCTTAGCGAGAACGGACCACTTTCAGGCAGTGCGGTCTTCAATAAAGAAGATTACGAAGCATCAAGAAAGGGCGACAGTTCTAAGAAAGAGAAAAAGCCTGCAATCGTTAAGAAACTTAATGGTAAAGGCTTTAAGGTAGCTCTTTTAGACTTCGGTGCGAAGAGAAACATTGCAGATTCTCTTGCTGCAAGAGGATGTGATGTAACAGTATATCCTTCAAATACTTCAGCAGAAGAGATCCTTAAGGATAATCCAGATGGAATCATGCTTTCAAACGGCCCTGGAGATCCAAAGGAATGCAAAGATATCATAGTTGAGATCAAGAAACTTTATGATTCAAACAAGCCAATTTTTGCAATCTGTCTTGGACATCAGCTCATGGCTCTTGCAACTGGTGCTGATACCTACAAGATGAAGTATGGACACAGAGGTGGTAACCATCCGGTAAAAGACCTTGCTACTGGCAGAGTGTATATCTCATCCCAGAACCACGGCTACGTAGTAGACATGGATAAGATTGACAAGAATGTGGCTGAGCCAGCATTTATAAATGTAAACGATGGAACAAACGAAGGCCTTGCATATGTAGGCAAGAACATCTTTACGGTGCAGTTCCATCCGGAAGCATGCCCTGGACCACAGGATTCAAGCTATCTGTTTGATAGATTTATAAACATGTGCGCGAAAAGAGAGCCATGCATGAAGAGCGATACATAAAAAATATATGCTTGCATATATGTTTTTATGTATCACGATGAATATACGGCGACGCCGCGACAACGAGGAATTACGAAGTAATTTCGAGTCTGTCGGCATGGCGAGAAAGGAAAATAAATGCCCAAAAATTTAGATGTAAAAAAGGTACTGGTCATCGGTTCCGGTCCTATAGTAATTGGACAGGCCGCAGAATTTGACTATGCTGGAACACAGGCCTGCCGTTCCCTCAAAGAAGAAGGAATAGAAGTAGTACTTGTAAACTCAAACCCAGCTACAATCATGACAGATAAGGATATTGCTGACGAGGTTTATATCGAGCCTCTTACAGTAAAGGTCCTTGAACAGATCATTGAAAAGGAAAAACCAGACTCAATCCTTCCTACTCTTGGAGGACAGGCAGGACTTAATCTTGGCATGGAGCTTGATGAATCAGGCTTCCTTAAATCTCACGGAGTCAAGCTCCTTGGAACAACAGCTGAAACAATCAGAAAAGCTGAGGACAGACAGGAATTCAAGGACACCATGGAAAAGATCGGTGAGCCTTGCGCAGCTTCATTAGTTGTTCATAACGTTGAAGATGGTGTGGCTTTTGCCAACAAGATCGGATACCCAGTAGTTCTCAGACCTGCGTTCACACTTGGTGGATCAGGCGGTGGTATAGCTTATAACCAGGCTGAATGTGAAGAAATCCTTGAAAATGGTCTTAGACTTTCACGTGCCAACGAGGTACTGGTAGAGCGTTGTATCTCAGGTTGGAAGGAAATCGAGTACGAAGTAATGCGAGACAGTGCAGGAAACTGCATCACAGTCTGCAACATGGAAAACATTGATCCTGTAGGTGTTCATACAGGTGATTCAATAGTAGTTGCTCCTTCTCAGACTCTTTCTGATAAGGAATATCAGATGCTAAGAAGCGCAGCTCTTAATATCATTGATGAGCTTCAGATCACAGGTGGATGTAATGTACAGTTTGCTCTTCACCCAACAAGCTTTGAGTACTGCGTAATCGAGGTTAATCCTAGAGTTAGCCGCTCATCAGCTCTTGCTTCCAAGGCAACAGGTTATCCTATAGCCAAGGTTGCAGCCAAGATTGCTCTTGGTTATACACTTGATGAGATCAAGAATGCAATTACAGGAAAGACATATGCAAGTTTCGAGCCAACACTTGATTACTGCGTAGTAAAGTTCCCAAGACTTCCTTTCGATAAGTTCATTACAGCTAAGAGAACTCTTACAACTCAGATGAAGGCAACCGGTGAAGTTATGAGTATCTGCACTAACTTCGAAGGTGCTATGATGAAGGCTATCCGCTCTTTGGAGCAGCACGTTGACTGCCTTACAAGTTATGATTTCTCTGAACTTGATGACGAAGACCTTTTAGAGAGACTTAAGATTGTTGATGACCAGAGAATTTGGGTTATTGCTGAAGCTCTTAGAAGAGGAATCAGCCATGATCAGATCCATGACATCACAATGATCGATCACTGGTTCATCGACAAGCTTCATACACTTGTTAAGATGGAGCTCAAACTCCTAAGGATCGGTGAAAAGAACAGTGAAGGTAAGGCTGGTACATTAGAAGATGCCAAGAAGATCATCTCTTACGAGACACTTCTTGAGGCTAAGAGATTAGAGTATCCGGATGCAGTTATCTCAAGACTTACAAGATTTACACAGGATGTGTTAAAAGAGCTTAGGGATGAATACAATATTCATGCTACTTTCAAGATCGTAGATACCTGTGCTGCTGAGTTTGAGGCTGCAACACCATATTATTACTCAGTATATAACGGAAAAGACTCTGAGGATGAAGCCGCACTTAGTGCAAACAGTGGCAAGAAAAAGATCCTTGTACTTGGTTCAGGTCCTATCAGGATCGGACAGGGTATCGAGTTCGACTACTGTTCAGTTCATGCAACATGGGCATTCAAGAAAGCCGGATTTGAGACTATCATCATTAATAACAACCCAGAGACTGTATCAACTGACTTTGATATAGCTGATAAGCTCTACTTTGAGCCACTTACTCCAGAGGATGTTGAGAATATAGTTCGTCTTGAAAAACCAGACGGTGCGGTAGTTCAGTTTGGTGGACAGACTGCCATCAAGCTCACCCAGGATCTTATGAAGATGGGAGTTAAGATCTACGGTACAGATGCGAAGGACGTAGATGCTGCTGAAGATAGAGAGATCTTTGACCAGATCCTTGAAGAAACACAGATAAAGCGTGCTCAGGGTGCTACAGTCTATACAGCAGAAGAAGCCAAGGAAGTTGCTAACAGACTTGGTTATCCTGTACTTGTTCGTCCTTCATATGTACTTGGCGGACAGGGAATGCAGATAGCTCTTTCAGATGCTGAGATCGAAGAGTTCATGAATATCATCAACAGATATGCTCAGGATCACCCAATCCTTGTTGATAAATATCTTCAGGGTATTGAGACTGAAGTTGATGCCGTATGTGATGGCGAGGACATCGTGATCCCAGGTATCATGGAGCATATCGAGAGATCAGGTATTCACTCAGGAGATTCAATCTCTGTATATCCTGCACAGTCTCTTTCTGATAAGGTAAAAGAGACAATTGCCGAGTATACAAGAAGACTTGCCAAGGCACTTCATGTAATCGGACTTATAAATGTTCAGTTCATCGCTGTAGGAGATGAGGTTTACATCATCGAGGCAAACCCAAGATCATCCCGTACAGTTCCTTATATCAGTAAGGTAACAGGTATTCCTATAGTTGACCTTGCTGCAGAGGTTATGATGGGCAAGAAGCTCAAAGACCTTGGTTACAAGCCTGGACTTCAGCCAGAGGCTGGATATGTGGCTATCAAGATGCCAGTATTCTCATTTGAGAAGATCAGAGGAGCTGAGATCAGCCTTGGACCTGAGATGAAGAGTACAGGTGAATGTCTTGGTATCAGCAAGAACTTCAATGAAGCTCTTTATAAGGCTTTCGTTGGAGCAGGCGTCAAGCTTCCTAAATACAAACAGATGATCATTACAGTAAAAGACTCTGATAAGGGCGAGATTATCGATATTGCACGCAGATACGAAAAACTTGGATATATCATTTATGCAACTCGTTCAACAGCTGATACACTCAATGAGAACGGCGTAAAAGCAAGAAAGATCAACCGTATCAGCCAGGAGTCACCTACAGTTATCGACCTTATTCTTGGTCACAAGATTGACCTTGTTATCGATACACCTACTCAGGGAAGAGATAAGAGTCGTGATGGATTCCTTATCCGCAGAACTGCAATTGAGACAGGTGTTAACGTTATCACAGCCCTTGATACAGCAAGAGCTCTTGTAACAAGCTTGGAGACAGAAGAAACAGAAGAAGGTCTTGAACTCGTAGATATTGCTAAACTTTGATAATGTTATTCGGGGGATTACAATGTCAAAAATAATCTATGAAAATAAGCTTTCTTCACAGGAAGATATTAAAGATTTTATTTTGGAAGGAAAAGCCAGGATATCTTTTGATAACGGAGCCATGAGACTTGAGAATGAGCTTTCTGCAGAGGAAGGTCAGAAAGCCAACTTTGTTTTATGGTGTCCAGTGTCTTTTCCATCAGATGTTAAGATTGAATGGGAGTTCAGGCCAATAAAAGAGCCTGGACTTGCCATGATGTTTTTTGCAGCTAAAGCAAGAAACGGAGCTGGAAATATCTTTGACGAGGGACTTGAAAAACGAACTGGTGAGTACAGACAGTACCATTCAGGTGA
The DNA here is from genome assembly GCF_900143205.1 of Butyrivibrio hungatei DSM 14810. Taxonomy (GTDB): domain Bacteria; phylum Bacillota; class Clostridia; order Lachnospirales; family Lachnospiraceae; genus Butyrivibrio; species Butyrivibrio hungatei. The sequence continues at coordinate 289,077 of NZ_FRDH01000003.1, read as the reverse complement.
CATCAATGCCTTCCACGTTTCATATTTCAGAAGAAAAGAGCCAGATGAAAGAGCCTTTCATACCTGTAACTTAAGAAAAAGCTATGGTTTTCACCTGGTATGTCAGGGAGCAGATCCTATTCCTGATGCATCGGTTGATTCTGACTGGTACAAGATAACTGTTCTTAAGACCAAGAACAAAGTTGTATTCTTTGTAAATGACCTTCAGATATTTGAATTTGTCGATGATGGCATGACTTATGGAGATCTTTTGACAGGTGGAAACGTAGGATTTCGTCAGCTTGCACCTATGATCGCTGAGTATAGAAACCTTAAAGTGACCTGGATCTGATAAAGAGGATAAGAGATGAAGATACTTGTAATTAACGGACCAAACTTAAACTTTCTTGGAATAAGAGAAAAGGCAGTATATGGCAATCAGGACTATGACTACCTTTGCAATCTTATTAGCGAAAAAGCCAAAAAAGATGGCGATGAAGTAGTTCTTTTCCAGTCCAACCACGAAGGAGCCATAATCGACAGGATCCAAGAGGCCTACAGTGATGGTACAGAAGGCATAGTCATCAATCCTGGAGCTTATACACACTATAGCTACGCCATCCACGACGCCCTTAAGAGCATCGAGAACATCACCAAAGTAGAAGTCCATATCTCAGACATCCAGTCCCGTGAAGAATTCCGCAAGATCTCAGTAACAGCACCTGCCTGTGACAAGCAGATCTACGGTCACGGCCTTGATGGATATCTGGAGGCTATGGATTACATCAAGGAAACCCACTAAGCGTTTTTGGTTTCTTAAAGGGCATTATCTTGATGCTTTTATGATAAAAAATGGAAACGGAGTGGGTTACATAAAATTTGTGCAATTATGTACAGATTTAGGTCAATATTTTAATAAAAATGTAAAACAAATAATGCTATAATCCTAGCAAATATCATTTTTGGGGGATTATGGTGTTGAAGATTATTAAGAATATGAGGTACAAGTATAGAGTGCTAATTGCGATAACACTGTTTCTTATTGTGACAGTGGTGTCCTTTGGCACTATTTTTGTGCGCAGTTATATAGAAAGAAATACGGAACTGAGGGTTTCAGAACTATCTAAAGATACTGATAATATCATGGCAAGTTTGGAGAATACTTTTGTTACCGTATATAAATATTATCTTGCAACTCAGACAAATGATGAGGTCAAGTATATCGTTGAGAACGATATTGATTATGATCAGGTCAGCGCCATAACTGATGCAGCGGATACTCTTTCTGGTAATAATATAGTTTCTGATTATGTTTCTGCTTATACGCTTGTAAACTTTAAGACAGGCACTGTCTTGGGTAGTAGGGGAAGATATCCAACAAGCGAGGTCCTTAACCTTGATGAGATCATGGATATCTATAATACCTACATAGAAACCTACACCAAGAACCTTTGGATATATATAGACAGCGAAGCTCCAGACAAGAATTCAAGGGACTACAGGATGACAGTCCCTATCAGCGGTCTTGATCTGATACTGTTTGTTCCTTATTCAGAGGTCACTCCATATGCACTATTTGTCATAAATATGAATATGAAACAGATAACGACTGATCTGAAAAAACAGCTTCAAAAGAATCAGGATGCAGTTCTTTACTCTGCTGATGGAGAGGTTATCTTTTCAACAAATGACGAACTGGTGAAGCTTATAGATCAGTACAAACTAGACGAGCCAGATGAGACCAGTCACATTCTTAATATAGGAAAAGGCAAAAAAGTTTATGTAAGCAGAAGTACCTATTCAGTGGCAGGACTTCAGCTTTATGTTTCTTATTACAATGAAGGACTTGAGATATTTACTAATATATATCAGGTGTTTGGATTTGTGATTGTTGTATTACTTTTGTTATTGATATCGATAATCGTTTTCTATAGCATATACAAGCCAATTCACGCCGCTGCATCTGAGATTGCCAAGGAAAATTCTGAACAGCTCCTTCCTGGAGAGGACGAACTGAAATATTTGACTAACAGCGTAAAAAGGCTCGATAACAAAAATGAAGCGCTGATTGAACACACCACAAATCTATTTGCAATGAGGCTTTACAGAAATGAGCTTACCAAAGAAGAGATAGATCAATATATCTACAGACTTTCTCTATCGGACAAGATTCCAGAGAATTACCTGATAATAACACTTGTTCTTAAGATGATAAATGAAGACACTGTTATCTCTGCTGATGAAGAGAAGAGAATATGCACAGAGATCATAGATGAGCTCAAAAGGAATGTTGATACCAGAAAGTACTTTCTTCCTATGGTGTATTACTCAAGATCAGTTGTTGCCTTTGTGGAAACGAAGGATACTGAGGAGTTCAGGGAGATCATGTTAAAGAACTACAATTACATCAGGCAGTACATCTACAACAAGTACGGTATGAACATTGGAATAGGTATCAGCAGACCATACACCAATATCTACCAGATAAATGAGGCGTACACAGAAAGTGCTCAGGCTATACAGCATGGAAAGATAGATACAGGAAGCTTTGTAAGCCGCTACAGTGAAGATTCTGGATATGCGCTTGTTAAGTACGATGAAGACAAGGAACAGGAACTTCAAAGAGCATTAAGGCTTGGTGATAAAGAATCAGCTTATAGGTTGATTGATGAGATATTTGCTAATCTCATAGGACAAAAAATAACACGTGATAACACAATACCAATACTATTACAGCTGGTTAATTCCATAGTAATGGAAGCTCAGAACTCTGGCCTGGGAATGGATGTATTTAGAGAAGAAGTTAAAGATATTTATCCTGTAATCATTGATTACCATGATCTTAACAGAGTTAGAAAGTATATTAAGTTTAATATGATAGATCCTGTGATCTACAAGCAGAATCAGCTCATTGAGAATCAGTCAGGAACAATAATGGCTGCTATTGAACAGCTGGTTGAATCAAAATCTGGAAACATTACTATTAATGAATGTTCAGAGATACTTAGCTATCATACAAGCTATATCTGGCGAGTCTTAAAGGAAGAAAAGAATATGACCTTCACAGAGTATGTGGAGCAGTATAAGTTAAAGCTTGCAAAAGATCTTTTGACAAATTCGGATATGACAGTTGGAGCAATAGCAGAGAAACTTAGTTATACAAACGCACAGAACTTTATAAGATTCTTTAACAAGATGGTAGGAACTACTCCTGGTAAATTCAGACAGGTATCCAGGGCAGAACAGGTATAATCATTTTGTTGATTACTTCTAAAAACATCCGAGAAATCGGGTGTTTTTTATTATGCAAGAAATTGATTATAGACGTTATGAGATGAGCATTCATATAATTTCCACATACAAAGCGAACAGCTTGAAATAAAGACACAATTACTAAAACGCTTTTAGGAGGTAGGTATGAATAGTAGTAAAGATCGAAAGCTACTGGCATACGTGTGGCGTCACAAAGGATTATATCTGATGCTGCTTCCGGGACTATTGTACTTCATCTTGTTCCGATATGTGCCAATGGCAGGTCTCGTAATCGCTTTTAAAAACTATTCCCCATTCCAGGGAATATGGGGAAGTCCATGGGTAGGGTTTGATAACTTTAAACAGTTCTTTTCAAATCAGGACTTCCTGATATTACTTAGAAATACACTTGGTATTTCATTAACCCAGTTGGTTTTATATTTCCCAGCTCCGATCATCTTATCTCTTTTACTTAATGAGATCAGACACAACTGGTACAAGAGGCTTGTTCAGACATTTATTTATATCCCTCACTTTGTATCATGGGTTATTGTAGCTTCACTTTCATATCAGCTCTTTAACACAAATGACGGTCTTATAAATATGCTCATTAAGATGATGGGCGGATCAGCAATCCCTATTCTTTCAAGTGCCAAGCATTTCTGGGGACTGATCGTTGGTCAGGACATTTGGAAAGAAACTGGTTATGGAACAATCATTTATCTGGCAGCTCTTGCTGGCGTTGATCAGGAAATGTACGAGGCAGCCAGAGTAGATGGTGCCGGAAGATGGCAGATGATGTGGCACATCACACTTCCTGCGATCAAGAGCACAGTAATCATCATGTTGATCCTTAGAGTTGGTTCAATTCTTAACACAGGCTATGAGCAGATATTCCTTATGAGAAACGATCTTAACGTAGCTTATGCAGAAGTTTTTGATACCTTCATCTATACAAGAGGTATTCAGAACGCACAGTATTCATTCTCAACAGCAGCTGGTATGTTTAAGTCCATCGTCGGAATGATCATGGTACTTGGTGCTAACTGGACAGCTAAAAAAGCTGGTGAGTCAGGAATCTATTAAGGAAGGAGGAAGAAAACGTGGCTAAAACAAAGATCATTAAAAGAGATGCCCGCGGCGTAAAGATGAGTCTTGGATATAGAATTACAGACGTTATCATCTATACACTTATGGGATGCGTTGGAATTATCACACTTCTTCCATTCCTCTACATTGCAGCAGGTTCATTTGCTACAGACAGAGAGTTGACGGAGAGAGCATTCTTCATCATTCCAAGAGTATGGTCTCTTAACGCATACAAATATTCTATCAATAATGGAAACATCTTACTGGGACTTAAGAATTCATTTATCCTTACACTTTTTGGAACAGTAGTGAACATGGTTCTTTCTACTACATTCGCTTATCCACTTTCCAAAAAGCATTTCAAGGGAAGAAACTTCTTCCTTAACATGGTAATCGTAACGATGCTTTTCTCAGGCGGTATGATTCCAACATTCATGGTACTTAGAGCCTATGGACTTTATGATTCATACTGGGCACTTATCCTTATCGGAGCCATCAGCCCCTTCAATATGATCATCATAAAGAACTTTTTCCAGGAGCTTCCTATGGAGCTTGAGGAAGCAGCATATATGGATGGAGCAAGTGAGTTTAGAACATTCCTTACTATCATTCTTCCACTTTCCAAATCAGTACTTGCTTCAATATCTCTTTTCTACGCAGTAGGCTACTGGAACGATTATTTCAACGCTATGATCTATCTTCAGACACCTAGCAAATACACAGTACAGATCATGCTGAGAAATATTGTTCTTAAGGCAAGTGCTATCAGTGATATCATGATGGACTACTATGACCAGAATGGAGCTCCACCAGATAAAGCAGTTAAAATGGCAACAACACTTATTGCAACTGTACCTATCCTCGTAATATACCCATTCGTTCAGAAGTTCTTTACAAAAGGAGTTATGGTAGGAGCGGTTAAAGGTTGAGAGCAGAACTTCCTTATTTCAAGGAAGTTTGCATATATTTTTTCATCCAATGAAGGAGGATTTCTATGAAAAAGAAGTTATTAGCAACATTACTAAGTGCTTCTATGGTACTTGGGGTAGTAGCGTGTGGCTCAAACACACAGACAACAGGAACAGATTCTACAGCATCAACACAGACAGCTGACAATGCGGGGGCAGATACAGCTTCTGATGCACCTGTAGAGTATCCACCTGTAACATTTATGGCAATCGACTTTAACTCAGGTGCATCTAACACAGGTGACTATGCTGAGCAGGTTATGCAGCAGCTTGAGGAACATACAGGCGTTGACGTTGAAATCCAGTGGGTACAGAGTGATGTACTTGAAGAGAAGGCAACACTTGCAATGCAGGATCCTAAGTCTATGCCAATGATCATGACATGGAACGGCGCTGTAACAGGAACAGTTGTAACAGCAGCTAAGCAGGGTGCTTTTGTTGACCTTACAGAGTACCTTAAGGATTCTACAAAGTATCCTAACCTTTCACAGCAGAACCCAGGAGTAGCAGAGTCTCTTACAGTAGATGGCAAGCAGATCGGTATCTACAGAGCACGTGTACTTGGTCGTTATGGTCTTTCATATCGTCAGGACTGGGCTGATGCACTTGGACTTGCTGAGCCTAAGACAATCGATGATGTTTACAACATGCTTTACCAGTTCACATATGGCGATCCAGATGGAAACGGCAAGAACGATACAATCGGTCTTGAGATGACATCTTACACAGGTCCTTTCGATATCATGCAGACATGGTTTGGTTGCGGTAACGGATGGGCTGAGAAAGATGGAAAGCTTATTCCAGTATGGCAGCAGGATGAGTACCTTGAGGCTCTTAACTGGTTCAAGAAGTGCTACGAAGAAGGCCTTATGCCTTCAGACTGGGCTTCACGTACAACAGACACATGGTCAGATGGATGTAAGAATGGTGAGAACGGTGTATATATCGACGTTCTTGATGGTGGAAGACGTATCTGGGATTACTTCGTAAACAACGAGATTCCTTCAGTTACAGATCCTTCACAGTTTGCTTCAATGAACCTTCTTAGCAACATCAATGGCAAGACAATGGCAACATCAGGTTACAACGGATACTTCACACTTTCAGCTTCAACTTGCGACACACCAGAGAAGATCGAAGCAGCTCTTACACTTCTCGACAAGATGTGTGATGAGGAGATGCTTATCCTTACAAACTATGGTCTTGAGGGTGTTACATACGAGATCAACGAGAACGGCAATGTAGTTCGTCTTGATGCTTCTGATGATGCTCTTAAGGCTAACTACAACGGACTTAACCAGCTCGTTGCTTACATTCCTGGAACAGAGTCAGAACTTACAGAGGAAAAGACAGAGCGTCAGATCAAAGAGGCAGATGTAAAGGCAGATGCTGAGAAGTATGCAGTTCTTAACCCAGCTCTTCCATACCTTATCAACTCAGCTACATACGCTTCACAGGGTAAGGACCTTGATGACAAGATCTCACAGGCTCGTACACAGTATATCTGCGGCGAGATCAATGAGGACGAGCTCAAGGCTGCTTGGCAGGATGTTCTTGATCGTGGATATCAGCAGATCATTGATGAAGTAAATGCACAGGTAAAATAATAAGTAAAGATTGAATCTCAAGCCGTCGCAAAGTCTGCGGCGGCTTGGGTGTTTAATGAAGGGAAAAAAGAGATGGAAGTAAAAAGATTAGAAAACAGATCTTCAAAGGGCTATACAACATTTGGAAGTATGTGGGAAAAAGGAAAACTTCATGGAGATAATATCTCTTTTACCCTGAAAGGTGAAAATGGACAGGTTCCAGTTCAGTCAAGGGTTACAGCTTATTGGCCTGATGGAAGTATCAAGTGGGCCGCTCATACTGCAGATGCGGAAGCTATGGGCAAAAAAGCTGTTATTGATCCGGTTTTGAATCAGGAAATCAGTTATGGCAAAGGTAAGATCGAGGTTTCTGACATGGGACAGGACGGATTCCGTATAGAAGCGGGATCTGTCTCTGTGCTCGTGTGTAAGGACGGAGATAAGCTGTTTAAAGAAGCTCTTTTTAAGGGCAAGAAATACATAGAGTCTGCCAGATGTGATGCTCTAATTGAGAATCGGAAGGGTGAATATAATAAAGAAGTTCATTCATACAAGGGAATCGTTAAAAATGCAGAAATAGTGGAAGAAGGAGATGTGCGCGTTGTTGTTAAGTTCTCTGGAACCCACATCAGTACTGAAAACAAGGAGTCCAAAAGACTTCCATTCACGATCTACATGGAAATCTACAGAGATTGCCCTGAATTTAGGTTTACACACACTTTCTTTTTGGATATAGATGAATCAAAAGAGTTTATAAAGGGTGTAGGAATCTCTTTTGACGTGCCTGTAAGTGGAGAGCAGTATAACAGACATTTCAAGGCACTTGCAGATAATGGAGCCTTTTCAGAAGTTGGTGCAATGCTTCTTTGTTGGCATCCAAGAGTATCTGATGAGATCTATCACAAACAGATAAAGGGCGAGAAGATCATACTTGATCCAGAGAGCGAAGAGGGCAGAAATGCTATAGATGCTTCCAAAATGATGCCTGTGTGGGATGAGTACAGACTCTATCAGGATAGCTCTGAACACTTTGTTATCAGGAAAAGAACTGCCAAAGCCAATGTATGCCTTATAGACGGCCTTCATGGACACAGAGCCCCTGGCGTTATTTCTTTTGGCTCAGATGAAGGAAGTGTCATGCTGGGACTCAAGGACTTCTGGCAGAAATACCCTTCAACATTATCAGTAAAGGACCTGTCTAAGAACATGGCTACAGGAACCATTTGGCTTGTGACTCCTGATGCAGATGCCATGGACTTTAGGCACTATGAAGATACAGGCTATTCACAAACTTACTACGAGGGCTTTGATGTATTTGGCGCAAGTGCCTATGGAATTGCCAATACCTCTGAGTTTGCGGTTCGATTTAACGAGAATGTGATCCCATCAGATACTGAGCTTTCAGATTTCTGTGAGAGCATTCAGAAGAAAGCTCTTTACATAGCTTCACCAGAGTACTATCACGATCTGCGTGCATTTGGCTATTGGAGCCTTGTTAAAAGAGATAGTGAAGCCGAGAACTGGCTTGAAGACCAGCTTGAAAGTGCATTTGAATTCTATAAGAGTGAAGTAGAAGTAAGAAAATGGTATGGAATGTTTGACTATGGCGATTTCATGCATACCTACGACAAGGAAAGGCACTCCTGGCGTTATGATATGGGTGGATACGCCTGGCAGAACACTGAGCTTGTGCCAACCTTCTGGCTTTGGTTTTATTTCCTAAGGACCCAGAGAGAGGACGTCTTTACTATATGCGAAGCTATGACAAGGCATTGCTCTGAGGTTGATATCTACCATTTTGGTAAGTATCAGGGACTTGGCTCAAGGCACAATGTACGCCATTGGGGATGTCCTTGTAAAGAGCCAAGGATCGCCATGGCTGGTCACAACAGGATGATGTACTTTTTAACTGGCGATTTCAGGTTAAGAGACATTTTTGATGAAGTAAAGGATGCAGATTTTTCAACAATTGAGACTGATCCTCTTAGATTTTTCTTTGATAAAAAGGAAATGGTCTATCCTACACATGCAAGAACCGGCCCAGATTGGAGCAGCTATGTTTCCAACTGGCTCACACAGTGGGAGATAAACAAAAATAACGCATATCTTGATAAGATAAAGACTGGCATTGAAGACTTGAAGCAGACACCTCTAAGACTTCTTTCAGGAACAGATTTCGAATATGATCCAAAGACAAGTCATTTGAGGTATATTGGAGATAGAGCAACGGGAGGAAGTCATCTTTCCATCTGTCAGGGATCTGAGCAGACATGGCTTGAGCTGACAGATCTATTGGATGATACTAAGTGGAATGAGATGCTTGCTTACTATGGAACGTTTTATCCCCTTGATAATGAGACACAAAATAAGCTCTCAGGCGGCAGGATAGGTAACAGAAGCTTTGCATATCCATTTATGGCAGCAGGTGTCATAGCTTATGGTGCCTACTATAATAAGGACAGAGAACTTGGCAAAAAAGTCTGGGAGATCCTTAAGGACAGTCTTAAGACTGAACTTAAAGATGGTGCCATCAAGACAGTAGATGTGCCTCTTGCTGGTAATCAGAAGGTGCTAAAAGAGATTCCATGGGTATCTACAAATGTCTTTGCCCAGTGGTGCCTTAACGCCATTGTGGCCCTTGAATTTGTAAGAGATGACCTTCCAGAGAGCTTTAACTAGGAGGATGCAGATGAAAAAGACAAAGATTTTCTTGGCTGGGGATTCCACAGTTCAGACCTACAAATTAAGTGATGCTCCGCAGTGCGGCTGGGGAGCGGAGCTTTACAAATACTTTGATGCATTAGATGTATGTATCAGGCATTCGAAAGGCTCAAGCTTCGATAATGCTGTTTCTTATGAGACGTCTAGTGTGATTATTGATAACAGAGCCATGGCAGGCAGGAGTTTAAAGAGCTTTTCGGATGAGGGCAGATGGCAAGACCTTATAAAAGACGTTTCAAATGGCGATTATGTCCTTATCCAGTCAGCCCACAATGATGCCTACAAGGAAAAGGAAGAGAGATATCTGTCTCCTTCTGAGTACAAGGAAAGGCTAAAGAAAGAATATGTTGAGGCGATTCTTTCTAAAGGCGCTGTGCCGGTTCTAGTGACTGCCATAGCCATGAAGGATTTTGATGACAATAAGGTATGCAGGATCTCTTTTCCTGAATATAGAGACAAGATGATGGAGCTGGCAGAAGAGATGAAGCTTGAACTCATTGATCTTGGAAAAGAGACAGCGCAGTACAACACGAAGATTGGGGAAGAAGCCTGCAAGGGAATATACATGAACCTTGATAAGGACATGTTTGAAAGTGCACCTTTAGGAAAAGAAGATAATGCACATCTAAAATTTGAAGGTGCTTTTGTATATGCAGGTTTTGTTGCAAAGAGACTAAAGGAAATAATTGGTGCGTAAGGCACCAAAGGGAGACAAATGGAACAGAGAGAAAACCTAAGCAGAGGACTTATAGCAGTAAAGACTAACACAGGAATCTTTTTATCCTGGAGACTATTTAAACGAGAGGCCTTTGGACATAATGATACAGGCTTAACTGGTGTTTCTTTTAATATATACAGGGATGGAGACCTTATAGCCAACGTAAATGATTCAACTAATTATCTGGATAAAGATGGTACGGAAGACTCTAGATATTGCGTGGAATTGGTGATTCCGGAAGTCTTAAGGGAACATTACAAAAGTAACTGTCAGTGTATGAAAGCTCTTTATGCCGAGGGAAAGAGCGCTGAAGTTACTGCCTTTACAAGTGGCAAGAACTATATCGATATTCCTGTAAAAAAGCCAGAGGGAGGCGTGACACCTGCTGGCGAGAAATTTGAATATACTCTGAATGATATGAGTGTTGGCGATGTAGACGGTGATGGAGAGTATGAATATATCGTAAAATGGGACCCTACAAATTCTCAGGACGTGTCTATCAAGGGTTATACCGGCAGATGCATAATTGATTGCTACAGACTTTCAGGCCAGATCCTCTGGAGACTGGATATGGGACCTAACATCAGAGCTGGTGCTCACTACACTCAGTTTATGGTCTATGATTTTGATGGAGATGGCAAGGCTGAGATGGCAGTCAAGACAGCTCCCGGTACCAAGATCACAAGGTATGATGAATCAGGAAAAGAGACATCTACTAAATTCATCACAATTCCTAAAAAAGACGTATTAAAGGGCGTTGCACATACCAATAGATACGTATGCTCAGCTGAGGATTACAGAAAGCATATGATAGCTCTTTTCATGTATTGGACTGAGCATCCTGAGGTTAAGGCTGGACATTGGCCGGCTACATTGGAAGAGTGCTTTGGAATCCCTGTTAAATACAGCTATCCTCTTAGTAGGAAGGACGCTGAAGAACTTGTAGATTACTTTATCAATGTGTTCGCCAGGGAAAAGAGCCCTAGAAACGAGCTTGATAAGTTCGAGGGCTTTATATATGAAGGACCTGAATATCTTACAATGTTTTCAGGTGGCGGAAGAGAGCTCTGCACAATAGATTATCCTGTGCCAAGAGGCGATGACGGGCTTATGTGGGGTGATTATGCCATGAAGAGGATAGAGCCCTGCAACAGAGTCGACAGATTCCTTGCTGGTGTTGCATATCTTGATGGTCAGCATCCTAGCCTTGTTATGTGCAGAGGTTATTATACCAGAACTACTCTAGCAGCATACAATTTTGATGGCACAAGATTTGTTCCGCTGTGGCTTGTGGACAGCGGACATGTGCCAATGAAGAATCCTTTCAATGATAACCCACATGGCGGAGTAGGAAGTGATCCTGTTTACGGCATTTTGGCTGGCCAGGGCAATCATTCTCTTGCTGTAGCTGATGTTGATGATGATGGCAAGCAGGAGATCATCTATGGTGCAGCTTGCATCGATCATGATGGCAGCGTTTTATATTCAAGCTATGACTATCTTCCTGATGGAACCTACGCCAAGATGGGGCATGGAGATTCAATGCATGTGGCTCATATTGACCCGGACAGAGAAGGTTTCCAGATATTCAACGTATTTGAAGGCGCCAAGGCAGCTCCTTATGGTTATGCTCTGAGAGATGCCAGAACTGGCGTAGTTATAAGAGGAATCGATGAGGCTGGAAAAGATACTGGTAAATTTGGAGTTTATGCAGAATCAGACCTTGGAAGATGCATGATAGGAGATATTGATCCTCATGTCAGAGGACTTCAGTGCTGGGTAAATGATGTTTATTCCTGCAAGGGACAGAAGCTTGACCTGAAGGCTCCATCTACCAACCAGGCTATTCGCTGGGCAGCAGATCTTTCTACTCAGGTGATCGATGGACATGACTATATTGATGGCGAGCACAGAGGTGTCATCAATGACATAACTCATGGCGTGATGCTTGCTCCAGAGAATACCCTCACCAATAACGGAACAAAAGGTAATCCTTGCCTAGTGGCAGATCTTTTTGGAGACTTCAGAGAAGAGATAGTACTCCGTCTTGAGGATAACTCAGCTCTTCGTATATATACCAACACAGATATCACAGAGCACAAGCTTTACACACCAATGGATGATATCATGTACCGCGTAAGTGTTGCTTGGCAGAATACCTGCTATAACCAGACAGGTTACACCAGCTATTATTATGCTTCTGATATGGATTTTGGAAAAGTACCTCTAGACTATTGATTTAATAAGGTTCTCTTTACAAGAAAAACAGCATGTGATAATTTATTACATGCTGTTTCTTTTATTATTCAGTTCCTTTTCGGAACAGAAGCTATATGCGGATTCCCGCAATTCATATGGCTTTTTCAAACAAAGAAATTGTTTAACAAAAAAAGATATTATCTTATAATTAAGGAGGATTCTTTTTATCCATTTTATGGGATTTGAAAGGGAAAAAGTATGGATGAATTATTGGAATTATTAAATAACGTAGAGGATACATACGAGGGATTTGTTCTCGGAGTTATCGCATATGTGAAAATAGAAGGTAATGAAAAGAAGATAGATATGATCAAAAACTTTATCATTGAACATCCTGAAGCATTATCATCTGACATCTTAGAATTCATTACAGAAAAAACAGGATTCTTTGAGTCAGTAAATAGACACAATAGAATGAAAAAAGAATCTGCGATGATGTAAAAATGTATGCAAAAAATGGTTGAAAAAAAAAGACTTTTAGTATAAACTAAGTTAGTTGTTTGATGTGATAATATTTGGCGAACGGACGTCTGAAAGCCGTTGCCGTTATTTTAGGAGGATTTTTATGATTTCTGCAAGTGATTTCAGAAATGGTGTAACCATCGAGATTGATGGCAACGTATGTCAGATTATTGAATTCCAGCATGTTAAGCCTGGTAAGGGCGCTGCTTTCGTAAGAACAAAGCTCAAGGATATCATCAACGGCGGTGTTAAGGAGACAACTTTCCGTCCTACTGAGAAGTTCCCTGCAGCTAGAATTGACAAGAAGGATATGCAGTATCTCTATCAGGATGGCGACATCTACAACTTCATGGATTCAGAGACTTATGAGCAGATCGGACTTACATCAGATCAGATCGGTGATTCTCTTAAGTTCGTTAAGGAGAACGAGGTTTGTAAGATTATGTCTTACAACGGAAGTGTATTCGCAGTTGAGCCTCCAATGTTCGTAGAACTTACAATCACAGAGACAGAGCCTGGTTTCAAGGGCGATACAGCTACAGGTGCTACAAAGCCTGCTACTGTTGAGACAGGTGCTAGCGTATCAGTACCTCTCTTTGTTAACGAAGGTGATGTTATCAAGATCGATACTAGAACAGGTGAGTATCTCTCAAGAGTTTAATCAGTAATACTGAATATAGAAACTAAACGTAAGACAATAGTTAAACGCGAAATGCGTTTTTCTATTGTCTTTTCTTTTGCTCAAAAATAAGAAATTCAAATGGAAATGAAAGGTTTATTTAGTAAATGGATATTAAAGAATTTGGAAATATTATCGTGGCAGAAATTGCTGATGTACTTGGAGATAGTGTGGAGGTTAGCTATAAGGAGGTCCTTAAGAATAACGGCATTATTTGTCACGCTGTTCATATCAAGAAAAAGGGCGAAAATATAGCGCCAACGATCTATCTTGATCAGTATTATAAGGACTACAAGAATGGAATAGTTCTTATGAAGATAGTCAGAAATATCTTGGAGTTTTATCGTAAGCATGCACCAGAGGGCTCAGTTGACGTGAATTATTATGAGGATTTTTCTAAGATTTGTGGAAAACTCTTTTTTAAAGTGATCAACTTTGAGAAAAATAGAAAATACTTGGAAGATGTACCTTTTGTCATGTTTGAGGACCTTGCGTTAGTGCCACTTGTTAATGTCGATGATGAATTTCTTGGACCTGGAGTCATTGTTGTCAAAAAAGATCATCTTAAAAACTGGGAGATCTCAGAAGATGAGCTTTGGGAGAATATCTATGAGAATGCCCCCACTGCACAGCCTTTTACAATCGAACACATCCTTGAAACTCTTGGAGATAAAGGTAAAGAACTAGCTCCATTTCTGAGCCAACTTGATATGTACGTTATCTCCAATGAAGCCAAGACAAACGGCGCTGGAGTATTTCTTTATCCAGGTGTTTCAGAGAAAATTTCAGAGAAGCTTGGAGGAGATTTCATTGTCCTCCCTGCATCCATACATGAAGCAATTGTCATGCCTTACTTTGAAGAGGAAGGAAAGAGAGAGTTTCTCTATTCTATGGTTAAGGAAGTAAACTCAATGGTCGTAGGTGGAGGAGATGTGCTAAGTGATAGTGTGTATCTGTATGAAGCTGAAAATAACACTGTTAGAATACTTTAATATTGAAAAATAGAAAAAACACCTTGGATTCAACAGGAGATCAGTTAATCTAAGATCCCACATCTGTTCGTTCTCAAGATGTTTTTTTCTGATTTCAACATATCAGATGCAATCTGATATGTCAATAGTGAAAAATGCACCCGACAGGAATCGAACCTGCATTAAAGGCGTCGGAGGCCTTCGTTCTATCCATTAGACTACGGGTGCCAAATACCTTGTCTATAATAGCATAACGTATGGGCTCAGTTCAATAAGGGACTGGCTTCATAGGATGTTCACAAATTTGACTATATGGACTATATGGCTTAAAATCTAAATGTTGCACTATGTTTACTCGTGCATATTTATATGATTACTACACTTTGTATTTCGAGGTTCGAATAATGAAAAAAAAGAAAAATCCAAATTCTTGGAGAAATGAAAAGAAAGATATATTTGCCATACTTGGTGATAATAAAAGACTTTTGATGCCGGCAATGCTGATCGTTGCTGTTGGCCTTACGGTTGTGATAGCGCTAAGTGCTAATCACAGAGCTGTTGAGATGGCTCAGACTCCTAGTGATGCTGATGTGGCAGCAACCTATGAGATTCCAGATGTAGCATTAGAAGAGAATGCATATCCAGATGTGAATGCACTTATAGAGACATATTACACAGCAATGGCTAATGGTGATTCAGATACTCTTGCTAGGATATATGTTGGCCTTGAAGAGACAGAAGTGTTAAAGGCTGTCGCTACTGCTGAGTATATTGAGGATTATGAGAATATCGTAGTATATACAAAGCCTGGTCCTGTAGCAGGAAGCTACATTGCATATGTGTACAATGAAGTTAAGTTCTATGATTATAGCAAGCCAGTACCTGGACTTGAGACTCTTTATATTTGTACTAATGATGAAGGGCTTTATATTAATGGCGATATAGCTGATGAGAATGAGCTTGAGTACATCAAGACTATCAGTGTTCAGGAAGATGTCATTGATTTAAATAACAGAGTGGCATCCAGCTACAATGAGATGGTAAATGCAGATGAGGAGCTTGCAGAGTTCCTTACTAAGATGAGAACAGGTTTGCAGGTTTCTGTAGGTGAAGCGCTTGCAAGTTCAGAAGCTAGCTCAGAAGCTTCAAGTGAAGAAGATGAGGTTGCTGCAGAGGCTACAACAGAGGAGCAGAAAGAGACTGTAACAGTTCATACTATCAGAGCTACAGATGTAGTTAATATCAGAAGCTCAGATTCTGAAACAGCAGATGTTCTTGATAAGACTACAAAAGGACAGGAATTCAAACAGCTTGAAGCTCTTGCAAATGGTTGGAGCAAGATCGAGTACAAGGGCGGAGTAGCATACGTTAAGACAGAGTATTTTGAAGTTATTGATGAGCAGGTGGTAGAGGCTGGAACAGATTCTGCCGACGATAAGGATGATAAAACTGCTACTGATGAGACAGGAGCAGATAACAAGGCTAATAAGGATACATCAGCCAAGACCGGCAAGATGCAGGTCAATGACTCAGTTAGACTTCGTAAGGAACAGAGTACAGATTCTGATGTTCTTGCTATGGTCTACTCAGGTTCAACAGTAAATGTTATTGAACAGTACTCAAATGGTTGGGCAAAAGTAGAGTATAATGGAAGTACAGGATACATTAAGTCAGAATTCCTAGGAGACTGATATTAGTTTATAGGGAGGTAACTTTCATGTTTGGAAAATTCAGAGTAGCAATTATGGGAACTGGTAAGATTGCCGAGGTTATGGCCCTTACCCTCAAGAATACACGAGGAGTTGCCTGCTATGCAGTAGGTTCAAGAACTAAGGAAAGTGCTGACAAATTTGCTTCTAAATTTGGGATCAAGAAAGCTTACGGCTCTTATGAAGAACTCGTAGGTGATCCTAAGATTGATCTTATATATGTTGCAACACCTCATTCAGAGCATTACAGGAATGTAATGCTGGCTCTTTCTGCTGGTAAGCATGTTCTGTGTGAGAAGGCCTTTATGCTAAATGAAAAACAGGCCAAGGCAGTATTTGATTATGCTGAACAGCAAAATCTTTTGGTTACAGAAGCTATGTGGACCAGATATATGCCAATGAGAAACAAACTCATGGAGGTTTTAGCCAGCAATGTGATCGGCGAACCTACAATGCTTACAGCTAATCTTGGCTACAATATTTCAGCAAAAGATAGGATCAACAAGCCAGAGCTTGGTGGTGGAGCATTACTTGATCTTGGAGTATATGTTCTTAACTTTGCATCCATGGTATTTGGAAATGATGTAACAGATATTGTATCTATGTGTTCATTTAATGACCTTGGGATGGATCTTCATGACAGCATCACACTTAGATATAGAAATGGTAAGATGGCTGTTTTAAATGCTTCAGCCTTATCAGTAAGTGATAGAAGCGGAGTTATCTACGGAAGCAAAGGTTATATTGTTGTAGATAATATCAATAATTTTGAAGGAATCACAGTATATGATTCCGACCACAAGAAGATTGCATATTACAAGAGACCAAAGCAGAAGACTGGTTACGAGTATGAAGTCGAGGCCTGTGTTAGAGCAATTGCTGAAAAATGGATCGAATGTCCTGAAATGCCTCATTCTGAGTCACTTAAGATGCTCAATATGATGGATTTCATTAGACAGACCAATAAGATCATTTTCCCTGGAGAAAATGATCTTGAGATAGTATCTGCAGCTCCTGTGCAGGAGGAAACAGTAGTTTCCGAAGCGCCAGCTGTTATTGAAGAAGCAGATACCAGTGATACACCGGAAGGAACAGAGACTACTGAAATATGCGAAGAAAAGTAATCGCGGGGATTTTATTATTTTCTCTTTTATTTGTGAATATTTTTTCTTTTGACAGCTACGCTGACGAACTTGATGAGACCATTGCTTCCATGAGGCAAAAGGAAGAAGAGACTCAGGAAACAATATCAAATCTTGAGAAACAGACCAAAGAAACTCAGGAGGCTATAAAGGCCTTAGAAGGTGAGAAGGCGCAGACTCAGAGTAATGTTACTAATCTTCAAAGTCAAAGTAATGCTCTTCAGAGCACTATCAATGGATATAATAGCAAATTAAATACACTCAATGGTGAGATTTCAGAAGCAGAAGCTGCTATGGCTGAAGTCTCATCAGAGATTGTCAAGCTCAATAATGAACTTCAGGAAGCCCAAAAACAAGAGAGGGAGAGATACGAAGCGTTAAAAAAGCGTATCCAGACCACCTATGAAAAGGGTGGTACTCAGGGGCTTATCCGTATTCTCCTGGAGTCAGGATCCATCCAGGAATTCCTAACCATATTTGAATATTTGAATGCTGTTGTTGATTACGATCAAAAGAAGATTGGGGAGTATCAGGCTCTTCAAGATGAGATTGAGGCTAAGAAGGCAGTTGTAGAAGAAAAAGAAGCAGAACTTGATAAATATCAGGAAGCGCTCGATGAAAAGCACGATGAGCTTGCGGGTCTTACAGATCAGGTCAAGGGACAGCTTAATACTACTAATAGTAGTCTTTCTTCTGAAAAGAATAAGCTTGCAAACTATGATCAGCAGCTTCAGCAGTTAGATGCCAAGATGAAATCATTGGAATCTCAGACAGCTGCAGCGAATGCTGCTCTCGCTCAACAGATTGCTGACAGACTTGCTCTTACCAAGGAAGATACTTCTGGATCATATTCAGCATCTGCAGATGAACTTACATGGCTTGCTGCTACTATACAGGCAGAGGCTGACGGAGAGTCATATACAGGTAAACTTGGTGTTGGCTCTGTTATTATGAACAGAGTGAAGAGTTCAGCTTTCCCTAATACCATTATTGGTGTTATTACGCAAAATATGCAGTTTGCTTCTTATCGTTCAGGTAAGGTTGAACTGATCATTTCTAATGGTCCTAATTCAACCTGTATAAGGGCCGCTCAGGAAGTTCTTGGCGGAGCCAGAGTAGGTGATTATCTATTCTTTATGACGCAGTACTGGGCAGATTATTATGGAATCAGTGAGTATTACATGATAGGTCATCATGCATTTTTCTATAGGTGGGTTACTAAGCCAAAGGAGGAAGCACCACAGGAACAGCAGCCTGCACCTGAGGAAAACAATGAAAGTGAACAGCCACAGGAGGCTCCTCCTGAAGAGAATAATCAGGAAGAAAACACTGATAATGGTGATAATGAAGAAAATAATGATGAGTCGGAAGAAAATTCTGATTGATGCATGATGGTGGTAACAATTTTTAAAAATACTCTTGCACTTTAAAATAGTAAAGTGTATAATGCTTTTCAGACAGTGTTTGCGCAATGGGGCGTGGAGACCTTTGGTTTTCTACGCTCTTTTTGTATATCAAGATGTTTATTATGCAAATACATATATTTGCTATGTGCTATGCACAGGAAGGAGAATGAAAAATGTCATACGTTGATGAGATCTACAACTACGTTGTAGAGAAAAACCCAGCTCAGCCTGAGTTCCATCAGGCAGTAAAAGAGGTGCTTGAGTCACTTCGTGTTGTTATTGAGGCAAATGAAGAAGAGTATCGTAAGGATGCTCTTTTAGAGAGACTTGTAACTCCTGAAAGACAGATTCTTTTCAGAGTACCTTGGGTAGATGACAAGGGACAGGTACAGGTTAACAATGGTTTCCGTGTACAGTTCAACTCAGCTATCGGACCTTACAAGGGAGGACTTCGTTTCCATCCTTCAGTAAACCTTGGTATCATTAAGTTCCTTGGTTTCGAGCAGATCTTCAAGAACTCACTTACAAGCCTTCCTATTGGTGGTGGTAAGGGTGGTTCTGACTTCGATCCTAAGGGCAAGTCAGACAGAGAAGTAATGGCATTCTGCCAGAGCTTCATGACAGAGCTTTACAGACACATTGGTGCAGACACAGACGTTCCTGCTGGTGATATCGGTGTTGGCGGACGTGAGATCGGATATTTGTACGGACAGTACAAGAGAATCAAAGACGTATATGAAGGCGTACTTACAGGTAAGGGTCTTACATACGGTGGTTCACTTGCTCGTACACAGGCTACAGGATATGGACTTTTATACCTTACAGAAGAGCTTCTTAAGTGCCATGGCAAGGATATGAAGGGCATGACAGTAGTTGTATCAGGTGCTGGTAACGTAGCTATCTATGCTATCGAAAAGGCTCAGCAGCTTGGTGCTAAGGTTGTTACATGTTCAGATTCTACAGGATGGATCTATGATCCAGAAGGAATCGATGTAGCACTTCTTAAGGAAGTAAAGGAAGTTAAGAGAGCTCGTCTTACAGAATATGCAGCAGCTAGAAAGTCAGCTGAGTACCACGAAGGAAGAGGCGTTTGGTCAATCAAGTGTGATGTTGCACTTCCTTGTGCTACACAGAATGAGCTTCTTATTGATGACGCTAAGCAGCTTGTTGCAAACGGCGTAACAGCCGTATGTGAAGGCGCTAACATGCCTACAACAATTGAAGCTACAGAATACCTTCAGAAGAATGGTGTTCTCTTCGTATGTGGTAAGGCTTCTAACGCAGGTGGTGTTGCTACATCAGCTCTTGAGATGAGCCAGAACAGTGAGAGACTTTCATGGACATTCGAAGAAGTTGACGCTAAGCTCAAGCAGATCATGGTTAATATCTATCACAACATTGATGATGCTGCCAAGAAGTATGGTTGCGAAGGCAACTATGTTGCTGGTGCTAACATCGCAGGCTTCCTTAAGGTTGCAGAAGCTATGAAGGCTCAGGGTATTGTCTAATACATAGGCTTTAATATCTAAGGTTCGGTAATGGAAAATTACCGGACCTTTTTTTGCGCTTTTTTGTAAGAATATAGTATTGACTAAAAAACTGTATTACGATATTCTTCCATAGGAGTTTTCAAAAGAGAAGTAAAAAGGAGAGATTTATTATGATGGATGCTAACACAATAGCTTATTTCCGTGAACTTTCAGAAGTAACGGGATTATTTTATAGCGAAGAGGCAGAGTCACTTACAGGAGTAGCAAACGGTTATCACGTTACACTTGCTATCAACACTATTACATATCAGCTTAGTTTTTCTGTTCGCGCAAATGGAATGCTTCCTACACCAGAAGTGTTAAAGGAGCTTAAAGACGGTTCAGATGCAGTTAAGAACGCTGTAATGGAAGGAAATAGACTTGTAGTGTCAGTTAAGGGCGCTATGAAGAATGCATTGACCAAGAACGTTGTAGATGCTATAAATTCAGTTACAGAGAAGCTCAAGCAGTACGGCTATGTAGATGTTTGTGAGTATTGCGGAGCAGTAAGACAGGATATCGCTCCTTACAATATCGGAGGCAAGATTTACCAGACATGTCCTGATTGTCTTCAGGCAGCTACAGCAACAGTTAACACTCAGATTGAGCAGCGTAAGGCAAACGAGAATGTTGGACTTGGTATTGTAGGTGCACTTCTTGGTTCACTTGTTGGTGTTCTTGTGATCGTTCTTATTGGTCAGCTTGGCTATGTTGCTGTTGCAGGAGG
Organism: Butyrivibrio hungatei DSM 14810; assembly: GCF_900143205.1. Taxonomy (GTDB): domain Bacteria; phylum Bacillota; class Clostridia; order Lachnospirales; family Lachnospiraceae; genus Butyrivibrio; species Butyrivibrio hungatei. The sequence goes on along the minus strand of NZ_FRDH01000003.1, from coordinate 267,880 downwards.
ACTTGTAATGGGATTTGCAACACTTAAGGGATATGAGCTTCTTGCCAAGAATATGAGTAACAAAGGAATTATTATTTCATCTATTATCATGATACTCATGGTATATGTTGCAGAGAGAATTGAGTGGGCTATAGAAGTGTTCAAGGTATATTCTGATGAACACATTTCATTTATTGAAGCATTCCTTTATACACCAGAAGTTATCAGATACAGTGATGCTACAGGACAGTTCATCGGATCACTGGTTCTTCTTTATGTTTTCACTGCTGTAGGCGTATTTGGTGTTATCAGAGCTACTGCAAAAAAGATCCAGTAATTTAATTCATGATACCTTCAAAGGTTTGATTTTTACTTTCAAAGACACAATTTTTTCACAGTTTTTTGTGCAATTTGTTGTTGAAATAATAGGAAATAAACGATAAGATTAATCCCGCTACTGTAGTTGAGTTAGTATGGAGGTGGCCATATGGGCGAGTGGAAACAAGCCTTTGATAGGATAATGGATCAATTATATAACCATCCTGAAGAAATGCGTGCAAGACTTCTTGATAAATATAATAGCTACGGCTACACAGCTCAGGAACGTCCCAAGACAGCAATAGAATTACTTCAGAATATGCACTAATTTCACATACAACAAATGACCCCGGTATGATCATCATACCGGGGTCATTTTAATATCTATATTTATCAGTCCTTTGAAGCTTCTTTTAAAGCCTTTACGATGTCCTTTTCGTTATCAAGAGCCATGATCTTATTTGTAAGCTCATCAGCTTCTTCTTTGCTCCACTTTGAGATTATGCATCTTGCTGTAAGAACAAGAACAGGGTTAACACTAAATTCTGTAAGACCAAAGGAGATGAGAAGTGGGATCATAAGTGGATCCGCAGCTGCCTCTCCGCACATTCCTACAGGTATTCCTGCTTTATTACCACATTCAATTATGTTCTTAATTGATCTAAGAACTGAAGGCTGGAAAGTAGAATATAGGTAAGCAACGTCAGAATTTCCTCTATCTACACTCATTGTATACTGTGTGAGGTCATTTGTACCAATTGAGAAGAAATCGGCCTCTTTCGCCAGAATATCAGCGATAAGAGATGCTGCAGGAGTCTCTATCATACATCCAACTTCGATGTCCTTATCATAGGCGATATTGTTAGCATCGAAATCTTTTTTGATCTCTTCTACAAGAGCTTTGACTTCCCTAAGTTCATCAACACAGGTCACAAGAGGGATCATGATCTTGATCTTTCCAAAAGCACTTGCTCTAACAATAGCACGAAGCTGTATCATATAACTGTCCTTGTTACCAAGGCAGTATCTGACAGCTCTATATCCAAGGAATGGATTCTCTTCCTTTTTCATGTTGAGATAAGGAATATCCTTGTCACCACCAATATCCAATGTTCTGATGATGACTGGCTTACCGCCCATTGTCTCAGCTACTTCTTTGTAAGCTGCAAACTGCTCATCCTCAGTTGGCATATGATTGTTATCCATGAAAAGAAATTCTGAACGGAAAAGACCAATACCTTCACCATCGCATTCAATGGCTTTCTTGGCATCCTTAGGAGTTCCGATATTGCAGAAGAGCTCAAGGCTTGTTCCGTCCTTGGTCTTTGTTTCCTTGCCGTAGAATCCTTTAAGTTCAGACTGCTTGCGTATATAATCTTCGCGTTTTCTGATGTACTGTGAAAGAACATCACCATCTGGATTTACAAACACGACGCCTTCTGTTCCATCCACGATTGCTGTTTCTTTATCTTTTACGAGCTCTGTTGCATCAGGAACAGAGAGAACAGCTGGTATTTCCAGTGCTCTGGCAAGAATAGCAGAGTGGGAAGTTTTTCCACCAACCTCTGTGATGATTCCAACTACGTTTTCTTTGTTGATCTGAGAAGTCATAGAAGGAGTGAGATCCTTGGCAACAAGCACAGTACCAGGCGCAACCTGACTGATGTTAACGTCCTCGATTCCGAGAAGGATCTTAAGGATACTTACCTTAACATCGCTTATGTCAGAGGCTCTTTGACGCATCATGTCATCATCCATCTTGGAAAACATATTGATGAACATGTCGCATACAGCTTCTACAGCTGATTCCGCACATTGACCTGAGTCGATCATTTTTGCCATCTCACCGGACATTGAAGGGTCTGATATCATAACAAGGTGGCCCTCAAGGATTTCAGCTTCCTTGGGACCAATTCTCTTTCTGATATCTTCAGCCATTTCTGAAGTTTCTTTTTTGAACTTTTCAATTGCATTATTAAAGCGATCTTTTTCGGCGGCAGTATCTTCAACCTTTTTTGCCTCATAATTGAGATCGTGCTCTTTTATGACACATACGCTTCCGATACCGATTCCGCGTGAAGCAGCAATGCCTTTAAACATGTGTACCTCCAATTAATCTCCAAGTCCACTTTCTACAAGCTCAACAGCCTTTTTAAGAGCTTCCTGCTCATCAGGACCATCACACTGGATCTCAATCTCAGCACCACACTTGATGCAAGCGCTCATAAGCATCATAACGCTTTTTGCATCATAAGAAGTTCCGTTAAATACAATCTTAACGTCACTTGTGAATGGTGTTACTGTCTGTGAAAAAAGACTTGCTGGGCGCATGTGCATTCCCTGTTCATTTGTTACTTTTACTACCTGTGAAACCATTTTAATACCTCTTTCTTTTCAATGCCCGAGGGAACAAGTCCCTCGGGTAGATTATGTTAATTATTTATTTGCAGGCTTTTTGATCAAGCCGAGCATAACTGCTGTAATGATGGAACCAACAAGCCAAGCCACGATGTAAAGAAGTGGATGACCAACTGTTGCGAATACGAATATTCCACCGTGTGGAGCCATAAGTGTGCATTTGAAGATTGCTGAGAGAAGACCGGCAACACCAGCACCTACGAGGGTACATGGTATTACGTGAAGTGGATCTGCAGCAGCAAATGGAATAGCACCTTCTGTGATGAATGAACTTCCCATTACGATATTTGAAAGCCAAGAATCACGTTCTGACTTTGTGAACTTATTAGGGAACAACTTACATGCAATAGCGATACCAACAGGAGGAACCATACCACCAACCATGATAGAAGCCATTGCTATATAACATGCCTGTACCTCAGGATCTGTTGCCAGAGCACCTGCAGCCATAAGAGTAGCTGCTGTATCCAGCATACCAGTACCAAATACGTAAGCTGCCTTGTTGATAGGGCCTCCCATATCGATAGCCATCATAGCTCCAAGGAGAAGACCAAGAAGAGCAAGAAGACCAGCATTACTAAGGGCTGTAAGCATGATTGAAAGACCTGTGTTGATAAGTCCAATAATTGGGTTAAGGATAAAGCACATTGCTACACCCATGATAAATACACCGCATAATGGATAAATGAGTGTAGGCTTGATTCCTTCTAAGCTCTTTGGGAAATTAGCTGTAAGTTTCTTGAGCAGGAGTACGATAGCACCAGCAAGGAAACCAGCTGCAATACCTCCAAGGAATCCGGAAACAGTTGCACCTTCATTTGTGAAAGCAAATGATCCGATGAAATGGTTGAAACCATCGAGAGGAGCACCCTCACCAAAGAATCTTGTAACCCATGGGAAGGCTGGCTTGTCATTTACAAAAAGGGCAGCATTACCATTGGCTGCAAGGAGACCACCTGTGAAACCAACTGCGAGACCAGGTCTGTCTGCGATTGACTCAGCAATATATCCTGCAAGGACAGGAACCATAAGGCCCATTGCAAGACCACCTACATATTTAAGGAAGGATGAAAGTGGAAGCATGTTACCAAAGTCATAACCACCATCTGCACCGTATCCGCAGATAGTATCAATAAGGAATGCAAGAGCAATCATGATACCACCACCGATTACGAATGGAAGCATATGTGAAACACCGTTCATAAGGTGCTTGTAGAACTTTCTTCCCAAACTTTCGTTTCCGGTACTTTCATCACGCTTTGTTACTGTGCCTGTATGATGATAGATTGATACATTACCAGATGCAGCTTTTTCAAGGAGCTTTTCTGGAGTGTGTATAGCTTCTTTTGTAGAAGTTATGATAACAGGCTTTCCATCAAATCTGCCCATTTCGATATTTTTGTCGCAAGCTACGATAACTGCATCGGCCTCTGCAATTTCAGAAGCTGTCAGAACATCCTTTGCTCCGCCTGATCCATCTTTTTCAACCTTGATATCTATACCAAGTTCTTTTGCCTTAAGCTCAAGAGCTTCAGCAGCCATAAATGTGTGTGCGATACCTGTAGGGCAGGCAGTAACACCAACAAGCTTTTTAGCTGAACTTGTCTTTGCTGGAGCAGAAGTAGCATTCTTTGCTTCGTTTTCTTTATCTTTTTCGGCTTCTTTGTCATCGATGATCTTAAGGAATTCATCTGCTGTCTTAGCTTCTACAAGCTTCTTGGCAAAAGTAGCATCCATAAGAAGAGTCATGAGTTTTGATAAAACTTCAAGATGTGTGTCAGCTGCTGTATCAGGAGCTGCGATCATGAAGAAGAGATTACTTGGGTTGCCATCAAGTGACTTGTAATCAATACCACCAGGAATAGTGATAGCAGTAAGACCAGCCTTAGCAACTGAAGCTGACTTGGCATGAGGAACTGCAATTCCCATTCCTATAGCTGTTGAACCCTTTCCTTCACGTTCAAGGATAGCGTTTTTGAATTCTTTTGCGTCTGAAAGATTGCCTACCTTTGAATGAAGCTCTACGAGAGCATCAATAGCTGAAATCTGATCATTTGCGTTGCAGTTAAGGCTAATGCCTTCTTTTTTAAGTAAATCTGTGATTTTCATAGACCCTCCTTTACCTTATAGGTTATTGTACAGTTCGTTGATCGCTTCACCTGTTGCCAGGTCGTCTGAGAAAGCTGTTGCGCTTCCTGCGGCAGTACCCATCTTGAGTGCCTCTTTGTAGCTACCTGTCTTGAGGTATCCGGCTACAAATCCGGCAACCATTGAATCGCCTGCGCCTACGGAGTTTTTAACCTTACCCTTTGGTACACCTACTCTGTATTTTTCGCCTGCTTCAGTAATGAGCATTGCGCCGTCTCCAGCCATTGAGATGAGGACGTTTCTGGCACCAAGTTCCTGAAGCTTCTTGGCATGAGCCTCAATCTCTTCGTCTGTCTTTAAGACGGTTCCAAACATCTCACCAAGTTCATGATTGTTTGGTTTTATTAAGAATGGATGATATTTAAGGACGTTTTTCAAAAGATCCTTTGTAGCATCCACAACAACCTCGATCTTTCTGTCATTTACAAGGGCGATGATCTTTTCATATACATCGCTTGGAAGAGAATTAGGAATACTTCCAGCGAGGATAAGGATGTCGCCATCTTTTAATGTGTTTAACTTGTCAAAGAGCTTTTTCTGATCCTCTTCTGGAATCATAGGACCCTGAGCGTTTATCTCAGTTTCTGCCTGGCCTTTGATCTTGACATTGATTCTTGAAATGCCATCTTTTAACTTGATGAAATCAGCTTTGATGCCTCTTTCATTTACGCTTTTCTCAATGGCATCGCCTGTAAAGCCTGCAACAAATCCAAGGGCTGTATTATCAAGTCCAAGATTTTTTAAGATAGTAGAAACATTTATTCCTTTGCCACCAAAGTAGCATTCTTCGGAATCGGAGCGGTTGGTCATTCCTGGGAGCAGCTCATCGCTCATTCGTACCACATAATCAATTGCAGGATTAAAGGTAACGGTGTAAATCATTGCTTTCCTCCTTTTTATACGACCTTTATTATTGTCTTGCTGCCATAACTAGCCTTGGGTTCCTTGTCAGTTATGATGCAACATTTGGTAATATCAGCAAAAGTAACGGAACTTACCAGTCCGAATTTGCTGTGGTCTGCAAGAATATAAGAGATGTAAGCATGCTTAACGGCTTCCGCTTTAACAAGGGCCTCGTCTACATCAGGAGTAGTAAAGCCTGCGGTTAAAGAGATGCCGTTAGTTCCCATAAAAGCTTTGGTGAAATGATACTTGCTGATTCCCTCAATACAATCAGGACCAATTATGGCCTCTGTAGCAAACTTACATCTGCCACCAATTATCATTGTGCTTAAGTTCTTTTCAAGAAGCTTCTTGGCATGAACGATACCGTTAGTAATGTATTTAGCCTTGGTATTGTCAATGAATTTGATCATCTCCAAAGTTGTTGTACCAGAGTCAATATATACAAAGTCGTCATCGTTTATGAGAGAAGCAGCATATTTGCTGATTGCTTCTTTCTCAGCAATATTAAGTGAAGCCTTGGCTGATACTGTGGGCTCAATAGTGTTGACATCAGTAGAACTTAATGAAGTTGCGCCGCCAAAAACCTTAAGAATTCGCTTTTCATCGTGGAGGACTGAAAGATCCCTGCGGATAGTGGCAGCGGAAGCATCAAATTGCTCCATAAGCTGCGCAACAGTAACTGCATTATTTTCATTAATATATGAAACTATCAGATCACGTCGTTCTTTTGTAAGCATACTTGCCTCTTATATAATAATTTAGATAATTTGATAATAACATCAAACTCAATCAAAGGCAATCACAAAAAATCAAAAATAATCAAAATGCAAAAAGAATAATAATCATAGAAATTCATAAGCGTTCAAAAATGCTCTCTTTTATTATACTAGGTATGACGATAAATGACATCATAATATTCTTAAAAAAGAATAAACCTTGCGGTAATAACGTAAATCATCTTTACAATGTAAACTATAATAATTTAAAATATATGTATGGTTTATCATTAAATTTGGTGGAGGTGCGTAACTTGGAAGAGATTATCTTAACAAATGATCAGATTGATATCCTTGGTGAAATAGCTAACATCAGTATGGGTAATTCCGCGACCACCCTTAGCATGATGGTTAATCGTAAGGTTGATATAACAACTCCTAATGTCAAGATAATCAAGAGAAGTGAAGCTCTCGATGATTATGAAAAGACATGCATTTTCGTACAGATACATTATGTAAAAGGACTTGAGGGCAATAACGTGCTTGTGCTCAAGGAACATGATGTAAAGGTTATGACAGATCTGATGATGGGCGGAGATGGAACAAACACTGCAGGAGAGATTACAGATCTTCATCTTTCTGCTGCTTCTGAAGCCATGAATCAGATGATGGGAACAAGTGCCACATCTCTTTCTTCAATGCTTGGAATAGCTACAGATATCAGTACGCCTATAGTTAATCAGATTGATGTTGAGAGTATTAAAGTTTTTGAAAAAATGTTTGATACTACTTACGATAAATTTGTTAAAATAGCATTTAGGATGACAATAGGAGATCTTATTGATTCCGTAATGGTACAGCTCTATCCAGTGCAGTTTGCTGAGGACATGTGCCAAAAATTTATTGAAAAAGGAAAATAATACTAGATTATGAATAAGGCAGAAACATTAGAGATCAAGAAACAGTTTACACCAGACAGATGCACTATCGATCACATATGTGGTTGCTATGTGGATCATGAAAAGAACAAGAAACTAACATTCAGAAAGGCTTTCGGACAGCTCCCTGATGAGGAGATGTACAAATATCTGGATATATTCCAGCATACTTTAGCCGGAACATTTGGCAAGAATCTGATCAGTCTTGAGTTTCCTCTTGAACAGGAACAGCCAGGAGGAACTCAGGACTTTCTTTTGACATTGCGTAATTCCAAGCTTGAAGATGATGAGCTTGTGGATGAGTGCTATGACAAGATCATAGCCAATTATGTAAATGGCGAGAACTACTATATTATCCTGGTTCACGCTGTTTATGATATCCCTGGCGTTACCAGTGATGGTATTGAGATGGAAGATGCTTCAGATAAGATATACGACTATATCCTTTGCAGCATATGTCCTGTTAAGCTCTCCAAGGCAGGTCTTGGTTACAATGAAAGCAAGAATGTCATTGAAGACAGATATCGTGACTGGGTAGTAGATGGACCTACTAAGGGATTTCTTTTCCCAGCATTTATAGAAAGAGATACAGATATCCACAACATGCTCTACTTTACCAAGAAGCCTGATGATCTTCAGCCTGAGTTTGTGGAGGCTATGTTTGGTGGAAGAGCACCTATCTCTGCTCCAGAGCAAAGAGATCTCTTTGATGCTGTAGTTCAGAATACTATTGGTGAGGATGCTGACTACGATATCATGAGAAATATTCATGACAATCTTAATGAGATGATCGAAAATCACGAGGGTGATTCAGAGCCACTTGAGCTTAACAAAAATGACGTTAAGCAGCTCCTTCAGGATAGTGGTGTATCAGAAGAAAGACTTGGCTACTTTGATGAGAACTATACAAAATGCGCAGGAGATGAGGATTTCCCTCTTCTTGCCAGTAACATTGCCAATACCAAGAAGTTCGACATCGAGACTCCTGACGTTGTGATCAAGGTTAAGCCTGACAGAACAGACCTTGTTGAATCCAAGATCATCGATGGTAGACAGTGCCTTGTGATTGAAGTTGATGATCACATCGAAGTTAATGGAATCAATGTAAGAACATTTATGAATAAGTGATCAATTTTAAAAGATAAAGGCTTGATCCTGATTATTAAGGGATCAAGCCTTTTTAGTATCTTAAAAAATATTATTTTTTGTCGCCAGTAATCTTGTTGATAAGTATCTTTCCGGCACGTTTTGCAGCATAAGGACCAACTGCTTTTAGCTTATCTTCAGATCTGTACATGGTGCTTGCTTTTGGAATGTCACGAGATAAGTGGATGGCGTCAAATTCGCACTTGGTGGTGCAAAGACCACATCCGATACATCTGTTTTCATCAACAGTTGTAGCGCCGCATCCAAGACATCTTGAAGCTTCTGCTTTAACCTGTTCTTCTGTAAGGGTAAGTCTAAGGTCTTCAAAGGTATCTTTGGCAATACCGGCTTTTTTGCCAGGAATCTGTCTCTTGGCATTATCAAAGCTCTCAACCTGGATGTCATCCTTATCAAGCTCAATAAATTCACGTCTGTCTCTGGCGAGATCTAGTCTGTTTCCTTTGTGCACGAAGCGGTTGATAGAAACGAAGCCTTCTCGGCCACCAGCGATGGCGTCGATTGCAAATTTTGCACCGGTAAATACATCGCCGCCTACAAAGATATCAGGCTCTGCGGTCTGTCTTGTTAGAGGATCAGCTTTGGCAGTGCCGTTTCTATTAAGCTCAACTTTTGTTCCTTTTAACAGGTCTCCCCACTGAACTGACTGACCGATTGAGAGAAGGAGATTCTCACAAGGGATCTCTATAGTATCGTTTTCGTCATAAACTGGAGCAAATCTGTGCTCACTGTCAAATACGTTTGTGCATCTCTTAAAGATAACGCTCTTTACGTGACCATTTTCTGTAACGACTTCCTTTGGTCCCCAGCCATTCTTTACTTCAATGCCTTCTTCAAGGGCTTCTTCGACTTCATCTTTGGCAGCAGGCATTTCTTTTTCACTTTCAAGACACAGCATTGTGACCTTGGAAGCGCCGGCTCTAACTGCAGTTCTAGCTACGTCGATAGCAACGTTACCGCCGCCTACTACAACAGTGCCGCCATGCAGTTTTACTGAGTGATCCTGATTGATTGTACGAAGGAAGTCTACACCTGTCTGAACGCCGGCAGCATCTTCGCCAGGGACACCAGCAAGGCGTCCACCCTGCATACCGATAGCTACGAAGAAAGCCTTGTAGCCTTCACTTCTGAGCTGCTCGATAGTAAGGTCTTTTCCAACTTCCACGCCGCATTTGATCTCTACACCCATCTGCCTGATGACTTCAATCTCAGCTTCGATTATATCTTTTTCAAGACGATAGCTTGGAATTCCATTCATCAGCATTCCGCCAGGTCTTCTTTCTTTTTCAAAAACAGTTACAGGATAGCCGTTCTCTCTAAGGAAGAAAGCAGCAGAAAGACCTGCTGGACCTCCGCCAATGACAGCTACCTTGTAGTCATCGCTCCAAAAACCGCCGTCGTGCTTTTCACAAAGAGGAATATACCTTTCATCCTTCTTAAGGTCCAAAGATGCGATGAATTTCTTGATCTCATCGATAGCAAGAGGCTCGTCGATAGTTCCTCTTGTGCAGGCATCTTCACAACGCCTGTTACATACTGCGCCGCAGATCATTGGGAACGGATTATCCTGCTTTATGAGCTTTAATGCATCTTCATATCTGCCTTCTGCAGCCATCTTGATGTAACCCTGAACTGAAAGATGTACCGGGCAGGCTGTCTTACATGGGGCAGTACCTGTCTCATAGCAGTTGATCTTGGCGTCATCTCTGTAGTTGTAGTTCCATTTATCAGGTCCCCACTTTTTGTTGTCAGGAAGCTGAGTCTTAGGATATTTAACTTCGCTTCCATCTTTTTTACAGAGCTTCTGACCAAGCTTAGCTGCGCCAACAGGACAGACCTCAACACATTTACCACAGGCAACGCACTTATCTTTTTCTACATGAGCGCGATATGCTGATGCAGAGAGATTAGGAGTGTTATAAAGCTGTGATGTGCGGAGGGCATTACATACGCCAGGAGCACAGTTACAGATGGCAACGATCTTGCCTTCGCCGTCAATATTTGTGATCTGGTGAACGTAGCCGTGACGTTCAGCTCTTTTTAATATCTCATAGACTTCTTCTTTGGATACATAGTGACCGATTCCACGATCATCCATGTATTCAGCCATATCACCCATACCGATACAGTACTCACCGCGGATCTCACCGCTTCCTTCACCGCGCATTGCCTGCTGTTTACGGCAAGAACATTCTGAGATACCGAATTTATCATACATGTCGATCCATCTGGAGAGATGCTCCACAGGAACAGATTGATTTTCCAGTTCGATAGCTTTTTCTACTGGAATAACGTGCATTCCGATACCAGCACCTCCGGGAGGAACCATCTGAGTGATACCTGCAAGTGGCAGCTGAGTCATGAGGTTAAAGAAAGTAGCAAGCTGAGGAAATTCATCAGTTAGTTTTTCCTGCATCATCATAAACTCTGCTGAACCTGGAACGAAGATAGGAAGCTCATATTGAAGGTGCTTATCGGAGGTCTTTGCTCTGTTCTGCTCGATAATACCGATCCAGCGAAGACGCTCAACCATCTTGGTGGTCTCTTCTTCGGACATGTTATTCATTTGTGCAAGTTCTGGAATAGAATAAGGAACACGGGTCTTCTTGAAGTTTATCAAGAATTTGACCTGCTCTTTGGTAAGGATCATATCAAGCATCCAATATTCAGGATCTCTGTTGTTGATCTTACCAGTAAGTTTTTTGACGTAGCGGTCCGTTATCATAGTTGCCAACTTAAGGACCAGCTTTTCTTTTTCAGGATCCTCTGCCACATAATCAGGATCCTGCCAGTAGTCGTTCTCGTTGATCATAGGATCACCGAGTTTCCACTCTTTGACATTTGTTGCCATAAAAAAATCCCCTTTTTTCCCAATAAGATATAGTTTTTTTACTATCTAAATTTTATCATATGGCCTATGGAAACTTGAAGTGAAAAAATATTTTTTTATTGACAATATTTTAGTGGAGGCGTAGAATTCAACCTAACAAGTTAATAGTTTAAACCGATGAAGCGGAGATAACGGTAGCAATGCCACCACAGAGAGTCTGGGATGCTGAGAACCAGATGTGAAACAAACTATCAAATGGACCGCGGAGGGCGTGAGGAACAGCACATTATCACAAGCTTAGTATTTCACGACGATGGGCTCTCGTTAGTAGTCAGGGATATGTTGGTATCCTGTAAAGCGCACGTACTACGTGAATTCAAGGTGGCACCGCGGATTAAGTTTAAAACTCATTCGTCCTTGACAGAGACAATATCTGTCGAGGACTTTTTATGTGAAGCATCCAGACAGAGAATTGTCGAGATGCTTTATTTTTTTACCAACTTAATTTTGGGAAAAGGAGAATGGAACAATGATCAAAGAAGCAATCGTAAAAATCGTAAACAAAGAAGACCTTACATATGATGAGGCCTACACAGTAATGAATGAGATCATGAGCGGGGAGACAACTCCTACTCAGAACGCTGCGTTTTTGTCAGCTCTTTCTACTAAGAGCGCGAGAGCAGAGACTACTGAAGAAATTGCCGGCTGTGCTGCAGCTATGAGAGATCATGCAACTAAGGTAGATACAGGGATGGATATTTTTGAGATTGTAGGAACAGGCGGAGATAACGCAGGAAGCTTCAATATCTCAACAACATCTGCTCTTGTTGCCGCAGCAGGTGGTATGAAGGTTGCCAAGCACGGAAACAGAGCAGCTTCATCCAAATGCGGAACAGCCGACTGTCTTGAAGCTCTTGGGGTTAACATTGACCAGGAGCCTGAAAAGTGTATTGAACTGTTAAAAGAGGCTGGAATGTGCTTCTTCTTTGCTCAGAAGTACCACACTTCAATGAAGTATGTTGGAGCTATCAGAAGAGAGCTTGGATTTAGAACAGTGTTCAATATCCTGGGACCACTTACAAATCCTGGTTCGCCAAAGATGCAACTTCTGGGAGTATATGACGGTTATCTTGTTGAACCTCTTGCGCAGGTTCTCGTAAACCTTGGGGTCCAGAGAGGCATGGTTGTATATGGTCAGGACAAGCTTGATGAGATCTCTATGAGTTGCCCGACTACTATTTGTGAGATCAGAGACGGATGGTACAAAACCTACGAGATCACTCCTGAGGACTTCGGCTTTAAGACATGTTCAAAAGACGAGCTCAAGGGTGGAACTCCAGAGGAGAACGCTCAGATTACTCTTTCAATCCTTAAGGGTGAAAAAGGACCAAAGAGAGAGGCAGTTCTTCTTAATGCAGGTGCATCTCTTTATATCGGCGGCAAGGCTGATACTTTTTCAGATGGTGTTAAGCTTGCAGCTGAGCTCATTGATTCAGGCAAGGCTCTTGAGACTTTAAATAAAGTCATCGAAGTAAGTAACCGCGGCATACAAGGGGAGATGGCAGTATGACGATTCTTGATGAAATAGCAGATTACGCAAGAATAAGAGTACAAAGGAACAAAGAGATAAAGAGCATCGACGCCCTTAGATTCGAAGCTGCAATGTTTCAAAAAGAAGGCTTTCCTTTTGAAGAAGCACTTAAGGGAGAAGATATCTCTTTTATCTGCGAATGCAAGAAGGCCTCTCCCTCAAAGGGCATCATCGCAGAAGACTTCCCGTGGCTTGATATAGCCCTTGATTATGAGAAGGCTGGTGCGGATGCTATCTCGGTTCTTACAGAACCAAAGTGGTTTCTTGGAAAAGACGAGTACCTCTCTGAGATAGCTTCTCTTGTTAATATCCCCTGCCTTAGAAAAGATTTCGTGGTGGATGAGTACATGATCTACGAAGCCAGTATTCTCGGGGCATCGGCAGTTCTTTTGATCTGTTCCATATTGACAAAAGAGGAGATAAAAAGATATATAAGTATCTGCGATGGACTTGGCTTATCAGCCCTTGTAGAAGCTCATGATGAAAAAGAGGTTCAAATGGCCTTAGAGAGCGGAGCAAGGATAATAGGTGTCAATAACAGAAACCTCAAGGACTTTTCTGTGGATACTGACAATAGCAAAAAATTAAGAAGCCTTATCCCTGAGAATGTGATCTATGTTTCGGAGAGTGGTATCAAAGATGCATCTGATGTTCAGAGTCTTAGAGAAGCTGGAGTAAACGCAGTGCTGGTTGGAGAGACCCTTATGAGAGCCAGGGACAAGGAGCAAAAATTAAAGGAATTAAAAGGAATTAAGATTTAAGTTATGACAAAGATTAAACTTTGCGGCTTGTCTACATCAGGAGATGTGGCCGCAGCAAACATTTTTAAGCCAGACTATGTGGGATTTGTTTTTTGGAAAAAAAGCAGTCGCTACGTAGGAAAGGACACTGCCATGAGGCTCCGGTCAGAACTATCAACGGATATTCAGACAGTGGGAGTGTTTGTAGATGCAGATATTGATTTCGTGGCTGAGCTTTTGAATGAAGGCATTATCGATATAGCTCAGCTCCACGGAAGTGAAAATGATAAATATATCTCTCATCTTAGAGAAATGACAGATAAGCCTATTATGAAGGCTTTTATAGTCAAAGATCAGGAGGATATCGACGAAGCAAACTTAAGTCCTGCAGATCATATCTTACTTGATGCAGGAATGGGTGAGGGAGAAGGCTTTAACTGGGATCTTTTAGAAGGTATGACAAGACCATTCTTTTTGGCAGGAGGTCTGACGCCAGAGAATGTAAAAGACGCCATTGCAGGAGTAAAGCCCTTTGCAGTAGATGTAAGCTCAGGAATCGAGACAGATGGTCACAAGGATGCTTCCAAGATGGGGAGCTTTGTGGCAAACGTAAGACTTATAGATGCGCAGATCGCAAGCCAGGGACCGGAATACTGAGATTTGTAATGAGACAATGAAATAATGAGGAGTGAAGATTATGACTAATGCTAAAGGAAGATTTGGTGTTCATGGTGGACAGTATATACCTGAGACACTGATGAATGCAGTTATTGAACTTGAGAAAGCTTATGATCATTACAAAAATGATCCAGACTTCAACATGGAACTTGAGTTTTTGCTTAATGAGTATGCAGGAAGACCTTCACGCCTTTACTATGCGGAGAAGATGACAAAGGACCTTGGTGGCGCCAAGATCTATCTTAAAAGAGAAGACCTTAATCACACAGGAGCTCATAAGATAAATAACGTACTTGGACAGGCGCTTCTTGCAAAGAAAATGGGCAAGACTAGACTCATTGCCGAGACAGGAGCAGGACAGCACGGCGTTGCAACAGCCACGGCAGCAGCTCTTATGGGTATGGAGTGCGTAGTCTTTATGGGAGAAGAGGACACCAAGAGACAGGCGCTTAACGTTTACAAGATGAAACTCCTTGGAGCAGAGGTAGTTCCTGTAACAAGCGGAACAGCAACACTTAAGGATGCCGTTTCTGAGGCTATGAGAGAGTGGACTTCAAGGATTGATGATACTCATTACTGCCTTGGTTCAGTAATGGGACCACATCCTTTCCCTACAATTGTTAGAGATTTTCAGGCTGTTATCTCCAAGGAGATCAAAGAGCAGATACTTGAAAAGGAAGGAAGACTTCCAGATGCAGTACTTGCCTGTGTTGGAGGTGGTTCAAATGCTATCGGGACCTTCTATCATTTCATTGATGACAAAGATGTTAAGCTTATTGGATGCGAGGCAGCAGGAAGAGGAATCGATACCTTTGAGACAGCAGCTACAGTTAACACTGGTAAGATCGGTATCTTCCACGGTATGAAGTCATATTTCTGTCAGGATGAATATGGACAGATAGCACCTGTTTATTCAATTTCTGCAGGCCTTGATTATCCGGGAGTAGGACCGGAACATGCTTTTCTTCATGATATCGGAAGAGCAGAGTACGTGCCTGTAACTGATGATGAAGCAGTAGATGCTTTTGAATACTTATCAAGAACAGAGGGAATCATCCCTGCAATCGAATCATCCCATGCAATTGCATACGCTATGAAGATGGCTAAGACCATGGGCAAAGACAAGATAATAGTAGTGACTGTTTCCGGAAGAGGAGATAAGGACTGCGCTGCAATAGCGCGTTACAGAGGGGAGGATATCAATGAGTAATATTTCTAAGGCTTTTGAAAACGGTAAGGCATTTGTTGCTTTTATAACTTGTGGAGATCCTGACCTTGAGACTACAGTAAAGGCAGTCAAGGCAGCAGCTGATAATGGTGCAGACCTTGTGGAGCTTGGTATTCCTTTTTCTGATCCAACTGCAGAGGGTCCTGTCATTCAGGGAGCAAATCTACGTGCCCTCAAGGGCGGTGTTACCACTGACAAGGTCTTTGATATGGTAAAAGAACTGAGAAAAGAAGTTACTATTCCGTTAGTATTTATGACATATGCAAACGTGGTGTTTTCATATGGCGCCGAGCGTTTTATGACAAACTGCAAAGAAGCAGGTATTGATGGCATAATCTTACCGGACCTTCCTTTTGAGGAAAAAGAAGAGTTTGACGGAATCTGTGATGAGTACGGAGTAGACCTCATTTCTCTCATTGCACCTACATCAGCAGGTAGGATCGCAATGATAGCAAAAGAGGCAAAGGGCTTTATTTACCTCGTTTCTAGTCTTGGTGTAACAGGAACAAGATCAGAGATCACGACTGATCTTTCCAGTATTGTAAAAGTAATCCGTGAGAATACAGATGTTCCATGCGCTATTGGATTTGGTATATCAACTCCAGAGCAGGCTGCCAAAATGTCTTCAATTTCAGACGGAGCTATTGTGGGATCAGCCATCATCAAGATACTTGAAAAGCATGGCAAAGACGCTCCAAAATACATTGGAGAATATGTAAGTTCCATGAAGAAAGCCATGTGAAATCAGGGCTTTTAGGATTTTGACCAGCATTTTGTAAAAAGATTGTAAAAAATTTAATTTTCTTATTGACAACATGTAGCAAGCTACTTATCATTTATAGGTAGCTTGCTACATGTTTTTTATATCTTTTGATTGCTAAGGCAGAGAAAGAAGGTGAGGCTGGCAAATGTGTACAGAAGATAACAAGCATTTTTTCAGAGATAGAGATCATGAGCCTGTTGGCTTTAAATTCAAGCTTATTCATGAATCTTTCGTAGCTCTTTTTAACAGGCAGCTAAAAGAAGATGACATGACATTCTCACAGCTTATGGTTGTGACCTATCTTGAAGAAAATACAGAAAAAAGGGTAACTCAGAAGGATATTTCTGAGGCTCTTCATATCAAGCATCCTACGACAATTGGTCTTATAAAAAGACTTGAAGAAAAGGAAATGATCAAAGTCGTGGTGGATCCTGACAACAGGAAATACCGCAATATCACCCTTACCAAGAAGGGGGCTGACTATATCGCAATGAGTAAGGAAAGAAGGAAAAATACGGATTCCTACCTGGTAAACGGTATGACAGAAGAAGAGGTAAAAAAGCTTCGCGAGCTACTAGATAAAGTCATTGATAATATGGATGCTTTAAATAAATAAACAGGAGTTGAGTGTTTTATGGTTAAAACAATACTAAAAGAATTAAAGGAATTTAAGCTTCCTTCGATATTGACTCCACTGTGCATGGTAGGAGAGGTTATCTGCGAAATGATAATTCCTATCCTTATGGCCAGAATAGTGGATCTTGGTATCAATAAAGGAAATATGGCTGTTATTGTACAGAACGGTCTTTTGATGCTTGGAATTGCTATCTTAGGTCTTTTAGCAGGACTTGGTGGAGCATATTTTGGTTCCAAGGCTTCTACGGGATTAGCAAGAAATTTAAGAAAGGCTATGTTTGATAACATTCAGACTTTCTCATTTTCAAATATAGATAAATTTTCAACATCAGGTCTTGTAACAAGACTTACAACTGATGTTACGAATATTCAGAATGCATACATGATGATCCTGAGAATGGCTATGAGAGCACCATCTTCACTTATAATTGCCATGATCGCAGCGTTTATCATCAATGCAAGGCTTGCTTCTATATACCTTGTGGCAGTTATTATTCTTTTTATGTTTATGATGTATATCATGAACAAGGCTACCAAGTTCTTTAAGCAGGTATTTGAGAAATATGATGCTCTTAATGAGAGCGTTCAGGAGAACGTATCAGCCATCAGAGTAGTTAAGGCCTATGTTCGTGAAGATTATGAGAATGACAAGTTCAAAAAAGCTGCTTTAAATATTTACAACATGTTTGTGAAGGCAGAAATGAACCTTGTATATATAAGTCCTGTAATGTCAGGAACAATTTATATCTGTATTCTTCTTATCAGTTATCTTGGTGCCAAGATGATAGTTCAGAATACACTTACAACCGGTAATCTCATGGGACTTCTTACTTATTGCATGACGATCCTTATGAATCTTATGATGCTTGGTATGATCTTTGTAATGATCACGATGGCATCTGCCAGTGCTAAGCGTATTGCAGAAGTCATTGAGGAAAAGGCAGATATTACCAATAAGGAAGATGCTATCACAAAGGTTCCAGACGGAAGCATTTCTTTTGATCATGTAAGCTTCGCTTATAACAAGACTTCTGAGGAACCTGTGTTAAAAGACATAAATCTTGATATACATGCTGGCGAGACCATAGGTATCATTGGTGGTACTGGTTCTGCCAAGTCATCTCTGGTGAACCTCATCAGCAGACTTTATGATGTCACAGAAGGAAGCGTAAAGGTTGGCGGAATAGATGTACGAGATTATGATCTTGAGACTTTGAGAGATCAGGTTTCAGTTGTTCTTCAAAAGAATGTTCTTTTCTCCGGAACTATCCTTGATAATCTCAGATGGGGCAACAAGGATGCTACTGAGGAAGAGTGCAAGAAAGCCTGCCAGATGGCATGTGCTGATGAATTCATTGATAGGATGCCTCTTGGATATAACACAGAAATAGAGCAGGGCGGAGCAAATGTATCTGGTGGACAGAGACAGAGACTTTGTATTGCCAGAGCTCTTTTGAAAAAGCCAAAGATCCTGATCCTTGATGATTCTACAAGTGCTGTAGATACAGCAACAGATGCCAAGATCAGAAAGGCCTTTGCAGAGGAAATTCCTGGAACCACAAAGCTTATCATTGCTCAGAGAATCAGTTCAGTTCAGGGCTGTGACAGGATAATCGTCATGGATGATGGTCAGGTCAATGGATTTGGATCTCATGATGAACTCCTTAAGACTAATGATATTTACAGAGAAGTTTATGAGTCACAGACAGGTGTAAGTGGCGACGCAGACTTTGATTCAGTAGGATGAGGTGAAGAATATGGCAGATAATAAACAGATCAAAGGACCAGGTGCAAGGCCAGGTCGAGGCATGCCAAGACCAAAGATCAATAATCCTGGTGCGCTTTTCAAAAGAATAATGGGATATGTGTTTAAGTTTTATCCTGTTCATATGATAACTATTCTTGTATGCATTATTGTTTCAGTATTTTCAAGTGTGCAGGGAACTCTTTTTACAAGAGAGCTTATTGATTCATACATTCAGCCAATGATCGATAGCGGCAGCAAAGATTTTGGACCACTCTTTGGAGCAATCAAAAGAGTTGCGTGTTTCTATGCGCTTGGCGTAATTGCCGCATATGTACAGGCTAAGGTCATGGTGTATATTAACCAGGGTACCTTGAGAAGACTTCGTGAAGAGCTCTTTGAACACATGGAGAGCCTTCCTATCAAGTATTTTGATACAAACGCCCACGGCGACATTATGTCAGTTTATACCAATGATATCGATACCTTGAGGCAGATGATCAGCCAGAGTATTCCTCAGCTTTTAAGTAGTGCAATTACCATAGTCAGCGTGCTGATCTCAATGTTTGTCCTTAGTATTCCGCTTACTATCGTAACTCTTATCATGGTAGCTGTTATGCTCTTTTGCTCAGCCAAGGCTACATCAGCTTCTGGTAAGAACTTCGTAGCACAGCAAAAGAACCTTGGATCCCTCAATGGTTATATCGAAGAGATGATGTCTGGACAGAAGGTCATCAAAGTATTTAACCACGAGCAGGAGGCTATCGAAAGGTTCGATGAACTTAATCAGCAGCTCTACGAGAGCGCATTTAAAGCTAATGGATTTTCAGGAGCCCTTGGACCTATCAATGCTCAGCTCGGTAATACAAGCTACGTACTTTGCGCTATGATTGGCGGCGCCATTGCTATCTTTGACAGTTCAGCACTTGGCGTATCCGTAGGTGCACTTGCGACCTTCCTGATACTTAATCATGAGCTTAATAGGGAAGTAAACCAGGTTCATGATATAGAAAAAGGCTTAACAGTCGGAGCTCTTGCAAGTTTCCTTACTTTTAACAAGAACTTCAGTATGCCTATCAACCAGGTCAGCATGCAGTTTAACTCTATCATCATGGCTCTTGCTGGTGCAGAGAGAATCTTTAGACTCCTTGATGAAAAGCCTGAGACAGATGAAGGCTATGTGCTCTTAGTAGATGCAGAGGAAAAAGATGGCCAGATAGTAGAAGCAGATCATCATACAGGACACTGGGCTTGGAAGCATTATCACAAGGCTACAGGCACCACAACATACCAGCCAATGGAAGGTGATGTTACATTTAACGGCGTAGACTTTGGTTATACAGATGAAAAGATGGTACTTCATGATATCGTGCTTCATGCAAAGCCTGGTCAGAAAATCGCTTTTGTAGGTTCTACAGGTGCAGGCAAGACTACCATTACTAATCTTATCAACAGATTCTATGATATTCAGGATGGTAAGATCAGATACGATAACATCAATATCAATAAGATCAAGAAGGCAGATCTTCGTCGCTCACTTGGTATAGTACTTCAGGATACACATCTCTTTACTGGTACGGTAAAAGAGAATATCAGATACGGTAAGCTTGATGCCACAGATGAAGAAGTAATTGCAGCAGCAAAGCTTGCAAATGCACACAGTTTTATCAAGCGTCTTCCTGATGGATACGACACAATGCTCACAGGAGATGGAGCAAACCTTTCACAGGGACAGAGACAGCTCCTTGCTATTGCAAGAGCAGCCATCGCTGATCCACCAGTACTGATCCTTGATGAGGCTACATCCTCAATTGATACACGTACTGAGAAGATTGTTCAGGATGGTATGGATAAACTTATGAAGGGCAGAACAACCTTCGTAATTGCTCACAGACTTTCAACTGTTCGTAACAGTGACTGCATCATTGTTCTTGAGCAGGGCCGCATCGTAGAGCAGGGCACTCACGACGAGCTTATTGCCAAGAAACAGAGATATTATCAGCTTTATACAGGAATGAAGGCTGAGACAGCTTGAAAAAATAATGGAATGTGTTTTGCGATTTGAAGGCAATATAGCACTTTTCTAAAGAATCTTTACCCATAGATTTTGAATTATGGGTAAAGATTTTTTATTTTGCTTTCAATATTGAAAATTGAGCTTGAAAAAAGAGCTGAAAATGCACTATAAGGGTAAAGAATGTTCGAGAATAATAACATATTGCCTTCAGAATGGCAGCTAAATCTCCAAAAACAAATTGATTAAAGACATTTTAAGTAATAAATTATTAAGGGCTATTACAAATATTACATTCAAAGGAAACAAAATGTCTCACGACCAATATTTTGATGCGCCAGGTGGCGGCTACACTCCGCAGACTTTTAAAATTAATGGAACAATGTTGTCATATAGACATGACGCTTATGATTCGGAAGAAATGCAGAAGATTCAAGAATACTTTGATAGTGTTCTTGATAAAATGGATGAGGCCAATGAGGCTATTGAGAATTCAGGTATAGAGGGCATCAACAAGATTGGCCTTGCCTTCAGCCGAGTTGATGTATCAAATGTTGAAGAAAAACGTGGGAATCTCGTTGATTTTACTGCTGGGGCCTATGATGATGCAGATGAAAAGATAGAAGACCCATTTTATCAAAGAATCTATAATCTCATGAGAGCAACAGAAGAGCATAAGACAATGTCTGTGACTTACAATGAAAGCACAATTGAGATTCCGTTTGACTATTCTACGCCAGAAAATATTCTCGCATGGATGATGAATTCAGTAGAGAATATGGACGCTGACGATATTTTATATACCGATGATGAAGAGACAAATGAGCTCATAAAGGAATATATGACATATGACCTTCAAACAGGGACATATGGTTTTGAAGCTGCTCTTGATGACTGGGATAATCTAAGTGAAAAGGAGCAGGCAACTCTTGCTCACTGCTACGAATACTCATACAGACAGTATGAGATGGTAGTAGATGAGAATTCTTATGGTGCAAAAGAAAAACATGACATAGTTCAGCGTATGGCAAATAAATTCGTTGAACATCAGGATAGCATAGCATCTTCTTATCAAGTGGTGTCACAGACGCCTATTACCTCTAATCAAAATAGTTACAAATATCAGCCATCAATTTCTATTGATGGTTCTCCTGTGATGCCATCTACTACGTCCAACTCAAGTAATGCAGAAGGTTTTATGGTTGTTTCTGCTGCAGGTAAAGGCATGTTGGATTATCTCGGAGAAGATAGTAGGGGGAGAAAATTTGTAGAAGATTTAAATACCAAGACTCTAATGCCCGGCAATTCAACGATTACAGTAACTCATGAAGGAGCAGCGACAGTATTTAGACTTGGAGGAACTCCAACTTATGCATCTAGCCAAATGATTACGCCTTACACATTGGGGGGACTTGATAATACTATCTCATATTGTACAAGTGAACAAAGGAGTCTGGCTTACGTTTTTCATGAAGCAGAAATCAATCCTGGTGCATATGCTCATCAAAAAGAGTTGGGAATCAGCTTATATGGAGTTGCTAATATTTTAACAGCTGCAGAAAATCCAACAGATATGGAGGTGCTTGAAAATCTCTCCAGAAATACAGGAAATTACTATGATGTATTTACGAAGAGTGCAGATTCTCTTTCAGACTCAGCTAACGATATGATCTTGCAGTATGTAGTCACTCTCCAGTATAAATATAGTGCAACGAGCTCTTATACATATGAGAGAGAACTTACTGCAATCAATTCTTTTTATGACGATGCTGATAATGCATATTCTGATTCATATTGGAACAGGTATTTTGATCTTGTGAAAGCTAATATGACTCAGGACGAATTGGTTGATCTCTGGACATCTACAAACTACCAGATGACTGAAGAAGAGGTTGGAAGAGCAAGGAAAATAGCTAATGAAGAACTTGATAAGTTCGATTATAGACCTGGACATGTGCCAGTACTAAAAACTCAGGAAGACCGTGAAAGATATGCCAAGTATGTGAGTCTTAGCAATAAGTGCTCAAAAGGTGCTAGTTTCTGTGCTGGTGTAATGAAGCCAATTTATAGCCTTACGGATTTTGTATGCGATGGCACAGAAGATATTTTAGGTACTGCAGCTGAAATTGGAGCAACATCTATAGATACGATGTTTGGAACAGACACCTTATCTAGTGTGCTTGACATGAGAGAAGACTATGCGCAAATCAGCGATGAACTCATGACTACTATGAAAAAGGAAGAACAGAATGCAGCTGTACAAAATCCTGGATACTATATAGGAGGAGAATTTGTCGGAAATATGCTCCTATATACTGCCACCTCGCCATTTTTTGAGGGAATGGCTGGAATGGCAGGCGTAAAGAGCGGATTGGGATTATTTGTTACCAATCAAGCATGCCAAAATGTGCAGGATCTGGTTCTTGATACACGTAATCTATATAATGATCTTGCTGCTGACGGTGAAATCTCTGACGCTGATAAAAAAGAACTAGAAAAGAACATGGCTTTGAATGCCGGTGTGAATCTTTTCTTTGGAACTCCAGAGGCATTAAAGTTAGTTGGTGACTCCAACGTGGCAAAGCTGTCAGATGAATTGGTTTCTACATACAGAGCAGCTGAGAATTCTGCAGATTATTTAAAGGGTCTTGATAATGGACAGTTGAGTCTTTTGGCTAGAAGTCTTGAGCCAGAAGAAGCTGTACATTTACTATCCAGATTTAGTGACGAAGTTGTAGATTCTACTTTAGAAAACTTAACAAAAGAAGAAAGTGATACAATTGTAAAGAAATGGTTTGAGTCTGAGTATAGAAAAAGGTTGTCATGGGATTTTTGGGCAGGAAATAAAGGATTTTTGGAAAATGTAGATATATATGCCAAGAAAGCAGTGGAATCAGGAGCAGTAGAGACTGAGCAGGATTTTTATATGATGTATATTCGTAGAGAATATAAATATCCGTCAGAGTTTATTGAGCAATTAAAAGTGGAATACAAGAATTCTGGGGCATCTGCAATTGTTGGTAAAGTTCCTGTTGAAGCAGCGTTAAGTAAATTTAAAAGTATTGGAAGAAAGCCAGTAGATGGAAATTTTGTAACCTCTATGACCGAAGATAATGCTCTGCTATTTGATTCAACCAATGCATTACGTGAAAGCGGAGAAATAGCCACAATGAAGGGGATTAGTTCTGATGCGTTGAAGGATGGACTGTACAGGTATGAGTATGATCCTGAATTTATTAAGAGCTGTGATGAGTTGGGGCTTTTTAACCCTCCACAAGGAACGAATGGAGGAGCGAATGTGCTTAACATTGCGGGAGCAAGGACATATGCTGGAAGTGATATTAGTTTGTCTCAAACGGAGATGATATGTCCTGCTATTGATTTAAGTGGAATAAAATATGATAAGGTAATTACAGCTTTAAATGAAGAAAATCATTGTTTTAGTATAATGAATCCGACAATATATCTTCCAGATGGGAGTACGACTGTAGTAAAGGGAACATTTACTATAAGAAAAATGAGATGAATGGAGTTTGGATAATATGAAAAAGAAAACCTACGATATAAACAATTTTGAGTCACAAGAATGGGCAGAGCAGAGAGTTCTTAATGCAGTTAAGTGTGGATGCCTCAAATTGGTTATTTATGGAGCAGTTCCTGATTACAGAATCAATAATAGGTATTCTTATTATCAAGATCTTACAGATACAGAGGATTTGATACGTTACGGATTGTATCCTGTATATCTTAAATATGGTCTGAATATTGATGAGCTAACAAGAAAAGCTATTGAGGAAATGATAGAAAATGGGAGTGAAAGGGAGGTTTCACAAGCTTTTGATTATATAATGTCGGAACTCAGTAATAGAGAAGACTATAGCAATCTTCCGTTTTCTATAGTTGATAAGGAACTTATGTACAAGCTAAAGGACAGGTTAAAGAAAGATAATAGCGATATGGGAAAAGATTGGAATCCATTAGTAGACCCTGACGCTTATTTTTCTGAGGAATACCTTAATGGAGGAAGACACGGTTATGTCCATGTACCATACGATGACGAAAAAGATGTTATGAATAGGATTATGGAAGCAATAAATAATGGACATTTTGTAGATCTTATGATTGGAGAAAAAGAAGAATATAGGGTTCGTTCAAGTGATTCACAGACTTCTTATACCGACATGTATGATTTAATTAATAATGGGTTATATCCATTATATCTGAGTGGAATGCATGAAATAAAAAAAATGACAAGGAATGCAATCGAAACGATGGTAGATTCAGGAAATCCAATTGCTTTGTTTCAAGTATACGATTACATTTCCAAAGAAGTATTTGTTATTGAAAATTGTTGCAATTATCCGTTTTCAATTCTGGATAAAGAATTGATAAGTAGAATAAAGAGGAAAAGAATTGATATGGGGGAAATATTAAAATATACAGTTGTAGATAATAAGACAGTGTGGGAGAGGGCAGAACAACGTGAAAAAATGCGAGTTTTCAGCGATACAGACGCATTTTTCAAGGAGTATATGGAACAATAACATATTATATAGGCGATGGAACGCAAAGGAACTTCAGAAATACTTCAAAGAATATCTTGTACCATCTAAACTTTACAAGATTTGGGGCGCCCATAAGAATATGTCTTGCCAAAACTGGAAATGGCTGATCTGTTTTCTTCCAGGGCAAAAAGGAAAAATGGGGTAATGAATTTTGTTGATGAGGCTTCAGCTTGCAATTCTATGAAGGATGAACTCAGAAAACTAATGGAGCAACTGCATGGGGGTACATGGGCTCCAGCATGAAAAAGAATCAGTAAAGATCTCTGTCTGAAAAGGCAGAGGTCTTTTTTATACAGCCCATACATAGTCTAGTTGAGGAACTAGAGGAGACTTGACCTTTGAGGGGGGTGAGAATTAATAGAATATTGATTATAGAGTAGGCACATGATAAGATATTAAGGACTTGTTACAAAATATTGCACTACTAGAAACAGCGACTTAATATTTTGATTGGGGTAACAATATGGCATACGATGAAAAGCTAGATGGTACAAACGGAGAATGTACTCCACAAACTTTTAAAATTAATGGAACAATGTTGTCATATCGACATGACGCTTATGATTCGGAAGAGATGCAAAAACTTCAGCAATACTTTGATGATGTCCTTGAGAAGATGGAAGAAGCCAATGAAGCTATTGATAATTCTGGTATAGAAGGCATCAGCAAAGTAAATCTTGCTTTTGGTTATACAGATACATCAAATCTGGAAGATAAAAGAGGAAATCTCGTTGATTTTACTGCTGGAGCCTATGACGATGCAGATGAAAAGATAGAAGATCCTTTTTATCAAAGAATCTATAATCTCATGAGAGCTACAGAAGAGCATAGGACGTTTTCTGTAACTTACAATGGAAATTCTATCGAGATTCCATATGACTATTCCACACCGGAAAATATCCTTACATGGATGATGACGTCAGTTGATAACATGAGCGCTGACGATGTTCTTTATACTGATGATGAAGAGACAAATGAGCTTATCAAAACTTACATGTCCTATGATGTTCGAACAGGCACATATGGTTTTGAAGCTGCCCTTGCTGATTGGGATAATCTAAGTGAAAAGGAGCAGGCAACTCTTGCTCACTGCTACGAATACTCATACAGGCAGTATGAGATGGTAGTAGATGAGAATTCTTATGGTGCCAAAGAAAAACATGAGATTGTTCAGCGTATGGCAAATAGCTTCGTTGAGCATCAAGAACCTACTTTTGGAACTGATTATTTAACACCTGCCAAAAATCCAATAAAGATGTCTTCACCAGCCGATCTTATTCAGACATCTGTACCTTCTACAGGCTATACTAGTCCAGTTTCTGGTTCGAATACGTCATCTGTATACAATGGATACATGACAGTTTCTGCTGCAGGAAAGGGAATGCTTGATTACCTTGGAGAAGATAGCAGAGGTAGAAAGTTTGTAGAAGATTTAAATTCTAAAGGCACTATGATGGGGAATCAAACCATAACCGTCAGTCATGAAGGTGCGGCAACTGTATTTAAAATGTCTCCAAAAGACGGCGTGTCATCAGTGAATTACAATATGTCTCCTGCTTCACTTTTGACTGGAACGGATATTACAATCTCTTATTGCACAAGTGATCAAAGAAGCCAGGCATATGTTTTTTATCAGGCTGAGAAAAACCCTGGTATGTATGCACATCAAAAAGAACTGGGGATTAATCTCTATGGTGTTGCTTCTATCTTAACAGCTGCAGAAAATCCAACAGATATGGAGGTGCTTGAAAATCTCTCCAGAAATACAGGAAATTATTATGATGTATTTACGAAGAGTGCTGGGGTGCTTTCTGATTCTGCAAATGATAAGATCCTGGAATATGTTGTGACAATGCAGTCTATGTATAATCAGACAAAGTCTTACACATATGAAAGAGAGCTAACTGCGATCAATTCCTTCTATGGCGACACAGAGAATGGAATTGCTCAGGGATATTGGGATAGATATTTTGATCTTGTGAAAGCCAATATGACTCAAGAAGAAAAAGTTGATCTGTACATATCAACTGACTATGTGATGTCAGAAGAAGAGGCGAAAGAGGCGTATGATTATGCTTCTAAAGAGTTAAAGAAATATATGTACGACGCGTCGAAGAATGGATATGTAGACATTGCTACTGGTGAAGTGAGCGAATATGCGTCTAAGCTTAAAGAATTAGAAATAAAGGCATCTGCAGTGCAATCATTTGCATCATCATTTTGTATGCCTTATGAACATCTAAAAATACTTGGTGATGATCTTGATGTGGAGATAAGGGGAACGCTTGGAGAAATAGGTGGAGATGCTATAGATGATATATTTGGTACAGATTATGGCATTCAAGTACGTAACTGGGAGTATGAGAAATTTGATGAATTTGATAAAAGAAGAGATGCATTAAATCATACTTTCACTAATTCTATGGTACAACATCCTATAGCCAGTGGAGCAGGTTATTTCTTTGGAAATGCACTTCTCTATTATGCAACAGGTCCTATATTTGAAGGAATGGCAGGTGCAGTGGGGGTAGAGAGTGGACTTGGCCTGTTTGTGGCCAATCAGGCGTGCCAGAACGTTCAGGATCTGGTCCTGGATACAAGTAATTTATATGCTAGATTAACAGCAGATGGAGAGTTATCTGCAGACGATGTTAAAGAACTAGAACAAAATATGGCTTTAAATGCTGGAGTCAACCTGTTTTTTGGTTCAGCAGATGCTGCAGTAAAAGCTTTTAGTGATAGCAAATCTATAAAGGTGGCAG
This sequence comes from Butyrivibrio hungatei DSM 14810, assembly GCF_900143205.1. Taxonomy (GTDB): domain Bacteria; phylum Bacillota; class Clostridia; order Lachnospirales; family Lachnospiraceae; genus Butyrivibrio; species Butyrivibrio hungatei. The sequence continues at coordinate 239,742 of NZ_FRDH01000003.1, read as the reverse complement.
ATGAATTACTGACAACATATAAATTAACTGAGAATTCGGCAGATTTCTTAAAAGGTTTGGATAATAGTCAGTTAAGTATACTGGTTCGAAATTTGGAGCCAGAAGAAGCGGCAAAGGTTCTTTCAAGATTTAGTGGAGAAACAGTCGATTCTGTGCTCAAAACCTTACCTGATGATGCTGGTAAAGCAGTGAAAGATATCATGAAAGGAACGAAATCTGGAGACGCGGCAGCAGCTGCCATGAAGACTCAAGCTTCAGAAGTAGTCGCAGATGTGATCAAGAACACTGAAACCAGTGCAAATGGTGCTAAGCTTACTGGTGATGCCCTTGAAGCAAACAATGTATTTAGGGGAGATAATTTCAAAGCAGCGGACAGTTTTAATAACTCTATAGATGCTGCTAAGAGAGCAGAACTGGTTGACAATAATACTAAGCTAACATGCCCTGTGGATGGTAACCTTGATGGAGCGCTGAAATCCAATCCTGATATAGTTGAACCTTCTGCGGTAAAAGAACTGGAGGATCTTAGAAGTACTGTTCCAGAAGTTACTGGGGATACTGTACTTCAGAAGGTTATTCCTAAAGACACAGTGGAAAAGCTTCTTAGTGGTGAATGGAATACAGTTAGAGGATGTACAGCTAAGGCATCAGATGCGGCTCCATTTACAGGTACTCCAGGGCAGATTTACAAAAATCTTCGTATGGACTATGCAGGAAATCCATATAAAGCTATAGTAGAGAATGGTGATGAAGTATATATTTTGCGATATACTACAGATGATGTTCCTACGAATTTGGATTATCCAAAGCTTGATCCAAATTATGGACCACCTTGTACAGAGAGTGGATTCCTTGGAAGTCCTGAAGTTCTTATTCCAGAATATACCCACATTAATCCAGCTAAGATTACTGATGGCGCGATATATAAGCTTAATCCTGATGGATCAGAGCAGTTGGTTTGTTATTGGGATATTGGAAAGCAGAGAATGCTTAGCGCCGAAAATGGTAAGCCTTATCAGATGCATCATTTTGCAACAAATAAGAATAAGACATATACACCACAGTTTGAAGATATAGCAAATAAATATGGATTGGATTTAGATGATGCTTGGAATAAGGAGTACATGCCGCATCAGGGACGTCATCCTAATGAATATCACGAATATGTTTTGGATAATATGATTGAGTTTGACAAAATAGCCCAAGGAGACAAAAACATATTTATAAATCTATATGAAAAAATGAAAATGCATATAACAGATAATCCGGATATGCTGTATAAGGATTATTGGAAAAATGGAGAACACTGATGAGATACTACAAATTATCTATGGATATGGAAAGAGAAAAGGATATAATTCTTCATTGCAAAAACCGTGAAAGGTTTGAATCATATAGTTTCAAAGATGGAGAATATTATCATAACGAAAATGAAAGAATCGAATTATTTTTTGATGAAAAAGAAGGTGATGTCTGGACAGACTATCTGGCAAATGATAAAGGTTGGTTTATAGTTTCTGAGAAGCTAAGACTAATCTTACAGAGCTTAAACTCTGAAATACAATTTATAGATATTATAATATCTGATAGTGAAGGGATTACTTTTGAAGAAAAATACTATATTGCGAATATAATTAAAGTAGTAGATGCCTTATGCCTTAATAAATCAAATTATTTCGAAACATATATTGAAGGTAAAGGAACTATATATACTGTAAGTAAATATGGAATATATGAGAATAAAACAGAAGGTGCAGATATATTTAAACTTGGTAATTGGCAACAGGTTCCGATTTTTGTATCCGAAAACTTTAAGGATGCAATTGAGCAAAATGAGTGTACTGGAATGTCATTTCGAGAAATTGCAGCAGAATAGTTTGTGCAATCCCGAACATGTAGGCAGGATGTGGTAATAAGGAAGTGCCTTTAGAACTATTTGAAAGCAATATATAGAAGGTTATTCGTGAAAATCCAGATATGTTGTATTCAAAGTATTGGAAAGAAATAAAGTGATGAAAAAAATTGAATTCTACAAAATGTCATTTGATATGGATAGGATTGATGAAACTAATAAAACTGGAGAGCAAACTATATATGCAGAGACTACAAATATGGATGAATATGAAGACGAGGAAGTGAAAAAAGGTTTTTTTGAAAACACTATTTTTTCTAAAAAAGAAATTAAAAGATGGCCAGAGATATGTTTTTATTATAGTTCCCATATTTCGGATAACGAGAGCGAATATTTACTAAATGTGAAAAGATGGCCCATTGTACACAGTAAGGTTATGACCGCGTTTAAAAAAGCTGAAATTAACGGAATACGCTGGTACCCTATCAAGCTGATAGATATTGAAACTCAAAAAGAGAACAATGACTATTTTGTTATGCAAATCATGAATGTTATAGATGCTTTTGATATGGAGAAAAGTAAATTTAAGTATAATGCTAAATATGATTTCTATACTTTCATTCCAGAGGAAACATATTTAAATGTGGACGTTTGCAGAAAATATGACATATTTAGATGCGACAAAAGTTTAGCGGCTTTATATGTTTCTGACAAGATTAAGAGTATGGTACAAAGTAATAATTGGCGAGGATTTTACTTTTATCCTCAACAGTGAATCATGACGACGGACAGAGAATATGCTTATTTCAAAATTTTGTAAAGAGAATTTTAATGTCAGTTTAGGTGAACTTGAAAACAAGATTGGATGCGCGCTCCCATCGGAATATGCTAGATTTTTAGAAAAATATAATGGAGGATTTACTCCAAAAACAAAGTGGACCGGAAAGAATAAAAGTGACATAAGAGGCTTTTTGGGAATAGGAATCAGCGATGATTATTGGAATCTTGAAGAAGAAATAAAACATGAAAAGAGCAATGATTTATTTAGAAATAGCTTTCTGCCTATAGCTAAGAATTCATTTGGTGATTTATTTTGCATCAATGTTGATGATGGAGAGATTTGGTTTGCTTACCACGATAATGATAAGAGGATTAAAATTGCTGATGGATTTGCTGAATTTATAGCTAAATGTAAAAGTGGGAGCATAGGCCATATAAGAACAATAGAGGAAAGAAAACAGGGAATGATCGACGCTGGAGTATGGCATTTGTTTTCTGAGGATATGGTCGAGGATTGGCAAAAAGAAATTGATAGATATTCAAATATGACTCAGGAAGAAGTAGCTTTTTGAAGTTGCTAAGGTTAGAAAATGGAAGTACAGATTGAGAAAGAAATAATACCAACACCAAGCAGAGAGCTAATAGAAAAAGAAGAAAAAATGTGGGGGATCAATCTGCCAGCACCATATAAAGATATGTTGATAAAAACCAATGGTGGAAGCCCTGTAAAGAAGGAGTTTATCGTAAAAGGGAGAATGCGTATGATAACAACCTTTTTGTGTGTTTTGGAGGATACAGAGTATAGTACAAATGGTTGTTATGATATTGACGTAGTCCTTACACAAATCGAAGATAGATTGACAGATAATGAAGACTTGGTGGGATGTGAGTTACTTCCGATAGCAGAGCTATTTGCTGGGGACTATTTATGCTTGGATTATAGAGCAGACAAAAATACTCCTTCGGTATGTGTGTGGAGTCATGAAGAATCAGGCGAATTGAACCCAGTGACTTATCAGGTTGCAGGATCATTTGATGAATTTGCCATGATGCTTCAGTAATTTTGGGGGAATATAAAATGGAGATAAGAGAGAAAGACTTTTGTAAATTCATAGATGTTCTAAATTAGTTAAGCAAATATGATTGTGTTATTAAAAGAAAGAAGAAACATGGAAATCAATGAGGGATTATACGATAAGATAACCCAATTAACTGATATGGGAAATGACGTTTTTGAAGAGGATTTGGACCAAGCAATTGAGTATTATGAAAAGGCACTTGAGTTAGTGCCTACTCCTAAAACTGATTGGGAGGCGAGTACATGGATTTATACATCTATTGGAGATGCATATTTCTTTTTGGAAAAATACGAAATGGCGATAAATGCATTGAGTAATGCAATGTCATGTCCTGATGCGATATCGAATGCATTCATATGGCTGAGACTGGGAGAATGTTATTACGAACTGTCAGACATCGAAAAGGCCAAAGAGTATCTAATGCGAGCTTATTTACTGGATGGAAAAGACGTTTTTGAAGAGGAAGATGATAAATATTTTAATTCTTTAGAGGTAGAGCAATGATGGCAAAACTAGAGGCTGCATTATCTGAAAAAGAAAATCAGTTATTTGATGATATTAACAATGCGTACAATTCAAGTGCTTATAATGAGGCGTTATCATTATTATTTGAGGCATGGGAATTGCTTCCTGAGCCTAAGTATAAGTGGGACGAGAGCTACACAATTGTTGAAGGAGTATTAGATGTAGCAATATTATTAAATGACAGCAGTACATTGATGAGCTGGGTTGATAAGGCTTTTCTTGCAGATCCTGAAAGAGTTGACAGTGGAGAGCGTGAAATGTGGGCTGGAAGAGTGTTTTATGAATTAGGGAAAAAGGAAGAAGCATATCAGTACTTTGAAAAAGCTGATAAAAAATCCAGAGGAAGATGTTTTTGGCCTTCAGACAAAGAATATAGGAATTTTTATCTCAAGTTAAAATGATGATGTAGATTTGGTGGAAAGAGCTCAGAATACTTATGAGATACTACAAATTATCTATGGATATGGAAAGAGAAAAGGATATAATTCTTCATTGCAAAAACCGTGAAAGGTTTGAATCATATAGTTTCAAAGATGGAGAATATTATCATAACGAAAATGAAAGAATCAAATTATTTTTTGATGAAAAAGAAGGTGATGTCTGGACAGACTATCTGGCAAATGATAAAGGTTGGTTTATAGTTTCTGAGAAACTAAGACTAATCTTACAGAGCTTAAACTCTGAAATACAATTTATAAATATTATGATATCTGATAGTGAAGGGGTTGCTCTTGAAGAAAAATACTACATTGCAAATATAATTAAAGTAGTAGATGCCTTATGCCTTAATAAATCAAATTACTTCGAAACATATATTGAAGGTAAAGGAACTATATATACTGTAAGTAAATATGGAATATATGAGAATAAAACAGAAGGTGCAGATATATTTAAACTTGGTAATTGGCAACAGGTTCCGATTTTTGTATCCGAAAATTTTAAGGATGCAATTGAGCAAAATGAGTGTACTGGAATGTCATTTCGAGAAATTGCAGTAGAATAGTTTGTGCAATCCCGATGCAGTAAATTCTCCTGCCAGCAAATTGTTTAATTAAAGGTGACAAAATGAATATAAGGTTACTTAATAATTCATCAAGTGGGTTTTATAAAGTTGATGAAAACGAGATAGCTTTATTAAGAGAAAAAATAAAAAGCGAGATACCAGCAGATTTAGTTGAATTATGGAACAAAATTGGCTACGGCTTCTTGATATCAGAGAATAATAATGTAAATAGAATAATGGATCCTCTGTCAGTAATAGATTTCCGATTTGGGCAAGGGGATTTTGAGTACCTTCCTGATATAGAAATATATAAAGAATTTCAAAATGATAAATTGATTTTTTTTGAAAGCAATGAAAGTGCTTATATATCAATTGGGATATCTGAAGAGAATAGCGGCAAAATATATTATTATGATACGCAAGTAGCAGCAAATTTAGATGATTTTTTTGAAAAGATAAAAGCAAATGACATGTACTATGTGGATTTGCTGGAAATGTGAATTATGAAACTTGAGGATGAAACAGTATGGATTGCTTACCATGATTCATCAAAAATGGTTGCTATAGCTGATGATTTTGAAAAATTTATTAACGGGTGTAAGAGTAAAAAAATCGGACATATTAGTACTATAGAGGAGAGAAAAGCTAGATTGATAGCAAATGGTCATGGCGATAAATTATCGGAAAATATGTTAAGGGGTTGGCAGGAGGAAATTGATAAATATTCAAAACTAGTTCAAGAAGAAGTGGTTATATAATGCGCTGATATTGTTCTATAAATCAAAAATAAGCAAAGGGCTGAGTAATGAGCATTAATGCTGAAGAAATCAAAGAAGTAAGACGGGCTGTTTATGAGTTGGACAAAGACACTGTAATCAAATATGTGTCTGAATTGGACAATCCAGAAATGTTGCATGTGTATGCTTCGAACTATAATTGGGGTGATGGATTTGATATTCCTAAGGCTATTATCGATAATCCTAAATGTGGCTTATCAACGGCGCTTATGATATTTTATGGGGCAGATGGATATACATATCTAAGTGGAAGAGAAGAGAATGCAAATATGTCAAAATGGAATGAATTTGTGACTGGATTGTATAATGACATTGTTAATGGTAAGTTCTTGTCCAATGGCATAGCATTTACAGTTCCACTGACAAAAGTGCAAAAATATAAGCTAGATAAGGTAGTATCTCCTAAAGAAACTGTGTTTATAACTGATATAGATGGTGAAGAAATGGATATTTGTATTTAATTTGCGGCATAACCAAGCAAATTGTTAGGAATATCGGATTATAAGAAAGGCAAAAATATGTACGCAGTAATAAATGAAAAATTATATTGGTATCAAAGATTTAGAGGAAAAAACATAATAATAGCCAGAAATGGACAACCTGTAGATGATAGCTTTGTATCTTCTGGAGAAGGAATATTTAAGAAGGAAGTTGATACTAATTCATCAGATATCAGCGATATTTATAACGTGCACTTTTATGTAATGTACAAAGATGAGGCTTATCCGGAGCAGGATACTTGGGCTATTGGGGATGGCGTTTCTTCTGACAGACCATATCGAATTGAAGAGGGAGAGGTTTGCATTTCCGGATTTGGAGCAGTAAGCGGCAATGGATGGACTACAAACGGAAGAGATGAAAGCAGCAAGATCATTAGATTATCAGACTGTAGTAAGTATTTTGTTGAATACAAATACACCAAGAAAGATGGTGTAATGTGTAGTCCGGAACAGGTAGACAAACAGGAAGTTTCAAAAGAAGAACTTGTTAGAAAAATTGTAGAACATAGAGTTTGAAATAGTACTGTAAAAAATAAAATAGCGTGGATTCTACAACTGGCGTGATTTCAAAACGAAATCACGCCAGTTTTTAATTACATAGTCATAATTGTGAAATAAAAAATTAAAATAATGTTATTAAATATTGCATTTAATGTAACAATACGATATGATATACGTGTTTACGCGATATGTGATAGACGATTTTATAAATAAATTTGCAATATTTTGACAAAAACTGGGACTTTTCTACAAAGAAGAATTATTGGGAAATCAAGAAGAAAAAGTTTTTGAAAGTATTGAAACAAGAATAATCAGGTGAACCATGGATGAAAAAGTAATAGTAATGCTCAAAAAAGATGAAAATGATCCTGGAGTGGATATAGAAATACCGCTTAATATTTCAGCAAATGAGCTGATTTATGGATTAAACATGAGTTTTAAATTGGGGATAAACATGGATGATCCTAGAGAATGCTTTTTGAGAGCCTCTAATCCAATAACTCTTTTAAAGGGGGAAAAGACTCTCAAGGAGCATGGTATCAGAAATGGTACATCAATATATACAGGCAGATAAAGAAGGAAAAGAGGATGAATAAAGTAGTAAAGAGGTTGGCTGCCTTATTCGCAGTATGCATGTCAATCATGTTTTCTAACGTGGCATATGCACAGGAACCTGCAACAGAAGAAACATCACTGGATTCGGTAGTTATTGAGGATATAAATAGTGCCAGAAATGGTGTGGTGCAGGTCAATTACGTTTATATCGATGATGACGACAAGACACATATAGTAAAAGGCGGCACGGGTTTCATCATTGGAGATGCTGAAAAGACCGAATACGTCCTTACATGTGAGAGCAATATAACAGTCGATGGTGACACCAAAAAGGAAGCATTCAAATATCTTGGCATTCCCAAGGAAAAGAATGGTGACTATAAGGATGTGAAGCTTGAAGTTCAGGTCGTTGCAGCAAGTGACGTCACAGTAGAAGCTAGAGTGATAGCAACCAGTAGTGAGCTTGATCTGGCAGTGCTAGAACTGTCACAGCCCATCCATACAAGAGCACCTCTTTCTATCTATACATCTGAAGATGGTTCGGTAAAAGACCTCCCATATGAGATAGCAGATAAGGTATATGCTTTAGGTTTTCCGGATGAAGTCATATTTGAAACAAATGAGAAGTATTACTCAAATGACCGGATAGCTATGACAACTGGCAGCATTGCCAATATCGCAACAATAGATGATGTTCTTTTGATCCAGCATGATGCAACAGTTGGTAAAAATAACTGTGGCGGACCTCTTATCAATGAAGACGGCAAAGTCATAGGAATGAATGTCATCAGAAAAGATGGAGATTATTTCTGTGCTCTTGATTCTACAGAGATCATAGATGTTCTGGATGCCATTGGAGTTGAATATACCAAGTCTTTTTATGAAGAAGAGGTTGTGGCACTTGCTTCAACAGAGGCTTCCAGCACAGGAGAGGAAGTCGTGGTTCCTGTAAAAGAAAAATCTCCAATGCCGCTCATCATAGTAGTAACTGTGATCTGCGTTCTATTACTTGGGGTTGTCATATATCTTTTCGTATCAATGAAAAAGGATGAGCCCAAGAAAAAGGAACGCAAAAAGAAAGGGCTTGAGCCTGAGATAAAACCTTTTAACCCGGAAAATATTCAAAAGACCACTGGAAATATGGGTAAGGCACAGGATCAAGGAACAAGTCTATTAGATAGCAATAAGGATAGTGGTACGACAGTCCTTGGAGCAGCTCCACTGCCAAAGAAGGTTGTATCTGGAACTCTTATAAGGAAGAGGGACAAGAAGCAGGAGCTTATTGATAAAGAAAACTTCACTATAGGCAAGGATTCTCTTCATACGGACTTTTGCATAAATGACAACTCAGCTATCAGCAGAACTCATGCAGTAATAAGAGTGATGCAGGATGGAGTTTACATAGAAGACTGCGGCTCAACAAATGGAACTTTTGTAGATGATAAAAGAGCTATAGCAGGCCAGCCAGTTAAACTGTCAGATGGCGCAATAATAAAACTGGCTGATGAGGAATTTGAATACAGAATTTAATGACAGCGGCTAATTAGTGCACAGCACTTTTAGTAAATAAACTTAAAAAGGAGAAAAGAGAAAATGGCATATGGATACAACGATGGTGAATTGATGTCTGCAATCGGTGATTTTGAAACCACAGCAAGCAACTTCATGTCACTTGTGACACAGATCGGTGATACTACATCACAGGCAGTTGGTGTATGGGAAGCAGATTCATACGTGGATTTCAGAGCAAATCTTGATAATTATGCTAATAATGCATCAGCACTGTCAAATTGTGTAAACGCAGTTAGAAATTGGACTGAAGGTCTCAAGGCTGGCTATGATGGGGTAGATCAGCTTGAATCAGAAAAATGGCAGGGAAATGGAGGTTATTGAGTATGGCAGGCGTAAATGTAGATGAAGTTGGACTTAAAGCTATAGCAGATGAGTATGATACTCTTGCAAACAACCTTGACACAGAGATCGTAAACTTTGGAAGCGCCATTGAAGGAGTTGCTAACAAAGGAATTGAGGGAGATGAGTCTGTTACCAAGCTTTTAGAGCTTTGGACAACAAATGTAAGTGGTTATGACGAAGGACTCGAAGGAGCAATGAAGACTTACGTAACAGAGCTTAGAAATTCTTCGCTCAAGATCTATGATTATCTCGCTAACTTGAAAGCTGTTGATAATGGCAAGGCAGAAGAGCTTGATGAGGTTATTCAGGTAGAAAATAATGGATAATTAACAAATTGCCCCGAGTGATCGGGGCAATTGACTAAGGAAAAGTATGGGACATCAGATAGTAACCAAGGAAACACGTGAAAGACCTGAAATAAGGGCAAAGATTGATAACTGTCAGTCTCTCATAGATACACTTACCGAGTGCAAGGAATCTGCTGAAGGGTATCAATCTTCTGCAGATAGTGCGGCTGAAAGCTGCAATACAGTTGTTTATGAAGAGTGCGAATATCTTTCAGGCATATACCACGATGATATTTATATTCCTTACAGAGACGGCTTTTTTGAGGATATTGGAACGCTGGATGAAGGCTGCAGCACTATGTTCGGCGAAATCGATGAGATAATAGAATTTCTTGAAAATATGATATCCGAGTTGGAAAAAGACCTTTATGAGGAAGTAGAAGTTGTTCACTGGATATACGATGACTAGAGGAGATAAGGGACATGATCCAAGTCGATGAATTAAAGATCGGGACTTATGAAGATGAACATCAGACTATGCTTGATGCATTTTCAGCCCTTGACGAACACAGGGAGACTATCAGAAACATTGTAAATAACGGCAACTGGGAAGGCGCATCTTATGAAATGTGTCAGTCTGTATTAACTGCTGTTAGTGATTACCTTGATAATTTTAACAATGACTATACAGAACTTGCTTCGGCAGTATCAGAGCTGTGTTCACATGTGGACAGTTTTGTATCTGACTCGCCATCAGTTCAAAAATTGGTATAAAGAAGGCTTAATATGGGAAAGAGTGTAAAACTATCTGAATCAGATATGAATACATTGTCTGAAGAATTTACTACATGCAGGGAAAAAGCCCGTGAAATGGCTATCAGTCTATCAAACATAAAGACAAATCTGGTAGATGAGGTGTATTCAGGACTTACGACTACATGCCTTAGATGCTCGTTGGAAAACATGTATGATCAGGCTGTTGAGCTTTTCTGTGTGTATGAAAGTTTGAGACTATATGTAGAAGCAACCTTGGAGGATTTTAAAACGGTTGATAAAGACGGCGGTGACGACATTGAAAATAACGTTGCCACTGCACAACAGAGTGCATACTGAGTAGGATATTAAGATGGATTACAAATTATCGGTATATGGAAATAAGATAAACAAAGACGTCGTTATAACTGAGGATATGGAAGGTTTATCCTTGGGAACGTACAAGGAATGTCAGATAAATTTTAAAAAAAATAATTTCTTTTGCGATTACAAAATAGAGATATCACGGCAGGATGACAGGTTCACAGCTACTTGTGATGGTGATGTTTATTTTGTATCAAGACAAAATCCAAATATTAAAGAAGAGCTGACAGTATTAATTCCTGGTGAAAGAGTTGAGATCAGATATCAGGAATCTAATACTACTTTTTTATATTTGGATTTTTCTTTTGATTTTGGAAATATTCAGGACAACTACCTGTTTGTCATAGACACGCCGGTTGGCGGCAATTATGTCATAGGACGAGTTGATAATGCAGACATATTCGTGGATGATGACAGGCTTGGGAATGATTACATCGTCTATTCACATTTGGGACAAGGAATGTACGAGATCGATCTGTCCAATTCCAAGTTTGGAATAACTGTTAATGGGGTATTTTTTAATGAAAAGAAAGTGACCCTTAGCAATAAGCAGTTCTTTTCTCTAAGCGGGCATATATTCTTCATAGAAGGCGATCAGCTTAGGACATCAAGCATTGCCAGCATTTCAACAAAACTGTCCTGCAAAAAAATGGAGGAATCCAATAACGCTCTTAAGTATCCAAGATTTATCAGAAGCGTAAGACAAAGATATACAGTTCCGGATAAAAAGCTCAAGGTCATAGCACCGCCAAATAAGCCGGCAGAGCCGACTAAGAGTTATTTACTATCTCTTCTTCCTATGATCATTACCATGGGCGGAATGATGGCTCTTAGGATAGCCATGGGCAGAAGCGGAATCTATGTTTTTTATTTTGCTTTTTTTATGGTATCCAGCATTATTGTATCCATTATGCGAATGGTTCAGGTTCGCAAGAACTATAAAAAGAAACTGGTAGAAAGAGTTGAGAAGTATCAAAGCTATATAGATGGCAAGGTAAAGGCTATAGAGGAGGCAAGAGCAGAAGAGAAGCTTGTTCTGAATAAGATGGAAATTTCTGCAGATACTTCTCTTGATGAAATAGAAAATTTTGATGCTCATCTTTTTGAAAAAGAAAAGGACCATTCCGATTATATGTGCATAAGTGTAGGCCAGGGCACGGAATTGTCAAACAATCAGATTGAATATGGAGCAAGGGAAATACTGGAAGTTGAAGATGAGTATGTCAATTATCCAGAGCAGATACATGACTGCTATGAGTATATAGACGATGTGCCTGTTATGTTGAATCTCCATGACAATAACGCTGTAGGTGTTATCGGCAGGAGAGACAAGCTTTTGACTTTCCTTAAGAATGTGATCATATCTCTTTCTGCACAGCATTTTTATAATGATCTCAAGATCTTTCTGATCATGGATGAGTGCGATCTAAAAGAGCTCTCCTGGGTGCGCTGGATCAAACACACAACTGATGATAACGGAAAAAGACTCTTTATCTATGATGAAGAAAGCGCTAAGACGGGAAAAGAGTATTTGTTTAATCTGCTGTCTCAGAGAGAAAATGCAGGTAAGAAAGAGAATTTTAAAGACTATGTTGTTCTGGTTTACAGATCGGAGATGATAAGCGGACATCCTATCAACAGGTTCGTTGAGGATGCAAGAAAGCTTGGATTTACATTTGTGTTCTTTGAAGAGCATGAGGAACTGATAAATCATGACTGCGATGAGAGAGTATTTTTGGATGTAAATCAGAACAAGGGTTATGTGCAGAATGTGGCTGATGGAACCATCAGGCACGAATTTGATTATAAAGAGCTATCTGATGAGAGGGTGTCAAGAGCAGCAGAGAAGATGGCAGGAATCTTTATTGATGAGATGAGCATTGAAAATGGTCTTCCTAAAAATGTAAGTCTCTATGACATTCTAGGAATCTTAAATGCCTATGATCTTGACCTTGGTAAAAGGTGGAAAGAATCCAGGATCTACGAGAGTATGGCTGCTCCTCTTGGAGTTAGAGCAGATGGAGCCACCATTTCACTTGATATACATGAGAAAGCGCATGGCCCTCATGGGCTTGTGGCAGGAACTACAGGCTCTGGTAAGTCAGAGATAATCCAGTCCTTTGTCTTATCTCTTGCAAGTTTGTTCCATCCTTACGAAGTTGGCTTTATCATCATCGACTTTAAGGGTGGTGGAATGGCAAACCAGTTTAAGGACCTTCCTCACATGAATGGTTCCATAACCAATATAGATGGCAAGCAGATTGACAGGTCACTTAGTTCTATCAAAGCAGAGCTCTTAAAAAGACAGGAGCTTTTTGCAAAGTATGAAGTTAACCACATTGATGACTATATAAAGTTATTCAAGGATAAGGTTACACCGACACCACTTCCGCATTTGGTTCTGATCGTTGATGAGTTTGCAGAGCTCAAAAATGAGCATCCGGAGTTCATGAAAGAACTCATAAGTACTGCGCGTATCGGACGAAGCCTGGGCGTTCATCTGATCCTTGCAACGCAGAAGCCTGCAGGTGTCGTAAATGATCAGATCTGGAGTAATTCAAGATTCAAACTCTGTCTGAAGGTTCAGGATAGCAGGGATAGTAATGAGGTTTTAAAGTCTCCTCTTGCTGCTGAGATAAAAGAACCAGGTAGAGCTTATCTCCAGGTGGGCAATAACGAGCTCTTTGAACTGTTCCAGTCAGGATATAGTGGAGCGACAACCCATGTTGAGGGTCTTGATGAAAAGAGTAAGTATGAGATCAATGTAGTTGAGCTCGATGGCTCAAGGCATAAGATCTATGAACAGGGAAGTGAAAAAGAAGAGGGTGACGAAACTCAGCTTGATGCCATCATAGACAGGATAGGTGAATACTGTGAGCTGATGAAGATAGAAAAGCTTCCTCCAATATGTCTTCCACCACTTCCTAATAAGGTTATCATCCCCAGTAAGGCGCTTACAAAGACTGATGATGTGGTGATAGACATGGGAATTTATGATGATCCTGCCAAGCAGTATCAAGGAGCAGACTACCTTGATCTTACACAGGAGAATATGCTGATAATCGGTACATCTCAATCTGGTAAGACCAATACCTTGCAGACCATCATCAAAAGAGTTGCAGATAATTATTCACCTCAGGAAGTATCTTTTTACATAATGGACTTTGCCTCTACTATTATGTGCAATTTTGCTCCGCTTGCCCACGTTGCCGATGTGGCGACTGAGGATGAAACTGAAAAGGTCAAAAACCTGCTAAAGATGCTGGGCAAAGAGATCAATAGGAGAAAAACTCTTTTATCTGAGTATGGTATCAGTTCATACAGCGCTTACAGACAATCCGGTAAAAAGGACCTTCCTCAGATAGTGTTCATGCTTGAAAACTATCTTGCTTTTAAAGAAGCTTATCCTGGTCTCATAGATTCTCTGGTCGAAGTGTGCAGAGAAGGTAATTCAATGGGAATTACGACTATAGTAACAGCACCTCAGGTAAATGGGATCAGTAACAAGATCATTACATCAAGCCCTAAGAGATTGGTGCTTAATAGTAATGACAAGATGGATTATGACCTGCTCTTTAGAAAATGTAAGCTAAGGCCTGATGATGTGCCGGGACGTGGAATTACGCAGATCGATCGAAATATTTATGAGATACAGATTTATCAGGCATTTGATGCAGAACGAGAGATTGACAAGATTGACCAGATAAGAGAGTACATCGCTAGTGTCAATGCCAGATATAGCGGTTATGTCAAAAACGCTATTCCTGTTGTGCCTGCAGTTTACACTGAAGAATTTGTTTACAAGAATTATGGAGCAGTAAAGTGGGAGCCTTATCAGCTGCTTCTTGGTATCAATTATTCAGATACAGCTCCGGTACTCATTAATCTGGCTGTCAAAAACATGCTGGCTATTGCTGGACAGCAGAGACATACAGGTAGAAAGAGCTATATCAACTATATCATCAGATCTCTTGATGCCAGAAGGGAGCAGGCTCCAGTTGAATTCCATATTCTGGATTCATATGACCGCCTGATGAAAGATTGTGCAGAGCTTGAGTCAGTAAAGACATATACTCTTAATCCTGAAGATATTGATAAGCAGATTGATGGTGTAGTCAAAGTTCTTTCAAAGAGAAAAGAGAGCATTATTGCCGGAAATATGGATGCTCTTGATAAAGAGCCACTTATTGTGATCGTTCTGGGCTCATCAGAATACTATACATTAGCTTCATCATCGGCTATGAGTATGGGAAGGTACAGAGATATCGTTAACAAATATAAGAGTATGAAGGTGGCTATCATTTTGACGGATGTGCCTAATGCATCAATTTCTTATGGCGCCAATGAACTTATTCGTATTGTTACAGGATTTAAGCAGGTTCTCATGTATGAAAATGTTGGAAATCTTAAGGTTATCGAGCCAACTAACAGCTTCAAGACAGCTAATAGCAAGCGCTTAAAACCTGGAGAAATGTTTATGCTTAAGGAAGGTGATCTGTTCAAAGCAAAGACACCTGTATGGAGAGAAGATGAAATTTGAAAAACACGAATCCTATATTTTAGCTCTTTTAGAGGAAAATGAGAGATGGTCCGGGCTTGGCCTAAAGGCGGTTACGTCTCTAAATACGGATAAGGTTATTTTACCAGCCAAGATCTATATGAATGGAGAATCGCAGATCATTTATCCTATCGATGGACTTACTGGGCTAAATGTAAGCAGCTCTTTTGCCAAAGATATGGCAGAAGTTGTGGCTGCCATTGATGAAAGTGAATTCCTGGAAAGAAGCTATTTACAGATCAGTGGGGAGTACCTATTCAGTGACGCGAAAGAAAACTCAACAAGGTTTATGGTGGTTCCTGTGGTAAGAGATGATGCAAAAGACAAGGAGCTTGAAAATGCTGCCTGGGAAAATCAGTGTAAAGAGATAGTTGATAAGATGACGGGAAAGGATGCTTTTGAAAGCATAGATGACTTTTTTGGCGCGATGCAAGCTGAAAAAAGCTGTGACATGCAAAGAGCCCCCATTCACCTGGATTCCTCAGAGCTTGTTCTTAGATATCAGGGTGATTATGGACATTTTGCACTTTATGACAGCACTGATATTTTCAGGATCGGAAATTCTGTTGACGTGGAAGGCACAATAACCATCAACCCATCTATCAGCAGGCTTCATTGTGTGATCGTGAGAGAAAATGGAGAGTATTTTATTGAGGACGATCACAGCCGCAATGGGACTTATATGTATGGGAAACGCCTTCAGAATGGGGAAAAGATCCGTCTGAAAAATGGTGACACTATAAAGCTCTCCGATATGGAGTTTGCAGTAGAGATAAGGTAATAAGCAGAGGAAAAGAAATGGGAATGAAGGTTAGGATCTCCAGTCCGGATAAAGAATATATCGACAAGATAGTTGGAAAACTCGTTTCTAAAATGAGACGTGATATAGCTTTGGAATTCATAACAGATGAAAAGGCGTTTGAAGCTTCAAGAAAAGCTTTGCACAGGGTAAATGTAGAGTTCGTTGATGAAGCTTTCATAAATAAAACTTCTGGAAAAAATGTGGCTGACGTCACCTTTATGATTGGAGAGCATATAAATACCGGGCTTACTGTCAACAAGATGGAAGGCTCTGAAGCGATACTCAGGATTTTGGGAAACGAAGTTCTTAAGGATGCTGATAATAAAAGAAAGTGTCAGATTGTTGCTGTGTCTTCACCATATGGTGGAGCTGGCAAAACTATAACAGCACTTTCTATTGCCGCCAGACTTTCTCAGATGAACAGAAAAGTACTCTATATTGATGCAGAAAATATGCAGAACTATTACGAGAAGCTTGATGCGGGTAAGTTTATGCTAGATTACGCAAGTAAGGATCTTGCGGCAGCAGTCATTAACCTGACCAGTGATTCCTATGAGAAGATCAAGAAGAACATAGTTCATGGTGAATTTGACTACCTTCCAGCCTTTGAGAAATATCTTTTTCATTATCATCTTACTCCGGCAATGCTCAATAGCCTTGCCCACACTTTTGCAGCAAAGGGAGAGTATGACTATGTGATAGTCGAGCAGGAGTGCGTTGTTACTCCAGAACTTTTGCAGGATATCATGGATGATACTCGTCATGTAGTTGTAACAAACAGGCCATTAAACGATAGCAGACTAAAAAAGTATTTGGATCTGTTTGAAGGATATGGTGGATATACCGTAATAGTGCAGACAGAAGCTGTTTTAGATGATGATTTGCAGTACATTACCATGCCGCTTGCCGAAAGGATTTCATTAGACCTTGATTGCGATATGGGTGAAATACTTGAAAAAGGACATTACAGAAAGGCCGCAGAAGCTGTTTTATAAAAACAGCGTGTAAGAGACGTGTCACAGGAAAATATTTTAGAAGCATCAGGTGGCGGGTATGCCCCGCAGACATTTAAGACAAACAAGACCAACTGGCTTGATAGGTTTAACGCATACAACTCTGATGAAATGCAGAAAGTATCTACATACTTTGCAAATGTTGTATCAGCCATGGAAGAAGCAAACGAAGCCATTGAAAGTTCCGGAATAGAAGGAATCAGCAAGATAAATCTTGCTTTTGATTACTCGGATACGAAAGCCCTAGAAGAAAAAAGAGAGAACTTAAGTGACTTTTCTGGTGGAGTTTATGATGACGCTGATGAGCTCATAGAAGATCCGTTCCACGTAAGGATATATGAGCTTATGAGATCCACGCAGGAACATAGGACAATGCCTGTAACATATATGGGCAATACAATAGAGATCCCTTTTGAATATTCAACTCCAGAGAACATATTTACCTGGATGATGTCATCAGTCACAAATACAGATATTGATGACATCCTCTATACAGGCGATGAGAAAAAAGATGCAATCATCCGTGAGTACATGACTTACGACATGAGAACTGGAACTTATGGATTTGAAGGAGCTCTTGAAAACTGGGACAATTTGAATCCGTATAGACAGGGGATTCTTGCTCACTGCTATGAGTATTCATACAGACAGTATGAGATGGTCGTGGATGAGAACTCCTATGGAGCCAAGGAAAAGCATGACATAGTCCAGAGGATGGCTAATAAGTTCATTGAGCATAAGGATTATGGACCATATTCGCCATATGCTAGTGATAAGTACGTGGAAGTTTCTGCTGCAGGAAAAGGTATGAGCAGTTACCTAAGAGAGAATAGCAGAGGTAAGAAGTTTATAGATGATCTTAATTCAAAGAAGCTCATAACAGGAGACTTTAATATAGAAGTTTCTCATGAGGGTGCGGCTACTGTATTTAGAATGACTGGGGATGGAAAAGCAGTGAACACTTACGGAACATCCTATGCATTTTGCCTTAGCCTTGATGATACCCTTTCTTATTGCGTAAGTAATGTGAGAAGTATAGCGTATGTATTCCATGAAGCAGAGAAAGATCCCGGGCTATATGCTCATCAAAAAGAGCTTGGATTGAGCCTTTATGGAGTGGCAGATATACTGACTGCTGCTGAGAATCAGACAGATATGGAAATTCTTGAGAAACTCTCAAGAAATACCGGTGACTATTACTCTGTTTTCAATAAGAATGCAGACTATTTATCTGACTCAGCAAATGATAAGATCTTGGATTATGTTATTGCGATTCAGAATGGATACAGAGAAACAGGCTCTTTTGCCTATGAAAGAGAGATGTCAGCCATAGATTCTTTTTATGGCGATTCTGATAACATCTACTCACAAGGCTACTTTAGCAGGTATTTTGATCTGGTTAAAGCGCATATGACTCAGGAAGAACTGGTAGATCTCTGGGTGACGCCTGGATACAAGATGACTGAGGCTGAACTTGAAAGAGCTAAAATAATAGCAAGGGACGAGCTTGATAATTTCGAGTATGGAACAGCCCATAATCCAAGTCTGGAAACTAGTGAAGAACAAGAGAGATATGCCAAGTATCTAAGCCTCATGAACAAGTGCTCTAAGTTCGCATGTAATGCAACAGGTATCTTGAAGCCATTTGCAAGCATTTCTGATTTTACAGCTGACGTTACGGAAGAAATCGTTGGTTCTAAAGCTGAGACGGTGGCAGGAACTTTTGACAAGATAGCTGGAACTGATACTTTGTCTGAAGTTCTCAAGGTGAGGAAAGGCTATGCTGAGCTAAGCGATAAGTTCAAAGCCTCTGTGAAAAGTGTTGAGATGAATGCCGAAACTCAGAATCCAAAGGCTTATAATAGAGGCAAATTCGTAGGAAATATGCTCCTTTACACAGCAACGTCTCCAATATTTAAGGGGATGGCAACTGCTATTGGTGTAAAAAGCGGTCTTGGATTATTCTTTGCAAACCAGGCAGCCCAGAATGTGCAGGACTTGGTTCTTGACACAAGAAATGTATACAATGATCTTATTGCAGATGGAGAACTATCCGATGCCGACAAGACAGTGCTAAAGTGGAATGTTGGAATAAACGGAGTTATGAACGGAGTTTTCGGCCTAGGTGATCTGTGTAAGCTCTATAAGGGAGCTAAGGTTGCAAAAGATGTAGTTGATGATACTGTGGCGCATGTTGTAGAGGATGATTTTAAAAAATATGACAAATCATCTTTAAAAATGTTAGATAGAGTAGACAATTTTACGGAATCATCGATTGAACACATATTTGAAGGACAGACCAATCCAAAAGGGAAAGCGGTAGGATATCACTATGACAACATTGAAGGAACAGCTGGTAAAATTATTGAGGGTACAGAATCAGCTGCTAATCAATATGGGGTGTACAAGGCACAAGTGGAGATTAATGGAATGAGGAAATCTGCTAATGGAGGATATTCTTCCTTGTTTTCACAAAGGTGGAGTCCACAGGATGTGGTAGATGCGATTAATGAAGCATATAGTAATCGTGTACAGATTAGGGGGAATACCTATTCTGGATTAACTGGTAGCGGTTTAGAAATTGAAATGTATTTAGATAAAAATGGTAAAATTATATCTGCGTTTCCGGTATATTAGATGAGAGATGGAGGAAAAATGTTAAGAAAATATAGAATAATAAGTGTGGGTAGTAAAAAAAGACTGCTCATAGATTTTGAAGATGAGAAATATGAAATTCTTTCTATTTTTTTGGAATCAGATGTTATACCTTTTGAGGAGTGGGTAAAAGAAAGGTTTTCTAAGGTTTTAAGTGGGGAGAGCCAATATGAAGAAGTGAATGGAAATGTATGTGGAGCCGAAATTAATTCTCAAACAACAAAGATTAGCGACAATTTAGCATATGATGGGGAAGGGGCGTCGTGCATTGTTGATACAAAAGAATTGTATGAAATAATTGTTGAATGGTGTGAAAAAGTAAAAGAATTTTTAGATGAAAATCCATAAGACGTTGCAATGAATTACATTGGGAGTGTAAATGCAGCGTTACGGGAAGTTAGATTTTTGGCAGAAAGAAAAGAAGGGACTTTTGTTTTAATAATGAACAAGGAAAAAGATAGACCATTACTTGCTTATATGTTAGTTGCAGCGACTGTATTGATTCTTAGAATTATCAATTTGTTTGTGCCTGCTAATCTTACTTTGTTATTTGCGTTTTTGGCAGTAGTTAGAGCTATATTTGCAAAGAAAAGTGCTGATTATGTTAATGACAAATATGTGGGAATAAAGGAAAACTCTGAGCTGATCGTGTCCAGAATTGATGCAGAAGCATACCTGCCTAAGGCACACAGAGCTTTTAGATATCTGGCTTGGCTTTGCACAGCTGATGCTGTGTCATCGGTGATTTGTGCTCTTGCTAATCCAGATGCGGTATTGCAGGTGAGTTTTGGAGTTATGGTTTTGCAACAGGCTTTGGATATTATTGGAATGACTATGATAGCAATGTTTGTGAATGAAAATGAATCTTTTTATTTCAGGGTAGGAATCATTTGGATTCTCTTGATATTATTACAGGCCGTTTATTCAGTGGTAACAGTTGTGATAGCTTTCCAAGGTGACGTTAAGAAAACTACTGCAAGCTTAATGATGTTTTACTTGATCATGATACTGTATTTCTTATATAGATATACAATTGTATCGACTTTGAATGTGAAGAAAATGGAAGCAATAGATGATAAATCCACAGTAAGCTAATACACGAAAAATACCCCGTTTCCAATAGGAAACGGGGTTTGTAATCTCATTAAAGCTCTGCGAAGAGAAGATTAGCCAATAGCTTTCTTAACAGCTTCGAGAACACGATCAGCCTGGAATGGCTTAACGATGAAATCCTTTGCGCCAGCCTGAATAGACTCAATAACCATGGCCTGCTGACCCATAGCAGAACACATGATGCAAACAGCGTTAGGATCTGCTGCTTTGATTCCTTTCAGTGCGCCGATACCATCAAGCTCAGGCATTGTGATATCAAGAGTTACAAGGTCGGGTTTCAACTCATTATATTTCTCGATTGCAACTTTGCCGTTCTCTGCTTCGCCTGCAATTTCATAGCCATTCTTTGAAAGAATGTCCTTAAGCATCATGCGCATGAAAGCGGCGTCATCAGTAATGAGTATTCTTTTTCCCATATTGAACCTCCAATAAGTATTTTAGTTGCTAAGAAAATGAAGTTTTCTTTGTTTTCAAAATTATATATATAGTTCAGTACATAATCTATTGTACCACAACATTTATGCTGTGGGCGTTAAAACGTTATGCAAATCATAAAAATTTGATAAAGTTTTGATTACTTTTGTTGAACAGGAAGTGAGTAATCGTACTCGAAGTCCCCGTCGTTGACAATTTGCCACTGAGTAATAATATAATCTGAGTCTTTTTTTGTTAACGTAATATTGAGTGATTGATTGTCGCTAATTGGTATACTTTTCTTTATTATACCATGTTCTTCTTCATTGTCATAGCCGGAATAAACAGAGGCAACAAAAGCGTTGCCCTCATGACAGGCATTGTAGTATATTTTTTGTCTTTCTGCAAGATTATTACTTAAATTGTAATCTGCTTTAGAATTGACCAGAGTAAGGGTTGCAAATGATATGAGGCTGAGAACGGCAAATATCAGCATGATTGAGGCACTACCAACATGAGCGCCTGTACTTCTTTTCTTACTCATTTGCTGCCTCCTTTCTAAGATATACATCCACTTTGTTATCGATGATGATGATATCTGGATCATCAGGTATTTCTGAGATCACTTCTTCAGTGTTTCTGATATCTATTACTGCAATATGTCCAGTCATTGCATTTCCTGAGATTTTTCCTTTGTACTCAGAAACATCAGCGTAGACAAGCCTAGCACTATTTTTTTGAGTGGTCAAAAGAACTTCATAAGAAGCCTGTGTAACATCATCGGATACTATTTCCCAGTTCTTGTCAAAGAACAGCATGAGAGTGTTGTTAGAAACAAATGCTGTAGGATAGAGCTCTGCGATCTTTTTGATGTCTCCATTTTGGCCGTAAAAGGCCTCGGACATATTTTGAGACCAGGTAACAGCGCTGTTTAGGTTAACGGTCTTTTCAGCCAGGATATGAGCAGAAAAGAAGAGCCTTACACATACTGCAGATGCAAGGGAAAAGAAGAATATCGCTATGATGAGCTCCATGAGAAATAAGCTCGTTTTCGAATTAGTCTGCTTGTTTAACATTAAATGCCTTCACTTTTTCTGGCGATGAACATTGATTCATCCACGCCGTCTTTTAGGATCAGATTTACAGATAAAAGAGAATCTGACACGTAATCCACATTAAAGGAGGTTATCTCAAGGATTTTTTGACCTGATTGTGGATAAATATCTTTAAGATCTGCTCTTGCGTACAATTCCATCAGATATCCGTCGTAGCTGTAGATATAGGTGTTATAGAGAGCACCATCTATCTCGTCTTGCAACACTAACGCGTGCTGATCAAAGATGTCTTCCACATAGATCCTTCCCTGATCATCAGCCTGTCTTACCTTTTCTGTTACATAGGCACAGGCGATACGACGAGAGTAGTTATCTGACATGGCAGATACATTCTTTTTATAAATATTGGCTCCTATAGTGATGACAGCAAGAGCTGACAGCACAAACAGGAACATGAGACACAGGATAAATACTGCGTCTATCACATGACTTTTTTTGCTAAGCTTCATACTATCCTCTTATTTGGAAATCTGGATCACTGTTACATCCGGATACAGATTGGATGCTATAGGCTGGTAATCCACAAAAAATGTAGTCTTGTCATAAGTAAGACCGTAATGATCTTCGAGATACTGAAGATCAGGAGGGTACTGGCCTTCAATGGAATAGCACTGGACAATATCCCTTGAAAGGGCATTTTCCAGTGACTCTTTTTGCTTTTCTATGGTGCTTCTGCCAGAGGCATCAACTGCCAGATAAAAAAGCACGGCGATAGCTATAAAGATCACAACTGAAAAGATTCTGTAGACCTGATCTGAAATGCCAAGTATTCTATTTTCTTTTGACTCGAATCTGTTAGTCATAGCTTTTCCTTATCCGATAGTTGACATTATGCCCATGAGAGGCAGGATAACCGATAATAGGATCATACCAACGATTATGGACATGATGATCACGAGAGTTGGCTCAAGAACTGATATCAGAGAAAAAATCTTGCGTTCTGTCTCATGTTCAAATCTTTCAGCAATCTGTTTCATTGCTTTATCCATAGAACCTGATTTAAAGCCTACAGCTACCATCTGTGAATAGAAGGAAGTGAAGATCTTTGATTTTTCAAGAGCTTCTGGAAAACTGTCTCCATCTAAAAGGAGAGTAGAACAGGTCTCAATCTTTTTTTTCATAGCATCTGTCTCAACAAGTCGTTTTACCAGCGATAAGCTCTCGTAAGTATCCATGCCACTTGAAAGAGTAAGGACCATGCCACTTGCAAAACGTTCACTTTCAAGCTCTTCCAAGAGTTTTTTTGTTGGTCGGAATTTATCCATAAGCCTGCCAAAGGCTTTTTTACCACCTGTTGTGTATGAATAATAGAAGAATAGAAGGGCTAGAAGAACCAAAATGCCAACGAATACGATGGAGTACTTGCTCAGGATATTGCCGGCATTTAAAAGAGACTGTGAAAAACCGCTCATGTTGGTGCCAAGCTGAGCAAATACCTGTTCAAATATGGGAAGTACCTTGATAACAAGTACCAGAATGACGATGAGCATCATGAATACCATGATAAGCGGGTAGCTTACGGCGTTTTTGATGTTGGCCTGTATGCTGTCTTCTCGCTCGTAGTAGTCGGCAAGAGAATCCATGACTACATCTATGTTTCCGGACTCTTCACCTATAGTCACCATGTGAATGACATAATCAGGGAATACGCCGCTCATGTTGAGAGCAACATGGAATTTTTCACCGCTTGTGAGAACCTGACTGATAGAAGAAAGTATTTTGCGGGCTGCAGGGTCATTTTGCTCTTCCATAAGGATGTCTATGCCATCACTTGGAGTTATTCCTGCTTTCATCAAAAGAGCCATCTGTCTGCAAAAACTTGCAATCTCATAGTTGTTTAGTTTTTTTGCAATTTCTTTCTTCATATCGTCCCTCTAAGAAAATTAATAGATATATTTTACGGAGTAATTTGAGCCGTCGCCAATGAAGGAACGAAGCTCTTTTTCTCCTGTATTGGATGCAAAAGTTGGATCCATAAGTGACCATTTGGCACCATCAAATTCTATCATACCATTGACCCAGCCAATATCCTTGATATAAGTACTGATCCACGCGTGATACGCGGTTCCTGCATAACCGACCTCCATTC
The DNA here is from genome assembly GCF_900143205.1 of Butyrivibrio hungatei DSM 14810. Lineage (GTDB taxonomy): Bacteria > Bacillota > Clostridia > Lachnospirales > Lachnospiraceae > Butyrivibrio > Butyrivibrio hungatei. The sequence goes on along the minus strand of NZ_FRDH01000003.1, from coordinate 215,053 downwards.
TGGTAGGAATCTGCTGGCTTCTTAGCATACTGCTCATAAGTACAGCGTAATCAAGGCAGATGCCTTTTTTGGTGGATAGAACTTCATCTATGTCAGGAATATAGCCACTTTGAACTGTTTCAGCTTCTTCGTAGTCATAGTTGATATTTTCAATGAGGTAATTATATATCGAAGACACCACCTCAAGATCGTTGTTACAGCTGTAGCTTAGTTCAGCACCTTTAGCGATGGCCTGATCATCTTTACTAAAATCAACATACTGATTTGGGTAAAGGAACGGAAGGTTGGCATCTCTTAATGTAACATCTAGGGGCTTTGTAAACACCATGGAATACTGTGTGCCACTTATGTTTTCAAAAACATTTATGATATATTCGCCGTCACCTGACTGAAGCGGAAAAACTTCGTCTTTTGGCTCTGATGTCGAAAGATTATAGGTATAGGTGGTTTCATTTGGACCTGTGATCTGGAGCTTAACCTTAGGGCTGGATCCGATATATCTTACCATTACATAACCTTCAGCTGAATTGGATGCGTCAAGTACTGCAAATTCGTTTTCATAAATGACAGTTCCTGAAGCCTTTGGAACAAGACATACTGGCGTATTGTCTCTTGTTCCTTTGACAGGCTCTGCTTCTTCTGATGGAAGAGTGCTTGCAGTGGAAGATGACCTTGGAGTTTCAGCTTCTTCGGAACATCCCGCTAGTATGGAAGATATGATAAGGCTTCCAATGACAGGTATTAAGATTTTTTTATTAAGAAAGAATCTGTGGAATTTCATGTATTCTCCTGTAGCCAAGAGATATGACGTCTGTGATCTTGTCCATGTGCTCAAGACTATTAAGGACTTTTGAATAGGAGACTTCTATAGGAGCTCCTACATTTAGTTCATTGTAACCATGGATTCTCTTGGTCAGATCCATAAGAAACATATCTATCTTTGTATTGTCGCAGTCTTCCAAAAGAACTATGAACTCATTTCCGCCATTTCGGCCGATATAACCATATTCGTTACCGACATCTTCTAGTATGCTGCTAAATTCAGCTATCAGATTATTGCCTTCTTTGTGACTACTGCCAGAATTTATATCTTTTAAATTATTGAGCTGCATCAGAATAAAACCTAGGCTTGGAAGTTTGTCTGATTCAGAATATTCCTGGATCAGAAGGTCACAGCTATATCTGTTTGGAAGACCTGTGAGCTTGTCCAAAAATGCCAGGGTTGAGAGCCTTTTTTCTATTGATGCAGTTCTTTTGAGAATATAGATATCAAGAAAAATGCTGGCGATGACAATAAGAATGCGAAGTCCTACGACTGTATAGTAAGGCGCCAGGAATTCACGATTGGCGTTATAGGTATCTATGTTTTTAAAGAAAAAAAATGCCAAAACAAAATTCAGAAAAAGTATAAGGAATAAAGTTAATATTTTGTAAGTGAAGATGGCTTTATATATATGAGCTCTTTTCTTTTTATCATAGAATTCAGACTTCATCCGATATCCTCCAATACATATATATCAATATTCTACTATAATTTTTATTTTGTATAAAGTTTGACCAAATAAAAATGGTATCAGAGTTTGTGAGCAATAGGTTTTCTTTTATCGAAAGTGTAATACTCAGTGAATCCGCAGGCCTTTGCAATCTCTACTGCTTCTTCGAATTTGACGCCAACCTTTTCTGGATTGTGAGCATCTGCGCCAAAAGTAATGATGCGGCCGCCCAGCTCATGGTAGCGCTTGAGTGCATCAGGACATGGGTTGGTACTGAAGTTATCTCCGTAGCTAAGGGCTTTGGAATTAAAATCTAGGCCTTTATCATGTTCGATAAGATAAAGGAGTATCTCGTCGATCTGTTCTTTGAACCTTTGATAACTGTATGTGGTGTCGCCTTCTGGAACATATCTTGATAGATAATCAAGGTGACCAAGAACATCAAAATCATTGAAGAACTTTATATTTTCTAATGTGAGTTCAAAATATCTTTTGAAATTATTTTCTACAGAGTCAGTATCCCAGAAACCGCCGTAAAATGGATCTCTTTTGTCTATTAGGTGAACAGAGGCTATTACAAAATCAAAGTCTCCATCTTTGACAAAATCCAAGTTCTTTTGGGCAATATGTGGCTGCATTCCAACTTCAACTCCAAAGTTTATCTTTATCTGATCCTTATATTTTTCTTTATATAAAAGGTATTCATCGTGATAAGCTTTGTAATCAAGGTCGAAGGTTCCAAGTGGAAGATCTTCGAATTCTGGGTAATCGTAGTCGAGATGCTCTGTGAAACATATTTCTTTTAATCCTCTTTGAATTGAGCTTTCTATCATATCTTTCATAGGAGCATCAGAGTCTCCTGAATTGTGTGTGTGCATGTGATAATCTGCTGGTAACATAGTCTAAGCCTTTCTTTATAAAGCAGTCAGCAAGTAACATTTAATATTATAGCTTTTTTATTTATATTAATGAACTTGGATAGTTAAAAAGATTTTTCACAATCTTACTTGATTTATGCTGTAAAGTTTATTAGAATTGTAAGTGCTGATAAAAAATTATCAATTTGAAATGATAAGTAACAGCAACAAAAAATATATATAATTCATTTTAGGAGGAACTTAAAATGGCAGTAAAAGTAGCAATCAATGGTTTTGGCCGTATTGGTCGTCTTGCATTCAGACAGATGTTTGAGCACGAGGGAACAGAGATCGTAGCAATCAACGATCTTACAGATCCTAAGATGCTTGCTCACCTTCTTAAGTATGATTCATCACAGGGCAAGTACAAGTACGCTGATAAGGTTTCATTCAGCGATCACTCAATCACAGTAAATGGTAAAGAGATCGAGATCTACAAGGAGGCTGATGCTAATAACCTTCCTTGGGGTAAGATCGGTGTAGACGTAGTTCTTGAGTGTACAGGTTTCTACACATCAAAGGATAAGGCTCAGGCACACATCAACGCTGGTGCAAAGAAGGTTGTTATTTCTGCTCCTGCAGGAAATGATCTTCCTACTATCGTATATAACGTTAACCACGAGACACTTACAGCAGATGACAACATCATCTCAGCTGCATCTTGCACAACAAACTGCCTTGCACCTATGGCAAAGGCTCTTAACGACTACGCTCCAATCCAGTCTGGTATCATGGCAACAATCCATGCTTACACAGGTGATCAGATGATCCTTGACGGACCACAGAGAAAGGGCGACCTTAGAAGAGCACGTGCAGGCGCTGTTAACATCGTTCCTAACTCAACAGGTGCTGCAAAGGCTATCGGTCTTGTTATCCCAGAACTTAACGGCAAGCTCATCGGAGCTGCTCAGAGAGTTCCTGTACCTACAGGTTCAACAACACTTCTCTTCGCAGTTGTTAAGTCAGCTACAGAAGTAACAAAGGATTCTATCAACGCAGCTATGAAGAAGGCTTCAGATCCTGAGACATTCGGTTACAACGAGGATGAGATCGTATCTTCAGATATCGTTGGAATGACATATGGTTCACTCTTCGATGCTACACAGACAATGGTTACAAAGATCGGTGATGACCTTTACGAAGTTCAGGTTGTTTCATGGTATGACAACGAGAACTCATACACATCACAGATGGTTCGTACAATCAAGTACTTCGAGAAGTTCGTTAAGTAAGAATCCGCTGAGGTTCTTTCGAAGCGATGATTCGAACTTGGTTCTGTCGAGCATCGTAAGATGCGAGAGCAGAACTACCTTGTGAATCCAACTTAAAGAGATCTTATTTAAGAGGTCCGGTCCAAGTGGGCCGGACCTTTTTTAAACAGATAAGGAGAAAAATTATGTCATTAAACAAAAAATCAGTAGATGATATTAACGTAAAGGGCCGTCGTGTTCTTGTTCGTTGCGATTTCAATGTACCTCTTAAGAATGGTGAGATCACAGACGAGACTAGAATTGTTGCAGCTCTTCCTACAATCAATAAGCTTATCAAAGATGGTGGAAAGGTTATCCTTTGCTCACACCTTGGTAAGGTAAAGAATGGCCCTAACGAGGGCGAGTCACTTGCTCCAGTAGCAAAGAGACTTTCAGAGAAGCTTGGCAAGGAAGTTAAGTTCGTAGCTGACTACAACGTAACTGGTGCTGATGCTACAGCTGCTGTTGCAGCTATGAAAGAGGGAGATGTAGTTCTTCTTCAGAATACACGTTTCAGAGGCAAGGAAGAGACTAAGCCTGAAGAGGCTGGTGAGGCTTTTGCAAAGGAGCTTGCTGATCTTGCTGATGATTATGTATGCGACGCTTTTGGTTCAGCTCACAGAGCACACGCTTCTGTAGCTGGTGTTACAAAGTTCATCACAGAAAAGGGCGGAAGCAATGTAGTTGGTTACCTTATGCAGAAGGAGATCGACTTCCTTGGAAACGCTGTTGAGAATCCAGTTAGACCTTTCGTAGCTATCCTTGGTGGTGCTAAGGTTGCTGATAAGCTCAACGTTATCAATACTCTTCTTGAGAAGTGCGATACTCTTATCATCGGTGGTGGTATGGCTTACACATTCCTTAAGGCTAAGGGATACGAAGTTGGTAAGTCACTCCTTGATGAGACAAAGGTTGATTATTGTAAGGAAATGATGGAGAAGGCTGACAAGCTCGGCAAGAAGCTTCTTCTTCCTGTTGATGCTGTATGTATCGATGAGTTCCCTAACCCTATCGACAATCCTTCAATCAACACAACAGTTGTTGATGCTGATAAGATTCCTGCTGACAAAGAGGGTGCTGATATCGGACCTAAGACAATCGCTCTTTACTCAGAGGCAGTTAAGTCTGCTAAGACAGTAGTATGGAACGGACCTATGGGCGTATTCGAGAACCCAGTTCTTGCAACAGGTACAAAGGAAGTTGCTAAGGCACTTTCAGAGACATCTGCTACAACAATTATCGGTGGTGGTGATAGTGCTGCAGCTGTTAACCAGCTTGGCTATGCTGACAAGATGAGCCACATCTCAACAGGTGGTGGAGCATCTCTTGAGTTCCTTGAGGGCAAGAAGCTTCCTGGTGTATATGCTGCAGACAATAAAGACTGAACACTTAGCGAGGTTTTATCGAGCTTAGTGTGAAACTTGTTCTGGCGAGCACCGAAGGTGCGAGAGCAGAACCTCATTATTACAATTTGGAGGAACTTTATATATGTCTAGAAGACGTATTATTGCGGGCAACTGGAAAATGAACAAGACTCCTAGCGAGGCAGTTGCATTATGCGCAGAGCTTAAAGATTTAGTAAAGAATGATGCTGTAGACGTAGTTTACTGCGTACCAGCAATCGATATCGTACCTGTAGTAGAGGCTGTTAAGGGCACAAACGTACATGTTGGTGCTGAGAACTTCTACATCGTAGACAATGGTGCATTCACAGGTGAGATTTCAGCTCCTATGCTCAAGGATGCTGGAGTAGAGTATGTTATCATTGGACATTCTGAGAGAAGAGATATCTTCGGCGAGAACGATATCCTTATCAACCAGAAGGTTAAGAAGGCATTCGCTTCAGGTCTTACACCAATCCTTTGCTGTGGTGAGTCACTTGCGCTTCGTAAGGCTGACACATACAAGGAGTGGATTGAGAGACAGATCACTTGGGATCTTGATGGCGTAACAGCAGATCAGGTTAAGAAGCTTGTTATCGCTTACGAGCCAATCTGGGCTATCGGAACAGGTGAGACAGCTACAGCTGATCAGGCTGAGGAAGTTTGCGGACTTATCCGTGCACTTATCGCTAAGCTTTATGATCAGGCAACAGCTGATGAAGTTCGTATCCAGTACGGCGGATCAATGAACGCTGGTAATGCTGCAGAGCTTCTTTCAAAGCCTAACATCGATGGTGGACTTATTGGTGGAGCAAGCCTTAAGCCTGACTTCGGTAAGATTGTTAATGCATAATATTTTCAATTATTGATATTTTTTGACCCGGGAAGTTTTAAGTTCAATCCTAAAACTTTCCGGGTTTTTTATGTTCATGATCTGAAACATTGGATGTTAACCTGAATTTCCTATCACATATGAAAATAAAGTTGAAAATGCAAGAAAAAGTGAAGAAAGTAAAAGGAATTGAATTGGGCATTTTGCTAGAATCAAAGTGAGTTATCAGCTATTTTAAAAGACTAGGAGAGAAGGCATGCAGGAACTTAAGAGTTTTAACGATGGTTGGAAGTTTCACTTTGGAGATATAGATACTATCAGAAATAGATGGGGATGGGCTAAATCAGGATCTTTTAACCAGGGACCTGAGAGTAAAGCATATGATGATTCAGGCTGGAAGGATGTTACACTTCCTCACGACTTTGTGTTTGAAACAAAGGTCTATGATTATTCTGAAAAAGAATTTGGAAAAGATAATACGATACCTGCTATGGAGGATGTAAATAATGCCCATACTACAGCGGGATCTTTTGATAAAAATGTTGGATGGTATAGAAAGCATTTCTTTATCCCTGAGGAATATGAGGGAAAGAAGATATACCTTATCTTTGATGGCATCTATAGAGATTCCTGGATATATTTAAATGAATTTTTTGTTGAGCATGAGCCAAGCGGTTATTCAAGGATTACTCTTGATATTACTGATGTAGCTGCCTATGGTGAGGAGAATGTTATATCTATTAAGTGCGATGCAAGAGAGGCTGAAGGATGGTTTTATGAAGGTGGCGGAATCTATAGAGATGCGTATCTAAAGGTTGTAGAAGAAAAACATATAGAGGATGCGTTTATTCATGGAACTCCGGTGGAAAATGACGGAGTACACATGAATTTTTCTTGCAGATTATGTAACCTTGAGGGATATGATCAGAAATATCTTAATCTTGAGATTTGCGAAAAGAGAACTGGTAAGGTTGTTAAGAAGATCGATTATGATCTTGAGGAAATAATATCAGAACCAATAGATAAGTATGAAGAGACTGATGAAAAGCTGATCTTTGAGCTTGGAGATGGTGACTTGAGATTAGTAACGTCTTTTGAATTTGAAGAAGATGAAGTAAAAATGTGGTCGCTTGATGATACTAATCTATATGAGCTTATCATTACTCTTATTGACGGAGACGAGATCTGCAATGTTGATAAGAAGACCTTTGGTATCAGGAATATTGAATTTGATAATAATAAAGGATTTCTTTTAAATGGTGAGCAGGTCAAGATAAAGGGAGTTTGCTGTCATCAGAATCATGGCGGACTTGGAAGTGCTGTTCCAAAAGAGGTTATGCGTTATCGCATCAAGAAACTCAAAGAAATGGGAGCCAATGGTTATAGAGGAGCACATTATCCTTTGACAGAGGATTTTCTTTCTATATGCGATGAAGAGGGGATGGTTGTAATGCTTGAGACAAGAGTTTTATCAAGCGCATCAAAAGACCTCTCGGAGCTTGAAAGAATGGTGAAGATAGCCCGTAATCACCCAAGCGTTATCATGTATTCTATCGGAAACGAAGAAGCTCAGACCCAGACAACAAGTCAGGGAGCAAGGATTGCCAGGATAATGAAGAAATTCATAAAACATCTTGATCCATATACACCTGTTACCATGGCTCTTTTGATGCTGGACATGAAGACTAATACTCAGATAGAGGATTATAAGCTGCTTGAAGGAATATTTAAAGAACTTGATGTGGCAGGTTTTAATTATCACAGTGACCTCTATGAGAAATTTCATAGGGAATATCCGGATATACCATTTATATGTACAGAGCAGGGCACATTTAAGTCGACAAGAGGTTGCTATAAAACTGATGCACAAAAGTGTCATCTTGCTATCAACGAGAAAAGAGACTGGTACATGTTTGGAGCAGAAAGGTGGCGCCATTGCAAACCTGAATGGATAAGTGGACTCTTTATATGGACAGGATTTGATTATTATGGAGAACCGACTCCATTTGCCTGGCCAGCTATCAGTAGCCAGTTTGGGGCTATGGATCTTTGTGGAAATCCAAAGGACTTTTATTATTTCTATAAGTCATGGTGGAGTAAAGATGAAGTGATCCATGCTTATCCTGATATGAATGGGGAGACCGGAGTTCCTACTGACTATTATGTTTTTTCCAATGCGGAAGAAGTTGAGCTTATCCTAAATGGAAAGAGCTACGGAAAAAAAGCTATGAAAGATGGAGATTATCTTATTTGGGAAAATATCCTTTCTGAGCATGGGAAGATGGAAGTGGTTGGCTATAGGAATGGAAAAGAGGTATCTAGAGAGGTTAATGAAACGGCGGATAAAAAGTCTGCAAGGCTTGAAGTAACAGAGGATTACAGAGAAGGAAATATTGTGATCCGTAAGATAGCTCTTTTAGATAAAAATAGAAATCCAGTGCCAAATGCAGATGTTAGATTCGATATTCCTAAGGAATGGGGAGAACTTCTTGGAGCGTCGAATGGTAACCCTTCTGATCATACGCCTGGCAAAGCGGGATATGTTAATACCTTCCATGGATTAGCTCAGGTGATAACGAGAAAATAAAAAAATCAAGCCCTTGAATTGTCAGACAATTCAAGGGTTTTTGTTATGAGAATACCATAATATGTTACATTGGATGTTACAAAAAGGAAATTAATTAAAAATATATAAGTTCAAAATAATGTTATAAATTAGTTTTGAAGATGATAAAATTAATGATATAAAGTATTTTACAATACTTGCAAAGCTAAAAGAGCGCATGAATACTGAGGATTTAGAACATAGCCGCAAATAAAAATAGGATGCTTAAAATGTTAAGTAAAAGTTTACAAATATATTCAGAAAAAATTGGTTAAAATACAGAATATCACCAAATTTTCTGATAATAGCACTTTTTGATAAATATGGAGCATTTTTTGAGAAGTACGTTTTGGGAGGTAATGCTAGTATGTACTTGCTTGAGTAATCTTAAACGTTTAAGTATCAGAAAAGAAACTAAACACTAAATTCACAAGGAGGTTTGTATGAAAAGAAGATTAGCTGCTTTGTTAAGCGGAGTTCTGCTTTCTAGTGCTGTCATCATTGGGTTTGATTCAACGGCTGTAACTACTTTTGCAGCTCCAAAGAAGAATCCTTACGGAATTGCACAGGCTGAAATAAACTTTGGAATGTCCGGAGTAGAAGCTAAAACAGAAGGAGACGTGCAGTATCTTTCAAGCTTCGAGCAGGATGATTATATTTTAATTAAAGATGTTGATTTTTCAAAGGGAGTAGATAAGTTCTATATTAACGGAAGAACAGGTGGAGCAGCCCTTGTTGATGTACGAATTGATTCAGTTGACGGTGAGTCACTTGGTCTTGTTAGATTAGGAAACACAAAGGGGGCTTTCAAGGAGTTTAATTCAGGAAATATTAAGGAAGTTTCAGGAAAACATGACCTTTACTTTGTTGGTAAGCTTGGTAACATTGATTTTGATTATTGGAGAGCAACTCCTTTAGAGTCAACAGAGACTCCTGAACAGCCAGTACAGCCTGAACAGCCAGCTTCATATAATCCATATGAGACATTACAGGCTGAGAATGGTATTCTAACAAATGCTGAGACAGCTAAGGAAGGTGATACAACATATGTTGCAGGCATCGCTCCTGGCAAGGTCGTTCAGTTCAATAATGTTGAATTTGATGGTGTAGATAAAATCACAGTAACATATAGATCAAATGGACCAGCTGCATTAGAAATCAGAGATGGCAAATTGAATGGTCCAACTGTTGCAACTGTTATGCTTAATGGTACAGATGGACAGTTTGTAACAAAGGAATTTACAGTTAAGAATGAAGTTAAAGGTACTAAGAACCTTTACATCTTCTCTAAGAAGGGTACATTCGATCTTGATTCCTTTAGCTTTAGCAAGAAACAGGGAGAGCAGCCAGAACAGCCAACACAGCCAGAACTTCCTTCATCATATAATCCATATGAGACAGTACAGGCTGAGAACGGAGCTGTTGCAAATGCAGAAGCTAAGACAGAAGGCGATGTAACATACGTTGCAGGTATCAAGAAGGGAAGCTCAATAACATACAAGAACGTTGAGTTTGATGGTGTTGATACATTCACACTTACATACAAAGCAAATGGTATGTCAGTTGTAGAAGTTAAGGAGAATGGCGTAGCTGGTAAGGTTATCGCATCCTTCAAACTTGCAGATACAAAGGGCCAGTTTGTAACTAAGGACTTCAAGGTAAAAGAGAGCGTTTCTGGTGCAAAGACAATCGTATTCTTTGGCGAGAAGGGCGAAGTAGATATCGATTCCTGGAAGGCAAACAAGGCTTCAGAGCAGCCAGAGCAGCCAGAACAGCCAACACAGCCAGAAACACCTGCTTCATACAATCCATATGAGACAGTAGAGGCTGAGACAGGTACACTTGCAAATGTAGAAGCTAAGACAGAAGGCAATGTAACATACGTTGCAGGTATCAAGAAGGGCAACCTTGTTGGATTCAAGAATGTTCAGTTCGATGGTGTTGATACAATCACAGTAACATACAGAACTAATGGTCCTGCATGGCTTGATGTTAAGGAAGGTGGAGTAGCTGGTAAGACACTTACAACACTTAGACTTTCAAACACAAATGGTCAGTTCGTAACAAAAGACTTCAAGGTAACTACTGAGATCACAGGCGCTAAGGATATCACATTCCAGGCTCAGGTTGGTGAAGTAGATCTTGATTCTTGGAAGGTTAACAAGGCTACAACTCCAGAGCAGCCAGAACAGCCAGAGCAACCAGAACAGCCAACACAGCCAGAAATTCCTTCATCATATAATCCATATGATGCAGTAGAGGCTGAGACAGGTGCACTTTCAAATGTAGAGACTAAGACAGAAGGCAATGTAACATATGTTGCAGGTATTAAGTCAGGCAATCACGTAACCTTCAGCAATGTACAGTTTGACGGTGCAGATAAATTCGTTATCACATACAGATCAAGTGCTGCTGCATGGCTTGAGGTTAAAGAAGGTGGAGTAGACGGTAATACTGTTGCAACACTTAGGCTTACAGGCACAAACGGACAGTTTGTAACTAAGGAGTTTACTGTAGCTGACCTTAAGGGCGCTAAGGATATCACTATCACAGGTAGAGTTGGTGAAGTTGATCTTGATTCTTGGAAGGTAACTAAGCCAGAACAGCCAGAACAGCCAGAACAGCCAGAACAGCCAGAGCAGCCAGAGCAGCCGGAGCAGCCAGAACAGCCAGAGCAGCCAGAGCAGCCATCAGCTTCAGGTGCTACTTTCGAGTATGCAATCAACAGCTGGGGAACAGGTTATGTTGTAAACTTTGCAGTAGTTAACAAGACGGGCGAGAACGTCGATGGATGGAAGGTTAAGATCAGCAAGAAGGATGTTAAGATCGATTCAAGCTGGTGCGTAAACGTAGCAGAAGAAGGCGATTACTATGTAATTACTCCTCTTGATTGGAACTACAGAATCTATCCAAACAGCTCAGCTCAGTTTGGTATCATTGGTTCAGGTTCAATCGGTGATTCAATCGAGTACATCCTTGAGTGATGATATGCTAAATTTGTCTGATCTCTAGATGGATGAGTAAACAAAAGGATATAACTGTCATATGGCAGTTATATCCTTTTTCTGTTATACTTAGACAGTTGCAAAAGGGCTTAGCTCTTTTGGGAGGTACATTATGAAAAAAAACAACATAATCCTGATTGGAATGCCTGCTTCGGGGAAAAGTACAGTAGGCGTAATTTTAGCCAAGATACTTGGTTATAATTTTGTGGACGCCGATATTGTTATTCAGGAAAAAGATGGCCGCAAGCTTTCTGAGATAATCGCACAAGAAGGAATAGATGGCTTTATTGATATTGAAAATAAGATAAATACAGGAATTGAAGTTGAAAAGAGCGTAATTGCTACAGGTGGAAGTGTGGTCTATGGAAGCGAAGCCATGGAGCATTACAAGAATCTTGGAACCGTTGTTTATCTTAAGGTTTCAATGGATGAACTTACAAAGCGTCTTAAGGATGTCAAGCAGCGCGGAGTAGTCATGAAAGAAGGACAATCTCTTATTTCCTTGTACAATGAACGAAGCGGTTTATATGAAAAATATGCAGATATCACTGTAGATGAGAAAAATAGTACTATGGAAGAGGTTGTAGCGGAGCTTCTGAGTGTACTCAAATAAGGAATATGGTATAATTTAATGATACATTGATGAAGATTTTGTATTGTTAAAGGGGTACCATGATATCAGATCATAATCAGAATGAAAGCGCAAAAAGTGAGTTCATTACGGCCTCAGGTAGGAGGTTTGTTTCTGATGCTCGAAGTGACTTCCATTATACTTCTTTTGAGACCAAAAAATTATTAAGGGCATACTCTCCAGAGAGTAATGCCCCTTTATTGTATAAAAAAGCTTCTCTTATAGAGCTTGAGCCCCATGTGGCTTACTATAGAGATAAGATGACGCTTAGCTTTAATATCTGTGACAGAATGTCTGGTGCTTGCTACGTGCTAAAAGACATCTCTGATTTCTTGACTGCTGTAGAGGAATGCGAAACAGTAAGCTACGGCAAACATCTTTCTTTTACCCATGATAAAAAAGCATTCACAGAAGAGACTCTTAATATCATAAGTTTTTTAAATGATTATTTCAGAGAAAAAAGAACAGTCTCTTACCCTTATGGAAAGGGACATAACAAGGAAATAGAACTAAAAGGTCATGAGATTGATGAGTTTTTTGCTTCTGTTAACAGTCTCTATTTTGTGAACAAAGATTTCAGGGCAAGGCACATTGACGAGAGACTTCTTGAAAAAGACGAAACTTTTCCGCCGATAGATCTTTCAATAGAAAAAACTGCAAATGGAGTTACCTTTGAAGCGGCTCCTTTTACCATGTTTGAGGGTTATTCAAATATTTATTTTGAAAAAAAGAGAAAGATCCATGTTATACCTAGAAAAGACTGTGCATCGATACTTCCATTTTTGACTTTTCTTTCTTCTAGAAGAACAGAAAATGAACTTTTTATTGCGGAAAAGGATCTTCCACTGTTTTCGTCAGGTCTTTTGCCTGTATTAAATGAGTATATGAATGTGAGCATTGATGGATTTGATGTCGCAAAATACTCACCGGATGTACCAAAATTTAGAATATACCTTGATATGCCTGATACATATACTATCACTTGTGATGTTCAGGCTGTTTACAATGCAGACAGATATGATGAGCAGATATTCCACATTTTTGGAAGAAACTTCGATGATGGAATAAATAGTGGCGGAAATGATGCCAGAGGATTCATAAAAAGAGATTTGTTTAAAGAAAGTAAGATTGCTAAGACCATAAGTCCTTTCTTTGATAACATGGATAATAAAAAAGGCGTTTTATATATTGAAGCAGATGAAAGTAGCGAAGATAAGATATATTCATTCTTAACGCAGGATATTAAGATCTTGTATGGTCTGGGAGATGTGTATCTTTCGGAGGCTATCCATTCCATAAATATCAAAGCTGCTCCAAGGATAAATCTTGGAGTATCAGTGGTTTCCGACCTTTTGGAACTGTCTATTGTTCCAGAAGATATTTCAGTAAAAGAGCTTGATGATATTTTGAACAGATATGACAGAAGGAAAAAGTACTACAGACTAAAGAGTGGGGAAGTATTAGACCTTTCAAGTAAGGAGATGGATATTCTCTACTCTCTTAGAGATGGACTTTTACTGTCCAAAAACGATCTTGCTGAAGGCCACGTTTCTATACCTAAGTTCAGAGCTCTTTTCCTGGATGAGCTTGCAGATAAGAGCAAAGACTATGAATTCTCACATATAAGTCTAAGTAGAGAATTTAAAAAGCTTGTAAATACCTTTGCGGGAAGTTATGAGAAAGAATATGATATTCCTGATTCTTTGCAGGATGTTCTTAGAGATTATCAAAAAGCGGGTTATTACTGGCTTAGAACACTTAAGGCAAATGGCTTTGGTGGAATTCTTGCTGATGATATGGGACTTGGTAAAACGTTGCAGGTGTTATCACTTCTTTTATCAATGAAAGAGGAAGCTAAAAGGCAGGGGATAAATAATAGGTGTTCTCTTATTGTTTGTCCTGCATCTTTGGTATACAACTGGCAACATGAGATACAACGCTTTACACCTGAACTTAATTGTGAACTGGCGGTGGGTATCAAGCCAGATAGAGAAAGGGTTACATCAGAGATTGATGAAGAGAAAACAGATGTTATCATAACATCTTATGATCTTCTTAGAAGAGATATCGATCTGTACAGATATCTTTCCTTTGAGTGCGTGATAATAGATGAGGCTCAGTTCATCAAGAATCCTTCAACACAGGTTGCTAAAGCTGTTAAGTCAGTTAAAGCTGGATTTAAAGCTGCTCTTACAGGAACTCCTATTGAGAATAGACTGAGTGAACTTTGGAGTATTTTTGACTTTTGCATGCCGGGATACCTTTTTAATTACAAGAATTTCAAGGAAAAGATAGAGATTCCGGTTGTGTCTGATGGAGACGGCGATGAGATGCAGCACTTAAGGAGAATGATAGCTCCTTTCGTGCTTAGAAGACTCAAAAAGGATGTTCTTAAGGATCTTCCTGATAAACTAGAGGAAAACATTGTTTCTCAGATGACCAAGGAACAGGAACAGCTGTATAAAGCCCATCTTCAGAGAGTAAAGATGCTGGTTCATTCCAAAGACGATGAGGAAATAAAAAGGGATAGGATCGCGATACTTTCTGAGCTCACAAGGCTTCGCCAACTATGCTGTGATCCTGGACTTATATATGAAAACTATAATGGGGGCAGTGCCAAAGCGGATCTTTTGCTGGAAATGGTCAAAAGTGCTGCGGAAAGTGGCCACAAGGTGTTGCTGTTCTCACAGTTCACATCCATGCTTGACAGGATATCAAAACTCTTAGCTAAAGAGGGTATTAGCCATTATCTGCTGACGGGAGCTACCAAAAAAGAAGATAGGATCAAGATGGTGGACGCATTTCAGGAGGATGATACCCCGGTATTTTGCATTTCCTTAAAGGCTGGAGGAACAGGACTTAACCTTACTGCTGCTGATATAGTGATCCACTATGACCATTGGTGGAATATAGCTGTACAGAATCAGGCAACGGACAGAGCTCATAGAATCGGGCAAAAGAATGTTGTGACTGTATACAGACTTATTATGAAAGATACCATAGAGGAGAGGATAATACTTCTTCAGAATAAGAAAAAGGAACTGGCAGATCAGCTTCTTAATTCTGATTCTCTTAGTACTCCAAAACTATCAAAGGAAGAATTGCTGGAATTATTGGGATAACATGGATAGAAAGATAGAACTTATACGAAGCAAAAGAAGAACTCTTGCAATACAGGTGACAAGTGATGGAAGAGTGGTTGTCAGAGCACCTATCAGGTACCCTGTATCAGAGATCAACCGGTTTATTGGTGAAAAGGCTGATTGGATAGATAAACACTTAGAAGCGGTTAAGCATTTAGAAAAAGCAGAGCCAATTTCTAAGCAGGAAGTAAAGTATCTTGTGACTAAGGCAAAGAGAGTGATTCCGCCTAAGGTGGAATACTATGCCAAGCTAATAGGTGTAGATTATGGCACTATAACTATTCGCATGCAAAAAAGCAGATGGGGGAGCTGTAGTGCAAAGGGCAATCTTAATTTTAACTGCCTTCTTATGAAGACTCCTGATGAAGTTATTGATTATGTGGTCGTACATGAACTTTGCCATAGAAAAGAGATGAATCACTCACCAAGATTCTGGGCGGAGGTTGAAAAAATCATTCCTGATTACAAAAAAAGAAGGAGCTGGCTTAAAACCAACTCACATCTTTTTTAATTCTCTCTTATTATCATACATCTCTTTATCTGCTCTTTCAAAAACAGTTGCTACGCTTGGATCGCCTGCGTATTTGGAACAACCGGCAGCAACGACAATATCTCCTTTGAGTCTGTTTTTGACATTGTGCTTATGTATTTTTGTCATGATAGAATCGATGTTCAGGAAATCATATCCTTGCACGATGACTACAAACTCATCGCCACCAATTCTATAAACCGGACTGTGTTTAAAAAATCTACAGATCATGTCACGGCCTTTTTTGATGAATTCATCACCAGCCTGGTGTCCTTGTGTATCATTAACTTCTTTAAGGCCGTTGATATCAAAGACGGCAATAGCAAATGGAGTCATGCTGCCTCTTTCGATAAGCTCATTAAGTGTCGCCACAGTTTCGGAATAAGCGTTCTTGTTCTTGACTCCTGTAAGCTCGTCAATGTTGGCTTTGCTTTCGGCAGCATAGAGATTTTCAGCATATTCTCTGTCTTTTTTGACTTTGTTATCAATATTGAAGATACCAACGATAAGCTTATCATGTCCATCTTCATTGACTAGATTAGCACGCATTACTACATAAATCGGAACACCTGATATTTTTAGCCTATGATGATTTTCGTATAGTCCCTTGGTCTCAATTTGCTTGAAGACATTTTCTTTTGTAAAAGAAGTAAGGAAAAAATCCACATCATCTTCGTAGATTCCTTTACTTGCTCGTTTGATTACTTCGCCAAAGAAATCATCGCCTTCTTCAGGAAGACCGAGGTCCGAAACTGTGTCTGAAGGATTATACTTCTTGTAACTTGATGTTAATGGATCTACAGTAAAAATGTAGATGTAGTCTTCAGAAAGAGCGCCAAGTCTTGAATATATGATCTTTTCTTCTTTGGCTTTCTCAAGAGCTTCTCTGGTCTTTATCTGCTTATCTACGTTATTTATTCCCACAAGGATGAAGTTTCCATCGCCTCGTATCTGTACAATCTTAATATTTACATATGTCGGAACTTTATCGATC
Organism: Butyrivibrio hungatei DSM 14810; assembly: GCF_900143205.1. Lineage (GTDB taxonomy): Bacteria > Bacillota > Clostridia > Lachnospirales > Lachnospiraceae > Butyrivibrio > Butyrivibrio hungatei. Next base: position 198,272 of record NZ_FRDH01000003.1, on the reverse strand, counting down.
ACGACCTTCGTGAATATGGAGTATACGCCTTCTTTTTTCAGATTATCTATGACGTTTTCTTTTGTGAAGACTTTATTTAGCTGTTCCTTATCTTCAGGCGTCATCTCATATTCAAATTCATCTCTATAAATGTCGAAGAAATTATCGCCATATTTGTTAAAGGAAATATCGCGGTTAATTCCATCTGCTTTATATTCAGTAAAGGTGTCGTCATCCATGTTGACCATATACAGATTGATGTAGTCTTCAGAAAGGGCGCGTGCAATATAGTTATAGTTTAGGCCTGCTTTTACAACTGAATCGTCGATCGAAAGTACAACTATAGAAACTGCGGCTGCGCCAGTTACTGGATTTACAGCTATTCGGTTGATCAAAAGATGAAGTATTCTTCCGTCCTTTAATCTGTCGTCTAATATGACTCTTTTACCATCCAAAGCACATTGTCTTACTGCGTTAAAAGAATACAGGCCTGGTCTTGACTTGAAAGCATCATACATATATTCCTTGACTGGTTTAAATGCTGGGAAATTTGTTGCCATAAATTCTCTATAGCTCTTATTACTTCTGACTAAAGTTGCCTTAGTGCTATCCATTTCAAAAATAGCCATAGGCATAGTGTCAAAGTATTTATTCAAAGTAGAATCTTTGTCTTTAGGGAAAGAGAGATCATAGAGATTTACTTTTCCAACAATATCAAAATATTCAACCTCATTAGGATTCTCAAATCCGATTTGTATACCGTTTTTATTTCTCTCGATGATCTGGGCCAGTGAAATAGGCTCTATGAAATAGTATCCCTGGAGCTTGGTACAGCCTATTTCCATGAGAAAATCAGCCTGCATCTTAGTTTCGACACCCTCAGCCACAGTATCAAGTCCAATTGCCATTGCAGTTCTGATAAGCTCAGTAAGGATGATCTGTCCATTTTCGTTTTTGCCTATTTGGTCAACAAATTTTTTATCAATTTTTAGAAGATCAAATTGTATTTTTAGGAGCAACAATAACGAAGAATATCCATTACCATAGGCATCAAGCCATACTTTTACTCCTTCTTGCCTTAAATTGTCTACTTGCTCTTTCATGAAATCAGGATCAGATGCGATGGCTTTTTCTGACAACTCAACTGACAGCTTTGATCTTGGAATACCAGAAGCGTCAATCCTTTTTAAGATCTCTTTTACCATGTCGCAGTTATGAAAACTTGAGCTGGAAAGATTCACTGATTCAGGCACTATGAATAGGCCATGCTTTGACTGGCCTTTCATCTTTTTGAGCACGCGCTCTACCATATAAAGGTCGAGTTTGTAAGTGATCTTTTCTTTTTCTAATGCAGGAACAAATTCAGAAGCAGTATAATAGTTGCCGTCAGGGTCTTCCCATCTTGCAAAGGCTTCTTCGTCGGAAACAAGACCGCTGGCAGCACGAATTAAAGGCTGGTGATAAGCCTTTATCCATTCATTAGCAATTGCTTTGTCGATATTATCGATGAAGTATTGTTCAAGTCTTTTTTTGTCTTCAGCTGCGCTTAACAAGTTGTGTCCTCCGTCGGAAAAGTCAGAAAATTTAATTTATTGTAAATATTTTAACATAAAAACATAAAAATAACCGTGTTTATGAAAACTTAAGAAAATCAAGTGATATCAATCAAATGCAGACACAGTATGCATTTGCTAATTTGTTAATGTATTATTTATTAAATATTTATCCTTTATAATCAAAAGTTTATGAATAAAAACGCGTTTTTTTCGTAGATAATACAAGATTTGCAAGTAAATGGATGATTCATTTTTGCTGGTAGTGGAGTATAATCCTAGCATAGGGAAATATATATGTGATTGGAGATAAGGGATGAGTATTGGAATGATACTAGACTACTTGGAAAGTGCTAATGATATTGCTGTAGGGATCAGATTATTGTTGGCTACATTCTTTGGAAGTCTTATTGGATGGGAAAGAGTTGTCAAAAGACACAGCGCTGGAATCAAGACCTTTGCACTTGTGAGCCTTGGATCAGCAGTAGCAACTTCACTTAATGTCTATCTGGCAATGCTTCCTGGCCTTTCTGCTGATGTCAGCAGAATACCTGCTGGTGTTGTAAGTGGTATAGGTTTTCTTGGTGCAGGTACAATTCTTGTAACAGGAAAGAAACAGATCAAAGGACTTACAACAGCTGCTTCACTTTGGGTTACATCCTGCATGGGAATGGCGATAGGTGGTGGATATCTTGTGGTTGGTATCATCTGCTTCTTATTGATCATGCTTGCTAACATTGTACTTATGCAGCTTAGTAAGAAGGTTGAAGAGTATAGCAAATATATCAGCTTGTATATTGAGGTTAATAAAGATGGCGGAGTCAGAAAGCTTACAAAGTGGATAACTACTCAGGGCTTTTCTGTAAATAGTATGACAAAGAGTAAAGAGAAAACTCTTCAGTCATCAGACGCGGCAATAATCATTGATATTGATTTTGATAAAAAGCGTTCACACCAGGAAATAATGGCTATGTTAAATGAACTTGAATATGTCAGCTATGTAGAAGAAATCTAAGAAAACTTGAGCTTTTTGTGGCGGGTCTGTGTTGACACAGTCCCGCTATTTTTGTAAAATAATAACGCGTGCTTTTTATTTTTGAGGCATGCGCAAATTTTGTTTGGGAGGGATACCAATGTCCAGAAAAGCTACGATTACGCAGAAAGAAATTGTAAATGCGGCATTTAAGATCACAAGAAAAGAAGGCTTTGAGCAGATTACTTCTAGAAAGCTCGCAGCTGCAGCAGGTTGTTCGACTCAGCCTATATTCCGTATTTACGAGAATATGGATGCGCTCAAAAAGGACGTTTATGATAAAGCGGCAGAATATTACGAGAGTTATTATAACGATTATGAAAAGTCTCATGAAGTTCCATTTGTTGACCTTGGACTTGCTTATATTGGCTTTGCTCAGAAATATCCTCATCTTTTCAGACTTCTTTTTATTTCAGAGCAGGGACCTGAGAGCAAGAGCATGTACGATCTTGTAAATGGTTCTAGTGAGAATGTTGTTAAAGAGATAAATAAGGCAGCTGCTAAGGGGGTTACCAATGCGCAGCAGCTTTTTATGCAGATGTGGATATTCATTCATGGTGCTGGATGTATGGCTGCAACAGGAGATTATGATCTCGACAAAGAGACATCAGTAGCTATGCTTGAGTCAGCATATAAGGCATTTAGTCTATGAAGTTCGAAAAAGATGTTGATGTAATCACCAGAATTAACGAGTGCTACTCCAGAATGAGCAAAGGAAAGAAATCTATTGCTCAATATATATGTGACCACTATGAGCAGGCTGTATTTATGACTGCTGCAGAAGTGGGCAAGATGGTTGGAATGAGCGAATCAACAGTTGTAAGATTTGCAATGAGTCTTGGTTATGAAGGATACCCTGAGTTTCAGAAATCTCTTTCTGTATGGGTAAGTGACAAATTTGGTTCTGTTGAGAAGGTCGGAAGAAAATTTGGAAAGAGTAATGAAGGCGAGATACTTTCAACTATCCTGCAGTCAGATATGGCGAATATAGAGCATACCATCAATAATATTGATGTGGCAGCTTTTAAAACAGCAGTTGATATAATACTTAAGGCTAGAACAGTATACATTGTGGGCCTTCGCAGCTGTGAACCATTAGCTGACTTTTTACATTTTTATCTTAATATCATCAGAGGCAATAACATTCTTATCAGGACAACTAGTGTTTCTGAGATGTTTGAGCAGATGATCAGGATAAATGACAGAGACTGTATCATAGGAATTAGCTTTCCACGCTATTCTATGAGGACACTTAAGTGCATGGAATTTGCAAATGACAGAAATGCCAAGGTTATTACCATAACAGATTCTGTTCATTCACCTATGAACCTGTATTCATCCTGCAATCTTTTGGCTAAGAGCGAGATGGCGTCTATTGTTGATTCATTAGTTGCGCCGCTTAGTGTTATAAATGCGCTCGTTGTAGCTCTTTGTATGAAGAGACCAAATGAAGTTGCGGCTGACCTTAAGATGCTGGAAGAGACATGGAATAATTATCAGGTGTATCTAAATGATGAGATAGATTTTGCATCAGATGCACCAATGATCGGCTATCCTCTTGGTAAAAATAAAGATAAAGAGGAAGCGTAAGAGGATTTTTAATGAAAAAAATTGCAGTTATTGGCTGCGGAGCAGCTGGTATGATGGCGGCGCTTGCTGCTGCACAGGGCAGCGGAAGCGTCACTATTTTTGAGAAAAATGAAAAACCTGGCAAAAAGATCTATATCACAGGAAAAGGAAGATGTAATGTAACAAACGCCTGCGATGTAGCTGACTATTTTAATTATGTCAGGAGAAATCCAAGATTTTTGTACAGCGCGGTATATGATTTTGACAATAATGCAGTTATGGATTTTTTTGAAAATAACGGATGTCACCTTAAAACAGAGCGTGGAGAGAGGGTATTTCCTGTCAGCGATCACTCATCCGATATCATCAGAACTTTGTTTGATGCTGTTAAAAAAGCAGGTGTAAAAGTTGAGTTTGGAACAGAAATCCTTTCGATAGAGAGCAGTGCAGGGGCTGTAAGTGCTGTCACCTATGGCAGAGATGATGAGCCTATTACAAGGGAAGAGTTTGACAGTGTTATCGTTTGCACTGGCGGAATGTCCTATCCTTCAACAGGATCAACCGGTGATGGATACAAATTCGCAAAGAGCATGGGGCACACCATTGTTGATCCTGAGCCATCCCTTGTTCCATTTGAGATAAAAGAGCCATGGTGCAGAGAGCTTCAGGGATTGTCGCTGAAAAATGTTGGACTTAAGATGCTTCTTGACGATCAGAACAGCGAAGCAAAAAAGAAGAAAGTAAAACCAGTTTACGACGGCTTTGGAGAGATGCTTTTTACTCATTTTGGAGTAAGCGGACCTTTAGTTCTCACAAGCAGTTGTTATTATCAAAAGACGAAGAACTACAAGCTTGTTCTTGATCTTAAGCCAGCTCTTACAGATGAACAGCTTGATAAAAGAGTTTTAAGAGATTTTGAAGATAACCTCAATAAGAGTTTTAAAAATGTTGTGGGAGGATTGTTCCCTTCCAAACTAATTCCTGTAATGATAAGATTATCAGGAATCGATCCAGACAAAAAAGTAAATGAGATCACCAAGGAAGAAAGGCTTGGATTTGTGAAGCTTATCAAGAACCTTCCTATGACCATTACTGGAACCAGAAGCTTTAATGAAGCCATCATCACAAAAGGCGGAGTAAACGTCAAGGAAATAAATCCATCCACTATGGAATCAAAGCTTGTTTCCGGACTTTTCTTTGCTGGAGAAGTTATTGATGTGGATACTGAGACTGGAGGTTATAACCTTCAGGTAGCCTGGTCTACTGGACATTTGGCAGGTAAATCTGCTGTTATTTAATTTTTTTAGGAGATATGATATGGGAAAAGCAATCGCAATTGATGGACCTGCAGGAGCAGGAAAGAGCACAATAGCTAAGATGGTAGCTAAGGAACTTGGATTTATATACGTTGACACAGGTGCAATGTATAGAGCAATGGCTCTTTTCATGATAAAAAAGGGTATCAAAGCGGAAGAATCAGACAAGATCAGTAAGACCTGCGTAGAAGCTGATATCACCATCAAACATGAAAATGGTGAACAGGTAGTTTATCTAAATGGAGAAAATGTAAACGGCCTCATCAGAACTGAGGAAGTTGGAAATATGGCATCTGCTAGTAGCGTAAATGGTGATGTTAGAAAGAAGCTTGTTGAACTTCAGCAAAAGCTTGCCAGCGAAACAGATGTTGTTATGGATGGAAGAGACATTGGAACAGTGGTACTTCCTAATGCTGAGCTTAAGGTTTACCTTACAGCAAGCTCTAAGGTAAGAGCTGACAGAAGATATAAGGAGCTAACTGCAAAGGGCGTTGAATGTGACATCGATACTATCGAGAAGGATATTATAGATCGTGACTACAGAGATATGCACAGAGATATATCTCCTTTAAAGCAGGCAGACGATGCTGTTCTTGTAGATTCATCAGATATGTCAATAAATGAAGTGGCAGAAAAGATAATTCAGTTATTCAGAAAGTGAGTTATTATATGAATGTAGTAGTAGCTGAACATGCAGGTTTTTGCTTTGGTGTAACAAAAGCAGTTGATACTGTTTATGAACAGATCGAAAAAAAGACCGACTTGAATATTTATACATATGGTCCCATAATCCACAATGAGATCGTTGTTGGAGATCTTGAGAAAAAAGGCGTGAAGGTCATAGAGAGCCCGGAAGAGATCGAAGGTCTTGAAAATGGGATCATTGTCATCAGATCTCATGGCGTTACCAAAGAGGTACATGAGAAGCTTTCGAGGACTGGCCTTGAGGTGATCGATGCCACATGTCCTTTTGTAAAAAGAATTCACAAGATCGTTCAGGAAGAGAGTGGAAACGGTAAGGGCATTATAGTGGTAGGCAGTGCTAACCATCCTGAAGTTGAAGGAATTGTCAGTTATGCCGGAGATAGAGTGTATGTTGTAGACAGTCCTGAAAATGCAGCAAAATTCAGCGAAAACAGGGAACTGGAATACACAGTTGTGTCACAGACTACATTCAACAAGAAGAAATTTCAAGAAACCGTTGAAATCTTTAAAAATAACGGTTACAATATTAATATTGTGAATACTATATGCAATGCAACGGATGAACGTCAGTCAGAAGCAGAGAAGATTGCATCTGAAGCTGATGTCATGATTGTGATTGGAGGAGCGCACAGTTCTAATTCAAGAAAACTGTATGAAATATGCAGTCAGAAATGTGCCAGAACATATTTTATTCAAACCCTTGATGATCTGCATCTTAAATTAGGAGAGGATGTATCATTAGTGGGTATTACCGCCGGGGCATCAACCCCAAAGAACATTATCGAGGAGGTTCAGAATTATGTCAGAACAAACTTTTGAACAGATGCTTAACGAATCGTTCAAAACAATTCACACAGGGGAGGTTGTTGAGGGAACTGTTATTGACGTTAAGCCTGACGAGATAATCCTTAACATTGGTTACAAGTCCGACGGTATTTTAACCAAGAACGAATATAGCAACGACAACAGCATTGACCTTACAACCGCCGTTAAAGTTGGTGACACAATGGACGTTAAGGTCCTTAAGACCAACGATGCTGACGGACAGGTTATTCTTTCATACAAGAGACTTGCCATCGACAGAGGCAACAAGAGAATCGAAGAAGCCTTCAACAACAAAGAAGTACTTACAGCTAAGGTTGTTCAGGTACTTGAGGGTGGACTCACAGTAGTAGTTGATGAGGTTAGAATCTTTATTCCAGCTAGCCTTGTATCAGACAGCTATGAAAAAGATCTTTCAAAGTATCAGGATCAGGAGATCCAGTTCGTAGTAACTGAGTACAATCCTAAGAGAAGAAGATACATCGGAAACAGAAGAATGCTTGTTACAGCTGAGAAGGCTGAGCAGGCTAAGAAGCTCTTTGATACAATCAAAGCTGGCGATGTAGTTGACGGTGTTGTTAAGAATGTTACAGATTTCGGTGCATTCATCGATCTTGGTGGTGCAGACGGACTTCTCCATATTTCAGAGATGAGCTGGGGACGTGTTGAGAGCCCTAAGAAAGTCTTCAAGGTTGGAGATACAGTTAAGGTTCTTGTTAAGTCAATTGATGGTAGCAAGATTGCTCTTTCAAGAAAGTTTGACAACGAGAATCCTTGGAAGGATGCTACAGACAAGTATGCTGTAGGAAATGTAGTAAAGGGTAAAGTTGCTAGAATGACAGATTTCGGTGCATTTGTAGAGCTTGAGCCAGGTATTGACGCTTTACTTCATGTTTCTCAGATCGCTAAAGAGCATGTTGAGAAGCCAGCAGACGTACTTAAGGTAGGTCAGGAAGTTGAAGCTAAGATCGTAGACTTCAACGAGGATGAGAAGAAGATCAGCCTTTCAATCAAGGCTATGTTTGCTCCAGAGCCTAGCGAAGAGGCAGCTGCTGATGATTCAGATGTTGTTTCAGTAGATATCGATAAGGTTATCGCAGAGCAGAACGAAGAGAATTGATAAAGACTATTACTTAGAGCGGTGGTCTATGGACCACCGCTCTTTTTTGTTTCTCAATGCTTTATAATAATTTAATTTGTCAGAATATTCTATCCACTATAAAATTAAATAAGAACGTAACAAATAATCATTTACCAGGAGGAAGGAACACTTATGGAATACGATTACGAGTGGTTTAAAAAAGGCGTATATGATTTAACTAAGATTGATCTCAATGCATATAAAGAAAAACAGATGAAGAGAAGAATCGATACTCTTATTGGTAAGTATGAAGTTAAGGGATATGATGGATTCCTTGGTCTTATCAAGAAAGACAGAGAAGCTCTTGATTCTTTTGTTACATATCTTACTATCAATGTTTCTGAGTTCTTTAGAAATATGGACCAGTGGAATTTAATGGATAAGGAAATGGTTCCTGAGCTTATGGGCAAGTTTGGTAAGAACCTTAAGATATGGAGTGCTGCCTGCTCAACAGGTGATGAGCCATATACTATTGTTATGCTTCTTTCCAAGCACATTCCACTTAATCAGATAAACGTTTATGCAACAGATCTTGACGCAGTGGTTCTTGCTAAGGCTAAAGCTGCTATTTATGACAAGAAAGAGATATCTAATGTTCCTGATGAGTTTAAAAAGAAATACTTTACAGAGACAGAAGATGGCAGAATGAAGGTTTCTAGCGAGATCACATCGAGAGTTACCTTTAAGCAGGCAGATCTTTTAAGAGACCCATATCCAAAGGATTGCCATCTTATCGTATGTAGAAATGTTCTCATTTACTTCACAGAAGAAGCTAAGGATGAAGTATTTAGAAAATATTATGAGCACCTTGCTCCTGGCGGAATCCTCTTTATTGGAAGTACTGAGCAGATCGTAAACTACAAAGATATTGGATTTATCCGTAAGAATTCATTCTATTACGAGAAACCAAAGGCATGATCTGAGAAAATAAGTAAATAAAAATATCAATCCTTGTGCTGATTAGAGTATAATCTAAACAGTACAAGGATTTTTTTAGGGAGCATTGCTTTGAAAAAAACACTTTTGAGGAAAAATGACATATACCTGATAGGAATACTCCTTATTATTTTTTTGTTTATTCTAGGTGGAGTAAAACTCACTCAAAAAGGTGGCACAGAGGTTGTGGTCAGTATTGATGGTGTAGAAGCATACTCTTTTCCTATTGATGAAGATCTTGAGTTTGAGATATCAGGCTACAACGGAGGAACTAATATTCTCGTCATTCAGGATAGATATGCCTATTTAAAAGAGGCTTCATGTCCTGACAAACTGTGTGTTCACATGGGAAAGATAAACAAAGATGGACAGTCCATAATATGCCTGCCAAATAGAGTGGTGGTGGAAATAAGAAGCGCTGGCAAGATAAAGAGTGAACATGACTACGATACTGTAGTTGGCTGAATAATAATTGGAGACAAAAATGAGTAATACACAGAAGGTGGCATTAAATGGTGCATTGGCAGCTCTTGCCATGATCTTAAGCTATGTCGAGATGCAGATCCCGGCTTTTTTTGCTGTTCCTGGAGTTAAGCTTGGACTTACTAACATTGTTGTTCTGGTTGCTCTCTATGTTCCTGGAGTTAAGCTTGGACTTACTAACATTGTTGTTCTGGTTGCTCTCTATGTTCTTGGGGAAAAGAATGCGTTTTTCATAAATGTAGTCAGGATAGTAGTTGTCTCAATACTTTTTGGGAATATCATGGGCTTTGCTTTTTCCATAGCTGGAGGAATGCTCAGTACATTAGTAATGATCCTGTTAAAGAAGACTTCATGCTTTAGTGTGACTGGAGTTAGCGTTGCTGGCGGTATTACTCATAATGTTGGTCAGATAATCGTAGCTATGATCTTATTAAACACAAGGGCAATAATTTGGTACCTGCCAGTTTTGTGGATTTCTGGAATTATCAGTGGTGCTGTTATAGGAATAGTGGGGGCACTAGTGTGCAGTCGAATTGTGATCAAAGAATGAATTTTATTTATTTTTTTTGACTTGTATTGATTTTTAGTTTCTTTTCTGTATAATTTTCATTTGTCGGCATTCAGCTGACAGATAATCACGGATGTTCTTCCGATGATTTTCCACTTTTATTTTATAATACGCTCGCAGTAAGAGTGTTTTGGGCTTTTCTGCGGGTAAAAACAGAAAGGATCCTATATGAAATTAAGGGAAAAATGGGAAAAACAAAACAATTCGGTTAAGCTTCTTTTGAAAAAGCTTAAAAGACATGACACTATGGTCGTGGCAGTGGCTGTAGTCATTGCTCTTGTCCTGTGCGGAGGGCTAATTTATCTTAGCACTCCTGTAGTTGCGGCAAGTGCAAAGGAGGAGTTTGCAGAAAGTGAAAAAGAAAGTAAGCAGCAGACAAACGACAAATTAGACGAGCTTCACGAGTATCTATCTCAGCTCGACAAGTCGATTTCAGACAGCCAGGAAGGTCTTGACTCTTTTTATGAGCTGACAAAAGAGGATAAGTCAAACGAGACCATAACTGAAAAAGTAGCAACTATCGGTGGGAACTTAAAAGAGATACAGACTTCGGTAACAAGTACCCAGACTCAGCTTCAGGAGTTAAAAGAGCTGATAGAGTCAAACAATGGTGAAAACAGCGAGAAGATCACAAAGGAGTTTAACAGCGTAACTCAAAGCATCAAGGATATCCAAACAAGCTTTGACAAGGCACAAGGCGATAATAAGGCTCTTCTTGGGGAGATAAAAGAGCTTATTGATAAGAATAATACTGACATGAATAAAACTCTTTCTGATAAGTTTGATAGCCTTGATAAAAAACTTACAGAGCTTGATAATGCCTTTTCTACAAATATCGATCAGCTTATAAATGAGACCAATAGTAAGCTGGAAGAGATGCTTAGTATTACGGATAAAGGATTTACCGAGGTCAACAACAATACAAATAATAAGTTCAATGAGCTAAATATCAGTATTGCTGAGAACTTTGAGAAAATATCGGACGTATCAAACGATAGTTTTTCGGGGATCATGGATTACCTAACCGGTGAGATAAACGGTATCAATGGAAAGCTTGATCAGGTTTTTCAGCGTGTGAGTGATGGCAAAAAGCTATTGGCATCCGCATTGCTCACAAAAGGCGTGACTATAAATGAGGATGCCACATTCGCGCAGTTTAGCGAAGCTATCAGAAATATTCCACAGCAGATAGTGCTTGATAATGGAGATATTGCTGGAAAGGTTGAGTATGAATACCACTTTCACACTGATGGCACTGGAAACGAATGCAATGATCAGTATGTGAGTGAGGATAGGAAAGGTGGATGCTACACAGAAAGCTACTATCACAAGCATACAAGCGATTGCTATAGTACAAGATTTGTTTACAAATACTGGACCTCTGAGAGTACAAATAATGCAGGTTACCTCTATGATGTAGATGGGGAAGCTTTCTTTAGGTGGCATTGTGATTACTGCGGATATGACAAGATAGGACATAGTCCGGACCATTTTGAATATGCAGGTAGCGCAGATGTTGTGCGCCAGAGAAATGGACATCTTTTGGATGTTGAGACCAAAAGAGATCTTAGGTGCGGAAAAAGAGAAGGACAGCTAATGGGCTATAGAGCTTCATGTGGATATGTTCATGGACAGGTTGTTACAGCGCATATTACCTTTGGCCCTGACTATTCATCATATGATCATAACCTTCCAGTTACTAATGTAGAGACATCTCATATGGCTGTAGAAAATCCCGGACAGATCGATATTGGTGCCCTTCTTGGAGACTTTGATATGGAAAAAGAGGCAGATTCAAGCGATATAACTGAAGAAGGAGGTATAACCTCTGAAACAGAAAAAACAGATCAGATAGATAAAGACCAGATCGACGAGGATAAAAATGAAGAAACAGCCCCTACAAATGAAGCTGTGACAAATGAATCTTCGGCAAGTGAAAATTCTAAAGAAGAAGCTGGTGCTTGTGAAGAAGAAAACAGCGAGTCTATGGAAGAAAATGGCGCTGAAAATCCGCAGGGCGCCGCAAATTCAGCCTCTATGTGATTTCTTGACTTTTTATTTATGTCTGCATAGAATATAGTTTGTTGTAGTGGTTATAGCATAGGTAACTATGCAGATTGGAGACATAATGACAAAGATAGATATTATTTCAGGTTTCTTAGGAGCTGGTAAAACAACTCTTATTAAAAAGCTTTTAAAAGAAGCATTAAATGGTACAAAAGTTGTTCTTATCGAGAACGAATTTGGTGAGATTGGTATCGATGGTGGATTCCTTAAGGAATCAGGCATTGAGATCACAGAGATGAACTCAGGTTGCATCTGCTGTTCACTTGTAGGTGACTTCGAGACATCTCTCAAGCAGGTTATGGATCAGTATGCACCAGAGCGCATTCTTATTGAGCCATCAGGTGTTGGAAAGCTTTCAGATGTTATGAAGGCCATCCAGAACATTGCAGAAGGTTCTGAGAACATGGAGCTTAACAGTGCAGTTACTGTTGTAGATGTATCTAAGGCTAAGGTTTATATCAAGAACTTTGGTGAGTTCTTCCTTAACCAGATCGAGAATGCCGGAACTATCATTCTTACAAGAACTGATAAAGCTGATCAGAAGAAGATCGAAGAGGCAGTAGCTCTTATTCGTGAGCACAATGCAAAGGCTACTATCATCACAACACCTCTTGATGAGATCTCTGGAAAAGAGATCCTTGATACCTTCGAAGGAAATAACGATATTGAAGCAGAGCTTCTTAAGATGATCATGGAAGAGAAGAGTGAACATCATCACCATCATCATCACCATGGCAGCCACAAGACTGTAGCAGAAGATGGTTCTGTAGTATATAGTGCACATCACGATGATGAAGAGTGCGACGATGAAGAGTGCAGCTGCCACCATCATCACCATGACGATGATGAGGATGAGCATGAGCACGAGCACCATCATCACCACCACGATGATGAGGATGAGCATGAGCACGAGCACCATCATCACCATGACGATGATGAGGATGAGCATGAACATGAACATGAACATGAGCATCATCACCATCACCACGACGCAGCTGATGTATTTGTTAGCTGGGGTATGGAAACACCTCTCAAGTACACTAAGGAAGAGATCGAGAGCATGCTTTCTAAGCTTGAAGATGAAGAAAAGTATGGTATCGTTCTTCGTACAAAGGGTGTTGTTCCTTCTACTGATGGTTCATGGATCGAATTTGACTATGTTCCAGGAGAAGCTGATGTCAGAACTGGAAGCGCAGATGTTACAGGTAAGTTCTGTGTAATTGGTTCAGGACTTGTTGAAGAAAATCTCGAGAAGCTTTTCAGAAGGCTTGCGTAAGTTGTTATGATAAGGAGAACTAAATTGAAACCGGTATATATTATCAATGGATTCCTTGATAGTGGTAAGACTGACTTTTTTAGATATACTATAGGTCAGCCATACTTTAGAACAAAAGGAAAAACTCTTCTTATAGTTTGCGAAGAGGGTGAGAATGATTACGAGGAGAAGCTCCTTAAATCTACTAACACAATCCTCGAAAAGATTGAGGATGAGGAGGATTTTAATCCTGATAATCTCATCGCTCTTGATGCCAAGTACAATCCTGAGAGAATTCTTGTTGAGTACAATGGCATGTGGAATTATAGAAATATGCGCCTTCCAGTGATGTGGAAGCTTGAACAGCAGATCACAGTTATTGATGCTTCTAATTTTGAGCTTTATTTCAGCAATATGAAGTCACTTCTTGCTGAGCAGATCCGAAATTCTGATCTTATTCTCTTTAACAGATGTGACGGAATCGAGGATCTTGCATCATTTAAGAGAAATGTTAAAGCCATTAATCAGAAGGCTGACATTATCTTTGAAGATCAAAATGGTGAAGTGGATGTAACTCTTGATGAGGATCTTCCATTTGATCTTAATGCGAATCCTATTGATCTTAATAACTATGGCTATGGAATGTTTTATCTGGATGCACTTGATCATGCTGACAGGTATGAAGGAAAGACAGTTCGCTTTAAGGGAATGGTTCTTAAGCCAACAGAATTTCCTGACAACAGATTTGTTCCAGGTAGACTTGCTATGACATGCTGCGCAGAGGATATGCAGTTCCTTGGCTTTGCATGTGAATATGACAAGACATCGGAGCTAGAAGAAAAAGAATGGGTATTAGTAACTGCTAAGGTTACCAAGCAGTACGTAGAAGAATATCAGGGCGAAGGCCCTGTTCTTCAGGCAATCTCAGTTGAGAAGACTACTGAACCAAATAACCCTGTAATTGATTTTTCTAATCCAGAACAGTAAATGATTGGATACTAATAGGGGGATTTATTATGTTTAATTATTTGCCGCTTCAGTGGCTGTTCTTGTTTTATTTTTATAGCTTTTTTGGTTGGTGCTTTGAATCAACTTATGTATCTTTTTTACAAAAGAAACCAGTAAATAGGGGCTTTATGAGAGGCCCCTTTTTACCGTTATATGGTAGTGGCGGAATAATGATGCTGCTGGTATCAAGCCCGTTTTATGACAATATCATTCTGGTATATATTGCTGGATGCATAGGAGCTACGCTTCTTGAGTATGTAACTGGCGTTGTTATGGAGGCTTTGTTCAAAGTCAGATACTGGGATTATTCTGATAAGTTCTTGAACTTTCAGGGCCAGATCTGTTTGGAATCAACCCTCGTCTGGGGACTTCTGACAGTTATCTTTACTCACTTTTTGCAGATTCCTATAGAGAAGATGCTGCTTTCAATTCCTTATAACATCTTATCTATTGTTACAATTATCCTTACTGTTTATATTAGCTGCGACTTTATGGTGGCTTTCAAGACAGCCCTTGATCTTAGAGATGTCCTTGTATACATGGAAAAGGCTAAGGAAGAAATGAGCAAGATGCAAAAGCGTCTAGATGTCATCGTTGCCTTTAAGGGTGAGGAAGTTCGCGAAACGATCGGTCAGAAGGTTGATGATATAAGTACTGGTATCGGCAATAGAGTTGATAGTATCAGTAATGGAATTGGTAGCAGAGTAGATAGCATCAGTAACGGACTTGGAAATCGTGTAGATAATCTTAGTGATTCTCTTGAAAAGTCCTTTGCAAGCATCAAGGAAAAGATCACTATCGATCCATCTTCTTACATGCAAAGTGTCAAAGATGAGGTAGGAGAGCTCTACGCTAAGTACAGGATCATGATGGACAGACTTACACCATCACCAGTAAAGAGCTTCTTTGATTGGTATAGAAACCGTACCATCTTGGGCAACCCTAATATGGTATCAAATAAGTTCAAGACCAGTATGGAAGAAGTAAAAGAGAAGGCAGCCAGCCTTCGCAATAAGAAATAAAAAAGAGTAAAAAAATACCTCATGTCGGTGAGAAGACATGAGGTTTTTTTTTTTATAAATTTATAAAAACGATTAAGCCATCTTGTTAACAGCCTGAGCAAGACGAGAAACTTTTCTAGAAGCTGTGTTCTTCTTGAATACGCCCTTTGACTCAGCCTTATCGATTACAGATGTTGCGCTAAGGAGTGCCTTTGCAGCCTCTTCCTTGTTGCCTGCCTCGATAGCAGCTCTAACCTTCTTGATCTCTGTCTTTACAGCTGACTTGATAATCTGATTTCTCTCAGCCTTTTTCTTATTAACTAAAATTCTCTTCTTGGCGGATTTAATATTTGCCATAATTACCTCCGAAATAATTAAACTTATTAGTATTTATCATGTTAGTGTGATCATCGAGCCGGACACGGACAGTCAATGTCACATACGTTAAATATCTTAGATGAAATTCCGCAAACTGTCAATAGTTTTTTGATTTTCTCTACTTTCAACACACAGTAAAAATATGTTATACTAGGCTCTGATACATTATTAATGGATTGAGGAAATAAACGTGGATCAGAGTAAGATTAGAAATTTTTGTATTGTTGCTCATATCGACCATGGCAAGTCAACTCTTGCTGACAGAATGATCGAAAAGACTGGTGTTCTTACAAGCAGAGAGATGCAGAACCAGGTTTTGGACAACATGGATATAGAGCGTGAAAGAGGTATTACCATCAAGTCACAGGCCGTTAGAATGATCTATAAGGCTAAGGACGGAGAGGAGTATACCTTTAACATGATAGATACCCCTGGTCATGTAGACTTTGGATATGAGGTATCACGAAGCCTTGCTGCATGTGATGGAGCAATTCTTGTTGTAGATGCAACACAGGGTGTAGAGGCACAGACGCTTGCTAATGTATATATGGCGCTTGATCATGACCTTGATGTATTCCCGGTTATCAACAAGATCGACCTTCCAAGTGCGCAGCCACAGGAAGTTAAGGATGAGATCGAGGATGTTATTGGATTAGAAGCTCAGGACGCTCCTTTGATCTCAGCCAAGAACGGCATAGGAATCGAGGATGTTCTTGAGGCTGTAGTTCACAAGATTCCAGCTCCAACTGGAGATTCAGATAAGCCTTTAACAGCACTTATCTTTGATAGTATCTATGATTCCTACAGAGGCGTTATCGTATTTGTAAGAGTCAGAGACGGTGTCATCAAAAAGAATATGAAGGTTAAGTTCATGGCAACTGGTGCTGAGGCTGATGTTGTAGAGGTTGGATACTTTGGACCTGGCAGATTTATAGCCAGTGATGAGCTTTCAGCAGGAGATGTTGGATATTTTACAGCTTCTATCAAGAATATTCAGGATACACGAGTTGGTGATACAGTTACAGATTCTGCAAGACCATGTGCAGAGGCACTCCCTGGATACAAGAAGGTTATGCCAATGGTTTACTGCGGATTATATCCAGCAGATTCAGCTCATTATTCAGACCTTAGAGATGCCCTTGAAAAGCTCCAGCTTAACGATGCTTCACTTTTCTATGAGCCAGAGACATCACAGGCCCTTGGCTTTGGATTTAGAGCAGGTTTCCTTGGACTTCTTCACCTTGAAGTTATCCAGGAGAGACTTGAGAGAGAATATGACCTTAATCTTGTAACTACAGCGCCTGGCGTTGTTTACAAGGTGCACAAGACAGATGGCACAGTATTTGACCTTACTAATCCTTCAAACCTTCCAGATCCTTCTGAGATCGAATACATGGAAGAGCCTGTAGTTAACGGTGAGATTATGGTTACCACTGATTATGTTGGGGCTATCATGCAGCTTTGCCAGGAAAGACGCGGCAAGTATATCAGTACTGACTATATTGAGCAGACCAGAGCAATCCTCAAATATGAGCTTCCACTTAATGAGATCATCTACGATTTCTTTGATGCACTTAAGTCAAGGTCAAGAGGCTATGCTTCCTTTGATTATGAACTTAAGGGTTATGAGAGGTCAGAGCTTGTTAAACTTGATATTCTCATTAACAGAGAAGAGGTTGATGCCCTTTCATTTATCGTCCACAAGGATGGAGCATATGAGAGAGGCCGTAAGATGTGCGAGAAGCTCAAGGATGAGATACCAAGACATCTTTTTGAAATTCCTATTCAGGCGGCAGTTGGCGGCAAGATAATTGCCAGAGAAACTGTTAAGGCCTATAGAAAAGACGTATTGGCCAAGTGCTACGGTGGTGACATATCACGTAAAAAGAAACTTCTTGAGAAGCAGAAGGAAGGTAAAAAGAAGATGCGCCAGATTGGAAATGTTGAAGTTCCACAGGCAGCATTCCTTAGTGTTCTTAAGCTTGACAGCGCTGATTGATGAATATGGGAAAAGAGCTATCACTGTATATTCATATACCGTTTTGCGAAAGGAAGTGCTTATATTGCGACTTCCTTTCTTTTAATGCCGAAAAAGAACTCATGGGCAGCTACTTTAAGACTTTGTCAAAAGAGATACAGCTAAGCGGAAAGGTCTATAAAGACTACATTGTCAGATCTGTTTTCTTTGGAGGAGGAACACCTTCTTTTCCAGATCATGGGAAGATCTGCGACACTTTGGATCAGATAAAAGAGTCTTTTACCATGGATGATGATTGTGAGATCAGCATAGAAGCAAATCCTGCATCAGCCATATATGATAAACTTCAGGCATACAGAAATGCCGGATTTAACAGACTTAGCATAGGAGCCCAGTCATTAAATGACGAGGAATTAAAAAGACTTGGAAGAATTCATGATTCCAGACAGTTTTTTGAAACCTACGAAAATGCCAGAAAAGCCGGCTTTGACAATATCAATATAGATGTTATGAGCGCCCTTCCAGGACAGAGCCTTGAATCCTATATGGATACGGTCAGGAAAGTAATAGAGTTAAGGCCTGAGCATATTTCAGCCTATAGTCTGATTATTGAAGAGGGTACACCATTTTATGATATGGACCTGGAGCTTCCTGATGAGGAAGAAGACAGGCTCATGTACCATGAAACCAAGAAGTATCTGGCCCAAAATGGCTACCACAGGTATGAAATCTCTAATTATGCCCTTGGAGGGCAGTCTGATGACACCTATGAGTGTTTTCATAATAAGGCCTACTGGATAAGGAGTAACTACCTTGGACTCGGGCTTGGAGCAGCTTCAATGATCGAGGATGTAAGGTGGAGTAACATAAAAGACATAAAGGATTATATAGCCTTTATGGCAGATGATAGCTCTTTTGACAAAATAAGAGAAAATGTTGAAAATCTATCAATAGAGGGCAGGATGGAAGAGTTCATGTTCCTGGGGCTTCGTCTTGTGCGAGGCGTAGACCTTAATGAATTCGAGACTCTTTTTAAAAGAACTGCCGAAGAAGTTTACGCAGAAGTAATATATAAGTATGTAGAGATGGGGCTTTTGCATAGATATGTGGAAAAAAAGTCTGGCCACGAATATCTTTGCCTTACGGAAAAAGGTCTTGATGTAAGCAATACTGTTATGGCTGATTTTTTGATAGAATAATATTTATCTAGGGAATTGGGGGATCATAGTATGAATTATAATTTTTTTGCACTTATTTCCAGAATGAAGTACATAGACCGTTGGGCTCTTATGAGAAATACCAGAGCGGAGAATCTCTGCGAGCACTCAATGGAAGTAGCCATGATCGCACATGCGCTTTGCACTATAGGAAATGTGAGGTATGGCAAGAATCTTGATGCAAACAAAGCAGCACTGATCGGTCTTTATCATGATGCATCTGAGATCATTACTGGAGATATGCCAACTCCTGTTAAATACTTTAACGCTGAGCTTAAGAGCGCTTACAAAGAGGTTGAGAAGGTTGCAGATGAAAAACTCCTCGAAAAGCTTCCTGATGATCTTAGGCCTGTTTATGAAGATGTTTTTAATCCAAAGGCAGATGACGAAAACGAGAAATACATGAGAAAGCTTGTTAAGGCAGCAGATAAGCTCTCAGCTCTTATTAAGTGCATAAGCGAATTAAATGCTGGAAATAATGAGTTTAGAACAGCCAAGGAGAGTACAGAGAAAACTGTAAGGACTATGTACCAGGATTATCCTGAGGTCTTAGATTTTGTAAATGAATTTCTTTCTTCTTATGGAAGCACTTTGGATGAGCTTACTTAATTGATTTTTACCCCCATTACGTCCATAATATATTCAGGGGAATGTGGAAAACTAGTTGACGGGAGACTATAAATGTTATTTATAAAGTGTGATGAGCTAAGGCCGGGGATGAGACTTGCTAAGCCTATTTACAATAAAAAGGGTGTCCTTTTGTATGACAGGGCAACTGTGCTCAAAGATAGGCAAAGCATCGAAAATATTAAGAGCTTTGGACTTATAGGAGTATTTATTCTAGAACCAGCAGAGCCTGTTCCGCCAATGACCAAGGAAGATATAGAGTTTGAGAGATTTCAGACTGTTATGTATAACGAGATCATGGATGAGCTCGCATATATACAAAAGACGCATAAGCAGGACAGATTTCCTAATATCTGTGCTCAGATCATCAAGAATTACGGTAATCTCAGGAAAAAGATAAATTTCCAGCAGGGACTTAGAAGTAACGAGGATTATATTTACAAGCACAGCCTTAATGTGGCAATACTTGCAGCTATGATAGCTCACAGCATGAACCTTTCACTTGCTGATCAAAATGAAGCGGTAATGGCAGCAGTTATCCACGATATCGGCAAGCTTTCACTTGATCCGGGCCTTCAGGCAAAGCCAAGGTGTACCAATGAGGAACTGCTTATGATAGATGCTCATGAGATGGCGGGATATCCTATCATTGATGAAGCTTTTTCTTTTTTACCAAATATAAAAAGAGCTTGTAATCAGGCCAGAAAGATCCTGCTTGATTACTGGCAGAATGAAGATGTACAGATTCAAAAGTCTCTTTTAACTGCAAGGATACTTGTAGTTGCAGGAATCTTTGATAAAGAGACAGCGGTAAGGTCAGAGGATGCACCAGTATCTGAAGTGCTGGTAATCCGCAGAATGATGCAGCGAAGCGATGTGTTTGATCAAAGAGTAGTTAAGGGACTTGTTGATTCTATCAACATTTTGTCGCCAGGATCCAGCGTTGAACTTAATACTGGAGAGAAGGCACTTGTTATCAGAACCAATGAGGAAGATTTCCTAAGGCCTACAGTGTTAAGCTTCAGGGATAATTCTATAATAGACCTTTCTAACAGATCAGCTTATGGTGAACTGGAGATCATGGATATCATGAAGACCATGGATAATCGTTATGTGATGGATACGGCCAAAGTTAAAGCACTTGGCATATCTGTCGAGGAACCAGAATATGTTTAAAAACAAGGATTGGTGATTATGTCAAAGATCGAAGATATTCTCAAAGAAGCAAAAGATAGGGGAGCCTCAGACGTACATATTACTGTCGGACTTCCACCAAAGATGAGGCTTAATGGTAATCTCATCGCTATGGATCATTATGACAAGATGATGCCTGCTGATACGGAGACTATTGCAAATGAGGTCATGAATGACAAGCAGCGCGAGAAACTTGATGAAAATGGTCAGCATGATATGTCTTTTTCTATTCCAGGAATAGGCAGATACAGACTTAATGTATTCAAGCAAAGAGGCTCTATCGCTATGGCCTTTAGAGTTGTAGCAACAGAGATCCCGACAGCGGAGAGTCTTGGAATACCTGAGACTGTAATAGATCTTTATCAAAAGAAACGCGGCCTTGTTTTGGTTACTGGACCAACGGGAAGTGGTAAGTCAACTACACTGGCTTCTATTATCGATATGATCAACAACAATAGAGAAGCTCATGTTATAACCCTTGAGGATCCTATTGAGTTCACATATCAGCACAGAATGTCTATTGTTAACCAAAGAGAGATCGGGACAGACTCAAACTCCTATGCCAACGCCTTAAGAGCGGCACTTCGTGAGGATCCTGATGTTATACTTGTAGGAGAAATGAGAGACCTTGAGACTATCAGTACAGCTATTACAGCCGCTGAGACAGGACATCTGGTTCTTTCAACTGTTCACACTATTGGAGCATCAAATACTGTAGATAGACTTATCGATGTATTCCCATCTCATCAGCAGCAACAGATAAGGATTCAGCTGGCTGGAGTATTAGAGGCTGTTATTTCTCAGCAGCTGATCCCTGCAAGTGATGGCGTATCCAGGATCGCAGCCTTCGAGGTTCTCCACGTTAACAGCGCGGTCAGAAATCTTATCAGAGAAGGCAAGTCACATCAGCTCATTACTTATATGCAGACTTATAGGAAACAGGGTATGATCACTATGGATGATGCGATCCTTGAGCTCTACAGGCAGCAAAAGATCACTAGAGAGGCTGCACTTCAGTTTGCTCAGGATCCAGAAACTATGCAAAATAAGATGCTTAGATAATAACTTTCATCCTACTTCAAATTCTTTTTGAAATAGGATGATTTTTTTTGTCTTTTGATGTATAATCTCAAATTGTTAATGCTCAAATAATAGCTGTGGAATTCTTCTACAGTTTTTTTCCAAGAAAAATTACATAAGAAACTTAGAACAAGAAAGGAATTATTATGTTCAGTTCAGTTACTTCAGGAGCTGTCAGGGGCATAATCTCTTATCTTATTGATGTAGAGGTTGATGTTTCCAGTGGGCTTCCTGGTTTTAATATGGTGGGCTTTATGAGCGGAGATGTCAAAGAAGCCGGCGCAAGAGTAAAGGTCGCCCTTAAAAATATTGGAGTAAAGATCCCTGCATCCAAGATAACAGTGAATCTTTCTCCGGCAGATATCAAGAAAGAAGGCATAGTTGTGGACTTGCCAGTTGCCCTAGGAATAATGATAGCCATGGGCGAGATTTCTGAGGAAAACGTAAAAGATACAGTAGTCCTTGGGGAGCTTGGGCTTGATGGCGAGATAAAGGCCGTCAAAGGAATCCTGCCAATAGTCAATAAGGCAAAGGAGATGGGAATAAAGACAGTTATCCTTCCAAAGGCTAATGCCTGTGAAGGGGCAGTAGTAGAAGGCGTCAAGGTAGTTGGAGTTGGATCACTTCAAGAGGCTGTTTGTTATCTTACAGCTCCTTTGCATGAAAGAGACATGCTGATAAAACCTACTAAAGTGGACATCGAAGCTATATTCAGGAACGCCGCACAATATGAGGAAACGTTAGACTTTGCGGATATAAACGGTCAGGCAGCAGTCAAAAGAGCTGTGGAGATAGCGGCAGCAGGTTTTCATCATATACTTCTTGTGGGCCCGCCAGGTTCAGGAAAGAGCATGGTGGCCAAGCGCATTCCATCAATACTTCCGGAGCTTTCTCTGGATGAGAGTCTTGAGGTATCAACAATCTATTCTGTAGCAGGAATGCTAAAAGAAGATCAGGCCCTTATTACCAAAAGACCTTTTATGAGTCCGCATCATCTGATCACAGAGACGGCTCTTACAGGTGGAGGCACAATTCCAAGACCGGGAGTTATATCCCTTGCTCACAGAGGAGTTCTTTTCCTTGATGAGATGCCTGAATTTCCAAGGGCCAAACTTGATATGCTAAGGCAACCAATGGAAGATAAGTATATCCACATTGCCAGAAGCAGAGGAACATTCTCATATCCAGCTGATTTCCAGCTTGTAGGCGCTTTGAATCCTTGTCCATGCGGCTACTATCCCGATAGAAATAAGTGTAAATGTACCAGTAATGAGATCAGAAGATATCTCGGCCATATTTCAGGTCCTATTCTAGATAGGATCGACATATGCGTAGAAGCTCCAAGAGTAGATATTTCCGACCTCTCCAGTAAGATCCGGAGCAAGAACGAGTCATCTGAGATCATTAGGAAAAGAGTTCTTGCAGCCAGAAAAATGCAGGAAGAAAGATTTAAAGGCACAAAACTTAGGTTTAATTCAGAGATGTCTCCATCAGATATTGAGAAATACTGCCCGCTTGGACTTAAGGAACAGGCATATTTAGAAAATGTCTTTTGCAAGATGGAGCTAAGTGCCAGAGCCTATCACAAGATATTAAGGATTGCCAGAACTATAGCAGATATTGAGGGTGAGCAGAATATAGATCAGCTCCATATCATGGAAGCTGTAAGCTATCGCATGACCGATGGCAAGTACTGGCATCAGAAGGAGGAAACCTATGCTAACTGAAAATGATTATGCTAAATGGCTTTTTAACACACCGGGACTTGGAAGTAAAGGAGTATTTGGGCTTCTTGATAAAGGCTATAGCTGTGAAGAAATTTACAAATGCCCTGATAAAGAGCTTAGAACGCTTCTTACTGCTAAGAAGGCGAATGCCCTTATAAGGCATAGGCAGAATTGGAATTTCGAACTTGAGAGAAAAAAGCTTGAAGAAAAGAAAATAAGATTTGTATCTTTCTTTGACCCGGACTATCCAAAGAAATTAAAAGATATCCCTGATCCGCCATTTGGATTGTACGTAAAGGGGAAGCTTCCAGATGAGAATAAACCATCTGTTGCAATAATTGGAGCAAGGATGTGCTCTGATTATGGCAGGTTCATGGCAAGAGAATTTGGAAGAAACTTATCTCTTGCTGGAGTTCAGATCATAAGCGGAATGGCAAGAGGAATAGACGGTATTAGTCAGAAAGCAGCCATAGATGCAGGAGGAAGCTCTTTTGGAATCCTTGGATGCGGCGTAAATATCTGTTATCCGGACGAAAACAGGGATGTGTTTGATGTTATCTGCAATGAAGGCGGCCTTATTTCTGAGTATTATCCTGATATGCTTCCTATGTCAGGTCTTTTCCCGCAGAGAAACAGGATAATCAGCGGTCTGGCTGACATAGTGCTGGTGGTAGAGGCAAGACAGAAGTCAGGAACTCAGATAACTGTAGATCAGGCTCTTGAGCAGGGAAAAGAAGTCCTTGCGATTCCAGGAAGAACAACAGACAGGTTAAGTGATGGCTGTAACTATTTAATTAGTCAGGGAGCTGGTGTTGCTCTTAGCACTCAGGATGTCTTAGACAGATTGTGGGGACACCATGGAACATTGACCAAAGAAAAAGGAGAGGAAAGAAAAAATAACGAAGAATATCAAGATACTAAGGAGGAGTATCCTGATGATTTTGAAGAGGAACCAAAGAGGAGCCTTGAGGAAGAAATTGCAGATATGATCGATATTATCCCTATCTCAACTTCTCAGATAATGGAAAAACTCCATCAAAAAGAAATAGATATATCTATCCCGATGCTAATGAGTAATCTTATGGAACTTACTTTTAAGGGAGAGATCATTCAGGATGGAGTGTATTACCGGAAACGTTTTCTATAAGATTCTAACTCAAATTGGCGCTTTTGGTAATTTTTACTGATACGGAAGCGCCACCGATTGCGCAAAACGTTACCGGCAACGATACCGAAAACGTTTCCGATTCAAAAAGTCAATATGCATTTTGTATAAAACTATCAATGGTTTATCATGTAAAGTGCTTTATTGACAAAAAAGTGCACAAGAAATACACTTTTTTATAGAGCAACCGATTGCGCGTAGTCTACGCAATCAAAGGATACGTGAAAACGGAGGGAAAAAAATGAAAAAGAAATTAGTATCTGTTTTATTAACTGTTGCTTGTGGAGCAACTCTTCTTGCTGGTTGTGGTGAGAAGGCTGCACAGGAAACAACAACTGACACAAATGAGCAGACAGAAGCTGCTGACACAACTGCTGATCAGGCAGAAGCTGAAGAGGAAAAGGAAGAGGAAGAGGCAGTTGATCCAGCTGCTTACGATGGAAAAGAAGTTAAAGTTTGGGTGGCTGAGAACGTTGTAGATTTCACAAATCAGCAGATCGAGAACTTCAAGACTGAGTATCCTCAGTACGCAGGCGTTACATTCACTGTTGAGCCTGTAGGTGAGGGTGATGCTGCTGGTAACATGATCACAGACGTAACATCAGGTGCTGATGTATACGGATTTGCACAGGATCAGCTTACAAGACTTGTTACAGCTAACGCTCTTGAGGAAGTTAATCCTGATTTTCTTGCAGATGTTGAGTCAGCTAACTCAGCAGGTGTTGTAGAAGCTGGTAAGGTTGGCGGTACATTATACGCTTATCCTATGACAGCTGATAACGGATACTTCTTATATTATGATAAGAGTGTTGTTACAGATCCTTCAACTCTTGAAGGTATTGTTGAGCAGTGCGAAGCTGCAGGCAAGAACTTCTACATGGACCTTACAGGTTGGTATCAGGTAGCATTCTTCTTTGGAACAGGATGCCAGCTTACATACGATACAGATGATGCAGGTAACTTCACAAAGTGTAATGTTGACTATGCTTCAGATAAGGGCCTTGTAGCTCTTAAGGAGATGATTGAACTTGCTTCTTCATCATCATTCCAGGCTGGTTCATCAGCTGGTGATGCTGTTAACTACGCTGCAATCATCGATGGAACATGGGATGCAGCTACAGTTAAGGAAGTCCTTGGTGACAACTATGCATGTGCTAAGCTTCCTACATTCACAGGTTCTGATGGAAAAGAGTATCAGATGAGCGGATTCAACGGATGCAAGCTTCTTGGTGTTAAGCCTCAGGAAGATGAAGATAAGCTCCAGATCTGCGATGACCTTGCTTACTATCTTACAAGCGAGAAAGTTCAGCTTGCTAGATTCGAAGCAGTTCAGTGGGGACCAGCTAACTTAAATGCACAGGCTTCAGATGCAGTTCAGGCTAACGAAGCTCTTGCAGCTCTTTCAGAGCAGTTTGCATACACTATTCCTCAGGGCAACTATCCTGGAGACTACTGGACACGTTCAGAGTCACTTGCAGGTGATGTAAAGGGTGATTTCCAGAAGGCTTCTGATGAAGATCTTACAAAGGCTCTTGAGACATATCAGGCTGATCTTGAGTCATATGCAAAATAATCTTTGTTAATTAACTATGTTGTAAAAGGTTCTTCCGGCGAAGTATGTAACTTTGCCGGAAGAATTTACTGTATATAAAACTTGGAGGATGCGGTATGGCTAATAAAAAAAGCAGCCCAAAAAAGAAAAATGCATTAGCAAATTTCTTCAGTATTCTTGTGAGCGACTTAAAGGAGATCGGTGTTACATTTAAAGAAGGCGACTTTAAGACAAGAATATCATTTTTAATTTTTGGATTTGGTTCTTTACTTAGGGGATTATGGCTCAGGGGGTTAGCTCTTTTAGCTGTAGAAGCAGGACTTTTATATTTTGTATTTGGATTTGGATGGAATTATCTGTCCAAATTATCCACGCTTGGAACAATTGCTACAAGCAAAAAAGGTAGAAAGACTGTATATGGAGATAACTCTTTCCTGATACTTCTTTTTGGTCTTTTGACATTATTTGCTGTTATTGCATTTATAACAGTTTGGAGGATCAATGTTAGAATAAACCGCACAGAGCAGCTTATTCTCAAGAATGGTAGAAAGCTTCCTACTAACAAGGAGGACTTCGCATCGTTGTTTGATTCTAATTTTGACAAGACACTTCTTGCACTTCCAGTTATTGGAATATTCGTATTTACTGTTTTGCCTATTGTATTCATGATATGTGTGGCCTTTACCAATTATGATGCGAACCATCAGCCACCATCCAATCTCTTTACATGGGTAGGACTTGAGAATTTTCATCAGCTCTTTTCATTCGGCTCTGCCGGGTTTGGTAGTACATTCGTGACAGTGCTTATTTGGACACTTTTATGGGCACTTCTTGCAACATTTATCGATTATTTCCTTGGTATAGCAGTTGCGATGCTTATCAACAAAAAAGGCATCAGATTTAAGAAGCTTTGGAGAACAATCCTTGTTGTGACTATTGCTGTACCACAGTTTGTATCACTGCTTTATGTATCTAAGCTCTTTGCAAGAGATGGACTTATCAATGGATATCTTTTAAAGATCGGTGCCATCACTTCAGCTATTCCTTTCTGGGAAAATGCAGTTCTTGCAAAGATCACTATTGTTGTAGTAAACATCTGGATCGGTATTCCGTATATGATGCTCATTGCAACTGGACTTCTTATGAATATTCCGGAAGATCTCTATGAGAGTGCTCGTATTGATGGAGCTACTCCATGGCAGATGTTCCGTCACATAACAATGCCTTATATGCTGTTTGTAACAGGACCATTCCTTCTTACACAGTACACAGGAAATCTTAATAACTTTAACGTTATCTTCTTGCTTTCACAGGGCGGACCAAAGACCGGTAACCTTGTAGGAGGTGCTGGAAGAACAGATCTTCTGATCACGTGGCTGTACAAGATGACTATCAATGACACGAACTATCGTATGGCTGCAGTAATAGGTATCATGGTATTTATCGTTACAGCTGGTGTCAGCCTTGTGGTATATAACCTGTTACCATCAGTTAAAGATGAGGAGGGCTTCCAATAATGGCTAATAATAATCAAGGTTCAATGAAAAGAAAAAGAGCAGTAGGAAATGTTATTGGTTACATTGTCCTTATACTTATAAGTTTGATCTGGCTATTTCCATATTTTGGTCTTTTGATGGCCAGCTTCAGATCTTTTGATGCTAGCGTAGAGTATGGCGGAATGGTTGATTACATTATTCCTCATACATTTTCACTTGATAATTACAGATTCCTTTTTGATACTACGCAGAATAACTACACAAGATGGTATCTCAATACACTTATCATTTCACTTTGTGTTGCTGTACTTAATACATTAAATGTTCTTTGTGTAAGTTATGCTCTTTCACGAATGAGATTTAAGGGCAGAACACTTCTTATGAGATTTTGGCTCATACTTGGAATGTTCCCGGGATTCCTTACAATGATCTGTCTGTACTTCCTTTTAAAGCAGGTTGGACTTACTCAGGCAGGTGCTATTCCAGGACTTATTCTTGTATCTGTTGCAAGTTCTGGTATGGGGTACTATGTTTGTAAAGGATATTTTGATACAATACCTAAGGCCCTTGATGAAGCTGCTAGAATTGACGGAGCTTCACGTGCCAGAGTATTCCTTACAATGACTATTCCTATGTCCAAGCCGATCATCATCTACACAGCCCTTGTAGCCTTCATGGGACCATGGTGTGATTATGTATTTGCTTCATATATCGCATTTGGTCATGATAAGAGCTATAACGTAGCTGTTGCCATGCAAAGATGGATGGTAGTTGGAGATTATCAGGGGTATTTTACAAGGTTCTGTGCAGGTGGAATAGTAGTAGCTATTCCTGTAACTTTATTGTTCATGTTCTTGCAGAAATATTATGTTGAGGGTGTTACCGGAGGCGCAGTTAAGGGTTAACCTCCCGGTAGGTTATGGAGAACGCGATTATGCCAAACGGAAAGATTACCATTGATGATATTGCTAAAGCACTTGGCATTTCCAAAACTACAGTTTCCAGAGCTATTTCAGGAAAAGGCAGAGTAGGTGATGACACCAAGATCAAAGTTCTTGATTACATTGAAAAGTATAACTATACGCCTAATGTTGTAGCCAGGGCTCTTGCTGGCCAGAGAACTTTTAATATAGGCGTGGTATGGCCTGATGACTATAACGCTGTTGATCTGCCATTCTTTCAGAAGTGCATGATCGGCATGAGCGAGGTAACTGCAAATTACGGGTATGACATTGTGGTCTCTCTTATTACTTCAGATGATCAGTCTGCTCTTAAGAGAATAATAGATAACCACAAGGTTGATGGCTTTGTTCTCACCAGAACTTTAGTTGATGACAAACCTTCCAGATACCTCAAAGAAGCAGGAATACCCTTTGTTGCTGTGGGAACAACCACTGATGAGAGTATAGTCACTGTGGACAATGACAACTATGGAGCCTGCAAGGAACTTACATCAGTTTTGATAGCAAAAGGGCTCAAGAAACTTGCAATAATCGGTGGCTCAACAGATCATATCATCACAAAGACCAGGCTTAATGCGTTTCTGGCAGCATTTGAAGAAGCAGGCCTGACTGTTGATCCATCACTGATATACCTTGACTGCGAAAAAGCTCAAAAGATAGGCAATGCTTTTATGGAACTTTTAAAAAAAGGCATTGACGGAGTCGTCTGTATGGACGACAATGTGGCTAACGCTGTCATGGCAAGGTGCAGAACAGAGCACGTCAAGATTCCTGATGATATAAGGATCGCATCTTTTTACAATAGTTCAATACTAGAGAATGCCATTCCTTCAGTGACAAGCCTTAATTTTGATGAGAGAAATCTCGGGGCTGTGGCTGCAAGAATGCTTCTTGAAATGATCGATGGTGAGAAAGTTGCAAGCCGAACTCTCAAGAATTACGAAGTGATCCTTAAAGAGAGCACCAAATAATAAGCTTATGAAATGAGGTTTTTTATGATAATAACACCTGAGTCCAGAATCTCTTTTGACCCAGTCAGTATTATAGTTGATGGAAAGCGCGTTTTCCCTATGATGGGAGAGATGCACTTTAGCAGATACCCAAAGAAATATTGGGAAGAAGAGCTCTGCAAGATGAAGGCTGGTGGAATCGACATCGTATCTCTTTATGTTATATGGATCCACCATGAAGAGATTCAGGGCGAGTTTGATTTCACTGGCGACAGATGCCTTAGAGATTTCCTTGCTACAGTCAAGAAATGCGGGCTTTATTCAATTCTTAGAATTGGCCCATGGGCCCACGGCGAAGCTAGAAACGGTGGCTTCCCAGACTGGCTCCTTTTAGATGCCAAGGATAAGGGCTATGAAGTGAGAACTGATGACCCAAGATACCTTGAGCATGTTAAGAAGTTTTATGAAAAGACCTATGAACAGGCAAAGGGCTTCTTTATCAAGGATGGCGGTCCTGTAATTGGTATTCAGATAGAAAATGAATATGGTCATGTTGGTGGCAAGAACGGCGAAGAGGGTGAGCAGCACATGCGAACTCTTAGAGACATGGCTCTTTCTATCGGATTTGATGCTCCGCTTTATACAGCAACTGGATGGGGCGGCGCTGTAACAGGCGGCATGCTTCCGGTTATGGGCGGATACTGCGAGGCTCCATGGGATCCTAGAACAACAGAGATCGAGCCAAGCGGAAATTACATTTTTACAAAAGAGAGAAATGACCATAATATTGGCTCTGACCATGGACTTGGAGCTGGTATTACATTTGATATGTCTAAGTTTCCATTCCTTACTGCTGAGCTTGGCGGCGGACTTCAGGTAACACATCACAGAAGACCTATCGCAACAGGACTTGATACAGCAGCTATGACTATGGTCAAGATGGGATCCGGGGCTAATCTTCTTGGTTACTACATGTACCATGGCGGAACTAATCCAAAGGGCAAACTTACAACTCTTCAGGAGACCAAAGAAACAGGATATCCTAACGATCTTCCTGCATATTCCTATGATTTTAATGCTCCACTTCGTGAGTACGGACAGATGGAGGATACTTACAGAGAAGTAAGGCTTATTTCCAGCTTTGTTCATGATTTTGGATCTGATATGTGTGACATGCCATATGTGGCTCAGCCAGGTAATCCACTTAAGCCAAATAACCTTACTGACATCAGAACATCAGTGAGATGCAAAAAGAGAAATCTCGCAGACGGAAGAGAGTGCTATTCCGGATATCTTTTTGTAAACAATTATCAGAGAAGATATAAGATGGCAGATCACAGCGATGTTGAGCTTACAGCATATGCAGATAATGGAGAAGTTATCTGCAAGTTCCCAAAAAGAGACCTTAAGGATGGCGATTTCTTCTTTTATCCATTTAACATGCCAATTGGCGATAAAGCTCTTTTAACAATTGATGCAACACCTGTTTGCAAGCTGGATAATTATGATGGAAAAGGCCATAGTGCTTACGTCTTTTACACTGATTCTGATGAAGATACAAAGAGCGACGTTCAGGGCGACCTTGATGGCAATATTATCGTGACTATCACCAGAAAAGAAGCTGTTCACTCAACCAAGGTGAACATTGGAGGCAGAGACTACCTTATCGTGTCTGACGGCGAAGCAGTTACAGCTGCTGATGGCAATGTGGAACTTTACTTTGAGATTGTGGATAAGTGCAGTATGAAGCCTATGTTTAGAGCATTTCCAACTCTTGAGCATACTCCTTCAAGCTTTAACAGGTTAAAAGAGGCTGGAAAAGTGGAAAACTTTGCTTCATCAGATGTTTTTGCAATTTACGAAGGTAAGAATGAGTATACAAATACTACTGTAGCTGCCTTTGAAGCAAAGGAAAGGTCAGAAGAGAGCTCAAAATATGAGATATCAGTATCTGACATGCCTGAAAACTCGAGCGAAGTATTCATTCACATTGATTACAAGGGCTGTGACGCAGAGATGTATAGAAATGGCGATATAATTGCTGATAATTTCTACACCGGACAGGAGTGGGAGATTGGACTTAAGAGATTTGTAGGTAGCCCAAAAGATGACTTTAGTGCAGAGATGAATATCAGACCTCTTAAAGAGGGAATGGCAATATATCTTCAGAACTGGCCTGAACTTAAAGATGGTGCTATCTGCGAAATTGACAAAATAAGTTCTCTTGCGCAGTTCAAAGAAGTTATTTCTTGATTTAACCTGTACTTTATATGTGGTAAAATAGTGTTGTTAGGACAATTGGTTTTAACAACACTTTTTTATTTTGAAGATCAAGGTAAATAAAATGTCAGATGGCGAAATGAAAATGACATACTCTGCGATTTTGAGGGACAAGGATGACAAAAAGATTGTCAGAGTCCAGTTCGAGAGACAAAATGGTACGACTTTAGAAGTTGCAGAGGGTGTTTTGCCTGAAGGTAGAATAATTAAACAGAATGGATATTCACCTGATGAGGTGAGAGGCTTGGAGAAATACTTGATGGACAATTCTGACGATATTATTGCCAGAGCTAAAATAATCAGTAATCCGCTTAAGTGGCTATAACTGATTCGAGCTGGAGAGTATTGATGCATTATAATATTTATTTTGATATTTGTGCGTTGTGCATCTTAATAACTATAGCATTGACCTCTTTGTCAAGGCGACGAGTTCCTGCCTATAGACAGAGAGTTTTTACATTGCTGTTTATGACAGTATTTCTTTCCACTGCGTTTGAACGTGTAGAGACTTATCTTCAGATCAATCCTATTGATGCTTCCTGGTACAATACTTTGGAAATGATCATGGGATCTTTGTTTTTCCTTGCACATTTAGGGTCTGCTTTTGCTTATCTTTTTTATATTATGTCAGTTCTTGACATCTATTATCCTGTTAGATCGCTCAAAGGTTTTTTACTGCTTAGATTAGGATATGCTATTGGCTTTTTTGCCATTATTATTAATTTCTTTTCTCCGATATTATTCTATTATTCATCTGATGGTGCTTATCACAGAGGAAGATTTCTTTATATCTTTTACGTTATTGCCAGTTACTATATCTTTTATGGTATAGTTCTTATCTTTAAATATAAGCACCTTATGAGGCTCAAGACTGCGGTTATCATTACTTCATATATTCTTCTTGTGTATGCAGGTATCATTTTGCAGTATTTATACCCTACATTTCTTATAGAGAACTTTTTTAACACTATCAGTATTACGTTTATCTTTATCACTCTTCAGAATCCAAGTGAGATGGTTGATGAGACTTTAAATATCTTAAATCGCAAAGCCTTCATGGAAGGGCTTGATCTCAAGACTAAGCGTAATAGCAAGCATAACACCATTTTTGTGACAATAGATAATGTCAGAGCAATTAGTTCAGAGATTGGCTACATGAAGGGGCTTGGCGTTTTGAAAAGAATTGCTAAATACCTCAAGAATGTTGGCTTCAAGGAATTTGGACTAACTACCTATACCTACAGATATTCAGAGTATGTCTTTGCTATAACTGTTCATTCTGATGATGAAGCAAAGGTTAAGGCTTTGATGTACAAGATATCTTACAGACTTCATGAACCCTGGAAACATGATGGAATGGCTATCAGAGTTTCTGGACATTGCTTCCTTATGAGCTATCCAAGGCACTATTTTAGCCCAGCAGAACTCATCACCAAGGTAGATCTTGTGACAGAGGATATTGCCGAGATTCACAGTCCTGTATTTGATATTGATAGCATCAATTTTATTCAGCTCAAAAAAGAAAGAGATTACGACAATCTCGCAAGAGACAATCTGGAAGCAAAGAAGATCGTCATCAAGTTCCAGCCATTTTTGTCCAAGATCTATAAGATCAATTACAACGCAGATGTAGTGGGATATTTGCGGGATGAAGTTGGAAATGAGATTGATATGAGAGGCCGTATTCCTGAGAGAACTGTGACACAGACCCTTATGGATGCGGATGAATATGTATTTAGACGTGCCTGCAGAGCTCTGGCTTTCTGGAATGCCGGAGATAAAAATGGTAAGTATAGAGCAGTTGTAGCGATGTCTCAGGGTGAGATCTCCAAAACGGACTTCGTAAAGAGGGTAAAGAGGATCCTTAGAGAAGAAAAGGCTGATGGAAGCTGGGTCAGTATTAAGCTTACAGAGACAACCCTTACTACCATGAATACTATAGCAGAAAGAAATATCAAGATGCTCAAGGATATTGGATGTTACATAATCGTTGATAAATTCGGAAGTGGTTATGGAGACCTTGAAAAGATATTGTCACTCCCTGTAATGCAGGTAAATATCGACTCTTCAGTTCTTAGGGCTGCTGCTGAATCAGAGGATATGAAAAAAGTGGCACAGGGCATAGTAAACCTTTTTCATGACATCAGTATCTTTGTATGCGCGACTGATATTATGACCAAGTATGACATGGAAATGGCAGAGAGTCTTGGATGTGATTATCTTATCGGAGACTATCTGTGCGCACCTATCAAGGATAGTTCTTACGTAAACTTTATTGATGCATATTTTGACGAGGGCTAAATATGGAATTCATAATCAATCCTCAACATTATACTGCGTGCTTTTCAGTTGCATCACTTATTTTGCTGGTGGTAATCCTGATCATCTATTTGGCTGAGGATTATTACTACGGAAAACAAAGTGCTATTTTTGGTGTGCTCATTTTTAATGGAATAGTAATGAATGTTATGGGACTATTGCATAATTTATGGTCCTTTGGTGAAGGAAGTGCTCTTGTTTCCTATGACACAAATTGCGCAGCTCAGATTATAGAGAGAATCTGTATTTATATCATGGCATATTACAGTATGGCCTATGTACTGGCTATTTTTCATATTGAACCACCTAATTTAAAAAGGAAACTGATATTAGTTCTTCCGGCAGCATATCCCTTAATGGTCATCGCTAGTGGATTTTTCTCGGATTTTTTCTATTCTTTTGATAGCAGAGGAGAACTTCAGTATCACTATCCTCAGGCAGGAACGATCAATCTTGGAATATGGCTCTATTTCATATTTGGAGCATATTTGCTTGTTAAATACGCCAAGACTCTTAGCACTGAGAAGCTTTTGGCAATCCTTATATATTATATGCTGATGTTTGCTGGCATTCCTGTAAGGATCCTGACTAAATCAAGCTCGATATTTGAATTTAATGTTTCTATCGCTATGCTTCTTTGTGTATACACTTTCCAGAATCCAAGTGAGTTTATGGACAGATTTTCTGGAACAGGCACCAGAAAGGCACTTGATTTCTCAATTTCTACGAATCTTTTGCAGAAAAAATCCTTTACCGTCCTGTTGGTCTACGTTGATAAGCTGGCTGTGATAATAGGAAGTGAGCAGCTGGAGGTTTCATCAGGCCTTTTAACGCAGCTTACAAGATACTTTAAGTCATTTATTGATGGCTCAAATGTTTTTTATATTGAAGACGGCAGCTA
Organism: Butyrivibrio hungatei DSM 14810; assembly: GCF_900143205.1. Classification (GTDB taxonomy): domain Bacteria; phylum Bacillota; class Clostridia; order Lachnospirales; family Lachnospiraceae; genus Butyrivibrio; species Butyrivibrio hungatei. The sequence continues at coordinate 163,010 of NZ_FRDH01000003.1, read as the reverse complement.
TGCCCTTATTATTCCAGATGTGAGCGCGGATGATCCTGTTATAGGCAAGATATCTGATCAGGTCAAGAAAAGATTTAAAGATACTTGGGCATTTAAGGATGACCAGATCAAGCTCTTTGTGAGCACCTGTGCAATAAGCTTTCCTAATGAGATCGATTCGCTTGAGAGGTACAACGAGATAAGAGGCGTCATCAGAAAGGCTCTTGCTAGACTTAGCAGAGATATGATCAGAGTTACAGATCTTAATCTTAAGTATGTTGAGCATGACAAAAAGATAGATAACATCGTAAAGCATGCACTTGAAGATAAGCTCCTTGATGTTTATTATCAGCCGATCTATTGCCCTGAAAAAGGTAAATATACAACCTGTGAGGCACTGGTAAGACTTAAAGATCCGCAGCTTGGTTTTATCTCACCTGCTGTTTTTATGCCTGTTGCTGAGCGCAATGGAGCGGTTCTTGCTATAGACAATTTTGTTATCAACTCTGTCTGCAAGATGATCACATCAACTGGCATTTGTGACATGGGAATAGACTTCATTGAAGTTAATCTTTCAATTGTGGACTGCATTCAGACTAACATGGCAGACAACATTCTTGGTATTTTGCAAAAGCATGGAGTTGGCACTGACAAGATAAACTTTGAGCTCACAGAGACATGGGAAAAAGATATAACTACAGTAGTTGATGAAAATATTGATAAGCTCCTGAAGGCAGGAGTTAAGTTCTCTATGGACGATTTTGGAACAGGATATTCCAATATCGCCAGGATATCAAATCTTCCTGTTAATGTGTTCAAGCTTGATAAGAGTATCATTCAATCTGCCTTTGATTCTGAGACTTCATATATGGTCATGCTCAATATGATCAAGATCATAAAGTCCCTTGGAAAAGAAATAGTGGCTGAAGGTGCTGAGACAGAAGAACAGGCAAAACAGATCATGAAATTAGGATGTGATTACATCCAGGGATTCTATTATTCAAGACCTCTTCCCGCAGATAAGTTTGTTGAGTTTATCGCTGAACATAACAAGTAGGGAAAACGTTGCAAAGGCCTTGTATTAAGTGTACAATATTTCATGTTTATTTTTGCATATAGAAAGGGATTTTATGGCACTTATTAAGAAACCTGTTACCGGTATGAAGGATATTTTGCCTTCAGAGATGAAACTTAGAGATTACTGCATAGGTATTATCAAGAAGACTTATGCGGAATTTGGATTTACTTCTATTGAGACTCCTTGTGTTGAGTCACTTGCCAACCTTAATAGTAAGCAGGGCGGCGAAAATGAAAAGCTTATCTTCAAGGTTATGAAAAGAGGAGAGAAGCTTAATTTAGAGACTGCTAAAGAGGAAAATGATCTTACTGATTCAGGTCTTCGCTATGACCTTACAGTTCCTCTTGTTCGTTTTTATGCTAACCATGCCAATGAACTCCCATCACCATTCAAGGCACTTCAGATGGGAAATGTATGGAGAGCAGACAGACCTCAGAAGGGAAGATATCGTCAGTTCATGCAGTGCGATATTGATATTTTAGGCGAAGCTTCCAACCTTGCTGAGATAGAGCTTATTCTTGCTACAACAACAACTCTTGGAAGACTTGGCTTCAAGGACTTCAAGATCCGTATCAACGATCGTCAGATCCTTAAGGCAATGGCTGCATACAGCGGATTTGCTGAAGATGATTATGACAACGTATTCATCACACTTGATAAGATGGACAAGATCGGTATCGATGGCGTTGCGGAGGAACTTGAAAAGAGCGGATATGCCAAGGAGAGCATCGACAAGTATCTTGATCTTTTCAGAGCAGTAGAAGGTAAGAGTGGTGTTGATGGACTTAAGGTTATTGCTGAGAAGCTCGGAGATTTCCTTTCTTCAGAAGTTAATGAAGGACTTCAGGAGATCATCAGCAGCGTAGAGACTACTAAGTCAGCTCAGTTCGAAATGGTATTTGATCCTACACTTGTACGTGGAATGTCATATTATACAGGAACTATCTTTGAAGTTGCTATGCCACAGTACGGCGGAAGCTGCGGCGGTGGTGGACGTTACGACAAGATGGTCGGTAAGTTCCTTGGACAGGACACACCAGCCTGCGGATTCTCAATTGGATTTGAGCGTATCATCATGATCATGATGGATGAGGGCTTCAAGATTCCTGGAGAGAGCGACAAGGTGGCATATCTTATCGAGAAGGGTGTTAAGGGACAGAGATTGTCAGACATCATTGCAGAAGCTCAGAAAGAAAGAGCGGAAGGCAAGCAGGTACTTGTAGTACGTATGAATAAAAATAAAAAGTTCCAGAAGCAGCAGCTTTCTGAACAGGGATATGAGGAGACAAAGGAGTTTTATCTTAATCCTTTGAACTAATATAAACTAGAGAGGGAATAGACATGATAAGAAAAGGTTTTAAGATGAAATTGTATCCAGGAATGGCAAAAGAGTATGAGAAGCGTCACAACGAGCTTTGGCCTGAGATGCAGGAAATGATCCATGAACACGGGGGACACAATTACAGTATCTATTTAGACGAAGAGACTAATGTGTTGTATGGATATATCGAGATAGAAGATGAAGAGCTTTGGGCAAAGAGTGCTGATACTCCTATCAATCGCAAATGGTGGGATTTTATGGCAGATATTATGGATACCAATCCAGATAACAGCCCTGTGGCTGTAGATCTTCATCCAGTATTTCACTTGGATTAAGAGTTTTCTTATAGGAGGAAATTGTGGACACACACGCGATACGGCTCGCTATATTGATCGTACTTGTATTTTTATCAGCATTCTTTTCATCTGCTGAGACAGCCTTTATGACAGTCAATAAGGTCAAGATGAGAGCTATGCTTGACGATGGCAAAAAAGGCGCTGGTACAGTACTTAATATATGCGAGGACACACAGAAACTTCTTTCTGCGATACTTATTGGCAATAATATTGTCAATCTTAGTGCTTCTGCACTTATGACAGTATATGTGACAGATGTTTTTGGAAGTAAACTCATTGGTGTAGGTACAGGAATACTGACACTTGTTGTTCTTATTTTTGGTGAGATCATACCAAAGACTATAGCAACAGCTTATGCTGAGAATTTGTCTTTGTGGTATGCGCCACTAATCGTAGCTATCATGTATATCATGATGCCGTTTAGCTTTATAATAAACGGAATTGCTACTATCATCCTTAAGATCATAAGAGTAGATACTAATAACAAGCAGTCCATGACTGAGACAGAACTCAAGACCTACGTGGATGTAAGCCATGAAGACGGCGTCATCGAAAGTGGTGAAAAGCAGATCATCTACAATGTCTTTGATTTTAGTGATGCTCTTGCCAAAGATATCATGATCCCAAGGATAGATATGAGCTGTGTTAGCTCAGATGCCGATTACAACGAGGTCATGAAAGTCTTCAAAGAAGACATGTACACCAGAATTCCGGTGTATGAAGGCAATGAACAGGACAATATAATAGGCCTTATCAATGTAAAAGACCTTATTCTTGTTGAAGATAAAGAAAACTTCAAGATAAAGGACTACATCAGAAAAGCTTATTATACCTATGAGTTTAAAAAGACAGCTGATCTTCTCATGGAAATGAGAGAAAAGACCCAGAACGTAGCATTTGTTTTATCTGAGTATGGCGCTACTGTGGGAATGATCACCTTGGAAGATCTCTTGGAAGAGATCGTTGGCGAGATCAGAGATGAGTATGATCTTGATGAAGCTGAGCTCATCAAGAACGTAGGTGGAAAGAGATATCTTGTTGAGGGCAATATGAAGCTTGACGATATCAACAATGCCCTTGGAACAGATCTTGATTCTGAGGACTATGACTCCATAGGCGGACTTATGATCGAAAACCTTGACAGACTCCCTGGAAACGGTGAGACAGTGACGCTGGATAACGGTATTACGCTTACTGCAAGAGGCGTTAAGAGGAACAGGATCACTAAAGTCCTCATGACAGTCAACACGCCTATGGAAACCGAAGAAAAAGAAACACTTTAATCTTTTTACAAAATATGTTATACTAGGACGATGTAAAAAACTCGAAAGTGGAAAATTAGTTATCATTTTCAAGTAGGAGGCAATTATGAAGCACGTAAAGTCATTAGTTACAAGAAATCTTAAAGAGTCAATGAAGAAGGGCGGATGCGGTGAGTGCCAGACATCATGCCAGTCTGCTTGCAAGACATCTTGCACAGTAGGTAACCAGAGCTGCGAGCAGCTTAGCAAGTAATTCTTGATATTTAGGAAAATGTAATTATTTCGGGCAGCGGCCGAGGTCGCTGCCTGCTTTGTGTAAAACTTGTTTAGGAGATTTTATGATTCACGCTTATAAGAACAACGGTTACAACATTGTTCTAGATGTTAACAGCGGGTCAGTTCACGTAGTTGATGATGTTGTTTTTGATCTAGTTAGTTTTGTTGAGGACAAGCTCAGTGGCAAGTATGGCAGTGCTGCAGCCGCTGATGACGAACAGGAAGTTAAAAAAGAAGATTTAGAATGGCTCTCTAAGGAAGCTCTTTCCTTAGATGGTGTTTCTGATAAATATTCTCAGGAAGAGATCCATGAAGCAGTTGAGGAACTTTTAGAGCTTCGTGTGGCACAGGTTCTTTATACAGATGATGTATACGAGAACTATGTTGATGATTTCCAGAACAGAGAGACTGTAGTCAAGGCTCTCTGCCTCAATATCGCACATGATTGTAATCTCAGATGTAAATATTGTTTTGCTGATGAGGGTGAGTACCATGGTAGAAGAGCTCTCATGAGTGAAGAAGTTGGTAAGAAAGCTCTTGATTTCCTTGTTGCTAATTCGGGAAATCGTAGAAACTTAGAGGTTGACTTCTTTGGCGGCGAGCCACTTATGAACTGGGAAGTAGTCAAGAAGATCGTTGAGTATGGTCGTTCAATTGAGAAGGAGCATAACAAAAACTTCCGTTTCACAATTACTACAAACGGAACTCTTTTAAATGATGAGATTCTAGAATATGTTAATAAAGAGATGGGTAACATCGTTCTTTCCATCGATGGACGTAAGGAAGTTCATGATTTCATGCGTCCTAGACGTGGCGGACAGGGTAGCTATGATGATATAGTTGCCAAGTTCCAGAAGGTTGCTGAGAGCAGACATCAGCTCAGATACTTTGTAAGAGGAACCTTTACTCACAATAACCTTGATTTCTCTGAAGATGTCAAGCATCTTGCTGATCTTGGATTCAAGCAGATCTCTGTAGAGCCTGTAGTAGCCAAGCCAGAAGATTGGTACTCTCTTAAGGATGAGGACATTCCAAAGCTTTGCGAGGAATATGATAAGCTTGCTAAGTTATATCTTGAAAGACAGAAAGAGGGAAGAGGATTTAACTTCTTCCATTTCAACATCGACCTTGAAGGTGGTCCTTGTGTAGCCAAGAGGCTTTCTGGATGTGGATCAGGATGTGAGTATCTTGGTGTTACACCTTGGGGAGACCTTTATCCTTGTCATCAGTTTGTTGGTAATGAAGATTTTATTATGGGTAATGTATACGAAGGTATTACCAGAAACGATATCAGGGAGATGTTCAAAAAGAGTAATGTATACTCAAGACCTGAGTGTGAGAAATGCTTTGCCAGATATTATTGTAGCGGTGGTTGTGCTGCAAATGCCTATAATTTTAACGGCGATATCAATACGACATATAAGCACGGATGTGAGCTTCAGAGAAAGCGAATCGAATGTGCGATTATGATAAAAGCGGCTATGGCCGAAGAAGCTTAATGTAACGGGAGGATATATCAATGAAAAAGCTAAAATCATTTTTAGCTCTCATCGTAGTCCTTTTACTGCTTGGGGGAGTTGGTTATTCAGCAGTTTACGGACTTGGTGCGGACAAGTCAGGATCTTTATCAAGTATCAACCTTGGTCTTGACCTTGCAGGTGGTGTAAGTATCACCTATGAAGTATCAGGAGAAGAGAATCCTGATAAAGAGGATATGAGCGATACAATCTACAAGCTCCAGCAGCGTGTAGAGCAGTATAGCACAGAAGCCTTAGTATATCAGGAAGGTTCAAATAGAATTAACATCGAGATTCCTGGCGTATCAGATGCAAACAAGATACTTGAGGAACTCGGACAGCCTGGTAACCTTTATTTTATCGCTCAGACAGACAGCAAAGGCAATCAGAACTATTCATATCACTATGGAGTCAATGCTGATGGCACTATGGAAGTAGACGAGGACGGTAACCTCCTTATGGGTTATGTTCTTGATAAATCTTTGGAAGACCTTCAGGCAGATGGTTCAATTGTTCTTACAGGTGATCAGGTAGCTAGTTCACAGGCTGCTTCACAGCAGGATTCTTATGGTGCTCAGGAGCCAGTAGTTTCTCTTGAGTTTACAGAAGAAGGTGCTAAGGCATTTGCTGATGCAACAGCTAAGGCATATGCTGCTGGTGAGACAATTGGTATCTACTATGACGGCCACTTCATCAGTGTTCCTCGTGTTCAGGCAGAGATTACAGATGGTAAGGCTGTTATCACAGGTCAGAGCACATATGAAGAAGCTCAGAACCTTGCTTCACTTATAAGAATCGGTGGACTTAAGCTTCAGCTCACAGAACTTCGTTCTAGTGTGGTTGGTGCCCAGCTCGGATCAGATGCTATTAAGACCTCACTTATTGCAGCAGCAGTAGGATTTGTTCTTATCGCAATTTTCATGATCGTGTTCTTTAGATTACTTGGTTTTTCAGCAACACTTGCTCTTGCATTCTACTGCGGACTTATAGTGTTCCTACTCTCAGCATTTGAGATGACACTTACACTCCCTGGTATTGCAGGTATCATCCTTTCAATTGGTATGGCGGTTGATGCTAATGTGCTTGTATTCTCCAGAATCAAAGAGGAACTTGCAGCTGGTAAGTCTGTTGATGAAGCTAGAAAGAACGGATATAACAAAGCACTTTCATCAATCCTTGATGGTAACATCACAACTCTTATCGTAGCAGTTGTTCTTAAGATTGGCGGAACTGGTTCTGTCAAGGGATTTGCTGAAACACTTATCCTTGGTATCATCCTTTCAATGTTCACAGCTCTCGTAGTTACAAGGGTTATTACTTCTATCCTCTACGGACTTGGATTTGAGAATGTGGCATTCTATGGAAAGGCTAAGAAGATCGAGACTATCAATTTTGTTTCAAAGAGAAAGATCTTCTATGCGATTTCTGTTTTTATAATTGTAGTTGGTATTGCTACAATGGGAATCAATTCTGCAAAGGGTATTGGCGCATTCAATTACAGCCTTGATTTCATTGGTGGTACATCTTCAACAGTTACTTTTGACAAAGATTACACTCGTGAAGAGATTGAAAATACAATTGTTCCTGATATCAAGAAAGCAGCTGAAGTAAGCGAAGTTCAGTTTAACGAAGTTGCAGGAACAAATCAGGTAGTATTTAAGACAACTACTCTCAACATTTCACAGAGAGAAGCTGTAGAAAAAATGTTTGAAAATAACTATGGTGTAACAGCTGAAAACATTGCTGCTGAGACCATCAGCTCAACAATTTCAGGTGAGATGAGAGGCGCAGCTGTCAAAGCTCTTATCGTAGCACTTGTACTTATGCTTATCTACATCTGGGTAAGATTCAAGGACATCAAGTTTGGTGCTGCAGCTATCATCGCTCTTGCACATGATGCACTTGTAGTTATCACAGCTTATGCACTTATTAGATACCTTTCAGTAGGTAGCACATTCATTGCTGTAGTACTTACAATCATCGGTTACTCAATCAACGATACAATCGTTACATTCGACCGTATCCGTGAGAACCTTCATGATGCTACTAACAGAAGAGAAACAGCAGATCTTGTTAACAGATCAGTGTCACAGACAATTACACGAAGCTTGTTCACATCTGCTACAACATTCTTCACAGTACTTGCACTTTTCATCTTTGGTGTTGCTGATATCAAAGCATTTGCACTTCCTCTTATGGTTGGTGTTATCTGCGGAACATATTCATCAATCTTCATCGCATCACCAATCTGGTACGACCTTAAGACAAAGTTCAAGAAGAAGGCTTGAAGTACTGATGGCGGACAGTTTCTGAAACCGGACGCATGAACGGCATTATTTTTTATTGTTCGCTTAGTAGTATTTTTTGTAGGATACATTAAAAATTCAAATAACCCTAGTAGATTTATTTCACATTCGTTCAGAACGTAGATCTACTAGGGTTATTTTCATGTTATGTATCTACTACAAAAAATAAAACGCTCAAATTAAAATAATGCTAGTTCATGCTATCTGCTATTTAGGAAAGACTAAAAAGCTTTCTATGACATTGATAATACCAATATAGTAATATTTGCGCAGTTAGTATCACAGCGCTGAGTATAAATGATATCAAATCTTAAATAAAAGATATATTGGTATTATTGATATTTGATTCGTTAATGCTAAGTTGGAGAAAAATATGAAAATGGTATTACAAGATATTCACTCGGAGGTACCAAGTAGAAGGAAAAAATGAAAATGGTATTACAAGAATTAAGTCTAGTGGTACTAAGTAGAAGAAAAATATGAAAATAGTATTACAAGAATTTAGTCTAGTGGTACTAAGTAGAGGAAAAATATGAAAATGGTATCATCTAAAATTTGCAAAGTAATACTAAGCAGAAGAAAAATATAAAAATGGTATCATCTAAAAATAGCCTAGTAATACCAAAAAGAAGATAAAATATAGAAAAGTATCATCGACAATTAATAGAGTCATGTTAAACATTAGCAAAATAGTTGGAATGGTATTATTCTTGTTTGATTCGTTCAATACTTCCTATATTTTCTAAATAACTGCCAATATGACAAGAGTAAAAATTCAGCCTGAGGGATTTATTTTTTGCAGTAATTGCGTAATCTGTTCGTTTTCAACACTTATGAACTGCAAAAAATATCGGAGCGAAGGATGAATCTTTCCTCTTGTAATATGTCAGGTACCAAGAACTATCGGGAAAAATATGGTATTATATCAAGTGAGTGTTCGCACATTATACATAGAAGAACACAATTTTTTTTATATAAGGATTTAGGTAATTATGGCAAAATGGATGATAGCAAATAAGAAAGCTGATTTTGATGGGATTGCAAAGGAATTTGGGATCACAAATATTACAGCAAGGCTTATTGCTAACAGGCTTATAGATAGTAGAGAAAATGAGAACCAGAAGTGTAATACTCAGACTGTTGATGAGTATCTTCACGGAGATGTTTCCATGCTCCATGATCCAGCTGGAATGGCGGATATGGAAAAGGGAGCAAGGATCATGCTTGAGAGGATCAAGGCTGGTGACAAGATAAGAGTAATAGGAGACTATGATGTCGATGGGATCTGTTCGTCATATATCTTGGTTTCAGGACTTTCTCTTATGGGAGCAACAGTAGATTGTGTCCTTCCTGATAGAATCAAGGATGGCTATGGACTTAGTATCAAGCTTGTAGATGATGCTCTTGCAGATGGCATTGATACTATCATTACATGTGACAATGGAATTGCTGCTTATGATCAGGCTCAGCATGCCAAGGATAATGGCATGACTATTGTTGTTACAGACCATCATGAGGTTCCAAAGGATGGAGACAAAGAGATCCTTCCTCCTGCAGACGCAGTAATAGATCCAAAGAGACAGGATGGAACTTATCCATTTAAAGAGATCTGCGGAGCAGTAGTAGCTTACAAATTCCTTCAGGTCATGGCAGGTCTTTTAGATGACAAAAAAGATGAATTTAAAGCTTTTTTTGATGAGAAGATCATTTTTGCAGGAATTGCTACTGTATGCGATGTAATGGAGCTTAGAGACGAAAATAGGATCATTGTGAAGGAATCCCTAAAAAGAATTCCTTATACATCAAATAAGGGCTTAAAAGCGCTTATAAACGTAAATGGTCTTAATGCTCATGAGATGTCTAGTTTTCACTATGGATTTGTCATTGGACCATGCCTTAATGCGACAGGAAGACTTGATCTTGCTACAAGGGCACTTTCACTATTTACCTGCGAGGATGAGGCAGAGGCTGCCAAGATAGCAGGAGATCTTAAGGCTATGAATGACGACCGCAAGGACCTCACCAAGAAAGGCGTTGACGAAGCCATAGAAATGGTTGAGGAACAGAGCCAGAAAGGAAATCTTCCAAAGGTCATCGTTTTGTACCTTCCAAAGGTTCATGAATCTATAGCAGGTATCATTGCTGGTAAGGTAAAAGAGAAATATTACAGACCTACGATCATCTTAACCAGGGCTTTAGATGGCGGTGCCAAGGGATCAGGAAGATCAATTGAGAGCTACGACATGTTTGAGCATTTATCTGCGTGCAAAGAGCTCTTTACAAAATTTGGCGGACACAAGATGGCTGCCGGACTTTCGCTTCCTGAGGAAAATATCGAGATATTAAGAAAAAGACTTAATGATGAATGTGAACTAAAGCCTGAAGACTTTCAGGAAATAGTTCATCTTGATATGGTAATGCCTCTTAAATACGCTACTATGGATCTTGTTAGAGAGTTTAAATATCTTGAACCTTTTGGAACAGGAAACTCCAAGCCAAGCTTTGCACAAAGAGATGTTTATCTGTTATCCGGAAGGATACTTGGAAAGAACAGGAACTGCGGCAAATACAAAGTGTCAGACGGAACTGGTAAGATCCTTGATATGATGTATTTTGGTGATATGGATAAATGGCATGGATTCCTTACTGAGAAATATGGTCAGGATGGACTTGATGAACTATATGCCGGAACTGCAGAAAATATGAAGGTTAATATAGCATATTATCCAGATATCAATAGTTATCAGGGAAGGGATAGCATTCAGATAATAATGAATGATTTTGTGTAAAAAAAATACCCCTAAAACCACAAAAACACACGCGAAGCGTGTGTCTGCGGTTTCTTATGAGGGGGAGATTGTGAGCTATTGCTCACATCTATACGTATATATTACTGCAAAATTGTGAATAAAATGTGACGAAAAAATAAAAAATGGAGAGGTTGTTATGAAACTAAGTAATTTACTGGAAAAACTGGAATTTGAGGTTACTAGAGGGAATTCTGGAGAGAGGATCGATCCAGAAGTTGTCGAAATAAAGGACGTAGTTAACGACAACAGAAAGATTTCTGAAGGATCTCTTTTCATCTGCATCAAGGGTGCAAATTTTGATGGACATAGCTGCGCAAAAGAAGCTGCTGAAAAGAAAGCTGCAGCAATCGTTGTAAGCCAGGATGTGGAGCTTCCAGAAGGCTCTGATATTGCAGTAATAAGAGTAAAGGATACCAGATATGCAATGGCTTTTATCTCTGCTGCGTATTTCGGTAATCCGGCAAGCAAGCTCAAGACTATAGGTATCACAGGAACAAAGGGTAAGACAACAACAACTTACCTTATCAGAAACATGCTTGAAAATGCGGGACACAAGGTTGGTCTTATTGGAACTATCGAAGTTATCATTGGTGATGAGCACATACATGCAGAGAATACAACACCTGAGTCATTTGCACTTCAGGAATATATGGCCAAGATGGTTGAAGCTGGATGCGATAGCGTAGTAATGGAAGTATCATCTCAGGGACTCATGCTTCACAGAACTCAGGGATTTACTTTTGATATAGGTATCTTCACAAATATTGAGCCAGATCACATTGGACCAAACGAGCATGCTGATTTTGAAGACTATATGCATTGCAAGAGCCTTCTATTTAAGCAGTGTAAGGTTGGTATCTTAAACGGTGATGATGTTCATGTTGATGATATCTTAGAAGGACACACCTGTAAGGTTCAGACCTACGGATTTAATGAGGACTGCGATCTTAGAGCGATAAACCTTGCATATATCCACAAGCCCGGTGAACTTGGCGTGTTCTTCGATACTGATGGATTCCTTAACATGCATGCAGAGATCAAGACACCAGGAAAATTCAGTGTATACAACGCTCTTTGCGCTATTGCTGTTGCACATAATCTTGGATGCACACCAGAAGAGATTGCACCTGCACTTAAAGAGGCTAAGGTCAAAGGAAGAATTGAGATGGTCAAGGTGTCTGATGATTTCACACTTATGATCGATTATGCTCATAATGCAATGGCCCTTAAGAGCCTTCTTACAACACTTCGCGATTATCATCCAAACAGACTTATCTGTCTCTTTGGTTGCGGCGGAAACAGAAGTAAGCTCAGACGTTTTGAGATGGGTGAAGTAAGTGGAAGATATGCTGATGTTACTATCATCACATCTGACAATCCTCGTTTTGAGGAGCCAGAGGATATCATAAATGATATTGAGACTGGCATGAAAAAGACAGATGGTAAGTACATCAAGATCACAGATAGAAAAGAAGCTATAGCTTACGCCATTGATCACGGCGAGCAGGGGGATATCATCGTGCTTGCAGGTAAAGGCCATGAGGACTATCAGGAGATCAAGGGCGTAAAGTATCACATGGATGAACGTGAACTTATCCAGGAGATTCTCGACGAGAGAAAGTAAATCATTGTAAACTATATATATGTACGCTAACGTAATCATTGATATTTCACATGAGAAGGTGGACAAGCCTTTTCAATATAAGGTACCCGATAAGCTTGCGGGTAAGATCGACATAGGAAGCCCTGTAGTTATTCCCTTTGGTAGAGGGAATACTACCAGAAAGGGCTTTGTTATTGAGCTTACAGATGAGCCTAATTGGGATCCTGCCAAGATAAAAGAGATAATTGATGTATCTGACGAAGTGGTTTCAGCTCAGGATATATCAATGAAGCTTGCAGCCTGGATGAAAAGACATTACGGCTCAACCATGATAGCTGCCCTTAGGACAGTTCTTCCTGCAGCCAAGAAGCAGAACAGACAGGTCCACAAGTATATATCTCTTAGAATGGATTTAAGGCAGGCAAGAGATCTTTATAACGAATGCGTTAGAAAAAAGCAAAAGGCCAGAGAAAGGCTTTTAAAGGAACTTTTAGAAAACCCTGAAGACAGGATTCCTTATGAATTTGTAACAGGTAAGCTTAATATAGCGTCTCAGACTATCAAAGCTCTTTCTGACCAGGGAATCATCAAGGTTGAAAGCGAAGAATATTATAGAAAGCCAGTGGCGGCAGAGAGTTCAAGATATGGCAAAGCAGTCCTTAGTGATGAGCAGCAGCATATCGTTGATACTGTCAAAAAAGATTACGACCAGGGCCAAAGAAATACTTACCTGATCCACGGAATCACAGGAAGCGGCAAGACAGAAGTATATATTGCCCTTATTGATGATGTTATCAAAAGAGGTAAACAGGCAATTGTTCTGATTCCAGAAATAGCCCTTACCTATCAGACTTTGATGAGATTCTACAGACACTTTGGAGACAGAGTATCTGTAATGAATTCTACACTTTCTCCAGGAGAAAAATTTGACCAGATGGAGAGAGCAAGAACTGGCGATATAGATATCATTATCGGGCCAAGATCAGCTCTTTTCACACCATTTCCAAATACAGGAATCATAATAATTGACGAGGAGCATGAGTCTGCCTACAAGAGCGAGACTATGCCCAAATACCACGCAAGGGAAACAGCTATAGAGTTATCGAAGCTTCTTCCGGATGGAGCAGCTGTAGTGCTGGGATCGGCAACTCCTTCTCTGGAGTCCTATTACAGAGCTCAGACAGGGGAGTACAAGTTGTTTGAGCTAAACAGAAGACTCACAGGCGGAACGCTACCAACAGTTGAGATAGCTGACCTTAGAGAAGAGCTAAGAAAAGGCAACAGATCCATCTTTTCACTTAGGCTACAGGAACTTATCGAGGACAGATTAAGTAGAGGCGAGCAGACAATGCTCTTTATCAATAGAAGAGGACTGGCAGGATTTGTATCCTGCAGATCCTGTGGACATGTATTTAAGTGCCCACACTGCGATGTGGCTCTTTCTGAGCACAGAGGCGGAAGGCTTGTGTGCCACTACTGCGGCTACGAGGAACCAGTGAAAAAGATCTGTCCAAAATGTTCTTCAAAATATGTTTCATCCTTTAGGGCAGGCACCCAGCAGATAGAAGATGAAGTCAAGAAATTCTGGCCACAGGCCAAGGTCCTTAGAATGGATGCTGATACCACCAGAGCCAAAGGAAGCTACGAAAAGATCCTTTCGGCCTTTGCCAACAAAGAAGCTGATGTACTTGTAGGAACTCAGATGATAGTCAAAGGTCACGATTTTCCTGACGTTACTTTGGTTGGAATACTTGCGGCTGACATGTCTCTTTACGCTAGTGACTATAGAGCCAGTGAGAGAACCTTCCAGCTACTTACTCAGGCAGCAGGAAGAGCAGGCAGAGGAGACAAAAAAGGCAATGTCATAATCCAAAGTTATCAGCCTGACCACTACAGCATAATTGCGGCATCCAAGCAGGATTACAAGGAGTTTTATGATGAAGAGATCGCTTACAGAGATCTTTTGAGCTATCCTCCTGTGTCGCACATGATGTCAGTTCAGATCATGAGTAAGGACGAAGAAGAGGGAATGGCTTTTGCTACAAAGCTCAGAACCCTTATGGAACAAAGAAAACTTGAAGGATCAGTATTTATTGGACCTGCAGCGGCATCAATAGGCAGGATAAACGACATCTACAGGATGGCTGTTTATGTTAAGATGAGCGATTACCAGGGACTTATTTATTACAAAGATTTAATGGAAAAATATATCAGAAGCCTTGAAGACCAAGGGAAACTCAGGTATATTTCAGTTCAGTTTGACTTTGATCCAGTCAATGGATTTTAAGAAGTAGTTGACTTTTTTGAAAAATAAGATATCATATAATAAAATTGTACAAAACTTAATTGCGAGTACAATATATCAAAAATGCTTTATTATATGATAATATAGATTGAATCAGATTATTTATAATAAAGGAGGCCAAAATGGCGCTTAGAACAATAAGAGAATATGGTGATGATGTACTTGCAAAGAAGTGTAAGGACGTTAAAGAGATCACTCCTAGAATACAGGAATTAGTAGCAGACATGCTTGAGACTATGTACGAAGCTAACGGTGTTGGACTTGCTGCACCTCAGGTAGGAATCCTTAAGAGAGTTGTGGTTATCGACTGTTCTCCAGAAGGAGACCAGCCAATCGTTATGATCAACCCGGAGATCTTAGAGACAAGCGGCGAGCAGACGGGCTACGAAGGATGTCTTTCCCTTCCAGGTAAGTCAGGTATAGTTACAAGACCAAATTACGTTAAGGCTAAAGCCGTAGATCTTGAAGGCAAAGAATATATCATCGAAGGCGAAGAGCTTCTTGCCAGAGCTATCTGCCATGAGCTTGATCATCTCGATGGACATATGTATGTAGAAAAGGTTGAAGGCGACCTTGTAGATAACGAAGAACTTATGGCAGAAGCAGAAGAGGATCACGAAAAAGAATGATCTTTGATCTGCTCACTACCATATATGAGCAGGATATCAGATGTTAAATGAAAAGACTTTAGAGCTTCTTATGAGCTCTTTTCCTAAAATACTAGAATATGGTTTAAAGGTAACACTTCCGCTTGCGGCACTGGCATTCATCTTGTCTACTGTGATTGCAGTACTAGTGGCAATGGTGCAGTATGCGGATGTACCTATTATCAAAGAAATCTGCAGGCTCTATATCTGGATCATAAGGGGCACACCTCTTTTGGTTCAGCTTATGGTAGCTTTCTATGGACTTCCACTTTTGGGAATCCATTCTAATCCGTTTGTTATGGCTGTTATAGTTTTTTCTATAAATGAAGGTGCGTATAGTGCTGAGACCATGAGGGCCGCCATGGAGGCTGTTCCTGCGGGTCAGCTGGAGGCTGGCTACTGCGTTGGTATGAACTATATGCAGATCATGTGGCATATCATCCTTCCACAGGCTTTCAGAACAGCGTTTCCATCACTTTTTAATGCGCTTATCAGTATGGTAAAAGACACATCACTTGCATCAAGTATCACAGTAGTTGAGATGTTTACCAGAACCAAGCAGCTTGCAGGACAATCATATAACTATCTGCCTCTTTATATTGAGGTAGCGCTTGTTTACCTTATTTTCTGTACTGTACTGACATTTATTCAGAAGAAGGGTGAAAAGATTCTTGGAAACTATGGCCAGCGCAAGTAAAGAGGGCATATTATGGCACTATTACAGGTAAAAGACATTAAGAAGACCTTTGGGGATAACGAAGTCCTTAAGGGTGTTAGTATAGAAGTTAATAAAGGCGATGTTGTATCAGTTTTGGGACCATCTGGCTCAGGCAAGACCACTCTTCTTAGATGCATCAATTTTCTGGAAAAAGCTGATGGCGGAAGATTTGTATTTGATGGCAGAGAATATGACCTTTCTGATATTTCCAAAAGGGATATAGCTGCTATCAGAAAAAAAACTGGCTTCGTGTTCCAAAATTACAACTTGTTTGCGAATAAGACTGTCATTCAAAACGTGACACTTGGCCTTACATCTGCAAGGAAGATGCGTTCAGAGGAGGCAGTTGATATCGCGATGGACGTTCTTACCAAGGTAGGGATGGAAGAGTTTAAAGACTATTATCCAAGCCAGTTATCAGGTGGACAGCAGCAGAGAGTAGCTATTGCAAGAGCTCTTGCTACAAAACCTGAGATACTTTATTTTGATGAGCCTACGTCAGCTCTTGATCCTCAGCTCACAGCAGAGGTACTTGAAGTAATGAGAAATCTTGCTTCTGAGGGTATGACTATGATAGTTGTAACTCACGAGATGGGCTTTGCCAGGGATGTTTCCTCCCATGTTATCTTCATGGCAGATGGAAATATCGTGGAGGAAGGACCTGCAAAGGAGTTCTTTACAGCACCAAAACAGGCAAGGACCAAAGAGTTCCTGCGGCTCACAGAAAACTAAATTTGGAAACTGCTAACTAGTTTACAGATAGACAAGGAGAATATTATGAAAAGAAAACTATCTATGCTACTAACAACAGTTCTTGTAAGTGCTTCTATTGTTGCCTGTGGTTCACAGGGCGGAGCAACAGAGAATGCAGATGAAGCTCCAGCAGTAGAAACAGCACAGGCTGACGCTACAGATGCAGAAAATGAGAGCGCTACAGAAGATCACCTTGCACGTATTAAGGCAGCAGGCAAGATCACTATTGCAACAGAAGGTGTCTGGTCACCATTTACTTATCATGATCCAGAGACAGACGAGCTTGTTGGCTTTGATGTTGAAGTTGCAACAGCAATAGCTAAAAAGCTTGGTGTAGAGCCTGAGTTCAAGGAAGTTGCTTTTGATGGCGGACTTACTGGTGTATCTACCGGAACTTTTGATATGATGGCTAACGGTGTAGACGTTACACCTGACAGATCAGAGACTTACGACTTTACAGATCCTTACGCTTACGACCATGCAGTAGTTGTAACTCTTGCTTCAAATGATTCAATCAGTTCTTTTGAAGATTTAAATGGCAAGACAACAGCTAACTCTGCTGGATCAACATATGAAGCAATGGGTATCAAGTACGGCGCTGTAGTATCTAACGTAGATACGCTTGGCGAGACCATGACGCTTGTATTAAACGGAACTGTTGATGCTACTATCAACGCCAATACATCAGCGCAGGACTACTTCAATACTACAGGAACAACTGATCTTAAGGTTGCAGCTGTAGATTCAGAAGTTACTATGTATGCGGTTCCTCTTGCAAAGGGTTCTGACAATGACAGCCTTAGAGCTGCGATCAATCAGGCTATCGCAGAACTTCGCGCTGATGGTACACTTTCAGAGATCTCAGTTAAATATTTTGGCGCAGATATCACTGCTGAATGATATCGCCTTAAATTGTACAAATAAGTCCTAAAATGGTACACTTAAGAGTGTCCTTTTAGGACTTATTTTATTGAATAATTTACGCCTATATGAAAGGAAATATTTAAATGAAGATAGTTTTTATGGGAACTCCTGATTTTGCCAGGACAGCCCTTGAAAAGATCATAGAAGCAGGTCACGAAGTAGTTCTGGTTGTAACTCAGCCAGATAAGCCAAAGGGAAGAAGTGGAGAGCTTCAGATATCTGATGTTAAGGCATGTGCCTTAGAGCATGATATTCCGGTATTTCAGCCAGTCAGGATAAAAGAGGCTGAGCATGTAGCATATTTAAAGAGTATCGAAGCAGACATTTACGTAGTAGCTGCATTTGGACAGATACTTTCACAGGAAATCCTTGATATTCCTAAGTTTGGATGTGTTAATATTCACGCATCCCTCCTTCCAAAATATAGGGGAGCTGCTCCTATCCAGCAGGCAATCCTTGATGGCGAGAAGGTTACAGGCGTTACTATCATGCAGATGGCAGCTGGAATGGATACTGGCGATATTCTGATCCAGAGAGAGATTCCAATCGATGAGGATGAGACTGGAGGCGGACTTTTTGATAAGCTGTCGATCCTGGGTGGCGAGCTCATTGTAGATGCCCTTCCTTTGATAGAAAAAGGCGAGCTTATTCCTGTTCCTCAGGATGAAGAAAAGGCTACTAAGTGTGGCAAACTTTCCAAGAACATGGGTAAGATTGATTTTTGTAAAGATGCAAAGACAATCGGAAATCTTGTAAGAGGTCTTAATCCATGGCCATCAGCCTTTACAAGTTTAGATGGCAAGAGCTTTAAGATCTGGAAAGCCAAGGCATTATCCGAGTCATCAAAGGGAAAAGAACCAGGAAGCATAGTATCTGTTTCCAAAGATTCTTTTACCGTGGCAACAGGTGACGGTCTATTAGAAATTACAGAGGTTCAGCTTGAAGGCAAAAAGAGAATGGCAGTCAAAGACTTCCTTCTTGGATATAAGCTTGAAGCTGGAACAAAACTTGGATAATAAAGTGAACAATAAGAAAAGAGGCGATACATATGTATTACGGTTATGGTAGAGCATTTGGATACGGAATGGATCCTATGTACTTTTTAGTTATTCTCATGGCTATTCTTTGTATGGTAGCCAGTTACAGAGTTTCATCTGTTTACAAAAAATACGCAAGGATTCGTAGCATGTGCGGTATGACTGGAGCACAGGCTGCAATGGAGATCCTCCGCAGAAATGGTATTACTGATGTGTCAGTTTGCCATGTCAGAGGAGAACTTACAGATCACTATGATCCCAGAAACAAGGTAGTTAACCTTTCTGATGCAACGTATGATTCAACAAGCGTAGCAGCCATTGGCGTTGCAGCTCATGAGTGCGGACATGTCATGCAGCATCACTTTGGATATGCACCACTGTCCTTTAGAACAGCACTTCTTCCAGCTGCAAATATCGGATCAAAGGCTGGAATACCTCTTTTGATCCTTGGAATGCTTCTTGGTTTTTCACCACTTATAAGCATTGGAATCGTTGTATTTTCGCTGGCAGTATTGTTCCAGCTTGTTACACTTCCGGTTGAGTTTGATGCTTCTCACAGAGCTCTCGTGATGCTTGAAGAATACGGTATTCTCGGACACGAGGAAGTTGCTGACTCCAGAAAAGTCTTAACTGCAGCCGCTATGACATATGTGGCAAGTGCAGCTTCAGCTGTAGTTCAGCTTCTTAGACTAGTTATGTTAAATAATCGTAGGCGGTAATCAGTTAATGAAAGAAAGAGAAAAACTCGGTAGCCGATTAGGCTTTATTTTGCTGTCAGCAGGTTGTGCGATCGGCATTGGAAACGTATGGCGATTTCCATATATGGTAGGTCAGTATGGCGGAGGCATTTTTGTAGTTATTTACCTGCTATTTTTACTTATATTAGGTGTCCCTGTTATGACTATGGAATATTCCATAGGTAGAGCCAGCAGGATGAGTATTTATCCGGCTTATAAGAAATTGGAAAAAGAGGGGACAAAGTGGCATTTGTCAGGATTTATGGCAATGTTTGGTAATTACCTGCTTCTTATGTTCTATTCAGTAGTTTCAGGATGGATACTTAGATATTTTGTGCTGATGCTCACTGGCTCTTTTGAAGGAAAGACTACAGCTGGTATAGAAGAGGCATTTGCTACTATGATGGATAGTCCTGAGATACTCATAGCATACATGGTCATCACAATGCTGATAACTATGGTCATCTGCTCCATGGGGCTTCAGAACGGTGTTGAGAAGATCACCAAGATCATGATGATAGCTCTTATCTGCATCATGATTGTTTTAGGAATCAGATCCCTTACACTTCAGGGTGCATCTGAGGGCGTTGCTTTTTACCTGATGCCAAATGTAGACAATATCAGAAAAGTTGGTATTGGAAATGTTATGTATGCAGCCTTAAACCAGAGCTTTTTTACCCTTAGTCTTGGTATGGGCAGCATGGAAATATTTGGAAGCTATATCAAAAAAGAGAGAAGCCTTGCAGGAGAGGCAATACTTGTTGCAGGACTTGATACTTTCGTAGCTATTGTCGCAGGACTTATTACAATTCCTGCTTGCTTTGCTTACGGCGTATCTCCTGACAGTGGACCAAGTCTCATATTCCTTACACTTCCTAATGTATTTACCGCACTTCCTCTTGGAAGAGTCTGGGGAAGCTTATTCTTCCTGTTTATGTATTTTGCAGCTCTTTCTACCATGGTTGGTGTGTTTGAGAACGTAGTAAGCTTCTCTATCGATATATTTGGCAGTGAGCGCAAAAAGGCAGCTCTTATTGCAGGAATCATCATCACACTTGGTTCTATTCCTTGTACCCTTGGCTTTAACGTACTCAAAGGCTTTGAACCATTAAAGCCAGGCACAAACATCATGGACCTTGAGGATTTCATTGTTAGTAACGTTATCCTGCCTATAGGATCACTAATTTGCTGCCTGTTCTGTACAACAAAGTATGGATGGGGCTTTGATAAATATTTAGAAGAAGTAAACAGCGGTCTTGGAATCAAGGTAAGCCGCAAACTTAGCTGGTACTTTAAATATGTTCTTCCAGCGCTCATCACATTCTTGATGATATATGGAATAGTAACGTATTTTAAATGATTTATGAGGGTAAGTAATTGGCTAATATTCGTGAGATTGTTTTAAATATCCTAATTGAATATGACAAGGACAAGGCTGGTAAGATGTCCTTGTTAAAAGATTCTTTGGAAAAGTACGACTATCTTGAAACAAGAGATAAGGCGTTTATAAAAAGAGTAGTTGATGGGTGCCTTGAGAGACAGACCCAGATAGACTATTGTTTGGATCAGTTCTCAAAGGTTAAGGTTCAGAAGATGCAACCTCTTATCAGAAGCCTTATGAGAATGGGAACCTACCAGATCATGTTTATGGACCAGGTTCCAGATTCAGCAGCCTGTAATGAGGCAGTTAAGCTTGCTGACAAGCACAAGTTCTCCGGACTCAAAGGTTTTGTAAATGGAGTCCTGAGAAATATTTCCAGAAATAAAGAAAATATCAAATACCCTGACAAAGCTATAGATAATGGATGCGAGTATTTATCAGTGTTTTATTCAACACCAAAGTGGCTCTGCGAAATGTGGGTATCTGAGTATGGCTACGACAGGACTGAGAGCATTTTGGAGTTCTTTTTACAGGCTAGACCTACAACCATAAGGCTCAATGTACCTAAGCTCATGGAGATGAATAAGGCTTCAGACCTTGATGCATTGGTGGATGCTTATGTAAAAGAGCTAAATGAGGCAGGAGCTGTAGCTAAGAGAAATCCTGTCCTTAAATATGCGGTAGATCTAGAGAAAACAGATAATATCAGATTCCTTCCAGGATTTGATGAGGGACTGTTTACAGTTCAGGATGTAAGCTCAATGCTTGTCACTGAAGTTGCAGATCCAAAGGAAGGCCAGACTGTTATAGATGTCTGCGCAGCTCCTGGAGGCAAGACTCTTCACGCAGCTGAGAGAGTTGGAGTAGAAGGAAGAGTCATATCCAGAGACCTTTCTGATAGAAAGTGTGACATCATCAGAGAAAACGCCGAGAGACTTGGACTTTCCAATATTGAAGTTGAGGCCTTTGATGCCAGGATCCATGACGGAAACCTTGAGGATATGGCAGATATCCTATATCTTGATGTACCTTGCTCAGGACTTGGCATTATAGGCAGAAAGAGCGATATAAAGCTGAACACCACCAAAAAAGGCCTAAAAGAGCTGGCTGATCTTCAGTGGGAGATTGTAAAGGCAGCCTATGACTATGTAAGGCCAGGCGGAATACTCATGTATTCAACCTGTACTGTCAACAAGGCAGAAAATGAGGCTATGATCGATAGGATCTGCAAAGAACTTCCTTTTGACAGAGTGGATATTACAGATGCTCTTCCAGTAAGGATAGATAAAAAGAGCTCTAAGGAAGGCTATATTCAGCTTCTTCCCGGAGAGTTTGGAACAGATGGATTTTTTATAGCAAAGCTTCTAAGGAGAAAAGAGAAGTGACAAAGATAGATATTAAGTCTCTTTCACTTTCAGAGCTTGAGGATAGTATCAAAGAACTTGGCGAGCCAAAGTTTAGAGCAAAGCAGCTCTATGAATGGATGCACGTCAAGAAGGCCAGAAGTTATGATGAAATGACCAATATATCCAAGAGCTTAAAAGAAAAGTGCATTGAGCATTACGATTATACAGCGCTTCAGGTTGTGGATGTTCAGAAATCCAAGATCGATGGCACACAGAAATTCCTTTTTGGACTTTCTGATGGCAACGTTATCGAGAGCGTATTTATGAGGTACAAATTCGGAAATAGCGTGTGCATCTCATCTCAGGTTGGATGCCGTATGGGATGCAGATTCTGTGCATCAACTATAGATGGTGTAGTCAGAAACCTTGGTCCATCAGAGATGCTGGATCAGATATATGCTATTTCAAGGGAGACTGGTGAAAAGATTTCACGAGTAGTAGTTATGGGAAGTGGAGAGCCTCTTGATAACTATGACAATCTCCTTAAGTTTATCAAGCTTTTGACTGATGAAAACGGAATGAACATGGGACAGAGAAATCTTACAGTTTCTACTTGTGGAATCGTTCCAAATATTTACAGACTGGCTGATGAAGAGCTGTCTATCAACCTGGCATTGTCTCTTCACGCATCCAATAACGAAAAGCGTAAAAAACTCATGCCTATAGCTGAAAAGTACAGCATTGATGAAGTACTTGATGCATGCAGAGCATATTTTGACAAGACCGGAAGGCAGCTGACCTTTGAATATTCCCTTGTAAGCGGAGTAAATGACACTGATGAGGATGCTGCCGAACTGTCCAAATTATTAGAGGGCATAAATGCCGTAGTTAACCTTATTCCCGTCAATCCTATCAAGGAAAGAGACTTTAAACCCACAGATCGTTCTGGGGCCTTAGCTTTCAAAAATAAACTTGAAAAAAGTCGAATAAATGTTACTATTAGAAGGGAAATGGGCAGGGATATAGATGGTGCTTGCGGACAGCTTAGAAGGCGCCATTTACAGCAAGAAATGTGATACCTGCTTATTTTTGCATGAAAAGAGTTTGCTCGGGAGGCAAGATTTGTTAAAAACGTTTTCTATAACGGATATAGGTAAAAAACGAAAACTGAATCAAGATTACGTTTTTTCATCCGATAGAAAGATAGGTAATCTTTCAAATGTATTTATTGTTGCTGATGGCATGGGCGGTCATAATGCCGGCGATTATGCTTCACGCTTTACAGTAGATACTATGGTTGAGGAAATCGAAAAGTCTTTTGAGCAAAGCCCTGTTAAGATCCTTGAGAATTCTATCAAGATCGCTAACCGCAAACTCAGAGAAAAGGCTTCAGAGAACCCTAGCCTATTCGGAATGGGAACCACTGTTGTAGCATGTACAGTGCTTGGAAGATTTTTGCAGGTTGCAAATGTCGGAGATTCCAGGCTCTATGTCATAAATGACAAGATAACACAGATTACCAGAGATCACTCTTTGGTAGAGGAGATGGTCAGGATGGGCGGCATTGATAGAGAGACTGCAAGAACTCATCTTGACAAGAACATTATTACCAGGGCAATCGGTGCCACAGATACGGTAGACATCGACTTTTTTAACGTGGAATTAAAACGTGGGGACATTGTTCTCATGTGCTCTGACGGACTTACCAATATGCTTGAAGATGAAGAGATCAGAGAGATAGTAAGCGGTCAGAAAGATATTATAGAGAAGGCCCAAAAACTTGTTGTGGCAGCTAATAACAACGGAGGCAAGGATAATATAGCTGTTATCCTGATAGAGCCCTTTGCAGAAGAACTGACACACGATGGAGGACTGAATGATTAAGATAGGAATGGTGATCGGCGATCGCTATGAAGTGCTTGAGAAGATCGGCACTGGCGGAATGTCCGATGTATATAAAGCAAAAGATCATAAACTTAATAGACTTGTTGCTGTGAAGGTACTCAAACAGGAATTCTCAGAGAACGAGAATTTTGTTTCTAAGTTCCGAGTTGAGGCCCAGTCTACAGCTGGACTTATGCATCCAAACATTGTTAATGTATATGATGTAGGAGATGAAGACGGTGTTAACTACATCGTTATGGAGCTTGTTGATGGTATCACTCTCAAGAAATATATTGAGAAGAAGGTACGTCTTTCTGTTAAGGAGGCAGTCAGCATAGCTATTCAGGTAGCTATGGGACTTGAGGCAGCTCATAACAACAACATCATTCACAGAGATATCAAGCCACAGAATATTATGATCTCTAAGGATGGTAAGGTTAAGGTAACAGACTTTGGTATTGCCAAGGCTGCAACCAGCAATACTATCACATCCAATGTAATGGGATCTGTGCATTACACTTCTCCAGAGCAGGCAAGAGGTGGATACAGTGATGCCAAGAGTGATATCTATTCACTTGGTATTACGCTTTTCGAGATGCTTACTGGAAGAGTGCCATTTAATGGTGATACAACAGTAGCTATTGCTATCAAGCATATTCAGGAAGAACTTCCAACTCCTTCGGATTACAACGAGGATATTCCTATCAGTGTTGAGAAGATCGTGCTTAAGTGCTGTCAGAAGAGTCCTGACAGGAGATATCAGAGTGCTGCCGAGCTTATCACAGACCTCAAGAAGTCACTTATCACCCCTGATAAGGATTTCGTTTCTCTTGTTGATCCTGATGAAGAGGGTGCTACAAGAGTAGCTTCTGATGAGGAACTTAGCTCAGTTAAGGGCGGTACAGGCAAGATGTCTGATACTGAGCAGATGCGTCTTAATCGTGATTTCTCAAGAGATTACGATAAGGGCAAGAGACATGATGATTATGACAGAGATCATAAGAGACCTAGACGAGATTACGACGAATATGACGATGATGACGATTTCTACTATGAGCAGAATAGAAGGAGAGGCTCATCATCTAAAGATAATAAACAGGAACCATCCAAGATCGAGAAGATGACAATAGTCATGGCTATTGTTTCTGCTGTACTTATTGGATTTATCGTTATCATCCTTATTGCTAAAGGCATGGGATTATTTGGTTCCTCTGATGCAAGTGCAGACGCTTCCAGTGCAGCTTCTTCATTAACTACTGAGGAATCAGCAGATGGAATCGAGATTCCAAATGTAACTGGTAAGACATATGCAGAAGCTAAGTCACTTCTTAGCGAAAAAGGTTTTGCAGTAGAAAAAGCTGATGATACATCTAATACAGCAGCTAAGGATACAGTAGTATCTACTAATCCTGCTGCAGGAAGTAGAGCTGCTAGTGGTTCAAAGATCACAGTTTACATCAGTAACGGATCTAACTATACAGCTTCAGCTTCTGCTGAGGTTTCAAATGCTAAGGCAGACGGACAGGTAACTGTTCCAAATATAATTGGTATGACTTCAGAGGATGCTGTTATCACTCTTGTAGAGTCTGGCCTTGTGGCTGGAACAATTGTTGAGACCAACAATGAGGATTCGAATCTTACAGGTCTTATCTGTGCACAGAGTATTGCCGTTGGCACGTCTGTTTCAGAGGGAACTGTTATCAATATGGAGCTTTCTATTGGACCTGCCAGCGTAACTTATAGCTATTCAGCAGATATTACAGCTCCAACAGAAGGAGAAAACTTCACCTTTGGAATCCCTGTTAAGGTAACCCTGGTAACATCTGATGGAACAACACTTCTTAGCACAACAACATCAGATTTCCCGGTTCAGGCTACATACAAGGGAATTACTTCTCCTACAGGAACATTAACATTTGTTTATACTGCAACAACTCCTACAACCACCAATCCTGAGACTGGTGAGACTTCTGGAGGACAGGCTGTAGAGTATACAGTTACAAGAGCAGTAACATTTAATCAGGAGAACTGATCATTTAATGCAGGGAAAGATATTAAAGGGAATTGCCGGGTTTTACTACATAGAAACCTCCGATGAGAAAATCTATGAATGTAAGGCAAAAGGCATCTTTAGAAAAGATAATATTAAACCTATGGTAGGAGATGATGTTGAAATAGACATCATTGATGAAGAAAAACAGATAGGTAATATCATCAGGATCCTACCTAGAAGAGCTCAGTTACTAAGACCGCCTGTTGCCAATGTGGATCAGGCGGTTATTTTGTTTGCCATTGTCAAGCCAGATCCAAATTACAATCTTTTGGACAGGTTCCTTATCATGATGAGGCAGCAGAATCTTCCTGTTATCATCTGCTTTAATAAACAGGACATAGCATCCGAGGAAGAGAAGCAGAAACTCACAGAGAGTTATGAGAATTGTGGATACAAGGTTCTTTTCATAAGCGTCAAAGAGGATAAAGGTCTTGATGAGCTTAAGGCACTATTAAAGGGTAAGACTACAACTCTTGCAGGTCCAAGCGGTGTTGGCAAGTCATCTCTTTTAAATAAGCTTGTTCCTGATGCAGATATGCAGATAGGAGAGCTTAGCCGCAAGATAGAAAGGGGCAAGAATACCACAAGGCATTCAGAGCTCTTTTTCGTAAAAGAGCTATCGGATGAAGGCTTTGATACCTTTATCATCGATACTCCTGGTTTTACATCTCTTGAGCTTAGGGATGTATCAGTTGATACTCTTATGCAGTATTATCCAGAATTTGAAGATTATGAACCGGAGTGTAGATTTGGCGGCTGTTCTCATATTGCAGAGCCAGACTGCGGCATTAAGAATGCTCTTGAAAAAGGTCTTATTTCTAAAGTACGTTACGATAACTACAAGCTTTTATACGAAGAACTTAGGAACATGAGACCTGTTTATACCAAGAAGCCTAAAAGATAAACTGAAGTGACGGAGTAATCCTATGAAGATATATGTAACCAGACATGGACAGACAGATTATAATGCGGCAAAGCTCATGCAGGGCCAAATAGATATTCCT
Organism: Butyrivibrio hungatei DSM 14810; assembly: GCF_900143205.1. GTDB lineage: Bacteria > Bacillota > Clostridia > Lachnospirales > Lachnospiraceae > Butyrivibrio > Butyrivibrio hungatei. The sequence continues at coordinate 135,713 of NZ_FRDH01000003.1, read as the reverse complement.
CTTAATGAAAAAGGAAAGAGCCAGGCTAGAGCCGTAGGAGAAAAATTAGCAGGTGTTAAGTTTGATAAGGTATTTGCTTCAACACTTGGAAGAGCAGTTACTACAGCTTCACTTATTTCTGGAGTTCCAGAAGATGAAGTTGTTAAGGATGAAAGAATAATCGAGGCAGCCTTCGGTGATTTTGAGGGTGTTGGTTACTTTAAAGTAAGCATACCGATGTTTCTTTATTGGGGATTTCCAGAAATCTTTCCATGCCCAAAGAAAAATGGCGTAGAAGATATTCCTTCTATGGTTGCCAGGATTGGTTCATTTCTCTCTGAGCTTGAAAAGCAAAAGTATGAAAATGTGCTTCTGGTGTGCCACGGAGGAATCATAAGAGTGATCCGCGGTTATCTGGAGGATTCTAAAAAAGGTTTTATATGGCGTCCAAGACCCAAAAACTGCGAAGTATTTGTGTATGAGTCAGTTGATGGCAAGCACAAACTGATTGAAGACATAAAGTGAGCCATAGGGACGGGGTTTGTGGCTCATTGTAAGCTAATGAATGTAGAAGCAGGTCCTAATTGAATTTAGGACCTGCTTTTTAACTTTAGTGTGTTATACTGTTATAAATTGGCTAACTCGGAGGGAGTGTATGAAAAAAATCTATGACTATGTCTTTTTTGATCTGGATGGAACACTTACAGATTCAGGACCTGGTATATTAAACGGCTTTGCCTATGCCATAAAGGAGATGGGCGGTGAGGCCCCTGATAGAGAGTTACTTAAAAGATTTGTAGGACCACCACTTAAGCACTCTTTTGGCGCGATCCTTGGATATTCCCCTGAAGATACAGATAAAGCAATAAAAATATATAGAGACTATTACCACAACAAGGGCGGCTTACTTGAAAACACGGTTTATCCCGGTATTGAAAAGCTTCTTGCAGATCTAAAGAAAGAAGGCAAGAAGCTCGTTGTTGCAACTTCCAAGAATGCCTTTGGAACGAATAAGGTGTTAGAGCACTTTGGACTTAAGAAGTACTTTGACTTTGTGGCAACTTCTGACGATGAACTTATACCTGAAAAGATCGATGTCATCAGATACGCCCTCAAAGAGTGCAGCGTTACTGATCTTTCAACCGTAGTAATGGTCGGTGATAGAGAAAATGATATTTTGGCGGCAAAGGAGCTGGGAATTGATTCTATAGGTGTTCTCTATGGTTATGGCGATGAAAAAGAGCTGACTAATGCGGGAGCTGTATATCTTGCTAAGAAGCCAGAAGATGTTAAGGCACTTATAGTATAGGGAAAAGTGGACAGAAGGTGTCAAGGTACTTATAGCATAAGAAAAAGGGGATAGAAATGAAATTTTACGTTGATTTTGATGACTGTCTTTGCGAGACAGCTAAATCATTTACAGTAATAGCAAAAGAACTGTTTAATAGGGATGTTCCATATGAAAAGGTTAGGTTCTTTAACCTTCAGAAGTCTTTTGACCTTAATGACGAAGAATATGAAAAGTTAATGCTTGAAGGTCATAAGCCAGAAGTTCTTTTATCCTATAAAGAGACGCCAGGGGCTTCTGAAACAATAAATGAGTGGATAGATGCTGGACATGAAGTTTATATCATAACCGGGCGTCCATTTAGTGCCTATGATGCTTCTAGACAGTGGCTTGATGAGCACAATCTAAAGAGAGTGACTCTGTATTCTCTTGATAAATACGGAAGAGACTCTTTTATCAAGAATAGTAAGTTTAACCTGACGTTAGATGATTACTACAAGATGAAATTTGACTATGCAGTAGAGGATTCTCCAATGGCTTTCAAGTTCTTTGATCATCTTCCTGACCTGAAGGTCATGGTCTTTGACAGGCCTTGGAATAGGGATGCAGAACTTCCAGGGGATAACTTCACTCGCTGCGTAGACTGGAAATACATACAAGAACAGGTCCGAAAATGAGCCCTAGGGACGGAGATTAGGGCTCATTTTCGATACAAGACTACTAAGAGATTAGACATGAACGCTGATAGAATAAACGTATGGTTTGCACATATCATTGAATGGGAATTCCCAGGTTTTTCAGTAGATAAGTGCTTTGATAACCTTCTTAAGATGCAGGAAGAAATAGATAAGAACGGAGTTGTAGAGGGAACTATTCACAGATACCTTATTGTTGCTAAGAAAGAGAAGTAATTCTTGGTTTGCTTTCATGGCAGAGAAATATGATGAAAGCCTTTCTTGGACTGCAGGGATTAGCAGGGAACAAGAGGATTGATGAGGGTGGCATGAAGATGCCACCCTTTATTTTATTGGATTGTAGGGATAGGAGCGTGGTGATACCAAAGAAATTTATAATTTGAAGATGGTATTACTGGAGTGGACCGCGATGATACCAAACAAGTATATAATTTGAAAATGGTATTAGTGGGATAGACTGTGATGATACTAAAGAACGGAAAAACATGAAAATGGTATTACTGGAGTAGATTGCGGTGATACCAAAGATATTTAAAATTTGGAAATGGTATTATCCGAATAGAGCGCAGTAATACCAAGCAAATAAAAAGCTTGAAAATGGTATTAGTGGAATAGGTTGTGATGATACCACAGATCGGAAAAAATTGAAAATGGTATTATCCGAATAGACCATGGTGATACAAAACAAATAAAAAACATGAAAATGGTATTACCACATAGCTCGCAGTAATATCCCCATAAAAAACACAGAATAAGGATTGTCAAACATAAGGCAATGAAGCAGGTAATATATGCAAAGGGACTGCATCATAGCGCAAGTGAAAAAATGAGCCATCCCTCTCATTCTTAGGACTTATGAGCCATAATCTCCGTTCCTATGGCTCATTCTTGAAAAGTGTGTTGGGTCAAATGAAAAAGTAAATTCCACTTTTGTTTTATAATTCTTCATATTTTTCGATTTTAGGACTTTTTTGGGTGAAAAGGTACTTTGATACCCTCTAAAAACGTGCTAAAATCGGTGTACCAATTCTGTTTGTTTGCATAGCAAACAGATGGCTGGAGCAGCTTGAGAAAAAATAAATTCCACCCATCAATAGTATAAAAATGATATGGATGGTTATCTGTCTGCTCTAAATTTGTTTAGTGACTAATCAGTCGCGATGTTCAATGAGTGCCGGTTTTAACAAGACTTCGTCTGGGGAGACTTTATGCTGTCCTGTTAAGATCGGTATCTTTTTGTCTAATAACAGTTCTGCTAGATTAAAAGGCGTGGCGCCATTCAGACTATCCCTGGCTGTTGAGTTTATATGACTTGCCATAAGATTTATGTCTTCTTGTGTGTATTTGAACATGCTACGACCTTTCGGTATCACATATCTTATGTATTCGTGATTCTTTTCTATGCGTCCCTTTTGATTAGAAACATATGGATCGCAGTAAAATACATATGTCCGTTGTGTTCCGGTTTCAGCTTTTTCTATATCCCATGGATTTTTGAATTCAGAGCCGTTGTCAGTAAGGATGACAGGAAAGTATTTTTTAAACGTCCTTATTCCGATGGTGTCACATAACGAATTGATTGCATTAACGACGCTCATCTGAGTGCAGTCAGGAAGGAGAATTATAATCATAAAACTGCAACTTCTAAAAAGAAGTGTTAATAAACATTTGCCTGCAGTACGACTTCCTTTAACGGTATCCATTTCCACTACATCATAGTCAGGATGCGCAGCCATAAAACGTTCGAAGTCTACGTAAGTACGTTTATTTCTGTAGACTTGTTTTATGTTTTTGACTCTAGGTTCAGAACGCTTTTTTCGTTTCTTATAGCGGACACGTCTAGGGAGGTCTATGTTACGAGCTTTGAATACGCATTGATCAAAGTAGTTATATAGTGTTCGTCTACATACAGGAATCTCATTTGCATGTACGGCAAAGATATGACTTAATGGCTGACCCTGCAACACTAATGGAGAGATAAGGTCGTTAAGCTGCCTTAACTCCTCAGGTGTCATGTTAATGCCTTGACGAGAACTTACTAGAACTTTTTCATATTCTGCTTGAGCGTGCTTAGCATCATAGAGAAAATGGTCAATGTTGCATTTTGTTGCTTTTTCACAATCATTGCATACATAAGGAGCGCGATGAGGGCGATCACAGTTATGAGGTTTATATAGGTCGCATGCCCAAGAGGAATAAGACCTATAACAATGTTTACATAATCGATTACAAGTGCGTGTCCTTATGCATCTTGAGGTAGCTCTGTCGCCACCCTTAATGGAACAAATACTCCAATTGGTGCAACTCAAACAGTGGTAAAACGCGTTATGACGTTTGCTTATAAACTTTCTGTGTTTTTTTACTTCTTTTGATATTGTTGTTGGATCCTTTCCAAGAGCAGTTCCTATGCTTTTGAATGATGAACCTTGCAATAATTCTTGTTCAATAAAAGTTCTGTTAGATAAGGTTAAATGTTTTTGAGTGTTCATCGTTATCCTTTCTAACAGACAGATAACCTATGAAATAGTATCAGAAACTATGTGCATGAGTAAATTCCACTTTTTCTGTTTTTTGATGATATAAAACGGAATTTAAATTTTCACATTACGAAAGTGTGTTGACATTATATAAATATAGTGTTACAACTGTATTACTACGTGTAGTACACTAATTGATACAGCAAGGAAAGACAGAAATGAAAAAGAAACTTTTAACACTTATTTTAACAATGACAATGGGCTTATCTGTTGTAGCTTGTGCTAAGACAGAAAGTACTGGTAGCAATAACAATGATTCTGAGGTATTTTCAGAGGCTGAGTCTTTTGAGACTATTTCAGAGGATAACGGATCTAATGAAACAGAAGGCAATGAAGAAGGTGGCGCTAGAGTTATCGATGCAGACGACAACATGTTAGAGACTACTGTTGAGTATCCAAATGAAGGAATCAGCTTTTCAATCTTAGATGATGGCAAGACTGTTCTTGAAAAGCTTGGAGATCCTGCAAGCAAGACAGAAAGCGGTGACTTCTTTACAAACACTTATTACAGCTCTGCAGAAGTAACTTACAGCAAAGACGGCGATAAGGTAGAAATCATTGAGTTCAAGAGCTACAGCGACGCATGGAAGACAAGCAAAGGTATTACAATAGGATCTACATATGATGAGATCGTAAATGCTTATGGCGAGCCATCAACTGAATCCAAAGAGGGAGAGCATTGCCTGAACTATTTCTATGAGGATGGCTTTAGCATTTCCTTCACACTTAACGATAACAACGAAGTGACTTACTTCGTTATGGTTCTTGGACGCGGCTGATAAAACGCTAAACAATAAAAAATAATCGCATAGAAAGAGACTTTATCAAGGTAATTCTTTGGAAAGTCTCTTTTTTTACTATATCTTGATGTGTTATCATCTTGAATATGTAGATAACCAAGGTATATGGGGGAAGACATGATGAATATACTAGTTGTTGGTGGAACAAGATTTTTTGGAATTCCGATGGTAGAAAAGCTCATAGCGGATGGTCATGATGTGACAATTGCTACTCGTGGAAAATCACAAAATTCCTTTGGAGAATCTACAAAGCAGCTAGTCATGGAACGAACTAACTATGATAGTGTAAAAGAGGCATTGGCTGGGAAATCTTATGATGTCATTATCGATAAGATTGCTTATAGCTCAAATGATGTAAAAAATCTTTTGGAAAATGTCAGTTGCAAAAAGTATATTCAGATGTCTTCATGTTCTGTTTACTTAGAGGATAAAGAAAATATTAGAGAAGAGGACTTTGACTCACGTAAGTATCCATTAGCATGGATAGACAGAATAAAGGACTACGCTGAAGGTAAACGTCAGGCTGAAAGAGCTGTATATGAATACATAGATGAGTCTAACTGCATTTTTGTTAGATATCCTGTAGTTATGGGACCTAATGATTATACTAACAGGTTGAGATTCTATGCTGACCACATCAAGGAAAAAAAGCCAATGTATGTAGATGACCTTGACTGTGGTATGGAGTTTATTCACGAGAAAGAGGCAGGTCTTTTCATAGCTCATTTAGTAGACCAGGATGTTCACGGGGCAGTGAATGGCTGCGCTAAGGGAATGATCAGTTCAAGAGATATTATCGAATACATAGAAAAGATTACTGGTAAAAAAGCTGTACTAGATGCGAATGGCGATGAAGCGCCATATAATGGAACGACTTCAAATCTATCCTATGATACAACCAAGGCTAGACAGACGGGCTTTAGATTTTCTGATAGTAATGAGTGGATATTTGACCTGATCAAATCATACTTATAAATGGAGATGAAAATGAGTTACACAGACAAGAAAGTTAAAGTTACAGTAATAGAGAGCAAGTGCCCCAAATACAAAGAGGGTGACGTTATCTGTTTTGAAGGAAGTATGCTTGATAGACAACGTATGTATGGTAGCTATGAATGCAATCTATCCATTTATCTATGCTTTTCGTAGAGGTGGAGACTTAAAGAAAGGTCCATATCAATGTGTGGATTGCAACGAAGCAGTAGTATTTGAGATTGAAAGTATGTAGTTTAAAAGGAGATTATATGGATCATTTTTATTTTATCAGACATGGCGAAACTGTCTGGAATGTTGAAAATAAGATCTGTGGTGCAACAGATATAGAGCTTACTCAGAAAGGCCACGAACAGGCAATAGAGACAGGAAAAAAGATATTGGAGCAGGGAATTACTGCTGATGTTATCTTGACGTCACCACTTGTAAGGGCAAAAGAAACAGCAAGACATATCTCTGAGATAACAGGAATCCCAATGGAAGTAGAGCCAAGACTTACTGAGCAGAATTTTGGCATATATGAGTCTACTCCAAGAGATGGCGCAGAGTTCCATGAAGCCAAAAAAGATATGGCAAGCAGATTTGGAACAGGTGAATCTATGCTGCATCTGGCTCAGAGGATATACAATCTTCTAGATGATATAAAGGTTGGAGATAGAGAAGTAATCCTAGTGGCACATAACGGTATCACTAGAATGGTGGAGTCCTACTTTAGGGAAATGACTAATGAAGAGTTTTCTTCATGTGGTATAAAGAACTGCGAGATCAAAAGATATAGTTTCGACTAATTGGGGGTCATATGCGAATTGAACACATTGCAATGTACGTTAAGGATTTAGAAAAAGCCAGAGACTTCTTTGTGAGCTTTCTTGGAGGCAGATCAAACGATGGTTATCACAATGTAAAAACAGGCTTCAGGTCCTACTTTATCTCTTTTGATGACGGAGCAAGACTTGAGATAATGAATAAGCCTGAGCTGGCAGATCCAGAAAAAGAGCTGAATCGTACTGGACTTATCCATATTGCCTTCTCTGTGGGGAGCAAAGAGCGTGTTGATGAGCTGACTAAAACCTTGGAATCTGCTGGATATCAGGTTGTTAGTGGACCTCGTACCACAGGAGATGGGTACTACGAGAGCTGCGTAGTTGTGATCGAAGGCAATCAGATAGAGATTACTGTCTGAAAAATTGAGTTTAGCAAGGATATTTAATTTCAGGATAATTCATCATGAGCAATGTGAAAAACGGAAAGTTTGTTTATAAAAATGAAGAAAGCATGAAGAAGATGCATGAGTTTTACGATAAGACTCTTGTATCCCTTGATGTACCATATTCGGAGGAGCGTTTTGATACATCTTTCGGTCAAACACATTGTCTTCTCGTTGGAGATACTGAAAAGCCAAGGATATGCACAATACATGGGGGAAATGGAATCACAACACTGAATCTGAAACTGTTTCTTCCGTTGCTTCAAGAATACAGTATCATTGCTCCGGATGTGATCGGGATGCCCGGGAAAAGTGATCCATACAGGAATATAAGCAGCAAGAAGGATGAGTACGGACTGTGGATCAAGGAAGTGCTGGATCACTATAAGGAAGAACGAATATCATTTGTCGTGTCTTCCTATAGTTCTGCCATGTTCCTTTCTTTTGCTAAGAGGTATCCGGAGATGGTTCAAAGTGCCTTACTTCTGGTCCCGTCAGGAATAGCCCATGGCCCGATACTGCCTATGATGGGCAAGATGGCCGTTCCGTTTATGAAATACTTTTTTTACCCTTCTGGGAAAACACTTGATGCGGTGATTGAATCTATGGGCGGAAAAGGTGATCCGGTATGGAGAGAATTCTTTGATATTATGATGTCATCTTATAAGATGGAGATGAGGCCACCTAGGGAATATAAAAAGAAAGAAATGATATCGTTTACATCTCCGCTTCTGATAATCGCATCGGAAAATGACATATTCTTTCCGGCTAGCAGAGTATTCTGTAAAGCAAGAGAAATCTTTGCAGGACCCGTTACTACAGTTGAGATAGACAGTAAACACTTACCATCAGAAGAAACGATGATCGATGTATGTAAACGGACGAAGGAATTCTTTAAGAATGCGTAACGGAAATAACTTACAGCATAACATACTAAGAAGAAGGAGGAGTACGCGATGATTGAAAAGATGAAATGGACAAGAGCTCCGAGAGTGTTTGTTCTTAACGAGGACAGAATAGAAATTACAACAGAACCGCATACGGATCTCTGGCAAAGGACATACTATCATTTCCAAAATGATAATGCACCTGTGTTACAGATGGAGACGGAAGAGAAGTTTTTTTCATTCGTTGTGAAGACTGATTTTTCAGAGAGCCATCATCGCTTCGACCAGTGCGGGATAGTTATGTATCTTGACTCCGAGAATTGGCTGAAAGCATCCGTGGAATATGAAAATGATAAGTTTCAGCATCTGGGATCTGTTGTGACCAATCACGGATATTCAGATTGGGCAACAACTGCGATTCCAGCTGATGTGAAGAACATGTGGTATCGGTTTAGTCGCAGGGAAGATGATTATTGCATCGAGTGCTCCGAGGATGGCGTGTTTTTCTCACAAATGCGTGTTTGCCATGTGTGGAAGGGTGCAGGAAAAATCCGCTTTGGTATTTATGCCTGTAGCCCGGAGAATTCATCTTTTAAGGCGGTGTTTACTGATTTGAAGATTACGGAGTGTGCCTGGAAGGCGCATGACGGTCAGCAACCGGACTGACGGGAAGGATGATAAACCTGAATGGAACTGAAGAAAATTGGACATCAAACGCCATTCTGTGTGATAGACAATAAGTGTACTAAGGGTGAGGAAGTATTGTGAAGATATATTTTGCGAGACATGGACAAACAGATTGGAATATATTAGGAAAAGTTCAAGGTACGACTGATATTCCTTTGAATGAGAATGGAATAGCGCAGGCGCAACTTCTTTGCAAGAATCTTGAAGATAGAGATATTTCTTTTGAAAAGATATACACCAGCTATCAGGCTAGAGCTGTAAAAACTGCGCAGATAGTAGATGAGCATTTCCATACAGGATATGAAATAGTTAGAGGCTTGGAAGAAATGAATCTGGGATTGTTTGAAGGGCATACCTGGGATGAGATTCTTTCTTTATATGATGAAGAGCATAAGCTGTGGCTATCAAATAAAAGGTACAATCGTAGTCCTGGTGGTGAATCATACCAAATGGTAATGGAGAGATTATTCAATGCGCTGGATTATATTCTTGGGCAACATGATGCTTCTTCAGACAAAAACCTGCTTATAATATCGCACGGTGCCGTCATTATGACGCTTCTTGCTATGAAAAGAAATATACCATTTGAGGAGTCGCATACGATAGAGGTTGATAATGCATCGCCTATAGAATTCAGTATCGAGGAACTGAAAGATATAAGAACACGGCTTTAATGGTATGACTAGGATTATGATAAAGGTATTGGAAATAGGCTTTTGGATGCTGTTGAAAAAGAGGTGTCAAAAGTTTCCGATAAAGTTTACTTGGCAGTTGGGGTTTATTCTGGATATGGACCAGCCCAGAGGATGTATGTAAAAAGAGGTTACAATTTTGATGGCAGCGGAGTTTGGTATAAAGGGAAACAATTAGAACAGTATGCCCCCTGCATCAATGATGATGATCTTTTACTTTATTTAGCTAAAGATATTTAAATTCCAGTTTTATTGTTTAAGACAAAGTATACCTATATCCATAAGTTTTATACGATTTAGGCATACATTTTTAGAACATTTCGGATTTTTGAATGCCGATGTATACCTAAAAGGCGCAAAATTGACTTCATTAGGCATACAAATCGCAAGCTGAAGCGCTGATAATGAGAAAAAGTATGCCTAAAACAATAATAACAAATGATATTAGGCATATATCAGGTAAATCCCGGCTTATCGTGACAAGGCAGTAGTCAGTTAAATCGGAAGTTAATCGCATAAATTCAGGTTTGTCGATCTAATTGAATATTGAACATTATATAGCAGTTATCTCAAAATCGAGGTAGCTGCTCTTTTTGTATTTTCGAAAAAGAAAAATATTGTAAGTTTTGAAAGTGGATGATACAATGTTTTCAAAAGTGAAAAGAAATTGAAGTTTTGAAAGCAGGATTTATATGAAGATTATTGAAAGAAAAAATTATTTGAATAGACTCATTCGATTAAAGGATACTCCTGATATAAAGATAATAACAGGATTGAGACGTTCTGGAAAGTCTGAGTTGGTGCGAGCATATATGGAACTAATACGCACAAACGAAGATACAAATATAATATACGTTGATTTTGCAGATTTAAAATTCGATGATTTAAAAACATATAAGGAACTCTATAATTTTTGCGAAGGACAATACATTGATGGTAAAACAAATGTCATTGTTGTAGATGAAGTTCAAATGTGTGAAAAATTTGAGCTTGCTATCAATAGTTTATATAACAGCCGAAAATATGATATCTATATTACAGGTTCCAATGCATTTTTGCTAAGCTCAGATTTATCGACGTTATTTACTGGGAGATTTATAGAAATTCCTGTTTATCCATTTAGTTTTGCTGAATATTGTGAGTACTATGGATATGATTCTAATACAGCAAATGTATTGGATTTATATGTTATGAGTGGTGGTTTATCTGGGGCATACGTATACAGCGAAAAAGAGGATCAGGCATCATATATAAAGGATATTTACACTACAATTATAAAACGTGATCTTGTAGATAAGTATGGTATTAAGGAAGAGGCACTTTTGGATTCTTTAACAGATTATATGATGGATAATATTTCCAATCTGACATCTGCTAGTAAGATTAGTAATGTTTTTAAGCAAAATAAGGTTGAGACGAATCATATAACAATAGGAAATTATATGAAGTATCTCTGCAGTGCATTTATGTTCTACAAAGTAAAACGATACGACATTCGTGGAAAAAAGTATTTAGAAACATCAGATAAATACTATCTTAGCGATTTAGGATTTAGATATGCAATGCTTGGAACAAGAAATATGGATTATGGACGAGCATATGAAAATATAGTTGCCTTAGAATTACTCAGGAGGGGCTACGAGATTTATGTTGGTAAGTTGTATCAGAAGGAGATAGATTTTGTAGCTATGAAACAAAATGAGAAGCTGTATATCCAAGTATCAGATAATATTTCTGATTCAAATACATTGGAAAGAGAGCTGTCTCCACTAAGAGCGATAAAAGATGCATATCCTAAGATTTTGATAGCGAATACAAAGCATGATGACTATGACATAGAAGGAATAAAAGTACTAGATTTAACTAATTGGTTAATGAGATAAATCGGAGTTTGCAGGGCTCTTTTGCTAGAGAAAGAACTCGATAACTTCAAATTTATCGGGGATTTTTGATCAGCCACTTTTCGCAGATGAAAAATCTGTGGGATAAGTTTGTAGAAATCCATGTACTGGATAATAAATAGAGTTAAAAAGCAGTAGAATAGCCATTGTGGCTATGATATCATGAAGGCATGATGCTTACTTAAGGTAAGTACCAGCCTTTTTAATTGTGACAAAATAAATACAAAACATTAAATGATCAGTTGGGAGAATTGGAATGCTAACATATTGTAATAATCTATCGGTAAAGGATTACTGTGATCTTCGGACATCTGTTGGCTGGCCGTTCATCAGCGATGATCAGGCGCAGTCTGGATTGGACAACTCAGATTTTATTATTTCCTGTGTGGATGAAGGGAAAATTGTTGGCTGCGCAAGGATATTTTGGGATAAGGGTTATATAGCTTACCTTGCGGATGTAATTGTAAATCCGGAATATCAGGGGCAGGGTATCGGCAAGAAAATGGTGCAGGAATGTATCAAGTATATTGATAACCAGCTCAAGGAAGGCTGGCGTATAAAGATAGTTATTGTGGCATCAAAGGGAAAAGAGGCGTTTTACGAGAAGCTTGGCTTCAAGGCCCGCCCAAATGGCAATGATGGCCCAGGAATGGATATGTGGAGAGAATGACAGAGCGAATCATTGATGAAGAATTAAAACTGATTCCATATTACAGGAATGACGAGGCTTCACTTCCTTGGTATCAGGATTTGGATGTATGTAAGCAGGTAGATAACAGAGATGAACCATATGATTTAGATCTTTTACATGCTATGTATGATTATCTAAGCTCTCATGGGGATTGCTACTACATAGAATATAAGGGGACATTGGTAGGGGATGTTTCGTTAAGAGACAATGCAGAAGTCGCTATTGTAGTGTGCAAAGAATACCAAAATCAGCACATTGGAAGACGATGCGTTGAAGATATGCTTAAACTTGCTAAAGAAAAGGGTATGGATACTGTTAAGGCAAATATCTATTCCTTTAATGGGCAGAGTAGGCGAATGTTTGAGGCTGTTGGATTCAAAAAGATAGATGAAGAATGGTACGAATACCAAAGCAGATAATTGGAGTATTTAGAATATCGGGGAAGAATGGGGACGCTGAATTGATAGGTTATTGGATTGGAACGGCGATAATGATGCTTACTGTTCAACCATTACTTTTTCGAAGTGTTTTCAGATAAATAATGTCGAGTTTTTATAGTGAAGTAGGAAAAATTTCTTTAAATCGGAAGTTAATCGCACAACTTCCAATTTTACGTACGAAGGAGTGTCTGAGGAGGTTAAGATAGATGCACTATAGATTAGCTACAATGGATGATTTGACAGAAATATGTAATATGATAGAAGCTGCAAAACAGCTTATGTCAGAACAGGGTATAGAACAGTGGGACGATATATATCCCGTCTGTGAAGATTTTGAAGAAGATATAAATAAGAAAACCATGTTTGTGGTTATGGATGATGCTCAGCTTGCTGCTATATACGTCATCAGCGAAGAATGCGATGATGAGTATCTTAAGTGTGAGTGGGAAAATAAAAAGCCCTGTATCATTCACAGGTTCTGTGTTTCTCCTTTCTTTCAGAATAAAGGGATAGGAGCTACTGTACTAAATCATATTGAAAAGCAGCTTATCGAATCTGGATATGATTCGGTAAGACTTGATGTGTTTACTAAGAATCCGTATGCACTAAGGCTTTATGATAAAAATGGATATATTAAACGCGGATATGCGGATTGGCGCAAGGGTAGATTTCTTTTGATGGAAAAGAAATTAGATAGGATCGCAGATTCTGTTTTTCTCACAGAAGCAAATGAACAGATTTAAGGATCCATTACCGAAGATTACATTGAAGGAAAATAGAATCCACATGTGGAATGATATATTTAAGAAACTTAGGAAAATAAAGAGAAATACAGCGAGAAAACTTGATAATATAATGCAGCACATTGGTACAAAGGAGCTGATTGCCATCTCATTGGGAATAGTGGTGATTGCCTTTGCTATCATCTTGATTATGGCGCACATAAGTGGTGTTAAGAACAATTCTTTGAGTGAGAAAGATGGAGAAAATCAGATTGCAAACGAGGGAACATCTGGTGACGGAGACATGCCTGTAGTCGAGATGGCAAGCAAAGAAACCAAGACTGAATCTACTCCGGATACAACTGTACTTGTTAAAAAAGAAGGTGCTAAGGAGGGATATCTTAACAGATGCGTATTCCTGGGCGATTCTAGAACCGTAGCCATGGTTAACTACGGCTTTTTTAACGATGATTCTGCACTTGCGCAGATTGGAATATCACATCCAGCATTTGCATCCAATAAATTCATGAACAATGCTGGAAAAGAATATACTATGAAATCTTACCTGGAGTCTCATCAGGCTCAAGTTATATATATTCTTCTTGGTGTAAATGGAATCAATGATTCCAGCGAGGATCATTACAAGAATACATTTATTTCTCTTATAGACAGAGTAGCCGAGCTGGCGCCTAATTCCAATATTGTACTTGTGTCTATAGGTCCCGTAGATGATAACGGAAGGTACAAAGACTATGTGCAGAACGCATTGATAGACAAATACAATGATTTCCTTTTGGAGATAGCAAAGGAGAAACACATTTTCTATCTTGATATCGCGGAAGTCCTCAAAGGATCTGATGGGCAGGTAAAGTCTGAGTATAACGGTGGTGACGGACTTCATTATTCTGGAAAAGGATGCGAAGCCATATTCAATTACATAGTAGAGCACCCAGTGCCTGGAATATCTGATGAGGGTGAATATATAGTTAAGTATGTTAAGCCTGATCCAAACAAGGTCAAGGTTACAACTGGTGATGAATCAGGAATTAACGAAGGTAACTTTGGTGACCTTATGGACATAATGGGAATCACAGAAGATCAGAATGCTTCAGATGCTTCTTCTCAGAGTAGTATTGTGACAGAAGACGAGGAAGCAAAGAAGAAAGCGGAAGAAGAGAAGAAGAAACAGGAAGAGGAAGAAGAGGAAGCGGCAAGGCAGAAAGCTGAAGAAGAGGAAGCGGCAAAGAAGAAAGCTGAAGAAGAGGAAGCGGCCAAAAAGAAAGCCGAAGAAGAAAAAGCAGCAAAGGAGAAAGCCGAAGAAGAGGAAGCAGCAAGGAAGAAAGCTGAAGAAGAGGAAGCGGCAAGGCAGAAAGCCGAAGAAGAGGAAGCGGCAAGGCAGAAAGCTGAAGAAGAGGAAGCGGCAAGGCAGAAAGCCGAAGAAGAGGAAGCGGCAAGGCAGAAAGCTGAAGAGGAAGAAAGAAAAAAGCAAGAAGAGTCCTCAAATAGTGGTTCCACCGAAAATACTGAAGGAAATGGCGATAACGGTTCAGGGGACGGAAATGAAGCGCCCACCAGCCAGTCTGAAGGATCCAGCGGTCAGACTACAGAAAATAATGGGGATTAAGTAGTTATCAGCTTCGAGGAATGTCAGGCGGAGAATGTTGTTGGGCAAGATAACATATCAGCATAACTGCTAAGGAGGTTTTATGATAACTGTAAATCTGTACTATAAGGGAATAAACGGAAATGCACGTGCGTTTGCGGATGAAATGGAATCATCAGGTATTGCTGATGCTATTCGTGCAGAAGAAGGAAATCTGAGGTATGAATACTTTCAACCTTTCAATGACCCCGAGACTGTATTGCTCATTGATTCGTGGTCGGATCAGGAGGCTATAGATGCGCATCATGCATCACCAATGATGAAGCAGCTTGCCGAACTTCGCAATAAGTATGATCTTCATATGACAGTGGAACGGTTTGTGAGTGATGAATATGAATCTGATGAGAAGTATTTAAGGAAATAAGGAAATAATAACTTTCAGGATAATGAAATAAGCAAATCGGGGGGAGGATACAACTATGAAAATCGAAATGGAACCAATTGGTTATGTTAGAAATAAAGTAAAGGACAGAAAAGATGTTTCTTGGGGAGAAGATACTTCTTCTATAATATTGGATGAAGAGTATATCTCCGGTTTGAAAGGACTTGAAGATTTTTCTCATGTGAATATCATTTATCATCTTGATAAAGCGAAATATGAAAAGGACAAGCACCTTCAAAGAAGGCCTCAGAATCGAGATGACATGCCATTAGTTGGGATTTTTTCACAGCGTGGAAAAGATAGACCTAACCGTATCGGAATAACCTCTGTAAAAATAGTTTCCGTTTCTGAAGACAGAATTGTTGTTGAAGGTCTTGATGCTGTAGATGGAACCCCAGTTTTAGATATAAAACCATATTATCCAGTATATGATAAGAAAGAAGCATCCGTTCCAGAATGGGTTGATCGTTTGATGGAACATTATTTTTGATAAACAACTTCAAATTTGTAGAGCGATTAAATTTCAGTAAAGCTTACTATCGCAGGAGGGGAAATGGGGTATAGGATCAGGAAAGCAATTTCGGATGATGAACAGAGAATTCGTGAACTGTTTATAGAGATGCTACAGACAATTTATCATACAGAAGAAGTGGAGGGCTACGAGTCCGGATATTTGGACAGATACTGGACAAATGGAGAGGATGAGCTTTTGGTAGCTGAAGATAATGATGTTGTTGCATATTTAGCTGTGGAAGTTCATCGGGAGGATGAAACGGATTATGTTTACCTTGATGATTTGTCTGTCACAGAAAAATATCGCGATATTGGAATAGGAAGTGCTTTGATCCACGAAGCAGAGGCCTATGCACAAGAAATAGGTATACAGCACATTCTTTTTCATGTTGAAAAATCTAATACTGAAGCATTTCGATTATATAAAAGGCTTGGCTATAAGATTTTTCGTGATGACGGCAACAGGTATATGATGAAAAAAGATGAGATTCATATTGTGGAAGAGCGCATTACTGCTGAGGAATATGTTGATTTTTTAAAGAGAACCGATTTGGGGTCACAATATCCAAAAGAGCGTTTTGAAGAACGGGTCAGGAAGCTTGTTAAGAATGTTTCCATCAGTCTGATCGCGCGTAATTGTGAAGGACTGATTGTTGGGACTTTGTTTGGACTTACAGATTTCTGCTATTGGTTGTACGTGACAGACCTTGGGGTGGACAGGAATTATGAGAGGCAAGGCATCGCGAGCAGGCTCATGAAGACTGCACATGAAATTGCCGGTGGAGAAAAGAACATAGCCGTATATCTGATTGCCAATGAAGATGCTGTAGGCTTTTATAAGAAGATTGGAATGAAAAAGGCTGATGAAGTAATGAAATACAACCACATAGAATGGACGGAATGGACAGTATGAGTGACCGGTAGGAGTATATTTCAGTAAAACTCGCTATGGAGGGTGAAGTGTATGGGGAGTATAGAAAAGTATAAGAAATACTTTACAAAGGAATACTTGATGGGACCGAATTCTTTCAGGCTACTTGAGGAATTGATCAGAAGATGCCCTGAAGATGTGAAATTTGATCGCACTTTGGATTTGGGATGCGGATTTGCATTAACATCGCTATTTATTGCCAATGAAACAGATGCTAAGCACGTTTATGCGTTTGATCTTTGGGTTTCTGCAACTGAAAACTATAAAAGAATAACGGCCAATGGGCTGGTGGATAAGATTATACCGATTCATGGTGATGCAATGGATATGCCTTTTGCCGAAGACTATTTTGATAGCATTGTCAGCGTGGACTCTTACCATTATTTTGGATGTAAGGAAGGCGTATTTGCAGAGAAAATCCTGCCATTTGTCAAGGAGAACGGTTATGTGATGATTGCCATCCCTGGATTGAAAGAGAAACCGCAGGGTGAGCTAAAGCAGCTATTTGAAACATGGGCTGAAGGTGACGATTCCGAGCTCTTTAAAACCGCTACATGGTGGGAGAGCCTGTTAATAAAAGAATGCGGTGATTGTTGCAGGATCGATGTCAAAGAAGCAGAGTGTTATGACATAGCATGGCAGGAATGGTTTGAATCGGGGCATGAATACGGTGTAAGAGATAAGGAGTTTTTGGATAGAGGTTTGTACGACATTCTGAATTTTTTGCTTATTTATGTCAGGAAAGGGAAATGATAAATCCCGTTTGTCGGGATAATGTGATAGTGAGTTATATCGGAAGTTAATCGCACAAATTCAAATTTGTAGAGCGATTAACTTTCAGTTTTAATGCCGAAAGAAGAAAGAGAGATTTTTATGGAAAAGTATATTGAAGGAAATAAAGCGGCTTGGGAAGAAGCTTTTGATAAAAGGGATGCTTCATGGGGCGCCGATATAACGGAACGTATACAGAAAGAAGACTATCCGTTTTTTGAAAAGGAAATGGCGGATACTTTGAAAAACATGGATACGAAAGGAAAGACGATCGGTCAGTTTTGTTGTAACAACGGTCGAGAGCTGCTTTCTTTGGTAAAAAGCGGAAATGCCTCAAAGGGTGTTGGATTTGACATTGCTGAAAACCAAGTGGCTTTTGCAAATGAAAAAGCAAAAGAATTGAACCTGCCTTGTATATTTGAAGCTGTGAATGTTTATGATATTGATGATCGTTTCAGAGAACAGTTTGATATTGTAATCATCACTATCGGAGCACTATGCTGGTTTGAAAATCTGAATCGCTTTTTTGAAATCGTGGCAAAATGCATGAAACCCGGAGCAGTGATCGTGCTTAATGAACAGCATCCCTGCACGAATATGCTAGCTACGGAAGGCGATGCTGAGTTTGATCCTGAGCATAAGATGGAATGTCATTTTTCTTACTTTGAACATGAATGGACCGGGAATGGCGGCATGTATTATATGACGCTGAAGAACTATCATTCTAAGACTTTTACCGATTTTACTCATTCATTGTCAGAAATAATATCCGGAATGTGTAATAACGGAATTGTCATCACCGGGCTAAAGGAGTTTGATCATGATATCAGCGGTGGGTTTTCCTCAATAGATCATAGGGGGTATCCACTGTCAATGATCCTACAGGGAAATAAACAATAAATTCCAGTATAAAGCTCTAGATAATAACTACAAGGATGGGGAGAATATGAACAAACAAGAAATCATTAGTATACTAGATGATTTTCCATATGACCGCGATGAATATTGGATAATAACTGGAAGTGCCATGGTTCTATACGGAATCCGAGAGCAAACTCATGATATAGATATGGGATGTACGTCTAAGATGGCAGATCAGCTTGAGGCAGATGGATACGTATTTTCTCTAACGGAAAGCGGTAATAGGAAGTTTGATATTGGAGAAAATATAGAGGTGTTTGAGAACTGGATCAAAGATACAATTGATACGATTGATAACGTTCCGGTAATCTCTATCAAAGGCCTCATCGAGATGAAGCAGGAAATAGGGCGAGATAAGGACAAAAAAGATATTGCATTGATCAAGGAATATCTGGGCAATAAGATTGAACTTGTTGAGAATGTTTTGAAACCGGAAGATTTTGTGAGGCTTAGAGCCACTACAGGTTTTGCAGATATTCCGATAGAGCATGCAAGAAAGGCTCTTAGGAATGGTCTTATAAATGTTTCTGCTTTGAAAGACGGAAAACTTATAGGAATGGGAAGGCTTGTTGGTGATGGTGCGATGTATTGGTATCTGCAGGAAATAGTGGTTTTGCCGGAATATCAAGGTATGGGCATAGGAACTATGATTGTTAATCATCTTGTAAACTATGCTGTGAATAATTCTTTTACAGGAAGGTTTACGACCATAGGTGGTGTTTCTGCTAAGGGAAAAGAAGGGTTTTATCAGAAGCTTGGATTTGAATTAATATCTAATGGTATAAGAAAGATGATAGAGATATAGGATTATATTTCAGTTTTACTGTTTATCAAAACAGAGGAGGAGTAGATATGAACGCAAGGGAGTACTTAGAGATTTTACATGTTGCTGAGAGGCTTAAAGATACGCCTCGTCATTGCACTACAACGAAAAGAAGAACGGAGAGCGTGGCAGAGCACAGCTGGCGGATTTCGCTCATGGCATTTCTTCTTAAGCATGAGTTTGAAGATGTGGATATAAATAAAGTTGTAGATATGTGTCTCATTCATGATCTTGGTGAATGCTTTACCGGCGATATTCCGACGTTTATAAAGACCGATTCCGATAGAGAGGTCGAGGATTCTCTTTTGATCCGGTGGGTTAAAACTCTTCCAGAGGAACTATCCGGGGAAATAGCTAATCTTTATAAAGAGATGGATGCCCAAGAAACTAAGGAGGCTAAGTTATACAAATCATTGGATAAGCTGGAGGCCTTGATTCAACATAACGAGTCTCCAATTGATACATGGTCTGAAAATGAGTATGAACTCAATAAAACCTATGCATTTGATACAGTATCCTTTTCAGAATGGCTTACTGACCTTAGAAAGGCGATTCTTGAAGACACCTTAGACAAGATTGAAAAAGAAGGTCACGAGTGAGTATATTACTGAATTTAGAAGCTTCCGAATTCAAACTAATAGTTTGTGATTCGGAAGCTTTTTATTTCGCAAATTTTAAAATTGATTATAATTGCGAAATGAAATACAATTAAATAAAGGCGGTGAAATTACGATGAAACTTATAAAAAGAGATTATTATCTAAATAAACTTTTATCGGTAAAGGATGTTCCGGACATAAAAGTAATAACCGGGGTAAGAAGAAGCGGTAAATCTAAATTGATGGATGCTTTCATAGATTTGATATCTGCTGATGATAAGGCTAATATCGTCCGGATCAAGCTGAACTTAAAGAAGTTCGAGAAATTGTTGGATGCGGACAAGCTTTATGACTACATAGAGCAACAGTATGCAAACGACAAAACGAATTATCTTTTCATTGATGAAATACAGCTATGTGAAGGTTTTGAACGTGTGATCAATAGTATTTACGAAGAAGAAATCTATGATATTTACCTTACCGGGTCAAATGCATTTCTTTTATCAAGTGATTTGGCTACGTTGTTTGGTGGAAGAGTTTATGAGATAAGCTTATATCCATTTTCATTTAAAGAGTATCTTATGTATTATCCATCAAATGATATAGATGAAGCCTTTGATTCTTATGTAAAGAAAGGTGGAATGGCTGGTTCATATCTTTATAAAACGGAGGAAGATGCCAGACAATATGTTAATGGTATCTATAGGACTACTATTACAAAGGATATCGTTAGAAAATTCAAGATAGAAAACGAAGATCTTTTGATAATGATTGGGAACTACCTTATGGATAACGTTGGTAACCAGACTTCGATAAGAAATGTGGCATCCAAACTAACATCTGGCACCTACAGAACTAATGATAAGACAGTAGGGGCATATATAAATTACTTTTGCCGATCATTCCTTTTTTATCCAATCCAGCGTTATGACATAAAGGGGAAAAGATATTTAGAATCAGATAAGAAGTACTACCTGTCCGATTTGGCTTTCCGCTTTTCTGAGATAGGAACAAAAAATGCTGATTATGGACATCTCTATGAAAATTTAGTGGCAATAGAACTTCTCAGACGCGGATACGAAGTATACGTGGGAAAATTATATGAAAAAGAAGTGGATTTTGTCGCAATCAAAGAAGGCGAAAAGGTCTACATTCAGGTATCTGATGATATATCCAGAGAGGATACTTTTAAACGAGAGGTTTCATCGCTTTTAAGTATTAAGGATGCTTATCCAAAGTTGCTGATAGCCAGAACAAAACATGATGAAAGCCAGCATGAAGGAATAAGGATTATCGATATTGCCAGATGGCTTTCTGATTCGCAAAAATAATAAAAGTTCAAATTTGCGAAATAAACAAAAATGCTCTTCGTCATTTATATTTGAAGTTAATCGCGCAAATTCAAATTTGTTGGGGAATTATGGTTTTATATCATTATTTTGATAAAAAGATCGGGCCGTTTAGGAATCTTTCGGACCTCAGCGAAGAGGAAGCAAACCAAATGAGGAAATACTGAAAATCATTGATAAATACGGACTACCTCAGGACTGGAACCCGGATGGAAAATATGGACCAGAACGATATGTGGAAGTTCATGTTTGGAGTGACATACAGACGGTAAAAAGAAGTTAAATAAAGCTTGGAGGAGAAGGCTATGACATTAGAACCAATTACTATAACTGATAAGCTTGGAAGAACTGTTGAATTAAGGTCAGCAAGGCTTGAAGATGCAGAAGACTTGATTCAGTATCTTAAGGTTACTTGTGGTGAAACTCCATATCTTATAAGGGAACCTGATGAAGTTACTATTACTTTGGAAGATGAAAGGAACTTTCTTAAGAGTAAGATTGAATCTGACCGTGAACTTATGCTACTTGCATTTGTCGATGGCAAACATGTGGGCAATTGCTCACTTATGAGCATTGCTTCATACAGAAGATATCAGCATAGATGCGACGTTGCTATTGCACTGTATCAGGATTATTGCGGCTGCGGAATTGGTAAGGCTATGCTGGAAACAGTACTTGATGTAGCAACTAAGCTTGGATATGAGCAGGCTGAATTGGAAGTAGTGGCTGGAAATGAAGGCGCAATTTCTCTTTATGAGAAGCTTGGCTTCAAGAAATACGGTACTTTCCCTGACAACATGAAATATGCGGACGGAACATACCGTGATGCATACTGGATGATGAAAAAGCTGGAGAACAAATGATGAAAGTTCTTTTTAGGAGATATGTCGCATCCTAAAATGTGCTAGATAAGATGAGAGGATGTCATGAAAAAGAAATTACTGATTTCAGCTGCGGCGCTTGTAATAATTGTAGCGCTGATGGGCTTAACAGCTGGTTTATTTTATTTTGGAGTGCTTCACATAAATAATCCTTCCAAGAGAAAGTACCCTATCAGAGGCGTTGATGTTGCTCATTATCAGGGAGTGGTTGACTGGGAAGTATTGTCAAAAGAGGATATTTCTTTTGCATATATAAAGGCAACAGAAGGCTCTAGTTCCGTAGATGAGCAGTTTGAAAAGAACTGGAACGAAGCGCAAAATACAAATCTTAGGATTGGAGCTTATCATTTTTTTAGCCTTGATTCATCTGGTGTGACTCAAGCTGAGAATTTCTGTAAAACAGTGACACCTGTTCCAGGTATGCTTCCACCAGTAGTAGATGTGGAGCCTTATGGTGGCTACAGAGAGCCAGATATGCTTGATAAGGACAAGATGCTGACGGAACTTGGAGTTTTCCTGGATGAAGTAGAAACTTGTTATTCTATGAAGCCTGTTATCTATACTACACAGGAGTGGCTTCCTGTGATCCAGGAAAGGCTTGCAGACTATGATGTCTGGATCAGAAATGTTTACGGCAAGCCAGATCCATCAATTAACTGGACTTTTTGGCAGTATTCCAACAGGCATGTGTTATCAGGCTACTCCGGAACTGAAAGATACATTGATATGAATGTCTTTTATGGGGATGAAGAGACATTTTCAGCCTACAATTGAATTATGCTAGTTGTTGAAGCTTAATAAGCATAAAAATAGAAATAATCCAGGAAAATTGTATAAATATGCAGATGAAAGCTCGCCCAAAACAAACCAGCGCCCATCAGAAATAGCAAGCGTAAAAACCAAAAAATAGCGCAGTAACACGGCACACGGCGATATGAATAAGCTTGTTCAAGCTTAAAATATGGATTTTTAGGTGATTATAAACTTCATAAACTCATGTATATATAATACTTTAATAGTTTATTTATACTTTAGTATCTTTAAATATAGTAATATTGAATTATAAAATTTAAAGAAAAGCTGTACTAAATAACGTAATTGGTATCACAGCTGCTCATAAGCGTAACTGCTTTCCGGGAGAGCATATATATGTGGGATTTAAGTTATGCCTTGCCAAGTTTATTATTGCTTTTAATTTATCTTGGGTATTACTATGTCCTGCCACATATCCCAACTAAGAGGAACCTGACCTTCGTATCTCTCTTGGTTATCGAGTGTGGTAGCGTTATCATGGACATAGTATCCAGTTGGGTAGACATGAATCATGAGGTTTACCCTCTGGTTATTGAGTATTTTACCAATAGCCTTTATTTTATACTGTTCTTTTTGCGAACTTACGCATTCTATAGCTTTACGGCAAACGTACTTAGAACTGATAGTAGCAGGAAGCTGATCATGCATTTGCTTGTAAGAATCCCCGCTGTTTTTGGAATATTTGTGACTATGCTTAGTCCGTGGATCCAAAAAATCTATTACATGGATGAGAACGGATATCATAGTGGACCATGGTATAACTATATTTATGTGGCTACGGCTATCTATCTTATTGGAACTTATGCAATATTCTTTATTTGCAAGAACAGACTTGTCAGAAGAAGGGAAGCAGCAGGGATCTTCTGGTATAACACTATATTGATGATAGGATTTATCTTACGATATATATTCCCGACTCTTTTACTTGAAGATACGTTCTGCCTCATAGCTATAGTCATAATCTATCTGTCCTTTGAAAATCCAGACTTTTACCTGGAAGGCCGGACATCTTTCTTTAACAGCAAAGCACTTAAGGAATATTTGGTAGAAATAAGTGAATACAAGGAATATAACATGTTTGCAGTTGTTATAAAAAACTACAAAGATGTTCGCGAGATCTATGGCGCCCAGCAGATGGCTTTGGGAATCCAGATGATAGGCAATTTCCTTCAAAAAAAATATTCTAATTCACTGGTCTTTTACTACAGAAGTGGAAGATTCATAGTACTTGGACATGATAAATTCAATCATGATCGAATGAGAAGGGAAATATCTGAAAGGTTCGAAAAACCTTGGAAGAACAATGGGGCAGAGCTCTATCTTGATGCAGGCTATATCTATATGGACCCAAAGGAAAGCTCCAGATCTGCGGATGTAGTAATGAACATGCTTACTAATGCTCTTGGTAAGGCTGAGAGCACAGTTGATGATCTTATAATCCTTGGTGAGCAGGAGTTTAGAGATAATGCAAAAGAGACTGAGGCAAAGAGATCGCTTGAATACGCCATTGATCACAATCTTGTTGAAGTTTACCTGCAGCCTATCATCGATAGCCTGACAAAGAAGATCATTGGTGCAGAAGCCCTTGCAAGGATAAAAGATCCTTCAGGAAAGATCATTTCTCCTACAATCTTCATTCCACTTGCTGAGAAAAGCGGACAAGTCATTGAACTTGGAGAACAGGTCTTTGAAAAAGTATGTAAGTTTATAAATGAAAATGACATAAAGAAGATGGGACTTAGATGGATCAACGTTAATCTGTCACCTATCCAGTTTATGAGACCTGATATCGGTGATAAGCTCTTAGCCATTATGAAAAAATATAACGTTAACCCTGAAAAGATCCATTTTGAGATCACTGAAGACATCATGGTTGAGGAGTCACTGCTCACAAAGCAGATAGAACTTTTACAAAATAGTGGACTTTACTTTGTACTTGATGACTATGGAAAGGGCTATTCTAATCTGTCACGCGTAAAGAAGTGCCCGTTTATCAATATTAAGCTTGATATGAGCCTTGTGTGGGAATATATGAGAGAGCCTGATGTTATGCTTCCTAATGTGGTCAATACATTCAAAAGCATGGGATTTAGCATAACGGCAGAAGGAATAGAAGATGAAAAGATGGATGACGCGATGAGCA
Organism: Butyrivibrio hungatei DSM 14810; assembly: GCF_900143205.1. Taxonomy (GTDB): domain Bacteria; phylum Bacillota; class Clostridia; order Lachnospirales; family Lachnospiraceae; genus Butyrivibrio; species Butyrivibrio hungatei. The sequence goes on along the minus strand of NZ_FRDH01000003.1, from coordinate 110,406 downwards.
AGATTGGATGCGATTATCTTCAGGGGTTCTATTTTTGCAAACCTATCACAATGGACGAATTTGTGGCTAAATATTCCTAAATTAGTAGTATAATATAAGTAGTCTATTAAGGAGCAGTCTCTTAGGGACTGCTCCTATTTTTACGTAAGAATCAAGGCATTAGGAGATATTATGAAAACGGGTATTGTAATGGAAGGCGGTGCAATGAGGGGAATGTTCACTTGCGGCGTTCTGGATGTGCTCATGGAAGAGGGGATAACCTTTGACGGAGCAGTTGGGGTATCAGCAGGAGCAACCTTTGGTTGCAATCTTAAATCCGGTCAGATAGGCAGGGCACTTAGATATAACAAGAAGTACTGTACTGACAAGAGATATCACAGCATTTCCTCACTTATAGCAACAGGAGACATATATAACGTAGATTTTTGCTACGAGAAGCTTCCTTATGAGCTGGATAAGTGGGATCTGGAGGCCTTCCAGAAAAATCCAATGGAGTTTTACTGCGTTGCTACTGATGCAGTGACAGGCAAACCTGTTTATTACAAATGTGAAAATGGCGATAGAAAGGACATCAAGTGGATTCAGGCATCAGCCTCTATGCCACTTGTTTCAAGACCTGTAGAGATAGACGGCGGCGTGTATCTTGATGGTGGCATTTCAGATTCAATTCCTCTTAAATTCATGGAGGAAAAAGGCTATGACAAGATTCTGGTTATCGAGACTCAGCCCAGGGACTACGTGAAGGGCAAGCAAAAATACATGCCACTTGTAAGGCTCATGCTCAGAAAATATCCAGGTATGATCAAGGCTATGGAAGACAGGTATCTTATGTACAATGAGGAAAAGAGATACATAAGAGAAAAGGAAGAAAAAGGCGAGATAGAGGTAATAAGACCTTTAGAGCCTCTTAATATCAGTGCAATAGAAAAGGACCCAAAGGAACTGGAAAGAGTTTATCAGCTGGGCAGAGCTGAGGGTAAAAAATATATTGGTAGGAGAAATGCATAATGGAAAAGAGATTAGATCCATTATTTACTAAATGGAATATTGGAAATGTTGAGATCAAGAACCGCTTTGTCATGACATCCATGGGAGGAACAGATCTTTTTGGATGGATGGAAAAGAATCATTTTGACAAGGCTGGAGCAGATTTCATTCTGGAGGTTGCAAAGAATAACGCAGGGCTTGTACTTCCAGGATGCCAGCCGGTTTACAATCCAATGTTTGGTCAGTGGCTTTACAAGAATCAGAAGATGTATCAGGACCTTGCAAAGTGGATGCCTGAGTTCCACAAGACAGGAGCTAAGCTCTTTGTTCAGCTTACAGCCGGCTTTGGCAGGTCTTTTACCGTAAGCTCAATGATGGAGACATTATACAATAACAAGGCTCTTAGAGTATTGTCCAAGCCATTTATGGACCTTGACAAGATCACAGCTACTGCAAGCCCATCACCTAACAGATGGTCAGACAAGCTACCTTCAAGGGCTCTCACAGTAGAAGAGATAAAAGAGTACGTGGTTGCCTTTGGCAAGACAGCCAAGCTCCTTAAAGATGCAGGAGTTGACGGCGTTGAAGTTCATGCGGTTCATGAAGGATATCTTCTTGACCAGTTTACACTTGATTATGTTAATAAAAGAACTGATGAATACGGCGGAAGCTTTGAGAATAAGTACAGATTTGCTGTGGATATCGTAAAAGAGATAAAGAAAACCTGTGGAAAAGACTTCCCGGTATCACTACGATACAGTGTGATCTCTAAGACTAAGGGATTTAGGCAGGGCGCACTTCCAGGAGAAGACTATGTAGAGGCTGGAAGAGACTTTGAAGAGTCCAAGAAGGCAGCTAAGTACCTTCAGGATGCAGGCTATGACATGCTCAACTGCGATAATGGTACTTATGATGCCTGGTACTGGGCACATCCTCCAATCTACATGCCAGAAAACTGTAACCTTGAGGATGTTGAGAACCTTAAGAACTTCGTGGATATTCCAGTGGTTTGCGCAGGTAGACTTGATCCAAGAGTGGCAGCAGATGAGATAGCAAAGGGCAAGCTTGACGGTGCCGGATTTGCCAGACAGTTCCTTGCAGATCCAGAGTGGATCACTAAGCTCATGGAAGATAGAGAAGATGACATCAGACCTTGTATCCTATGTCACAACGGATGTTTTAACATGTGCCATTATAAAGGTGTTCCAAATGATCAGAAGCTTAGTGATAGTCTTCACCTTGCCAGATGTGCTGTCAATGCAGAAACAATGCAGAAAGACAAGCACTTCATCAAAAAGACTAGGCACCCTAAGAAAGTCATCATCATTGGTGGTGGTATAGGCGGAATGGAGGCTGCAAGAGTCCTTAAATTACGAGGACATGAGCCAGTTATCTATGAAAAGAGTTCTGAACTTGGCGGAGCATTTATAGCTGCTTCAGCTGAGTCTTATAAAGGTAAGCTCAGAGATCTTCTTTCCTGGTATAAGAAAAAGATGGATGAGCTTGGTGTTGAGATCCACTATAATACTGAGATCACAGACGTTAGGTCTTTTGGTAAGAGCGACATAATCATGGCTACAGGAGCCAAAGCAAGGATCCTTAGAAGCATTCCAGGCTATGAGCACATGATAGAAGCCTGCGATTTCCTTAGAGGTAAGGAAGTCGGCGAAACAGTAGCTGTAATAGGCGGAGGCCTGACAGGCTGCGAAATAGCTTATGAGTTGGCACTTCAGGGCAAGAAGCCGATCATCGTAGAGATGAAGGATGACCTTGTATCCCAGCCTGGCGTTTGCCTTGCAAACAGCTCATACCTTAGAGAGTGGTTTGAGCTTCATAAGGTACCGGTCTACCTTGAGACAAGCCTTAAGGAAGTAAGGATAGACGGCATCCTTTGCACTACCAAGGATGGCAAAGAAATAGAGATAAGCTGCGATTCAGTTATCAGTTCTGCTGGTTATATTTCAAATCCTATTATCAAAGATAGCGAGAGAACAAGTAATATCGACCTTGTAGGCGACTGCAGAAGCGTTGGAAACTTAAGGACAGTTATTTGGAGAGCATATGAAGTTGCCATGAGAATCTGACAGATGGAGAGTGCTTTATGAATATCTTTTACGGGAAAAGTTCAACAGGTAGTCTGGCTGAGGCTTTAAATGGCCTTACAGCACCAAAGCTTATTATCCTTCTTAGCTGTGAGGAGAAATTTGAAGTAAATGTTGAGACATTAGAAAAACTCTATCCTGGAATACCCAGTATAGGATGTACTTTGATGTCCTACGGATCTGAGATCGTGGAAAATGGCGCGTCTGTAATTGCTTTTACAGGCGGTGTTTCCATAGCTACAGGCGTTTTGGAAAAGACGAAGACAGCTCCTGCAAGATTCATAAAAAGACTTATAGATGATGTGGAAGCTCTATCTCCTGGTAATGATGACACTGCTCTTGTTAACTTCTGTACCGGTGGAGATAAAAAGATGCTAAACACTATCTCCTATGAGGTAGAAAGTAAGGGTATTCATTCAATAGGCGCAGGAACAAACGGCGCCATGGTCTCAGCTAATGGAATTATCTATGAACAGGCAACAGTTTATGCTGTTATCAAGAACCTTTCAGGCAAGATAAAGTCCTACAGCGAGAGCAGTGACGTGGCTGAAACAGAGCAGGTTTCACAGATAATGGAAAAGATACATCTCGAATTTCCTTCTTTTCCTTCGGTTCTTGCCATTAACAACTTCTCAAGGTATCAGACCTTTAAAGAAAATGGAGAGCTGGACTCATATCTTAAAAAACTTGAAATGCTCGGGGACTTGTGTGGCATTGTTGGCTACGGAGTACATTTTAAGGACAAGTATTTAAAGGGCGCTATGTCATGCATTGTTTTTGAGTGAGGTGGGATATGTTTGATGTGTTTGGCAAAAAAAAGTTAAGCGATCAGGAAGATTTTGATGAAGCAGCTATAAACGAGAGAAGAGCAAGGGCAGAAAAAGACGAAGCCATCATCTACATTTCTGATTCCTTAAAAAAATATACAGATGACCTTAAGGGACAGCAAAAAAGCGTTAATGAGGCTCTAAAGAATCTTGAAGGAGCTCTTTTGGCTGGACCTGCCAAGGAAAAGATAGCGGAAAGTGTTGATGTAGGTGATGCAGAGAGCCTTTTGGAAAAGTTCGATGTGGAACCTTTTAAGCTCTCTAAAGTAAAAGAAGAGCTTACTGAAGGGGTGAAAAAGGCAGCTGAAAGCCTTGAAACTGTTGATACATCGATTCCAGCGGCACCTGAAAAGTCATCACTTTCAGATATCAAGGCAGAGCTTGAAAATATCAGAAAAACCCAGAATAGCATAATGGAGGAAGTTCTTTCACTAAAGAACATAGCATCAAGAGGAGATGTGCTGGCACTTACAGCTACCATTGAATCCTCCAAGATAGGAGACGCAGCTATTCCAATTGCCTATGTGGCAGGAGACCTTAGAGGCATCGTATCAGATATAAGAGCAGTATATGACAAGGTCTGTGAGCTGTCTGAGGGGACAAAAGCCATTGACGAGAGGATTGATAAGCTGATCGATGACAAAGCTGTAGAAATAAATGATAAAGCTCAAAACTTCTCAAAAGAGGTCGAGGCAAAGCTTGGAGAGATAGATGCAGCGGTAAAAACAAGCAGGGATAAGGTTGATAGCTTAGCTGGAGCAGGAACTGTTCTTGATGATGTGTCCCAGAGTATCAGGGATAAAGCAAGGAAAAACAGTGAAAACGTAGATGCCAAGCTAAAGGGCTTAGGCGAAGTCTTTGTAAATATGGAAAAAGCAGATGAAGATTTTCAGGAACTGCAGGATAAGATGAAGACTGCAATCAGTAACGTAAGTACTGATGAGAGTATCTATGAAAAGATAGGAGATCTGTTAGAGCAGATAAGACCTATTGTTCAGGAAGACTAAAGCAAAGAGCTGACGTGCATAAAATGCGCGCCAGCTCTTTTTATATGTTTATAAAGGGGAGATAGGAAAAGGCAAATTATAAAACTGCGTCAAGCTTCTTGGCAAGAGCGTCTGCAGGCATTGCACCAGTTGCACTGTCTACAACTTCGCCATTTTTAAAGATAAGGAAGCTTGGAATTGACATGATGCCGTATTTTGCGGCAAGAGCATTTTCTTCATCAGAGTTTATCTTTCCGACTTTGATCTTGCCGTCGTAAACTTCTGCCATCTTCTCAACTACAGGCATCATCATCTTACATGGTCCGCACCAGTCTGCGTAGAAATCAACTAAAACTGGAATGTCACTGCCGAGTACTTCTTCATTGAAATTAGCTTCTGTAAATTTATATTCCATAGCGATAATCTCCTTTGTCTACTTAATTATGATATGTAGTGGTTTGAATTTTGATTACAATTATATTTTACACAATATAATTGAATTGTCAACAATTAAATTTTATTATTTTTAAAATAGTGATCTGAAAACGCAAAAAGTGGCTAGAATATGGCAAATAAAGGGAAGATTATTTTTGGGTAAAATGCGAAGATAATCAAAATGATATATAAGAAGGGAAAAGAATATGGGGGCATTTGAAAGTAAGAATTATAGAAATTTCTTTAAAGAGATAGGAAAGACAGATGAAGAGATAGCTGCCAGGATAAAAGAGGCAGTTAATACCTTTTTTTATGATGAAAATGAGAGAATATACCATGAAGACAAGGATATGGGTTATCTTGTTGATACCGGTAATAATGACGCCAGAACAGAGGGAATGTCCTATGGCATGATGATGTGTGTTCAGCTTGATATGAAAGAGGAATTTGACCGCATCTGGAAATGGGCCAAGAAGTACATGTATATGGAAGAAGGCGAGAATGAAGGCTATTTTGCATGGTCATGTCAGCTTGATGGCACCAAGAATGCATATGGACCAGCTCCTGATGGAGAAGAGTTTTTTGCAATGGCTCTTTTCTTTGCTTCCCACAGATGGGGAGATGGCGAAGGCATCATGAACTATTCTAAAGAAGCCAAAGAGATACTTAAGGCTTGCATCCACAAGGGTGAAGATAAAAGAGAAGGCTGTCCAATGTGGAATCATGAAAATAAGCAGATTTTATTTGTGCCGGGAAGTCCATTTACGGATCCATCGTATCATCTGCCACATTTTTATGAATTATTTGCTCTTTGGGCTTATGAAGAGGACAGAGAATTCTTTAAGGAAGCAGCAAAAGCCAGCAGAGAGTACTTGAAGACAGCCTGTCACAAGGAAACAGGACTTAGCCCTGAATATGGTAATTTTGATGGTTCGCCTATGGATAAAGAGCTGCCTTGGGGATATTATGGGGATTTCTTTAGCGATGCCTACAGAACAGCTGCAAATATTGGGCTTGAAGCAGTGTGGTTTGGAGAGGATAAAGAGCTTTTGGCTATTCCTCTTAAGATGATGAAATTCTTTGGAACAGATCTTGAAGCTGTAAGATGCACCTACAAAGTTGATGGAACGCCTGTAGACAGGCCGGTTCTTCATCCTGTGGGACTTGTAGCTACTATTGCTCAGAGCGCACTTACTGTTCCTTATAGCGATGAAAAGGATAGCGACTATGAAATAGCCAGAAGATGGGTAAACTGGTTCTGGAACCAGCCGCTTAGAAAAGGTGTACGCAGATATTATGACAACTGCCTCTATATGTTTGCGCTGCTGGCACTTTCTGGAAACTATAGGGTGTGGTAAGAAAAAGCGAAAGTGGACCTGTGGGACGGGGTTAGTGGGCCATTTTTCGAAGAAAAAATGGCCTACTAACCCCGTCCCCACAGGTCCACTTCCGCCTACAACAGCCGTTAAGCTGTTGTAGCTCCAATCTGGAAGAACGCCATTTCTTCGTCCAGGATCTTTGCTATCTTGTTCAGGTTGTTTGCTTTCTGTGATACAGATTCCATTGTCTCTGAAAGTTCCTGCATTGAAGCCCTTGTTTCCTCGGAGCTTGCCGCATTTTCCTGAGAGATAGATGAAAGGTTAGTGATAACATCGCTGATAACCTTGCTGGCCTGATCAGATTTATCAACGTTAGCAACAATCTCACCTGTAAGAGCAATAGATCTGTTGATGTCTTCGATAAGTGCATCAACCTGCTCAATTGTTCTGTGGATAGTACTGCGCTGATTACTGATGATCTCCTGAACACTTCCAGCTTCTTCCATGGTCTTATTAGAATCAGCAGCAAGTCCCTTCATAGATTCCTGAATATTTCTAGCAGCTTCTGCAGACTGATCTGCCAGCTGACGGATCTCTTCAGCAACTACTGCAAAGCCTTTTCCTGCTTCACCAGCTCTTGCAGCTTCGATACTAGCATTGAGAGAAAGAAGATTGGTCTGAGCAGCGATAGCATCGATGATAGTAACAGCTTCAGAAATGGTTGTTACAGCAGTATTGGTATTACCAATAAGTTCAACGATTCCATCGATGGCTTCAATGCTTTCTCTTGTGGATTTTCTAAGTTCACCCAGCTTTTCCTGACTGGCTACAGAATTCTGCTGCATTGAATCAGCAAGTCCCTGCATTTCCTTTGTATTAGCTGTGATAAGCTCGATTGCTTCATTGATGTCGCTTACGCTACCTACAGCATCCTGTAAGGATTCAGCCTGGCTAGAAGCTCCTGTAGCAACCTGAGCTACAGCAACAGTTACATGCTCTGCAGTTTCAGATATTGTATTAACGGTATCGCTAAGATATCCAGCAGAATCATCAACTTCATCAGAAGAGTTTCTGGCATTTCCGATAACGCTCCTGATCTTTTCGGCCATATCAAAGAGAGCGCTGGACATTTCACCAAGTTCATCTTTTCTATTCTTAACCTTATCGCTTAAGTGAATTTCAAGATTACCTGTAGACATCTGGCGTACAGCCTGTACATTTTCATCAATAGCCTTGATGATCTGAAGTACGTAGAATACTGTAGCGATAGTAAAGGCAATGATAATGAGACCAGCAACAGTGATCATGGTCTTTATCCTGTCATTAATGTAAGTTGAAATGTTGATCTTCTTAAGTCCTACAAAAGCCATACCATAAACGTCACCAGTTTCATTGTCGATCAGTGGCTCATAAGCTACATAGTATTTATCACCATTGATCACAACGTTTTGAGCTTGATAGGACTGCTTTCCTTTAAGAACAGAAGCAATTACAGCATCTCCTGCCTTAGTACCTACTACGCCTGAGATACTTGATCTTTCTCTGGTATCACCCTTAAAGAAGGTATAGTCATAACCTGTCTGATCACTCAAGTTCTTTTCAAGATTATCTAAGTTTTCTGTGGAATATTGAAGTACCATGGCATAAGATTGGCATGCAGCCTTAACACCTGTTTCGACCTCGGTTTCCATGCCACGGCGAAGATTGATGACGCCAATAAGAGTAGCAATAGAACCTACAAGAATAAGAGCCAGCATTACAAGTCCGCTCATTATTACACGCAACGAGGTTATTTTACTTTTTTCCTCCATATGTTACCTCCATGAAAAATGGGTTGATAAGTGCGACTTGTGTAATGAAAAATTATGCAAAATAAAACGGAAAAACCTCAATAAATATACTAACATACCGACAAAATAGCCTGAAATTAAAATTGTATAAATAAAGAGTGAATATAAAATAATGTTTCAATATATGGTATTGTTGCGTTCAATCGCATGCAGATACTGTGTTTTTGCTTGAAAAAATATTTTATTTCCGTTATGATAAACATGTTGCGGTTAGCGTAACAAAAGGAAACTTATAAATAGGAAAGAGAGAAAAATTATGAATTGTAACACATGTGGAGCACAGATTCCAGAAGGATCACAGGTTTGCCCAAACTGCGGTAATCCAGTAACACCAGTAGTTAATGCAACACCAGTTCAGCAGACACCTGTAAACAACGGTCAGCCTATGGGAGCACCAGTTGATGGTTCAGCATTTAACTACGTTCCTCAGCAGGAGCCACTTGGAATGAAGTGGGCTAACTTCCTCGGATACTTCGTTCTTTGGGTTGGAGCACTTATAAATCTTGTTTCTGGTATAGCATTTTTAACAGGTTCAGTTTATAACACTGTAGGGGTTTCAGCAGAGGATGTATATTCATACTTCAGCGCGCTTAAGCCAATTGATACCATCGCAGGTGTTCTTACACTTGGTACTGCAGTTGTTGGTGTAATGGCTGCTATATCTATCATCAAGCGTAAGGCTAATGCAGGTAAGCTTGTTTGTGCACTTTATGCTTTGAACTTTGCTTTATCACTTATCTATGCATTACTTGTTACTGTAATGACATCAATTCCAGGATTTACATCAAGTACGATCCTTCAGCTTATCGTTTCAGTTGTTATGTTCTTTGTAAACCGTTATTACTTCAATAACCGTGCAAATGTATTTGTAAACTAAGTTCTGATCATTAGATAAGATTTGAAAAAGGATGCCCTTTGTGGCATTCTTTTTTTATCCAATAGGGAATCTGTGTTAGCAGCAAAGCTGACATGGCCGATCGAATACAGTCAAAGAGGTAATTACCGGATGTATAAACTTATATTTGTTGATGTAGATAAGGCTCCAGACGATATTTTGATGATGCAGCTTGGAATGTTAAAAGAGAGAAATAAAGCTAGGGTTATCGGGGTAAGTAGCGTAGAAGCGGTGGCATCTTCTTTAGGAAATATCTTTGATGAGTTTTTGACTTGCAATGAGGGAGCATCTTTTACTACAATACAGAAGTATTGCGAAGACTTTAAGGTTTCAGTAAATGAAGCATTAGTCATTGGCGATTATTCACCAGATAGTAATATTTCAGGATATAAAGTGCAGAGACCGTCAGATATGGCGGCATCTTATAAAAAAGCGATGGAACTTTTAAGGGGATATAAACGTGAGTAAAAAGATCTTGATAATAAATACAGGCGGCACATTGTCAGCAGTCATGAAGAGTAATGGTCTGATCCCGGGGTTATCTATATATGACATGCAAAAAGAACTACAGATGGTATCAGGTGATACTGACATCGAGATAGAGGATTTCTGTAGCCTTGATAGTGCCAATATTTTTCCTGAGGACTGGTGCAAACTTGCAGAGCGTATCAGCGAATGCAGAAATGATTACGACGGAATAGTTGTGATCCATGGAACAGATACACTTGCATATACTTCATCAATGCTATCATTTATGCTTAGAAACATTGGTATACCAGTTGTGATCACTGGCTCTCAGCTATCTATCACCAATCCTATAGCGGATGCTATGGAGAACTGCAGATGTGCGATCCATATGGCAGCAAGTCAGATTCCAGGCGTATTTGTGGCATTTAATCGTAAAGTTATGCTGGGCTGCAGAGCTTCAAAAGTAAGATCCCTTAGCTTTGATGCCTTTGAAAGTATCAATTATCCAAACATTGCTACTATCAGTTCCCTTGGTATGACAATAGATGAGAAAGCAGTTCCAGAAAGAAGCGGAATCTTCAAGCTTTCCAATACTTTTTCTGATAAAGTCTGCATGATCAAGATGTTCCCAGGTATTCACAGGAGCTTCCTTGAAAGTATTGCTGATCAGGGCTACAAAGGTCTTTATATTGAGGCCTATGGAATTGGCGGTATGCCATTTGTTAAGCACGACTTCATCGGAACCCTTGATAAGCTCATTAAGGGCGGAATGACAGTAGTTGTGGGAACCCAGTGCAGATACGAAGGCTCCAAGATGGACGTCTATGAAACTGGTAAAAGAACTCTCGAGATCGGAGCATTAGAAGCTCACGATATGACAAGTGAAGCAGCTCTTACCAAACTCATGTGGATCCTTGGCATGACAGATAACAGCTCAGAGATTAAAGATTATTATTCAATAAATATGGCAGGCGAAATGACTGTCAGAAAATGAGCCCTAGGGACGGAGGTTAGGGCTCAAAAAATGGGACGGCTTAAACCGTCCCATTTGTGTTATATATTTTAGTTCATTGCTACGCCGTTTACGTAGAGAGTATATCCGTTAGATACAACATTTGAGATATTTCCATCAAATGATGTGATGTATGTATCAGCTGTAAGTGTCCATGTGCTTGTGCTATCAAGAGTTACGTTGACTTCTCCAATCTCAGTTGAAACAGTGTCACCTTTGGCATTAGTGATTTTTCCACTTATTGTTCCTGTAAAGCTTGATCCCTTAGTGAGATTAAGTGTAAGAGTAGAATTATCGCCTACAAGAATTGTTCCTTCAAGTGTCTGATCTACTGCATTTAGTGTTGCGATGTTATCAGCACCACTCCAACCATCGTCACATACTGAAAGAAGAATATTGTCAGAGTCTTTATTTGTGATCTTTACGTTTTCAAGGTTGATAACAGCATTAGTGTTAGTTACATGGAATACATGACCATTTTTGCTTGTAAGTGAGCCCGCCTGTCATATCAAAGGTTGATGTACCGCTGTCGGCGTCACCTGACATTGACTGGTAGATCATGATAGAGTCAAGGAAAGTAGCATTTCCGTTCATCTGAGTATTGTTTGCAGTCATGTCGCAGTCTGTGAGTGTGATAGAGTTCATACCTTCAATACAAACTGCTTCTGAAAGGTTTGAAACTAGTGTTGCATTTGAAACAGTAATGTCTGCAGTTGAATAGATAGAAGGAGAGCCAAGACCGTTAGTGGTATAGGTTCCTCCATCTACAGTGACTGTTCCGCCTCCTCTGTCAGTTCTAATGGCAGCAGATGACTGACCGCTTGTAGTAACTGTAAGATTTTTGGCATTTGTAACACCGCCGCCTGTTGTCATGATTCCGCCTGAACCATCACCAGTTGTGGTGATCGCTGTATCAGATATGTTAACTGTTGTTCCATCACCGGTAGACCCGTTTTGACCACCGTTACCACCATAGGAAAAGACACCGTTTGCTCCGTCAGCGTCAGATGTGATAGTGCCACCTGTGATAGTGGTTGTTGAGCCATCTTTTACCAGAACAGCTGCATTAAGACCATAGAAGTTGCAGTTATCACCGCCGTCTGAGTCGCCAGTCTTAGTAACAGTAGCATCTGTGATAGTAACGTCTTCAGAAGTTTCTATTAAAAGAGCTGATTCGTCAGCTGTGGTGCTTGAATAAGTTTTTCCTTTCTGAGAGTCGCTGCTTGTAATCTCTACAGCACCTGAGTAATCTATATCAGCACTACTCATTCCGCCTCCACCAAAACCGCCGCCTGGAGCACCGTCTGGGGCTTCTCCGTCAGGCTTTTCTGGGGCACCATCAGGCCTTTCTCCATTTGGAGCTTCTCCGTCAGGCTTTTCAGGAGCATCCTCAGGAGCTTTGCCTTCAGGCATCTCATTTATTTCCTTGCTACTTATATCTTCTGTAGAAATAGTAGTATCTGTTGTTGACTGCGTAGCAGCCTGTTGAACACAGCCTGTAACAGTTGCACACATAACCATAAGTCCTACATATGGGATAAGTTTTTTTACTTCTAATTTTTTCATAGTGTTTCTCCTTAAAAATGAATTGTTTGCTATGAGTGCATTATGAATGGCCAACCTAAATTCAACTTAAAAGTATAATAAAATGTATATAAACAGCTTTTTGGTATAGTTTTGCGTTTTATCGCTTATATTTTGCGCACTAAACGGTATATATTGACTTTAATTTGCATGGTTAGGTATTATGTTATAGTTGTTTCTCATCTATACTTTTTATTGAGGGGAAAACTTATATTTACAGATATGGAGGTACTGTGAGATGACAAAAAGAAATATTGGTTGGGCACTTGTATGTATTGGTTTATTTATGCTTTTCAAGATGATGAGAATAACATCATTTGGATTCTACAGCATAGGCAGAGTTAATACATCAGCTATAGTTCTGGTGCTTCTTATTCTTTCTGCCATTGCAGTAGTAGTAAAGAAAAATAAATTCACGATCGGATGCCTTATCGCATCATTAGTTGTTTTTGTTCTTGCACTAATGCTTGGCACCGAAATTTACTTTAGTTATGTTTCACTCATCGATGTACTTTTAGTATTTGTTCCAATCGTTCTTGGAGCAGGACTCATCATCAAATGTGCACTTGAAAAAGTAGGACACAAAAAAGACTGAGTGAGAAAAAGTGAGCCCTAGGTTGGTTGGGGCTCACTTTTTTTAGTGGTAGGGAACATGCTATGGGGTGCCCGACCGCAGACCCACAGGCAGCTACCCTACAGTATATTTTTTCTCATCCTTCGGATTTTGCAGTTCATGGCATTTATTTTTCTTTTGAAATTCTATGAAACAAACTCGTCTTTGAAGCACATTTTTGTCTGTAAAGTTTTGGGTTTGAACGATTGTCAAGAAAACGCCATTTTCTTATGCTCATAAGCAGTTTTTGACACGCATGCGGTTTGCGTTGTTTGAAGCAGGGCGGTAATAATTTATAATAAGTGGTCACGCCCGCTTTTGGCGGGCTTTGTTAACAGAATAAAGAGACGATCTCTCATGCTAGCTTGGAGAGTCGTCTCTTTTTCTGTTATGGGAGCGTAGCTCCTATGACCACTTATTATAAATTCCGCCCTGCAAGTCTGTAGCAAGAGCATGCGTATTAAACAAAAACTGCATGAGCATATAGAAAAGTATCGTTTTCTTGATGAGGGCAAAACAAAACTTTACAGCAAAAATGGCATCAAAGACTCAGACAGTGTTTCAAAAACAGAATTTCAAAAGAAAAATAAAAGCTCATGAACTAAGCAAAATTCTCAGAGATTCGAAAATAATATACTGTAGGATAGCTGCCTGTGGGTCTGCGGTCGGGCACCCCATAGCATGCTCCCTATCACAGTAAAATGAGCCCCAACCTCCGTCCCTAGGGCTCATTTTTGTCTACAAGCATGATATTTGAATAGAAGACTTTGTCGTCATGAGTGAATGATGCTGAGCCGCCGTGCTGTTCTGAGGTGGCTGTAACGGAGATAAGGCCGATGCCGTTTCCTCCCTTGTGGGTGGAGAGGTAGCGGCCATTTTTTTGTCTTGTTTTTCCGTTAAAAGAGTTTGAGACAGCGATGTAGATTTCTTGTCCCTGCTCTTTAGAGATTACAAGGTGGATAAAACGCTTTTCTTCTGGTATCTCTGAGCAGGCAATAATGGCGTTTTCTAAAATGTTTCCAACTATGGAGCAAAGTGAAATGCTGTCCATATGTAGCTTACCTGGAAGTGATACCTCAATATCAGTTTTTATATTGTCTTTTAAGGCTCTTTGATAGTAGTGATTTAAAAGGGCGTTAAGTGCATTATCCTGGCAGAAGGATTGAGTGTTCTTTTGAGGAACAATGTCGATATAGCGGCTTAAGTAATCATCTAAAGTATCATAGTCTTTGGCAGAAGAGAGCTCTTTTAACGTATATATAGTCTGCCTAAAGTCATGACGAACCTTGGCATCTTCATTTAAGTACTGCTGAAGCGACTCATACTGTTTTTCCTGCATCTCCAAGATGTGGTTTCTATCATCAAGCTCAGCCTTTTTGATGATGGCACTTACCATGAAGTAAAAAATAATGCAAAGGAATATAAGCATGATAAACATGATCGGCATAACTGCAATATAAGCAGCTCCTACCATGTTGGTATGAAGAGTAGAGTACTTACGGACTACCATGATCTGATTGAAGATGAAAAATAAAGAAGATACTATGCCAGCAGTCCACCATACATCAGGTTGCTGAAGGTGACTTATCAGATATCCGCCGTATTTGGCAGCAGGATACGCGGATAAACAGCAGAATAGAAGTACAAACGTAAGCTCAACTATACTGGCTGTGAAGCTGAAATCAGAGAGGTTTCCGTCGGGATGAAGGAAAGCATCAAAAACAATGGAGAAATTACTTATAAAAGTGGTAAGTGCACACACCAAAAGGTAAATTGAAAAAGACTGTGATATGTGTAGCTTTGTTGCAAAGTGGTAGCCACAAAAGACTACTGCAAAGGCTGGTACATATAAAATGTTCCAATAATATGAAAGGTACATTGCAAAGAATGAAAGAACTACAGCAGTGCATATGATCAGCACAGAAAGCCTTATCACAGCGAAAGACCACTTCTCCCTAAGATGATCGTGAGCTGGCGCAAGGCACAAAATAGTTGTTGGAAAAAGGAGCATGAAGTTCATGAAAGGTAAAAGAAAGTTTTTAAGTTCCATTACTTTGCGCCTCCTGAAGGTCTTTTACTATGCAGTTTAGCAAACACATAATTCTGTCTGATCTCATTCAAGGTCTTTTGTTCCCTTACATTTATAGGAAGCATGTGTCCGCCTGCTAGCTCACAGGTTTCTTTGCCCCAATTTGTGATATGGTCCATGTTGATCATGATACCGCGGTTTATCCGCAAAAATCTATTGTCGGACTTTAGAAGTTCGCAGATATCAGAAAAGGTCATTCGTGTACGATAGCTGTTTTGCATTCTGTCTATCAGCTGAATATAGTTCTTTTGACTCTGAGCATAGACAATATCAGAAAAAGCAATATCTATATTTTCGCCATCTACTACGATAGAAATCTTTTTACCCTCTGCTGAGCGAAGAAAAATGACTTCATCAAGGACCTTGCAGACAGAAATCCTTAAAGTCTCATCATCAGGCGATTTGATGAGATACTGAAAAGCGTGTACACCAAAGGCATCAAAGGTATGATCAAGGCTTGTAGTAAGGAAAACGATGAGAGTATCGCTATCCATTTCTCTTATCTGTTTAGAAGCTTCAATACCAGACATCTGATCCATGTAGATATCCATGAAGATCAGTGTGTATTTAAGAGGTCTGTAGTCAGCAAGGAACTCTTCAGCACTGTTAAAAGAGCTGATTTTAACAGAATGGTGGTTTTCTTCCATGTATTTTTCAATCATTGTGGTCAAACGATCTATTTCCAAAGAAATATCATCAACAATAGCAATATTCATACGTTAATTCCCTTTTTTAATGTCTTTTCGTACAGCTTTTTTAATAATATCATCTTGCAAACGATATTCAAGAAATAATGATATCATTCATCCCATAATTTTAGACATTCATCCCAAATTCATTGAAAAAACAATTTAGTGCAATAAAATGAATCGAGGCGAAAAGAGATTAGAAAAAAGTATAGGGAGATACTTTATGAGTATGAAAAAGAATTGGGAAATGTTATGCAGATTTGTGTTACTAGCTGGAGTTATAGCTTTTTTACTTAAGGACACAAGCTTTTTAACTTACGCAACTTCAGATGGAAAAAAGACTTTGGATAAATATCCATCAGTTACACAGACTTACTTTTACGCAACAGGGGGAGCAGATACCATAAATCTTGTGGCACTTTTACCAGAAGATTGCAAGCTTACAAGCTATGCTCTTAGCTATGTAGGAGATGTGACATTCCATTCAGCACCCACTGTCATAGATGACAAACTCTTATATACAGTAGATGCTGGGCCAAAAGACATGACTGGAACAATAACTGTTACAGCAATGACAGATAATTACACGGATATTCCCATTACAGTTAATCTAAAACTTTCAGATAAAAAACAGGTTGAACCAGGGTATTATGTCGATACCGCATGGATAGCTAATATTTCAAGAATATTCATAGTCTTGGGAATTTTGGGACTTGCTGTTTGTAGAAGACGTTACATGAAGTAACAAAAAAGTGAGCCCCAGGGACGGAGGTTAGGGCTCACTTTTGTAAAAATGAGCCCTAACCTCCGTCCCTGGGGCTCACTTTCCTGTCTAGGTCGACTTAAGCCTGGGCAAGCATTCTGCCGAGATCTTCGCACTCAGAGATTGCAGCATCATCTGGGGCGTTGTTGGCAATGACGCCTTTGCCACCGATGATAGTAGCGCCAGCTGATTTGAGGCGATCTACCCAGTCACGCATCCACTGGCCATCGCCCCAGCCATAAGAACCAAAGAGGGCAATCTTCTTGCCATTGCAGATATTCTCATACTGCTCCATGAATGGCTCTACAGTTCCTTCTTCAAGAACTTCTGCGCCCATAGCTGGGCATCCAAAAGCAATTACAGAATCTTTAGAAGCCTCAGATGGGCTAAGTGCATCAAAGGTAGTTACTTCAGCTTCACCACCAGCGCTAGTGATCCCGTTTGCAACGGCATCAGCCATTGCCTGTGTATTTCCACTTCCACTCCAAAAAACAACTTTAACTTTATTCATACTGTTTCATCCTTTCTGAGCAACAAATAAATAGTAGTGCTCTTGAAAAAGAAGTTAGCATATGCTAACATTCAAATCAAGGAATTTAAATGACAATAATTATCACAAAAAACTAAAACACCGGAGGACAGCAATGGGGGACCAACTAGTTGTTAGCCTATGCTCACCAACCCTGGCAGGGCTCAAGACAGGAAATCTATTCAACGTGGATATGGATGACAGACAAAAGTTCATCCAGGAGGTAAGGGAATTTAATCAAAGACTATGCAAAAAAGGTCTTAGAATGATTCCGGTAAAGTATACCAAGGACCATGCTCTTATTTATCTCTACAGGCCATCATTTCTAAAAAGGGATTTTGCCAATGAAGAGGTTTGCCAGATCCTTAAGGAGAAAGGTTATTCTTGTACCAACGCTGACCTTTGCGTTGCAGAGCTTGCAAGACACCTAAATGAGGACCAGGATTTTCCTCATGAGATAGGTCTTTTCCTGGGGTATCCGGTAAAAGACGTAAAGGGATTCATGAAAAGTTCCGCAGAAGGCGTCATGTATACAGGCTTCTGGAAAGTTTATGGTGATAAAGAGTCAGCTCTTAAGACCTTTGACAGATACAAAAAGTGCACGGAGATATACAGCGATGCTCATAGAAAGGGGGCTACTTTGGAAGAGCTTGCTGTTGTGTGCTGATCTTATGAGCAGATAGGAGGAGAAAAAATCTATGCAACTTGAACTTCAAAACATCAAAAAATCATATGGAGAAGGTGGAAGCCGAATAGAAGTACTAAAGGATATAAGCCTTGGAATCGAGCAGGGGGAATTTGTAGTACTTCTTGGACCGTCTGGTTCTGGTAAATCCACACTCCTTAATATCATTGGAGGAATCGATAACGCAGATTCCGGCAAGATAGTAATACGAGGTAAGAGCATGGCGGATATGGATGAAAAGGCTCTTACGTCCTACAGAAGAGAACACCTAGGATACATCTTTCAGATGTACAATCTGATCCCAAATCTTACTGTCAGAGAAAATATCGAGGTGGGAGCATATCTTTCCCACAATCCACTTAATATCGATGAGATCATAGAAATTCTGGGACTCAAAGAGCACCAGAATAAGCTTCCTAGCCAGTTATCTGGCGGACAGCAGCAAAGATGCGCCATAGGAAGAGCTATAGTAAAAAATCCTGATATCCTCTTATGCGACGAACCAACAGGAGCCCTTGATTACAATACGTCAAAAGAGATCCTGACCCTTATCGAACAGGTCAATCAAAAGTATGGAAATACAGTCATCATGGTTACTCACAACGATGCCATCAAGAATATGGCTGACTTTGTGGTGAAGCTAAGAGACGGCGTCATTAGAAAGAGCTACAGAAATGAAAATAAGATGACAGCTGAAGAACTCGACTGGTAAAGGAGCATTTTATGAAGAATCCATTAAATAAAAGGCTCCTTAGAGAGCTTAGAAGCGATGTCGGAAAATACATAGTCATCTTCATATTGCTGGTACTTTCAATCGGTTTTGTATCAGGCTTCTTGGTTGCAGGTGACAGTATGATAACTGCATATAACGAAAGCTTTGATAAGTACAACGTAGAGAATGGTAATTTTAGGACAGAAGATAAACTTACAGATACTGAAAAAGACTGGATAGAAAAAGAAAACGTTACTGTTTATGAGAATTTCTATGTGGAAAAGAACTTTGATAATGAGACAAAGCTTAGGATCTTTGCAAATAGAGAAGAAATAGATAAGGTCTGTGTTATGGAGGGACGTCTTCCTAAGAAACCGCAGGAAATAGCAATAGACAGAATGTATGCTGATAACAATGACTTAAAGGTTGGAGACAGTCTTGTATCTGAGGGCAAGAACTATAGCATCGTAGGACTTGTGGCATTATCTGACTACAGTGCACTTTTTTATAGTAACAACGATATGATGTTTGATTCATCAGCCTTTGGAGTAGCAATAGTCTCTAAGGATCAGTTTAATACTTATAACGAAGATGATGTTGAGTACAATTACGGTTGGATCTATGACGTTAGACCTACTACAGAAGAAAAGGAAAAAGAAGCATCCGATGATCTCATGGAGCACATGGCCAAGAAAGTTACTTTGGAGAATTTCATTCCAAGATATCTTGATCAGGCTATCACCTTTACTGGTGAGGACCTTGGAAGTGATAAGGCCATGATGGAAGTTCTTTTGTACATCATTATTATCATTGTAGCTTTCGTATTTGGTATCACAATAAATAATACGATTCACAAAGAAGCTACTGTAATTGGAACTCTACGAGCTTCAGGATATACCATAAATGAGCTCATAAGGCACTATATGGCAATGCCACTAGTTGTTACTATAATCGCATCCATTATAGGTAATATCCTTGGATATACGTTTTTTAAGGACGTTTGCGCTGCAATGTACTACGGAAGCTACTCACTTCCAACTTATGTGACATTGTGGAATGCTGAGGCTTTTATCAGGACCACAATAATCCCAATGGTCATAATGCTGGTGATCACATATTTTATCCTTAGGAAAAAACTTGCGCTTAGCCCATTAAAGCTCATAAAACGTGACCTTTCAGGTAAGAAGCAAAAGACAGCGGTTAGGCTAAATAAGAAGATCAGATTTTTTGATAGGTTCCGCATTCGTATTCTTATACAAAATAAGAGTAGCTACATTATCCTTTTTACAGGTCTTTTATTTGCAAACATGCTTCTTTTCTTTGGTATGATGCTGCCACCACTTCTAGTTCACTATCAGGGAATAGTGACAGAGTCCATGCTGGCTAAGCATATATATCTTTTGCAGATGCCTGCAGGAGCCATAGATTCAAATGATGAGCTTTCAGCAGCTTTTTCATATACTTTTTTACAAAGTAAGATCACAACCAATAATCCTGATGCAGAAAAGTTCTCGGCCTACAGTCTGAAAACTACAGGAGAAGGTGGAACAAGAGTTGAGGAAGTTACTCTTTATGGTATTCAGGAAGACAGCAGATATATAGATGCCAAATTCGATGAGAAGATGGTCCTTATATCCTCGGCCTATGCGGATAAATACGGCCTTGGAAAGGGTGATGTCATTACCTTAAAAGAGCCATACGAAGACAGATATTATGGCTTTAAGGTTTCGGGAATCTATGATTACGACGGCGGAATCACAGTATTTATGAGTAAGAAGCATCTAAATGATGTTTTGGGCTATGACGAAGAGTTCTTTTCAGGATACTTCTCAGATAGCGAGATCACTGATATAGAGGGGAAATACATAGGAACGACGGTTGATGAGGAATCTCTTACAAGAGTGTCCAGGCAGCTCATGATATCTATGGGTAATCTCATGTACATGGTGGATGGTTTCTCAGTCATCATGTTCATTGTACTTATTTACATATTATCCAAGCTCATTATAGAGAGAAACGTGCAGTCCATTTCAATGGCCAAGATCCTGGGTTATTCCAAAAAAGAGATCGCAACTCTTTACATAATCCCAACAGCATTAGTTGTTGTAGCTTCGCTCCTTATTTCATATCCAATACTATCTTACGTGATGGTTGGCATATTCAGAGTGATGCTCAAAAAGATGATGAGCGGCTGGATGGTGATCTGGCTTGACCCTTCAGCTTATGTAAAGATGTTCCTGATGGGAATCATCACTTACGCAGTCGTTGCCATCATTGAGTACCGCAAGATCGGTAAGATTCCGATGAATGAAGCATTGAAGAATGTGGAGTGACGGAAAGTGAGCCCTAGGGACGGAGGTTGGAGCTCATTTTTCGGGAAAGCTCTGGTGTTCGATATCTGATAAAACCCATTGTCCCGAAAAATGAGCTCCAACCTCCGTCCCTAGGGCTCATATACGGACTTCAGGTACGGAACTTTAAGTACTAGCGAAATAAGGATTTGCCGATAACGGGTGCTTGGCCTCATTTAACATTCTAAATTGTGAGGGCGGGTACCCGGTACTTTTTTTAAAGGCTCTTGTAAATGCAGTAGAGCTGGCAAAACCTGACTGGAAAGATATATCAGTAATAGATAGCTCAGGATTAGACAAAAGAGTCTGAGCATAGTTAATACGCATCTGCTGTAGATACTGGTAAAAGGTCATTCCGGCGTATTCGCTAAAGATCCTTTCAAAATGATACTTGCTAAAACCAGCATATGTGGCGATGCTTTCAAGACTTATATTTTCAGCAAAGTGCTCAGAGATATAAGTACATACATTACTAAGTGAGATAGTGTTCTTATAAGTTGATGAAACCAAGACAGAATCTGTACCTCTAAAAATGTCTATGTTTTTGCTGCAAAAGGCAATAAACTGCAAAAGAATAGAGTAGATCTCAAGCTCGCCAAAAGGGGCAAGCTCAGTAAAGGCAACGACACTGTCGTCATCAACTTCTCCTTCTCTAATATGGATTGGAGGAGCGGAACCAAAATATAATTCCATGATACTGTTTAGATAATTGCAGACCTGTTCATAGATTTCTGGTGGACAGGTCTTTTTCTTTATATGCAGGGCTGGAGACATGAGGCGAAAGGCTTTGTCTATTTCTTTTAGTGAAACAATGCCTGAAAAATCTGCCTGAATATAGATTCTTGATCCCGGAGTAGGGGAAAAGATTTCGTGTAGAACTGCAGGGCAGATGAGGAGTATATCATCTATCTCTACGTCATAGGTTTGATTGGAGCATACAACCCTGTATGGTGCTTCCTTGGGCCATATGATCTCAACGTCAGTGTGCCAGTGTGGCGGGAAGTCGGTATGGAGCCTATTTATGAACATTCTAAGGTTGGTACCGATCTTGTGCTGGATGTTTTCTTTTGCGCTTGCTGCAAGGTCTAAGTCGCTTCTCATATTCTGTAAATTCTCCTGAAGTAGTTTTTGAGATGCTTAATAGGTTAAAAATTGCTATGGGTAAAATACATATTGCCTAAAAGCAATAAATGTATTTTGAAGATTAATGTGAATTATAACATATATATACTTAAAAAACGTGAAAAAAACCGACAAATTGATGCAAAGATAAGATGTAGCCACAAAAACTATTAACAATATACATATTATAATAGCAATTTTGGTATGGTGATTAGCAACTTTGCACAAGCCAAAAAAGGAGAATCATTATAAAGTTGTATTATCAAATGATCGATCCAATGTTTCGAAACAAGGATATTCTCAGAAGGTATGCAAAGAAACTTATAACTTTATTTAGGAGGATATTGTATGAAAAACAAATTTTTGGCTGTCTTGTTTGCATCAGTACTTGCTGTTACAACACTTGCTGGTTGCGGATCAAGTTCAGCACCTGCCTCAGGAACATCTGATAGCAAATCATCTGAAACAAAGACAGAGACTACAACAGAGACAACAACAGAGACAACAACAGATAGTGCTAGTGCTTCAACAGGTAAGCAGACAGATGGAAAGAATCTTCCAACTTTAACAACAGAGCCTTTAGAGATTCTTCTTTGGGATATCGCTACAGATGATCCTGGAAAATCAACGCAGGAAGCTGCAGTTCAGAGATTCATGGCGGATTATCCTAATATCAAGGTTACTCAGGTTCATCAGCAGAATGATAACTACAAGCAGCAGCTGGTTGTTGCTATGAGTTCAGGACAGTGTCCTGATATGTACATGCACTGGGGCGGCGGTCCTATGGCTGAGTATTACAAGTCAGGTCATGCAATCGATATCACAGATATGTATGCCAAATATGATCACCCTGAATTTATTGATGCTGCTATAGCACAGTCTTCATATGATGGAAAGCTTCTTGCTATTCCTTTCGGTGGACTTTCAGGATGCGATATCTACTATAACAAGACAATCTTTGCTGAGCAGGGAATCGAAGTTCCTGAAACTATCGATGAACTCGAGGCAGCTTGCGAAAAGCTTAAGGCAGCAGGCTACATTCCATTCTCACTTGCAAATGCTTCCAAGTGGACAGGTTCAATGTACTACATGTATCTTGTAGCTCGTCACTCAGGAAATGCTGAGTTTGATGCAGCTTATACACAGGAAAATGGCGGTTCTTTCAACAGCCCTGCATTCATCTATGCAGCTGAGAAGATCCAGGATTGGGTAAGAAAGGGATATTTCCCAGATGGTGTTAACTCTCTTACAGCAGATGATAACCAGGATAGAGCGCTTATGTATGATGGCTCAGCAGCAATGATGCTTCATGGTTCATGGCAGTCTTCAGGAATGAAGAACGACAATGAAGAGTGGTACACAGAGAACATCGGTGTATTCCGCTTCCCTGAGGATACAGAGGCTAAGGCAGCTGGTGTTCCTCAGAATGTTGAAATCGGAACAGCTATCGGTAACGGATTCTCATTCAACTGCTTCAAGGAAGATGGTTCTATTGACCAGGAGAAGCTTGATGCTTGCTATGTTCTTGCTACTCAGTACTACAACGATGATACATACAATCAGATGCAGGTTGCAGTAGGTGCAATTCCTTCAATCAAGGGCTACGGTGCTGATACTGTTGATGACCCTAACGATAAGGTTGTAGCAAACGTATTCTTTAGCGCATCAAACGTACAGCTTTGGTATGACCAGTACCTTCCAGCATCTGTAACAGAAGTTCACAAGAACTGCATGACAGAGCTCTTTGGTCTTGAGAAGACTCCAGAAGAGATTGGTGCGGAAGAAGATGCAGCAATGCAGAAAGCGATTGCTGAACAGTAAAGCAAAGGGGAATGTCTTTACTGAAGTCTTATAAAAGTAACTGCTCGCAGGAAATAAACTTCCTGCGGGCGGTTTTTCATAATCACTAGTTAAGATTGTTTCGTCTAATAGGCGGCAGGGAAGGAGCTAATGTGAGTAAAGGTAAAAAAGAAGGGCTTGCTCAGGCAAAAGCAAAGAGTACAGCCAAGGCAGCAACTGTATTCCTGTTGCCAGCGCTTTTGCTGATAGCAATATTTATCGTATATCCTGTAATAGATACATTTGCCATAAGCGGCTACAAATGGAATGGTATATCTGCAGACAGGGTGTTTATAGGCTTTGAAAACTGGAAAACTCTTTTACATGATGAGATGTTCTGGAAATCCTTCAGACACAATCTGACTGTAATGGTTTTCTCAATTCTTTTACAGATTCCTATCGGAATGTTACTTGCAACTTTTCTTGATGCAGGTGGTAAGAAGTTTAATATCTTTAAGATCATCTGGTTTTTACCATATCTTATGAGTTCTGTTGCAATCGCGTTTCTTTTCATATACGCACTTGCAACTAATGGAGGTATCATTTCTTCTCTTGCAACACTTATAAATGGTAAAAGAACTACTGTCGATCTTCTTGGAACATCTCCAAACGCCTTATTTACTGTTATTGGGGTAATGGCATGGCAATTTACACCTTTTTATATGGTTTATTTCATTGCCGGATACGGAAATATCGATACTGCTATATATGAGGCAGCTATTATCGATGGCGCCACCAGAGGCCAGTATATCCGCCACATTGCAATACCTCTTTTGGGACCTATCTTTAAGACTGCATGTACAATGTCACTTATCGGATCTCTTAAGTATTTCGATATGATCTGGAATATGACTCAGGGAGGTCCTTCAGGATCCACAGAGCTCATGGCTACATATATGTACAAGCTGTCATTCCAGCAGTTTAATATGGGATATGGTTCGTGCGTAGCAGCAGGAATGTTCGTTCTGATAACAGCTATAGCACTGCTCTTTAACAAAGTATTCAAGGTTAAGGAGGATTACTAATGACAATTGAAAATGAATATAAAAAGTCCAAGATCAAGTCAAGGATTGCTTGGACGATTGCTATTATATTTGCACTTATACAGTTAGTGCTTACACTTACACCATTTTGCTTTATGCTGATCAACTCGTTCCGCAAACAGTTCGATATGCTTCAGCAGGGAGTATTTCATTTACCAGATCCCTGGTACTTCCTCAATTATGTGGAAGTTGTAACCCACGGATTTTTCGGCTTCTTCTTTAGAAGCGTAGTGGTAGTTGGTGTTTCTTTGGTACTTATGCTCATCATTTCAGCCTTTGCAGCTTATCCACTTGCAAGAATGAACTTCAAGTTAAACCCATTTATATATGCAACCATAGTTGCTATGATGTCGGTACCAATGCATGTTACACTTATTCCTATCTTTAAACTTACTACAAACATAGGAATCTATGATTCACTTAAGGCTCTTATCGGACCATATGTAGCTTTTGCACTTCCAATGTCTGTATTTATCCTTACAGCATTTATGAAGACTATTCCAAAAGAGATTGAGGAATCAGCAGAAATTGATGGATGCAACCGTTATCAGAACTTTTTCAGGATGATACTTCCACTTTCAAAGTCCGGATTATCAACACTGGCAATATATAACGGTGTAGCAATGTGGAATGAATTTGCTTTTGCGAATACACTTATCATTACTCCTTCAAAAAAGACACTTCCACTAGCACTTGGTCAGTTCAAAGGTGAGCATTCACTTGATATTCCTATAATTTTAGCAGTTCTGACACTCTCAGTACTTCCTATGATCTCTCTTTTCATCATATTCCAGGATAAGCTGGTAAAAGGTATGATGGCAGGTGCGGTTAAGGGCTAATAGACAGCAAAAGAAAGAAGGTAATTATGACAATTTACGTAGACGTTAACGCAAAGCACGATGGAAATGGAAGTAAGCAGCTGCCTTTTAGACGAATAAATGAAGCAGCTAAAGTCGCATTACCAGGTGATGAGATAGTAGTTGCTCCTGGTGTTTACAGAGAATATGTAAATCCTGTTAATCCAGGAACAGAGGAAAACAGAATAGTATATAGAAGCGAAAAGCCACTTGGTGCAATTATCACAGGCGCTGAGAAGGTCAGCTCTTGGGAAAAACATGAAGGTGATGTGTGGAAAACCAGAGTAAAGAACAGCATCTTTGGTGAATACAATCCTTATACAACACTTGTTTATGGCGACTGGTATTTCGCTACACCAAACAAGCACACAGGCTGTGTATGGCTTAATGATGAAGCTCTTTACGAGGCTCAGAGCGTAGATGAGTGTATTGAGGCTAAAGTCTATGAATGT
This sequence comes from Butyrivibrio hungatei DSM 14810, assembly GCF_900143205.1. Lineage (GTDB taxonomy): Bacteria > Bacillota > Clostridia > Lachnospirales > Lachnospiraceae > Butyrivibrio > Butyrivibrio hungatei. The sequence goes on along the minus strand of NZ_FRDH01000003.1, from coordinate 84,197 downwards.
TCATGGGTTCCTGAGAAATCCACCAGAAAATGGTACGCAGAGCAGGATAAAGAAAATAACGAAACAGTATTTTACGCTAACTTTGGCGGAGCAGATCCTAATAAAGAAAACGTTGAGATCACAGTAAGACGTGAGTGCTTCATGCCGGAAAAAGAAGGCGTGGGATTCATTACAGTCAGCGGTTTTAACATCAATAAAGCTGCAACAACATGGGCTCCACCAGCAGCTTATCAGGATGGAATGATCAGTCCTCATTGGAGTAAGGGATGGATCATTGAAGATTGCGACATCTGGGGAAGTAAATGCGCAGGAATCTGCGTTGGACGCTATTTTGATCCTGAAAACAGCAACTACTACACAACAGAGCATTTAAAGAGTCCTACTCAGATGGAGAGAGATTCTGTATGCCGTGGTCAGTATTATGGCTGGTTAAAAGAAAAGATCGGAGGCCATATAATTCGCCGCAATAATATCCACCACTGTGAGCAGGGTGGTATTATCGGACGTATGGGCGGCGTATTCAGCATCATCGAAGATAACCATATTCATCATATCAACAATATGATGGAGCTTGGCGGAGCTGAGATTGCAGGTATCAAGATGCACGCAGCTATCGATGTAGTCATGCGCCGCAATCACATCCACCACTGCACAATGGGAATCTGGTGTGACTGGGAAGCTCAGGGTACAAGGATCACACAGAATCTTTTACATGATAATGAAAGACCTTCCTTTGCTGAGCAGCTTAAGGGCGGAATGACATGTCAGGATATCTTCGTAGAAGTAAGCCATGGACCAACACTTATCGATAACAATATCCTTTTGTCAGATGTTTCACTTCGCATAGCAACTCAGGGCGTAGCTATGGTACATAATCTCTGTGCTGGCTCCTTTACTATGGTTGGAGAGGGAACAACCTGGAGATACACACCATATCATATGCCACACAGAACAGAAGTAATGGGCTTTATGACTATTCTTCATGGTGATGACCGCATTTACAACAATATCTTCATCCAGAAGTGGCCTTCTGATGACCTGGTTCTTTTAAATGATTCAGAGCCTGACAAGAAGTATACAGAGAACAGAAAGGTTGGAACATACTGCTTTGATGAGTATCCAACTTATGACGAGTGGCTTCCACAGTTTGATCTTGATGATCCATATCCAAATATGATGAAGCATGATCAGTTCCACTTTGCACATCTCCCTGTCTGGATTGATGGAAATGCCTACTTTGAAGGCGCCAAGGGCTGGGCAAAGGAGAAGAATTCCTTCATCGACGGATCAGGAAAGGTTTATGTGGATGTAGTTGAAAAGGATGGTGGATACTATCTTGATACTAACATCTATGATGTACTTAAGGACTTCAAGGTAGATATGATTGATACTGAAGTCTTGGGTAAAGCCTTTGAGCCTCAGCAAAAGTACGAAAATGCTGATGGAACACCAATTACCTTTAACGTTGACTATCTTGGAGAGCATAGAGGTACAGACGTAATTCCTGGACCTTTTGCAACCAAAGAGGACGTGAAGAAGCAGATATTCTGATGTAGCCAAAATGAGCCCTAGGGACGGAGGTTGTGGCTCATTTTTCCAAAGTATTGAGTTCTAGGGATGCAGTGTGTGACTCACTTTTACAAAAATGAGCCACAACCTCCGTCCCTAGGGCTCATTAGGAGTGACCTTACGGTCACTCCTTTTTTTATTGTTACTCTGTACAGTTTTTGCAATTAAACAATCACTTTTGTGTGCTATTATAAAAAAGTGTTCAAAAAATTGTATATAAAGGAGCAGCAAGAATGAGACTAGAAGATATTAACATTAGAGATCCCTTTGTTTTGCCATATGGTGGAGTTTACTATATGTATGGAACCAGAGCTAAAACCTGCTGGGGCAAGGCAGATGGGTTTGACTGCTATACCAGTAGTGACCTTGTGACCTGGGATGGCCCTTTTGAGGTATTTCATAAGCCGGAAGACTTTTGGGCTGACAAAAACTATTGGGCACCTGAAGTACATGTCTATAAAGGATCTTTTTATATGTTTGCTACATTTAATTCTGAGGCACTGGACAAAAAAGGAACAATGATCCTTTCTTCTGATGATCCGCTTGGCACCTTCAAGATCCACAGTGAAGGAAAGATAACTCCTGATGAGTGGAACTGTCTTGATGGAACATTTTATCTTTCTCCAGATCAAAAACCTTATATGGTTTTTTCCCATGAGTGGATGGATGTGGGAGATGGACAGATCTGTGCAGTTGAGCTGTCGGAGGATCTTAAGAGACCGGTATCAGAGCCTAGAACTCTCTTTTGTGCTTCAATGGCAAAGCCCTGGGTAAAGAGCATAACCCACAGACTTTGGGATGGCCCGGTATATGTAACTGATGGCCCCTTTCTGCATAGACTTAAGAATGGAGAACTTATCATGCTGTGGGCTACCATGGCTGATCAGGGATATGCGGAGGGAATCGCAAGATCAGATAATGGGGATATTAGTGGCAACTGGACAGTAGATAATAAGCCACTTTTTGACAAGGATGGTGGACATGGAATGCTGTTTGAAACTTTTGAAGGAGAGCTTTTTTTAGTCCTTCATCAGCCAAACGAGACACCTCTCGAACATCCGGTGTTTATTAAGTTAGATGAAAAAGATATTTCCTGAATAATTTCATTATGACAGAGGTGGAGAATGTTTAAAGAAATTTACAAGGGTGATTTTGATGGTATAGCTGTTGGAAGAGTGTCGAGAAATCAGGACTTTACCAAGGCTCTTGGATTTTATCACAATGAATATCAGATCCAGTATATATTTGGCGGCCAGAGAAATTTCTTTTATGAGGGGGCGTGCTATCGCATGGTGCCAGGAACTATTACCATCATCGATAAGGCCAAGATTGCCAAGACCAATATAATAGGCGGAAGCAGCCATGACAGACTCCTTATCGAGCTTAAGGAGAGTTTTATTGCTCCCATGTGCGCCATGTTCGGGATAGATGCTAAAAGCTTTTTTTCTAAGTATCACGGTGTCTATCAGGTGGGAGAAGACGATCTGATCCAGGAAGTACTTGCTAACATAGAAAGGCTCGCTACCGGTAAAAAGGATAAAATGACGGCAGGCAGGATTAAGCTTGAAATTTTAAGGCTTTTTCTTGATGCCGACAGGTTTGAGCGGAGAAAACTTGGCAAACTGGATGATGTGGGAGTGAAGACTCACATAGAAAAGCAGAAAAGAGTTCATCAGGTTGCGGATTATATTGCTGAGAACTATGACAAGATCAGTTCAGTGACGGTGCTGGCTGAGCATTTCTATATGAGCAATGCATATCTTTGCCGCATTTTTAAGGAGGTTACTAACTTCACAATCTCTGAGTACATAAATCTATATAGGATAGCTGCCAGCAGGCAGTATCTTATGGACGAGAGTATGAGCATGGCTGAGATTGCCAACAGGCTTGGATATGACAGTCTTACTTACTTTGAAAGGGTGTTTAAAAAGCAGATGACAATAACTCCACTTCAGTATCGTAAGTCAATTTTAAAAGGGAAGGTAAATATAGTTTGAAAATTCTATGGGTTTTCACTTTATTGTCACAATTGCCCTAAAATATTGAAAATATTCCGCTGCAGTTATAAGATTTTTACAACAAAAGACGTCTTGAGGAAGTAAAAAAATAACTTGTGAGAGAAGGTAATGTCGTAAAAGTTCTATTTTTGAATAATTGCGACAGGGATATTGGAGGAAAAATGAAGAAAAAGTTAGTTAGCATAATGATGGCTGCAACAATGATCGCAGGTTCACTTGTGGGATGCGGCAGCCAGACAGATAGTACTACAGCAAATGACTCCCAGACTAAGGATGCTGCCGAGACTTCAGCCAAAGAAGAAACAGCTGCTACAGAGGATAAGGCTGAGGATACCAGCAGTGATGAGCCAATTACCTTGAGAATGGCATGGTGGGGATCTCAGGACAGACATGACAAGACTATAGCAGCGATTGAGCTGTATGAAAGTCTTAATCCTAATGTAACTATCGAGTACGAGTATTATTCCTTTGATGACTATTTTACCAAGCTTAAAACTTTAGTTGCATCTGATGAAGTATGGGATGTATTTCAGCTTGGAGGAAACTTCCCTATGTATATCGATAAGATATATCCTCTTGATGAGTTCATAGAATCTGGAGTAGTAGATGTTTCCAAGATATCAGAGGCTAATTTAAAGACAACAAGAGAGACAGATGGAACACAGCTTGGACTTACCAATGGAATCAACACCTATGGTATTGCTTATGACCCTGCTTTGTTTGAAGAAGCTGGAGCTACATTGCCAACAGATGATTGGACTTGGGAAGATTACCAGAAGGCTGCAGACACCATAACTGAAAAGCTTGGTATATTTGGTTCATCTACATTCCTTTCATCAGACTTTACTGCAGGTTGTTCTACATACATTGGACAGCAGGGAGATCTTGGACAGTACAGCTTTTTCAATCTTGATCTTACAGGAATGGGATTTGATGATCCACAGATGCTGGCACCTTTCATTCAGATGAGAGCAGATATGATCAAAAAAGGTTCATATCCTGACGCTGGTGCTTCTGCAGAGGTTACAAACATTGAAAATGACTTCCTTGTTACAGGAGAAGCAGCAATGGTATGGGTTGCTGTAAATCAGTTCCCTACAATTTACAATGCTTGCGCTGAGCAGGGAAGAGAACTTGCTCTTGCACCTCTTCCAAAGGCAGTAGCAGGTGGTAATTCCGGAACACTGATTCAGTCTTCACAGATGCTTTGTGTTTCACAGGATTCTGAGCACAAGGAGGCTGCTGCAGCATTTATCAGCTGGTTTGAAAATGACGTGGACTGCAATAATATCCTTCAGGCTGAGAGAGGAATTCCAGCCAATGAGGATGTAAGAGAAGCACTTTCATCATCTGCAACCAAAGGACAGCAGATCATGTACGATTACGTAGACAGTGTCAGCAAGAATCCGACTCCTAAGGAATACAATGTTCTTTCTCCTGAGGGACAGGATCAGGTACAGGACAATTACCTTAACTACATCCAGCAGGTTGCTAGTGGTGAGATTACAGCACAAGAGGCAGCGGAAAAGACCTACGCTGATGCCCAGGCAATTTTTAAGTAATGAATTTTTAAATCCTGCTCGTGTAAAAACGGGCAGGATTTTTTAGGACTTGAAAGGGGAGTTTTTTTACATGGAAGATACGAAGAAAACAAAAGCAGATTCCCTCAGTATGTTTTTGAATAATGACAATGTTGTAGGCCATGTCTTTGCCGCACCATTTATATTTGGATTTGTTTGCTTTTCCTTTATTCCAATCTGTATGTCTTTATATTATGCATTCACAGATTATTCACTTGGAAGCAAAATGGCAGTTTTTGTGGGGCTCAAGAACTTTCTGATGCTCCTTAAGGATGAAGTGTTCTTAAAATCAATCAGTAAAACCTTGCAATATGTTTTTATTGCTGTGCCTTTAAAACTTACCTTTGCACTCCTTGTTGCTTTTTTACTTACAAGAAAGAGCAGAATGGTGACCTTTTACAGATCTCTTTACTATGTGCCTTCTCTTGTTGGTGGTTCGGTAGCAGTGGCACTGGTATGGAAACAGCTCTTTGCCAGAAAGGGACTTTTTAATTCAGTTCTCATGGATATGGGGCTTAAAAAGATAAACTGGTTTGGAAGTGAGGCTCTTGCTATCTATCCGCTTATTCTCATGGCGGTATGGCAGTTTGGCTCATCCATGATCATATTTGCAGCAGGGTTAAAAGAGATACCTACAACCTATTATGAAGCCTCTGAAATTGATGGTGCCAACGGCTTTCAGAGATTCTTTAAGATTACCTTGCCATGCCTTTCACCTATCATTTTGTACAACCTTGTAATGCAGACTATTTCTGCATTTATGACCTTTACTCAGGCATTTATTATTACAGGCGGTGGACCTAATAACGCCACTATGCTCTATGCACTTAATGTGTATAATCAGGCCTTTAAGTACAACAATATGGGATATGCCTGTGCCATGAGCTGGGTCATGCTGATTGTTATGAGTCTTATCACACTTGTAATATTCAGAACTTCCAAGTTCTGGGTATTTAGTGAATCTGAAGGGTAGGGGGACAGTTGGATATGAGAGAAAAGAAAATAGTAAAGAAGGTGTTTTATCACCTCTTTGTCCTTCTGTTTGGCTTTGTGATGATCTATCCGGTTTTGTGGATGATAAGCGGTTCATTTAAGGATAATGCTGAAATATTAAGAGGAACCTTGAGCCTTATTCCGCAGTCCTCCAAGTTTTCCAATTATCACACCGGTTGGAAGGGCTTTGGCGGAACTACATTTGCAACATTTTTTAAGAATTCGCTTTTTGTAACTACAATTGCAACATTTGGAACAGTGATTTCATCGTCTTTGGTGGCGTACTCCTTTTCAAGGATAAAGTTCAGGGGAAGAAAAGTCTGGTTCACCTTTATGCTTGCAACCATGATGCTTCCGGGACAGGTTATTATGATTCCTCAGTATCTTATTTACTACAGATTGGGACTTGTTCCTGGATATGTGCCACTTATACTTCCATATTTTTGCGGACAGGCATTCTTTATCTATCAGATGATGCAGTTCATGCAGGGAATCCCAAGAGAATTGGACGAGGCAGCCAAGATTGACGGATGTAGCAAGTATGGCATCTATGGCAAGATCATTTTACCGCTTCTGAAACCAGCAATTGTAACGACTATAATAATTCAATTTTACTGGAAATGGGATGATTACATGGGACCTTTGCTGTATCTTTCAAGACCTCAGTCCTATACTGCATCCATAGCTATAAAACTTTTTGCAGATTCAGCGTCAGTTACAGACTATGGAGCAATGTTTGCCATGTCTACATTATCGCTGATTCCTGTTTTCTTAATATTCCTGTTTTTTAACAAATACCTGGTGGAAGGTATTGGAACAAGTGGGCTGAAGGGATGAGCTTATGGGAGAGACAAAAGTTGTTTTTAAGATTTCTGATAGATTATTGCAAAAGCTTTTTGACTCTGCAGAAGCCAAATGCAGGCAGAATATTAAATCTTTTGCCGGAAAAAAGGTTCTTATCGAAGGGGGAGGCTATAACAAGGTTTGGATAGAAACGCAGCCTATGGGTGGTGCAATGTACGGTAAAAGAGATCTTGAAGTGGCCTATAACAATCAGAAGATATTCATGGACAATCAGAGAAGCGACGGAAGGCTTCCAGGTAGCATCGAATATACAGGGGATAAATTAATTCCTCAATATGATAAATTTCAGGGGTTTTGCTTTCCTGGACCTGCTTTGGATGTCTACTATATGACAGGAAAGGATCCGGCATTTCTTGATCAGCTCTATGAGGTACTAAAAAAGTATGATGAATACCTGTGGAAATACAGAGATTCAGACAGTGATGGGTGCCTTGAGAGCTGGTGCAAGTACGATACCGGTGAAGATAACGCAGTAAGGTATGGAGATGCTCCTGATTACTGGGAAGATGAAACAGCTCCCCAGGGATATGAAGTTGTACCTATGGCTTCTATGGATTTTATGAGTTATTCATATGCTGCCAGAGATACCATGGCAGAGATCGCCAGGATAAAAGGTAACATGGAACTATATACCCTTCACAGGAAAGAAGCTGATTCCCTACAGGTTCGCATCAGAGAAATTCTCTGGGATGATAAAAAGGGAGCTTTTTTTGACAGGGATAATAAGCATAAACAGATGGAAGCCTTGATCCACAACAATCTCAGGATGATGTACTGGAAAAGTATGACCATTGAAGATGCCAGAAGATTTGTTGAAGAGCATCTTTTAAATGAAAAAGAGTTTTGGACTCCAATGCCACTTCCATCAGTTTCTATTTCAGATCCTTTGTACAGAAATGATGAGATCAATAACTGGAGCGGACAAGCCCAGGCCCTTACTTATCAAAGAGCTATCATAGCTCTTGAAAACTATGGATACTACGGGCTTATTCCAAAGCTTGGAAGAAAGCTTTTTGAGGCAATAGGAGAGGAATGTATTTTTGTACAGCAGTATGATCCAATAACTATGAAGCCTTCACTTATTGGAGTAGAGGGAGAGCAGGATGCCTATGGTCCAGCCATGCTGGCTGTACTTGAGTATATCAGCAGGATGTATGGAGTAGTGCTTAGCAGGGACAGACTCATCTGGAGCAGCGTTAAAGATTACACCGGCTACTATGAGCAGCATATGAATGGTCATGTATACAGAATCGAGCATATAAAGGATAAAGCATATGCGTTTATTGATGACAGGCAGATATGTTGCTTTGACAGGGGCGTAAGGTTGGAGACAGATATGAATGGAAAGGAACTATGTAGATATAATGGTCTATAATATTTTGGACTTTGGGGCTATCCCGGATGGGAAGAGCGTGTGTACAGAGGCAATCCAAAGAGCTATAGATGAATGTACCAAAACCGGCGGAAGGGTTTTGGTGCCAGCAGGTTCTTTTTTGTCAGGAACAATAAGATTAAGGTCTGATGTGGAACTGCATTTAGAACAAGGTTCCTGTCTTATATCCAGCCTTGATGAAAAAGATATCATAGATTATTTCAAGGATAGTAGCCATGACAATGGAGTTGATGGCTGGGAAGACGGATGCTTTCTGTTTGCTCTTCATGAAAGGAATATTGCAATAACTGGAACTGGAGTAATTGATGGTCAGGGTAGGAAAGTTTTTTATGACGATGATCCAGAGCATGCCAAAGAAGGAAGTCCACTGGCTGTTATCGGATTCAGGCCAAGAATGAGTTATCTGGAAGATGTGGAAAATCTCCTGGTATCTGATGTTACATTCTTGGATTCTGCCTTCTGGACTCTTCACCTTGCTGGCTGCAGGAAGGTAAGGATAGAGAATATTGTTATTGAGAATAATAAACGAGGTCCCAATACTGATGGCATTGATCCCGATTGCTGTCAGGAAGTGATCATTAGAGGCTGCAGGATCGTAAGTGGAGATGACAGTATTGTTATCAAGTCTACAACACCGATGTATAAAAGATATGGAGACTGCAGGGATATTATTGTAAGCGATTGCATTTTGTCATCTAATTGTTCTGGCATCAAAATAGGAACTGAGACCTATGGAGATATCCACGATGTTACAGTTAGTAGCTGTATTCTTAAGGATTGTATAAGGGGAGTAGGGATATGGTCCAGAGATGGTGGCGAAATATATAATGTTTTCTTAGATCACATCCAAGGTAATACCAGGAATTTCTGTGACTCCATGGTAAGGACTACAGGAGTCTGCAACTGGTGGGGAGAGGGTGAGCCTATAGCTATTACAGCAACAAAGCGAGAAGGCTCTTCAAAACTTCCAGGCAGAGTTCATGACATACAAATGGACCATATAAACATCACCTGCGAAGCTCCTATAATGCTTCTTGGAGAAACATATGCTCCTATAGATAATGTTTCTATCACAGAATCTTCTTTTCACTTCACAAATCAGTCCGGAAAAACAGAGATGATAGTCGATGAGCGTCCCTCTGAAAGGGGGAGATACCCCGTGAAGGCAACCTGTAAAATGCTAAGAAATGCACAAAACATCGAAATGGACGCTAAGATCGTAGTTGATGACAGCATGAAATCTATGCTGAATGAGCCCTAGGGACGGAGGTTGTGGCTCATTTTTCCAAAGTATTGAGTTCTAGGGATGCAGTGTGTGACTCACTTTTACAAAAATGAGCCACAACCTCCGTCCCTAGGGCTCATTTTTGTGAAAAAGTTAGCCATTGCTAACAAGAAGTGCTATGATTGAACGTGGAGTAAGAAAAAGTGTTAGCGTAAGGGATTATTATGGGAAGAAACGAAAAACAAAAAGGAACTCAGATACAGTTTACGATTCCTGGAAAAAATAACGAACATGAAGGAAAAATGAAATGGATAGTGTTAAATGAATGCCTGTATATTGGATATATAGATATTTGGTCAAGGTACCTTCCAGATAGCGTGTTCAGGTCTCCTTCTTTTAGAAAGCAGGGAACAGTTCCTTTTAAGATCAACTATTGCTTTAAGGGCAGGTGTGAAGTTGGGCTTAATTCAGGAACTACGACCTTTGTTACAGGGGATGAGATTGCCCTTGATTATGGAACTTCTGGAGATGGTAAAAAAGCATTCTTTTACCCTACAGCTGAGTATGAGGGAATAGAAGTTATAATCGTTCCATCAGAAAAGTTAAGCAGTGAGATTTCCATATTTGGCGCTGAGAAGACAGCTAATAATTTGATTGAAAAATTAAGTCATAGAAATGAGCCTGTAATAACAGTGGCAGATAAGCGTGTTAAAAGATGTGTTGAAGAGATAAAGGAAGACATACAGGGCGATTATGATACCAATCTTTTGATGGCAGACATAATAAAGCTTCTTCTTTTACTTGGAGACATTTCTTTTGATGCAGATAAGAGAAGGACCTACTGTACTCCTTCTCAGGTGGATATAGCTAAAAGAACTCTTGAAATCATAACAGAGGATCTTTCAAGCAGACATACTGCAGCAGAGCTTGCTGCAAAATTCGGGGTGAGTGAATCCTCTCTTAAAAACTACTTTAGAGCAGTCTATGGGAGAGGCTATAACGATATGATAAGAGAGATCAGGATGAAAAAGGCAGCAGAACTTATCATAAGCAGCAAGAAAAGTCTTGGGGAAATAGCTGAGGATGTTGGATATCAGAATCAATCAAGGTTCTCAGATGCGTTCTTAAAATATCACAAAGTTCTACCTATGGAATTCAAGAGAAGAAATTTCAAAGAAAAAATAAAATAACAACCCATTGCTAAAAAGGCTAAAATTGTTGTTTCGGCGTTGAAAAAAGGATATGGAGCAAATAAAATCAGATGATAGTGTTAGCGCTTGCTAACAAATGATATGCCTTATGAGGCAGGAGGAGAAAAAAATGGATGGAATAATGACTCAGAATAGTCAAAAAGAAAAGCTTAGCGGAAAGGATCTCATCAACATTGGTATTTATGCGGCAATCTATCTGGTGATCATGACTGCAGTATCAATGCTTGGATTTATTCCTATTATGATGCCAATGCTTGCAGTTTTGTGCCCTTTGGTCGGCGGTATTACAATGATGCTCTTTTTTACTAAGGTAAAGAAATTTGGAATGATAACCATAATTACTGTGATCATCGGAGCATTTTTATGGGTGACAGGAATGGGCTATTGGCCATTTATTTTTGGAATAATTTGTGGTGTATTAGCTGATCTTGTAGCAAGGAGCGGCAATTATACAAGTAAGAAAAAGGCAGTACTTAGCCATGGAATCATGAGCATTACGATATTTGGATGTTTCCTTCCTTTATATCTTGATATAAACGGATATTTTGCTACCAGAACCTCATTTGGAAGTGAATATATAGAAGCTCTTACAAAGATATTCCAGCCTTGGACAGCACCTGTGATTTTTGGATGCTCATTTGTATTTGGAATTCTTGGAGCACTCCTTGGACAGCACTTCCTTAAAAAGCATTTTGAGAAAGCAGGTATCGTTTAATGAAATTGGATCGTGGAATCCTTATGGATCCAAGGACGAAGCTGCTGATACTTATAACAGTAACAACCTTTGCTCTTGGCGGAGCTGGAGGTGAAGCTACTGCAAAGATGGTTCCTGTCTTATGCATGGTGCCTTTCGTGCTTCTTTTGACAGCTAAGAGATTTAAAACTGCTTTAATAGGAATCATCCTCTTTGCCGGATCCAGCCTTCTTCTTTCAAGTGCTAACGCACATAATATGGGCGGATTTTTGTATTACATGATCCTGGGCTGCTGTGGATTACTTGGAAGATTTCTTCCATGCATCATGATGGGAAGATATCTCATGGAATCCACGACTGTGAGCGAATTCACTGCAGCTATGAAGAAGATCCATGTAAGTGATAATATCATCATTCCACTTTCTGTTATGTTTCGCTTTTTTCCCACAGTAATGGATGAAGCTGATTCAATTGGAAGTGCCATGAAGATGAGAGGAATAAGCTTTGGGGGCAAACACTCTTCCAAGATGATCGAGTACAGGCTGGTTCCTCTTATGACCTGCTGTGTGAACATTGGCGAGGAGTTATCTGCAGCTGCCCTTACAAGGGGACTTGGAGGCAAGGTTAAAAGAACTAATATCTGCAAGGTAGGCTTTCATTTCCAGGATTATATTGCAATAGCTATCTGTATAGTTCCTTGGATATTACTGATTATGGATGTGGTGAAATGATCAAATTTGAGAATGTGAGTTTTAATTATTCAAAATCAGATGACAGATCTGTGAAGAATATCAATCTTGAAATTAAAGAAGGCGAGGCAGTTCTTTTGTGCGGCGAATCAGGCTGCGGAAAGACAACATTGGTTCGCATGATAAATGGTCTCATTCCTCATTTTTATGAAGGAGAAATGAAGGGACAGGTTCTTGTTGATGAAATGAACATCACTAGTGAAGAGCTCTATGAGACAGCCCGAAAAGTCGGATCAGTTTTCCAAAATCCAAGAAGTCAGTTCTTTTGCGTTGATAGTACTTCAGAGCTTGCTTTTGGACCTGAAAACATGGGACTTCCAGAAGAAAATATAAAGGCAAGGATAGAAAGAACGGTTGAATCCATGAATATCAGAAAGCTTATGGATAGGAGTATTTTTGATATGTCTGGAGGCGAAAAGCAAAAGATTGCCTGTGCTTCTGTAGATACTCTTGATCCTGAAGTGTGCGTTTTGGATGAACCCTCATCTAACTTGAGCCTTGAAGCAATTGATGATCTTAAAGAGACATTAAAGAGATGGAAAAAAGCTGGAAGAACCATCGTAGTTGCTGAGCACAGGCTGTATTGGCTAAAAGACATTTGTGACAGAGTTATCTGCCTTAATAAAGGCGAAGTTGTATTTGATATGCCTATGAAAGAATTCAGGCTCCTAAGAGAAGATGACCATAGAAAGTACGGTCTTAGATCAATAGAAGAAAACCTTTCTATGATGCCTGTAAAAGAGAAGATTTCTTTTGCTAACAATATTGTTCTTGAGAATTTTGCCTATAGCTACAAAAAGTATGATGCACTTAATATTGACCGTTTAGAGATTCCTCAAAATGAAGTGATTGCCATTGTTGGACCTAACGGAGCTGGTAAATCAACGTTTTCAAAGTGCATCTGCGGACTTATGAAGGGGTTCAAGGGTTATGCACTTATAGATGGTAAAAGATGCAGGAAAAAAGAACTGTTAAAGAAGTCATATATGGTGATGCAGGATGTAAATCATCAACTGTTTTGCGAAACAGTAATGGAAGAGGTGACTCTTGGAATGGATGAGGAAAATGAAGAGCGTGTCCTTAAAGTTCTAGATGAGCTTGGCCTTAGCTCTTTTGCCCAAAGACATCCTATGAGCCTGTCAGGTGGACAAAAACAGAGGGTTGCAGTTGCCAGTGCAATCCTATCGGATAAGGACATTATATTGTTTGATGAGCCAACCAGCGGTCTTGATTTTTACAACATGGAAAAGGTTGCAGATCTTATCAGATTACTTAGGGGTTCAAAAACAGTATTTGTTGTAACTCATGATCCGGATCTTGTAAGGAGATGCGCCACAATGGTGCTTAGCCTGGAGAATGGGGTCATAGCAAATAAATATACATATGGAGAAAAGAGAGAAAATGGGAGAAAAGAAGAAAAGTGTTATACCGCAGCTGTTTAAGTATGCCGGAAATCACAAATATTTTACTATTAGTTCCTGGATACTGGCTGTAATAAGTGCGTTGTTATCCCTTGCGCCATTTTATTTTATCTGGTGCATCATAAGGGAAGTAGTTGAGGTGGCACCTGATTTTAGCAGGGCAACTCATATCGTATCTTACGGATGGAAAGCCGTGGGAATGAGCGTTTTAGCTTATATAGTTTACATAGCTGCGCTTATGTGTTCCCATGTGGCTGCCTTTAGAGTTCAGACCAATATGAGAGTATCTTTGATGCAGCATATCATGAAGCTTCCGCTTGGCTATATCGAGGCTGAAGGAAGCGGTAAGATCAGAAAAGTAGTAGCTGATTCAACTGCTGCAACAGAGACATTCCTTGCTCATAGCCTTCCTGATAAGGCTGTAAGCTATGCAACACCTATAGGACTTATAGCTATGCTTCTTATTTTTGACTGGAGAATAGGCCTTATCTGCCTTATTCCAGCAGTTTTGGCGTTTCTTGCAATGGGCGGCATGATGGGAGAAAAACTTCAGAATGATATGAAGGAATACCAGAATGCCCTTGATGAGATGTCAGCTGAAGCGGTTGAGTATGTAAGAGGTATTCCTGTTGTTAAGACTTTTGGCCAGTCGGTATTTTCATTTAAGAGATTTAAAGAAGCTATTGATAAGTATGAAGAGTGGACAATCAAATACACAGTTCTTATGAGAATTCCGATGGTTCTTTTTACAACAGCAGCCAATGCTGTATTTGCAGCCCTTATTGTATGCAGCTTCATCTTTACCAGAGGAGGCATCACTAATACCTTCTTGTACAATATTCTCTTTTACCTGATAATCACTCCACTACTGACGATCACTCTTATGAAGGTTGCCTATGCAGGTGAGAGTGAGATGGTGGTAAAAGATGCCCTTGGCAGAATGTACACTATCCTTAATAAGGAACCTCTTTCAGAAGCTAGGGATCCAAAGGTTCCTAAGGACAGCAGCATCAGCATAGAAGATATCTCTTTTACCTATGATGAGAAAAAGAGTAATGCAATAGACGGTATATCTCTTGAAATAAAGCCTGGAGATCATGTGGCATTTGTAGGACCTTCTGGCGGCGGTAAGACCACACTTGCTTCACTTATTGCAAGGTTCTGGGATGTAGATAAGGGAAGTATAAAGATTGGCGGAATTGACGTAAAGGATATTGCAAGCGACGAGCTTATGAGACAGGTTTCTTACGTCTTCCAGGACAGTAAGCTGCTTAAGATGTCTATCTTAGACAATGTCAGAATGGGAAGACAGGACGCTACAGACGAAGAGGTGGTCAAGGCTCTTAAGGATGCCATGTGCTGGGATATCATAGAAAAGCTTCCTGAGGGATTAAATACTATGATAGGAAGCAAAGGCACATATGTATCTGGAGGCGAAGCTCAGAGAATATCAATTGCCAGAGCGTTCCTTAAAAATGCTCCTATTTTGATCCTTGATGAAGCAACAGCTTTTGCTGATCCTGATAATGAGGTAATGGTTCAGAAGGCTTTTGCAAATCTTTCAAAGGATAAGACGGTTATCATGATAGCTCATCGCTTATCTACAGTAGTTGATGCAGACAAGATCTGTGTACTGACAGAGGGCAGGATAGCAGAATCAGGAAAGCATGAAGAACTTATTGCAAGAAATGGTATCTATAGCCATATGTGGAATGAGTACCAGAAATCAGTAAATTGGAAGGTAGGTAAGGGAGCATGAGTATAATAGAAAAAATGCAGCATAAATACGCGCTCTCTGAGCAGGGAGCCAAGGATATGATAAAGGCGATCGGAGCATGCACATTAGCAAATTTTGCTCAGATGATGCCTGTTGGACTTCTTTATTTTTTGACCTGCGATCTTTTTAATAGAGAACTTCCAAAGTCTCATATCATGATATATGTAATTGGAACTATCGTTTGTTTGCTTGCCGTTGCTGGAACAGAATACCTTCAGTACAATGCAACATTCTTTTCAACATATGTAGAGAGCGGTGTTAGAAGGCGTTCACTTGCTGAGAAACTTAGAAAAATCCCGCTTTCATTCTTTGGCAAAAAAGATCTGGCAGACCTTACAAATACCATAATGGCTGACTGTGCACTGTTAGAGACAGCTTCTTCACATTGGCTTCCTGAACTGATCGGAGCCTTTATTTCAACTACTATAGTTGTTATTAGCCTTTTCTTTTATGAACCTAGAATGGCACTGGCAGCAGTTTGGGTACTTCCTGTTTCTTTTATCATTGTATTTACATCTAGAAATGTAATGCATAAGGTAAACAGAAGAGGTAACAGATACAAGGTTGCCTGCCTTGATGGTATTCAGGAAGCGCTTGAGACAGTTCGAGATCTCAAGGCTTATAATGCCCAGGATACATACCTTGAAGGACTTAACAAAAAGATAAAAGCTGTAGAAGAGCACAATATCTTTTCAGAGTTCCTTAATGCAGCATTTGTGTGCAATGCCCAGATGATCCTTAAATTCGGCATTGGAACTGTGGCTATCGTTGGTTCAACTCTTTTGATAAAAGGAGATATCAACATAGTTACATTCTTCATGTTCCTGCTGGTAGTATCAAGAATGTATGAGCCTCTTCAGATTGCTCTTCAGAATTTCTCAGCTCTTATCGCTACAGATACCCAGTGTGAGAGAATGGATGAGATATTAACACATGATGAGCAGATTGGAGTAGAGAAGCTTTCTAATAACGGCTATGATATTGAGTTTCAGAATGTTAAGTTTGCTTATGATGACGGCGAGACAGTACTTAGTGATGTCAGCTTTGTAGCAAAGCAGGGCGAAGTCACAGCTCTTATTGGCCCTTCTGGTGGCGGCAAGACTACAGTATCAAGGCTTGCAGCAAGATTTTGGGATATCGGAAGCGGACGCATCACTGTAGGCGGTATGGACGTTAGTAAGATCGATCCGGAAACTCTTTTATCAATGTACTCAATAGTGTTCCAGGATGTAACACTGTTTAATAATACGGTTCTTGAGAATATCAGGATAGGAAGAAAAGATGCTACAGATGAGGAGGTTAAAAAAGCTGCAAGACTTGCCCACTGTGAGGAATTCATCAAAAAGCTTCCTGATGGCTACAATACTCTTATAGGTGAAAATGGTTCAGAACTTTCAGGTGGAGAGCGTCAGAGAATATCTATAGCAAGAGCATTCCTTAAGGATGCACCTATCATTCTCATGGATGAAGCAACAGCGTCTCTTGATGTTGATAACGAGTCAGTTATTCAGGAAGCTATCAGTAAGCTTATAAAAGATAAGACTGTACTCATCATTGCTCACCGTATGCGTACTGTAGATGGTGCCGACAAGATTGTAGTTCTCAAGAACGGTAAGGTTGCAGAGTTTGGAAGCCCTGTCAAATTAAAAGAAGAAAATGGAATATACAGTCATATGATCTCTATGCAGATGCAGTCAGATAACTGGAAACTTGCGTGAGGGTGTGGACTTGTTGTGGGGAGCAGCATTGCTGCTCCCTTTTTGTGAGGAAATTTATGTAAATTGAAAACTAGTCAAAATTTGCTATTAAAAAGATTAAAAAAAGCTTGTAATCTTGATGTTACTTTGCTAATATAAGCGGGTATTTTATCGATATAGGTCAAATGATATGGATTTGATGTTTCTACCCGGTTACCGTAAATTACCGGACTATCGAGTGTTTGATGCATATACAATAGTTTATTATATTAATTGTTGAAGATATCAAATCAGATAGGCGTAGAAACGTTGGCTCTACGCCTATTTTTTATTTCAGAAAAAGCGTAGAAAAAACATCCTTACAAATGACCTGTGCACGGTAACAAAATAGGAGGATGAGATGAAAAAGATTAAAAAGGTATTGTCAGCAGTTCTTGCTGCAACAATGGTAATGTCATTAGTTGCTTGCTCAAACGAGACTGGAACAGAAAAAGAAGCAGAGACAGCATCTGAGGCTACTGAAACAGAAGGTGCAGAGCAGACAGCTGCATCAGACGTAAAGGTTGGATTTATTTTCTTACACGATGAGAATTCAACATACGATCTTAACTTTATCAACGGTGCTACAGAGGCTTGCAAGGCTGCAGGTGTTGAATATATGTTCAAGACAAATATTCCTGAGGGACAGGAGTGCTATGAGGCTGCATGTGAGCTTGCAGATGCAGGTTGCGATATCGTTTTTGCAGATTCATTTGGTCATGAAGATTATATGATCGAGGCAGCTAAGGAATATCCTGAAGTTCAGTTCTGCCATGCAACAGGTACAAAGGCACATACTGAGAATCTTTCAAACTACCACAACGCTTTTGCTACAATCTATGAGGGACGTTATCTTGCAGGTATCGCTGCAGGAATGAAGCTTAATGAGATGATCGCAAATGGTGAGATCACAGAAGACCAGACAAAGATTGGTTATGTTGGTGCTTACACATATGCAGAGGTTATCTCAGGTTATACATCCTTCTTCCTTGGCGCACGTTCAGTTTGCCCATCAGCTACAATGGAAGTAACTTTCACAGGTTCTTGGTACGATGAGACAGCTGAAAAGGAAGGCGCTAACAAGCTTATCGAAGATGGCTGCGTACTTCTTTCACAGCACGCTGATTCAATGGGTGCTCCTACAGCATGTGAAAAGGCTGGTGTACCTGATGTATCTTACAACGGAAGCACAGCATCTGCTTGCCCTAACACATTCATTGTTTCTTCAAGAATTGATTGGGCTCCATATTTTGCATACATCATCGACTCTGTAGCAAATGGAAAAGCAATTGATACTGACTGGGTTGGAACACTTGAGACAGGTTCAGTTGTTCTTACAGACCTTGGAGATGCAGCAGCAGAGGGTACAGCTGATGCAATTGCAGAGGCTGAAAAGGCTATGAATGCAGGAACACTTCATGTATTTGATACAACTACATTTACTGTAAACGGTGAGACACTTACATCATACATGGCTGATGTTGATACAGATGCTGATTATACAGCTGATACAGAAGTTATCACTGATGGTTACTTTGCAGAGTCTGGTTCAGAATTCCGTTCAGCTCCTTACTTCGATTTACAGATCGACGGAATTTCACTTCTTGATACTGCATATTAATTATTACATTATGTAATTTGAGGAAATCTTTGTAGAAGCACAGATAATTCTGTGCTCACAAAGATTTCCTATTTTTAGTCTATAAAGAAATTTTGAAAGGTGATAATTGTGGAAAATAGGGAAGTAGCCATATTGCTTCGTGGCATTACAAAGTCTTTTGGTGATGTAACGGCAAATAGTAATGTTAATCTCGATGTTTATAAGGGCGAGATATTATCTCTTCTTGGTGAGAATGGAAGTGGAAAGACCACTCTTATGAATATGCTTGCGGGAATCTATTATCCTGATGCCGGTCAGATAATCATAAACGGCAAAGAGGCTGTTATCCGCTCTCCTAGAGATGCTTTTGATCTGGGAATAGGAATGGTTCATCAGCACTTTAAGCTTATTGATGTATTTAATGCGACAGAGAACATTATTCTTGGTCTTGAAGGTAAGCTTAATATAAAAGAGGCTGAAAAGAGGATCAAAGAAATCTGCGACAAGTACGGATTCGAGATCAATACCAAAAAGAAGATATATGATATGTCCGTTTCTGAAAAGCAGACAGTTGAGATCGTTAAGGTACTTTACAGGGGAGCTGATATTTTAATATTGGATGAACCTACAGCCGTACTGACGCCTCAGGAAACCGAGAAACTTTTTAATGTCATGCGCAATATGAAGCATGATGGAAAATCCATAGTTATCATTACTCACAAGCTAAACGAGGTACAGAGCATATCTGACAGAGTTGCAGTTCTGCGTCATGGAGAATTCATTAATGACATGAAGACAAGCAAGACCAATGCCCAGGAGATGACTGATATGATGGTAGGTCATTCTGTTTCTCTTAATATTGAAAGACCTGAACCAGTAGATCCTAAGCCTCGCATCACAGTAGAGAATCTTACTGTTGTTGACGAAGAGGGATTAGTTAAGCTTGATGATGTTTCTTTTACTGCTAACACAGGAGAAATTCTTGGTATTGCAGGAATATCAGGCTGTGGACAAAAGGAACTTCTCCGTGCAATTGCAGGTCTTGAGATTGTTAAAGAGGGAAAGATCACATATATCCATCAGGATGGAAGGACAGAGGAACTTCTTGGTAAATCTCCAAGAGAAATTTCTGAACTTGGCGTAAAGCTTTCATTTGTTCCTGAAGATAGACTGGGAATGGGACTTGTTGGAAACATGAATCTTGCTGATAATATGATGCTCAGGTCCTATAGAAACGGTAAGTCAAGATTCTTTACTGAGAAAAAACAGCCTAGAGAACTTGCGAGGAAGGTTGTAGATAAGCTTCAGGTAGCAACTCCAAGTATCGACACACCAGTACGACTTTTATCTGGCGGAAATGTACAAAAGGTCCTTGTTGGAAGAGAGATATCTTCAAGGCCTAAGGTACTTTTGACAGCATATGCGGTAAGAGGTCTTGACATCAGTTCTTCCTACCAGATCTATGACCTTATCAACCAGCAAAAGAAACGTGGAGCAGCGGTACTCTTTGTAGGAGAAGATCTGGATGTTCTTGTTGAACTTTGCGACAGGATCCTTGTTCTTTGCGGTGGTAAGGTTACAGGAATAGTAGATGGAAGAAATACCGATAAATATACACTTGGATCAATGATGACACAGAAAGGAGAGGCTTAATAATGGAACAGAAAGTAAAAGAGCCTCGTTATCATATTGTAAAAAGAGCAGATATCAGCGGCAAAGAAGCGTGGATCATTAGAGTAGTTGCAATTCTGTCAGCTCTTTTGTTATGCGCAATAATCACTATGGTCTGCACAGGCGACAATCCAATATCCATATTTGCAACAATCTTCAAAGGGGCATTTGGTACCCAGAGAAAAACCTGGATAACACTGCAGTATGTTGCTGTTCTTCTTATTATTTCTCTGGCACTTACACCTGCATTTAAAATGCAGTTTTGGAATGTCGGTGGTGAAGGACAGGTACTTATGGGAGGTCTTGCGGCTGCAACTTGTATGATCACATTAGCGGATAAGCTTCCAAATGCAGTTGTGATCCTTCTTATGATCGTTACTTCTATATTGGCAGGTGCTATATGGGGAGTTATCCCAGCACTTTTTAAAGCTATGTGGAATACAAATGAAACTCTTTCAACCCTGATGATGAACTATATCGCAACTCAGCTTGTGGCGTACTTTACTATAGTTTGGGAAGTTCCTAAGGGATCAGGTAAGATTGGTATCATTAACCAGAATTCAAACGTTGGCTGGCTTCCAAATGTTGGCAACAAATATCTTTTAAGTATTATCGTTGCTACCGTTGTAACTATTGGAATGATGATCTATCTGAAATATACCAAACATGGATATGAGATAGAAGTAGTTGGTGAAAGCCAGAATACAGCTAGATACGTAGGTATCAGCGTTGAGAAGGTTATTATCAGGACCATGCTACTATCTGGAGCAATCTGCGGCTTGGCAGGACTTCTTTTGGTTGGAGGTATTAACCATACGATAACCACAACTATTTCTGATGGCCAGGGCTTTACAGGTGTTATGGTTTCATGGCTTGCCAAGTTTAATCCGATTGCAATGATCTTTACTAGCCTTCTTATCATCTTCATGGGCAGAGGCGCCAGCGAAATATCTACAGCCTTTGAGCTTAATCAGAGCTTTGCAGATATTCTGACTGGAATCATCTTGTTCTTTATTATTGGATGTGAGTTTTTTATAAGATATAAGATTGTAGTACGTAAAGATTTAGGAAAGGAGAACGCATAATGTTTAGTTTGGTTGCTTTTATACCAAGAGCTGTACAGCAGGGCGTTCCTCTGCTTCTTGGAAGTACAGGTGAGACGATCACAGAAAAATCAGGAAACTTAAATCTTGGAATTCCTGGAGTGATGTATGTTGGCGCAATAAGCGGTGTTATAGGATCTTTTTTCTATGAACAGTCAGTTCCTTCAGGACAGCTCAATGGTTTCCTGGCAATATTTATACCACTTATCTGTGCACTTATAGGCTCATTTTTAATGGGATTGTTATACTGCTTTTTGACAGTTAGCTTAAGAGCTAATCAGAATGTTACAGGTCTTGCAATGACGACCTTTGGTATAGGCTTTGGAAATTTCTTTGGCGGATCACTAATAAAGCTTGCAGGTGCTGACGTTCCATCAATTTCATTGTCAGCAACCTCTGCATATTTTAGTAAGAGTCTTCCTTTTGCATCAAAAACAGGCTGGTTTGGCAAAGTGTTCTTATCATACGGATTTTTGGCATATGTAGCTATTATCATTGCTTTGATCTGTGCCTATGTGCTTAAAAAGACAAGAGTAGGCCTTCACCTTCGTGCTGTTGGCGAAGATCCTGCA
Organism: Butyrivibrio hungatei DSM 14810; assembly: GCF_900143205.1. Lineage (GTDB taxonomy): Bacteria > Bacillota > Clostridia > Lachnospirales > Lachnospiraceae > Butyrivibrio > Butyrivibrio hungatei. The sequence continues at coordinate 62,021 of NZ_FRDH01000003.1, read as the reverse complement.
GCAGCGGACGCAGCTGGAATCGATGTAAAAAAATACAAATATGTCTCAACATGTCTTGGCTGTATGATAGCTGGACTTGGCGGATTATATTATGTAATGGATTATGCATGCGGTGTATGGTCTAATGATGCTTTCGGAGATAGAGGATGGCTGGCTATTGCGCTGGTTATCTTTACAATATGGAAGCCTGATATTGGTATTTTGTCCTCAATTCTTTTTGGCGGACTTTACATTTTATACCTGTATCTTCCTTCAGGTACACATACTGAATACAAAGAGCTGTACAAGATGATCCCTTATATTGTTACTCTTGTGGTCCTTGTTATTACCAGTATGAGGAACAAAAAGGAAGACCAGCCTCCAAAGAGTCTTGGAACCAATTATTTCCGTGAAGAAAGATAAAGATCTTTTATTCTGAATATACAAGCAAAGAAGGTAGAGAGATGAATTTTCTTGAAGAGAGAATTATTAAAGACGGTGTTGTTAAGGAAGGCAACATATTAAAGGTAGACAGTTTCTTAAATCATCAATTGGACGTTGAGCTTTTTGATCAGATGGGCGCAGAATGGGCAAAAAGATTTGAAGGTGTTGAGATAAATAAGATCCTGACTATCGAAGCATCAGGCATAGGTATTGCCTGCGTGGCAGCAAGGCATTTTAATGTTCCTGTGGTATTTGCCAAAAAGTCTCAGAGTGTAAACCTTGATGGCGAAATGTATACTGCAGAAGTAGAGTCTTTTACCCACAAAAACAAGAACAATGTGATCGTATCCAAAAAGTTCCTTAATGAAAATGATAAGGTCCTTATCATCGATGATTTTCTGGCAAATGGATGTGCATTGCAGGGACTTATCTCAATAATAAACAGCGCTGGTGCCTCTGTGGCAGGAATTGGTATAGCTATTGAAAAGGGCTTCCAGTCAGGTGGACAGATAATCAGAAATCTGGGCTACAAACTTGAATCTCTCGCAATAGTTGATGGAATGGACCCTGAAACAGGTAAGATTAATTTTAGAAATTGAATCCTTTACTGTCTGGTAAATGTAAAGCAGGAGGCATATGTTGCCTCCTATTTTTTTACCCATGAACACGGGCATCATGGTTTATTGACAGTTAACGTGCGTTACCATATAATAGGTAACGATGGTTAGAAAAACACCAGTAAAAGATAAAAAGTGTAGAAAGCGTGGCTATATGGCAAGGACAAATGCTAAGGAACCACTGATAGAAGCGGCAAGAAATATCTTTTCCATAAAAGGATATGATGGGACAAGTGTTGATGAGATCGCTGAATCTATTGGAATAAAGGGACCGACGATTTACAAATATTTCAAGAATAAAGAGGAACTTTTAAAAGCGGTAATAGAAAGCTCAGAAGCGGAGTATGTCAAAGGTATGATCAGCGGAGCGCCTGATGAGCTGCCAGATCTGATCAATTCCAAAGAGGAACTGAAGGAGTACGTTTTAAAGTCTTTGGATTTTACGCTTAAAAATGACACAGCTAAAAAGATGCGAAGACTCGTTACCATGGAACAATATAGAAATGCAACTTTTGCTAAGCTGGCAACCTGGCATCAACTAACATATCTTCAGAATTTATATGCTTCGATTTTTCAAAGGATGATGGATAATGGACAAATGATAGAAGGTGACGCGAAGATAATCGCGCTGGAATTTCTATCACCGATAACTATCATGATTCAACTGATAGACAGGGAACCAAGGAAAAAGAAAGAAGCACTTCAAACAATAGAAAAGCATATAGATACATTTTTGATAAGATACGGATTCAAATGAGGAGGAGAAAAATGAAAACACTTATTATTTACACATCGCAGACCGGATTTACAAAGAGATACGCTTTGTGGCTTGCTGGTAAAGTAGATGGAGATGTACTTGAGCTTAAGGATGCGCAAAAAAAGGAAAATGATTTTTTCGACGGCTATGACGCAATTTGCTATGGTGGATGGGCTATGGCTGAAAAGATTGTGAAGTCAAAGTGGTTCCTTGAAAAAGCTGAGAGCTGGAAAAACAAGAAACTTGCTATGTTTTGTGTTGGAGGAACTCCAAATGGAGAGCCTCAGGTGGATGCACTTCTTAAGAATGCGCTCACTGACCCTCAGAGTGAATATATTAAGGTGTTTTACTGTCAGGGCGGAATGAATTACGAAAAGATGAGTGCCCCTACAAGGATCACTATGAAGATGTTTGTTTCTGCTGTAAAAAATAAAAAAGATGCAACCAGTGAACAAAAAGAGATGTTTGAGAGGATGGCTTCATCCTATGACATATCAGATATCAAGTATATAGAGCCTATTGCAGCATATCTTACAGAAATAAACGAGGAAAAGGCTGTATAAAATTATGGCTAAGAATACCACACAGGAAGAATAGACCAGTACCTTTGGAACTACCAGACATACCTTGTCCGGTGCATAAATACGGCATTTCTCGCTTTGTGTCGTGGTAATGCACGGATAGGTTTAATATACTTCAACTATCCAAGGAGAGGAGGTAATCAATAATTGGATCAACAAAAGACCGGCAGATTTTTAAAAGAATTAAGACATGAAAAGCAAATGACACAGGAACAGCTTGCACAGGTTTTTAATGTAAGCTCAAGAACCATATCGAGATGGGAAAACGGAACCAATCTACCGGACATTTCATTATTGGTTGAAATTGCGGATTTCTATGATGTTGATGTCAGAGAAATAATCGAAGGAGAAAGAAAAAGCGAGATGATGGATAAAGAAGTAAGAGAAGTAGCCACAAAGATGGCTGATTATGCTAGTGAAGAAAAAGGTAAACTACTTAAGAGTGTTCAGATAATCAGTTTTATAGGAGTATTGGTTTTACTATTATCAATTGGCATACAGACTTTTAACGTAGATGCAGATCAGATCAACAAAGTCGTGCTTGCTGTTACCTTTATCGCTCTGGTTATAATGGCAATCGTTACGCTCTATGTGACCGGACTATTGGAAAAAATAGCAGGAAATAAAAAGCTTGTTCGCGGAATAAAAATTGTTACTATAGTGGGCCTTATAGCAGCTTTTTGGCGAGTAGTTGTTATGACTGTTATTGTGGGGGTCCTGCTTTTTTCTTTTAAATCAGCTCCTATTGAAGAATATGACGATGTGTCCCGTTACAATGAGTTTATGAACTTCTCAAACGGAGCTTATGAAAAGGGCGTGGATACAGTGTGGACCAAGTGGGGAATGGACGAAACTATATGGCCTTCAGAAATAACAGATTCCATGGATGTGGCTGATTTTAAGATGGTCTACTATAACCCATGGGATGCGCAGTTTTTAGGATATATGGTTGTGGATTACTCTTCGGATGCATATGCAAAAGAGGTAGAGAGATTAAAAGGATATGAGTCTACAGAGTATATAGGATATTATTGCGTTGAAGAAGAGAAAACTTATGACCTGCTTGCAGTAAATGCGGATTCTTACAATGGATTTGTGTATGCGCTCACTGATGGCAAAGGCAGAATAATATATGGAGAGCAGATATTCTGTAACTATTACATGGATCTTGATTATACAAAGTTTATTCCGGAAGAGTATTTACTTGATGGCTTTGATGCAACTTCCGATTCAGATTATTATAAAAAGATGAATGAAAGGCAGTGAAATCAACAACTCGAGATTTGTCGAAATGATGGAGGAATAGATATGCTTAAGAAGATAATTGCATGTTTAACAACTGCCTCGATGCTCGCCTGTATGTCCATTACGACAATGGCGGCCCAGAATGAGACGCCCTCTGGCATCCCAATCGATGAAGTAGGAAGTCGTATCGAACAGTGGGCTTCAGAGAATGAGAACGAGTATCCGTCATTCGCGGTAGCAGTCGTAAAAGGCGATGAATTGGTCTATTCGGGGGCGTTCGGATATATCGACATTGAGAACGGAATCGAGGCGACACCTGATGATACTGTTTATGAGTGGGGGTCTTGCTCCAAGACAATGGTCTGGGTTAGTGTAATGCAGTTGTGGGAGCAGGGAAGGATAGACCTTAACGAGGACATCCGTAATTACCTGCCGGAAGGCTTCTTCCATAACTTAAGATATGACGATCCCATCACCATGTTGAACCTCATGAACCACAATGCCGGCTGGGGCGAGGCGACATGGGCGATGCAGTCCACAGATGAGAATGACATCATGGATCTGGGGGAAGCTTTGCAGTATGCAGAGCCGGTACAAATGTACCGCCCGGGCGAGGTTTCTTCCTACAGCAACTATGGAGCGGCACTTGCCGGCTATGTAGTCGAGTGCATCACCGGCCAGTCTTATGAGGATTATATACATGAGCATATCTTCGATTTGCTCGGTATGGAGCACACTGCCATCGGACCGACACATAACGATAACGAGTGGGTTTACGAGAGAAGACAGCAGTTCGTGAATTATCAACGAGCCGCTGATTCCTGGGCATCTAACGGTCATCAGCTTTGCTTCATCTTACCGTATCCTGCAGGTGCTGCCTGCGGTACGATCGAGGATATGGCACTTTACTGTTCCGCACTTGTGTCAGACGAGAATCCTCTGTTCGAGAATGAGTCCACAAGAGATGAATTGTTCTCTGCAACGATGTTCTGCGGCAGTACTGATATTGCTTTCGGCTGTCACGGATTCTGGCCTGACGATTATGAATATGCAACCACATTGGGTCACAACGGAGGAACCAACGGCGGCTCCGCTAACCTTGAGTTCGATCCCGAAAGCGGAATCGGTGTGGTTACTCTTATGAACGGCAGCGGAAAGCCTCATCAGGCCATGGCTGAGCTCGTGTTCGGTGATCCTGTCATTCAGATCCCGGAGACGATAGGCGGCGACTTTACTTCACAGGATCTTTCGGGGCTGTGCATCAGCGCGAAGTCGTGGAGGCGCGGTCCGTTAAGATTCATGTCGATGTTGGGACTCATGCCGATCACACGTGTAAGCGAAGAAGAGTACGACGTCGCGGGCATGTATACCATTACAAGATTTGCCGAGGATGCTTTTTACTTACAAGATGATTCGTTCGGAATGGCGGCGGAGTATAAGGTTCTCGATGACGGCACTCGCGTGTTCGGTGTCGCGTCTTCCGGTTATGTTACAGAGAAGGGACTAGTGGCTGAGCTTATATTGATGTGTCTTTATGTGTTGATCGTACTTGTTGCAGCCGTGCTTCTTATCATAAAGCTCATCAGAGTAATTGCCAAGAAGAATAAGCCCTACGCAGGTTCAAAGATCATAACGGTAGCGCAGATCGCTAAGATTGTCTCTGCCGGTGTCATCGGTTTTTGGCTTAGTGTGTTGAGAGCGCAGTACGGACTGTATAAGCCGCAGGGCATCATTGGCTGCTTCGTGCAGATGCTTTGCTTTGCAGTATGTCTCGCGTCAGCATTTGTATCCGTCAAAGCTCTCACAAAGGGCGGGAAGGGCAAGTTTAAGTACATAGTAAACGTACTCGGCAATGCTTCTTTCGCGACGGCAATGGTAGTATTTGAATTAATGAAATTTTGGAGTGTTTAATTTCAGGATAATAGTCCAGGTGTTTATCTGCACCTGGATACATTTAAAGATGAACACAAGGTAACGAGCGATTTTCTTGCAGCCAGTATAAATACGAATCCTGTCATCATTAGAAAGATACTTACTCAGCTTAAGAACGCAGGGTTAATAAATGTTATCAGAGGAACAGGCGGAATATTAACAATGAGACTCTGAGGTGTATACTTCAGAGCCTTTTTTAGAAGGATGTGGAATATGGAAACTAAGGCTATGCCAAAGAATACAACACAGGAAGAACGTCTTGATTATCTTGTAGAAGAGTTCAAGGCAGATTCTGCTGAATATAAGGAATTACAGACTCCAAATAGTACGGAAGATAAAAGACGAATCTTAAGGTCGCTTATGAACATCCGTATGCCAAAAGAATTGTCCTCTGAAGTAATGAAAGTACAGGATGAATATCTGACAGAAAGAGCGGCTGAAAAGGGTGTGGTGAATCTGTCAGACATCCCGGTTATCAGGGATGGACTTTCTGTCTGGCAAGGAGATATCACAAGACTTTCGGTGGATGCTATTGTTAATGCTGCTAATTCGCAGATGCTCGGTTGTTTTGTCCCGATGCATACTTGCATAGATAAAGCGGCACCTACCTCAATCACACAGGCATACAACAAAAGAATGGCAAGGTGCTCGTAAACCTTGCATTACCTGTAGAAAAGCCTTCTGAAGATGCTACTCCTGGAGAAATTCTTTTGTATCATAGAGTGAACCGTGGAATTAGTCATCAGGAATTGGCAGATAAACTTGGATATAAGAGGGCATATGGAATAGTGGATTTGGAGAGAGGATTCAATCCAATTCATTATAAAGATGCAGTCAAGCTTGGCGAAATTCTCAATATTAATCCGGATGAACTTCTTAATGAGCATACTCGATTTTGCAAACCTGGTTATGGTATTTGCATTGCAAAAATACGAGAGATGTATGGTATGACTCAACAAGAGTTTTCAGATCTTATCAGTGTAAACAGAAGCAGGCTATCAGCATGGGAATCTGAATGCACGGGTTTCCATCCAAACGAAGAAAGTTTCAATAAGATAAAAAATCTTGCAGTGAGCATTGGAATTGATTTTAATAGGCTGATGGATAATCCTGCTGAATATAGAGATGAGTACAATACTTTTGTTGAAAGCAATTGGGGTCTGAAGATTAAACAAATTAGGTTAGCACATGGTATGCTCTTGGAAGAATATGCATCAGTGATAGGATGTGACAAACAAACTCTGGAGCATTGGGAGATAGAATGTGTAAGACCTTTAAGAAAGTATTTTCCAGCTATAAAAGAAACTGCTATCGCCTGTGGTATTGAACTTGATAGATTAAATGCAAATCCGTCCTATTTTGGAAGTGATTTTCAAAGATTTATAGAGAAAGACTGCAATAAGAAAATAAAGAGTATCAGAATGGCATATGGAATGACAACCTATGCTTTGGGAAATCTTATTGGGTGTACTGGAGAAGCAGTCTGTAGATGGGAAAGAGGTATTTGTACTCCAGAGCTTAAGTACTTCAAAACTATAGAGAGAATAGCTAAGGAAAAAGGAATTACCATTGCGGAGTTAAATGAGACTCCGGAATTGATTGGTGATGATTATGAGCTATTCTGTAATAGTGGATATAGTAAAGTAATAAGAAGTATACGAAAACAATGCGGAATGCTACAGGGAGAATTTGCTAAGGAATTGGATGTGTCAAGATCATCTTTAGCTAATTGGGAGCAAGGAAGGTTTATTCCTAGCAGAGATAATTACAATATATTAAAGAAATATGCGGAAGAAAGGGGGCTATCTTTAGATGAATCATGATGAACAAAGAATTTGGTTGATACAGGAATTACAGAAAGAAGATAGTCAGCTTAGCAATTATCCAATACCTAAGGACAAACAGGGGCAAAAGGATTTGCTGCGCGGACTTATGAATATTTGGATTCCAAAGGATTATGATGACGAGTTTTGGAAAATTCATGACGATTATTTATCTGAGGAAAATAGATTAGCTGGCATAGTTAATGTACAAAGCTTACCACCTATAAAAGGTGATGATAGAATCATTCTTTGGCAAGGTGATATGACTACGTTAAAGATTGGAGCTATCGTAAATCCTGCGAACAGTGGGCTCACAGGATGCTGGCAAATTCTTCATTCCTGCGCAGATAACATTATTCACTCGAAAGCTGGGCTTGGCCTCCGCTACAAGTGTAACTGCATAATGGAAAAGCAGGGGCATCCTGAACCTGCAGGTCAGGCCAAAATCACTCCGGCATATAATTTACCTTGTGATTATGTTATTCATACAGTAGGTCCTATAGTTCAAGGACCTCTGACTAAAAAACATGAGCAGCTTTTGGCATCCTGCTATAAATCATGTCTTGATATAGCAGAAGAAAATGGCGTAAAGAGCATTGCTTTATGCTGCATTTCTACCGGTGTTTTCATGTTTCCTAATCAGAGAGCTGCTGAGATTGCTGTAGAGACAGTTAAAAACTGGCTTGATGAGACAGGCAGTGAGATGAAGATTGTTTTCAATGTTTTTAAGGACATTGATTTTGAAATATATGAAAAACTGTTAAATGGTTAAGCTGTAAGGAGTGTTTTATAATGACAACGACTAAGATCAGATCGTTTCAGCCAAATGGCTATCAGGATACAATAAAAAAAGGTTTAAGTGCCATACATAGCTTTAACAGCGGTATGTCCCTCGGGAAAGATGATGATATAGAGCAGCTTGACAGATTAAAAGAAGAAATAAAGACAGCTGATGCTATTGTTATTGGAGCCGGGGCAGGACTTTCTACTTCCGCAGGGTTTACGTACAGTGGAGACCGGTTTAAAAAGTGGTTTTCTGATTTTGAAGAAAAATATGGTTTTCAAGACATGTATTCAGGAGGGTTTTATCCATACAAAACCAAGGAAGAGTTCTGGGCATATTGGTCAAGGTATATCTACATCAACAGATACCTTGATGCACCTAAAGATACTTATACAAAACTTTATAACCTTGTTAAGGATATAGATTACTTTGTGATTACTACAAACGTGGATCATTGCTTTCAGAAAGCAGGCTTTGATAAGAAAAGATTATTTTACACTCAGGGAGATTTTGGTCTGTTTCAAAGTCTGAATCCTGCAATTAGGGAAAACTTTGATAATGAACGCTATTTTTGCATCCGAGATATCAGCGGCTTTTGCCAAAGTCATAGATATGAAGGATACGTATACCAACGGCCATTCTGAGAGAGTTGCAAAATATACAGCCATGATCGCAAAAGAGATGGGGTATGACGAAGAGACTGTTGAAAAGTATTATCGTATCGGTCTGTTGCATGATGTAGGAAAAGTTGGAATTCCGAAAGCTGTGCTTAATAAGCCCGGTAAACTTACAGATGAAGAATATGACGTAATAAAAGAGCATACTACAAAGGGACACGAAGTGCTTAAAGATATAAGTGCTGTACCTGAACTTGCGGTAGGTGCGCTGTCTCATCATGAAAGGCATGACGGAAAAGGCTATCCCAATGGACTTTCAGGGAATGACATTCCTGAGGTGGCACGTATTATCGCGGTCGCAGACAGTTTTGATGCTATGTATTCCGACAGGCAATACCGTAAGCAAATGGATTTTGAGAAGGTGCTGTCAATAATCCGAGAAGTCTCCGGGACCCAGCTTAACCCTGAAGTGGTTGATGCATTTTTCAGATTGGTTGATAAGGGTGAAATAAGAGCGGTAGAAGCAAGAGAAACGGCCGGAAATGAGAGTCTGCCTGATTAAAGGTTACGCGATTAACCCATTGCTATCATCGGCTTTTTATACTAATAATACTGTTAAGGATTATTAGGGGAGGCAAGTGATGGCAGAAGAATCTTTTTTCAAAAAATCAATGAAGATTGCAGTCCCTGTTGCATTACAGGCCATGCTGCAATCTTCTTTTTCTATGATCGATCAGGTTATGGTGGGACAGCTTGGAAAGACAGCCATAGCTGCTGTAGAAGTTGGCGGTAAGCCGGGCTTTGTCTTTGCCTTTGTCAGCGGAGCGGTGGCAACGGTAACAGGCATCATGGTTTCTCAGTACATGGGAAAAGAGGATGATGAAAAAGTCGATGTGAGTATGTCGGTGAATCTGCTGGTCATGATGGCGATAGCTCTTTTGACCACAATGGCATGTCTTCTTATTCCGCAGATGCTGACCGGAATATTTACGAAGGATGCGGCTGTCATTAAGACCGGAACCGATTATGTACGCATAGTTTCACTGGTTTATCCTCTTTCGGGAATAGCTTCTATTCTGGCGGTGCAGATAAGGTGCAATGACCATTCGGAATATCCCTTATACATCAGTGCCGTGGCGGCCATCGTCAATACAGCGCTTAACTTCATCCTGATCTTCGGACATCTTGGTGCACCGGCTCTTGGAGTTAAAGGCGCAGCCATTGCCAGCGTGGCATCTCAGGTTGTTAATCTGGCTCTCATGATCCGATTTTATAATAAGATCTGTAAATTCCGTTTCTGTATCAAACTAAGTGAAGTAGAATTAAAACAGTACATTACAATCCTGTTCCCAATAGTGTTTAATGAATTTATGTGGACTGTGGGACAGAATGTAAATACCTTTATTTACGGACACATGGGGACAGACGAGCTTGCGGGCATGTCTCTTACAGGTCCGGTCCAGGGCTTGTCAATCGGAGCTCTTTCGGGACTTGCACAGGCAGCAGGGATCCTCATCGGAAAACGCCTCGGAGAGCAGGAATATGACAAGGCCTATGAGGAGTCCAGGAAGCTGTGTCTATATGGCTTTGCTGGCTCGGTAATTTTATCAGCAGCCTTGATATTGCTGAGAAGCCTTTATGTGGGCCTGTTTAAGGTTGATGCAAATGTCGCTGCGATCGGTGGATTTTTGCTTCTTGCCTTTGCAATTCTGGCGCCGGTCAAGGTCCAGAACATGATCCTGGGCGGCGGTATAATAAGAAGCGGCGGCAGGACCAAGTACATTATGATAATAGATCTTTTGGGAACCTGGCTTGTGGGAGTACCGCTTGGACTCTTTACCGGCCTGTATCTCAAGCTTCCGATTGTCTGGGTGTATTTTATACTGTCCCAGGAAGAACTGGTAAGATATATCATAACTGTGTTTATGTTTAGAAGCAGAAAGTGGATGAACACCATAGAATAAGGGCAAATAATGTGGGATGAGAACAAAGTAAGGATCATAGATATTGCAAATGATCTTGGAGTCAGCACGGCCACAGTATCAAATGTACTGCATGGCAAGACCAAAAAGATATCCGATGCAACGATCAAAAGGGTCGAGCAAAAGCTAGAGGAAAGCGGCTATATTCCCAACATGGCTGCTACGCTCCTGGCCAGAAACAATTCAAGGATTATCGGAGTCGTGGTCAACAACCATGAAAAGTATGAGGGAAGAGTTTTAGAAGACCCTTTTATCAGTTCTGCCATTAACTATTTATCCGACGAAATAGAAAATGCAGGGTACTTCATGATGCTCAAAAAAGCGAAAGAGATCATGGATGCCGTGCGCTTTTCTTCAATGTGGAACCTGGACGGTCTTATCATAATCGGCTTTTGCGAGAATGAATACAAGAACCTGAGGGATCACATAAGAATTCCCTTCGTTGTTTACGACGGCTTTATGAAGGAGCAGGGCCGCATCAGCAACGTGACCATAGATGACTTTGACGGCGGCAGACAGGTCGGGGAATACCTTAAGAAGAATGGACATAAGAAGGTGCTGTGCATCTCTGATAACAACGTATGTATGGACCTTGACAGATTTAACGGCCTTAATCGTGGCCTCGGGAAGGATGCCGACTTCCTTATGATTCCGATGAGCAGGGAAAAGAGACAGCTCTTTTACCAAAAGAATCTGGAGAAAATAAAGAAATATACCGCCATATTCGCAGTTTCCGACTACTATGCAATTGACATTATGGTATTCTTAAAGAGCTGCGGAATATCCGTTCCGGAGGATATTTCTGTTGTTGGCTTTGACGGAAGCAGTGACTGTCAAAGGGTTGTGCCCGTGCTTACATCTGTGTACCAGAATAATGAACTGAGGGCTAAGATGGCTATGGAACTGCTTCTTAAGATGCTGCAGGATAGCAGCTTCTCCCAAAGCGTGTGTGTTCCTGTTAAGCTCGTGTGGGGAGAAAGTGTTAGAAACTTGTGTGAATCGGGAGGAGAAAAATAACGGAAATAAAGAGAGTTTCCGAAGATGAAAGAACAGGCGAATTTATAAATGTTGAGTTCTCTGATTATTGGCGCATGGAATTTTCAAAAAAGCTAATTTTTTTGTCAAATCTGACTATTACGTGAGCTCAAAAAAATCTGTATCATAACCGAGTAATTGAATGCCGCCCAGCGGGCAGGCGATTTATGAATACTGGGTTGTAACCGAACACGTGTAAGTGAAGACTCGCTTACCGTGTTCTTTTTTTACGGATTTTAAGGAGGTAAAAATGAATCAGAACACAAATAACTATCTAGCAGAAGAGAGGATAGGAAAGCTTCTTCTCAAGTTTTCAATTCCCTGCATTATGTCGCTGCTCGTATCGTCACTTTATAACATAGTGGACCAGATTTTCATTGGAAGAGGCGTAGGATATCTTGGAAATGGTGCAACAAATGTTGTTTTTCCAATCACAGTTATATCACTTGCGATTGCTCTGATGCTTGGGGATGGCGCTGCTGCATATCTTAGTCTTTGTCAGGGTAAAAAAGATGTGAAGTCCGGAAATAAGAGCATGGGCAATGTTGTAATGCTTCTTGTGGCATTCGGAGTTATAATGGCAGTTCTTTTTGCTGTATTTAAGTCACAGATCCTTACAGCGTTTGGAGCTACTGAGAACAACCTTCCATATGCAAATGAGTACTTTGATTACATCATTTTGGGAATTCCTTTCTTTGTTGTCGGTAATGGCCTTAATTCCATTATCAGGGCTGATGGAAGCCCTAAATTTGCCATGATTACTACTCTTGCAGGATGCATCATCAATGTGATTCTTGACCCTGTTGCAATTTTCGCCCTTCATATGGGAATGAAGGGAGCTGCTATCGCGACTATAGCAGGTCAGATTGTTACAGCAATCTGCGGAATTGTGTACATTCTCTTCAGGGCAAAGACCTTTAAGCTCACTTTAAAAAACATGACTCCTGATATGGTCGTAATAGGTAAGTTTGTCCCTCTTGGAATAAGCAGTTTCTTAACACAACTCTCTATTGTGGTAATCATGGGTGTAATGAACAATGTTCTTGTTAAATATGGAGCAATGAGTAAGTATGGCGCTGATATCCCACTTACAGTAGTAGGAATTGTTATGAAGGTATTCCAGATAGTAGTATCGGTATGTATCGGAATTGCCGCAGGTTCTCAGCCTATCGTTGGCTACAACTATGGAGCAGGAGAATACAGAAGGGTAAAAGAGCTGTTTACAACAATCCTCAAAGCTGAAGCAATTGTAGGGCTGGTTTCAGTGCTTTTATTTGAGCTTTTCCCTCTTCAGATTACATCAATATTTGGAAGTGAGGACGGTCTTTATAATGAATTTGCGGTTCTTTCATTCAGGATTTTCCTTTCAATGATCATTCTGACATGTATTCAGAAGTCTACTAGTGTTTTCCTTCAGTCTCTTGGAAAGCCAGTAATGGCTATGGGACTATCATTACTCAGGGACTTTGTATTAAGTGTTCCGCTTGCCATTTTTCTTCCTATGTTCTTTGGCGTAGAAGGAGCTCTTTTATCAGCTCCTGTAGCGGACATAGTAACTACAGTAGCTGTTGTTCTGATGTCCATAAATGTTGTAAAAGAGCTTGACTCCAAAATCAACAGCGATGAAGATGACGCTAAAGAAGCACAAGTGGCTTGATTTGCATCGTCGATAATCAGAAGTTAATCGCACAACTTCAAGTTTGTGCATATAGAAACACTTTTGTAAAAAGGGAGATACATTTTCATGATAGAGATCCCGTAAAAGAAGCTGATTGTCGATTATGGCAGTCAGCTTTATTTTTTGCATTGACATGCACGCAATGACTACATTAAAATGAGGGTGGACAAGTACACGCATTGACTACATTGACGGAGGTAGCCTATGAAGAAAGATATTTATGATGTAGAAGGCATCAAGATTGAAGTTGAAAGAACTGACAAGGATGACAAAGACGCTGAGCGTCGTAAGACAGCTTACATGTTTAAAGTAATCAGGGAACAGTCAGGTATGAATCGTACAGAATTTGCCAAGTGGCTTGGAGTTCCTTATAGAACTATGCAGGAGTGGGAGCTTGGACGTAGACAGATGCCTGACTATGTACTTCGTTTGATTGCCTATAAGGTAGCAAATGAAAAACGCGAAGGGAGGATCTGATATGAGTAGAGTATTAGTAAAAATCCTATTGGCACCGATAATTCTTCCAATGATAATTGTAATGAGCTTACTAAGCCTGATGATCACGATAGTAGCAAGCGGTTATGAGAATGTAGCAGGTCTTCCGATGAAACTTGTTGGCATCTGTATCCTTCTTGCACTTTTTACTAAGTCCTGGCTTGCAGCTGTATTATTCGGAATTATACTTGCTATGGGATATCTTGTAGTTATATTGGCAGCATTTGTTTCATCATTATTAGATGTTGGAAGGAACTCTTTAGCCACATTTATGCTATCGAGATAATCCTTTGCCTGTCTGTGCCCCATAATTTCCCCATCGGTGCCCCAAAAGTTCCCCATTGGTGCATCTTTTCAATGGATTTTGGACGTGTTATATTTACAATGGGTCAAGCGAACGGAACACAGCACCGGTTGCAAAGCCCATTTTCTTTTGCAAAAGAATAAAGGTATTTTAAGCGTCAGCCTAGATTTAATAAGTCATAGGTCTGGCGCTTTTCTTATGCCTGTAACCAGCCAGCGGATGACGATCCAAGGCCAATCGCAAACAGAAAGGAAAAACACACTTATGGATTATGAAAATTTCAAAGAGCAGTTCGTTGAAGATGTAAAGGAAAAGCTTTACGAGCTGGGAACTGAAGTTGACATCACTGTAAACACAGTAAACAAGCTCAATGAGAGCTATGAGGCTATGACGGTTAAGCCTGAGGGCAGCAACATCGGAGTGAACATCGGAATCGACAAGTTCTACGGAGCAACGCAGGACGGCATCTCCTATGATGATGTGGTAGATAAAGCTGTGAAGGCTATTTCAGATGGCTTTCTCAATCAGCCTCAGATCGACGTAGCTTCTCTTACAGACTATGATCAGATGAAAGATAAGCTGGTCATGGAGGTTGTTTCTGCTGAAACTAATAAGGAGATGCTTGAAAATGTTCCACATCAGAACATTGAAGACATGGCTGTTGTTTACAGATTTGTTCTTAATTCTGATGATGAGGGCAGAGCTTCAATCCTTGCTACTAATCAGATGATTGAGAACATGGGGGTTACACCTGAGCAGCTTCATGCAGATGCTCTGGAGAATGCACCTCGTATCAAGCCTGCTGAGATCAAGGGCATGGGCGAAGTTCTTGCTGAGATGATGGGAGTTGAGCAGGCTGAAATGATGGGGCTCTATCCTGTAAGACCTGAGGATGAACAGATCTTTGTAGCATCTGTACCTGATAAGGTTCACGGTGCCGGAGTTCTTGCTTATCAGGACTTCATGGATCAGGCTGCTGAAAGAGTAGGTGGTGACTTCTATATCTTACCTTCGAGCATCCATGAAATTCTCATTGTTCCTGACAATGGAAAGATGGGACTTTCAGATCTTGAGAATATGGTAAAGGAAGTAAATGCAACTCAGGTTGCTCCTGCTGATAAGCTTACAGACAACGTTTACCACTACGATTCCCAGGCTAAGATCTTTGAGCTTGGTGAAAAGTTTGTGGAACGTCAGGCAGAGCGTGAAGGCCAGGACATCGATAAGGAGGAGAAAGGCTCCGTGATCGGTGAACTGAAAGCAAAAAAGGAAGAGGTTGCTAAAGCGCCAAAGAAGGAAGCAGTTGAAAAGGCAGCTAAATCGAAGGGCGGAGAGGCAATCTGATCCTTCAGATTTCAACAAAAAATAAACAATAGCTGGTGGGCTAAAAGCGTCAGGCTGAGAGTGAATCTCCGGTTTGGCGCTTTTCTTATGCCCGGAAAGGATAAGAATATGTCAAAAACAGTCGTAAACGGAATGGGCGGGGCACCAAAAACAGTCACAAGATCAGTAATCGGTCAGAAGGAGCCGGTTGCTCATCCAAAGAATTGTAAGAATGAGTGCCCATATGGCTATGGCAGAGCGTTTTGCTGGCCTTGTATGGCAAAAATAATGGCAGAACACAGAACTGTAAAAAGGGTGACTCCACAGGAGGCATAAAGCTATGAAATTTGACTACTTTTACAACGAGCAGTCAGAGAGTTACAGCTTTTACCGAACTCCGAAAGTGTTTTTTACAGATGATAGATTCAGATGCCTGTCCTCAGATGCCAAGATCCTCTACGGGATACTTTTGGACCGGGTATCTTTATCAGCCAGAAACAAATGGATTGATGAGCAGGGCAGGATCTTCGTCTACATGACAATCTCCAGTATTGAGAAATCCATTGGCAGATGTCATCAGAAATCCTGCAAACTTCTCGATGAGCTTGAAAGAATAGGTCTGATTGAGAGAGTAAAGCAGGGCCAGGGTAAACCCACCAGGATTTATGTGAAGAACTTCATAGTGGTATGTGGTTCATATTCCAAGAAGTATGAGAAACATACTCAGGGTAGTATGTCTGACATACCTCTAGAAGTATGTGAATCATCCTCTAATAATACTGAGATTAATAATACTGATATTAGTAATAACAATCCTATCTTATCAGGGAATAATGTGGATAACGATATGGATAAGGATATGGATGAGAGAAACGCATATCGTGAATATCTTATGGAACAGCTTAGTATGGAAATTCTTTACGAGAGGTATCCATTTGAAAAGGAAACACTTGAAGCAATTATGGATATGATGCTGGATGTGATCTGCTCCAAGAGGAAAACTATCCGGATTGCTGGTGATGATAAGCCTGTCGGCATAGTGAAGTCGCAGTTTTTGAAGCTTAATTCATCACATATTGAGTATGTCATGGACTGTATGCAGCATAATCCAGTAAAAGTTAGAAACATCAAGCAATATCTCTTGGCTGCTATTTATAATGCACCACTTACTATAAACAGTTATTACCAGGCTATGGTCAACAATGACATGGCTGAGGGACGTATTTAACGGAGGAAAAGAAAAATGGGAGATATTATCTCAATAACATTAGATCCTACAAAGGATGGAATTGTAGGAAAGGTAGATACTATGGTGGCTACATCAGGAAAGTATGTAGTCATCGGAACAAATGCAGAGCATAGGTTTATCTCGGAAAAACAGTTTGATGCATACACTGATGAGCTTGGTAAGGACGATAGACTGGGGCTTCTTATTGTTAAGGACTTCATGATCTATTATGACAAATCAAAACTGATTGAAGTGGATGACTGCAAATACCTGATAGGCAGTTTCTTGCTGGTAGAGATTTCCACTGATGGTACGGGAGCTTATTCCAGATTGGGAGAAGGCGATGTCGAATGTGTCAAAAAGACCCTTTCAGATTATTGTGCAGACCTGATAGTAGATGGTGAGCGTTACAGTGCGCTTTGTGTGGATTAAGGAGGGATAGAAGTTGGAAGCATTTTGTATAGGGATTAACCCTGATTTTGAAAGCACCGGCAAGCTTTTTGAGATTGGAACAATCAACCTGGATGGAATAGGAGCTCTGATCATAGGTCCAAACATGCAGGCAAGAAAAGCAGATCTTTTGAAGGTCATGGATGTTTTGGAATGTCTTTCCGGACATATGGACTGCGCATTAATAAGCGGAACGCCATTTGTGGCTTTTTTCTATAAAGGTAGAATCGTTAAACTTCAGGAAAATGAGTATATCAGAGGAGCAATGATAGTTTTTAAGCTGACTGAATATGGCATTGAACTTCTTCATGATGAGGATTATAAGGCTGCCTTAAAGGAGATGGAAAGTCGGAGGACAGTCATTACTGTTGATGAGCGTTGTTACACCGCTTTTAAGACAAACTAAGGAGGATGAGATGAGTAGAACAATACCGAGAGCTTATGTTACAGCAGCATGGAGCAAGAACCGCGTGGATGCGGAAGATCAGGCAAGAAAGTATTGCAGCGAGTTGGTAAAAGCAGGATATCTTCCTCTTTGCCCGGTACTAGCATTTAGCGGGATTATTTCAGAGGATGATCCTGATGGAGAAAAGAAGCGCAGAGAGATGTCTGAGGACCTTTTAAAACGTGCCAGATTTCTGGTGGTATGCGGTAAAAAGATAAACGATGACGTTCGTGCAGATATTTCCGTAGCAAAGCGTTCCAAGGTGATACCTACAACACTGGAGGGAGTTTTGGAATGTGGTGAATAATGCAATGATGACAGAAAGGAAGTGATTCATTGGAGGAGGAAGTATCCAAAAAAACAGTAAACCTGGCTTGGCAAACAACAAAATTGTCAGTTAGGGGCATCTATAAATATGTAAAAGCTTATCTGGAACAGCTTGAGAAAGATAAAGTCAAAAGAAAAGCTGCGAAGAATACTCCCATAAAGGGGAAGCAGACTGTTAAGCAGCTTGTAGGTCAAGGACAGGGTGTTTCCAGTATGGAGATAGGTGATTCCGGAATCAGAGATTTCAAACGTATTGCCAATAAATATGGTGTAGACTTTGCCATCACAAAGGACAAAACAGTAGATCCGCCAAAATACACTGTGTTTTTCAAGGCAAAGGATGCGGATGCTATAACCTCGGTTCTAAAGGAATATGCGGCTAAGCAAACCAAGCGTAAGAAATCCATGGAAAAGGATCGTCCAAGTATCTTACAGAAGCTTAAGAAGTTCAAGGAACTTGTGGCAAACCTGCCTCACAAAGCAAAGGAAAAGATAAAGGAGCCGGAACGATGAATAATAAAACCAAAAAGCTCCTTATCCTCAACATTCCTTATGTTGTTGTGGGAGCAATCGCTACAAATATCGGTGAAGCATTCCGTATTGCATCAGGTACAAATGCCTCAGAAAAGGTACAGAGCCTGGTGCTGGATGGATGCTTCGGAACAGCATTCTCAAATCCTTTGCCGAGTCTGAATCCTATAGATCTACTTGTGGGAATTGGTATAGGCGCGGCACTGAGACTAGCAGTTTATCTAAAGGGAAAGAATGCAAAAAATTTTCGTCACAATAGAGAATACGGGTCAGCCCGTTGGGGCAAAAGGGAAGACATAGAGCCTTACATCGATCCGAATTTCCAAAATAATGTGATTCTGTCGCAAACTGAGAGGCTTACGATGAACAGTAGACCCACAAATCCAAAATATGCAAGAAACAAAAATGTGCTTGTCGTAGGTGGTTCTGGATCAGGTAAGACGAGGTTTTTTATTAAACCGAATATTTTGCAGATGCATTCAAGTTATGTTGTTACTGATCCGAAAGGCACTGTGGTAAATGAAGTGGGTAACGCACTTGTAAAGAATGGATACAGGATGAAGATCTTTAATACCATCAACTTTAAGAAGTCGATGCATTACAATCCATTTGCTTATGTGCATGATGAAAAGGATATCCTGAAGCTCGTCACTACCTTGATAGCCAACACAAAAGGTGAAGGTAAGGCAGGTGATGAATTTTGGGAGAAAGCAGAAAAACTGCTGTATTCGGCGCTTATAGGCTATATCCATTATGAAGCTCCGGAAGAGGAACAGAACTTTTCAACTCTTCTGGAAATGCTGAATGCAATGGAGGTCAGGGAAGATGATGAGGAATTTAAGAATCCGGTTGACCTTATGTTTGAGGAACTGGCAGAAAGAGATCCTGATCACTTCGCGGTAAGACAATATGCCAAATATAAATTAAGTGCCGGCAAAACTGCAAAATCTATACTCGTGAGTTGTGGTGCAAGACTTTCGCCCTTTGATATTAAGGAGCTGAGAGAGATCACATCTTATGATGAGCTTGAGCTTGATACCTTGGGTGATAAGAAAACAGCATTGTTTCTCATTATGTCAGATACAGATGCAACCTTTAATTTCCTGATTTCCATGGTTTACACTCAGCTTTTTAATCTGCTCTGTGAAAAGGCAGATGATGTATATGGTGGTAGACTTCCGGTTCATGTTAGATGCCTTATTGATGAAGCAGCCAATATCGGACAGATACCGAATCTGGAAAAGCTAATGGCAACCATACGAAGCCGTGAGATTTCAGCTGCACTTGTACTACAGGCAAAATCACAGCTTAAGGCTATTTACAAGGATAACGCTGACACGATCACAGGCAATTGCGATAGTCAGATTTTCCTTGGTGGCTCTGAACAGACAACCCTGAAGGAACTCAATACTGTCCTGGGTAAGGAAACAATTGACATGTACAACACCGGAGAATCTAGGGGTACGTCACAGAGTTACAATATGAATTATCAGAAGCTCGGTCATGATCTTATGAGCATTGATGAGCTGGCGGTCATGGACGGAAGCAAATGTATAGTGCAGGTCCGTGGTGTAAGACCATTTTTGTCAGATAAATATGATCTGACTCAGCATCCGAATTATCCACTTACAGCGGATGCAGACAAAAGGAACTGGTTTGATATAGAGAAGTTCCTTGATCACAACTTAATATTGAAACCCGATGACGAATATGAAGTCATCGAACTTGATGAAGAATAAAGCCCACTGAGGTGTCAATAAAAGGCATTTCAGCATGGGCTTTTTCTTATGCCCAAGACCAGGCTTTTAAGCTGTGAGGGCAAATAAATATGCGCGCATATCCCTGAGTCAGTCGACGGACTCACGGAAAGACAACTGAATATGGAAAAAGCAGGCTCCAAATAAATCACACATTATAAGGAGGATAACCAAAAACGCAGTTAGAAAGAGTTGTTTCAGCAAAAGAAGCAGCTCTTTTTATATTTGGAGTCTGCAAACAAAAAACTACAAAATAACAATCATCTGCGTTTTTGGTTTTTGACATTATGGCATTTTTTAATAGCGCAGTAGGCGTACTTCAGACACTCGTTGTAGCACTTGGTGCAGGTCTTGGAATTTGGGGAGCAATCAACCTTATGGAAGGATACGGCAATGATAATCCCGGCGCAAAGAGCCAGGGAATGAAGCAGCTCATGGCCGGAGGTGGTGTTGCCCTCATCGGAACTACACTTGTTCCTCTTCTTTCCGGACTTTTTTAATCGGTCCGAAAGAGCCGGAGTCAGGGCATAAAACCCTGGCTCCATTTTGAGAAGAGGAGGTAACAAGTGGACAGCATTATTGAATCGATTGAAGAATGGCTAAGAGGTCTGCTTGTTTCAGGCATTATGAACAATCTGAATAACACCTTCAACTCAGTTAATACTCAGGTAGGTGAGATTGCAACAGAAGTAGGTACGACACCGGCAAGCTTTTCACCGGCAGTTTTCAACATGATTAAGAACCTGTCAGAAAATGTGATTATGCCGATTGCCGGAATACTTCTGACTTTCATAGCCTGTTACGAGCTTATACAGCTAGTCATCAGCCATAACAATCTGGCAAACTTTGAGACCTGGATCTTCTGGAAATGGATTTTCAAAACCTTTGTAGCAGTAACACTAATCACAAATACGATGAATATCACAATGGCAGTATTTGATGTGGCGCAGCATGTTATATCAAATGCAGGAGGAATAATCTCAGGCAGTACAGCGATAGATGCAAGTACCCTGGCAAGCATGGAATCAACACTTGAGGCCATGGAAGTGCCGGAGCTTTTATCCATATTCTTGCAGTCTTTTATTGTGCAGTTCCTGATATATCTTTTGTCAGCTCTGATTTTTGTCATTGTATATGCGAGGATGATTGAGATCTATCTTATGGTCAGCCTTGCACCAATCCCCTTTGCAACCTTTGGAAACAGAGAGCAGAGCATGATTGGTCAGAACTATTTGAGGTCATTGTTTGCACTGGGATTCCAGGGATTTCTGATCATGGTCTGCGTCGGAATATATGCAGTACTGATTCAGTCAGTAGCATTCACGACAGATATCATTGGCTCTCTTTGGGGAGTCATGGGCTATACGGTTCTTCTTGCGTTTACGCTTTTTAAGACCGGAGCAGTAGCCAAGTCAGTGCTTCACGCACATTGATGAAGAATACAGTGACAAAAACTGTCACAGTAAATGTCACTGTAAATCAAAAATAAGAAAGGATTTTCAGATATGGCAGCATCGTATATTTCGGTGCCTCGTGATCTTACAAAGGTCAAAAGCAAAGTGATGTTCAATCTGACTAAAAGACAGCTGATCTGCTTCTCTGTGGCGGCACTTTTCGGAGTGCCGTCATTCTTTCTGATAAAGCAGATTGCATCCGTAAGTACAGCAGCCATGGGAATGATGGTTATCATGATGCCGTTTTTCTTCCTGGCTATGTATGAAAAGAACGGTCAGCATCTTGAAGTCCTGTTAGGACATCTTATAGAAGCAACCTTCGTAAGACCAAAACAGAGGCCTTATAAGACAGACAATAACTTCTCGGCATTAGTAAGATATGAAAAAGCTCAGACAGAAATCGATGAGATCATCATGTATTCACAAGCCATGAGAGATGACAAACACAAAAAAGAAGGAGGTAAGGATTCTTGATTTCACTATTTAAGAAGCAGGAGAAAAGAGATTTCAAAATGCCTGCTAACCTGACAAGGGCTGAGCAGAAAGAAATCAGAGAGATCATAAAGAATGCTCAGAAAAATGATGGCATTCCAAGAACAGCCCAGCAGAGCATTCCATTTGACAGGATGTTTCAGGATGGTATCTGTAGGATCGGAACAGACTACTATACCAAGACAATACAGTTTCAGGATATCAACTATCAGCTTGCTCTTCAGGAGGATAAGACAGAGATTTTCGAGGAATGGTGTGCCTTTCTTAACTTCTTTGACAGCTCAGTACATTTTGAGCTTTCCTTCATGAACATGGCTACAGATATTGATGATTTCAGGACCAGCATTGCGATTCCTCATGCAAAAGACGGTTTTGACAGCGTAAGAGATGAGTATAGCACCATGCTCTTTCATCAGATGGAAGCAGGCAATAACGGTCTGACAAAAACAAAATATCTGACCTTTGGCATCCATGCGGATTCTATGAGGGCAGCAAAACCAAGGATTATCCACATTGAGACGGATATCCTTAATAATTTCAAAAGACTTGGAGTACAGGCGAAAATCCTGAACGGAAAAGAGCGCCTTGCTCTTATGCATCAGCAGTTCCATATGGGAGACAGGGATAAGTTCAACTTCGATTGGAAATATCTACTGGGCTCAGGTCTTACAGTAAAAGACTTCATTGCACCAAGCAGCTTCAACTTTCCAAATGGAAAGAAGTTTCAGATGGGAAATATCTACGGAGCCATGAGCTTTTTGTCCATTGATGCCTCTGATATCAGTGACAGGATGCTGGCAGATTTCCTCAATATGGAATCAAGCCAGATCGTAACCATGCACATCCAGTCAGTAGATCAGAATGAGGCGATTAAGACAGTAAAACATACAATCACAGAGCTTGATAGAAGTAAGATCGAGGAGCAGAAAAAGGCGGTTCGTGCCGGGTATGATATGGACATCATCCCCTCTGATCTAGCTACTTTCGGCAATGATGCGAAAGACCTGTTAAAAGAATTGCAGAGCCAAAATGAGAGAATGTTCCTTCTGACTTTCCTTGTGATGAATACAGGGCGTACTGAACAGGAGCTTGAAAATAATGTGTTCCAGGCAAAGTCCATTGCTCAGAAGCATAACTGTAATCTTGTAAGACTCGATTTCCAGCAGGAGCAGGGGCTTATGTCGAGCCTTCCGCTTGCACAGAACCTTATCGAGATTCAGCGTGGCATGACTACAAGCTCAACAGCGATTTTTGTACCGTTCACTACTCAGGAGCTTTTCCAGGCAGGAGATGAAAGCTTGTATTATGGCTTAAATGCTCTTTCAAACAACCTGATCATGGTAGACAGAAAGCTTCTTAAGAACCCTAATGGTCTTATCCTTGGTACTCCGGGTTCCGGTAAGTCTTTTGCTGCAAAAAGAGAGATTGCAAATGCATTCCTGGTTACGGATGATGATGTAATTATCTCAGATCCAGAAGCCGAGTATGCACCACTGGTAGAGCGTTTCGGTGGTCAGGTCATTAAGATCAGCACCACTTCGACGCAGTATATCAATCCTATGGACATCAACAATAACTATTCCGATGACGATGATCCTGTGTCATTAAAGGCAGAGTTCCTGTTATCGCTGTGTGAGCTTATCGTTGGTGGTAAGGAAGGTCTTCTTCCGGTAGAGAAGACCGTAATCGACAGATGCATCCGTAAGGTCTACAGAGATTATTATGAGAATCCTGTACCGGAGAATATGCCTCTCTTGGAAGATCTTTATAATGAGCTTTTGAAGCAGGATGAGGCAGAGGCAAGGCATGTAGCCACGGCTCTTGAAATTTATGTAAAGGGGTCTCTGAATATCTTCAATCATAGAACCAACGTAGATATCACAAACAGAATCGTTTGCTTTGATATCAAGGATCTTGGTAAGCAGCTAAAGAAAATTGGAATGCTTATCGTTCAGGATCAGGTCTGGGGCAGGGTTTCCTCCAACAGAAGTGAAGGACGTTCTACCAGATACTACCTTGATGAGATGCATCTTCTGTTAAAAGAAGAGCAGACAGCGGCCTATACGGTAGAGATATGGAAGCGCTTCAGAAAGTGGGGCGGTATTCCTACAGGTATTACGCAGAACGTCAAAGATCTGCTTGCATCCAAAGAGGTAGAGAATATCTTTGAAAATTCAGACTTCGTATATATGCTGAACCAGGCTGTAGGTGACAGACAGATTCTTGCCAAGCAGCTCAATATAAGTCCACATCAGCTATCCTATGTCACACACTCAGGAGCCGGTGAAGGGCTTATTTTTTATGGCAATGTAATCCTGCCATTCGTAGACAGATTCCCTACAGACATTGAGCTCTATCGTATCATGACAACCCGCTTGTCTGAAATCACAGAGGCAAAAAAGGAAGAAAAATAAAGGAAAGGATGCGGATAAATGAATGAAGGAATCTACACGAG
This sequence comes from Butyrivibrio hungatei DSM 14810, assembly GCF_900143205.1. Classification (GTDB taxonomy): domain Bacteria; phylum Bacillota; class Clostridia; order Lachnospirales; family Lachnospiraceae; genus Butyrivibrio; species Butyrivibrio hungatei. The sequence continues at coordinate 37,286 of NZ_FRDH01000003.1, read as the reverse complement.
GGATAAGGGCAGATCCAAAGCTAAGAAAGAACCTGATTATACAGCAAAGAAAAAGTCTCATGCCGGGAAGCTGAAAAACGAAACTTCTCAGGCTGAGGCTATGAGAAAAAAACTCCGTACCGGAAAAGTTGATATTTCTGAAAGTGCAGAAGCTATCAAAAAGCGTAAGAAGCTTCAGAAACAGGGCAGAAAAAAGATCTATTCCGATGCAGCTGTATCAAGGACAATTCACAGCCAGGTTGATAAGGCTAATGAAGATAACAATGCAGGAGGCGATGCAGTAAATTCTGTTACAGAATTAGCGGAAGACCTCGGATATGCGGCAAAGATGAAAGAACTAAAGAGTTCTGATAAAGGCGGATATTCTGAGAAAATCCATGGGAGGACGGAAACAAAAAATGTAAAGCCGGGATCTAAGGAAGTTCAGAAGAACCTCATGAAAAAGGAGATCCAAAGGAATGCTTTTAAGGCTCAGGCAAAAGAAACCGCCAATGCTTCCTACAGCATTACAAAAAGATTCACAGATAAGGCTGAGGATATGGCAGGGCGTATTGCTGAGATGATAAAAGAATTTGCTGAGGAGCATCCCCTTGGACTCATCATAGCTCTTATTGTTCTAATCGTTGTTCTTGTAATGTCAGGGACTCTTACTTCTTGTTCCATGATGGCAGGCGGAACCAACAACATGCTGGTTGGTACAAGCTATACAGCAGATGACAGTGACATCCTTGCTGCTGAAGCTGACTACAAAGAGCTGGAAGCTGATCTTCAGGATCAGATAGACAACATTGAGGATGACTATCCTGATTATGACGAGTACAACTATGATCTGGCTGAGATTGGTCATAATCCTTTTGAGCTTGCAGCACTTCTTACGGTTCTTTACGAGGATTATACGGAAGAGGAAGCCCAAGAGATTCTGGAAACAATCTTCGAAGCTCAATATGAACTGGAAATTGAAGAAGTTGTTGAAACCAGGACAAGGACGGTCACTGATGATGAGGGGAATGAGTCAGAGGAAGAATATGACTACTACATCCTTAATGTAAAACTCACAAATGAAGGAATCAGGGCAGCCCTTGATGAGGTAGGGCTTACTGTAGATCAGATCAGACGCTATGAAGTCATTGTGGAGATGAAAGGCAATAAGCCTGACATTTTTGGTGATGATCCTTATGTAGGAGGCTTCTCGCCAGGAGAATATGATGACTATGCTGTTCCGGGTGAATATCTTACAGATGCTCAGTTTGCAAATATGCTCCGTGAGGCAGAGAGATACCTTGGATATCCTTATGTCTGGGGTGGAAGCAAGCCAAGCACAAGTTTTGACTGCTCTGGATTTGTAAGCTGGGTTATCAATCACTGTGGAAACGGCTGGGACTATGGAAGGCTTACAGCGAATGGATGGAAGAATGCTACTGCAAGAGTCCATGAAGGTGATGTAAAGCCGGGAGATCTGATTTTCTTCCAGGGCACCTATGATACGGCAGGCGCAAGCCATGTTGGAATTGTTGTAGATCCTGTTAATAAGATCATGATCCACTGCGGCAATCCGATTCAGTATGCAAGCTATGACACACGGTACTGGAGAGCACATTTTTACTGCTACGGCAGAATCAGATAGGAGGATGATGAAACATGTATGAGAGATTAGATAAGCTCCGCGCTGAGGTTAAGCGTATGGAGAAAAAACTTGAAGATGATAAGGCAAGGCTTAAGGCTGCACAGCAGAGATTGCAGGAAGCTGAAAATTCACAGATCCTTGCTGATGTTGGAGCACTGAACTTATCACCAGAGCAGCTTGCAGAGTTCCTTAAACTTGTGGCAAATGGTCAGGCCGGTAATGCAGGCACTCAGGCAACTGTTGTAACTACAGCTACGGACAAAGCTGATGTAGCTGAAACAAAGGAAACTGATTCGGAGGATGATTTTGACTGGGAGGATATCGAAGATGAAAAATAAACTGAATATCAGAGGTAGATTACTGGGAGCTGTGGCAATTGTCGCAGCTTCTTTTATTGGAGCGACACCTATCACAGCATTTGCAGGTGGTCCTGATTGCACCTGTGAGCACAAGTGTACAGCGGATAAAATTGATCCGGACTGTGAGCTTTGCAAATACGATTACACCATGTGTGAGGGTGAAGATCCTGTGGAAACAGAACCGGAAGAACCTACAGAACCTGAGGAAGAAAAGTGGGGACCGCTTACACCTGATGGCAACATGACTCTTGTTGATGACTACGGCACTCTTGAAGCAGGAGGCAAGCAGTTCATCACTGTTGTTACAAAGTCCGGCAACTATTTTTATATCATTATAGATCGTGATGATGAGGGCGAGGAGACAGTTCACTTCCTGAATATGGTCGATGAGTCAGATCTTTTAGCTCTGATGGATGAGGAAGAGGTAGATAAATATCTTGCAGCTACAGGTAAGGAAAAGCCTGAGGAAACAACAGAAGAACCTACAGAGGAACCGGAGCCGGAGCCTGAGCCTGAAGAGCCGGTACAGCCTGAACCAGAAAAGAAGAAAAATCCTACAGGAGCCATGGCACTGATCCTACTCTTAGCAATCGGTGGTGCAGGAGGCTATATCTACTTTACTAAGATTAAGACCAAAAGAAAAACGGTAACTACCGTAGATCCTGATGCTGATTATAACGAGGATGAGGATGAATATCTTGCAAGTCTCCCTGATGATCTGGATGAGGATTATGAGCTATCTGAGGATTCGGCAGACGAAGCAACAGATGAAACGGAGGAAGAGTAATGGCGAGAAAATCACGATACAGCGAATATGCGAAAGCAGTGTATGGAGAGCAGGGCAGTGTCCCTGCTCTTTCAATTAGGGACAAACTTTCCAGGATGAAAGAAAAGTCCAAAGAGGTAAATAAAAAGCCTGATAAGAAGGGAAAGGAGGGTGAGTAAACATGGCATATGACAAAAATAATTTTGATCCCAAAGCAGCTGCTGAAGCCAGAAAAAAGGAAATGGAAGAGATCACCACAAAACTTGAAAAAGGCGTTAAGGATATCTTTTCCTCGGATAACTTCAAGGATTATCTGAATTTCTGCGCCAAGCTTCCCAGGTACTCTGTGAACAATCAGATCCTTATCATGATGCAAAAACCTGATGCAACCATGTGTCAGTCCTTCACCGGCTGGAAAGAAATGAACCGCCATGTGGTAAAGGGTGAGAAGGGAATCAGGATTCTTGCACCTGCTCCTTACAAAATGGAACGTGAGCAGGACAAGCTGGATGCAAACGGCAAGGCAATCCTTGATAAAGATGGTGAGCCTGTAAAAGAAAAGGTTGAAGTGACAATCAATGCCTTTAAGCCTGTCAGTACTTTTGATGTGAGTCAGACTGATGGCGATCCGCTTCCAACACTTGGAATTGCAGAACTTACCGGAAGTGTGGATGGCTATAAGACGCTTCTCGATGCAATCACAGAAGTAGTTCCTGTACCCATCACTTTTGAAAACATTGAATCCGGTGCAAAGGGATATTTTCATTTGGAGGATAACCGTATCGCTGTGCAGGAGGGCATGAGTGAAGCCCAAACTGTAAAGACTATCATCCATGAAGCAGCCCACCAGGCTCTTCATTCCAAGAATGCACTGGAAGCTTCAGGAGAGAAAAAGTCGAAGAATCAGAAAGAGACAGAGGCCGAATCTGTAGCCTATGTAGTCTGCCAGCATTATGGCATAGACACTTCTGATTATTCCTTTGGCTATGTCGCTTCCTGGTCTGAGGGAAAAGAAGTGCCTGAGCTTAAGGCATCACTTGACACAATCCGCAGAACTGCATCAGAGATGATTCAAAAGATTGATGACAAGGTTCAGGCTCTTACCACTGTGAAAGAGATTGATGAGTTCATGGAGGTTCATGGTGATGAGCTCCCTTTCGCTGATCCGGAGGCTGACCAGCCGGTTGGCTATATCAAGATCACACCTCCGGTTGATTTCAGTGATTTTAAGAATGATAAAAAGATCACTCTGACGGCTGAACCCAAAGCTGAATCCAAAGAAAATGCAGAGGAATCCAAAGAAAAGAAGGATGAAACCAAAGAAATTGCTAAGGCTGAGAAAAAAACTGCCAGCCGGAAATCTGCAAAGAAGACTTCCGTAAAGGATAAGCTCTCTGCCGGAAAAGAAAAAGTATCAAAGACAAATAAAACAAAAACTGAGCCGAAGAAAGATCTTCAGGCCGCTATGTAAATGAGAGGAGAAAAACGCATGAATAAGAAGTTGGTAATGGGAATTGTTGCAGGAGTAGGTGTAGTAGGTACGGTTGCAGGAATAGTTCACAGGAGCAATCAGAAAGTACGCAGGGCAAATCGTGCAGTCAGCGAGGCAACAGAGCTTGTAGAGAAATCTATGGATGTAGTGGAAAGGGCAATAAAGCTCCTTGATCGCACCTATGATTTTGAGGACGACTACGATTTCCTTGAGGATGATTATGATGAGGATTTCGAGGATGACTACTGTGATGACTTCGATGAGGAAGGAGACGATGACTGCGATGATTAACCTGGTTGTGGCTGAAAAGCCTTCGGTTGCGCAGTCCATCGGAAAGGTACTTGGATGCACCGGCAGACAGGATGGATACCTGGAAGGAAATGGATATCTTGTCAGCTGGTGCGTTGGGCACCTCGTAGAGCTTGCTGAGCCGGAGACTTATGATAGCAAATACGAAAAATGGAAAAAGGAAGATCTTCCTATAATCCCAGATATATTCAAGTATCAGGTTGCAGCTTCCACCAAAAAGCAGTTCCAGATATTGAAGGATCTGATGAACAGAGATGATGTCACAGTAGTAACAAATGCCTGTGATGCAGGACGTGAAGGGGAGCTAATATTCAGACTTGTCTATGATAAGGCAGGCTGCAAAAAGCCAATGAAGAGATTATGGATATCATCCATGGAAGATGAGGCTATAAGAAACGGTTTTGATAACCTGGCTGATGGGAAGGATTATGACAGGCTTTATGAAGCTGCACTTTGCAGAGAACGAGCCGACTGGATTGTTGGCATCAATGCCACAAGGTTTTTCACCTGTTCTTATGGACAGACCTTAAATGTAGGCCGTGTTATGACTCCTACACTGGCTCTCACTGTAGAGCGTGAGGCACAGATCAGGGCATTCAAGTCGGAAGACTTTTATCAGGTACAGCTGGAAGGGAATGATCTCATCTTCACAGGAGAACGTATCCCTGATAAAGCTGAGGCTGATGATCTTGCGGAGAAATGTAGAATCGAGGGCAAGGCAGTAGTAACAAAAGCAGACATAAGTGAAAAGTTGGAAAACGCTCCTGCTCTTTTTGAACTGACTTCTTTGCAGAGAGAAGCTAATAAAAGATATGGCTTCACAGCTCAGCAGACTCTTGATTATGCTCAGAGCCTTTATGAGAAAAAACTGCTCACCTATCCAAGAACTGACAGTAGATTCCTCACAGATGATATGGAGACAACAGCGAGTTCTATCCTTGGAATCATTGAAAACAAGCTCTCCATAAAGGTAACGGATGAGCTTAATTTCAAAAAGATCCTTAATAGCAAAAAGGTCTCTGATCACCATGCAATCATCCCAACTGAAACACTTAGGTCGACAGATGTTGAAGCACTTCCTGAAGGGGAAAAGAAAATATTGCAGCTTGCAGCTACAAGGCTTGCCGAGAGTGTATCAGCTCCTTGCAAATATAAGGAAACTGTTGCAGAAGTCAGTTGCCTTGGGAAAACCTATACGCTTAAAGGGAAATATATAGCTGATCCCGGATGGCGAAGTGTAGCTAATACCAAAGATAAGGATTCTGATGAGGATAGCAGAGTTATTATTCTGGATTTTAAGGCAGGCGATACAGTTGCAATTGATAAAACTTCTGTGAAAGCAGGGAAGACCACACCTCCAAAATCCTATACAGAAGATACACTTCTTTCTGCCATGGAAAAGGCAGGCTGTGATGAAATCCCTGATGAAGCTGAGAGGAAAGGACTTGGCACACCTGCCACAAGAGCCGGTGTTATAGAAAAGCTTGTCCGCATTGGATTCTTGGAAAGGCGTGGAGATAAGAAAACAAAATATCTTGTTCCTACGCATAAGGGCGAGACCTTGATCACAGTTATTCCTGAATCCATTCAGTCAGCTTCCATGACAGCCGACTGGGAACAGAAGCTTTTAGAAATTGAAAAGGGCAGCTATGATGCAGATGCCTTTATGATTGAGATCACACAGATGATAAGAAACCTGCTTGATACCTACAGGATAGTTCCTGATGCAGAGGTACTTATGCATCCTGTATATGAGCCTTTGGGTAAATGCCCTCATTGTGGAAGCAATGTAGTGGAGAAGTCCAAGGGCTTTTTCTGTGAGAATAAGGACTGCAAATTTGCTCTTTGGAAGGATAATCGTTTCTTCGATTCTCTCTCCAAGAAGCTTACGAAGCAGATTGCAGTGCAGCTGCTTACAGACGGAAAGGCAAAGCTGAAAAAATGCAGGTCGGTAAAAACTGGCAAGACCTATGACACTACAGTAGTCCTATCTACAACTGATAATGGTCAGCCACAGTTCACTCTGGACTTTGCGAAGGGAGGGAAATAGCCTATGGAGAAAAAGAGAAAGAATAAGATCAGAAAATGGGATGAAGTCGGCGGTGTAGTAGAAGTCGAGGAAGAAGTTTTGTCGGAAAGCCCGACAGAAGATCCCGGAGCTGGTCCATCTGTCAGCAGGAACTTCATGCGAGGCATTGAGGACATGGTTGAGCAGAATGATAACAATTTCGATGGTGTCATTAACAATCTTCCTGAAGATAAGACACCTGCTCAGAAGACAAATGCTGATGTGATAGACGAGGAACAGGAGAAAAAATCTGTTCTTAAGAAACTTCAGGAAGCTGCCTATGATGTTGAAAAGCCAAAGCCTGTAACTCCTTGCTGCATCTGTAATGCCATGGAGAGATTCTGACATGCGTGAGTATACTGACAGAATCCGGGTATGGATAAAGCCCGGAGATAAGGAAAAAATCAGAAAGCGTATGGAAGAAGCCGGTATCAGAAACATGTCTGCCTATATCAGAAAAATGGCGATTGATGGTTATGTTATAAAGCTGGATCTTAGCGATGTGAAGGAGGTATCACGACTCCTTCGCATCAATGCCAATAACATCAATCAGTATGCAAAAAGAGCCAATGAGACAGGCAGCATATACCTGGAAGATATCAAAGATGTTCAGAGACAGCAGGAAGAACTTTGGATTCTTATGAAAGAAATATTACAGAGGCTTGCTACGATTTAAGAAAAGAGGTGATGACTTATAGCTGCTACCAGACTTATAGCCATGCATATGAATAAAGGAAAATCCATTCAGCAGTGCCTGAAGGACAGAACGGATTATGCTCAGAATCCTGAGAAGACAGATGGCGGTATTCTGGTCAGCAGCTATGAGTGTGATCCTAAGCTTGTGGAGGAGCAGTTCGCTCTTGCCAAAAGAGAATATCAGCATAATACCGGCAGAGAAAATAATAGCGATGTGATTGCCTATCAGATCAGGCAGGCTTTCAAACCCGGAGAAATCACACCAGAGGAAGCAAACAGAATCGGATATGAAACGGCTATGCGCTGGACTAAGGGGAGACATGCTTTTATAGTTGCAACTCATGTAGATAAAGCTCATATTCATAACCACATCATCTATAATTCAACGAATCTTACCTGTGACGGCAAGTTCAGAGATTTTCATTTATCAGGAATAGCACTCCAAAAAGTCAGTGACATTGTATGCCTTGAAAATGGTCTCTCCGTCATAACTCCAAGGAAACCCAGTGAACGGAGTAAGCGCACAGTTTATCCTCAGCGGAAAAGCTATCGTGAAGAAATCCGTGAGTCCATTGATATCTGTATGGAACAAAAGCCCAAGGATATGGAAGAACTTATAAAGCTTCTCCAGGAAATGGGCTACGAAATAAAACGCGGTAAATATGTTTCTCTTAAGGGTAGAGATCAAAAGAAATTCTTACGAATGCGCTCTCTTGGAGCAGGCTACAGAGAAGAGGATCTGGAGAAAGTCTTTTCCGGGGAAAGTGCATTTACACCTGATCCGAAGCAACAGCGTACTGACGAAAATGTTTATGTTAAACCTGAGCCAAAGGTGGATATGCTTCTTGATATCCAGGCTATGATAGCCAAGGGAAAAGGACCAGGCTATGAACGCTGGGCTAAGGTTCATAACATCAAGCAGATGGCACAGACACTTTTGTTTCTTGAAGAACATGGTCTCAGAGATTATGATGAACTCTCAGAAAAAGCCAAGGCTGCCTCCGAGAGATTTGGAGAAATTACTGAGAAGCAGAAAGCTCTTGAGGCAAGGCTTGTTGAGATAGCTGCCCTGAAAAAGCATATCATAAACTATTCCAAGACTAAGGACACTTATGCCGAATATCGCAAGAGCGGTTATAGCAAAAAGTTCTTTGAAGAGCACAGGGAGACTATCACTCTTTGTAAAGCTGCTAAGGAAGCTTTCTCCAAGATCGAGGGTAAACTTCCTAAAATCAAAGAACTGAATCAGGAATACAGCGAAGTCCTTCAGGAAAAGAAAAAGACCTATGCCGAGTACCGGCAGGCGAAGCAGGAAATGAAAGATATACAGATGGCAAAATACAATGTTGATCTGTTCCTCAAATTTGAGGAGCAGAAAGATCAGGCTGAAAAGCAAATGACAACTGAACAGACTCGATAAGAATTAGGGAGATTTCATTGTGATGACACAGTGGAGTCTCCCTCTTTTTTGCGTTATAGGAAAATGCACTCAGCGTCAGTTTATCTGATGCGTGGCTCCGAGTGATAACGAGGTTCAGGGGGATTGGGGGAATGACCACCAACAAGCAAAAACGCGCCGAGGGTCCTCGGTGCCCTGCTTGCGAAAATGAAAAAACTTTGTTGAGAGTCCTTTTTAATGGACATATCGTGTGCGCATAATAATAGTGGAGAGAAGGAGGTAATTATAGCAAATAATGAGAATGAAATCTTTACAAACTCGAAGATTTAATGCATGTATTTATTGAGTGTTCTCTGAGATTGTAGTATAATTTCTGTATGTTGCGTGAATAGCGGCTTATTTAAAACCCGCTAATTGTAGAAAGGTTTATAAAAGACATGGCAATATCATACAACGGATTGTGGAAATTATTAATCGACAAAAACATGAACAAGACAGACCTTATGAATGAAGTGAAGCTCAGCAGTGGAACTATTGCTAAGATGAGCAAGGGTGAGCCTGTTTCTATGCTTGTGTTAGAAAAAATCTGTGACAAGCTGGATTGTGACTTTGGAGATCTTGTTCATTTTGATAAAACTGATAAGGCAGAGGACAAAATGAATGGCAAAATATGATTCACCATATAGTGGAAGTGGAAGTCTGACCAGAGAACAATTTCTTTTTCATGAAACAAAGATAGTTGCCAAGCTCATGGTTGATGATCAGCTTTCTGATGATGAAATTGTGGACAGAGTTGTAAGGGATAACTTATTCCAATTTCCCACAGAAAGAATGATTAAAAATATAGCAAAGGTATGTGTTAAGCGATTACGTACATTGGATGATATGACACTTATCGGTGTTATAGCACACAGTCCAATGGAAGTTGCTAAGCAGGCTTGTCTTTATGCCATGATGAAGCAGTATCGTTTGGTATGGGATTATATGATTACGGTTATCGGAGCAAAGTATCGTGAGCAGGATTTCTCGTATGGGCGTATTGATCTCAATGTTTTTTTTATGAGATTGCAGGAGCAGGACGATGAGGTGGCTTCATGGTCAGAGGCAACCATAAACAAAATAAAACAGGTGCTTAATAAAATTCTTATAGAAAATGATTACATTGATAGTCCAAGGGCAACAGCGCTTAATCCGGTTATGATCTGCTCTGAAGTTGAAAATGCAATTAGGGCAAATGGTGAGGATGTAGCATTACCGGCATTCAATTGTTTTTATTAAAAGTTAGGAGATGTTTTGATGAGCAACATATTAGAAAGGCTTGATAAGTTAAAAGCCCAGATGCAGGACCCTGATTTCCAAAAGGGGAATGGTCTTAGCAACGAAGTCAATATTCATATATTTTGTTATGACCCCAAAGATGAAATGGCTGTGAGATATTTTACAGAGCAGCTGGTTTCTGATCAGGATGTCAACTGTCATGTTATAGAAAAAAATCTTTACAAGGTATTACTTAAACTTTGTGAAGATAAGAGGTTGTTAGATAAGATTCCAAAGCTTGAAGAGACAAAAGGTACAAAGTTCATCCTTGATAACATCCAAGGTAAGTCAGCTTCAGCGAAGAACTTCGTGGCTGAAATCTGTAAAGATGGATTCAAGGAAGGGGATGTACTTCTCATTACCGGAGTTGGCGAGGCTTATCCGTTTATAAGAGCACATGATGTTTTGAATGCCATTCAGCCTCAGGAGTTAAACAGCATTCCAATTGTTGTTTTATATCCGGGATCATTTGACGGAAGAGATGTATATTTGTTCAACAAGCTTCCTAAGCAGGATTACTATAGAGCATTTAATGCAATTGTGGAGGGTACACGATAATGAAGATTCAAAAGATGTTTAAAGACGATATCAATAGACCTATTAATGGTGTCGTACAGGTAGAACAGGATACAGAAAGAGTTCTTATCCAGGAGTTGGATGAGTACGTTGTAACCAAGGAATTAAAGAAGCATTTCATAACACTCTTCAACAATTATGGCGATGCGTTTGATAATAAGACTAATGATGTCGGTGTATGGATTTCCGGCTTCTTTGGAAGTGGTAAATCTCATTTCCTAAAGATTCTTTCATACATTCTTGCCAACAAGGAAGTTCAGGGCATCAAGACTGTAGAGAGATTTCGTACAAAGTTTGAGGATGATCCTGCGACATTCATGCTCATTGATAAAGCTACAAAGGGTGAGACAGATACAATCCTTTTCAATATTGATATCGAGGGTTCTATCAATAAAGATGCAACAGCAGTCCTTCGTGTATTCGCAAAGATGTTCTATAACTACCTTGGCTTTTATGGCGAGGACTTAAAAGTTGCAAAACTTGAGCAGTTTGTTGATAAGCAGGGCAAGACAGAAGAGTTCCGCAAAGTATTTGAGGAAAAGAACGGTGATTCCTGGATTAATACCAGGGAGTCATTCGTATTCTTTGAGGATGATGTAGTGGCTACTCTTCAGGAAGTTCTTGGTATGAGTGAAGAGGCCGCTCGTAACTGGTTCAATGGAACAGAAACTGTAGAGACATCTATTGCTCAGCTTGTATCAGAAATCAAAGATTATGTAGATAAGAAACCTGAAAACTTTAGGTTACTTTTCATGATAGATGAGGTTGGTCAGTACGTTGGTGAGAACACAGATCACCTTCTTAACCTTCAGTCACTTATCGAGGAAATCGGTAGCAAGTGTGAAGGTAAGGTTTGGGTAATGTGTACTGGTCAGGAAGCTCTTGATGAAATTATCAAGACTCGTCAGGACGAGTTCTCACGTATTCAGGCAAGATTTAAGACCAGACTATCTCTTTCTTCAACATCTGCTGATGAGGTTATCCAGAAAAGACTCCTTTCAAAGACTGATGAAGCACAGGAAGAATTAGAGAAGGTTTATAACGCAAACGACTCTGTTCTTAGAAACCTCCTTAAGTTTAATAAGGATGATGCACTTCTTGATGTAAGAGGATTTGAGACACCACAGGAATTTGCAAGAGACTTCCCATTTGTACCATATCAGTTTTTGCTGTTACAGAAGGTTTATACAGCAATCAGAAAACATGGTAATGCTGGCAAGCATCAGTCCAGTGGTGAGCGTTCAATGCTTTCAGGATTCCAGGAAGCAGCAAAGAGCGTTCAAGAGCAGGACGAGTTTGCACTTGTACCATTCTATAAATTCTATGACACCGTTAAGACATCTCTTGACGGTGCTATTAATCGTGTTATTGACAGATGCCAGAATGCCGCTGATGAAGATAGAGGCATTAAGCAGCAGGATGTTGACGTATTAAAACTGCTTTACCTTATTCGTTACGTTGATACTGATGTTAAGTCTACACTGGATTCAATTGTTATCCTCATGGCAGATAATATCAACATGGATAAAATCCAGATGCGTGCTCAGGTGCAGGAGTCATTAGACAGACTTCTCAGCCAGAATTACATCGGAAGAAATGGGAATACTTATAATTTCCTCACTGATGAAGAGCAGGATATCGCAAGAGATATCAAAGAAACTTCTGTAGATACAGCACAGATTATTGAGCGTATTGGTCATCTTGTATTTGGTGATATCTACGACAAAAAGAAATATCGTTATAAGATTTACGACTTCCCGTATGACCAGTATGTTGATGGAACAGCTATAGGTTCTGTGACCGGTGGTATGAAGTTGCAAATCTATTCTATTGCAACAGATGACTACGAGAAGCAGGATCTTAGGCTTCAAACCAATTCCAAGGGACAGGCTATAGTTGTACTTGGTGATGGTAAGTATTATGAGTGCATCGAAAGCGCATTAAAAATTCGTAAGTATGTAAAGACAAGAAATATTTCACAACTTCCTAAGTCAGTACAGGATATAATCCGTGCACAGCAGGATGAAGCTACAAAGTATGAAGGCGATGCACTTGATTACATCAAGAGAGCTATAGAAGAAGCTGAGTTCTATGTTGATGGGGAGCATATTGAAATAAAAGGTGGAGATGCTAAGAGTAAGCTTGATCAGGCTCTTGAGTATCTTGTTACTCATGTTTATTACGACCTTGATCTCATTGGAAAGAATTATAATGATGATTCCGATATCATTGGCATTCTCACCGGACAGAGCCCTACAATTCCTGGTGCCAATGAAAATAGCGGCGCGGCTCAGAAGATTGAGGGCTACCTTGAGATGCAGGATATGAAGCACATCACAACCAAGATGTCAGATATCCAGGCTCGATATCAGGGTATACCTAGCGGTTGGAGAGAAATTGATATTGCAGCGGTTGTTGCACTTCTTATATATGAGCAAAAGGTAACTATCAAGTATGGTGGTATGACAATTCAGCCTACAGATCCAAAGCTCCCGGATATGCTCCGTAAGAAGACAGAGATAGGTAAGACTGAGATTACAAAGCGTCATGTTGTAAGTCCTGCAAAAATGAAGGAAGCAAGAGATTTTCTTAGGGACTTTCTTGATGTTATGGATGTACCTACAGATGAAGACGGACTCATTGCATTTATAATTGAAAAGTTTACAGAGCTTGAGAATCATTATAATGAACTGCTTAACAAGTATGAGGAGCATAAGTATCCGGATAAGCAGCTTGTTCGTGACGCCGTTAGAGTTGTTAAAGATGTTCTTTCACAGAAGAGTGACAACATAGCCCTTATTGATAAGGTGGTAACAAGTGAAGATACACTTTACGATATGCAAGATCATCTTAAGGATGTTGAGAGCTTCTTTAAGACTCAGGTATCTCTGTTTGATAGTGCATCTAAGTTTGTTGAAAATATGAACAAGGATCTTGATTATATTAGCAAAGATGATGATGCTACACATGCTTTGAATCAGATGAGATTGATCACTACAATTTTTTCTGATAAGAAGTATGACTATAAGAGAATACCAGAGCTTAACGGACTTCAGGCAATCGTTGAGAAGTCACATGATGCAATGCTTGATGAAAAGAGAGCATCATTGTATGAAATAGTACAGTCCTGCATGGCTGACATTCATAAAGATGCTAATGTAAATGAGGATACAAAGCTTATTTCCGATAAAGCAGATAAGTTCTATTCACAGCAGAAGGATTCAATTGCTGCGGAAAAGAGCCTTAGAATTCTTGATGGTGTTTCAGTTCAGCTCTGGGGACGCAGAGATGAAGCAGTGATGGCTATTGATGCAGCTAAGGCACCTAAGGTACCAGAAAAGTCTTCTGTAACACCAGCGGGAGGGGATGTTCCTCCAACACCACCTAAGAAGGAAATCATCAAAAAGGTGGCTAGACAGCAGATGTTCCCTGCAAAGGTTCTTAAGAGTGATGAAGAGATAGATGCTTATGTTGAGAACATTCGTAAGCAGATGAAACAGTACATGCAGGGTAGTGATGGAATCCAGATAACCAATTAAGGAGATGCGCAAATGGATAAAAATGCGATAAAGAAATATGCGGTATGGGCAAGAAGAGAACTTATTGAAAAGGTTTCACAAAAAGCCCTTCAGTTTGGAATTGAAGAAGGCAAAGAACTAGATTTAAAGCTTGAAAGTATCAATGGAGTTTTGCTTTCTGATGTTGAGAAAAAACAGCGCCAGGCTTTAATCAATAAGATAAATGAGGACGGATATAATCAAGTGATGGAAGAGGTTGCATACACTTGGTTTAATAGATTCATTGCAATTAGATTTATGGAGGTAAATGGGTATTTACCTAGTCATGTTAGAGTTTTTACGGATGAAAATAATGCTTTTAAGCCACAAATAATGGCGGAAGCATTGCACCTAGATTTTGAAAACCTTGATCAAGAAAAAATCATAATGATGAGGCAGGAGAACAAGGATGATGATTTATATAAGTACCTGCTTATTTCACAGTGCAATGAATTGAGCAAGATTTTACCATTGATGTTCCAAAAGATAATGGACTATACAGAATTACTACTTCCTGATTATTTGTTGAGAGAAGGAAGTGTTATTCAGCAGATGATTGAGATGATTCCAGAAGAAGACTGGACAGATCAGGTTCAAATAATTGGATGGATGTATCAGTACTATAACACAGAGCAGAATGAACTGGTATATGATGGAACATTGTCAAAAGCGCATTTATCGAAGGAATTAGTGCCTGCAGCCACAACAATTTACACACCTGACTGGGCTGTTAGATATATGGTTGATAATAGCCTTGGTAGATTATGGATGAAGAGTAATCGTGGAGAAAATGGTGTTGTAAGAGAAAAAGCAAAGTATTATCTCGACAAGGAAACAGATATAAATACTGACAATGAAGGACTAGATAGAGATATTCAACCCGAAAAGATTAAATGCCTTGATCCTTGTATGGGAAGTGGACATATTCTGACATACTTATTTGATTTTCTGATTGCTATTTATGAAGAATATGGATATTCAGCAAGGGATGCTGCGGCACTGATTATTAATAACAATCTATATGGATTGGACATTGATGATAGAGCAGCGCAGCTATCTTATTTTGCAGTAATGATGAAGGGACGTTTTTATGATAGAAGGATTTTTAGCAAGACTATAACTCCACATATTTTTGCAATTAAGGAAAGTAATGGTATTGATGCTAGTGTAGTTGATTATTTTAGTAATTCTAAAGAAGACTTAAAAAATGATATAAAAACAATAATAGATAGCTATATCGATGCTAAGGAATATGGTTCAATACTGGATATTCCAAGAGTAAATTTTGATGCGTTATATGAAAGATTTGAGGAAATCGCTAATGAATTAAATCTGTTCTCGGCAATGGCATTGGAGCAGTTATATCCAATTGTACAGATAGCAGATGTTATGTCGCAGAAATATGATGTTACTATTACGAATCCACCGTACCTTGGCAGCAATAGATTTGGGAAAAAATTGGATAATTATGTCAAATCAAGATTTGCTACTGTAAAATCCGACCTTTCAATGGTGATGTATAAGCATGCGTTAGACAAGTACACCAAAGTAGATGGTTATGTAGCATTTATTACTACTACATCATGGATGTTTTTAAGTAGTTTTGAGAATTTACGTGAGGAAGTATTTTCCAATTACTCAATTGACACATTAGTTGATTTTGGAACAGAGTTGTTTGAAGGTAAGGTTGGACATAATGCAATAGTGGCATGGGTTACAAAAAAAACCAATGAAAACGCAAAAACATTAGGTGTAAAGCTTTCAAACTATTGCTATTCGCTTCGAGACAGAAAAGAACCAGAATTCTTTAATAAAGACAATTATTATTATGTATTTAGGGAAGATTTTGAAAAAATCCCAGGTAAACCGGTGGCCTATAGTGTTACTCATAGCGCTGTAAAGTGCTTCGAAGATGGCGTTAGGGTAGATTCATTTGCATTTCCTAAGCAGGGGATGGCTACAGCGGATAATAATAGATTTTTACGTCTATGGTTCGAGGTAGACATAAATAAAACAAATTTGCATTGCAAGTCACATGAAGAGGCTGAAGAGTGCGGTAAAAAATGGTTCCCATATAATAAAGGTGGTGGGTTTAAAAAGTGGTATGGAAATAACCAGTACTTAATTAACTGGGAGCATGATGGAGCTGAATTAAAGGCATTTAAGGGAAGTGTTATTCGAAGCCCACAGTTTTATTTTCAGCAAGGAATATCGTGGTGCAAGGTAACTAGCGGCAGTTTTTCTATGAGATATATACCAGAAGGTTTCTTGTTTGATGTTGCTGGATGCACTTTATTTACAGATGCTGAGAAAATAAAGTATGTTCTGGGCTATATGAATTCAGCAGCAAATGCATATATATTATCATTGATTAGTCCGACTTTAAATTATGAAGTTGGTCATGTGGGAAGCTTGCCAATACTCTTTGCTGAGAAATCTGTACAAGATGAAATAGTAAGGCTTGTTGAAGAAAATATTGAAATATCAAAAGCAGAATGGGATTCATATGAGGAATCTTGGGACTTTAAACGGCATCCACTAATACCTGATAAATTTGGTGATAATATCTTGATAGCTGATTTATATACTAGATGGGATAATTTATGTGAGGAACGTTTTGATAAACAAAAGAAAAATGAAGAAACCATTAATAAGTTATTCCTTGAAATATATGGATTTACCGATCTTGATGGAACAGTAGAAGATAGGAACGTAACCTTAAGAAAAGCAGATGTTAAAGAGGATATTAAGAGACTTATTTCATATGCGGTTGGGTGCATGTTTGGACGATATTCGTTAGATATGCCTGGAATTGTATATGCAGGTGGTGAGTGGAATGATGAATGTTATAAGACGTTTGCAGCAGATAAAGATAATATTATTCCAGTAACCGATGATGACTATTTTAGCGACGATATCGTAAATAGATTTATAGATTTTATAAAATATGTATACGGAGAGAAGACTTTAGAAGATAACTTAAGTTATATTGTTGAAGCTATCGGTTATACTGGACAATCGAGAGCAGCTTTAAGAGAGTATTTTAATACAGAGTTTTATGCAGATCATTGTTCTATGTATTCGGTAATGGGTTCCGGAAAACGTCCGATATACTGGATGTTTGATTCTGGAAAAAAGAACGGGTTCAAGTGCCTTATATACATGCATCGCTATCAACAAGATACCATTGCGAGAATAAGAACAGACTATGTTCATGAACAGCAGGCAAGATATAGGACGGCTATAGAGGAAACAGAAAATAGAATAGGGCAAGCATCCGGTTCTGACAAAGTGAAGTTGTCTAAAAAACTTGATTCATTGAAAGCTCAAGATGACGAGATTCACGCGTATGAGGAAAAAATACATCACTTAGCTGATCAAATGATTAGTATTGATTTAGATGATGGGGTTAAAGGAAATTACGAATTATTTAAGGATGTACTTGCAAAATTAAAATAAATAAGGAGAGCTCATCATGTTAAAACTATTTATTTGGGGTAGAACTCATAGAACCAATGCAACGGCAAAATACGATGTTAATACAGGCGAGGTTAAAGTGCTAAAAGGAACAGTTGTTTCTGAGGATGTAAAGGATTTTACTCATAAGGAAGAAATCAAGGCATTAAGACTAGCTGTAACAAATGAGAGTGGTGAGCTACTAAAAGACGTGGAGTTTAGCAATCCAACAGCAGCAGCCCAGTTTGTATGCGGGTATAGTGTGAGCGGTCCAATTGCTTGGCATGTTGAGAAACACAAAAATTTAGCAAATTGGTTAAAAGAAAATAAGTAGTAGGGTTAAATATGGATTTACAAACAATATCACAGGAATTAAATAAACGATTCTTAGAACCATTACCGGAGTTCTATAAGAGAAGAATTATCGTATGGTATGACGAGGACAAGGAATTTGCCGAGGAAATTGATAATCTTGAGTTGACTAATGCTAAGATACTTACTCTTACTGGAAACAATAATTTTGCTGTAAAAAAGACAATCGATGTAGATGAACCAACACAAAATTTTCTTCTTTATAATCCAATTTCCTATGAAAAGGTAGAGGATGATTGGCTTCTTGATGTTGAATTATACAGTGAGGAGTTTAGAGCTGATCTTATAGCGATTTGGATGGATGAGATGGGAATTCCTTCATCCGTTGCTCTTAGAAATCAGGTAAAGAAGTACAGCAAGTTCCTTAATGCCAAGGCAAGACGTGAAGATGTAGTTAAGCTTTCTGATAGTCTTGACTCACCCATGAAGCTTCAACTTGCTGTGATGGCATCCATTGGTGAGGCAGGACGTACAGAACCTATTGCAATCATCAAGTCAGTATTAAAGGCAGGACTTAACACTGATGATAATTATTTATATCAGGAATTTGTAAAGTATGAAGCAACTGATTTGTTCTGGGGAATGGTTTCATCTATTACCGGCTACAACGATGTTGATCATAATCTTGGCAAGCTTGCTGCTCATATTATATTAACAGCAGCCAGCAGAACACTTCCGGCGGCTGTGTTTGATGGATTGTCAGATTATATGTCTGAGAATGGTCAGCTTCAGGCTTATTGCAGTGATTTGGTGTCAGATTGGATTCACAGTGATGATTCTGCTTCTTATGTGACAATGGCTGAGACAGTAGAAGAAGAGATGCATCTTGTAAAGAGACTTTCAAAACAGACTGCATCAGAGTTGGCAGATACAGAGGTACTGCCTTCTCTCAATCGTATTATCCTGTCAAAGCTTATGACGGATATAAAAAATGAAATTCTTGAGCCGGATATTATTTTCGCTATTGCTGAAAAGCGTAGGTCATTAGCGTGGTTTTCAGATTATGAGAATTACTACAAAGGCATAGTAGCCCTGGCAAGAATGGAAGAGTTCTATAAGGATAATGCTATTGGATTCCATGTTGTAGGTGCTAAGAATATCTGGAACGCATATACAACTGATTACTATAAGATGGATACCTATTATAGACAGTTCCATATGTGCTATGAGAATAGTAAAAAGGCTTATGGTGGTGATCTTCAGGATCTGTTCACAGAGGTTTGTAATAAGGTAGAGAGACTGTATTCAAATTGGTTCTTGGATGGACTTGGACATAACTGGTCCGAGGAAGCTGCATCAGAGCTTGAAGAGAAGGGCTATATTGATGGCATAGACAGACAGGAACAGTTCTATGATCGTAAGGTCAAGAATGCTGACAACAAGGTATATGTAATTATTTCCGATGCTTTGAGATATGAGGTCGCAGCATCTTTGAAAGAAGAACTTAGCCGTGAGATGCAGGGCAAAGTTAATCTTTCAAGTATGCAGGGTATATTCCCTACAGAGACAAAATTTGGAATGGCTGCACTTTTGCCTCATAAGGAACTCACTGTAGAGTTGAAAGAATCTGATAATGGAAAGAAGCTTCTTAAAGTGTTAGCAGATGGCCAGTCATCAGAGAGCACTAATAGAGAAAACTTATTAAAGGCATCAAATCCGGAAAGTATTGCAGTTAAAGCAAAGGATTTGATGGCTGTTAGCCGTGCAGAGAGATCTGAGCTTGTTAAGGGCAAGGATGTTGTATATATTTATCACGACACTATTGATGAGACAAGCCATACATCAGAGACAAAGGTATTTAATGCTTGTGAAGAGACTATATCGGAGCTTGTAACACTTGTAAGGACAATTGTTAATGATTTCGGTGGAATCAATATCATGATTACAGCAGATCATGGTTTCCTTTACACATACAGTCCTTTGACAGAGGAAGCCAAGACTGAAAAGTCAGAGTTCGTACATAGAATTGTAGAGTACGCCCGTAGATTTGCTATTCTCACAAAGGGCGATGATCCAGAGTATTTACTTCCTGTTAAGTTTATGGAAGGAAAGACGGATTATTATGGATATGCTCCGCGCGGAGACATCCGTATTAAAACTAATGCTGGTTCCGGTATGAACTTTGTTCATGGTGGTGTGAGCTTGCAGGAGATGTGTGTACCACTTATTGAGTATAAGCATCTTCGTAACAGCTCTAAGGAGTATCAGAAGAACAGAGAAAAGTATGACACAAAGTCTGTAGAGGTAACACTTCTGTCAGCTAACCATAAGGTCAGCAATATGATATTCTCGTTGAATTTCTATCAGAAGGATGCAGTTAGCGGAAACAGAGAAAAAGCTGTTTACGATGCATACTTTGTAGACAATACTGGTAAGAAGATCTCTGATGTTCAGAAGATCTTTGCTGATAAGACCAGCGAAGATGTTCAGGATAGAACATTCAGATGTAACTTTAGTCTTAAATCGCAGGCTTATGACAGCAAAGAACTGTATTACTTGATTATAGAGCAGGAAGATAGCACAGATCTTCCACAGAGAATTGAATTCCAGATTGATATTGCATTTGCGGCAGATGATTTTGGATTCTTTGGATAAGGGGGGATATGTACTGATATGGTAGATCCATATAATAAATTGCGAATGGAATACAATAGTATTTATTCTGTAATCCATTCATATACTTCAGGTGCTATTACCTGCTATTTGGATGGCTTAAAAGAGGCAATAGACGCATATAAAAAAGAAGACATCTTGTATTATTTAGAACAGATAAACAAATGGTATGCCGATAATATGCCAGCAATTCAGTCAAATGAATATGTATATGATTCTGAGCAAAGGGAACATGCTGATAACAAAAAGTTCCTTGAAGATATTTATTCAGAGCTAAAAGGATATGATTTTAGTGAGATAACTGACAGATCTTCAACTGGCGGAATTAAGCACAATGATATAAAGAAAATCTTTCTTAGTCATAGGTCCAGTGATAAAAAGTATGCGGATGCATTGGAAAAACTTATTGTTGGGTTAGGTGTCAAAAATGATCAGCTGATTTATACATCACATCCATTACATAAAATACCGTTAGGTCAAAAGATTTATGACTACTTACGTGAAAATATCAATGATCAGGTGTTTATGATTATTCTCTGGTCTAATGACTATTTGGAAAGTCCTGCTTGCTTAAGTGAAATGGGGGCTGCTTGGGTTACACAGACAGATTATATAGGAATTTACTGCCCAGAATTTTCATTCGGAAATCCTAAATACCATGAAGTCCCTATTGATACCACGAAGATGGGGGCTGTATTGAACGGTGACGCTAATTGTAAAGCAAGTATGATTGAGTTTAAGAATAAGGTTCAGGCTTTCTTTGATTTAGAAGATGATGAGCAAAAATCAATGTACCTAATCGATGAATTTATAAGAGATATAAAGTAGGAGACGTTAAAAATGGGTTTTATGGACGCATTTAGCAAAAATGATGAAGTAACAGAGAATGAAATAACTGTTACAACAGAAACATCTGAAGAAAATAGCAGAGAGGAACTGAATAGAAAACTGCGTCAAACTTTTGATGGAAAGATTGTCCGTAAGGATCTTACAAAGCACATCAAGGAAGGGGCAAATGTTCCAATCTATGTATTAGAGTATTTGCTTGGGCAGTATTGTAATTCCGATGATGAAGCTATTATTGAGCGTGGAGTGGAGACAGTAAAAAACATATTGTCTAACAACTATGTGCGTCCTGATGAGGCTCAGAAGGTTCTTTCACTTCTCCGTCAGAAAGGCTCCCATACTGTAATTGATATGATTACCGTTGAACTGAATATGAAAATGGATATGTATGAGGCGACTTTCTCAAATCTTGGATTATCAAGGATTCCGATTTCAGAAGAGTATCCTGAACAGTATGACAGGCTTCTCTGCGGAGGTATTTGGTGTATTGTTCAGCTTGAATATGGTGATAGTTCTGATGATTTCGGCATTGTAGATATGGATGGAGCAGAGCTTCGTTCAAAAAAATCTAAACAGAAGGATGTTTCACCGGTATCTATTACAAAGCTGACACCTATTCAGATGCCAAATGTAGATATGAACCAGCTGAAGCAGGGCAGGGCTGCATTCACTAAAAATGAATGGATTGATGTGCTCTTAAGGTCTACTGGAATGGAGCCGGATGAGTTATCGTACCGTGAAAAGTGGCTCTTGATTACTCGTATGCTTCCGCTTGTAGAGAACAACTTCAATCTCTGTGAGTTAGGACCACGTAGCACAGGTAAGTCTCACCTTTATAAAGAAATATCCCCAAACAGTATTCTTGTTTCAGGCGGACAGACCACTGTTGCTAACCTTTTCTATAACATGGGTAAGCGAACTATGGGACTTGTTGGTCTTTGGGATGTTGTAGCCTTTGATGAGGTTGCCGGTATCAACTTCAAGGATAAAGACGGCATCCAGATTATGAAGGATTACATGGCTTCAGGATCTTTTGCAAGGGGCAAGGAAGAAAAGGCTGCTTCAGCTTCTATGGTATTTGTTGGAAACATCAACCAGAGCGTAGATGTGCTCTTGAAGACCAGCAGCTTATTTGATCCATTTCCACCGGAAATGGGAACTGATACAGCTTTCCTAGATAGAATGCATTGTTATAATCCTGGCTGGGAGATTCCTAAGTTCAGACCGGAACATTTTACAAATGATTATGGCTTTATCACAGACTATCTTGCTGGATTCATCCGTGAGCTTAGAAAAGAGCAATTTGGTGATGCTATAGATAAGTACTTCAGATTGGGAAAGAACCTTAATCAGAGAGATACAATCGCCGTTCGCAGAATGGTTGATGGCTATTTGAAACTGCTTTACCCAGATGGAAATTTCAGTAAGGAAGATGTTGTTGAAGTACTAGAAATTGCTCTTGAAATGAGAAGGCGTGTCAAAGAGCAGCTTAAGAAGCTTGGAGGCATGGAGTTCTATGACGTTAATTTCTCTTACATCGATATGGACGATATGTCAGAGCATTACGTTTCTGTACCTGAGCAAGGTGGCGGCAAGCTTATTCCTGAAGGTATGTGTAATCCGGGGCAGGTATATACAATTTCTCATGGTAAGTCAGATATGATAGGTGTATTCCGCTTAGAGTCACAGATGCTACCGGGAAATGGTAAGTTTGACCGAACAGGTCTTGGAACAGATAGAGAATGTAAAGAGGCAGTAGATACTGCGTTTAATTTCCTTAAAGCAAACGGAAACAGAATCAGCGGATCTCTCGGTGTGCTCAATAAAGATTTTGTTATTAATTATCAGGATCTTCAGGGTATAGGAATGACACATAAGTTGGCACTTCCTACATTGATTGCATTATGCTCAATCGCTCTAGGTAGGCCAGTACAGAGTTCAATGGCTGTTATTGGTGATTTCAGCATAGGTGGCACAATTATGAAGGCTGACAACCTGGCAAGCACATTACAGGTATGCCTTGATAGTGGTGCAAAGAAAGTATTATTACCACAGACATCAGCAGTGGATCTTGGGACTGTACCGGCTGAGCTTATGAGCAGCTTTAGCCTTGTGTTCTATCAGAGCGCTGAGGATGCTGTATTTAAAGCGTTAGGGGTGGAATAAATGGCAAAGCAAAGTGTGGTTCTGGCTAGAATATGTGCGATTTTCGATAATAAGGCTTTTGTAATCCAGAAGGATAGTCAGTTTAAGAAGATTTTTAAATGTGCTGATTTAAGCAGATATTATACGATTAACTCAAAGTATTTGGTTCCGTATTATGTTAACGAAGGTTATTCAAGAACCTTTCATAATGAAAATGAGGAATATGACGTTTTTACCGGGTTAGATAATGTCTTTTCAGATTTGTTATATAACAATGAAGAAGAAAAAATAGGAAATTTGTTAGTAGAATTAGGTGAAAACATACCAGTATCAAGATTTCAAGATGAAGATGATGATAGTGTTCTAAGGAGAAAACTTGAAGAATTAAAGGGTTTATATGAATTAGTTGGATATAAACTGGTAGAAAATGAGGATTCGTTTGATGTAGAGCCTTATACAGGTAGCGATGATCGCTTAAGTGATATAAGTGAAATAGAGAACTGGTTAGAACAGGAATTTGAAGGCGTATTTAGCGCATATCAGGGAGCATTAGATTCATATACATCAAATAATTACGGTACATGTATCGAATCATGCAGGACTGTTCTTACTGGAATTTTTTCAAAATATAAAGGTCCTGAGCAATTTGCTAAATGGTTTAGGGGTGCTGCAAATATGTCTGGTGAAATGACAGATGTTGCAACGTTAAAGGCAAGTATAGACGCGCTTGCAAAAAATGATTTGGCGGATTTTTTTGAGGAAAACAGATCAGGTTCATATAAAAAGACAAAAGCCATATATGCAATATACTCAATGATGTCTGATTATGGAACTCATAGAGAAGAAGGTACTGTAGAGATCCCTTCAAAAGCCGATGCATTAATGATGTTTAGAATGATGCAGGACATCGTTCTATGGATTTATCAAACAAAGGAAGTGTGAAATATTTATACTCAAAATAATTTATTTGCGTTACTAAAAACGAAACAAATATATGAGATCCTTGATGGAGATGTAAATTACGGAGATTACGAAACTGAGTCCGGACGACAGATTAAAATTCAAATGCCGTACTTGAGTGGCCCAGATCTTTGCGGAATATGTAGAGATTTTGGAATACCTATGGAATATAGCTGGGGTGGCGTTAATCTTAGCCGTTGGCAATATGTAGATAAACTCTTCGAGCATTGTATGAAGAATGACAGGTGTTCTGATTTATTAGGATATTTATTTGGTAAAAATCAGTTTAGAAAAGCACTGACTGGTCTACCTGCAGATGAAATAGATGTTGTATATCAAAAGATTATTAAAGATATATTAGCTCAAATAAACGGCATCCTATACTTTGGAGGTCATGAATTACGAGTATTAGGTAAAACTTTTGTTATTAGCAAAATAGGTGAGCAGGTTGTAGTTGAAGCGCCAAAGATAAAGAATATTGATCGGCAATATGTTACGAGCATTGCAGAAAGGGCATTAAAAAATGTCGATGATAAGAATTTTGATAGCGCTATTACGCAATCTCGAACATTGCTGGAAGAAGTTTTCTGCTACATGATAGAAAAGAAAAATCAATCTCCCTCTGAAAGTGGTGACGTAAACAAATTATATAGCCAAGTAAGACAATTATATGGAATTCATCAAGATGCTCAGACTGATAAAAGGATAAATGATTTAATAAATGGAATTAATAAAATAATCAGTTCTGTGGCAGAGATGAGAAATAAGGATAGTGATGCTCATGGCGTAGGTGCCAAAAGAATTGAGATTAAAGATTATCATGCGCGCTTATATGTAAATACGTCGGTATCATTAGCTGAGTTTATGTTAGCGCTTATGGGCGATGATGAATCTATTTTTTAACGAGGTGAATTTATTTGGTTGCTAATTATAACGTAATTACTCTATGTGGCAGTACACGTTTTAAAAATGAATTTATGGAAGTGCAGAAAAGACTTACTTTAGAGGGCAACATAGTTATTAGTGTTGGCCTCTTTGGGCATTCTGGAGATACCGAGGTCTGGGAGAACATGGATGAAGGAACATTAACCAAGACCAAGAACATGCTTGATGATATGCATAAGCGAAAGATTGATATGGCAGATGAAATATTTGTAATCAATGTCGGTGGCTATATAGGCGACAGTACACGTTCAGAGATTGATTATGCTATTGAACATGGTAAGAAGGTTCGATATTTGGAGGACTAAGCATGGGTATTTTTACAGATGGAGATGACGAAGAAGACGAGTTATTTGATCTGTATATGCTAAATGAAATAAATGAAGGCAGTAATAAAAGTGGAAGCACAAATCATACAGGCGGATGTTTGACAAGCTTTCTTCTTATAATGACAGTTCCTATCGGAATAGTTTTAGGGGTGATTTCAATATTGGTATAAACGAAAGGTGGTTTTCTTATGAGCATTTGGCTATTTAGGGCAGGAAGAAATGGTGAATATGAATCCAAGTTTCTTGAGGATAAGAGGATATATTTAACTTGGGATGGATTAAATGTAGATCTTTCAGAATATCAGGACCGAGATAAACTCTTACAAAAACTGACAGAGATGTATAGTGGTGAAAAGCCAAATACCATTAGAAATTGGGCGTCACAGATATATCCAATTGCTCATCGTATTGAAAAGGGCGACTGGATTGTTCTTCCAAGTAAAATGTCTAGCACCATTCATTTTGGAAAAGTTGTGGGCGATTATACATTCGATGGAGATGCATCTAACCCTTATTTCCATTATAGAAGTGTTGATTGGTTCGCTACAGATATACCAAGAAATAACTTTGATCAGGATATCTTGTATTCCTTTGGCGCGTTCATGACTGTTTGCAAGATTACCAGAAATGATGCTGAGCAAAGAATAAAGGATATGGCTGCAAATAATTGGAAGGTAAAAAGCGCTCCACAGAAAGTATTCGCAGATGCCGATGACATTGAAACAGTATCTCAGACCAATATTGAAGAGGCTTCGAGAGATGCTATTTCTAAGTATATTATTCAGAAGTTTCAGGGCTATAAAATGGAACAATTGATATCTGAAATCCTGAAGGCAAAAGGGTTTACTGTATATCATAGTAAACAAGGTGCAGACGGAGGAAAAGATATACTTGCAGCTGGCGGAGAAATGGGATTTGGTTCACCAAAGATTTGTGTTCAAGTGAAATCTCATGATACACCGGTAGATCGTCCTACACTTGATCAGCTCGGTGGAGTAATGAATAAGGTCGGCGCGGAGTATGGACTTCTCGTATCTTGGAGCGGGTTTAAGAGCAGCGTAGAACAGGAACGTGGTAATCAGTTTTTTAAAATACGTCTTTGGGATGCAAACGATGTAATTGATGAATTGTTTAAGAATTATGACAAGCTCAGCTCCGAGCTTCAGGCGGAGATTCCACTAAAAAGGATATGGATGCTGAGTGAGGACGGAGAGGAATAGATGTTTTTGAGTAAAACTCAACCTCAGGTTTAGTTTTTGCAACCTCAGGTCGTTAGATTATTCATGGAGGAGGGCTTATCATGAGTTTATCAACAGAATTAAAGGATGATGAGTTATCGATTGGTAAGCTCATTAAGAAGCAAAGGAAAGAAAAGGGACTGACGCAGCAGGAACTTGCGAAAGAACTTAATGTTTCGGCGCAGGCAGTATCGAAGTGGGAACGAGAGATATGTGAACCGGATAAGCAATTGTGGGTTAAACTCTCGAAAATACTTGATATTCCCAAGAAGCGTTTTGCATGTTTATATGAGGATCCTGCTGATAATGGAGATGTAACGGTTCCACCAGGTGTAATTGCAGCTTTGAACACTTTTGCTGATGCTTTAAGTATGGTGAAATCTGACATGTGGGGAGGTAATAGTAATGACTGAGACAGTGATAATTGAATTGATTCATAGTCTTAGAGATGTTGCACTGAAAGTTATTGAGTGTGCATTACTTGATAAGTAATGATCTGACAAAGCGAAGCTGTTATGGCTCCGCTTTCGTTTTCTTAGAGAGGAGGTATTTATGCCAAAGCAGAAAAAAAGAAGACTTGCTGATTATTCTACTACAGAGATGGTAAAGCTTTGTGGGATGAAGGCTAGTAGCACTTTTGAAAATAAAAGAGATAAAGTCTTTGAAAGATACGAGATTGATCCAAATCTTTTTAAAATGGATCCAAATATAGAGACTGGTGGAGAAAATTTCTATCCAGTGATTTGTGCTGAATTATTGGCAATCCTAATAAGGAATTGGGATAAGAATCCTTCAAGTAGAAAAAATGCTAACAGAGACAATGTTACGGTGACTCAGATTTGCGATTTTTATAGGGCATTATTAAAAGATGTAGATGAACTTCCAAAAGAATTGAGAGGCCTTATATATAAATCTTGCCAGAGTCATTTTACTACAAAGTGTCTTGTAATATGGGCGGAAAGAGTTGTAAATGGATTGGCATTATTTACAGAAACTCATATGGATCAACCAGAGGAAAATATAGGTAAGCTTTGTCAGGCTCTTGCTATTAATTTGGATAAAATGACATACATGGAATACATGAATAATAAGCTTAAAGAGGCTATCCCTTGGATTGCTCAATTTGGTGTATATCCAAATCCATTTAACATGAATTCTATGCAGAAACCAACAATAGGTACTCAAAATGTTGGCCTAGACGTTGGCTTGGCAGAGTTGATTAAGGCTATTGCACTAGAGATGAATAGCGATAAGGAAGAAATTCAGTATGAGTCTATAAAAGATGAGGAATCTGATGTTGTCGCTATAAGGGATGAGTATTACAAAATGGTACAGTCGTGGTATGTCTCTTCAGAGCTTGAAGAATATACAACAAATACATATTCCAAAGGAGCTTCTGCTTGGAAAAATTGGGCCGAAAAAATTGAAGCCGGAGAGATGGAAGGAAAAGATGCAATTGTTGCATTTTATGAGAAACAACTTGCTGATGCAAGAGTGGAAGTTATGGCATTAGAACAGCGCTTAGAGGCTATAAAAAATAATAATCCATCGATTTTTCCAGTAACCGTTGATGAATTAGAAGATATTAATGATGCATACGTAGAATATTTCAATGATAAGTATGGTAAGCAGACAAATAATCAGCGGTATGCGGATATATATATTGGGCAGATGTTATGGGCTTTTTTAACACAAGATTCAAATTAAATGTTGGGGTTAAATTTATCAATCAGTTCATGCTGTAAACTCTTCCTATAAGAAACAGGAAAGGAGAGTTTGCGATGGTTAAGTTAACTGATGTTCAGAAAAAGGCAGCTGTAAGCAAATACGCTGGTCGTCAAAAGACGATAAGACAACTTGCAAAAGAATACAGCGTGACGTATGAACAAATGCGAAAAATCATGGTCAGGGCTGGATACTCAAACGGGTTGAAGGTGAGATGAAATATGATTGCGACCGGTTGTCCATTTATTGGGACTTCCGGTTTGCTACCATAGAAGTCATAAAAGGGGAAGAGCCTCGATTTTAGCAGCTTGTCAGAATTTTTTTATTTTTGGCAGAATAACATTGCGAACGTACGTTCTGAGTGATATACTACTAAACAGGAAGTGGCGAAAGCAGATTGCTTCCTTTAGAAAGGAGCGGCGTATGAGACACAAATCTACAGAGCTGATGGAAAAGATTCAGTCATATGTAGAGAACTACTACAAAGAATATCGCCACTCACCGTCTACAACAGATATTGCAGATGCGGTCGGTATAGCCAGAGGAACTGCATATAAGTATCTGGTTGCCATGAGTGATAACGGCATGATCAGATATGATGGCCAGCAGATTTCTACTGAGAAGACCGAGAAGGTTCAGACAGAGTTTACAAGCGTTGCACTTCTGGGTTCCGTTTCCTGCGGCGTTCCCACACTGGAGGAAGAGTACGCAGAAGAATTTATCTCACTGCCTGTATCAATGTTTGGCAAGGGAACTTTTTTTATGCTGAGAGCAAGTGGGGAGTCCATGATTGATGCTGGGATATCTACCGGAGATCTGGTACTTGTCAGAAAACAGTCAGAGGCCAAGGATGGTGACATAGTTGTTGCTCTGGTAGAAAATGAGAACACGTTGAAGCGATATTTTGTAGACACAGAGAATAATCAAATCAGGCTTCATCCGGAGAATAAGAACATGAAGGACATCATTGTTCAGGATTGTAAGATTCAGGGTGTAGCAGTCAAGGTTATCAAAGACCTTGCGTAATGTGTTGCTAAACAGGAAAAAGATCAGAACAGTCACAGTATTGGGCAATGGCAGTGCTGACTACACTTACGGAAAGGCCATTGTCAGAGAGAATTAAATATGCTCATCATATCGGTTTCTTTCCCTTTTCCGAATGAGAGATATCAGAAACTTGATACTTTAAGGAGGCGTGATGATGAGTTCAGCGGAGGAAAAAGCTGGGGAATGTGTGGTTTGTTGCCACAGGTGCGGGGAGATTCTTATGGAGTCTGTAATTGCAAGTAGCCATATGGTCTGCCCTGGATGCGGAGCCAGAGTTTCTATCAATGTAAAGAATGGCAAAGTATCCGTATTTGATGATACTAGATCCGCAGATGAGATGGCTCGAAAGAGGTCTGTACGTCTGGCTGGATATGCAGCAAAGCTTGGTAGAGGAACTTTGTAATAAGAAGTAACTTTAAAACTGAATATTATTGAGGCTGTCAGGGAGATCGCTGGATTGGTCGCTGAAATATGCGTTAAAAGACTTACAAATGAGTGACGTCTGTCAGCCAAGAGTTTGTGAAGAGAGTCGTATTTACCACGGGTCAACGCAGATTAAGCGTAAGACGTTGATACCAGATTAAAAAGGGCCTGCAAAACGGAAGCTAACCTAAGATATGTTTTTACGTATCAGAAGGTATATTTAGCAGTTGTTTTGCAGAGCCCTTTTTCTTTTTGCGCTTTTTTCGGTTTGCTTCCGTTTTGGAAGGCATCGGAAAGGGTGCAGTAATGAAAAAAGCAATTGATACAACAACTATCGGTGGAAGGATTAAAGCAAAGAGAGTTGAAGCAAGACTTTCACAGGAAAAGCTATCTGAACTGCTGATGATTAAGCAGAACACATTATCCAAGTATGAAAGTGGTGATCATGATGTTCCTACAGATGTTTTATCTATGGTTGCAAAGCTTCTTAATACAACACCGTCTTACCTGGTATGGGGAAGTGCAGAGGAAGAAGGGTGGCTTTCAGAACTTAATATCATTGCCGGTAGCATTAAGAATCCTGCTATAAGAGAAGCAGCATTAAAACAAATGTTGGCTCTGGCTCAGATGGATGCACAGCTTAAGTAAATATCCCAAAACGGGATGGAATTATTCCAACAGGGGGAGGGAAACAGGTCCCTGCAGGCATTAACATATAACCATAACAAACAAGCAAGCCGGCTTGCTTTAGTACGCGAAAAGGAGTGATTCTTATGGCTGCTAAAGCGAAAGATACAGATTTAATGAAGACCTATCGGACTGCTGATTCCGAGGAAAGATTTTCCATTATGATGGAAAATTACGCTGTGTTTCCTAAGGTGATCAAGAAAGCCCAGAAAAAAACAGAATATAAGATTAAGGCTGAGCGGGAGTATTTAAGAAGCCATAGTCGGGGCGAACTGGGAGTACGGGTTCAGACATCCAAGAAGAGCGATACAACTGCTGAGGAAGCAATTGCAAATGTCACACTGGAAGAAGCTTTTGCAACCGGTGAAGTAGATAAGGGACTTCTAAAGGGAATTGAAGAAGCTTCTGTTTATGAAACTGAGATCAAGCTCATTAGCACCATGAGAATGGACTTTGAACTTCTTGAGGATATCATCGAAAGCTACGAAGACGATGACCAGAGGATCATCAGAAAGAGACTGGCAGAGCGCAAGGCTTACAGAGTGATTGCTGAGGAAGAGGATTGCTCCTACGATACGATAAAAAGAAAACTTACAGCAATCAGGAATGAAATCCGAGAGGAAATAGTGGAATGCTTGGAGCTGAATAATCGGGAGGGGCGCTAATGGAAAAGAAACCTCACCGTAATCAGTACGAAGAACCTCATTTTACATGTGTGATTCATTATACAGAAGGATGCGAAAAATATATCTCAGAATTTCAGCAGAAGAAAGTTGCTATATTAAGAAAGCATTTGGAATTATTAAATCCAGCGGAACTAGAGAAGTTCTGTAATATGTTGGAAGAAGAGCTTTTAACTAAGGATAGGGAAGAACAATCATAGCTTGTGGTTGTTCTTTTTTTATTGCAGCATTATAATGTGTGTATATGAAAAGAAAGGACTGATTTTATGAAGAGGAAAGTCACACCAGAAACGGATGACCGCAGAGTAGTCATCTATGCCAGGAAATCTAAGATAACTCATAAGGGTGATTCTATTGCAAATCAGGAAGAATACTGTAAAGACTATGCAAGACTTCATTTGAATTTATCTGAAGATTATGAGTTTGAGGTTTATGAGGACGAAGGTAAAAGTGGATTTTATTCAGATCGTCCTGATTTTCAGCGCATGATTCATGATGTGGAGCGCCGTAAGATAAAGGCTATTGTTTGCTACAAGCTGGATCGTATCAGTCGTAAGATGTCGGATCTTACTAATATGATAGATTTTCTGAATAAATATGATTGCGCATTACTTATCAGTTCAAATAATCTGAACACTAAGGATAATAATTCCAAGATGATGATTCAAATGCTCGGTATGATTGCCGAGTTTGAGCGTGATATCATTACAGAACGTATTCAGGATAATCTGGAAGAACTGGCTAAGGATGGGCGCTGGATGGGAGGTATACCACCAACAGGCTTCACTACAGAGCGCTCCAAGACCGGCCGAGGAAAGAGTAAGAACGCGTTTACTTATTTGGTGCCTATTCCTGAAGAAAGAGCTTTAGTTGAACATGTTTTTGAGGTGTTCCTTGAAACAAGATCCTACAATCAAACTGCACAGAGGCTTAATGAAGAAGGCTACAGGACAAAGATGAATGCTGATTTCACTACGCTTGCAGTCAAGGATCTGATTAGTAATCCTGTCTATTGTATCGCTGATGAATATTCCTATAATTATTTCCTTGATGAAAACTGTAATATGTATGGAGACAAGGAAGAATATGATGGATTTCATGGAATCTCTGTCTATAACAGGACTACCCAGACTAAGGAAGAATCTGATGATTCTACTTTCTTAAATCCTGAGTTTTCCAGATATACGATCCGCAAGGAAAAAGATGAGTGGATTGTTGCAGTAGGCAAGCATGAAGGTTTTATTCTCTCTACAAGATGGGTTGCTGCACAGAAACTTAAAGATGACATTGCCGATAAATACAATAGGCCACATCGAGCAACAAATGCTTTGTTAGCAGGCATTATATATTGTCCATTGTGTGGGAAAAAGCTTTCAGTTATTTCTGAGAGCAATCGCTATACTCATGGAAAACCTCGTTTTAAATATGCATGTCCAAATGCTGTGAGAAAAGGTGCATGCACTTATCAGGCAGTACGCGGAGTGGAACTTGATGAATATGTAGTAAGCGAGCTTGCAAAACTGAAAGAAGAGGACAATCAGTATGTTAAGCTCATAAAGGCAGAAGCCAAGAAGTTTAAGGCGAGTGATAAGAATGAGCAGGACATCTTAACCCTAAAAAAGGATATAGAAAAGCTGGAGCAGGATATAATGCTTCAGGTTAAAAACTTAAGAGATGTATCAGATGCTTTAAGACCATATGTACAGGCTGATATGGACAACATGGCAAAAGAGATAGCTGATAAAAAGAAGAAGCTTCAGAAGCTGGATGCAATCGAAAAGCAACGTTCAGATCAGTATAGTGACCTAAGCAAGACGCTTGAAATAGCAATGAATTTTGAGAGAATGACCAAGGATGAAGATCCGGAAGTCATTGTATCAATTATCAGAAGTATTGTTGAGAGAATTATTGTTACCCAGGAGGGCAAGGATAGTAATGTTCATCTGTTCCTGAAAGGACAGCCGGGTGAGAACTACGACGATTTTTTCGCCGATAGCGACACCCTTATCGATGCCGAGTCTCGCAGTGACGAGCTGTGTGATTCAGAAGGGTGTCGCAAACTGTATCCACACTTTTGCAGGAGTGCAATTAAGAGCTGAGTGCAACAGGCAGATGAATGAACTTCGAATCAGATATGGAAGAGATTATGAGCAGCCGACCGCCGTTCCAATGCTCACTGAAGCGTATAATCTTCCGGCAAAGAAAGTTATTCATATAGTAGGACCAATTGTCCAATACAAACTTACTCCTGAATTGGAAAAGGATTTGGAGAACTGCTATAGAAACACTTTGGATATGTGTGCTGAAAATGGCCTGAAGAGCGTTGCTTTTTGCTGTATTTCAACAGGAGTATTTCATTTTCCTAACAAAAAAGCAGCTGAGATTGCCGTTAAGACTGTGTCAGAATGGCTTCGTGAAAATCCTGGTAAGGTAGAAAGAGTGATATTCAATGTTTTTAAAGACGAAGATAAGGCCATTTATGAAAAACTTATATGATGATATGCCTAATGGTTATCAGGAAACTATAGAGAAAGGAATGAATGCTGTGAGATACTTTACTAGAAGCATGTCCTATGGTAAGGGAAGCGAAGAAGAGCAAATAAAAAGGCTTTTTCATGAAATCAAGGAAGCAGACGCAATTGTCATTGGTGCAGGAGCGGGACTATCTACATCTGCTGGTTTGACATATAGTGGCGAACGTTTTGAAAAATACTTCTTTGATTTTGTAAAAAGATTTGGTATCAGGGATATGTATTCAGGTGGATTCTATCCGTTTCCAAGTGAAGAAATCCGCTGGGCTTGGTGGGCAAGACATATTTATTTTAACAGATATATTGATGCTCCAAAGCCAGTGTATAGTGATCTTCTTAAGATGGTTTCCGATAAGGACTATTTTGTTATCACAACAAATGTAGATCACCAGTTTCAAAGAGCAGGTTTTGACAAGAAAAGACTGTTCTATACTCAGGGTGATTATGGTTTGTTTCAGAGCGTGAATCCTGCTATTCAGAAAACCTTTGATAATGAAGAGTGGGTAATGAAAGCTATGGAAGTACAAGGGTTTGTAAGAGATGCTCAGGGAGTATTTCAGGTACCGATTGACGGTAAGCTACTGATGGAGATTCCTTCTAAGATGATTCCAAAGTGTCCTGATGATGGCTCTGATATGACTATGAATTTGAGAGCTGATGATTCTTTTGTCGAAGATGAAGGATGGCATAGGGCATCTGCAGCATATTCTGATTTTATTCGTAGACATGAGAATCTTCATGTTCTTTATCTTGAATTGGGAGTAGGAGCTAATACGCCCGTAATAATAAAGTATCCGTTCTGGCAGATGACATTGGCAAATGATAAGGCTGTATATGCCTGCGTAAATTTCGGGGAAGCATTCTGTCCTGAGGAAATTGAAGATAGAAGTATATGTATTGATGGTGATATTGCAAACATATTACAAGAGTTTTGGCGCTCATATTGAATTGTACATTCCTTGATGGAGGTTGATTCGATATAATGGAAGACAGCGAAATTAACAAATCGGAAGATAAAAAGGATATAGAAATGGTATGAATAATAAAAAGGCACTGACGCTCTATTTGGCCGGAGCATTAGGGCAAATTATCGTGGTATGCATAATTGCCTTTGTACTAAGACGATATGGACTGGAGGTAGGGTATGCCACACCGTTAGGATGGATCATCATTGCAATTGGTGGTATTTCTTCAGCGTTATGGGGAGCCATTATTTCAATCAAATATCGAAATACAGGTTTTAAAACCGTAATCTGTGATTTCTTTAGGATAAGACAAAGCCCTCTAAATTACGGTTGGATGATTTTGTTCTTATGTTTGGATTTTCTTCCGGTTGTATTCGGAGGAAGGATATCAATAAGAGTGTGGTATCTACCGATCATAATGTTTTTTAAGCATATAGTACTAGGCGGTATAGAAGAAATTGGCTGGAGATACCTGTTTCAACCGCTTTTGCAGGAAAGACTGCACTACATTTTAGCTACGATCATCACATTTTTCTCGTGGGGATTATGGCATTTTTTGTTTTTTTATCTAGATGAAACACATGCTGATGTGATCCCATTTTTAATTGGTTTACTTGTAAATAGCTTTATTCTTTCAGCGTTATATGTGAAAACAAATAACCTTTGGATATGTGTAATGACACATTCCCTGATTAATGTTTTTTCACAACTTGTAACTGGAAGTAATCAATATGTAGGCTATTTCAGTAAGGTTGTTATTATAGTAATCGCTATTATGCTTGCTACTAAAACAATTAGGAAGCAAGTAGACAATTGTGCTAATGCTAACACATAATAATCGGAAGTTAATCGCACAAATTCAAAATTGTCGGGATGAGGACATAGCCCTTTATCTCGTAATTAAATGGTTCAGTGGTGCTACGGGAATTCATGGTTCAAGCCCCGTATGATGCATTTACTTCTTAATATGCTTATACTGCGAAGTGCATGAGTTTTCAGACTTTCGAAGTAAATTGTCTTAGGCACTGTCTGACGAAAGGGGTACTGCATCATTGACACCTGTACCGTTACGGGTTACAATATAAGTATGATAAAATCATTTGCTCACAAAGGACTTGAGGAGTTCTTTGAAACTGGATCAAAAAAAGGAATAAAACCGGAGCATGCACCAAAACTTGCGCGAATGCTTGATAGATTAGATGCAAGTATAAGTCCTCACGACATGAACTTGCCAGGGTATCGTTTACATCAGTTAAAAGGTGATAAGCAAGATATGTGGTCGGTTACAGTAAATGGAAATTGGCGTATGACTTTTTATTTTGAAGGTCAAGATGCTCATCTTGTAGATTATATGGATTATCATTGAGGAAGGAGGCCGAAGAATGACTAGAAAACCTACACATCCGGGAAGTGTATTTTTAGAAGATGTAATGAAACCTTTAGGTTTAACTATAACCGATGCCGCAAAAATGCTTGGTATTAGCAGAAAAACCTTATCAGAATTTGTAAATGAAAAAGCTGCATTAAGTCCTGAAATGGCTCTACGTATCAGTAAGGCCACAAATACTTCTGCAGAGAGCTGGCTTAACATGCAGACAAAACTAACTCTTTGGAAGGCTAGCCAGCATATTCCAACAAATGTAATTCCTTTTCCCTTACCTGATGTTATGGAAGGCTAAATCAAAATTCAATTTGTATGTTGATTAGGCGGGTTACAGTCACATGTGATGATTGTAGCCCGCTTTCTGCTTAGGTATAATTGATGATAATACTACAGTGAATTTACATACGAGGATACAATATAGTGAGAGACTTTAATAAAATAAAACAAGTGATGCACGATATAATAACGTAAGCGCTAAATTATTAGGCGGATAGCTGCCGCCACTAAACAAGTTCATAATGGATTCGAATAACGTACATTTTACTATGTTTAAAGTCGAATGATGAACATTTCACTACGACTTGGAAGGAGCTGCTATGTCGAATCCAAGGAAACAATTACCTCGCAGATCTGATGAGGACTGGTACAGACTCATCATGGACTGCCGTAAGAGTGGACTATCCGATGCTCAGTTTTGCAGAGTAAATGGAATTCCAAACTCTTCGTTTTGTACTGCTATCAAACGTCTGCGGAAGAAATCATTTGCGATTCCTGAAG
>NZ_FRDH01000022.1 GCF_900143205.1 Butyrivibrio hungatei DSM 14810 | reverse complement strand
GTAAGCGCTAAATAATTAGGTGGGTAGCGCTACCACCACATATATGTTATTGGGTACAAGGGCTTTTGCCCATAAATATACCCCAGCCTCTTATGAGACTGGAGCACCTTGACAATTCACATATGATTAAGATCACATCGCATCGAAGATTTCCTTTTGATGCTGCCTGTGAAGATCTTCCAGAGCTTCCTTACACTCTGGATTCCATGGACAGAGCTTTTCTAGTTCTTCATCACTTGTTTGTGATGTCGGAGTTTTGAGAAGCAGGTACTTTAGGTAATAGTAAACATCTACATTGTTTGCCTTGGCTGTTTCGACCAGTGAATAGACTAAAGCACTGGCATTAGCTCCATCCGGAGTATCGGCGAACATCCAGTTCTTTCTGCCGGTCACAAAAGCTTTGCAGCTTCTCTCAGATGTATTGTTATTGAAACTGCAGCCACCATCCTCAAGATATGTTTCAAGGTATGGTCGTCTGTTTTCAATATAGGTCAGCGCTTTATACAAGCGTGAGCCCTTTATGGCATGCTGTACCTCGAACCATTTCCAGAAGCCTTCAAGGACGGGAACTTCCTTTTCTTCGCGGAACTTCTTTATAGCATCAAAAGTAACGCCCTGCTTACCATGGATCTTTTTCTCCAGGTCGAAGAGCTTATCGATGTACACAAGTCCCTGTACCGCAGGCTGAGTATGGTCATACTCCTTGCCTTTTGGGATGGCATCTATAAGGTATCGTCTTACATGTGCCCAGCACGATGTTCTCGTGCAGTCCCTGAGTCTATTGTATCCACTATACCCGTCAGTCATCAGGTACCCGTGGAAGCCCTCAAGGAATTCCTTGGCAGTGTCACCTGCTCTGGTCTCTGAGTAGTGGAACAGCACCATCTGCTGTTCATCAAACTCCCCAGACCGGAATACCCACATGTAAGACTTAGTTTCGGGTCTTCTCCCAGGTTCTTTTAACACCTGGACCGGTGTTTCGTCCGCCATTGCGTATCTTCCTTCGACAAGCTTTCTTCTGAAGTAGTCGCACATGGGAGCAAAGAAATCCAGTGCATTATCAATGATCCATTTAGCTATAGTGCCTCTGCAGATATCTGCACCAAAAAGAGTTTTGAAGTCTCTCTCCTGTCTGTAGAGCGGAAGACTGTTATGGTATTTCTGATACATTACCCATGCTACAGTTCCAGCTGAAGCCATT
This sequence comes from Butyrivibrio hungatei DSM 14810, assembly GCF_900143205.1. Lineage (GTDB taxonomy): Bacteria > Bacillota > Clostridia > Lachnospirales > Lachnospiraceae > Butyrivibrio > Butyrivibrio hungatei. The sequence continues at coordinate 1,614 of NZ_FRDH01000022.1, read as the reverse complement.
CCATGAAGCATGTGGACATGTCCATCACGTCCTCTGACGATACATGGGACTTCAGCATCTGTCTTACATTTAGGGCAACCATAGCTGACACTGTAATAAGCGATCACCTTTATGCTAGGCTTTACAATCTCAATCTCTTTGCGGACGAACTCCTCACCGATTCTCTCAAGAGGTGTTCCGCAATTAGCACAGATCCGCTGATCTTCAGGGACGTCAAGATAGACTTTCTGAACTGGAAAGTCTGCAAATTTATCAGCCATTGTGGATTTTCTCTTCCGGGTATGTTTCTCGACTGTGACGAAATCTTCTTCCTCTGGATCAGGAGCTGTCTTTTCAGCTTCAGCCTCATTGAAGAGATTTAACTGTCCTTCGAAATCATCATTCCGTTTTTCGCTGGATTTGCCAAAGAGTTTCTTGGTGAGATAATCTATCTGCTCCTGAAGGACCTGCTCTTTCTGCAGATGTTCTTCCTCGCGCTTGTTGGCAGCATCGATGAGAGCGTTGAGATTCCTGATCGTTGTATTCAGTTCTTTGATGGTATCCTTAAGCTCAATGAGCTGCTGGTCCTTGGAATCTCTGGCCACGTGCCGCCTCCTTTATCTGATATATAGATTTTATCAGATGATACAGGCAATTAATATCGGCAAAGTGACAAAAAGCTGAAAACAATGGCTTCATATTAATCCGATTTGGCGTGTTTTAAGAAAAGTGCACAAAAGCGAAAGTCCTATTCCTAGGACGCTCTAATGGCCTTAGGCTGCTCTATATCGATACCTGAGAGAAGCCAGTCAAACTCACGCCAGGTAAGATTACGTACTTCGTCCTTATTCCTCGGCCAGCGGTATCTTCCCTGCTCTGCTGATAACCTTTTATAGAACAGAATGAAACCATCGGATTCCCACAGGAGCATCTTGAACCTGTCTGATCTTCTCCCGCAGAAGAGATACAGAGCCCGGCTTCTTGGATCCATGTGGAGTTTATCTTCAATTATGGCACACAGTCCATCTATGGACTTTCTCATGTCGGTATAGCCGCAGACAATGTAGATATCATCTGCAGCTGTTATATCGCCAATCATACAAAGCTCCTTAATGCCGAAAAAGTTCTGGCTACTAGATCCGGATCAGCTCCATTGCAAAGAGAGATATGTACATCTCCAAGACTAATCTCTATCATATGTGAATTGTCAATGTGCGGCGCCACCTCAGGTATAAGTTCCTGTGGTGGTTGGATATCAGGAACGATATTCACTTTGACCACATCCTGCTTTGGCAGGGTCAGGTCATATATATCAACATCACCTGCTTCAGGAATCGCAAATGATTTCTTCCGCAGACGTTTGATAGCAGTACAAAACGAAGAGTTTGGAATTCCATTTACTCTGCAAAACTGAGCATCGGATAGTCCACTCTTACGGCAGTCCATGATGAGTCTGTACCAGTCCTCATCAGATCTGCGAGGTAATTGTTTCCTTGGATTCGACATAGCAGCTCCTTCCAAGTCGTAGTGAAATGTTCATCATTCGACTTTAAACATAGTAAAATGTACGTTATTCGAATCCATTATGAACTTGTTTAGTGGCGGCAGCTATCCGCCTAATAATTTAGCGCTTAC
>NZ_FRDH01000008.1 GCF_900143205.1 Butyrivibrio hungatei DSM 14810 | reverse complement strand
TATTGATTTACACTTAAAATTGACCCGGGTTTAATACTTAAAACTGACCCACCCCAGATGGTGGATCGCGAGTATAAAACCATTTCGATTATACACTGTACCTTGAAAATTTAATACTTAGAATTGACCCACCTCTTTGAGGTTATATAGAATTCTTTCCGTATGTAAAAACATATGGAAGGAGGAAAAGAGGTGAAAGAATTGGAAGACTGGGTGGCTGTGCACAAAGTGTACAAACAGACTGGTTCCAAAAGAGCTACGGCTTCTATTCTTGGGATAGCCAGAAATACGGTCAGAAGTCTATTAGAAAAGACTGAACCTCCTGTCTACAACCGGACAGAGTACAGCTCCAAGATTGATCCGTTCAAGGAACAGATCATTGCCTGGAGGTGTGACCCATTTAACTTCAATGGCACCAGGATATTCAGTGAATTACAGAAGCGTGGCTACAAAGGCAGTATAGGACCTGTCTATTACTTTTTAAGAAGAGTGGATGAAGATGTTGGAAACAGTATCAGTAGTAAGGCAACGACAAGGCACGAAAGCCCTCCGGGTGACCAGGCTCAGTTTGACTGGAGTGAGTATCAGGTGCTTATTGCAGACAGGTACATGACAGTATACTGCTTTTCCATGATACTGGCTGCATCAAGAAAGAAGGCGATATGTTTTTCTTTACGGGAAGATGCTGATGCTATATATGAAGCTGTTCAGGAACTGTTTGATGATCTGGGAGGCGTAACACTGGAGCTTCTTATTGATAATCCCAAGGCGTTTGTTATCAAGAATAATCCAAAGTCAGAGGAAGAAATAAAATATAATCCTCATGCGCTGGCCATGGCTCTGCATCTTGGTGTTGAGCTCAACGCATGTCCATGCTACTGGCCACGTAAAAAAGGGAAAATCGAGAGACCATTCAACTATATCGAAGAACAGTTCATAAAAGGGAATGCCTTTGCAAGCATGGAGGATCTGAATTCCCGAGGGAAAGCTTTTATAAATGAGTGGTGCGACAAGAAGCATTCCACCACCAAAAGAATTCCAAACCAGCATTACCTGTTGGAAGAAAAAGCTCTGTTACAGCCGCTTCCCAAGGAACACTACTATGCAACCAGCAAGCTTAAGCGGAAAGTCAGTCCTGATAGTTATCTCAGTATCGGTGGCAATAAATATAGTGTTCACGTCAGATATGTTGGAAAAACACTATACTACAGGCTGAATTATGGCTTCAGGATCATGTTGTATGACTCACAGGGACATTTCATAGAACATCAGGAAATATCTTATGAAAAACATGAGATCCGTACCAATCCTGACCACTATGAGCCCATTGCAAAGAAGGTATCAACTTCTGTTCCGCAGATAAGGCGTGACTTCACTAAGCGCTTTAGTAATGGTGCACGTTATCTTGAAGCAGCAGGTCGTAAGTTTGACCAGCCTACATTCCATGCCAGAAGGATAATGGAACTCCAGGATCTTTACGATGATGATACTCTGGACAGGTTTATAGGGCTGGCCGTCGATGAAGGAAAGATGGATATCAAGCTGTTCAAAGAGATGCTTCGTGAGTATAACTCAGGAGAGCGAAAACTTCCGGAGGCTAACGAAACTGAAGCTACCGCCCTGATAATCGGTACAACGGCCACTAGTGAGCTTACGAGAAGCTGCAGCTACTATGAGAACTATGCAAAGGAGGTTCTGAATGCTTAACGACACAGAACACAAAAGCGCATACATAGAAGCAAAGATGAAGCAGTTCAAGCTCGTAGATATGCGCGCCCAATATAAAGACATCATTGAAGAAGCAACACAGGAATCACTGGGATATATGGATTTTCTCCTCAGGCTATTGGAACTTGAAGACAGTGGAAAAGCCAGCCGTAGAACAGAAAAGCTTCTTGTGAAAGCCGGTTTTGATAATGCATCTTCTCTTGAGGACATTGATTACAGCTTTAATCCGTCGCTGGATAAGGATAAGATCGATGAACTCGGAAAGCTTACTTTCCTGGATAACCGTGAAAATATCATAATCATTGGGCCACCTGGAGTTGGTAAGAGTATGATTGCTACGGGAATAGGTCGTAACGCCTGCAGAAGAGGCAGGAAAGTCCTTTTTGTTAATGCAAAGGAACTTGTCGACAGGCTTTATGATGAGATGCTTGCCGGGAATCTCCAGCAGATGCTTGATAAGCTGAATCGTATTGAGCTTCTGATAATAGACGAACTTTCATACATAAAAATGGACAAAGAAAGAGAGAGCATGTTTTTCCAGATCATCCGTCAACGATACGAAAAAAGCTCCCTCATTATCACCACTAATCTCCCAATGGGTAGATGGGATGAAGTATTTACCGGACAGCTTGCGGCAACTGCAATACTTGACCGCCTGCTGCATCACTGCCATGTGCTTAGTATAACGGGAGACAGTTACCGTGTCAAAGGGTCAAAAATAAGTGTTAAAAAACAGAAAGGTACAGAAAAATGAACATAACAAGCGATAGACAGCGATTCCTGCAGGATGAGCTGAATAGATATGAAAAATCCACACCAATGAATGAGGCAGAAAGGAAGGTTCTTCATGAATGGGTTGCTGCTGGCAACAGTGTGCACGAGAACTCATGCAATGCTGAAGACGGCCATGGAAACTACATTGATTTTCTTGACATTTACAGGGAGGAACAGGATATCCGTGATACCCTTAGCACTATGGATGATGAAGAAAAAGAAGAATATCTTGCCGAACTGAGAGGTGAAGACACTATTAAAAGCCTGAGAAAGCAGCTTCATGAGTTGTCGTATAAGTCAGATGTATATGAGAAAGTACTTCGGAGACACAAGCTCATTGAAGAGGCTGAAGCCCTTATGGAAGAAGGACGAGCTCTATCCAGAGCATTCGATGAATGGGCTGAAGCAGAAATGGGCAAGCTGTCGGAAGGAGAACTATCATGGTTAAAATAAGAGATAAAAATCTCCCTGAACTTGCAGGAATATACAACAATGGCGGAAAGGATGCTCTTTACCAAACGCTCCGAGAGTCATTTGGAATAAAGTATCCTTGGTCAACGCTGTCAAGAATGAAGAGCATGGATTCCCTGGGATACGACGAAACAACTGACAGATTCAGAGCTGAGCAATGCAAACAGGCAGATGAGAACTTATTTATGTCGATGGATGAACTATGCTCCCCAGTTAAACCACAACATATATGCGAGGACAAAATAGAAAGAAATGCTCCCAAGGCTGAGGCTATGGAGAAGCTCGTGAAGGAACTTATCGGTGACAGACTACTAGAACTTAGCAGGTATGTTGTCATGGATACCTTGAGCAAGACAATGATCATAGATAAAACAGCACTTACCGGTGCTGGATACACACTGGTAACTCATTAAAAGGTGGGTCAATTCACAGTGTAAAAATCGAGATTTATAAATAAAACTGACCCGCCCTCAAAATCGCACTGGCGGATCTAGGGGTGGGTCAGATTTAAGTGTAAAAGTGGGTCAATTTTACTTGACATTCAACATATAAATAAGGCTTCTGATTTTGGAAGTAGACAGCATTTGGAGGTTAAATGAACATACAGATTTTTGGCACTAAGAAGTGCAATGATACCAAGAAGGCAGAGCGTTTCTTTAAGGAGCGCGGGATCAAGTTTCAGTTTATCGACATGAAGGAGAAGGGCATGAGTAAGGGTGAGCTTACTTCTGTAGCTTCTGTGTGTGGTGGTCTGTCAAACATGATAGATGAGAATGCCAAGGATAAGGATGCTATAGCTCTTTTACAATATATTGCTGATGAGGACAAGCTGGAGAAACTCATGGAGAATCAGCATATCATCAAGACTCCGGTTGTGAGAAATGGAAGGCAGGCCACACTTGGCTACCAGCCTGATGTTTGGAAGAAGTGGGAGTGATGCAACATCTTGGGGTGGATGATGTGTTTCACTAGTAGATACGCTTGTGGAGGAACGATATGAAGAGAGTAAATATAGGAATTGCGGCGCTTTCTGTAGCTCTTTTAACAGGGTGCGCAGAGCCTGTGCCGGAAGCGGCAGCTGAGGCTTCTACTGAGTCGGCTACGGAGGCATCTGCTGAAGTGTCTACGGAAGAGGTTGTAGTAGAGGCATCTACTGAGGAGCTTGGTTGGCCAAGCGCTTATGCGGAGTATATCAGGACTGAGTATGGCGAAGATTATTTCGATAATGATGAAATGCCTTTTGCTCTTATATATGTTGATGATAATACTGAGCCGGAGCTTTTGATCGATTCTGGGACTGAGGCTGGTGGCGAGTACATTTTGACATATTATGAGGGGCAGGTTGTCGAGGGGCATTTTTCTAGGATTGGTTCCAAGTACATTCAGTACGGCGGCCTCATTTATACGGATACGGGGCATCAGGACTATTATCCAGTGGAGATCACGCAGCTTAAGGATGGCAAGTTTACGCTGATTGCTTCTGGCCTTAAGTATGTGTCCGATGAAGATTGGGAGAAGATGACCACTGATGAGAATTATCCATACACGCTGACCTACGAGTGGGAGGGTCAGACTGTGACTGAGGAGGAGTTTAATGCTCATGTTGCAGAGCTTTTAGATGAATCAAAGCTTCAATATGCAGAGAAGTACCATTCCTATGCAGATATGCTTGAGATTTTGGATAATTGGGGATAATATGTTGGATGATTACTAGTTTAGGAGGAAGAGAGTTTTGGGCGGATTATTCATTTTGGTAATAATTTTTGCACTTATCGTATTTGCTATAATCGCATCTATTGTGATCGGACTATTTTTTACCGGACTTATTGGTGGTTTGGTCCTTTTATTTACAGGTAAGCATTTTTCTAAGGATTCAAGGAGAAAGGTTCTTAGCAGAGTCTGTATTATAATCGGTATTATCCTTTTATGTATTGCTGGAGGTTCTGCAGGTGTTATCATTAACTTTATTATGTCGATGGTGGGATGAAAATGATATTAGCGCCTTTGTCAAAGAAATCATTGTATATTCTAATAGTTGTTTCATTGATACTGATTCCAGCTGCATATGGCATTGGAGCAGTATTTCTTAAATGCTCTTCAGATCGAAACGGCCAAGGTATAGATGGCGTTGGAGCAGCAATTATTTCGTCATTAATTTTTAATATTATGATCTTTGCATCATTTGGAGCATATTTCATTATATTGATAAAGGTTATTCAGTCTATCCTTCATTACAGGGATATATCTAATTACCTGATGATAATACCTCTTTTACCCATTATTTGTTTTGTAACTCTTTATTGCTACAATTCATATACATTAAAAAAAGAGCAAGCGGCTTTTTCAGCGGATGATTATGCTGCCATGGTAGAAGAGTTTAAGTTCAGGCATTCTCATGAGGAAAATGGAGAAAAGGTTCTAGATGCATATGAATATCTATCATCAGAAGTGGCATCTGACTCATATTTGCTTATTGCCAGATTTCATTTTGATGAGAGTAAGAGAAAATCTATCGTTGATGAAGCAATTCCAATACTTATGAAGGATCTTGAAGGAGACAAGCTCTGTTACCACAAATATTACGATGGTACTGACCACTATCTTCCTACATCAATTGAGTACTGGGAGTATACGGCAGAGACAGGTTCTCTTGCTGTAAAGTTTGTGCATGAAGATGAGACAAGGGAAATAAAGATAAGGTATTGATAGTAAGTAGAAATTTTCTAAGATGACTTGATTGGAGAGAGTAACTAAAGCGGTTACTCTCTTTTATTTTGATTTTTCTTCTATACTCTGTTAGAATATCTTTTGCTCACGTCTGAGCATATTATTCTAAGTTACGTTCTATTTATCAAGGCTTTCGCCAACAGATTCCAAAGAAGTAACTAAAAACAATGAAAGAAGGTAGTTAAATGACAATTGAAAACCAAAAGTATAAGGACACTGTATTCAGAAAGCTGTTCCATGATAAAGAGCGGCTCCTAGAACTCTACAACGGAGTTAATCACAGTAACTATGACAATCCGGATGATCTAGAGATCACCACGCTTGAGGGCAACACATTTCTTAACATGAAGAATGACTTATCATTTATTATCGATTATGAGCTTAGTTTGTATGAGCATCAGTCAACGCCTTGTCCTAACATCCCACTTAGAAATCTCGAATATGTCGCAAGCATCTATAGGGAAATAATTCCAATTGAAGAGACTTATAAGACCAAGAAGATTGATATTCCTACACCTAGGTTTATTACGTTTTATAATGGTGCTGTTAAGATGGAAGACGAGAAGATATATAAGCTTTCAGATCTTTATCATAAGAGTACTGATAACCCTGAACTGGAGCTAATTGTAAAGGTCATAAATATCAATGAAGGCCATAACAAAGAGCTTATGGATGACTGTAAAACGCTGAAAGAGTATTCCATTTTTGTAGCAAAAGTGCGAAAATGTATAAAAGAAGAGAAAAGCAACGTCAAAGTAGCAATCACAAGGGCTGTTGACGAGTGTATAAATGAGGATATTCTTAAAGATTTCTTGCTTCAGAATAGAGAGGAGGTCATTGAGATGGGCGTATTAGGATATAATGCAGAGAAGCATTTACAGGTTATACAGGATGAGAGTTTTGATGACGGAGTTAAGGTAGGTGAGGAAAAACTTGCCAGGCTTATTAAATGGCTTATAGAGAATGATCGATCTTCAGATATTATTAGGGTTACAGAAGATTCTGAGTATAGGAAACAGTTATTAGAAGATTTTGAGTTATTAGTCAAGAATTGATAAAAGATAGTAAAAAGCCCTGCAATGCAGGGCTTTTTTCAAAGGCTCTTAGTTTAATTTTGAAGAATTAAGGAAATCCTTCAGATCCGCACAAAATTCCTTAGGCTTTGCGCAGTGAACATCATGGCCACAGCCTTCAATAACGTAGAATTTTTTATATGGTGACGCTACAGCATCAAGGTAATTACCTGCCATATCTGTTGGGCATACCCAGTCTTCTGAGCCCTGGATGATGCAAACTGGCATCTCATAGCTGGTACCATTCGCCCAGGCGTTAAAAGAAAGTGCGAAATCAAATAGTTTCTGATTCAGGGACACATACTTTTTTATATCCCCCATCTGTATAAGGAGCCACCTAAGGTCATCAATACCAGCGTAGGGTGAAAAAAGAGCAAGGCCCATATGGTCAGCTTCTTTTGTTACAGGATGGTACTTACTTGTTAGTTCTCTAAGTTCAAGTAAAGTAGGAATTCCTGGCTTTTCACAAAACTTAGCATATTTTTCTTCAAGGCTACTGGTGTCATCACCTGCAGCCTTTGCTTTATTTAGTGCATCATTGTAACTGTGAATATCAGCTTCTTCCAGTGACACGAGCTGCCCGATGCCAATGTAGGCTGACACCTTGTCAGGATATTTTTTGACATAGGTACTACCAAGGGCAGTTCCGTAAGAATGTCCCATGATTATGACCTTGTCTTTACCAAATCGCTTACAGGCATAGGTAACAAGGGCGTCTAAGTCATCAAGTGCCTGTTCAAAAGATGCTGTGGAGTTTTCAGGATCACTTTTTATATTCTTAAAATATGTTCTTCCGCATCCCCTCTGATCCCAGCTAATAACCGTATATTCATCAGTAAGATAGTCTGTAAAACTGTAGGTTATGCAGGTATCAGGACTAGATGGGCCTCCGTGAAGGTAGATAATAACAGGGTTTGATTCATCTTGTCCCATGATCATTATGTACTGCTTCTGACCATTGATATCAATATAGGTGGTCTCGTTTACGCCGTCCCTTAGTTCAATCCTGTGATGGAGGTAATTACTTAGGCGAAGGAATATAACCGCCATAACTCCAAGTGCTAGGATAGAAGCTAATAATATTAAAATGATTTTTAGTATTTTTTTAATTTTGTTTTTCATTTTTCTCCGCAGAATCATCAAAGTTCATAGTAGTCAGCATTAACATACTTTGTATCACTATTGTGGCCATTATTCCCGTCAGAAGAGCTGTCTCCAAAGATAGAATTAAATATGCCAGAAAGGATGCTTCCAGTTCCGACCATGGCTACATCGGTAGATACTGAGTCAACAGCGGACTTTTGCTCAGAAGAGCAGTCAACCTTGGCGCAGTCCTTGATTTTAACCCTTTCCCTAATAAGTTCAGGCTCAATGTTACTTTCAAATTTAACTACAGCGCAGTCCTGAATAGTTACACCATCTGCATTATCCTCAAGAATGTCTCTACTAATGTTGATAATAGGGCGGTCTTGAAGGACAACGCCTTTTACAACTACCAGCTCTTTGTAGCTGGCATTTAAGCTATTAAGTGCCTCTACGCAATGATTATCAACTTTGATAGTACCATCAACCGTGAGGCTTTCAAGGCTATTTAAGATTTCCTTGCTTTCTTTTGGAATATCAAGGTTACCGATTACATATGGGTTAGTACCATATGCTGTTATGAAGCTCTCATCAAGAACGACATTACCCTGGACAATAGTGCAGATATCAGGAACTTCATTTATTTCAGCTTCGATATTAAAGAGTGAAAGACCTGCTTCTAAGTGGCTCTTTCTGATATAGATCTTGTCAGTGTGGAACTTGATGTTCTTTTCTGCCAGCATACTGAAATTGGTCTCAATGTCTGCGTCATAGATGTAGCTTGCAGCAAAGTATCCGCTTCCATTTGTGGCTCTCATAGGAAAGTACTTATCAAGCTTAAAATTATTATCAAGAAGAGTGTACTCATCTGGATAAGCCTTGATGAGGCCATTTATACTAAGTCCTGGAAGTGGCAGGATAGAAGCAACTGACTTAGGGCAGAGGATAAGGCCGTTTACAACAATGCTTTCATATTTTCTTAAGATTTCCTCTGTCTTTGGAGCAATCTTAAGTACTCCATTTACAACAATAGACTGGTCATCTTCAACTATAGAAGATTCATTGATCTCATAGATTCCATTGACAGTTCTGGCTGATGGCTTCTGACTTTCTTCGTCGTCACGGCTTCTAACGTAGTCAGCACTGATGTTAAAAGGAAGCCTATTAAGAACAGCCTTACTTCTGGAATCAACAACAAGTTCATCAGTGTTAATCACTATTTCATCGTACTGAGTATAATTTTCTTCAACAATCTTGCGTGCATCGCATTTATCGCAGTTAATCTTAAGTTTCATATCCGGTCTCCTTTTGTGATGTTTATAATTTATTTCTTAGATGTTTGCGGGCATCATGTAACTTACTTCGAACTGTTCCAGGTGGGATTTTTAAGAGTGTTCCTATCTGATTTGAGGTAAAGCCCTCTACATATCTTAGGAGCAAAACCTTTCCTTCCAAGGGAGGAAGAGAGTTTATTAGTTCCATCCATTCTTTTTCTGAGTAGTCAAAAGAAGTGGTAGTTTCAGGAACTTCATTTGTCAGGAATTCTCTTTTATTTTTCCTCACACTGTCAATAAAAAGGTGCTTGATGGTCTGATAGAGCCAGGCTCTTTGCTGGTGGAAGGCCAGGGATTTAAGGGTATCCCAGTGTTCAATAGCCTTTACAAAGCCCTCTTGAACAAGCTCTTCAGCAGTATCATAGCTTCCCGTCATAAGACAGCACCATTTGACAAGTTCGTTATGAAGTTTTTCATATAGGACTGATATTTCTGGGTTCATAACATTGTCTTTCCACTGACTTTTTTAGCGTTATATCATGATTATAACTTAATTTAAGCGCTTTCTAACTATATAACGGATAAGAAAAAGAAAGTGTTGGAAATTTTTTCAAAAAAATAGACCAAGGTAAGTTTTTGTAATATAATATATTGTGTAAAATACAATTTGCCACAACACAAAGATTAATATAAAGAGGTTTGTATGTTATTAAACGAATGTAAAAGACTTGAGTTTCATAAGCCTGACTTTGAAGAGGCATCAGAACTATCAACGATATACGCCCTTAGAGACAATAAGACCTGCGACAGCACAGTTCTTGATACCTATATCTGGAAAGAGCTGTATAACACCAGGATCTGTAAGCTGGAGGATGCAGCCTTTATCCTGATGCAGGATGAAAAGGGATATTTTGCCTCCATGCCTTATTGTAAAGAAGAGGATCTACCTAAAGCTTTTGAATTATTAAAGAGCTATTTTAATATAGAACTTAAAAGCCCATTAAGAATAGATCTTGCAGATGAAGATGCTTTAAAAGTTCTGGGTTTTGATGACCTTACAAATAATGAAGAATATATAATTGAGGAAGAGAGTGACCTTAAAGACTATCTCTACGATGCAGAAGGACTTAGGACTCTTGCAGGAAAAAAATATCAGAAAAAGAGAAACCTAGTTAATAAGTTCATGAAGGAGTACGAAGGCAGATGGGAGTATAAGACCATGTGCTGCACAGATGAGTACTTTCTTGAAGAGTTCATGAAAAAGTGGATAGAGGTGAAACTCTCTGAAGGAGTTGAAAGTAAGGATACTCTTTTGGTGGAAAAGGACGGTATAATAGATATACTTAGAAACTGTGATAAGGTCACCTATAGAGTTGGAGGCATTTTTATTGATGAGATGCTTGAAGCCTTCACCATAGGTTCCTACAACAGAAGAGAGAAGATGGCAGTTATCTCCATCGAAAAAGGAAACCCCGATATTCCAGGAATCTATCAGGTTATAAACCAGCAGTTTTTGCAAAATTCCTATGAGGAAGCAGAAATCGTAAATAGAGAAGATGACATGGGAATCGAGGGACTTAGACACGCCAAGGAAAGTTATAATCCTATAGGCTTTGCAAGAAAATATAGGGTGTATGAGAAAAAGCTATGATTACTGAGTGCGTAGACAAGGATCAGACAAGAAAGCTTTACGAAGAAGCCTTTGATGATCCTAAAGAGTTTGTTGATTACTATTACAGCGAAAAGTGCAGAGACAATAAGATCATTGTAAGTATTATGGAAGGTGAAGTGTTATCAATGCTTCACCTTAATCCTTATTACATGAATCTGTGGGACACTGTGATAAAGACATACTACATAGTTGCCGTTGCCACGAGGGAAGATAAGCGACATCAGGGACATATGTCAGAGGTATTTAAAAAGACCTTTGAAATCCTAAAAAATGAACATATTCCTTTCGTATTTCTTTTACCTGTTGATGAGAAAATATACTCCTTTATGGGATTTGAAAAGATATGTGATTTTGCTTTGGATAAAATAAAAGATTATGAAGTAATAAAGAAAAATTATGATGTTTACTGTATTTGGGATGAAATATATATAAAGAGAATGGCCATGGAGGATAAGCTTAGAGAAGCTGATAGTGGAGAAGTTCTTCCTGACAGCCCTGTTATCATGGCCAAGATTACTGATCTTAGCGCTTTTAACAAGGCTGCAGGATGTAGCTTTATTAGTGATAAAGAAGCTCTTGAATTTCTCAAAACTAAAAGAATATATATCTGTGAAGAAGTATAAGGATCAATATCAATCCTTGATCTCAACAAGTTCAATCTCAAAGTTAAGAGCCTTACCAGCCATTTCGTGGTTGGCATCAAGTGTGATAGTCTTTTCTGTCTTTTCTACAACCTTAACTGGGAAAGGTCTTCCGAAAGTATCCTGTAGGTAAACTCTCTGATCTACTGTAAGGTTTTCTGAACCTGGGAGTTCTTCAATCTCTACTGTGAAGATAGCTTCTGGATCAACTTCGCCGTAAGCTTCGTTTGGCTCAAGGTGAACGTTAACTTTCTCGCCAACCTTCATCTCTGCAACGGCCTTATCAAAGCCGTGGATCATCATGCCCATACCACATACGAACTGGATTGGCTCACCTCTGTCATAGGATGAATCAAATACAGTTCCATCATCAAAGGTTCCCTTATAGTGAGTGCTGCATGTCTTACCAACGTTTGTACCTTCAAAGAGTGGAGTAGTAGGGTGACATCCACCACAGCCGCCGCATCCACCGCCGCAGCCTTCTGAATCGTCGTCACCACAGTTGCCACAACCTCCTTCTTCTGAATCATCGTGGCAATGACCACATCCGCCTTCCTCATGGTCATGTTCGTGATCATGATGGTCACAGTTAACTCCTGTGCTTGTGAGCTTTCCATCAAGGTAAGCTTCTACAGCATCATCTGTATTTCCTGATACGCCTGATACGTACTCAATTCCGCTTTCTTCAAGAGCAGCAACAGCACCGCCGCCAATACCACCGCAGATGAGCACCTTTACATCGCTGTCTGCAAGGAGAGTGGCAAGAGCTTCATGTCCTGTGCCATTAGTATTCATAACCTCTGCAGATACGATCTTGTTGTCCTCAACGTTGTAGATCTTGAATTCACTTGTATGTCCAAAGTGCTGGAACACTTGTCCGTTTTCATAAGTTACTGCAATCTTCATTTTTGTTTTTTCCTTTCAAAAAGAATCTAAAATCAACTTTCATATAGTAACACATATGTACGACTTATTGAAGATTATTTTCCGGAGAGAGACAGCTTATTGCTATGGCAGCTTAAATCACATCTATTATTTCCTTCTTTGGCTTGCCACATATCTGTATGTCCTCTACTTTGCAGATGAGGAACTCATTTTCGTACTTGGAGAAAAACTCTTTTGACAAGGTACCTTCGATAACCGCCCAGGAACCGTGAATGAGTTCATCAATCTGATCATAGTCGCAGATAACGCCAAAGAGGGAAAGATCTTGTTCGCAGCAGGTCATAGCCATTCTTCCTGCAAGGAAAGACTTTCTCGTCTGGTCCTTGGTTTTCATGACCTGGGCTGTGAATCTGACTCTTTTACCAATGTACCTGTCTATATTGTCTAGTGAATCTAGGTAAAATGCCGCGAAGGCATCGTCTGTGATGTCGATTAGTGGGGCATTTAGGTCGTATGGAAGCTCGTCCTCAAAGCGAATTACAATGTCGTCGCCGTCTCTGTCCTTGAAGACAATGTTGAGCTTGGGATTAACGGCTTTGACGTTTCGTCTGTAGGTCGCAAGCTTGTCTTTGAATCCATCAGCACTAAAGAACACCGCCATATATGCATTTCTCACCTGCTCAGATAGAAGAGATTTCATGTTTCTTGCGTACATGTCAAAGGATGGGGTATCGAAGATCGCAATCTCCATGATGTCGTTCCAGTACCAGGGAAATTCTAGGTCTTTTCTCATCCACATGCCGTTGAACTCGATGATGATGCGCTCTGGATTTGATTCTTTTTCTACATTTGTGAGATTGTCAGGTGTGAAGTCTTCCTCGTTTTCAATCTTCTTGATCTCTACGTTTAGGGTTTGCATGAGATAATCGTCGTATTCAGTTTCCCCTTCTTCGCAGAGTAGTAGAAGTGTCTTGCCTTTTATCTTGAAATAATCTTCCTCTAGAAGCTCCTGTATGAATCTGGTCTTGCCAGCCCCTAGGAAGCCATTTACGAAATATATTTTCCCCATTGATGTTGTGCTCCTTGTTGCAAATCATTCGCATTTAAATATACGCTAGCTAGGTGGGGAAGTCAATATTTTTGAGCCCCAACCTCCGTCCCTAGGGCTCATTTTTGGCAAAAAAAGAGATCCTACCGTGTGGTAGAATCTCTTTTCATGCAATTTAGAAATCAACTTCTGTATCGTAGTAGCAGCACTTGAGGAGTTTCTCCATCTCTTCCTGTGATGGCTGGCGAGGATTTGATCCTGTGCAAGCATCGAGGATAGCATTTGCTGCGATGTCGTGAAGTCTCTCATTGAAGATAGCCTCTGATACAAATCCCTGATCTGCTGGAAGTCCATCAGCACCATAATGCTGGATGCAATGAGGAATGTTGAGGTCATCATTCATCTTGCGGAGATAATCAATAAGAAGTTTAACTTTTTCGTCGTCACTTGATCCGCCAAGTTTCATGTAATCAGCGATTACGCCGTATCTCTTTTTAGCTGTAGCATCCTTAGCGTTGAATGCGATTACCTTTGGAAGGTACATAGCATTAGCTGCGCCGTGGATGATGTGAGCGCCCTGGTCTGCAAATACAGCACCAGTCTTGTGAGCCATTGAGTGAACGATTCCAAGGAGGGCATTTGAGAATGCCATTCCAGCAAGACACTGAGCGTCATGCATTGCATCTCTTGAATTCATATCTCCGTTGTATGACTTAACAAGATTTGCCTGGATCATCTCGATTGCATGGATTGCAAGAGCGTCTGTGTATTCACAATTTGCTGTAGAAACGTAAGCTTCAATAGCATGTGTGATAGCGTCCATACCTGTATGAGCAACAAGCTTAACAGGCATTGTATGGGTAAGCTCAGGATCAACAATCGCAACATCAGGTGTGATCTCGAAGTCAGCGATAGGATATTTGATGCCCTTATTGTAATCAGTGATGATTGAGAAAGCTGTTACCTCTGTAGCTGTTCCAGATGTAGAAGGAATAGCACAGAAATGAGCTTTTGTACGAAGTTTTGGAAGACCGAATACCTTGCACATATCTTCAAATGTGGTCTCAGGATATTCATACTTGATCCACATAGCCTTAGCAGCATCGATAGGTGAGCCACCGCCGATAGCTACGATCCAGTCAGGCTGGAACTTCTGCATAGCTTCAGCACCCTTCATAACTGTCTCAACTGAAGGATCCGGCTCGATACCTTCAAAGAGTTCTACTTCCATTCCAGCTTCCTTCAGGTAATCTTCAACCTTTTGAAGGAATCCGCCCTTTTTCATAGAACTTCCACCAACACAAACAATTGCTCTTTTACCTTCCAGTGTCTTTAATGCCTCCAATGCACCCTTGCCGTGGTAGACATCTCTAGGTAGTGTGAAACGTGACATACTGAAATACCTCCTTAATTTTTTTATGTTAAAAATATAACGTAACCCCATACATATTATATCGCAATACCATATAAAACACAACAAAAATGAGCCCTAGGGACGGAGGTTGTGGCTCATTTTCTCTCAGGCCAGAATTCATGGGCACCACAAGACATGCATTCGCGCCAAAAATGAGCCCCAACCTCCGTCCCTAGGGGCTCAAAAAAAGGTATTGCAAAACAAACGAAGTAGGAATAAAATCATAAGTGTACTAGTTATGTTAGTACACTTGGTTTACGTTGATACTATTATTGTTAAACAATGGGTGAGGGATGAGATGAAACTTATTGATTATCAAGATAGCAGACCAATCTATGAACAGATAGTAGAGAACTTCAAGGCTCAGATCTACAAAGGAATACTACAGGCTGATGATCAGATGCCATCTGTCAGGAGCCTTGCTATGGAGCTGTCTACTAATCCCAATACTGTTCAGAAGGCTTATGCTGAGCTCGAGAGACAGGGATTTATTTACACTGTCAAAGGGCGCGGCAATTTCGTTAAGGGCAATGATTCTCTTAAGGAAAATAAGAAGGAAGAGCTTATAGAGCAGATACTAAAGCTCTTATTTGAAGCTGATGAGATTGGTATACCTATTGAGGAGTTTATGAATGAAATTAAGATCCGCTTTGGCGGAAGCTTGGGGACTGGAGGTAGAGCATGATTGAATTACTTGATCTGGAAAAATCATTTGATGAAATAAAAGCTGTCAATCGTGTTTCTCTTGGAATACTTGATGGAGAAGTATTCGGACTTGTAGGAACAAATGGTGCTGGTAAGAGCACTATTCTTAGGATAATCGCTGGCGTTATCAAGCCAGACAAAGGAATTGTGCTTGTTGATAATAGACCTGTATACGACAATCCTGATGTAAAAAAGGATGTCTTTTACATTTCTGATGACCAGTATTTCCTTCCAAATTCAACACCAGAAGATATGGCAACATATTATGATGGAGTCTATGACACTTTTGATAAGTTAAGATTCCTTAAGATGTGCCAGGGCTTTGGCCTTGATGCCAAGCGCAAGATATCAACTTTTTCAAAGGGAATGAAAAAGCAGGTATCTATTCTTCTTGGAATTTGCGCTGGAACAAAGTATCTTCTCTGCGATGAGACTTTTGATGGTCTTGATCCTGTTGTGAGACAGGGAGTTAAATCTCTTTTTGCTGCTGAAATGGAAGATAGAGGCCTTACACCTGTTATCGCATCTCATAACCTTAGAGAATTGGAAGATATCTGTGATCATATCGGTCTTCTTCATCAGGGCGGAGTTATCCTTTCAGAGGATATCGAGGACATGAAGATTCAGATGCAGAAGGTACAGTGCGTATTCTCATCAGAAGAGGATGAAAAGAGAGCCCTTGATGGTCTTAACATTCTCCTTCATGAAAAGAGAGGAAGACTTCACACTATTACAATTAGAGGCGAGAGAGAAGAGATTGAGACAGCCTTCAAGAGAGGCAATCCTATTTTCTTTGAAGTTCTTGCTCTTACATTAGAAGAAATCTTTATTAGTGAGACGGAGGTAGTTGGATATGACATCCGCAAATTTGTCCTTCAGTGATAAGATAAAAAATCAGAAGAAATATATTACAGGCACTCTTTGGACTTCACTTGTAGCATTCCCGTTTGTGTTTGCTTATTTTGTCCTTGGGGTCATCATGATGATCTCAAGATCAATAAATTATTACAGACTGTACAATCAGACAGATGCAGTGCTTGCAATGGAGAAGTGCAGGGCAGTCAGCAGGATCATGGGACTTGATAGCATTACATTTCTTCTTGTAATGCTGATTGGTGTTGTGTTTGCTTTTCAGGGATTTTCATATCTCTTTAGTCAGAGCAGGATTGATTTCTATCTGAGTCAGCCTACAACAAGGGTTCAGAGAATCAAAAAGACTTTTGTTAGTGCTTTTCTTACATATTTAGCTATGTTCGGTGTAAGTGAGATCATTGCTTTGATCATTGCAGCTTGTATGGGCGGAATCAACAAACAGGTTTTAGTTTCTGTATTAGTTGAATTTGTTCGCAACATAGTTCTTTACTTTGCAGTATATAACGTTACAGTTGTAGCTATCATGCTGTGTGGAACTTATGTTTCAGCAATATTAGTTACAGGCCTTTTTGCATTTGCTTCAATTGTTATTGCTGGTGAACTTAGTTTCTTCAAGTCACTTTTTTATGCCACATATAGCTACAGCTCCGAGATGAATGTTTATCTTTCACCTGTATTTGATAGATTTTCAAGTCTCTTTGCTTTTAATTCAAGATTTGGCGGAGCAACTTCTGGCAAGATGATCGAGAATATGAGCATTCTCCAGGCTAGGATCTTATCAAACCTTAGATTTGAGATAGATACCCTTTTAGTAGCTGTTATAGCTTTTGTTCTTATTTTCGTTATCAGTAGCAAGCGTAAAGCTGAGATGGCAGGTAAGAGCATTGCTTTCAGACCATTTAGATGGTTTGTGAAAGTTACTTTGTGTGTAATGGTGGGCCTTGGAACAGGATATCTTGTATACATAATGTATGAGAACGTATGGAACAAAAAGCTCTGCATGCTTATGTGCTTTATCATGATCCTTGGAACTATCTTTGCTGGATGCATTTTTGAAGTCATCATAGATACCAATATCAGGAGATTCTTCAAGGGAATTCCACAGACCATAATGGCTATTGCAGTCGTGCTTCTTATCTTTGTTATCTTTAAGGGCGATCTTTTGGGCTATGATTCATATATTCCAAATCCTGAGAAGGTGGAGAGCTGCGCAATAATTGATTATTACGGTGAGTTCAATGTCTGGTCCAATGAAGATAATGACTTCGTTACATCAGAAGAAGACCACATGCACATAACTAACGTGAATGATTTCATCCAAATTGCCAAGCTTGGAATGGACAACTCAAGAGAAACTGCAAGAAACGGTGAGGACAATAATTCATATGCAGATGGATATGAGGTGACTATTCTGTACAGGATGAAGAGCGGCAGGAATATCTATAGAAGCATTGTTATTCCTTTTGATGTTGATCCAGAGCTTATGGATAAGGTCTTAGCTTCAGATGAGTACTTGAAGGGCAGATTTGACGTCTTTTTCGACGATGAACTCAGAGATTCTGATAAATTTAATTCCAAGAACAGGATCGTCAGATATAACACTATAAATGAGACACTTATTTCAGCAGAGCTTCCTTATGAAGAGCTTAGCGATGCATTAAGAGAGGATATTCTTAATTGCTTTTCATACTCATATATGCATGATCACAGACCTATTGGTAGCATCGAATATTCAAATGATGGTTTATATTACGTAGATGCCAACATTCCTGTTTATGAAAACTATGAGAAGACTATTGCTCTTATGAAAAAATACGGAATATATTCTGGATCAGAGCTTGATATGTCTAAGATTAAATCTATAGAAGTTACAAACTATTATCCAGGCTATGATATGTCTGTTACTGATTATAATGAAGTTCCTTCAGATCTTGATTCTGTTTCTGTAATTTATACAGATCCTGAACAGATAAAAGAAATTTGTGAAACAGCACACTTTAACGATTTCCTTAATTACTGGAGTGATCACAGCACACTCTGTGGTCAGTATTCTGTTGTAGTTACAAGAGAAGGTGAGATGCCAAATAGTAATTATGGTAGCTATGGTCAGTATATGAATTTTGACTGGGGAAATATTCCAGAATTTGTAGTAAAGGATACTAATAACTAAGTTGGCCAAATTATTTTCTAGGATCAAAAGAAAACTTCATAGGCTCAGAACAGGGACTATGTCAGCCAATGAAAAAAAGAGCATGATCTCCTGGCTGTTTTTACTTCCTTCGATAGTAGGAGTGTTACTCTTTTTCGTGGCCCCTTTCATGGTAGTTATTTATTACTCCATGATCAATAACCCTATTCAAAAGAGATTTGTAGGCTTTGCAAACTATATAAATGTTTGGAGCAATGATGCATTTAAGCTTGCCGGAATGAATACCCTAAAGTTTTCATTTATGGCAGTTCCTCTGGCAGTTTTGCTTTCACTATTCCTGGCAGCTGTCATGGAGTCAAGGATACCATTTAAGAGCTACTTTAGGTCTTTCTTCTTAAGCCCTTTAATGGTTCCTACAGCATCAATTGTTCTGATCTGGCAGGTAATGTTTCATTACAACGGTCTTGTAAATAACTTCACAGCGCTCTTTGGTGCTGACAAGATCGACTGGCTAAAGTCAGATAAAGCCTACATTGTTATAGTAGCTCTTTTCCTATGGAAGAATCTTGGGTACAACATGATCCTCTTCATGTCGGCTCTTGCCAGTATTCCAAAGGAGCTTCTGGAAGTAGCTGCCCTTGAAAATGCATCCAAGATGCAGGTTTTCTGGCTTATCAAAGTCAGATACTTGTCTTCAACGATACTTTTTGTAACAATCATGTCGCTTATCAACTCATTTAAGGTATTTAGAGAGGTTTACCTTATGACTGGCGACTATCCGGTTACTTCGTTATATCTGCTGCAGCATTTCATGAATAATACTTTTGCCTCTCTCGATTATCAGAAATTGTCTGCGGCAGCTATCATAATGTTCATAGTAGTAACAGCCCTTGTATACATCATGTATGCTGTTGAGAACTTCTATGGGAAAGACGTAGAGGGCTAAACTATGAATCTTTTACAAAAAATGTACAGACGAAGGAAGAGGATAGATAACTACAAGACAGTGCTTGTTACTATAGCAGCATTTATTTTTGCTTTTATTTTCCTTCTTCCGATCATACTTACCATTACGAATTCATTTATGAGTTCATCAGAAATAAGTGCCAACTACGGCTCAATATTTGCAACAACGGAAAAGGGCGGCAAGATCTTCATATCCAAGACTGTGAACCTTAAGTTCATACCTGATATGGTGACCTTTTCCCAGTATTACACAGTTTTGTTCAAGAGCCCGCAGTACCTTATAAAGTTTTGGAACTCTATTATCTATACAGTTCCTATCGTGGTAGTGCAGCTTGGGATTGCAACCCTTGCAGCTTATGGCTTTTCAAGATACGACGGCAAGGTTAAAAGAGTAATATTCTTTTCCTACATCATAATGATGCTGATGCCTTATCAGGTAACACTTGTTCCTAACTTCCTGGTATCTAAGGCTATGGGCATCATAGATACCAGGTGGGCCATATGGCTACCGGGATTCTTCTCACCTTTTGCAGTGTATCTTTTGACCAAGTTCATGAGAAGAATACCTCAAGAAGTTATAGAGGCGGCTTCTATAGATGGAGCAGGAGAGTGGTACATCTTTTCAAGGATCAATATGCCACTTTGTAAGGGTGGTATAGCATCAATTGCCATCTTAGTATTTTTTGATTTTTGGAACATGGTTGAGCAGCCACTGATTCTTTTGACAAATACTGATCTGCATCCGCTGTCAGTGTTCCTGTCCAAGATCAATGCAGGAGAGATATCACTTGCCTTTGCGGTTGCAGTAATATATCTGGTCCCACCACTTCTCATTTTTCTTTATGGTGAGGACTATCTGGTAGAGGGAATCTCGTATCAGGGCGGAATTAAAGGATGACAAAAAGTTTATAAAGGGAGTAAATGTTATGTCAAAGGATTTAGAAAAAAAGCCTGTAAACAGGAAAGATATGGTGAAGAATGTTGCGATAGCATTCCTTACAGTTATGCTTATCCTTACATTCTTTTCAAACACCATCATGAATTATTCGCTTCCTCAGGTAGCAACAGTTCAGATAACTGATGGAACGATCAGTCCACAGATCAGAGGTTCAGGAACTGTAACGGCTGAGGATCCATACAATATCACGGTAAAAGAGACCAGAAAGATCTCAGGTGTTGCTGTCAAAGAGGGTGCACATGTTGAAATCGGAGATGTCATCTATTATCTTGAGGACAAGGAATCTGAGGAGCTTACAAAGGCAAAAGAGTCTTTGGATACCATGGAGCTTGAATATGAGCAGATGCTCTTTTCAGGAGATGTTCCAAGTAACGTTATAACAAACGTAAGAAATGGTAAGACAGCTTCTTACGATACATATCAGGCACAGGTTGGGGGTGTTCTTGATACTTATAATGCAGCCCTTGCAGAAGATAACGCAGCTCAGGCAGAGATTGATTACCTCACACAGCTCCGTGCTTACGAGCAGGCTGGCATGAACTACAACACAGCAACTCCTGAGTATCTTCTGGCACAGGCTCAGGTAGATATCGAGAAAGCCAAGAATGATGGCGATGAAGACAGAGTTGTAGAGCTTAATAACTTCGTTGCTGAGCTTACAAGAGATAAGTCACAGCTTTCTACATACAGCTCACAGTCAGGCTTTAGCTATGATCAGAAGCTTGCAACAGCATCTGAAAAGAAAGCTAAGACAGCAGCAGCTTTAAAAGAGGCTGAGAGGGTTAAGACAGATCAGCTTAAGAGCATCAATGTGGAGATATCTCTTTGCGCTAAGAGAGATTCCATCGCAGAGCAGAAGGAAAAGATCGCAAAGCTTGAAGCAGAGTCAGTTGGCTCCTCTGTAAAGTCTCCAGTTGCAGGAACTGTCAGCTCAGTATCAAAGGTTGCCGGCGAGTCAACATCAGCTGATGAGACAATTGCAGTTATTCAGGTTGATGGAAAAGATATGACAACAAGCTTTTCTGTAACAAATGCCCAGGCAGCTAAGCTTAAGGTTGGAGATGCTGCGCAGCCACAGAATGCATGGCAGTTTAGCTCAGATTTTAAAGCTACACTTACTCAGATCAAAAATGACAAGACTGATCCTGCAGGCAAAAAGCTTCTAACATTTAAGATCGAGAGTACAGAGGTTACTCCAGGTCAGACTCTTTCTCTTGCAATTGGTGAGAGAACTCAGAACTACGACATGATAGTTCCTAACAGTGCTATCAAATCTGATTCAAATGGTAAATTTGTTCTCATAGTCAAGAGTAAATCAAGTCCTCTTGGCAACAGATATACAGCTACAAGAGCAGATGTAACAGTAGTTGCATCAGATGACAAGAATTCAGCTATCACAGCTGCAATAGATGATTATGAGTACGTTATCACTACATCAAATAAACCTGTTAAGGCAGGAGAACAAGTAAGGCTGGCAAACGAGTAATGAAGTTTTTTAAGAATCTTGATAAAGAAAAGATAAAAAACAAAATACTAAAGATCATAAAGAGTAAGGCTTTTATTATTGTCATTACGCTGATCATATTAGATCTTGTCCTTGGCTTTATCAGTAGAGCTCTTATAAACAAGCTTCCTGAACAGAGTGCAGCAGACAGATGGTCAGCTGATGGCAAAATGATGGCTCAGGTCAGTGTCTTTTTTACCGAGGATCAGATGATCGATTCAGATTTCATCAAAAAGATGGAATATATCATGGAATCCAAGATGACTGATTCGGGAATCGTAGAAGAAACTGATGACGATGATCAGAGTGATCAAAAGGATCCTAAGATTGTCGAGACTCAAAAGATCGGTGATAATGGCGCATCTGAAGATACTGAGGCGCCTGTAGATGACACCAAGCTATATTCAAGCTGTTATAGTGCTCAGGGACTTGTGTCCATATCCTTTGAAGGGAAGACTGCTGATAATGTTACAGCAATAGGAACATATGGCGATTTTTTTCTCTTTCACCCACTTGAGCTTGTAAGCGGAAGTTACTACAACAAGGACGCTCTTATGAAGGATCAGATCGTTATTGATGAGGATCTTTCCTGGCAACTTTTTGGTTCAAGCGAAGTAGTGGGGCAGATGGTTACCATCGGTGATATACCTCATTATGTTTCCGGTGTTGTAAAAAGACAGGAAGGTAAGATGAGGACAACAGCTGGTCAGCAAGGTGGACTAGCCTATATATCCTACGACAGCCTCTGTAAGTACGGAACTATCCTAAGTGGCAGGACCGAAAAGGAAGAGATTTCAGAAGATGGCAAAACATCTCTACGTGGCGGTATCAACTGCTATGAAGTTGTCATGCCAAGTCCAGTTGATGGAATTGTAAAGACAATCGTCAAAGAGAGCACTTCTCTTGATGACAGGTACATTTCAGTTGTTGATAATTCGGATAGATTTTCAGCTTTATCCATGTACGACATACTGACTTCCTTTGGTACAAGGAGCATGTGGAATAAGGCAATCTTTTATCCATATTGGGAGAACCTTGCCAGAGGATATGAAGATATTTTGGTTGTTTTATTTACTATCAGATGGATATGCAAGCTCATTGTTATATGCATGTTCTCTGCATATGTAGTTTATCAATATAGACACAAGAAATGGACGGTATCTGGCATTGTACAGACGCTTTCCGACAAGAAATATGATTTTGAAGTAAAACAAAAGCAAAAAAAGAAGAAAGAGGGGCAAAGGAGAGGAGTTAAGTTATGAAAAAAAGAGAATTATTAAAACGTATAACTAGTGTTTCTCTTGCACTTACAATGGCAGTTTCTCTGGCAACTGGTTGTGGCAAGGAGAAAAAGGATGGAGACAGCATCTTGGATGAAGCTGCAAAAGGCTCTAAAGATTATGTGTTCAAGCAGGAAACATTTGAAGTTCAGGGACTTGATACCAATGGACTTAATGGCCTTAAGATTGTTGGAGACAGAATTTATCTGACTTCTTATAACGAAGATGGATTTATCAATGTTTATTCATTTAACTCAGATGGATCAGATCTTAAGGATGTTAAGATCGCTGCTGAACCGGATGAGAGCTTTAACTATATTGATTTTGATAAGGATGGCAATATCTATGGCATCCTAGGCAAGTATAACTGGTTTGACGACAATATGGGCGACGTTCCAGAGGAAGCTGTTGAAGAGATCTCTTCTGAAAATAATGATGACAACGCTTCAGATGAAGCAAGTAAAGAGGCTTCTGATGAAGCAAGTAAAGAGGCTTCTGATGAAAAAAAGGCAGAGGCTGCAGAAGAAGCATCAGTAGAAGCAAGTGATGTAAGTAGTGAAGAAGCTTCAGAGGATATTGATCCAGAAGAGGGCTATGCTGGTGCAGGATATGATGAGGAAGTAAACGAAGAGTATAACCTCGTTAAGTATGACAATGCAGGAAATCAGGTTTATAAGGTTAAACTTGGTGCAGACCTTGAAGAGGGGGATTATTATAGCCCATGTGGTCTTGTTTATTCTGAAAACTATGGACTTATCGTAAGTTCAAATCATGACATTTCAAAGTTTGATGAACAGAGCGGATTTACACCTGTTATTGATGTTACAGCCCAGTATAATGGATCAAATTTTGAGCTTATAAGAGGCTATAATGGTGATATCTTTGTATCAGGCTATACAGATGAAGGAAGACTCCTTGGTACAATTGATTTTGACAATAAAACGATCGGTAACAAGTCACAGGCATTAAATGGCTATAACTATTACTCATTCTTTAGTGGAAATGGTTATGATGTTTACTGTGCTGATGATAATGCTATTTATGGTTATGACCTTAAGTCAGACAAGCTTGTTAAGCTTATGGACTATATAGATTCAGACCTTTCTTTGACATATAACCTTAGTGATGTAGTTGCAGTCAGTGATACAGAACTCATTGCATTTGTTCCTGATTTTGATAATAACCTCACATTATCAAGACTCACCAAGGTTCCAGCTGATCAGGTAAAAGACAAAACTATCATTACTTTAGGTAGTGCATATATCGACTATCATGTTAGACAGGCAGCTGCCAAGTTTAACCAGAATAATGAAGTGTACAGGATCAAGTTAGTTGATTACTCAACATATAACACAGAAGAAGACTATGATGCAGGCGTTAAGAAATTTAATCTTGATGTTGCTTCAGGTAATGTTCCTGATATCATGGCTTTTGACCTTGAAAGTCCAATTGAGAGTTATATCAACAAGGGATTGTTCCTTGATGTATCATCATATTTTAACAATGATCCAGATGTCGGACAGGCTGAATATCTTGATAATATCGTAGATGCATTTAAGACAGGCGACAAGATGTATCAGGTTGTTCCTTACTTTGAAGTTGCAACTGTTATCTGCAAGGCATCATTATTAAAGGGACAGACAACTCTTTCAATGGAAGACTACAGAAATCTCCTTCAGGCCAAGAATGTTACTCCTTCAAAAGCCTTTGGAATGATCCTTAGAAATGACATATTGGCTTTTGGTCTTGCGTTCTCTGGTAAGGATTATATTGACTGGGGCAACAAGATATGCAACTTTAACAGCGATGGTTTTGTAGAGTTCATGGAATTTATAAATGATTTCCCACAAGAATATGACGAGAACACAATGTTCTATGATGATTACGATGCAGCTTTCAGAACAGATAAGGCATTATTTGATGTTACAGGCATTTATGGCTTCAATTCATTTAAAAGAGAAAAGTATGGCCGTTTTGGTGAGGATGTAGCGTTTGTTGGCTTCCCAGGATCTAATAATACTTCAGTTATCTATCCTGGCGTAACTCTTTGCATTAGTTCTCAGACAAAGAATGCTGATGGTGCCTGGGAATTTGTTAAGTATTTCCTTTCAGAGGAATTCCAGGATTCACTTGACTATGACTTCCCAATCAGGGCCTCAAGTTATGAGAAGATGAAAAAAGCTTCTATGGAGCCTGAATACTATGAAGATGAAGACGGAAATAAACAGGAAGTCGAAGAGTATTTTTACGTTGGTGACCAGGAGGTGAAAGTTCCAAATCTTTCTCAGGAAGATGTTGATCAGATTGATAACCTCGTTAAGAATTCTCATTTCATAATGTATTACAATGATAACATCAACAACATTATCTCTGAGGAAGGTTCAGCATACTTTAGTGGTCAGAAGAGCGCAAAAGAGGTATGCGATATCATTCAGAGCAGACTTTCAATCTACGTTAACGAAAACAGTTGATCTTCAGGCGGTGCAGTGCACCGCCTGTTTTTTAAATAGGAATTTGCCCCTATTTTGAGGTTATTGTGCTATAATTTCTAAAGAACGTAAAATTTTATTTCAGTATAGGGAGAGCAGGTATGACAGAAAAGGTTAAAGAAGTAGCAGGCAAGGGAAAAGGCCTTGCTGGGGAATTTCGTGAGTTTATAATGCGTGGTAACGTGCTGGATATGGCTGTTGGTGTTATCATCGGCGGTGCATTCCAGAAGATTATCTCATCACTTGTAGATGATATTATCATGCCAGTTATCAGCCTTCTTACAGGCGGAATCGACTTTAACAACATGTTTGTAAGTCTTGATGGTTCAGAGTATGCAACACTTGAAGCTGCCAAGGAAGCAGGAGCTGCAACAATTAACTATGGAACTTTTATTACAGTTGTCATCAACTTTATCCTGATGGCTCTTGTGATCTTCTTTATCGTTAAGTTCATGAACAAGCTCAGCAATAAGCTTGCTAAGGAAAAGGCAGAGGCACCTGCAACAACCAAGATCTGCCCACGTTGTAAGAGCGAGATCAATATTGAAGCAACAAGATGCCCTCACTGCACATCTGAGCTTGACTAAGTTAGTAGTAGCAATATGTATGCGTATGCCCTTATACTTAATTGTATAAGGGCATTTTTGAGGTGAAGAATATGGCAAAGGTTATTATGGTTCAGGGCACAATGTCTGGTGCTGGAAAGAGTCTTTTAGTTGCAGGACTTTGCAGGATTTTTAGACAGGATGGATATAGGGCAGTTCCTTTCAAGTCCCAGAATATGGCACTTAACTCTTATATCACTGAGGAAGGGCTTGAAATTGGAAGAGCTCAGGTTATGCAGGCTGAATGCGCAGGAGTTAAGCCATCTGTTTATATGAATCCGATCTTATTAAAGCCATCAAGTGATGTGGGCTCTCAGGTTATTGTAAACGGCGTAGCCCGTGGCAATATGAAGGCCAGAGACTATTTTGCTTACAAAAAGACTTTAATTCCTGATATATTAAATGCCTTTCGTAAACTTTCAGAGGATGCTGATATCATTGTTATAGAAGGCGCTGGGAGTCCGGCTGAGATCAACCTTAGAGAAAATGATATTGTAAATATGGGAATGGCAGAGCTAGTTGATAGCTCGGTCCTCTTAGTTGGCGATATCGATAGAGGCGGCGTTTTTGCTCAGCTCTATGGAACTGTTGAACTGCTTGAAGCTTCAGAGAAGGCTAGGATTACTGGGCTTATCATTAACAAGTTCAGGGGAGACAAGTCTCTACTTGATAGCGGCATTGATTATATTACAGATAAGCTTGGTATTGAGACTGTAGGCGTTATTCCCTACATGAATATCAAGGTTGATGATGAGGATTCTCTGACTTCGCGATTTGATAATAAAAGAGCTTTAGATGGCGTTATAGATATTGCGGTTATAAGATATCCTAGAATATCGAATTTTACTGATCTTGGAGCTTTTGAGATGCAGGAGGGTGTAACTGTCAGGTACGTAGATAGCGTCTACGAACTTGGTGATCCTGACATGATCATCCTGCCAGGCAGCAAGAATACTATAGAGGACCTTAAATATATCAGAGAATCAGGTCTTGAAAGAGAGATAATAAGATTTTCTAAGACAAAGCCTGTCTTTGGTATCTGCGGCGGTCTTCAGATGCTTGGTAATTCTATTTCAGATGAAGACAAGGTGGAATCAGGTCTTTTGACACAAATAAGGGGAATGGGGCTTCTTGATATTGATACAAAGATGAGCTCTGTAAAGACAACTGTTCAAAGGGATGGCAGTATCTCTTTTCCTAAGGGATTATTTGAAAGTATCAAGGACAAAAAATATAAGGGATACGAGATACACATGGGACAGAGCGGTATTAAAGATGTAGTCATAAGTAACGGCGCCAATGTGTACGCCTCTTATGTTCACGGAATCTTTGATGAAGGCGGAATTGCGGCGGACATCTTGAAGATTCTTGGCAAAAAGAGTATAAGTTTATTGTCATATTCTGAGTTTAAAGAGTCTCAATATGATATACTAGCAGATACCATAAGAGCTAATATTGATATGGATACGATTTACGGCTCTTTAAAGGAAGTCAAGATAAAGGATTAAATTGATGAGTGAAAAGAAAAAAGCGCTTATTGCCATGAGCGGCGGAGTTGATAGCAGCGTAGCAGCTTATCTCATGACAAGCAAGGGGTATGATTGCATGGGATGTACCATGCGTCTATATGAAAATGATATGATAGGCGAGGATCTTTTTGGAACCTGCTGCAGTCTTAATGATACACAGGATGCCAGATCTGTCTGCGACAAGATCGGTATAGATTACAATATCTATCACTATGAGGCAGAGTTTAGAGATAAGGTCATTGAACCCTTTGTTTGTAGCTATGAGATGGGGGAGACGCCAAATCCATGTATCAGATGTAACAAATATCTTAAGTTTGATACTCTTTATCAAAAGGGAAGGGAAATGGGCTACGACGTGATCGTGACAGGTCACTATGCAAGGATAGAAGAACGGGGCGGACACTTTTATCTTCTGAAAGCTAAGAACCTTGCCAAGGATCAGAGCTACGTTCTATATGATCTTACGGAGGAGCAGCTTGCACACACAGCTTTCCCTCTTGGCGAATATACCAAGGATGAAGTTAGAGAGATTGCAGATTCTCAGGGATTTGTTACTTCCCACAAAAAAGAAAGCCAGGACATCTGTTTTGTACCTGACGGCGATTATGCTGGCATGATCAAACGCTACCGCGGAAAAGATTATCCAAAGGGTAATTTTGTAGACCGTGACGGGAACGTCCTTGGAACCCATGACGGCATCATCGGCTACACCATCGGTCAGCGCCGCGGTCTCGGTATTCCGGCAGAGAAGCGACTCTATGTCACTAAATTAGATGTTACAAACAATCAGGTAATATTAGGTGATAATGAAGATCTCTTTAAACGTGAACTCACTATTAGAGACTTCCACTGGATAACAGGAGATAAACCAACTTCAGAATTTAGATGTCTTGCCAAGATCCGTTATCGTCACAAAGAGCAGCCATGCACTGTTACACCAACTTCTGATGGTGGTGCGTTAGTTGTATTTGATGAGCCACAGCGTGCAGCTACACCTGGCCAATCAGCAGTCCTTTATGATGATGACATTGTCCTTGGCGGTGGCATTATCTCTAACTCATAATGCTTGATACATAACATATAATACTAACCCTCCTTAGCCTATCGGCTTCGGAGGGATTTTTAATGCCATTTCAAGCTATGAATTTTGGGGTTTGAACGATTTTCAAAAAAATGACATTTTCTTATGCTCATGAAATGAGCATTTAGAAAAGTTTCATTTTTTTGACGAGGGCAAACCCAAAATTTATTGCGGAAAAGGCATAAAAAATCCCCCAAGGCTTTAAGCCAAGGAGGATTGCCATTACAGTTTTGTTGAACCACGCTCTATGAGTTCACCAGAGAAGATGGTCTTCTGTGGAGTTTCGGTAGAGGTGAGAACTCCGATAAGTGTTTTGACAAGCTGCAAGCACATATCTTCTAAGCGGTTATCTATGGAAGAGATGGCCGGCTCAGAACAGTGAGCCAGGATTGAGTTATTGTAGCCTACGATCTGAAGGCTTTTTGGAACACTTATCTTGTTGGCACGAGCATATTTCATGGCACCAACAGCAAGGAAATCTTCGCTAGTTACGATAGCGTCGAACTCTATGCCTTTTTTGTTATGAAGATCATTTAGGAAGTTCTTTACTCCATCGATGTCTTCGTGATTTCCATGGAAGCACTGCAGCATTTCCTTTTTGAGTGGAATGTCTTTTGTTAAAAGAGCATTTTGGAAACCGGCAAGTTTTTTTAGTCCGCTGTAGGAGTTACTGTTATAAAGATATAATATCTTTTTGCATCCTGCGGCTATGAGCTTCTCAGTTGCATCTTGTGTGGCTTTGTAGTCATCACAGAGAGTGCAGTAAACATTTGGACAATCGTAATCAGCATTAAGGAGCATGATAGGTACAGATGCAGCAGCATCATTGACGTATTGGTTGTCCTCTGGATTATTCATGATAAAGTGTGAACCAACCATGACTACGCTATCTACGTGCTGTGATAACAGGAGATTCAAGGACTCTTTTCTTGATTCCATCTCATAGCCTGTACAGCATAGAACAGAGTGGTAGCCGTTTTCACGAAGGCTCTGCTCTATATAGTAGATAGCTTTGGCTAAATAAAGGTCCGATGCATCGGCGCAGAGGATTCCAATGGTCTTCATTGAGTTAAGACCAAGTCCTCTTGCAAATGCATTTGGCTTATAGCCATATTGTTCTATGATATCCATTACCTTTTTGCGGGTCCTGGGCTTTACATTGGCGCTTCCGTTTAAGACTCTTGAAACAGTAGCGATAGAAACCCCTGCCTTTTTGGAAATGTCATAAATAGTCATCTGGTTACTCATAAAATTTTATCTAACCTCTAAAGGAAATTTGAAATATCTTACTGCGTTGTTGTATGAAATATCAGCAGCGATCTTACCAAGTGTGTCGATTTCAGACTCTGGGAATTCGCCGTTTTCTACAAGACTTCCGAGGTAGTTGCAGAGGATTCTGCGGAAGTAGTCATGTCTTGTATAAGATGTGAAGCTTCTTGAGTCTGTAAGCATTCCTACGAAACCTGAGAGATTACCTGATTCAGCTACGCACTGAAGCTGTTCCTGCATACCAAGCTTGGTATCATTGAACCACCAAGCGCTTCCCTGCTGGATCTTGGCAACTGCTGGACCTTCGTTGAATGCATTAAGTGTTGTATTGATGATCTTGTTATCGTTAGGGTTAAGGCTATAAAGAATAGTCTTTGGAAGGCTTCCTGTTTTCTGAAGAGCATCAAGGAAGTCTGCAAGCTCACCCATAGGATAGTATGCTCCTATTGTATCATATCCTGTGTCAGGTCCAAGCTTTTCATACATAGCTGTGTTATTATCACGCTTGCAACCAAAGTGAAGCTGCATTACCCAGTCACGCTTAGCAATCTCGCCGCCTTCAAAGAGCATGAATGCTGTCTGGAATTTAAGGCTTTCTTCATAAGAAACAGTTTCACCTTTGATCCTCTTGGCAAAGATGGCTTCGATCTCATCATCAGTAGCAGGGCGGTACATAACGTACTCAAGAGCATGGTCTGTTACGTTGCAGCCCTTTGATCCAAAGTAATCAAGACGAACCTTGAGGGCTTCCTTAAGATCCTTGAAAGAAGAGATCTTAACACCGCTAACTTCTGATAGTTTACCAATATAATCTACAAAGTCAGGCTTTGTGATGTTCATTGCCTTATCAGGTCTCCAAGCTGGAAGAACCTTAACATCGAAAGATGTGTCAGCCTTGATCTTGTCATGCCACTCAAGTGTGTCGATAGGGTCATCAGTTGTGCAGATAAGTGTTACGTCTGACATTTTGATGAGCTTTCTTGCACCCATATCA
Organism: Butyrivibrio hungatei DSM 14810; assembly: GCF_900143205.1. GTDB lineage: Bacteria > Bacillota > Clostridia > Lachnospirales > Lachnospiraceae > Butyrivibrio > Butyrivibrio hungatei. Next base: position 147,865 of record NZ_FRDH01000008.1, on the reverse strand, counting down.
GGAGCCTGAAGAACTTTGTTGCAAAGATCATAAACTTCTTCAGCAGTTTTTTCGTTTAAAACTCCGTCGTAGTTAAAGTACTTGCGAAGTTCGAGGTGTGCCCAGTGATAGAGTGGGTTACCAACAGCCTTACCAAGGCACTTAGCAAACATAAGGAACTTGTCCTTGTCAGAAGCATCGCCTGTGATGTACTTTTCATCAACACCAAATGCACGCATGAGACGCCACTTATAGTGATCGCCGCCAAGCCATACCTGGGTGATGGTTTCAAAGTGTCTGTCCTCAGCAATTTCCTTTGGACTGATGTGGCAGTGATAGTCGAGAATAGGCATATTCTCAGCGTAGTTGTGATAGATTGTCTTAGCTGCATCTGACTGCAGAAGAAAATCTGCATCCATAAATTTCTTCATTATGAACCCTCCAACAATATTGATTTTATTTGGCTTTACAAAAATGTAAGCATTTTCATGTTTTGTCCCCTAAATTATACAAAAGCCATTTTCTCTTTACAATAGTAAAAATTTGTTGACTCTAGGATTTAATGAATATATGATTTTAATGTAAACGCTTACATCAATTATGAGAAAGGCTTGGAATTATGAGTAGATTTTTACAGATACATCCAGAGGATAATGTTGTAGTTTGTCTTGAACCTATGACTAAGGGAGAAAAAATCTCACTTTCATCCGGGGAGGAAATTACTCTTTTAGAAGATGTTAATGCTGGCCACAAGGTTGCAATTAGGGACATTTCAGAAAATGAGAATGTCATCAAATATGGCTATGCGATTGGACATGCTACAAATGACATTAAGACTGGAAGCTGGGTTCATACTCATGATATCAAGACTAATCTTGATGGAATCTTAGAATATAGATATGAGCCTGATACGGAGGATATTTCAAAAAAGATCACTCGTATGGGGTCAAAGGAAAGTACCTTTGAAGGCTTCGTTAGAGCAAGTGGTAAGGTTGGTATCAGGAATGAGATCTGGATCATACCTACAGTTGGCTGTGTAAACAATATTGCAACAGCCCTTGCTAAGATAGCAAATACCTATGTTAAGGGTAGTGTTGATGAAGTTGTTGCTTTTACTCACAACTATGGATGCTCCCAGACAGGAGATGATCAGGAACACACAAGGACTATCCTTTCAGACCTGGTCAATCATCCAAACGCTGGCGGAGTGCTGGTTTTGGGACTTGGCTGTGAGAACAGCAATATTGATGTATTGAAACCTTACATTGGTGATGTTGATGGATCAAGGGTTAAGTTCCTTGTTTGCCAGGAATCTGATGATGAGATGAGTGAAGGTCTTGAACTATTAAAAGAGATCATAGATGTTGCATCAAAAGATGAAAGAGAGACAGTCAGTGCATCTAATCTGATAATTGGTCTTAAGTGCGGAGGAAGTGATGGATTTTCTGGTATAACAGCTAATCCTCTTGTAGGAAGAATCTCTGACAGGATCATTGAAAATGGTGGTACATCTATTCTTACAGAAGTGCCTGAGATGTTTGGTGCTGAGACTATCCTCATGAACAGATGCAAGGATGAAGCTACATTTAATGACACTGTGGATATGATAAACGGGTTTAAAGAGTATTTTACCAAGCAGGGAGAACCTATCTATGAGAACCCATCTCCAGGAAATAAGGCAGGTGGAATTACGACACTTGAAGATAAGTCTCTTGGATGTACTCAGAAATCTGGAGATTATCCTGTCATGAAGGTTTTAAAGTATGGAGAAAAGACCAATGAAAGAGGTTTAAATCTTTTATGCGCTCCGGGAAATGATCTTTGTGCAGCCACAGCTCTTGCATCTTCAGGAGCACAGATAGTTCTTTTCACGACAGGAAGAGGAACTCCATTTGCATGTCCCGTTCCTACCATGAAAATTGCAAGCAATAACATGATCGCAGATAAAAAGAGTAAATGGATCGATTTTAGAGCAGGACAGATCCTTGAAGGAAAAACCTTCGATGAATTAACAGACGAACTTTACAACAAAATTCTTAGAACAGCTTCCGGTGAAAAGCTAAAAAGCGAAATTGCCGGTTTCCACGATATGGCTATCTGGAAACGAGGAGTTACTTTATAAATAATAAGTAACATGTAAAGATAATCGATATTGATGTAAATATAGTAACTATTTTTGAATTATGAACTGGGCTATACTCTTCATGACGATTAATGAACGATTTTTGGAGGATATAGATTATGATGCAGATTGGTATCAGATTTCATGATACAGTTGAACTTCCTTTTGAAGAGAGACTTAAGGAGATAAAAAAGCAGGGATTTTCCTGTGTTCATATAGCTCTTTCCAAGGTTCCTGGCTTTACAGCTGAGCCTTCAGCACTTACTCCCGGATATGCTATGTATCTTAGGGATTCTTTTAGAAAGGCAGATCTTGATGTGGCAGTTCTTGGCTGCTATTTAAATCTTGCAACACCTGATCAGGAAGAGCTTAAAAAGACTCAGGAGAAGTACATGGCTCACATCCGTTTTGCAGCACTTATGGGATGTGGCATGGTTGGAACAGAAACAGGTGCTCCAAACGTTGACTATCACTATGATAAAGAAGCTTGTCATTCTAAAGAGGCTCTGGATACTTTTATCACTAATCTTAGACCAGTTGTAGAATATGCTGAGAAGATGGGTGTTATTGTGGCGATCGAGCCTGTCTACAGACATATCGTACATACTCCAGCAAGAGCTAGAGAGGTTCTTGATAGAATTGGTTCACCAAACCTTCAGATCATCTATGATCCTGTAAATCTTCTCTGGACTGACAACTACGACAGAAAGTACGAAGTCTTTGAAGAAGCTCATGAGCTTCTTGGCAAAGATATCTGCATGATCCACCTTAAGGACTGTATTCTTACAGACGAAGGTGTTGTAAGTATGGGATGTGGACTTGGAGAACTTGATTATTCGTCCATTGTTAAGTTTGCAATAGACAATAAGCCTTTTATTCAGGCTACTTTGGAAGATACCACTCCTGATGTTGCAGTATCATCTCGTGAGTGTATAGAAAAGGCTCAGAAAGAGTATCTAGATAGATAAAGTTTGATTTATCCCCTTATTTTTGGTAATATAGCTTGTGCGAAAAGCAGGATAATTATTCCATATTTTATAAGAGGAGAGTTTTATGAAGAAGAAATTTTTAGTAGCTATGCTTGCTATGATGATCATGGCTTCTAGCGTAGCATGTGGAAAAACAGACACAGATAAGGGACCTTTAAAGGCTGGCGAAGAGTCTTCAGAGGCTTCTTTTGAGATCAAAGAGGATAGCGCTGATGAGGCATCTTCAGAAGCTTCAGTTGAAGAGGCTGTAGAGGCTGCAAGCGAGGCTTCATCTGAGGAAGCTACAGAAGTTACAGCTGATGAGGCTGCTGGTTATGTTGATGGACAGGCTTATATCAATGAGAACTTCAATCTTAAGTTCAACATCGATAGCGATATGTCTTTTGCTGATGAGCAGGCAGTTGCAGATCTTAATAACGCAGCTGGCGATTTCACAAATGATACTATCAAGAAGTACGTTGACGAGGGTAAGGTTATGATCGTTGCTTATGCAACAGATGATACAATGCTTAAGTCATTCAATGTAGCACTTCAGTCAGTTGGTTCACTTGTTACAACTCTTGTTGATGAAGAGACAGTTCTTAATGCTTCAGCTGGTTCAGTTGTAGATCTTCTTACACAGCAGGGATTTGAGGATGTCACAACTGAGGTCGACAAGGTTCAGTTCATGGGCGAGGAGCATTCATCACTTCTTATTTCAGCTAAAATCCAGGGAATTGATTACTACGAGAGAGTATGTTGCCTTGTAGACAATGGATATGTAATGAGCCTTACAACAGGTGGTCTTACAAAGGATGATGTTACACATCTTTTTGAGAACGCTGAGAAGCTCAACTAATTTTATAGAATAATTTAGGCGGCCAATTGGCCGCCTTTTTTATTTGCTTAGATGTTCTAACTGTTTTGTGATCTGTTCTGGAACCTCGATTCCATCACGTTTAAGCTTACTTGCCATGTTCATAACAGGCTTTGCAATATTACCTATATGAGCCTGATAGTGATTTATCAGCTCAGTGTACTGAGGGTTGTCTGAGACTTTTTCTCTAAGCTCCTTTGCAAAAGGGCAGAAGGTGAAGAGAATCTCTCTTGCTACCTTATTTAGCCTTGGTGAACCGTTTGCTTCGAACTTGACGTAAGCAAGATAATCAGCAATAAACACGTTCTTATAGTTGTTAGAATATTTCTTAAGGTCAGTTTTCAACTTTTCCTTATTTTCTGTAGAAAGAGCTGAGTTCTTTTTGAAGAACTGCAGATAGTCACAGTACATGGAAGTAAGAGATGGATCAGTTACGTCGTTCCAGTGAACACCCTGTTCAGTCTTGCACATTTCCCATCTGAATTCGCCAAAAAGTCTTATCATACATTCTTCTGTATTTTCGGTGTTGAATATTGAAACCAGCATTCTTGCTTTTGTACTACGTTTTTTGCCTTCAATTTCCTGCCAAAGAGAAGCTCTGCTACCAACGTTTGGCATCAGGATCATGTATGGTGTGATATCTTCTGCGTAAAAGAGCTGTGTAACACCAATCTCAGGGTTTGAATAAACAGCCTGTCTGCAAAATACACCATAATCAACAGCTCTGATCTTAGCAAAATATTCATTGATCTTGCTGTAGGTAAGATAAGCCATATCAAGAGGTCTTAATACGTTCATCTCGTCAAATACAGGAACGAAAGAAGAAATTCTACCAAAGGTCATTCTGTTACCTAAAGAGAAGAGGTTGTGGATCTCAAAATCAAGTCTGCTCTTTGGGTCATTGACCATGGCATCAATCTGAGGCTGCTTTAAGTTACCGGTTGCTTTCTGTTCACGAAGATAACTTTCCCAGTCCTGGTCAAATTCATTTCTGGAAGGCTCAACCTCGAGATTATAGATCTTTTTGAGCCATTCATATAATGTGACTACATTGCCTTCTGGATCAGGCATGTAGGCTTTTGCCATATTGTAAAGAATCTGAGTGTTCTTTTCACCTGCAAGTTCTTCATCTACAAAGCCGAACATGAAGAACATCTTAACTTCCATAGGATAGTTGTCATCACTAAGACTTTTTATGAAAGCAGGTGTAAATACTTCATAGAAGGTATTTCCAAGATTTCGTCTAAGGGCTCTTGCCTCGTCCTCAGAATCATATCTGTTACTACTATGCTTGAACTGATTTATCTGTTCTTCGAATTTGGCTGCAATTTCGGGTGATACGCCGGAATAAGCAAGGATAGTGCTAAGTGCGTTAACAACTGTCACAACGCTTGAGCCTCCATCTGCATTCTTTTCCATATCGGAGAGCTTAGCATTTATCATCTTCATATTTGCAGTAAAGTTGGCAGTTTTCTTTTTTAGTGCTTTTCTATATTCGCCAAGTAGTTGGTTTTCCCTTGATATGTTGTCGTAGATATAAAATGTAGACATTACGATACCAGCTGCGATGTCGATATTGATCGAATATAATGACTTTTTGAGGATTGCCTCATTTTCTTTTAAGCTTCTGATGTAAGGAAAGGCCCACTCACCGATCTTTTCTGATTTTTCGGGTGGAATGATCTCATCAATCTCATTAAAGATCATTGGTGTTTCGCCGACTTTGATGCAAAGGCTAGGGTAGTCAGCATAATCAGCGATGATCTTCTCGTATTCAGAAAGAGCATCATCATATTCTTTTTCGTATACGTCGCAGCATTTAGAAGCAGTAGCAACAGACTGAGCTGCCAATATAGGAGCAATCTTAGGATTAGATCTTACGATAGGTGGAATGTCTGTTAAGGCATCAAATGGATATGAATAAACTGCAGAATCTTCAAGTGCTTCGTAAGAGTAAATATATTTTTTACCGGGTGATTCAACAATTCCAATAAAGCTTCCGACACTCATGGTAATGGAAGAGAATTGATCGTATATTCTGATACTTCCTTTTACAAGGATCTCGATGGTACCTACGGTATCCTCGCCTGCCTTGTGTATGATAGTGCCTTTTTCTATCTTCTCAAGTCCCATTTTTTCCTCCAAGTGTGTATAAAAGCATATATAATAATGTTATCACGTATAAAAATAGACTTCAATCAAAGAATTGTCGGTTGAAGTCTATATTCGTTTATGTTTTTGCCTTTGAATTCAAGGCTGTATAACTTATTTGCAAAAAGAGTTTCGTTAAGCAGCCTCATCTCCAAATCAGAAAGTTGGTCAGGGGCTTCTTTTAATTGAGTAAAGATCTTGATGTTTCCTATATTTTTTATCTCTTTTATGCAAGGAGATACTTCTTTTTTCATGCCAAGGATACGAGCGTAGCCTGTATAACCATCGGCTTTGTATTCATCCATATTTGAGGCCTTCATATCAAGTATGATGTGCATAAGACTTCTTGATATTCTTGAATAGGCCATATTCTTGGACTTACATTTGATGCAGAGCTCATCAAAGGACATGAGAGTCTCTGACGCATCTAATATCTTGTTTGATAATTCTTCGTTTATATCAAGATATTCCAAAAGCCCTTTTTCTCTGGATTGAAAAAGCTTGTAATACAAGAGATTTGTGAAGTTTTCTGTATTTCCGAATTGCCCATCGTAATCTATTATACTGTCAAAAGAGCTTACGGGAACCATCTTCTTTAATTCGTCTTGAACTATTTTATTATTCTCTGCAAGATATGAACGGATAGCGGTTGCGCTTGGCATATCAGACAGTTCTTTTGAATTATAATCAGAGCCTAAACGCTTTATGGAGTGAGGCTTTATTGAACTATTTAGCTTTTTAAGTGCCTTTAGATATTCAAGAGCAAGAATATTATTTGGGCTTGATAGAATATCTTTTACCCTGGGATCATCTGTGTGAAGTGCCTGTAATACAGCTTTCTCACGGGCAAGGGCAAAACTGTCTCCGCTTCTTAACTTGTCCTTTAGCATGTATTTAAAATCAGCAGGCTCATTTGCGAGAATATCTGCGATGTCTGACAGGAGAGATATGTCGTCACATTCACTTCCGAAAAAAAGATCATTTACGATACCTAGTCTATCAAGTATAGAAACAGCGCCCTGAGCAAAATACTCAGCGCTACCAAGACTATAATAAATTGGAAGTTCCAAAATCAGATCTGCTCCTGAATTAAGAGCAGCATTAGTTCTAGAAAACTTGTCTAAAAATGCAGGGGCGCCTCGTTGAACGAAATCACCACTCATTATTACAAGGAGATTATCTGCATTAGTTTCCTTTTTGGCTTTTTCCAATATGTATTTGTGACCGTTGTGAAACGGATTAAATTCTGCAATTACAGCTACAGTTTTCATCTGAATGTAAGCACTTTCAATAAAATACAATTTTTGTGCAACTTTTTCCTTGTTATAAAATAATACCTTGGTAAAATATATTAGTAAATATATATTAGATTTTATTTTAATTAGGAGAATCTTTAAAATGAAAATTTTGGTTATCAATTGTGGTAGTTCATCACTGAAGTTCCAGCTTATTGATTCAGACTCAGAGCAGGTAATCTGCAAGGGATTATGCGAGAGAATCGGAATTGACGGAAGCCAGATCAGTTATACACCTGCAGGCAAGGATAAAGTTACAGTAGTTACTCCTATGCCAGACCATAATAAAGCAATTGAGCTCGTTATCGAAGCTCTTACTAACAAGGACAATGGCGTTGTTTCTTCACTTTCAGAGATCGGTGCTGTTGGACATCGTATCGTTCATGGCGGCGAGAAGTTCACAAAGTCTGTTGTTATCACAGAAGAGGTTATTAAGGCCATTGAAGAGGTTTCAGATCTTGCACCACTTCATAATCCAGCAAACCTCATTGGTATCAGAGCTTGCCAGAAGGTTATGCCTGGTGTTCCTATGGTTGCAGTATTTGATACAGCATTCCATCAGACAATGCCTCAGGATGCATATCTTTACGGACTTCCATATTCATACTATGAAAAGTACGGCATCAGAAGATACGGCTTCCACGGAACAAGCCATTCATATGTTTCTAAGAGAGCTGTTGAACTCCTTGGAAAAGATGCGAAGGATCTTAAACTCATCGTTTGTCACCTTGGAAATGGAGCTTCAATTTCAGCTGTTGACGGTGGTAAGTGCGTAGATACATCAATGGGACTTACTCCACTTGAGGGTCTTATCATGGGAACAAGATCAGGTGATATCGATCCTTCAGTAGTAGAGTTCATCATGAAGAAAGAGAATTCTACAGTTGCTGATGTTACTAACCTTCTTAACAAGAAGTCTGGTGTATTTGGTCTTTCTGATGATCTTTCATCTGATTTCAGAGATCTGGAGGAAGGTTACAATAACGGACATGCTGGAGCAAGAAGAGCAGTTGATGCTTTTGTATACAGAGTAGTTAAGTACATTGGCTCATATACAGCTGCTATGGGCGGCGTTGATGCTATCTGCTTCACTGCTGGTGTTGGTGAGAACAGCGGATTTGTTCGTAAGCTCATCTGTGATAGACTTGGATTCATTGGTGCCAAGATCGATGTAGAGGCCAACAAGGTTCGCGGCGAGGAGAAGACAATCTCTACTCCAGATAGTAAGGTTACTCTTTTAGTTGTTCCTACAAATGAAGAGCTTGCAATTGCACGTGATACAGTTGCTCTTTGCAAATAATCTTTTAAACTGATAAAAGTCAATCGCATCATTTTGATGCGATTGACTTTTTATTTTCTTGCCTTTAATTCGGGGTGCTCTTTATAAAACTGCTCTTTATTTTTGTACATCTCGACATCTGCATAATGCATAGCTAGTCTGATGTCTCCACCAGTTGGCGTATAGTATTTACCTATTGCACAAGGGATGTCTGATGGATAGGTGGTTTTTTCTTTTATACTATTTATCTTATCGTTAAAATCTTTTTCTGAATTATTATGACAAATAACACTGAATTCATCACCACCTGCTCGGTATATCTCGTCCTTTGAAAACACTTCTTTTAGGGCTTGAGCTGTAGCCCATAGCATGTGGTCACCTGCTTCATGACCATAGTCATCATTCCTTCTTTTTAATCCGTTTAGATCTACAAATGCTACTCCAAATGGTTTAGAGGAGAGCTCTTTATCTGCAACAAAATCATCAACTCTGAGGTTCATCGCGTTTCTATTAAATACACCTGTTAGCATATCTGTTTTACTAACAAATTCTAATTTTTCCATGAGATTATGGCTGTTAAGTTCTGCCGCCAAAAAAAATGAAGTAAGTTCAATTAACTCTTTCACTTCTGGAGTTCTATTAGTATCAAAATTTACTACATAGAGATAACCAATTGGATATTTGTTGTGATAAAGAGGAACAAAACATAGCGAATTTACATTTGCTCCTTTTAGGGAATCGGCCCAATCTTTATTTCTTTTTGATAATTCTTCCATGTCAGCTTCATTTTGAATTACAAGACAATTTGTACCTGATACAGTTTTTTTCCATGACATTACTACTTCATATGGAATAGCACTAATCAGTTTCTTAGCTTCTTCATCATTTCGGCCGATGTTTTTTCCACTTATGTAGGATACAGTTTTAGTTTCTTCATCGACGCTTAGAAGTATGGCTGAAAGAGCACCACTTTTTTGAGCTAGTTCTTCTATTACAGAATCAGCTGCTTCTTTAAAACTGTTAGACGTTCTAAAAAGAGCACAACTTTTTAAAACAGAATTAGCAGTACTTATATTTACATTTCCTAATTTTTCAGGTGTTGCGTTTTCAGTGAATGAATACGAAAACATGCAAAAGCCAATATTTTCATTATCTGAGACAAGGGGAGTATAGAATTGCTCCATCCATATACCCATGCTGACAATTTCAACATAAGCATGCATTTGTTTATGCTCAAACGCGGAAATATAGGAGAAGGTTTCAAAATTTCTTTCCTTTGGAACAAGCTCACTATAAATGATACCATCATAATAGTGGGGAGGATTGTTGGCTTTGTATATATCGTTTGCATAAGCAATTCGAATATCACCCATGTTGTTATCTTGTTTTTTTTCAATACTTAAGATGCAGGCGGGCATTGGGATAGATTTTATGAATTCTGAATAATTCATGGTATCACCTTTAATATTTGACTAATTTATAAACTTCGCTTTTATTTTAACGGATAAAAGTGAAAGTGACGTTAAAATGATATGAAATTATTCTTAATATGTAAATAATTGTTCAATTCTTATATTTTCTTAAAAAGCGCACGAATAATATAAAAAACTTGAAAATAGTGAAGCATTACTATAACATAATGGTATTATATTTTAGATTATATTGAAATAAAGAGGTAGTAATGAGAGAACTAAATTCGTGCAAGGACGCTATGGCGGCAAGTATTGAAAATAAGTATTTCAGTATTGCCCACTTGTATAAGGATGAGAAGGCCATGGAGATGCATATCCATGACTGCTATGAAGTCTATTTTTCAATTTCCGGAGGCAAACAGTTTCTTATCGATAATAAGATCTATGATATTGCGCCAGGAGATCTTTTCCTGATCAATCAGTATGATTCCCATTATCTGACTCAGATAGATCAAGAACTTCACGAGAGGATCGTCATCATGATAGACCCTGACTTTATGCGGAGTATATCGTCTAATGAGACCAATCTTGATGCGTGTTTCCAAAAAAGAACGGAGGAGTTTTCCCACAAGATAAGTCTTACTTCTGAACAGCAGAGTAGATTTCTTTATTTTGTAAATAAGATCCTTTCAAGTAATGATTATGGCCATGATCTGCTTGAAAAGGCTACTTTTACTGAGCTTTTTGTTATGATCAACCAGATCATCAATAATAAGCTTAGTGATAATGTGCCTAACAAGGTTTCTACCTATAATGATCAGGTCGATGCCATACTTTCATATCTTAACAATAATATTCAGTATCCGATCAGTATAGGGGATCTTTCCAAGCAGTTCTTTATCAGCGAATCTTACATTTGCAGATTGTTTAAGTCTGCAACTGGTACTACAATCAATAAGTATATGACTGCCAGGAGAATTTCTATTGCTAAATCTCTTTTAGCAGAAGGTATTGGTGTCAGTGAAGTCTGCGAAAGATGCGGATTTAGTGATTACAGCAATTTCCTTAAGTCATTCACCAAGTCTGTGGGCATTTCTCCAAAGAAATACTCTCAGAATTGCAACAGATGATAAGAGGTACTTATACTAAACAACAAGGGGGCTAACATGGCAGAATTAAGATTTGTACCTATCAGTGAAGTTGAGAATATCAATATTTTTGGAAGACTAGGAAAGGTGAGAGATCCGCTTCCTCTTTTGTTCAATGGTAGCGCAGTAGAGGTTGTTGTTACAGGTTCTGATCTTTGGATCGATTTTGAAACTGACAATGATTTCCATGAACCATGGGTTGCCTATGAGCTCAACGGCGCTTTCATGGGTAGACAGATGGTCCTTGCTGGAGAGCACAGCATTTGTCTTTTTAGAAATATGAATCCTGATACTCCTAAAAGAGTTAGATTCTATAGAGAACTTCAGGCCATGAGCGAGGATGACAAGTGCAAGGTGCTTGTTAAGGGCTTTAGACTTGACGGCGAGTTTATGGAAGTTCCTAAGTATGATCTTAAGATTGAATTTATCGGAGACAGTATCACATCTGGCGAGGGCAGCTACGGAGCAGTCACTGATGTAGACTGGCTTGCAATGTACATGAGCGCTTCTGTCAACTATGCTACAATGACAGCTAAGGCCTTAAATGCTGACTACCACATTGTTTCTCAGGGAGGCTGGGGAGTTTTCTGCGGCTGGGATAATGATGTAAGACATAACATTCCTTCAATATATGAAAAGGTTTGTGGCCTTGCTATGGGACCTTCTAATGAGGCTCTTGGAACACAGGATCCTTACGATTTTGACAGCTGGCAGCCTGATGTTATCGTAGTTAACCTTGGAACAAATGATGCTTCAGCCTTTGAACAGCCGCCTCTTTATATTGAAGAGCTTGGAGCTACGTTCAAGCAGCGCAAGAATGAAGATGGTTCTTATAATAGAGAAGATGAGCTTAAGGTTGTCAATGCAGCAATTTCTTTCCTTGAGATGCTTAGAAAACATAATCATCATGCTCATATTATCTGGGCTTACGGAATGCTTGGAAGCAATCTTAATCTGACACTTACAGAGGCAATTAACAAATATAGAGAAAAGAGCGGAGATAACAACGTATCTTTCTTCCAGCTTCCAAATACCACAATGAGAACCTTTGGCGCACATATGCATCCTGGAGCGCAAGCACATCTTGAAGCCAGCAAAGTTCTCGCGGATTATATAAAAGAAATAATTAATCTTTAATTGGAGTTAATTTAGTAATGAGAAAAGCAAGAAATGAAAAAGAAAATGCCATTAGAGAAAAGCTTATAGCTGAGCTTTATGGCAACAAGTACAACCAGTTTATTGGTTTTGAGATCCTTGAACTTAGTAGTACCTATAGTAAGTCCAGGATCAAATGCGATGAGAGGCTTCACAACAGCTATGGAAGTATCCACGGCGGAGCACTTCTTTCATTTGTAGATGCCATGGCCGGGGCAACAGGAAGTATGAGTGGAAGATATGTGACAACAGTTTCTGCCAATCTTAATTTTCTTTTGCCTGCAGTTAATACAGAATATATTTATTGTGAGTGCATGAAGCTAAAGACCGGCAAACATATTCTTGTATTTGATATCAGAGTCACTGATGATAGTGGAAATCTCCTTGATAGCGGTGAGTTTTCATTTTTTGCAAGCAAGGTAAATGTTCTTGAAGACAATCTTAAAATTGGTCAATAAAAAAACTGTTGACAAATAGTAGTCTCATGGGTATACTACATAGGTATGCTAATGAATAAACGTAAACAATTGCCTTAAAACATAGGCAGTTTCTTATACGGTTACTGTAAGGAGGTGTTACTCAAATGTCAATCTGCCCAAAGAATAAGTCATCAAAAGGCCACAGAGACCAGAGAAGAGCTAACTGGAAAATGACAGCTCCAACTCTTGTTAAGTGCAGTCATTGTGGAGCTCTTATGCAGCCACATATGGCATGCAAGAAGTGCGGCTATTATAACAAGAAGAGCATTGTAGAAGTTGAGGCTTAATTAGTTTTTGTTTCACCTTATATGTTCCGATTTATAAGGCTTTCCGATTTGATTCGGAGAGCCTTTTGTTATGCTTAAAATCCCCCAAATATTGCTTTTTTATTCTATTGATTTTTGGTTTTTAACCTAGTATATTAGAATAAGTCAAAAATCAGACAGGGGGATGCGTACATGTCAGAGCTTGTAAGAGTTGCTGTTGATGCAATGGGTGGAGACAATGCTCCATTTGTCACAGTAAAAGGAGCTGTTGATGCTGTCAGTGAGTCAGCTAATCTTAAGGTTTTCCTTGTTGGTCAGAAGGAAGTTGTTGAGAAGGAACTCTCAGCATATCAGTATGACAAGGAAAAAATCGAGATTGTTGATGCTACTGAGGTTATAGAGATGGCTGAGCCACCAGTAATGGCCATCAGAAAAAAGAAAGACTCATCCATCGTTAAGGCTATGTACATGGTCAATCATGGTGAGGCAGATGCTTATGTTTCAGCTGGTAGTACCGGCGCTACACTTGTAGGTGGACAGGTTATCGTAGGCAGATTAAAGGGTGTAGACAGAGCACCACTTGCTCCACTTATTCCTACGGAGAAGGGAAGCTCACTACTTATAGATTGCGGCGCAAATGTTGATGCCAGATCCAATCATCTTGTTCAGTTTGCCAAGATGGGAACTGTATACATGGAGAATATCATGGGCATCAAGAATCCAACAGTTGCTATCGTCAACATTGGTGCTGAGGAAGAGAAGGGTAACGCTCTTGTTAAGGAGACATTCCCGCTTCTTAAAAATTGTCCGGATATTAACTTTATTGGAAGCATCGAGGCTAGAGATATTCCAGCTGGTTTCGCGGACGTTATCGTATGCGAGGCTTTCACTGGTAACGTTATTCTCAAGATGTACGAGGGCGTTGCCAAGTCACTTATGCATGTTATCAAGAAGAGTCTTATGAGTAGTCTCAAGACCAAGATTGGTGCACTTCTTATTAAGGATGATCTCAAAAAGTCACTTTCAAACTATAGCATGGATCAGTACGGCGGAGCCCCTATGCTGGGACTAAAAGGTCTTGTAGTTAAGACTCACGGAAGTGCTAACGCAGTTGAGGTCAAGAATTCAATTCTTCAGTGCGTAACCTTCACTGAGCAAAAAATCAGCGAGAAAATTAGTGCAAAGATTTCGCAAGAAAACTAAGGCATTGATTATATTTTTATTATATTTTTGACAGTAAGAGAGGTCGATTATTATGGAATTCGAAAAGATGAAAGAAGTTATTGCAAATGTTTTAAATGTTGATCCTGAGGAGATCACAATGGAGACAACATTTACTGAGGATCTTGGTGCTGATTCACTTGATCTTTTCCAGATCATCATGGGTCTTGAAGATGAGTTTGACGTTCAGATTGATCCTGAGAAGACAGAAAACATCACAACTGTTGGCGAGGCTGTAGAGCTTCTTAAGACAGCACTTTCAGATAAATAATTTTTATTCGGATTTGATAATGCATTTTGGATGAGGCAGAATAAAAGCTGCCTCATTTCCATTTAAAAGAGGTAATTATGCTAACAGCAGCAGATATTGAAAGTTTTGAAAAAGCAATCGGATATACATTTAAGGATAAGGCACTTATTACACAGGCTTTTACCCACAGTTCTTTTGTTAATGAGCAAAAGATCAACAAAAAGCCTGACTACGAAAGACTTGAATTCCTTGGAGATGCAGTTCTTGAGATGATTTCAAGTGCATTTCTCTTTAGAAAATATCCTCAGAAAAAGGAAGGCGAACTTTCCAAGATCAGAGCATCACTTGTTTGTGAGCCTGCACTTGCTTTTGCTTCTGAGAAACTTAACATCAAGAAATATATGCAGCTTGGTAAGGGCGAAGAGGCCACAGGAGGCAGGAATAAAGAGTCTATCATAGCAGATATGATGGAAGCTGTTATAGGAGCTCTTTTCCTGGATGGCGGAATCGAAGAGTCCAAGCGCTTTATTGATACATATGTGCTTACAAACGTTGAGAGTATGCAGATGTTCAGTGATAGCAAATCTATACTTCAGGAGATTGCCCAGGGGCAAAATTTGGGAGCTGTCAGATATGAAATATGTGGCGAAAGTGGTCCTGAACATGATAAAATATTTGATGTCCGCGTTTTTGTTGGAGATAAGAATTTGGGAGAGGGGTCAGGAAAAACCAAAAAAGCTGCCGAGCAAAAGGCTGCTTATGAGGCGCTTCTTGTATTAAAGAAAAAGAACAATGTATTTAAAGAGCATTGAGATTCATGGCTTTAAGTCATTTGCTAATAAAATAAAATTTGATTTTCACAACGGTATCACTGGTATTGTAGGACCTAACGGCTCAGGTAAGAGTAATGTTGCCGATGCTGTCAGATGGGTCCTTGGTGAGCAACGTATCAAACAGCTGCGTGGAGGATCCATGCAGGATGTTATCTTTTCGGGAACTGAGCTTCGTAAGCCTTTGGGCTACGCTTATGTTGCCATCACTTTGGATAATTCAGATCATTCACTTGCAATCGATTATGATGAAGTAACTGTCTCCAGACGTCTCTATCGTTCTGGAGAGAGTGAATATATGATCAACGGTTCAGCATGTCGTCTCAAGGACGTCAACGAGCTCTTTATGGATACCGGTATCGGTAAAGAGGGCTATTCTATCATCGGACAGGGCCAGATTGACCAGATCCTTTCCAGTAAGCCTGAGGATAGACGTAATCTTTTTGATGAGGCTGCTGGTATCGTTAAATTTAAGTCCCGCAAGGAGACTGCTATCAAGAAGCTTGAAGAGGAAAAGATCAACCTCACAAGACTTAGTGATATCTTATCAGAGCTTGAAAAACAGATCGGACCTTTGGAGAAGCAGTCAGAGGTTGCCAAGGAATATCTTAAGTTGAGGGAACGGCTCAAGACTTTGGATGTTAATATGTTCCTTGTTGAAAACAAGAATCAGAAGGAACAGCTTGATGCAGCTGAGAAAAACCTTGAAATTGCTAATGGTTCACTTGCTGAGGCAAAAGATAATTACGAAAATGCCAAGGTTAGCTATGAGGAAATCCAGAAAGAACTTGAAACCCTCGATAGAGAGATCGATGAAGCAAGAGCAAAGATCACAGATTCTTCTGTAAAAAGAGAGAAGCTTGAAGGACAGATCGGTATCTTAAACGAGAAGATCAAGGCAGCTTCTACAAATGATGCTCATTACAAGACCCGTATCGAAGATGAGCAGGCTAAGATTGCTGATAAGAATAAAGAAAAAGAAAAGTATAAGGCAGAAAAAGATGTTATAGATTCAGAAGCTGAGAAGCTTTCTGAAAGCAGAAATGAAGCTAGAAAGGAGCTCGATAGGGTACTTACACAGATCTCTAATATCAATGACGAGATCGAGGAGTGCAAGAGTACTATTATTGAGACTCTTAATAATAGAGCTACTATTAAATCCAAGCTTTCATCCCTTGATACTATGAAGGAGCAGGTCAACATCAGAAAGGCTGAGCTTACTGGTAAGCTCGTTAGAGCACAGTCTGATGAGTCCAAGCAGCAGGAGACTATTCAGAAACTCAAGGATGAATTTGACAGGATCACAGCTGAGATCTCTGAGATGAACAAGAAGCAGAAAGAGACGGACCAGGAGATTGTTTCTATCAGAGAGAGCATGACACAGAAGGATGCTGAGCTTCGTAAGACTCAAGGGCTTTATCAGCAGGAAAAATCAAGACTTGAAGCTCTTGCTAACCTTACTGAGAGATATGAAGGTTACGGCGGCTCTGTTAAGAAGGTTATGGAAAGAAAGGATGATACTAAAGGTATCATCGGTGTTGTAGCTGATATCATCAAGACACAGCCAAAGTATGAGACAGCTATCGAGGTTGCTCTTGGCGGTAATATCCAGAACATCGTTACTGACGATGAAGAAACGGCCAAGAAGATGATCAGATATCTGAAGGATACAAAGGCAGGTAGAGCTACATTCCTTCCTCTTACATCACTCGAAAATCCTCCTGAACTCAAGGCAAAAGAGGCACTTAACGAGCCTGGTGTTTTAGGAATGGCTGATGAGCTTGTAGATACTGATCCTAAGTACAGATCTGTTGCTAAGGCTATGCTTGGCAGGATCGTTGCTGTAGACAACGTAGATAATGCGGTCAAGATCGCAAGAAAATATAATTATACTGTTCGTATGGTTACCCTTGAGGGTGAACTTCTTGTTCCTGGTGGCGCTATCAGTGGTGGTGCTTTCAAGAATAACAGCAATCTCCTTGGAAGACGTCGTGAGATGGATGACATGGAGAAGAATGTCAAGAAGTACAAGGAACAGATGGATACTCTCCAGAAAGAAATCGAGGAAGCCAAGGCTAAGAGAAATGAACTCAGAACTCTTTCTGAAGAACTTAGAACAGAACTTCAGGGCAAGTTCATCGAGCAGAATACTGCAAGACTTAATGTTCAGAATGAGGAAGAGAGACAGAAGGAACAGAAGGCTGGCTATAGCGACCTCAAGGCTGAGAATGATGAGATAGAGAACAAGATCGAAGAGATCGCCAGAGAAAAAGAAGCGGCTGAGTCAGCTCTTTTATCATCTGAAAATACTGAAAAGCTCTGCACAGAGAAGGTTGAAAAGTTCCAGAAGGAACTTGAAGGGCTCCACCAGATCGAAGAAGCTGAGAACGAAAAGGTTTCTAAGTGGGATATTGAGTACGAGAAGATTGCTCAGAAACAGGAATTCCAGCAGCAGAATATCGACCGTGTAGATGCTGATATTGAAACTGAAGAGAAGGCTCTTTTAGAGATTCAGGAAGCTATGGCTGAGAATGCTGCAGCACTTGAACAGAACAAACATGATATCGAAGAGATCAAGCTTACTATTGAGGCTTCAGCAGATGTCCAGTCTGGTGCTACCAAGGAACTTGATGAAAAGAAGGAGAGGAAGCTTGCTCTTTCTGAGTCACAGAAGGAATTCTTTGGTAAGACAGAAGAACTTAACAAGCAGATGTCTGACCTTGAGAAGGAAGTAATAAGACTTACTTCTAAAAAGGAAAAGTGTCAGGAATCTATTGAGTCACATATTAACTACATGTGGAATGAGTATGAGATTACTCTATCTGATGCAGCTGAGCTAAGAGATGAAGAGATGACTGATGTTCCTGCTATGAGAAAAGAAACTAATTCTCTTAAGGACTCCATCAGAAAGCTTGGCGATGTAAACGTCAACGCCATCGAGGATTATAAGAACCTCATGGAGAGATACACATTCATGAAGACTCAGCATGATGACCTTATTGAGGCTGAAAGACAGCTCAAAGAGATCATCAAAGAGCTTGATGAGTCAATGCGTAAGCAGTTTATTGAACAGTTCAGACTTATTAACAATGAGTTTGATAAGGTGTTTAAAGAGATGTTTGGAGGCGGTAAGGGTAGCCTTGAACTTGCTGAGGACGAGGATGTCCTTGAGGCAGGAATCAGGATCAATGCTCAGCCACCAGGAAAGAAGCTTGTTAATATGATGCAGATGTCCGGTGGTGAGAAGGCACTTACAGCTATTGCGCTTCTTTTTGCTATCCAGAATCTTAAGCCTTCACCATTCTGTCTTCTTGATGAGATTGAGGCGGCGCTTGATGAAAACAACGTAGTACGTTTTGCCAAGTATCTGCATAAGCTTTCAAGTACACAGTTTATTGTAATCACCCACAGGCGTGGTACAATGGAAAGTGCTGACAGACTTTACGGTATCACTATGCAGGAGAAGGGTGTATCTACTCTTGTTAGTGTCAACCTTATTGATAAGGAGCTTACGAATTAATGGCTAATAATTTTTTTAGTAGATTACAGGAGGGCCTGTCAAAGACAAGAGATAATATTACAAAAGGCTTTGACAATGTATTTAGTGGTTTTTCAAGTATCGATGAGGACTTCTACGAAGAGCTTGAAGAGATCCTGATCATGGGTGATATTGGCGTCAATGCCACCAGCAGGATAATGGATCAGCTCAGAGAAGAGGTCAAGAAGCAAAAGATTAATAATCCTAATGATTGTAGGGAACTGCTTATTTCTATTATCAGACAGCAGATGAAGACTGACGAGCATGCCTATGATTTTGAGGATAAGAAGACAGTTATATTTGTTATCGGTGTAAATGGAGTTGGCAAGACAACATCGGTTGGTAAGCTTGCATCTATTTACAAAAACAGGGGCAAAAAAGTTCTGATTGCTGCGGCTGATACATATAGAGCAGCTGCAACAGAGCAGCTCAGAGAGTGGGCTAACAGAGCTGATGTACCTCTTATTGCGGGCAAAGAAGGTGCTGACCCTGCCAGCGTTATCTATGACGCGGTAGGTGCATATAAGGCAAGAGGCTGTGATATCCTTATTGTTGATACTGCCGGCAGACTCCATAACAAAAAGAATCTTATGGAAGAGCTTGCCAAGATGAACAGGATCATTGATAAGGAGCTTTCTGATATCTGCAGAGAGAACTTTATCGTTCTTGATGGAACAACTGGTCAGAATGCTATCATTCAGGCTAGAGAGTTTGGAGAAGTTGCAGATCTGACAGGTATCATCCTAACTAAACTTGATGGAACAGCAAAGGGCGGAATTGCAGTAGCAATCGTATCAGAGCTTAATATTCCTGTTAAGTTTATTGGAGTTGGTGAAGGAATCGATGATCTTCAGAGATTCAACTCTGATGAATTTGTTACAGCACTCACTGAATTTGACAAAAAAGACTAAAAAGCGAGGAGACTTGAAATGGCAGACGATAGCAAGATGACACTTGAGAAATTTGAAGAAGCTTATGAAGATGTAAAAAAAGTAACTCTTGAAACAAAGCTTATTTACAGCGATTATTTTAGTAACTTATCTGGCAACAAGGTTTATCTCAAGCCTGAGAACCTTCAGAGAACCGGTGCATACAAGGTTAGAGGCGCTTATTATAAGATCACAACTCTTTCAGATGAAGAGAGAAAAAAGGGACTTATAACAGCTTCTGCTGGTAACCATGCTCAGGGCGTTGCTTATGCTGCCAAAGCTTACGGTGTTAAAGCTACTATCGTAATGCCAACTTCTACACCTCTTATTAAAGTTAACAGAACCAAGGCTCTTGGAGCTGAAGTTGTTTTACATGGTAATGTCTTTGATGAAGCTTATGAACATGCTTGCAAGCTTGCTGAAGAGAACGGCTATACAATGGTTCATCCTTTTGATGACCTTGATGTAGCTACAGGACAGGGTACGATCGCTATGGAGATCATCAAAGAGCTTCCAACAGTTGATTACATTCTTGTTCCTATTGGAGGAGGCGGACTTGCCACAGGCGTTTCTACACTTGCAAAGCTACTTAACCCTAAGATCAAAGTTATTGGAGTTGAGCCAGCTGGTGCTAACTGCATGCAGGAATCTCTTAAAGCTGGACACGTTGTGACACTTCCAACAGTTAATACCATTGCTGATGGTACAGCTGTTAAGAAGCCAGGAGAGAAGATATTCCCATATATTTCCAAGAATATTGATGAGATCATCACTGTTCCTGATGAAGATCTTGTAGTTTCTTTCCTTGATATGGTAGAAAATCACAAGATGGTAGTTGAGAATTCAGGTCTTTTATCAGTTGCTGCGCTCAAGCAGCTTGATGTTAAGGACAAAAAGGTTGCCTGTGTATTGTCAGGTGGTAATATGGATATTATAACAATGTCATCTGTAGTTCAGCAGGGTCTTATTATGAGAGACAGAATCTTTACAGTTTCAGTTCTTTTACCAGATAAGCCAGGTGAACTTTCAAGAGTTTCTGGAATTATTGCAGATGTAAATGGTAATGTTATCAAGCTTGAGCATAACCAGTTTGTATCTATTAACAGAAGTGCGGCCGTTGAGCTTAGGATCACACTTGAGGCCTTCGGTACCGAGCACAAAGAGCAGATAATGAATGCTCTTAATGAAAATGGCTATCAGCCAAGGATAGTAAGGACGAATATTTAAAAATGAAAATCGGTAAATCTAAAACAACAAAAAGAATCGCAGAGTATGGACTCATAACATTGGGTGCTATTTTATATGGAGCAGCTACAGCACTTATGATCGATCCAAATAATATAGCTCCTGGAGGACTTACAGGTCTTGCCATCGTACTAAATCGTATCGTTAATATTGGTACTGGTCTTTGGTTCATGATCATGAATATTCCTATCTTGATCATAGCGATATGGAAGTTTGGTATTAGATTTACTGTTTCTACGATTTATTGTACTGCAGTTATTTCCTGGGTTACTGATCTTTGTACCAAGTATTTATCAGGCTTTATTGTTAGGGATACTTTTCTTGGTGCAACATTTGGTAGCGCCATACTTGCTGTAGCTATTGGATTTGTATTTAAATGTCATGCCACAACTGGTGGTACAGATGTTATAATCAAGTTACTTAGAATTAAATACCCACATATCAAAACTGGAATGCTTTATCTTTTGACTGATGTGGTAATTCTGATGATAGCGGGATTTGTATTTGGAGATTTCAAAGCATCTCTATATTCATTTATGTCAGTCATGGTCACATCTTATTGCCTTGATCTTGTTTTATATGGTAGAGATGAGGCTAAGCTTATCTATATTATTTCTGACAAGCCTGATATCATTACATCAAGACTTCTTGAGGAGCTTGATATTGGTGCTACACATGTTTTTGCCAAGGGTGCATACAGCGGCGAAGACAAGAAGGTTATCATGTGCGCAATTAAAAAGAGACTTTCACCTCTTGCTGAGGATATCGTAAGAGACGAGGATCCTAATGCATTTATGATCATCTCAAGTGCAAGTGAGATCTACGGTGAAGGATACAAAAGCTATTTTGATGAGAGAATCTAATTATGAATAATACTAGCTTGGACACTCGTGAGAGACGAGGGGTGCGTAATACTCATAACATAATTTCTATTATATTTTTGAGCTTACTTGCTGTAATGGCATTTATCTTTAGTATCACTTTGCTTATCAAGAATGCTACTCTTCAGAGAGAAGAAGAGGCGGTCAGGAGCGAGTTGGAAGCTCTTAACAATGAGGGCTACTATACAGAGACAGAAACCAGGATCATGCTTGATGAAGCTAAAAAAGAGGTTGAGGAAAAGACTAAGAAGTCTTTTAGAGATATGATCCAGCAAAAGCTTGAAGCTGGTGAAGGCACTACAGCTACAATCAGATCTCTTTTCCCTGATCAGATAGTTGTTGCAAGTGCTGGAAGATATTACTTCTTCCCAATATCTGACCAGATTGAGCATCACGGATTCTCACAGGGAGACTTTGCTTATAATGACAAGGGATTTCTTGAATATGTGGGTCCTGATATCAATGTTAAAGTGAAACAGGGAGTTGATGTTTCAAGATTCCAGGGGAAGATCAACTGGGAGAAGGTTGCAGCACAGGGCATTGATTTTGCATTTATCAGAGTTGGCTTTAGAGGTAATACTGAGGGCAAGATCGTTCTAGATGACTGCTTTACAGATAATATTGAAGGCGCTTTAGCGAATGGTATTGATGTTGGTGTGTATTTCTACACACAGGCTATCAATGAGCAGGAGGCCCGTGAGGAAGTTCAGATACTTCTTGATATGATCGAGCCTTATGATATCAAATACCCTGTAGTTATTGATGTTGAGTCTGCTGAGTCTGATTCAGCCAGAACTTTAAATCTGACTACTGAAGAATATGAACTTGTAGCCAGGACTTTCTGCGACACAGTCAAGAAGGCTGGCTATACTCCTATGATCTACGGCAATGTTAAGTCCTTTACATTGCTTATGGACGCGGCAGATGTTGATGATTATGACATCTGGATCGCATATTATGGAGAAGAACAGTATTATCCATATCACTTTAATATCTGGCAGTATACAGATTCTGGTAAAGTGGATGGAATCGATGGAAACGTTGACCTTAACATTTGTATAACTGATTATTGATACTATGAATAATATTGATAAAAGCTATGAACAAAAGGGTTATCTGAATCAGGATTATAAGTTCTTTCACATCAAAAATAGTGAAAAGCTTGATGTTCCTTTTCATTATCATGATTTTCATAAGCTGATACTTGTTCTTGGCGGAAATGTAAAATATATAATCGAAGGGCGAGAGTATGATCTTTTGCCCTTCGATTTTGTGCTTGTAAACAGGTATGCCATTCATAAGCCTGTTTTTGAGGCTGGTGATGGCAAGGATTATGACAGGATCATTCTGTATCTGAGTAACGATTTCCTTGAAAAATATGGTCTTTTAAATGCCTTTGATAAAACAGAAGAAGTGGCAAGCCACGTGGTGAGATTTCCGGCAAATGTAAGTGCTGATATCTATGATTCTCTGATTAAGATCAAAGAGGATCTTAATATAGAGGATAAGGAGTACGCAGGCAAGCTTACTACCAGAATCGATGTTTTACGGTTCCTTATTTCTTTTAACAAGGCCTGCATTGAGGAAAATTTCGGATTTAAGCCAGAGGCAAGATATAACAGAAAAGTTGTGGATCTTATCGAATATATAAATGAGAATCTTAGTAAAGATCTTTCAATCGATTTTCTTGCAGATCACTTCTTTATGAGCAAATATCATATGATGAGGATCTTCAAAAATGAAACTGGATATTCTGTTCATCAGTACATTTCTGAAAAGAGGATACTGATGGCCAGAAACCTGATAATGTCAGGAATGCCGGCTACTACAGCCTGCCTTGAGTGTGGTTTTAAAGATTATTCCTCTTTTAGCAGAGCATTTAAAAATCAGCTTGGAATTTTACCATCTGATGTCAAGATATAGGTGTCAAGAAAAAATACTTGACACCTATTATTATTTTGTATAATATATTCATTGTGCAATTTTGCCGGAAGAGGTCATTCATGAAAAAAATCGTAGAGCAAGGCTTGTTGTATGATTTTTACGGCGAGCTTCTAACTGAACATCAGAGAAAAGTATATGAAGCAGCTGTTTATGACGATCTGTCACTGACTGAGATTGCAGATGAACATGGTATCAGCAAGCAGGGAGTACATGATCTTATCAAGAGATGTACCAAGACCATGCAGGGATATGAAGATAGACTTCACATGATCAGAAGATTTGAAGCTATCAAAGAGAATGCAGAGCAGTTGCAGAAGCTTTCCAAGGGATCCGCTGATATCAGTGATATAGAATTTCGAAACAAAGTAAACACTATTTCCAGTAATATATTAGAGGAGCTAAATAGTTAATGGCTTTTGAAAGTCTTACAGATAAATTACAAAATGCCTTTAAAGGGCTTAAGAGTAAGGGTAAGTTAACAGAAGATGACGTTAAGCTCGCATTAAAAGAAGTCAAGATGGCGCTTCTTGAAGCGGACGTTAGCTTTAAGGTTGTTAAACAGTTCATTAACGCTGTACAGGAGAAGGCAATCGGTGAGGATGTTTTAAACGGACTCAATCCTGCACAGATGGTAATCAAGATCGTCAATGAAGAGTTGACCAATCTTATGGGTTCTGAAGCTACTGAACTTCAGCTTCAGGATAGCAAGTACATCACAGTTATCATGATGTGCGGTCTTCAGGGTGCTGGTAAGACTACTACAGCAGCCAAGCTTGCAGGCAAGCTTAAGAACAGAAGAAAACCTCTATTGGTAGCCTGCGATATTTACAGACCAGCTGCTATTGATCAGTTGGAAGTAAATGCCAAGAAACAGGAAGTTGACTTTTTCTCAATGGGAACAGATGTTAGTCCTGTTAAGATTGCCAAGTCAGCTATGGATTATGCCAAGGAACACGGCCACAATGTAGTAATTCTTGATACTGCTGGTCGTCTTCAGATAGATGAAGCAATGATGAAGGAACTTAGGGACATCAAGGATGCCGTAACAGTTCATCATACACTTCTTGTAGTTGATGCCATGACTGGTCAGGAAGCAGTTAATGTTGCTGAGCAGTTCAATGAAAAGGTCGGCATCAATGGAATCATCCTCTCCAAGATGGATGGTGATTCACGAGGCGGTGCAGCTCTTTCAACCAAGGCTGTTACCGGTAAGCCTATCATCTATGTATGTATGGGTGAGAAACTTACAGATATTGAGCAGTTCTATCCAGATAGAATGGCAAGTCGTATCCTTGGAATGGGAGATGTCTTAAGTCTTATTGATAAGGCTGTAGAGGCCAACCAGGACCGCGATATTGAAAAAGATCGCGAGATGGCTTCCAAGATGAAGAAGGGCAAGATAGATTTTGAGATGTACCTTGAGAGCATGAAGCAGATGCGCAACATGGGTGGCCTTTCAGCAATCATGGGAATGCTTCCTGGAATGGGCAAGATCAGTGATGATCAGCTCCCAGATGAAAAGAAACTTGCAAGAATTGAAGCCATCGTGCTTTCAATGACGCCTGAGGAACGCAAGAATCCTAAGCTTATGAGCCCACAGAGAAAGTTCAGAATAGCTAAGGGATCAGGTAATGACATTGCAGAAGTTAACCGCTTTATCAAGCAGTTTGAACAGATGCAGAAGATGATGAAACAGATGCCAGGACTTATGGGCGGCAAAAGAGGCTTTGGCAAATTTGGTGGCCTTGGTGGCTTTGGCAAAGGTGGATTCCCATTTTGATATGTCTTTCAGCGAAATGCTGTTTAACACATATAAAATTAAAAATTCTATTTTATTTATTTAATGGAGGAAATTTAAAATGGCAGTAAAGATCAGATTAAAGAGAATTGGTAAGAAGAAGGTTCCTTTCTACAGAATCATCGTTTCTGATTCAAAGTTCCCTGTACAGGGTAAGTTCATCGAGGAGATCGGAACATACGATCCTAACACAGATCCTAGCACAGTTAAGGTTAACGAGGAGCTTGCAAAGAAGTGGATCGCTAATGGTGCACAGCCTACAGAGTCAGTTGCAAAGCTTTTCAGACAGGCCGGTATCACAAAGTAATTTGTATTGATATTTAAAAAATTACTTATGCCGGAGGTTAACATATGAAAGAGTTAGTTGAAGTAATCGCAAGAGCGCTTGTTGATAATCCTGACGAGGTAGTTGTTACCGAGAAGGCTGACGGGCGTAATATTATGATCGAGCTTCATGTTGCACCTTCAGACATGGGCAAGGTAATTGGCAAACAGGGCCGTATTGCTAAGGCAATCAGAGCTGTAGTTAAGGCAGCATCTACTAGAGAAAACGTTAAGGTTGATGTTGAAATAGTTTAAGCCAGATATGAGTCGAATAGAGTTAATACTTTATTCGACTCATTTTTAAGAGAAAGATTTATGAATTTTCATATTATGACTTTGTTTCCTGAGATGATACAGCAGAGTCTTTCCAACAGTATTACCGGAAGGGCCAGTGATAAGGGGTATATATCCTTTAATGCTGTTAATATCAGGGATTATACTAACGACTATAAACATCATAAGGTTGATGATTATACATACGGTGGCGGAGCTGGTATGCTTATGCAGGCTCAGCCTATTTATGATTGTTATTTGTCTATTAAGAACAAGATTTCTGAAAAGACAGATAAAAAGCCTCGTGTGATCTATGTTACTCCTCAGGGTAGCGTATTTAATCAGAAAATGGCGGCAGAACTTGCCAAGGAAGAAGATATTATTTTTCTTTGTGGCCATTATGAAGGCGTTGATGAGAGAGTTCTTGAAGAAATCGTAACAGATTATGTTTCTATTGGCGATTATGTACTTACTGGTGGTGAACTGCCGGCTATGGTCATGATTGATGCCATTTCCAGACTTGTCCCTGGAGTTCTTAGTAATGATGAATCAGCTATGACGGAGAGCTTTAACAACAATCTCCTTGAATACCCTCAGTATTCTAGACCTGAAGAGTGGATGGGCAAAAAAGTGCCTGCGATACTGCTTTCAGGAGATCACAAAAAAGTTGATGAATGGCGCTTAGAACAGTCTATAATTAGAACTAAGGAACGCAGACCTGATCTCTATGAAAAATGGCTTTTGGAAAATCCACCAAAGCCTGAGAAAAAGAAGAGAAAGAGGTAGTAAATGACAGATAGATTCCAAGTTGGCGTAATAGCCTCTACCCATGGACTTCATGGTGAAGTTAACGTTTTTCCTACTACTGAAGATCCAAACAGATTTAAAAAGTTAAAAAAGGTAACTCTTCATACAAAGCGAGGTGAAGAGATAGAACTTGATGTTCAGAGTGCCAAATTTTTCAAGAAATTTGTTATCGTTAAGTTCAAACAGTTCAACGATATAAATGAAGTTGAGAAGTTAAAGGGCTGTGAACTTACAATCGAGAGAAAGGATGCAATTAAGCTTCAGCCTGGGGAATATTATTGTGCTGATCTTATTGGCCTTACGATCGTAGATGAAGAGGGAACAGTTCTCGGAACATTGGTAGACGTCATTCAGACTGGAGCCAATGATGTCTATGAAATGAAAAGAGAAGATGGCGAAGAAAATGTTTATATTCCAGCCATAAAGGATTGTATCTTGGATATTGATATAGAAAATAAGCAGATCAAGATACATGTGATTCCTGGTCTTTTATAATTGATGATGACTTTTATTATCAATTAATCTATAATAATAGTGGGTTTTTTAAATTTTCTTTTAATTTTAATGGAGTGAATTAAGGTATTTATGGTAGATTATACAGAAGGTGCTGGTTATCAGTACCATACACATGTTGGTAAGGGGGATGTGGGCAGATATGTCATTCTTACAGGTGATCCTGGAAGATGTGAATATATTGCTAGTTTCTTTGATGATCCCAAATTTGTTGCATATAACAGAGAATATAATTGTTACACTGGCACTTTGAATGGTGAGAAGGTCAGTGTTATTTCTCATGGTATCGGTGGAGCTTCTACAGCAATCTGTGTTGAAGAGCTTGCAAAGTGCGGAGCTGATACTTTTATCAGAATGGGCACATCAGGCGGAATGCAGGATGATGTCATTGGTGGTGACGTAGTTATTGCTTCTGGTGCTATCAGAGCAGAGGGAACTTCTAAGGAATATGCTCCTATCGAGTATCCGGCAGTAGCTACATTTGATGTTGTAACAGCGCTTGTACAGGGTGCCAAGAAGACTGGTGCCAAGTATCACGTTGGGGTTGCACAGTGCAAGGATTCATTCTTTGGTCAGCATGAGCCAGAGACTAAGCCTGTGGGACCAGAGCTTTTGTATAAATGGGATGCATGGATAAAGTGCGGTGCACTTTGTTCTGAGATGGAGAGTTCTACACTCTTTGTTGTGGGAGATTATTTGAGAGTCAGAACAGGTTCTATCCTTTTAGTTGTTGCCAATCAGGAAAGAGCCAAGAAAGGACTTTCAAATCCTCAGGTCCATGATATGGATATAGTCTATAAGACAACAATCGAAGCGGTTAAGAATCTTATTGAGTGGGATAAAGCCTAAATGGTTTTATTATAAAAATTTTCATCAATCAAAAAATGGAGGACGATTATGAAAAAGAAATTCCTTGCAGTACTTATGGCTGCAACAATGGTAGCTTCTCTTGTAGCTTGTGGTTCAACAGAAGCACCTGCAACTGAGACACCTGCTACAGAAGAGCCTGCAACAGAAGAGCCTGCAACAGAAGAGGCAGCTCCAGAAGCAGACAACACAGAGGCAACATCTGACATTAAGATCGCTATGATCACAGACTCTGGTGACATCACAGATATGTCATTCAACCAGACAACTTACGAGGCTTCAGATGCTTTTGCTAAGGAAAATGGTCTTGATTTCCAGTACTACAAGCCAACAGAGGACTCTGATGAGGCTCGTACAGCAGCTTTCAACAATGCTGTTGCTGATGGCTATAACGTAATTGTTGTTCCTGGATATCTTTTCGCTGGAATGATCGCATCAGTAGCTGATTCTAACCCAGAAGTAAGAATCATTGCTCTTGACGTTTCACAGGGTGACTTCGAAGGCGCTGGTGTTACAGAGCTTCCTGCAAACGTTTGCTCATTCACATACCAGGAAGAGCTTGCTGGTTACATGGCTGGTTATGCTGTAGTTAAGGAAGGCTACAAGAAGCTTGGTTTCCTTGGCGGTATGGCAGTTCCTGCTGTTGTTCGTTATGGTTATGGTTTCGTTCAGGGTGCAGACGCTGCAGCTAATGAGCTCGGTATTGCTTCTGACGTAGAAGTTAACTATGTATACGGTGGACAGTTCTTCGGTGACGAAGCTATCACAGCTACAATGGATACATGGTATTCTAACGGAACAGAAATCGTATTTGCTTGCGGTGGCGGTATCTTCACATCAGCTGGTGAGGCTGCTAAGAAGGTAGACGGTAAGCTTGTTGGTGTTGACGTTGATCAGTCTGGCACAATTGATGGACTTTATGGCGAGGGCGTTTGCGTAACATCTGCTATGAAGGGTCTTGCTGCTACAGTTAATGCAACACTTACAGATGTAGTTGCTGGTAACTGGGATGCTCACTCAGGAAAGATTGAGAACCTCGGTATCGTTTCAGGTGATGATCCATCACTTAACTATGTTCAGCTTCCAACAGAGACATGGTCAATGAAGAACTTCACAGTTGACGATTACAAGGCTCTTGTTAAGTCAATGGCTGATGGTACTGTAACAGTAGATAGCAATATCGATGCTATGCCTACAACAGCTATCAAGGTTACAACATTTGATAACATTCACTAATTAAATATTTCTGATTTATGTTGTTCTTCAAAAGGGAAGGAAACTTTATTCCTTCCCTTTTTTCAAGAACATAATAATTTCTATTACAGATCAGTAGTGGAAATTATTATGGTTTTGCCATGAAAAAATTTTGTTAGGAAGGTGTTTTTAATTATGGATGATTATGTAATTGAGATGTTGCATATCACTAAAGAGTTTCCTGGCATAATTGCAAATGATGATATCACTTTGCAGTTAAAGAAAGGTGAGATTCATGCACTCCTTGGAGAAAATGGTGCAGGAAAATCGACTCTTATGAGTGTTCTCTTTGGTCTTTACACACCAGAGAAAGGCGTAATCAAGAAAGATGGTAAAGAGGTTACTATCAAGAATCCTAATGATGCTACTGACCTTGGTATTGGTATGGTGCATCAGCATTTTATGTTGGTAGATATTTTCTCAGTTCTTGATAATATTATTCTGGGAGCCGAACCTAGTAAATTTGGCTTTTTGACCAAAAAAGATGCAAGAAAGAAGGTTCTTGCTCTTTCTGAGAAATATAATCTTAAGGTTGATCCTGATGCTCTTATTGAGGACATTACTGTTGGAATGCAGCAGCGTGTTGAAATACTTAAGATGTTATACAGAGACAATGATATCCTTATTTTTGATGAACCAACTGCGGTACTCACACCTCAGGAAATTGATGAGCTTATGAAGATCATGAAGAATCTTGCTGCAGAAGGTAAGTCGATTCTTTTTATTACTCACAAGCTTAATGAGATCATGGAAGTTGCTGACCGTTGTACGATCCTCAGAAGAGGTAAGTATATTGGTACTGTTAATGTTGCAGATACTACCAAGGAAGAGCTGTCATCTATGATGGTTGGCCGTGATGTTAAATTTGCGGTTGACAAGGAAGTAGCTAAACCTGGTAAGGAAATACTCAGAGTAGAGAATGTCTGCGTAAAGAGTAAGATCCATCAGAATGACTCTGTTCATAACGTTTCCTTCAATGTTCGTGAGGGCGAGATTGTTTGTATCGCCGGTATTGACGGAAATGGTCAGACTGAATTTATTGGGGCGCTTACAGGTCTTGATGATATTTCAAGTGGCACTATCAAATTTATGGGTGATGACATCACACATAAATCTATCAGGTACAAGAATACACATGGTATGAGCCATGTCCCAGAAGATAGACATAAGCATGGTCTTGTTCTTGACTATACTCTTGAAGAGAATATGATCCTTCAGAGATATTTTGAACCTCAGTTTTCTAACCATGGTTTCATCAAGAAGAATGAGATGAGAGAGTATTCAGATAGACTATCAGAAGAGTTTGATGTAAGATCTGGACGTGGGGCTCAGACAATTGTTAGATCTATGTCCGGAGGTAATCAGCAGAAAGCTATTATCGCAAGAGAAATGGATAGAGATCATAAGCTTTTGGTTGCTGTACAGCCAACACGAGGACTTGATGTTGGTGCTATTGAATATATCCACAAAGAAATAGTCAAGCAGCGCGATGAAGGATGTGCTATCTTACTGGTTTCACTTGAACTTGAAGAGGTTATGAACCTTTCAGACAGAATTCTGGTAATGCATGACGGTGAAATCGTAGGTGAAGTTGACCCTAAGAC
This sequence comes from Butyrivibrio hungatei DSM 14810, assembly GCF_900143205.1. GTDB lineage: Bacteria > Bacillota > Clostridia > Lachnospirales > Lachnospiraceae > Butyrivibrio > Butyrivibrio hungatei. Next base: position 116,456 of record NZ_FRDH01000008.1, on the reverse strand, counting down.
AACAACACTTCAAGAACTTGGACTTTATATGTCCGGAGCTAAACGTGATGAGAGAAAGGAGGTATTTAGGTAATGAAAGAGAAGTCTAGATTTTTTAAGAAACCTGCAGTTCAGACTATATTAGCATCAATCCTATGTGCCGTCCTTGGTATTATATTAGGTTATATTATTCTTCTTTGCATGAATCCAGCTCATGCAACAGAAGGAATGGTGGCAATTCTTAAGAATTTCTTTAAGTTTAGTGCTAAGCCTCAGCAGCTTATGTATTATCTTGGTTCAACCCTTGTTAAGGCTGTTCCTGTTATTCTTTGCTCTGAAGCTATCCTTTTCGCATATAAGGCAGGCCTTTTCAATATTGGTGCAGCAGGACAGTATACAGTAGGTATTCTTGCCAGCCTTTATACTTCACTAGCTCTTGGCTGGAACTGGTTTTTTTGTTTGCTTGCTGCTGTGATTGCAGGAGCTTTATGGGGAGCTATCTGTGGCTTTTTCAAGGCTTTCTGTAATGTCAATGAAGTTATTGCCGGTATCATGCTTAACTGGATATCACTTTATATCTGCAATATCGTTCTTAGCAATGAGACTTGCATGAATACAACCAAGTCTGAGACATATGATATAGCAGCCAAGAATCCATCAGGAATTCTTCCTGGATTTTTGCAGGAACTGTTTGGTAAGAACCAGTACATGACAATTGCTGTTCCTATTACAGTGATCGTTGCTATCATTATCCTTCTTGTTCTTAATAAGACTACTTTTGGCTATGAGCTCAAAGCTACAGGACATAATAAGGATGCAGCCAAGTATGCGGGCATGAATGCTAAGAGAAATATTGTGCTTACACTTCTTATTTCAGGCGCTATTTCAGGTCTTGCAGCTGCTCTTTATTATCTTACAAGTATTGAGCATTACAAGATTGCTTCATCTGTTCCAGGAATGGGCTTTTCAGGAATTGCTGTTGCTTTCCTTGGAGGTCTTCATCCTATTGGAGCTATCGTTGCAGGTCTTTTCGTTGAGTATATTACACTTGGTGGTCAGTACCTTAATACAAATTATTTCAATCCACAGGTTGCTGATCTGATGATCGCTATCATCATTTATCTCTGCGGATTTGTGCTTTTCTTTAAATCTATAATCAATAGGCCTAAAAAGGTGCAAAAGTCTAGCGCTGAGGCTGATAAGAATGCGTCAATAAAGAAGGAGGTGCAGAGATGATACTACTGATCCAATATACACTCATCTTCTCAGCAGTGCTTATCCTTGTTGCTTTGGGCGGCATGTTTTCAGAGCGAAGCGGTATTATCAATCTGGGACTTGAAGGAATAATGGTATTTGGTGCAATGGCTGGTGCTATGGTAATGGTTCTTTTGCCAGAATCAGCTTCTAAATTTACACTTGTGTTTCTTACACTTGTTGCAGCAGCCCTTGCAGGAATGATCTCTTCACTGCTCATTGGTGTTGCATGTATCTATTTCAAGGCAGATCAGACACTTATTGGTACAGCTGTAAACATGCTTGCTACAGCTGCAGCTACAGTTATTGTTAAGGCATTTAACACTAACCGTTCAAAGGGATCGGATTTTTCTGCTAAGCTTGATTATGTCAGAGGACATGATGCTTTTATGTTTAATATCGGACCTTTACAGCTTAGCTGGTTTATAGTAATTGCTGCAGTTCTTCTTGTGGCTGCTATTATCTTTTTCTATAAAACAAAATTTGCACTTAGACTTCGTGCTTGTGGTGAGCATCCTCAGGCTGCAGATTCTGTAGGTATCAATGTTTATGTAATGAGATATTCAGGAGTGCTTTTGTCAGGATTTCTTGCAGGCCTTGGCGGCATTATTTATATTGCAGCTGCCAACTCTACATGGCATTTTGATTATGGTGTTGCGGGCGCAGGCTTTCTTGCTCTTGCTGTTATGATCTTTGGTCAGTGGAAGCCTGAGAGAATTGCATGGTCTGCTGTACTCTTTGCAGTATTTAGATCATTGTCAAATGTATATATGGGAATAGACTTCCTTCAGGCACTTAAGATTCCAGGAACTATTTACAATATGTTCCCTTATATTGTTTCACTTATCGTACTTGCATTTACATCACAGAAATCAAGAGCTCCTAAGGCTGAGGGTATTCCTTACGATAAAGGATCCAGGTAATTATTATGAATGAGAATGAGATTAAGAGTTTGATCCGCAGAGCGCTTGATATGAGACTTTTCTCATATACACCATATTCTCACTTTAATGTGGGAGCTGCGCTTCTTGCAAAGAATGGTGAAGTATATACAGGCTGCAACATAGAGAATGCCTCTTATACACCTACTAACTGTGCTGAGAGAACTGCATTTTTCAAGGCTGTTAGTGAAGGCGTTAAGGAATTTAAGGCTATTGCTATTGTTGGAGGCGAGGATGGTGCAAAAGAACTTGATTATTGCCCACCTTGCGGAGTATGCAGACAGGTTATGAGTGAATTTTGCAACGATGAGTTTATCGTTATCATTGCAAAGTCAGAAGATGAGTATAAAGTCTATACTTTACCCGAAATACTTCCAGAAAGATTCGGACCTAAAGATCTTTTAGGTTGACTTTTGACATAATATTGTGTTATATTATACTGCGTTGTATAAATCAGACGGTCCTCTGTTGCAATAGGTGCATTAAGAACGTCCATAGAATAGGAGAAAAGAAATGGGTACAATTATCGAAGAGCTCGAGAAAGAGCAGTTAAACGCAAACGCACCTGAGTTCAACACAGGTGACACAGTAAGAGTTCACGCTAAGATCAAGGAAGGAAACCGTGAAAGAGTACAGATCTTCGAAGGAACAGTTAAGAAGATCCAGGGTGGTAGCAACCGTACAACATTCACAGTTAGAAAAGAGTCTTACGGTGTTGGCGTTGAGAAGACTTGGCCACTTCACTCACCTAACGTTGAGAAGGTTGAGGTTGTTAGAAGAGGTAAGGTTAGAAGAGCTAAGCTTAATTACCTTAAGGGTCTCACAGGTAAGAAGGCAAAGGTTAAGGAACTTGTTACCAGATAATTTGTGTTTTAAAAGGGCAGTTACTTTTTAGTAATTGCCTTTTTTCATATAAAAGTATGAGGTGCGGGGTATGTTTAGAAGGAAAAGAAACAGATATTCTTTCTATCAGAAAAAGAAAACATTAACACCTAAGATCATAAGAGAGGTGTTATCATGGCTTTTTGTAACAGTTGTTGCAATTGCTCTTGCGTTTGTCTTTGTCAGTGTATTTGGCATGCAGGTTAGCAATATAGGAGATTCAATGACTCCTACTTTTTCTAATGGCCAGATTCTCTTAGTAAACAGACTTTCATACAAGATTCTTAGACCATCTAAGGGCGATATTATAGTTTTTTTACCAAATGGAAATACCAATTCTCATTACTATGTTAAGAGAGTTGTTGCTGTCTCTGGTGATGTTGTTCAGATCATTGATGGCAAACTATATATAAACGGAGAAATCGCTGAGGAAGATAGCGAATTATATGATAAAATGGAAGATGCAGGTATAGCTGCTAATGAGATCAAGCTTAAGAGCGGAGAATATTTCGTTCTTGGAGATAACAGAAATAGCAGTGAGGACTCGCGCAGTGCCAACATTGGTGTTGTAACAGGCAAGATGATTGTTGGAAAAGTTTGGTTCAAATTTAAAGCCGCTGATGCAGGTGGTTGATTTGTTCTCAAATGATAAGAAAGGTAGTTAGATGAATTTACAGTGGTATCCTGGTCACATGACTAAGGCAATCAGAATGATGCAGGAAAATATCAAGCTTATTGATATCATTATAGAGATTACTGATGCCAGAATCCCAGCATCAGGTAGAAATCCTGATATTGATGAACTTGGCAAGAATAAGTTCAGACTCATCATTTTGAACAAAGCTGATCTTGCGGATCCAGCTATTACTAAAAGATGGAAAGAATATTATCAGAAACAGGGTTATTTTGTAATGGAGATGAACTCCAAGACTGGTAATGAAGCTGGTAAGGTGAAGGAACTCATTCAAAATGCCTGCGCTGAAAAGATAGAAAAGGATAAAAAAAGAGGTATTGTTGGAAGACCTATCAGAGCTATGGTTGCAGGTATTCCTAACGTTGGTAAGTCAACATTTATCAATAAGCTTGCAGGTAAGGCTTCTGCCAAGACAGGAAATAAGCCTGGTGTTACAAAGGGTAAGCAGTGGATCTCCCTTGGCAAGAACCTTCAGCTTCTTGATACTCCAGGTATTTTATGGCCTAAATTTGAGGATCAGACTGTAGGTCTTCATCTTGCATTTATTGGCTCTATGAATGACGAGAACATCGATACAGATGAACTTGCCTGCGAACTTATCAAGATATTAAAACAGTACTATCCTAATGCTATTTCTGAGAAGTATAATATTACTGATGAACAAATAGATGAGCTTATGGAGGATCAGTATCAGACTCCAGCAAGTGCTGTTTTATCAGCTATTGCTATTAATAGAAAATGTTTTAAACAGGGGGCTACTCCTGATATTTCAAGGGCATCTGCGCTTCTACTTGATGATTTTAGAAATGGAAGGCTTGGCAGACTTTCTCTTGAAAGACCAGACTAATTAGTGTATCAGACACGGAAACGGCGGAATGTATGAAAAGGGTCTTAAAGGAAATTCTTAGTACAGTAGCGTATATTGCGGTTATCTTTTGCCTTACATATCTTTTTATTACTTTTGTAATGCAGAGAACTGAGGTTAGTGGAACTTCAATGGAACCAACTCTTCAAAATGGTGACTCATTGTTGATTGAGAAGGTATCCTATAGATTCAGTGGACCTAAGCGTTTTGAGATAATCGTATTTCCATACAAATATGGAAATCAGCAGTTCTTTATCAAAAGAGTCATTGGCCTTCCCGGGGAGACGGTAAGGATCGATTACGCTGGAAATATCTATATTAACGGCGAGATTCTTGAAGAAAACTATGGAGCTGAAATAATGAGAGATCCTGGTAGAGCCGAGACGGAAGTTGTACTTGGTGATGATGAGTACTTTGTTCTTGGAGATAACAGGAATAACAGTATGGACAGCAGAGATATTTCTGTTGGAAGTATCAAGAAAAAAGATATTATGGGACGAGCCTTTCTTAGAATCTTTCCTTTCGATAAGATGGGAGGAATTGATTGATGAAGGCTATGTCTGAGATAAAGTCTTTACTTTCAGGGCTTGGGACTATTGATGAGTATTCCATGTTTATTGATGAGTTTTCTTCTGACGAGAGAGCTGGAGTTCAGAAGATGGTGGCTACTGCCCACAAGAAGGTAGAAGCCATCCAAAAAGAGCTTTTGCGTCTCGATGAGATGAAGAAATATGAAAAGGAATATGCTTCTTTAGGCTATCTTTGTGGTATCGATGAAGTTGGTAGAGGACCTCTTGCAGGTCCTGTGTATGCCGCGGCAGTTATTTTGCCAAGCGATTCCAATATTCTTTATATTAACGATTCCAAGAAATTATCCGAAAAAAAGAGAGAAGAGCTTTATGATATCATCATGGATGAAGCAATAGCTGTAGGTATTGGTTGTAATTCTCCTGAGAGGATTGATGAGATCAATATTTTGCAGGCTACCTACGAAGCTATGACTATGGCTGTTAATAACCTTAAGGTTAAGCCTAATGCTCTTTTGATAGATGCTGTTCACATTCCTCAGCTTGAAGATTACAAACAGATATCTATCATAAAAGGTGATGCCAAGAGTATGTCAATTGCTGCGGCAAGTATCATTGCCAAGGTTACAAGGGACAGACTTATGAAGGAGTATGCCAAGAAGTATCCTGAATACGGTTTTGATTCAAATAAAGGATATGGCAGTGCAGATCATATCGCAGCTCTAAAAAAATACGGACCTTGTGAACTACATCGAAGATCATTTATAGGTAACTTTGTATGAGTAATATACAGAGCGTATCACAATCAAATAATACTATCCTTGTGAATGGTAGTCAGCTTAATCAGGTAGGAGCAGATAAGCAGCCTCTTGAGCTTAAGAATGGCTCTACCATTCAGGGGAAGGTATTGTCTATAGAAGATGCAGAAGGCGAGAAGATAGTTAATATCAGCGTTGGCGATAATGTATTGTCAGCAAGGCTTTCTGAGGGCATGGGGCTTAGAGAAGGCCAGATGCTTAATTTTGTTGTAAAATCTCTTTCATCTAACAATGTTTCTATTACTCCTTTGTATGAGAATACATCTATTGATCAGAGTACAGAAAAAGCTTTAAATGCTGCTGGGCTCGAGGTCAATCGCGACAATGTCCAGATGGTGAAGACTATGATGGAACATTCGCTTCCAATCGATAAGAATTCACTTCAGGATATGAGTAAGGCTCTTTCAGCTTTTCCAAATACTTCAATTGATACTTTGGTAGAGATGAAAGCCCTTAATATTCCAATAACTGATAACAATATAAAAGGTTATGAGAGCTATAGAAACTATGAGCATCAGGTTATAAATGAGATGCAGAATATCATAGATGAGCTTCCAAATTCCTACGAAACTCTTACTAATAGCGGGAATTCTGACACAGCTATGAAACTTTATGGCGAGGTACTTAAGCTGTTTGGAAATGAAGAGGCAGCTGTTTCTGAAGGAACTGTTAATGCTGAAACGGTAATTTTTCAAAACGAACAGACTGTTACTGATGTAGCAAAAGAGCTTCCCAAGGCCGAAGTACTTCTAAATGAAGCTGTTGAAGAAAATGTTTTGGACAAAGCAGATAACAAAGCCCAGAACACAGCTCTTTTTTCTGACACCTTAAAAGAGCTTGGAATAAAAGAAGAGACTATAAACAGGTTTTTAAATGATGTTAAGGGAAGTAACGGCTCTTTGTCTGAAAAAGAGCTACTTGGAGAGCTTGCCAAAGCTTTTAACGAAGCAGATCTAACAAATAATACAGAAGCTGCTGCCTGGAAAAAGCTCTTTTCATCAAATGAATACAATAAGCTTCTTAAGAATAATATTGCTGATCAGTGGATGCTAAAACCTGATGAAGTAGAAAACAAGGAAAATATCCAAAACCTTTATCAAAGGCTTGGTAAACAGATAAATAATCTTACTGAGACCATCAATAATACTATGGGAGCTGAATCAAAGCTTGGTCAGGCTGCCAATAACCTGCAGAACAATCTGGATTTTATGAATCAGCTAAATCAGATGTTTCAATATGTTCAGCTTCCGCTTCAGATGACAGGGCAAAATGCTCATGGAGATCTGTATGTATATAGAAATAAAAATAAGCGTATGAGTGAGGACGGCTCCGTCAGTGCTATGCTTCACCTTGATATGGAGAATCTTGGACCTGTAGATGTTTATGTGAAGATGCTGGAAAAGAAGGTTTCTACCCATTTTTATGTAGCAGATGACTCAGTACTTGATCTTATAAATGACAACATCCATATACTTAATGAACGACTCGAAAAGCGCGGCTATTCTATGCAGGTCACAATGAAGCTTCATACTGATGAAGATGGCAAGGATATGGCAGTAGATGAGATGCTGGATGTAAGTAAGATGCCAATCATATCAACAGCTTCTTTTGACGCAAGAGCATAACTTGAGGACTAGAAATGGAAAATAAGAAAAATAAGACTGCGGTAGCACTTGGATATGATCCAAATGAAGATGGGGCTCCTAAGGTAATAGCTTCTGGTAAGGGTGCCCTTGCTGAAAAGATCATTGAAAAGGCTAAAGAAAATAAGATACCTGTCCATGAGGATGACAAACTGGCAGATACTTTGTCGAGACTTGAGATTGGCGAAATGATTCCGCCTGAACTCTATGAAGTAGTTGCAGAGATCCTTGTGTTTGTTGATGCCATGGACAAAATCAAGGCTAAACAGTCTATAAAAAAATAATCATGAAAATTTCCAAGTGATTTTCACAGTATCATTGTAGAGGTCAACTCTGGATATAAGAGAATCTATAATCATTCTCTTATCCTCTATGGAGCCACTATCAAATGTATCTTGGGCAATCCTTAAGGATTCCATGATATGTTTCTTAGTGGCTCTTTTTGGCTTTGCACTTATCTTTTCAAGAGCCGTTTTCTTGGCTTTCAGGTCTTTGAGTTTCTTAGCAAGCTCCTCAACATTATCACCACAGATGGCATATAGATCAATGAGGCGGTTTATCTGCTGGTCAATCTTTTTGATCTCCTCTGAGTTATCTGGGAGGACAGTGGCAGCAGAATCTGAAATCTCAACATCCTCAAATTTCACTTTTAAGATTTCGTTTTTAATAATTTCATCAATTTCATTTTCGTTTTTAGGTTTCAATTCACATTTGTGATCCAGTTTTGACAATTGCCCTGTGTCAGCTCTGCCACATCTATAATATCCATATCTCTTTGCCTTGGTGACAGAGCAGCAGGAGCGCACTCTTGACCCACAATATCCACAATAGATAAAACCTGTCATCAGATGTTTTCCTGTTGAGACTTTGCCTCCTTGTTTTCTCTCATCAAGGAGCACTTGCACTCTGTCAAATGTTTCAAGGTCAATAAGGGGCTCATGCTGCCCCTTATAGTCACCAACCATTCCAATGTAGACAGGATTTGAAAGAATCCTCCTGACTGTCCCCACATAATTCCATGACGTATAGCGAGTAGTGAAATGAGATTGGAGATATCTGGTTATGTCCCTGATGGAGATTCCCTCAAGAAACATCTCATAGATGATCCTGACCTGCTCTGCCTCATCATTTGGCAGCAGGATTCCATCCTTATAGTCATATCCAGTTGGGATATTCACTCCACCATGCCACAAGCCTTTTTTCTTTCTGCCCTCTTTACCCATTTTCATCCTCTCCTTGATTTGGGAGCGTTCAAGCTGGGCAAAGGCTGAGAGAATGCCAACCATGGCAATCCCTATTGGGGTGGTGGTGTCAAAAGATTCCTGCATAGACACAAAGGATGCTCCAGCAGGTGCAAATATATCTTGAATGAGGTGCAAAGTGTCCTTTTGAGACCTAGAGAGCCTGTCTAATTTATTGACAAGGACAATGTCATAAGCAGATATCTCCCTCATGAGCTCCTGCAAAGCTGGTCTGTCCATATTGGAGCCAGTGAAACCTGCATCAGAATAAATCTTGGATAATTCCCAGCCCTTTGATTTGCAATAGGCTCTGATCCTCTCCTCCTGTTCTGGGAGAGAATAGCCCTTATCAGCCTGTTTATCTGTGCTGACTCTGATATATGCTGCAACCTGCATAATTCCTCCTAAAAGTATTGCTCCTCAAAAATGAGGAGCAGAAAATCACAAAACATTCAATTTGTCAATGACATGAAGTTGACACAAAGTTGCGTCATTTTTTCAAGCTAACATATCTTTGGAAATCGGCTGGGACTCTTTTTTATAATTTCCAGAGCTGACAAGATCATTGGCATAGTCAAGTAGTTTCTTTCTCCCAGCATCATTGAGCAGGTCATAATCTTTACACAGAATGCGCTTATCCTGTTCAGATTGTTCTTTATCCCATCCCATAAGGGCAGCAGGTGAAACATTCAATGCATGAGCCATGAGCTCAATCTTGTCAGATGGAATATTTGTTATTATGTCATTCTCATATTTATAGAGAGTCTGCTTTGAAACTCCAATCTTATCAGCAAGGTCTGTTTGAGTAAAACCAATAGCACTCCTTAGCTCTTTAATTCTGTTGCCTATAGTCATTTCTGTTTCCTCCTAGAAACAATAATATAACAAAAAAGTTACTTTAACAATAAAAAATAACTTGACAAGTCACAAAAACAAAATTAAAGTTAAATAGTAACCTAATAAGTTACTTGGAGAGGTGAGCAATTATGATTAAGGTAAATGATTTAAAAGCTGAAATTACAAGGAATAATTTGACACAGAAAGATGTGGCAAAGCTGATTGGTGTTACTCCTAAGACTTTCTATGACAAGATGAGCAAAGGAGTGTTTGGCTCAGATGAGATTGAGATTATGATTAAAGAGCTTAATATAATAGACCCAGTCAGCATTTTTTTTGCTAAAGAGTAACTTAAAAAGTTACTTGGTTGAGGCGCAGTCTCTAGGGTGCCCCCAGAGACTTTATAGCATATTAGAAATGTATATTGACATATACATTTCTAAAACATCTTGATAACAGCATTATTCAAATGCGCCAAGGGGCAGCAGGTATTCCACATTAACTAAATAGGAGGATGTATGATGAGAGACTTTAAGGTCAACATCTGTGGTGTCCCACATGAGGTTGTGTTCAAGGATGATTCTTTCACAGCATGTGAGACCCACTTTGGAGAGATCAAGTACAAGGAGTGCAAGATCACTTTAAGCACAGGCATGCCACCAGAGATGGAGAAACAGACACTCATACATGAGATGGTACATGGTTTCTTTACCCACTTAGGTTATAACAACCTTGCTGGTGATGAGGTGCTGGTGCAATCACTGGCTCAGGCAATGGCTCAGAGCTTTGAAGTTAAGAAAGAGCTTTAGGGAGGAGTTATGACAATTCAGGATAAAGCCTATAAAGACCTATGCAAGCAGTTTTCAGAGTCGGTCAGAAATCTTAAGAGGAGGCAGAGGCTGGCAACAGTTGTAACCATCATCAATGTTATTGCCTGTGTCCTCAATCTCCTCTGCATATATTGGAGCCTTAGAGGGTGATACATGAAAGTGATTCACATATTAGCAGATCAGAGACAGGTGGATGATATTGGACTCATCAAAATTGATGAGTCGCACAGCATCTATTCTATCCTGAAAACAATAGAACAAAAGGGAGTGAGAGAGCATGAGGGGATTCAAAAGAATGCTGACACTGACAGGGATTTTATCAGTGATGGCAGGAACACTATTGCACTTTGCAATTCCAACTAATTCAGATTCAATCTGGGAGGAGATACCACATGAGGAGACAGAAACCTATATCCAAGAAAAAAGAGAAACAGAGGATTTATCAGTCAATGGAGATGTCCAAGTTGAAGAAATGGGACAATGCCCAGAAAGCATTTCACAGAGCTCAGGGCAGGTAATGACAGATGCAGAAAAGAAAATGCTCATGAAGGTTGCACAGGCTGAGGCTGGCAATCAAGGCATTGATGGCATGTGGCTTGTCATGAGCGTAGTTATGAACAGAGTAGGCAGCAGGTCTTTTCCAGACTCCATTGAGGAAGTGATATTTCAAAAAGGGGCTTTCAGCTCTGTCACTGATGGCAGATATGAGGAGCAGGTGATCCTGAGCTATGAGGTCACAGAGGCTCTTGGAATGATTTTAAATGGAGAAGTGGCAGAAAACATTGTTGCCTTTGAGATCAAGGACTCTGATGTGCTGGAGAAATGGTTTGAATATGCATTTACATTCAGAGACCATAATTTCTACACGGAAAAAGAGCAATAAAAAAGAGCTGAGGGGACAGCTCAATTTTGGGTGGAACAATAATTTAAATTGCTTTTAATTATTGTAACCCAAAAGATGCAGAAAAGCAAGTGGAATCCGCTTGTTTACTGCATTTTCTATCCCTATTACAAGAGCGATTAAATATTTAAACTTAGCGTAAACGATAAAATTATGATAGGGGTGTCATAAATTGCACATAGTAAAAGTGAGCAAGGTGGGGGAGTTCACTTTGGTTCAGAAATACACAGCTTTTAACTTTGGTGGAGCAGGTAAGAAGAGAAAAAAGAGGCAGAAAGTGTCCAGTGAATATCAAAGAAAGTACAACACAAAGCTGAGAGCTGATGAACTGCAACTCCTGATCCTTGGAAATTTCAGAGAGGGTTATCATCTGGTCTTAGGTTATCCAAAAGGGAATGAAAAGTGCACATATAGGGAATCAGATGAGAATTTAAAGAGATTCCTTGACAGAGTCAGACGCAGATGCAAAAAGGCTGGCAAAGAGTTTAAGTTTATAGCCATCACAGAGAGAGGCAAAAGAAAAGAGGCTCTGCATCATCACATGGTCATACCTAATGATCCTGAGCTATTGGAGCTGATAAGGCAGCAGTGGGGTTCTGGACATATCCACATATCCACAATGTATGAGGATGGAGCTTACAGAGAGCTTGCTGAATACCTTGTGAAGGTGGAAACCAAAGAGGAGGCTGAAAAAGGAAAAGCCAAGTATCACAGATCAAGGAATTTAAGAAAACCAGAGGTGAGGAGGATGGTTTCAAACGAGAAACTAAGAGATGATCCTGTCATCCCAAAGGGATATGAGCTTGTCAAAGACTCATTTGTCTCAGGATTCCATGAGGGACTGGGAATCAGATATCAGAGATATATGGTTAGGGACTTAAGACCATGCCCTCAAAAACCAAAACTCAAGAAACCGCATAAATTCTCATTGTTGAATGGTATTAAGAGGCTTTTTGGCAGGAGAAATAGGGCAAATGGCAGTTGAAATGTTCATCCAAGATGAGGAAAAATGCACATCTCAGAAAAAGGAAGTTCAAGCAAGATGGTATATCAGGACAGTCATTAAAGGACAGGTCTTTGAAAGAGATGGGATTGTCTGCTTAAGGGACTCAACAGAGCAAAGAGCCTCCCTTTTAGCTTTAAGGGATGCACTTGGCAGGTTCAATAAGGCAGCAGAGATCAAATTATATATATCAAACAGCCACATCAGAGCTGCCATGAATAATGGGTGGCTTGCAAAGTGGCAGGAAAACAATTTCATAACTACCAAAGGAGATTCTGTCAGATATGCCTCTGAATGGCAGCAGGTGTCAGAGCTCCTTAAAATCCACAAGGTTGTTATGGCTCCCAAGGAGGAGCTGGGCAATAGATATTCAAATGAGCTAAGGAGGAGAATAAATGCCAGTGGAAAAGATTAAACTCAAAATGGTGACTGTGACAGGCACATGCAAATATTGCCATCAGCAGAAAGTCACCAAAGTAAGAGAGGGAACAACCCAGAATGAGATTGATGAGATTGTCTCAGGTGAGTGTGGGTGCCCTCTATCCTGTGAGGAGATTGAGAGAAAAACATCTTACACCATGATGGTCAATCAGATTCACAGAGTTTGTCAGCAGACAAGAGAGCAAAGACCAACAGACAAAAAGCTATTACAGAGGTGGAATGAGATTCAGATACTCTTTGTCATCCTCGCAAGCATGATTTCAAGAGGTCTGATAAAAAAAGCAAGCATAAGTTTGGATTCCCAGAACACTTGGACTCTTTCAAGGACATCTAAGGACAAGCTAAAACTCAAAATGACATTTAAGGATGATGAGGACTCTGAGTTTTAGTGCATAAGCGCACCAGAGCATGTGCAATCTCTAAGAGTACAAGGGAGAAAGTTGAAAAAAGGGACAACCACTTATGCATATTCTGTGGATGTTGGGGTAGAGGTGAGGCACATTTTATTCCCAGATCACATGGAGGGCTGGGAATTGAGGAGAACATCCTGACTGTTTGCAGACCATGCCATGACAAACTGGATAACTCTGTGAATAGAGGGGAAATGCTGAAAATAGCAGAGGAGTATCTGAAAAGACATTATAAGGGCTGGAATAAAGAGAGCCTGATTTATCAAAAAGGCATGTTGCCTCATCCAAAACAGGATTTTAAAGCTGACAAGGCAGATAAACACTGCATTTTACCATCAGAAAATGAGGATTTGATGAGACAGAATCTCATCCCAGAGGGTTTTTATTTTCTTGACGATCCATAAGAGGGGGACAGCTTATGAGTGGAAACAATAAGAGACTGAATTGCTTTCTTGATGAGCTTGTGACCATCACTTTCAAGGACGGATCAGAGAAAACAGGTGTCCTTGAATTTGGAATGGGCAAGCTGGCAGAGCATAAACCACCTATCATGAGATATTCGCTCTATGTATTTGGAGAGGGTTATAGGTATCTCAGGATAGGGAGCCTTAAGGGGATAAAACTATGGAACAACCAAAGACTTACAGAGACACAAATTATAATCACAGGCGCAAAAACAAAAGTGACATGACAATACCTGAGCAGATAGAGACCATCAAGGAATCTATCTGTGATGGATATTGTAAATTCAGGGCAGAGGCAGCAGGTGTTGATCCTGATTACTTTATTGAGAAATTCTGTTCAGGCTGCCCTCTGACACAGTTATGAGGTAAACATGGAACATTTTAGTTTATTCGATTACATCAGATATTTTATTCATAAGCTCTTTCATTCCAAGGAGGAGCGCAAAGTTGACAGTGAGCAGATAAAGAAAAACATGTGCGCTGGAGTAAGAGAGGCATATGGCTGCAGCTATTTCTGTGAATGCTGTACATGGAATCATGAGGGAAATGAGTGGACAAATAAAAGGGCAAATTAGCATATTTGATTACCTGTCCCAGATAAAGGAGTGTAAATTCTCAGGGCATACATGCAACAAAAGAAACCTCTGGGATGTTGCGCTCACCTTAGATGACATCATCTGTCCTCTTAAATGTTGCAGAGAGTGTGAGCAATGGCTATGTGGTGCCAGATGCAATGGAGCAGATGTTGGCAGAATCTATCCAGTTGAGATCAAGGGTCTCATGGATGACCCATATTGTCCTAAGTGTGGCTATGGATTTTGGGACTACGGAAAGCAGAATGAGGTTGACTGTGAGAAATGCCCCAGCTGTGGAATAAGAATCAGCTGGGAGCCATGGCACAGGGTAAATGATAAGGAGGAGCTATGATTGCAAAATATGACAAGCAAGGGAACATTGTTGCAGTCAGAGACAATTGCCATGACCTTGCAAGAATCTTAAAAATAACACCACAAGCTGTCTCACATGGAATCCACAGAGGCTCAAAGCTCTACGCAGTGATTCCTGAGGAGGGCACAGAGGATGATTAAAGCACAGATAAATACTGAGACAGGAAAGATAGAAATAAAAGTTAAAGCTGACTCAGGAGAGGATTTCCAGAAAGAGTATGTTGGCATTGTTGCCATGGTCATTGAACAATTCAGAGCAAATGGCTTTACTGATGACCAGATTGAGAAATGCCTTGTTCAGGCAATCTGTGATGGATTTAATAATACTGGGGACATGGATGTCTTAAATTGACCTTTTGGCTAAGGAATTTATCACACAGACTCTGAAAGCCATGTTTATAAAGTCTCTGGGAGAAATCCCAGAGCAGGAAGGAGGCAGCAGTGTATAAAACAGGGAGAATCCTGACAGACACAGAGGCAAGAAATCTCCTTGATGAGATTGTGGACATCATTGTTGATACCCAGAATAGCTCAGAGCTCAGGAAAGACTTTCAGAGACAGTCAAAAGACGCTCAGGAAGGTTATGACATCAGAATGAAACTATTTCACAATGGCATTGTCTCACCTGGCACTTATGAGAGGCAGCTCACACTGAATGATAAAGAGGATTCTTAAATGGGCAGGTTTAAAGCTGGTGACAGGATAAAGGTTGAGGGACGAAATGGAAAGTATGATGCCATTGGGATCATGAACAAATTGGAGACTGATGGCTATAAGACTGGGTATGAATATGACAAAGAGGATAACCTATACATTGTTATCCTGAAAGACAGGATGAGGGAATGAAAGCAGCTATTGTTTTATTGTTGGGGATATTGCTATTGATTGTTGCTATTACAGACTATGAGTCCATAAGAGATGACATCAAGAGGCAGCAGGACAAAGAGAATGAGAGAGATGGTTGAAAAGATTATATGCATCCTTGCAGGAGCATTCCTGCTCTGGATTGCCTATGTATCATACAAGATAGGGATGGTGAGATGAATGATTAAACCAAAGAAGTATAGAGCTAAGTCGTTACACCACCCAGCTTATGTGGAAGGAGTTTATTATTGTTACCCTGAAACCACATATTGCTTTGAGGAGGATTACAAAACACATCCAATTGAGAACATCCATGTGATTATAAATCACAGCATGACAGACTGGGGACTCCCCAATGAGCTTAAGGTGTTCAGAATTGATCCTGAAACGCTGGAGAAAATTGAATGAGAGAAAGAGATAGTGAGTGTCCATACATACAAAGATTTATGCGAGGAAACACATGGAGAAAATGGGAACTCTAGCTTTATGGAGTGTCCATCTTATGATGAGTGCTTGCATCCATACAATGAGTTTAGCGAGGTAGAAGAATGACAAAAGAAATAGCACTACATTGTATGAAATCATACAGTGAATTGCATAGTGATTTATGCGAATTATGCCCTATATACGGACAGACAGGGAGTGACCATTGCTTTGAAGATGCTTTGCAGTATGTTATTGGAATGTTAGAGCAAGAGTCTTGCGAGGATATAGTGAATAGAGATGATGTCGTTCGAATAGTTCAACATAACAATTCAGTTAATGCGCTTAAAAAAATAAGAGCTTTGCCCTCAGTAACACCATATCCAAGTTGGATTCCTGTTAGCGAGAGGTTGCCAGAAGACAGACGAGAAGTATTAGTTACGGCGTATTGGCATGAAACATATCAAGTGATGATGGCTTCATACTTTGGTGATGGATTATGGTGGTGTGTTCCATTCAATAATTGTGGTGAACACATGCAGAGATTAAAACCAAAAGCATGGATGCCTTTACCATCAGCCTATAAAGAAGGAAACCATTTTACATGAGAGGAGACTTAAATAAGCTGCCAAGGCAGCAGGATTAAAGGAGGAGTTGAGGGGTGACAACACAAGAGGTTAAAGAGTATTTTAAGCAGATCAGGAAAGAGCAGTCTGAATTGATGCACCTAATTGAGATGAGGAGGAGAGAGGAGCTGTCCTTATTACCCAAAGGAATCACTTATGATGGTGACAGAGTACAGTCCACACCAGAGGACACACTCTCAAAGACAGCTGCCAAGATAGTTGACATTCAGCAGGAAATAGACTCATCCATCTTAGGACTTAGGCAGAGAAAAGCAGAGGCTGAGTCCTACATCTCAAAACTAGAGTGCTCAAATGAGAGAGAAGTCATGCGCTGGTATTACATGGATAATGATTGCGGAAAGCTCCTAAGCTGGCAGCAGGTGGCAGAGAAAATGGGATATACAGAGAAACATGTCTTAAAACTGCATGGGACAGCCTTATTAAACCTCTCAAAGGAGCTGAAAAAAGATGATACTAAATGATACTTAATGATACTTTATAATACCATTCAATGTGATATCATGATATTGAGCAAGAGTGAGAGAAAAGAGAAAATCTCCTCCTAAAAATCAAGTAGACTCGGAAAGACGCTATCCATTGAATGGGTAGTGTCTTTTTGTTATACGGAGGAGTATATGGCAACACATAAGAGGTCGGATCACAACGGAGTGCATGAGCGTCCCTATAGGAGAAACCGCAAGCGCATACTGGCAACACAGTCAGTGTGTGCTATCTGTGGGAAACCTGTGGACATGACACTCAAGTCTCCACATCCAATGAGTGCAACTGTGGATCACATCATCCCAGTCAGCAAAGGAGGACATCCAAGTGCAATGGACAACTTGCAGCTTGCTCATTGGATTTGCAACAGGCTCAAGTCCAACAAGTTGCTTGATTACACCCAGCAACAGCAAGCAGCTGGCAGCAGTATCAAGTTGTCTTGCGATTGGAAAAATTTTTGAGCTCAAGTGTTAAAAATGAATTTAATTTCTGGGAGAGGAAAATTCATCAGAAAAAATTTAATAACATCAGATTTTTTCTGACATGGGGGCTGGTACTACCCATCCCCCAGCTGACAACTTCACTCCCCCAGTTACTGTGTCAATATCTCGCAGAAAAGAATTTTGAAAGAGAAGGATCAAGAGTCAAAAATGAGTGAATTAGAGTCAAAAATAAGTGAATTAAAAGGCAGAGCATACCTGAAAAGCAAACTGAATAAGAAAAAGGCTTGGGCTAAGACCAGATATGACTATTATGAGCTCAAGAATCTCAAGGTTGACCCATCACCTGTTATCCCTATGGATTTGCAAGCAAAGTATGGCTCAAAACTTGGCTGGTGCGCCAAGGCTGTTGACTCATTGGCAAACAGACTCTTGTTTGATGGTTTTGACAATGACAATTTTGACCTGTGGGAAATATTCCAGATGAACAGCAAGGATATTTTCTTTGATTCAGCCATCAGGTCAGCTCTTATCAGTGCATGTTGCTTTGTTTACATCTCAGCTGATGAGGACGACTACCCAAGATTGCAGGTCATTGATGGTAAAAACGCAACAGGAATCATTGATCCTATAACAAACCTCCTGAAAGAGGGTTATGCAATCCTTGAGACAGATGATAAGGGAACAGTCCTTGTGGATGCATATTTCACTCCAGAGGAGACCCAGATATATTACAAGGGGCAGAAAGAGCCCCAGATTATAGACAATCCAACAGGCTATCCTCTGCTGGTGCCTATAATCTATCGCCCAGATGCAAACAGACCATTTGGTCAATCTCGCATAAGTAGGGATTGCATGGACTTGCAGGATAAAGCAAGATTCACAATTACCAGAATGGAGGTTGCAGCTGAGTTTTATTCTTTCCCACAAAAGTATATCCTTGGGACATCTCAGGATAGTAATTTTGATACTGTGAGGGCAAAATATTCACAGTTTCTTGAGGTTACAAGGGATGACGAGGGCAATATGCCTCAGATGGGGCAGTTCACACAGGGCTCTGTGTCTCCTCTGGTGGAACAGCTGACCACTTATGCAAAGGCTTTTGCAGGAATAACAGGTCTCACAACTGATGACCTTGGCTTTATTTCCAACAATCCATCAAGTGCTGAGTCCATCAAGGCAGCTCATGCAGACCTTGAAAGACTTGCTGTCAAGGCTCAGGAGACATTTGGCTCAGGATTCCTTAATGTTGGACTGGTTGCAGCATCCCTAAGGGATGAGACCCACTACAACAGAAATGCGCTCTATGAGACAACACCACTCTGGAAACCTGCATTCACAATGGATAACAGCGCAATTGGCTCCTTTGGTGATGCAGTCCTCAAGATAAATCAGGCAGTGCCAGATGCAATCAACCAAAAGACCATTGAGAGAATGACTGGCATACCTATGGAGGAGCCTGAGGAGGATATCTTTGAGGGCATTGATGAGGATGAGCTCAAAGAGGAGTTTGGCATTGAGGGTGATGGCACCATGGGTGATGAGGGACTGGATAATGTTCTGGAACAGCTCCAGAATCTGTTAAAGGAGCTTGGATAATTATGGCTTATGATGCAGCTAAGGCTCATGAATATTATGAGAATTACACGAAAAAGGGGAAAAAGAAGGGCAGAAAGAAGGGCAAAAAGAAAACATCTGCCAAGGCTACAAGGATCATTGGTCTGACAACTGCTGGGCTCAATGATGCTGGGAAAATGGAGGTTGCCCTAGTCAAGGAAAAACTCCAAGCTGAGATGAATGCTGCCCTTAAGGGAGCAAAGAATCAGGCTGAGAAAGATGCCATCAGAAAAGAATATCAGAACAAGGCTTTGCAGGAAATAAGGAATATCAGGTCAAAGTCTGAGTTTGCCAAGGAGAAAACCACAAGCTCTAAAGGGAGCTCCAAGGCAGCAGGTGGCAGCAGTAAGTCAAGCGGAGGGTCAAAGAGCTCAGGAGGCAGCAGCTCAGGGAGCTCTAAATCTAGTGTTGGGACATCGGCAAGCACTGGAACAACAGCAACTAGTGGGACAGACACAGCAGCCAAGATTGAAAGCATACAGTCAACGCTCACAGACCTTGTGAGTGCTGTTAAGAATATCTCTGATGACAAGAAAACACTGGTCAAGGAGACTGTCTCAAGGATCATTGAACAGCTCAAGTCAATTAAGAGCTTTGATGCATCCAATATCATAAAGGGACTTGAGAATATGAGTTGAGGTCACAATGAAAGATATTTGCCCAGAGCTGATTAAAAATATCAATGATGAGTTTGAAAAGAATTGTATTAAAGATGCTAACATGAGAGCACTGGTCAAAAAGATTGAGGCTGGGACTGCCACCTATACAGATGCTTACAAGTATGCAGAGGCAGTTGGCACAGCAAGGGCAAATGCATTCCAGTCAGAGATTAGCTCAGAAGTCCTCCCAGATGGCAAAATGTATTACAACATTGCTGAAAGAGTCATGACTGACTCTCTGGGGACGGATCATGAAATGATTGCTGATTTTGCGGAGCAGGTGCAAAAGGCAATAAATGATAATGCAGGAATCCGCTTAAAAGCACAAAGAGCAGACCTTGATGAGGACAGGATAGACGGATTTGTCCAGAGACTTGCATCTGAGGACAATGTGGACAATGCAAAGTGGCTCCTTAATGAGCCTGTCAAGACACATGCTCGCAGTGTTGTTGATGACACTGTCAAGAAAAATGCCAAGTTTCAGCATAAGGCAGGAATCAGGGCAAAGGTTGTCAGGTATGGTGGTTCTGACTGTTGCAAATGGTGTGATGGTCTCACAGGAGAGTATATTTATCCATCAGTCCCAAGAGAGGTCTTTATGAGACATGATAATTGCAGGTGTTCTCTGGACTACAATGGAAAAAAACTGACAGCTTATGAGTCTGGTGGAGTGGCACACACATTCAGAGATCAGGGTGAGGCTGAAAAGAGGAATCAGCGCATTGAGTTTTCTGAAAAATACAATCAAGACTATAAGAAGGTTGAAAGAGACCCAGATAAAAAGTATTCAGCTCAGACAAAAGGAGAAACTATCACATCAACTGCAATCAAGGGGAGCAGAAATGAAATATATCTTTCTGACAATGCATCTGTTAAACCAAAAGAGTTACACAGAATAGAAAATCAAATTGACAAAGCAAAAGAGCTGACAAGATTATCAGATGTTAATTGCCCTAAGTTTGTTATTATTGGGGATTCAGAATTACAACCCAAGACTGTTGGCAGGTTTGACGCTGGGAGTAACACGATATTTATAAAACCCACTATTGATAAAAACAAGCAACAATATGTATTGGTGCATGAGTCATACCATGCTAAAGATTTTCAGGATTTTATCAATAAAGGTGGAATTTACACAGATCAGAATACCTATATTGACAGTCAAAAAATAAGCTCAAAAGTAATGCTTGAACAAATTGGAGTCGATATATACAATGTAGGTGAGATATCCAGTTATGCAAAAGACATGTATGAAATTGGGAGATTTGATGAGGTACTGACTGAATATAGGACAGTGAATGCAATAGGCAGGTGGGAATAATGGCAATAGTTGATTACCCAGAAAGAATAAAAAAGATAAAAAGACAGATTGCTCCTTGGGAAATAGGGGCAGGTGTTTTTAAAAAAGATACTCCTCAGGAAATTCTAAAATTACATGAGGAGCTTGTTGAATACTTGCATAGCACATATGATAGCATTCAATAATAGAACAGTGTTTTGATAACTAAGAGCTAAGGCGCAATGCCCTAGCTCTTTTGTTATAGAAAAATAGGAGGAATGATGCCATGAAAAAGGGTAATCAGACTCCTACTCAACAGGTTGTGCTCCATTACCGCACTACCAGAGGCAAAGAGGCGCAGACTCTATATGAGCAAACTGGGAGGGTTTGCCAGAGTTGGCAGAGAAAACAACTAAATAATATTCTGGCAATCAATAAAGATGGTCTATGGGTTCATACAAAGTATGGATATTCAGTGCCAAGACGAAATGGAAAGAATGAGATCATAGCCATGAGAGAGCTATACGCTCTGACCCATGGTGAAAGAGTGCTCCACACAGCACATAGAACAACCACATCTCATTCAGCATCAGTCAGGCTCACAACTCTTTTGGATGATTTGGGCTATACAGAAGTCCAGAGACCCAAGAAAGAGGATATATTATCAGGGGCTTATGATAAGTGCTACACCTATTCAAAGCAATTCGGTCTTGAAAGAATTGTTGTTCTTGGCAAAAATGGTGGCTCAGTCGATTTCAGGACAAGATCAGGAAAAGGTGGTCTTGGAGAAGGTTTTGACCTGCTGATAATTGATGAGGCGCAGGAATATACAGATGAGCAGGAATCAGCACTCAAGTATGTTGTTACTGACTCCAAGAATCCACAGACTATTTTTTGTGGGACTCCACCAACAGCAGTTAGCTCTGGAACAGTCTTTCTTAATTTCAGGAATGATGCTCTTAAAGGAATCAAGAAAAACACAGGCTGGGCTGAGTGGTCTGTCCCTGAGCTGTCTGACCCAATGGATAAAATTCTTTGGTATCGGACAAACCCATCAATCAATGTTATTTTCACTGAAAGAAGTATTGAGGATGAGATAACAGGTGATGTGACTGACTTTAATATCCAGAGACTTGGACTGTGGTTGCAGCATAACCTCAAGTCAGCCATCTCCAAAGTTGAATGGCAGCAGATGATGGCAAAGAAACTCCCTGAGTTTTTAAATCACAAGTTATTTGTTGGAATCAAGTTTGGAAGGGATGGGACTAATTGCTCTATGGCAATTGCCATAAAGACCAAAAACAAGAAAATCTTTGTTGAGGTCATTGATTGCAAGAGTATGCGAGAGGGTATCGGATGGATCATAGACTGGTTATCCCAAGCTCAGAATGTGGCAAAGGTTGCTATTGATGGAGCAAATGGACAGCCTCTGATGATCCCAGCAATGAAAGAGGCAAAGCTAAAAAAGCCTATCCTGCCAACTGTGGCAGAGGTTGTTGAGGCAAATTCGATATTTGAGCAAGCTGTTTTCAAGAAAACCATTGTCCATATGGGACAGGAGGAGCTCACCAATATTGTTTCCAACTGTGAAAAGAGAACAATAGGAAACAAGGGTGGCTTTGGTTATTCAGCTCTCAAACCTGACACAGAAATTGCCCTGATGGATTCTGTTATCTTGGCTCACTGGTTAGCGTCCAAGGATAAGGAGGCAGCAAAGCAACAAATCAAATATTAAAACGCAACTACAGCGGAAAAGTAGGAGGGAAACTTTAATGTCGTTTACACCAATTGAAACACAGGAACAACTTGACGCTGTCATTAAAGACAGGGTTGCAAGAGCTGAGAAATCAGCAACGGAAAAAACAGAGGAGAAATACAAAGGTTATATCAGCCCTGAGGACTTTGAGGCAAAGACCAAAGAGCTGACAGACAAAAACACTGAGCTTGGCAATTCGCTCAAGAGTGCTGAGGAGGAGCGAGACAAGGCAAAGAATGATTTGACTGGTCTTGAGTCCAAGGTTAAAGCATACGAAACTGCCTCGGTTAAGAGCAGGATAGCCCATGAGCTTGGCATTCCGTATGAGCTTGCAAATAGAATAAATGGTGAAACAGAGGAAGAAAT
Organism: Butyrivibrio hungatei DSM 14810; assembly: GCF_900143205.1. GTDB lineage: Bacteria > Bacillota > Clostridia > Lachnospirales > Lachnospiraceae > Butyrivibrio > Butyrivibrio hungatei. The sequence continues at coordinate 93,248 of NZ_FRDH01000008.1, read as the reverse complement.
CCGCAAGGATGCTGAGGCTATGAAACCATTTATATCAAAAAAAGGCACAGCTCCACTTAGAGACCCAGAGTCAGGAGATTCTGAGACAGGTGGGGAAGTTAGAGCCAGTATGAAAAAGCTGGTTGAAAATCTTAAGAAAGAATGAGGTAAAAAATTATGGCAGCTAATGTTACAGTTTATGATCCTACTCTTGTGACAGACCTTATCTCAAAGGTTAAGGGAAAGTCATCCCTGGCACTCCTTGGACAGCAGACTCCTGTTGAGTTCACAGGAAATAAGGAGTTCACATTCACAATGGACTCTGATGTTGACATTGTGGCAGAGAATGGAGCAAAGAGTCACGGTGGTGTCACCATTGATCCTATTACCATCATCCCTGTTAAGTTTGAGTATGGCGCAAGAATCTCTGATGAGTTCATGATTGCATCAGATGAGAAGAAGGTGGACATTCTCACAGCGTTCAATGAGGGCTTTGCAAAGAAACTTGCATCTGGTCTTGACATGGCAGCAATGCATGGTATCAACCCTAGATCAAAGGTACTTTCTGACCTTGTTAAGGCTAACAGCTTTGACATCAAGGTTACAAACACTGTCACATATCTTGGCAACAGCTCAACAGCTGATGCAAACCTTGAGGCAGCCATTGCGCTGGTTGAAGGTGGAGAGGGTGATGTTACTGGAATGGCAATCAGCCCTACAGTAAGAGCAGCCCTTGCAGCAATGACAAAGCAGAATGGAGAAAAGCTCTATCCTGATTTTGCATTTGGCGGACAGCCTGCAAGCCTTGGAACACAGGCACTCTCAATCAACAAGACTGTTCAGACAGCAGTTAAGGCAACAGCAGCTGCCACTGCAGCTATTGTTGACCATGCCATTGTTGGTGATTTCGCTAACATGTTCAAGTGGGGCTTTGGCAAGGATATCACTGTTGAGGTTATCGAATATGGTGATCCTGATAACTCTGGCTCTGACCTTAAGGGTCACAATCAGGTATATCTTAGAGGTGAGGCATACCTTGGATGGGCAATCTTTGATGCAGCATCCTTTGCAAGAGTTATTGTCTGAGAGGTGAGAGCATGAGATATCAGAACACAAAGACTGGGTTTGTCTTTGACTCTGATGCAGAATGCCATGGAGAGGACTTGATTGCTATTGAGTCCTCTCCTGTTATTAAACAGGCAGAGGAAGAAAAACCCAAAAAAGCCACAAAGAAAGCCACTAAAAAGGCATAAGAGGATAAGAACATGAATGTTACAGTTAATGATTTGATTGCAAGATGGAGGAGTCTTTCAAATGATGAGATGACTAAGGCTCAGACCTACATCACAGATGTTGAAAATGCACTCCATGTATATGCTCATGACAGGGGACTTGACCTTGATGCCATGATTGCAGACTATGAGCCCAGACAGGGGTTATATATTGCGGTTGTGTGTGATGTGGTCAAGCGTGAAATGACATCAGCAACTGATGACAGCCCAGCCATGACACAATACTCACAGTCAGTCAATGGCTATAGTGTTCAAGGCACATTCTTAAGTGCTGGTGGTGGTTTGTTTATCAAAAATTCAGAGCTTAAGTTGCTTGGATTACAAGGACAAAAAATCAGGGCGGTGGATATTTATGGAGATCAAGGGGATTCCAATAATTCTTAATGAGCAGGTTGCCACAGGGACTGACTCCTATAATAGGGAGATCACTGAGGAAATGCCAGTCACAATTGAAAATGTTGTGGTTGGTCAGCCAACATCTGATGATATCTTAAATGAGTATAACCTCTCAGGAAAGACAATCTCTTATGTTCTGGCTATTCCCAAGGATGACAACCACAACTGGGAGAACACAACTGTTGAGTTTTATGGCAGGAAGTGGCGCACAGTCGGACTCCCTCAGGAATATATGGGGGATTTCATGGGGAAAGACTTTCCATGGAATAAAAAAGTGAAGGTGACAGCTTATGAGTGAGGTTAAGTTTGAGCTGGATAAAGGAGCTTTCAGGAGGCAGGTGTTGCAGTCTCAGGGAATGCTCACATTAGTTACAAATAAAGCTCAGTCAATGAGTGATTCAAGCCATCATATCAAGCCATTTATTGGGTTTGACAGAGCAAAGGCTGTTATATATCCCAACACTAAGGAGAATCCATCATGATAGAAAGTGTGGTAATTGGATATCTTAATGAGAAACTAAATGTCCCTGTTTACGCAGAGGAGCCCACAAGAAAAATTGATGAGTATGTCATAGTCCAGACAATAGATAATGGGAGGGTCAATTTTATTGACGCTTGCACGCTCAATATTAAGTCTGTCTCAACTACCTTTGAAAATGCAGGAAAGCTAAACAAGAAAGTCAAGGATGCCATGTTTGACATTATTGAGCTTTCAAATGTCAGCTCCAGCAAATGTGGAGGAGGTGGACAGAGAATAGATACAGTTACTAAGAGATACACACATGAGTGCATCTTTAATCTTTATTATACGGAGGATTAAATCATGGGAAACAATGCAGCAAATGTTTCAACTGGTAAGCCGATGGTCACAGGTGCTGTTTTCACAGCTCCTCTTGGCACAGCATTGCCAACTGATGCAACAACAGCCCTCTCAAGTGCTTTTGAGTGCCTTGGACATGTCTCTGAGGATGGCTTGGCAAATGCCAATGAGCTTGATATCTCTGAGATCAAGGCTTGGGGTGGACTTACTGTTTATCGTTCACTCAATGGTCTTTCTGATAATTTCACACTCAAACTCATTGAGTCTGAGAATGTGGAAGTTCTCAAGAGAGTCTATGGTGAGAACAATGTCACTGTGGATGACCAGACAGGAGTGACCAAGATCACTGTTAAGGCAGATGATCCTGAGGAGAGAGTCTGGGTGTTTGAGATTGCCTTAAGAGGCAACAAGAAAAAGAGGATAGTCATTGCTGATGGAGCAGTCACCTCAAGAGAGGAGATCACATACAATGATTCCGATGCTATCGCATATGGAATCACAGTAAGTGCTTATCCTAATTCTGATGGTGCGACTCATGATGAGTATTTAGCAGCCCAGTAAGCACGACAAAGGAGTAATCTATGGTAAAAGGTACAACAAGCACAGGTTTTAAGTTTTCATATGATAAGAGGCTCCTTGATGATTGGAGGATCATGGAGGCAATAGCTTATGCTGACTCTCCTGATAACATGAAAAGAGTCAAGGGAACAGCTGACCTTATCACATTTCTTTTGGCTGACAATAAGGATGCCCTGATGGAACACATCAAGTCCTATTCAGATGGTTTTATCCCAACAGAGGCATTAAGGAAAGAGCTCTTTGAGATTCTTGAACAGGCAAAAGAATTAAAAAACTCCTGATCCTCGCACGCATTATAAGTGAGTGTGAGGATAAGTTAATCTGTGACCTTGCAGAGACCTATCATATCTTACACTATAAAGAGCTGCCACCATCTTTGGTGGCAGTTTTTTCTTTAGGTTTAAGAGATGATTCAAGAGTAAAAATGCACTTTGCTAAGTGCAAGATAACTCTTGAACAGGCACTCTTTGCAAGGATGGCAGATTCCCTCGGCTTTATAGCATGGAGCAGAACAAAGGATGCAGCAAAGGGCAGAAGGTACAAGGAAAAGAGCATCTTGAAAGAGCTCATGCATCCTGAAAAGAAAGATGAATATATGCTCTTTGCCTCAGTTGAGGATTTTGACGCTTACATGAAATCATTTGAAAGATAAGAGGTTTCAATATGGCAGATACAATCGGAACAGCGTATATACAGATTGAGCCGAATGCAAAAGGAATAGAAAACAAGATTTCTGATGCTATCTCAGGTGGTACTGCCAGTTATGGGAGCGCACTTGGAGGAGCACTTGGAACAGCTGCCAAAGTAGGCACAGCAGCACTAGGCGCAGCTATGACAGCAGCAGGAGCTTTTGCAAAGTCTGCTGTTGATGCTGGAATGAATTTTGATAGCTCTATGTCTCAGGTCTATGCAACCATGGGAGACAAAGCGAATAAAATGATTGAGTACAATGGGCAGACCATGAGCTCCATGGAGGCTCTGAGAGACTTTGCACAGGAAATGGGACGCACAACAGCCTTTTCAGCATCAGAGTCAGCAGATGCCTTGAATTATATGGCACTCGCAGGATATGACGCTGAAACATCAATGGCAATGCTGCCCAATGTTCTCAATCTGGCATCAGCTGGCTCCATTGACCTTGCAAGAGCATCAGACATGGTAACAGATGCCCAGACAGCTCTTGGTCTTTCTATTGAGGAAACAGGTGTGATGGTTGACCAGATGGCAGCAGCCTCATCAAATTCAAACACATCTGTTGAACAGTTAGGAGAGGCTTTCCTTAAGATAGGTGCAAATGCAAGAGACTTAAGTGGTGGAACAACAGAGCTTTCCACAGTTCTTGGTGTCCTTGCTGACAATGGTATCAAAGGAAGTGAGGCAGGTACGCACCTCAGAAATATCATGCTTTCCATGACACCGACAACAGACAAGGCAGCAGCAGCTTGGGAACAGCTTGGGGTCTCTGCCTATGATGCCAGCGGACAGCTGAGAGATTTGCCAACAGTCTTTGGTGAGCTCAATGCTGCCATGGATGGAATGACGGATCAGGAAAAAACTGAGACTTTGTCAGCCATGTTCAATAAGACTGACCTTGCATCTATTAAGGCGCTCCTTGGGACAACAGCTGACAGATATGATGAGCTCTCAGCTGCTATTGAGAACTCAGATAAAGCAGCTAAAGAGATGGCAGATACACAGCTGAATAATTTAGCAGGTGACATGACGCTTTTTCAGTCAGCTCTTGAAGGTGCACAGATAGCAATCTCTGATGCTTTGACACCTACCTTGAGAGAATTTGTGCGATTTGGCACTGATGGGCTTTCCAAGATCACAGGAGCCTTTCAGGAGGGCGGTCTTTCTGGTGCTATGGAGGCATTTGGAGAAATCCTCTCAGATGGCTTGAACATGGTAATTAAGATGTTGCCTGACATGGTGGATGCAGGATTGCGACTGCTTGAGGCTCTTGGAAAAGGTCTCCTTGACAACTTAGATGTCATTATTTCAGCAGCGGTAACTATAGTTGAGCAGCTGTCTCTTGCATTTTTAGACTGTCTGCCTCAGCTGGCAGAGGGTGCCTTGCAGATACTCTTGGGGCTGGCTCAGGGTTTTGTTGAAATGGCACCAGTGCTCATTCCAAAAATCACTGAGGTAGTAGTCCAGATTTGTCAGATGCTGGTTGACAATCTGGATTTACTGATTGATGCAGCAATTCAGATCATGATAGCAATTGGACAGGGGCTCATATTGGCAGCACCGATTTTGATTGAAAAACTCCCTGAGATTATCATGAAACTGGTGAGCGTGATAATTGAGTATGGTGGAATGTTTCTTGAGGCTGTTGGCTCCATATTGCTGCAGATTGGAGAGTTTCTGCTTGCAAAAGGAGCTGAGTTTGTTTCAAATATCGGTCAGACCTGCTCCAATATTCTCACATCAATAGGTGAGTGGTTGTCACAGCTCCCCACAACTCTGGCATACTGGGCAGGATTTGCTATAGGCTCATTTATCAAATTCTTTTTGGAGCTCCCATCAAATCTCCAGCAGATATGGAACAATGTTGTCACAGGAGTGACTACTTTTGCAACACAGTTCATGCAGAAAGCTACTGAGTCAGCACAAGGTTTCTTTAACAATCTGGTCAACGGAATCCAGACACTGCCATCAAGGATAAGGGCTCTTGGGTCACAGCTAGTGGGAGCTATTGCTGATTTACCCAGCAAATTCCTTGAGATAGGCGGAAACATAGTCAAAGGAATCTGGAATGGCATTTCAGAAGGTTGGAGCTGGCTTGTTGATTCAGTCAAAGACCTTGCAGGAAATCTTTTGCAAGGAGCTAAGGATGCACTGGGCATTGAGTCTCCAAGCAAGGCTTTCAGAGATAGTGTCGGAAAATGGATTCCTGCTGGTATAGCAAGCGGAATTGAGCAGAACATGGGAGTTGTGGACAAAGCGATAAGAGACATGACAGACAGAGCTCTTGTGACAGCCACATCAAGTGGGCTCTCAGCTCTTTCTACAAATTCAGCATATTCAGCTCAGACAATGGCAGGAGAGGGTGGCACAAATTATGGAGGCTACAATCAGACTGTCAACATCTATTCACCAAAGGCTCTTACTGCATCAGAGGTTGCAAGACAGACAAGAAATGCCACCAGAAACATGGTGCTGGCTTTGAGAGGTGTCTAAATGAACAGAAAAATCACATGCAAGAACAATGAGGGAATGGCTGCCACATTTGGCAGCTCATTCTCTCCTTATCTTTTGGCAGACTGTGATGGGATTTACACAGTTATTAACAAAGTTGGTATATCAGACAACACCATGAATGATGGTGCCACCTATCAGGGAACAGTGGTTTCAAAGAGAAACATTGTGCTCACTCTGAAAGATAAATCCAACCACAGGCTCAATAGATATCAGCTCTATCAGTTATTCCCACCAGACACAAAAGGGACTCTCATATACTCTGAGGACGGAGTAGACAGAGTTATTGACTACTATGTTGAAAAGATTGATCCTGACTCAATCGACAAGGTAAGGACAGCAACTGTCTCCCTGATTTGCCCTGATCCATTTTTTAGGGCAACATCAGACATCACTCTCACCATGGCAGGCTGGGAGAGTGGATTTAAGTTTATCCATGCTTTCACAGCTGAGGGAGAGACATTTGGTGCCAGAATCAATGAGAAGTTAAAGACCATTGAGAATTATTCAGGTGCCAAGGGCATAGGTCTCACAATAGAGATCATTGCAAATGGTGCTGTCCACAATCCATCAATCACTCAGGTTGAGACAGGAAACTTTATCAAGGTTGGCACACTGGCTCATCCTATGAATATGGTCTCAGGAGATGTCCTTACTATCACCACAGAGACCAACAACAAAAAAGTCATGCTCACCCATGAGGGAGTCACCACAGAGATCAATGAGTATCTGGATGAGGAGTCAGAGTTTATCCAGCTTATAGCAGGAATAAACACAATTGGTTATGCTGCTGAGTCAGGAGAGGCATATATGACAGTCAAACTCACATATAGAGAGAAATATCTGGGGGTATGATATGGAGATACGCATTTATGATTCAGAGCTTGACCTTTTGGGAGTGATTGAGAATCAGGTCTCATTCATCTGGACAAGAAGGTATAACGAGGCAGGAGATTTTGAAATCCATGTCCCTATCACGGAAAGAAACAGGAATCTCTTAAGGGTTGGCAACCTTGTCTATAAGACAGGCTTTACTGATGCAGGAGTCATTGAATACATCATCCTTGAGGAGTCCAACGAGAAAAACGAGATTACAGTAAAAGGGCGGTTTCTTGTCTCATATATGGATAGGAGGGTTATAAAAGGGACTCATTCATATATAGGAAATGCAGAGCTTATAATGAGGCAGCTCTTGTCAGAGGACACAGAGGCAATCCCAAGAGTTGTCTTGGGGTCTCTTAATGGCTTTACTGATGAAATCTCTTTCCAGTGCACATATAAGAATCTCCTGACTTACATGTCCAAGATTGCCAAGTCCTTTTCTTGGGGATTTCGTTTCAGACCTGACTTTAACTCCAAGCAGATCATCTTTGAGATATACAAGGGAACAGACAAGAGTATAACTCAGGGAGTCAACAACAGGGTTATCTTTTCTGAGATGTATGACAATCTCAACTCAGCTATCTATACAGAGAACAGCCAAGGCTTTAAGACAAAGGTTTATGTTGGCGGTCAGGGTGAGGGCTCTGCTAGGACATGGGTTGAGGTTGGGGTTGGTGAGGGTCTTGACCTTAGGGAGGACACAGTCAATGCCTCGGATATATCAAGTGAGGATTTGACACAGGCTCAGTATGAGGCAGCACTCACACAGAGAGGACTTGAATATCTTGAGTCAAATGGATTTGTTAGCTCTTTTGAGTATGAGACACAGCCAGATGTCAATTTCACCTACAGAAAAGACTATGACCTTGGAGATATTGTCACAGTTAAAAAAGACTCATGGGATATTGCAGTCAACATGAGGATAACAGCTGTTCAGGAGATTTATGAGAATGGTCTCATGACAGTAACACCCACACTGGGGAATCCACTATCAGAAACAATTGATTGGGAGGACAAATAAATGTCAGCAAACGGAAAAGATTATGGATATTTCTTTAACTCTGAAAAAGACTCACAGCAGCAGGATGATAGAACATATGATGCTGACTCTTTTTCAGAATGGTTAAGGAAATTCTTTACAACAGGCGTCTTTCAGGGAGACCTTGAAGTCCTTGCAAATAACAACATGACTGTCACAGTCCAGACTGGATATGCCAATGTTGAGGGCAAAGTCAGGCTCTTTGATGCAAACACAACACTCATTATTGAGACAGCAGATGCAACCTATAACAGAATAGACACTGTTGTTGTAGAGAGAAACGACACAAACAGAGAAATTACACTTAAGGTGGTAAAGGGTGGATATGCTACAGACCCAACACCAACAGCTCCTGTGAGAGAAAATGGAGTTTATCAGCTGGTGCTTGCAGAGATTTATGTGGCAGCAGGTGCAACCCAGATCACACAGAGCATTATCACAGATAAGAGAGAGGACTTGACAGTTTGCGGTCTAGTTATCACTCCTGTTGACACCTTTGATTTTAACCAGCTCAAGACTCAGTTTGATGCATACCTTGCTGAGTTTAAGGCAACAAGGGCAGCAGGATTTGAGGCTTGGGAGCTTACACAACAGGCAGCATTTGAGGCATGGTTTGATGAGATGAAAGACCAGTTGTCAGAGGATGCTGCTGGACATCTCCAGAATGAGATTGATGAGCTCAGAGAGGATGGTCTGTCAGGGTCAATTATCACAGTCACAACAGATGAGACAGCTCTCATTGGAAAACCTGTCATCCTTACAGATTCACAGGGGCACACAAAGACAGGAGTGTTTGACAGCAACAAGACCTGTCAACTCAGGGTTGTTGAGTTTATTGGTCAGTGCACCATCTCATCAACAGATACAATAGACACTGCAAGCAAGATTGTTCAGATTCCGTATTTTGGAAATTATGAGTTTGAGATCAATTTCTGGAATGCGACTGTGAACATCACAACTCCATCAAGTGAGTTTCATGGGCAGCAGGTAGTTGTCACAGACTCTGAGCAGCACACTGTTGGCACAGTCACATTCTCGGATCAGGGACTGGCAGTGTTCAATGCCAAGGCTCCTGACACTTACACATTCACTGTCACATATGGTGGAGACACATTTGAGGAGGAGGTTGTTGTCTCAGCTCAGACAACCTATTCTGTTGAGATTTCATATTATACAATTTATGGATTCCACATCAACGGAAATGAGTCTGTACCTGCTGACATGATTTCTTATCATGTCCAGTATAATGGGCGAAATGTTGACAACTATGATTTCACACCTGCATCCATGAACTACTCAACCAATAAGCTCAATGCTGGATCATGGAATCTCGTTGATGATTTCTTTGTCCCTCGCTCATGCATGGTCAAATATAATGGTCAGGTTGACTATTACCTTAATGAGGATGATGAGACCAAGAAAGCAGATGGCACAGCCTCAGATGTTGCTAACACCTCCTATGGTGGAAATGCCATGATGGAGTGGGGCAGAGATGGCAAACAGATATGGATTAAGTGTGTGCCTGACACAGGAGATGCTTTCTCAGCAACATTTTATGTTGCAGACAGGCAGGTTGATTCTGATTTCCATGCATGGTCATTCTATGATCCTGATGGCAACTTGATTCCCCATTGCTACACTGCCAAGTACAATGGAGTCAATATCTCCAGCAAGCTCAGGTCAATCTCAGGGCAGAGCATCCTGAACAATGTTGCTGGCTCAACAGAGGTTACTTATGCAACAGCCAACAATGTGAACAGCAAGACAGAATGGTACACAGAAGTCTTTGCAGACAGAATGATGATTGATGTCTTACTTTTGATGATTGGGCGCAACATGAATGTTCAGGCTCAGTTTGGCAATGGTCACTACACAGGAGGCTCACAGGCTAGTCACCTCTTACAAACTGGCACCATGAATGGAAAAGGCATGTTCTATGGTACAAATGGAACAGGCAAGGGTGTCAAGGTCTTTGGCATGGAGAATTACTGGGGCAACCAGTGGAGAAGGACAGCAGGTTGGCTCAATGTCTCTGGAACACAGAAAATCAAGTGGACATGGTCAAAGGCTGATGGCTCCAATCAGGTCGGCTATGATGCAACAGGCTCAGGATATATCACAATAGCAAGTGCAACTCCTACTGGAACATCTGGAAATTGTTACAACAAAGCAAAGTATGGCTCTGATGGTTCCATGATCCCCACAACAGCCAGTGGAAGTGAGACCACATATTACTGTGATGGCTTGTGGTTTAACAATGGTCAGAGCAATTATGCCCGTGTCGGTGGCGACTGCAGCGACAGTTTCCTTTGTGGTCGTGCTGTCGTTCTGTACAACGCTTTCTCGCATGCGTCCTGGTACGTTGGGGCTGCCCTGTCTTTGAAACCACTTGCAGCTTAGGAAGAGGGAGTTTAAGAGGGAGAAAACTAGGTTTCTCCCTCTCTTTCTTTTGATATTTGCATGATTTTTGAAATGAATTAAAGTTTTCAAGGCTAAAAAGTTTAATTCATTTTTATAGGGACTTATAGTGCGACACCCAGCCCATGTTGAATGCTCTCAGCCCATGTCGGTGGCAACTGCAACAACAGTTTCCATTGTGGTCGTGCTGTCAATCTGAACAACACTTTCTCGAATGCGAACTGGAACAATGGGGCTGCCCTACCTATCCTTAATCGGTTCAAAAACTAAATGCACTATATATTCCTTAGCCCTAGCTAAAAATTAACTCGCAGCAAGATGCTGTTAGTAGGAAACGAAAATGGCATAGAGGATAAGACAAATGAAAACATACAAAAATTTGTATGAGCAGTATATCTCTGATGAGAATATCAAACTTGCTATAAAGAATGTCTGTAAGCACAAACTAAAGCGCAGACGCTTTAAAGAATTGCATGACAATCCTGAGAAATATGTTGACTGGATAAGAGCTCAGGCTATTGATTTTAAGAATGATCCTCACACACCTGTCACCATATATGATGGAATCCAGAGAAAGAAAAGGACAATAATTGTCCCATCTTTCAGGGAGCAGATAATACATCACATGGTTGTCAATGTATTAAAACCAATTTTCTTAAGACCCATGTATGAGCATTCTTATGGATCAATCCCAAACAGGGGAGCTCACAGGGCTGCTAAGTACATAAGAAAGCACATAAGTAAGGGCAAAAACATCAAGTATTGCCTCAAGATGGATATTAAGAAATACTTTGACTCTGTCCCACATGAGATAGTCAAAGAGAAATTAAGGAAACAGATTAAGGATGAGAGATTCCTTGCTATCCTGTTTGAGATCATTGATGTGAATGAGATGGGGCTGCCACTTGGCTTTTATACATCACAGTGGCTTGCAAACTGGTATCTGACTGAGCTTGACCATTATATCAAGGAGCAGCTTGGAGCAAAGGTCTATATCAGATACATGGATGATATGGTCATCTTTGACTCCAACAAAAGACATCTCCATCAGATCAGAAAAGCAATTGGAGAGCAGCTTAAGACTCTAGGACTTGTCCTTAAGGGAAACTATCAGGTCTTTAGATTCCACTATATCAGGGATGGTGACAGAGGGAGGTTTCTTGATTTCATGGGGTTTCGATTCTATCGGAACAGACTAACACTAAGGCGGTCAATCTATTCCAAAGCCATCAGGAAAGCCAGACGGATATACAAGAAAGTGATTAAGGACATAAATGTCAGCGTGTACGAATGCAGACAGATGTTATCATATCTTGGCTGGATATCTGCCACAGATACCTATAAGGGATATCTTGATAACATAAAGCCTTACATATCAGTACAGTATCTGGAAAGAAAGATAGGCAGATTTGATAAAAGGAGGTCAATGTATGAAATGGCAGCATAGCGGTTCAGCTATCTATCCTGCAAGGGTAGACACCACACTCTCTGAGAAATATGTCTATATCAGAAAGAATATTGTTGAGACTGAGAGGACAGACACATCAGGAGAGACAATAACATATTATGAGTATGATGAGGCACTTGTCCCCAAAGAAATCTATTATGAGATTGAGGCAGCCACAACAGAGCTCTCTGAGCAGACTGCATCAAACTCAGATGATATTGCTGACACAAGGGACGGACTCATAGAAACATCAGAGGCAACTGACTCAAATACATCTGAGCTGGCAGAGCTCAGGGTTGCGGTCATGGAGCTTGCGGAAGAGATTGAAGTTTAAGGAGGGTGAGTTATGAATAGAGTATATGCAACAGCCTGTGAAAAGGATGGAAAGAATTTCTTTACTGTACCTGCAAAGAGACAGGAGGCGGTCAGGGCTATAATTGAGGCTGATGGTTTTGTTATCAATGAGGATGGAACAGTCACAAAGGAGAGATGATATTGAACATTCCAGAGCTTGTTGACAGACAGAATGAGATCATAAAGGAACAGGCTGACATAATAGACAGTCTGTTCCTTTTGTTATTACAACATGTCCCAGCCTCTGAGCTGGATAATTTGGACAATGTAAAGCATGTGGCTTTGCTCAAGGAGGATATTTCATGCCAGTAGAATTTAAGGACGCAATCACAGTTATAGCGCTCTTGATTTCAGCCATAGCTCTTTGGAGGAATCTGAAAAGCGATACAAAAAATGATGGTGCACAGACATCAGAAATTCTTGTGAAAATGGAGATCATGCAGTCAGATATCAAAGAGATTAAAGCAGACTTTAAGGCAGAGGTCAAAGGGCTCAGGTCAGAGGTTGAAAACCTAAAGGAAAGAATAATCAAGGTTGAACAGAGCGCAAGCTCTGCACATAAGAGGATTGATGGTTTACATGGAGAACACCAAGCAGATTAGAGAGAAAAGAAAGAAAAGACTCCCAGCTCTGGACAAATATGTGATTTTTTCCCTCTCTGCAATAATCATTTTCACAGTTATTGCTATAATCTTTCAATTTCTGAGAGAAAATTCACTGTCTGATGCACTTATTGTGGCTTTTTATGGAGTCTTTGGAGGAGAGCTCTTGATGCTCTGCCTTATCAAGCGGTTAAAGCTCAAAGAAAAAGACAAGGAGGACTTGGAATGACTATCACATTATTTATTTCAATATTCACAGTGGGAGCCATGGTGTCAGGGCTCCTCACAGAGGCAATCAAGAAAGCATACCAGAATGCCAACAAGGACTATTCTGCAAATGTGATTGCGCTTGTTGATGCAGTTGTTGTTGGTGGTCTTGGGACAACCTGTGCCTATATGCTCCTTGGGATCCCTTGGACAGTCAACAACATCATCTGCCTTTTCCTTATGATTGTTGTTGTCTGGGTAGGGTCAATGATTGGATATGACAAGATCATGCAGTTATTAAATCAGCTTGGAAACATCAGGGAGGACAAATCATGAGTGAGGTCTTTGGCATTGATGTCAGCCACTATCAGCTTGATATTGACTGGAAAAAAGTTAAGGCAGATGGGAAAAGGTTTGCAATACTTAAGTGCCAGTATGAGGCACAGTCTCACAGGAAAGATGAGTATTTTGAGGCAAACTATTTAGGCTGCGCCCAGAATGGCATCATGAGGGGAGTCTATATTTTCATAGGCTCAAAATCCATTGCTGATCCTGTCCATGATGCCAAGTGTCTGCTTGCACATCTCAATGGGCGAAAGTTGGAATATGGAATCTGGCTTGACCTTGAGGCAGATGCTTTAAGGAAGGTGGGAAAAGCCAAGATCACATGGTTAGTCCATGTATATGCAAACATCTTTCAGGCAGCTGGTTATTATGTGGGAATCTATTGCAATAAGGACTGGTATTATAATGTCCTTGATGGCAAAGGGCTCTCAAGAGACTATGATTTCTGGATTGCCAGATATCCCAGCGCAGACAAAGGAGCTTATAATTTCAGCTCCTCATTAAAGCCTAGAGGATATGCTGTTGCATGGCAGTATTCCTCAAAGGGTAAGGTTGCAGGAATCAAAGGAAATGTTGACATGGATGTTGATTTTGATGGAGTGATCCAGCTGAATACTCCCATGAAAAAGACAGAAAAGCAGATTGCTCAGGAAGTCCTTGAGAACAGGTGGGGCACTGCAAATACATTCCCAACAAGGAAAGAGCTCATTGAGGCATCAGAATATAACTATGAGAGCATCAGAGCTCTTGTCAACAGCATGTGCTGATGCTAAAATCAAGGAGCCCTGAATTGATTGGGTCAAATTTATAGACTGTTTACCCATGGATAAGATCAAAGCAAAGGATAAGACCAGGTGAGTAGTAAAGAAATAGGAAAATGGTATGAAATTGTTGCCCGGGAATATATTAAAAGCAACGGCGGACGGATATTAGATGCAAACTTTCGGGCAAAATGTGGTGAAATAGATATTATAGCTGGTGATGGAGAATATCTATGTTTCATAGAAGTTAAGTATCGTAAAGATGCAAAATATGGCGGCCCGGAAGCCGCCGTTAGTTTGTCAAAACAAAAGAAAATCTGTAAAACTTCTTTATTTTATCTTCTTTGTCATTCTCTTTCTGAAGACATTCCCATTAGATATGATGTGATAAGTATTTCAGGCGAACAGGACAGCGTTTCCATTCATTGGGACAAAGACTCATTTGACTTCATATAGCCAGATGCTATAGTGTGTAAATATAAGAATGAATTGTAGAGGCAGATTATGAACATGGATTTACATATAAAAAGAACTGGCGAAAACAAGACGATGGAGCTTAGAGAATCCGATGGTCTTAAATATCTTGTTTTTCCAAAAATTGAAGAACTTGGTATCGTGGACCATATGTTTAGCACAAGGCTTGGTGGTGTTTCAACTGGTTATTACTCAGAGTGTAACTTAAGCTACACAAGAGGTGATGACAAGGAACACGTAGATGAAAACTATAGAAGAGTAGCTAATGCACTGGGGCATGGCAGAACTTTAGATGACTTTGTTCTGACATTTCAGACTCATACTACAAATATCAAGGTTGTAACGGAAGAAGACAGAGGAAAAGGACCTGCCAAAGCTCGCGATTATACTGATATAGACGGTCTTATTACAAATGTACCAGGCATCATTCTTGGAACCTTTCACGCTGATTGCCCGCCTATTTACATAGTAGATCCAGTTCATAAGGCAATCGGTATGGTACATTCTGGTTGGAAGGGCACTAAGGGCAAGATCGGAGCTGTTGCTCTTAAGAAAATGCACAAAGAGTATGGAACAGATGCAAAAGACTGTATCTGTGCCATCGGTCCTTCAATCTGTGGTGACTGTTATGAGATTGGTGAGGATGTGGCAAAAGAGTTTTTGGAAGCCTTTACAGATGCTGAGCTTTCAGATGAACGTATTTTGGTTCCTTATCCTAATGGAAAATACAGACTCTTTTTATGGAATGCTATTAAACTAACACTTAGACAAGCAGGTGTCTTAGAGGACAATATATTGGTTACGGATATCTGCACAAAGTGCAATCCTGATCTTTTATTTTCACACAGGGTTCATCATGAAGAGCGCGGTAATCTCTGCGCATTTTTGTCACTGAAAAAATAAATTGTAATTCTTAAGAAATCTTAAGAAATTTCGTAGGTAAATCTTAAGATTTTGATGGTTTAATTGATTATAGGAATATGTGAGGTTTATATGGAAAATATTTTAGTATGCGACGATGATAAAGAAATAGTTGATGCTATTGAAATCTATCTTCAGCAGGAAGGCTACAGAGTCTATAAGGCTTATGATGGTGAACAGGGACTTGAGATCTTGAAAAACGCCAGTATTCAGCTTGCTATCGTAGACGTTATGATGCCTGTGCTTGATGGTATCCATCTTGTGATGGAGCTTAGAAAATTCAGCACAGTTCCAGTTATCTTTTTATCTGCAAAATCAGAAGACTCTGACAAAATTCTTGGTCTTAATATTGGCGCTGATGACTACATAACAAAGCCTTTTAACCCACTGGAGCTTGTTGCAAGGGTTAAGTCTAATCTTCGCAGGTACATGAAGCTTGGAAGCAGAGAGAGTCAGGAAAATGTTTATTCTACTGGCGGACTTGTTGTTGATGAGAACTCAAAAGAGGTTACAGTTTATGGTGAGAATATCAGACTTACTCCTATAGAGTACAGTATTTTAGCTTTCCTTGTGAAAAATAAGGGAAAGGTATTCTCCATCAACCAGATTTATGAGCAGATCTGGAGAGATTCTGCAGTTTGTGCTGACAATACTATTGCAGTCCATATCAGACATATCAGAGAAAAAATAGAAATAAATCCTAAAGATCCAAAGTACCTTAAGGTGGTTTGGGGAGTTGGGTACAAGATTGAGGACGAAGTTATATGACGAAGTATTTAAAACACCCTAAATTATTAAGCTTTTTACAGCATCTCATGGCTGCTTTTATTGCTTTTACATATTTTTATGTATTTGCTGGATCAAGCATTATTATTTCAGGTGTTAGAGGAGATTATTCTTATAATCTTTATGAGTCGGACAGAACTAAGGGCTACGAAGAATCATATCTTTTTAACAATATTCTTGGAAACAATATCTCAGATGTATTAAAGCTTGTGGCAGAGCGAAGCCAGCTTGAAACATCAGGAGAATATGATGGCAAAAAGAAGATTGATGTTACCGCCTACGTAAATAGAGGAACGACGCTTCCTGGAGATTATATTACAGCTACCTATTATCTTTCTGATCTTCTTAAATGGGGACAGAGCGGTTTTGAGTATGAGACACGTGATTTTACTGGTGAAGAAAGTGCTAAATTCCTTAGTAAGTCAACTACTTATACACATCTAAAGAACAATATTGTATCTGGTGGCATGAATTCTTATCTTAGTTCCCAGCTTGAAGATAATAGCATGACCTTTACTATTACAAGCAGTACACAGCCTGAAGGAGGCAAACACAACATCCTTGTTTCAAGATACGAGACAGTTGATGGCAAGAATGTTGAGGACCTTGTATCTAACTGGGAGGAGTACAATCTCCTTTGTTCTTATGTAGAAGAGGCGGCTCTTACACTTACTAATAATTTCGAGGATTACGGCAAGCTGGTTTCTTATTATAGCTATCAGAACAGTAATGTTAGATATTTTGTATCAAGAACCATAAACGGTAAGACTGAGACCTATACCAATGTTGAAGAGCTCTCAAAAGAGACTACAGGAATCGATATCAAGAGTATGTTCGAAGGCTATGGTAAATACATTTATTATTGCCCGTATGAACTTCAGTATGAGACCAATACTCTTATAAAAGAGAGTGTAATCCGTTCTCTTGTAAAGAGTTACAAATATGCTTTCCCTGATCAGATCAAGGTGTATATTGCTGTTGATACCAATGATTATCCATGCATTGATGGCTTTACTCAAGGAAAGATAAGCTTTTCAAAATATATGCCTTACAGAACGCAGCTTTATATCCTTAGCTTTGTTGCTGCAGTAGTATATCTCTTTATTCTCTTGATCAGACTAAAAGCTAGTAATAATGGTGCTGATGAAGAGCGCAAAAAAACTATATACACAGGTGCGATCATTGGGATAGGCTTAGGTATCATTCTGATTCCTTTTGCGGCGTTTGTTATTACGAGCCTTATTATGGATATCAGCTATGGTAAGCTTCTTCAGATAGCACATTTTCCTGTGTATGCTGCCATGGGAGCATTTGTCTTTGATATCGGTCTGTTGTACCTTGTTTATGGACTTTTTAAGAAGTACAAGGAAAAGACCCTGTGGAAGGATTCATTTACAAGACAGGTGATCATAAAGGCCAAAAAGCTTATCCTTTCAACAACTGATAATGCTAACGTTATCATCAGAACCTGGATCCCTTATGTTGGCTTTGTGGTTCTTAACACACTTCTTTTTAATATTGGACTCGCCGGAATTGTGCTGGCAGTTATTTTTGATGTATTGGTTGGAGTGTATCTTTACAGGCAAAACCTTGATAGAGACAAGATCATACATGTAATAGAGAATATTCAAAATGGCGACGTTAAAGCAAAGGTTAAGATTGATAATCTCCACGCAGATAATATAAGTCTTGCTGAAGCTGTTAATACAATTGGTGAAGGCATAGATAGAGCTGTGGATACCAGTATGAAGGATGAAAAGCTAAAGGCTGACCTTATTACTAATGTATCCCACGATATTAAGACTCCTCTTACATCTATCATCAATTATGTTGATCTTATTAAGAGAGAAGATATCGATAATGCAAGAGTAAAAGAGTATGTTGCAGTTCTTGAGGCTAAATCTCAAAAACTCAAGCAGTTAACAGAAGACCTTGTTGAAGCTTCAAAGATAAGCTCAGGTAATATCAGTATTCAGCTTGATAAAATCGATTTTGTAGAGCTTGTTAATCAGACTATTGGTGAATTCTTTGAAAAACTTGAAGCCAGCAAACTTACTCCTGTATTTAAAGCAGAAAAGCCATCAATTATTATCATGGCAGATGCAAGACATCTCTGGAGAGTTGTTGAGAACCTCATCAATAATGTATGCAAATATGCACTTCCTGGCACAAGAGTCTACATGGATATGCGTATCAAAGAAGAAAATAACAAGAAATACGTGGTATTTTCAATCAAGAATATTTCAGCTAATGAGCTCAATGTAGATGAAGGAGAGCTTACAGAGAGATTTATTAGAGGAGATGAGTCCAGAACTACAGAAGGAAGCGGACTTGGTCTTTCTATTGCCAAGAATCTTACAATATCTCAGGGTGGTAAGTTTGATATCAAGCTTGATGGAGATCTTTTCAAGGCAATACTTACTTTTGAAGTGATCGAATAAAGCTTTGTTGCAAAATACATATATTAAAAAAACGAGGCTATAAAAGCCTCGTTTTATTTTGTAAAAGATTATTCAAATAACTCTTCAGGAGTCTTGCATCCTGAGTTGTACTTACCAACGATCTCGTGAATCTTGTCTGTTGGCATGTTAACTGTTGACATTGAAGCATCGTGATTAAGGAAATCAATGATAGTTGCAAGAAATTTACCCATATCAGCGATGAATACATATTCTCTTGAAGTGATCTCTTCATTCATGTATGTAAGGTTAGTAGTGATGACTGCGTCGAAGTAGCCATTCTTGTAACCTTCATCAAATTTATGCATACCATCTGTGAAAAGACCAAAGGTTGTGCAGATAAATACTCGCTTAGCACCCATGTTCTTGAGCTGCTTGGCTGTATCTATCATACTTGATCCTGATGAGATCATGTCATCGATTACGATAACGTCACGACCTGAAATATCAGAACCAAGGAATTCGTGAGCAACAATAGGGTTTGTTCCGTTAACTACGTGAGCATAGTCACGTCTTTTGTAGAACATACCTGTGTCAGCACCGATTACGTTTGCAAAGTAAACGGCTCTATCCAAAGCGCCTTCATCAGGGCTGATAACAGTAAGATGGTCCTTGTCTACAACAAGGTCATCAATATGAGATAAAAGAGCCTTCATAAACTGATATGAAGCAAGGAAGTTATCAAATCCACCAAGTGGCTTAGCGTTTGAGATTCTAGGATCATGAGCATCAAATGTAATGAAGTTTGAAATACCCATGTCATGAAGCTCTTTAAACATCTGAGCTGCATCAAGAGACTCCATTCCGTTTCTCTTGTGCTGACGGCCTTCATAAAGGAAAGGCATGATAACATTTATTCTTTTTGCTTTACCTGTGATTGCACCAATGACTCTCTTAAGATCCTGGTAATGATCGTCAGGAGACTTGTGATTGATATAGTTGTACATTTTGTATGTAATGCTATAGTTACATACATCTGTGAGAATATAGACGTCACTTCCGCGAACGCTTTCATTGATTGTACATTTAGCTTCGCCGCTTCCAAATCTGTCAAGGCTGTAAGCTGTCTGATAAGTGCTTTTTACATATCCGTGAAAAGCGGGATCATTTTCCGGCATTTTATATAAGTCGTGTCTGAACTCTGAAATATAGCGGTCTACACTGTCTCCAAGTTCCTTGGCAGACTCCATAACAATAAGACTAAGTGGGGCAACTGGAATAGTACCTTCCAGCTTGTGAAAATCTGGCATAATAATCCCTTCCTTTTTTGCATTTATAAAAGAACATAATTCTACATTTATTGTTTTACCATCATGAATGCTGACACGTCAATAAAAAAAATGTATAATATTGTGACGAAGTATTTAAAGATAAAGGAAATTTTTATGCCAAAAGAAAAAGGTCATCTTATAAGTAGAATAGATGAGAACAGTATTGCAGAAGAATTAAATATAGAACCGGGAGACAAACTCCTTAAGATAAATGATCAGGAGATCACAGATATTTTTGATTATCAGTATCTTGTTCAGGACGAACATCTTGATGTTTTGATTCTCAAACAAAATGGTGAAGAGTGGCTTCTTGATATAGACAAGGATTATTACGAAGACCTTGGTATTGAATTTGAAAATGGTCTTATGGACAACTACAGACGTTGCTCCAATAATTGTATCTTTTGCTTCATAGATCAAATGCCAAAAGGTATGCGAGATACATTATATTTTAAAGATGATGATTCAAGACTTTCTTTTTTGCAGGGAAATTATGTAACACTTACGAATATGTCTGACGCAGATATAGACAGGATACTTAAATATCATTTATCCCCTATCAATGTGTCTTTTCAAACGACTAATCCGGAACTTCGATGCAAGATGCTGGGGAACAGATTTGCAGGTGAAGCTCTCAAGAAAGTAGACAGACTTTGTGCACCCGGGTCTGGTATTGAGCTTAATGGGCAGATTGTTTTATGTAAGGGAGTCAATGATGGTGCTGAGCTTGAGAGATCAATAAGGGATATGTCCAAGTATATTCCTAATCTTCAGAGTGTGTCTGTTGTTCCAGTAGGTCTTTCCAAGTATAGAGATGGACTGTATCCTCTTGAACCGTTTGATTCCAAGGACGCTGCAGAAGTTATTGATCTGATAGAGAGCTGGCAACGCAAGATCTATGATGAACATGGTATCCACTTTATTCATGCCAGTGATGAATGGTATTTCCTAGCTGGCAGGCCTTTTCCAGAGGCTGATAGGTACGACGGTTACATTCAGCTTGAAAACGGCGTTGGAATGGTGAGACTTTTAATGGATGAGTTTGATGAAGCCCTTGAGGTTGCTGTTTCTGAGCATGGAGATCACATTGCTGGACTTGAAAGAGAGATTTCGCTTGCTACAGGAAGACTTGTTTATCCTTGTATAAAAGAGCTGGTTGAAAAGGCTATGAAAGTTTCAACTGGACTTAAGGTACATGTTTATGAGATAATAAATGAGTTTTTTGGCGAGAGAATCACAGTTTCCGGACTTTTAACTGGACAGGATATCATCAAACAGCTTAAAGGCAGGGAACTTGGTAGCACACTATATCTCCCTGAGAATCTTCTTAGAAGTGGTGAAGACTATCTATTAGATGATGTGAGGATCGGAGACATAGAAAAGGCTCTTGATACTAATGTAGGAATATCAAAGTGTGATGGACACAATCTTGTATCACTTCTTTTGGATATTCCTGAAGATGAATTATATAAAGGATAAGAAATGAGTAGAAAAAATATTGTTGCAGTAGTAGGAAGGCCAAACGTTGGTAAATCTACTTTATTTAACGCTCTTGCTGGTAGCAGGATTGCTATTGTTCAGGATACTCCTGGCGTAACAAGAGACAGGATCTATCAGGATGTAGAATGGCTTAATCATAACTTTACACTTATTGACACAGGCGGTATCGAGCCTGATTCAAAGGATGTCATTCTGTCTCAGATGAGAGAACAGGCACAGATCGCTATTGATACAGCTGATGTCATTATCTTTATGGTGGATGTCAAACAGGGACTTACTGACTCTGACTCAAAGGTTGCAGACATGCTCCGTAAGTCAGGTAAGCCAATAGTTCTTTGCGTCAACAAGGTCGATAATTTTAATAGAGACAGCCTTGATGTTTACGAGTTCTATAATCTTGGTATCGGTGAGCCATTCCCGATATCTGCTATCAACAAGCAGGGTATCGGTGATCTTTTAGAAGAGGTTGTAAGCCATTTTGTAAAAGATTCTGTGAATGATACGGAGGATGACACCACTAAGATAGCTATCATCGGTAAGCCAAACGTAGGAAAATCATCTATTATCAATAAGCTTATTGGTGAGAACAGACTTATTGTATCTGATATTGCAGGAACCACACGTGATGCCATTGATACAGAAGTTAAGTACAATGGCAAAAAGTATACATTTATTGATACAGCTGGTCTTCGCAGAAAGAACAAGATCAAAGATGAGCTTGAGCATTACATGATCGTTAGAACTGTAGGTGCTGTAGAAAGAGCTGATATAGCAATTCTTGTTATCAACGCTGAAGAGGGCGTTACAGAACAGGATGCAAAGATCGCTGGTATTGCACATGAAAGCGGTAAAGCTGTTATCATCGCTGTTAATAAGTGGGATCTTATTGAGAAGGATAATCATTCTGTAAAAGAATTTACAAAGGATATTAGAAATACTCTTGCATTTATGAATTATGCCGAGATCATCTTTATTTCAGCAGAAACAGGTCAGAGACTTGTTAAGCTCTATGATATGATCGATATGGTAAGCGAGAATCATGCCCTTAGAGTTTCTACAGGTGTACTTAATGAGATTATGACACAGGCAGTTGTAATGCAACAGCCACCTAGTGACAAGGGTAAGATACTTAAGCTGTATTACATTACTCAGGCATCTGTTAAGCCTCCTACATTTGTAATATTTGTCAATGACAAGAAGCTTATGCATTTTAGCTACACCAGATATATCGAAAATCAGATAAGAGAAGCCTTTGGTTTCAAGGGAACTCCTCTAAGATTCATTATCAGAGAGAGAAAAGAGGAAAAATAAAGAAATGAACAGCTTGAGTTTGTTTGGGGTTAGAGTATTTTGCCTTGTTGTTGGATACGCATTTGGTATGTTCCAGACTGCAGTTTTGTATGGAAGACTTAAAGGAGTAGATATCCGCAAGGTTGGAAGTGGTAATGCAGGTACAACCAATACTTTGAGAGTACTTGGAACTAAGGCTGGTTTTATAGTCCTTTTTGGAGATATGATCAAGTGCATTCTCGCTATATTCCTTACAGGATTTGTATTTAAGCAGATTTTTGGAAGTGAAGTATATGCAAGCTACAATTACTTCCTTAAGATCTATACAGCAGCTGGATGCGTACTTGGACATGATTTCCCATTTTTCCTTAAATTTAAAGGTGGTAAAGGAATAGCAGTTACTTCAGGCTATATTATTGCAACAGGAACTCCTTTTGTTTTAGTAGGTCTTCTTGCTTTCCTTGTTCCATTCAATATTACACATTACGTATCACTTGGAAGTCTGTGCCTTTATACATGCTTTTTTATCCAGCTTATTGTCGAAGGCCAGACAGGAATCTGCAATATGGCTATCAATGTAATGCCTCAGGGCGTTAGGATTGAGATGTATGTTGTTGCATTCCTTATGACAGTTCTTGCTTTTTATCAGCATAGAACCAATATCCAGAAGCTTTTATCTGGAAATGAAAGAAAAACATATTTGTTCAAAAAGAACAAGATTGACTAAATGAGGGAAAATTGTGAGTAAAAACATCGGTATAATTGGTGCAGGAAGCTGGGGAATTGCTCTTGCTTTCCTTCTTACCAATAATGGACATAAGGTTACAATCTGGTCCAGAAGCGATTCATCTGTTGAAAAACTAAAGAGTTATCATGGCAATGAAGATAAGCTTCCAGGAGTTAAGCTCCCAGATGATGTGATCTATACCTCAAAGATTCAGGAGGCAGTTGAGGGCAAGGATATTATCGTTCTTGTTATTCCTTCTGCCCATATGAGAGAGACAGCAAGGCTTATTGCTCCATATATCAATCCTACTGAGGAATGTCAGCAGATCATTGTCAACTGTTCAAAGGGTATCGAAGAAGATACTATGATGCTTATGTCTGATGTAATTCTTGATGAGATACCAGGAAGCAATGTTTGCGTATTATCAGGCCCTTCCCATGCTGAGGAGGTTGGTCGTAAGATGCCAACAACTATAGTTATTGGAGCCTTTGATAAAGATATTGCAAGATACGTACAAAACGTATTTATGAATAACGTTTTTAGAGTTTATACTAGTCCTGATATGCTTGGTATTGAGATTGGTGCAGCTTTAAAGAATGTTATTGCTCTTGCCGCAGGAATGGCTGATGGCCTTGGATGTGGAGATAACGCTAAGGCAGCTCTTATTACAAGAGGTATTGCTGAAATGTCCAGACTTGGAATGGCAATGGGCGGCAAACTTGAGACCTTTAGTGGGCTTTCAGGAATAGGTGATCTTATAGTTACCTGTGCATCTATGCATTCCAGAAATAGAAGAGCTGGAATCCTCATCGGACAAGGCAAATCCTATCAAGAAGCCATGGATGAAGTTAAGATGGTTGTAGAAGGCGTATATAGTGCTAAAGCTGCACTTAAACTTGCTGAAAAATACGAAGTTGAAATGCCTATAGTATCTGAAGTAAATGAGATATTATTTAAGGGAAAAAAACCAGAAGATGCTTTAAGAAATCTGATGGAAAGAGATAAGAGAACAGAAAACAGCTCCCTCGATTGGTGAGGAAGCTGTTTTTTCTTTACTATATTTTGAAGATCATTAGTTTTTCTTCGGCTTGCAGACTACGTTCCCATGTGGTTTTCTACCGGATTCAAACTCAGGTCTTAGGATCTTGTTGATTATAGGTAAGAGAATCAGCATTATAGCAACGTCGCATGGAAGCTTACCTGCATTGGTGATTATTCTTGGAAGCATGATAGCCTTAAAGGCATTTCCTGTTGTGAGCATGATAAAGTAAGTGTTCATTCCAAGGTTGCAGATGATCTTAACGAGTAGCTCAGCAAAAAAGATATTCCAGATATTGATCGGTCTCTTGTAGAGGAAGAATCCGTATATAAGACCACTTACCATTGGAACTAAAGTGAACAAAAAGTTAAACTGTCCGTCTGGGTGAACCATGAACTTTACTATATCCATGGCTCCTCCAAAGATCATTCCAATCCAGGGTCCAAACAGAAAAGCAACAATTTGGTTTGGAATACTTGAAAAACCAATCCTTAAGAAGTCACCGATCTTAATGGTTGCAACTGAACTTAGGACAACAGCAATTGCTCCAATGACTCCGCAAAATACCATAACTCTGGTATTAGTAAGCTGATTCATGGTTTTTGGACTTAATCTTTCTTTGCTAAAAAAATTGGAGTTAGTGCTAGAATCAAGAAATTCATTCATAATAATACCTCCTTTGCAGTTTTTCCTTTACCACATCGGAGGATAAAAAAGATATTCAAACGATGTAGCAGCGGGATGCGAGACGTAAACCGCGGATAAACCTTCGTCCTAATGACAACTCCCTGTTCAAAAGGCACTTAACGCTTATGTCTCTACTCTGCGTTTGTTTTTTATTTTCTAGCATCATAATACTTTAGTATGATTTATTTTTCAATAGCTTTTTTGTAAAAGAAAAAACTTCCCAAAAGAGGGAAGTTTTATCTATTTACGGTACGTAACATGTACTTTTGAAGTAAAAATGAAAGTGGTGCGTAGAACCTGTTCCAAGTAATAGCAGCTCTCATGAGTTTTAATTCGTTGTCATTGTATGACATGTAGCCATTTTCTAATTTGTTTGTAAGAGTACTATACTGATTGTTACTTTTGTCAATGTCAAAGTCAGTTTGAAGATTCTTTAAGTATTCGCTTAACTTTCTACGTTGACGCTTTGTCATCATAACTGCAAATGTACTTGGGTTGTTTTTTTGTAGCGTATAAAGACTTGTTGTAAACATTTTATTTCCTCCTTGAAAATTGCCTTTATTATTTTCTGAAAATATTGTGTCGAAAATGTGTACATGGTTTTAACAAATTTCAAAATTTATATTTACAAAAACTTGACATAATTTCCATAGAATCTTAGAATAGGCTATAAATATAAAAGAAAAGGCATTGATCGGAATAAGTAATTGTCACAGCCTGACAACAGAGAATAGCTGGTTGGTGAGAAGCTTTAGTTAAGAGTGATGATGAATACCTCCGTGAGCAGCAGAGGCGAAATTGCAGTAGTTTCTGACGGGGACTGACCGTTATATCAGGAGAGTATCGTCTTTTTTAGTTTTAAGATCGTACTTATTGAGGCATATGGCGTGAGCTGTATGTGAATGAAGGTGGTAACACGGAGTTTTTCGTCCTTCGCAATCAGATTGGTTGCGGAGGATTTTTTTATTCCTTCGCACCGTGAATAGAAAAAGGAGACAGATATGAAGATTTTCGAGGAACTTAAGGCAAGAGGACTTATCGCACAGGTAACTGATGAAGAACAGATAAGAGACCTTGTAAATGAGGGAAAGGCTACATTCTACATTGGATTTGACTGTACAGCTGATTCACTTACAGCTGGTCACTTCATGGCACTTACACTTATGAAGAGACTTCAGGAAGCTGGTAACAAGCCAATCGCACTTATTGGCGGTGGTACAACTATGATCGGTGATCCTTCAGGCAGAACTGATATGAGAAAGATGCTTACAAGAGAAGATATTGATCACAACGCAGAGTGCTTCAAGAAGCAGATGGAGAAATTCATTGATTTTGGTGAAGGCAAGGCTATGATGGTCAACAACGCTGACTGGCTTCTTAACCTTAACTACATTGAGCTTTTAAGAGAGGTTGGTGCATGCTTCTCAGTAAATAACATGCTTAGAGCAGAGTGCTACAAGCAGCGTATGGAAAAAGGACTTAGCTTCCTTGAGTTTAACTACATGATCATGCAGTCATACGACTTCTATTACATGTTCCAGAAGTACAATTGTAACCTTGAGTTTGGTGGAGATGATCAGTGGAGCAATATGCTTGGCGGTACAGAGCTTATCCGAAGAAAGCTTGGTAAGGATGCTCATGCTATGACAATTACTCTTTTAACAGATTCTCAGGGTAAGAAGATGGGCAAGACAGCTGGTAATGCTGTATGGCTTGATCCTAACAAGACTTCACCATTTGACTTCTACCAGTACTGGAGAAACGTAGGCGATGCAGATGTTGATAAGTGCATCAAGATGCTTACATTCATTCCTATCGAAGAGATCCTTGAGATGGAGAAGTGGGATCCTTCAAGAATTAATGAAAAGAAGGAGATCCTTGCATTTGAACTTACTTCACTTGTACATGGTAAGGAAGAGGCTCAGAAGGCTCAGGATGCTGCTAGAGCTCTTTTTGCTGGCGGTGGAGATATGGCAAACGTTCCATCTGTTGCTCTTAAGGAAGAGGACTTCAGAGATGGCGTAGTTGATATCATGCAGGTTCTCGTTTCTGCAGGCCTTTGCGCAACAAGAAGCGAAGCCAGACGTGCTGTAGAGCAGGGCGGTGTTCTTGTAAATGATGAAAAAGTTACAGATGTAAAGACAACATATGCTAAGGACTTCTTTGCAGATGGAATCATGGTTAAGAAGGGTAAAAAATCCTTCAAGAAGGTTACATGCTAATAGACTGAATATTATTACTTAAGGGGTATTTACTGCATGGGTTACGACAACTTATTTCCTGATCATATCGGGGAAGAGGGTAGGTTTGATCAATTTGATAATGGAAAGGTCCTGGCAGGCAAGCAAAAGAATAAGCTTCCTGCCATGGGCTGGAATAGCTGGAATGCTTTTGGAAGTGGCAACACAGAGGCACTTACAAAGGTTATGGCTGACAAGATAGTAGAACTTGGTCTTGATAAGCTTGGTTATGAATATGTCATCCTGGATGATGGCTGCTATAAGTCAGAGAGAGTAGACGGCAGGCTTTCTAACGAGGAAGTTAAGTTTCCATCTGGCTTTAAGGCTTTATCTGACTATGTTCATGATAAAGGTCTTAAATTTGGCATGTACAATGACATTGGTACAAATCTTTGCGCCGGAGCTCAGGTTGGAACCTGCGGCTACGAAGATGTAGATGCAAAGAGTTATCTCGAGTGGGGCGTTGATTTTTTAAAGGTTGATAATTGCTATTATCCTTTTGATAATGCCACTTTTTCTAATGCTGAAAATGCCAGATTTACATTTGCACCTAATATCAAGGCAATTAAGGTTGATGGCTTTGAGTATAAGGTAACTTCTGATGGTAAGATCACTGGTGATCTTGCAAGATTAGAGGATGACCATGTTACATTTCTTGGAACCTACGATGGTACTGGCCCTGATGCCAGTCCTGTTGGCCCAAGAAGCAGCGAGCTTATATTTGATATCTTTTCAGATTCAGAAAAGATCGTCAGCTTAAATGTTTTATATGCTACGGGCAAGAAAGAAGGCATTGGCCAGTGGCTTCAGGTTGCCGTTGAGGACAGCTTTTTTTACGATGATCTGTTAAAAGAAACTGAGACAGAAGGAAGCTATGAGTGGAGCCAGGATATTAAGATCTCTTTATCCAGAGGTAATAATAAGCTTAGGCTTATGAACCACAGAAGACAGGAAAATACTCTTAATTCCTATGCCAGACTTTTAAAAGAGCTTAAAAAACTTGATCCTGACAAGGATATTTATTACTCGGCCTGCGAATGGGGCAAGACTCAGCCACATAACTGGGGCTATAAAGTTTGTGACTCATGGAGAATCCTTAATGATATTACCTTTAGAGTTGGAAGCGACGGAGATCCTGGTCATGGCGCATGGATAGAGGACTATACTACTAGTGTTACAACTCAGTACAATAAGGCGGTTATCATGGATGAGTTTTCAGGCCTTGATAAGGGCTGGAATGACCCCGATATGCTGATGATCGGCATGGATGGCCTTACTGAAACTCAGAATAAGACTCACATGGCTATGTGGTGTATGATGAATTCACCACTTATGCTGGGAGTTGACCTTAGAAGAGTAAGTAAAGGCGATGAGATCTATAATATAATTGCTAATAAAGACCTTATAGCAATAAATCAGGACAAACTTGGAGTTCAGGCTAAACGTGTATATTCAAGCCTTGCTAAGGATGATCCATCAAGGGAATACATCAGAGACATTGACAGAGTCGATATCCTTAAAAAGAACTTATCTGACGGCAGACTTGCCATCAGCTTCATTAACCTTAGTCTTATGGACAATAATGAGGAATATGCAGTTACATTGCATGACTTTAATCCTAAGGGATTTCAGAAGTACATGGTAAAAGATGTATATACCAAGGAAGAAGTCTTAAATGATAAGGATGTTTTGATGGTCAAAGGTCTCAAAGCCTGCGACAACAGGACGTTTATCTTAACTCCAGTAGATTAAAGGCTTTTGAGCAAAAGTATGAATTCTAAAGATTTTACTTATGAGCTTATAAGTAAATATGAAAAGTTAACAGGGCAAACCCTTTCAACCGATGATATAGGTTTCTATCTTACTGAGATCATTGATGAAAAGGGGAATGCCCTTTTTGAATTGCAGCTAACTAAAAGACAGGCAGCCAGAATATGCTATGAATTTATGAAAAATGCTCTTAAACTAAAGGATGAAGACTGGAAGGATGCTGGAAAGCTTAAAGACATCTATTCCTGTAAGGTCTGTGCTAATCCTATTGCACAGTGTTACGTAAGAGGAATCATATTGCCTCTTAGAGAAGACTTATTTGGAAGTGATGATATCATTGGAACCGATGAAGCAAAAATGATAGTTAATAAAATAATGGTTCTAGTTCAAGAAATATAAGTGCTCCAATTATTTTTTAAACAAAGTGTTGACAAATAATTGGAGTAGTTTTATATTGAACATATGAACAGTCATTCATATGTTCAAATCAAAAAATGAAACTTGTATTTGGAATATGCATTTACTTAGGAGGTAAGAGATATGGCACTTAATGATGTTGAACACTGCGACGTGCACCATTGCCACAGCAATATTGTGCTGAAGGTTCATAGAGAACTTCCAAGTGAAGATGAATTATATGATCTTGCAGAGCTGTTTAAAGTATTTGGTGATTCCACCAGGATCAAGATATTGTTTGCTTTATTTGAGTCAGAAATGTGCGTTTGTGATATAGCTGAATCATTGGAAATGACGCAATCAGCAATATCGCATCAGCTCAAGATCTTAAAACAGAGCAAGCTCGTAGGTAACAGACGAGAAGGTAAACAGGTTGTTTATTTCCTTGCAGATGATCATGTCAGAACTATTATCGATCAGGGACTTAATCATATTGAAGAGTAAATTTTTAAAGCCGATCACGGCGGAAAGGATAAGTTATGAAAAAGACATTTAAGTGTGAGGTTGATTGTGCAAACTGTGCAGCAAAGATGGAGGAAGCAGTTAAGAAGATCAGTGGCGTTGATAATGCCAGAGTTAACTTTATGACTCAGAAATTTACTTTAGAGGCTGCTGAGGAAGTATTTGATAAGGTTTTAGATGAAGCTGTTAAGGCTTGTAAAAAGGTTGAGCCAGATTGCGAGATCGAACTTGCCTAACTTATTTTAGAGGTTTATGGCTATGACAAAGAAACAGAAAAAAGTTAGAAATAGAATACTAATAGTTCTTGCTCTATTTATTATCTTACTTATTTGTGACAAGACTGGGCTTTTTGATAAGATGCCTGAGCTTGTAAGATTTGTTTTATATCTGATCCCATACATCATCATTGGCTATGATGTTATCAGAAAGGCTGCTATCAACATAAGCCACGGACAGGTCTTTGATGAGAATTTCCTTATGATGATCGCTACATTTGGAGCTTTTGGAATCAGAGAGTATTCAGAAGCCCTTGCAGTAATGCTCTTTTATCAGGTAGGCGAGCTGTTCCAGAGCTACGCTGTTGGTAAGTCAAGACAGTCAATTACTGAGATGATGAGCATAGCTCCTGAGTTTGCCAATATTGTATCAGATGATGGACAGGTAAAAGAAGTAGATCCTGAGGAAGTTAGTATTGGCGACGTGCTTCTTATCAGAGCAGGAGAAAAGATTCCTGTAGATGCTGAGGTTGTAGAGGGGGATTCCTTTATAGATACAGCAGCTCTTACTGGTGAGTCAGTTCCTCGAAGAGTTGCAGTGGGAGACCAGGTTATCAGCGGATGTGTAAATGGTGAGGGTGTTCTAAAGGTCAGAGCTACCAAGGTTTATGAAGACTCTACTGTTGCCAAGATCTTAGAGCTTGTTGAAAATGCAAGTAATAAGAAGTCCAGAATGGAGAACTTTATCACACGGTTTGCCAAGTACTACACACCTGTAGTTACTATTGGAGCAGTGCTTCTTGCAGTACTTCCTCCACTTTTTGGTCAGATGGCATTTTCAGATAGTATCAGAAGAGCCTGCGTATTTCTAATAGTTTCTTGTCCTTGTGCTCTTGTTATTTCTGTTCCTCTTGGTTTCTTTGGAGGAATTGGAGCAGCATCAAAGATTGGTGTCCTTGTTAAAGGAAGTAACTATCTCGAGGCAGTATCCAAGGCAAGTACAGTAGTGTTTGACAAGACAGGAACACTTACAAAGGGTGAATTCAAGGTTACCTCAGTAACTCCTTATGAAAATGCTGTTACAGCTGATGAGCTTTTAAAGATTGCTGCGTTTGGTGAAGCTGTTTCTAATCACCCTATTGCAAGATCTATAGTTACTGCTTATCAGGAAAAATTCGGTGAAGCAGCCTTAAAGGATATGCTTTCAGATGCTAGTTCCAAAGAACTTGCTGGTCATGGTCTTGTTTCAACCTATGAAGGCAAGGAACTTCTCTTAGGTAATGCCAAGTTAATGTCCGATGAAGGAATCTCTTTTGACCTGGCAAAAGAAGTTGGAACAGCAGTATATGTAGCTCTTGATAAGAAATTTATAGGTTCGATCGTTATATCAGATGTCATTAAGTCTGAGGCAAAGGAAGCCATCAGTCTTATGAAGAAGGTTGGCGTAAAGAATACAGTAATGCTTACTGGAGACAGAAAAGAGACTGCTCTTGATGTGGCTTCTAAGATAGGCATAGATACTGTAGAATCTGAGCTTCTTCCAGCTGACAAGGTTGCAAAAGTTGAAAAATTACTCACATCAGAGGATAATGATAATAAACTTGTATTTGTGGGTGATGGTATCAACGATGCTCCTGTTCTCATGAGAGCAGATGTAGGAATTGCCATGGGGTCACTTGGAAGTGACGCTGCAATCGAAGCTGCAGACATCGTTATCATGGATGATGACATCAGAAAAATTTCAAAGATCATCAAGATTGCCCGCAAGACTATCACAATCGTGAAGGAAAATATCGTATTTGCTCTGGCTGTTAAACTACTTATTCTTGTACTTGGAGCACTTGGTATTGCTTCTATGTGGCTTGCAGTATTTGGAGATGTTGGAGTAGCGGTTTTGGCTATCCTAAATTCCATGAGAGCATTGCGTCTTGAGAGGTAAGAAAATGGCTAATGCAGGACTTGACGTTGGAGAACTTCTTTTAAAGCTTATGACCAGGGAAACTGGTGAGATCAGTAAGGTTGACTATAAACCTCAGAAACCTGAGTTTTCTAGTAACCCTTTACCTGGTGAGGAAGCGTTATTAAGGAAGTCACCTGAATCACAGGGCGTCAGTTCTGCATTTTTTACTGGTCTAATAAGAGAACTTTCTGAAAACAAGGAATGTAATATGCATAAGATCATGTTTTTAAGGCATGGTTATGTGGTTGCGGAATGTTCTTTTGAGCCATATGTGATGGATACCTGGCATGTATCATATTCTATGTGTAAGAGTATTGTTGGCATGGCTATAGGTATCCTGGTTGATGAAGGAAAGCTTTCAATCACAGATAAGCTTTCAGATATCTTTAGTTCTAGAATGGGACCACTTGGTCTTTTCAAAAAGGCTGTAACAGTTCAGAATCTCCTAAATATGAGCAGCGGCGTTTCATTTAACGAAGCCGGTGCCATAAGCGGAAATGACTGGAGAAAGAGCTATCTTAGTTCGAACTTTAATTTTGAACCCGGATCAAAGTTTGAGTATAACAGCATGAATACTTATATGCTGTCTGCCATAGTTACTGAGATTACAGGTGAGTCTTTATTTGAATTCTGTAAAAAAAGAATATTTGATCCTATGGGCATTAAGAGAGTCTTTTGGGAGAGCTGCCCACAGGGTATTACAAAAGGCGGTTGGGGCCTGTTTATGCGTATTGAGGATATGGCTAAAATGGGACAGCTTTATCTTCAGAAGGGCATGTGGCACGGAACTCAGATCGTACCTGCTCAGTGGGTAGTGGAATCTACCTCATGGCAGATAGAAACAGGTCAGAACGATAATGAGCATTATGGCTACCAGCTTTGGATAAATGATGATAGACCTGGATCATATGCATATAATGGTATGCTTGGACAAAACGTCTTTGTATATCCGGATATAGATATGGTAGTTGTCACAAATGCTGGTAATTCTGATATTTTCCAGACTTCACTTATGGCAGTTACCATAAGAAAAGCCATGAAATCTGATATAAAAACTAGTCTTGTTCCTTTGGATGATGACTTTGCAGCTTTATCAGAGCTTAAAGCTATCTGTAAGTCAGTAAGCGGAAGAACCAAGGATTTTCCAGTGATAAGTAGCGGAGGCTACAAGAAAAAGAGTATTTCTATGACCTGTGGAAGTACAAGGAGAGTAAAGCTGTCTCATGACAATAAGAGAGGATGTTTTAGAGCATCACTTGATACTTATAATCTTAGAAATGAGAACCAGCTCTTAAGTAAATGGCTTACTAAGCTGGATGGCCTTTTTTATGACCTTGATGTAACGGGTGTTGGCATTTTTCCACTTATGATGCAGGTTGTACATAACAACTTTACTGATGGCATGTACAAAATAGGCTTTAGGAAAGGAGCCAATAACTCATTTTACATTGATATCTTCGAAGGCACTGATATTTACTCTCTTCGATGCGGCTTTGGAGGTAAGAGATATAAGAGCTTGATCAATATGCATGGGGAAAAATACATAGTGTCGATGGCTTCTATGTGCACCACAGATGAATATAACAGATTCGTTATCAGAAATGAGGTCTATTTCCTAGAAGAAGCCTGCTCAAGGACTTTCAATATTTATTTTAGTGATGATTCTGTAGACAGGATCGACAGAAAGGGCACTTTTATCCATCCTTCAGTTCCATCGGGGATTGAGCTTAGGCTCTTTGAGACACCAGGCACTGATATGCTGATAGATACGATGAAAAATATAGCACCTGAAGGAATTACAGGAGTTCAGGGTGTTATCTTTTCAAAGATCGTCAAGGGTGGTATGAAAGAGGTACTTGAGGAAGCTGTTAAGAATACTATTCAGCCTGTAATTCATGGAAAGTTGTTACCATTCACAGTTTAGGGATATCCGCTGGCTGGTTCACTGGGGCCGCGCCCTACCTCTGCCTAGTTAAGCTCAGTGGGGCCGCCAGCCTGAAGTTTATTTTTGTTCATCCTTCGGATTTTTATGTTCATGGGGCCTGATTTCATCCTTGAAATTCCTTGAAACAAACTCGTCTTTTATGCACATTTTTGTCTGTAAAGTTTTGGGTTTGAACGATTGTCAAGAAAACGCCATTTTCTTATGCTCATAAGCAGTTTTTGACACGCATGCGGTTTGCGTTGTTTGAAGCAGGGCGGTAAGAATTTATAATAAGTGGTCACGCCCGCTTTTTGCGGGCTTTGTTAACAGGATTAAGAGGTGATTTTTCATGCTAGCTTGGGGGGTCGTCTCTTTTTCTGTTATTGGAGCGTAGCTCTTATGACCACTTATTATAAATTCCGCCCTGCAAGTCTGTAGCAAGAGCATGCGTATTAAACAAAAACTGCATGAGCATATAGAAAAGTATCGTTTTCTTGATGAGGGCAAAACAAAACTTTACAGCAAAAATGGCATAAAAGACTCAGACAGTGTTTCAAAAACGGAATTTCAAGGATGAAATCAGGCCCTCATGAACAAAGAAAAATCCTCAGAGATTCACAAATAATAAACTTCAGGCTGGTGGCCCCACTGAGCTTAACTAGGCAGAGGTAGGGCGCGGCCCCAGTGAACCAGCCAGCGGCTATCCCCAAACTGTGAATGGTAACAGAAAGTTAAGCTCATGAATACTAAATAAGTGATTTTTATGGTATGATAACAAGGTCGGAAATATGTATATTTTCGGCCTTGTTTTTCATTTTATTATAGAAAGGGTGATCATAATGGCTAATAAAGTTTATGAAAAGCTTGTAAGTTGTAAAGAGGAGATCAGAAAGAGAACTGATTTTGTGCCTGACGTGGCATTGGTTCTTGGATCTGGTCTTGGTAACTACGCTGATAATATAAAGATTGAAACTGAAATTGAATATAAGGATATTCCAGGTTTTCCAGTTTCTACAGTTCCTGGACACGCAGGAAAGTTTATCTTTGGATATGTTGGAGATACTAAGGTTGTATGCATGAAGGGAAGAGTCCACTTCTATGAAGGCTATGACATTAGTGATGTTGTTCTTCCAGCAAGACTTATGGGAATGCTTGGAGCCAAGATTCTTTTCCTTACAAATGCTTCAGGCGGACTTGGCAAGGGATTTAAGGCTGGAGATCTTATGCTTATTACAGATCATGTTTCAGTATTTGCTCCAAATCCGCTTATTGGTGCAAATCTTGATGAACTTGGTCCTAGATTCCCTGATATGTCAAATGTTTACAAAAAGGATCTTCAGGAAGTCATCAGAGAAACAGCAAAAGAGAACGGAATAGACCTTAAGGAAGGCGTTTATTGCCAGCTTACAGGTCCTTCATTTGAGTCACCTGCTGAGATCAGACTTCTTGCAGGACTTGGAGTTTCAGCTGTTGGCATGAGTACTGTAAATGAGGCTATTGCTGCAAATCACATGGGACTTAGAGTCTGCGGCGTTTCTTGCATCAGTAATCTTGCTGCTGGTCTTTCAGACAATCCACTTTCACATGAAGAAGTTCAGGAAGCAGCTGATAAGGCAGCACCTCTTTTCACAAAGCTTGTGACAGAGTCTATCAAGCGCTTTAAATTATAATAATTTTTTATGGGAGTAGGTATGAGATATCGTTTTTTTAACGCCAGAGTACTTACTATGGAGCCTGGCAGGGACATTTTTAATGGGGAAGTTTGGGTTGTTTCAGACAGGATCAAATTTTCCGGGACTGAAGAGGAAGCTAGTACATATTGTGAGAGTCATCCCGATGAGATGCTTGTCTGGGATGAGGAGATTGACTGCAAAGGAAATCTCTTAATGCCTGGTTTTAAGAATGCGCATACTCATTCAGCTATGACACTTATGAGGTCCAGTGCTGATGATCTGCCACTTTCTGATTGGCTGAATAAACAGATATTCCCAATTGAAGCCAATATGACAGCGGAAGATATCTATGAACTTTCTAAGATATCTATTTTGGAGTATTTGACTAGTGGTATCACTGCTGCTTTCGAGATGTACCTTACTCCTTTTTCTGTAGCAGATGCTTTTAGAGACTGCGGATTTAGATGCGTACAGACTAGCTGTGTAAATAACTTTAGTCAGTCAGTAGAACTTTTGGAAAAATACTACAATGAGCTCAATGGAAGAGATGAGTTTAATTCGTTTATTCTTGGAGTTCATGCAGAATATACGTGTTCAAAAGAGCTTTTAGAAAAGTGTGCAGAACTTGTTCATAAGTACAAGGCTCCATTCTGGGCTCATATTCAGGAGACAGAATCTGAGACTAAGGAGTGTATGGATAGATACGGCATGACTCCTATAGAGTTTTTTGATTCCCTTGGACTATTTGACTACGGCGGAGGTGGTTACCACCTTGTTTGGACTAGTGACAAAGACAGAGAGATCATGAAAAAGAGAGGCCTTTATGCTGTTACTAATCCAGGGTCAAATACAAAGCTTGCTAGTGGTATCGCTCCTATAAAGGAATATCTTGAATGTGGCATTCCTGTAGCTATTGGTACTGATGGACCTGCAAGTAATAACTGTCTTGATATGTTTAGAGAAATGTTCCTTGTGACAGGTCTTGCTAAACTTAAGAATATGGACGCATCTTGCATTGATGCCGCAGAAGTACTTAAGATGGCAACTGTTAATGGCGCAAGATGTATGGGACTAAATGATGCAGACTACCTTACAGAAGGCAAGCTTGCGGATATGATCATGATCGATATGTCACAGCCTAACATGCAGCCTATTAACAACATAGTTAAAAACCTTGTTTATAGCGGCAGTAAGAGTAATGTCCTTATGACTATGATTGGCGGAGTTATCCGTTATCAGAACGGAAAATTTAACATTGGTGAAGAGCCTTTTGAGATCTATGAGAAGGCTGAAAAAATAAAGAAAAGGATATACGACTTATAAAGTATGGAAAGTATAATTTTTTTAAGTGTGCTTGTTGGTATTTCATTTATTGCATACATTTTAGGAATACGTGATCAGAAAAATTCTGAGAGATATCTTTTAAACAAACTTAAAAAGAACTTTGGTGAGGCACCTAACAGAGAGTACAAGGCTGATGAGATTGATCATCTTTGTGGTTATTTCAAAGCCCATAAAGAAGAATTTCAGATTGATGATACTACCTGGAATGACCTTAACATGGACGGCGTTTTTGCCAGAATGAATTACTGTTTAAGTGCCAGTGGTGAGGAATATCTTTATTATCTTCTAAGATCTCCAAAGACAGATGATGATTTTGAAGAGCTCGAAAAAAAGGTTGAGTACTTCAGAACCCATGATGAAGATAGAAGAAAGCTTCAGCTTATATTTTCAAAGATAGGAAGACAGATCAGATATTCTATCTACGATTATATTGATTATCTTGATGATGTAACAAGCTTTAGTAACAGAGAGCATTATTTGATGCTTTTGATTATTGCTATTACAATTCCAGTTTGTTTTATCAACTTTAAGATAGGCTTTATTTCTTTTATTTTGGCAGTTGCATTTAACGTTGCAAGATATTTTAAAGTTAAGGGTGATATTGATCCTTATCTTGCTTCTTACAGATACATCATGAGAGTCATCAACACTGTGGCTTATTTTGAAAAGCTAGATATGGAGATTATCTCTGATGATGTGGCAGATATGAAAGAGGCAGGCAAGAAGCTTAGTTCTATTACAAAGGGATCATATATTTTGATGTCTCCAAATCGAATGAATTCCAGTGGGAATCCTGCTGATCTTATGCTTGATTACATCAGGATGGCAACACACATTGATCTTATCAAGTTTAACCAGATGTACAAGCAGATCATGAAGAACAGAGATGAACTTGACAAGGTTATTACTATCACAGGTAAGATTGAAAGCTTTATTTCTATAGCTTGCTTTAGAGAGAGCTTTAAGGATTATTATTGCATTCCTGAATTTGCTGATGGAATTTATGAGGCGAAAGAGCTACTTCATCCACTTATCGAAGACGCAGTTGCTAACAGCATCTCAACTGATAAGGGAGTTCTTATTACAGGATCAAATGCGTCTGGTAAGTCAACTTTCCTTAAATGCTGTGGAATCAATTCACTACTTGCTCAAACTATTCATACTGTTCTTGCTAAGAGCTATAAAGCGCCTCTTTATCTTATCTATTCATCTATGGCACTTAATGATAATATCTTTGAAGGCGACAGCTACTACATTGTAGAGATCAAGTCTATAAAGAGGATTCTTGATGCAGCAGCAAATGCTCACAAGAAGGTGCTGTGTTTTGTAGATGAGGTTCTAAGAGGAACTAACACTATTGAAAGAATCGCAGCTTCAACTGAGATCCTTAAGACCTTTGCGGTTAATGATGTGACATGCTTTGCTGCAACACATGATATCGAGCTTACAACTCTTTTGAAAAATGAATTTGGTATTTATCACTTCGAAGGAAATGTAACGGATAACGATGTTCACTTTGATTACACTATCAAGGAAGGTCCTGCAACAACAAGAAATGCTATTAAGCTTTTAGGCGTTCTGGGTTATGATGACAAGATCGTTCATAATGCTCAAATACTTGCAGATAATTTCCTTGCAACAGGAGTTTGGAAATAATGAAGGTTGAGTTATATTCTGATGGTTCAGCCAGGGGAAACCCTGATGGACCAGGCGGATTTGGAACAATCCTTAGAGTCGTTGATTCTAAAGGTGAGGTTCATGAAAAAGAGATAAGCGCTGGTTTTGATAAGACCACAAATAACAGGATGGAGCTTCTTGGAGTTATCAAAGGCCTGGAGAGTCTTAACAGACCATGTGAAGTCTTTGTTTATTCTGATTCCCAGTATGTTATCAAGGCATTTACTGATAACTGGATCAGTGGTTGGATCAAAAAAGGCTGGAAAACAGCAAGTAAGCAGCCAGTTAAAAACGTCGATCTCTGGAAAAGGTTACTTCAGGCTACAGAGCCCCATAAGATAACCTGGAACTGGGTCAAGGGACATGCTGGCCATCCGGAAAATGAGAGATGTGATGAGCTTGCCACAACAGCTGCTGATCAGGATGTGTCGCTTTTATATCATGATGATGGCGGCGACCTTAGAGTAATATGATTGACGAGGATTTATATTGATATACTACATTGCGGATTGCCATTTTTTTCATGGTGCACTTAATGATAGGATGGATAAGAGAGGCTTTGAAAGCGTAGAAGCAATGAATGACTATATGCTTACAAAGTGGAACAATAAGGTTACGAATGCAGATACAGTTGTTATTCTGGGTGACCTTTCTCTTGGAAAGGTTGATGAGACCAACGAGCTTATACATAAGCTCAAAGGAAAACTTTGTCTCATAACTGGTAATCATGACAAATACATCAAATCAGCTGATTTCGATGCTTCAAGATTTGAATGGATAGAAGATTATAAGGAGATAACTGATTCTCAAAAGAAAGTAATCTGTAGTCATTATCCAATTCCGTTTTATGATGGACAGTATAGACTTCGTCATAACGGTGATCCCAAGACTTACATGTTATATGGTCATGTACATGAGACAAGAGATGAAGTTCTTATGAAAAAAATCATTGAGATGATAAAGACTACGCCTTATAATCCTATTGGAAGCACACATGAAAGTTATATTCCCTGCAATATGATAAATTGTTTTTGCAAAAGATCTGATTATACGCCACTTACACTTATGGAGTGGATCAAGTTAAATAAAGCAATAGAGGAGAATTCTGATTATGGAAAATGAAAAGAAGATTATGCTTTCAGGAATTCAGCCAAGTGGGGACCTTCACCTTGGTAATTATCTTGGAGCGATCAAAAATTGGGCGGATAGAGTTAACGAATTTGAATGCTATTATTTCATGGCAGATATGCATACAATAACAGTTCGTCAGGATCCTAAGGAGCTTCGTCGTCGTTCACTTGAGATGCTTGCTCTTTACATTGCATCAGGCCTTGATCCTGAGAAGAACACATTGTTCCTACAGTCACATGTACCTGCACACGCACAGCTTGGATGGGTTCTTGATTGTTATACAATGTTTGGTGAGCTTTCACGTATGACACAGTTCAAGGATAAGTCAGAAAAGCACAAGGATAACATCAATGCAGGTCTTTTCACATATCCTTCTCTTATGGCTGCTGATATCTTACTTTATCAGCCACACTATGTACCAGTTGGTGAGGATCAGAAGCAGCACGTAGAGCTTACAAGAAATATCGCAGAGAGATTCAACAATATTTACGGTGATGTATTCCGTATTCCTGAACCATATATCGCTAAGACAGGAGCTCGTATCTATGGCCTTACAACACCAGGTTCCAAGATGAGCAAGTCTGAGCCAAACGGTTGCGTATTCCTTATGGATGAGGACGATGTCATTATGAAGAAGTTCAAGAGAGCAGTTACAGACTCAGATACAGAGAACTGTGTAAGCTATGATAAGGAAAATAAGCCTGGTGTAGCAAACCTTATGAACATTTATTCAACTATCACAGGCAAGAACTTTGAAGAGATTGAAAAAGAGTTTGAAGGAAAGGGCTATGGTGTATTCAAACCTGCTGTAGGCGAAGCTGTAATTGATACCATTGCACCAATCCGTGAGGAAGCTAAGAGACTTATTGCTGACAAAGCATATCTTGAAGGCGTTTACAAAGAGGGTGCAGAAAGAGCTTCATATATTGCAAACAAGACTCTTCGTAAGGTTTATAAGAAGATTGGATTCTATCAGTTATAATTTGGTTAGTTCCTGTAAAAAAAGCTCCTTGTAGTATTTTACACTACAAGGAGCTTTAATTATTTAGCGTATTTCAAAAAAATGAATTATTCACCAAATACTGCAAGATAGTCCTTCTGGAATTTCTCAATACCTGCATCTGTAAGTGGGTGATGTGTCATCTGCTCAATTACTTTGTAAGGAACAGTTGCGATATCAGCACCTGCAAGTGCGCAGTCTGTAACGTGCATAGGATGACGGATACTAGCAGCGATGATCTCTGTCTGGATGTTGTGAATGTTGAAGATCTCTGCAACTTCTGAGATAAGATCTGTTCCACGAACGCTGATGTCATCAAGTCTTCCAAGGAATGGACTTACATATGCAGCGCCTGCTCTTGCGCAAAAAAGAGCCTGGTTGGCTGTGAAGATAAGAGTCATGTTAACCTTGATACCTTCGCTTGAAAGAACCTTACAAGCCTTAAGACCTTCAACTGTCATAGGAATCTTAACTACCATGTTCTTGTGAAGTTTAGCAATTTCTCTACCTTCTGCGATCATGCCTTCTGCATCAACTGTAGTAGCCTTAACTTCGCCGCTGATTGGTCCGTCAACGATAGAAGCAATCTCT
Source organism: Butyrivibrio hungatei DSM 14810 (assembly GCF_900143205.1). Classification (GTDB taxonomy): domain Bacteria; phylum Bacillota; class Clostridia; order Lachnospirales; family Lachnospiraceae; genus Butyrivibrio; species Butyrivibrio hungatei. The sequence continues at coordinate 51,326 of NZ_FRDH01000008.1, read as the reverse complement.
TTAACTACTTCATATACGTCACGACCTTCCTTAGCGATAAGTGAAGGGTTTGTTGTTACACCGCAGATAACTCCCATGTCATTTGCTTTTTTGATTTCTTCAATGTTGGCTGTGTCTACAAAAAACTTCATTTTTACTTACTCCTTTTGACTTAATTTATATGCTTTTTAAGCAAATTTTGTACTTTTGTTTATTACTTTGCCTAGAATATGATAGCACTTATGAATTTGGAAATATATTTGCATATTGCTTATTTTCGCTCACTTAATGCTATGTGAGTATTCACAGTTTTGTCACATATTAAACACAGAATGTTTAGATATACTTATTGCTGTTATATGGTGATTTGCTTATCATATTATTGAAATAAAATGTAGACTTAATATCATTACATGATTGCTCAAGGGGAAGGCATAATGAAAAGTATATCAAGAATCTTTATAAGTCTGGTGCTTTGCATTAATTTGCTTGGCACTGGTTTTTTATCGTATGCAGAAAATTTAGATAATGAGGACTTTGCAGACGATGTCTATACTACATCTGATGAACCAGGTTTTACAGCATCTACTGATGAAGATGATGATCTGTGGGAGACTATTCCAACTGAGGATAAGGATAAAGTAGAAAATAAGGACAATACTGATAATAAAGAAAATGTCACATCTGATGATAAGAAGGCTGATGATGAGCAAGCTTTGATTGGAAATGAAGATGAGACTTTAGATGATGACCCTGAAACATCTCTTAATTTTTCAACATTTAATCTAGGATCATCAGGGGCATTAGATCCAGCACTTCTTGGAGAATCAAAGATTGTAGTTCCTGGGAAATCTACACCTACGGATGCAGATCTTTTATCGTCTGTCACAATGACCATAAATGGTAAGAATGTAACTGATATAGAAGCTCTTTCTCTTGACGATGTTATCACAGTTAATTACCAGTTAAAGAGTCCTATTGGTGTAAATTATAGTGATGAGGATATAGCGGCTGATAGTGAGCCAGCTCCTGTTTATGTAACAAAGGGAGAGGTTTTCTATTTTGATACACCAAACGTCGGCTTTGATTACAGCGGTATTTCTATTCCTACACTAACATGTAATGGAAATGATTTTGCAACTGTTGAGTTTGAAGGCGGTAAGATCAAGCTCACAATTGTAGATGAAGAGTATGAAAAGAATGAAAATGCTCAGTTCGGCTTTCAGTTTACTCTTAACAAAGTGGCAGATGCATACAAAAATCAATCTGAGATAGACCTTAAGATCGGTGATAGAGACGTTCTTGTAAAGGTATCTGAAAACCAGCCTAAGGCACCAAGCTTAAATAAGACTGGTACTTATGATAATGCTAATGATGTTATCAACTGGACGGTTAATATTGACAGAGACGCTAATGCAATTTCCTATGCTAACGGCTTTAAATTCGTTGATACTTTTGCTGGGGAGCAGGTCTATGTTGATGGCTCTTTTAAGGTGAATGACACAGCAGTTACCGATGGACTTAATGTTTCAACTAGTTCCATAGAGTATGCTGTACCAGCAGCAACTACAGATTCAGATATAGTCATCAAATATCAGACTAAGCCAACTGCTGACTTCATGAAGGATTCTTTTAAAGATAATACTTCAGGTGGCAAGACTATCAAATTCTCAAATAGTGCCAAGATCCTTGATGATGCTGATAAAGAGATTGCAACAGATAACGCTACTGTTCCTGTTACTAAGGAGTACAATCAGTGGATAAAGAAGGAAGGCGGAGAGATCGACCTTTCAACTGGTAGAGCAAACTGGACTGTGACTATTGATACTAATAACTACGGCCTAAAGAACCTCAAGCTTTACGATAAGTTTGATACAGATAATGAAACTACTATGGAGCTTGTAAGTGGAAGCCTTTCTATTGACGGACCTGCAGGCACATTAGAGGGCGCAGGAAGCGGATATGATTTCTGTGTTTCTTTTGGTAATGTTTCAAATGCAGGTACTATCAAGGTTTCTTATACTACACAGATCAAAGAGTTTGAAGAGTTTCAGAAGACTAATAGAAAAGTTCCAGAAAACAAGGCATGGATCTCATATGAAGACGAAGATGGAACAGAAGTATTTACCAAGAATGTTGGAGTTGGTATAACAGGTCTTTCTGTAAAAGCTGGTATTCACAAGGAATATACTGCTTATGATTCAAAGACTCATCAGATCACCTGGACCGTAACAGCAAACAAGAATAAGATGCCTATCACTGATATTACTATCAAAGACGTTTTACCAGCTGATCAAAAGCTTATTGAGATCAATAACATCAAGATAAGTGACGGAACAACTCTTCCTGATGTGACTTCTTTTGCTGACCCGAATGAATATTCAATTGTTTTTGATGATAAGCTTAATGGCAATAGCGTTACATTTAACGTTGTGTCTGAGATAGTTGATAAGAACTTCTGGGCAAATAATAAGTCTCAGGCTTTTTCTAATAAAGCTGAGATATATACAGGCGATAAACTACTTGCTCAGGATACAGCATCCAAGACACTTACAAGTACAGTTATCACAAAGACTTCAGGTTCATACAACTATGATACTCATGAGATCGAATACAAGATAGTTGTTAACGAAAATAAGATGGCCATGAAGAGTGTTACCGTTACTGATGAACTTATCAAAGCTGGTGTAGAGCTTGTTGATGGTTCACTTAAGATAAATGGAAGCGCAGCCAGTGGTTACACCTATAAAAATGGCGTTTTGACAATAGACCTTGGAGATATTGCTGCTGGTGATGATTCCAAGAAGACTATTACCTTTAGCGTTAAGGTTAAAGATGAGCTGATATTAGGTCTTAAGAATAATGAGTCCACTCAGATAAAGAATGAGGCAACAGTTAAGTTTGATGATAACGCAGCAGGTCTTTCTTCAAACTGCACTACACCTATTAAAAACGTTATTCTTTCCAAGAAGGGTAAGATAAATCCTTCGACAGGACTAGTTGATTATACTGTTTACTTAAACTATGGAAAACAGGAAATTCCAGCTGGAACAGTACTTAGAGATACTCTTGGCGCAAGTTTTGAATTTATCTCTGATTCAATTCATCTTTATGAATGCACAGTTGATCCATCAACCGGAGATCTATCTGCAACATCTACTGAGGTGCCTTCTAAAGTAACTGTAGAAAAAGATGGCGACAAGACAAGAATTGATATTAAGCTTACTAGTGGCACAAATAAAGCCTGCGTACTTGTTTACTCAGCAAGTATGGAGGATAAGTCACTTAATGACTTTACTAATGATGTGAAGCTTATTGGCTTCCAGGAAAATGAGGATATTTCCTCAAATTGCAGCTTCTCTGCAAGTGAATTTAGTTCAGTTAATAACTCATCTTCAACAAGACTTGTTATCACCAAAAAAGACTTTGAAGACGGATCTCTTTTACCAGGTGCTACATTCCAGATCCTTGATGCAGATAAAAAGGTAATTGCTGAAGTAACAACTAACTCAAAGGGTCAGGCAAGACTTGTAAATAAGCTTGTTAAAGGCAATACCTATTACCTTAGAGAAACAAAGGCTCCAGAAGGATATCAGGTTAATAAAGACGATATCGAAGTTGTATTTAACAAGAATTCTCTTGAAGCTACTGTAACAAACAAAAAGCTTGAAGCTGAAGTTAAGATTGACCTTCAGGATACAGCAAATAAGGGACTTTCTGGCGGTACTTTGGAAGTTACCAGAAATTCTGATAATAAGAAAATAACAACAGAAAACACTGATGGAACAGCTAAGACTACAGCTGTTAACTATGATGTTGAATATACTTTAAAAGAAACTAAGACTCCTACAGGTTATGAGCACGGAGATGACGTTGTATTTAAAGTTACAAAAGAGGGTGACAAGGACGTTGTCAAAGTAAAGCAGGATGATACTTTTGTATCTTTGTCAGATAATACTGTTATCATCAAAAACGTTAAGAAAGACAGCTACGAGCTTAAGATAAATGATCTTTCTGACAAACAGTCTGAAAAGCTTACAGGAGCAACACTTGTAGTTAGTAAAAATGCTGATGGTTCAGATCCTATTGCTACATGGAATACAGACGGAACCAATAAGTCAGTAGAGCTCAATGAAGGCGAGTATTACATAGTTCAGAAGGATGCTCCAAAGGGCTTTATTAAAGCAGATGCAATGAAGATCAAGATTGCAAAAGACGGAAATAAATTAAAGCTCTTTTCATGGAATGGTTCAAGCTATACACCAGTAGATAGTAATCTTTTAAGCGTTGTTAATAAGGTTGATACATCCAAGAAGAGTGGCATTTCTGTTGAAGGACTTGGACCTGATGGAAATCCTTTAGATGGAACAAAGGTTACTGTTAGCGTGCTTGAAGGGGGCTTGGCTGGAGATCCTCTTGCAACAGGAATTGTTCCAAATGATTCTACTAATGGAACTGCAAATGTTAACTATCAGACCAAATACATTGCGGTTCAGGATGAGGTTCCAGAAGGCTACCTTAAGGCTGACCCTATCATATTTAAGATTGATAGTGACGGAAATATATGGACTTTGAATGCAGATGGTTCCTTTACAAATACTGGAAGCAAGAAGCTTGTATTTAAGAATAAGCTGATTCCAAAATCAAATCCTTCAAATGGCTCATCTTCAAATGGTGGTGAGTCTGGATCAGGGGATGGTAATGGTTCAGGAAGCGGCTCTGATTCACAGAGCTCAAGCGGTGGTGCTACAACAACTGCCGCTAATACAAATGCTCAGGCTGTGAAGAAGCCTATAGATATGAGCGCTCTTCCAGATGTTCTTGGCGAGTATCTTGGCGATGAAGATGAAAGCGGTGCACCTAGACTTGCTAAGACTGCAGGATTCTTTGGAACTGTTTTATCCTATGCATTTGGACTTATCATGCTTTTATTTGGCATGTATCTATGTTTTGGTAAAAAGAATGAAAAGAAATAAATTTGTTAGATTCCTAGGCTTTGTTCTAATGGTAATTGGTGTCATTGTAATTGTGACATCAATTACCGTTAATACCTTCCAGTATCTTACAAAACAAGAAGCTATAAGTTCATTTAATGAAGCTGGTAGCTGGGAAAAGATAGAAGATACGAAGGATATAGTTTCAAATGAAGATGTACCTTCTGAAGCTGAAAAAACTTCCTTTGATTCCAAGATAAACTATCTTGTCAGGATACCAAAGATAGATTCAGTTGAGCCTGTAAGTGAGGGAACGTCAAAGGAAGCTCTTGCTAATTCCCTTGGACATGATACTTCAACAGCATATCCAGGAGAAAAGGGTAACTGCGTAATTGCAGGACACAGAAACTATACCTTTGGAAAGTTTTTTAACAGACTTGATGAAGTTGAGATAGGTGACATGATCTATGTTGATACTCATGAAGAGACTTATACCTACAAGGTAAAAGAAATAAAGGTCGTGGAGCCAGAAGATGTAAGTATCTTGGATAATACTGAAGAAGAGATACTTACTCTTTATACCTGCACACCTATTTATATAGCTACTCACAGACTTGTTGTGATTGCTGAAAGAGTTGAATAAAAAGTACATTTAGCCTCGCAATTTTGTTGACTAACCTGATTTAAAGCATTAAAGTATTAAAGAGGGTTATTTCAAAATTGGGAGGTTTTACTATGCTTATCAAAGTTCTTCTTTTACTGGTCTTTTTTGCTGTAATGCTGACTATCGGCTTTATCTGCAGAAAGAACTCGACAGATGTTAACGGTTTTGTATTGGGCGGAAGAGCTGTTGGTCCTTGGGTTACAGCTTTTGCTTATGGAACAAGCTATTTCTCAGCTGTAGTATTTGTGGGCTATGCCGGACAGTTTGGCTGGAAATACGGTATTGCTGCCACATGGGCTGGAATTGGAAATGCGCTACTTGGCTCACTTCTTGCATGGGTTGTTCTTGGAAGACGTACCAGGATCATGACTCAGCACCTTGATTCAGCTACTATGCCTCAGTTCTTTGCGGCGCGCTTTGGAGGTAAATCTCTTAAGATTGCAGCATCAGTAATTACCTTTATCTTTCTTATTCCTTATACAGCATCTCTTTATAACGGATTATCCAGGCTTTTTGGAATGGCCTTTAATATTGATTACTCTGTATGCGTTATCGTTATGGCTGTTTTAACCGGTATTTATGTTATTGCAGGTGGATATATGGCTACGGCAATAAATGACTTCATTCAGGGTATCATAATGCTTATAGGCATATCTGCAGTTGTAATATCTGTATTAAATAGTCAGGGCGGTTTCATGGCTTCGCTAAACGGTCTTGCAGCTATTACTGATGAGAGCGTATCTAGTGCTCCTGGAGTCTTTGCTTCATTCTTTGGACCAGATCCAGTTAATCTTCTTGGAGTTGTTATCCTTACTTCTCTTGGAACCTGGGGACTTCCACAGATGGTTCAGAAGTTCTATGCAATTAAGAGCGAAAAGGCTATAGCTAAGGGAACAGTGGTTTCTACAATATTTGCCTTTGTGGTTGCTGGCGGATGCTATTTCCTTGGAGGCTTTGGAAGACTCTTTTCCGATAGGATAGATATTGCAGCAAACGGCTATGACAGCGTTATTCCTACAATGCTTTCAGGTCTTCCTGATATTTTGATCGCCATGGTAGTTGTACTTGTGCTATCTGCTTCAATGTCTACGCTTTCATCACTGGTTCTTACAAGTAGTTCCACACTTACACTAGATCTTTTAAAGGGACATGTGGTAAAAGACATGAACGAAAAGAAACAGCTCCTTATTATGAGAGCGCTGATCGTTGTATTTGTTGCAATTTCTGTGGTGATCGCTATTGTTCAGTATAGACAGAATGTCACATTTATAGCTCAGCTTATGGGAGTATCCTGGGGAGCTCTTGCAGGAGCTTTTCTTGCGCCGTTTCTTTATGGTCTTTATTGGAAAAAGACTACAAAGACAGGCGTTTGGTGCAGCTTTATCTTTTCAACTCTTTTAATGCTTGCAAATATGTTTATCAGACCAAGTTTTCCTAAACTTTTACAGTCTCCAATAAACGCTGGAGCCTTCTGTATGCTGGCAGGCCTGATCATCGTACCTTTAGTGTCTTTGGTTACCAAAAAGCCTGATAAAGAGCTGGTTGACAATGCTTTTGCATGCTATGATAAAGAAGTTATGGTGCATCAGAGCACATCTCTTTCTGATGATGAAACAGTAGCATAAGGAAAAATAATATGAATATTAGAAGAGCAGAAACAAAGGATATAGACAGAATTTTGGAGCTTCTTAGCCAGGTTCTTGAGATACACGCAAGGATTCGTCCAGATATCTTTATATCAGGAACTACCAAGTATACTAAAGAAGAGTTGTCAGAAATTTTAATTGATGATAATAGACCCGTGTATGTGGGAACAGACGATAAAGGTGCAGTGATTGGCTATGCTTTTTGCGTATTAAAAGAGCAGCCTTTTACCACCACAATGGTGCCATTTAAATCTCTTTATATTGATGACCTTTGTGTAGATGAAAATGCTAGAGGTAATCATGCGGGAAAAGAGCTCTTTGAGTTCGTAAAAAGGGAAGCAAAAAGGCTTGGTTGTTATGAGGTCAATTTAAATGTTTGGGAAGGAAATGAAAGTGCCAGAGCATTTTATGAAAGAATGGGTATGAAAGTAAAAGAAACCCAGATGGAATTCATATTATAAAATTAACCCTTGTATGCTTATCACAAGCGTACAAGGGTTTTGCTTTTTTATTTGGTTAGATTGATTCAATGTCTTCCTGAGTTAGTATCTTTACGCCTTTGCCGTTTAGTTTGGCTTCAGCTGCCTTTGTATCAGATACTCTAAATATCATGTAGGCGTGGTCTGTGTTTTTGCCGCCAGTAAAGGCGTACATGTACTCAATGTTGACCTCGGCGTCATCGAAGTTTTCTAAAAGCTTATCAAGTCCGCCTGCTTCATCTGGAATCTCAATAGCAAGTACTGGTGTAAGGCTTGCTACAAAGTTATGCTCCTTAAGTGTGTTGACTGCTGACATGGCATCGTCTACAACAAGTCTTGCAATACCAAAATCCTTGGTCTCAGCAAGAGAAGTGGCGCGCATGTTGATCTTGTTGGCTGCAAGAACGCCAGTCATTTTCTTTAAGGTTCCAGGCTTATTTTCAAGAAATACAGAAATCTGCATTATACTCATGATCGTCCCTCCGTGATCTAATTAGATTATATCATATTCAGATCTTTCTCTTATCAATAACTCTTACGGCTTTTCCTTCACTTCTGGCAATGGATTTTGGAGCCATAAGCGAAACTTTGGCTTTGATTCCAAGCATTGATTTAAGGTCATCTACGAGCTTTTTCTGATTTTCTTCGATTTCACCTACATTATCTGTAAACTTTTCTGGAGTCATTTCTACCTGAACATCAAGGGTGTCAGTATTGTTTACTCTATCTACAACGATCTGATAGTTAGCGGCATAGCCATTATTTAAAAGAACTGTTTCAATTTGGCTAGGGAATACATTTACGCCACGGATTATCAGCATGTCATCAGATCTACCCATAGGCTTAGCCATTTTGACATGAGTTCTTCCACAGGAGCATTTTTCTCTGGTTAGACGGCAGATGTCTCTTGTGCGATAACGTATCATTGGGAAAGCCTCTTTGTCCACAGCAGTAAATACAAGCTCGCCTTGTGATCCTTCTGGCAGGACTTCTTCTGTATCAGGATCAATGATCTCTGCAATGAAGTGGTCTTCATTTATATGCATTCCATTTTGTTCTGAACATTCAAAAGCAACACCTGGACCTGAAAGCTCTGTAAGACCATAGATGTCATAGGCTTTGATGCCTAATGATTTTTCGATATCATGGCGCATTTCCTCGCTCCATGCTTCAGCACCAAAGATTCCAGCCTTTAAAGGAATATCATCTGGCTTGTAGCCAAGCTCTTTAAACCTTTCTGCAAGGTATGCTGCATAGCTAGGAGTGCAGCAAAGAAGAGTAGCCTTGAGGTCGTTGATGAACATGATCTGTCTGTCGGTGTTTCCTGAACTTGTGGGAACAGTAAGGCATCCAACCTTGTGTGAACCGCCATGAAGACCAGCTCCTCCAGTAAATAGGCCATATCCATAAGATACCTGACAGACGTCTTCATCTGTTATGCCTGCTGCCATGATAGCTCTTGCGCAGCAATCCTCCCAAAGGTCTACGTCATGCTGTGTATAGAAAGCGATGACTCTTTTACCTGTTGTACCAGAAGTTGAATGGATCCTTACGCAGTCCTTTTGAGGAACTCCAAGAAGTCCAGTTGGATATGCGTCTCGGAGATCTTTTTTAGACAAAAATGGGAGCTTGTGAAGATCATCAACTGACTTGATATCATCAGGAGTTACTCCTTTTTCTTCCATTTTCTTTCTGTAATATGGGACGTTATCCCATACATGCTTAACTTGTTTAACCAGCTTTTCGCTTTGAATCCTTCGAATTTCTTCGTAGGGAGCGCATTCTATTTCTTTTTGATAATACCTTTCCATAGTTTTGACCTCTCTGCAGCTGTAATTTAGTTTGTTGCGTTTTTACCAAGCTCAAAGGCTTTTTTATTCATATCAAGGAACTTGGCTGGAACATTTGCTTCAAGTGAAGCCATCCATGCTTCATCTGGTAGATCAAAGTAATGAGAAAGCCTTCCAAGTAAGACAATATTAACAGCTTTTGCTGAACCAGCCTCTGTTGCAAGGGCCAGGCAGTCGAGAGCGTCGACATTTGCGCCTGTTGCTTTTAATTTGTCTACAAGGTTTTCGGGATAGTCTGCAGCACCTGTTATAACTGGCATTGGATCTATCTGCTGAGTGTTGGTAACAATCTGTCCGTCCTTTTTAAGATATTGAAGCCATCTTGCGGCTTCTAATATTTCAAAAGAAACTATGTAGTCAGCTTCGCCTTTATCAATAACAGGAGAGTAGACTTTATCACCATATCTTACATAGGTAACAACTGATCCGCCTCTTTGAGACATACCGTGAACCTCAGAAACCTTTACGTCATATCCCTGATTCATTAAGAGGTGTCCAAGTAATTTGCTTGCAAGTAGTGATCCCTGGCCGCCTACGCCAACGATCATTATATTTTTTGTCTCCATAACTTAGGCCTCCCTTCCTGCATTTTCTAACGCATTCATGCCGCAAAGCTGGCTACATACATTACAGCCAACACATAGTGTAGTGTCGATCTTTGCTTTTCCATTTTTAACTGTAATAGCAGGACAGCCAATTCTCATACAGGATTTGCAGCCTACACACTTATTTTCGTTAACCTTAAGAGGTGGGTTATGCTTAACATATTTAAGTAAAGCACAAGGTCTTCTTGATATGATAACTGAAGGAGCCTCGGTGTTTAATTCTTCTTTGAGCACTGTGTCGCATTGTTTTAAGTCATAAGGATCAACAACTCGTACTCTTTCAAAGCCCATGGCTCTGCAAAGTGCCTCAAGATCGATCTTGCCAGCAGGATCACCTTTGATGTTGTAGCCAGTTGTTGGATTTTGCTGATGTCCAGTCATTCCGGTTATGGAGTTATCAACGATGATGATGGTTGAGTTTGACTGGTTATAAGCAACGTTGGCAAGGCCTGTCATACCGGAGTGCATAAATGTTGAATCACCGATAACAGCAACAGTTTTCTTTTCACTTTCTTTGCCTCTAACTTTATTAAAGCCATGAAGAGCACCAATTGATGCACCCATGCAAAGAGTCATTTCGATTGCGCCAAGAGGTGGAACGGCGCCGAGGGTATAACAACCAATGTCGCCAAGAACTGTGCAGTTATTCTTTTTAAGAGTGTAAAAGAGTCCTCTGTGAGGGCAGCCTGCACACATAACAGGAGGTCTGTTTGGAATATCCTCATCCAAAGAGATGCTTTCCTTTGTATCCTTTCCAAAGGCTTTAGCAACCAGGCTCTGAGAGAATTCGTCGATCATAGGAAGTAGCTCTTTACCTGATACAATAAGCCCAAGGTTCTTTACATGATTTTCAATGATAGGGTCAAGCTCCTCGACTACAAAGAGCTTATCTACCTTCAGAGCAAATTCTTTGATAAGAGTATCTGGAAGAGGATTGGTCATACCAAGCTTAAGTACAGATACGCTATCACCAAATACCTCTTTTACATACTGGTAAGATGTGGAAGCAGTAATGATTCCTATCTTTGTATCGCCCATTTCTATCCTGTTAAGTGGGCAGTTGTTTGCATATCTTATAAGATCTTTTGTACGTTTCTCAACGATAGGATGGCGCTTTTTAGCATTTCCTGGCATCATAACGTACTTAGCAATATTTTTTTCGTATGGAAAATCTGGAACAGTTCTTTCTCCCGTTTCTACTAGGGACTGAGAGTGTGCTACTCTTGTGCACATCTTAAGAAGTACAGGAGTGTCGAATTTTTCAGAGATATCAAAGGCAAGCTTGGTAAATTCAAGAGCTTCCTTTGAATCAGATGGTTCTATCATTGGAACTTTGGCAGCTATGGCGTGGTGTCTTGAATCCTGCTCGTTCTGAGATGAGTGCATACCAGCATCATCGGAAACGTCGATTACAAGACCTGCGTTAACACCAGTGTAAGACATGGTGTACAGTGGATCAGCTGCTACATTAAGACCTACATGTTTTTGAGCGCAAAAAGATCTGCGGCCGGCAAGAGAAGCGCCAAAAGCAGCTTCCATAGCAACCTTTTCATTTGGAGCCCATTCACAGTAAATTTCATCATATTTGGCGGCTTCCTCAGTAACCTCAGTACTAGGAGTACCAGGATAACTTGATATGAAGCATACGCCAGCTTCAAAAAGCCCACGAGCAACTGCTTTGTTGCCTAGCATGAGCTGCTTGCCATTGTTACTTGTCATGAAAAAACCTCCCTACAAAACTTTTAATGGTTTAAAGCATTAAAGCTAATCTTACTATAGAATAATAGAAAAAAACACTAAAGTCAAAAGGAAAATCACAGATTATTTGACCTTTTGCACAAAAATCTTTATACTATACTTTAACGCGTTAATGCACGTTAGAGAAGAATTTCTTTTTGGGAGGATGCAATGCCGATTACAGATCTACTTGAGAGAAATTGCAAATTATATGGGGATGAGATTGCTCTGGTTGAGATAAATCCTGAGATCAGGGAAGAGCAAAGAGTTACATGGAAGGAATATGAGCTGATCCAGCCTACACAGACATCTTATTACAGAAGACAGATCACTTGGTCTGTATTTGATGAGAAAGCCAACAGAGTAGCAAATATGCTCATGGAAAGAGGAATCAAAAAGGGACAGAAGTGCGCAATTCTTTTGATGAACTGCCTTGAGTGGCTTCCAATCTATTTTGGTATCTTAAAGTCTGGTGCTGTAGCAGTTCCATTAAACTTTAGATTTACAGCTGAAGAGATTGATTATTGCTTGAAGGCTTCAGATTCTGATGTTTTGTTTTATGGACCTGAGTTTATTGGCAGAATTGAAGATATTGCAGAAAAGCTTAAGAAAGAGATGCTTCTTTACTACGTTGGTGATCAGTGTCCTTCTTATGCTGAAGATTATTACAAACAGGTCTCAAATAGTTCATCTGTTGCGCCCAGAGTCCTTGTAGAAGACAAGGATGATGCAGCTATTTATTTTTCATCCGGTACAACAGGCTTTCCTAAGGCTATTTTACATATTCATACTGCTCTTATGCAGTCTGCCAAGATGGAAGCTATCCATCACGAGACAACTCACGAAGATAATTTCCTTTGCATTCCACCTTTATATCACACAGGTGCCAAAATGCACTGGTTTGGATCTTTATATACCGGAAGTAGAGCGGTTCTTTTGAAAGGTAATTCTCCTGAATCTATATTTAGAGCAGTTTCTGAGGAACATTGCACTATAGTGTGGCTCTTGGTACCTTGGGCACAGGATATTCTGGCTGCTCTTGATTCTGGAAAGCTTAAGATCGAAGAATACAAGCTAAGTCAATGGAGGCTTATGCATATTGGTGCTCAGCCTATTCCACCAAGTCTTATTAAGAGATGGCTTGAGTATTTCCCACATCACAAATATGATACTAACTATGGACTTTCAGAATCTACAGGTCCAGGTTGCGTACATCTTGGTCTTGAGAATGTTCACAAGGTTGGCGCTATTGGTATTCCTGGATATGGCTGGAAAACAAAGATCGTTGATGAAGAGGGAAAAAATGTAACAAAGGGAGAAATCGGCGAGCTTTGCGTAAAGGGACCTGGAGTTATGGTCTGCTATTACAAAAACAAAGAGGCTACCGATGAGATACTCAAGGATGGATGGCTTTTTACTGGAGATATGGCAAAGGAAGATGAGGATGGATTTATCTTCCTGGTAGATAGAAAGAAGGATGTGATCATATCTGGTGGAGAGAATTTATATCCGGTACAGATTGAGTCATTCCTAATGAAGAATGATAAGATTCACGATGCGGCGGTCATAGGGCTTCCTGATTCAAGGCTTGGGGAGATTGCGGCGGCAATCATTCAGGTAAAGGAGGGAATGACTTTAACTGAGGATGAGGTTGATGCTTTCTGCGTTGATCTGCCTCGTTATAAGAGACCGCGAAAGATCATTTTTGATACGGTTCTTCGAAACCCAACCGGAAAGATCGACAAACCCAAACTTAGAGAAAAATATTGCGGCGACCATCTTGTTGAAAAGCAGAATCAGTCTTGAGAGGACGCTTGGGGATTTAAAATTTCGCCTGGAACTCCGATTGTTTTCGTCTGATACATTAACATTCAAATAACCCTAAAAGATTTATTTCACGTTGTTCAAAGAATAAATCTTTTTAGGGTTATTTTCGTGTTATGTATCGACGACAAAAACAAAATCGTTCCAGTCAAAATCTTAAATCTCCCAAGCTGTTCTTTTAAGGCGGATGGTTGTGTTTATTAAATAAATAGTAAAGACGATGGATGGAGCGATAACGAATAAAAGTTGAAATGAGCATAATGAATAACTAATAAGATACAAATGAAAATAATAATTAAAAAATATATTTACAAATACCCCTAGGGGGTATATATTGATTGTACAAAATATAATAAAAGGTAAACTAAAAAGTGATACAATGTTGTTGTGATATTGATTTAGAATTTGAGGTGAAGATATGGGATGTCCTAAGTGTGAGAACAGGGAGAAAAGTGAAGAAGTTAAGCATAAAAAGAGGGATGATAAGGAATATAGGGATCTGCTGAACAGGCTTAAGAGGATTGAAGGACAGATAAGGGGTATTGAGAGTATGATCGAGAATGATGCCTACTGTACTGATGTCTTGATGCAGGTTGTTGCGGCTAGAAGTGCTCTTAGCAGCTTTTCGAAGGTTCTTTTGGCAAATCATATTAAGAGCTGTGTTACAGATGATATCAAGGCTGGCAAGGAAGAAACTGTTGATGAACTTGTTGAACTGTTACAGAAGATGATGAAGTAATAAAAGGAAAAAAGATGGATAAATACATGGTAACTGGCATGAGCTGTGCTGCATGTCAGGCGAGAGTTGAAAAAGCAGTTAAAGAGGTGGATGGCGTCACTAGTTGCAGCGTTAATCTTCTTACTAATTCTATGGGCGTCGAAGGAAATGTCCCGAAGGAAAAGATTATTAAAGCTGTTGAAGATGCTGGCTATGGTGCAAAACTTATGGATGATATTGGAAATGAGTCTTCAGCTATGGATTTTTCCAGAGAGGAAGAGATATTAAAGGATAGGGAGACTCCACTTCTTAAAAGAAGACTTATATTATCAATAGGATTTCTATTGGTGTTAATGTATTTTTCCATGGGACATATGATGTTTAAATTTCCTTTGCCAGCGTTTTTTTCAGGAAATCCTGTAGCAAATGGAATTATTCAGATGATTCTGGCAATTATTGTCATGACTATCAACAGGAAGTTTTTTATCAGTGGATTTAAGGGCCTTGTTCATAGGGCACCTAATATGGATACACTGGTTGCTCTTGGAAGCTCTGCATCATTTATATATAGCCTTGCAGCTCTTTTGCTTATGACAGATGCTGCTATAAAGGGAAATATAGAAAAAGCGTTTGCATTTAGTCATGAGTTTTATTTCGAATCAGCGGCTATGATAGTTACGCTTATTACTGTAGGTAAGATGCTTGAAGCCATGAGTAAAGGCAGGACCACTGATGCTATAAAGGGGCTTATGAAGCTTGCTCCAAAGACGGCAACTATAATTAAGGCAGATGGCACTGAAAAGACTGTAGCTATAGATGAAGTTAAGATCGGTGACATTTTTGTTGTTAGGCCTGGAGAAAATATACCTATAGACGGTATCGTAATAGAGGGTAACAGCTCAGTTGATGAATCTGCCCTTACAGGTGAGAGTATTCCTTGTGATAAATACGAGGGTGATGAAGTATCTGCAGCCACAATAAATCAATCGGGATTTATTAAGTGCAGAGCCACCAGAGTTGGAAGAGATACAACACTTTCTCAGATCATACAGATGGTAAGCGATGCTGCTGCCACTAAGGCTCCAATTGCCAAGATCGCTGATAAGGTATCAGGTATATTTGTACCAACAGTTATAGGAATAGCGCTTATTACGATCATAGTCTGGATGATACTTGGCGAAGATTTTGGCTTTGCTCTTTCGAGAGGAATAGCAGTTCTTGTTATCAGCTGCCCATGTGCTCTTGGACTTGCAACACCTGTTGCCATCATGGTAGGTAACGGTATTGGAGCTAGAAATGGTATTATGTTTAAGACTGCAGCTTCTCTTGAAAATGCTGGTAAAACTCAGATAGTTGCCCTTGATAAAACAGGAACTATCACAAAAGGCGAACCTGTTGTAACAGATGTCTTTTCAGCGGATTCAATTTCAAAGAGCGGTTATACATGCAGTAATTATTCATCCTTTGATGATGAGCTTTTGGTACTAGCTGGTCTACTTGAGTCAAAGAGTGAGCATCCTCTTGCTAAGGCTATTGTTAAGCATATAAATGATCTTCATATAGAATTTGATGAAGATATTGTTGATTTCAGGGCTGTTTTTGGAAAGGGACTTGAAGCAAAGCTTGGAGATAGTATCATTAGAGGTGGTAACATGGAATTTATCAGCTCTTATGCAAGGATTCAAGGTGAGATGCTTGAAAAAGCTGATTCCTATGCATCTGAAGGAAAGACTCCAATGTTCTTTTCAAGAGATAATAAGCTTATTGGTATAATTGCAGTTGCTGATACCATCAAGGAAGATTCAGAAAAAGCCATTTCCGAACTTAAGAATATGGGCATTAAGGTTGTGATGCTCACTGGAGACAATGAAAAGACTGCAACTGCCATTGGTAAAAAAGCAGGAGTTGATGAAATCTTTGCTGAGATCATGCCTGATGGAAAGGCTAAGGTCATTGACAGACTTAGTAAATGTGGCAAGGTGGCCATGGTAGGTGATGGAATAAATGATGCACCAGCCCTTACTATTGCAGATACAGGAATTGCGATTGGAGCAGGTACTGATATAGCAATCGATGCGGCTGATGTTGTTCTTATGAAGAGTAGTCTTCTTGACGTAGCAGGTGCTATAAGGCTTTCAAGAAAGACTCTTAAGAATATTTACGAGAACCTGTTCTGGGCATTTTTCTATAATGTAATAGGAATTCCCCTTGCAGCAGGCTGTTATATCAAGCTCTTTGGTTGGGCACTTAGTCCAATGTTTGGAGCTGCTGCAATGAGTTTATCCAGCTTTTTCGTAGTGATGAATGCTCTAAGGCTTAACCTTGCAGATATTTATGACTCTTCAAAGGATTGTAAAAAAGTTAATTCTTTAAATATTGATAATGTCAAAAAAGAAATAAAAATAGATTTGGAGGAAAACAAAATGACAAAGAAGATGATGATCGAAGGAATGATGTGTGCTCACTGCGAGGCAAATGTTAAGAAGGCACTTGAAGCTCTAGAAGGAGTAGAAAATGCTCAGGTTAGCCATGAAAAGGGCGAAGCTATCGTAAGTTTGTCAGCAGAGGTAGATAATGATATCCTTAAAAAGGCCGTTGAAGATAAGGACTATAAAGTAACAAGCATTGACTGATGCGGCACAAATTGTTAGTGGGAGAAAGTATGGAAAAGAAGATTAAGATCAAATATTTTAACGATGATATCGTAAGACTTGAATACATTGATGGGAAGTCAGATTGGATCGACTTAAGAAGCGCTGAGGATGTAGACCTTAAGCAGGGTGAGTTTCACCTGATCCCTCTTGGTGTTGCCATGGAGATTCCAGAAGGCTATGAAGCTCATGTGGTTCCAAGAAGTTCAACCTACAAGAATTTTGGAGTGATTCAGGCTAATCACATGGGAGTTATCGATCATTCCTATTGCGGAGACAATGACCAGTGGTTTGTTCCTGTAATTGCTATGAGAGACACTCACATTAGCTTTAACGATAGAATTTGCCAGTTCAGGATCATGGAAAATCAGCCACATATCCTTTTTGAAGAATGTGACCACTTAGAAGGCGCAGACAGAGGCGGATTTGGTTCTACCGGAACAAAATAATATTGGCATTGAAAAAATATTTTCAAACATTATAATAGTAATTTGTTGAAAAAATTATTTAAAGATTATGAATGGAGCGAAAATGGTTAAGATTCGTACTAGATATGCACCAAGTCCTACAGGACGTATGCATGTTGGAAATTTAAGAACTGCTCTTTATGCTTATCTTATTTCAAAGCATGAGGGTGGAGATTACATTCTTAGAATTGAGGATACAGACCAGGAGAGATTCGTAGAAGGTGCTACTGAGATCATCTATCAGACACTTAAGGATACTGGTCTTGTTCATGATGAAGGTCCAGACATCGGAGGACCAGTTGGCCCATATGTTCAGAGTGAGAGACAGAAGGCTGGAATATATATGAAGTATGCCAAGGAACTTATAGATAAGGGTGAGGCATATTATTGTTTCTGTGATGAAGAGAGACTTAAGACTCTTGTTCAGAAGATCGAGGTTGATGGTGAAGTTAAAGAGATCAGTGTATATGACAAGCACTGTCTTCACCTTTCAAAAGAGGAAGTTGAGAAGAATCTTGCAGAGGGCAAGCCTTTTGTTATCAGACAGAACAACCCTACAGAGGGCACAACTACATTCCATGATGAGCTTTATGGAGATGTTAGCGTTGAGAACAAAGAGCTTGATGATATGATCCTTATTAAGTCTGACGGATATCCTACTTACAACTTTGCAAATGTTGTAGATGACCACCTTATGGGAATCACACACGTTGTAAGAGGTAATGAGTATATCTCATCATCACCAAAGTACAACAGACTTTATGATGCATTTGGATGGGAAGTACCTAAGTACATTCACTGCCCACTTATCACAGATGAAGATCACCACAAGCTTTCAAAGAGATCAGGTCACTCATCATTTGAGGATCTTATCGAGCAGGGATTCTTACCAGAGGCAGTAGTTAACTTTGTAGCACTTCTTGGTTGGTCTCCAGATGACAACCAGGAGATCATGAGCCTTGAGGATCTTATCAAAAAGTTTGATTATAAGAGGATCAACAAGTCTCCTGCAGTATTTGATTATACAAAGCTTAAGTGGATGAATGGTGAATACATGAAGGCTATGGATGATGACAAGTTCTTTGAGCTTGCTAAGCCATACCTTGAGAAAGCTATCACAAAGGATTATGACCTTAAGAAGATTGCCAATATGGTCAAGACACGTATTGAGATCTGGCCTGATATTGAGCCTATGGTTGATTTCTTCAATGAGCTTCCTGAGTATGATACAGCTATCTATACTCACAAGAAGATGAAGACTAACGAAGAGACTTCTCTTGCAGTATTAAAAGAGGTACTTCCACTTTTTGAAGCACATGATGATTATACAAATGATTCTTTATATGCACTTCTTACAGACTATATCAAGTCTCATGAATACAAGAATGGCTATGTTCTCTGGCCAGTACGTATTGCTGTTTCTGGTAAGGAGATGACTCCTTGCGGAGCTACAGAACTTATGGAAGTTATTGGTAAGGAAGAGACCATTAAGAGAATCAAAAAAGGAATTGAATTACTTGAGAAATAATTTGCCTAAGGGCAATGCCGCACAGCTTATGGCTATAAACCATGTAGATGGCCCCGCAATGGTTCTTGCGGGGCCTGGAAGCGGCAAAACCTTTGTTATTGTTGAGAGACTAAGGTGCCTTATTGAAGAACACAAGATTGAACCTTCTTCAATTTTAGTCATTACATTTACCAAGGCAGCTGCACTTGAGATGCAGCACAGATTTTTAAAGATCACGGATAGTTCTTATCCAGATGTGAATTTTGGAACATTTCATTCATGTTTTTACCAGATAATTCGCTGGGCTAATTCCAAAAGAAAAATTGATATAGCAAGTGAGAGTTTTAAATATAAGCTGATTTCTGATATTTTGCATTCCTTATCAGTTTCTGATAACAGGATAAAAGCAGAGCTTGAACTTGGAGATGATATAGTAAGGGATGTTATTTCTGAAATCTCCAGGATCAAAAACAGCGGTCTATCAGCAGCTGATTGCGATAAATCCTTTGCTTTTTCTAGCTCTTTTCACCTGATAATCAAAAAGTACAGTGCTCTAATGGATGAGTTTAACAAGATAGATTTTGATGACATGATACTTATGTGCAGGGATAGCTTATTAAATGATGGAGAACTATTAAGAAAATGCAGAGAAAAATATAGATTTTTCCTTGTGGATGAGTATCAGGATATAAATAAAATGCAGTTTGACGTTCTGTCACTGCTTTGCGGGGATGAAAATAATCTTTTTGTTGTAGGTGATGATGATCAGTCCATATATGGCTTTAGGGGTTCTGATCCAGGACTCATGCTTGGGTTTAATGATTTTTATGCGGCAAAGAATATACAGCCTAAGATAATTAATCTAAATATAAATTACAGGTGCGGAAAAAAGATACTTGATTGTTCAAAACTTGTCATAGAGCAAAACACTGAAAGATTTAAAAAAGAGATACATGCTGATAAAAAAGGCATTGATGGAAAAATTCTTCCGCTCATATATTCGACTAAAGAAAAAGAGTGCGAAGCTTTGAAAAGGTTCCTTTTGGCAAACATGGATGATCTTTCTGAAATTGCCATAATCTGCAGAACTAATGCTCAGTGTGGTCAATATGCAGCGTTTCTTAAAAAGAACGGTATTAAGACTAACCTCGATGATAGGAAAATGGCCTTTTATGAGTGCGAGGGTGTTAGAGTTTTGCTAAGTTACTTATCTTTTGCTTATTTGGGCCATAAAAGAGAGGACTACCTAAAGATCATAAACAAGCCTCTTCGGTTCATAACAAGAGAAACGGCTGCTAAAGAAAATGTGTCTGAGGGAGATGTCCTTAGATTTTATACTGGGAATTTAAAAATGCAAAGGACTGCTTCAATGTTTTTTAAGCAGATCAATATGATAAGTCACTTAAGGCCTGGTCTCGCAGTTAGATATTTAAGAAAAGACATAGGTATCGATAAGCTTTATCAAAAGGATATGGATAAGCTTGATGAGCTTGAAAAGGTTGCAAGGGAATATGTTGATGTAAAGAAGCTTTTGAAAGATCTAAACGCCTTGATCGATGAGTCTTTTGAAAACAAAAAGAAGACAAGTAAGAAATGTGAAAGAACTGTAAATATAATAACGATGCATGGTTCTAAGGGCCTTGAATATAAAGCAGTATGGATACCTTCCATAAATGAAGGGATCATTCCCTCTAGATCAGCCCTTACCCAAAAACAGATAGAAGAAGAGCGCCGAATGCTCTATGTAGCTATGACAAGGGCAAAACAGGCGCTCATAATGTCTTATTTGGCTGGTACAAAGGAAAATCCAATGCTACCATCTAGATTTTTAAGACCTATCAGGTCTTTGTGGGAAGAAAATTATTCTTCGCCGTCTAAACCTTCCTCTGGAAGCTCCACAAGTTCATCGAACTCAACATCATCAAGATAAAGATCGAAAGCTTCTGATACAGCTTCATATTCTGCATCATCACTAATATAGCCAAGTTCTGGTTCCTTGTCTGATCCATCCCAGATGAATTCATAAAACCAAACGTTTCCGTCGTGATTCTGTCCGTTTTTATCAAGTGGAAGAAGAACAATATAATCTTTCTCATTAACTGTAAGAACGATCATAATAGCACAATTAACAACTTCGCCATGATCGAGCTCTATTTCAACAGTCTCCTGATCGCCGTTTTCTATTCTGGTGTTCATCTCAGTTGCAATCTTTGAAAACTCCATAAAAATCCTCCTGAATAAGTTTTTCATTACTTAGTGTCATTATAGCACAGCTCACCTGTATATGAGAACAGATTTAATATGGGAATAGTGCATATATACTAAATTTGTGATAAAATAATAAGACTTGTGAGGATTTTTAAATTAGGGATAATTTACTTTTTACCAGGAGCTAAAAATGCAGGCTAATACATTAAAGATTGCTAGTGAAAAGCCTTATCCATTAGGCTGTTATATAGATTATGACAAATCTCTTGTGGTTCGCACTGTGTTTGACAAGTGTGACAGCTGCGGAATAACTCTTTATAGTTCTGATGGCGACGAGGATCTTAGTATTGAACTTCCTAAAACTATCAAAAGAGGAAATATCTATTCTGCAAGGATATCAGGAATAGACAATATTGATAAATACACGTCCTACAATTATTTTGAGGATGATTCCTTTTTCTGTAATTCTTATTCCAAGCATCTTATAGGTTTAGAGAGCTTTGGCAAGGATGTTCCAGACAGCGATATCAGAGCCAAGCTTGATAACAGATCAACTCTTAAGGCTTCTGAGTTTGCTTTTGACTGGGAAAGCGATTCTTTTCCTGAGATTCCTTATGAAGACAGCTTTGTATACCTTATGCATGTGAGAGGCTTTACCAAGGCTTCAAGCTCTGGTGTTGCCCATGGTCATAGAGGAACTTTTATGGGAATTCTTGATAAGCTTCCATATCTCAAGGAACTTGGCGTTACAACTATTGAGCTGATGCCGGCTTATGAGATGAATGAAATCGAGAACCCTTCCAAGATCAGGGGAAATAAAGTGTTAGGAGACCTGATCTATTCTAAGGATGGAAGTATTTCCAATAAGAGCGCTGTAAAGCCAAGGCTGAATTTCTGGGGCTACAAAAAGGGCTATTACTTTGCTCCTAGAACAGCTTATTGTGCTGATCCATCTGATTGTGAGAATGAGTTTAAGACTTTGGTAAAAGAGCTTCATAAAAATGGTATTGAAGTTATCATGCAGTTTTACTTTGAAGCTGATGAGAATGAAAGTCTTATTATAGATGCCCTTAGATACTGGAGATGTTCATATCACATTGATGGATTCCATTTGAAGGGAGCCCGTGTGCCAATGAGACTCATTACTAAGGAACCTCTTTTCACAGATGCCAAGATCTGGTACGACGGATTTGATTACTTTGATATCTATGGCTCAGATGAGCCTGAGAAACGCTATCTTGCTGAATATAATGGCAGATTCATGTATAACTGTCGAAGATTTTTAAAGAGCGATGACAATACAGCATCTGACTTTATGAATTCTATGATCAACAATGGTACTGACCACGGCGTAATCAATTATATCTGTGATTATGAAGGGTTTAGACTTGTTGACATGGTTTCCTATGAGCACAAGCACAACGAAGAAAACGGCGAAAACAATAAGGACGGAAATGACAATAACCTTACCTGGAACTGTGGTATTGAAGGCAGGACCAGAAAGCAGAGTATTTTGTCGCTTCGTAAAAAGCAGATGAAGAATATTCTGACCATGTTGTTTATGGCTCAGGGAACGCCTATGTTATTTAGCGGAGATGAATTTGGTAATTCTCAATCTGGTAATAACAATCCATACTGTCAGGACAACGAGATAGGATGGGTTGACTGGAAAGCCTTTGACAAGAATAAAGATATTTATGAATATATCAAACTTCTTGTAAAGATAAGAAAAGAAAACAGGATACTTCATGCAAGTAAGCCACTTAAGCTTATGGATTATACATCCTGTGGCTATCCTGATCTTTCATGTCATGGTAGAGATGCCTGGCGCCCGGATCTTTCTGGTCATAGTCATATGCTTGGTATGCTGTACTGCGGCATGTACGATGACAGGAAAAAGGATTCGCCATTTGTGTACGTTTGTTACAATATGCACTGGTTTGACGCTGAGATGGCGTTACCTAAAATGCCAGATGGTTATAAATGGGAGCTTATATGTGATACTGCCCAGGAAGATGTTAAGCCTAAAGAGATTACAAAAGAGCTTGAAACACTGCCTGACAGATCAGCCAGAATTTATATAGGTTCTAAGGACCCAAACTATAAACAAAAGAAAGAAGTGAGAAAAAAGAAATGAATAAGCCAGACGTAATTGAAAAATTCTTAAGATACGTTAAGATCGATACTCAGTCAGATGACACAACGGGTACATCTCCTTCAACTATGAAACAGCATGACCTTGCAAAGCTTCTTGTTTCTGAACTTAAGGAGATTGGCGCTTCAGACATCATATATGATGAAGACCATTGCTATGTATATGCAACTATTCCATCAAATATAAACGATGGTAAAGATAGACCAGCAATTGGTTTTATCTCACATATGGATACTTCTGATGAAGTAAGCGGCAAGAATGTTAAGCCTAGGATCGTTGAAAAGTACGATGGAAAGGACATTGTATTAAACGACAAGGAGAAAGTAATTCTTTCACCAATAGATTTTCCGGAGCTTTCAAATCATGTTGGAGAAGATCTTATCGTTACAGATGGAACAACACTTCTTGGAGCAGATGATAAGGCTGGTGTAGCCGAGATCATGACTATGGCAGAGATTCTTTTAACTAATCCTGACCTTCCTCATGGCGAGATCAAGATTGCATTTACTCCAGATGAAGAGATTGGAGCAGGTACAGCGTTTTTTGATGTTGCCAAATTTGGAGCCAAGTACGCTTATACAGTTGATGGCGGTAAGCTTGGAGACCTTGAATATGAGAACTTCAATGCAGCTAGTGGCAAGATAACTGTTCATGGCAGAAGCGTACATCCTGGCGATGCCAAGAACAAAATGATAAATGCAGCTCTTATCTGCTACGAATTCCATGCACTTTTACCTGTATTTATGAACCCTATGTACACCGAGGGAAGAGAGGGATTCTTCCACCTTACAGAGGTAAATGGAGGAACAGAGACTGCTACAGCTTCTTATATCATCAGAGACCATGACGAGAAGCTTTTTGCCCAGAAAAAAGAACTGTTTGTAAATGCAGCTGAGTATCTTAACAAGAAATATGGTGAGGGTGTTGTTGAAGTTACTGTAAAAGACCAGTATCGCAACATGATCGAGAAGATCCGTCCTCATATGCATCTTATTGACAATGCAAAAAAGGCTATGACCGATCTTGGTGTCACACCTCTTGAGTTTCCAATCAGAGGCGGCACAGATGGAGCAAGCCTTTCATATATGGGACTTCCTTGTCCTAACTTATGTACTGGCGGATACAATTATCATGGCAAGTACGAGTACGCATCAATTCAGGAAATGAGAAAGGTCGTTGATATTCTTCTTGGAATAGTAAACGCATATGGTAAAGAGTTTTAATTTATGAATATTTTAAATAGTAATAAAAGTGAAGTATTAGATAAAGAGAGCCTTCGTCAGCTTGAGTTTATTGAGAAGGCAAAGAGATATGTAGAAAATCTCAAAAAGCAGCTTGGAAGAACACCTACAGCCTGTGTTGTAACATTTGGCTGTCAGATGAATGCCAGAGATTCTGAAAAGCTTGTGGCTACACTTAAGCTTATTGGTTATGAAGAAACAGAATCAGAAAATGCTGATTTTGTCATCTATAACACCTGTACTGTAAGAGATAATGCAGACCAGAGAGTTCTTGGAAGACTTGGCGCATGCTCAAGTTACAAGAAAAAGAATCCTCATATGAAGATCGCTATCTGCGGATGTATGATGCAGGAGCAGTCAGCTGTTGAGAAGATTCAAAAGAGCTATAGATTTGTTGACCTTATCTTTGGAACACATAATATTTACAAGTTTGCTGAGCTTCTTTGCACATCATTTGAGTCAGATAGAATGATCATTGATATCTGGAAAGAAACTGACAAGATTGTAGAAGATCTTCCTGTTCTTCGTAAGTATCCTTTCAAATCTGGTGTAAATATCATGTTTGGCTGCAATAACTTCTGTACATATTGCATTGTTCCTTATGTTAGAGGTAGAGAGCGTTCCAGAAGCCCTAAGGATATCATAAGAGAGTGTGAGAAGCTTGCTAAGGATGGTGTTAAGGAAGTAATGCTCCTTGGCCAGAACGTAAACTCTTATGGACTTGATTTTAAAGATGATGATCCAAACAGAATCTCATTCCCGCAGCTTTTGGATGAAGTTACAAAGGTTGAAGGAATTGAGAGAGTTAGATTTATGACACCTCATCCAAAGGATCTTTCTGATGAGCTTATTGAGGTTATTGCTAAGAATCCTAAGATTGCAAGACATATCCATCTGCCACTTCAGTCTGGAAGTACAGAGATACTTCGAAGAATGAACCGCAGATACACAAAGGAAGCTTATCTTGAGCTTGTAGCCAAGATAAGAAAGAGACTTCCTGATGTGGCGCTTACAACAGATATTATCGTTGGATTCCCTGGGGAGACTCCGGCTGATGTTGATGAGACAATCGATGTTGTAAAGAAAGCCTCTTTTGATAATGCGTTTACTTTTATCTATTCAAAGCGAACAGGCACACCTGCTGCCGGCTTTGAAGATCAGGTACCAGAAGCAGAAGTAAAAGAGAATTTTGATAGACTTTTAAAAGTTGTACAGGAAACAGCAAGAAAGACTACTGAGAAATATCAGGGAATCACAGCATCTGTTCTTGTTGAAGGCGTAAATGAACACGATTCAAGCCTTCTTACTGGAAGACTTTCAAATAATACTTTAGTACATTTTCCTGGTGACGAAGGCCTTATTGGAAGTTTTGTAGACGTTAAGCTTACAGAGTGCCACGGATTTTACTTTATGGGAGAAATGGTTTAAGGGGGAATTTTGCCGTGGGAAGTACCACGATGTTTGAAAGCGTTGACATAGATAAAGTTTCACCTATGATGCAGCATTATCTGCAGACTAAGAGGGAGTATAAGGATTGTATTCTTTTTTATAGACTTGGTGATTTTTATGAGCTGTTTTTTGATGATGCCCAGGTTGCATCCAAGGAACTTGAACTTACTCTTACTGGAAAGGCTTGCGGTTTGGAAGAGAGAGCTCCTATGTGTGGAATTCCTTTTCATGCAGTTGACTCTTATCTTACTAAGCTTGTTTCTAGAGGCTTTAAGGTTGCTATCTGCGAGCAGACAGAAGATCCAAAGCTTGCTAAGGGTATTGTAAAAAGGGATGTAACAAGGATCGTCACACCTGGAACAAACCTTAATATGCAGTCTCTTGAGGAAACCAAGAACAATTACATCATGAGCATAATCTATACTCCTGATAATATTGGTATTTCTGTTGCAGACCTTACAACTGGTGATTATTATCTTACAGAAGTTGAAAACCTTAGAGCAGCTGTTGATGAGATCGGTAAGTATTCTCCATCTGAGATCATCTGCAACGAAGCTTTTAATTTCTCGGGAATAGATATTGATGAGCTTAGAAACAGGCTTCAGATTTTTATAAATCCTCTCGATTCAAGATATTTTGATGAGGAGTCCTGTAAAAAGCTACTTATGAAGCACTTTAAAGTATCATCACTGATAGGTCTTGGAATTGAAGATTTTCCTAATGGTGTAGTGGCTGCAGGAGCTCTTTTGCAATATCTTACAGATATGCAGAAGTCTGATATTTCCATCATCACTCATATCTATCCATATCTTACAAGCAAGTTTATGCTTCTAGATAGTTCAACCAGAAGAAACCTTGAGCTTGTGGAGACTATGAGGGATAAGCAGAAGCGGGGAACACTTCTGTGGGTACTTGATAAGACTAAGACTGCTATGGGAGCCAGAATGCTCAGAAGTTTTATTGAGCAGCCTCTTATTGATAAAGATGAGATCTTACTTAGACAGGGCGCAGTTGAAGCTCTTGTAAAGAATGTGATCACAAGAGAAGAAATCAGAGAATATTTAAATCCTGTCTACGATCTTGAGAGGCTTATGTCCAAGATTATCTTTAAAACTGCTAATCCAAGGGATCTTTTGGCATTTAGAAATTCCATTAAGATGATCCCTGCGATCATAACAGCCCTCACGGATGTTAAGGAAAATGAAGCTCTAAATAAGCTCTTTTCAGAGCTTGATCCACTTACGGATATCTATGAGCTTATTGACCAGGCTATCGTTGAAGAGCCTCCTTTAACTATCAGGGAGAGCGGCATCATCAAGGAAGGCTTTGATAAAGATATAGATCACTTTAGAGAAGCTGGAACAAACGGTAAGGGATGGCTTGCTAAACTTGAGGATGAAGAAAAGGAAAATACTGGTATCAAGAACCTTAAGATCAAGTACAGTAATGTGTTTGGTTATTCCTTTGAGGTTACTAATTCTTTCAAGGATAAGGTTCCTGACTACTTTATAAGAAAGCAGACGCTTGCTAACGCAGAGAGATATACAACTCCTAAGTTAAAAGAACTTGAAGATACGATCCTTAATGCTCAGGATAAGCTTAACAACCTTGAGTATGAGATGTTTTGCAAGATCAGAGATTCAATTGCCCTTGAGATAGATAGGATACAGTCTACAGCTAAGGCAATAGCACTTCTTGATGTTTATGCTTCTTTGGCCTATGTTGCAGAAAAGAACCACTATGTAAAGCCTTCTATCAACGATAAGGGTGTGATCAACATAAAAAACGGCAGACATCCTGTTGTAGAAAAGATGCTTGATTCAGCTGATATGTTCATTTCAAATGACACATATCTTGATAACAAAAAGCATTGTATCTCTATTATTACCGGCCCTAACATGGCTGGTAAGTCAACTTATATGAGACAGACAGCGCTTATCGTCCTAATGGCACAGATCGGAAGCTTTATTCCGGCAGAGAAGGCTGATATTTGCGTTGTAGATAGAATCTTTACCAGAGTGGGAGCTTCTGATGATCTTGGAAGCGGTCAATCAACCTTCATGGTTGAGATGAATGAGGTTGCCAATATTCTTAGAAACGCAACTCCAAATTCTCTTTTGATCCTTGATGAGATCGGAAGAGGTACTTCAACCTATGATGGACTGGCAATTGCCTGGGCTGTTACAGAGCACATCAGTAACAGAAAGATACTTGGTGCCAAAACTTTATTTGCTACACATTACCATGAGCTTACAGAGCTCGAAGGCAAAATGGATAATGTAAACAACTACTGTATTGCGGTTAAGGAAAACGGTGATAACATTGTATTTCTTCGTAAGATAGTAAAGGGCGGCGCAGATAAGAGCTATGGTATTCAGGTTGCTAAGCTTGCCGGTGTACCGGACATGGTTATAGACAGGGCTAAGGAGATTGTAGCTGAACTTACAGATAATGATATTACTGAGAAGGTTCAGGCTATAGCTAGGGATAGTAAGGGCGACAAGAAGGTTAAAGTTCAGCATTATGACGATGTAGATATAGATCAGATGTCACTATTTGATACTGTAACTGATGAGGATGTGCTTAAGAGACTTCAGGAAATTGATATTACAACTCTTACGCCAATGGATGCTCTGAATACTCTTTATAAGCTTCAGAGTGATTTGAAAAACAGGTGGAAAAACTAAATGGCCTTCATAAATGAACTCGATAAAACTACTATTGATCAGATCGCAGCTGGTGAAGTTGTTGAAAGACCAGCAAGTGTAGTAAAAGAACTTGTGGAAAATTCTATTGATGCCGGTGCCACTGCTGTAACAGTTGAAATAAAGGGCGGCGGAATCGATATGATCCGTGTGACTGATAACGGCTCTGGAATTGAGAAAAGTCAGATCAAGAAAGCTTTTAAAAGACATGCAACCAGTAAGCTAAAGAATATTGATGACCTTTTTACTATCCATTCCTTAGGATTTAGAGGCGAGGCATTATCAAGTATTTCTTCTGTAGCGCAGGTTGACCTTATTACCAAGACAAAGGATGACCTTACTGGTACAAGATACAGCATAAATGGTGGTGAAGAAGCCGGAATGGAGGAGATTGGTGCTCCTGATGGTACTTCTATCATAATGCGAAATCTCTTTTACAATACACCTGCCAGAAAGAAATTCTTAAAGACGCCGCAGACAGAAGGAAGCTATATTGGAGATGTCATGGAGCATCTTGCTCTTGATAATCCTACGGTTTCATTTCACTTTATCAATAACAAAGAAGATAAGTTCTCTACTTCTGGTAATGGCGATCTTAAAGAGATTATCTACAGGATCTATGGAAGAGATATTTCTGTTAGCCTGATTCCTATTAATGTGTCACAAAACGGCATTACTCTTGAGGGATATCTTGGAGAGCCTTCCATCAACAGATCTAACAGAAATTTTGAAATATTTTTTGTTAATGGAAGATATATCAAGGACAAGGTAATTTCTAAAGCTCTTGAGGAGGGGTACAAGCAGTATCTTATGATGCACAAGTTTCCATTTTCTGTGCTTCATTTAAGACTTGATCCCGCGCTTGTTGATGTAAATGTGCATCCAGCCAAGCTTGAAGTTAGATTCGATAATCAGGCTGCGATATATGATTTTATCAGGACCAGCGTAGAGAATACCTTACGAGACCATGAGATGATCCCTGATGCACTTCTTGGGGATGATATTAAGGATAAGGAAAAAGAAATAGCACCACCTAAAAGATCTCTTTCTCCTGAGCCTTTTGAGACCATCAGATTTGAAGAAAATAAGGTTGCTGAGGAAGAACCTGTATTTGCGGTTGGTGTTAAGGCTGAGCCTATCAAGATCGAAGATACAAATAAGTCAGCTGTTTGGACCAGGATCTTTGGCGACTCAGATGGTTCTGCCCTAGAAAAAAAGGAGCGTCCTTCACCAATCATTAAGCAGGATGAAGCTGTTATAGTAGAAAAGCCTATGCAGCTTAATCTTTTTGATGAGAAAGTCCTTACCAAGGACAATGTGAAGGAATATGACATACTTGGTCAGATCTTTGACACTTATTGGATAATCGCATTCAAAGATAAGATGTTTATGGTTGATCAGCATGCGGCCCATGAGAAGGTCAACTATGAGAGGATGATAAAGCGCTTTAAGTCAGGTGAGATGCTTTCACAGATGGTCAATCCTCCTGTGATTGTTTCATTGTCCTCTGCAGAAGAAGATCTTTTTATCCATTACAGACAGTACTTTGAGAAGCTTGGTTTTAATATCGAGAATTTTGGCGGACATGAATATGCCATGAGAGCTATACCTGTAGATCTTTTTGGCTGTAACAATGAAAAGGATATGTTCATTCAGATCCTTGATGAGCTTTCTCACGAAACTAATCTTGATAGAACACCTGATATCATCAATTACAAGATAGCAAGTATGGCTTGTAAGGCTTCTGTAAAAGGTAATACCAAGATGACAAGACAGGAGATGGAAGCTCTTTTAGATGAACTGTTAACACTTGAAAATCCATATAATTGTCCTCATGGAAGGCCAACTATTATATCGATGACCAAGTATGAGATTGATAAAAAGTTTAAGCGAGTTGTGGAATGAATAAACAAAAGCTTATTATTTTGACTGGACCGACGGCTGTCGGTAAATCAAATCTATCAATTAAGCTTGCTAAGACAATTGGCGGAGAGATAATCTCCGCTGATTCTATGCAGGTCTATAAATACATGAATATTGGAACTGACAAGATATCGAAAGAGAAAATGCAGGGAGTTCCTCATTATCTTATTGATTTTTTGGATCCAAAAGAGGATTTCAATGTAGTTATGTTCCAAAAAATGGTGAAGGATGCCATAAAAGATATCTCATCGAGAGGAAAAATCCCTATTCTTGTTGGCGGAACGGGATTTTATATACAGGCAGTACTATATGATATAGATTTTACTGAGACTGATGATGATGACTCTTTTCGTAAGGAATTAGAAAAAAGAGCTGAAGATGGAAAAGCCCATGAGCTATTTATGGAACTTAAGGCTGTGGATCCTGAGTCAGCAAATATCATACATGAAAACAACGTTAAGAGAGTTATAAGAGCTCTTGAATTTTACAAAAAGACTGGAAGACCAATCTCTGAGCACAACAAAGAGCAGCATGAGAACGTGTCTCCTTATGATTTTTCTTACTTTGTATTGACAGATGACAGAGAAGAGTTATACTCACGCATAGACAAAAGAGTGGATTTGATGATTGAGGAAGGACTTGAAGCTGAAGTCAGAGAACTTTTAAAGCTAGATATTCCTCTTACTGCCACATCTATGCAGTCTCTTGGATATAGAGAGATGATCGGCTATTTGAATGGCGAATATGACCTTGAGAGAGCTATTTATCTAATAAAGCGAAACACCAGGCATTTTGCTAAGAGGCAGCTCACATGGTTCAGGCGCGAAAGCGATGTCCACTGGATAGACAAAAGAGATTTTGATCACGATGATGATCGTATTTTAGAAGAAATGATAAAGGTATTTAAAAATGAATGAAGTAATGTTTGAATCACTTGGTATTTCCAAGAATGTATATGAGTTTGGCGAAAAGATTTTAAAAGAGCTTGAGCCAAGATTTAAAATGATTGATGAAATTGCAGAGTACAATCAGCTTAAGGTTATCAAGGCTATGCAGGAAAACAAGGTAAGTGAGGCTTGCCTTCTTGGAACAACTGGTTATGGTTACAATGATATAGGAAGAGAAAAGCTTGAAGCTGTGTATGCTTCTGTTTTCCATACAGAGGATGCACTTGTTCGTCCTCAGATCACATGTGGAACTCACGCACTTGCCCTGGCACTTATGAGTAATCTTAGGCCTGGTGACATGCTCTTTTCACCAGTAGGTAAGCCATATGATACTCTTGAGGAGGTAATCGGCATCAGACCATCTAAGGGCTCCCTTGCTGAATACGGTGTAGAGTATTCACAGGTAGATCTTTTACCAGATGGAAGCTTTGATTATGACAATATCAAAAAGACTTTGCTTGAGCATTCTAATATCAAGCTTGTTACAATCCAGAGATCAAAGGGATATCAGACAAGACCAACTCTTTCAGTTGAAAGGATCGGCGAACTTATTTCTTTTATCAAGGAGATCAAAAAAGACGTTTATTGCATGGTAGATAACTGCTATGGAGAATTTGTTGAAACGATCGAGCCTACAGATGTCGGTGCAGACATGGTAGTTGGTTCACTTATCAAGAATCCAGGCGGCGGACTAGCACCAATCGGCGGATACATTGCCGGCAAGAAGGAATGCGTAGAAAATGCAGCATTTAGACTTACATCACCAGGACTTGGAAAAGAGGTGGGAGCTTCCCTTGGAATCCTTCCACAGTTCTATCAGGGATTTTTCCTTGCTCCAACTGTTACAGCATCAGCTTTAAAGGGAGCTATCTTTGCGGCTAATATTTATGAAAAGCTTGGATTTGACGTAGTTCCAAATGGAACAGAGGATAGATTTGATATCATTCAGGCTGTTACCTTTGGTAAGCCTGAGGGTGTCATCGCATTTTGCGAGGGTATTCAGTCTGCAGCACCAGTTGACTCTTTTGTTACACCAGAGCCTTGGGATATGCCTGGCTATGATGCTCAGGTCATTATGGCTGCTGGTGCCTTTGTATCTGGCTCATCTATTGAGCTTTCTGCTGATGGACCAATAAAAGAACCTTATTCTGTATTCTTCCAGGGAGGTCTTACTTGGCCTCATGCTAAATACGGAATATTAAAAACTTTGCAAAAGATGTGTGACGCTAAGCTTGTTTCGTGTTAAACTATAATCTGATGATTCTGTATTCTTTTTGACCACCTGGAGAAGTGGCGTGCTTTTGTGCGTTTCAGAAAGGATTTGGATGAAGTCATTTAACAATATGATAGCGGATGGGGATACATGTGAAGATATGCTTCCCTATGAGAGGTTCCTTAAGTCTGGACCTGAAAGCCTTACTGATGCAGAACTTTTAGCGATTATCATCAGAACTGGAGCAAATGGTTATTCACCTGTTGATATAGCAAGGAATGTTTTGGAACTTGGTAACACCAAGGAAAAGGGGCTTAACAGTCTTTATTGTCTTTCTATTGATGAGCTTTTGAAGGTTCACGGTATTGGTAAAGTCAAGGCAATCATGCTAAAGAGTGTTGCTGAACTTTCCAAGCGAATGTCTCTTCAGAGGGCTTCTATTGGGATTTCTTTTGAAAATCCAGAGATGATAGCTCGTTACTATATGGAGAGGCTAAGGCATGAGGATAGAGAGAATGTTGTGATCTTAAGCCTTAACAACAAATTAAAGCTTATCAATGAGACAACTCTTTCTCTGGGAACTGTTAATTCTGCTATTATTTCTCCAAGGGATATCTTTATTCAGGCACTTAAGTCAGGTGCCAGCAGCATTGTGATGTTGCATAATCATCCTTCAGGGGATCCTGCTCCTTCGAGAGCAGATATTAGTATTACTAATAAAATCAGAGATTCAGGCAATATGCTTGATATCAATCTTAAAGATCATATCATAATAGGAGATCAGTCATATTTTAGCTTCCTTGAAAAGGGGCTTTTGTGGCAATAAGGAGAAGAAATGGGTAATATTTTTGGAATCGACCTCGGTACTAGCAACATCAAGATTTTCAACAAGGATGAGGACAACCTTACAGTTGAAAAAAACATGATTGCCATAGAAAATAAAACAAATGTTTTTGCATATGGTAATTCAGCTTACGATATGTATGAAAAGGCTCCAGATAAGATCAAGATATCTTATCCTTTAAATAGCGGTGTTATTGCTGATATCGAGCACATGGAGACACTTGTAAAGCTTTTTATCACAGATCAGATGAAGGGCGCTGTTAAGCCTTGCGACGTTTATATCGCAGTTCCTAAGGATGTAACAGAAGTTGAGAGAAGAGCTTTCCATGATCTTATCAATGATGCAGGCATCAAGGCCAAGAAGATCATGATGGTCAAGAAGCCTCTTGCTGATGGACTTGGAATGAATGTTGACGTTATGAACTCTCAGGGTGTTTTAGTTGTTAACGTTGGTTATGATACAACTGAGATCTCTATCCTTTCACTTAGAGGTATCGTTGTTAGTAAACTTATCAAAGTTGGCGGTAAGAAGTTTGATGAGTCTATCAGAAACGTTATCCGTAAGGAGTTTGGTCTTCTTATCGGAGAAAAGACATCTGAAAACGTAAAGATGTCTCTTAAGGAACTTGAAAAAGAGGGTAAAGATGCAGTTGTTTATGGTAGAGATATCGTTACCGGACTTCCTGTTGAGAGAATGATACCTACAGAGCTTATCAATCAGGCTCTTTTAGAGAACTTTGATGCTATCCTTGATAATGTTAAAGCTACTCTTGAGAAGACTCCACCAGAACTTGCTGCAGATATTTTTAAGCATGGTCTTTATCTTACAGGTGGTGCATCACAGGTTAGCCATCTTGCTCAGAGACTTAGCAATGGTGTTGGCCTTAACGTAAATATCGCAGAAAATCCAATTGGTTCTGTTGCACTTGGTCTTGCAAAGATTATTAAGGATGACCAGTATAAAGCTCTTGCGTATGGAATTGAAGAGGATAAATAAATGAGTCCCATAATCAAGAGAAGAGGAGAAGAATTTACACTTCCAAGTAAATATCTCCTCTTTATTTTAACAATAGTATGTACGGCACTTATTGTGATCACGTTCAATACAAACCTGTTTACAGGGCCTTTGAACTCTTTTGCAGGTGTTTTTGTTGTACCTTTTCAAAAGGGTATAACATCTGTTTCTACTAGTATCAAAGAAACAACTGATAAGCTTTCATCTATTACTAAGCTCCTTGAAGAAAATGAGAAATTAAAAGAGCAGGTTGATGAGCTTACAATTGCAAATACTAATCTTGAGCAGGAAAAATATGAACTTACAGAGCTTCGTACTTTGTATGAACTTGATGCACAGTATGAAGAATACAAGAAGACTGGTGCCAGGATAATAGCTAAGGATGCTGGTAACTGGTATTATTCCTTTGTTATTGATAAAGGATCAGACGATGGCATTCAGGTTGATATGAATGTTATCGCAGGCGGCGGGCTTGTGGGTCGTGTAATTGATGTTGGACCAGATTGGGCTAAGGTTCAGTCTATTATTGCAGACAATTCATCTGTCAGTGGAATGGTTCTTTCTTCCTCTGATAATCTTATTGTTTCAGGTGATCTTGAGAAATACAGAAATGGTTACATTAGCTTTTCAAAGCTTGTTGATGATGTTGACAGGGTTAAGATTGGTGACAAGATCGTTACATCCAATATCAGTGATAAGTATCTTCCAGGTATTTTGATCGGCTACATTTCAACTATCGATGATGACTCAAATAACCTTACAAAATCGGGAACTATAACACCTGCCGTGGATTTTGAGCACATGAATGAAGTATTGGTACTTTTGGAACTCAAAAATAATGGCGGCAAATAAACACTATGAATATTAGAAGAGTATTAATTAATTTCATATTTGTTATTGTGTCGTTTATTTTACAGACTACTATTTTTCGTATTATTGACCTTGGCGGAATAACACCAAATCTGCTTATGATAATGACTGCTTCCATCGCTTTTATTAAAGGTGATAGGGCAGGACTTTTATCAGGCTTTTTTTGTGGACTTTTAGTTGACATATTCTTTGGTACATATCTAGGCTTTTTTGCTCTGATATATATGTATATTGGTTTTATTGTCGGCAAGCTCCACATCATTTTCTTTTCCCAAAATGTGGCAATTCCTATTGTGGTAATTACGATATCAGATATTATCTTCGGATTTATCTGTTATGTTTTGATGTTCTTATTTAGAACCAAGTTCAATATTGGCTATTACATGATGACAGTTATACTTCCGGAAGCTGTATACACTGCTATCATTGCTATTTTCTATTATCCTATAATCCTGAAAGTCAATAATGCTATTGATGAAAAGGAGCAAAGGAGCGCAAAGAAGTTTGTTTGAGAATTTTAAAGAAGGATTTGTAAAGTTCATAACCTCCAGAGCTGTCATTGTTTGCTTTGTCCTTTTTTCTCTTGCTTGTATCCTGGTGTACAGGCTTTTTTCACTACAGGTAATTAATGGCGAGTATTATCTTGATTCCTTTAAACTTAGGATCAAGAAGGAAAAGACTATTCCTGCGGCCAGGGGTAATATTTATGATAGAAACGGAAATCTTTTGGCATATAATGAGCTGGCAAACTCTGTAACTATCGAAGACGTATATAAGTCTGGTTCAGGAAAAAATGCTGCAATTAACGAGACTCTTAATAGACTTATCGATATCATAGAACAAAATGGTGATAACGTAGATCATGATTTCAACATTGTACTTAATGAAAATAATGAGTTTGAGTTTAATGTAACGGGTAATTCACAGCTTCGTTTTCTTGCAGATGTTTATGGTCATACATCTATTAATGACCTTAAATACGAGGAAAAGACCAAAACAGCAGAAGAGGTTGTTAATGACCTTTGCAAGACCTTTGGTATTGGTGAATATGAGACGCCTGGCGTTTCATCCAGCTTTGTTCCAAGAAAAGGCTATACCAATGACAGAGCACTAAAGATATTGACTGTCAGATACAATATGAATGCTAACAGTTTCCAGAAGTACATTGATACAACAGTTGCTTCTGATGTTAGTGATCAGACTGTGGCTGACGTTATGGAGAATGCATACACTCTTGATGGTGTATCTATCGAGGAAAGCACTGCCAGAAAGTATGTTGATTCAGTGTATTTTTCTCAGGTTCTTGGATATACAGGTAAGGTTTCTGAGGATGAACTTGCTGAACTTCAAAAGGTAGATAGCAGCTATGGAATCAATGATATAGTTGGTAAGTCTGGTATCGAGCAGGCTATGGAATCAACTCTTCAGGGAACAAAGGGTTCTGAGACTGTTTATGTTGATAATACAGGTCAGGTTATCGAAACAAGTAATTACGTTGATTCTGTTGCTGGTAATGACGTGTATCTTACTATCGATAAGGATCTTACTGAGGCATGCTATAACATCATTGAGCAGTCCCTTGCGGGTATCCTTGTTTCTAAGATACAAAATGTCAAAACCTATACATATACTGAGACTTCCAGCTCAAGCAACATTGTCATTCCTATCTATGACGTATATTATGCTGTTTTTGATAATGATATTGTAGACATCAATCATTTCTCATCTGATAAGGCTAAAGATACTGAGAGTAAGGTATATCAGTCTTATCTGGACAAGAATGCATCTGTCCTTGCAGAGATCAGGAATGAGCTTTTAGAAAAAAAGACTCCTTATGAATCTCTTTCTAAGGAATATCAGTGGTACATGAGTCACATTGCCGCAAATCTGTATTCAGATGGCATCATCAATTCTGCTTTAGTTGATAAACAGGATGCTACTTATATTGCCTGGACAACAGATGAGGTTATTTCTCTTACTGAGTATATTAAATATGCTATTGCTATGAACTGGGTTGATGTCAGCAAGCTTAGTATTGATAATCAATATGCTGATTCAGAAGAGATCTTTAATCAGATTGTCAATTATATAATTGATGAACTATCTGCGGATTATGATTTCCAGACAAGGCTTTACAAATATCTTTTGCTGGATGGAAATATAAGCGGAACCGATGTATGTAACCTTCTTTTGGAACAACAGGTAGTTGAGATAACAGAAGAAGAAAAGGCTTTATGGAATAGAGGCGGAGAGTCCTCATACACCTTCATGGTAAACAGGATCTCTAATTTGGATATCACACCTGCTCAGCTTGCTCTTGATCCATGTACCGGATCAATGGTCGTTACTGATGTTAATACGGGTGATGTACTTGCACTTGTGTCATATCCTGGATATGACAATAATATGATGGCTAATGGTGTAGATGCTGAGTATTACGCTAAGCTTCGTAGTGATAATTCTAATCCA
Source organism: Butyrivibrio hungatei DSM 14810 (assembly GCF_900143205.1). Classification (GTDB taxonomy): domain Bacteria; phylum Bacillota; class Clostridia; order Lachnospirales; family Lachnospiraceae; genus Butyrivibrio; species Butyrivibrio hungatei. The sequence continues at coordinate 13,227 of NZ_FRDH01000008.1, read as the reverse complement.
CTTTATAACTATGCTACACAGCAAAAGACTGCGCCTGGTTCTACATTTAAGATCGTTTCTTCAACAGCTGGTCTTATGGAAGGAGTGATAACAACTGACTCTGTCATTTATTGCGGCGGTATATTTGAAAAACTTGATCACCCACCTAAGTGCTGGATCTATCCTAGAGGACATGGCGGTCTTAATGTTACTGGGGGTATCAGAAATTCCTGTAACTTATTCTTTTATGAGGTTGGCTATAGGCTTGGACTTGTTGGTAATTCATATTCTTCTGATATTGGTCTTCAGAAGCTTGCTAAATATGCAGATATGTATGGCCTTTCTGAAAAGTCAGGTATCGAGATTGCAGAATCTGAGCCACAGGTTTCTGATGAGGACGCTGTTCGTTCTGCAATTGGACAGGGTACTAACTCATATACAACTGTAGGACTTGCAAGATATGTTACAACTGTAGCCAATAGTGGTACTTGCTATAATCTTACTCTTATAGATAAGACTACTGATTCAAATGGAAACCTTTTGGAAGATTATAGTTCTTCTGTTAGAAATACTGTTGATATGCCGCAGGCATACTGGAATGCTATCCACCTTGGTATGAGACAGGTTGTACAGGATAAGTCATATTATGCTAATCTTGGTGTTTCTGTTGCAGGTAAGACAGGTACTGCACAGGAATCAAAGAATAGGCCTAACCATTCATTGTTCATTTGTTACGCGCCATATGAGCAGCCTGAAATAGCTATTGCAACCAGAATTGCTTATGGTTATACATCAAGTTATGCGGCTCAGATCACCAAAGAGGCGCTTACATATTACTTTGAACTTAAAGATACTGATGATATTATTTCTGGTACAGCTCAGACACTGCAAGATGGTGCTACAAACGCTGACTGATTTGGAGATCGTATGTTAAAGAAATACAAGTTGTCCAATTACGACTTTGCACTTTTGCTTATGGTCATTGGACTTACAATCATTGGAATAATGAGTATCAGTTCTGCTAAACCTGATTTTGTTACAAAGCAGACTGCAGGTATGATTTTTGGCGTAGTGGTTATGATATTTTTATCATTGCTGGATTATGGCGTTATACTTAAGCTCTTTATACCATTTTATTTGATTAATATTGTCCTGCTTGCGCTTGTCCTTTCTCCTCTTGGCAGCACAACAAACGGTGCTCAGAGATGGATCAGCCTTCTTGGCATTACATTTCAGCCTTCTGAGGCAGCTAAAATATTATTGATTTTATTTTATGCGCAGTTTATTATGAAATATAAGGACAAAATTAAGAATTTTGGCTTTGTTGTCATATGTGTAATTCTTTTAGCTTTACCTTTGGGGCTCATATTTATGCAGCCTGATCTGTCTACTTGCATTATGCTAATGCTTATTTTCTCATCTATAATGTTTGTTGCTGGAATAGATTGGAGAATAGTTGTAGCAGTACTCGGAGTCGCCATTCCTGCAGCACTGTTCATTATTTATAATGCTGTTCAGGAAGATACAAGCATTCTTAAAGATTATCAGCAGAGGCGTATTTTGGCTTGGCTCCATCCTGAAGATTATGCTAATGCCGAGGCTTATCAGACTTTAAATTCAATGATGGCTATTGGTTCCGGACAGTTATTTGGTAAGGGCTATAATACTAATGAGATCAGTTCTGTTTTGAATGGTGGCTTTATTTCTGAGTCACAGACAGACTTTATCTTCACTGTTATCGGTGAAGAATTTGGATTTGTGGGTTCAGTGATCGTGCTTGTTTTGGTCTTTGCTATTGCTATTGAGTGTTTTATTATTTCAACAAAGGCAAAGGATAAAGCAGGAGAGCTTATTGCAGCTGGTGTTGGTGCTTGGATAGGTTTTCAGGGCTTTATCAACGTAGGCGTGGCAACAGGCGTGCTTCCAAATACTGGATTGCCACTGCCGTTTGTTAGTTATGGATTAACATCACTTCTTAGTGTTTATGCAGGCATAGGCTTTGTATTAAACGTTAGACTTCAAGGTAATAAAAATTTGTTTGGGAGGTTATGATTAGATGAATATCGCACTGATCGCGCATGATGCGAAAAAGAAACTTATGCAGAACTTCTGCATTGCATATAGAGGTATCCTTAGCAAAAATGATCTTTATGCCACAGGTACAACTGGTAGATTAGTTGAGGAAGTAACAAATCTTTCTGTGCACAAGTATCTTGCTGGACATCTTGGTGGAGCACAGCAGCTTGGCGCAGCTATTGAACATAATGAGATCGACCTTGTAATTTTTCTTAGAGATCCTCTTACAGTTAAGTCACATGAGCCGGATATCAGTAATATTATGTCACTTTGCGACATGCATAATATTCCTGTAGCAACTAATCTTGCTTCGGCTGAGCTTCTTGTAAAGTCATTGGATAGGGGAGATCTTGAGTGGCGTGAAATGTACAAGTAAGTTTTTTAGACTGATAACGTTAATAACAGTGGCAGCTTTTTGTTTAAGCGGCTGTTCTTACTTTTCTTACTCTGCTAAGTATTCTGTTTCTTCTTCTACAGCAGATGCTAGGGATTCAGAAGTTTATCCAACCTTCGCATCTGATATCTGTGTAGTCAATACAGATGTGGATCGGGATAGCCTTGAAATCGGCGATTCATTAAGTGCAGGTCTTTTTGACCTTAATAGCAGAGAAACCCTTTTTGCAAAAAATGTAAATGATAAAGCACTTCCAGCCAGCCTTACCAAGGTTATGACTGCCTATGTTGCGCTTAAATATGGTTCATTAGACCAGGTGCTTGTTGCTGGTTCAGATGTATATGTAAATGAGAGTGGAGCGCAGAAGGTCGGCCTTAAAGAGGGAGATAGAATGACTCTTGATCAGGCCCTTAGACTTCTTTTGATCTATTCTGCTAATGATGTAGCTAACCTTATTGCTTCTAACATCGGTGGCTCTATCGATGGCTTTGTAGATATGATGAATCAGGAAGCTATAAACATTGGTGCGACTAATTCTCATTTCCAGAATCCTCATGGACTTCAGGCAGAAGACCATTATGTAACTGCTTATGATATGTACCTTATCTTTAATGCAGCCATGGGCTATGATACCTTCCAGGAGATCATCAATATGAAGGAGTACTCAACTTCATATCAGACTGCATCAGGTGGTACTAAAGATGTGTCAGTTTCTAGTACTAACGGCTTTATCAATGGTAATTCCAAAGCTCCATCAGGTATTACAGTAATAGGTGGTAAAACAGGTACTACAACAGCTGCTGGACATTGTCTTATACTACTTGCAAAAGACGGAAATGAAAATCCCTACATCGCAGTGATCATGCGCGATACAGACTCTGGGACTTTGTATAAAGACATGTCGAATTTGCTCTCTGAAATCACTAATTAAGGTTGTCATTTATTAGTTAATATTTTATAATTAATACATGAAATAATTCTAACTTGCAGGAGGGTATGCCGATGGTTCAGTTAATTGTTGGGAAAAAGGGAAAAGGAAAGACCAAATGCTTATTGGACAAGGTTAATACCGAGGTTCAGAATGTACTCGGAAGCGTAGTATTCTTAGATAAGAATACCAAGCACATGTATGAGTTAAACAACAAAATTCGTCTTATTGTAGTTCCAGAATTTATGGTTTCAAATGCCGATGAATTTATCGGATTCGTAAGTGGTATCATTTCTCAGGACCATGATCTCCAGCAAATGTATTTTGATAGTTTTTTGAAGATTTCTTGCCTTGAAGGTGAGGATATTTCCAAGACAATTGATAAGCTTGAAAAGCTTAGTGAAAAGTTCAATGTAGACTTTGTTCTTAGTTTATCTATGGATGAGTCAGAACTTCCAGAAAGTGTTAAATCCAAGGTTGTAATTTCACTTTAATGTTAAAGTATTATTTTTATATAAGCCGCGGTTTTCCGCGGCTTATATAATGTATGAATGGAAAAAATATGTCAGATAGATCAGGCAATAAATTAACTAGATATCCTAAAAATTTGAATAACATAAACATTGGTATGGTGTTCTTTGCTGTAATGGCAATCTACATCTTGATCAGTGTTGTTACTTATCTTAAAAAAGACCATATGATAGGCTACCAGGTAATTGAAGGTTCCCTGTCTTCAAATAATATCTATACAGCAGTTGCACTTCGAACAGAAAAGATCATTACTAGTGAAAATGCTGGATACATCAACTATTTTGCAACAGAAGGCGGAAGAGTTGCCGTTGGCAATCTTGTATATACCGTTGATGAATCTGGTCAGCTTCTTGAATACTTAAAGTCACAGGGATCTGAAGAAGTTGCCCTTAGTGATGAAGATCTTTCTGAGCTTAGAACACAGATAGTTAACTTTGATTCTTCTTTTGATGCCAATAGTTTTTACACTGTATATGATTTCAAGATAAGTCTTGATGGTACAGTTCAAAAGCTTTCTAATAGTAGTATTTTGCAGAATATTCAGTCCCTTAATGAAAATAGCGGAACTCTTTCATCTATCATTTATAAGAATGCGCAGGATACTGGTATAGTTGTTTATTCAACAGATGGTTATGAAGATCTTACCCTTCAGACAATTACAGCTGCTCATTTCGATGAGTCTGCCTATGAAAAGAATCAGCTTATAAACAATACTCTTGTTAAACCAGGCGATCCTGTTTACAAAATATGTACTAATGAAGAATGGTCTATTGTTATTCAGGAAAATGATCCTGAAAGGGTAAAAGAGCTTGAAGAACTTGAATATGTAAAGGTTCGATTTATTAAGAACCAGGATGAGTCCTGGGGCAAGGTTTCTACATATACAAACGCTGATGGAGACACCTTTGTAATGCTTACATTTACAAACTCCATGATCACGTTCTGCAGAGACAGATTCCTTAGCGTAGAGATCATTACAGAGGATGAGACCGGGCTTAAGATTCCTAATTCAGCAATCGTTAATAAATCCTTTTATTTAATACCTAAGGATTATATGATCAAAAATAATGACAATTCTACTGGTGTATTGAGAGATAAATACGATGAACAGGGTAATGAAACTACAGAGTTCATTGAACTTTCAATCTATAATGAGACTGAGACTGAGTATTACATTGATACTGACACTATCAGAACCGGTGATATATTGATAAAGCCTGATTCAAATGATAGATATACAGTAAGTAAGACTGATACACTGATCGGCGTTTATAATATAAATAAAGGTTATGCTGATTTTAGACAGGTTAAGATCTTGTATCAGAACGATGAATATGCAATTGTCAGGTCTAACACCATGTATGGCCTGAACGTATATGATTACATTATTCTTGATTCTTCTGTTATTGATGCAGATGCAAGTAATAAACCTGTTACAAATAGTGATGATTCTTCAAAAGAGTCATCTATAGATTCATCAGGTTCAGAAAGTAGTGAAGAAGAGGCAAAAACTGCTAATAGCGATGCTTCAGTAGAGGAAACCTCTGAAGATATGCCAGAAGAGGAAAATGGTGATGAGTTAAATGAGGATTCCAATGAGGGTTCTGAACTTAGTTCTTCTTAATTAAATTTGACAGATTATGTAAAACTAAGTTAATATTATATGTGATTTGTTGGGAAAAATTTTCGAGGAGTTTTAATACAATGAGCGTAATGGATAAGTTTTTAAAAGCAATTCAGCTTAATGGGGATGACGAAAGCGGATATTATGATTCCGATGACGGCTACTATGATAGCAGCTCAAAGAGTGATTCAATAAATACTGGAGCACCAGTTGGTAAAGACGATCCATCAATTGATGTTTCTGAAGATAAAGCAAAGAAGCCAATTCCTAAGGTACCTTCAAAATCCAGAAAGGCATTATCTACAGCAGGTATGGAAGTTTGTGTTATCAAACCTACTTCTGTTGAGGATGCAAGAGAGATTACGGAGACACTTTTAGCAAATAGGACTGTAGTGCTTAATCTTGAGGGCCTTGATGTTGATATTGCACAGAGAATCATTGATTTTACATCAGGTTCAACCTTTGCTATATCAGGTAACCTTCAGAAGATCTCAAGATATATATTCATTATCACACCTGCTTCAGTTGATATATCTGGTGACTTCCAGAACATATTAAGCGGAACCTTTGGAGGCGGTATCGCAGAGGGACCACAGCAAATTGATTGAGAATATCAAGCTGTTGACAAAATGTTAATTAGTCAACAGCTTTCTTTTTATGCTTAAGGAGATAAGGCCATGGAAAACAGAATGACTGTAAATTACAACAACAAGCCATGTTATGACATTCTTTTTGAGAAAGATTTTGATAAGCTGGCTGATGAGATTGATAAGCTTGGATTTAAAGATAGAAAATTTGCGATCATTACAGATACTAATGTAAGTAAACTTTATGCAGAAGAAGTCAAGGAGAAACTTGAAGTTCTTTCAGCTAAGATAATTATATTTGAGATTCCTGCTGGTGAAGATAATAAGAATCTTACTGAGATTGAAAAGATATATGAAAAGCTTATTGAAAATAAGTTTGACAGACATGATCTTATAATTGCGCTTGGCGGCGGAGTTGTCGGTGATATGGCTGGCTTTACAGCAGCTACTTATCTTAGAGGAATAGCTTTCATTCAGATTCCAACAACACTTTTGGCTCAGACAGATAGTAGTATTGGTGGCAAGACCGGTGTTGATCTTAATGGCTACAAAAATATGGTGGGTGCTTTTTATATGCCTCGTCTTGTTTATATGAATATTTCAACCCTTAATTCTTTAAGTGGAAGACAGTATGCATCAGGCTTTGCTGAAGTTATGAAACATGGACTTATTAAGGATGCTTCATTTTATTCCTGGCTTATCGAGAATATGTATGAAATTGATGACAAGGATCCTGATGTTGTTCTTGAGATGGTTTACAGAAGTTGTGACATCAAAAGAGCTGTTGTTGAAAAAGACCCTACAGAAAAGGGAGACAGAGCTCTTCTTAACTTTGGTCATACACTTGGTCATGCCATTGAAAAGTCAAAGAACTTTGAACTTGCCCACGGTGAATGCGTAGCTCTTGGTTGTGTTGCAGCTGCATTTATTTCTTGGAAGAAAGAAATGATCTCTATGGATGAGTATTATGAGATCAGAGATATGTTTGTTCCATTTAACTTGCCTATTTCCGTCGAGGATATTAGTATTGACGATGTGATTAAACTTACAAAGTCAGATAAAAAAGCTGATGGAAACAAGATAAGATTTGTTCTTTTAAAGAAGATCGGAAAGGCTGTTGTCGACCTTACTGTCACTGAGGATGAGATGAGAGCGGCTTTAGACGAAATAATATATATTGAAAATAATGACTGATCTAGGAGTATGTTATGAATAAGATGTCAAAAAAGAAAAAGATATTTTTAATCGTTGATCTCGTGTTAGTAGTTCTTTTTGTAGCACTTGATCAGCTTACCAAGCAGCTTGCATGTGAATATTTACAGGATAAGCCAGCCATAGTACTGATCAATAGAGTTTTAGAGCTTAATTTCCTTAAAAATAGCGGCGCAGCATTCGGCTTATTCCAGAATCAGAAAGTATTTTTTGTTTTAGTAGCTGTTTTGATCCTTTTTATCATTGCATATGTTCTTTTCAGAATGCCTGATGACAAGAAATATGATATTATGCATATTCTTCTGGTTCTGATAGCAAGTGGTGCTGCTGGAAATATGATAGACAGAGTAAGACAGGATTATGTTGTAGACTTCATCTATTTTGTTATCATCAATTTCCCAATCTTTAATGTGGCTGATATTTATGTTACAGTAGCAACATTTTTGTTTATCATTCTTTTCCTTTTCTATTACAAGGAAAATGATTTTAACTTCTTAAGCTTCAAGCAGCAAAAGAAATTCAGGGAAATAAAATAATGGATAATGACAATAATCTTTTTGAGTATTATGTAACAGATGAATATGACGGATACAGGATCGATAAGCTTATCAGTGAGCTGATCGATTCTTTTTCTCGTACATATATCAAAAAGATAATTGATGATAAAAAAGTATCCTGCAATGACAAGATTGTTAAGGCCAGTTTCGTTGTGTCTGAAAATGATCATATTAAGATGGAGATTCCTCCTGTTGAAGTTCCAGAGATCTTACCTCAGGATATTCCACTTGATATTTTGTATGAAGATAGTGACGTTCTTGTTGTGAATAAGCCAAAAGATATGGTTGTTCACCCTGCAGCTGGTCATTATAAAGACACTTTAGTTAATGCAGTGATGTATCACTGTAAGGATAATCTATCTGGAATCAATGGCGTTTTAAGGCCTGGAATCGTTCATAGGATCGATAAGGATACAACTGGTTCAGTTATTATCTGTAAAAATGATAATGCACACCAAAAGATAGCTGAGCAGTTAAAGGAACATTCTATTAACAGAGTTTATCATGCTATCTGTTACGGTATCATCAAAGAAGATGAAGGAACTATCAGTACACTTATTGGCAGGAGTCCTAATGATAGAAAGAAAATGGCAGTTGTTCAAAGTGGTGGTAAAGAAGCAGTTACTCATTTTCGCGTTTTAAAGCGATTTGAGGAGGATTCTTTTACCTATATAGAATGTAAGCTAGAAACAGGTAGAACTCACCAGATTCGCGTTCATATGGCTCATATCGGACATCCTCTTTTAGGGGATGAAGTTTATTCTTCTAGAAAAAGTAAATTCAAGACAAATGGTCAATGTTTGCATGCAAAAATATTAGGTTTTGTACATCCTACAACTAATGAGTATATTGAGACAAATGCACCTCTTCCAGAGTACTTTTCGCATTTGCTTGATGTTCTCAAATAGAGTAAAATAAAAGAAAAAGGGGGAAGGAGTATTTATGAATACTATAATCACTATTGGAAGACAATTTGGATCAGGCGGAAGAGAAATAGGGGAAATGGTAGCAAATCACTTTGGAATAAAGTGTTATGATAAAGAGCTTCTTTCACGAGCAGCTAAGGAAAGTGGTTTTTGTGAAGAGATGATCCAGAACCACGATGAAAGGCCTACAAATTCATTTCTTTATAACCTGGTAATGGATACATATTCTTTTGGCTATAATTCATCTAGTTTTGTAGATATGCCTATCAGTCATAAGGTATTTCTTGCACAGTTTGATACAGTAAAGAAGATCGCTGAGGAAGGTCCTTGCGTTATCGTAGGAAGATGTGCAGATTATGCGCTTAGCGAATTTCCAAATGTATTAAATCTTTTTATCTGTGCTGATGAAGAGTCAAAGATTAAGAGAATCAGAGAGAGATTTGATGATATTACTTCTGATGATAAGGCCAGAGAAATGATGAATAAGAAAGATAAGCAGCGTCAGAGCTATTACAACTACTATTCATCCAAGAAATGGGGAAGAGCTGATAGCTATGATCTTTGCATCAATTCTAGCATCCTTGGTATAGAAGGTACAGTTAAGTTTATCACTCAGTATATTGAAGATTTTGAGCAGGCTAGAAAGGCTTGAGTTAATAGAATAATTAAATGATTTAAATAAACTTTCAAGATGGGTTTTTCTGTTTTGAAAGTTTATTTTTGTTTGAAATATTGTTTATTCTTTTTTAATTGTTATTCATTAATTTGGATGATATGCTGACCTTGTAATGGATAAAAGAATAGGAAAAGTGTGCAATTGTAATAATATAGTTTGATCACAGAATGGAATCTGTGCATGATCTTTCAAGGAGGAAAGCCATGAATACTAATATCAGTAATTCTATCAATAAGTACCTTCAAAACAGTAACATTGGCAAAAATCTTACCGTAAAAGGTAAGGCTAAATCAGAAGCAAAAGATATAGTCTCAAAAAAGGATGTAAAAAACACTGTTTTTGGTACTGGTGTAGGTAGTAGCGCATCTGTTGAGTTCTCTCCAGAAGTTGAGATGTTTGGCAAGGTTGTCGATATGCTGCAAAAGAAATACGAAAATGCAGACATATTTGTTGCAGGGCCTGATGATGATCTATCTCAGATAGGTGGAGATCTTGAGTACAGTATCATTTTATCTGAAGATGAGATGAAGCTTTTAGCATCTGACGATGAGAAGGATAAAAAGGCTAAGGATAAGCTTCTTAAAAATATTGATGATGCTATGAATAAGATCAGCGATCTTAGTAAGAAGATAGAAGAGAACACTGGTGATGACGATGAAATTTCCAATTTTGGTATCAGTATTGGAAAAGATGGAAAGGTAAATTTCTTTGCCGATATAAATGGTCAGTCATTTAAAGATACATCAGTTGATTCACTACTTAAATCTATTGTAAGTTCTAAGGCATAATCTGTAATAAAACTTAAGCCTGTAGGAATAGAATTTCCTACAGGCTTTATTATGTTCTTATTATTATCTTAAACCTTGAAGTAATGATCTTGAATCCTTCATTGCTGTATCTGAAGCTTTTGCATATATATTTGTTGTCTGTATGCTTTTATGATTCATTTTCTTTTTTAACAATAAGATATTGTTGTTACTTGCTGCATAAAAGCTCATAGCAAAGCTGGAACGAAGTTTGTGTGGGGAAATTATCCTGGCTTTTTCTGGAAGGCAAACAGATACATATTTTTTTACCAATATTTCTACAGCTCTTACGCCTAGTCTATTACCGGTAGAAGTAGTAAAAGCAGGGAATTTAAGGTTATTTATGCCGTATTTGGCCTTTTGTGATGAGAAGTATATGTCCAGATAATCCCTGCATTCATCACTAAAATAGACAATTTGAGTATCGCCACCTTTTCTGGTAACAACAACGCTGCAATCATCAAGGTTGTAGTCGATAATATCAGTTTCTAGCATCTCAGATACACGAAGGCCTGTATCTAACAGTAAAAGGAACATGGCTGAATCTCTGTCTGCATAGATATAATGAACCTTGGCAACGGATTCATGCAATTTGGTTCCGTGCCTAACAGTATCTAAGAGTATTCTTTGCTCATCATTTGTTAAATAAATAACATCCTTTTCAGGAATTTTAATTGTCTTTGTAGCGGCAATTGGATTTCGGGGCATTTTACCTGTAGCTACGAAAAAGCCATACATACTTGATAATGAAGCACGTTTTCTTTTAACTGTAGATTCCTTATGATTACCTGAAAGCGTTGTCAGGAACCTGTTAATATCAAGAATCTCTACAGAAGCTACATCATTAATAGTGAGTTCCTTTATGGATTTTTCGCTGTACTGAGGAAGAAAATTTATAAGATATTCTAAGTAGATCTTAATGTCACGACAATATTCAAGCTTAGTTGCATAATTTTCAACGCGGCCAAAGTTGTAGATGAAGTCGCTGACAAAATCAGGCATTTCATTTAAGAGTGCGTTTATCTTGTCGGAATAGTTTATCCTGTTTGTTGGCATATTAGATTCCCCCAAAAATAAAATAGACCTTGAGGCGCTGTTAAAGCCAAAATATTGGCTTTATTTTGCCTAGGTCTATTATATCACAATTTCATTTTTCGTAAAACTAGAATTTTGCGAAAAAGTTTGTTACTATCCCCAAATGGATATTTGTATAGAGTAAAATACATATTTTAATGCGGATATACGAGACTTAATGCTTAATAAAATAGTATTATGCAATAAGTTCCGGATGTATTTATAATTATAGTATAACTTAATAGTCATTTTTTTATTAGTCCTAGAACATCATCAGAATGTGCTTAATAAAGGAGGTTAAAATGCATAAGCATCTTTCTTTTGATGAACGTGTAAGAATTGAGGAAGGATTAATCAAAGGCTACTCTCTTAATAAGATAGCTTCATTTCTTAATAGGTCTCAGTCAACTGTTGCTAGGGAGGTTTATAGAAATAGAATCCCTTTTCATCCCAAAAGAAATGATTTTGTAAAATGTGTACACGAGGAATCCTGTACAATTCGTGATATATGCGGTAATCTAGGCTGCAAACATCCCTGCAATGGATGTCTATCTGGATGTCATACTGATAAATGTTCTGAATATGTTAAGTACAGGTGTGAACGAATCTTAAAAGCTCCTTTTGTTTGCAATGGTTGTGAACATCATCTAAAATTCTCGTGCTTCTCAGAAAAATACAGATATAATGCCAAAAGTGCTCAGTATAAATCAGATGAGCTGCTTCGCATTTCAAGAGAAGGCATTTCTTTGTCAGAGTCAGAAATGATAAAACTTGATGAAATAGTATCTCCTCTTCTCTTGCAAGGGCAATCTATTGATGCTATTTATATGAGTCATAAATCTGAAATTCCCTGCGGTAGAACTACTTTATATGATTACATTGATAATTGTTATCTCTCCGCCAGAAACATAGATATGCCAAGAAAAGTCAGATACAAGGTTCGTTACAATCACGGGAAGAGACCTGAGAGCTTCCAGACATTCGTTTATGAAAGGACATACGCTGATTATGGAAAATATCTACTAAAACACCCGGATATAAATGTATGGCAAATGGATACTGTCATAGGTTCAAATGGAGGAAAATGTCTTCTTACTCTTCTACATGAAAAATCAATGTTCATGCTCGCATTTCTGTTGGAAAAGCATAATCAAGAGTGTGTAATTAATGCTCTAAATGATCTTTGCGACCTGATAGGAATAGAAATGTTCAAGCAGATATTTCAGGTGCTATTACCAGACAGAGGCATTGAATTTGGTAATCCTTATGCAATGGAATGTGACAGGTATGGTGAAATAAAGACAACCGTGTTCTACTGTGATCCATACTGTTCCTGGCAAAAAGGAAAACTAGAACGTAATCATGAGTTCATACGTTATATACTTCCTAAAGGCAAGAGCTTTGATAACCTTTCTCAGAAAGATGTTAATCTGATGGTAATTCATATAAATAGCTATCCAAGGAAGAGTTTAAATGAAAGAGCTCCATATGATTTTGCTAATCTTCTGCTTGGAAAAGATTTCTTGAAGCTTCTACATGTCAAGAAGATAGATCCAGATAGAATAATTTTGAAGCCCTCACTATTAAAGAAAAAACACAAATAAAGCTATAGTTTAAATATAGGCAGATACTGAGTTTGAGGACGTTCGGGACTTAATGCTTAAAAATGACTTATTGCATAACCTTATGCATTTAGTCCTGAATATTTTATGCAAAAGGTTTATTTCATATGCTCATAATAAAAAAAGAAGCCTTAAAATAGCACTATTTTGGCACATAAAAACGGTTATCATTAAGCGATAACCGTCGTATGGTTCTTTATTTAATCCTATTAAGCATTAAGTCTCGGACATGAGG
>NZ_FRDH01000006.1 GCF_900143205.1 Butyrivibrio hungatei DSM 14810 | reverse complement strand
GGAGCTAATGCCAGTGCTTTAGTCTATTCACTGGTCGAAACAGCCAAGGCAAACAATGTAGATGTTTACTATTACCTAAAGTACCTGCTTCTCAAAACTCCGACATCACAAACAAGTGATGAAGAACTAGAAAAGCTCTGTCCATGGAATCCAGAGTGTAAGGAAGCTCTGGAAGATCTTCACAGGCAGCATCAAAAGGAAATCTTCGATGCGATGTGATCTTAATCATATGTGAATTGTCAAGGTGCTCCAGTCTCATAAGAGGCTGGGGTATATTTATGGGCAAAAGCCCTTGTACCCAATAACATATATGTGGTGGTAGCGCTACCCACCTAATTATTTAGCGCTTACGATTTACTAAGTGCGATGGTCTGTTTTATTGCCAGCTTCTTTGTGGAATCAAGATTGATTGCAACTGTGTTGATACTTGCCAATGCTTTGCTGGCATTAATTTTTGCATTTAGTTCACCAACTTTTAAAGCAATTGTTCGTGAAATGGTGTTAAAGGAGAGAATTATAAGTTATAATTCTATTTCTAATGCTGGTAGAGAGCTAATTAGTATGGTAGGGCCTCTTGTGGGATTTTTTTTATTGAACGCTATAGGTTCAAGAGGAGCGCTATTAGTAAATGCAATAACTTTTTTAATATCGGCGTTAGCAGAATGCTTCTTGACTAAGCTGGATGATAATATAGGTCAAAACAATAAAAAGGAAAGATTAGTTGTTAGTATAGAAAATGGATTGCATTATTTATGGAAGGAAAAATCAATATTATTTCTATTGCTGTTATCAGCATTAGTTAATTTTTTTCTTGCGGGATATAATCTTCTTCTGCCCTATACTGATGTTTTATATGAAGATATATTTAAGAATTTTTATTCCAAGGCGATGGTGGCCGAAGCGATTGGAGCAGTTCTGGGGTCTTTAGTCAATTCAAAACTGCCAGTTAAAATAACTAAGAAGTATATAACACTAATTTTATTCTTGGGCATGACAGGAGGTTCATTGATATTAGTGCCAATGGTTAAATACTCAAAAATAATGATAATAGCGTTGTTACCAATCGTTTTATTTGGGATTTTTCTTACAATGTTCAATATCAATTACATGTCTTTTATTCAAATAAACGTGGATGAAGAGTACCTTGGAAGAGTATTTAGTGTAATATTTACTGTAGCTGTTTTGTTTATGCCATTTGGTTCATGGTTTTTTGCTTTGGTAAATTTAGCAGGCAGTATCAATGGCTTTAGATGTGTCGGACTAGGAATAGTTGTTTTATCAGCTATAGCAGCAGCGACTACTTTAATGAGTAAGAATATGTCTAAATGGCGATAGAATGGTAAGATTATAACAATGTGTCGCAATTGGAAATGCTTTTCAGTACCCTCAGTAGAGTAAAGCTTCTGCTGAGGGATTTTTGATATTTTATTTCCCTCTTGATATTTATTAATATTACTGCTATATTATACATAAAAGTTGCATAAATATACATTAATTTGCATAAAACAGGAGGTTATTATGAAAAATAAGGTATTATCTTTAGTACTAGTAATGATGTTAGTAGCTCTTTCACTTGTAGGATGCGGAAGCGCTAAGTCAAATGGAACACTTGTAGTAGGAACAAACGCAGCATTCCCACCATTTGAGTATATCGGTGATGATGGAAATCCTGATGGATTTGATGTAGCACTTATCAAGGCAATCGGTGAGAAGATTGGAATGGATGTTAAGATTCAGGATATGGAGTTCGATTCACTTGTTTCATCTATCGGTGGCAAGATTGACGTAGCTATTGCCGGTATGACAGTTACAGAAGAGAGACAGAAAACTGTTGATTTCTCAGAGCCATATTATGAAGCTGTTCAGGCAGTTATCGTTCCAAAGGGCTCATCAATCAAGAGCGCAGATGATCTCAAGAATCTCAAGATCGGTGTTCAGCTTGGAACGACAGGTGAGTTCATCGCTGACGAGATTGAAGGCGCAGAAGTATCAGCTTATAATAAAGCTATCGATGCAGTAAACGACCTTAATAATGGACGTGTTGACTGCGTTATTGTAGACAAGAACCCTGCTGAAGTATTCGGAACACAGTTTGCTGATTCAGTAGATGTTCTTCCAGGAACAGATTTTGACTTTGAGCCAGAATTCTATGCGATTGCCCTGCCTAAGGGAAATACAGAGCTTGCTGACAAGATCAACAATGCTATTGCAGAATTAAAGAAAGATGGTACTTACGACAAGCTTGTTGCACAGTACATTGAGGAGTAATTAGAAACACATGACAGTTAAGGAACGTTTTATTGCCGCTTTCATAGAAAGCGACCGCTGGAAACTTTATATCTCAGGCCTTGGAATCACGCTTGAAATAGCTCTTTTTGCAGGTATTCTTGGTATCATAATTGGAACGATATTGGCACTTATGAAGCTCTCTACTACAGAAGAGGGTAAGCCAACGATATTCAATTATATTGCCACGATCTATATTGATGTTATTAGAGGAACACCTAGCGTATTGCAGCTTCTCATCATGTGGTTCATCATTATGGCATCTTCCAACAACGGAATCTTGGTAGCATCTCTTTCATTTGGTATCAATTCCGGTGCATATGTTGCGGAGATCGTCCGTGGCGGTATTATGGCTGTTGATAAGGGACAGATGGAGGCAGGACGCAGTCTTGGCCTTTCTAAGGCAGCAACTATGCGCTATATCGTGCTCCCTCAGGCAGTCAAGAACATCATTCCACCACTTGGTAATGAGTTCATAACTCTGATAAAAGAAACAGCGATCGTAGGATATGTCAGCCTAACGGACCTTACTCGTGTGGCAAACCAGATTGCATCAAGGACTTATGACGCATTTATGCCTCTCATTGGAGTTGCAGTTATCTACTTTGTGATAATCAAGCTCCTCTCTACTTTCCTTGGAAAACTTGAAAGGAGGATGCGCGTAAGTGATCACCGTTAAAAATCTGTGTAAAGAATTTAAGAATACTGATGGGACCGTAACAAAGGTTCTCACAGGTATTAATTATGAAATAAACAAAGGCGAAAAGATTGTAATTGTTGGACCTTCAGGTTCAGGAAAGAGTACTTTCCTTAGATGCCTTAACCTCATGGAAAGACCTACATCAGGTCAGGTAATCTTTGATGGAGTTGATATTACAGACCGTAAAGTCAACATCAATGAGGTTAGAGAGCGTATGGGAATGGTTTTCCAGAATTTCAATCTCTTCAATAACCTTACTGTTATGCAAAATATCATACTTGCTCCTGTTAAGCTGGGGATCATGACAGAAGCAGAGGCCAAAGAGAAGGCAAAACAGCTCCTTGAAAGAGTTAACCTTCTTGATAAGGCAGATGTTTATCCGGCTTCTTTATCTGGTGGACAGAAACAGCGTATCGCTATTGTTCGTTCACTCTGCATGAATCCTGAGGTTATCCTCTTTGATGAGCCAACTTCAGCCCTTGATCCAGAGATGGTAGGCGAAGTTCTCGATGTTATGAAAAAGCTTGCTGATGAAGGCATGACCATGGTAGTAGTAACTCATGAAATGGGCTTTGCCAAAGAAGTTGCTACAAAAGTCCTCTTCGTAGACGAAGGAAACATTCTTGAAGAGAACACACCTAAGGAGTTCTTTGAGAATCCTCAGAGTAAGAGACTTCAGGACTTCTTATCAAAGGTGCTGTAATTGAAGTTTATACTTTGAAATGAGATAGAATATCAGGCTATGTGAACTATAGTTCTCATAGCCTGTTTTTTGTGTGGGGAAAGAAAATTCTGCTATGTGGACTTGGTACTATTGATTTACGCCTTTTTCGTGATAATTGATGATGTGAAGTAGTTTTAGTTGGCGTTTTTACGTCGGAATGTAAGAGTTTGTGAGTGAGGCGTACTATAATTGGGCGGATTACGCCATGTATAGAAATGGACAGATATAGACGTACTACACTCCAGCAAAATTACGTCGGCAGGAAAAATTTAAAATTATAGGCGTAACATTTTTGAAAAAGTTACGCCGCATCTTAAGAATTGCCGCTATGGACGTATTTTACGTAGATATCAAAGCTTGCATAGAAAAAGAAGAGTATTTTTTGATGGAAAAATCAATTAATTGTTCTTAGAGCGTCAAAGGTATCTTTTATTGGCGCAGTTCTCCCAGATTTGACATCTTCATCAGATTTAGCAAGAACCTCGAATAATTCAATTCGAGGTTCTTTATTTTGTTTGGAGTCTCCACTATATTGTTCTTTTGAATAAGTAAATGTTTTCATTTCGTCTTGTTTTTCGAACATAAGTTCGTTATACTATTGTCTTGGTGCTACCGTTATTACGGTAGGCGGTTAGTCCTCCATCCAGAGGACTGTGACCTCTGTTAATCATAGAAATCTCGTATGAGAAATCTTTGTTGGAGGAACTTGCTCATGCCACTTACAATCGGTGACCTTATCGCAGTGCTTGCACTGTGTGGGACTTTCTTTAGTCTTGGTTACATGTTTGGAAAGCATGATTCCAAGACACAAAAATAACCGCCACGTCCTGCACGACTAAGCGGTTATTACATATAAACACTTAAATCAAAACAGGGCTAACCGTCTACCGGTAGCACTATTTCTACGTATATATTATCATTACATGTTTTTATCGTCAAACGAGATTTGCAAAAACTTCCTAAACACTCTATGCTTATTACAAGCGTAGAGTGTTTTTTTGAGGGCAAATATATGACATATTTCAAATGTTTTTTCTTAGATAATGAGAAGGATATAATAGTTGATCTGTATAAGGATCTTGATAAGCTGTTCTTTATTCTATCAACGCCAAACCATGCAACCGGGAACTTGATCCGTAATTTGGCTAAAGCATGTAAGGTGCCATTATCTCAAGACGCAGAAGGCAAGTTCATCATCAAAGGCGAAGTTCCATGCTATATAGATGGCAACAACGAAGAGAGCTACATCTTCAGGCTAGGAGAAACTGAGGTTGCAAGCATTTATCCAGATGGATGTGTTGATGTGAAGGCCGGTATACCAGCAATTGCCAAGACACTTATGAGCCAGACCAAAGACTTTAGGCTTGATCTGGACAAGACAATCTTCAAGACCTATGTCCGTAAGGACCTCAAATTCCGTGGGGATCTCCATACTCACATGAACGGAAATCTTCCAGGAGATATACTCATCGCCCTCGGAATCTATCATCAGATCAGATACCCTTTATATTATGTAAAAAAGCTTGATATCAAGCTCACAGACGCTCAATGGGAAAAAGTAAATGCTCAGCGTGAGAAGGTTGCAAGGCAGTTCATATCATCAGGTCTTCAGGGCAAATACCTAGATAGAAGGATCAACGACAACACCTTTATCAATTTTGCTGACCTTATCCTCAATAACCTCGATAATGCAGAGATGAACATCGTCAAGATTCGCGGCTCCCTTGCAGTTATCAAGGATGGCCAGGCTGTGTTTACAAACCTTGAGAAAGTCTACCTATATAGATATGTTTTTTGCAAAGGTAAGGAAAGTGAAGATAAGATAGAGCTCCAGCGAATCGATCAGATTCCAGATGAAGATGTCAAAAGAGCTCTTAAGCAGATGCTAAAGGATAAAGAAAATCCAGCGTACTGTGGAAATACTATCTTCCAGGATAAGCTCCTTTGGATAGCCCGTAACTACAAAAAACAAGGCGTTTACTACGCTGAGATCAGTGACACAACCCTTGTAAAAAAATATGAATCCCTTGAAATGCTAAGACAGGTTCATGAGGTAATGCCTGAGATCTACCAGGAGACAGGCGTAATGCTCAGGTTCCTGGCTGCTATGCGAAGGATTCCACTTACTATTGTCAAAGACGCAGTAACTCCAGCCAATTACCTGGAGCAAAATCTTGAGGTATTAAAGGCAACAGCCCTTGACCCTTACGTTGCAGGTTGCGACTTCGTCGGAGAAGAGATAAATGACATAATTACCTTGAAACCAGCCTTTAAAGAGATTGTCAAGATCGCCAGTAAGGACCCAAGCTTTGTGATCCGCGTCCATGCTGGAGAGAACGATAGCCAGAAGGACAACATCGCTCACAGTATCGCCTGTGTAAAAGACTCTTTGGCACCTGGTCAGAAGATGCCAAGAATGCGCCTTGGACATGGTCTTTATACATACAGTCCAACTTCCAAGAAAGGCCGCGAAGTACTAAAGCAGCTCAAAGAAAACAACGTGGTTCTGGAGTTCCAGATAACCAGTAATGTTAGATTAAATAATCTTAACTCCCTTGAGCACCACCCTCTGAAGCAGTACCTAAAGCAAGGAATCATGTGCGTTCAGGGAACAGATGGAGCAGCTCTCTACGGCACAAACTCCATAGATGAAGAGCTCTCTCTTGAAAAGATGCTCTCTCTTTCAGAAGCGGATTTAAAGCTTATGAAGGATGCAGAGACCAAGATAATTGAAGAGAGCCAGAAGGCGTACTCTGACAAGAAAGCAGCCTTTACACAGCTCCTTGCAGGAAGAGACCTAGAAGAAGTCCTCCTTGAGAAGATGAAGGCGGTTAAAATCTCTAAGCGCCTTGATAAAGGTGACCCGAAGATTGATGCCAATCAGGAACTAAAAGAGCAGATAAGCGAGATAACCTGGGACAGGCTTCCGGTGGTACTCCTTGGAGGAAGCTTTAACACAGAGAACAGGTCAACCAAGATAACTGCCAAAGGAAAAGAGCAGCTGGATGCCCTTCTTGATTATTTGAGCCCTGAAGATGCCTGCTTTGTAATAGGCCATAAGTTTGCGGGCTATGAGAAATATCTTTTGGATCATAATGATAAAGGTTTCAGGATATATGCAGTTGTGCCGGCTCTTATTACCAAAAAAGAAGCAGACAAGATCAAAAATTATGGGGTACAGGTAAGAGTATCTACAGAAGCCCAGGGAATGGGAATTTATAAGAGTTTTAACTATGAAATATTTGAGCGCCGCCCATCTATGGTAGTAGCCTTTGATGGAAACAGCGCCGCAGCAAATCTCATACAGGAAGCCAAGAATGGAAAAGGCTTCTCAGAAATATATGTATGGAGCCACTCCAAGACCCTTCAGCAAAAGGCCAAATCCCTTCACGGCTATGTTCACACCTTCGATGAAGAGAATCCGATCGTAAAGGCAATTGGTAAGCTCCAGCAGGAAATTGCAGACAAATTAAACAGTAAAAAGAAGTAATATCATTTTCTGGATAATTCCCAGAAAGCTACAGCGCTTGCGGCCGCAACGTTAAGAGAATCCACCCCATGGGACATAGGAATCTTGACGCAGTAGTCGCAGGCGCTTATTGTTTCAGGTAAAAGTCCATCTCCTTCGGCACCCAGGAATACTGCAAGCTTCTCACAGGAGTGAAGCTCAGGGTCATCAATGTCTTTAGTATCATTTCTAAGAGCCATAGCAACTGTCTTAAATCCGCATTCCTTAAGGCTTTCGAATTCAGCACCTTTAGGAAGGAATGTCCAAGGCACCTGGAATATTGTACCCATGCTGACTCTGGCAGCCCTTCTATATAGCGGGTCAGAACATCCATTTGTGAAAAGAACTGCGTCCATAGAAAGGGCAGCAGCGCTCCTTACGATTGCTCCTATGTTAGTTGGATTGGTGACATTTTCAAGAACTGCAACGCGCCTTGCTCCTGCGCACACATCTGCTACAGAAGGGAGCTCTTTTCTCTTCATAGCACACAGAACGCCGCGAGTTAGGTGAAATCCTGTGATACCAGTCAGGACTGAAGACTCTGCCACAAATACGGGCACGTCAAAAGAGCTGCTGCAACGCTCGATGACTTCTGCAGCCTCTTTTTCTGTCTGATCTTTTTCTAGCAAAAGAGAAATTGGCTCATAGCCAGTATCTAGAGCTCTTGTAATAACCTTAGGACTCTCAGCGATGAAGATTCCAAGATCAGGCTCATTTATATGATATAGCTGATTTTCAGAATACTCGTGATATATGGACAATTCCGGTGTATCAATCGTATTAACTTCAATAAAACTTTTTGCCATCTGAATAACCTTCAAAAATATAATAAGAAACTTCTTATAATACTTTATCTGTAATATTTCTCAATATCAAGAAGACCTTCAACTTTTGCCATATTTATATATAAATCTTCTATTTTCTTTTATCATTAACCATGCTAGAGTGAGACTAAGAGATTCAATTTGTCACACTCTAGGGAAGGATTTTTATGGGAAAGAAATATGTCACAGATATGACAAGCGGCAACGAGATCATGCTACTTGTTAAGTTCACTATACCTATGCTCTTAGGTAATTTGTTCCAGCAGTTTTACAATCTTGCAGATACAGTCATCGTAGGCCAGTTTGGAGGAGAATATGGTCTTCCTTCAATTGGCGCGGTAGGAAGCGTTAACTTCCTATTCTTTTCGCTGTGTCTTGGAATGGGATCCGGCGTGGGAATCATGATATCTCAGAATTTCGGAGCCGGTAAGGACGAATACGTAAGAAAAATAGTCGGTAATTCAATATATATCACTCTGGTAGCAGGAATCTTAATGAGTATAGTCAGCGTTGTCTTTGCAAGACCTATACTGATGCTCATGGATACTCCATCTGAGTGTATGGCAGATGCTCTTCTTTACATGAGGATAGTCTGTGGAGCAACCTTCCTCGTTGCTGCATATAACATGATATCTTCGATATTAAGAGCTCTGGGTGATAGCAAGACACCGCTGATCTTCCTGGTAGTTGCCTGTATTATCAATATTGTTCTAGATCTTGTAACAGTAGTAGGTTTACATATGGGAGTTGCAGGTGCAGCCATAGCAACAGTCTTTTCCCAGACAATTGCTATGATCGGTTCCATTGTTGTGGGGGTAAAAAAGAATCCATATCTACAGCTACAACCTATTCACAAGGAACTCGATACTAATATCATAGACAAAGCTATAAGGCTGGGTATCCCACTTGCTCTACAGAACGCGCTTATTGCATTCTCTTGCGTAGCGCTTCAAAGAGTCGTTAACAGCTTTGGAAGTGATGTTATGGCAGCCTATACAGCTACTGGACGAATTGAACAGCTTGTTCAGCAGCCTTTTGGTTCACTTGGTGTAGCGGTTTCCACATTTGCTGGCCAGAACGCTGGAGCCAAGAAGCTCGATAGAGTTAAGAGTGGCTGTATCAAGAGTGTCATGATAATTGCAGCCTTCAGCCTTATTATGGTAGCTGTCATGTTTGCCTTTGGAGAAAATATTATCAGATTCTTCACGCCTAATCCTGAAGCCATCAGGATCGGAGCACAGGGACTTAGAATTACAAGCGTGTTCTACTTCACATTGGGACTCATCCATGTATTTAGAGGAATGTTAAACGGCGTAGGCGATGCTGCTTTTGCACTTATAAATGGAATAATAGAAGTTGCAGGACGTATTGGTTTTGCCGCTATCTTAATGGCGATTCCTGGAGTTGGACTCTGGGGATGCTGGTACACAAACGGCCTCACATGGGCTATCACCGGTATTGGATGCGTTATCAGATATATGAAAGGAAGATGGCGCAAGAAAGTATTTGTATAAAAGATGCAAACCATCATTTTAATGGTAAAAACAGCTTTACTTACCATCAAAATGATGGTTTAATTATTATAGAGGTATTTAATTATGAAATATATAACACCGGATCATGTTACAGGTCAGACAATTAAAGATATGAGACAGATGCTTTCCATGACGCAAAAGGAATTTGCGGATTTCGTGAATGTATCCAAACCAACTATAGAGAGATGGGAGATGGGCGATAAAGAGATAAATGGCCCGGTTGTTTTGTTGCAGCAGATTCTTTTGATGCATCCTGAGATACAAGAAGAACTTAAGCTTCCGGAAAAGAAGCTGCCGCTCCGCATGCTGTATTATTACAAAGATTCAGTATGCACAGTAATTGATGTGGATGAGATCAATCGTGAGATCAGGATAAAGAACTATGCCAAGAGTCTTTTGTACAGGGCATTTGGGAAAAATGATGCTCCAACGTATGAAGACTATGAGGAATTCTTGGAGTCCAGGTGTTTTCCAAGAGGAAGAGACAAGCAAAAGCTTATGCTTAAGGAATTAGATATTCCATTTTACGATCCTATATTGATCATAGAAAAAACTAAGGGACGCATGGCAGATGATTCTTTTTGGATTGAGATTGTGAGGTAAGTATGGTTGAGCTATTTGAAGGCGATAAAAAAGTAAATGAATGGCAGTCTTCTAAAGGCAATCAGCTTAAATGGGAAACAGGTGGTAAGTGGTATAAGGCAGACTATACAGGATATGAAGGCTTGTCAGAGTATGTAATTTCCCATTTGCTTGCAAGATCATCGTTAAAGACAAATGAGTTTGTAATGTATGAACTAGAGACTATTAAGTACAAGCGTCAGACATATAATGGTGTGGTAAGTGATGACTTCAAAAAAGACGGATATGATCTGATCACCTTAGAGAGACTATTTAAGAATACTTACAATGAAGGCCTTAATTCTATCATCTATAAGACAACTGATCACGAAAAAAGATTAGAGACATTAGTTAACATGGTAGAAAGAACGACAGGCTTAAGTGGATTTGGCGTATACATGCAAAAGATACTTGCTATTGATGCACTATTTTTGAACGAAGACAGACATACTCACAATCTGGCAGTTCTATCAGATGGGGGACGAAAGTATGAGCTTTGCCCAATATTTGATAATGGAGCTGGGCTAATGTCAGATACAGCTGTTGATTACCCATTGTCGGCGGATGTGTATGAGCTATTACCTGAAGTTGAAGCCAAGACATTTTCCCAAAGTTTTGAGGAGCAGCTTGAAATAGCAGAGAAACTATATGGAAATAATATCTACTTTTTATTTACCAAAAGAGATGTAGATGAAGTTTTAAAATCTGCTGAGAATTATGATGAACAGATAAGAGACAGAGTTAGAGAAATACTATATTCACAAATGAACAAATATAAATATCTATTCAAGAAGGCATAAGGTGAGAAACATGGGCATCTATTCATTTAACAACAAAAAATATCAGAGATCAGACTCATTTTTGCTAGGAGCCATACTCTCTGTATCAGGAGGCTTTCAGGATGCGTATACATACGTGCTGAGAGATAAGGTATTTGCTAACGCTCAGACAGGTAATATAGTCCTCATGAGCCAGGGACTAATTAATAAAGACTGGGCTACTAGTTTTAGATATCTTCTTCCAGTTTTGGCTTTTGCACTGGGAATTGTAGCCTCAGAGCAGATTGGTCATAGGTTCAAGCACAGTAAAAAGATCCACTGGAGGCAGATAGTTCTTTTGATAGAAGCATTTATCCTGGCTGTTGTGGCGTTTGTTCCCCTTACGCACAATGTAATTGCTAATGTACTTGTTTCTTTTGCCTGTGCTATGCAGGTTCAGGCTTTCAGGAAACTCCATGGCTATGCATATGCCACGACCATGTGCATTGGAAATTTAAGAAGTGGAACAGAAAGCCTTTCAATATATTTCAGAGAACGAAACAAAGAGTCACTGATTAAAGCATTTCATTATTATGGAATCATTTTCCTCTTTGCAATTGGAGCAGGTGTAGGCGCAACCATCTCATCCCATTATGGAATCAAAAGCATTATTTCGTCAGCGGTTTTACTGATTATCGGCTTTTTTGTAATGCTTGATACAGAAGAAAAATAATCAAAAAATATTCCGTCAAATAATTGACAAATGTTAACGATAATGTAATAATTTGTAAAGAATGCGCTTATAAAAAATATGTTTTGAAAAGGGGAAAAAGGGATGAGTTTTTTTGATGAAGTTGGTAAAAAGATTTCTTCCGCTAGTCAGGAAGCAATCGCAAAGACAAAGGACTTTGCTGACGTAGCAAAGCTCAATTCAAACATCTCTGACGAGGAGCACAGAATCACAAACGCTTATACAGAGATTGGAAAGATGTACTATGAGAGTCATCTTGAGAATTTCGAGGAGTGTTATGGAAACCAGTTTTCACTTATCAAGGATTCTATGGCTAAGATCGAAGAGTACAAGCAGAAGATCGTGGACATCAAGGGTGTATCAAAGTGCCCTAAGTGCGGAGCAGAACTTACTAAGGACGATGTATTCTGCACAGCATGTGGAACAAAGGTAAAGGAGAACTGATAGATATGGAAAAGACAAAATTAGGAATATCAGTAGGTCTATTTGGAGCATTAGTCTTTGCAGCAGCTTTATTTGGTGGATATATGTCTTCCATCATTATTTTAGGATATGTACTTCTTTTTGAGGCAAACGAGTGGCTCAAGAAGTCAGCAGTTAAGGCTGTTGCTACATTAGTAGCATTCAGCTTTGTAACAGCAGTTATCGGACTTGTACCAGACGCTATTAACTGGGTGGCAAACGTGATCAACACATTTGGTGGTAATGTCCGTTTTGAGTTCATCAACGATGTATTCTCAGATATCAAGGGAGTTATTTCAATCTTAAAGGACCTTGTATTCCTTGGCCTTATCTACAAGGCACTTAACCAGGGAACAATCAAGCTTCCTGTTGTTGATGATCTTATCAACAAATATATGTAATTTGTTTGATCAACTAAATATATAAGTGCATTGCTGGATTTCCCACCAAGGGGAGTCCAGCATTTTTGTTACATATCATTTTTTAAGGAGAGAGACGCAAATGGTTGGACCTAAAGGTGGCAACAAAAAACTGGTTGGAATCATTGTGGCTATAGTCATCATTGGAGCATTACTTACACCAGACATAGTTAAAATGGCAACTAAAGCACATAAAGAAAAAGCAGCGCAGACAACTGAGCAGAGTAGTGAAAGCAACGAGTCCGCTGCTGCAGCAGAAGCTTCAAATAGCTCAGCATCAAATACCTCACAGGTAGCAGAAAACACAGAAGAGCCAGAGGAAGAAGTAGAGGAAGAAACAGGCCCAGAGCACGTAGAGTATTTTAGCTTACGTGTTGGTAGTGGAATGTATCCTTATACAACTGGCAGCAACGATTTTATCTTCTTTACTGAAGATAACAAGTATTATGCTCCATTTGCCAAGATGCTGCATATAGGTCAGGATCCAATTACATTCACAGATAAGAACGTGACCAGAATAGAGAATGATGAATTCAGAAGCTGTGTCATTACTGCAGATGGCAAGAATTATCTTTTTAACCAGTGGACAGATGATCCTATTATGTTAAATGAAAAGTCTGTAAATGCCTCATGTGTTTACGATGATGCAACATACATGATTCCTACAAGCGCAGATGGAACAGTTGGAGACCTTTACTACATAAATTCTATTTATGAAGAAGAACAGCTCGTTGCCTCTGATGTTGTAGTTGATACAGCAGGTATCAATTTCTACAGCCCAAGCTATGATGACATCAAGTTCCTTTATACCAAGGAAGTTGGCGGCAAAAGAACTCTTATCCTTGCATACACCAAGGAAGAGACAATTCAAAAGGGCGATTTCAAGATCTATGAGACTGAAGTTGCTGAAGGAAACATGATTCCAGTGTTCCTTGATATTTATGACTATGCATATTATGACCAGGATAAAAAAGAGCTCTACTACGTATCTCAGGATTATCAGGATAAGAGCAAGATCGAGACAAAGATGATCTACACAGGAAATATGGATGAGTTCTATGCTTTTGATGATGGCGAGCTTTATATCCTTGATGGTGACAATGTGTATGGATTCAATCCTTCATATGAAAAGGCAGAGCCCCTTTTATCAACTGGAATTGCTAAGCTTGAGTATCACGGAAATGTTTCAGCATATGGTTATCACAATGGTCACAGAGTATTTACTTCTGCAACATCATGTCTTTTAACAGATAAAAATGGAACAGAGTATTTCGGAGCTACCAAAGAAAGCGAGCTCACTCAGCCAAATCGCAAAATGGGTGAAGACAAAGCATATTACTATCCATGCGGATGTTACTCAGCAATTCTCTATGTCAAAGATGGCGTGCTCTGGATCGATCAGTATAATGGCGTAAATGAAGAGACTGGTGAACTAAACATTGAAAACTTCATCTTATTTGATAAAGAGAAGGTTGTAGATTTCTGCTCAGATTACGGCGGAGGATTCATGTTTGTATATACAGAAGCTGGAAACGTGTACTTCTTAAATGCAGATGAAAAAGAAGTTAAGCTCATAGATTCAGGCGTTGACTATAATCAGGAGAGCGATATCGCAAACTTTGCTTTTGATTACGAGGATGAAAAGCTTTATTACAGCAAGGACGGTAATTTCTTCAGATACGATATAGAGATGGATTCAGTAAATGACAGTATCTACCATGAAGGCTGGAAAATAAGCAGAGACTGGACGTACGTATACATCACTTCAGCTGGCGATAAGACAACCCATCTGTTCTATGGCGGAAGCACCTACGATTGCAACTAAAAGGAAAGAGGATAAATTATGAAAAGAGTATTAGTAAGCTGCCTCATTGCAGCTATGTTTACAGGTCTTGTAGCCTGCGGGGACAATGCATCATCAGAAAACACAACTGGCTCTGAGTCTTCGGTTACAGCAGATTCAGGGGCTGATGTGGAAAGCCAGGCTGATTCTGGTGAAGAAGATAAGGCTAAAGACAATAAAAGTGGGGTTCATTACGATAAAGATGCAAAGATTCCAGGCCTTGACTACCTTGTTAAATCGTACAGTGAGATTCCAGATGAGGTTAAAGAGGAATTTAAGGAAGATAGTCTGAATATTATTCAGCAGTATTTAGAGGAGACAAACAACACATATGAGATAGATGGGGATCTCAAGTATGAAGGATATTATTTCCAGCATGTAGAAAGTAAAACTACTGCAAATTCAAACCAGATACTATATGTGTACACAACAACAGGAAGCAGATGTGAAGTCAATTCTACAGACAAGACAGAGGGAACCTTATGCTTCTATGCAAGATATGGAAATGTTTGTCCTGTTGATGAGCATACCTATGGCTGCGCAGACAAAAAGGGTCTTGAGTATTTTGATTATGTTGCCAAATACGAAATAGATGAAGAGAGACTCATGACAAGCATGTTCATCAAGGAAGGAGCGTCTACCACTCCAGGATATACGCAAGAAGCTGGTGATGGAATGGAAAAGTACGGTAACTATACACCGCTTACTAAGGTAGCTGATTTGGAAAAAGATCCATCCTTCGAAGACATGAAAGCAGTAGGTGTAGCTACTATCGATCAGTATATGGAAAATGAGATGGAGGACAATATCAAGTATACAGCTCCAGAGTATTATGGAGCATATATCATGAAACATGACAAAGATGAGGATGTGGGCAAAGTCACTAGTTCATACCTTGTATTTAAATCAGTAATCTCTGATACTGAAGGTCTTATTGATGATACCGAAGTTTTATTTACTATTAGCTTTTCGGGTACATGTTATACAGAAAATGGCGAGCTGACTTATGGCACGGTAAGTTCAGATCCTGTAGGCCAGTCTGAGCTTGGCGATTCAGCCTATGTAATAAGTGCATACGAAAAGGTAGAAGACTTGTACCATTTAAGATCCTATAGTCAGTCATTAGACCGTATAATCGATAGGTCAGAAGTACTTAATTACTAAAATTGAAAAATTGTATACAAAAATGCTTGACATGTGTTTTTTGTTAGATTAAAATTCATACTCATAAAGACAAAGGCGTCTTAGAGATTACTCTCTAAGGCGCTTTCTGCATTTTAGGGTACTACTTCCGCGGAGTATACCTAAAAGTGTATACAAGTATTCTAAATGCAAAATATAATTTCATATTGTCTGATATTTAAGCGATGCAATGGGGCATCATACTACAAAAGCTTGTAGTGTGCCGTTGCATCGCTTTTTGCGTAGAGTCGCAAATAATGGAGAGGAGAAAAAGTATGAGTGAGGAAATCTTAAGTGCTATCGACTCAAGTGTTTTTGGCGTTTGGTTTTTGATTGGTGCTGCTCTTGTATTCTGGATGCAGGCCGGATTTGCAATGTGTGAGGCTGGCTTTACAAGAGCCAAGAATACAGGAAACATCATCATGAAGAACCTCATGGATTTCTGTATTGGAACAGTAGTATTTATTCTTATCGGTTTTGGTCTGCTTCTTGGGGAAGATCTTGCAGGCTTCATCGGAAGACCAGGATTTGACATCTTTACAGATTATGCAAACTTTGACTGGTCAAACTTCGTATTTAACTTAGTCTTCTGTGCTACAACAGCAACAATTGTTTCAGGATCAATGGCTGAGAGAACTAAATTTATATCATATTGTGTGTACTCGGCAGTTATCTCAGCAATCATTTATCCTATCGAAGCTCACTGGACATGGGGCGGTGGATTCCTTGCACAGATCGGTTTCCACGATTTTGCTGGATCAACATGTATCCACATGGTAGGTGGTATCTCAGCTCTTATCGGTGCAGCAATGCTCGGGGCTCGTATCGGTAAATTCGAAAGAGACAAGGATGGCAAGGTTACAAAAGTTAACGCTTTCCCTGGTCACAACCTTGTAGCAGCAGCTCTTGGTGTATTCATCCTCTGGCTTGGCTGGTACGGATTCAACGGAGCAGCTTGTACTTCGATTGATCAGCTCGGCTCAGTATTTGTAACAACAACAATCGCTCCAGCACTTGCAACAGTTACTTGCATGATCTTCACATGGATCAAGTATGGTAAGCCTGATGTTTCAATGTGTCTCAATGCTTCACTTGCAGGTCTCGTAGCTATCACAGCTCCTTGCGATGTTACAGATGCATTCGGCGCTATCGTGATCGGTATCGTTGCTGGTCTTCTTGTTTGCTTCGGTGTTTGGTTCCTTGATTACAAGCTTCATGTTGATGATCCTGTTGGTGCCGTTGCAGTTCACTGCTTAAACGGTATTTGGGGAACAATCGCAGTTGGCCTTTTTGCTACACCTTCTGCTCCTGGATATTCACTTGCTGATTCAGAAGGAAACATTTTAGTAGGTCTTTTCTACGGCGGCGGGTTCAAGCTTCTCGGAATCCAGCTCCTTGGTTTTATCGTAGTTGCAGCTTGGACAGCAGTAACCATCACGATCACATTCTTTGTTATCAAAAAAGTTATAGGGCTTCGTGTTTCAGAAGAGGAAGAGATCCTTGGTCTTGACTCAACAGAACATGGTCTTGCATCAGCATATTCAGGATTTGCCATCATGGATGTTTCAAACACTCTGAATATGTCAGTTAATGAAAATACAGACCTCGGCGTAAGCGAATACGAAGAGGCTTCAGAGATCCAGAAGCACGCTTCAGTGCCTGTAGTTACAGCACCAGTGCATACAGAGTCTGGAATACATAAAGTTGTTATTATCGCTAAGTTGTCCCGCTATGACAAGCTCAGACGTGCTATGAACGAGCTTGGTGTAACCGGAATGACTGTCACTCAAGTTATGGGTTGTGGCGTCCAGAAAGGTTCTGGCGAAATGTATCGTGGAGTCGAGATGGATGCCACTCTCCTTCCTAAAATTAAGCTGGAAGTTGTTGTTAGCAAGATTCCGGTTGAAGACGTTATAGAAGCAGCCAAGAAAACTCTTTACACAGGTCATATTGGAGACGGTAAGATCTTCGTTTACTCTCTCGACAACGTAGTTAAGATCAGAACCGGTGAGGAAGGTGCTGCAGCCTTAGCAGATGTAGAGTAAAAAATACTAAAACAGGAGGAAACGGTATGTGCGCAATACTTACATACGCAAGAGAATCGGTCCGAGAAGAATTCTTTGAAGAAATGCTTTCCAGGACTGTATCCCGCGGACCAGACATGTCTAGGATACAAAAAGTCGAAGGCGGATGGATGGGCTTTAATCGCCTTTCCATCATGGGCCTTAATGAATCAGGAATGCAGCCATTTAATTATGGAAAGAACACCGTCATTTGTAACGGCGAGCTTTATGGCTTCAAAGATCTTCGAAATTACCTTGTTTCTCTCGGATACAGTTTCAAAAGCGACAGCGATTGCGAGATACTGCTTCCTCTATATGAAAAACTTGGAACAAAAATGTTCAGTCTTCTCGATGCAGAATTTGCCTGCGTTATCTATGACGGGGAGAAAAAGAAATTCGTAGCAGCCAGAGATCCAATAGGAATCAGACCTCTCTACTACGGATATGACAGCGAAGGCTATATAGTTTTTGCATCAGAACCAAAGAACCTGGTGGAAGTCACAGACAAGATCATGCCTTTCCCTCCAGGACATTATTACGAAGATGGTGAGTTTGTCTGCTACAAGGATATGACCGAAGTAAAAGAGGTATCGGTAGATGACCTTGAGACTATAACAGATAAGATTCACGACAAGCTATTAAACGGTATCAAGAAAAGACTTGATGCAGATGCGCCAGTTGGATTTCTTTTATCTGGCGGGCTTGATTCATCTTTAGTCTGCGGCGTAGCAGCAAGCCTTTCAGATAAGCCACTTGAAACCTTTGCTATTGGAATGGATATCGACGCTATCGATCTTAAGTATGCAAGAGAAGTAGCAGAGTACATTCATAGCAACCACCACGAAGTGATCATAACCAAAGAAGATGTCATAAACGCCATAGAGCCAGTGATACACGCCCTTGGAACCTACGACATCACAACCATAAGAGCATCCATCGGAATGTATCTTCTCTGCAAGTGGATCCATGAGAACACAGACATCAAGGTAGTTCTCACCGGTGAGATCTCAGATGAGCTCTTTGGTTATAAATACACAGACTTTGCACCAAGTGCTCAGGCTTTTCAGGAGGAGGCTCAAAAGAGAATCCGCGAGATCCACATGTATGACGTTTTAAGAGCAGACAGATGTATCAGCGTAAACTCTCTCGAAGCAAGAGTTCCTTTTGGAGATCTGGATTTTGTGAACTATGTAATGAGCATAGATCCAGAGAAAAAGTTAAACACCTACGGAATTGGAAAGTTCCTTCTCCGCAAGGCTTTTGAAAAGGATCAGTTCATTCCACACTCAATCCGCATGAGAGAAAAAGCAGCTTTCTCAGATGCGGTGGGACATTCCCTTAGAGATGACCTCATGGACTACGCAGATGCCAAGTACACTTACGCAGAGTATGAGACCTTGAGAAAGAAATACACACATGCAAAGCCTTTTACAAAGGAATCACTTCTATATAGAGAAACCTTTGAAAAATACTATCCAGGTCAGTCGGATATGGTAATAGATTTCTGGATGCCCAATAAGAGCTGGAAGGGATGCAATGTTAATGATCCATCCGCTCGTGTGCTCTCAAACTATGGGGCATCTGGTGAGTAGAACACTTAACGAGGTTTCTCACGAGTTTAGTGAGAATCCCAGGAATAATTTTAGGAGGAGAAAAAATGATAGAAGCAAGCAAACTTACAGAGGAATTCGGATGCCTCGTATTTAACGACAGAATCATGAGGGAGCGCCTTCCCAAAGATATCTATAAGGCAGTAAAAAAGACAATCGAGAAAGGTTCACACCTTGAACTCGACGTAGCTAACTGCGTTGCAGCAACCATGAAAGAATGGGCTGTAGAAAACGGTGCTACACACTTTACACATTGGTTCCAGCCAATGACAGGCCTCACAGCTGAGAAGCACGACAGCTTCATTTCACCTACAGATGACGGCGGAGTTATCATGGAGTTTTCAGGAAAAGAGCTCGTAAAGGGCGAACCTGATGCATCAAGCTTCCCATCAGGCGGACTTCGTGCAACCTTCGAAGCAAGAGGTTATACAGCTTGGGATCCTTCATCACCAGCATTTATCAAAGACGGATCACTTTACATCCCAACAGCTTTCTGCTCATACGGCGGAGAAGCACTTGATAAAAAGACTCCTCTCTTGAGATCAATGGAGGCTCTTTCAACTGAGGCTGTTAAGATCCTTCACCACCTTGGATACAAGGATGTTACAAGAGTAAGCACAACAATCGGTTCAGAGCAGGAATATTTCCTCATTGACAAAGATTACTATAAAGCAAGAAAAGACCTTCTTTTCACAGGTAGAACTCTTCTTGGAGCACCAGCAACAAAGGGTCAGGAAATGGAAGATCACTACTTTGGTGTTATCAAGCCAAAGGTTTCAGCATATATGCATGACCTTGATGAAGAACTTTGGAAGCTCGGTATCCCAGCAAAGACCAAGCACAACGAAGTTGCTCCATCACAGCATGAGCTCGCTCCAGTATTTGAGACAGCAAACATCGCTGTAGATCACAACCAGCTCACAATGGAAGTCATGAAAAAAGTTGCTGACAAGCACAACTTTGCTTGCCTCCTTCACGAGAAGCCATTCGAAGGAATCAATGGTTCTGGTAAGCACAACAACTGGTCAGTATGCACTGATACAGGAATGAATCTCTTAGATCCAGGCAAGAACCCTGGCGAGAACATCCCATTCCTCGTATTCCTTATGGCAGTAATCGCGGCAGTTGACGAGTATGCACCAATCCTCAGACTCTCAGTAGCATCTGCTGGTAACGATCACAGACTTGGCGGCAACGAGGCACCTCCAGCAATCATCTCAATCTTCGTTGGTGATGAGCTCGCAGAAGTTCTTAAGGGTGTAGAGGCTGGCTCAGCATATCAGAGTACTGGTAAAGTTCAGATGACAATGGGAGCTACAGTACTTCCACACTTCACCAAGGACAACACAGATAGAAACAGAACATCACCATTTGCCTTCACAGGTAACAAGTTCGAGTTCCGTATGCCAGGTTCAGCAGTATCAGTAGCAAATGCAAACATCGTTCTCAACACAGCAGTTGCAGAAGAAGTTTCAAAGCTCTATGAGAAGCTCAAGGGCTACAGCGGATCAGAGCTCAAAGAGAAGGTTATGGAAGTTCTGAAAGAGACACTCCTTGAGCACAAGAGAGTACTCTTTAATGGAAACGGATATACAGATGAGTGGGTTGAAGAAGCTGAAAAGAGAGGCCTTCCAAACCTCAAGTCTCTTCCAGATGCAATGCCATTCTGGATCTCAGACGAGTCAATCGCTCTCTTCACAAAGCACGGCATCTTCACAAAGGAAGAGATTCAGTCAAGATATGAGATCCTCCTTGAGAACTACTCAAAGTCAATCCATATCGAAGCTCTCACAATGCAGGAGATGGTACGCAAAGACCTTACAGAAGGCATCGTAGCTTATGAGAAGGATCTTGTAAAAGAAGCATCACAGAAGAAAGCACTTCTTGGCGACGGCGCTGGTTCACTTGAGATCGGTATCCTTAAGTCTCTCGACGAAGCAAGCGTAGAGATTGGCAAAGCTCTCGCTAAACTCACTGAAGATACCAAGACAGCAGAAGATAAGACAGAAGCTCTCGACACAGCAGAGTTCTATCAGAGAACAGTCCTTGCAGACATGGATGAACTCAGAAAGTACGCAGACAAAGCAGAAGCCCTCATCCCAGAGAAGTACCTCTCATACCCAACATACGGTCAGATGCTTTTCTCTCTAAGATAAAAAGCAATAGATATAGGAAGGAAGCCCAAAATGGAAACATGGTTCAATGAAAAAGATGCCTGCGGTATAGGTGCGGTCATAAATATAAACGGCAAACCTGATAATAAAGTTCTTGACGATGCTCTTTCCATTGTTGAGAAGCTTGAGCATCGCGCAGGTAAAGATGCAACAGGTAAAGTTGGAGACGGCGTAGGAATCCTTGTTCAGATTTCCCACAAATTCTTTTCAAAAGAAGCCGCCAAAAACGGCATCAAATTAAAGAAAGCCGGTGACTATGGAATTGGCATGTTCTTTTTTCCGCAAGATGACATGAAGCGCATGTTTGCCAAAAGAATGCTTGAAGTCATTGCAGAAAAAGAAGGCCTTAAAGTACTGGGATGGAGAGATGTAGAGACACATCCCGAGATCCTCGGTGAAGTGGCTGTTAATTGTATGCCACATATCAGTCAGTGCTTCATTGAAAGACCTGCTGACGTAGAAAAAGGAATCGACTTTGATAGACGTCTCTATTGCCTTAGAAGAGAGTACGAGAAGTCATCAGAAGATACATATATCTGCTCTTTTTCATCCAGGACCATTGTCTACAAGGGCATGTTTTTGGTAGGACAGTTACGTAATTTCTATGAGGATCTTCTTTCACCAGATTATGTAACTGCTATTGCCATGGTTCATAGTCGCTTCTCTACTAATACAACACCTTCGTGGCAGCGTGCTCATCCATATCGCATGATCGCCCACAACGGTGAGATCAACACTATCCGTGGTAACAGCGATAGAATGCTCGCCAGAGAAGAGACCATGTCCTCAGACATTTTGGGTGACGACCTGGGTAAGGTTTATCCCGTTATCGCATCATCAGGCTCAGATTCAGCAATGCTTGATAACACCCTGGAGTTTCTATACATGAACGGAATGGATCTTCCGCTTGCAATGATGCTCACTATCCCGGAGCCCTGGAAGCACAACGACTTCATGGATCAGAGCAGAAAAGATTTTTACCATTACTATGCAACAATGATGGAGCCATGGGATGGCCCAGCGGCAGTTCTTTTCACAGATGGAGAACTCTTTGGTGCTACCCTTGACAGAAACGGACTCCGCCCATCCAGATATTACGTTACCAAGGATGGCAGGCTTATCCTGTCGTCAGAAGTTGGCGTTCTTGATATTCCAGAAGAGATCATTGAAAAGAAATCACGTCTTTCACCAGGCCACATGCTCCTTGTAAACACCAAGGAAGGACGCATCATCTCAGATGAAGAGTGCAAGGAAAAGTATGCCAAGTCCAAGCCTTATGGTGAGTGGCTCGACAGATACCTTCTGCATCTTCATAAACTCAGTATTCCAAATAAAAAGATCCCAACACATACCCAGGAAATGCGCGACAAACTCTACAAAGTTTTTGGCTACTCCTACGAGGATGTGAAGACTCAGATCATGCCTATGGCAACAACTGGAATCGAACCTACAGTATCCATGGGAACTGACGTGCCACTGGCTATGCTTTCTCAGCATCATCAGCCACTTTTCTGCTATTTCAAGCAGCTCTTTGCCCAGGTTACAAATCCGCCTATCGACTCACTTCGAGAGAAGGTTGTAACAGATACAACTGTTTACATCGGCTCTGATGGAAATCTTTTGAAGGAAAAAAGCGATAACTGTAAGGTTCTTGAAGTAAATAGCCCAATCCTTACTGGCGTTGATCTCATGAAGATCGAAAACCTGGATCAGCCAGGCTTCAAGGTTCAGAAGATATCTCTTTTGTACTACAAGAATACTCCTGTAGAAAGAGCCTTAGAGCAGCTGGATGTTTCTGTAGACAGAGCAGTTGCTGATGGAGTGAACATCATAATCCTCTCAGACAGGGGAGTAGATGAGAACCATATGCCTATTCCTTCACTTCTTGCTGTTTCTTCTGTGGAGCAGCATCTTGTAAGGACCAAGCAGCGCACAGCAGTGTCACTCATTCTTGAAAGCGGTGAGCCAAGAGACGTTCATCAGATCGCTACACTTCTTGGTTTTGGTGCGCGAGCTATCCACCCTTACCTGGCGCAGGAGTGTATCGCAGAGCTCATCGATATTGGAATACTTGATAAAGACTACCACACTGCTATTGCAGATTATAATAAAGCTCTTCTTGGAGGCGTTGTTAAGATCGCAGCCAAGATGGGTATTTCAACCCTTCAGTCCTACCAGTCAGCAAGGATCTTTGAGGCAATCGGTCTGTCAAAAGAGCTTGTGGACAAGTACTTTACAGGAACCACCAGCAGGGTAGGCGGTATTGGAATAAATGAGATTGGTGAGGATGTAGAGTTTAGACATAATCAGGCCTTTGATCCACTTGGTCTTTCTACTGATTCAACTCTTGATTCCTTTGGCTTCCACAATTTAAGAAGTGGTGATGACAAGGAAGACCATATGTATAATCCAAAGACCATCGTAACTCTCCAGAGAGCAGTCAGAGAGGGCGACTACGAGAGATTCAAGGAATATACACAGATGGTGGACGATGAGGACAGACCTCATACACTCAGAGCTCTTTTGTCCTTTGTACCAGCCAAAAAGCCGGTACCACTTGAGGAAGTTGAGAGGGAAGAGGAAATCGTAAAGCGCTTCCAGACAGGTGCTATGTCCTATGGCTCTCTTTCTCAGGAGGCCCATGAAACCCTTGCTATTGCCATGAACAGACTTGGAGGAAAGTCCAACACTGGTGAAGGCGGCGAGGACAAAGCACGATTTGGAACTGAGAGAAACAGTGCAGTTAAGCAGGTTGCATCAGGTAGATTTGGCGTTAGCAGTCAGTACCTCTTAAGTGCAAAGGAAATACAGATCAAAATGGCGCAGGGTGCTAAGCCGGGTGAAGGTGGACATCTTCCTGGCAAGAAGGTATACCCTTGGGTTGCAGCAACAAGATTCTCAACTCCAGGTGTAGCCCTGATTTCACCACCACCACATCATGATATCTATTCAATTGAAGACCTTGCACAGCTCATTTACGATCTCAAAAACGCCAATGACAAGGCAAGGATCTCAGTTAAATTGGTTTCAGAAGCAGGAGTTGGAACTATAGCTTCTGGTGTAGCCAAGGCAGGAGCACAGGTAATCCTTGTGTCAGGCTATGACGGAGGAACAGGCGCCGCTCCTTCATCTTCAGTTCATCACGCAGGACTTCCATGGGAACTTGGTGTAAGCGAAGCTCATCAGTCTCTTTTGGATAATGGTCTTAGAAGCCGCGTTGTTCTGGAGACAGATGGTAAGCTCATGACAGGTAGAGACGTTGCCATTGCAGCGCTCCTTGGTGCTGAGGAATTTGGCTTTGCAACAGCTCCACTTGTAACAATGGGATGCATGATGATGAGAGTATGTTCCAAGGATACATGTCCGTTTGGTATTGCAACTCAGAACGAGGAGCTCAGAAAGAGATTTAAAGGTAAGCCAGAACACGTAATGAACTTCATGCTCTTCGTAGCAAGACAGCTTCGCGAGATCATGAGTGAACTTGGATTTAGAACTGTAGAAGAGATGGTAGGTCATACAGACAGACTTCAGATGAGAAGCTATGATGAAGCATCTGCAAGTGTAAGCCAGAGAAAGAACGCAGCAGATCTTAAAAGGATCCTTGATTCAAGATATGCAGGGGCAACAAATAATCATTTTGATCCAAAGGATATTTATAATTTTGAGCTTGAAAAGACACTTGATTCAAGAGTGCTCATTCCTGAATACGAAAAGAGCAAAAAGAATCTTGGTAACAAACAGATCAGATTGAAGGTTGATATTTCAAGCACCGACAGAAGCTTTGGTACCCTTCTTGGCAGCAGAGTAACTGCAGACTTTGAAAATGCCCTATCAGATGATTCGATCCTTGTAGAGGCAAATGGAGGCGGAGGTCAGTCCTTTGGCGCATTCCTTCCAAAGGGCGTAACTTTAAAGCTCTACGGCGATGCAAATGATGGCTTTGGAAAAGGACTTTCAGGAGGCAAGGTAATCGTAAGACCGTCTGACAAGGCTACCTACAAGGCTCATGAAAATATCATAATCGGTAACGTGGCTCTGTATGGCGCCACAGCCGGAAAAGCATATGTATGCGGTATTGCAGGCGAAAGATTCTGTGTTAGAAACTCAGGTGCTGTTGCAGTGGCAGAAGGCTGCGGTGACCACGGTCTTGAGTACATGACAGGCGGACGAGCTGTTATCCTTGGTATGACCGGCAAGAACTTTGCTGCCGGCATGAGCGGAGGTATAGCCTATGTCCTTGATAGAGAGCATACCCTATACCTTAGAATGAACAAGGATATGGCTTCACTCTATGAAGTGACTGAAAAGTATGATATAGCAGAACTTCGAAGCATTATCGAAGACTATGTAAAAGAAACAGGTTCAGAATTTGGCAAAGAGATCCTGAATGATTTTGAAAATTTCATTCCTGATTTCAAGAAGATCGTTCCAAATGATTATCAGAAGATGCTTACGGCCATAGGAAAGTATGAGGAACAGGGTATTGATCACGATCACGCTGTCCTAGAAGCATTCAAAGAACTTACATGATAAACGTAAACATTCATCTGAGAATTAGATAGGAGATTGAAAATGGGAAAAGAAACAGGATTTCTTGAGTATACAAGAACAAATAATAAAGATGTACCACCAGAGGAGAGGATTCTCAACTTTGAGGAATTCCATACACCTCTTGATACAGAATCACGCAGAAAGCAGGCAGCTAGATGTATGAACTGCGGTGTTCCATTCTGCCAGTCAGCTATGAATCTTGGGGGCATGGTAACAGGTTGCCCTCTTCATAACCTGATTCCTGAGTGGAACGATGAGATCTATAAAGGCCATGAGAAGCACGCTTTTGACAGACTTCACAAAACCAGTAACTTTCCTGAGTTTACAGGAAGGGTGTGCCCGGCTCTTTGTGAGAAAGCCTGCATGTGCGGACAAAATGGCGATGCAGTAACGGTTCATGACAACGAGCTGTATCTGGTAGAGACAGCCTTTGCAAAGGGTTATATCAAACCTTTGATACCAACTATCAGAAGCGGCAAAAAAGTTGCTGTTATAGGAGCAGGACCTTCAGGACTTGCAGTAGCAGATGACTTAAATCACAGAGGACATTACGTAGAAGTTTTTGAAAGAGAAGATGAAGTCGGCGGTCTTCTCATGTATGGAATTCCAAATATGAAGCTTGATAAGAGCGTCATAAAGCGCAGAAGAAAACTCATGGAAGCAGAAGGAGTATTGTTCCATACTGGTGCGAATATCACCAAGGAAGAGAGCACAGCTCTTTTGAGCAAATTTGACGCAGTAGTGCTATGCTGCGGTGCCAAGAAGGCACGACCACTTCCTGCCGCAGATCCAGAGAAGGTAAAGGGCGTTTACTACGCAGTAGATTTCCTTACAAAGACCACAAAAGCTCTTCTGAAGGCAGAGGATAGAACAGTAGAAGCTCTTAAGGAAGAAGGCGGATATATAGATGCAGCAGGCAAAAACGTCGTCATCGTTGGTGGTGGTGATACTGGTAACGATTGTATCGGAACTGTCATCAGAATGGGAGCAAAGTCAGTTACAGCTCTTGAGATGATGCCAAAGCCTCCTGTAGAAAGAGCTGCTAATAATCCATGGCCTGAGTGGCCAAAGGTCTTAAAGACAGATTATGGCCATGAAGAGGCTATCCACGTATTTGAATCTGACCCAAGAGTCTATGAGACCACGGTAAAGAGCGTAACTACCGACAAAAAGGGAAATATTAAACAAATTGAGACAGTAAAAGTAGGATTTAAGGGTGGAAAACTTGTTCAGATAGCAGGAACAGAAAAGACTCTTAAATGCGATATTCTCCTTATTGCAGCAGGATTTATTGGCTGTGAAGACTATTCAGCAGAAGCTTTTTCTCTTAAGACCAGTCAGAGAGGAACTATCGTAACTGATATTGATAGCTACCACATTCCTAACACTAAAGTCTTTAGTGCAGGAGATATGCATAGAGGTCAGTCCCTTGTTGTATGGGCAATTGCAGAGGGTAAAGCCTGTGCAAAAGAGGTTGATGAGTACCTTATGGGTTATACAAATCTATAAAAACGTGAAAAAGAGTGCTTCTCGGAAAGAGGAGCACTCTTTAGTTTAATGAACAGTTTACTATAATTTAATAAAGTGAATTAACGCAATATGGTATATTAATATAAGCAACAGTTGTTTTTTCGTATCCGGAGAGCACATATATGTGGAAACGTGCACAGGAGCGATTCCGTACGCGAAGTCTAGTTGCGACCATAGTACTTATGGCTGCGATATTCATTGCTTCCATTATTTATGTTTTTTATGTGCGGGATTACACCAGGCAGCAAAGCTACATAAAGCTTCAGCAAGCCACCGAGGAAACCGTTGAGTCCATCGAGGGTCAGTTTCGTGCGGACCGAAATATGTTGCGTCTTATCGCAAGGATCATCTCAGAGACTGATGTATCTCTTCGATCTGTCAGTATTTCCAAGTACATGAATATATATGATGTTAATGCTGGTGTATCTGATGTTGCTATTCTTATGCGGGATAACATGGCTGTAAGAATAAGTGGAGCAGATACGGATACTACTGGCATTTTAAATTTCAATGAAGTAAAAGAAAAAGGTGAGCATCTGTCGACTCTTCAAAAGGATCTTGATAACGATGAGGAGCTTGATATCAGAAATTTTGTACCTATTCGAAAAGAAGGAAAGACCATTGCATTTATTTACGGTACAACTACGCCGGAATCTATTCTAAGCGCATGGACCCCGGATATTTATGATGGACATGCCATAGTATCCATAATAGAAAGAGACACGGGGCTGTTCCTGGCTGATGGCCTTGGAAGAACCAACGAGGTTTTGCAAGAATCTGATTTTACAGTGGCGCAGATCACTACAAATGAAAGCATTGTTGACTCAGTAAAAAATGGGAGAAGAGGCTTTGCCATACTCGAGTCTCCAAGCGGAGAGGCATATTATGTATGTTTTCTTCCTATGAATATTGCCAACTGGGAGCTTTCTGTGAGCGTTCCGGAAAAAGATCTCTATGCGACAGTAAGGCCTATGTACAGATCTCTTTATATATTCCTGATCGTAATGACACTGGCGCTGGTTGTATATTTCCTGTATGTCATCCACATTACAACAGGTTCTCTTATTGGTATCGAGAGAAGAGCCAATATGGATGCTCTTACCGGACTTCAGAATCGTAATAGATATGAATATTTCTGTCAGCATCTTCAGCAGGGAACAGAAGGAATTGCCTGCATCTATTTTGATGTTAATGGCCTTCATGAAGTCAACAATACTCAAGGCCATCTGGCAGGTGACAATATGCTCAAGACCATAGCATCCATTATCTGTAATGAATTTGGCGATTCCAATACTTACAGGATAGGCGGCGATGAATTTGTGGCCTTTAGATATGAGCGAGATGAGCAGGCTGTCAGAAAGGATCTTGATAGGGTGTTAAAAGAGGTAGAGTCAAACGGATACCATGTGGCAAGCGGTCTTGCAATGGCGACACCTGACAAAAAGCTCTTGACTGTTATCAAGAATGCCGAAGAAGAAATGTATGAAAATAAGGCCAAGTACTATGAATCCATAGGAAAGGAGATGCGAGGATGATGAAAAGAAAATTAAAAGCATCCGCTCTCTTTATGGTGATGGTGCTTCTTTTAACAGGCTGTTATGCTAAGCTCCCTGATATCGAAAATCATACGCTGGATGATGCGTACCGAAGTGATGCTGTTGTATATAATACCCTGTACGCTTCAGAAGTTACTAATC
Organism: Butyrivibrio hungatei DSM 14810; assembly: GCF_900143205.1. Lineage (GTDB taxonomy): Bacteria > Bacillota > Clostridia > Lachnospirales > Lachnospiraceae > Butyrivibrio > Butyrivibrio hungatei. The sequence continues at coordinate 257,473 of NZ_FRDH01000006.1, read as the reverse complement.
TTAATTACCTGGTTACAAGCTCTCCGGTAGACACTGTCATCACAGCTAATGTAATTGACGCACTTGTTGACTATGATAATGAGGGCAATATAGTTCCGGGACTTGCAGAGAGTTGGGAATGTACAGAGGATATGTGTACGTGGGTATTCCATTTGAGGAATGGAATCAAATGGGTTGATTATGAAGGAAATGTCTATGGCGAAGTTGTGGCAGATGATTGGGTTGCTGCTGCAGAGTATGTGAACAATGCAGCCAATGAGACAGACTGTCAATATATGTATTGCACCGGATCTGTTGTGAAGGGAGCACAGGAGTATTATGACTATACCAGATCTCTTCTGCATCCGGAAGAATATGATGTGAAACCCAAAAAGGTAGAGCCTTCAGATATAGGAGTAATGGCTTATGATGATAAGACTCTTATCTATAAGCTTGATAAACCTTGTCCATTTTTCTTGAGTGTTCTTTCCTATACTTCTTATCTACCTGTTAGCAGGAAATATCTCAAATCATCTGGAACAATGTTCGGAAAAGACTATAAGAATGTCTTGTACAATGGTGCATATATACTCCACTATTTTCAGCCTTTGGAAAAACAGATATTGGTTAAGAATCCGAATTACTGGGATAGAGACAAGGTGTATATAGATAGAGTAGAAAATGTCTATGATTCAGAAGCGGCTACTATCGGAGTTGAAAGATATGAAGAAGGGCTTATAGATAAGGCTGTTGTAAGTGCAGACAAGCTAGAGCGATATCTTTCGATGAGATTTCATTCAGATGAGATCCATGGTACAATTCCAGATTGTTCTTATTCATATTTTTACGTTTTTAATTTTGCACCAAGTTATAACGAAGAGAATGAACCGGAAAACTGGCGCAAAGCCGTGGTAAATGAGAACTTTAGAAAAGCTATCATGTGCTCTATAGATAGAGAGGAGGCCCTATCTGTTTATGAGCCATATGATCCAGGAAAACTGGTGAATAATACGGTTACCCCACCAGGAGCTATCAGTATAGATGGAAAAGATTATACGAAATTTGGAAAGCTAGGATATTATACCGGTAGAGACAGTTACAACAGAAATGATGCTAGAATCTATAGAGATCTTGCAAAGAGGCAACTTAATGAAGCCGGAGTAACCTTTCCTATCAAGATCCTTATGCCTTACAATCCTTCTGTTGTAGGTTGGAAGCAGGAAGTGTTTACAATAAAGAAACAGCTTGAGCATTCTCTTGGAACAGATTTTATTGAGGTAGTTGTAGAAGCTGGAAGCGATACAGGATTTTTGAATGCAGTTCAAAGAAGTGGAAAGTTTTCATTTATGAAATGCCGATGGGGAGCCGATTATGAAGATCCCAAAACCTGGACAGAGCCTTTTGAAGAGGAAGATGATTATTCATTCTGGCATCAGTGCGAGGATGAAAAAGTCAAAGAAGTCTGTGAGATATGGGAGAAGCAAAAAGACAATGCTTCGGAAATAACGGATGATGAAAATTTAAGATTTGAAGCCTTTGCTGAGGCAGAGCGTCTTATTCTTGATCATGCCATAGTTGTTCCGTTCTCCATAATGATAGGTGATGGCTATGTTATGGATAAGATAAATGAATTTGAGAGAGAGTATTCCTCTTATGGAATAGCTAAACAAAGATATAAGGGATGCCATTTATATGAGGATTCCATGGACATGGAAGAATACCAAAAAGCCTATAAAGAATGGGCACATATAGAAGATGAAGAAGAATAAAAGCTGGTCCCTTACAAAAGAGACCAGCTTTTTGTTATGAATGTTATACCACCAGATGCAACATCCTTGTAGCAATATTGAAGTAAACCAGAAGTGACAGTGCATCTACTATTGTTGTAATGAATGGACTTGCCATTACAGCAGGGTCAAATCCCACCTTGGAAGCCAGCATAGGAAGGCAGCAGCCCACCAGCTTGGCAATAAGCACTACGAACAAAAGTGTAAGGCAGATAACTGCAGCAACTGTAATAGTAACTCTGTCCAGGAATATCAGCTTTAAGAAGTTAGCACATGCAAGGGTAAGACCGCAAAGAACAGCGACTCTTATCTCTTTCCATATTATCTTGAAAATATCTTCAAACTCAATCTCTTTAAGTGAAAGTCCACGGATAATTGAAACACTTGCCTGTGAACCAGCATTTCCGCCGGTATCCATTAGCATTGGGATGTAAGCTGTAAGTACTACATATGCTGAAAGAGCGTCTTCAAAGCCTGTAATGATAGCACCTGTAAATGTGGCACTTATCATCAGGAATAATAGCCAAGGGATACGATTCTTGTAGGTTTCAAAGATACCAACCTTTGGATAAGGCTTATCAGATGGTACAATAGCAGCCATCTTCTCGATATCCTCTGTAGCCTCTTCTTCAAGAATGTCCACAACGTCATCGATTGTGATGATTCCGACCATACGACTCTCATTGTCTACAACAGGCATTGCTGTAAATCCGTATTTCTGGAACATGCGGGCAGCTTCTTCCTGGTCAGTCATGGTATTGATGCTGATGACATTGGTGTTCATGATATCGCCGATGATTTCATCAGGCTTCATAATGAGCAGGTATCTAAGAGCAACAGTACCAACCAGAACTTTTTGCTTGGTAACAACATAACAGATGTTGATAGTCTCAGAATCTACGCCCTTTTGTCTGATCCTCTCTATGGCGTCGGTAACAGTCATATCTTCTCTGAGGTCTACATACTCCACGGTCATGATAGATCCGGCAGAGTCCTCAGGGTACTGAAGCAGATGATTGATATCAGCTCTGGTTTCAGGGCTTGCGTTAGCCAAAATGCGTTTTACAACATTAGCTGGCATCTCTTCCAAGAGGTCAGTAGCATCATCGGCCATAAGGTTGTCAATAATGTTGGATGCTTCTCGATCGGACAGTGAACGGATGATATACTGCTGGTCATCCAGTTCCAGATCGGCAAATACGTCAGCAGCCATGTCTTTTGGAAGGATTCTGAACATCTTAAGAGAATCCTCATCCTCCATCTCTCCCATAGCAGCAGCGATATCTACTGTGTTCATCTCGGAGATGGTCTGACGAAGCTTGGTATATTGCCTAGATTCAAGAAGTTCCTGTAAGATTTCTACGATTGTCTTCTCTTCTTGTAATTCCATGGTAATCTCCTATGAATTTGGTTGGCGGTTAATATGGTACTTCGACCAGGAGCAGAATCGCTACTGCAATTATGTGAATCTGACTTCATAAAAACCACCACCTTTCATACGAGATTTTGTGAGTTAACTTTAACACAATTTTTCACAAAAATAAACCTCGCAGATTGATTAATTTGCATAGAGATCAGGATAAAAAAACAACGAATACATTACAAAATTAATCTGTTTCTAAAAAATACATTAATTTTGTCATCTTGCAATAACGCGCCAACGTGATAAAGTACTTCTTAAATATTTTTTTATGTAACCTTTCTGAGATTAATTTCTTAAGGTCGTGAACGTGGAGGGGCAGATGGCATTATCGTCTGATGAATATTTAAATGAACTCTTAGGCCGCTATCAGGCCAATTTCGACATAACCAAAGACTTCGCTCTGGGAGATAAGACATATCCAGCCTATGCGTGGTTCTTTTCATTCGGCGAAAAGTATGTGCTAAAGAAGGAAGCTCAGCTCTGGGCAATACGAGCTTATGAGCATGTGCTATTTATCAAGATGGATTCGGTATCAAAAGATCTTTTGCAGGAAATAAGACAGACAATAGAAAACCATGTGGAGCCGGAGCTTGTAAGACGTGGAGAAAAGTATCCGGAAAAGGATCACATGTGTACTTACATGACATTCGTCATCATTTCTGATAAGACCCCTGACAAGGAACTGCAAAGAGAAATAAAGAGATTTAAATATGACAAAGGATATCTCTTTAATTTCAGGGGACACAGCGAAGGTAAGCTGGCTCTTGCATGCCTTGACAGTGAGACCGTTGTTACTAACTACAGTGGAAAAGAGCTAAAAGAACTCTTGACCGATATATTCAAGACCCAAAGGGGTACTAAGGAGGAGAAAGTTTCATGAATGCAGCAGTATTGTTGATCGCTAGTGCAGCAGTTCTCGTAGCAGGATATGTCTTCTACGGCGGATGGCTTGCCAGGCAGTGGGGTATCGATCCAAAGAGGAAGACACCAGCACACGAGTTAAAGGATGGTATGGACTATGTTCCAGCTAAAACACCAGTAGTTATGGGACATCATTTTTCATCAATTGCAGGAGCGGGCCCAATTAATGGACCTATTCAGGCAGCAGTTTTTGGTTGGGTTCCAGTTCTTTTATGGGTGCTTATCGGTGGTATTTTCTTTGGCGGCGTCCATGATTTCGGAGCTCTTTTTGCATCACTTCGACATAAGGGACAGTCTATCGGTGAGATCATAGATGACACTATGGGCAAGACAGCCAAGAGATTATTCCTTACCTTTGGTTATCTGACACTGCTTCTTGTAGTTGCAGCTTTCAGTTCAATCGTTGCCAGCACCTTTGGTACAACAACAGCAGCAGGAGCAGCTGTTGAGGGTGCAACACTTGCAGCTAATGAGTCTACAGCAATGATCTCTTTCCTGTTTATCGTTCTTGCTATAGTTTTTGGATTCTTTGTATATCGTAAGAATGCACCAATTGTGGTTGCATCAGTAGTTGGCTGCCTTGGAATAATCGCAATCGTAGCCATTGGACTTAATTTCCATCCAATCTCTCTTACATACAACACATGGATGTGGGTAGTTGGAGCATATATTCTTGTAGCATCTGTAACTCCAGTTTGGATTCTTTTACAGCCAAGAGATTACCTTAGCTCATTCCTTCTCTACTTCATGATCGGAGCAGGTCTGGTAGCAGTTATCGGAGCAGTTTTGGCCGGTCAGGGTAGTTTTTCAGTCCCGGCATTCGGAGATGCGACGCTTAAGGGAACCGGCGTATTTACAACAGGTACTGCTTTCCCGGCTCTTTTCGTAACTATTGCCTGCGGTGCTATTTCTGGTTTCCATTCACTGGTTTCTTCAGGAACATCTGCCAAGCAGCTTGATAATGAAAAGAATGCTAAGCCTGTAGCCTATGGTTCAATGCTTATTGAGTGCCTCGTGGCAGTTATCTCACTTTGCGCTATCGGATTTGTATGGGCAGCAGCTGCTGACGGTACATATGCAAGCCCAACTCAGGTATTCGCTGGCGGACTTTCAGCTATGATCGCTACATTTGCTCCTGGAGCTCAGAACATTATGTATCAGATGCTGATCCTTGCAGTTTCTGTATTCTGTCTTACATCACTTGATACAGCAACAAGACTTGCAAGATACATGTTCCAGGAATTCTTCCTTGAGCAGGGACAGACAGCTAAGGATGTGACAGGATACAAAAAAGTATTAGCTAATCCTTACGTAGCTACAGTTATCACAGTTGTTTTAGGTGTAAGCCTTGGTATGACGGGTTACTCCAAGATCTGGCCATTATTTGGCGCAGCTAACCAGCTTCTTGCAGCTATCGGACTTCTTGCAGTCTGCACATGGCTTGGAGCTGTAGGCAAGAACAACAAGATGTTCTATATTCCTATGGTATTCATGCTTGCTGTTACAGTTTGCTCCCTCGTACAGACTATTACAGCCAAGATGAAGGCATATGTTAGCGGAGCAGCAGATTTTTGGGCACTTATCCAGTCTGTTATCGCTGTACTGCTTGTAGTACTCTCTCTTGTACTTGCATTCATTGCTGCAAAGACACTTATCAAGCAGCATCAGGACAAGAAAAACATTAAGCCTGAAGAGGCAGCTTAATACAAAAATGCGTTGAATAATATCCCATATAGAGTTATTATAGTTATAATAAAACTAGGTTTTACTAATCGCTTGTAAGGCCTAGTTTTTTTCTTTCTAAGCCAGTTGACCGGTTTGTTTTGGAGGGCCATTTTATGGGATTATTCAATAAACTTTTCCAGAGCGGTAAATTTGAGATTGGTTCACCAGTTAACGGCACTATCGTGCCTATATCATATGTTAGTGATCCTACATTTGGTGAAGAAATGGTTGGTAAAGGTGTAGCAATACAACCTTCGGATGGTAAATTCTGTGCTCCATGTGACGGCACTCTCATAGCTCTTTTCCCAACAGGTCATGCATTCTGCATTAATACCACTGATGGGGCTGAGCTCCTTGTCCATATCGGAATTGATACAGTTAAATTAAAAGGTGAGCATTATAAGCTAATTGCAAAGCAAGGGATAGAAGTCAAAAAAGGAGATCCAATAGTTGAAGTGGATCTTGAGGGCGTAAAGGCAGCTGGGTATGACATCATAACGCCTATGGTTATCTCTAATCATAGTAAGTTTTCCAAGATCGAAAAAAAGACAGGTGCTGTAAGTGCAGGGGATACAGCAATAGTTGTCAGTAAATAATTGCAGCGGGAGACTGCAGTTAGATATAAACAACAAAGGAGGAAAAGTAGTATGATGAAGTATTTACAAAGGATCGGTAAGTCTCTGATGCTTCCAGTTGCTGTTCTTCCAGCAGCAGGTATCATGTACGGTATCGGATATTGGATTGATCCAACAGGTTGGGGGGCTAACAATATCATAGCTGCTTTCTTGATCAAGGCAGCGTCGGCCATCATCGATCAGATTCCAATTCTTTTCGCCATCGGCGTATCAGTTGGTATGGCAAAGGACCACGATGGAACCAGTGCTCTGGCAGGTCTTGTCTCTTTTCTTATGATCACAACGCTTCTTAGTAGCGGGGCTGTTGCCATGTACAGAGGTGTTGATGTATCAGAAGTTCCTGCAGCATTTGGCAAGATTAGTAATGCATTCATCGGCATTCTCGCTGGTATTATCGGATCTAGCTGCTATAACAGATTCAAAGATACGAAGCTTCCAGACTGGCTTGCATTCTTTAGTGGAAAGAGATGCGTTGCTATTGTAACAGCAGCAGCTTCATGCTTGGCTTCAGTTATCTTGTATTTCGTATGGCCTATTATTTTCGGTATCCTTGTAGCGTTTGGTACAGCTATCATTGGACTAGGTCCTATAGGTGCAGGTATCTATGTAATGCTTAACCGAGCACTTCTTCCTTTGGGACTTCACCACGCACTCAATGCTGTATTCTGGTTTGATACTGCAGGAATCAACGATCTTAACCTCTTCTGGTCAGGCGCTGACGGGGCAGTTAAGGGAGTTACAGGTCAGTACATGACAGGATTCTTCCCGATCATGATGTTTGGCCTACCTGCTGGTGCACTTGCAATGTATCACACAGCAAAAGATTCTAAGAAGAAAGTAGCAGCTTCCCTTCTTTGGGCGGGCGCTCTTGCTTCATTCTTTACAGGAATTACAGAGCCTTTGGAATTTGCATTCATGTTCCTTGCTCCTGGATTATATCTTGTTCATGCAGTTCTTTCAGGCATTTCAGCAGCAGTTTGTGCAGCTCTTCCATTTAGGGTTGGATTCAACTTCTCAGCTGGCTTTGTAGATTGGTTCCTTAGCTTTAAGGCTCCAATGGCAGTTAATCCTTGGCTTATTCTTCCAATAGGTCTTGTATTTGCAGTTATCTACTATGTAGTATTCAGATTTGTTATTATTAAGTTTGACCTCAAGACTCCTGGTCGTGAAGATGATACAGAAGAGGAAGAGAAAAAGATAGATCTTGCCAATAATGATTTCACAGCTATGGGCAAGCTCATTCTTGAAGGCCTTGGCGGCAAAGAGAACATCAAAGAGTTCGACTACTGCGCAACACGTATCCGTGCAGAAGTAAATGACTACACTCAGGTTAATGAAAAGAAGATCAAACAGGCAGGAATTGCCGGTGTCATTCGTCCATCCAAGACAACAGTTCAGGTTGTTGTAGGGCCAAAGGTACAGTTCGTACATGACGAGATAAAAAAGATGCTTTAAATGATCAGTATTTTGAAGAGGTTCAGCCTTGTGGCTGAGCCTCTTTTGCTTTAAGATATAATAGACGCTTATAAAAGAGGAGAGAAAGAGTGAAAAAATATTAAGGGGTGTTATATGCGTTTAAAAAATGTTCTTGCAGTTGTAACTAGTGTATTTTGCGCTTTTATGCTTTCTATCACTGCCTATGCTGGCAATTCAGAGCTGACGGGACTTCCTATTGATGACAGCATTGCAGGCCAGAGACCAGTAGCTATCATGGTAGACAATGAAAAGAAAGCTCTTGCTCATTACGGCGTAGCAGAGGCTGACATTGTTTATGAGATGATGAACAGCACAGCTAATGGCCGAATCACAAGACTCATGTGCCTTTACAAGGATTGGGTAAATCTGGGACAGATAGGAAGTATCCGTAGCACCAGAACTACCAACATTATCCTGACTGGTGAGTATAATGCGGTACTTATCCATGATGGAGGCCCGGTTTATATCAAGAGCTATCTGAAACAGCCTTACGCTACACATATAAGTGGCGGATTCACAAGGGTCAAGAATGGAAAGCCAACAGAATACACAGAGTATGTCTTTGGCGAAGAGCTGGTAAATAGATTTGCTAAGGCAGGTATTCCTAATACCTATAGCGCAGCTCTTGAGAGAACATCACACTTCCTTTTTAATGATAATGACGTGGAGCTTCCAAGTGAGCTTGTAGCTAATACAGTTGATCTTTCAAGCATCTTTGTCCACAACAAGAGCCAGCTTCTTTTCAATGCAGAAACAAGAACTTACGATTACTACGAGTACGGAGCTGTTCATGCAGATGCGGAGGATGGACAGGTTCTGACCTTCAAGAACGTCATTCTTCAGAATGTGCCATTTAAAAAGCTTGATAAGAATGGGTATCTTACCTATGACGTAATTGGATCAGGTACCGGTTATTACATCACTAACGGCAAGGCACTTCCAATAACATGGGTAAAAGATAGCGCTACTGGATTTACTCATTATTACTACGCTGAGGGCGTTGAGATCATGATCAATAGAGGAAAGACCTACATAGGCCTTCTCCCAACTGATACCTGTGATCAGCTTAGGATTGGTTGAAACTGCAACTTACTGTCCGTTTTATAACCCACTATAAATTATAGGATTGTATTGTGAGAAACATGCAATCCTATTTTTTATGTATAAATGCGAGGTGGATTATGAGTAAAGCGTTGATGGCAGCAGCTAGTTTATATAATGACCAGAGATTTTTATCAAAGAGTGAACTGAGGATATATAGAAATAAGATCAGACGTCAGAGAATTGTTAGAAGACAGCGCGTTACACTAGCGCTTGTTATTGCAATGATTCTTTTTGCGATGATCTTTGTAGTATCAACACTTGTCTCAGACGCTGCATCAGATGACTATACTCCAGAATACAAATACTATGGCTCAATAACTGTAGGTGTTGGTGATACTCTGTGGGACATTGCTTCAGATAATATTTCATGGACCCATTATGATACAGTAGAGGACTATATTTCAGAGATATGTAGCATCAATCATGTAGAAGAAGAGGAGATCTTTGCAGGTGACAATCTTGTGATACCGTATTTTTCAACAGAATTTAAATGATAAAAGTATTATAAAAACTGCAAAAATACTCAAAAATTCGTTTAAATATGCCGATTATTACTATATAATTAGTTTAGGAACGAATCCTTTTTTGGAGGTAACGTCTATGAGGAAAGAGTATATTGCGGGAATGCTTTTAATATCAATGATGGCGCTGGTTCTAGGATGCGGCAAGAGCACACAGATACAGTCTGAAGGCGAGGATCTTAAGCCGGTCATCTATCTTTATCCTACAGAGGACGATACAGAGATCTCTGTAAGTCTTAATTACAATGGAAATCTTGTAGAGCTTATTCCTGAGTTCAATGCAGAAGATACTTGGAATGTAACAGCCAATAGAGATGGACAGATTACCTTTGAGGGTCAGACCTATGATTACTTGTTCTGGGAAGGCGATCCAGCTTATTCCTACGACTTCTTCTCTGGCTTCTGCATCCGAGGAGCTGACACAGAGATGTTCCTTAGAGAGAAGCTTCCACTTTTAGGACTTAACGAGACTGAGACAGAAGAGTTCATCGAGTTCTGGGTTCCAATGATGGAAGGCAATGAATTCAATATGATCAGTTTCCAGGGCAATAATTATGACAAGAATGCCAAGCTTACTATCAATCCTCAGCCAGATAACATTATCAGAGTATTCATGGCTTGGTATCCGACAGACAGATATATCAAGATCAATCCTCAGTATATAGAGACTCCTTCAAGAGATGGTTTCACTGTTGTTGAATGGGGTGGCAATAAAGTAAAATAATAGGCTTGAAACTATTACAATGTTGGTCTAAAATGTTGTGCGTGGTATCGGATTAATTTCCGGAATCACGCACTTATTTTTTATCATGAACAATTAGAAATGGAGTAGTTTTTATGATGCAATCACGTACACATAACTGTGGTGAGCTGCGCATGGAAAATGTTGGCGAGAGCGTTACACTTGTTGGCTGGCTTGAGAACATGCGTGAAGTCGGAAGCGGACTTGGCTTCGTAGTTCTCAGAGACTTCTATGGCACAACCCAGATCGTCCTTGAAACAGAAGAAATGGTTAAGACAGCCAAGGCTATCAATAAGGAATCAACTATTTCTGTGAAGGGTGTAGTAAGAGAGAGATCTTCCAAGAACCCCAAGCAGGAGACAGGTGATATAGAGGTTGTTCCTGAGTCTATTACAGTCCTGGGACGTTGCCGTTACAATGAACTTCCTTTTGAGATCAATCATTCAAGAGAGGCTGATGAGACAGCTCGTCTCAAGTATCGTTATCTTGATCTTAGAAATCCAGAAGTTAAGAAGAACATCATTCTTAGATGTAACGTAGTAGCTGCACTTCGTCAGGCTATGATGGAGCATGGATTTATGGAGATCACAACTCCTATTCTTACAGCTTCATCTCCAGAAGGCGCAAGAGACTACCTTGTTCCTGCTAGAAAGCATCCTGGTAAGTTCTATGCACTTCCACAGGCTCCACAGCAGTTCAAGCAGCTTCTTATGACAGCTGGATTTGACCGTTATTTCCAGATTGCACCATGCTTCCGTGATGAGGACGCAAGAGGAGACAGGAGCCCAGGAGAGTTCTATCAGCTCGATATGGAAATGGCTTTCGCTTCTCAGGAAGACGTATTTGCAGTTTGTGAGGATGTTCTTCCTCCAATCTTTGCTAAGTATGGTACATATAACCGCGCATCAGGCGCTCCATTTAAGAGAATTCCTTATCTTGAGGCTATGGAGAAGTATGGCTCAGATAAGCCAGATCTCAGAATAGATCTTACAGTTAATGATGTTACAGAGACTCTTGCTGATTGTGGCTTTGGACCATTTGCTACAAAGGCAGAAGATGGAACAGAGACAAATGTCAGAATCAAGGCAGTTGTTGTTTCAGACTTCAAAGAGAGTAGAAAGTTCATCGACAAGACTATCTCAGACGTTGAGGTTCAGTCAGGTAATAAAGCATATTGGTTCAGAATTGATGAGAATGGCGAGCTTGTTGGAGGTATCTCTAAGTTTGTTACTCCTATCAAGGATCAGGTTGTATCAGCTCTTTCACTTAAGGCTGGTGACCTCGTAGTTCTTTCAAGCGGCAAGCTTTCTGCTGCACAGAAGACTGCAGGTGTTATTGTTAAGACATTTGGTGCTGCTGTTCCTGGACATATGGACAAAGAGCAGTATGCATTCTGCTGGATCGTTGACTTCCCTATGTATGAGATCGGTGAGGAGTCAGGCGAGCTTGAGTTCTGTCATAACCCATTCTCAATGCCATCAGGCGGTCTTGAGACACTTCTTAAGGCTGAGAGAGGTGAGATCGATCCACTTTCTATCACAGCAGATCAGTATGACCTTGTTGTTAACGGCGTAGAGCTTTCATCAGGTGCTGTTCGTAACCATGATCCAGAGATTATGATCAAAGCATTTGAGATGGTCAGACTTGGTGAGGATGATGTTAAGGCTAAGTTCCCTGCTATGTACAACGCATTCTGCTATGGTGCACCACCACACGCTGGTATTGCTCCTGGTGTTGACCGTATGGTAATGCTTCTTGCAGGTGAGGATTCAATCCGTGAGATTATTCCTTTCCCTATGAACAAGAATGCTCAGGATATCATGATGGGTGCTCCTGGATTTGTAACAGACAAGCAGCTTGAAGAACTTCACATCAGAACTGTAGATGTAGAAGAATCTGCAGAATAATTTTGGGAATAATTACACAATATTTTTAAATAGATAATAGCCCTATTTTATTTGGCAAAGTGGTTCTTATGACCATATAGCCTGGATAAAATAGGGCTTTATTTTATGAATTTTTATGCTTTTCATGAAAAAAACAATTAATACTAAAAACAGAGATAATTTATAATCAGTTAATTTGTTAGCCGTATAATGAGTATATGATTTACATAAAGTCACATACTTAAGGAGGAAATCATGTCTGAGAAGAAAGAAATCGCTTCAAAAAAAGGAAAAAGGATAAGTGCGCAGTTACTTGTACTGATAGTACCTATTACAGCACTGGCAATAGCGATAGTTACAACATTCATAGCGTTAAGTGCTAGGTCAGTAATTGAAGAACTGGCTAAAAATGCTCTTTATCAGGAAGCAAGAGCTAATGCTGCTGAAACAGGCAGTAGAATTCAGATGATCACTACATATTTTGAGGGATTGGCCCAAACTGTAGAGAAGAACTCTTATAACAGTGATCAGGAAATAATAAATGATTACCAGTTCAGTATGGCCCAGTTTACTGAAACCAGTACAGGTTTCTATATTGGTCTTTCTAACAAGGATTATATCGATATATCGGGATGGGTTCCTGATGCTGGATTCGATCCTACGGCAAGACCTTGGTATACTTACGGCATAAACTATAGCACGATGACTATTAATCCACCTACAGTGGATCTTAGTACCGGAGAGATTGTAGCATCTATTTCAAGAAAAATTACACTAAAGGATGGCAGAAGCGGAGTAATATCTGCGGATATTTTTCTTAATGACATTTCCAAGACAACTAGCGCATTTAAGCCTCTTGGAACAGGCTCCACAATGATGTTCTCAGGTTCAACAATGGTTGCATCTCCTGCAGAGGATCAGATAGGAAAAGATGTATCTGACTATCCTAACGATGGATTCATCCAGCAGGTTGCGTCTATCGTTAAGAGTGGCGGAACAAATGATATCATCACTATCCATGGAACTGATGGACATGATTACTATGTAGCATTTAATAATGTTGCAGGAACAGAGTGGTACCTTGTTTCATTTGTAAAGGTTTCAGAAGTGCTTGCTTCACTTAGAAGCTTCATCATAATCAGCGTGATCATAGCTGCTATAATCGTGTTCATTATGGCAATCATAATGTTCAGAGTAATTACAAGAATGATCACTAAGCCAGTTAGCAATCTGACTAATAATATTACAAGGATCGCAAGTGGTGACTTCACTGTAGATATTCAGAAGGGCAGTGAAAATGCAAACGAGATCGGTATCATGAACAATAACATGTTTGATTATGTTAATCAGATGCGTGATACTCTTGCAGAACTTAAGGGGGTTACAGGTAAGCTTGCTACAGAAGCGAATAATAGTAAGACAGCATCCAGTGACCTCAATGAACAGGCTGATGAGCAGAGCAGGGCAATGCAGCAGATTCAGGGTGCTATGGATGATATGGCACATGCCGTTACAGAACTTGCAAATCAGGCAACAACCCTTGCACAGGAAGTAAGTAACCTTAATGATAAGAGTACTCAGACAAAAGATACTATGGAAACTCTCGTAACGAAGGCAAAAGAAGGCCAGAGAGACATGGAAGCAGTACAGACCGGTATGACAAACATCTCATCTTCAATGGAAGAGATGAACAGAGTAGTTGGAGATGTAGGAGAATCTGCTAACAAGATCAATTCCATTATCGAGATTATCAACTCTATTGCGTCACAGACAAACCTACTTTCACTCAATGCTTCAATTGAGGCTGCAAGAGCTGGTGAGGCTGGTAAGGGATTTGCAGTTGTAGCTACAGAGATTGGTCAGCTTGCTAATAACAGTGCTGAGTCAACAACTCAGATTGCTGAGATCATCAAGGATATCACATCACAGATAAAAGACCTTTCAGATAAGTCACAGGCTAACATGGAAGAGATCAGTGCTAACATGGATGCAGTCAATACTGCAGGAGAGACCTTTGAAGAGATCTTTAAGAGTCTCGATGAGACCAGCGATATTGTCGGTGAGATGATCTCTAAGGTAGGCAATGTTGATGAGATCGCAACTTCTATGGCTGCTATTTCAGAAGAGCAGTCAGCAAGTACACAGGAAGTTAGCGCAACAGCTACAACTCTTGCAACTAGTGCAGAGCAGGTTGCAGTTAACTCCAAGGGTGTTGATGGAAGTGCGGCTGCAGTATCAGAATCCTCAGATAGGATCGGGGATCTCATTAGTCAGTTCAAACTTTAATTACAATATAGCTATATAAATAGAGTTTCAGAACAATAAGCGAAATTTTGATAAAATATTTCTAAATCAAAAGGCTAAGGGTTCCATTTTCCTAGAAAGGAAGGGACTTTTGGCCTTTTTTAATACAATACACACAAAAGCATTAATCGTCTAACATCAGTTGAGAAAATGGCGCAAAAAGTGTATTATTATCTTGTTATACTGTTTATTTTATGCACAATAGACGGTATACCGATAAAAGTGAAAGGAGAGGTGAACTAAATGCAGGTTAAGCGCATGTCAGAAATATTAGGACAGTTCGCTATGGTAGGCCAGCTCGGACTATCACTCCTTATGCCACTTCTTATGTGTCTTTTAGCATGTTATCTTATGTGTGCCAAGCTATCTGTTGGCACATGGGTTTACATACCAGGGTTTATCTTAGGACTCGGAGGTTCTATGACGACAGCTTATAAAGTTTATCTGTCAGTGATCCACAAAGAAGAAAAAAAGAAAAAAGCTAAAAATAGCAGTGAAGTTTCTTTTAACAGGCATTTTTGATTACTTAAATTTAGGAGAGACGTATGAAATTACAGGATGCTGTAAAAAAAGAGACGGGGATAATTGCTGTGGGGACAGCCATAGGCATTCTCGTTATGTATGTTGTGTTTTTTGTTTTGCACATGGTGCTTCCTAACTGGGCGCCATTTGATATACAGGTTATCTTGGGAGGAATAGGCGGCTTTATAGTGGCTGTCGGTAACTTCTTTTGGATGGCCATATCTGTGCAAAAAGTTGCAGGTATTACGGATGAAGAGAGAGCAAGAAAGACAATGAGCGTAAGCTACAGGTACAGAACACTGCTTCAATTCTTGTGGGTTATTATTGCGATAGTAGCTCCTGTATTCAATGTGGTGACAGGAATTGTTCCTCTTTTCATTCCAAGCTTGATAATCAAACTACGCGGGATCTTGTCTGCGGGGAAAGGAGGTTGAAGGCGAAGATATGAGTAGTGATTTTTCAGTCGTTGGGCCGAAGATATATTACACGATCCACACTGGCATCCCGATTTTGGGCGATTTTAATATTACCGAGACGCTCGTTGTGAGTTGGATCGTAATGATTATTATCACTGGATTGTGTATCTTCCTCACAAGAGATCTTAGACTGGAGAATATTTCCAAGAGACAGGCATTCGCAGAGATGCTTGTGGAGATGGGCAATAATTTTGTCCGTAACAATACTGGAGGCAATAAGTTTGATAAATTGATACCGTTTGTATCCGCTCTGTTTATAACGAGTGTAGTTTCAAACCTTATCAGCCTTACAGGACTAAGAAGTCCAACAGCAGACTTATCAACAGAAGCCGCTTGGGCAGTAGTTGTTTTCATCATGATCACAGCTACCAAGATCAAGACCAACGGCGTAGGCGGATATCTGAAAGGTTTCACGACACCTATTGCAGTCATGACACCATTCAATATTCTGTCAGAGCTTGCTACACCAGTTAGTATGGCATGCCGTCATTTTGGAAATATCCTTTCAGGAGTAGTTATTGACGGACTTATCTATTGGGCTCTGGGACTTGCGTCAGCAGCTCTTTTGGGACTCATCCCTGGAGCAGTTGGAAGATTCCTTTCCAACATACCGATCTTAGGAGTCGGTCTTCCGGCCATTACAGGTGTTTACTTTGACTGGTTCTCAGGATGCATGCAGGCGTTCATCTTCTGTATGCTGACCGTCATGTATATCGCCAATGCGGCAGAGGAAGGTTAAAAAACTAAATAAAGTGAAACGATAACAAAGTTATTTTAGGAGGCAAAAAAATGGGTGATTTTGAGTTATTAGCTAGAGGTATTGCACTTGCAGGATGTGGTATTGGTGCAGGATGTGCACTTATCGCAGGTATTGGACCTGGTATTGGTGAAGGAACTGCTGTTTCTAAGGCTCTTGAAGCTATTGGACGTCAGCCTGAGTGTAAGGGCGATGTAACAAGTACTATGCTTCTTGGTTGTGCCGTTGCAGAGACAACTGGTATCTACGGTTTCGTTACAGGTCTTCTTCTTATCTTCGTTGCACCTGGAATGTTTATGAATTACCTGAAGTAATCAAAAAAGGAGAACTAATATGCAATTACAGGCTCTAATGATGCTCACTGCGGATACAGCCAAGACGCAGGAGCTGGTTACATTGGTACCCTGGACCTTTATTGCACAGATAATAAACTTATTTATCCAGATGTTTCTGATAAAGAAGTTCCTTTTCAAGCCTATCAACGATATTCTTGAGAAGAGAAAAAATCTTGCTGACAAGGCGATCAGGGAAGCCAGAGAGGCCCAGGAAGAAGCCGATTCTCTTAAGTCTCAGTACGAAGAAAGCCTGACTAATGCACATGCCGAAGCTGCAAAGATTGTATCTGAAGCCCAGAAAGAGGCTCAGAACAAGGCTGATACTCTTGTAAAAGAGGCAGAGCAGCAGGCAGCAGGAATCAAGGCAAGAGCTGCTGAAGACATTGAGCAGGAAAAGAAGAAGGCTATCAATGAGGCCAAAGATGAGATTGGCGGACTTGCAATGGATATTGCAGGCAAGGTTGTTGAGAAAGAGATCAACGAAGCTGATCACAAGAAGCTTATCGAGGACTTTATTAGCAAAGTCGGAGCTTAAAAATCAATCAGCCCGAAGCATTTACTGCTGAGGAAATAAATAACAATCAGCCCGAATCATTTACTGATGAGGGCGTAAGAAAATGAAACTAGGGTGAGCATGCCCTATGCCGAAGGCATTTTAATGGCATGCGAATCAGAATTTCGACGAAGGAGAAATTATGAGTAAAGCTGGAGATCTTTATGGGCAGAGCCTATATGATCTGGCAGCGGAATCTAACCTATCGGATGAGATACTGGGCGAAATGGAGTTGATCAAAGGGATCTTTAAAGAGAATCCTGATTATGTGACACTTCTTTCGGAACCTTCAGTCCCAAAGAACGAAAGGCTGAAACTTGTCGACGAGGCATTCGGAGATGGTTGTCAGCAGTACCTTTTGAACTTCATCAAGATCTTGATCGAGAAGGGATTACTTAGAGAATTCTCTGCTTGTCAAAAGAGATTCAGGAAATGCTACAACGAGGAACACGGTATCGCAGATGCCCTTGTTACCACGGCTGTGGCGCTGGATGAGGCTCAACTCAAACAGTTAACTGATAAACTTGAAAAGATAAGCGGCAAAAAAGTGCTGCTGAAGCAGAAGGTAGATAGTGGCGTCCTTGGTGGCGTAAGAGTAGATCTTGAGGGACAGCTCTTTGACGGAACAGTCAAAGGCAGGTTATCCGAGCTTCGCAAAAAAGTTGATGAGACAGTCATCTAAATAATATACATCGGAGGATGATATGGAACTAAAACCAGAAAAAATATCCGAGGTCATTCGAAGCCAGATAAAGAATTATCAGAACGCAATTATCCAGAATGAAACCGGTACAGTTCTTACCGTTGGTGATGGTATCGCCAGAGTAAGCGGACTTTTGAACTGTATGGCAGGTGAGCTTCTGGAGTTCGAGAATGGTACATTCGGAATGGCTCAGAACCTCGAGGAAACAGTAGTATCCGCGGTTTTGTTCGGCGAGGATGTTGGTATCAGCGAAGGACAGACCGTTAAACGTACAGGTCGAGTTGTTTCTGTTCCTGTAGGCGAGAAGATGATCGGACGTGTTGTAAACGCTATCGGTCAGCCTATCGATGGAGCAGGTCCAATCGAAACCACAGAATATAGACCAGTTGAGTCACCAGCTCCTGGTATCATTGACAGACAGCCTGTTAAGGAGCCTCTCCAGACAGGTATTAAGGCTATCGATTCTATGATCCCTATCGGTAGAGGTCAGCGTGAACTTATTATCGGTGATAGACAGACTGGTAAGACTACAATTGCAATTGATACTATCCTTAACCAGAAGGGTAAGGATGTTATCTGTATCTACGTTGCTATTGGACAGAAGCGTTCAACAGTAACTGCACTTGTAGAAGATCTGAAGAAGGGTGGAGCAATGGACTACACTATCGTAGTTGCTGCTACAGCTTCTGAGCCTAGCCCACTTCAGTATATTTCACCATATACAGGTTGTACTATGGGTGAGTACTTCATGAATAAGGGAAAACACGTGCTTTGCATCTATGATGACCTTTCTAAGCATGCTGTAGCTTATCGTGCACTCTCACTTTTGATCAGAAGACCACCAGGACGTGAAGCTTATCCTGGAGACGTTTTCTATCTTCACTCAAGACTTCTTGAGAGAGCTGCTAAGCTTTCTGATGAAAACGGTGGCGGATCACTTACAGCCCTTCCTATTATCGAGACTCAGGCCGGAGACGTTTCAGCGTATATTCCTACAAACGTTATCTCCATTACTGATGGTCAGATATTCCTTGAGACAGAGCTCTTCCACTCAGGTATCATGCCAGCGGTTAACCCTGGTATCTCAGTATCTCGAGTAGGTGGTAATGCTCAAATCAAGGCTATGAAGAAGGTTGCCGGAACACTTAAGCTTGTTTATTCACAGTATCGTGAACTGCAGAGTTTCGCTCAGTTCGGTTCAGATCTTGATGAAGATACAAAGGCTCGTCTTGCACAAGGTGAGCGTATTGTAGAAGTCTTAAAGCAGGACAAGAACCAGCCAGTACCTGTTGAGAAGCAGGTTGCGATTCTTTATGCGGTTGTTAACAACATCCTTATCAAGGTCAATACCGAAGATGTTGCTGAATACGAAGCAGGCCTTTACGACTTCCTTGACAGCGATCCAACTGGTATCGCAGTTATGAAGGAAATCCGTGAGACTGGTAAGCTTGAGAGCGACACTGAGAATAAGTTAAAAGAAGTACTGAACGCTTATACTGAAAACTTTATCAAGAAAAAATAATCAGGAGGAAAACTTAAATGGCTGGATCAATGAAAGCTGTTAAACTCCGAATAAAGAGCGTTCAGAGCACGATGCAGATCACGAAGGCGATGCAGCTGGTTGCAGCTTCAAAGCTTCGTAAGGCAAAGGAAAAGGCTGATAATTCAAAGCCTTACCTTGAGACAGTGCTTGCAACACTTACAGATATAGCTAATGGAAATAACGATTTCCGTTCTATCTTTACCAAGAGTAACGATAATGACAAATGGCTATACGTTGTAATCGCCGGAGACAGAGGTCTTGCAGGCGGATACAACTCAAATCTGTTCAAGTTTGTTGAGAAAGAGATCAAGGATAAGAGCAATGTTACAGTTCTTCCTATCGGTAAAAAATCTGTTGAGTTCTTTAAGCACAGAAATGTGCCTATCCTCACAGAAGAGTATGCTGAAGTTGCCAAGATCAACATCTCGGATTGCTTCCAGATAGCAAAGCTGCTCTGTGGATCATATGGCGGAGACGGTTTTGGACATGTATTCCTGTGCTACACAAATTTCGTGTCCATGCTGTCGCAGGTACCTACAGCCACATCACTTCTCCCATTATCTGATCTCAAGACAGATAATAATGAGAGCGATGGCAAGGCAAAAGACCTGATTCTGTATGAGCCAAACAGTGAAACAGTGTTCGATACAATTGTTCCTGAATATTTAGCTGGAATCTTGTACACAAGTATCAATATCTCATATGCTTCTGAGCTCGCTGCTCGTAGAACAGCCATGGAGGCTGCGACAGATAACGCAGAAGAAATGATCGAGAACTTAAGCTTGTACTACAATAGAGCTCGTCAGGCAAGCATCACTCAGGAAATCACTGAGATTGTTGCTGGTGCTGAAAGCTGAGAACTTGCCGAGGTTTTTTCGAGGCTAGTTCGAAGCTTGTTCTATCGAACGAAGTGAGATAGAACTTCCATACGAGAGCAGAACTTCCATATGAGATAGAACTTCCATATGAGATAGAACTTCCATATGAGATAGAACTTCCATATGAAAGCAGAACTTCATCTAAATACAAAGGAAAATAAAACATTTAAGGAGTTTAACAATGAGTGAAAATCATGTTGGAAAGGTAATACAGGTTACAGGTCCTGTACTTGACATCCGCTTCAAAGAGGGTGAACTTCCAGATCTTCACAATGCTATAGAGATCATGATCGAGGACCGCAAGCTTATTGCAGAGGTTGCTCAGCAGGTCGGAGATGACGTAGTTCGTTGCGTAGCTATGAGCTCCACTGATGGTCTTGTACGTGGCGTTGATGCCAAAGATACAGGAAGTCCTATCACTGTACCAGTTGGTGACAAGTGCTTAGGAAGGATCTTCAACCTTCTTGGAGAGCCTGTTGATAACGGACCTGCACCAGAAGGAGTAGAGAGATGGGCAATCCATCGTCCAGCTCCTGCTTATGAGGATCAGGTTCCTGCTACAGAGATCTTTGAGACAGGAATCAAAGTCGTTGACCTTATCTGCCCTTACGCTAAGGGTGGTAAGATTGGTCTTTTCGGTGGTGCCGGCGTAGGTAAGACAGTTCTTATCATGGAGCTTATCAACAACGTTGCTAAAGCTCACGGTGGTATTTCCGTATTCACCGGTGTAGGTGAGCGTACTCGTGAAGGTAATGACCTTTACGGAGAAATGAAAGAAAGTGGAGTTATTGATAAAACTGCACTAGTTTATGGACAGATGAACGAGCCACCAGGAGCCAGAATGAGAGTTGGTCTTTCTGGACTTACAATGGCTGAATATTTCCGTGATGTAAAGAATCAGGATGTGCTTCTTTTCATCGATAATATCTTCCGTTTCACACAGGCTGGTTCAGAGGTTTCAGCCCTCCTTGGACGTATGCCTTCAGCCGTAGGTTATCAGCCTACACTGGCTACTGAAATGGGTGCTCTTCAGGAGCGTATCACATCCACCAAGAAGGGATCTATCACATCAGTTCAGGCTGTATACGTACCTGCTGATGACCTTACAGACCCTGCTCCTGCTACAACATTCACACACCTTGATGCTACAACAGTTCTTTCCAGAGATATCGCATCAAAGGGTATTTATCCAGCTGTTGATCCTTTGGATTCAACAAGCCGTATCCTTTCTCCAGATATCGTAGGAAAAGAGCATTACGAAGTTGCTAAGGGTGTACAGCAGGTTCTTCAGAGATATCGTGAACTTCAGGATATCATCGCTATCATGGGTATGGATGAGCTTTCAGAAGAGGATAAGCTTACAGTTTACAGAGCACGTAAAGTACAGAACTTCCTGTCACAGAGCTTCTCAGTTGCTGAGCAGTTCACAGGTCTTCCTGGAAAGTACGTTCCTCTCAAAGAGACAATCCGTGGCTTCAAGATGATCCTTAATGGTGAGTGCGATGATCTTCCAGAGAGTGCATTCCTTCTTGTAGGAACTATTGACGAAGTCTTCGAGAAAGCAAAGAAAGGATAACTATTATGTCCAGTTATCATTTACAGGTTGTGTCCTTGGATGGTCTCGAATTCGAGGGTGATGTTCAAAAGATCATGCTTCGTACAATAGATGGTGATGTTGAGATTTTGGCTCGTCACACCAACTACTGTACAGCTATAGGTATGGGCACCGCCAAAGTGACCATGGACGACGGCCAGGAGAGAAAAGCAGCCTGTATCGGTGGAATGCTTTCTGTAATGAACGGAGAGGTCAGAGTCCTTCCTACTACTTGGGAATGGAGCGAAGATATCGATCTTGATCGTGCCATTGCTGCTAAGCTCAAAGCTGAACAAACTTTGAATGACAAGGCAATCGACAAGGAAGCAAGAATTCGTGCCGAGGCCAAGCTCTACAGAGCTCTCGTACGAATCGGTTCCTCCGGTAAGGATAAAAGCAATTTATTTGATAATTAAAAATGACCCGCCTAGGATTTAGAGTCCCAGGCGGGTTTTTGATTGCTCTAAAAACGACGCCCCGGCATGTCTTTTTAGCTATTTTCTTATTTTGGCATGTCAATTTTCGTCAATTTCATGATTCCCGGCATGCCGTTTTTTAGTTCTTTAAGTCTTTGGCATGCTTTATTTCTTTATATCGGGAGATTTTGGCATGCCTTTTCTCTACCTTCTTCACTTTTTGCATGTATCAGATTTGTTATTGCATACCGCTGGGAACAACCTTAATCATTTTCTTAATAGCCATAAAGTCTCGCCAATGGGTAGCATCCCGCAAGTTAAGTGCGCTTTTGTCGCAAAACAAACAATTGTTTTACGATAACAAAAGCACTACACTGGGAACGAAAGATCTCATTGATGCAGTAAAAAATACACTTGGTGTAGAAATTCAGCTTGATTGGGTTTATGAAAACTAAATAATTGCTCATAAAAACGGTCGCAAATTTTTACGATTGAAAATGCGATTGAAAACGGTCGCAAATATAAGACTTGCGACCGTTTTATAATGCTCATATTTACTTATATACCTCAACTATGGCATCAGCAACTTTTTCTCTTTCCCAGCTGAGGGTGTTTCTGTTGAAGATTCCGAAGAATTCATTTCCGGCGTTGAACTGGCCATTGTCCCACCAAAAGCATGGGATACCAAGCTCTTTAGCTTTACCAAGATAGTAGGTAACCCATTTGCAAACTTCATCTTCATTGCCGTCCTTGTTCACAGCGCCGTACTCTGTCATGAGGACAGGTATACCTTTGCTAATGAACTTGTTTCTAAGATAAGCAAACATGTAGTCAATATCAGTCTTATGGGAACCATCCCATGTATCATAGGAGTTGTCTGACTTGAAGGTGAAATCATATGGAGTATAAGCGTGGATAGTCACAGCCATATGCTCATCATCAGGAATGGTAAGGCCATTTATTGCTGGCTTAACAGGCGAATCTGCAACAGTTGTAATGAGAACAAGTCTCTTTTCATTGTTGCCACCAGTTGAACGGACTGCATCTATAAATGTCTGGTTCAGTCTGTTTACACATTCTCTGACTTCCTGTGTTCCGCCGTTCCATTCGTCCTGACCGCCTTTTACTCTTGGTTCATTGAGGCCTTCAAAGATAAGGTGATCGCCGTATTTCTCAAATCTCTCAGCAATCTGAACCCAGAGAACCTTTACCTGCTCATCAACTGCATCGATGTGAGCATTGTCTGGAATGCGCCATTCCTCTTCATGGTGAGAATTGATGATAACGTACATCCCATCATCAAGGGCATAGTTTACGACTTCTTCTACGCGGTCCATCCAAGCTTCGTCAACGGTATATTCAGGAGCTGCGCCCATGTGATCATACCATGTTACAGGAATCCTTATGGAATTAAAGCCTTTGTCGTGAACAGCATCGATCATTTCCTTGGTAGTCTTGGGGTTACCCCAATAGGTTTCATCTGAAAGACCTGAACCGCCCCAGGAATCAAAGGTGTTTCCGAGGTTCCAACCAGTGGTCATTTCAGCCACAAGATCCTTAGGAGTGATATCTCGCATATCATATTTCCCTTCTGATGGAGTGACACTACCAGTCGCGGAAGTATCATCTGATGATTTTTCCTCAGTGGAATCAGATACTTCTGCATTTTCAGAAGCTTCATCATTACTTACGTCCTGAACCGTTTCTGCGCTGGAATCAGTGTTTCCATCATCTACTGGTGCATTGGCTCCGCACCCCGTAAGGAGTGCGAAGACAAGTGAAAAAATAACAAGTTTCTTTTTTGACATAAATTTCTATTCCCCTCAAATTAATGTAGGAACTCAATTGAAGCCAGGCTGGCATTTCCTGTTCCCTTGTAGGTCAGGTACAGTGCATGTGTGCCGCTAAGCTCTGGGAGCTTTCCTTCAAATGAAGTCCAAATGTTTGAGCCGATGCCCTTGATCTCGCCAAGGACTTCGCCATCAAGAGCAGTTCTGATCTCGAAGGTTCCGTTGTAGTAAGCTCTTGTCTTAATTCTAAGCCCAGTAACCTTCTTGAGATCAAAGTACTTGAATCCGATGGTTGTTCCATCGACGATATCCTTGATGTAGCCAGGGTTCTGGTCACCATCTCCGCCTTCCTGCACAACTCTTGGAGCACCTGCTTCAACATATATCTTATGCTCTTTTGTGAAGATGTTACAAGCGATATAAGCTGGGTACTCGCCCTTGTCAGAAAGTGGTCCGTTGTTAAGTCCGCAAGATGTGATCTCAACCTGCTTGATAGAACCGTCTGCCTCGAAGTTTATCTTCTCTGCGCAGCCCTGTCTGCTAAACCATGTTCCATTTGTATGTCTATGGTAAAAGATGTACCACTGGCCTGCAATCTCCACGATACTGCCGTGATTGTTGGCTCCGTAAGCTGTAGCTTCTTCTGCCTTTTTGTAGCTGTCGATATGAAGGTCACAGTTGCTTACAATAACTCCGCCGTACTCATAAGGTCCCTCAGGATCTTTTGATGTTGCGTAGCAGAGCTCATGCATAACTTCTGATGAATATACAAAGTAATATGTATCGCCGTGCTTTCTGATTGATGGAGCCTCAAAGAATGCATGTCCCTCGTATGGTGTTCCCTGGCTGTACTGATTGCCAGGCGCGATAAACTTTGGAGCTTTTTTAACTGTGAGCATGTCTTCCCCAAGAACTGTGAGCATTGCGCCATGTCTTGATTTGTCGCCCTGTCCGCAGAATCCTGTGAAAAGATATGTGACTCCGTTTTCTGTAATCACACCAGGATCAAATTGTGGCTCATCGCCTTCTTTTTCTCCAAGCTTGGTTCCATCTTCATAGTGAACATAGCCATAGAACTTGAATGGGCCTGCCGGTGTATCTGAAACTGCAACTGATACAATACATACCTTATCAAGAACATAGTAAAGATAATATTTACCATCTGGACCAACTGTAACGTCAGGTGCATAGAGGCACATGTGTCCATCTGGATTAAGAGGATCAGATACCTTTGGATAGCTTACACCCTCATACTTCCACTCACCAAGGTCATTAACCGGAGCTGACCAGCAAACATAATCCCCAAGGCAGAAGGTCTCACCCTGATAGAGATCATGGGAACCATAGACATAAACTCTGTCGCCAAATACATAAGGCTCACCATCTGGGATGTACTCCCATGAAGGAAGATATGGGTTAACAGCCTGCTTCTGGCTGTTTTGTCTGATACCGCCTTCAAACCTTGGTACAGCGCCTCTTCCAAGGAACTCCATCTCTGCTGGATTTTCTGGTGTATAAGGTGTCCACTCTGGAAGTGGAAGCTTGTCATAACCTTCGCCATTAGGATTTCCAGTTTTTATGAAGTTTGCGTAGTAGTCGCACATCTGCCTTTGCAGGTCATAGTGATGACCTGCATATGGTCTGTGGCACTTTGCAAGGTTTCCAAAGAAGAACCAAAGATCGCATGAATGGAAGGTTCCAGGATAGCTGTCTCCAGGATGTCCATCTCCAGGAATATCTGGATCAAATCTGTAATAGTAGAATTTCTGGTCAGGTGCATTTTTATGAGCATCGCCAAAAGCACTCTTTACAGAGGACTCTACCATGCTGATTCCGTCTATCTTAAATTCATCTGATGTATTTCCTGACATTACAGGAACATCAGCACATTTTCTATTTACAAAACGCTCTACAGGGTCGCTGTCGCAGAACTTTCCATCAATTATTGGGAACATTCTAGGATGATCCTGAACAAATTTATCGTAGCCTTCTAGAAGCTCTTTTGAAGTGAGCTTTCTGGCTTCTGAAAGGTCTTTTACCCCGAGACTTTCAAAAAACTGAGCTCCAAGATCCTCTGCCTGGGAGAGGCTAAGTGGTCTAAAGATATCGTCATCCATCTTAGGCATTCTGATGATTCCGCTAAGGATCGCAGCGCCCTTTACGATATCGTAGTTCTCAGGATTGGTGAGCTGGTGCATTGTGCTGGAGCCACCTGCTGACTGGCCTGAAATTGTGATCCTGTCTGGATCTCCGCCAAATGCGGCGATGTTTCTATGAACCCAGTGAAGTCCAAATCTCTGGTCCAGAAGGCCGAAATTACCTGGAGCTTCTGGGTTTTCTGCTGTTATATCCTTGTGTGCAAGGAAACCAAAGCAGCCAAGTCTGTAGGCAACACTTACTACTACGATGCCTCTTTTGGCAAGGGCTTCTCCGTTAAATTCCATCTCTGCTGTGTAGCCCCACTGGAAGCCGCCGCCAAAGTACCATACAAGTACTGGAAGTTTTTCGTCAGCTCTTTTAGCAGGAGTCCAAATGTTGAGATAGAGGCAGTCCTCACTCATAGGAATCTCAGGATCAACGTGCCATTCTCTGTCGTAGAGTCCGCCACCGATTCCAGGTGTGTCCTGATATGAGATCGGTCCAAAATCGTATGCTTCTAATGTTCCTTCCCAGTTGTCGCATGGCTGTGGAGCCCTGAATCTGTTTTCACCAACTGGTGGCTTTGCAAAAGGAATTCCTCTGTACACGGTAATTCGAGGATCTTCACCAGCAAGGCCTTTAACTAAACCATTTTCTACTTTCGTTGTTCTTAACATAATCTTTCACCCCATTGTGTTAAAAAATACAGTCTCTTATCGTAGAGTAAAATTTTTGAGGAAAATGGTCTATTCAATTATTGCTACATCTATTCTAAAGGTTGCTAAGTTGTAGGAAAAGAAATCTGAAGCATGCATAAACAAGAAAAAAGAGGGAAAAGGCATGCTAAAAACTCTCGAAAAAAGAAAAGGAAGCATGCTGAAAATTTGAAAACTTGAAAAAGGCATGCTGGAAATCTTGAAATTGAAGAAAATTGGCATGCCAAAACAAGATAATAGCTAAAAAGACATGCCGGGACGCCACAAAGCGCCGCGCGAGACAACCGCACGCATGCCAGGCTGAACGGGACGCCCTGCGCACGTCCCCCCACTTGCAATTATTGACGTGAAATTAGCAATTATTTAGTGGAATCCCCAGGCTCCGATACCGTATAGTCTTGTACATGGAATTAACAAGGTGGGGTTAGCGATATGTACAAAAACAAGAAAAAACCAGCAATTGCAGTACTCAGCATATTAACGGCCTTAACAATTCTAGCGGGATGCCAAGATCAAAAGGCAAGAAGCCAATCAGAGCAAGATAAGACTCAATACCAGCAGGCTCCACAAACCGAAACGGCGACAGAAACAGATCAAACCGAGGGGGATACAGATATGTCAGCAACACATTCAGTTGAGATTCAAAAAAGCTACAAGCAGATAACAGAGCACAATCCGGTAATGCTCCAGAGATTTGGCGCAGATCCATATGCTCTTGTTTATAACGGAAGAGTCTACCTCTACATGACAGGTGATAAGCCATCATACGAGGCAGATGGCACAGCCAAAGAAAACACCTATTCAAATATCAACACCATAAACGTTGTGTCATCTGATGATCTTGTTAACTGGACAGATCATGGAACAGTATACGCAGCAGGCAAGAACGGCGCAGCAAGCTGGGGAGCAAACTCATGGGCACCAGCTGCAGCTTACAAGAACATTGATGGCAAAGACAAGTTCTTCTTATATTTTGCAAATAACGGAAATGGCATCGCTGTTCTCACAGCAGATAGCCCAACTGGACCATTCACAGATCCTATAAATGGACCACTCATCTCAAGAGATACTCCAACCTGCGCAGAAGTAACATGGCTCTTTGATCCTGCAGTTCTCATGGACGATGACGGATCAGCCTACATTTATTTCGGAGGCGGAGTTCCTTCACCTGATAAGGCTTCAAATCCAGGAACAGCAAGAGTTGCAAAGCTCTCTGATGATATGATCAGCCTCGACGGAGATCCAATCGCCATCGAGAACGTTCAGTATCTCTTTGAAGATTCAGGTATCAACAAGATAAACGGAACCTATTACTATTCATATTGTACAAACTTCGATGTTACTCCAGAAGCAGAAAAAGAGCTCGGCTTCTCTAATGGCGAGATCATGACCATGAAATCAGATTCTCCTATGGGACCTTTCGAGCCAGCAAACGGAGTCCTCAAGAACCCTGAAGTATTCTTTGGCCTTGGCGGTAACAACCATCACTGCATGTTTGAATTTGAAGGTCAGTGGTACATCGCATACCACTCCAGAATCCTTGAAGAGAAGATGGGAATACTTCACGGATACAGAAGTACTAATGTTGATAAGATAAGATTCAATGAAGAAGGCGAGCCAGCTGCCAGCGTTGGCACCAGAAACGGCGTTCCTCAGGTAAAAGACTTTGATCCATACCAGACAATTCCAGCAGTAACCATGGCTAACGAAGCAGAGATAGATACAACCCAGTTTGGTGAAGAAGCCGAGAAATTCGGCTCAGGAGATATGATCCTGACTGGCATCAAGGATGGTTCATGGACCAGCATTGAAGGTGTGAACTTTGGCTCTGAGGGAGCAAAGAGCATCGAAGTAGAGTACCTTGGCACAGGAGAAGGCACAATTAACATCTGCCTTGATCTTCCATCAGCAGAGCCGGTGTGCAGAATTCCTGTATCAGCCGCAGGCAAAGAACTTACAACTGTCACAGCAGAGTTTGAAAATCCTGTAACAGAAAAACACACTGTATACTTCGTCTTTGAAGGAAGTAACTACAGTGTGCATTCATGGAAGTTTAATAAATAAGCAGTTCTTTTACATTATCCTTGTTGCTGTTTGTGCAGTCCTTGAGAAAATAAAGAACGGTACTCACCAGGGGTACACCCTTTCTTTTGCTTGAAGGTCCGGTTAAAAGTAGAGATACTTGAAAAACCGGACTGGAGGGCGATATCAGTAATAGAAAGATCATCTCTAGTAAGGAGAACCTCCGTAGCCTTGATACGCTGACCGATAAGGTAGTCGTAGAAAGTACAGTTCATATATTCTTTGAAAAGCCTTGAGAAATGGAACTTGGAGAAACCGCTGTAAGCAGCCACATCCTCAAGAGTTATATCGTAGGTGTAATTCTGATCGATGTAATCAATAGCGTTGTTAAGCTTTTCAAAATACTCATGTCTCTTAACTGGCGTGCTATCAGTAAAGATGTTGATCTTGCTGAGGCGATGCCTTGAGAGAATAGTCATGATCTGGAACAGATGGGAATAGATAGAAAACTCATAGAACTCAGTCTTCTGGAAGTATTCATTCCATATCTGTGAAAAGAGATCGCTGATCTCGGAAAAGATCGGTGCGTGGCTCTCGGGAGTGATATGAATGCAGTCCTGAAGCATGGTGATAAGACTGGAGTATCCTCTAAGTGATGAGAAAAAGTCAATATCAAAAAGGCATACATATCTGCAGCCTGTTTTTGGCGCATGAAGGCTGTGAGATCTGCGAGGCGGGATAATGATGATCTCGCCAGGAACAACGTGATAGTAGTCACCATCAATTTCTACATCATAGTAATTTTCAATAGGAGCGATAATCTCAAGAGCGTTGTGCCAGTGTGATGAATAGTCACAGGGCAGCTCATTGTACCAGATTCGTAGAGATGAGTCCTTTGGAAAAATAGATTTCTCGTTATTGTTCACCATTACACGTGCTTTGTAATCGGTGTTTTGCTGATAATAGTCTAACTTAACATTGTCTTCTTTTTTGACCATTGTTGTTACACCTTTCTAATATCAGTGTCTTATTGAATTTACCCTCAAATCATATCATTATCTGGTAAATAAAACTTCTCAAAAATTGCTATCAATCATCAAAAAGTGCTCAATATAGATAATAGAAAATCAATTAGCATCATGTCTATTGTTAAATATGCACAAAAAAACACTACCATTTTTTGCGGTCAAAAAGCAATATCTGAACGCCATTTTGCAAAAAATGACAAGCAAATCTTTCTGCTAGCTTATATGCTATATCTTGTCAACTAGAATTATGATTAGCAAAAATTGATTACTAATTGGGGAGGCTAAGTTGATGAAAAAATGGGGAAGATCTTTGGCGAATGTCTGCGCGGTGATCATGGCGATTTCTATTACTGCATGCGGCGAAACAGCTGGATCAGAGGCAGTAAATGCATCGTCGGAGACAGCGACAAACGCAGATGACGCATCATCAGTTTCTAGCTCAGAACCAGAAAATCAGGAGAAGCAAGAATTGAATACAGAAGAAAGTAAGGAGCAGATTCCAGCCCTTAGAGATGTGGTTCCCAAGAAAATGGGATGCAGGATTGGATGTGCTATTACAGGTAAAGAACCTTGGGATCCCAAGCTGTGGGACCTTGTTACAACACATTTCAATGCAGTGACACTTGGCAATGAATTAAAGCCTGATTCACTCTTTGGTTATAGCGTAAGTACCTGTCCTGGTACAAAAGAGGCAGAGCTTAACGGTGAGACCATAACGGTTCCGGTTCTTAATTATAGTAATCCGGAAAAGATACTTAATAAGATACTCAAATGGAACGAAGCAAATCCAGACAGAAAGATAGAAGTAAGAGGACACGTTCTCCTCTGGCACTCACAGACTCCAGAGTGGTTCTTCCATGAAGATTATGACAAGACCAAGCCATATGTCAGCAAGGAAGAGATGGACAAGAGACTTGAGTGGTACATAAGAGAAGTCTTGACTCACTTTACTGGAGAGAATAGTCCATATAAAGATCTTTTCTATGGATGGGACGTAGTAAACGAAGCAATATCTGATTCAACAGGAACCTATAGAACAGATACTGAAAGACCTGATGAAGATCTTCTAGAAGACAGACACGGCGGCAACTCCAGCTGGTGGCATGTATATCAGAGTGAAGAGTTCATCATCAACGCATTTAAGTACGCTAACAAATATGCTCCAGATGATCTTGAGCTTTACTACAACGACTACAACGAATGCGATGCCAAAAAGAGAGCAGGAATCATCACTCTCCTTGAAGAAGTAAAAGCAGCTGAAGGTCCAAAAGGCGAAGGTACCAGGATCACAGCAATGGGAATGCAGGGACATTACAGTATGGAGGGCCCTTCCTATACAGAGGTTGAGGCATCAGCCAAGGCCTATGGCAAGGTTGTTGGAAATGTACAGATTACCGAATGGGATCTTAGAGCAACAGATGGCTACGACGGAAGTCCAGAAGCTATGGAAAAAGAATATGAGGAGCAGCGTAAGGTTTACAACCTCATGTACTACGGACTTCAGTCAGCTCAGAACTCAGGAGTAAACATTACGGGAATTACTTTCTGGGGAACAATAGATACACTTTCATGGCTACAGTTCAGATCCAATGTAGGTGGTGGAAGTCAAAAAGAACAAAAGCAGTGCCCACTATTATTTGATGGCAAGTATGAACCAAAGCCAGCATTTTGGGTGTTCGCACAAGAATAAACAAAGGACTATATAACATGAACAAGACATTGCGAAAAGTTTTAATAGTTATTGGGGTATTAGTAGTTTTCGCCGGTATATGCGTACTTCTTTCACATAGAGAAAGAACTGATTTCCACGAGAAATACGAAGGCACAGATCTCACTGTTGAAGTTGAAGGAATGGAAAGAGTAGGTGCTTATACAGGATATCTTAATGAACATGCAGATGCAGACAGACCTTCAGGTGACATTGCAGTAAACATTGATGAATATGAATCAAAAGGTACTGTTC
This sequence comes from Butyrivibrio hungatei DSM 14810, assembly GCF_900143205.1. Taxonomy (GTDB): domain Bacteria; phylum Bacillota; class Clostridia; order Lachnospirales; family Lachnospiraceae; genus Butyrivibrio; species Butyrivibrio hungatei. The sequence goes on along the minus strand of NZ_FRDH01000006.1, from coordinate 225,535 downwards.
GTAAAGAAAATAACGGTATTTTTACTGAGACCGGTTCTGAGATCACATGGACAGTAGACGTGCCAAAGGCTGGTATGTACCAGATCTACATCGAGTATTTCATTCCAGAATCAAGAGGAGTTCCTGCAGAACGTACCGTATACATTAACGGAGAACTTCCATTTGAAGATGCCAGAAACATTTCATTCACCAGAATGTGGATGGATGGCGGAGAAGTTAGAACTGATAACAGAGATAACGAGATCCGACCAGTTCAGGTTGAATACTTCGACTTCCAGTCAGCATATTTTAGAGACGACATGGGATTTGTCCCAGAGCCATACGTTTTCTATTTTGAAAAAGGTGAAAACACACTTACATTCGAAGCAGACAATGAACCTATGATCCTCTCAAAGGTAGAGCTTAGAGGAGTTACAGAAAGACCTACTTATGAAGAGTATCTTGCAGCTAATAAACATGATCCTGCATCAGAGCAGGCCAGAAATTACATGCAAGTGGTTCAGGGTGAGGATTCTACCTTAAGATCTGAATCCTCCCTATATGCCAAGTATGATAGATCCTCACCTACCACTTCACCAAATAGTGTTACACACACAGTTCTCAACTATGTAGGTGGAGAAAGCTGGAGATCAACAGGTCAGTGGATCCAGTGGGATATCGAAGTTCCAGAGGATGGATATTACAACATCATGGTAAAAGCCAGACAGAACTACGCAAGAGGATCTGTTTCAAATAGAAGCGTTTACATTGATGGCGAGATTCCATTCAAGGAGCTCGAAGAGATCTCTTTTGAATATTCAAACGATTGGGAGAGTCTTGAACTTCCATATGATATCTACCTTACAAGGGGTGTTCATACTGTAAGACTTGAGGCAACTCTTGGAGGTGTTGGACCAATCCTTGAACAGATTCAGGATTCAACTTACAGACTCAATCAGATATATAGAAAGATTCTTGTTTACACTGGCGCAAGCCCAGATGTTTACAGAGATTATCACATCGATACAACATATCCTGAGATCATGAAAGCAATGGACCTTGAGTCAAAGAGATTATACAAGACCGTTGATGACATGGTTGCTTACTCAGGACAGATGGCTGATAACATTGCTACAGCTCAGACAATCGCTCAGCAGCTTGAAAGATTTATCGAAAAGCCACAGAAGATCACAACAGAGTTCGTTGCATTCAAGGACAACATCACATCACTTGGTACTGCACAGCTCAAGATGAGTGAAACAAAACTTGATGTAGATTACATAGTAGTTTCAGGAACAGATGCTCATCCAAAGAAAGATAAAGCAACTGTATTTAGCAAGATCGGTCACGAAGTAAAATCCTTTGTAGCATCATTCTTTGTAGACTATAACTCAGTTGGTGATGTTTACGATGGCTCAGAAGAGAAGGTAATCAAGGTTTGGGTATTAACCGGTAGAGACCAGGGAACAATCCTTAAGTCCATGATCGATGATGAGTTTACAACATCAACAGGAATAAAGGTCAACGTAGAGATAGTTGATCAGGCAGCACTTCTTAATGCAGTACTTGCAGGCAGAGGACCAAACGTAGTTCTTTCAGTTTCAGCAGAAAAACCTGTTAACTACGCACTTAGAGGAGCAGCAGAGGATATCACTCAGTTTGAAGGCTGGGAAGAAGTAATGAGTCACTACTCACCAAGCTCTTATGAGCAGTACAGCCTTGATGGTCATATCTACGGAATACCAGAGACACAGACCTTCAACGTAATGTTCTACAGAAAAGACGTACTTGAAGAACTTGGACTTGAGGTTCCACAGACCTGGCAGGAACTCATCGAAATGCTTCCTACAATTCAGGGTAACAGCCTTTCAATAGGTATTCCTACAGCGGCTGGTAGTAGCGGTGCATCATCGGCTTCTACACAGGTTATGTCAAATGTACCTGACCTTTCAATGTACTTCTCACTTCTTTATCAGTACGGCGGTGACATGTACAACGAGGCAGGAACCAAGACTACAGTCAACACAGAAGCAGGCGTCAAAGCCTTCGATGATTACGTAAGATACTTTAATGATTATGGCATTCCTACAATCTATGACTTCGTCAGCAGATTCCGTTCAGGAGAGATGCCAATAGGTATAGCAGCTTATTCAACATACAACACACTCATGGTTTCAGCACCTGAGATCAGAGGTCTTTGGGACTTCACTCTCATTCCTGGAACATACAGAACAGATGAGAACGGAAAAACATATCTTGATCGCTCAGACTTCATAACAGGAAGTGCAACTATGATGATCACAACTGAGGATGAAGAGTTAAAGCAAGCTTCATGGGAATTCATGAAGTGGTGGGCAAATGAAAAAACTCAGGTTAGATTTGGTCGTGAGATCGAAGCACTCCTTGGTTCATCTGCTAGATATGCAACAGCAAACAGAGATGCATTCAAGAATCTCTCATGGAGTGCAGATGATATCGAAGTTCTTGATGAACAGTGGGATCAGACAGTTGGTATTAGAGAAGTTCCTGGTGGATATTTCACAGGAAGACACATCTCAAATGCAATCAGAAAAGTTCTTACAGATAAGACTGATTCCAGAGAGACCATTATTGATTATTCAATCTTTATAGATGAAGAGATCAAGAAGAAACGACTTGAGTTCGGTATGTCAGTAGATTGATTAGGAGAAACTAGAAATGAAGGAATATCTGCAGAAGTATCTGACACTGCGAAAACATAATTTTCAAGTAGCAGTTAAGAAAGCCAAAAACAGGAAGATGTGCTATTTGTTCCTTGCACCATACGCAATACTTTTCACTATGTTTTATGTATTTCCTGTAGTGGCTTCAATATATTACAGTTTCACTTATTACAACATCCTTGAACCACCAAGGTTCATCGGACTTCAGAATTACACAAGTTTGATCCTTCAGGATGATATCTTCCTGATAGGTGTCAAGAATACACTTATGATAGCTCTCATAACAGGACCACTAGGATACATATTGTCATTCGTTTTTGCATGGCTCATCAGTGAACTTCCTAGATGGATCAGAAGTATTGCGGTAGTTGTTTTCTACGCACCATCAATCGCTGGTAACTGTTATGTTATCTTCTCAGTATTCTTCAGAGGAGATGTTTACGGTTATGTAAATGCGTTCCTGTTAAGTCACGGACTCATTGATACAGCCAAGCTTTGGCTCATTGATCCAAAGTACATGCTTCCAATCTGTATGCTGGTTATCCTCTGGATGAGCTTGGGAACAGGATTCCTTTCATTCGTAGCTGGTCTTCAGGGTATAGATAGGGCTCAGTACGAAGCGGGATACATGGATGGTGTCAAGAACAGATGGCAGGAGCTTTGGTATATCACACTTCCAAACATGAAGCCAATGCTTATGTTCGGAGCGATCATGGCCATCACATCATCATTTGGTGTATGTGAAGTAACAATGGCACTTTGTGGATATCCTAGTACAAACTATGCAGCACGAACAATCGTAACACACCTTTATGACTACGGTTTTGACAGATTTGAGATGGGTTATGCCTGCGCTATAGCAACAGTATTGTTCTTGATGATGATTCTTTGTAATAAAGCAATTCAGAGCTTGTTAAGGAGAGTTGGAACTTGATATGAGTAAGCTAATTAAGAAAAGAAAACCTAATAGATCCATCGGAGGAGATATAGCACTTTACATCTTCCTTATACTGGTTGCGATGGTCATGGTATTCCCAATCGTATATGCAGTCAGCAGTGCTATGAAGCCACTTGATGAGTTGTTTAAATTCCCACCAAGGATCTTCCCACAGCATCCAACATTTGATAACTTCTCAGATTTGTTTGTAACAATGGGAAAGAGCGGGGTAGTAACATTCTCAAGATATCTTTTCAACACTGTATTTATCACATTCGTTGGTACAGCAGGACATCTTATCATCGCATCAATGGGTGCCTTCGTACTTGCCAAGTATGAATTCCCAGGTGGAAAGACATTCTTCAAGATTGTCACAGTATCCATGATGTTCACAGGTATGGTAACACAGATTCCTAACTACCTTATCATCAATAAGCTTGGATGGATCGACACATACTGGGCAATAATCGTTCCTGCTTTTGCAGCACCAATGGGATTCTTCCTTATGAAGCAGTTCATGGAAGGACTTCCAACATCACTTATTGAAGCAGCCAAGATCGACGGAGCCAATGAGTGGACGGTATTTTCAAGGATCGTTATGCCAAACGTAAAACCTGCATGGATGACACTTATCATCTTCTCAGTACAGGGACTTTGGAATAACAGAGCGTCAACATTTATTTATTCAGAAGAACGTAAGACTCTTGTATATGCCCTTCAGCAGATCCAGGCTGGTGGAATTGCAAGAACAGGACAGGGAGCTGCAGTACTTGTAGTAGTAATGATCGTTCCAATTCTTATCTTCGTATTCTCAGAAAGCCAGATCTTAGAGACAATGGCTAGCTCAGGACTTAAAGACTAATGTGAAAGGTTGAAGCAGTTATGCATAAGAAAAATTTCATTATAAAAACTGGAATAGCGTTAATTGTAGCTGCGACAGTGCTTCTTCAGCCGGTCACAGCACAGGCCAAAAGTGATGGAGAGTATGGATATACTTACAATTACGACTGGTGGGGCGATGTTCAGGAAAGTCCGGACCTTTATACAGTTTGTAAGGTATTTACATCTTCAGAACTTGGACTTGATCTAAAGCTTAAAAATCCTCAGGGACTTTTCGTATATGGCACAAGCATTTACGTGTGCGACAGCGGTAACAACAGGATCATAGAGCTTGATAGAAAATCTCCTGAAAAACTGGAAGTAAAAAGGATCATTGATTCTTTTTCTGGAGGAACAGGAACAAACACATTAAATAACCCTACTGATGTAGCTGTTTCAGAAAAAGGAAACATCTTCATCGCAGATCAGGGAAATGCAAGAGTATTAAAGCTTGATAAAGACTTAAATTACATCATGGAATTTACAAAGCCTGATGATAGCACCCTTGATCCAGCACTTGTATTCCAGCCAAACAAGCTTGCAATCGATACAGCAGAACGTGTTTACTGCATAGCAATTGGAATTAACAAAGGTCTCGTGAAGTATGAAAACGATGGAACCTTTTCAGGATTCGTAGGTGCTACAAAGGTAACCTTCAAGTTTGCTGATTACATTTGGAAGAAGCTTGCTTCTCAGGAACAGAGAGCCAAGATGGAATCCTTCGTTCCAACAGAGTACGAGAACATCTACATGGACTATGAAGGTTTCATATATGCAACAGCAGCCATCAGAACAAACGAAGATAACAAGGTTGACGGCGATGCAGTTAGAAAGTTAAATCTCCTTGGTTCAGACATTCTCGTAAGAAATGGTGACTGGAAGATCATCGGTGATCTTTACTTTGGATCAGGAGGTGGTTATGAAGGCCCATCAATCTTTACAGATGTAACCTGTATGGACAACGACATTTATGTCTGCCTCGACAGAAACAGAGGAAGACTTTTTGGATATGATGATCAGGGCAGAATGGTATTCGCCTTTGGTGGAAACGGAAACATGGACGGATACTTCAGAAGACCATCAGCCATCGAGCACTACGGACATGAGCTCTATGTACTTGATAGCCTTGATTGCTCCATAACAGCTTTTGTACCAACAGAGTTTGGTAACACAGTCTACAACGCTATCGAAGATTTCGACAAAGGTAATTACGAGAAATCTGGAGAAGAGTGGCAGAAGGTTATGGATCAGAATGGCAACTACGATCTTGCTTACATCGGTCTTGGAAGAGCACTTCTAAGACAGGAAAGATACAAAGAAGCCATGAACTACTTTGAACTTAAGTATGACGCCGAGAACTACTCAAAAGCTTACAAGCAGTATCGTAAGCAGTGGGTTGAAGAACACATCGGCTGGATAGTACTTGTGGTAGTCTTGTTATTCCTCATTCCTCTTGGAAGAGGCAGAATCAAGAGTATCAAACATGAGATAGATACAGCAGACATTTTTATAACAGGTAAAGACAGGTGAGGGTATGATAGCAAAACCAAAAGAGAATATGACTCCAAAAGAAAAATATATTGATTCGCTGAAGTTTGCTCTTTACTGCATGACTCATCCCCTCGATGGTTTCTGGGATCTGACTCATGAAAAAAGAGGAACTTATGCAGCGGCAAATACTATACTTGCTGCAGCGCTTGTTCTTAGAATCATGAAGCTCAAATACACAAGCTTTTTGTTTATGCAAGTTTATTGGGAAGACCTTAACATCTTCCTGTATCTTGCCAGCGTCATTTTCCCGCTTTCCCTTTGGGTAGTTGGCAATTGGGCTCTGACGACACTCTTTGACGGAAAAGGAAAACTGGGACAGGTATATATGGCAACCTGCTATGCATTTACGCCATATGTACTCATTCAGTTCCCGCTGATGATATTCAGTAATTTCGTAACTGTTCAGGAAGGTCAGTTCTACTCAGTAGTCAGTGCACTTTCCTTGGTTTACGCAGCCCTACTTGTAATAGCTGCCATGGGGCAGATTCACGAATACTCCGCTGGAAAGAACATTCTTTTTACTGTTGCAACACTGTTTGCAATGCTGGTAATGATCTTCATCCTTATGATCTTCTTTAGTATGATCTCACAGGGTGTAGCGTACTTCATTTCACTGGCAAAAGAATTGATGTTCCGAATGTAGGAATGGCAAGAGGTGACGAACTTGAAAAAAGAGTTAAAGCAAAAACTAATAAAAGGGTTAATAAAACTCATCCCTTCATTGATCATATTTCTGATAATCGTTGGAGCCATCTTTTACGTAGTTAATACCAAGGCTCCTGAAGAGTCAAAAGAAGCTATTCCTCCATACGCTTATGGTGGTGGCGAAGACACGATTACCATCGATAACGGACAGCTTAAGTTATCCATGGATCCAAAGACAACTGAATTTAGTATTGAGGTAAAGGACAGCGGCAAGGTGTGGTACTCAAATCCACTTGATGCGGCAGAAGATGAGAAGGCACTTGATGATCAGAAAGCATATCTTCAGTCACCACTTATCATGTCTTACTCGATCACACAGGGACTTGAGACAACTTACAACTCATATGCCTTCAGTGCTCAGAATGGTATCTACGAGATCGTTCCAGGAGACAATGAGATCAGAGTTAATTATTCACTTGGAAGTGTACAAAAAGAATTCATCATTCCTCCAGTAAGTACTGCAGAAGAGTTTGAGGGTTACCTCTCACAGATGGATAAAAAAGATGCTGATCTTATTAAACAGTACTACAAAAAGTACGACATCAATAAGCTCACACCAAAGGATAACAAGGAAGAGCTCCTTGCAAACTATCCTATCATCGAGACAGAAGTTATCTACGTACTCAGAACTGCTACCAAAGAGAATGTAAGAAAGACTCTCCAGGATAAGTTCGAGGCAGTTGGATATACATATGATAATTACCTTGCAGATAAAGAGCTGGATCAGTCATCAAACACATCAGATAATGCAATTTTCAATGTAAGCGTTGTCTACAAGCTCGAGGGAAAAGACCTGGTGGTAGAAGTTCCATTCAGCGATCTTGATTTTGATCCTGAGACACCAATCTATACAATCACTCCTCTTCCATATTTTGGAGCAGGCGGACCAAATGATAACGGCTTCATGCTGGTACCTGAAGGTGGCGGAGCACTTATCAATTTCAACAACGGCAAGACATCACAGAGTAGTTACTACACCAACGTATATGGTTGGGATATGTGCCTTAGCAGAGATGCAGTAGTACACAACACAAGAGCTTACTATGGAGTGTATGGCGTTTCTGAAGGAAATGATTCCTTTATCTGTATCCTTGAAGACGGCAGAAGCTACGCATCAATCCAGGCTGATGTTGCAGGCAAGAACCACAGTTACAACTTTGTTAATGCCAAGTACAGCATCTGCCAGAGAGAAAAATTCGATGTAGGTGATATCGCTAACTCAGATATTTACGAATACGCAACTAAGCTTCCAGATGAGACCTTGAGACAGAGATACACCTTTGTAAACTCAGGAAGCTACGTAGATATGGCAAAGGTCTATAGCACATATCTTCAGAATGAATACGCAGGCTATCTTGATCTTGTAGATGACACATCAGCTCCAGTAGCCATTGAGATCGTAGGTGCTATTGATAAGGTTAAACAGGTTCTTGGAGTTCCGGTTTCAAGACCACTTAAGCTCACAAGCTACAAAGATGCAGATGCCATCATCACTGATCTTGGAAATAACGGCGTATCAAATATGCAGGTTAAGCTTTCCGGATGGTGTAACGGCGGTGTCAAGCAGAAGGTACTTGCAAGGACCAAGACAGTTGGTGCCCTTGGAAGCAAAAAAGACCTTAAGAACTTTGTAAATAATGCAGAAGCAAATGGAAATACAGTTTACTTAAATGGTATTACCCAGTACGCATACGACAGTAACCTCTTTAATGGATTCTTCTCCTATAGAGATGCTGCCAAGTTCATCAGTAAGGAAAGAGCTGAGCTTCACGCATACAGCCATGTAACTTACGCAGAAAGAGATTCAGAGGACCTTCACTATCTCCTTCATACAGAACTTGCAAACAAGTACGCAGACAAGCTTGTAAATACTTCTAAGAAGTACAACGCTGGAGCATCCTTCCAGGATCTTGGAATGGATCTTTCATCAGACTTCTATAGAAAGAAGACTTACAGCAGAGAACAAGTACTGGGGCTCCAGGTAGAACAGCTTAAGAGCTACAACGAAGCAGGCACACCAGTAATGATCAACATGGGTAATGATTATGCGATTCCATTCGCATCAATGGTTACAAACATGGATCTTAGAGGAAGCGAATATACGATCCTTGATGAGTGTGTTCCTTTCTTCCAGCTTGCTGTTCACGGAAGAGTAGATTACACAGGTGAGCCTATAAACATCTGTGGAAATGCAGAAGATGAAGTTTTATATTCTGCTGAATATGGCGCTGGACTTCAGTTCACATTCATGGAAGAAGATTCCTTCGCAACACAGAAGACTTTATACACAGAGTATTACGGATCATCCTACGATGCTTGGAAAGATCGCATGCTAGAGATCTACACAAGATACAACAATGAACTTGGACATACATTCAATCAGGAAATGACAGGTCATGAGAATTTAACTGCTGATGTTTCCTGCACAGAATATGCAGATGGTACTAAGGTTTACGTTAACTACGGCTACAGTGATTACACAGAAGGCGCAGTTAAAGTACCAGCAAGAGATTATGTAGTTACAAGGTGAGAGGGGAGTTTGTTATGAGTAAGCAAAAAAACAAATTGGCTGGGCTTCAAAAACGCAAAGCCATATCAGGATATCTTTTCATATCACCTTTCATAGTTGGCTTCTTGGCCTTCATGGTCAAACCACTTTTTGAATCCTGTTACATGAGCTTTTGCAACGTGAATCTGGCGGCAGGAACTGTTACCAAGACCTTTAGCGGTTTAACGAATTATGTATTCGCCTTCAGGGTTGATCCTGAATTTAACAGACTCTTGTGGGAAGAACTCTCACGTATGATGGTTTATTCACTGGCTATCATTGTATTTAGTTTTTTCGTGGCTTTGATCCTCAATCAAAAGTTCCATGGAAGAGCATTGGTAAGAGCGATATTCTTCCTTCCGGTAATCCTTTCATCAGGTGTTATCGTAGGACTTGAGTCCAACAACGAACTTATGTCATCACTGGCACAGACAATTGAGCAGTCCACATCTGGAATCAGCATTACAGCAGCTTTGGAGACTATCCTTAGAACTGCAGGCGTAGGAGTAAGAGCTTATGAAAAGGTATTTGAAGTTATCAACAATATCTACGACGTAGCTCTTTCATCAGGAATCCAGATTATCATCTTCCTCTCAGGACTTCAGACAATATCTTCAAGCATGTATGAAGCAGCTGATATCGAGGGATGTACCAAGTGGGAGAGCCTTTGGAAGATCACCTTCCCAATGATCAGTTCTCTGTTCCTTGTTAACTGGATCTACACAGTAGTTGATTTCTGTATGAGATCGGATAACGGGGTTATTGAAAAAATACAGAAGGTAATGATTGACCAGCAGCAGTACGGCAATGCATCAGCAATGTCATGGGTATACTTCTTACTTGTACTTGCATTCGTTGGAATAACATCATTCTTTATCTCAAAGAGGGTTTATTACTATGACTAATACAGAGAATAATTCAAGATATGACAAATTAGGATTTTGGGAAAGAAATAAGCTTTCAGGTGGATATCTTTTACAGAAAAAGATATCTGAGAGAGTCATAAGCATTATCAGATTCATCCTTTTGTTTGGTATGTGCTTCATGATCCTTCAGCCAATCCTTAACAAGATTTCTGTAAGCTTCATGACAGAAAAAGATCTGTATAATCCGATAGTTATTTCTATTCCTGAGCATTTTACCACAGGAAACTACAGACTTGCAGCAGAGCTTATGAACTATAGACAGGCAGTAGTTAATTCACTACTGATCTCTCTTACGATCGCAGCTCTTCAGATTGCAGTCTGCACACTGGTTGGATATGGATTTGCCAGATTTGAATTTCCATTCAAGAAATTCTGGTTCGCCATGGTAATACTTGTAATCTTGATTCCGCCACAGACTATTGCAAGTTCACTTCATTTGCACTTTAGATTTTTTGATATATTGGGATTATGTCAATTAATTACCGGCAATACAATTAATCTCAGAGGGTCAAAGTTACCTTATTATCTCATGAGTGCAGGATGTATGGGACTTAAGAACGGTCTGTACATATACATGATCCGTCAGTATTTCAGAAATATTCCTGGCGATCTTGAAGAAGCAGCGTATGTTGATGGCTGCGGAATGCTTAAGACCTTTGTAAGAATCATGCTTCCACAGGCAAAGCCAATCATCACTTCATGTTTCCTTTTTGCTTTTGTATGGCAGTGGACAGACGGATTTTATTCAAAAATGTTCCTTGGAAATACCAAGCTTGTAAGTACTGGTCTTGCAAGAATCGTAGATAGCCTTGGTGCTTATATCCAGAGAATAAACGGCGTTAAGACAACAATTTCTGTTGCTTACTCAAACTGTATTCTTGCAACAGGAACACTTATGATCATCGTACCACTTATTATTCTCTATCTCTTTGCACAGAGATCATTTGTTGAGAGTATCAGTAGTACAGGTATCAAAATGTAATGGTAGCTACCGGATATTTAAAATATCTGGACTAATATTTTCCCAATGGGGTAAGGAGGATTTAGAGTATGAGAAAGTCTCTAACAACCAAAGCAACAGCCGTTATCACAATGGCAGCTATGCTTACAAGTATGGCAGCCTGCGGCGCAAACGAGTCTGCACCAGCAGACAACACTCAGCCAGAGAGCTCTGCTGATGCATCAGCAGAAACAGCTGCAGCAGAAGCTTCTGAGGAAGCAGCTCCATCTGACGAGTACGATCCATATCAGGTTATCACAGATGACGCTGGTAACCCAATTGACCTTGGTGGTATGGATATCATTATCCGTGACTGGTGGTCAGGTGATGAAGCTGAGCCACAGAACGATTATGAGGAAGCTCTCAAGGATTACAGAGATTGGATCCAGGAAACTTACAACTTCACAATCAAGTCACAGGCTATTTCTGACTGGGGTTCAACACCACAGGATTTCGTTGACTACGTTACAACAGGTGGCGACGATGTAAACTACCTCTTTGTTCTTCGTGATGACCCAGCTATCACATCAGCTATGGCAAATGGTCTTCTCTATGATCTTTCAACACTTGATTGCCTTGACTTCAATGACATCAAGTTCCAGAGAAACCTTCTTCACGAGCAGTATTCAAAGGGAGATAGCATCTATGCTATGTTCGCTGGATATTCAGAGGCTCGTACAGGAGTTTACTTCAACAAGAGACTTCTTACAGAAGCTGGAATCGATCCTGAATCAATTTATGATATGCAGGCTGATGGCTCTTGGACATGGGATAAGTTTGATGAGCTTATGTCAAAGGTTCAGCAGGATAAGGATAACGACGGTACTGTAGATGTTTGGGGTCTTACACTTAACGAAGGTGTTATGACAACAGAAGCTGTATTCTCAAACGGCGGATCTTTCATCGATAAGGATGCAAGCGGAAAGTATGTATACAACCTTGAGTCTCCTGAGACACTTGAAGCTCTTGAGTGGACAGTAGATATGTACAAGAAGTATGACATGCCAGATCCAGAGGGCGCTGAGTGGGATTACTACAAGGAAGCATTCATCAACGGTATGGCAGCATTCATGGTAGAAGATGAGTATGCTGGCGCACCTGGTAACTTCCTTGAGGATATGCAGGATGAAGTTGGATTCGTTATGTTCCCTAAGGGACCTAAGATGAACGACTACATCAACGTTTGGACAAACAACCCAGTTGCAATCCCTGGCTGCTATGATGCTGACAGAGCTTGGAAGCTTGCATTTGCTTGGAACCTTTACACAAATCCACCAGCAGCAGAGTACTATGATTACAACGGATACCTTTCAACAGCTAGAAATGGTAAGTTCGATGAGAGAGCTGTAGACGAGACAATCACAATGATGACAGAAAAGGGAACAATTGCTTACCACGGCATGATCCCTAACTTAAGCCTTGGCTCAGACTTCGTATGGAACATCACAGCTGACTGCGTAGTATCAGAGCAGGTTGAAGCAATCCGTGACACATGGAAAGCTTACGTAGATGAAGCAAACGCTCAGTAATTAGGGCTTTAAAGGTTTACAAAAAGGGCGGCTATCACAGCCGCCCTTATTTTATAGGGGTGAGTATGAATACTATATTACGTGAGGGGCCAAAAGCACCAAAGGATCCTGTAAAGAAAAGACCATTTTTCTTTATCATGCAGGAAAAAGAAATATTTGCTGCACCACAACCTGACGGCAAGGGAATCCAGTTCCTTTTTATGGACATGGGAAGACTTGTGGATGCTGCTAAACTATCTGGGAATATCGGCGATGATTATATGCTTGAGCTCTTAAGATCTGCAGAGGGCTTTAAGACAATGGTACATTCAATCGGGGTAAGTGTATCAGGAAGAAATACTTCAGAGACAGTCAAGTTCGTAATGGAGATGTATCCAGTTAAGGCAGGTCAGAAGGCAACTAAGATTGAAAAAGATGTTCTGATGAATGGAATGGAAGAAGTCATCAGACTTGATGATATAAATTGGGAAACAACAGATAAGGAAGTAGGGCAGATCAGATTTGAATTTGCACAGCCTGGAGTTCAGGCAACTACTGATATCAGATTATATTTAAATAAAGGCTTTATAGCACCTGTTCAGCCAATAGAAAGAACTGTAGATTTTCATTCGACGGCCTATCGTCAGATGATACAAAAAAGCCTTTTTGATATGGGGAATACCAGCCGTCTTGAAAAAGTGCTTGGCAAAGCGGGAAGCGGCGAAGATGTAACTATTGCTTTTATTGGCGGATCCATAACCCAGGGGGCAGGTGCAATACCTATCAATGAAAAGTGCTATGCAAGAGTGTTTGCTGATAGCTTTCAGGAAAAATATGCTAAGGGCGGAAATGTAAAACTTATAAAAGCAGGCGTTGGCGGTACACCGTCTGAACTTGGCATGGTGAGATTTGAAAGAGATATCCTGAGAAATGGCTCGCAAAAGCCGGATCTTATAGTAATAGAGTTTGCAGTTAATGACGGAGATGATGAGACACAGGGTGTATGTTATGAGAGTCTTGTAAGGAAAGCTCTTGCTCTTCCGTGGAAACCTGCAGTAGTACTCCTTTTTGCAGTGTTCTCCTTTGACTGGAATCTTCAGGATAGATTATCACCTGTAGGCTACAGATATTCTGTACCTATGGTGAGTATCATGGATGCAGTAACGCCGCAGTTTCCACTTCTTCCTGATGACGGAAGAGTTATCTCCAAGAATCAGTTCTTTTACGATGTGTACCATCCAAGTAATCTGGGACATCAGATCATGGCAGATTGTCTCATAGAACTCATTGATAAGGTAAATGAGACACATCAGGAAAATGATCCGGAACCAGAGAGCTTTCCTGAACCAGCCATTGGAGCTGATTTTGAAAAGGTTGAGCTTTTGGATAAAGCGGAATTTGACAAGCTAAAGGAAAAATATAAGATAACTAGCTTTGGCTGCGGCTCTTTTAACGAGACAGACAAAGACCTTCAGTTTGTGGAGATGGACAGTGAGATAGAACAGACTCCGGAGTTTAAGTATAACTGGCATCATTCTGGTAAAGATGGCACAGAAAAGGCATTTACAATTGCTCTGACTTGTAGCAAACTAGTAATAATATTTAAGGATTCGGGTAATTCATCCTATGGCAAGGCTGACGTTTATGTGGACGGAAATCTGGTCAAGACACTTGATCCACTTGTGGTAGGATGGACACACTGTAATCCGGTGATACTGTTCAATGATAAGCGCACCAGGAAGCACAAGGTAGAAGTTAAGATGCAGGATGCGTCCAAGAAGTTTACGATCCTTGGCTTTGGAGTCGTGGGGTAATGTTTAGTAGGAGTTATTTATGAGAGAATCAAAATTAAAAGAAATACTTAAAAAGCTTACTCTTGATGAGAAGCTTTCTATGATCCACGGAGCAGGATTCTTCCGCACTGCTGGAGTTGAGAGGCTTGGTATTCCTGAGCTCATTTCTTCTGATGGACCTATGGGAGTCAGAGGAGAATTTGCCAATGACAAGTGGATATCTGTAGGACACGGCGAAGATAATGTTACTTATTTTCCATGTAACAGCGCTCTAGCCAGCACATTTAACAGAGCCCTTGCAACTGATGAAGGTAGTGCTCTTGGTGAAGAGGCAAGAGGCAGAGGCAAAGATGTGATCCTTGCACCAGGTATCAACTTAAAGAGAAGTCCTCTCTGCGGAAGAAACTTTGAGTATTTCAGTGAGGATGGATTCCTTACAGCAGAGCTTGCAATTCCCTTTGTAAAGGGCGTTCAGAGACATGACGTTGCAGCCTGCGTCAAGCATTTTGCCATCAACCATCAGGAAACATCAAGACTTTCAGTTGATGCTGATATTGATGAAGATGTACTTAGAGAGAATTATCTCAAGGTGTTTGAGAGAGTTTTATTAGAGTCAGGCGCACATTCAGTAATGGGAGCTTACAACAAGCTTTATGGTGATTTCTGCTGTGAGAGTGAGTTCCTCTTAAAGAAGGTATTAAGAGATGAATGGAAGTATGACGGTTTGGTAATATCCGATTGGGGTGGAGTTCATAATTCCATAGAAGCAGCGCTTGGCGGCTGTGATATCGAAATGTCCGTGACTGATGACTTTGACGAGTACTGTTTTGCAAATCCTTTGAAAAAACTTATCAAAGCCGGAGAAGTAGATGAGAAAGTAATTGATGAGAAGGTACTTAGAATCCTCAAAGTCATGAACAAACTTCATATGCTTGATGGAAAGAGAAAGCAGGGAGCTTACAACACTGTTGCTCACCAGAGAACTGCTTACAGAGTAGCTGCGGAGTCAATAGTTCTTTTGAAAAATGAAAAAGAAGTACTTCCTCTTGATCCTGCTAAGCTAAAGAGAGTGTTAGTTGTTGGTGATAACGCCGTAAGACAGCATTCACTTGGCGGCGGAAGCGCAGAGATCAAGGCATTTTACGAGGTGGCTCCACTTCTTGGACTCAAGGAGAGACTTGGCGGCAATACCAAGGTTGACTTCCTCATGGGATACGACGCAGAGATCGCACCGGAGAGTCAGGAGATCAACTGGCAGCAGGCAAGCCTTGAGGAGAGGAAAAAAGAGGCTAAGGTCAAGAATAAGCTAAACAAAGCGATGAGCAAAGAAGTTATGGATGCTCTTAAGAATAACAAGTATGACAGCGTTATCTTTGTGGGCGGTCTCAACCATAACTATGACTCAGAAGGCAAAGACAGAATAGATATGGAGCTTCCTTATGGACAGGATGAACTCATTGAGAAGATTCTGGAAGTTAGAAGTGATGCAGTTATAGTCCTTATTGGCGGAAGCTCAGTACAGATGAGCAAGTGGATCGACAAAGCTTCTTCAGTTATCTGGAGCTATTACAATGGCTGCGAAGGTGGAAGAGCTATTGCCGATGTTATCTTTGGCAAGATCAATCCTTCAGGAAGGCTTCCTGAGACTTTCTATCTGAAGCCTGAGGATTCATCAGCTATTTCCGTTGGAGATTTTGGAAACACTGATATGGTTCATTACAAAGAGGGATATAGAATTGGTTACAAGCATACAGATCATGCAGGTATTCCGGTTCAGTTCCCATTTGGTTATGGATTATCTTACAGCAAATTCTCTTTTACCAAAGAAAAGTACATGAAGGGTGAAAGAGAACTTAGACTTACAGTTAAGAACGAAGGTAAGAGAAGTGGCCTTGAAGTTGTCATGGTATATGGTACCAATGATAGAACAGGCGTAAGAGAGCTTATCGGATTTGAAAAGGTTAACGTTGTCAGCGGTAAAAAAGTAGATGTGGCTATAAAGGTTCCAAAGGGATACAGCGATGTCAGCACTTCTAGAACTGCTAGCAAAAAATGATTAGTTCTTAGCAATTACATGCGTGAAAAGAGATTAAGCGATGGTTATAATCTTACCTATAGAAAGGAATGGTAGGATTATGTCATCGCTTAAATTATGTCGATTGATTTCTGATGGCGCAGTTCTTCAGCGCAGGAAAAGTATACATATATGGGGATGGGACGAAGCAGGAATGCAGGTCACCATCAAGCTTGAAAACGATATTACTACAGCAATGTGTGATGCAAGTGGAAGATTTGACGCTTACCTTCCGGCAAGGGAAAGTGGCGGACCATACAAGCTGGTAGTAGTAGATGACAAGGGCGAAAAGGTCATTGTTGAGAATATCCTGGTGGGTCTTGTGTGGCTCTGCACAGGTCAGTCCAACATGGAACTTCCTCTTGCCAGGACAAAGGATCAGTATCCTGAGGTTGTGGCAAGTGATGAAAACGACAGGATCAGAACATTTAAGATCGTAGAAGAGACCTGCTATACAGGCCCTTATGAAGAGCTCAATACCGGTAGCTGGGTTTCAGTAGGCAGAGATACTATCATGAACCTTTCAGCTACAGGTTACTTTTTTGGTAAGCACCTTCAGGAGCTTACAGGTCAGCCAATAGGCCTCATCAATGCAAGCCTTGGCGGATCAAGAATCTACTCTTGGATGAGCAAAGAGATGCTTGAGGGCTATGATGATCTCCTTGAGATAGCTGGTCACTATGCCGACAGCTCTTTTGTTGAAGGACAGATCAAAAAGAATATAGAAAACGGTGATAAGTGGAGAGGTGATCTCTACAAGGCAGATAAAGGGATCTCAGAAAAGTGGCATGAGGATAAGCTTGATATTTCTGGCTGGACAGACCACAAGGTTCCAGGATTCTTCAAGGGAACTGAACTTGACGGATTTATCGGTGCGGTCTGGTTTAGAAGAGAATTTGATCTTCCCAAGGAGCTTGCAGGTAAGCAGGCACGTCTTTTCATGGGAACCATGGTTGATAGCGATATCATCTATGTGAACGGACAGAAGGTCGGGGAGACTGGCTATCAGTATCCACCACGTAAATATGACATTCCAAAGGGACTTACCAGAGAAAAGAAAAATACCATTGCCATCAGACTTACAGTTGAGACTGGCATGGGAAGATTTACAGAGAATAAGGAACTTAAGATATTTAATAAAGATGCTGCAGTATATCTTGATGGAATCTGGAAGTGCAAGATTGGTGCTACCGCTGAGGAGATTCCTGCAACAGACTTTATCAACTGGAAGCCGACAGGCCTCTACAACGCTATGACAGCACCTTGCCACAATTTCCCGATTGACGGAGTTATCTGGTATCAGGGCGAGAGCAATGTTGAGGATGGCTATGACTATGCAGACTTTACAGAGCGCATGGTAGGGGGCTATAGGAAGGCATGGAAGGAAGAAAATCTTCCATTCATTGCAGTTCAGCTTCCAAACTTTGTAATAGATCAGCTTCCAAGGACTGATGACTGGGGACAATTTAGACTTACTCAGAACAAGATCCTTGATATGCCAATGACTGGTCTTGTAGTTACGATGGGACTTGGTGAAGACAACGATCTTCATCCTGTTGTCAAAGAGCCGGTAGGTGAGAGATTAGCTCTTTGCGCAGCGCATCTAAAATATGGCTTTAATGGGGAGTATACTGGCCCTGTGGCCACAAGTGCTCTCATGGATAATGGTGAGATCACAGTTAACTTGACCCATGCAAATGGTCTTACGGTGCAGGATGCAGGCAAGGGACTTGAGTTACAGGATTTTTATGTGGTCGATATTAATGGAAAAAGAAAAAAGGCTAAGGCAAGACTTCAGGATAGTTCTGTAGTTGTAGAGAGCCCATTTTCTGAAGATAAGGCAAAGAGACTATGCTGGCTTTCAGAGAACACCTATCATGGCGGACTTATTACCAATAGCACAGGAATACCAATGTCTCCTTTTGACCTTGCCATCGAATGATCAAGAAGCTTATTTGTTATCAGCGCCAGTGCGATACAGCTTTCTGAATTCTGTTGGAGAGCAACCGTTTACATCCTTGAATACTCTGTTGAAGGTAGACAGGCTAAAGAAACCAGATCTAAGAGCAATATCCATGACAGAAAGATCTGTGTCGCCAAGGAGTTCTTTTGCCATAAGAATCCTACGTTTAGTGATATACTGATAGCATGATATTCCCATGTAGGATTTGAAAAGACGCTCAAAGTGGAACTTTGAAAAACCTGCAAGGTCAGCAAGCTTTTCAACAGTAAGGTCATCTGAGCGATGTGAATCAATATAGTTAGTAACAAGTACCAGCTTGTCGATGTTCTTGTGCTGGTAATCCTGTGCTTCGATAGGAACAGGGGCATCGCTAAGGTGCATGCTACCGATCTGAGCCAGAATAAGTGTTACAAGCGAATAAACAGAAATCTGCAGAAACTCGTCGCTTGCGCCGTAGAGTCTGTCGATTTCCCAGAAATAGTTGTGTAATCTTGCTGATTCAAGAGGATAATCCTTCTGTTTGATATGGGTATAAGAAGGAAGAGTCTTGAGGAGCGGAACAAGTGATGAAACCTGAGAGTAGCCACCAATATCAAATAAGAGGATGAGCTTCTCACCGCCAGGTGCATCAGAAAGATACTCGTGAAGAGTTCCAGGAGCGATCAGTACGATATCTCCAGGAGCAACGTTTATCATAGACTTGGTATCGTTGTGGAATTTCACTTTAAGAGAACCTGACACGCAGAGAATGAGCTCTACCTCATTGTGCCAGTGCAGTGGATATTCTGAAAGGGTGTTGTGATATAGCAGAACTCCCTTTAACGTATCATAGAAAATGTCTTCGCGGGCCTGTTCGTTAATGTTATGTATCATACAGATCACACTCCTAATAGGATACTGCGTTTAATATGTGCATTATTTTATCATAAATTTACTAAAGAGAGGTATTAAAAATGGAATCAGCAAAGTGGAGTCAGCTCTGGCTGGACTACAAAAAATGCAAGGATTCAGTAGAGAAAATTGCTATTGAAGTTCTTGGTTTTGACAGAGCTCACAGGGTTATAGATAGCGGGGTAAAAGAACTTAAGCTTGCACTTGGCAGAATATTTGGAGCAGAAGTATCAGAAGGAAATGGGGCCGCTGATCCTTTTGCTGTTAAGATCGTAAAAGACAGTGCTGTAGCCAAAGAAGGCTATGAGTTAGTTTCATCAGCTTCTGAGATCAGGATCACAGCTAGCGATGAAAACGGCGCTCTCTATGGAATATTTGCAGCTATCCGCAAGCTTTCCTGCGGCATAGCCAAGGAAGAAATCTCAGAAAAGGCGACACCATCCAATCCTCTTAGAATGATGAATCACTGGGACAACATGGATGGCAGCATAGAGAGAGGTTATTCAGGCAATTCTTTTTTCTTTGTAGATAATGAGATCGTAGTTGATGAGAGAACAGTAGACTACGCCAGATTCATGGCCAGCATCGGTATCAATGGGATCGTCATCAACAACGTAAACGTTAAGGACGCTGCAAGCTATCTTATTACCGACAGATATTTTGCCAAGGTAAAAGAGCTTTCAGAGGTATTTGCAGATTATGGCATCAGGTTATATCTGTCCCTTAACTTTGCGTCACCTATAGAGCTGGGAGGACTTGAACTTTGCGATCCTCTTGATGAGTCAGTAATAAATTGGTGGAAAGATAAGGTAAAAGAAGTATATGACAAGATTCCTTTACTTGGAGGATTCCTTGTAAAGGCAGATTCTGAGGGAAGACCAGGACCATTTACCTACGGCAGGACTCAGGCTGACGGCGCAAATATGCTGGGAGATGTCATAAAGCCATACGGTGGTATCATCATTTGGAGATGCTTTGTATATAACTGCACTCAGGACTGGAGAGATTACAAGACTGACAGAGCAAGGGCTGGATATGACTACTTCAAGAATCTTGATGGTCAGTACCACGACAACGTAATCCTTCAGATCAAAAACGGACCTATGGATTTCCAGATCAGAGAGCCTATTTCTCCACTGCTTGGAGGACTTACCAGGACTAACCAGATGCTGGAGGTTCAGATCGCTCAGGAATACACTGGTCACCAGATTGATCTGTGCTACCTCATTCCTATGTTCAAAGAGGTGCTTGATTTCAAGACATATTGCCAGAAGGACAATGATACTATCGCAGATGTTGTAAGTGGAAGAGCTTTTGGTAACAGCCTCGCCGGCATGGCAGCAGTTATCAACACAGGTAATGACTTTAACTGGACAGGTAATTATCTGGCAGCAGCTAATCTCTACGGTTTTGGTAGACTTAGCTATAACACAGAGTTATCCTCAGAAGAGATTGCAAGAGAGTGGATAAAGATGACATTTTCTCTTGAAATTGTGGATGAAGACATGTTAACTGACATGCTCCTTAGATCAAGAGAGATATATGAGAAATACACAAGTCCACTTGGTATCGGATGGATGGTAACTCCTAACGGCCACTATGGACCAAGTGTTGATGGATATGAGTATTCTAGATGGGGAACTTATCACAGGGCAGATCACCTTGGAATCGGTGTAGACAGAACTGATAAGGGAACAGGCTACGCTCAGCAGTATTACAAGGAAAATGCAGAGGTTTACAATGATCCAAAGAAGTGCCCTGACAATCTTGTATTGTTCTTCCATCATCTTCCATATACATGGAAGCTTCAGTCAGGAAAGACTGTGATCCAGCACATTTATGATACACATTTTGAGGGATATGCTGAGGCAAAAGAGATCGCGGCAAACTGGGAGAAGCTTGAAGGCAAGATTCCTTCAGAGATGTACAACAATGTACACCACAGATTTGAGATGCAGCTTGCAAATGCAAGAGAGTGGTGCGATCAGGTGAACTCTTATTTCTATAGAAAGAGCGGAATAGAAGACGAACTTCACAGAGAGATTTACTAAGCGCTTCGCTTAATTTTCATCTCTGTGAGATAGCTGAAACTGCTTGGGTGCAACACCTATCTGCTTGGAGAAGCGTCTTGAAAAGCTTGAGTAGTTGTTGTAACCAACCATAAAACAAACATCATATGGAGAATAGTTCTGGAGCAGTAATTTTTGTGCCAGAACTATTTTTTTGGCATTTATGTAGTGCTTTAAAGAATCTCCCATGGCTTCACTAAATACGCGGCTTAGATGGTCACTACTGTAGTGAAGGTCAGCAGACATCTTGTTGATGGTGATGTCTTCTTCAATGTGGGAGTCAATATAATCAAAGATCCTTGTTACAACCTGTGGCGTAATGCTACTCTGAGCCTGTGTCGCAGCCTTGGATGAATACTGGCAGGTTAGGAGTAGGAATTCTGCCAAAAGAGATTTGGACAAAATGGAGTGCCCAAATTCCTGGCTTACTAAACTAGCCTCAAGTCTTTCTGCTAATTCAATAAAACGAGGAAGTGCCTCTTCAGGAATGTGAAGGACATTCATGTTTGGTGAGGCTTCGCTTCTAAAAAGGGACGAGAAGTCTGTTTCAGCATCACCAAGATTTTTAAGAAATTCATATTGGATGTTGATAACGATTCGCTCGTAACCGCTGATATTAACATCTTCCAGGTCAAGGCCGTGGAAAACTAAAGGGCTGATAAAGAACATATCGCCGCGTTTCATCTGTATCAGATCTGGCTCGATCATGATGTTAACGTTTCCTCTCAAAAAGAAGACGATCTCGTAACCATCATGTGTGTGAACAGTCTTTACGTCAGAAGGCATAACTCTGGCTGTTTTGTGCTCACAGATGATCTCCTGATCAATTATGCTATACGGACAATCCAAACATTTTCTCATTCTAATACCCCATTTTCTTTCTTCTAGACAAAACTCACAATGACTTAATGGAATAACTCGAAACCCTTGTGCAACATTATATCGGAAAATGCAAAAAAATTCTATCTTTTTGTGTATTTATATATAAATCCTAGACAATACAATTATATTATAAAAAAAGTGCTGACATTTTTTATAATTAGAAATTGTGTTGGGGGACGATGTGGCAAAGATAGGGTTTGACAACAGGATAATGTTTACATATGAAGCTAAGTCATATTCTGGCGTTAACCAAATTGCTGCGTTAGTCAGAAAAGACGTAAATCTTGTAACAGGATTCACAGCCAAAGAGTATATAAGAGGCGAAAAGTGCAAGAATCTTGTGATCTACGGAACAGTTGACAAAAGCGATTATCTTGAAGAGCTTGAAAAAAGAGGCGTTGTAGATCTCAAAGAGGTAAGAGGAAAGTGGGAAGTATACAGCTTTCAAGTAGTTGATCATCCTATGGATGGCGTAGAACATGCTCTTATCATTGCAGGGAGCGACAAAAGAGGTACTATTTACGGACTCTTCCATTTATCTGAACTTCTTGGGGTTTCGCCATTCGTCAACTGGAATCATGCATATCCTCGCAAGAGAAAGAATGTATTCCTGACAGATGAAGTCAATGTAGTGACCAAAGAGCCCTCAGTAAAATATAGAGGATTTTTTATAAATGATGAGTGGCCGGCA
The DNA here is from genome assembly GCF_900143205.1 of Butyrivibrio hungatei DSM 14810. Lineage (GTDB taxonomy): Bacteria > Bacillota > Clostridia > Lachnospirales > Lachnospiraceae > Butyrivibrio > Butyrivibrio hungatei. Next base: position 202,437 of record NZ_FRDH01000006.1, on the reverse strand, counting down.
TTTGGCAACTGGGCAACAGAGCACTTCGGCGACGTTAATGCCAAGTGTTATGAAAGAATATTCGAACTTCTCCTTAGATTAAAAGGAAATTACCTGTGGCCAGCAATGTGGAGATCCAACTTCAGTATGGATGGCCCGGGACTTGAAAGCGCAAGACTTGCCAATGAGCTTGGTGTAGTAATGAGTACATCTCACCATGAACCTTGCATGAGAACTGGCGAAGAGTACTCGCTTCTTAGAGGTAAGGATTCAATATACGGAGACGATTGGAGCTTTATTTCAAATAGAGAAGGTATTACAAGATTCTGGAGAGACGGTCTTGTAAGAAACAGAGATTTTGAAAATGTGATCACTCTTGGAATGAGAGGCGAAAGAGATTCCAAGATCCTTGGGCAGGATGCAACCCTTGCCGATAATATAGATCTTTTACGAGATGTTCTAAAAACTCAGAACCAGCTCATAAAAGAAATAATAGATGAAGATGTTCAGAAAGTACCAAGACAGTTCGTACTTTTTTCGGAGGTTGAAGAGTTCTTTTACGGAGATGACAAGACCAAAGGCCTTCTGGGAGATCCAGAGCTTGAAGGTGTAACCCTGATGCTCAGCGACAACAACGTGGGTTATACCAGAACACTTCCTTCCAAGGAGATGAGAAACCACAAAGGCGGCTTCGGTATGTATTATCACATGGATATGCATGGCGGACCATTCTCCTATAAGTGGATCGGAGCAACATATCTCCCAAGAGTATGGGAGCAGATGACTCAGGCCTACGATTTCGGGGTAAAAGAGATATGGGTTGTAAATGTAGGTGATATAGGAACTCAGGAATTTGGACTTTCCTACTTCCTTGATCTTGCATACGACATAGAAAAATGGGGCGGAAAAGATGCTTCTATAACTCAGAAATACGTTTCTGAGTGGGTTGAGCGTTCATTTGGCGCTATGATGCCACAGTCTCTGCGTAACAAGGCTCAGAAGATCATATGGGATTACACAGGTCTTTTGGAAAAAAGACGCCACGAGATAATGCATGGCAACGTATATCATCCACTTCACTATGGTGAGGCTCAGGATATACTTGATATATCAGAGGGAATCCTTAAAGAGGCAGCAGCCATCAAGAAAAGGATAAGCGATGAAGATATGTCAGCCTTCATTTCACTTTTGTATTATCCAGCTTGTGGAACAGCAAACCTCATGAAGATGTGGATACTTGCTGGAAGAAATGAGCTTTTTGCTAGGCAGAACAGGATCGAAGCTAATCAGATCGCAGTATTGGTAGATGCTTGTGTCAAAGAAGACGACGCTCTCATTACTGAATATGAAACAGTAGATGATGGCTACTACAAGGGCTTTGGAAGATCAGAGCACATCGGCTTTATCAACTGGAATGAAGAAGATGACAGATTCCCAATGAGATACCTTATATATGGAGCTAATTCTCCAAGAATGATGGTTTCCCGCAAGGATGACGAGCACTACATGACAGGTACAGAGTGGTGCGACAGGCCACAGACCTGGAAAGACATGCTAAGAGCAGACGTTGATAGTATCGAGTTTGATCTTATAAATGGAAGCGAGCATCCATATAGATTTAAGATTACCGCTGACAATGATTGGATGAAATTTTCCAAGGTTGAAGGCGAGGTAAAGGCAAGAGAGAGAATAACTCTTTCAGTAGATAAGTCTTTATTAAAAGAAAAAGTGACAGGACATTTTGATATTGAGTGCGTAGGATTTGGCACAGCCCATACTACAGTAGAGGTTATGCCACCACAGGTTGTTCCTGGTCATTATATGGAGAGCGACGGATTTGTTTGTATCGAAGCTGAGCATTTTAGTTCCAAAAAAGATACATCAAAAGGTTCTTTTGAAATCCTATCTCCATACGGAAGAAGCGGAAGCGCTATAAAAGTCTTCCCTTCTACAGCAGATTTTTTGACAGAAAAGAAAAGACCAAGCGTTGAGTACAAGTTCTGGGTAGAGGATGAAGGAGACTACGAGCTCACCTTCGACCTTGCACCAACTACACCAACAACCTTCAAGACTGAGCAGTATCTTGGCTACTCAGTAAATGAAGAAGAGATATGCATAGTTAATTCGGTACATAGAACTGACATACCATATTTCCTAAGTCCGCAGTGGGCACAGGAAGCCAAGGACAATGTTAAGAAGGTCAGCGAGAAGGTTCACTTAAAAGCTGGCAAGAATACACTGCAGTTTTACGGTATGAGTCCAGGCATAGTGCTGGAAAGAGTTCTTTTTGTAAGAGATGGGGTAACGATTCCGAGTTCATACTTGGGCCCCAAAGAAAGCTACTTGGGCGATTGATCTTGTGGGGATAAGACATAAATAGAGAAGCATAAGGAGGAAAAGTATGAAAGAGAAGGGGAAGACGTCTAATTTCAAGTTTGGCGTCTATATGAAGAGGTATTGGCAGTTATACGTCATGCTTCTGTTACCACTGACATATTTATTAGTGTTCAAATATGCACCAATGGTCTATGTTCAGATTGCATTTAAGAAGTACAGTTTGGTTGAGAGTATCTGGAAATTGCCAGTAGCAGCCAATCACGGATTTGAGTATTTTATTAAGGCATTTAAGACTAATGATTTTAAATATGCCCTTAGAAATACACTTACACTTAATTTGCTGGATCTGTTCTTGGGTTTTCCAGCACCTATTATTTTTGCGCTGATATTAAATGAGCTTTGTTTTGCAAGATACAAGAAGGTGGTTCAGACAATTGCTTATATGCCTCACTTCCTTTCTTGGGTCATCATCTACAGCTTGGCACTTCAGCTCCTTGCACCAAATGATGGTCTTGTAAACATGGTAATTCATGACCTTGGCGGAAAAGCTATTCCGTTCCTTAATGAAGAAGGTCACTGGATTGGAAGTTATATCGGCTTTGGTATTTGGCAGAACTTTGGTTGGGGATCCATTGTTTATCTGGCATCTATCGCAGGTATCAATCCAGAACTATATGAGGCAGCAGCTGTTGATGGAGCAGGAAGATTCCGCAAGATGTGGCATATCACTCTTCCAGGAATCAAGCCAACCATCGTAGTTCTTCTCATCATGAGCCTTGGTAATATTCTTGGTGGTGGTTTCGACAGACCATTCGCATTCCAGAATAACCTCGTAATGAGAGTTGCTGACGTTATTCCAACATTCGTTTATAGAGTAGGTATTAAGGGACTTCAGTTCTCACTTACAACAGCTGTAGGTCTTTTCCAGTCAGTTGTTGGTGTGTTCTTCCTGTTAATGGCTAACTTCATCTCACGCAAACTTGGTGAGAGAGGAATATGGTAAGGGAGGAGCATAGACATGAAAGTTAAATCAAGAGCAGATAAAATCTGGGATATTGTATTTGTGATCTTTTGCTTACTTGTAAGTGCGATCTGCATTATCCCAATGTTAAACCTCCTTGCTAAGTCACTTAGCGGTGTGGATTATATCGTAAGAAGTGAAGTATATCTTATTCCAAAGGGACTGAACTTCAAGGCATATGCAACAGTACTTAAGGATGCAAAGTACGTAAGAGCTTTCTTCTGGACAGTCTTCCTTACTATCATTTGTACAGTTGCTTCACTTACAATGACAACACTTTGCGCTTATCCTCTTATCTTTGAAGGACTTAAGGGAAGAAAAGCAATAAACGTATTCATTACTATCACAATGTTCTTCAACGCAGGAACAATTCCTAATTACCTGCTGATGCAGAAGTTAAACCTTTTGAGTAACCCATTGGTTCTCATTATTCCAGGTGTAATGAGCGTTTATAACATGATCATCATGCGAAGCTTCTTTTATGGAATACCTGATAGTTTGAGAGAATCAGCTGAAATTGATGGAGCATCATTCTTTAGGATATTGATCAGTATTTATCTTCCTCTTTCCAAGCCTGTTATGGCAACACTAGCTCTTTTCTATGCGGTAGGAAGATGGAACGGTTATTCAGATGCCCTCATGTATATGAGAGATGCTAAGTATTACACATTGCAGCTTCTTTTGTATAACATCATCAACAACATCAACCAGGTTGAGGTTGCGACACAGGAAGGCTTCTCGGCACCTGGCCTTTCAGAATCACTTAAGGCTGCGGTAGTAATGTTCTCAACAGTGCCTATCCTGTGTATTTATCCATTCCTTCAGAAGTACTTCATTCACGGAGTAACTTTGGGTGCTGTAAAAGAATGATCACTTGGCGAGGTATTAAATTGGTAGTAAATGATATTTATCATATAAAAATGGAGGTATAGTTATGAAGAAAAAGGTATTATCTATGTTTCTTGCATCCGTTATGGCACTTTCAATCGTAGCTTGCGGATCATCAAACGGGGGCTCTGAGACCCAGACTGGTACAGACACAGCCAAGCAGGAAACTGCTACTGAGTCGGAGACAACAGCTGAGCCAGAGACTGCATCTGAACTTGTTGACGGCAAGTTTGCTGAGACAAGAAAGATCACAGTAGAGATCTACGACAGAGGAAACGATGGCGGATCAGATCCAGAAAACAACATGTACACAGAGTACATCAAAAAGGGAATGCTTGAAGAGCACAATGTAGAAGTTACTTTCAAGAAGGTTCCAAGATGGACAGAGGTTGATGATATCAACAACCTTCTTGCATCTGGCGAAGCTCCAGACATCTGCGTAACTTACAGCTATCCTACAGTTCTTACATACGCTCAGATGGGCGGTGTTATCGACCTTGCTGACTATGTAGATGCATACAAGGCTGATCTTCCAAACCTTTGGAACTGGCTTGGCGAGCAGAACATTTACTGGGATAAGGATCCTAAGACTGGTTCTATCTGGGCAATTGAAGGTAGACGTGCTGAGCAGCAGAGAATCGTAACATTCGTTCGTCAGGACTGGCTTGATAAGCTTGGACTTGAGGCTCCAAAGACAACTCAGGAATTCGAAGATATGCTTATTGCATTCAGAGATAACGCTGATACTCTTCTTGGAAAAGATGCTTCCAAGATGGTTCCTTTCTCAACAAGCTATGATGTAGGTTGGAGAACAGCTAACATCATCACATCTTTCATGGATCCTAAGATCACAGATAAGGAATACTACATCAACGGATTCGATGACAGAATGGTAACACAGGCTTCTACAAAGGAAGCAGTTAAGCTTCTTAACAAGTGGTACAACGAAGACCTTATTTGGAAAGATTTCGCTCTTTATGGAAGCGGAGACACAACTGAGGATGACATGATCAAAGCTGGTTATGTTGGTGCATTCCAGCACAACTGGGATTATGTATTCAGAAACGGTGAAGACAGCATCAATGCAAACCTTAAGAGAAATGTTGGTGAAGATGCTAAGTTCGTTCCTGTAGATTGCTTCCAGAACTCAGAAGGAAAGTATGCTAAGTGGCTTTACAGCTCAGCTGGTGACAGAAAGATCTTCTTCCCAACAACTAACACAGAACCTCTTGCATCACTTCTTTATGTTGACTTCATTTCAAAACCTGAGACAATCAAGTATCTTCAGGCTGGTGATGAAGGCGTAACACACGAAGTTCTTGATTCTGGCGCTATCCAGATCATTGCTGCAACAGGCGATGCAATCCAGAACTCTGGTAAGAACATTGACTACACAATCACATGTAACGGAACAAACTTTGGTGACGAGAAGCTTGCAGCTCTTTCACTTGCATATGGTTATGCAGAGGCAGATCCTGAGCTTGTAAGCCAGGCAGATGTTATCTCTCGCACAGATGGTCTTGAGCCAGTTAATGTAAACGTTGGAGAGATCACAGCTGAAGCTGGTGTTGGCGATACTCTTTCATCAAAGAGAGATCAGATCTATGACAACGCTGTAGTTGCTGCAGAAGCAGATTTCGATTCAACATGGGATAGCTACATGTCAGATTACCTCTCAGCTGGTGGACAGGCTATCATGGATGAGCGTGCAGAGAAGTGGGCTGAGTACTTCGGCGACGCAGATATGCTACCATGATATAAGCGTCATAATACATTATGATTTTAGAGGCGTAACCCTTGTGGTTACGTCTCTTTTTTATCCGCAAATATTAAGCTGATTAAGGCAAAAAATGGTAAGAAAAAACAATTTCTATTCTTTAAAATTGATAATGAACCATAAAAGAAATATAGATTAAGGGGATTGTTTTATGAATAGAGAGGAAGCTAGAAAGCGAGCAAAAGAACTTGTTGCTAAGATGACTGTTGATGAAAAAGCATCACAGCTTCGTTATGATGCTCCAGCTATCGACAGACTGGGAATTCCAGCATACAACTGGTGGAATGAAGCTCTTCACGGCGTTGCAAGAGCGGGCACAGCTACAATGTTCCCACAGGCTATCGGACTTGCAGCTGCATTTGATGAGGAGCTTATGGGCGCCATCGGTGAGATAATTGCTGTTGAGGCTCGTGCCAAGTACAACGAGCAGTCTAAGAGAGAGGACAGAGATATTTACAAGGGACTCACTTTCTGGGCTCCTAACGTTAATATATTCAGAGACCCACGTTGGGGAAGAGGTCATGAGACCTATGGAGAAGATCCTTATCTTACCAGCAGGCTTGCAGTTCCATTTGTTAAGGGAATGCAGGGTGATGGAGAATATATGAAGGTTGCTGCATGTGCCAAGCATTTTGCAGTACATTCAGGACCTGAAGGAGAGAGACATTTCTTTGACGCCAAGGCATCCAAGAAGGATCTGGAAGAGACGTACCTTCCTGCTTTCGAGGCATGCGTAAAGGAGGCTGGTGTTGAGGCAGTAATGGGCGCTTATAACAGAACAAATGGTGAACCATGCTGCGCAAACAAGCCTCTCATGGTTGATACTCTTAGGGATAAGTGGGGATTCGAAGGCCACTTCGTATCAGACTGCTGGGCGATCAAGGATTTCCATGAAAATCACAAGGTAACAAGTAGCCCAGAAGAGTCAGCTAAGCTTGCTCTTGAAATGGGATGTGACCTTAACTGCGGATGTACTTATCAGACTATCATGAATGCTTATAGAGCAGGTATTCTTGATGAAGAGCTCATTACAACATCCTGTGAGAGACTCTTTACTACAAGATTCCTTCTTGGAATGTTTGATAAGACAGAGTATGATGAGATTCCTTTTGAGAAGGTTGAGTGCAAAGAGCATCTTGCTGTAGCTAGCAGAGCTGCAAGGGAGTCAGTAGTACTTCTTAAAAATGATGGACTTCTTCCACTTGATAAGTCCAAGATAAGGACTATTGGTGTAGTTGGACCAAATGCTAACTCAAGACTTTCACTTATTGGTAATTACCATGGAACAGCTTCAAGATACATCACTGTTCTAGAAGGTATCCAGGACAAGGTTGGAGATGATGTCAGAGTTCTTTATTCTGAAGGTTCAGACATCTTCAAGAATAATATCAGTAACCTGGCAGATCCTAATCTTCCAGACAGACTTTCAGAGGCGCAGGCAGTTGCAGACCACTCAGATGTAGTGGTTGTTGTAGTTGGTCTTGATGAGAATCTTGAGGGTGAAGAGGGTGACGCAGGAAACCAGTTCGCGTCAGGAGACAAGATCAATCTTAATCTGCCTCTTTGCCAGAGACAGCTTCTTTACTCAGTGCTTGAGTGTGGCAAGCCTACCATCGTAATTGATATGGCTGGTAGTGCTATTGATCTTAGTAAGGCTCAGGAAGAGGCTAATGCAGTACTTCAGGCTTGGTACCCAGGTGCTAGAGGCGGTAAGGATGTTGCAGATATCCTCTTTGGTGATGTTTCACCTTCAGGTAAGCTTCCTGTAACGTTCTATGCTTCAGCTGATGATATTCCAGATTTTAAGGACTATTCTATGAAGAATAGAACTTACAGATACTTTGAGGGAACACCTCTTTATCCTTTTGGATACGGACTTACATATGGCGATTGCTATGTTAAGCCTGATCCTCATCTGCATATGGATAATGGCTCCAAGGATGGCCTTGTTGATGCTGAGCTTACAGTTAAGGTGGCAAATGACGGCAAGGTAGACACGGACGAGGTCGTTCAGGTTTATATCAAAGATCTTGATTCTAAATTTGCTACAACACATCCAAGCCTTTGCGGCTTCAAGAGAGTGCACGTTCCTGCAGGCTCAGAGGTAGAGGTTACTGTTAAGCTTGATAAGAAGGCATTTACATCTGTAAATGAAGAAGGCGAGAGAAAGATATTTGCCAAGAACTTCAAGCTTTATGCTGGATGCCAGCAGCCAGATACTAGATCAAAAGAGCTTACTGGACACGAGTGTGTAGAGATTGGGGTTACTCTTTGATAGCTTGTCTTTTTTAGAAGGGTAAAAGATTACAAGATATAGGTATTTTGAATAATTTTATCGGGGTATTTTCTATAATTTGGCACGTTGTTTTTTAGTGCTTTTTAGCTGATAATGATATACGTCGGTTAGACTACAGGTAGAGTAGAGCATATTGCTCTTGGTATAAAAAAGAAAGGGGATTTATTATGATCAATATTCCAGAGGTAAAAATCGGTCTTGTTGCAGTAAGCCGTGACTGTTTCCCAGCTTCACTTGCTGTAAACAGAAGAAAGGCTTTAGTAGAGGCCTACAAAAAGAACTACAACGACAAGGACGTTTATGAGTGTCCTGTATGCATCATCGAGAGTGAGACTCAGACACTTGAGGCTCTTGAAGATGTTAAGAAGGCTGGATGTAACGCTCTTTGCGTATATCTTGGAAACTTCGGACCAGAAATTTCTGAGACACTTCTTGCAGAGAAGTTTGACGGACCTGTAATGTTCTGTGCGGCAGCAGAAGAGTCACAGGGCGACCTTATCGATGGTAGAGGAGATGCTTACTGCGGTATGCTCAACGCAAGCTATAACCTTCACCTTCGTAACGTTAAGGCATACATCCCAGAGTATCCAGTAGGAACAGCTGATGAGTGTGCTAAGATGATCAACGAGTTCGTTCCAATCGCTAGAGCACTTGATGGACTTGCAAACCTCAAGGTTATTTCATTCGGACCACGTCCTATGAACTTCCTTGCTTGTAACGCTCCTATCCAGCAGATCTACAACATGGGTGCTGAAATTGAAGAGAATTCAGAGCTTGACCTCTTTGAGTCATTCAACAAGCACGCTGGTGATCCTAGAATCGCAGAAGTTAAGGCAGATATGGAAAAGGATCTTGGCGCTGGTAACAAGAAGCCTGAAATCCTTGAGAAGCTTGCTCAGTATGAGCTTACACTTCTTGACTGGATCGAAGAGCACAGAGGCGGCAAGAAATATGTATGTATCGCTGGTAAGTGCTGGCCTGCATTCCAGACACAGTTCGGATTCGTTCCTTGCTACGTTAACTCAAGACTTACAGGCAGAGGAATCCCTGTATCTTGCGAAGTAGATATCTATGGTGCAATTTCAGAGTTCATCGGAACATGCATTTCTGATGATGCTGTTACACTTCTTGATATCAACAACTCTGTACCTGCTGATATGTACGAGCAGTCAATCAAGGGCAAGTTCGACTACAAGCACACAGATACATTCATGGGCTTCCACTGCGGAAATACATGCACAAGCAAGCTTTCAAGCTGCGAGATGAAGTTCCAGAGAATCATGGCTAGAAACCTTCCTGAGGAGGTTACACAGGGAACACTTGAAGGTGACATCATTCCTGGTGATATCACATTCTATAGACTTCAGAGCACATCAGATAATCACCTTAAGGCATATGTTGCACAGGGTGAAGTTCTTCCTGTTGCTACTCAGTCATTCGGTGGAATCGGTGTATTCGCTATTCCTGAGATGGGAAGATTCTATAGACATATCCTTATCCAGCACAACTTCCCTCACCACGGAGCAGTTGCATTCGGACACTTCGGAAAGGCTCTTTACGAAGTATTTAAGTATGTTGGAGCAGAGGTTATCGGCTACAATCAGCCAGCTTCACTTCCATATCCAACAGAGAATCCATTCGCGTAAAGCACTTAAGGATTGATAAAGTATTTGACGATATATCGTCAAATTAGGGGCTATGGGGTTTTAGTTTAATAATAAAGTGCCACTTTGGAGGTTGCTCCAAAGTGGCATTTCTTATATAATTGTTTATGTTAAGAAAAATGTAAAAATCCGAGGGGAGTCAGTGTAAATGAAAAAAGTGGGAAAACTCATTCTTTCAGTAGGAATGCTCATCTCTATGGTTGCGCTCCTATCTTTTTCGCCTGTAGGCTGTATCACAGCTGAGGCTGCAGGAGCAGGACCAGAAGTTGCAGTAGGTATCGATGTTTCCAAGTATCAGGGAGCAATCAACTGGCAACAGGTCAAAGCTTCAGGCATCAGATTTGCTATGATCCGTGTTGGTACTACCAAGAAGGGTCTAGACGAACAATTTGTAAATAACATCAACGGAGCCAATGCTGCTGGCGTTAGAACAGGTATCTATATCTATTCATACGCTACTACTCCAGAGGCAGCTGCTGCAGAGGCTAATCAGGTTCTCGCATGGATAGCTCCATATACAGTAACTTTCCCAGTTGCAATTGATATTGAAGATCAGTGTCAGAGAGGACTCAATGCTGCACAGCTTCAGGCTATCGCAGATACTTTCTGTGGAATCCTCAATGCAAATGGATATGAGACAATGGTATACGCTAGCCGTAACTGGTTCCTTCAGAGAATGCCTAGTGTAGCTTCTGCAAAGTGGGTTGCTCAGTACAATTCATCCTGTGATTATCCTGGTGAATATGCTATGTGGCAGTCAACAAGCCATGGCTCATATGCAGGTGTTCCTTCAAGAGTAGATGTTAATCACCTCTACGCAGATTATTTCTCTCGTATTATTCCGGAGGGATTTAATAGCTGGGGCGGACACGTATTCTACTACAGCAATTACCGTAAGCAGTATGGTTGGCTCAACCTTGCAAACGGAAGATATCATACAGATGCTAATGGATTTGTTCAGACTGGTTGGTTCCAGGATGAGACAGGTATCTATTATCTCAAGCCAGCAGAAGGCGGACTTGCAGCAGTTGGATTTAATGATATCGACGGTTCAAGATTCTACTTTGATGCTAATGGTAATAGATGCACAGGCCTTCTCAATCTTGGAGAAGCTGGTGTATATTATGCCAATGCAGATGGTGTTTGCCAGAAGGGTTTTGTTCAGCTTGAGGATGGCATCCACTACTTTGATGAAAATTATGCAATGCACGCAGGTCTTACACAGATTGGCGACAAGCTTTACTTCTTTGGTCCAAGTGGTGCAATGCAGACAGGTATGATCGCACTTGAAACTGGTAAGTATATGTTTGGTGCAGATGGTATCGCTATTAGCGGATGGTTCTCCAATGAACAGGGACAGAGATTCTACTTTGCGCCAGATACACATACAGCTGTTACTGGTCTTGTAACTCTTGATAAAGCTAATTATATCTTTGACGCAGAAGGCGTTATGCAGACAGGCTGGTCAGGAGATGTTGCTAGCAGATTCTATTTTGGACCAGACGGCAAGATGGTTACAGGCTGGAACGCAATCGATGGCAAGAACTTCTACTTTGGTGCAGATGGTAAGATGGTTGTTGGTCTTGCATCTCTCAAGGATGGTGTTTACTATCTTGATCCAACTGACGGACATCAGGTTGTTGGCTGGGTACAGACTCCAGAAGGTTGGAGATACTTCGATGTTAACAACGGAAGAATGCTTGTAAAAGTTACAGCACTTCTTGATAACGTAAATTGCACATTTGACAAGAACGGAATCCTTGTTGATCCAGCAGGCTGGACACCAGGAACTCCAGCCCCTGCACCTGCTCCAGAAGCAGCACCAGCAGGCTGATAAAAGAAATTTGATCGAGAGAAGTTGCCATTTGTGTGGTGACTTCTCTTTTTTGTGGAAAGTGAGCATAGGGACAGAGGAAGTGAGCCATAGGGACGGAGGTTGGGGCTCATTTTTGTAAAAAATGAGCCCCAACCTCCGTCCCTATGGCTCACTTCCTCCGTCCTCAAAACTCACTTTTTACGAAAACTTTGACATGTGGTAAAATGGAAAAAGTGTTTATTAGAGGACGACGGAAAGGAAACGTTATGAACTTAGAAGAAGCAAAAAAGAAACTTGAGGAGTATGGCCAGAGCCATGTTCTCAAATATTATGATGAGCTTTCAGATGGCGAGAAGGCTGATCTTCTTCAGCAGATTGAGGATACAGATTTTGCTGTACTTGCAAACTGCAAGAACCTTGGAAAGAGCGAAGGAAGGGGAAAGTTTGCTCCACTTGCAGCAATGCAGGTTTCTGAGATTGAGAAGAGAAAAGATGAATTCACTAAGATAGGTGTAGAGGCTATTAAGGCTGGCAAGGTGGCAGCAGTTCTTTTGGCAGGTGGAATGGGTACAAGACTTGGATCAGATAACCCTAAGGGAATGTATGACATCGGTCTTACCAAGCACGTATACATTTTCCAGAGGATCATCGAGAACCTACAGGATACAGTTAAGGCAGCTGATGGCGCATATATCCACCTCTTTATCATGACAAGTGAAAAGAATAATGATGCTACTGTAAACTTCCTTAAGGAGCACAACTACTTTGGATATCCTGAGGATAAGGTAACATTCTTCAAGCAGGATATGGCGCCAGCTTCAGATTATGAAGGAAAGGTTTACATGGAAGGCAAGGGCAGAATTTCCACATCACCTAATGGTAATGCAGGCTGGTATTCATCAATGCTCAAGGCTGGCCTTCGCGATGTTATCCTTGCAGAGGGCATCGAGTGGATCGATATCTTTGCAGTAGATAACGTTCTTCAGAGAATCGCAGATCCTTGCTTTGTAGGTGCAACACTTAATGCAGGCGTTGACTGCGGAGCCAAGGTTGTTCGCAAGAACGCGCCAGACGAGAAAGTTGGTGTTATGTGCCTTGAGGATGGCAAGCCATCTATTGTTGAGTACTATGAGCTTTCACAGGAGATGATGGATGCCAAGGATGCCAACGGCGATCCAGCATACAACTATGGTGTAATCCTTAACTACCTCTTCAATGAGAAGGCTCTCAATGAGATCGCTAAAAAGACTCTTCCTCTTCACGTTGTTGAGAAGAAGATTCCATATATTGATGAGAACGCTGAGCTTGTTAAGCCTGAGAAACCAAACGGATGCAAGTTCGAGCAGCTGGTTCTTGATATGATCCACATGCTTGATAGCTGCCTTCCTTATGAAGTAGTAAGAGAGTATGAGTTCGCACCAATCAAGAACAAGGAAGGTGTGGATTCAGTAGAGTCTGCAAGAGAACTTTGCAAGAAGTGTGGAATTGAGCTTTGATTACAATCAGTTAACATTATGACAGGTACGCATAACAAAAGAACGTTGTAATATAGTAATTCACTTACTAAAATAAAAGCCAAGATAGCAATTTGTGAAAACAGACAACATTTTGCAAAGAACAAAAAGAGAGGTAACAAAATGGCAATTCTAGTAACAGGTGGAGCAGGATATATCGGATCACACACAGTCGTTGAGCTACAGAACGCTGGATACGACGTGGTAGTTATGGACAATCTGGCAAATGCAAGCAAGAAAGTAATTGGCAGAGTTGAGGCGCTTACTGGTAAAAAAGTGCCATTTTATGAGGCAGATATTAGAAACAGAGATGATCTCGAGAAGATCTTTTCAACAGAGAAGATTGACAGCGTAATTCACTTCGCTGGACTCAAGGCAGTAGGCGAGTCAGTTCAGAAGCCTTGGGAGTATTATGACAACAACATCACAGGAACACTTACACTTGTTGATGTCATGAGAAAGCATAACTGCAAGAACATTATCTTCTCATCTTCAGCAACAGTTTACGGTAACCCAGCATTTATTCCTATCACAGAGGAATGCCCTAAGGGAACATGTACAAACCCTTATGGATGGACAAAGTCAATGCTTGAGCAGGTTCTTACAGATATTCAGAAGGCTGATCCAGAGTGGAATGTAGTTCTTCTTAGATACTTCAATCCAATCGGAGCACACAAGAGCGGAACAATCGGTGAGAATCCTAATGGAATTCCTAACAACCTTATGCCATACATCACACAGGTTGCAGTAGGTAAGCTTCCTGAACTCAATGTATTTGGTAACGACTACGATACACCAGACGGAACCGGCGTACGTGATTACATCCACGTAGTTGACCTTGCAGTAGGACATGTTAAGGCTCTCAAGAAGCTTGCTCCTGGAAGCGGACTTAACATCTACAACCTTGGTACAGGCGTAGGATACAGCGTACTTGACATCGTCAAGAACTTCGAAGAAGCTACAGGAGTTAAGATCCCATATGTGATCAGAGACAGACGTCCTGGCGATATCGCAACTTGCTACTCAAATGCTGACAAGGCAGAGAAGGAACTTGGCTGGAAGGCTGAGAATGGTATCAAAGAAATGTGCGCAGATTCATGGAAGTGGCAGAGCCAGAATCCTAACGGATACGAAGACTGATCATGAAGCTGTGATATGGGGGAAGTAAGAGAAATAGAGGTTTTTAGATGTACCATATAGAATGTGATACCCATACACATACAATTTATTCACGACATGCATATTCAACCATAGAAGAGAATGTTAGGGCTGCCAGCGAGAAGGGAATCAAGCTTCTCGGCAGTACTGATCATTTCAGTTCTATGCTCTTTTCGGATTACGAAAACGTCAAGAATTATCAGTTTTTCTTTGGAACTAATATGTGGCCAAGGCAGTTTCACGGAGTCACTCTTTTAAGGGGCTGTGAGGCTGACATCGTAGATATGGAAGGCCACATGTTTGGATTTGATAACATCATCACCAAGTCTATTGTTGGCGATGAGATGGAAAGCCCAATGTCACTTAGTGATATGGTATTCCGAAGAATGGACTATGTGATCGCAAGTGTTCATTCCAAGAGACATACAGTAGGTCATTCGGCAGCTGAGAACACTCAGATGTTTATAAATGCTCTTAGCCATCCAAAGGTTCTTTTCATAGGACACATTGGAAGATCTGGTGTTGAGTTTGAGATGGACCCGGTGCTTAAGGCAGCCAAGGATATGAACAAGGCCCTTGAGATCAACGAGGCCAGCTTCTCATACGAAGGCCATCATCAGAGTCTTTGTAGACAGGTTGCAGTAAGATGCGCAGAGCTTGGAGTTAAGATTGCAGTCAATACTGATGCTCATATGGCTTATGAGATTGGCAATGCATCTAAGGCTCTTGCAATGCTAGAAGACATCCACTTCCCAGAGGAACTCATCATTACCCGCACAAGGGAGAGTTTCCTTGAAGCCTTAAGAGCAAGTGGAGTTTTTACAGATAATATTATAAAATGATTATATGCTGGATTATGAGATAAGCTCATGATCCAGCATTTATTATGAAAAGAACTTTAACAAGGCGGTATTTATCTATGTTTAGAATGTGGTGCAGAGTTATTGATGATAACCACTTGATCAAGGATACAGTAATATGCGATGAGACTTATGACAAAAGAACTCACAAAATAATGAACGCCCTTGAAAAGGCGTGCTATGAATTTGACCTTCCAAAGCCTATTTGGCTGGACCCAATAGTCAAAGATTTTCAGCTTCATAATAAATGCAGGTTCTATCAGGACTCTTTTATCGAGGAAATAGATTTCGACTATCTGGAAATACAGGTTTTAGAAGAAGATTATTAATTCTAATATTATTTTTTTATTATAAATTCAACACAATTCCGTCACAGAATGAAACTATACTAAAGCCATAATTTGAAAGGAAGAAGGTATGACCTATGTTTGAAGAAGAAAACAAGCCAGGTACAAACAGCAACCCTTACAACAATTATAGTTATGGAAATGGATATATGGGGAATAGCTCACAGAATTCTTACAGCTATGGTAACGGGCAACAGAGCTATGGAACTTATCAATATAGCTCCAATGGCAACATGAATTCTGGGGCAACAAATCAGAAGCCTGCGCCAAAGAAAAGAAATACAGCAGGCATCGCAGTAGCAATTATAGTAGCAATAGCTCTTTTGACTGGTGGCATTGGAGCAGGCTACTACGCAGTAACAAATAGACCAGAACTCTTTGCTAGTGTCAAAGATGGTTCCAAGCAGGTCGAGGAAACTCAGGAAGAAGCTCAGGACGAGACAGCAAAAGAGGAAGCTGCAGCAGAAGAGGCTACCAAGGCTGCTGAAGATGTAGCTGAGGAAGAGAGCAAGATTCAGACTACAACAGTAGCTGGAGAAATTAAGGCAGTAGTTACTGATGTTACAGGTGTTGTTTCAGAAGTAATGCCAGCAATGGTAATCATTCATAACAACTATACAGCTTCTCAGAACTACTTTGGATATGTTCAGGAACAGGAAGCACAGGCTTCAGGTAGTGGTATCATCGTAGGTCAGAATGATACTGAGCTTTTAATTGCAACTAACTACCATGTTATCGAAGGCGCAGATTCATTGGAAGTTATCTTTACAGATGATGCTTCAGTTCAGGCGGTTGTCAAAGGAACTGATCAGGATATGGATCTTGCAGTTATAGCAGTTATGCTTGATGACATTTCATCAGATACCCTTGATTCCATCAAGGTAGCAACTCTTGGAGACAGCGATTCACTCAAGCTTGGCGAGCCAGCCATTGCAATCGGTAACGCTCTTGGATATGGCCAGTCAGTTACAACAGGCGTAATTTCAGCTGTTAACAGAGAAGTTGAGATTTCTGAGGGCGCATATCAGACATTTATCCAGACAGATGCAGCAATAAACCCAGGTAACTCAGGTGGTGCACTTCTTAATATATCTGGTGAAGTAATCGGTATCAATTCTAACAAGATCGGCGGAGAGACAATTGAAGGTATGGGCTATGCAATTCCTATTTCAGTTGCACGTCCTATCATCGACAAGCTCATGAATGAAGAGACCAAGGTAAAGGTTTCTGATGAAGAGAGAGGATATCTTGGAATTTCAGGTGTGACAGTTACATCATCAGTATCTCAGATGTATGGACTTCCACTTGGTATCTATGTTGCAGAAGTTGCTGATGGCGGTGGAGCTCAGGCAGCTGGCATGCAGAAGGGCGATGTCATCGTTGGCTTTGAGGGTGACGAGATCACATCAATGGATGAGCTTCAGAACAAGCTTGCGTACTATTCAGCCGGTACAACAGTAAAGGTTACTGTTAAAAGAGCTAACGGCGCAGAATATAATGAGATCACTATGGACCTTACACTTGGCAAGGCTATGACTGATTCTAATGCAACAAATGGAAGCGGCAATTCTGGAAATGGCAATGGTTCTGGAAACGGCAATAATGGCGGCAGTATAGACCAGCAGCCAGCCGGCGATCCAAATGCTAAGAGCGGTCAGGGTAGCGGTCACTAATATTTTAATGAGGTATATATGGCAGGAAACAGAGACGACGAATTTGATTTCAGAGAGATAAAAGAGGGTGATGATGGCTCAGATGTTGTTGATACAACATCTGAGTCTTCTGATGCAACCAAAGAAAACGGCGACAAAACTGAATATGAAGATGTTTGTTTTGTGTGCAGACGTCCAGAGAGCAAGGCTGGTAAGATGTTCCATCTTCCAAACAATATCTGCATCTGTAATGACTGCATGCAAAAGACCATGGACACAGTCAGCCAGTTTGATTATCAGAACATGCTGAACAACCCAAATCTTATGAATGAACTCAACAAGAATACAAATGGGTTCCCGGGATTTGGTTTCTTTGGTATGGGTGATCAACCGTTTGGTGGCATTCCTAATTCACAGAAGATCAAGAAAAAGAGTGAGAGCAAGGTTAAGCCAGCTTTTGATATAAAGAATATCCCGGCTCCTCATAAGATCAAGGCTAAGCTTGATGAGTATGTCATCGGACAGGACCAGGCTAAGAAGGTAATGTCTGTTGCAGTTTATAATCACTACAAGAGAGTGGCTACAGATACAATGGATGATATTGAGATCGAGAAGTCTAATATCCTTCTTCTTGGACCAACAGGTAGTGGTAAGACTTATCTTGTTAAGACGCTTGCTAAGCTTCTTGATGTGCCTCTTGCTATTGCAGATGCCACATCACTTACAGAAGCTGGTTATATCGGTGATGATATAGAGAGCGTAGTTAGTAAGCTCCTTGCAGCTGCTGGCAATGATGTTGAGAAGACAGAGCACGGAATCATCTTTATTGATGAGATAGACAAGATCGCCAAGAAAAAGAATACTACAGCAAGAGATGTCAGCGGTGAATCAGTTCAGCAGGGAATGCTTAAGCTTCTCGAAGGATCAAATGTCGAAGTTCCTGTAGGAGCAGGCAGCAAGAACGCCATGGTTCCTCTTACAACTGTTAATACCAGAAATATTCTTTTCATCTGCGGAGGTGCTTTCCCTGACCTTGAGGAGATCATTACCCAGAGACTTAATAAGAAGACATCAATCGGATTTGATGCGGATCTTAAGGATAAGTATGAAGATGATCCAAATCTTCTTTCAAATGTCACAGTGGAAGATCTCAAGAAATTTGGTATGATCCCTGAGTTCCTCGGAAGACTTCCTATCATATGTACACTTCAGGCTCTTGATAAAGAGATGCTGATACAGATATTAAAAGAGCCAAAGAATGCGATCCTTAAGCAGTATCAGAAGCTTCTTGCACTAGATGAGGTTGATCTTCGCTTTGATGATTCAGCCCTTGAAGCTATAGCAGAGAAGGCTCTTGAAAAAGATACAGGAGCCAGAGCTCTTCGTGCCATTATAGAAGATTTCATGCTTGATATCATGTATGAAATCCCTAAGGATGAGAACATCGGAAGAGTAACTATTACTCGTGACTATATTGAAAAGAAAGCAAGTCCTTTGATCGAGATCAGAGGAGAGAGCTTCCAGCCTAGAATACCTCAGTTTAATACTGAAGCAGCAAAACAGGTTTAAAGACAAAATTAAAGCCTCACGCATTTGCGTGGGGCTTTATATAATAAAAGAAATTATTCAAAAGTAATGAATGTACCAGCCTTGCCCTTAAGAGCAGCATCAACAGAATCAAGTGATGTAATGAGAACTGATCCGTTGTGATTGGCTTCGAGGAATTCGATAGCAGCTTCAATCTTAGGAAGCATGTCGACTTCTCCAAACTCGCCAGTCTCAATATACTTCTTGGCGTCTGCTACGTTCATCTTGATGATCGGTTCCTGGTCTTCCTTCTGGAAGTTCTTGTACACATAAGGAACTGAAGTTAAGATGATGAGTCTGTCTACTTTGAGGTCTGCTGCAAGCTTGCCTGCAATAGCATCCTTTTCAATTACGGCAGATGCACCTTTAAGGGTATGTCCCTGCTGAATAACAGGGATTCCGCCACCGCCGCAAGCGATAACTTCCTGACCGGCATCCACAAGAGTTCTGATAGCATCGATCTCAACGATGTCGATTGGCTTAGGAGCTGCAATGATCCTCTTGTATCCGTTTCCAGGAATCTCTTTTACGAAGTTACCTTTTTTTACCTCATTATCTGCGTCTTCCTTGGACATATTACGACCAATCTCCTTGGTAGGAGCGTAGAAAGCTTCGTCATAAGGATCAACTGTAACCTGTGTAAGGATTGTGCTGACTGGTTTATAGATTCCGCGTTTTGTGAGCTCTGTCTTGAGTGAGTTCTGAATATCATAGCCAACGTAACCCTGGCTCATGGCACTGCAGACACACATAGGAGCTGAAGTGTAATCTATATACATTCTGTGAAGTTCGGTCATAGCCTTATGGATCATGCTGACCTGTGGACCATTACTGTGAGTGATGACCAGCTGATAGCCGGCCTCTACAAGATCTGCAAGAGCTTTACCAGTGAGCTGTGTGGCAGCTCTCTGTTCCATGGTGTTGACACCAAGGGCTTCATGACCTAGAGAAACAACTGCTTTGATATTATCCATTTTGTCCTCGTTCCCGCACTATATCTGTGCTAGTAAGATACGACTATTGTACAATAATTGCACTATTTTTGGAAGTTTCCTCCTAAAAATATACTTGATATTTTATCAAAATGTAGTAGACTATCTCAGTACCAAAAAACATGTTCGATATTTTGAAAGAATGGTTTAAAACATGCAAAAAAGTAGTAATGTAAAAGACTTAACTGTAGGAAATCCAATGTCTCTTATCTTTGGATTTGCGCTTTCTCTTTTGTGGGGAATGCTCTTCCAGCAGTTGTACAACATTATAGATACAGCTATTGTTTCCTGGTTCCTTGGCAAAGAGGCTTATTCAGGAATGGGTTCAACAGGCTCAATCAATTTCCTTATCATGGGATTTTGCATGGGAGTATGTAATGGATTTGCGATTCCTGTAGCTCAGAGATTTGGAGCCAAAGACTATAAGAGCATGCGTAAGTTTGTAACACACTCTATCATCCTCAGTGCTATATTCGCTCTAGTGATGACAGTTCTTGTCAGTGTTTTCTGTAGGCAGATCCTTACTGCTATGAAGACACCTGAGTCAGTTTTTGAATACGCATACATTTATATATTAGTAATATTTCTTGGAATTCCGGTTACATATATGTATAACCTTTTATCTGGAATCATCAGAGCTCTTGGAGACAGCAAGCACCCTGTTCAGTACCTGATCATCGGATCAGTTGTTAATATCGTTCTGGATATCGTGTTCATCGTTCCATTCCACTGGGGAATCTTTGGGGCGGCCTTTGCTACAGTTATTTCTCAGGGTATTTCAGGAGCCCTTTGCCTTATCTTTATTATTCGAAAGATAGATATCCTTCACTTACAGAAGGAAGACTGGGAGCTTGATAGACATCACTTCGTGATCCTTCTCAACATGGGTGTTCCAATGGGACTTCAGTATTCCATCACAGCTATTGGAAGTGTAATCCTTCAGATCGCCATTAACTCCCTTGGCGAAGATGCGATTGCTGCTGTTACCACAGCCAGCAAGGTTGCGATGTTCTTCTGTATTCCATTTGATGCCCTTGGATCAACAATGGCAACTTATGGCGGACAGAACGTTGGTGCCAAGAAGCTTGAGCACCTCCAGGACGGTCTTATCGCAGCCTGCAAGATTGGATGTGGCTATGCAATCTTAGCATTTGTAGTCCTTGCACTTTTTGGAAGACAGTTCTCAATGATATTCCTGGAGGCAGGAGATGTGGCATGCCTCGACAACGCCCACCTGTTCCTCTTTTATAACAGCTTATTCTATGTACCACTTGCTCTTGTAAACATTGTTAGATTCCTTATCCAGGGAATGGGATTTTCAATGTTTGCAGTACTTGCCGGAGTAATGGAAATGATCGGAAGGGGCGCAGTAGCCCTCCTCTTCGTTCCAAAATTCGGCTTTATAGCAATCTGTCTTGCAAGTCCAGCAGCCTGGATCCTTGCAGACGCCTTCCTGATACCAGCCTTCATCATGGTTCGTAACAGACTTAGACGAATCTTCCAAGGCCAGGTAGAAGTATATTAATTTAAAACCTCCAAGTGTTTCTCGCCCATGCCAGTCATGGGGTCACTTGGAGGTTTTTTGCTATTGATTCTTGAACCTTGTTAGAAGATGTGGATCAAGGTCTGGGTTGATCTTGGTGATCTTGCGGTCGTAGGTGATGAGACCGTTTACTTCTTCTTCTACGTCGCTGAGCTGGGTGTAGACTACACCGGCTAGGCCCTTTGAAACAAGAGGCATGACGCTTGAGTTCATGATGTTATAGTAGGCGACACCTAGGTCATCTAGAGTGTCGTATTTTTTGTATCCAAAAACGCGGTCTACACTGGAGTGACCCTGGATGTGGCAGGTCAGGCCACCAAATTCAGAGATGACGAAAGCTCTGTGGTTAGGATCATCTTCCACGGTAAGTGGACGGAAGTAGTTGTGTACACTTCTAAAGTCGCCGCTTCCTTCATCAAACCATCCGCTGGCCTGATCGATAGGTCTGGTGTCATCAAGGTCTTTTGCCATGATCGTGGCACCGGCTGCGTTGAACTGTCCCCAGCCTTCGTTGAACAGAACCCAGGTACCTATGCTAGGCACATTGTAGAGATAGCTGATGGTGTTCTGCATCTCCTGAAGCCATTCTCTGCGGCCATCTGCTGAATGCCTTGAAAATGCCTTGTAATAAGCAGGACCATCTGACATACGCCCAAACACCTTTGGGAAAAGAGTTGGAAGGTATGAAACTACTGGTTTAGCGTAGGATGAACCTCCGCTTACCATGTCCTGCCATACTATCATTCCAAGTCTGTCGCAGTGGTAGTACCAGCGAGCAGATTCAATCTTGATGTGCTTGCGCAGCATATTAAAGTGAAGTCTCTTCATTTCCTTGATATCAAAAATAAGAGCTTCATCTGAAGGTGCTGTATAAAGACCGTCTGGCCAATAGCCCTGGTCCAAAACTCCCATGAGGAAGTATGGTTTGTGATTTAAGCAAAAACGTCGGATGCCCTTTTCGTCGTCTTCTACAGTAAAAGAGCGCATTGCAAAATATGAGCTTACATGATCATCTGCTGTAGAAATCTGGATCGGATAAAGATAAGGATCTTCCGGGCTCCACAGATGAGGATCATCAATCTCAAACTTAAAGTTGTAGTAAGATGCAGGCCCCTGTGAGTGATCTACACTTGCACTTGGGTATGTATCTGATGAGTAGGAGAAGTCTCCAATAAAGAAATTTTCTATTGCATCATGTGATGCAGGAGACTTAACAAGCTCATGACCTGGAATCTTGACAGTTACCTGACTAGGAAGGTTTGTTGAAACCTCGATAGATACAGTCTTTAGGTCTTTTTCCGGTCTGATCCTAAGTTCCCTGATATAAGTAGCAGGAACTTCCTCCATCCAAACTGTCTGCCAAATGCCGCTTTGAGCGGTGTAGTACATTCCTCCTCTTCTCAGAGTCTGCTTGCCTCTGCTGTGGTAGGAAGAATCACTGGTGTCGCGGACCTTTACAACAAGAGTGTTGTTTTCAAAGGTCATGTTATCTGGTGTGTGATTGAGATAATCAGTGATATCCAGAGTAAATGGAAGATAGCCTCCGCCGTGGTATCCTACGTGATCTTCGTTTATATATATGTCTGCAAACTGATCCACTGCACCAAAGTGCAGGAGTATCCTTGAGCTTGGAGATTTCTTTTTTATTGTTGGGAGAGCTCTTTTGTACCAGAGAAACTGGTCCGGCTCAAGACGTCTTTCTACGCCTGAGAGCATTGCCTCAGGAGAAAAAGGCACAAGTATTATGCCCTCAAACTCTGATGGAATTTCATCCACTGAGTCAGGGGTAAAAGAATAAT
The DNA here is from genome assembly GCF_900143205.1 of Butyrivibrio hungatei DSM 14810. Taxonomy (GTDB): domain Bacteria; phylum Bacillota; class Clostridia; order Lachnospirales; family Lachnospiraceae; genus Butyrivibrio; species Butyrivibrio hungatei. The sequence continues at coordinate 179,207 of NZ_FRDH01000006.1, read as the reverse complement.
CCCAGTAGCCGTTGAGATTGATATAGCTGTCTCTTACAAACTGAGGTCTTGGATACTCCTTTAAAAGGTTATCCGGATCAATATTTTCGCCCCAAGGGGTGTAAAGGCGATTAAGGACATCGTCTTCGTGCGGCTTATCGATTGCTTTGATTGCATCAATTAAGTCCATATTTTACCATCCTTTTTATTCTGATTTCTTGGCCTTTAGCATTATAAGAGCTTGATAAAAAGCGGCAAGAGTGCCGTTTCTATAAACGTTTACCCAAAGAAGTGGAATTCCAAGCGTAAGTATTCCTAAGAGATATAAAGGAACAAATGTAAGGTTAAGTACCAGAAGTCTTAATCTGTAGCCGTTCATGATTCTGTGACTGGTTGCAAGGAGCTCTTTTGCTGATCTGTCAGGGAAATCATGGAGAAGATAAAAAGCCTGGGAATAGGTGATACGTATGTAAATGTTAACCACAAGCTCCACCAAAACAGCTAATAAGCTGAGCATGATGAGGTCTGATGATGGCCTGTTGGTCTGCCTCAAGAGATATATCAGGTATGAAGCTGGAAGACCAACAACAAAATCAATGATCACAAAAAATGCCTGAATGATAACAGCTTTTTCAGGGTTCTTTTTTAAACCAAAGAAAAGATCGCTTATTGAAACTGTCTGTGAATAAACGAGATTCATATAGAGGTATGTCTTGCCGGAAACAAGGATACCTATGAGAATATAGATAATGAGAACTATGAGTTCATTGATGATGAGCTGGACTACGTCGTTTGCTGTAAAGGTAGCGATAGCACTGACAAAAAAGACAATTACGGCATAGAGAATATCTGCTCCTATCAGGGTGCCATACTTATCAAGGGCCTGTTCCCTGACGAAGGCCTTAAGTTCTGATGTTGATTTAAGATTAGTCATTAAAAAGTTACACTCCCCAACATCCTCACACAGCCAGGTCTACATTGTTTCCCAGAAGTCCTTGTTTGTCCATGGACTTTCTTGCTTGCTGGTAAGGGTTTTCTTCGTTTGAATATTTTATCTTGGTTGCGGTTACTCCTCCGCTCACATAAGTACGTCCGCATTCTGGACATACAGCGGTCTTGAGAGATACTGATGCCTGCAATACCTTGCCGTTATGCTGGGCGGCATCTTTGTAGGCGTTACTAACATGCTCAGCCTCATGACCTCTGACTCTTGCTGCTGCGGCCTGAGGGCTGATGTGCTGGGCACTCTTAAAAGAAACCATCTCATCAGAACCGTCCTGGTACTTACGGTTCTTGCAGGTTTCACATTCTGCTGGAGATGAGAGCTTGCCTGGAGCTCTCTGGGTTGATTCATTTGGATTGAGGATTGGTTTACTGTCTGTAGCAGCCGCTGGGCTGTATGCCCCTGCTGAATATGCACCAAATCCGCTATTAACAGCACCGATAATACTCATAGGCACCTCTTTTCCCATGCTGATAGGTTATTGATCTGTGGTAACTCCCAGTTCCTTTAGCATGTCGTCAAAGCTCTCGCCATTCATCTGCTCTGACATCTGATTTAACTGCTCTCTGTAGGTAGGATCAGTTAAAACATGATAAAAACTTGATATTAAAACAAAGTAACCAACAACGATACCGATCGTTCCATAAATGATGCCTTTTTTGGCCTGTGGCAGGAGCTTTGGCTGTGAGCCTCTTGATAAAAGAGCCAGCACAACAGCGATACCGCCTAGGATAATGCCAATGTTCATAAAGAAACAAAATGGAACAGAAATAAGGCCTGTCACCATAGCAACTGTGGCCAGATTTACATGTCTATCAAGCTCGTTGTGAGTCATGTTGTAGTTGTAATTGTTGTAGTAGTACTTGTCGTCCCCGTTTTCGCTTCCGTTCATGGTACTCCTCTTAGTTCAATTAATTGTGCGCATAATACGACACCTATATCATAAATATACAATAAAATAGCTGTTTTTACAATGTTTCCAGCACTTCTAGAGGCTTGAAAACAGTGGGAATTCACTGCTATAATAGTGGAGTGTGTGGATTTATAAAAAATTCACGAAAAATTAACTTCAAGTTAAACCCATAATGTGAGGAAAGTATGGACATAGTATTAAAGATCAAAGAAGAACTTAAGGTGGAAAAATGGCAGGTAGAAGCTGCAGTCAAGCTTATTGACGAAGGTAATACCATCCCATTCATTTCACGTTACAGAAAGGAAGTTACAGGATCTCTTAACGATGAGCAGCTCCGTAATCTTGATGAGAGACTCAAGTACCTTAGAAGTCTTGAAGAGCGAAGAGAGCAGGTTCTTGCTTCTATCGAAGAACAGGGCAAGATGACTGATGAACTCAGAGCCAAGATCGTAGCAGCTGAGACCATGGTTGCTATCGAGGACCTTTACCTTCCATATAGACCAAAGAGAAAGACAAGAGCAAGTGTAGCCAGAGAGAAGGGACTTGAAGGTCTTTCAGAGATTCTTTTAGCTCAGGAAACGACCAAGCCTCTTCAGGAAGAAGCTGCAGCATTTGTTGATCCAGAAAAAGGTGTTAATGATCCAGCAGAAGCTCTTCAGGGCGCTATGGATATCATCGCTGAGGATGTATCTGACAACGCCGACTATCGTGCATACATCAGAGAAGTCACAATGGAACAGGGTATTCTCACCAGTAAGGCCAAGGATGAGAAGGCTCAGAGCGTATATGAGATGTACTACAACTACGAAGAGCCTGTTAAAAAAGTTCTAGGCCACAGAGTTCTTGCTCTTAACAGAGGAGAAGCTGAGAAGTTCCTTGTGGTCAAGATCGAAGCTCCAGAGGAGCAGATCCTTCAGTACCTCAACAAGAAGCTTTTAAAGAATGACAACCCTATTACAACTCCTGTTATCGAAGAAATCACACAGGATGCTTATGAGAGACTTATCGCTCCAGCTATCGAGCGTGATATCAGAAATGAGCTCACAGAGACCGCTGAAGACGGCGCTATCACAGTATTTGGCAAGAACCTCACACAGCTCCTCATGGCACCACCTATTGCTGGCAAGACAGTACTTGGTTGGGACCCTGCTTTCAGAACAGGTTGTAAGCTTGCTGTCGTAGATGCAACAGGAAAGGTCCTTGATACCAAGGTTATCTATCCTACAGCTCCACAGAACAAGGTAGAAGAAGCAAAAGCAGAGCTCAAAAAGCTCATTGATAAATATAATGTTGATCTTATTTCAGTTGGAAATGGTACTGCTTCAAGAGAGTCTGAGCAGGTTATCGTTGAGCTCATCAAAGAGCTTGATAGACCAGTTCAGTACGTTATCGTTAACGAGGCAGGTGCTTCTGTTTATTCAGCAAGTAAGCTTGCTACAGAGGAGTTCCCACAGTTTGATGTAGGACAGAGAAGTGCGGCATCTATTGCCAGAAGACTTCAGGATCCTCTTGCTGAGCTTGTTAAGATCGATCCTAAGTCAATCGGTGTTGGTCAGTACCAGCATGATATGAACCAGAAAAAGCTTGGCGAGACACTTGAAGGTGTCGTAGAAGACTGCGTAAATAAAGTAGGTGTAGATCTTAATACTGCTTCTGCACCACTTCTTCAGTATATTTCAGGTATTAGTAAGGTAATTGCCAAGAATATCGTAGATTATAGAGAAGAGAACGGTAAGTTTAAGAGCAGAAAAGAGCTTCTTCAAGTACCTAAGCTTGGACCCAAGGCATATGAGCAGTGCGCAGGATTCCTTAGAATCTCTGATGGCGAGAATCCTCTCGATGCCACAAGCGTTCATCCTGAGTCATATGATGCAACACTTAAGCTCATGGATAAGCTTGGAATCACCTTTGACGACGTAAGAGCAGCTCAGAAGAATGCAGCCAAGGCAGTTCTTGAAAAGCCTGCTCCAAAATCAGAAGATAAGCCACGTCCACCAAAGAAGCCAAAGCAGGTAGTCATCAAAAATACAAGCACAGCCATGGGAGCAGCCCTTGCAGCAGCTCTTGCGGGAAGTGATCTTGCAGTAGTAGATAACGGTTCAGGCAAAAAAGAAGCTCCTAAGGCTTCAAGTGAGGCAGCAACAAGCACAGTATCAGTTGGAACACTTTCTAAGAAGGTTTCGGAAGCAGACAAAAAGAAGCTTTCAGAGGAGCTTGGAATCGGTGAGATCACTCTTACAGATATTCTCTCTGAGCTTGAGAAACCTTCAAGAGACCCTCGTGAGAATATGCCTGCACCAATCCTTAGAAGTGATGTCCTTGATATGAAGGACCTTAAGCCTGGTATGGTACTTAAGGGAACAGTCAGAAACGTAATCGACTTTGGCTGTTTCGTAGATATAGGCGTTCATCAGGACGGACTTGTTCACATTTCACACATCACAGACAAGTTCATCAAGCACCCTCTTGAGGCAGTAAGTGTTGGGGATATCGTAGATGTTCAGGTCCTTGACGTTGAACTTGATAAAAAGAGAATTGCTCTTACCATGAAGATTGGTGATCCTGCCAAGGTTGCAGCAGAAGCAGCAGCCAGAGCAGCACAAAGACCTGCTCCAAAGGTGGTAAAAGAAGAAAAGAAAGCGGCTCCAAAGAAGACATCTGTAGTTGATCAGGTGGCAAAGGCAGCAGGAGTTACCAAGAAAGCAGCTCCAGCCAAGAAGCCAGCAACTAAGGCGGCTGCTCCTGCAGAGTCAAAGCCTACTACAAGCAAGGGTTTGGCATCAGAGGCTAAGCCAGCAGCACCTAAGACTTTCAAGAAAAAAGGCATTGTCATCTTTAGAGGAAATGCAAACGAATAAATAACGAACCAAAGGTGTGAGCCCTGGGGACGGGGTTAGTGGCTCATTTTTGTGAACAAATGAGCCACAACCTCCGTCCCTAGGGCTCACTTTGTGCAACAATGCAGGTTGCGCGTGTGTGTACTTTAGTGACAGAACTAATTTAAAGGAGTCTTGCTCATGAAGACGAAAGAAGAGCGAATCAAGAAAAATAGGATAATAGCTATAGTTTTTCTGTGCGCTGGAATACTTATGGCAGCGTTTATGATAATTCAAAATCAGATTACGAAAAAAGCTGATAATAGTGCCGCGGATGGCGTAACAGAGGCTGGCACATACAAGATTGACCTTGAAGGAAACATAGAATATAAGATCACTGATAAGAGTGAAAAGGATGATCCTGTTGTTGTAGAGTCTTTGAAAAAGGCAGATGTTAAACTCCCTGCAGATTTCTACAGGTTCTTATCAGCCAAAGAAACAGCTTTTACCGAAACTATCCACTACTTACGTGATGATAAGCTGGAAAACGGAGCATATGATTATGAGTGCGAAAAAGTAGATGAAGGCTGCTACATCCTGCGCAAAGGCGAAGAAGACAAATGCGGACTTACTGATGGCAGGGGAAATTGGATAGTAGAGCCTGAATATGGAACTATTTCATCAACTTACTATGAGGAGTATGGCTATCTTCAGCTGTATTTGCATTATTCAGGTGGACCCAGTGCCTTTGTTGACAGAAATGGTAACTGGATCATGGAGAAAGAGAAATATTACAACAGGCTCCATATATACCAGAAAGAATCTTTGATCGTGTTTAAGGATTTCACTTCTGACGGCGAACACTATGGTCTGTGTGATATCGATGGAAATGTAGTATTTGAAGTTACTGGGGAAGAAGTAAATGTACTAAAGGTTGGAAATACGGAATACTACCAGGTATTAGATCCTGATGGAAAAGTCAGACTGCTTGACCGTAATGGAAATGATGTTGTTGGCGGTGAAAATAGATCGGTCAATGCGTATAATGACTGCTTGATAGTACGTGATCAAGAAGGCAGATACTTTATCTGCGATGAGAAAGGTCAGCAGCTTACACCACACGAATATGATTCGCTTGATGGGATAGATTGTGATGATGCCGGACTTCTAATAGCTGAGAAAGAGGGTAAGAAAGGCATTATCGATACCAAAGGAAACACTGTCCTGGAAATAGGATACGCAGATATCCTGGACATTGAGCCAGCGGGAAATGTTGATGTGCCTTCTGACAAAAGAGCTTTTCTGGTAAAAACAGAAGATGGAAAAGTTGGAATTTATAATGTGAAAGAAGGCTTTACTATAGAGCCTCAGGATGAAACAGCTATTAACGGTGATAGTTATTATCACTACGACTATGATAATGAAGTCCTTTTCTTTTACTGTGATCATCTGAAATGTGTAGTGCTAAGATCAGACCACGAGCCTTTATATGTGGAGTGCAATGATATTTATGTGGGAGCAAAAGGCGTCTTTGTTGTGGAGGACTACTATAGCGGGATCAGAACCTACACGCTGCTGGATCTTGATGGAAATAAGATATATGCAGAACAGGCCGATAATGTTGATGTGACCTACATTGATGATAAATTATGCATATTGGTCACCAAGCCAGAGAAACAAGGTGGAGGCTACAAGATCGTCTATGATGGCAAGGTAACCTTTGAATGTGCAAAGGACAATATCAAAATAGACGATGAAAACACTCACGTTGCTTACGCTGTCTGCGATGACAATGGCAAATACGGACTGATAAATGCAAAAGGTGAACTTGTGCTGGACTATCAGTATGATGATATAGAAGTTGAATATGCAGTTATCTATAAACATGATCTTTACTACATAGTTAAGGATGCAGGAGAAAAATACGGAGTTATGGATGCTGACCTGAAATGGATATATGAGCCACAGTTTGATCATGTGGAGCCCAAGTATAATGGACTTGCAGTAACCTTAGAGAAAGGTCAGGAGATAGTGAAATGAAAAAAATTGATACATTGATGAACAAACTGCCCATTATCTATGCGCTTTTTATTCCAGTGAATTTTTATCTGCATATCCTGGGAGCGACAGTTTGTAATATCCATCCGGCTTTTTTTATAGTGCTGGACATCTTAAGGATACTGGTCATTGCCTTGTACGGGCACTATTTAGCTCTCAGATATGATGAATCAAAAAATGAAAAAGATGTCAGCAATATGTTTATGTTTGTGGCGGGGATAGCATTTTTGGCTTTTGTCTATAACACTGTAGTTTCACTTGGGCTTTCCTCTGTTACTCGCTCGGCAAATGAATCCATTATGGTAGCTGCTATGGTGTTAGAACTTGTGATAGAAACCATTGCCTTTTTTCACATTGCGAAACAGGATGCTAAGCTGATCACAGTAATATGGGTGAGTATCAATATTGCACTTGGGATAGTTGCTCTTGCAGACTTAAATGATCCAGGTAAAAGCGCGTTCTGGTATGTGATGATCGCACTTGTTGCAAGAGACCTTTATAAGGCGAGGATCATTTATTCACAAGAATTAGTTAATCAAAAGCAAGATGTGAAGTGAATACTTTATGGAGAATGACTATAATAGTAATATAATGTCAGTAGTATGGGACGATTAGGAGGTAAGGTATGCTTTATATTGGTGTAGATTTGGGGACTTCGTCCGTTAAGCTCGTTTTAATGGATGAAACAGGTAAGATTCACGGAACAACTTCAAGGGAATATCCTTTATTCTTTCCACATCCAGGCTGGTCAGAACAAAAGCCTGAGGATTGGTACACAGAGGCAATAACAGGTCTCAAGGAACTTCTAAAGGACGTAGATAAGTCACAGGTTGCAGGTATCAGCTTTGGCGGACAGATGCACGGTCTTGTAATCCTTGACGAGAACGATAGTGTAATCCGTCCTGCAATTCTTTGGAATGACGGCAGAACTCAGAAGCAGGTTGACTATCTCAACAATGAGATTGGAAAAGAGACTCTTTCTAAATATACTGCAAACATCGCATTTGCAGGATTTACAGCACCTAAGATTCTCTGGGTAAAAGAAAATGAGCCAGAGAACTTTAAGAAGATCAAAAAGATAATGCTTCCAAAGGATTATCTTGCATATAAGTTATCAGGAACATTCTGCACAGATTACTCTGATGCATCAGGAATGCTTCTTCTTGATGTTCAGAATCGTAAGTGGTCAAAAGAGATGTGCGACATCTGTGGTATTACAGAGGATATGCTTCCACAGCTCTTTGACAGCTTTGAGAAGGTTGGAACACTTAAGACTGAACTTGCTGCAGAGCTTGGACTTAAGGATAGCGTAGTGATCGCAGCAGGCGCTGGCGACAATGCTGCAGCTGCTGTAGGCACAGGAACAGTTGGAAACAACAAGTGCAATATTTCACTTGGAACAAGCGGAACAATCTTCATGTCATCAGACAGCTTTGCTGTTGATAGCAACAATGCACTTCACTCATTTGATCATGCTGATGGACACTTCCATCTCATGGGATGCATGCTCAGCGCAGCTAGCTGCAACAAGTGGTGGAATGATGAGATCTTAAAGACTAAGGACTATGCTGCAGAGCAGAAGGGAATCGAGAAGCTTGGTGAGAACCACGTATTCTTCCTTCCATACCTTATGGGTGAGAGATCTCCTTGGAACAATCCTAATGCTCGTGCAACCTTCACAGGTATCACAATGGATACAACAAGAGAGGATATGACACAGGCTGTCCTTGAAGGTGTTGCTTTCGCTACAAGAGATATGTATGAAGTAGCTAAGTCAATCGGCGTAGCACCTCAGAGAACAATGATCTGTGGTGGTGGTGCCAAGAGCCCTCTTTGGAGAAAGATGATCGCTAACATCCTCAACGTTGAAGTTGATGTCCCTGCTTGCGAAGAAGGACCTGGAATGGGCGGTGCTATGCTTGCTATGGTTGCTTGTGGAGCATACAAAACGGTAGAGGATGCGGCTGCAGCGATTGTTAAGGTTGATAAGACAGAGAAGCCTGATCCAGAGCTTGTTAAAAAATATGAGGCAAGATATCAGCAGTTTAAGACAATCTACCCAGCACTTGCCGAGACTTTTGACAAGATCATCTGATAAAAGAGCTTTATACAATATTTAGATAAATATTCTTATTTAGCCTATTGATTTTATTAATTGCATAGGGTAATATACAAGTCGGATATTCGATAGAGTATCTGTATAAATTTATAAATTCTCTTATTCAGAGTGGTGGAGGTACATAGGACCTGTGAAGCCACGGCAACCCCTTGATCATATCAGGAAGGTGCCAACCTGAGCGTGCAACTCCAGTAATGGAAGACGAGCAATAAGAGGATCTGATATGATAATCAGCTCCGTTTGTTTTGTTTATGCACGCAACAAAACAACGGAGCTTTTCTAATGAAAGGAAAACAGAATGGATAAGTTTATTTTCACATCCGAATCAGTAACAGAAGGACACCCAGACAAAATCTGCGATAACATCTCTGATGCTATCCTTGACGCCTGCATGGAGCAGGATCCTATGAGCCGTGTAGCTTGCGAGACAGCTGCATGTACAGGATTTGTTCTCATCACAGGTGAGATTACAACAAAGGCACACGTTGACTATGCCAAGATCGCTCGTGAGACAATCAAAGAGATTGGCTACGATGATTCAGCTAAGGGCTTTGATGGCAACACATGTGCAGTACTCGTAGCACTTGATCAGCAGTCAGCTGATATCGCTATGGGTGTTGATAAGGCTCTTGAGGCTAGAGAGAACCAGATGACTGATGAGCAGCTTGAAGCTATCGGTGCTGGTGACCAGGGTATGATGTTTGGTTACGCTACAAACGAGACAGACGATTACATGCCATATGCAATCAGCCTTGCACACAAGCTTACAAAGAAGCTTACAGAAGTTAGAAAGAACGGCACACTTCCATACCTCAGAGCAGATGGAAAGAGCCAGGTTTCAGTTGAGTATGATGAGAACGGTAAGGTAAAGAGACTTGAAGCTATCGTTATCTCAACTCAGCACGATGAGAAAGTTACACAGGAGCAGATCCACGCAGATATCAGAAAGCACGTTATCGATACTGTAGTTGATCTTTCACTTGTTGATGACAACACAAAGATCTACATCAACCCAACAGGACGTTTCGTAATCGGTGGACCTCAGGGTGATGCTGGTCTTACAGGACGTAAGATCATCGTTGATACTTACGGCGGAGCAGCTCGTCATGGCGGCGGAGCTTTCTCTGGTAAGGACTGCACAAAGGTTGACCGTTCAGCAGCTTACGCAGCTAGATACGTTGCAAAGAACATCGTTGCAGCAGGTCTTGCTGACAGAGCAGAGATCCAGCTTTCATATGCTATCGGTGTAGCACAGCCTACATCAATCCTTGTAGACACATTTGGAACAGGTAAGGTTTCTGATGAGAAGCTTACAGAGGCAGTTCGTAAGGTATTCGACCTTCGTCCAGCTGGTATCATCAAGATGCTTGACCTTCGTCGTCCAATCTACAAGCAGACAGCAGCTTACGGACACTTCGGACGTAACGACCTTAACCTTCCATGGGAGCAGACAAACAAAGTCGAGGAACTCAAGGCTGCTGTTAAATAATTTACGCTGTGACTTCAGGACGCTTAAGAAATAAATAATAGTTCTATTCACTTAGTATTTTTCTCAGTGATACATAAGACAATCTAAAAAACCTGAAATGATAAGTTTCACTTTGTTCAAAGCACTTATCATTTCAGGTTTTTATATTGTCATGTATCATCTGAAAAAAATAAATCGTTCATAGAACTATCATTTATTCTCTTAAGCTGTTCATGGAGAGAAAGCTTAACTGATATAATCCATATCTGTGAAATTGTGACATGGGTAGAGAGTTTATTATACTACCTGTATATTGTCGTTTCCGAAAGCATCTTTGAGCCTATCAATTAAGATCTTATCTGCCTTAACGGTGTAACCTCTACCAAGTTTTTTAACTTGCTTAGTATCTGTGAGATAAATAGCTACTTCATCTCTGCCGTCGCTAGTTGCGATGATTTTTTCAAGTTTCTGGCTCTTTTCCTCGTAGGAATCTTTGCTAGGGAATCTTATCCACACAGTCTTTGGAACTTCGTCAAATAGCGTCACCTTGCTGGCGATAAGTTTGGCGTCTCTATCTTCTTCTACGGATACGCGGCCTTCTATGAAGACCTTGGCATCTGCGTTGAGGCGTCCAGCGTTGGCTTCGTAGGTCTTAGGGAAGACGATAACTTCCACAGAACCAACAAGATCTTCCAATGTGATAAAGGCCATGATCTGGTCGTTTTTGGTGTACTTTATCTTTTTATCTATAATGATTCCGCCGATGGTTGCGTTTGCGTTGTCCTTAACAGCCGGCTCGCCAACTTCATCGTCCAGGAAAAAGTCTGCTGTAGTGTTTGTGATCTTCTTTTTCCACATAGCAATGTACTCTTCCAGAGGATGTCCAGAGATGTAGATTCCAAGCACATCTTTTTCGAATTCCAAAAGAAGGTCCTTTTGGAACTCTCCAACATCAGGAAGAGGAACTTCATACTGCTTTTTGTCTTGCTCGGAAGCAAGGTCGAAAAGTGACATCTGGCCAGCCATACTGTTGCGGCCATTTGAATGGAGCTGATCCATGATCTGGGCGTAAACAGTCATATGCTGTTTTCTGGTTCCTTCAAAGCAGTCGAATGCGCCGGCTTTTATGAAGTTTTCAACAGCTCTTTTGTTGATATCATTGTCGTTTCCGGACATTCGAGTCAGGAAATCGTTGAGGTTCTTAAACTTACCGTGAGCACGCCTCTCGCTCACTATAGCGGAGATAACAGGCCTTCCCACACCCTTGATAGCTGTAAGGGCGTATCTGATAGCCTTTTTCTTGCCAGGTGCTGTTGTGACTACAGCGCCGGGAATAGGAGTGTCACCCTCCCCAGCATCTATCTCAGTAACTGAGAATCCAGAATATCCCTCGTTTATATCAGGTGGTAAAAGAGTTATGTTCATATTCCTGCAGCTCATGATATAGCCCGAAACCTTGCCGGGATTATCAATTACTGAAGTCATAAGAGCTGCCATAAATTCGACAGGATAGTAGTATTTGAGCCAAGCTGTCTGAAGTGCAACCACTGCGTAGCAGGCAGCGTGTGATTTGTTGAAGGCGTACTTGGCAAAGTCCATCATGGAATCGTAGATCGCGTTGGCAACTTCAGGACTGATGCCCTTAGAAGCACAGCCAGGAACGTTCTCTTCAGAATTACCATTTACGAAATTGGCTCTCTCAACCTCCATGACATGCTGTTTCTTTTTGCTCATGGCACGTCTTACAAGATCAGCTCGGCCAAGAGTGTAGCCGCCAAGCTGCTGAACGATCTGCATAACCTGTTCCTGGTAAACGATACAACCGTAGGTAGGCTTCAGGATTGGCTCAAGCTCTGGTGTTAGATAGCTGATGGAACCGGCATCGTTTTTACCAGAGATGTATTTTGGAATAAAGTCCATAGGACCTGGACGGTACAGAGAAACTCCCGCAATGATATCCTCAAGGGATTGAGGCTTAAGTTCTTTCATGAAAGCCTGCATTCCGCCGGATTCAAGCTGGAATATACCGTCGCACTTGCCACTACCTATAGAAGCAAGAACCTTCTGGTCGTTGTAATCTATCTCATCTATATTAATGAAGTTTGCATCTCCAGGTTTGGCACCAAGAGAAGCGTTTGCATAATTAACAGCATCCTTGATAACAGTAAGAGTGCGCAGACCCAGGAAATCCATCTTGAGAAGTCCCAGCTCTTCTATAGTAGTCATGGTGAACTGGGTTGTGATGTTACCTTCTGCTGAACGTGACAGTGGAACAAGGTCTTCGGCTGGTGCCTGGCAGATAACGACGCCGGCAGCGTGAATTGAAGTATGTCTAGGAAGACCTTCAAGCTTCTGGCACATGTCGATGAGCTTGTGAACTGTAGGGTCAGTTTCGTAGCTGGTCCTAAGCTCGGGATTCATAGAAAGAGCCTTCTCTAGAGTAATGTTCAGCTCATTTGGGATCATCTTGGCAATCTGATCGCCATAGCTATAAGGAAGGTCCATAACTCTGGCAACGTCTCTGATAACACCCTTGGCTGCAAGTGTACCAAAGGTGATGATCTGAACAACCTTGTCAGCACCATATTTCTCAGTAACGTAATCTATAACATCCTGACGGCGCTCGTACTCGAAGTCCACGTCAATATCGGGCATGGATACACGCTCAGGATTAAGGAATCGCTCAAAGAGAAGATCATATTTGATAGGATCGATATTAGTGATGTGCATGCAGTAGGAAACAATACTACCAGCGGCAGATCCTCTGCCCGGGCCTACAGCGATGCCGTTTTCTCTACAGTAATTGATGTAGTCCCACACAATAAGGAAGTAATCTACATATCCCATCCTCTTGATGACGCCAAGCTCGTAATCAAGCTTATCCTTTAAGGTGCCATCATCGTCAGGATATCTCTCATGAAGACCATCGAGACAGAGCTTATTGAGGTATGTCCATGAATCATAGCCCTCTGGAACCTCGAAATGTGGGAGCTTGGTAACACCAAACTCAATCTCCACATTACATCTGTCAGCAATCTTTTGGGTATTGTCGATAGCTTCCTGTGCATATGGGAAAAGAGCTCTCATTTCCTCTTCACTCTTAACATAGTACTGGCCGCCTTCGTAACGCATTCTGTCTTCGTCGGTGACTTTTTTGCCAGTCTGTATGCATAAAAGAAGGTCGTGAGCTTCTGCATCATCAGCGTATGTATAGTGACAGTCGTTGGTAGCAACAAGAGGAATATCAAGCTCCTGAGAAAGAGCAAGAAGTGTGTTGTTGACCATGCGCTGCTCAGGGATACCATGATCCTGAAGTTCTAAAAAGAAATTTCCGTGACCAAAGATATTGTCGAGGCGGATAGCTGCTTCTTTTGCTGCGCCATTCTGACCCTTGATGATGTTCTTTGGTATCTCACCTGCAAGACAGGCAGAAAGAGCTATGACACCTTCGTGGTACTTTTCTAAAAGCTCCATGTCTACACGAGGTTTGTAGTAATAGCCCTCAGTGAAACCGCGGCTTACGATGTGTGAGAGGTTGGAGTAACCAATGTTGTTCTCAGCAAGGAGCACAAGGTGGTAGTATCTCTCATCGGAGACAGAAGTCTCCTTTTCAAAACGGGAACCCGGGGCAACGTAAACTTCGCATCCAAGGATAGGATTGATGCCTTCTTCCTTGCATGCCTTGTAAAAGTCAATGACACCGTACATTACACCGTGGTCAGTGATAGCTCCGGCGGTCATTCCAAGACTCTTAAGTCTTTTTACATATTCTTTTATCTTGTTTGAACCGTCCAAAAGACTGTATTCAGTATGGACGTGAAGATGTGTAAATGCCATTTGATTGCCCCAACAAAAATTATTTAAAATATTATATCATAAAGGAAAATATTATTGCAGACATTAGAAGTTTGCGCTAATATAATAAGTTAGGAATGATAATAAAATGACAATGTAAAGGTTGCTATGCAACATAAGAAGTAGGAATCGAGGAAAGAAAGATGGCAAAGCAGATCAAAACTATCGGTGTACTTACAAGTGGTGGAGATGCACCAGGAATGAACGCTGCAATCAGAGCAGTTGTACGCAAGTCATTAGCTAACGGACTTAAGGTTAAGGGTATCAAGAAGGGATACATGGGTCTTCTTAATGAAGAGATCATTGACATGGATAGACGTAGCGTATCTGATATCATCCAGCGCGGTGGTACAATTCTTGGAACAGCTCGTTGTATGGAGTTTACAACTCCTGAAGGACAGGCTAAGGGAGCAGAGATCTGCCGTAAGCATGGTATAGATGGTATGGTCGTTATCGGTGGTGACGGATCATATCGTGGAGCACAGAAGCTTTCAGCTCAGGGTATCAACACAGTAGGTATCCCAGGAACAATCGACCTTGATATTTCATGTACAGATTATACAATCGGTTTCGATACAGCTATCAACACAGCAATGGAAGCTATCGACAAGATCCGTGATACATCATCATCTCACGAGAGAGTTAGTATCGTAGAGGTTATGGGACGTAACGCCGGATATATCGCTCTTTGGTGCTCAATCGCCAACGGTGCAGATGATATCCTCCTTCCTGAGAAATATGATTACAATGAGCAGAGGATCATCGACAACATCATTGATAACCGTAAGAAAGGTAAGACACACCACATTATCGTAAACGCTGAGGGTATCGGACATTCAACATCAATGGCTCGTAGAATTGAGGCTGCTACAGGTCTTGAGACAAGAGCATCTATCCTTGGTTACATGCAGCGTGGTGGTAGCCCAACATGTAAGGACCGTGTATATGCATCAATGATGGGATGCTATGCAGCAGATATCCTTGCAGCTGGCAAGACTAACAGAGTAGTTAGTTACAGAAACGGTCAGTTCGTAGATTACGATATTGATGAGGCTCTTGCAATGAAGAAGAACATCAACGAGTACATGTACGAGATCGCTCGCATTCTTTAATCTGAATATATGTAAACTTAGCTGTTATCCTCGATTGAGGGTAACAGCTTTTTTTAATTTCTGCGTATTTTTTTGTGATATACTATACGTACAAAAAATAGAACGAAGGAAATAATTATATGATCACAAGTGTGAATAACGACAGAGTCCGCAAGGTTGTGACCTATATTCAGAAGAGTAAAGCCAGAAGAGAGGACGATGTCTTCGTAATAGAAGGCATGAAGATGCTCAGAGAGGTTCCTGTTCTTCAGGTTAGAGAAGTCTACGTAACCGGTAGATTTGTTGATAAAGCAAGTGAAGATGATAAAGAGATCCTTTGGAGATACGGTGCAGAGGAGGTTTCTGAGGATGTCATGAAGAAGATGGCAGATACTCAGACACCTCAAGGTGTTCTTGCGGTTGTATCCCAGTACCATTATACAGAAGAGGAAGTATTAGAAGGCTACAATCAGGGCAATGAAGGCGCAGCTCCACTCCTTCTTGTGCTTGAAAACATTCAGGATCCAGGCAATCTGGGAACAATGTTCAGATCAGGCGAGGGCGCAGGAGTTACAGGTGTGATCCTCAGTAAGGGAAGCGCAGACATCTACAGCCCAAAGGTTATCAGGTCCACCATGGGATCTATATTCAGAATGCCTTTTATATATGTAGATAATCTTCCAGAGATGGTCAAGAAGTTAGGTGATAGCGGTATCAGTACTTACGCTGCTCACTTAAAAGGAAAAAAGAATTACGACGAGTTCGATTATACAAAGCCAACAGCTTTTTTAATAGGAAATGAAGGAAACGGATTAACTAAAGAAACGGCTGATGCTGCTACAGATTACGTACTGATCCCTATGAAGGGTGAGGTAGAATCCATGAATGCGGCAACATCATCTGCAATACTCACATTTGAAGCATCAAGGCAGAGGAGGAGTTAATATGACAATCGGTTTTATTGGACTTGGAAACATGGCAAAGGCAATGATCGGCGGGATCCTTGAAAAGGGACTCATGGCGCCAAACGAGATCATTGGTACAGCTGCAACAGAGGAGACCAGAAAAAAGGTTGCTGACAAATTTGGCATTCAGGTTCGCACCTCTAATGAAGCAGTTGCCAAAGAAGCAGATATCATCATTCTGGCGGTTAAACCTCAGTATCTCAAGGTTGTGATTGCTGATATCATGGACAGCGTGGATGATAAAAAGCTTGTAGTCAGCATTGCTGCTGGAAAGACAATCAGCTGGCTTTCAAACGAGTTCGAAAAACCGGTAAAGCTCATCAGAGTTATGCCTAATACACCAGCCCTGGTAGGAGAAGGCTGCTCAGCTGTATGCAGAAATGATCTTTGCAGCGACGAAGACTATCACTTTGTAAAAGAGCTGCTTGAGAGCTTTGGTAAGGCTTACACAGTGCCAGAGAGCATGATGGATGTAGTAGTAGGTGTCAGTGGTTCATCACCTGCTTATGTATTTCTTTTCATAGAAGCAATGGCGGATGCTGCAGTTGAAGGCGGAATGCCACGTAAACAGGCATATGAGTTTGCAGCTCAGTCAGTTCTTGGAAGTGCCAAGATGGTTTTGGATACAGGTAAGCACCCTGGCGAATTGAAGGATATGGTATGCTCACCTGCCGGTACAACGATAGAAGCTGTACATGTTCTCGAACAGGAAGGATTTAGGGGAGCAGTCATGGATGCAGTAACTGCCTGCATTGAGAAGAGTAAGAGCCTCTGATTCGGGTTCAAAATTTGACAAAAATTTCGATTTTTGCTAATATCTGTTTCGGATATTTGCTTGACGGTAATAAGTCGCAATATATTCGTAATATTTACTTAGACGGTCGTTTGAGTAATACATACTTTTAGAGGTAAGCAAAGATATGAAA
Organism: Butyrivibrio hungatei DSM 14810; assembly: GCF_900143205.1. GTDB lineage: Bacteria > Bacillota > Clostridia > Lachnospirales > Lachnospiraceae > Butyrivibrio > Butyrivibrio hungatei. The sequence continues at coordinate 162,014 of NZ_FRDH01000006.1, read as the reverse complement.
AAAGAATCACAGTTATCCACTAGGATAATGAGACTTATCATGTTTTGCGGTCTCATCTTGATTCTATTCGTTTCCCAGGGGTTAACAGCATATGCAGGAGGCGGCGCTACTTACGCCAGTTATTCTACAGGTATCTCCAGCATTGTTAGTCCTACTACACCACTTGGAATCGATAGAACAGCTACAGAAGTTAAGGTGGCAGAGAGCGTAGATAAGTCCTCAGATGCCAGTTCTTCTGCTTCATCTGAGTCTAAGGAATCTAAACTCGTCATGTCCAATGTAAGTCAGGCCATGAATATTCGAGAAGAGCCTGCAGAGGATGCGCAGAAGGTCGGAGTTCTATACAAGGACTGTGGCGGCAAGGTAATAGAGAGAAGAGATGGATGGACCAAGCTTCAGTCAGGTGACTTGATCGGTTGGGCCAAGGATGAGTATCTTCTTTTTGGAGAAGACGCTGAGAGCTTAGCAGCAGACGTTGGTAAGCAGCTGGTTACAAGCCAGAGCAGCGCACTCAATGTTAGATCAGAGGATTCAGAGGACGGGGAGGTCATCGGAGTTCTCGGAGAAAAAGCTTTCGTTGATATGATCGAGGATCTCGGCAATGGCTGGATCAGCGTAGATTACAACGACGAAGTAGGTTATGTTCAGGCTGAATATGTCACAACTGAGTTCAAGATCGACCAGGGTGAGACGATCGCAGCCATCAAGGTTCGTGAAGAGCAGGAAAAGAAATCGGCTCTTACAAAGAACACCGGCGCAGTTTCTGCTGATGCTGATGAAGTTAAGCTTCTGGCAGCACTTATCCAGTGCGAAGCAGGTAACCAGCCATATGAAGGAAGAGTAGCCGTAGGTGCGGTAGTTATGAACCGAGTTAAGAGCGGCGCTTATCCTAACACTATTTACAGTGTTATTTATGCATCAGGACAGTTTACACCAGCTATCAATGGTACAGTTGCCAAGGTTTATAACAGCGGCAACATCTACGATATGAACTACCAGGCAGCTGAGGCAGCTATTAACGGTGAGACAACTGTTGGTACAGCACTTCACTTCAGACGTATCAATGGTCATGAAGGAATCATTATCGGAGCGCATGTATTCTGGTAATATTCATCAAAGCTGAATATTTATACAAATTCATTAACAAAACTGAATATTTATGCTATTATAAAGGGGGTTGCAATTGCAATCCCCTAATTAATTAGTATTTATATTTTCAGGAGGATAAAAAGATGAATTTGTACGGAAAAGATTTTTTGAAACTGCTTGATTTTACACCTGAGGAAATCCTTTATCTTATTGACCTTTCTGCAGATTTTAAGGAAAAGAAGAAAAAAGGCATTCTTCATGATGAGCTAAAGGGCAAGAATGTCGCTCTTATTTTTGAAAAGACCAGTACCCGTACAAGATGCGCTTTTGAAGTTGCAGCACATGACCTGGGAATGGGCACAACTTATCTTAATCCAACTGATTCACAGATAGGTAAAAAGGAAAGCATCGCCGACACAGTAAGAGTTCTTGCTGGAATGTTTGATGGAATCGAATACAGAGGCTTTGAGCAGGAAATAGTTGAGACTATGGCTAAGTACAGTAAGGTTCCCGTATGGAACGGACTTACCAACGAGTTCCACCCAACTCAGATGCTGGCTGATGCCCTTACTATCAAAGAGCACTTTGGAAAGCTTAAAGGCATCCACCTTGTATATATGGGTGATGCAAGGTACAATACAGGTAATTCACTTATGGTTATGTGTGCAAAGCTTGGCATGCATTTCACTGCAGTATCCAATAAGAAATATTTCCCAAGTCAGGAACTTATTGATACCTGCAAGGATATTGCCAAATCCACCGGAGCTGTGATAGATTTTAGTGAGGACCCGATTGAAGGAACAAAGGGTGCCGATGTTGTTTACACAGATATCTGGGTTTCCATGGGAGAGCCAGAGAGCGAGTGGGAGCAGCGAATCAAGGATCTCGAGCCTTATCGTGTTACCAAAAAGATCATGGACAATGCTGGAGAAGGAAGCGTATTTATGCATTGTCTTCCATCCTTCCACGATCTGAATACAGGAATAGGCCGGGAAGTAAAAGAAAAATATGGACTCGATGAGATAGAAGTAACTGACGAAGTCTTTGAGTCAGATAAATCTATTGTCTTTGAGGAAGCAGAGAACCGCATGCACACCATTAAGGCTGTGATGTATGCTACTTTAAAGGAAAACTAACATGCTAGGCTATGAAGAAATTAAAGGGCAGCTCCATACCAAATGGGCTGCCCGTAATCTTGTTTATAAGGATGTTACAGGCTCCACCAATGATGATGCCAAAGCCCTTGGGGAAGAAGGCGCTCCTCATGGCACACTGGTGGTGGCTGACGTTCAGAATAAAGGAAGAGGCACCAGAGGAAGGTCCTGGGAAAACCCAAAGGGCACCAATATAGCCATGAGCCTTCTCATAAGACCTGACGCACCACCTGACAAGATATCCATGCTCACTCTGGTCATGGGGCTATCCGTTGCAGAGGGCATAGATAGTGCTGTTGGAGAGGATGTTACATCTATCAAGTGGCCTAACGACGTAGTGATAAATAGTAAAAAGATCTGTGGAATCCTTACAGAGCTTCACATGAATCCTGATAATACTATTGGCGATGTGGTCATTGGAGTAGGAATAAACGTTAAGCTTAAGGATATTCCTGAGTCCATCAAAGATATAGCAGGTTCCATCCTTTCAGAAACAGGAAAGGACATCGACAGGTCTTTTGTTGTAGCAAGCTGCATGAAGGCTTTTGAAGAAAACTATGAGAAATACATTAAGACCTATGATCTGGCTCTTTTAAAAGAGCAGTATGAAAAGAGGCTCATAAATATAGGAAAAGAAGTAAGGATCCTAGACCCAAAGGGTGAATACGAAGCAGTCGCAGAAGGAATAACTCCAAATGGGGCGCTGATAGTTCGCGCCAAAGATGGTACAATAAAGGAAGTTAATGCCGGTGAAGTATCCGTTCGCGGACTTTACACTTATGCATAAAAGGAGCAGACAATGATTCTTGTAATTGATGTAGGAAATACAAATATCACTTATGGAATATTCAAGGGAGAAAAGCTTGTGACATCATTCAGGATGGTTTCCAAGATGACTCATACTTCTGATGAGTATGGAATCAAGCTGCTGGAATTCCTGCATGTAAACGAGATCAAAAAAGAAGAGATCGAAGGCGTAATGATCGCAAGCGTTGTGCCTCAGCTTATGCATGCTCTTGTAAATGCAATACTCAAATACATTGGCAAGAAGCCATATATTGTAGGCCCTGGAATCAAGACAGGTATCAAGATCGCAATTGACAACCCTAGAGAAGCAGGCCCTGATCTTATTGTTGACGCTGTGGCAGGCTACGAGCTGTACGGCGGCCCTGTTCTTGTAATTGACTATGGAACAGCTACTACTTATATTATTGTAAATGAAAAGGGCGAGTTTTTTACCGGTGTTGTTGCACCAGGTATCAGAATCTCAGCCAAGGCCCTTTGGGAAGATACAGCCAAGCTTCCTGAGATCGAGATCAAGAAGCCATCAAGCATTCTGGCAAAAGAGACTATTTCCAGCATGCAGGCAGGACTCATCTACGGACAGATCGGCCAGACCAAGTATATTGTTAATGAGATGAAAAGAGAATCAGGCTTTGCTAACATGAAAGTTGTTGCAACAGGCGGACTTGGAAGACTTATTGCAGAAGAGACAGAGGAGATCGATATTTACGATCCAACACTTACACTGAAAGGTCTTCAGATCCTTTATGAAAAGAACCGAAGGAGCAAGCCACAGCTTAATGACTTTGAAGACAGTGACAGACCAGAATAATATAGATTTGGAGAAAAAATGAGCGCTAAAGATTTTGAAGAACAATACAAAAAAGAATTTGAAGATAATGGATCTATTGAAAATGAGCAGGAAGAGCTCAAGATAGATGAAATGCAAAAGACTAATAAAGGCAGAGCCTTTGAAGAGACTGCTGGCGGAAGGGTAGTTCTCTGCGGAGCCAATGCTTACGAGCAGAAGTATTACTTCAATCCTATATTCAAGCAGATTCCTGAGAGTATCAAAAAAGAGCTGAATATCATCAGTGTATTATTTACTCAGGAAGCAGGCGGAATCTTCACAATAGTTTTTGAAGAGGATGGAAGCATCAGCATTGAGACCAATGCAGATGAAGATGACATCACTTATGATGAGATCACAGCAGGTCTTCTTGTAGGTGAGGTTCGCAGAAAGAGGCAGGACCTCTTTGAGGCGCTTGGACTCTATTACAGGATCTACGTTCTCCACGAAAATCCTGCAGATATTTTGGGAAGCGAGGATTAAATGTCAGGATACGGCAAGCTTCAGATTGGAAGCGTAACCTTAGACAATAACATAATCTTAGGACCTATGGCAGGCGTTTCTGACCTGCCTTTTCGTCTGTTATGCAGAGAAATGGGCGCTGGTCTTGTGTGCATGGAAATGGTAAGTGCCAAGGCAATCACTTACAAGAACAAGAACACAGGAATGCTCATGGAGATCCACAAGGACGAGCATCCGGTTTCTCTTCAGCTCTTTGGCTCTGAACCAGAGATCATGCAGCAGGCAGTAGAGATGATAAAGGACAGACCTTACGATATCCTGGATGTAAATATGGGATGTCCTGTTCCAAAGGTGGTTGGAAACGGCGAAGGCTCTGCACTTATGAAGAACCCGAAACTCATCGAGGAGATAGTTGCAGCACTTGTGAAGGCTTCTGATAGACCAGTTACTGTTAAGATCAGAAAAGGCTTTAATGAAAACCTGGTAAATGCTGTAGAGTGCGCACAGGCAGCAGAGGCTGGCGGCGCGGCAGCAGTTGCAGTTCACGGCAGGACCAGAGAACAGTATTACTACGGCGAAGCAGACTGGAGCATCATTCGTCAGGTCAAAGAGGCAGTGAAGATTCCTGTAATAGGGAATGGAGATGTCACAGATGGTTCATCAGCCAAGCGAATGTTTGAAGAGACAGGATGCGATGGAGTAATGGTGGCTAGAGCTGCCCAGGGTAATCCATTTATCTTCAGGGAGATCAAAAGCTTTTTTGAAACAGGAAAGTCCTGTGACAGGCCTACTAAAGAGGAAATCTATGATACAGTTCTAAGGCATGCAGATCTGCAGCTGGAATATAAGGGTGAATTCATAGGAATCCGCGAGATGAGAAAGCATGTTTCCTGGTACACAACAGGTATGGCAGGAAGTGCCAAGTTTAGAAACGAGATCAATCAGATGGAAAATATGGAATCCCTCAAGGAAGCCTGTAAGAAGCTGTTTTTATCCTAAATACAGCAATTAAGTAAATGTTAATTTCTGTATCATTGACAGTATAATTTATAGACTGTATAATAGCAAAGTTAAAATAGCTTTTTAAGTTTTGTAAGACAATGTAGATATAAATCGAATCTTTACGAAGGGTAGGATTTAATAATGGAAGAAAAGAAAAACATCTTAACTTATGAAGGTCTCAAGAAATACGAAGATGAGCTTCATGAACTCAAAGTAGTTAAGAGAAAAGAAGTTGCTGAGAAGATCAAAGAGGCAAGAGAACAGGGTGACCTTTCAGAGAACGCTGAGTATGATGCAGCTAAAGATGAGCAGCGTGATATTGAGGCTAGAATTGAAGCCCTTGAGAAGATTCTTAAAAACGCGGAAGTAGTAGTTGAGGAAGATGTAGACCTTAATAAGATCAGCATCGGATGTAAGGTTAAGATTCGTGACCTTGAGTTCAATGAGGATCTTGAGTACAAAATCGTAGGTTCATCAGAGGCTAACAGCCTTAAGGGTAAGATCTCTAACGAGTCTCCAGTTGGTAAGGCTCTTATCGGAGCTAAGAAGGGACAGACAGTTTCTGTAGAAACACAGGCTGGTGTTCTTAAGTACAAGGTGCTTGGCATCGAGAGATCAGAGAACTAAAAGATTCAGCCACAGGCTGAGTTTGGATTAGACATTCAGAGCCAGCGATTTTGACGATTCGCTGGCTTTATTAGAGTAAACACGCAGGCCTATAGGTCTGTAATCAGGAGGAAGAAAAAGTGGCAGATAATAATCAGCAGAACAATCAGCAGAATGCACCACAGGAAGACGTTGGACGTCTTCGTCAGGTTAGAAGAGACAAGCTTACTGAGCTTCAGGCAGCAGGAAGAGATCCTTTCCAGATCGTTAAATATGATCAGACACACCATACCAAGGAAGTAAGGGACAACTTTGAGGCACTTGAGTTTGTGGCTCCAGTTGATGAAGAAGGCAAGGCAGTTATAGTACCTATGTCAGACATTCCTTCAGACAAGCTCGTATCTCTTGCAGGCCGTATGATGAGCAAGCGTGTAATGGGTAAGGCATCATTTGCTAACCTTCAGGACAGAGATGGACGCATGCAGCTCTATGTTTCTAGAAATGACCTTGGTGATGAGGCTTATGCTGATTTCAAGAAGATGGATATCGGCGATATCATCGGCGTTAAGGGATTCGCGTTCAGAACCAAGACTGGTGAGATCTCAGTTCACGTTAAAGAGTTAGTTCTTTTATCTAAGTCACTTATGCCACTTCCTGAGAAGTTCCATGGACTTACAGATACAGAGATCAGATACAGACAGCGTTACGTTGACCTTATCATGAATGAAGATGTTAAGGAAACATTCAAGAAGAGATCAGCAATCCTTCGCGAGATCCGTAACTTCCTTGCAGATAGAGATTTCATGGAAGTTGAAACTCCTATGCTCGTTGAGAACGCAGGTGGCGCAGCTGCAAGACCATTCATCACACATTACAATGCTCTTGATGAAGAGCGTAAGCTTCGTATCTCTCTTGAGCTTTATCTTAAGAGACTTATCGTTGGTGGTCTTGAGAGAGTTTACGAGATTGGCCGTGTATTTAGAAACGAAGGTGTAGACACAAGACACAATCCAGAGTTCACACTTATGGAGCTCTATCAGGCATATACAGACTACGAAGGAATGATGGAACTTACAGAGTCAATGTTCCGTTATCTTGCCGAGAAGGTTTGCGGCACAACACAGATTAAGTACGGTGATAACATCATCGACCTCGGCAAGCCATTCGAGCGTCTTACAATGAACGACGCAATCAAGAAGTATACAGGAATTGATTTTGATACAGTTAAGACTGACGAGGAAGCTAAGGCTCTTGCCAAGGAGAAAGGCATCGAGTTCGAGGATCGTCACACTAAGGGCGATATCATCAACCTCTTCTTTGAGGAGTTCTGCGAGAAGAACCTGATCCAGCCTACATTCATCATGGATCACCCTCTTGCTATTTCACCTCTTACCAAGAAGAAGCCTTCAGATCCTGAGAAGGTTGAGCGTTTCGAGCTCTTCATCAATACTTGGGAGATGTGCAACGCATACTCAGAGCTTAACGATCCTATCGATCAGCGTGAGCGTTTCGCAGCTCAGGATGCTAACGCAGCAGCCGGCGACGAAGAAGCAGAGCACACAGATGAGGACTTCCTCAACGCACTTGAAGTTGGTATGGCACCTACTGGTGGTATCGGCTACGGCATTGACCGTCTCTGCATGCTCCTTACAGATAGCGCAACAATAAGAGACGTGCTTCTCTTCCCGACTTTAAAGTCAAGCAAGTAATTGATGCGTGAGATCTAGTATTCATGCGGGTTTGAAGAACAATTTCTACCGCCTTTTGACCTGCAAGTAAATCAGAAATGCTTCAGCTCATAGTAACTGTATTCTCAATGATTTAAAAGCCAGAACAGCAAGTCATGACACTAATGCTGGAGTAACTAAGGCATTGATGAATATTAAAGGTATGAATACCAATTTTAGAAAGAACCGCATGAGTAATGCTAGGATTCAACAGATTGTAACGCTCCTATATATGCATAAGGAGATTGTCTCAAGCAGTGGTGTTCACACTAAGGAAGCTAAAGTACTTCATGAAGTTATGGACAGAGCCTACAAGAATAAGGATTATTATAAGAATAATCCTATGCTCAAGAGCACGTTTGATTTTCTGAAAATGGTGGTTGACAGTTGGTTTGCCCATGAGTAAAATATAGTCACAAAGAAAAAGTTTGACTTTTGCAGAGCGGCATTGCACATTGTGTGATGTTAGCTCTGTTTTTCGTTATAAAGATATTTCTCGCCCTGTTTGGGGCTTTTTTCATGTATAAGTGAATTTGGATTTGTTTTATTATCGGAATGATAGAATAAAGAAAAATGTTGATAGATGAAAAAGGAGATATACCATGACAGATTGGAATGGGAATAATTAACGATGCTATAATAATTTAGAAATACATAGTATCAAGGGGGGATTAGTTATGGCTGACCTTTTGTCCAATCCATATACATTGCTGCTATTAGGGGATATAGTAGCTCTTTTTCTGTACTATGCCATGCATTTGAGTTTTTACGTGATGCGAGAATTCTTTAAGAAGCATAGGATTCTCGTATTTATGATATATGCATTAACTGTGCTGTCTTTCTTTTACGCCAATACGCTGGGAGTGAGTTATATAAATCTGATAGCATCATACCTGGCATTCCTCATTCCATTATTCATTTGCTATAAAGTTAATAATATTCGAGGCATAATATATTTCATTTTCTATATTGCTGCCCAGAGCGCAATTGAAGTATCCATCACGTTTTATGTTCAAGGCGTTCAGAGTATGGATATGGTTAAGATAAACTATGACTTTATGACTCCTCAGAGCTATGGAATTATCTTGTCTTTGCAGATTATTGTGGTCAGAGTCATCTGTCTTTTCGGAAATAAGGATAAGGACAAGAGGCTTGATAAGGAAATACTTCCATATGTTGTGCTGCCAATCGCTACTATCATTATTTTGGTTCTTGATGGCAACAGATATCTTAGAGGAGAGGAATATAACCTTTCCCAATATACTGAACTTATGGTGGTTCTTGTAGCTATTAACATACTGGTCTTTGGATTTCTTGAAAAACACACAAGACTCATGAAAATGGAGATGGAAGCAAGGCAAAATGAGTCAAAGCTTCAATCAGATGCGGTTATTATGGAGATTGCAACCAAAGCCATGAGGGAACGACTTGCTATTTCTGAGAGCATCATGCAGCAGGACAGAGCCATGCGTCATGACAGAAGACATTTTGAGGCTCTTCTTCAAACTCTTTTACAGGATGGAAAGACGCAGGAAGCCCTAGATTGTCTTAATGAGAGGCTCAAACAGGAACCCCACTCTGTAAAAAGATATTGCGAGAATACTACACTTAATGCGGCAATCACACATTACCTGTCTATGGCCGAAAAAGAGAATATAAAGGTAAATATATCTGCTAATATCCCTGCAAATCTGAATGTGGATGAGATGCAGCTTGCCATAGTGATCAGTAATCTTATAGAGAATGCTATCCATGCTTGCGAAAAAGTTCCTGAGAGTGAGAGACGGATTGACATCACGGCAAGGTATAAAAGTCAACTTTTGTTTGAGATCACGAACTCATGCGCTGAGGAAGTAAAGCTGGATGAGGAAGGACATCCGTTTAATACTGAGGAAGAGCATGGAATAGGAACTAGAAGTGTTCTTAACTTTATAAATCAGACAGATAGCGAGATTAGATATATAGCAGAAGAGAAGACTTTTAAGGTCAGGATGCTGATAAATTAAAGAATAAGTGTAAAACAGACCTAAATCAGTGAAAATGGGGTGGTCTGTTCTATTTTTGGGGGATAATAGTATTGAGAAAGGGATGTAAAGTAATAATGAAACACTACATAATAGCTAAGTTCAAGGATAGAAATGATACAGAGAAGCTCCTTCCGGAGATAAAAGCTCTTTTCCAAAAGACTCTTAATATAAAGGGCATTGAGAGCGTGATCATTCATAAGCCAATCTGTCAACGGCTTTGGTAGATAATGGGAGTATCTGCATAGCTCATGGAGCCAGCAGAGAGGTTATAGATGGCTGCCACGCAGATGGAGCCTGCCACGTGTCACGGGGACTTCCTTCAGATCAGGAATTTCTCGAGCTGCTTGAGAAAGAATTTGTCATTAAGACATTCATCTCAGATGAAAGAATGATAGAACTGATTGGGATAAAAAAGTGACCTTCAAATACTTTAAATACCTTATGTTAATATTACATTACACGGCTATGGAGAATCTGTAGCCGTTTTTTTCGAAGAATGTTTCGAAGAATTTGTTGAAGAAATGACCTAGATTATATAAAATAATAGTAAGAAACGGAGGTGATTTATATGCCAACAATTGCACCAATTTCTGAATTGCGTAATTATGGTCAGGTTCTGGATAAGGTAGAAGCAGGTAAGCCCGTTTATCTTACTAAGAATGGTCGTGGAGAATATAGCATACATAGCATTGAAGATGATGAAATCTTCGACAAGGCTAGGGCTATGGTCAAACTCATCAGTGAACTCAATGCCGGATTTGCTTCCGGAGAAGAGGAAGGATGGATCAGTGACGATGAGGTCGCCGAGCATTTTAAAAATAGGCGTAGGATGGTGAAAGGCTGAAATGGATTACGAAATAGTTTACTCACCGATTGCTCTGGCAGATATGGATCAGGCATGGGACGAAGTCTACGAAGCTTCAGCAGATTTTGACATTGCAGATAAGTATATAGCTGATTTAAGAGCGAAACTAAAAAAAGTCAGTAAGCGCCCTAAAACCGGTGAGCGCCTGTATTATGAAGATATCTTTACAGGAATTTATTATGTGACTCACAAGAAGTACAGCGCATTTTATAGGATCAGAGCTGATCGCATTGAAGTAGGAAGAGTCCTGTACAACAGGAGTGCGTACATTAGTCTTGTTATAAAGTCCATGAGTGAAGAATGATGAAGCAATCTGCTTTTTTTGGTATATGCCTGTGATCCGAAGACAGTTGTGGAGGAGTTCATGCTGTCTAAAAGAGAATATGAGCAGAAAGTGGTAAAACAGATAGTAATGGACAAGTCTTGCGAAGATAGTCTTGAAAATTACTTGAAAGTTTTTTTAATCTGCCCCAGAAACTTTTCAGCAATAGGAGTAAAGGCCTGATATTTATTCCATATGAGATATAGTTCTGACTTCAGTTCAGGTGAAAGTGGTCTGAATACCATGTCAGTTCCTTCGGTATTTATCAGATCCTTAAATGTAAGAAGTATTCCAAGGTTTTCTCTTGCAAATACAGAGCCGTTATAAGATAGTCTGAAGGATCCTTCAAGTTTTAGCTTAGGAAATCTTTCTTTAGCCCATGCTTTGATTTCGTTGTTCCAGCTTTGCTCAGAGACAAACAGAGGCTGTCCTATCAGGTCAGAGACATGGATGGTTTTTTTCTTTGCAAGAGGATGAGATGACGATATGATTGCTCCCCATACATCGGCTTCCGGAAACTTAACATATTCGTATTTGTTGCTGTCAGGAGTTTCACACAGTACAGCAAAATCTAAAATGCCTTTATCAAGCTTTTCAGTAACCTGTTCAGTATCTCCGCTGGTTATATGATAAGTGAAGTTTGGGAATTTTTTCTTTAATCTATAAATCTCTCTGGCAAGGTATCTGATCTGATAGCTTTCTGCCAGTCCAAAATAAATATCCCCACCGGTTATATCATCCAGGGAGTTAAATTCCTGCTCTATTTTATCTGACATAGCCACAAGATCCTGTGCCCGGTCACGCAGAAGCATCCCCTCATCAGTAAGCGAAATACTGAAGCTGTGCCTGACAAACAGCTTCTTTCCAAGTTCTTCTTCTAATGCTTTTAATGTCTTTGAAAGAGTGGGCTGGGAAACGTGGAGCTGCTCAGCAGCTTTTGACATATTTTCTTCCCTGGCAACTGCAAGGAAATATCTGAGATTTTTTATTTCCATGAAATCCTCCATAAAGCTGACTATTTAAGTGTTATTCCAAAAACGAATATCATGATATTTATTTTATTCATTAGCGAAAATCCGGTCAAGGTTTTAATATGAAAACTGGAAGGAGAAATAAGATGGATACGGTAAAGATTCTTGAAAACCTTTCAGATATGGGCTGTGACGATAAACAAATATACTTCATGAAGAAAATGTATGAAGAAGGTGATACCGATACGCTTTTACGAGATCTTAGGAAATGCCGTTGTCACCTTATGGATGAGCTTCATGCCAGCCAGAAAAAAGTAGATAACATGGATTTTTTAATAAGACAGATACAAAAAGAAAAATGATTCAGGAGGATGACAAAATGATCAGAAAAGAAGAATTAAACCTTGTAACCGAGTGGGATAAGACATTTAAGAAAAGTGATAAGGTAGACCATAGTAAAGTTACATTTGTAAACAGATATGGGATCACCCTTGCGGCAGATATGTATGTTCCAAAAAATGCTGAAGGAAAGCTACCTGCAATTGCTGTAAGTGGACCTTTTGGCGCGGTAAAGGAGCAGTGTTCAGGCCTCTATGCACAGACAATGGCAGAAAGAGGATTCTTAACAATCGCTTTTGATCCTTCTTTTACAGGAGAGTCTGGAGGAAATGTAAGATACATGGCTTCGCCTGACATTAATACGGAAGATTTCATGGCGGCAGTTGATTTCCTTTCCTTGAATGAGAAGGTTGATCCTGACAGGATTGGAATCATCGGTATATGTGGTTGGGGTGGAATGGCTGTAAATACAGCAGCTCTTGATACAAGGATCAAGGCTACAGCTGCTATGACAATGTATGACATGACAAGAGTAAATGCCAAGGGATATTTTGATTCAGAGGACAGTGAAGAAACAAGATATCAGCATAAGGCAGCTATGTGCGCACAGAGATTGGAGGACCTTAAGGCTGGTGAATATAAGCTTGGCGGCGGAGTTGTAGATCCACTTCCGGAGGATGCACCTTTCTTTGTAAAAGATTACTATGATTACTACAAGACCGACAGAGGTTATCACAAGAGAAGTCTTAATTCTAACGGAGGCTGGAATGTGATCGGTTGTGAGTCCTTCGTTAATCAGCCAATCCTTAAGTACAGCAATGAGATCAGAAGTGCAGTGTTACTTGTTCACGGAGAAAAAGCACATTCCTGCTATTTCTCAAAGGATGCATATGAAGATATGATCAGAGACAGCAAGTACGCGGATAATAAGGAACTTATGATTATCCCTGACGCGGTACATACAGATTTATATGATGGCGGAGATAAGGATTATATTCCTTTTGACAAGCTGGAGAGCTTCTTTAAGGAGAATCTGAAATAAAGGGAATTTTCTATGAAAAAGAGATTGATTAAGATGGCACTCAGTTTGCTCATGATGGTTTGTGTTAGCGCCTGTTCAAGTAATGCGGAAACAGTTGATGAAACAGACATTGGAGAAACTACTATGATAATGAAAATCGGTGATACAAAAGTAAATGTGGATTGGGAAGACAACCAGGCTGTAGCAGCACTACGGGATATGGCCAGAGAAGGTGATGTTACAATCCAGATGTCAATGTATGGAGGTTTTGAGCAGGTAGGCTCATTAGGACAGAACTTGCCGCGAGATGATAAGCAGACAACAACGACTTCAGGTGACGTTGTACTATACTCCGGAAATCAGATGGTAGTGTTCTATGGTTCTAATAGCTGGTCATATACAAAGCTTGGTCACATATCTGATAAGAATGCGGAAGATATAACTGATCTTCTTTCCAATGGAGATGTTACTATAACCATTAGCATTGAATAAAACGGGCTTTATTTACAATGACAGTAAAGGGATTGCTTAGTGCAATCCCTATTATTTTGAAAATTAGTTAGCATTGGCTAACAAATAGAGTTATAATGTCGATATATGGTTAGAAGCTGCGAGGAACAGTTTCATATGTATGACCTCATAAATGAGTGATTTCGGAGGAACAAATATGTTATTGACCATATTTTTAGCAGTTGTGATATGTGCAGCAGTCGCACTTATGATGTTTGCAGGAGTTGCATTTATTCAGGATACAAAGATGTTCTGCTTTGGCTGCCTGGATATGTACACTGTTTTAATAATTGATTAAGGAGAATGAATCATTTTGGACTATAAAAAACTGAATGCAATTATATATGCATTACTTGCGGCGGTGTTTTATGCAATAAACATACCATGTTCGAAATTACTGCTTAATAACGTGCCACCGACGTTTATGGCTGCATTTCTGTATATGGGAGCAGGTCTTGGAGTCGGGATCATGTATATTATCCATGCAAAGAAAGAATCCACAGAAGAAAGGCTTGGGAGAGAAGATATACCATATACTTTTGCAATGGTTGTTTTGGATATTATAGCTCCGATCCTGCTGATGATAGGCATAAAGCTGGGAACAGCAGCCAACGCATCACTTCTTGGAAATTTTGAGATCGTTGCAACAACGTTGATCGCATTCGGACTCTTCAGAGAGAAAGTATCCGCAAGGCTGTGGGGAGCAATATCTCTTATTACAGTGGCAAGTATAATACTTTCATTTTCAGGAGAGGGGAGCTTTTCCTTTTCACTAGGATCTGTGTTTGTCCTTGGGGCAACTGTTTGCTGGGGACTTGAAAATAACTGTACAAGAAAGATATCCGGGAAAAGCACTTATGAAATAGTGACTATAAAAGGAATCGGATCGGGGACAGGATCGTTCATAGTTGCTATGGTACTTGGAGAGAACATCCCGAGGCTTTCATATATAGGAATAATTATGATTCTTGGTTTTGTTGCGTATGGACTCAGTATATTCACGTACATCAGGGCACAGAAGACTTTGGGAGCAGCAAAGACAAGCGCTTATTATGCGGTAGCACCGTTTATTGGTGTGGTAATGTCAGCTGTATTTTTGAGAGAAAGATTTACGATGTTGTTTATAATTGCGCTGATAATAATGATTACAGGGACTGTACTTATTGTCAGGGATACACTGATACATAGCCATAAACATGCTCACACACATCTGATAACGCATACGCATGACGGATCTACACATACGCATGCTATCGAGCATTCCCATGATCACACCCATGTGATCAAGGAGGGAAAACATGGGCATACACACAGTGTAGAGGAGTTGGAAACCGCTCTGGGACATAGGGGAGAATTGTAAGATAAATTGGAAGTTAATCTAATCACACCCATAAACATTTAAAGAAAATTGCCGATATAAAAGATAGCAACGGAAATGCGTGTCTTTTCAATGGAATGAACATCCTTGAAAGGGCACGTTTTTTTATCATAAATTATCTGGAGGCAAACATGGGTATAGCAGCGATAGCGAATGATTATTTAACAAGACCATTAAGATCTGCAGCTGGAAAAGAGACAACTCCCGTCATAAGTGAGACTGAAAGCTTTGGACAGAAGCTACAGGCTGAAACTGAGAAAAAATGTCCATACAGCTTTCTGGCGAAGGATGGAGTCATACAGTACAAAGGAGTTACTTTTGTCTGTGATTACAAGCAAAATGCCATTACGCTCGGAAATATGTATGAAAAGGATAAGGTCCTTAAGATTGCCCTTCCTAGTGGTGGAAGCCTTCATGTCAACGTGGACAACATTGATACTCTCTCCAAGGCAGCGAGTATGTTCACTCCAGAGGATCTCAACGCCATAATGCGTGCTATCCATGAGTATAATCATTGCACCAGGAAACGTATGGAGATAGAAGAAGAGAAAGCTGAGACTGCAGAGGAAGCTGCTGCAGAGTCAGAAACTCCTGATGTTGAGAAAGAGTCAGAGGTGGACAATACTGCACTGACAGAGCAGATCAGAAAGCTTTTTGAAGATAGAAACGCAAAAATGTCAACTAAGCATAATCTTTTCACATATAAATCGGAGTTATCGCCCATAATAAATACAGTGTATTAGAAAGAAATTGCAACTTGTACTATCATTTATTTCATACTAGGATCATGATTGCATATGTGAGGTGAATCCGATGATAAATACAAAAGTAAAGAGTTTTCTAGAGGAGAATGGCCTTGGTGACAGGCTTACAGAACATGTTGAGACAATAGACACAGTAGAGCATGCCGCACAGCAGATAGGTTGTACGGAACCTGAGATTGCAAAGACCTTGTCTTTTATTGTGAATGAGAAACCTGTGATCATTGTAATGGCAGGCGATGGAAAAGTGAACAGCTCCAAGTTTAAGTCTTTATTCCATACAAAGCCTCATATGATACCCAGAGAGCAGGTCGTTGATATTACAGGCTTTCAGCCTGGTGGAGTGTGTCCTTTTGCTGTGCCAAAAGATATCCCGATATGGCTTGACGTTTCAATGAAGAGGTTTGAATACGTTCATCCTGCAGGGGGCAATGAATTCACATCAGTTAAGATAGCACCGGATGAACTTGAGAAGGTAGTAGATACTCAAGGCTGGTGTGATGTGTGTAAAGGTTGGGAAGAAGAGTAAAAGTAGAGCTTATATTGAATAACCAGCACTGTGCAAAATAAAAACAATCCCGCAATTTTTTTGCGTGGATTGTTTTTTTAATTGCGTGTACATACAATGTATATACAAGAGGAGGTGTAGATTATGCAAGTTACGTCTATATTGGATACTTTGTTAGATTTGACTTAGTCTATTTAGGAAATTTAAGTCTATATCATGAATATGCATGATATGACGTACTAATATTCCTAGGGATTACGCCTAGTGCGATTATTTTCCATCATAAGACTTAATTTCTTGTTCTATATTACGCCAGTTCATTAGGATTATAAATATAGACGTAAACACATGTTACATAAATACGCCAGTTCATTAGGAATTTAAAACATAGACGTAATTACTTATCCCAAATTACGCAAAATTTTTTAGATAAAGCTTTTAGACGTAAATGTACTATTTTTTGTAATCGCAGATATTATGGGCATGAAGCTTGTAAGGACAAAAACATTGGCGGAAGGAGCAGATTTGTGTGATTTTCGCTATAGCAGGGGGTAAACTAAGAAAATGAGTTTTTGATTTGTGGCTCTTGGCGGTGCTTATGTGACTTAAAGTGTATAAGAATTAAGACTTTGAGTCCATGAACAAATATGCCCCAAGTACTGCATTGAACCCTACTGCAGCGAAAACGCTGAATCGTTCAACAATTCCAAAGTAATCCGGTGATACCGCACTCTTGCCGATTGCACCGATAAGCATCATTGCAAGTGCGATCGAAGCCCAGATGCCAATTCCCTTCATGCCATTCTTTTTAAATCCTGCTACGATCAGTATGGTCAGTGATGAGATGGAAAGCAGTACGACAGCTATCGTAATAACAATATGCATTTTTTCCTGAAAAGTAGATATTTCTTTTCCACTGTCAGTAAGTGGAAACATCCTGTATCCAATCGCCGAAATCCAGTTCATAATGGCAAAAAGATAAATACCCAACCGAAACAGTTTTGTACTGACTTTTTTATCTGATACAAAGATAGAAACACACATCATGCATACCGGACTGCATACATTATATGCCGCCGCTAATTGGTTCCACAGAAGCCGCGATGGTGCCGTTTCAGCAGAAAGATCGCTTACTGCCTGTGCCATCCAGTTATATCCTGGATAAGCCAAAGGAGCAAAGATCACAGCTAAAGCGTAGCTTATTAATGATATAACACCTGTTAGTCCGGACAGGTTGATCAATTTTTTTTTCATCTTCATGCCTCCATTTGCTTACAGAACCACTGTATATACTCTATTATTTCCTTTGGCAGTTCTGCTGCCATATGCACATCACTTTGCCCTGCAGTGATCATATCCATCTGTCTGTCAACAAGAGAATGGACTGTCATGGCATATGAAAGCGCTGCTGTATCTACATTCTCATTCTTCATTTTCCCGTGTACTACCAGGCCATAGAAGAGATTCTTCGTAAGGGAGATCATTCGGTCAGTCTCATCCAGCATGATCTGCGCCGCTACAGGTGAAATGCTCCGCTCGGAATAAAGAACCTTGAAGAACTTCATCATGTTCTCATCTGAAAGGAAGCTAAAGTAAGTAGATATGCTTTCCACCAGTATCTGTGCGAGGCTCTTATCTTCCGGGAAAGTGTCAGCCTGGGATGTAGTACTGGAACCCAATTTTGCCTTTTCCCTAAGAAACGTATACATACTTTTTACAAGTTCTTCTTTGGACTTGAAATGATTGTATAGTGACGGTTTTCTGATTCCGACTTTATCTGCAATCTGAGATAGCGATACGGATTTCAGCCCATATTCAGATGCAAGCTCTAAAGTAGCATAGATTATTTCTTCTCTTCTATTCATTATTCTGTCTCACTTTCGTATGGTAGTTATTATACTACCGACTGTTAGTTTGTCAATAGAAATGTGACAGCATCATTATGAAAGCGTGAATTATGGATATATAGTCCAAACTTATAGCCAACAATAAAGATCATGTATTAGCCAGGATGAGTAAGCTCCATTATGATTATTCTCAACAAGAAACAAAAGAAATGATGGCGTGAGAAATGTTTAATTTATACTGGAGGAGGATCATTATGGAGATCAATGTATTAGAAATTGGAGCACTTATATCGGCACTGGCATTATTTGGAGTTTTGTATTTTCTTAAAAGAAAACATGTGGATTTTGGAATCAGGACACTGATTGCGACAGCCTTTGGTGTGTTATTAGGTCTGATTTTCAAAGAGAATTACAAGTATGTTGCAGCTTTTGGAACAGTGTATGTAAACGCACTTCAGGCATTTGTGGTTCCGCTTTTGTTATTCAGCGTAATAGCAAGTATCACAAATCTTGGAGATCAGGTTAAGCTTCATAAGGTAGGACTTAAATCAGTTCTTTTCCTTCTCCTGAACACTTTTACAGCAGCAGTCATTACTCTTGTAGCAGCTCTTTTACTGGGGCTTGGAAAAGGCTTCCAGTACACTGTAGAAGCAACAGAGGCAAAAGAAGTTCCTACAGCAGTTGAGGCAATTGTAGGTCTTTTCCCAAGGAATCTTATAAATGAATGGGGAAGCAACACTGTTGTACCTATCCTTATATTTGGACTGGTAGTGGCGCTTGCATATAACAAGGCTGTGAGAAAAGATGAATCGGTAAAGCCTTTTAAAGCATTTGTAGATGCAGCAAATACAGTACTCGGCAAGGCAGTAAGTTTCATTGTATCCTTTACACCTTATGCAGTCACAGCGCTTATTTCAAGGGCGGTTGGAAGAAGCAAACTCGAAGATCTTTTACCACTTCTTTCTGTACTCGTGGTTGCATACGTACTTGCAGCAATACAGCTCTTTGGAATTGAGAGCATTCTCATAGCTGCGATCGGAAAGCTTAATCCTGTCACATTCCTTAAGAAGATCGCACCTGCAGGAATTGTAGCATTTACTTCACAGAGCAGCGTTGGTACACTTCCAGTTACAGTCAGCAAATTGAAAGAGGACCTTGGAGTTGATGGAGACGTTGCAGCATTCACAGCAGGACTTGGAGCAAACCTTGGAATGCCAGGATGCGCAGGAATCTGGCCTGTACTTCTTGCAGTATTTACGATCAACCAGCAGGGAATCAGCTACTCAGCAGGACAGTATGTGCTTCTTATAGCACTTACACTTCTCGTTTCAATTGGAACAGTAGGAGTTCCTGGAACAGCAACTATCACAGCAACAGCTCTTTTCACAGCAGCAGGACTTCCAGTTGAGCTTATAGTTCTTTTCTCACCTATCTCATCAATCGTAGATATGGCTAGAACTGCGACAAATGTAGTCGGAGCAGCTACTGCAACAGTTCTGACAGCTGAGACAGAAGGACTTCTTGATCATGAAATATATAATGGCAAGGTGACAGAAAACGTAGCTGAAGCCAAGAAAGTATCAGCGGCTTAAAAGTGAATATGGTGGTTATAAAAATTTAATAAGCCAAAAAACATACGGAATAACGATAATGTGCTACTATAAATTGTGTAAGTATCATGTACGAAGGAGGTGCACGAGTGCAAGTTATAGTAGGTAAATCATCAAATTCTAATGCTGAACTTGCTGTAAAAGAGGCAACATCCGGAATAGCTTCTGCAGCAGGTATGTTTTTCCAATGCCCATTCGATATGTTAGAGGAAGTATCATCCTTACTTTCTGAAAAGTATCCTGATGTCCCTCTGATCGGAACTGGTGGAACATCCTATATTGGATCAGAAGCTACAGATAAAGTCCTGGTAATAGTGGCTTTTGAATCAGGGGCAACTACGAAGGCTGGTGTTTTACGTTATCTTTCTTCATCGCCTCTCTTTGATATTATGAATCTTGAAAAGGCACTTAGTGATGTAAGGCCAGGGCAGCAGGATACCGTATGTCTTGAATTTTGCACAAACGATGAAGAGCGACTGGTTACTTCTATGAATGTAGCTCTTGAGAAGTCGAATGTTCCTGTAGTTGGAGGAACTGTTTTTGGTACTCCATCAGGAAAAGTAAGTAAAGTATGCGTAAATGGTGTGCTTTATGAAGATGCATGTGCGTGGATAGTTGTAAAGAATAACACAGGCAAGATCAGGACATATTCGGAAAATATCTACGAAGTTCCGGAGAATGCCAAGACTCATGTAGCTACCAAGGTCAATGCCCAGAAGCGAGAGCTGGTAGCCCTGGATAACAGGCCTGCAGCTGATGTTTATGCAAGTGAGCTGGGCATCTCTAAGAGCAATATCGTTGGAAACGTATTTAAGAATCCTCTTGGAAGAATTGTGGGGGATGACACCTATATCATCTCTCAGTATGAGGTAAGTAGTGACGGAGGTCTTATAAATTACAAAAAAGTCTGTGAGAATGATACCATCTGTATTCTGGAGCTTCAGGATTACAGGGCTATCAACGAGAGCACAAGAGATAAGATAAAATCTGAAAACGGTAGGATCTCCTTTATTTATTCCGTTAACTGTATATATAGGCATCTGTTTTTCAATAATGAGAAATACCTGGGCACTTTCCTAAGTGATATGGCAAGAGTTGGCAATCATGTAGGCATTGTAGGAGGCGGCGAGCAGTACAAAAAGCAGCACGTCAATCAGACAATGGTATGTGCAGTGTTTGAATGAAAAATGGAGGGATAATACATGTTTTGGAATAGAAATAACGAAGAACAGTCAGTTCAAAAAGAGTTAAAATCCCCATCAAAGTCGCTGAAAGAGCAGCTTGCACCTCTTGGAGAGATTGGACGTTTTGCGATAGAGCAAAAAAACAAGCTCCAGGAAGAGGAATCTGTGACAATTGAAGGAATAGAGACTATCGAGAACTCTTTTGGCCTTGTTCAGCAGAAGTATGGAAACATCGTAGGAAGTGTTGATAGTTTCCAGAGCCAGTTTAGCTCTATCAGAGAGGTTACAGACCATTTTGACAACATCATAAATGAACTTATGAAAACCGCAGATAATTCCAATGCAGGAATGAAGAAGGTTGATGAGAGTTCAGATTCTGTTTCTGAGACCATAACAACAATGCAGTCGGTATTTGATGAGTTCCAAAAGAGCTTTGATGATATCAAGGACAAAGTTAATCAGATCAATTCCTTTGCATCTCAGACAAATCTTCTTGCTTTAAATGCTTCTATCGAAGCGGCAAGAGCTGGAGAAGCAGGAAAAGGATTTGCAGTTGTTGCAACTGAGGTCAATTCTCTTTCTCAGGAGATTAAAGCACTGGTAAATGAGATTGGAACCAGCATGGCAGAGCTTCTTGAGAATAATAACAGGCTTATGTCTTCTCTTGAGGATACCAGAACAGCTATCGAGCAGTCACATGAGAGGATCACAGAAACGGAAGAAGTGATCAATTCCATCAGAGAGGTTGCTGATAATGTTAGGGAAGAAGGCGAGCAGATGAGCCGCGTCATCAAGAGCTGTGATGATGAGATGGATAACGTTGCCGGAAATATCGAGGAATCAAAAGGATACTTCAGCGATGTGGAGAGAAATGTCAAACAGCTCAAGAACAAGATAACCATGAAGGGATACATGTTTGAGGACATGAACAACGTACTCGAACAGATCTCACCTCTGGTAACCAAGATAGTTGAGGAATCAGGAAAATAAATATGTTAAAGTAAAGCTCACGATCTGTGAGCTTTATTTTTTTGGATTGAAAAACAGACAGGCTTTGTGAATTCTTTGTAAAATATTTTAAAAACAACTTGAACAAAAGACTTTATCGTGATAAAGTGTTTCCTGTTGCGCGTAGGCGCTGGGTTTGGCATACCTAAAGATCTTATATATTGGCCACTTAGGAGGAAATATTATGAAAAAGTTTTTAGAGTCCATTACCTTTCAAAATCTGTTTGTCTATTCACTCATCCTTGTAGCATTCATAAGCTACGCACTGGTAGTCAACTCATCTATGACGGCTATCGTATCACAAGCAGTTATCGCAAGTACCAACGTATCTGAGGTACAGTCTCAGGAATCAACCCTTAGACAGGATATTATCCACATTTCAGCAGAGATCAACAAGAACCTCGGTCAGTTTAGTGCCGGAACCAAACTGACACAAAGCGACTTTGCAGATTATGATGCATATGTAGCCGACATCGAGACACGCATCAGCTATCTGGAAGGAAGTCTTGTGGCTACCAATACAGCGGAAGGCGCTGAGCAGGTGGCAACACTTCGTGCAGCGTTAACTGAATACGTTGCAGGCGCAGAGGAACTTGAGAAATATATTCTTGGAAATAACCTGGCGGGAGCCATGGGCTACGTATCTACAGGTTATGGAACAAGCCTTGATAATGTGAATTCAGCTCTTTCAGCTGTAGAAGGATCTATCACAGGCCTTGTAGAAGGCATGGATGCATACCTTACTGGTGAAAAGCATAATGCAAATGCCAAGGGAAGTGTGATCCTTGCAATCGTTATCCTGCTGATCATTGCATCATACCTACTGAGCTATTTCAGGATCAACAAAGTTATCACTGGAATATCAAAAGAAGTAAGGACGATCATTTCTGACATCGACGAAGGAAGAGGTGATCTTACTTCACGAATCCAGACAAGGACTAATACAGAGCTGGCTATGATCTCAGATTCTTTTAACCAGTTCATGGAAACACTTCAGGGCGTTATCCGTGATGTAAAGAACGGAGCAGATGTGCTCTCAACATCAAGCGGAAGCGTGCTTACAAGAATTCAGAACGCTGGTGATAACGTAACTAATACAACAGCAGCAATGGAAGAACTCTCAGCTTCTATGGAAAGCGTAGCAACAGCAACAAATGAGCTTCAGGAAAGAGTTCAGGTTGTTCGCGAGGCATCAGATGCCATCGACGTTCAGGCCAAAGCCGGTGAAGAAAAAGCTAACGTGATCAAAGAAGAAGCAGATGTCATCAAACAGGAAGCTACAGCCAAGAAAGAAAATACAGGCGTTAAGATGAAGGAACTTTCTGAAGTTCTGGAAGCATCTGTAGCAGAGTCAGAGCAGGTTAATCATATCAGTGAACTTACTAATGAGATCCTTGAGATCGCAAACAAGACAAATCTCCTTGCTCTCAACGCATCAATCGAAGCTGCAAGAGCAGGCGATGCAGGTAAAGGTTTTGCAGTAGTTGCTGATGAGATCAGTAAGCTTGCTGCTAATTCAAAGGAAACAGCAGGTAACATTCAGCAGATTTCTGACATTGTTACAACAGCAGTCAGAACCCTTGCTGATAACGCAATTCAGGTCATCGAGTTCATCAATGAAAACGTACTTGCTGACTATGATGCCTATGTTGAGACAGGTGCCAAGTATGAAAATACAGCACTCCTTATTGAGGAGATGCTTGTTAACTTCTCTTCACGTGCCAACAAGCTCAATGAGGTTGTTGGCGATATGACAGAGCGTATCAACAGCATTTCATCATCAGTTCAGGAGAGCTCAAATGCGATCAATATGTCTGCTGCATCTTCTACAGAGATCGTTGGTGAGATTCAGGGTATCAACGAAGCCATGGAGCAGAACTCAGAAGTTACCAAGCAGCTCAACATTCAGACACAGAAGTTCGAAGTAGTATAAGGATCATAACCTCCACTTACAATCAGAGATGATGACCCCCAGGTTTATGCCTGGGGGTATTTTTGTTATAGGAGAATGAGTATAATGTACTTATGGCAGGAAATATGTTAGGAGGAGTTAAGGGATAATGGTAAAAAAATACAGACTTGGAAATCCGATAGAAACAGATTCAGTAGTGGTTTCAATACAGGAAGAAAAAAGCACTATCCCATATTTTGATGTAGTACAGGGAAAAAATGAGCTTAGATTCGACATGGATGAGAATGACCATGTATTTGGACTTGGCGAAACTGTACGAGGAATTAACAAAAGAGGTTATATCTTTACCAGCAAGTGCGCAGATGATCCAAATCATACTGAGGATAAAAGATCTCTGTATGCTGCTCAGAACTTTTTTGTCATCTGGGGAAACGGCAAGGGATTCGGAATGTACGTGGATACACCAGGATGTGTATCCTTTGATATAGGCTATACAGATACAAACGTCTTTTTCATTGATTTTGAAGACTTTGATGCCAACATATACGTGATCGATGGCGCAAGTATCCTTGATATCGTAAAAGAGTTCAGGGGCATTATCGGAAAGAGCTATATTCCTCCAAGATGGGCATTTGGCTTTGGTCAGAGCAGATGGAGCTATATGAATGAGGACCAGGTCAGAGAAGTTGTAGATAATTACGACAAGAATGATATTCCAATCGATAGTGTTTATCTTGATATCGATTACATGGAAAGATACAAGGACTTTACAGTCAGCGATGAAAGATTCCCTGATTTTAAGGCCTTTGTAGAGGAGATGAAAAAGAGAAACATACACCTTGTTCCTATCATCGATGCTGGTGTTAAGATCGAAGAGGGCTATGATGTATACGAAGAAGGCGTAAAGAACGACTATTTTTGTAAAAAAGAAAATGGTGAAAACCTTGTTGCCGCAGTCTGGCCGGGCAAGGTCCACTTCCCTGATTTTTTGAACGAAGATGCAAGAAAATGGTTTGGGGATAAGTATAAAGTTCTTTTGGACTACGGAATAGACGGCTTTTGGAATGATATGAATGAGCCAGCTATCTTTTATACAGAAGATCATTTAAAAGAAGTATTTGAAAAGATAAAGGATTATGAGGGAAAGAACCTTGATATCAGATCCTTTTTTGACATGCAGAGCATGGTTGGAGGACTTGCCAACAACGATGAGGATTACAGGCGATTCTATCATGAGTACAAGGGAAAGAGATACAGACATGATAAGGTTCACAACCTGTTTGGCTACAACATGACAAGAGCTGCAGGAGAGGCTTTTGAGAGACTATCTCCAGACAAAAGGATCCTTATGTTCTCCAGATCTTCATATATCGGAATGCATCGCTATGGCGGAGTTTGGTGCGGAGATAATAAGTCCTGGTGGAGTCATCTGCTTCTTAATATCCAGCAGATGCCTGCACTTAACATGTGCGGATTTATTTATAGCGGAGCTGATATTGGCGGCTTTGGAGCTGATGTCACAGAGGATCTTTTGCTGAGATGGGCTGAGTTTGGCATATTCACACCTCTTTTCAGAAACCATTCTGCAGAAGGCACAAGAAGACAGGAATTCTACAGATTTACTGATACTGAAAGTTTCAGAAATATCTTAAAGCTTAGGTATGCTCTGATCCCATACCTTTACTCTGAATTTATGAATGCAGTCGATAATGATGAAATGCTCTTTAGACCTCTCTGCTTTGATCATCCCGAGGATGACATGGCATATGAAGTTGAAGACCAGCTATACGTAGGTTCCAGCATCATGATCGCACCAGTTTACAAGCAGAACGCAAACGGCAGATACGTATACCTTCCAGAAGACATGAAGCTTTGCAGATTCAGAAGCTACAACGACTACGACGTTGAAGTTCTAAACAAAGGCCATCACTATGTGAAGGCTGCTCTGAACGAAGTACTGGTATTTATCAAAAAAGGTCATGAACTTCCTCTTGCTACACCAGCAAGCAGAACAGAGGACATCGACTATGATAACCTAAGCTACGAACGCTTTTAATCCGAAATGAGCCCTAGGGACGGAGGTTAGGGCTCATTTTGCTATTTAATTGCAACGAGACATGAATATGTTATAATCCTTTCAAACAAAAGTTATGAATTCAGAGATGATGAGGATTATCTATGAGCACAAAAGAAAAACCAAACGAGATGCTTCTTGATAAATATGAAAAACTTAAAGGTTACCTGCGCTCTTTAGAGAGCGTAGCGGTGGCTTTTTCTAGTGGAGTTGATTCTACGTTCTTGCTGTATGCGACAAAAGAGGCTCTTGGCGATAAGGTTATGGCAGTTACGGCATCATCATGCTCTTTTCCCAAGAGAGAACTTAATGAGGCGCTTGAGTACTGCAAGTCTCAGGGAATAAAGCATGCTGTTGTGGAGTCAGAGGAACTCAAGATTGAGGGATTCTCTCATAATCCTAAGAATAGATGCTATCTCTGCAAACACGAGCTTTTTGAAAAAATCCGTAAGATTGCTGATGACAATGGCATGAAGGAAGTCGTGGAAGGCTCAAATCTTGATGATAATGGTGACTACAGACCGGGGCTTCAGGCAGTTGCAGAGCTTGGGGTAAAGAGTCCGCTTCGTGAGATCGGCTTTTCCAAGGAGCAGATAAGGATACTGTCCAATTACCTTGGACTACCTACCTGGGATAAACAGTCCTTTGCCTGCCTTTCAAGCCGCTTCCCTTATGGTGAAGAGATCACAGAAAAAAAGCTTTCTATGGTGGATAAGTCAGAGCAGCTCCTGTTAGACCTTGGCTTCCATCAGCTGAGAGTCCGTATCCACGGCAACATGGCCCGCATAGAGCTTGACCCAGCTGAGTTCGACAAATTCATGCAGGAAGATGTCAGAACTAAAGTCTATGACAAACTCAAGGAGTTCGGATTCACCTACGTTACTCTTGACCTCAAAGGCTATCGTACTGGCAGCATGAATGAGACTCTTTCTGCAGATGAGCTAAAGAGCGCAACGCATAACTAAACAAATCGTGTGATAAGTAATGGTTATTGCAGACAATAAATCTTAAGTATTAGCCAACTAGTAGCACTGGCGCTATCATTTATTTCAACAAAACGACTTGAACAAAAAAATGTGTGAAAAGAGTAGGAGGAAGTTGAAATGAGTGATTACAGATTTGAGACATTACAGTTACATGTAGGACAGGAACAGCCTGATCCAGCAACAGACGCTAGAGCAGTACCTATTTACCAGACAACTTCATACGTATTTAGAAATTCACAGCATGCAGCCGACAGATTCGGACTTGCTGATGCAGGAAATATTTACGGAAGACTTACAAATTCAACTCAGGACGTATTTGAAAAGAGAATCGCAGCTCTTGAAGGCGGATCAGCAGCACTTGCAGTTGCATCCGGAGCAGCAGCCATCACATATACGATCGAAGCTCTTGCAGCAAACGGTGGCCACATCGTAGCTCAGAAGACAATCTACGGTGGAAGCTACAATCTCTTGGCACATACACTTCCACAGTACGGCGTTACAACTACATTTGTTGATGCACATGATCTTGAGGAAGTTGAGGCAGCTATCAAGGACAACACAAGAGCAATCTATCTTGAAACACTTGGAAATCCTAACAGTGATATCCCAGATATCGACGCCATCGCAGAGATAGCTCACAAGCACGGACTTCCACTTGTGATCGACAACACATTCGGAACACCATATCTCATCAGACCAATCGAGCACGGCGCAGATATCGTAGTTCATTCAGCAACTAAGTTCATCGGCGGCCACGGCACAACACTTGGTGGTGTAATTGTAGAAGCAGGTAAGTTCAACTGGAAGGAAAGCGGCAACTACCCACAGATCGCAGCTCCAAATCCAAGCTATCACGGAGTTTCTTTCTACGACGTAGTAGGACCAGCTGCTTTCGTGACATATATCAGAGCAATCCTTCTTAGGGACACCGGAGCTACAATCTCTCCATTCAATGCTTTCCTCCTACTGCAGGGAGTGGAGACATTGTCACTCCGTCTCGATAGACACGCTGAGAATACCAAGAAGGTAGTTGAGTTCCTTAAGAACCATCCAAAGGTGCAGAAGGTGAACCATCCTTCACTTCCTGATCACCCAGATCACGCCCTTTATGAGAAGTACTTCCCTAACGGCGGCGCTTCAATATTCACTTTCGAGATCAAGGGAGGAAAAGAGGCTGCTTGGAAGTTTATCGATAACCTCGAGATCTTTTCACTTCTTGCTAACGTAGCAGATGTAAAGAGCCTTGTGATCCATCCTGCAACAACAACTCATTCACAGCTTAGTGATGAGGAGCTTCTTGATCAGGGCATCACACAGAGCACCATCAGACTTTCAATCGGTACAGAGCATATCGATGACATCATTGCTGACCTTGAAAAAGGATTTGCAGCAATATGATATAATAACTGAATAAGTCAGAGCGGCAGGCCACGGCTTGCCGCTTTTTCATTTATAAAAGGAAAAGAGTTATGGAAACAAGGAAAAAAATTACTATTTCAATCGACGTTATTTTGTGGATAATAACAGCGATTCCAGTCATCAATGTGCTTAAGGAATGCATTTATTCTGCAATTCACGGAACTATACCTTTTGTACAGTCATTCGGAAATGTACAGACTGAGATGGTATATGGTTTCGCTGCATTTATGGATACTTTGCAGTTTTACTGCATTTTCTTTATTGTATTTGTAATTGCCTGGGGCGGACTGCTTGTCTTTACCCTTGGATTTACAGCCTACACTTATATCTTTTGCAAAGATGCCAAAAAACTTGAAGCACATTTTTGAGCCCTAGGGACGGAGGTTGGAGCTCATTTTTTAATAATGTCAGATATTGTCCTCACCCCATTTTTTTAATTCTAAAAGAATTGGGATGAGGCTTTTTGCTTTTTTAGTAAGATTATATTCAACTCTGACGGGCATCTCGTCGTACTGCTTTCGTTCAACTAGTCCGTCTGTCTCAAGCTCTTTTAACGAATTAGCCAGCATAGTGTTAGTAATGCCGTGTATCGCGCGGCGAAGTTCACCATATCTCACAACTTCATTATTGTCGATGACGCATAAGATCATGATCTTCCATTTGCCACCGACGATGTTTATTACCTTTTTGAGGCCGCAGCCTTCTCCTGCGATGTTGTCGCATAAAGGTTCTTTTTTCTTGTTATTTCCCATGGTATGTTTTTCCTTACTAGGTACATATATTCTGCGTACTTGATATATTTTTTATACCACTATAATATTGGCATTGTTCTAAAAAGACAAGTTCAAATTATAAGGAGATTGGTTATGAGGAAGGCGGCAAATAACATAAGCAGATGTGTTGCCTGCGGAGTATGTGCACTGCAGTGTCCGCGAGATGCAATAACTATTTATAAAGGCTGCTACGCTGTTGTGAACACTTCTAAATGCGTTGGTTGCGGTATATGTGAAAAAGCGTGTCCTGCAGGATCAATCGCAGTATGTGATACAGATAGGGAGGCTCGAGATGACAAGCAAAAAGAATAAGCATTGGTATGACTACCTGTGGATCTGGTCAATAATATATTTTGCCTTGGGCTTTTTTAACATCTTATTTGCCTGGCTTGGAATGATAGATTTTATCTTGCCGCTGATATTTGCTATCGCTGGAGGTAATAAGTGGTTTTGTAATCACATGTGCGGCAGAGGGCAGCTCTTTTGGGTACTAGGTAGGAATCTAAAATGTTCGAGAAAAAAGCCTGCTCCTAAATGGATGGCATCTAAATGGTTCAGGTATGGATTCTTGGCATTTTTCCTGACAATGTTTGGTACTATGGTATTTCAGACATATCTAGTTTTTTCAGGAACTGAATCACTTCGCAAAGCTATCAAACTGTTCTGGACATTTAAGGTTCCTTGGAAATGGGCGTATAATGGAAGTGTATTCCCAGATTGGGTTGCACAATTTGGATTTGGATTTTACAGTCTGATGCTGACTTCAACACTTATCGGACTGATAGTGATGGCACTTTATAAAGAGAGAACCTGGTGTACGTTTTGTCCGATGGGAACAATGACTCAGGGAATCTGCAAGATAAGGAAAGGTGGAGAATTATGACTTTACAAGAAAGAGCTGAAAAAGCTGTAGAAATGAAACTTTCAGGCAAGTACAACTGCGCTCAGGCAGTCACTACTGCGTTGGCAGATCAGACTAGCTTATCAGAAGAACAGTTAAAACAGATATCTGCTGGCTTTTGCGCAGGTATGGGAAATCTTGAGGCAACCTGCGGAGCACTAATTGGCGCAGGTATGATCACTGGTCTTAAGACAGAAGGACAGGGAACACTTGGACTTACAAGACAGATCCAGGAAGAGTTTGCAAGAAGATGTGGAGCTTTGAAATGCAAGGATCTGAAGGCAATGACAGACGGTAAACCATTATGTCCATGTGAAGACTGTGTGCGAAATGCAGTACTTGTATTTGGCGAAACTTTCGGATTAGACTAATTGTTTCTTTTCGAAAAAAAGTTTATACTTTCTTCTTGGTGGGTATTCACTAAGGAGGAAAGAGAATGGCAAAGTTTGAAAAAGTATTCGACTTTACAAAGGAAAAAAACGTTGAAAATGTAATGAAAGCATTACAGGGTGGTCGAGGACAGGAGTATCTCAACGCTATGTGCACAGAGGCACAGGCAGTAGGTGCAATGAACCTTTCCAAAGCCCAGATCATGATCACAGCAAATTATGTTTGCTACTATGGAGATTTCAAGAGATCCATCGTGATCCTTCCTATTCAGGATATCGTTAACGTTTACAGATCTAACTGCTTCTATGGATCATACGATTACAATTACATGGCAATCGCAGTTGAGACCAAGAACAACGAATTGTTCTACTTCTCAAAATGTTCCAAGAACCAGAATGTAGCTGATTTCACAACAGCGCTCGGAACACTTATGCAGCGCGCACAGGCTAATGCAGCAAATCTTGTAGGTTAATAGGAGGAAGGTCAGATGATAATCGTATACGGAACAAAAAAGAAAATGAAAATAGACAGAAACTTCGGCATGGAGGTTTGTCCAAACTGTCATCATCAGGTACAGCGTAGTCTTGCCAGACAGAAGACTTACTTCACATTGTTCTACATCCCTGTAATTGGATGGACATCAAAGCATCTTATGCTTTGCCCATGCTGCGGTGATTCAGAAGTTCTTACAGGCGCTCAGTACAAAGAGCTCAAGAATGCACAGTAATTTTTGAGCCCTAGGGACGGAGGTTGGAGCTCATTTTGGGAAAAATGAGCTCCAACCTCCGTCCCTAGGGCTCATTTTTTTTCATTCGATTCCAGCACTCGATAACTTTCCCCAAATGCTTGTGGTTTATCTTGTTGGAGCCATCGATCTTTTGAGAGAAAAGAGCTTCAATTCCCGAAACAGCAGTAGCACCCAGAGAATCGTAAACGGACGATTTGTGCTTACATAGGTAAAAACGGATACTGGTGGAAAGTTCAGAAGACTTGTGAGGAGTCTTGTCATATGTAACCGCAAGGTTGTAGGAATCCCGGACGCACTCTTCCATAGCGTCATATTCCTTGAGGCATGCAAACCACCAAGCTTTTATGATAAGAGAAATGGTCTTTAACTTGTGAGTATAGCCAATAGAATCAGGAACGGCGTAGGTATCTAATATGACAATCGATGCATCCAAAAGGTCAACAGCCATCCTAAGATCCTTGACCTTACCAGAAGAAGCAACAGCAAGAGACATATTCGTCATAAGCTCGTACTGAACTCCAAAGTTTCGCAGTAGCGCCATGGAGCTGTACTCAAGACATTCCTCTCTATTGTGCATATCTAAAAGAAGCTGACCAATAATAGCGTCATTGCAGCCGTTGTAGTTGATATTCTTAAGCTCAGCAAGGGCTTTGTCAGGATCTTTTTTCATATAAAGCTCAGCAATGTAAAGGCGTATAGTGAACTCCTTGACCGCGGGATCAGTGTTCTGTGAAAAGTACTCAAGACAGCGATTCATAAGGTCAATAGCCATGTCACAATCCTTGGCGTTCATGTCTGCGTAAGATTTGTAGTAGTACAGCTTGGCGCAGGCCAAAAGAACCTTGAAGGTGTGAGGATAGCGAGTAAGAGCACTATTAGCCTCTAGAACCGCCTCGTCAAATTTGTGTTCGTCGCAGAGATTTTCGATAGTCTCTACCATCTTGTCTATATTCTTGGAAGATTTGTCATAGCTAAGGAGCTCATCCATAGAGATGTTATAAAGATTTGCAAGCTCCATGAGTGTCGTGATATCCGGCACATTGTTGCCGTTTTCCCACTTGGAGACCGCGCCAATGGTAACACCCAGGGCTTCTGCAAGTCCGTCCTGGGTAAGTCCCATTTCCTTTCTATATCTCTTGATGTTTTCCGCTAGCTTAAGTTGCATCTGGCAATTCTTCCTTCAATTCGAAATTCATATGACTAAATGCTACGAGAACAAAGAGTAGTATCGCAAGTACGGCGCTTCCGCCGATAAGAGTAGCTGCGCTAAGTTTTAATGCGGCAAAAGAGATGAGAAGTGAGCCAAGTGGAGTTGCAGCAGAAGATGAAGCATTGAATACCGCAGCAGCTCTAGCAAGGAAGCTCTGATCTACGCTCTTAACAAACTGAATGCTAAGAGTTCCGCCGATTATGGACGCTGAGCACATCATGATCATGAAACTAAGCGCTGTCAAAAGATATCCTGGAATAGCCGCGCCATTTGTATATTTGCCAAGTGTAATAAGGTACATTCCCGCTCCAAGAGCAATTCCGCAGATTACCAGGATCTGTTTGGCTGACATCTTCTCAGCAAACATAGGAACAAGAGCTGAACCAATGATAGCGCCGATCGCAGCAGCCATACCCATTACGCTCAAAAGCTCTGAGCCCATCTTGAACACATCCTCTACGATAGGAGCCTGAAGTGAATTAAGTGGCACCAAGAGGAAATTAAGAACTATAGCAATAAGGCAGTAGTTCAGGATTACACGGCTCTTTTTAACGTAATCAAATCCACCCTTCAAAAGAGAAAGATATGATTCCTTGGCAGCAGGTACAGCCTGCACAGTTTCTGAAGCCTCAGTAGCAGGTACTTCCGGTGTAGTAGTCTTAAGTGACCAGGTTCCAATAGCAGCCATGAAGAAGGTAGCCGCATCGATGAGCATTGCAGTATATACGCCAAACTTTGCAATGATGATACCTGCAAGACCAGTACCGATAAGAGCTACAGTGTTAGAAAGAGTTGAGTTAAGGCTCATTGCATGAGTTAAGTGCTCCTTCCTTATAACTGTAGGGATAAAAGCTGTAGATGCAGGCAGGTTAAATGACTCGATAGTTGTGATAGCAAGTGTGAACACAGCCATCATGATAGGGTTTACCACGCCCATAAGGTACATAGCCACAAAGCCAGAGATCACGAGACCTCTCAAAATATGTGTGCCAACGATGACCTTCTTTTTATCCATCTTTTCAACAAGTGCTCCGGAAAAAGGCTGCACGATAATGTTTGGAAGTACGTTAAGTCCAAATATCAGCGCAGACCATGAGGCGCTGTGAGTGATCTGATACACCAGCCAGGTGAAGGCAATTGCATCCACTGAATCACCAAATCTGTTGATCAGATTAGTAAAAAGAAGCTTTCTATATTCTCTGTTCTTGATAATATCCTTGTACTTTAGTTCCTTAGCCATAGTTTCTCCTCATTTCATCTATATTCTATGACTAAGTGTACAAGCTCTTTACTTGCATTTTAACATACCATTTATCCAGTTGCGAGAGAAAAAACTTTCCAATACGGAAAGATGGCTACAAACCTAAAAAACCTTTTTTTGACAAAAAAGTTCACAAATTTTTCAAACACCAATTTAATTGGAAAAAATCATAATAGTGGTATAATCTTTTCGGAAAACGTAATAAAAGGAAGAGAAAAGATTTATGTCAACATTTATTGATTTAGCAAGGAAAAGAAGAAGCGTAAGAACATTTGATGGGCAGATGCCAGATCAAAAGCTTATTGACGAGTTAAAAGATTACGCTTCAGAGATTACAAACCCATACGGTATCAAGGTAAGATTTGAGTTTCTTGATGCTGACGAAAATAAATTATCAAGTCCTGTTCTTGCAGGGGAGAAGATGTACATAACAGCCTCAGTAAAAAAACAGGAAAATGCCGAAGAAGCTTATGGCTACAGCTTTGAAATGCTTCAGATGAAAGCATTAGAGCTTGGCCTTGGCACAGCCTGGATTGGCGGCACATTGCCAAGAGAGAAGTTCGAGGCAGCAGCAAAGCTTTCAGAAGACGAGATAATGCCTTGCGTGTCACCACTTGGAAGACCAGCTCAGAAGATGTCCATCAAAGAGACTCTCATGAGAAAAGGTGTTAAGGCAGAATCCAGAATGAAGATGGAAGAGCTCTTTTTCGTAAGAGACTTTGGAATGCCACTTGATAGAACCTATGCTGTAGGCCACGGTCTTATGGATGACCTTGAAGCAGTAAGGATTGCTCCATCAGCAGTTAACAAGCAGCCTTGGAGGATCCTTATTGAGGATAACAAAGCTCACTTCTATGAGAAAAAAGACAAAGGCTTTGCAACACAAGACTACGACGTTCAGAAGGTAGACCTTGGAATTGCCATGTATCATTTCGAGGCTCAGCTCATTTCTGAAGGCAGGAAGCCAATTCTTTCAACAAGAGAACCAAACCTGATCGTTCCAGATCAGATGGAATATATTGCGACATACACATTCTAAATAAAGCCAGGGGGATAGATATGCGTGCAGTAGTGACCAGAGTGCTGTCAGCTTCAGTTACAATAGATGGAAAGACTGTTTCTTCGATAGATAAAGGCTTTCTTGTGCTTTTGGGCGTTCATAATGATGACAAGGAAGAACAGGCAATCAAGATTGCTGATAAGATCTGTGGTCTTAGAGTGTTTGAGGACGAGAACGGCAAGATGAACATAAATCCAAAAGATGCAGGTGCTAAGCTCCTCATCGTGAGCCAGTTCACTCTCTACGCAGATTGCAGCTCCAGAAGACCAGGCTTTACAGACGCGGCAAGACCTGAGATATCAGAGCCCCTTTACGAGCTTGTAGTTTCAGAATGTAGGAAAAGAGGTTTCGAAGTCGGAACAGGACAGTTTGGCGCTGACATGAAGGTTGAATCCGTCAATGACGGACCGGTGACTATATTATTAGATACAAAAGACTTTATGCGCTGATGCATAAGGTCTTTTTCAAATAACATCTCAGGAGGACTTACAATGAACGAATTCTACATCCCAAGTGATGGCATCCGCCTTCACGCCAAGCTAGACAAACCAGAAGGCTTCACTAAAGGACCTCTCTGCATCCTAATTCATGGCTTCACAGGTCACATGGAAGAAGACCACATCATTGCTGTCAAAGATGCCATGCTTGAATCAGGTGTTGCAGTGCTGAGAGCCGAAATGTACGGACATGGCAAGAGTGAAGGAGAGTTCAAGAATCACACTCTGTATAAATGGGTAACTAATGCCCTTTCTGTTGTGAGCTATGCCAGAACCTTAGACTTTGTGACAGACCTGTATCTTAGCGGCCACTCTCAGGGGGGACTCCTTACAATGCTGGTGGGCGGTATGTGTGCAGATGACTTCAAAGCAATTCTTCCACTGTCTCCAGCCTGGATGATTCCTGAGATCACAAGAGAAGGTTCTATCCTTGGCACAAGCTTTGACCCTGCACATATTCCAGTTTCTGTTAAGTCAGGCGATTGGGAGCTTTCCGGAGATTACATCCGTGTAGCTCAGACCATTCACGTAGAAGATGAGATAGTAAGATATAACGGCCCTGTCTACATAGTTCACGGCGACGCAGATAGCGTTGTTCCATACTCCTACGCCGAGAAGGCTCATGCCCTGTACCACGACTGCACAGTAGTGCCAATTCACGGCGCAGACCACTGCTTTGAAGAGCATCTTGACGAACTCAAACAGGCGATCAGAGACTTTTTTTGATGGTGCCCGAAGTGGACCTGGGGGACGGGGGTAGTGGATCATTTATATGAAGATGTGAGGTAAGAACAAATGGATTCAATACTTATAAAAGATACAACAAGAGAAGAAAGAGAGCGCATCGTAGCCGAGTCCATCGGTAACATCAGCGGCTCCTGTGACGGCTGCATGAGCGGCCTTGCCGAAATGTACCAAGACTACATCGATGGCAAAAAAGAAATCCGTGACATCAACATGGAATTCCGCGCTCACTATGAATCTGGCGTTGACGGACCAGAGAAGTCTGAGTGTGGATATAAGAGGTAAAAAATAGAAGCGTAGTCCACTACGCTTCGTTTGTCTTATGATCAATGCAATGAGTATCAAGGCTGTCTCTAAATACAATGAACCTATCATAGAGGTATTCAGTGCTCAAATTTATGATCATGTTGATCCCGGTTACAAGATATTCATTCCAGTGAAGATTTTCAACTAGATAGTTTCCACCAATAGTAGTAACAGGTGTAAACACTGCATAGAACAGTGCAACCTTAATCATCGCTATAGGCACGTTGCTTGCACTTTGGAATGTAAACTTGCGATTAAGTGTAAAGTTCCATAAAACTGATAACACCAGAGCTGTCAGATAGCATGGCCAATATGGCAAAGTTGTAAGCTCCGTAAGTAGCGAAAAACTCGCTATTTCTATTATCCCGGCAGAGATTGAAAAGAATACAAACTTAATTATTCTTACAATCTCTTTTTTCTTTTCCTCTTTCACGACCAATCCCCCTTAAATAGACTGCACTTGCTATTTTATCACAAAGGAGCCGATGATACCTTCTGATTTTTCATCATTATAGTATAATATTTCAAAAAGGAGCTTTGATCATGTGGACTATAAAGCAGATATATGATGGCGACTATGGATGTGAAGAACTTCAGCCCGGGCAGCAGCCTAGAGTGTCTGTGACACTAGTGAATGAAAATGACGAGATAAGGTATGTGTCCGTGGAGGACGCATGGCTTGTAGAAAATAAATTGGATGTAGGCTCGGTGTGGCCGGAGGGAGTGTAAGATATGTTTTTGATCTGGGGAATTTCAACTGGTAGAAAGGATTTTGCATTTAATCAGTTAGTGACCTGTGCAATATGCGGGAAATACGGCCGTTTCAACGTGTTCATGACATATACGGTTTTATCACTTTTCTTTATACCTACCATAAAGTGGAGCAAGCGCTACTACGTGCAGACTAGCTGCTGTGGAGCAGTGTATGAGTTGGACAAAGAGATCGGAAAAGCAATTGCAAGGGGCGAAGCAGTAGAGATTCAGCAAGAGCACCTTACAAGGGTAACCAGCGGAAGAGGATTTGTCAGCGGCTACAAAAAGTGCAGACAGTGCGGATATGAGACAACTGAGGACTTTGAGTTTTGCCCAAAGTGCGGCGTGAGATTTTGAGTGGACATAGGGAGGTCGCTGATAGCTCATTTTGATGAGGACAGAAAAAGTAAGTAGCTTTGCAGGAATGTAAGGCTGCTTTTTTGTTGGTACTATATATTGCGCTTCCTCTTATCAAAAGAGCTTTTGCCATAACAATATGTAGTTGGGAACTTTATGGGATATTTCATGATGTAAATTGATCATAGGTAAAAAGAAGAGAGCTTAGAATGAAAAACTTAATGCAACAAAAGATGTGGTTTAGATAATAAAAGGAGGTCAGTTATGTTCTTTGGTAAAAGAGATAAAGATGTAAGACTCACAGATAAAGAGTACAAGAATCTGGTAAAAGGCATGAGCTCAAAAGAGCGCCGTGACTTCGACCGCAGACAGGACCAGCTAAGAAGAGAGAGGGAAGAAGATAGACTGCTTGGGTGGTTGGAATTTGAAGATGAGTTGGATGAAGACTCATAGATCTTGAGACAGTACATGAATGGGCGGTATAATGTAAACACGGTAGCAAATAACAGTAAGTGCCATAAGATGAGAAGGATAAAGATATGTTGAAACCAGGTCTTTATGAGCAAGTAATAAATAATCTAGTTCAGAAAGAATTATCTACTCAACAAGATGATTTGAAGTATACTGAGAAAATTGATTCTGCAGAAGCATCAGGAATTCTTTCTAGATACCTTACGGAAGTTATAAAGAAAAGCTTAGATAGTGTGTCTGAACAGGATGAATTGGGCGCAAAGGTAGATCTAGTAAATAAGGTAGTTGAGCTTCTATCTAAAGAGACACAGCAAAGTGATTTACAGGAACTTGCGGTGGATGAAAAAGCTGAGCAATTACTTGCTTTGCTGTCTGAATCAGATCCTATGTATAAAATTGGAAAACGCAAGGCTAAGGACGTTGTACGTCCTGAAACATCTGTTGCTCAAAGTAGCTTATTTACTGGAGCTGTTCATGAACCTCAAATGTATTTGGAATTGAAAAAAGAAATGGAAACAGCAGACCGAATTGATATGCTGGTTTCATTTATTAAGTGGAGTGGTTTAAGACTACTAATTGAAGAACTGCGTAAATTTACAGATAGAGGCGGAAGGCTGAGAATAATTACAACTTCATACATGGGAGCTACTGATATAAAGGCTGTAGATGAACTTCGTAAACTTCAAAATACCGAAGTGCGTATATCTTATGATACAAAAAGAACTAGACTTCATGCTAAAGCATATATCTTTTACAGAAATACATCGTTTACTACGGCATATATTGGTTCGTCAAACATGTCAAATGTGGCAATGTCTAGCGGCCTTGAGTGGAATATAAAAGCTACAGCCAAAGATATGGGTGCAACGATAAAGAAGATTGAAGCTACCTTTGAAAGTTATTGGAATAGTACAACATTTGAAGAATATACGGAGAATAGCTATGGCAAGCTTAAGCATGCACTGAAAGCCGAAAAGTATAGTTCTGATGGTGATAAATATCAGTATATTGTAGATGTTAACCCTTATCCTTATCAGCAGCAAATATTGGATAGAATCAGTGCTGAAAGAGAAATTCACGGAAGATATAAAAACTTGATAGTGGCTGCAACTGGAACTGGTAAAACAGTTATTGCAGCTCTTGATTATAGAAGATTTTGTAAAGAGAATCCTAATCAAAAAAATAGGATTCTCTTTGTCGCGCATAGAGAAGAAATATTGAAACAGAGTTTGGCTACATTTAGAGCAGTTCTAAAGAATCCAAATTTTGGAGAATTGTTTGTTGGAAATAATAAGCCAGAAAGTTTAGATAATTTGTTTGTTTCTATTCAGACAGTTGCTTCACAGAAATTATATGTAATTCTTGAAGAAGATTATTATGATTACATTGTTGTAGATGAATTTCATCATGCAGCTGCCCCTACATATCAGGGATTACTCAGTAAATTTACACCTAAGGTACTACTGGGATTAACAGCTACTCCAGAGCGTATGGATGGTAAGAGCATTTTAGATTATTTTGATGGACACGTTGCAGCGGAGATTAGACTTCCAGAAGCTATAGAGAGAAAGCTTCTTTGCCCATTCCAATATTTTGGAGTATCCGACGAGACAGATCTTTCAAATGTTAGATGGGGTAGAGGTGGATATGACAAAACTGAGTTAAGCAATCTGTATTCCTTGAACAGGGAAGTGGCTGTAAAGAGATCCAATCATATCATAAACTCAATACATAAGTATGTTACAGATATGGATTCATTACATGGCCTTGGCTTCTGCGTTTCAGTGGAACATGCCAAATTTATGGCAGAGCAATTTAATGAAAAAGGTATACCATCTATTGCATTAACAGCTGATTCTTCAGAACAGGAGAGGAATACAGCAAAGAGCAGGTTGGTGAATGGCGAGTTTATTTTTATATTTGTAGTAGATTTGTACAATGAAGGTGTGGATATTCCTGAAGTTGATACAGTATTGTTCTTAAGACCAACTGAGTCCCTGACTATCTTTTTACAGCAGCTAGGAAGAGGTTTACGTTTGGCTGAAGGAAAAGAGTGCCTCACTGTACTAGACTTTATTGGACAAGCGAATAAAAAATATAATTTTGAAGAGAAATTTGCTGCGCTTCTTTCTAATACAGAGCATAGTGTTCAGTATGAAATGAAGAAGGGATTTGTTGCGCTTCCTAAGGGATGCTATATACAACTAGAGAAAAAAGCATCGGACATTATTTTGAACAATATCAAAAAGTCCTTTGGCGATAGAATGGGGCTTATTTCTCGCATCGAATCATTTACAGAGGATAGTGGACAGGAACTTACATTAGCTAATTTCATTAAGTACTATCGTCTTAAACTCAGCACCATTTATTCAAAATATTCATTTACTAGATTGTGTGCAGATGCTAGAGTCATCGAGAATTTTAATGAGCCATTAGAGGAAGTTGTAACAAAAGCATTTTCAAAGATTATCGCTATAGATTCGAGACGATGGATAAAATTCTTATTAAAGGTGCTACCTTCTTTAGAGACTGTTGATATTGGCTCAATGTCACCGCTTGAAAAGAGAATGCTTCAAATGTTCTATGTCACTATTTGGAATGAGACAGCGGAGAATTGGGAAGATGACAAGGTGAAAAATAATCTGGCTGAGCTAGCTAAATGTAAGCTATTGCTCAAGGAGATTATTGATATTCTAGAAATTAAGTATGATGACTTGGATATTATTGATAAGTCGGTTGATGTAGGATTTGAATGTCCTCTTGATTTGTATTGCACATATACCAGAGATCAAATCTTAGTAGCAATGGACTTTATGAAGCCTAATACTGTTCGTGAAGGTTGCAAGTGGCTCCCTGAAAAGAATATTGATATTTTCTTTGTTACACTAAATAAATCTGACAAAGACTATTCACCAACTACAATGTACGAAGATTATTCTATTAATAGTGAACTCTTCCATTGGCAGAGCCAGAGCACAACATCGGATACATCACCAACTGGACAGAGATATATCAATCATGTTTCTGGTGGAAGTAAAATTTTACTATTTGTCAGAGAGTTTAAAAAGGACAGCGTAGGAACGGCACCATATTCATTCTTGGGTACAGCTAATTATTTAAGCCATATAGGCAGCAGACCTATGAATGTGATTTGGAGAATGGATAATCCAATTCCAGCAAAGTATTTGAAGAAAACAAATAAATTGGATGTTGGATAATTGCTTATGTAGATAAAATAGCGCCTCTTTATAATAGGGGCGCTATTTTTTGTATGTAGTATATTATCTGATTGTGGTGTATAGCAAAGGGAATACGACGTTTTTGGTACTTCCAATACATGTAATAGGATAATGACAAGCTTTATCACAAGCTTTGCAATTGTTACAATTAGAGCAAGTGTGTCTAGAAGTTAACAGGCCGTACCTTTCGTCAATTTTATATGCTTCATGTGTGGCAGGATCTTTAAAATTTACTTCGCCGTTAGGAATAAGTACGTGTTCTGGAACATATCTTGAAAAATTAAAATAGTGCCTAGTTGTTCCATGATGTGGAATTTTAATATACTTATATTTTTCGTGTAGCGGATAATCAGTAGCAGTGGCTATGGTGTTCATGTCATAGTCTTCAGCATCACCTGTAAAAAGCATGTTTTCAGTGTTGTTAATGCTATCATGGAAAACAATGTTAATTTTATGATTAAGTTCATTTAGTGTTTGGAAATCAACTAAGTCTTCTATTTGATTTTTATAATCTTTGATGGCTTTTTTATATTGGCGTTCATAGCGTTTTATAGTTTTTTCGATTGAAATCACACTATAGTCAAAGAAATCACCATAAATACTAGATTGTACATATGTACAAATTTGAGTAGCAATTCTTAATAAATCTCTTTTTAAATCATTTGGAAGAGGTAAACTGTTGAAGTACTCTTCGAAATCATTGATTTCGATTCCTTTCGGTGGCCAAAGAGCTCGGTACTTGCCATTTTCAAATTCAACTCCTCTGCTCAGTAAATAAGTACTTCTGCAATTTATGCAAATAAAAGCAATTAAATCAAATAATGAAGAAGTAGTGTATGGGAGTTTGGTTTTTCTTAACTGTGATTCTAGAACTATTTTTTCAAGTGAATTGGTAATAAAAATGAATGGATTGTCCCATATGTCTGGGATATATATTTTTTTGAAGAGATTTTTATATTGAGGGAGACCACTTGTTTGCATTTTTACTAATCCGGAAACATGGTCATCATGAAAATGAGTAATTAGTAAACTGATAGTTTGCTTTTTATATCTGTTAGCGATATCTTCTGCGATATCTGACAAGAGGGTTCGACGACCAGTATATGTGGTATGCCATATTTTTGAATTCCTGCGAACGCCAAAGTCAACGAGTAAGTTGCTGTCTTCATTTTTTACAATGAAGCAATCCCCAAAGTAAGTATTATACATTTCGATTTCTTTTGCCATGCTTATGCCTCCTCCATGCTGTCATATGATACTTATTCATTATATCAATACAAAAAATAAAAGAGAATTGTTTTTTATTCCGCACCAATGTGGCTGCATGCGTTATAATAGACCTATTCAGGAAAAACGTTGTGTGATTACCATATTCTGAAGAACTAGATATTGCTTTTTAATCAAACAGTAAAGAATCATGTTTTATAGATTGACATTATGAAGGGTGGGACTAAAGTGGAGTATTGTTGGGCTAGAGATGATAAGACTTATGAGGAATTAGTTAAGATTTTTGATGAAAACGATATTAAATACGAACTATCAATAGAAAAAGTACTGACCGGTAAGCACATAATAAAGTATCAGAAGATATATATTTTTCACGTTGAAGCTTCTTCAAGGAATAAAGTCGACAGAATATTGTCTGAAAATAGTGATTGTATTGAAGATGAGTATTGCTTATCTAGATTTGTCAAAGTTAATGCTAAATTAACACAGAAAGAAGACATTCTCAGTTTGGTTAGTGTGGTGCTTTTTGTTATATCATTTGTTACGACAGTGTTGTTATCGTTAACTAATTCAAGATATATAGCAATTGCACTCCTTTTCTCAATGTGTTCTATTATCTTTTTTGGGGCTGTTTATGCAAAAAAACATCCAATGGGGATAATGATTACAGTGTGCTATGAAGCGATAGTGGTAGTCATATCATCTTTGTATTTTTATAAAAAGTATAAATATGATTATGTGTCATATAAAGTTATGTATTCACAATTATTGCCATTTGTTTTATTGCTTTTAATGATTACACACATACTTATACAGATGAAAAAAGGAATTAAAAGATATCAGTGGAATTGCTTTATTGAAAAAATTCAATTTATTGGAATATCTATAGGTTGTATGTTTGTTATTGTGACTACTACAATTATTACCTATGGATTGTTATATCAATCTTATCATGAAGATGTATATTTTTATTATTCT
The DNA here is from genome assembly GCF_900143205.1 of Butyrivibrio hungatei DSM 14810. Taxonomy (GTDB): domain Bacteria; phylum Bacillota; class Clostridia; order Lachnospirales; family Lachnospiraceae; genus Butyrivibrio; species Butyrivibrio hungatei. Next base: position 118,684 of record NZ_FRDH01000006.1, on the reverse strand, counting down.
GAGAAGTGCAATAACCTCGAGGGAACAGGACAACAGATAATAAATTTTGGAGAAGGATATAGACAGCTCACATATATAGAAGAAAAAGAAGCAGACTCTTTGAAAATTGTGGCATATTATGCAGTGAATAGCGATAAAGACTATAGCAATTTGTGGCCTTATCGATTGGATGTTTTTATAAACAATGATTTGAGATATCACATTGAACCTGGAATATATAACATTGATAGTAAGGATTCTATTTCAAATTATTATTGTGAAGAGTATTTGAAGTTTAGTTTAGCAACATATTTAGGAACGAGTTACGGAGATACATATACTGGTGCTGAAATAATAAAGGAGCTTGCATTACAAGAAAGTTTTATAGCAAAGATAATGGAAGTATTAGTGATTGCAAGCATTTTAGCTATATTACAGAAATTTATTGATAATAATATGCAAGAAGAAAAATGCAAAATGGGTAAGTAATTTTGGGAAAATAAAAGGTACAGCCTTTTGAAGAATAATTCGGTGTTTTTTACCCAAACTTAAATTCAAGTTTATCAGCTCTTTACCTATGCATGCTACCATGAAGACAGTGGATTCACAAAAGTGAGGGCGTGTTATGGCATATGATGAATTTGAGAATACTTCCTATGATCTGAATTGTGATGGGCATATTGATAGTGCTGAGGCTTCATACATTCATGAGACGTTGTATGGAGATGACAAGCATGGAGACCACGATGATGATAGTGATGGAGATGTCTTTGGCGCGATATCTTTGGAGGTGGTGATGGCGGCGAATTTGAAGGCTACGAGTGGCATGCTACACCTGAAGAACGTATGAAGATGAGAGAAGAGGATGAAGCGTTTAAGAAGAAATTAGCAGACATTAAACGTAGGAAGATGCTGATCACTGTCGCGGTAATCATAGGTGTTACTATTTTTGTTAACGGCAATGCTGGTGGGGTGTTTATTCTTTTTATACTGTATGTTATTGGGACGGTTATTGGATTTTGGAATTGAATCATGTTTTTCGCTGGGGGCAGGGCATCGAAAAGGTGCTCTGCCTCTTGGCTTGTGATTAAAAAAAGTAAAGCCAATATTTCCATCAACATTTTAGAATGGAAAAAGTGACTCTGAATCAACATTTTAGAATACTAAAATGTGCTTCTCATCAACATTTTAGAAAAAATACCATCATTTTGGTTACAAAAATGGAATAACCTCTAAGAGTTTTACAGCTAAGCTGTAGTATAATAATCCGAAGAGGAGTATGGATTATGATCAAACAGATAGTTAGAGATCAGTTCTTTATGCAGCAAAAGTCTGAACCTGCAACTGAGGCGGATAGCCAGGTTGTCGAGGATCTATTGGATACACTTAGAGCAAATCAAGATAGATGTGTTGGAATGGCTGCCAACATGATTGGAGTAAAGAAGAGAATAATCGTGGTGGCTATGGGACCATTTCTTTTCCCAATGATCAATCCAGTGATCACCAAGAAGAGTGGAGCCTATGAGACGCAGGAGAGCTGTTTGTCACTGGATGGTGTGAGGCCTTGCACTAGATACAAGGAAATTGAGGTGGATTATTTAGACCAGGATTTCAAGCCGCAGCATGGCAAGTACAAGGATTTTACAGCGCAGATAATCCAGCATGAGATAGATCATTTTGAGGGGATTTTGATTTGAAAAAAGATAATTCTGATGCGCCAAAAAAGGAAATAAAGATAAACAAAAATTCTAAGGCAGAGATATTAAAAAGAGCTCCGGAAGAAGTTATAGCAAAGGCTATACATGAAGCTCTTTTGAAAGAGCATGAAAAAAAGTAAAGGCAATACCTTTGCGGTATTGCCTCGTTTTCTTATGGTAGTTCGATTTCAACAATCTCTGCGTTATCGTAGTCACTTGTTCTTATGAACAGTGATCTTACTTCTGATACATCGATTATTCTCTGGAAGCAGGCTGAACTAATAGCTTTTTCCATTGAATCATCCGTATAGTATGATGATCCGCCATTTTGAATGTATTTGTAGTCAGTGCCATCTTTTAACCCAACACCCATAAATTCTGGGATGCCATTACAATCCTCATATTGCTCAAGCTTACCGTCTACAGTGTAATTTACAGCAATTGAAATAGGAGTTATTTCTATGGTATCTATAGTAAAGCTTGTTCCTGGAACTTGCTTGTTAACAGTGATTACCTGCGCGTTGCTTACTTTTGGAAGTTCAAGATCAAAGATCCATTTTCCCTGAACAGTACCTGTGAACTCGCACTTTCCTGTATATATGCCAAGTTCGTTAAATTCTACATGGAGTTTTTTGCCCAAAAGACTATCTGACATATCCGGAGTAGATAACATCATGATATATTGCAGATCACCATTTTCATCTACGTAGTGAGTGATCAGTTCTCCGTTCTCTGTGGTCTGAAATGGAGTGCCATCTTCATACTCGCCCATTCCTTCTTCATTCGGAACAATTCCATCAAAGAAACTTGATGAACCATTTAACCATGAATTCATGTCATCTGGATCATCGCCAAGATAGTATGTGACATCGGCGCCGGGCTCTTCAAGGCCCTTTACTTCAAGACCAGATACCTTAAAAGATACATAGGCATAGTGTGCATCAGCGATAATAGTCTCAGGAACTATAGTCACACCCTGGTCTGTTACTTTATAGGCTGAATAATCCGGCTCTTCGGAGTAAACAATTGCCTGCCCCTGCTCTGTAAGTGCCTGCTGCTGGACATCTGTAGATCTTACGATGCCAGCCATTCCCCTACCCCAGAAATGGTGGATAGCTGCAACTGCCGTAACAGTAAGTGTTGCAAAAAGAGCTATGCCTATGCAGGCAGCAAGTGGCAGATTTTTACCTGCCTTGACTACTTTGATCTTGGTAGAATATTTGTATGTATCTGCAATAATCTTATCATCAATGCCATTCATGGCCTTTAATAATTCTTCACTTCTCATGATGCCAAATAACCCTCCTTTACCAATCTGCCCTGGAGCTTCTTGCGGAGCCTTCCAAGGACAACTGTAACATTGTGTCTTGTCATTCCAAACTTAGTGGCGATATTTGCTATTTCTTCTGCGTAAAAATATCTGCTGGTAAAAATATAAGCATCCTTTGGATCAAGACTGTTTACAAAATCTTTGATCATACTCTCTAGCTCTTTTTCTAGGACAGAGTGCTCAACATCGCTATTATCTGGAATGCACTCAGCGAGTTCATCCAAAACCTCGTTCACAACGCCATTTCCACGTTTTGAACTCTTGCTGGCGTTAAACATATTTAATGCCAGATCTCTTGTTATCTTAGCGATAAATGCTCTAAAAATCCTAGGTTTTGTAGGTGGAATGCGGTTCCACACCTTTACGTAGGTATCATCAAGGCATTCCTCGATGTCCTGCTCACTCCACAGAATGTTTTTAGCTATAGTCTTGCAATATTTTCCATATTTTAAATCTGTTTCTTCGATGGCTCTTTCATCACGCCTGAAATACAGATTTATTATCTCTTCGTCTTTCATAGATGCTCCCTTCTTGGTATTTGTAAGCGCCTTACACTTATATAGCCAAGAAATCTTTTTAAAAGTCACAACTTTTTTATTATATAACTACTTTTTTTTAATGAGTGTCCACTTTTATCAGGATGAATCGTATTATAAGTAGAAGGCCTTCTAAAAAGATCGGAAAGTGAGATTGTTATTACATGGATGATAGAGAAGTCAGGAGGGTAGTGACTGAGTACTCCAGCATGATAAAGAGGATCAGCTATAACTATTTGAAGCAGCCCTTTGATTGTGATGATATCTGCCAGACAGTTTTTATGAAATTATTAACTGGGGATTATGAATTTGAAAGCAGCGAACATGAGAAAGCATGGCTAGTTAGAACCACGATCAATGCCTGTAAGGATTTTAGGAAAAGTGCTTTTTTTACCAAAACAGTAGGACTTGAAGAACTTGGAGATAAAGAGGCGCCTGCATCAGAGAAATCCGAAATATTGGAGGAGATAAAGCGGCTTCCTGGAAATTACCGCACAGCAATTTATCTTCATTACTATGAAGGATATTCCACAGAAGAGATTGCAGACATGATGGGCAAGAGAAAGACTTCTGTATCAAAGTATCTAGCCAGAGGTAAAAAGATTTTACGGGAAACGTTGGCTGATGACTATGGGATGCAATAAAGGAGATAACTCATATGGAAAATAAGAATTTGGAAATATACAAAAAAGCTATGGATGACATCCACTATTCCGACAGCGAAAAGGAGAATATGGTGAATAATCTCTTGAATGGCAAGAAGAATGGAGGACCTATGAAGAAAAAGTATGATTTTAGAAAGATTGGTGTTGCTGTTGCAGCATGCCTTACATTGTTTAGCGTCACAGCATTTGCGGCAGGTAAGGCTACAGGAATAGTCAGCGATATCTATTTTGGAGGAAAGAGCAGTAACTTTGAGGACATTGGAAAGCTTGAAGAGGAGGCTGGAATTGATGTTGCAGCAGTAGGTCTTTTCACAAACGGATATTCAGTGGAGGAGATGGAAGTCGATCAGTCTAGCACCACGGATGATGAGGGCAACAAGCTCAGCACTTATAAGGGTATCAGGATCGATTATGTAAAGGATGGAAGTCCAGAGCTTTATCTTTCAATGTTCCCGGAAGCGCTTTATGGCGAAGACCATGAGAAATATGACAGCGCCAGAGCTACAGAGACACGGGAATACGACGGAATAACAGTACATTACAATTATGACGAATATCTTTCTCTGCCGGAAGATGAGGAGCCTACAGATTCTGAAAGAGAGCGCGAAGAAACGGACGATCACTTTTTTATCAGCATAGGAAGTGATACGCGCCAGACAGATTACGTAAGCGGCGTTAACTTTGAAATCGATGGTGTTTCCTATGTGCTCATAGGCTTTAATCTAGATATGTCACCGGATGAGCTTTTTGAGATGGCAAAAGAGATAATTATGGCAAGATAAGGCATTATTTTGCCAGGAGGAAAAAAGAAAGGAAATTTTAAATTACACGTGTAGTATAATATAGCGAAGACATCAGAAAATAATGTTGGGGAAAACATGAACAATAAATCATTCGATTCAAAGAGAATAGCCCTTGGCTATGCCAAAAGACCATGGCTTCACAAGTCTGTGATAGAGCAGCTAAAAAGAGATTGTGATCTGGCTGAAGATCATAGATTTAGGAATGGTCTTGATGTAGGCTGTGGAGCTGGTCTTTCCACAAAGGCATTAAAGCTCATATGTAATAAGGTGACAGGGACTGATATAGCAGATTCAATGGTTGAAGTCTGCAAGGAATTATATGTCGAGAATGAAGGCTTTTCTTTCTATGTTGCCAAGGCAGAAGAGACCAGGGTTCCTGATGAGAAGTATGACATTGTAACGGCTGCTGGATGCATCAACTGGGTTGATGAAAAAAAGTATATGGCTAACATGGCACAGGTTATGGCAGATAACGGGCTTATAGTTATATACGATTTTGGAATCACAGACAAGATGATGGGAAATGCTGATTATACCAAGTGGTATCAGGATGAGTATCTGATGAGATTCCCAAAGCCGCCGAGAAAAGAAAATAAGTGGACTCAGGATGATCTGATAAAAGGTTTCACAATGAAGAAGCAGACAGACTATGAAATGGAGTATGCTTTTGACATTGAGAAATTCGTCGATTTCATGATGATCCAGTCAAATGTTAATGCTCAGATTGAGAGTGGGAACAATACGGATGATGAGGCTAGAGCCTGGATGCTTGAGTCATTAGCACCTGTTTTTGAAGATAAAGAAAAGACGCTGATCTTTTATGGCTACAGCTGGTATATAACTTTTAGGAGATGACTATGACAGACAACAACGTGGAGTATTACAACATAAATGCGGATTCGTTTTTTGCTGGTTCTGTGGCTGCAGATATGAAGGATGAACAGGATAGCTTCCTTGCTTATATACCAGAGGGTGGCAGAATCTTGGATGCTGGCTGCGGAAGTGGAAGAGACAGCAAGGCTTTTCTGGATGCCGGCTTTGATGTGGTCTCTTTTGACGCATCTAAAGAAATGAGAAAAAGAGCTTCTGAATACATTGGACGGGAAGTTCTGGATATGAGATTTAATGAGATCTCTTTTGACAATACATTCGATGGAATCTGGGCAAGCGCATCACTCTTGCACGTGCCAATGGAGGAACTTCCAGAGACATTTAATAAGCTCAATAAGGCGCTTAAGACAGGTGGCGCGCTGTACGCTTCGTTTAAATACGGCGATGGTACCAAGATGCGAGGTGAGCGTAAGTTCAGCGACTTTAACGAAAAGAGCGTTGTGCCGCTATTTGAAAATGCAGGATTTGAGATCGTAAGGAACTCTGTAGGAAACGACAACAGACCCGGCAGAGGAGAAGAGATGTGGGTCTGCGTGGTCGGCATCAAGAAGTGATCTAGAGTGCGGCTTGAATTATTAGAAATATAGTTGTATAATCCTCTAGCGCAACAAACGACAGTTCATTTGTACCTTCCTGTCGCTAAACAAAACCAGGACTGCATAGGAATATTTTGTCTTTTATGTAGCTCTGCTTTGGTGCGGAGCTACTTTTTTTATGCAGAAAGATTATTTTGGAGATTAGGATGAAGAAGATCATTATCGACTGCGACCCTGGAATTGACGATTCTCTGGCTATTATGCTGGCTCTTCAGAGCCCGGAGCTTGAGGTTATCGGCATCACCATCGTTGCAGGCAATTCACCAGCAGAGCTTGGATTTCAAAATGCAAAAAGAGTCTTGAACTTCCTTGGAAGACTTGATGTGCCAGTTTACGTGGGCGCAGACAGGCCAAGAGTTAGGGAGTATGTGAACGCACTTGATACTCATGGTTGTGACGGCCTTGGAGAGAGTTTTTTACCAGAGGTTCCAGGTCAGGAGATTCCGGAAAAGAGTGCTGTGGAGTTCATGAGGGAGACCTTAAAGGGCGGCGACGTATCAGTTATCGCTTTGGGGCCACTTACGAACCTGGCAGATCTCATCGATGCGGATATTTCAGCTTTTTTGTCTATTGAAAGACTGGTATCCATGGGCGGCAACTTCAGAAGCCACGGGAATTGCTCACCGGTAGCGGAGTACAACTACTGGGAGGACCCAGACAGCGCCAAGGTTGTGTTCGACACTCTTTATGAACATCACAAGATGATCGAGATGGTGGGACTTGATGTTACGAGAAAGATTGTGCTGACACCTGAAAAGCTTGAGGATATCAAAGCTAGAAACGCAGTTGTTGGGGATTTCATCGAGAAGATCACGAAGTTTTACTTTAAGTTCCACTGGGAATGGGAGCACATCAGGGGCTGTGTCATAAATGATCCTCTTGCTGTGGCTCAGTTTATTTGTCCTAATATCCTTGATGGAATCGAGGCTTTCACGGAAGTTGAGACTGGCGGCATCAGTATGGGCCAGACCGTTGTTGATTCCATGGGATTCTACCAAAAGGAAAGTAACGCCTTAGTCTTCACAAAAGTAGATGTGGAGGCATTTTGGGAGTTGTTTTTGACGCGAATTTTAGAAATTGGAGAAAAGAAATGAAGAACAATACAAAGAAATTAACATTTATTGCACTTGCAGTTGCCATCAATATTGCAGGAAGTAAGCTGGCTCTTTTGCTGCATCTTCCGATCTTCCTTGATAGCATTGGAACAATGTTCGCAGCTGTTGTATTAGGACCACTTGGCGGCGCCGCTGCAGCTCTTGTTGGGGGACTTATAAACGGAGTTCTTGGAGACGTTTACGCTATCTATTTTTCACTTAGCGGAGTTTTGATGGGACTTATTGCAGGAGCTCTTTTCCATGGCAAAGAAGAATGCCCTACCCGCGCGCTTTTCTGGAAGACTCTTATTGTAACTTTGCCAGCATCTGCCCTTTCAGCCTGCATCGAGACATTCCTTTTTGGCGGCATCACATCAGCTGCTACAACAACATTTATAATTCAGGTTCTTTCTCAGACAGCACTCAGGCTCTTTGGAAGTGCCTTTATAATTCAGGCTATAACTGATTATGCGGACAAGTTCATAGCTCTTTTCCTGGTAATGGTGTGCATGGGAAATCTCCCTTACGAGTTCACACACTTTGCAGATGACCAGAAAAAGAACCGTGAAACAGCGTGATTTACCAGATAAAATTGGACTTTAGCTGTTCGCCGTTATCCACGAGAATATCCTGACCAGTCATGCTCTTATTAACATTGGTCAGAAAATATGAGAATTCAGCGATCTCTTCTGCTGACGCCCATCTGTGAAGCAAGGTCTCATCAAGGCACTGCTCCATGAGATTTGGATCATCCATGATGTGGGCGTTAAGAGGCGTGTACACACCGCCTGCAGAGATGCTGTTAGAAGTTGCACCGTATTTCGCCAGTCGAAGTGCGGTGTTTTTCATATATGTAACTACGCCGCCTTTACTTGCTGCGTATTCTGGGAACTCTGCACCATTTGAGGCGCTTGATGACGCCATGAAAAGAACTGAGCAGATAGCATCCTGAAACGCATACTTCTCAGTAACCTTGATGGTAGCCTTTAAGTTGATGTCTATAACATCAGGCCCTTCCTGGATTCCGGCGTTGTTGATGATGACGTTTACGCCTTCGATGTTAGGGAGCTCTTTTGCTATATCAACGATCATGTGAGTGTAGTTCGGAGCAGTAAATTTGCTCTCAGTCACATCAAATCCGATGACTTCGTGTCCCATCTCTATGTATTTTTTTGCGCATGCAAGCCCGATTCCGCGGCTTGTTCCGGTTATTAGAATTTTCATGGTTATAGTATAGCATAAATGAGCCCTAGGGACGGAGGTTAGGGCTCATTATTTGGTAGGTGAGCCACAACCTCCGTCCCTAGGGATCATTTTTGTGCCGAAATCTGGTATTATAAATTAGGGAAGCATGGAATATAAAGAAATAATTACAAGATGAATTAAGCAGGAGGATTTCAAAATGGCTAAAGTATTGTTACTAAACGGCAGTCCAAGGGCAAATGGCTGCACTGCTACAGCACTTGATGAGATGGTTAAAGTGTTTAACGAGGAAGGAATTGAAACTGAAATCATTCAGGTTGGAAATAAAAATATTCGCGGATGCGTCGCTTGTGGATATTGTGGCAAGAATGGTAAGTGCGTTGTGGATGATCTTGTAAATGAGGTTGCTCCAAAGTTTGAAGAAGCAGATGGACTTGTAGTTGGAAGTCCTGTTTACTACGCTTCTCCAAATGGAACTATTCTCTCATTTATGGATAGACTTTTCTATAGCACCTCTTTTTCCAAGCATTTCAAAGTTGGTGCCGCAGTTGTCAGTGCCAGAAGAGGCGGTAACACAGCATCTTTTGACGTATTGAATAAGTACTTCACCATTAGCGGAATGCCTGTGGCCTCTAGCACATACTGGAATCAGGTTCACGGTTTTAGTTCTGAAGATGTCAAAAAAGACCTTGAGGGCCTTCAGACCATGAGAAATCTTGCTAGAAACATGTCATTTATGATCAAAGCATTTGCTGATGCCAAGGAAAAGTACGGACTTCCTGAAGTTGAAAGAGGTTCATTTACAAGCTTTGGCGATGGCAAATAAATCCTGAAAATGAGCCCTAGGGACGGAGGTTATGGCTCACCTACAAAAAAATGAGCCATAATCTCCGTCCCTAGGGCTCATTTTTTTGTGCTGAAATCTGGTATTATAAAAAACTTTGATTCTGTATATTTATATATCATCAGATATAAAGTAAAGTATCCATTAAATAATTTAGATGTTGGGAGAGACAGATATCATGAGGGTTGCAGCAATCAATGATTTGTCAGGCTTTGGAAAATGTTCGCTTATGGCGGACATAGGTGTGTTATCAGCCATGGAAATTGAGGTTTGTCCGGTGCCAACTGCTGTGTTGTCGGCTCAGACAGGATTTCCTGAACACCACTTGTTGGACACATCAAGTCTTATAGACAAGTGCAAAGAGGACTGGCTCAAGATGGGAGTTAGGTTCGACAGCATCATCACAGGGTATATTCCACAGGAAAGAGACGCGGAAGACATAATCTCTTTTGTTAAGGCGTTCAAAAAAGATGGAACCAGCCTTTTGGTGGATCCAGTTATGGGAGATGGCGGAAGATTCTACTCAAACTATTCAGATGAGATGCTTAGAAAGATTAAGCTCTTGGCCACTACGGCAGAGATTATTACGCCAAATCTTACGGAACTATGCATCCTTGCAGGCTTAACTGCAGGTAAGGCAAAAGAGCTTGAGGCTATCGAAGATCAGGATCAGATGATCCAGGAAGTTATACGGATTGCAGAAAAGGTCAGAACGAGCAAGGCTCAGAACATTGTAGTGACCGGCATTCACAAAGGTGACCACGAGCTATGCAACCTTGTTGTGAGCCCAGATGGTAACGAAGTCATAGAGTGCAAGACCAATGGCGGGAGCTATTCGGGGACAGGAGATCTTTTTGCGGCAACGCTTCTAGGCTATATATTAAAGGGCAAAAACACTATAGATGCAGTGAAACTTACTACAGAGTTCATTAGTAGCGCAATTGAGGCTACAGGTGATAAAGACAGGAATTACGGAGTTGATTTTGAAAAGGTTTTAGGATACTTAAGCGGAGGAGACTATTATGAACAAAACTTACAAAGACTCTAAGATCAAGCTGATAGCCTTGACAGGGCTCATGGCTGCAATGACAACTATCTTTACAGCTTACATTTTTCACGTTCCGGTTGGAACAAATGGCGGCTACATTCACTTTGGCGATTCTATCATCTATCTTGCAGCGGCTATGCTTCCAATGCCATACGCAATGCTGGTTGGAGCCCTTGGCGGTGGAATAGCAGATCTTTTGACTGCTCCCATGTGGATGATCCCTACAGTTATCATCAAGATGCTGATAGTGATTCCATTCTCAAGCCGCAGAAATACTATTATGAGCAAAAGAAATCTGATAGCGCCTATCATCTCTTTCTTTATCTCAGCAACTGGCTATTATATCGCGGAGGCAATCCTCTTTGGAACCAAAACAGCCATAATTTCAGCCTTTTCAGGAAGCTTTATTCAGTCTGGTGGAAGTGCACTTTTCTTTTACCTTGCTGCAGCTGCCTTTGACAGGGCAGGAGTTAAAAGAAATCTATTCCAATTTGAAGGTTAAGGAGGCGGGAACATGGCAGACATTTTGTACAAATATAAAGACTCAGTTTACGCAAACATTACAAATAAGTGCAATTGCAGTTGTACTTTCTGCATTCGCTCGCTTAAAGACGGCGTTGGAAGTGCAGATACTCTGTGGCATCAGCAAAATCCCACAACTGAAGAAGTTTTAAAAGCTATAAGGGATTATGATTTTGAAGGCTTTGATGAACTTGTTTTTTGCGGATATGGCGAACCTACCTGTGCTTTGGAGACTCTTTTAGCAGCGGCCAAGGTTGCCAAGGAGGAAAAGAACTTAAGAACAAGGCTCAACACTAACGGACTTGGAAATGAAGAGAACGGCAGGAACATCGTGCCGGAGATAGCTAAGGTCATAGATGCCGTATCCATTAGCCTTAACGCTCCTGATAGTCAGAAGTATTCAGAAGTTACCCGTCCAAAGTATGAGGGGGCTTTTGATAAAATGGTGGATTTTGCCACAAAGTGCAAAGAAGAAATCAAAGACGTAAAGTGGTCTATAGTAGATGTGCTTCCAGAGGAGGACATCGCAAAATGCAAGGCCCTTTCTGAAAGCACAGGAATAAAGCTCCGTATTCGTCATTTCACCTGAAATGAGCCCTAGGGACGGAGGTTAGGGCTCATTTTATTAATATTCATCAAGGAAATTGATTCGTTTACCTTTTTTCTTATAGGTGATTACCGTATCAATATTTACGTTCTCCATACTCTTGAAGATGTTCGCCTCCACGAATGGATTGGTCTTTTTGAGCTCAGCAATGAGCTTTTTGGTCTCAAGTCGTTTTGAAGCTGTAGTGCCATCCTCGTGGCAGGTTGAACATGTTTCTGTGAAGTGGCATGCGCACTGGAGGAAATGTAGGTTGTTGTAGTCTCTCCACGCGCAGATGTCGCTTTCTCTAACTAGATAAAGAGGTCTGATAAGCTCCATACCTTCGAAGTTTGTGCTGTGAAGCTTTGGCATCATAGTCTGAATCTGGCCTCCGTACAGCATTCCCATAAGTACAGTCTCGATAACATCATCAAAATGGTGGCCAAGAGCAATCTTGTTGCAGCCCAGCTCTTTTGCCTTGCTATAAAGATAGCCGCGGCGCATTCTAGCGCAGAGGTAGCAAGGGCTCTTTTCAATAGTATCTACAGTATCAAAGATAGTGCTCTCAAAAATAGTAGCAGGGATGCCAAGTGCTTTGCAGTTAGCCTCGATAAGCTCCCTGTTCTCCTTGTTGTAGCCTGGGTCCATAACGAGGAAGGTGATTTTGAAGCTGACCTGTCTGTGCTTCTGGATTTCCTGAAAGAGCTTGGCCATGAGCATAGAGTCTTTGCCACCTGAGATGCACACTGCGATGTGGTCACCTTCATTTATGAGCTTGTAGGTCTTGCAGGCTTTCGCAAATGGGGTAAAGAGCTGCTTATGGAATTTCTTCTGAATGCTTTCCTCAGCTTTTTTCTGCTTGTTTTCAGTATCCATCTTATTAAGCTCAGCCTGAAGGTATGCCATATATCCGCCAGCAAGACTGTAGCAGTCTCTATCCTTGACGCTTGCGTATGTATCAAGCTCTAGGTCCTGAGTCTTTTTGCCAATCTGACAGAACATGATGATCTTCTTGTCAGTTGGAATATCGGCTATCTGAGAGTTGTTTTCTTCATTTAACTCTTCAGGACTTATGATCTTGGCACCTGGAATTGTGCCATAGTTTGTGAGATCCTCGCTGCGGACATCTACTAGCGTATAGGATTTCTTTGGGAGCTTTTGAAGTTCTTCAAGGGTTATCTCTTTCATTTCTTTCCTCTAAATAAATACAAAAAATTATTAACAAATAGAAATAGCTTAACTGTATAAGTGCGACATGTCAACATGGTGGCGAGTGAGCCCTAGGGACGGAGGTTGTGGCTCATTTTTGTGAAAATGAGCCCTAACCTCCGTCCCTAGGGCTCATTTTGTGGTATAGTATTAAAAACTAGCGACATTGAAAGAAGAAACCGCATGGAATTTGTAGATATATTTGATAAAGAGGGGCGCCTGATCAGGGAGAACGTCCCAAAGCATTATGAAAAAAGACCTGGCGAATTTAGAAAACACGTCCTTACAATAATGAAGACAAGCGACAGCCCAGCTCCAGGACAGGGCGAAGGAATGTATGTTGTGCAGCAGAGATCTCTCAAAGCCAAGTACTACGCTGGTAAGTGGGATATGACTGGCGGAGGAGTAAGGAGCGGAGAGACGCCTCTAGAAGCTGCCTGCAGAGAGGTTCAGGAAGAGCTTTCCATAGCTCTTTTACCAGAGCAGCTGAAACTGGCGTTTGAAAGTAGCGTAGAGTGGGACGACGGAACAGGGCTCTTCGTATACACATTTATGTGCAGAGTGGATGTGCCGGCGGATGGCTTTAAATTCGACGCTTATGAAGTTAATGATGTGAAGGTTATGCCGTTTCATGAGTTTTACGACCATGTCATGGATCACAACGACGAGAATTTTGGGCAGGGACTTGTGAGAATTGAGAATACACTTTAATACATAAGGAGGCGACTATGGAAATTACTGAAATGTTGGAACAACTGATAGAGAAGGCAAAGACAAACAGCGACTTAAAAGAAAAGCTACTAAACACCAGAAATTCTGCCAATCCTATTGCTGATTTCTGCGATATCGCGACCAAAGAGGGTTTTCCTATGAGTGTGATGGACATAGTCAACCAGGGCGAGGAATTCTACGCAGAGATCAAGCGTAGCACCAATGGTGGCGGCGAGAACTCACCAGACCTGGACTTCCAGAATGATGAGTATTCTATTTTTATGATGAGGTTAAAAGACCTGTAAAATATAGGAAAAGGAGTTTATAAAAGGAAATGAAAAAGAAGACTATTGGGATCATTCTTGCGGGAATGATGATAATGACGGCGTGTGGTAATGCGGGAAAGGCAGAGCCAGAGGGGCTATCAGAAGGAAGAACTGAAAGTAGCGAAGAGTCTAGTAGTGTGGAGGAAAGCACAGAGGAAAGTTCTGTGGTGGAAGAAGATTCCGCAAACAACAAGTTTGCTCAGAAAGCGGTAGAAAAATCTGAAAAGACAATAGAAGATGTACGCGACATTATCTCAAAGGATTTTGATGGTGACGGAACAGAGGAAGCCTTCGTATTTATAGGTAATGAGCCTGATGAAGAATTTGGCGAATGTACAGGAACACTTTGGTTTGTTTCAGATGACAAGTGCGAAGAAGCTTTGCCTGAAGAATATGTTGTTTACCATGATGGCAAGATTCTTAATGTGATTACAACAGAAGATAAGATCTTTGTTGAAATAAACAAGAACTATACAACTAGCGCAGTTTCATACCTCTTTTACGTAGATGGCGGTGAGTACCATGAATCCATAGTGTCTGGCCTTGGTGCATTCTATGAGCCTGATTATGTGGATGATTACTGTATTTCAATGAGTGCCTATGATGTTTATTTTGAATATGAAGAGGGCAAGGAAGATGAGGCCATGATCACAGGCCACTCCTGGAAGAACTACTACTTCTACTATGACAAGGCAGCAGGCGATTTTGCAGAGTTTGAGGCTACTGAGATCACAGAACAAGAGCTTAACGAGGCTGTTGGAACAGACCTTGCTTCAGAGATCAGAGCAGAAGGCTACGATATTGATAATATCATCAAAAGAGATAACGGAATCATCAACGTCAACTATTCAAAGACAACAAAGAACGATGATGGAACTATTTTAAAAGAATGTAAGAACATTACCTACCTTACTAAGGAAGGCAGATATTTTGATGTCTGGGGCACAGGCGAAGAAACCTGGCAGAATTCAGACTTTGGCGGTATCTATGACGTAATGCTCACGAAGTGAAAAAAGTGAGCCCCAGGGACGGAGGTAGTGGCTCATTTTTGCAAAAATGAGCCCTAACCTCCGTCCCTAGGGCTCATTTACTATCGCCACGCCGTCAAAATAAATGCTATAATATGTATATATTTTGAGGGGACGGTGCAATGCAGGAACATAAAGCTAATGCTAAGATGGTCACTTCACTGATGATGCGGCTTCTTCCAATACAGATCCTGTTCGCAGCAGTGGGTACAGTCAACGGAATAGTTTCCAGTTATTTTGCAGCCAACTTTGTAGGCATAGATGCCATGGGTGCTGTGGGTTTGTACGGCCCTTTGAATCTTATAATATCAGCATGCAGTACCATCCTTTTGGGTGGTTCTGCATTTCTATGTGGAAAATACATGGGACAGAATGAGCAGCACAAGGTAAACAACATTTTTACCTTAGACGTCGTTCTGTCTGTTTTTTTGTCTCTGGTGATCATCACTGTGCTTTTGTTTCTGGCGGCCTTTGACCTGACTTTTATCTTTACAAAAGATATTTCAGTAAGAGCAATCTTCAACACATACATTCTAGGTCAGGCTATAGGCATCATTCCTTTTATACTAGGTAATCAGCTAACTGTTTTTCTATCTCTTGAAAACAGGCAGAGAGTATCTGTTGTAGCCAGCATTTCTTTTATCATCGTAAATCTCATTTTGAATTACATATTTGTACGTGTTCTCCACATGGAAGCTTTCGGACTAGCCCTTGCTTCGTCCCTTGGAATGTGGGTGTTCTGCCTGCTGGAAGCTAGTCACTTTGCATTCGGCGCCTCCTACATGAGATTTAGCCTTAGTGATTTTGATCTTGATGAGTTAAAAGACATTATTCTCATCGGAATTCCAAGTGCAGAGGAAAGCGCATTTCACTCAGTAAGGGGCTTTATCATCAACGGCCTTCTTACAACCTATGTGGGAAGCATCGGAATCTCAGCATTTGCGGCGGTTAATAACCTGCTGACTGTGTTCATGGCAATACCTGCCGGAATGATCGCAGTATCAAGGCTTCTCATAAGCGTTGCCATAGGTGAAGACGACAGGCAGACGCTGACGGATATCATGAGGGGAATGTTTAGAAGATACATCCCTATCATGTGCGGAATCTCTGTATTTATCATTGTTTTGGCTGAGCCCTTTGCATCACTTTTTTACAAAGATCCTGCGGATCCAGTTTACATGATGACTGTCTGGGGATTTAGAATCGTTCCACTCAGCATGCCTTTTAGCCTTATCATCATGCATTTCATTTGCTATGTCCATGCTGTTGATAGGCACGTGATACTACATATCTTAAATGTTCTTGACGGTTTTTTGTGCGTATCGCTGTTCACAGTTCTTTTGATAAAGAGCCTTGGAATGAATAGCGTGTACATAGCCTACGTCCTAAGCGGCGTGGTTACGACCTTCGTGATCTGCGTGTATCCACTGGTGGTGAAGGGAACGATTCCGCGGCATTTGGAGGAATTTCTGGCAATGCCTGATGAATTCGGGACTTCCAGTCATGACAGGATGGACATTTCACTTAAGAAGATGGAGGATGTTCCTCTTGTTGCCGAGAAGATCCAGAATTTCTGCAGGGGGAGAGGAGTTGATAAAAAGAGATCCTATATTGCTGGACTTTCCATGGAAGAGATGGCAGGAAATGTTGTGCGGCACGGCTTTACTAATGATAAGAGGCAACATTCCGTGGATGTCCGTGTGGTTCACAAAAATGACGACATCATACTGAGAATAAAGGATGATTGCGTTGCTTTTGATCCGAGGGAGCGTCAGTTCCTTGCAGAAGATGAAGATATTACAAAAAACATCGGAATCAGAATGGTATTTAAGATAGCAGAAGAAGTGAAGTACCAGAATCTACTTGGAATAAATGTGTTAACAGTGAGGATATGATATGAATCTACTTTCAAAGAGACAAAAAAGAAGAGCAATAATAGCAACGTTTGTCTATTTCTTTATGATATTGATCAGTGCTCAGCTGATCTACATAAGAGGGCTGACAAATCTAAAGCCTATCTACATCCTGAACATTGGATGCGATATGTTTGGAATGCTCATGGGCTACGTTCTCTTCATATGCTGCCTAATTGATGTACAAAAGACAGGCAGCAACTTAAAGTGGCTTTTGTGCCTGATAAACGTCGCTTATTTGGGAGTTTTTAGCGATTCAGTAGCTTGGCTTGTAGACGGCGTTGTGAAATACAGATGGCTTAATTATGTAGATAACTTTCTTTATTACTGTTGCGCACCCTTTGAGGCTTTCTTTTTCTGGATGTACACAAGAACATACTTAGAGCTTGATAAGAAAAGTGTCAAAGCACTGGACATTCTTGCGAGAGTTGGACTATTTCTTGCCATTTTTTTCCGCATCATAAATCAGTTTAATGGAATGTACTATACTATCACGCCAGAATCCATCTACCAAAGAAGCGCATTATACCCTATGTCCATGATCTATTCCTTTGTCACCATGATAGGAACTCTTACTGTGGTGGTGATAGAACGAAAAAATCTTCAGAAGTATCAGATCGTCGCTTTCTTTGTATATGGCCTTGGACCTCTGGTGATATCTATCATAACATCCCCGGCCTACGGGCTTTCTATCATTGCTAGCGTCATTATGCTGGTGATACTTGTGATGTACGGTGTTCTGAACCTGATCCAGGGCAGAGAAAAAGCTGTGGCAGACAGGGACTTATCCCTTGCAAAGAGCATCCAGGAAAATGTGCTGCCTAGAGTCTTTCCACCATTTCCGGATAGGGAGGAGTTTTCCCTTTATGGCTCTATGACTCCTGCAAAAGAGGTTGGCGGGGATTTCTACGATTTTTATCTTATTGATGATGATCATCTGGCTATCACTATGGCTGATGTTTCCGGTAAAGGCGTGCCGGCAGCTCTTTTCATGATGATCGCCAAGACTATCATAAAGACTCAGACTCTGAATTCAACAGACTTAGATCCCAATACGATTCTTGGAAATGTGAACAATCAACTCTGCGAAGGCAATATTCTAGAGATGTTTGTAACGGTGTGGCATGGAATCCTTACAATATCTACAGGTGAGTTGGTCTATTCAAATGCTGGTCACGAGTATCCAGCTCTCAAGAGGCGTGCAGGCAAGTTTGAACTGGTAAAAGAGAAGCATTCTCCGCCAGTTGCAACTCTTGAAGGCATTAGATTCAAGGGCGGCAAGATCAATCTGTATGAAGGCGACGTGATCTTCCTCTACACCGACGGCGTGACGGAAGCTACTAATATAGGAAAAGAGCTGTTCGGAGAAGAAAGGCTCCTAACAGCTCTTAATGAAAATCTTGATAAATCTGTTGAAGATATTGATAAGAACGTGCGCATGAGTATTGATCACTTCGTCAAGGATGCACCTCAGTTTGATGATATTACTATGCTGGCACTTCAGTATCATGGAGTGGCAGAAGGCTCATCTGACTCCTAAGGCGCCGAGGAGCTCTTCATAGCTTATGCTGCCGTGGACCTCTTTAAATTCGAGAGATTCAAGTCGTTCAATTTCAGCTTTGATCTCTTCTGTTGTCATGTCCTTGCCGGTTAAATTAGTGTAGTATTCGCCATATGGCTCAGTGTAGTCATCAGACATTTCTTCGTCTTCTGAAGGAGCACCGTCGCCATCAGTATCCTGAAACCAAATATACTTGGCGCATAAATCTTCTTCAAGCTCACCATCTTCTCGAATTGACATGAAAGCTTCGTACTGAATGGCACCTGCATAGTCATAGTTTGTATTGTGAAAAACATTTTTGCGTGGAGAATAGTAGTATCCAGCATTTCCCATGGCACCATAGGTCCAGTGGTGCATGTAGCAGTGAGCATGTCCGTCTTTGAAGGTGTAGAGTGAAACATAATAACCATCTTTGCCTGCCACAAGTTCAGGAATGTCGTCATCATCCACATATATAAGATCAAAGGTTACATCATCGCTACCAATGTGATAGAGGTTAGCAATCTGTTCGTAAGCATCTTCGTAATGACCAAATGTGCAGTCTGTGTTGTCTCCCAAAAGGAATGATTTGATCTGGGGGATAGATACGCTATCGCCGTACTGCTCTTCAATCTTTTCTGGGACATCATAGAAGTCTTCATAACTTCCACCAGGCACTGATTCTGCAAGGATTATGTTTGTTCCAAAGTCTGTCTCTCCGATCATCGCAATATCTTTTACCCCATCAGCATTGAAGTCGAAGAATCCAACAGCGTTTAGCTTCTTGAAATATCCCCAGTTGTCGCCGCGGGAAGTGTAAGTGCTTAAGCTTGTAATAAGCTTGCCGTCTTTGACTATCGCTATCCCTACACCATTTTGGGCATCTCCAGGATATGAGATAAAGCGAACAGGTCCTTCACCAGGAACAAGCTCTACATCGAAGGTTTGATCTGGATTACAGTTTTCTTCCCACTGTATGGAGTTTGATCTTACGATAATGCTGTCGCCATCCTTTGTTAGGTTTATGATCCTGTCAGAGTTATAGCCGTAATGGTCAGGCTGGTCAGTAGTGAATCTTAGAGAGTATTCGTTTCCACTCTTTTCACCAGATACGCAAGTGAAAAAGATAGGCTCTTCCATTTCAAACTTTTCTATATAGTATGAGTCGTATTGCTCAAGGTATCTCCAGGTAAAAGAGTCATTTCCTGCATCAAAGCTTTCACCTGTATGTGACTTGGCGTATGAATCAAGGTCTTTTTTTGAAATACGCCATAAATTTGCATAAAGACGCTCCTGATTTTCTTCTTTGACGAATGCGTCTATCTCATCCTGAGAAATGTTAGTGTCTATAATGCCGCCGGATTCAAGAACTACGTCCCAATCAAGCTCAGATGGATCGTTAAAAGGCTTCTTGAGAAAGCCAATGTATTCTGGAGTTGAAAATAAATCGTTGAACTCATTAATCTCGTCTTCAGAGATAGGCTCAGCGTTTGCCATGGAATCAGGTGCGTCACTGTTGTTTGAGTTTTCAGCAGATGTTTCTGCTGAGCTACCAGCTGTTGACTCAAATATATTGTCAGGGTCTGAACCTGCGTCTTTGCCACAGGCAGTCAGAACTAGGATTGTTGTTAATAAGGGGATTAAAAATTTTCTTTTCATTTTAGTGCTTCTTTCTTTATATAATGCAAAAATTAACGAGTTGACTGTACCTTAGCACAATACTGGGGACGTGTAAATCTATTTGACGCCAATTATAGGTAATGTTAGTATATTTATGTGAGTGCTACCGGTAGACGGTTAGCCCGCGTAGTTAAGTGTTTGCAAATAACCGCTCAACTGTCCAGGCTGGGGCGGTTATTTTTGTGTCTTGGAATCATGCCTACCAAACATGTAACCAAGACTAAAAAAAGTCGCACACAGTGCAAGCACTGCAATGAGGTCACTGATTGTTAGTGGCATAAGCAAGTACCTCCAACAAAGATTTCTCATACGAGATTTCTATGATAAACAGAGGTCACAGTCCTCTGGAAGAGGACTAACCGCCTACCGTTGCTACAGGTAGCACGGTCACAATTATATCGAACATACATTCGATAGTCAACAAATGAATTATCATTGATAGTTGTGGGGAAAATGAATAATGAAGATAGTGAATGTTGTAGCAGCAGTTATCTGCGACAATTATGATAACAAGAAAAAGATATTCGCTACTCAGCGAGGATACGGTGAGTACAAGGATGGATGGGAATTTCCTGGGGGAAAGATTGAAGAGGGAGAAACACCTGAGGAAGCTCTTGTTCGTGAGATTAGAGAGGAACTAGGAGCTGAGATTACTGTTCATGATCTAATTGATATAGTTGATTATGATTACGAGGCTTTTCACTTACACATGCATTGTTTCTGGGCGACAGTTGCTTCTGGAGAACTCAAACTTTTAGAACATGAAGCCGCCAAGTGGTTAGGCTTCGACGAACTGAATACAGTGGATTGGCTTCCAGCAGACCTGGAGCTTATCGACAAGATAAAGAAAGAGACCTGTAACTGAGTTACGGGTCTTTTTTTTATGCTTATTTCTCGCTTGCCTTTGGACTCTGATTACCTGCAAATTAAATAAAGCTTGCGTTGCAGGTAACGAAACCGGGTCATAGTAGCCTCCCGGAGTCGTAATCTTTACCTGCAAATTAAATAAAGCTTGCGTTGCAGGTAACGAAACTGGGGCACAACACCCTCCCGGAGACACAATCTTTACCTGCAAATTAAATAAAGCTTGCGTTGCGGGTAACGAAACCGGGGCACAACACCCTCTCGGAGACACAATCTTTACCTGCAAATTAAATAAAACTTGTGTTGCAGGTAACGAGAACGGGTCATAGTAGCCTCCCGCTCCAAAAATGAGCCCTAACCTCCGTCCCTAGGGCTCACTTTTTTATTCTTCTTTTATTTTACTTTTAGGTTGGTTTTAGGTTCGCCCCATAGAATGAGCTACAGCAAAGGCAGAAGGGAGACGAAAGTGAAATACAGGCACGAACTTAAGCATGAGATCACAACTGCAGACATGATTGCGATCCGCCAGAGACTAAGAGCGGTGGCTCAGGCAGATACTCATGCAATTGATGGAAAGTATCTGATAAGAAGCTTGTACTTTGATACGCCGGAAGATAAAGCACTTGTTGAAAAACAAGCAGGCGTTAGCAGAAGACAGAAGTTCAGGATCAGATATTACAACGGCAACAGATCCGTAATACATCTTGAAAAGAAGTGTAAAGTAGGCGGCCTTGGAACAAAGATATCAGCAAACCTTACAGATGCTCAGGCCCAGTCAATTGTAGATGGCGACATTGAGTGGATGCAGCATAGTGACAATGAACTAATAAAAGAGCTTTATTCCAAAATGACAGCAGACAGGCTAAAGCCAAGAGTTATCGTTGATTACACCAGAGAGCCATTCATCTATGCTCCGGGTAATGTCCGAGTGACACTTGATTATAACATCAGGACAGGCCTTAACAACACAGACTTTTTAAATACTGAATGCGTCACAATCCCTGCAGCTATGGGCGTTTGTATTATGGAAGTTAAGTGGGACGAATTTTTACCGGAGATCATCAGAGACGCTGTTCAATTGCCCCACGCAAGAGTCGGCTCTTTTTCTAAATACGAAGCCTGCAGACAACCGCGAATAGAGCATGGATACGGAGAATTTTAATTAAAAGAGATTACAAATAAGGAGACTAATAAAAATGAGTTTTAATGACATCTTTAAATCAAGTTTTTTGGAAAATGTAACTAGCATAAGTGTGTTAGACATGGTATTGGCCATGGTTTTAGCCTTTGCAATCGGACTGTTTATCTTCTTTGTCTACAAAAAGACCTACCAGGGAGTAATGTACTCTTCCAGCTTTGGCGTAACTTTAGTAGCACTCACAATGATCACAACACTCGTAATCCTGGCTGTTACCAGCAACGTAGTTCTTTCACTTGGTATGGTCGGTGCCCTCTCAATCGTTCGTTTCAGGGCTGCCATAAAAGAGCCTTTGGATATCGCGTTCCTGTTTTGGTCAATCGCAGTTGGTATCGTACTTGCAGCTGGAATGATCCCTCTTGCAGTATTTGGCAGTGTGATCATCGGAGCGATCTTACTTATCTTTGTTAATAAAAAGAGCTATCTCATGCCTTACATCATCGTGATCAATTGCGTAGATCATGAGGCAGAAGTAGAAGCATGTAACTATATCAAAAAGAGAGTAAACCGCATGGTTGTTAAGAGCAAAAGCGCTCAGAAGGGCAACCTTGAACTTAACCTAGAAGTAAGACTTAAGGAAGACAACACAGATTTTGTAAATGACCTTGCTGATATGAAGGGCGTAAACAACGCAGTTCTTGTTAGCTACAACGGAGAATACATGGGATAAGGAGAAATCTATGTCCACACACAAGCTTATAGATAAGGTTTGTATTTTTGTTATTATATTCGCTGTTCTTGCGACAGTTCTTTTCATGAATGGCTCTGCCATCGGTATTACAGCTGACGACTCGGTGGAGATGGGATATGAGGAGCTTTTGTTTGATGACAGCTACGTGCATACCATCGACATCGAGATTGATGACTGGGATAGTTTCCTTGAAACAGCAACTTCTGAAGAGTACTCAGCGGCCAACGTGACAATTGATGGTGAGACAGTTTACAACGTTGGTATCAGAGGTAAGGGAAACACGTCGCTTTCGACGGTAGAACAGCTTGATAGTGACAGATACAGCTTCAAAATTGAATTTGACTGCTACGAGTCCAGCAATACATATCACGGACTTGATAAGTTGTGCCTCAACAACCTGATCCAAGACTATACCATGATGAAGGATTATATTGCATACAAGCTTATGGGTGAGTTTGGCGTAGATGCGCCACTTGTAAGCTATGTTTACATCACAGTTAACGGCGAAGACTGGGGATTATATCTTGCAGTTGAAGCAGTTGAGGATTCTTTCCTCGAAAGAAATAATGGAACAAATTACGGAAATCTCTACAAGCCTGATACTTTGAGTATGGGCGGTGGCCGAGGAAACGGCAGAGATTTTGACATGAATGACGTGGACTCTAGTGATATGCCGGAAGGTTTTGGTAAAAAGCCAGACGATAATGATGATATGCCGGAAGGTTTTGATAAAAAGCCAGGTGATAATGATGATATGCCGGAGGAATTTGATCCAGGTGATAGCTCAGGTGAGTTGCCGGGGAAGGGCTCAGAAGAACATGGTGGAATGGGCAGTGACGACTCCAAGCTCAAATATATAGATGATGACATTGACAGCTACTCAAATATTTTTGATAGCGCCAAGACTAACATCAAGAAGTCAGATAAAAAGAGACTTATAAACTCTCTTAAGACTCTAAGTGAAGGTATAGAGGAGCAGGATGCCGACAAGATTGCAGAAGCTGTTGATGTAGACGCAGTTATGAGATACATGGTAGTTCACAACTTCCTTGTAAACGGCGATAGCTACACAGGCTCCATGATCCACAACTACTACTTGTACGAGGAAGATGGCTTACTTTCTATGATTCCTTGGGATTATAACTTGGCTTATGGATCATTCCAGGGGCAGGATGCTGACGGAGCGGTCAATGATCCTATAGACACACCTCTTTCAGTTTCTGAGGATAGTGATGATAGACCAATGTTCTCATGGATCACCTCCTGTGATGAGTACACAGAGATGTACCACGAGTACTACGGAGATTTCCTTGAGCAGTTCTATACTAGTGGATATTTGCAGGATATTATCGAGTCTACCTATAACATGATCTCTAAATATGTAGAAAAAGACCCAACTAAGTTCTGCACAACAGAGGAATTCGAAACTGCAGTTGAGACAATGAAGACATTTGTAGAGCTTCGCTGTCAGAGTATTTCTGGCCAGCTTGATGGAACCATAGGTTCCACAGATGCAGAGCAGGAGGAAAATCCTGACGCTCTGATAGATGCTTCATCAATAACTCTTTCCGACATGGGATCCATGGGCGGCGGAATGGGCGGTGGCCCAGGACAAGGCGATGGTGAGCATAGTGGTCCACCAAGTGTTGACGGTGAACATAGTGGTCCACCAAGTGGTGGCCCTGATCAAAATAGTGACGGCTAAAATATAAATGAGTTCTAGGCAGGACGCCTAGGACTCATTTTTATTGAAAGATAGATAAAAAGTACAGTATTTACTTCCGTGCAGAATTGGCTGCGGCTGATTCCATTACGACCTCTGTTTCACCTTCCTCTAAATTTACAGTGATGACAGGTCTTGGGATCTCATCTGCGGTATTCTTTATGAACTGCGCAATTATCGGGTTTTTAGCATAAAGAACTATCAGTGCACATGCTATCATTATTAACGCCAATATTGCATACAATAATTTTGAAATGATTTTTTCCATAAGCTCCATCTCCTAAAAAAAATGATTTCAATTTTGTGGTAAAGACATATTAGCACCTGACAATAAAAAAACTGTAAATACGGAATAATAAATTTATTATTTTCTTCTTACTTTTTAGCATTTATAATAGCTATAATTGTTACAAAAAATGTTATGAAAAGCGTTTCGGAAAATGAGGAGAAGAAAAAATGAAGAAAAAAGCGTTAAGTGTACTTTTGACTACTTGCATGATGACTTCCCTCCTGGCAGGATGTGGGGCAAAGACTGAGACACAGACAGCAGGAGATGGTGCATCACTTGAAGCAAGTGAAAGTGCTGAGGATTCATCAGAATCTGCATCTGAAGCAGAGGATGAGAGCGAAGATGGAGCTACAAAAGGGCAGGGAGGAACTCCTTGGGTAAACTCAGAACTTAAGTCAAACGTAACTGCAGATACAGTTGTAGACCCAAAGGATGATTTTCATCTTTATGCAAATAAGGACTGGATCCTTGAAAATGAAATTCCAGATGGTTACACACAGTGGAGCCATTACGCAGAGCGTGGTCTTGAAGTAAAGAACCAGTGTATGGAGCTTTTAAAGGATGAGACTATTGAAGGCCACGATGCTGAACTTGTTCGTACATACAACAGCCTGATCCTTGATTGGGAGTCAAGAAATAAGCTTGGTGTCACAGAACTTCAGGAAGGCTATGACAAGATCGTAGCAGTAAAGAGTCTTGAGGATGTTACAAAGCTTTTAACAGATGAAGAAACAGTTTACGACTACTACAATTTTGTAAACTTCGGCGCAGGCGTCGGCCTCAACGACCCTGAGACCAATATCGTTATTGTGGACACACCAGATCTTTTACTTAGTGATTCCGCTGAGTACTCTGAGAGAACAGATTACGGCGATATGTACTACGGCTATAGAAAAGACATGTTTGTATACATGGCTCAGAAGTTTGGTATGTCAGAGGATGAGGCAAACAAGTGCTTTGATCAGGCTTTTGATTTTGAGACTAAGCTTGCTTCTAAGATCTACAGCACAAACGATATGTATGCTGATGATTATTATGACAAGATCAACAACGAAATGTCTTTTGATGATGCTTCAGCTTGTAGCAAGACATTTCCATTAAAGGAGATCCTTACAGCGTCAGGTTATGTATATGACGGACCATACCTTGTTACAACACCAGACTACTTCTCATATCTTGATGAGATCTACACTGAAGAAAATATTGAAGCCATCAAGTCACTTTTGATCGTTAAGTACATTCTTCCTTTCTCAACAAGTGTTGATAAAGAGACTTATGATAAAAAGAATGAGCTTGTAGCCCAGTATTTTGGCATGAGTGGAACAGTAAGTGATGAAGAGATGGCTTATGACAGCGTTATTGATTCACTTCCTGATTCAATGCAGATCGTTTACATCGAGAAGTATGGTTCAGAAGAAGATAGACAGAAGATGACAGAGCTGTGTCAGATGGTCATCGACACATACAGAGAGCTTCTTTCCGAGAATGAATGGGCTTCAGATGAAGTTAAAAACTATGCTATCGAGAAACTTGATAACATCACTATCCATGCAGCATATCCTGACAAGTTCAACGATACAACAGGTATCGACCTGACAGACTGCTCACTTATCGAGGCAGACACCAGAATTGCTAATCATAATATTGAAGAAAATATTAAACTCATGGGACAGAAGGTTGATCATGAGAAATGGGCTGATGGAATGGCTGTTACAGACTGTAATGCCTTCTACAATCCAAGCGATAACAGTATCAACATGATCATCGGTATGATGGGTGAACCTTTCTATTCAAGTGATATGAGCGTAGAAGAACTCTATGCTTCAATCGGTGCTTTCTGGGTTGGACACGAAATCTCACACGCCTTTGACAGCAATGGAGCACAGTTTGATGCTGAAGGGTACTACAGAGACTGGTGGACAGAAGCTGACAAAGAAGAGTTCCAGAAGCGCGTTGGTAAGATGGATGACTATCTTGATACTATCGTAGCCTTTGGCGATGACCATTTCATCGGCTCTAACATTGACACAGAGATGGTTGCCGATATGACAGGTCTTCAGTGTGCACTTAGAATGGCTTCCAAGGTAGAAGGTTTCGACTACCAGAAGTTCTTTATCAAATACGCACAGATGAACGCATCTATCGCAACCTACAGCGATGAATTCAGCCAGCTTACACAGGATGCACATCCTCTTAACTACTCAAGAACTAACGTACCGGTTCAGCAGTTCGACGAGTTCTACGAAGCCTTCGATGTCAAGGAAGGTGACAATATGTATCTTGCACCAGAGGACAGACTCATCATCTGGTAACGAGGAAAAAATGAGCCCTAGGGACGGTGGTTAGGGCTCATTTTTTTGAAAGTGAGCCACAACCTCCGTCCCTAGGGCTCATTTCGGGAAAAGGAAAGAAATTGGGAAAATGAGTACACATTACAACGCTTTTATTTCATACAAGCATGCGGACCTTGATAATAAGGTTGCGGCAATGATAGAAAAAGACCTGGAGCACTATCACATTCCAGCCAGGATCCAGAAAAAGACAGGCATAAAGAAGATTGAGAGAATATTCAGAGATACTGATGAGCTCCCTATTACAAGTGACCTTAGTGCCACAATTGAAGAGGCTCTTGCTAATTCTGATTATCTGATCGTTTTGTGCTCAAAAAATACTTGTCTCTCAACCTGGGTTGAGAGGGAAATCCAGCTCTTTTTACAGAATCACTCAAGAGATAACATCTTTACAGTTGTTGCGGATGGAGAGCCAAATGAAGTTATTCCGCAGATCCTTTTATCAAGAGAGGTGCAGATCACTGACGTAAATGGCGAGATCAGGACTGTGACAGAGAAGGTTGAGCCACTTGCCTGCGATTACAGACTCCAGAGAAAAGATGTTAAGGCAACGGAAGTTCCAAGGCTTGTTTCAGCCATGATTGGCTGTTCATACAACGAACTTATGGACAGGCAGCGCCAGTACAAGATGAAGAGGCTCACTGCTATCTTTGCTGCTTCCATGGCTCTTTTCATAGGCTTTGGTGCTTACATGATCTACAGCAACCACAGGATCAATGAAAACTATATCAATGCCTTAAGCA
Source organism: Butyrivibrio hungatei DSM 14810 (assembly GCF_900143205.1). GTDB lineage: Bacteria > Bacillota > Clostridia > Lachnospirales > Lachnospiraceae > Butyrivibrio > Butyrivibrio hungatei. The sequence goes on along the minus strand of NZ_FRDH01000006.1, from coordinate 90,624 downwards.
ATGAGTCTAAGTTCCTGGCAAACGAGTCTGAGAAGTACATGAATGATGAGCAGAGGCTCAAGGCTTTGTGGCTTGCTCTTGCTGCGCTTCCAAATGAGAAAACCCCTGACAGACCGGTGATCCCCGAGGCAGAAAAGGCTATAACCAAGGCTACAAGGGCCTATGTTGCAAATGACGGTTCAGCTAATATTACTGCTACATGGAACTATACCATGCCAGATACGATCACTGATTTCCAGATGTCTTTTGACGGATCTGCATGTGCTGCCATTGATGCATCAAATAATGTGAGGGTGTGGAATCACGGCAGTCACGAGCTTGTGTACGAGTACAGCAGCGTTGATGATGGCGCCAAGCATATTGAATTCCTGGATAAAGACATACTGATGATCACGGGCTATCAGTTTGTCATGGCTGTAAATACTTCTGATGGCTCTGAAATGTGGAGGCATGAGAAACTTAGTGACGAGTGGATTTCGAACACCATCCGTGACGGATTTCAGGTTATGAAGGATGGGTCGGTCATGGTAGCTACTGATTCTGACGGACTCTACAAGCTTGATATCAACACAGGGACAATTCTTGATGTTTACACTATTCCTACAGAAAGTGATGACTATAGGAGCATCGCTTTTGCAGGATTCCAATTCAGTGAGGATGGCTCCAAGCTGTCGTTTTTCACAAGTTTTAAAACAGGAGCTCCTGATTGTCTTGTGGTCTGCGACATGAAGACAGGAGATCTTACCTACTTAGACTGCGCTGCAGAAGGGTATCTTCCTGATGGATATTATTTCCTTAAGAGTAAGTGGATTGGCAATGACACCATTGTATTTGCTACCACAAGAGGCATGGGAGAAACTAATTACAGTTATGAAAATAAAAATGTGATTTCAACAAATAAATTGGGAATATTCTGCATAAATGCAGATGACTTATCACTGCGATGGCAGGATGTGTTTGCCGAGAATTCTTTTGCCTATGACTCAGAATTTACAATTATAGACGATGTGAACGGCGTGCTGTTCTATGCCGGCAACATCATAAGCATTTGGGACAGGACTACTGGTGAACTTTTAGAATCCTACAACACTAATTCACCTATCACAAATATGCAGTGGCTAAGTGCAAAAGAGAGCTATCCAATGTTTTTTACCCATGATGGTGGATACATTGACCTTAACAACGGTGACGCGGCTTACGAACTTTTGCCTAATGATGATTCGCTGATCATAAGCTACTATTTCGCTGATGGTATGGATAAAGCTATAGCCAACCGCGGGGCTTATGTTCATAAAGAGGGAAGTAATGAGCTTATCTTTTACTCTGTAAAAGCTTATGATGATGATATTTGTTTTTTTAAAGATTCACCTTCATACCTGGCTTATGATAATAACATCGAATATGGATGCAGCGAAGAATATCTCTCTATTTTTTCATCAAATGGTGGAAAAGCCAGTGTGTCAATTTTTGATCTAAGTTCTATGAGTTTCATGAATCAGGTTGAGATTGGCAATGAGGATAGTCTCTATGGTTATGAGCTTGTTGGCTATGAGAATGGCTATACCTATCTGACAGATTCTTCTGGTAAGGGATTTGACCTTTTGGAGATTAACAATGCTACAGGGGAGCTTACAAGGACCACTCTTTTTGATGAAACATATGATTGCAAAGCAGTTATGGGAGACGGAGAGATCTTTTACTATGTAGGAGACGTTATTAATGGACCAGCTCTTTATAGCTATGATCTTGAGAAAAGAGTGGCTAAGGGCTACGGCGTCGACACTGATAGTTATTCCAAAAACGTCATTGAGTTTGATAAAGAAAATGACATTGTTTTCTGCGGCGGAGATGTGGACCAGATCTTGAACCTTAAGCGTAGAGACAAAAAAACAAAGGTGATAGAACATAGTGGCGAATGGGCTGAGACAGTTAAGGCTGTCATTGATCCAGAGAGCAGGAAGATAGTCACTACTGATGATCACATGATCGAGATATTTGATCTTGAAGGCAATTCACTTCAGAGGATCAACTGTATCGAAGTTGAAGTTCAGGGAATGTATGTCTTTTCCCAGGACGATACATCACCAAAAGAGCTACTGGTGATGTATGCTAATGGAGAGCTATACCGCTACGACTATGAAACTGGCGAATTTATTGCCAAGACAAACCTTGAAAATGCTTCAAAATTTGCATCACAGGCAGCGTTCTATCATGACAAAGACAAGAATCTTCTATTTGTTCAAGCTGGTATGGTGACTCATATGATCGAACTTGAGAGCTGGATCGAGCTTGCTGCTATAAATGGCGGAATGGCTTACAATGCGCAAAATGATGCCTTTATTGTAATGTCTGAGGTTGAAGATTATGAAAAGAAGGTTGGATTCTATAGAAGATATTCTACAGAACAGTTAATAGAAAAAGGAAACAAGCTCCTTGAGGGCACTGAGATCAGCGAGGAGTTCAAGCAGCAGTACGGGCTATAAAGAGTTTTTGAGCCCTAGGGAGGTCGCCACGACAGAAAGGACAGACAAAAAGAGATGCTGGCAAATTATCACACGCATACAGTAAGATGCAATCATGCAGTAGGAACAGAGCGGGAATATGTAGAAAGAGCTATAGAGAAGGGCTTTAAGATACTTGGCTTTTCAGATCACACGCCTCAGCCCTATGAGACATTCTATGAATCAAGTACCAGAATGAAAATGGCTGAGCTTCCAGATTACACTCAGACGCTTGTTGATCTTCGTGAGGAATACAAGGATCAGATCAAGATCCTTATAGGTTACGAAGTCGAGTATTTTAGAGATTACTTTGATCCTCTTATGGAAGAACTTAGGAAATATCCGCTTGATTATATCATTCAGGGACAGCACAACGTTCCAGATGAACCTCATGGAGCTTATGTTGGATTTCAGACTGATGATGAGATGGTGCTCGCCAGTTATGTTGATCATTGCATCGAGGGCATGGAGACAGGTCTTTTCCTGTATCTTGCTCATCCTGACCTTATTAATTTTGTTGGCAATGAGAAGCTTTACATGAATCAGATGGAGAGACTTGTTGATGCTGCAGTCAGCCTTGATCAGCCTCTTGAAGTTAATGTCTATGGCTTTATTGACCATAGGAATTATCCTAGTGACCGCTTTTTCCAGATGGCCTCTGAGAAGGGTGCGAGATTTGTAGTGGGCTGCGATGCCCATGCTCCTCAGGTTATCCAGCAGATAGAGGATATCCCTGAGTTTGCGGAGTTTTTGGATAGAAATAAGATTGTCATCGGGGATAATGTGCTGGAGATGAAGGAGATTTGATGTGAATTCCCGGTTGCTTGCGACTTGAAGGAGATTTGATATGAATTCCCGGTTGCTTGCGACTTGAAGGCAATATGGCGACTTTTTTAGCAAGTTTTTACCCCTAGATTCTTATTTAGGGGTAAATTTTTTTGAATTAGTTTTCCGTAGTGAAAATCAAGCTTGAAAAAAGGGCTTAAAATGGCCCAAAAGGGTAAAGAATGATTCAAAAATCTTCCATATTGCCTTCAAAATGGCGTCAAACTTGCCTATTCACAAAAATAGAATTGCACCATCTCTCTAATAAGCGCATAGTCTATTGGATATTTATTGGATTCATAAGAAAAAAGCAGGTTATAACCTGGCATATAGCCTTGGGATATGTAAAGAGGAATCTTGCCAAGAGAATTCTGAACGTAAGAAGGCTTGTCCATTAGCCCTAGATGTTCCCAGATAAAGGTTATTCCTTTTGTGGGATGAAGAATTGTAAAGTCTGGATGAAGTGTTATTCCGTCAAAGACAATAGGACACTCATATCTATAAGGTATGCTAAGCTCAAACAACGTATCAGCGATATAAGCTTCTGTTTTTGAACGAACCATATCTCCTTTCTTTGTTTTGAATAGAAGCTTTTCTTTGTGATCCTCATTTCGAGGATATTCAGCTTTTTCCCAAGCTCTTTTGTAAACAATTTCATCTAACAGGTCATCCATTTTTGCTGCTTCATCAAGTAATTTATATGCTGATGGGGCTTTATCATGTTTAAGATAGCGCTGGACATTTTTGTATTGTAGCTTTTTAGCTGAAAGAAGCTTTGTATAGTAAGTCTTTTGTGCAAGCTTTTTTGCAAGGGCCTTTTCTGCTTTTGGTATGTACTTACGAGTAACTTTTCCTGAAGAATCCTTGAGTTCCTGATACCATTTGGTATTGTTTTTATACTTGTAGCATACAAAAAGTCCTTCAGGCATAGTTTTGATTTTTCGCTGAAGCGCAGAAATTTCTTTTTTAAGAATAGCCTCCTGCTGCTTTATAATTGTAGTAAGCGTCATATGTACCTCTTTTTACTTAAAATGAATCGTTCGGAAGAATATTCCCAGATTCTAGATTTGATAGAACGGTCAAATGAAATGACCGGAAAGAAATATAACATGCTTTTTGAAGAATGTAAAGTGCTAAAAAAATATCCTCCTCACTGGTCTGTCTAGTAAGGAGAGCATGGATGATCTTGCGGCCTCAAGCTGCGTGTGAATGTGTAAAAACTGTTTTGAAAGATTCGTCAATTCGCTGGTGGTGAACTTCAGCGGCGTTGAATTTAACTGACTTAAATGCTACCTGCATGATAGGACCTGTCGCAAATGCACTGATCAAAGTTCCGATGCCGACTGGTCCTCCAAGGAGCCAGCCCACAAATGTCACAGTTGTTAAAAGAGCTATGCTCAGCCCACCAATTGGAACCTGTCTGATCCTTTTTGAAAGTGCCACAAGAAGTGTATCTCTTGGTCCGCATCCAAGTGACGCTGTCATGTATGTGTACTGCGTATACGCTGCAATTGTAAGACCAAGGAGCATCACAGCTACGCCGAGAACTGGTGAAGTGCACTTTGGCACTAGATTTATCCTGTTAAAAAAGTCTACGGACTTACCTACTACAAAAGAGTCAATAAACATCGCAATTCCGATTGGCTCTCTCAATGAAATATCAATTGCAAGAATAGATAATGAAACTATGATAGATGCTGTTCCATAGAGGATTCCAAGACTCTTGGACATTCCGATATGAAGTACGTCCCAGGGACTTGCACCGATGTTAGCTTGAATTGTAAGGTAGATCCCAAATCCATTTATAAATAGGCTGACGGCTGCCAGAAGCATGTTCATGGCAATCTGTTTCCAGCTATTGTTCTGATGTAAACTTGCGTTTTTTAACATGTCATTAAAAACTCCCATGTATTTGGCCTGTAGCCAACCTTAGCTATTTTACATCAATACAATTGTATTGTCACATTAATTTTTATCAAGTTTTAATTCTTGATTTTGGTTGTTATTTTGAAGGTAATGTCAGAAATTTTTGGATCAATCTTTACCCTTTTGGCTTGTTTTAGCCCTTTTTTTCAAGCTTGTTTTTCTGTCGAGAAAGTTCTTTCATAAACTTTTACCCTTTATCATGAATTTAGGGGTAAAAAACTTGTAAAAAAAATGTTATATTGCCTTCAAATCATCGACAGCAAGAAAGTAGCACTGACTAATGCAGGCAAAACCACCAGCATCTCCTTGCATCATGCCCCTACCAGCACGTGTTATATTAGTAGAAACGCTTATAATTTGTGGAGAAAAGACTTATAGCAGCTCTTTTTGCATTTATAGGAGCTTGAAGTGACTCTTCCTAAACTCAATGAGCCCTTCATATCGCATGTGAGACAGCTCTTTTGACATGTTGGTGCGCTCTAGGTTCAGGTAGTCAGCCAGCTGCTGGCGGTTGAAGGGAATGTCGAATTCCCTAGAGCCAGTCTGGAGGGCGATGGCGTTAAGGTAGGACAGGAGGCGACTTCGGCAACTCTTTGGAGAAGTGTAAAAGCTTCTTCCGGAGAGGGCGAGATTTTTTTGAGACGAAATTATGAGGATGTTTTGCAGGAGCTTTTCCTTCCAGGAGGAGCTCTTTTGGCTACTATCCAGGATATTCCTGATGTTGCAAAAGAGAATCCGGCAGTCCTCATTGGCTCTGACATCCACCAGCATGACGGCGCCAAGAAGGGCGTAGGTTTCAGCAAAATATTGGCCGGCTCCAACGTGACTAAGGACCGTGCAGTTGCCCCAGACGTCGTTACTTTCGATGGTGACGCTGCCGGAGATGACCATGCCGATCATCGAAGTTTTGTCTCCTGCGTGGAGGAGAATCTCATCTTTGTGAAAAGACCTTTCAAATGAGCCAAGAGTTTCGAGGCACTGAGAGAGCTCTTTTGATGAAAGACCTGAAAATAATCTGCTATTTAATAAATTTGAATAATCCATGATCCACCGCCGTTTCCAGACATGTTCCAATCCAAAATGGAAAAACATAAATTTTTAAAATGTGGTTTAAACAACATAATTTACAATTCGAGTATATTATACTGACGCCATCAGAACAAGTTTAAAAAAGAAATGGAGAATTGAGATGGTCAGACAGATAATTCATATCGATGAAGAAAAGTGCAATGGTTGCGGAATCTGCGCCACAGCTTGCCACGAGGGCGCAATAGAGATAATAAACGGGAAGGCAAAGCTTGTGAGAGAGAACTTCTGCGACGGTTTTGGAGACTGCCTTCCAGGATGCCCAACAGGAGCCATAACCTTTGAAAACAGGGAAGCACCTGAATATGACGAGGCGGCAGTTAAGGCCAGCAAGGAGATGAAAGAAAAAGCAAACAGCGAAGGAAAGGCAGATGTAAAGAAGGGATTGAAGATAATGAATATTTGTGAAAATGAAGGAATGATGGGACATGCAGGAGGCTGCCCTGGATCAAGGTTCATGAAACTTGGAGGAAACAATGATCTTGAGCATAATATGGAAGAGATACCTGCAGACAAGAACAGTGCAGTGGTGGCGAAACCCATCTCCCACCTGATGCAGTGGCCATGCCAGATCAAGCTCCTTCCTACACAGGCAGAGTTCTATGATGGCGCTAAGCTCCTCATTGCTGCAGATTGCACAGCATATGCCTACGCCAACATGCATGAAGACTTCATGAAGGGCAAGGTTACAATGATCGGATGCCCAAAGCTTGATGAGGGCGATTACACAGAAAAGCTTACAGAGATCATCAAGTACAACGATATCAAGAGCGTGATAGTAGTAAGGATGGAGGTTCCATGTTGCGGTGGCCTTCAGAGAGCAGCAGAGAACGCGCTTAGAAATAGTGGAAAATTCATCCCTTGGCAGGTAGTTACTATTTCAAGGGACGGAAACATACTTGAATAAAATTGTCACTAAATAACGTTTAAGAGAAACCAAAATAAAGATATACTATATTTACAAGCAACATAAATTCGATTTATCTCAATAGGAGTATATCTTGAGATCATGATACATTGTTCATCACATAAAGGAGGTACATCATGGCGTCACTTAATGAAAGAAAAGTTGCAGTAGTAGGTTGTGGGTTTGTTGGCTCAGCATCAGCTTTTGCTCTCATGGAGAGTGGTCTTTTTTCTGAGATGGTGCTGATTGATGTAAATAAAGACAAGGCAGAGGGCGAAGCGCTTGATATCAGCCACGGCCTTCCTTTTGCAAAGCCAATGTCTATCTATGCTGGCGATTACAAAGACGCAGCGGATGCGGCGGTTGTAGTTGTGACAGCGGGAGCGGGACAAAAGCCAGGTGAGACACGACTTGATCTTGTTAAAAAGAACATTGGGATATTTAAATCCATCATTCCTGAAATAGCAAAGTATAATAAAGAGGGAATTCTTCTGATAGTTGCAAATCCGGTAGATATCTTGACATACGCAGCAGCCAAGCTCAGCGGATTCCCAGAAAACAGAGTCTTTGGTTCAGGAACTGTGCTTGATACTGCAAGGTTCAAATACCTTTTGGGTGAGCACCTTGATATCGACAGCCGTTCAGTGCATGCATTTATCATTGGTGAGCATGGTGACAGCGAGATTGCCGCTTGGAGTAGTGCCAATGTGTCTGGAATTCCAATCAATGATTTCTGCGAGATGAGAGGCCACTTCGAACATGAGAAGTCAATGAATAAGATAGCGGAAAACGTCAAGAACAGCGCCTACGGTATTATAGAAAAGAAAGGCGCCACATACTACGGCATTGCCATGAGTGTAAGGCGTATCTGTGAAGCAATCATCAGGGATGAAAAGAGTATCCTTCCAATTTCCAGCATTCAACATGGCGATTTTGGAATTGATGACATCGCACTTAGCATGCCTGCTATTGTAGGTCGAAATGGCGTTGAGGGCGCAGTTCCAATTAAGCTTAGTGATCAGGAAAAAGAGGCACTCAAGGCCTCAGCAACAACTCTCAAAGAAGTGCTCAAGGAAGCCTTCTAAGATTTCGATAGTAATTAAGAACATCTGAAAGCAACTAAAATAGCTATGTTTAACGATAAAAAGCACTGCAACATGCCTATACATGTGCAGTGCTTTGTTTTTTACATTATTGCATAGGTGTGTAGCCGCTTTCTTTTACAATTCTCTGACCCACATCAGACAGGATGAAATCCAGTAAAAGAGATATGTTCTCATTTTCGTTAGAAGCATCATATACTGCGTAGAAGTTGCTGGCGATTGGATATGTGCCGTTTGCGATGTTCTCTTCGCTAGGATACACGCCGTTTAGGGAGAGCATCTTGACATCAGGATTGACGCTGAGCCCTTCCACATAATATCTAAAAGAAAAGCCGATTGCCCTTCCGGTTAAGGCTCCCATGACAGACTTTTTCATCTCCTGTCCGTTCATAAATGACAGCATTGCAGTCTGGCTGCCGCTTCCTGTATTTCTTTGAACTGCATCCACAAGGCGGTTGTCTCCGCCAACCTCAGACCAGTTCTTATATTTTCCAGTATAAAGACCTTGAACTTGTTCTATAGTCAGATCGTCAACAGGATTGTCTTTGCCAACGATGAACACGAAGGCTTCGTAGCCGATAGGAACCATCTTGAGCTCAACGCCTTTTTCCTCGGCATAAGCAAGCTGCTCTTCTGAAGGTTTTGCACAGAAGATAATGTCGGCGTCGCCATCTACAACAGCTTGGTAGGCGCCTCTAGTGTTGTGAAACTGAAGGGCACTATCTTCTGTAAAGTCTGTTCCGTCAAAAGAAACGCTTTCTTTCGGATAGGTTGCATCTACAAAAGCGGAGAACATTGGATACAGAGCAGCTGCGCCGTCGATTACAGGAAGGTCGCCAGATAACTTCACGCTTGAATCTACATGTACGATTCCGGAATCTTCCGTAAATGGCAGGTACTCAGAAACTTCGATTGAGCGGCTTTTCATCTCGTCTCCGCGAGGATCAATATATCTTTTGGTTACAACATTAAAAATAGAAAGATCAAATAGGACGAATGCCAGGATCAGTCCTAGGATCACAAAAATCTGATTCTTTAATTTCATGGCATTATCCTCTGTTTGCGATGTATGAGATTATTGAGCAGTCCTTGTATAAAAGGAAGGACAAAACGGAAAGGACTACAATGCTTACAAGGCCAAGAAAAGTAATAGTTACGAGAATCTTAGTAAATATTTTTTCATCCATAGCGCCACCTCACATATTTGCAACCATCAGCGTCAATAGCCAGCAGACAAAGATGTAAAAAGCTACGATTGCAAGAAATAAGAAACCAGAGATGAGCATAATAATGAGATATTTTCTGGTACTACGCATGTCTGTCTTATCTCTTTTTACAAATTTGACAATGGAATAAATGCACAAGATCAGTAGTGCTGCCGGAATAGCAAACACGACGAATAAAAAAGAATAATACTCTAGATTCATACAAAACCCCCAATACATTTTGTAATAATTTATGACAAAAATTGTAACATAATATTCATAAAAAATCGATATTTTTAGGGCTTTTATTCCGAATGCTTAATTTCGCCAATAGATGCTATAATGTTAATGAGAATTGTTATCATTAACTAACAATTGCGAGAGCATACTTAGTATAGATAAAAAGGTTTAGGAGAAAAGTTGTGACACTAAAGCAGTTACAGATCGGACAAAGAGCAAAAATAACAAAGGTTGGCGGCGAGGGGGCTCTCCGCCAGCACTTTTTGGATATGGGTGTGATCCCTGGAGCAAAGGTCACTGTTGTGAAGCTGGCTCCTATGGGAGATCCAATGGAGATTGAGATCCACGGCTATAGGCTGACACTTAGACTGTCAGAGGCTGAACAGATTGATATTGAGAAGCTTTCAGGCGAGGAAGATTCTGACAAGAATGAAGAGATATCTTTTAAAACAGCCCATCCTGGACTTGGCGAAGCTGGTATCTTCCATCAAAAAGAGCATGAGAACCCGGTTCCAGAGGGAACGGTCTTGACATTTGCACTGGTTGGTAATCAGAACAGCGGAAAGACAACTCTTTTTAACCAGTTGACAGGCTCCAAGCAGCATGTAGGCAACTTCCCTGGAGTTACTGTTGACCGCAAGGACGGTGAGATCCGCGGCTATAAAAATACTATGGTTACTGACCTTCCTGGTATTTATTCAATGTCACCTTACACCAGTGAAGAGATAGTATCTCGTAACCACGTTCTGAACGAGAAGCCATGCGCTATCATCAACATCGTAGACGTTACCAACATCGAGCGTAACCTCTATTTGACCATGCAACTTCTGGAAATGGGCATTCCTACTGTTGTTGCTCTTAACATGATGGATGAACTCACGGGTAATGGCGGCGCCGTAGATATCAATGCCATGGAAAAAGAGCTGGGAACACCGGTGGTTCCTATTGCTGCAGCCAAGAATGAAGGCGTAGATGAGCTTATTTCTCATGCTATCCACATTGCAAAATATCAGGAAAAGCCCGTAGAGCAGGATTTTTGCTCAAAGGAAGATAAAGGCGGAGCAGTGCATCAGTGCCTTCACGCCGTTATGCACATGATAGATGACCATGCACAGGCAGCTGGTATTCCTATCAGGTTTGCGGCCAGCAAGGTTGTAGAGGGTGACAAGCTTATAATCGACAAACTTGGACTTGATGAAAATGAGAAGGATGCTCTTGAGCACATCGTTTCTCAGATGGAAAAAGAAAGTGGCCTGGACAGAAGCGCAGCCATTGCGGATATGAGATTCTCTTTTATCAGAAGAATCTGCAAGTCCTGCGTCAAGAAACCAAAGGAAAGCAAAGAAAAAGCAAGGAGTAATCAGATAGATAAGATCCTCACGGGGAAGTACACTGCAATTCCAGTATTTGTGTTGATCATGGCACTGGTATTTTTCCTTACTTTCAATGTTATCGGCGCATTTTTCCAGGGACTACTTGAAGATGGCATTGGATTTATTACAGGTAAAGTAGACCTCTTACTTCAGGCAACAAACGTCAACGAAGTGCTTAGAGGCCTCATAGTAGAAGGAATCTTTGAAGGCGTTGGCAGTGTACTTAGCTTCCTTCCTATCATAGTAACTCTTTTCTTCTTCCTGTCACTTATGGAAGATAGCGGCTACATCGCAAGAGTAGCCTTTGTAATGGACAAGCTCCTTAGAAAGATAGGTCTTTCCGGCCGAAGCATCGTGCCCCTTCTTATCGGTTTTGGATGTACGGTTCCTGCGGTTATGTCCACAAGAACTCTGCCTTCTGATAGAGACAGGAAGATGACCATCGTCCTGACACCATTTATGAGCTGCACTGCTAAGCTCCCTATTTATGCGTTCTTTGTAAATGCATTCTTCCCGGGAAAAGGGGGCTTTATCATGACAGGACTATACCTGCTTGGTATTCTTACAGGTATTTTGTTTGCTCTTTTGTCAAAAAAGACAGTGTTCAAGGGCGAAGCGGTTCCTTTTGTCATGGAGCTTCCAAATTACAGGCTTCCAAGTCCTAGAAGCGTATGCCAGCTTCTGTGGGAAAAGTCTAAGGATTTCATTCAGAAGGCCTTTTCGATCATCTTCTTTGCAACAATTATTGTTTGGATATTAAGTAACTTCGATCCATACTTTAACCTTGTAAGTGATTCACAGCAGAGCATCATGGCCAGGATATCAAGCTTTATAGTACCTCTTTTTATACCACTTGGACTGGGGGACTGGAGAATCTGTACATCACTTGTCAGCGGCTTTATAGCAAAAGAGAGCGTGGTCTCCACAATGGGAATCCTCTTTGAGGGAGATGTGGCAGGCGCTCTTACACCGGTTACAGCCGCTACACTGCTGGTGTTCAGCCTTCTTTATACGCCATGCGTTGCGGCAGTAGCTTCTATAAAAAGAGAGCTTGGCAAAAAGTGGGCTCTTGGAGTAGTGCTGTGGCAGTGCGCAGTGGCGTGGATCGTGGCCTTGGTGGTGAGACTGGTGTTGATGCTGTTCATGTGACGTGAGAGACAAAGTGAGCCCTAGGGACGGAGGTTGGAGCTCATTTTTTAAAAAATGAGCTCCAACCTCCGTCCCTGGGGCTCATTTTTTTGTGTCTATGTTGACTATATTGTGATAAAATTATAGATACAATACAGTACAAAACTTGGATGGTATATCTAGGCAAGGAGGATTAGCATGAATATTTCAAAAAAACTAAATGGTGATCGACTTGATGTTGTACTTGAAGGAAGACTTGATACTTTGACGGCTCCAGATCTTGAGGCTGAGATTAAGCCGGATCTTGATAGTGTCAAGGAACTGGTCATTGATGTAAAGAATCTTGAATACATCTCATCTGCTGGCCTTAGAACACTTCTCATGGCCAAGAGAGCTTTGCACAACAAGGGAACAGTTAAGGTCGTTGGTGCGAATGAAATTGTAAAAGAAGTTTTCTCTGTTACTGGTTTTGACAGCTTACTTGACGTCGAATGACGTAAAAACAGGAGGTGTCCTAAATGAAGTCAGATGTAGTAATCATAGATAATAAGGGAAATGGATTTAAAGAGGCTATAGAGGCAACAAAGAAGGTTGCTGAATTTAAGTGCCTTGATACAAAGGATTCAACCCAGCTTCAGCTCTGCGCTGAGGAACTTCTAAGCATGGCTCGCAGTATCACTGGCGAGATCAAAGCTTCTTTTTGGGTTGAGTGTGAAGGCAGTAAGTTTGACCTCAACATGACAACTGAGACTGTTATGGACAAGGAAAAGAGATATCTTCTTATCAACTCTTCTAGTGAGAGGAAGAATGAGGCTGCCAAAACTTTCCTTGGAATGCTGAGAGATGCTTTTGAAGAGGCTATGCTTGCTGAAGCAGATAATAATAGTTATTACGAGCTGCCAGATGACGTGGCTTCTGACGTTGCTGGAAGATATATAGAAGATCCTGAGTGGGACCGCTATGAGCATTCCATTCTCAAAAAACTTGCTGATGATATAAAGATCTCTATTAAGGGCGGCGTAGTAAACATGGTGGTTTCTAAGTCTTTTCCTAATTATTAAAAAGGTGAGCTATGGATCTTAGTGAGCCTTAGGGACGGAGGTTAGGGCTCATTTTAACAAAAATGAGCCGCAACCTCCGTCCCTAGGGCTCATTTTTGCTATAATGGTAGGTAAGAAATCACATAACCCTGAGAAAGAGAGGACGAAAATATGGAGAGAGTTGTTAAATTTTTAAAAGATGCTGGTACTTACTATCTTGCTACAGTTGATGGGGATCAGCCTAGAGTAAGACCTTTTGGCACTGCTCATGTATTTGAGGGTAAGCTTTATATTCAGACTGGTAAGGTAAAAGATGTTTCAAAGCAGATCCATGCTAATCCAAAGGTGGAGATCTGTGCATTCATGAATGGCGAGTGGCTCAGAGTTGCAGGGGAGCTTGTAGAGGATGATAGAAACGAAGCTCGTCAGTCTATGCTTGATGCATACCCATCACTTCAGGGAATGTACAAGGCTGACGACGGAAATACAGAGGTATTCTATTTAAAGAACGCTACTGCAACCTTTAGCTCTTTTACCAAGGCGCCAGAAGTAGTGAAGTTCTAAGAGTGGTGGAAAACCGCTGATAGCAAGTGGGGATAAGTATGGAAAAGAAGACTAGCTTTGTGGATAAGCTTAAGGGAAATAAAAATATCATATATCTGGTGATCATTGCGGTGGCGGTGATCATCAGCATTGTCCTGATTGCAGGTTATATGAAGGATAGGGGTAATCGGCAGATCGTGAGCCCTGCGTCGGAGACTTCCAAGGAAAAAGATACTAAGAGTGAAGCCAAGGTTCTTGTATCCATCAGTACTGAGACAATTCGGGATGGACTAGCAAACATGGGCTTTCTGGTCACACAGGAATACTATTTTACAAACGTGGAAACTTACACCAAAGAGAAAAAGGTTTTTTTTAATATGATAGATTCCTCGTCGCAGATGGTGTTTAAGTATGATGGACAAGTCTTTGCAGGAGTGGATTTTGAGAAGATCACTATCACTAAGGATGATGCCACAAGGACAGTGACTATTGATATCCCGGATGCTGAGATCCAGTCAGTTGCTATCGACAAGGATTCTTTTGAGAGCTATTCGGAAAAAGAATCTATTTGGAATCCTTTGAAGCTTGATGATTACAATGCTGCTATGGCAGAGTATGAAAAAACAGCAAAGCAGAAGGCACTTGATAGTGGAATTCTAGAAAGAGCTGATGAACAGGCGAAGGCAATAGTGCAGAACTTTGTAAACAGCTTCCCAGCAACTGCAGAGTACACCATTGTTTATCAGTAAGGAGGAGCAGCTTTGGATATCAAAAAGATTACTTTTATAGTGGTGATGCTACTTGTGGCCGTTATTTCTTTTACTAAAATCGCACCATGGGCAGCAGATCCAAATAATCATGTGCATACACTTGAGCAGACTGAGGATAAGATCGCCAAAGTCATGACTTTATCTGGCGGAGCGGCAGCAACGTCTGCGACCATATCTCTTTTGCCGGGAGATCTGTGTACGCCTATCGCAGAGCAGCTTGCTGAGCTTGCAAAATACTTTTTAGTGATTTTGTGTGCGCTTTATCTGGAAAAATTCCTGGTGAGTCTTTCTGGATACATTGCATTTTCGGTGCTCATACCGGTAGCGTGCTTGCTGGTGTGCGCGTCTATAGCCTTTGGTAAAAAACAATTGAGAACCATTGCGGGAAAGCTGGCAGTAGTTGGTATTATTTTCTTTATCATCGTGCCTTTCAGCGTGTGGCTTTCAGATAAGGTATACGAAACACAGGCTGCAAGAGTTGAAAATGCAGTTGAGGAGTATGAGGAACTGCAGATAGAGGGCGAGGGTGAAACAAGCTTTTTTAACGAGTTCACCACGATAACAACGGAGACAGTTGAGAAGGTTTCTGGCTTCCTTGGAAGTCTACTGGAATCACTTGCTGTCATGATAGTTACAGCCTGCGTGATCCCTGTGCTTGTATTCGTGTTCCTGATCTGGCTTGTGAAGACAATCTTTACAACAAATGTTTTGACACTGGATACGGATGGGCTAAAGGCACTAACTGATCATGTGAAAAGTAAAGAATAAAAATTAAGGAGGTGCACTATGACGATTGCTATGGCAAATGACCATGCGGGAACGCAGATGAAGGAAGAGATCAAGGCGTATCTTATTGAGCAGGGATACGATGTTAAGGACTTTGGCACTTATGATAGTGAGTCCTGTGATCTTTCGGATTATGTTTATCCTGCAGCGCTGGCAGTTGCGAAGGGTGACTGCGAAAGAGGAATCTTTTGCGATGGAGTTGGCTATGGAAGTGCTCTTATTGCCAATAAGATAAATGGCTGTTATGCGGCTGTTTGTCAGGACCCTGTGTGCGCTACACTTGCAAGACAGCATACAGATTCAAACATATTGTGCCTCGGAGCTAAGATAATTGGCGGACTTATGGCTATGGAGATCGTAAAGACCTGGCTAAATACGGATCCGCTCATGGAAGAAAAATATCGCAGAAGAGTTAAGAAAGTATGTGAGATCAATGACAAGCATTGCGTCCCTGTAAAATAAGAAGCAGCGTACTTGTGACGCCTTCTGGTATTTCTCTGAATGCTATATTTTTCGTTTTGGTGAAAAACCAAACTTCTTTTTATAAGCTTTGCCTAGATGGAATTCATCGTAAAAACCATAGTTTCTGGCGGCGCTTGCCAGAGTTTCATAAGGATGGTCAGACAGATATTGTCTGACCATTTCTAGTTTCATGTTCATCTGATAGCTGTAGAAGGTGACGTCGTAAGCACCTTTGAACATGTTGGAAACGGTCTTGGAGCAAACGTAGAATTTATCTGCAATTTCTTCTGTAGTGTACATGTGGTGCGGATTTGTCTGTAGCAGATCTATGATTTCTGAAATTAGCTCAGAGTGCTTGGGCTTTGTTTCCACAGACTGCTGCAGTGAGCTCATTTCCCACAGCATTAGTCCCATCAAAAGAGATATCTTTTCCTCTTTCATTTCTTGGTTGATCGAAGGATTATCGCTTAGGTGAGTTGCGATTATCTCCTTGAAGTACTGCTTGATGCGCGGATTTGAAGCACAGTGGAATAATGGTGAATTGGAAGTGAGGGTTGAGGATGGAATATCGGTGGAGCCTGCTTTTTTTGATGTGCTGCGTTTACGGTTCTCCTGATATAAGTGAATATACATGTGCTTATTCCCAGCAGAACTGGGCTTTTTGCCGTAGTGGTGGTTACCGGCTGAAAGAATCAAAAGATCGTCCTTTTCCATCTCATAAGCAGTGCCGTTTTCATAGATCTCCCAGGTTCCATCCAAAATATACAAAAAGTCATGAACGTCAAGGACGCGGTCCGGATGAAGCATCGGAACAACGTTAGTGACGTAGTTAGCGCTTTCTATTTTATGATTGCCAGCTATTTCAAATGAGATTCCCATGTGTCTACCTCGATAAAAATTCCAAAATATACATGTTTAATTCTATTATATCAATGTTATTTAAAAATCGAAAATGCTATTCTGAATCTATCAAAAGGCCAGTTGAATACTGGCAAGCACATGAAAAAAACTGACAGTGTAAAAGGGGAAGTTACAATGGTCAATAATATTTCAAAGCCAATAAATTTGCGAAAAGTCCATATCGATGATCCATTCTGGAAGAGCGAGATGGAGCTTGTAAGAAATGAGGTTATTCCTTATCAGTGGAAGGCCATAAACGACGAGGTTGAGGGCGCAGAGCCAAGCTATGCTATGCGTAATTTCAAGGTCGCAGGCAAGATCACAGCTAGGAGAAAAGAGCTGGGAGCGGCCTACAAGGAAGTAATCTGGCCTACAGATGTCTTTAGACCGGTTCCTGAAGAGGGAAAAGAGTTAGAAGATAAGTTTTATGGATTTCTTTTCCAGGATACAGATTTCTCAAAGTGGATCGAGGCGGTTGGATACTCGCTTACTCAGCATCCTGATCCTGAACTTGAAAAGACTGCTGATGAAGCTATAGATATTGTCTGCGCGGCCCAGCAGGAGAATGGATATCTGGATACTTACTACATCATAAATGATATGTCTAAGATATTTACTCATCTCAAGGACCATCATGAATTGTACTGCCTGGGACATCTTACTGAGGGGGCTGTAGCTTATTATGAGGCTACAGGCAAAGATAAGCTTCTTAATGCAGCCAGAAGGTTTGCAGATTACGTGTATTCAAGGTTCGGAACAGAAGAGGGCAAGATCCATGGATTCCCAGGACATGAGATATCCGAGATGGCGCTGGTGAGACTCTATGAAGTTACTGGAGATCCAAAGTATCTGGAACTTAGTAAGTATTTTATCGATGCGAGAGGCCAGAAACCTTATTACTTTGACATTGAGCACCCGGATGAAGCCAAAAAGCACGGAGATAAGGAGTGGTACCACTATTATCAGGCTCATAAGCCAGTCAGAGAGCAGGATGAGGCAGTTGGACACGCTGTGAGAGCTGTATATCTTTATTCTGGAATGGCTGATGTTGCGCGACTTACTGGGGATGAGGAACTCTACGCAGCCTGCGAAAGACTTTGGGACAGCGCTGTTAACAAGAAGATGTATATTACAGGTGGCATCGGATCAACCAATATTGGAGAGGCGTTCACCTACAACTATGACCTTCCAAATGACCTGGCTTACACTGAGTCCTGCGCATCTGTCGGCCTTGTGTTCTTTGCCCGCCGTATGCTTCAGATGAATGTCGACAGCAAGTATGCGAACGCCATGGAAAGAGCTCTTTATAACACTGTTCTTGCGGGAATGGCCCTGGATGGAAAGAGCTTCTTTTACGTAAATCCTCTGGAAGTTAGACCAGAAGCATGCTACAGGGATGAGAGAAAAAATCATGTGAAGCCTGTTCGCCAGAAGTGGTTCCCTTGTGCTTGCTGCCCACCTAACATTGCAAGACTTCTTAGTTCAGTTGCGGCTTACGCTTACACTGAAAGTGACGATACACTGTTTATGCACCTTTATGTCGGTGGCACTGTGGAAAAAGAGTATGAGAATGCATCTGTTTTGTGGAAAATTGAATCAGATGTGCTTGGAAGCGGCAAGCTTCGAATTGTCTGCGAAGACGTCAAGGAGAAAGCTGGAGCTGACAAGGAAGAGACTATTGCAGTTAGGATTCCTGACTGGTGCGACTCATATGACCTTAATGCCGGTGGTTGCAAGCATGAGCTGAAGAAGGGCTATGAATATATTACCGGTGTGTTCAAGAAAGGTGACGTTATCGAGATCACTTTTGCTAAGAAAGTGAGAATCATGGAGGCCAGCTCCAGAGTCTTCGAGGATCACGGCAAGGTAGCGGTTACCTACGGCCCATTCGTTTACTGCATTGAGGAAAAAGACAACGGCAAGGATCTTCACATGGTCTCTGTCACAACGGATGCCGCAAAAGCGAAGTTTGAAAAAACGATAATAGAGGGCAACGAGATCACAAAGATCCTTTTACCAGGAAAGAGGGAAAAAGAGAAGGCGGAGTCACTCTATAGCGTTTATAAAGAACCTGAATATGAGGATGTGACACTGGAGCTGATCCCCTACTACACCTGGGCTAACCGAGGTGAAGGTGAAATGAGGGTTTGGATTAATAGATGATTTTGAGACACCCATCGCATGAGGCGGTGGGTGTTTCTTTTTTGCAGGTGGAGATAATGGGAATTTGAGTACTTCCTAGTCAACAAGGTAAAAAAGTTCCGGAAACATTACCTGCAATCGGAGAAAGAGAGTGAATGCAGGTAAGAAAAGCAAGCTAGTAAGAGTAAAACTTCCGGAATCATTACCTGCAATCGGAGAAAGAGAGTGAATGCAGGTAAGAAAAGCAAGCTAGTAAGAGTAAAACTTCCGGAATCATTACCTGCAATTTAAGAAAAAGAGTGAATGCAGGTAATACCTCCAAGTCAACAAGCAAAAAAACACCGGAATCATTACTTGAGGAAATTGCTGGATTTTATCGAATATATCGGTTTATCTTTCCTTTTTATCTGTGTTAAAATTAGTCGGTTAAAAATATAATCATGATATATTCGGAATGCGCATATTTACTGAATTGCGCATGTTTATATACAGGCAGGAGATAAAGAAGTATGAAAAAAATTAGACTTTGGGCATTGGGAATGGCAGTTATTATGGCAATTTCGGGCTGCGGAGCTTCTGCAAGTCAAGAAAAAACAACGTCTTCAGTGAATAATGGAAATGACTCTGATGTAAGTGGAACTGGCGCTTCATATGCGGTGAGCACAACAAAGCAGGCTCTTGAAGGGGAAGAAATCGATGCTTACAGAACTTTTTTAACAGAAAAGCTTGATACGACGGGCGGCGGATTTACAGCAGCTCTTTTACATTTGAATGAAGATGATGCTTATGAGCTGGCAATTGTGGATGATCCATCCATTGAGAACTGTGGAGCGCAGCTTTTTACCTATGCAGATGGCGAGGTTAAGTCGCTTGCTACCGAGGGCTTCACGTTTTATGGACAATATGGAAATTTCAGTTATTATGATAAAAAAAGCTTTTTCTTTTATGATCGGGAGCAGGCGGGGACTGATTCTGTGTGGCTTTATGAGTACATTTTTAAGGCTGATGAGGATGAAGTATACTTGGATCTTGAGCTGGCGCTTTGCACTGAGTTTGAGACAAGTGAGACCACGTATTTTATAAATGGTGACGAGGCGACGAAGGAAGATGTGGAGAAGCTTGGGGATGAGTACAATGTAAATGATGGAGACGGCTACATTACTTTCAATCCTGGAATTGCTACGACGATTAATACGGGCGTTGATATAGAGGCCGCTCTTTCTGAAGATTATAGCGCGATTTATTATAAGGACCAGGCGCAGCAGGTGCCATGCCTTAAGCCTGCAATTTATCTTTATCCTGAAGAAGATGGCACTGAGGTTTCGGTGGAACTTAGTATTGATGGCTATTTTACAGATACAGATCCTGCTTTTAACGAAGATAATGGCTGGACAGTAACTGCGGATTCAGATGGAACCATACATCTTGACGATGAGTCTTTTGACTACCTGTTCTGGGAAGCAATGCTTCAGTCAACCTACACATTCCACGACGGATTCTGCGTTGCGGGCGCAGAAACGGAAAGTTTTCTGACAACTATGCTTCCTCAGCTGGGGCTCAATGAAAAAGAAACTGAAGAATTCGTCGCATACTGGCTTCCGAAGATGGAGGACAACAAGTACAACATCATTCGCTTCCAGACTGATGAGTACACAGACCACTCAGAACTTAAGATCAGTCCTGAACCGGATACAGTGATCCGCGTGTTCATGACATATTACGGCTGCGAAAACTACATCAACATTTCCAGGCAGGAAATTGAAACCCCGGAGAGGAAGGGCTTCACAGTAGTTGAGTGGGGAGGCAGCGAAGTAGGATGATTTTGTGTGACATATGAGAAAAAGAAAAGGCCTGCTTGAGCAGGTCTTATTTTTTGAGCCACAACCGGCCTCCCTGGAGGTTATTTATTCTATGATTGAATACTGCATGAGCTCGTATTTTAAATTAGTGCCTTCTGCGATTCCCTCTGGTAAAAGAGCTCTTGCAACTAGCTTAAGTTCTGAACTTTCAATGTCTGTTCTTCTTAAATTGGCGTAATCGCCGTCAATGCTTTCAACTACGTAATACCAAGTTTCCATAATAACCTCCTTGCGCGTTTTTGTTAACTGCACCTCACAGTTCTTTTCCTTAATCATTAAGGGCAATCTCTGTAATTTCGCATTCTGGATGAGCGGTAATCGTCTCTCTGTAAGCGGAATCAAAATCGAAGTAGCCGCTAATCAAGTAATTTCCTAAGAATTCACTGTGGTAATATTCTTCTGGACGGTAATTGGATTTGATCTTGCCATCTTCAGTCATGCGGATGTCGTCAAAGTGGACAGCAACATAGCGCTTTTCTGGGTCGCTACCTTCTTTTTCCCATGTATACTCGTAAAAGAACCAGAGCATGTTGGCATCTTCGCTGCTTAAAAAGTATTCTGCAACGAGTTTTGGCTCGCCTGCCTGAGTCCAAGAGCCAGTGTAGGCTTCTTTTTTGTTCTGTGCGAAAGTATCAGCAGCTTTTTTGAATTCTGAAAGGTTGATGCCTGCTGAGATGTCGCTGGAGTCGAGGAGACGATATTGTGATTTTTTCTTTGAGGTTTGTTCTGTTTGTGATTCTGTTGAAGAGCTATTGTTTGGCTCATAAATACTTGCAAAAAGAGACAGCGCTAAAATTGCTACAATCATTACAAACATAAATAGTGCAAAGAATCGTGGCGCTTTTTTTCCTGATGTGCTTGTTTGAGCTTCTTTTCGAAGCTTTTCTTCATGTTCGAAGCGCTCCCTCTGCATTGTCAGCTCTTTTTCTTTGCTGATGATCTGCGCATCCTCTTCGTCATAATCGATCATGAAGGTTGCGCCGCAATATGAGCACTTGTACTGCTCATCGCTTACCTTCTCTATTTCTGAGCTGCCACAATTTGGGCATGTTACCTTTTTAAGTTCCATTTCCTTTCCCCCTAAGCGTATATTTGGTTCTAGCCATATATGAGTTTACCTCAAAATTAATAATATGTGAATTGCAGGTAACAAAATACGGAGAGTTATCGAGTGAGTGATCTGATTTGTTACCTGAAATGGCAGAAAAAGAGTAAATGCAGGTAATAAACTCGAGTCAACAAGTTAAAAAGCACCGAAATCATTACCTGCAAGTCTAACAAAAGTTAAATTGCAGGTAAAAATCTAGTCTCCCCCACGCCAAAGTGGTAAAAACGCCCCATTTTTCGCAACATTTTCCCAGACAAGCTTGTATACTAGTTATATAGGCAACGGGAGGTCGAAAAAATGGATGGCACGGTAACTTACACCGCAAACAATATGGACGAAAAACGAAAGCACGGCAAGATAGCATTTATAGTGATGATGATCATATTTGCTGTCTCAGTGTGCATCAAGCATATAGTAGTGGGTTCAATTTACTGGGACATGAAAGATGAAGTTCCGGATCTTTTCAAGGAACTTTTAACAAACACACTTATAAGGTTTGTGTTGGACGCACTTCTGATCATAACCCTCATAGAAAAGGCAGAGAAAAAGACCATCAGTAAGGTCATAGCTCTTTTGACAATGTTCTATTACATTTATGAGTTGTTACAGATGAAGGATACGCTAATGAGCCCACCTTCAGCCTATTGGCTCATTGATGCAATCGGAGATGCAGGATTTGAGATACTTATAAGACTTGCATTTCTTGTGTTCTTTGTGGTAGCGTCATTTAGAGGAAAGGTAGTAGGATCAAAGTACTATCTGCTTGCTTTGGTGCCATTTGTACTGGCGCTGATCTCGATAGCATTCAGATATGTCCTTAACGCTGATCTGTATGTTGACCTTGAGACAGGCTCTATGCTGATTGCAGACACATTAAAGGCACATGTGATCAAGTATTCTCCATTACTATTTTGGGGAATCGCGACAATAACAAAGGAGAAAATGTATGAAAGACTTAATTAAAAAAAGATGTGATCTATTTGCTGAAAATAGATATGCCATGGGAAAGGCTTTTATCTTTGAATATGGACTTATCAAGGTTGCTGCCAGCAGTGCTTTTACCCAGAACGGCAGAGAAGTAGATGCAGAATATGTTAAGGAATGTCAAAAGATCCTTCAGAAGGAGGAAAACTATTTCTCATATTTCCGCGGATTTAACGAGGTTATCGTTTCATCCAAGATGGCTGTAAGTGGTCAGCCAGAGAAGTATCTTGAGGATGCTGTTGCAGTTTATGACAAGTTAAAAGAAGGCAAGCTCATGGGCTCTATCTACAGAGCAGTTGCAGCAATGGTCATCTGTGATTCTAAGAGAATGGGAGATGCAGACGTTATCGTTGATAGAACAAGCCAGATCATGAAAGGAATGAAAGAGAAACATCCATTCCTTACAACAGATGAAGATACATGCTTTGCTGTTCTTCTTGCTATGAGCGACAAGAATGTAGATGATATCCTTACAGAGCTAGAGGATTCATATCAGATCCTTAAAAAGAAATTCCTCTTCCACGACAATGATGTTTATTCACTTGCGCAGGTTATCACAGCACTTGGTGGATCTTCAGAGGAAAAATGCGAGAAGGCGTTGAATCTATATGATGCATTTAAGGCAGCAGGCGCTCCTTACGGAAAGAACTATGAACTTTCAATGCTGGGTTGCCTTGTTGATCTTGATGTAGATCAGGAACAGCTTATCCAGGATGTTGTAGAAGCTGAAGTTTACCTTAGAAGTCAGAAAGGCTTGGGCGTTCTTGATATGAGCAAAGAGACAAGGCTCATGTATGCTAGCATGATCACAGCTGCAATTTACAATGAAGAGAAAAATCCTGCAAGTTCAGCCATTGGAAATACGATAGCTGTTACCATTGCTCAGGAAGTTACCTTTATGCTTATTGTAGTTATGTGCAGTAGCATAGCAAGCATATCTTCAAACTAAACGATAAAAGTAAATTTTAGATTATTATAAAATACTCATTCTACTTTTCGAGTGGAATGAGTATTTTTTTATGCATATCATACATTTTTTATGCATTTTTTGAAGAGGGTTTCGTAATGATTAACTAAGGGAACTTTTTTATTACACATTCCTTTAAAGCGTTGAAGCAAAGCTACATTTTTGGAATCGCCCATTGAAAAAAAGGTTCAAAAAAATCACAAAATTGTCACACTTAACATGAATAAAATATTCAATAAATTGGTATAATATAAATCGAGAGATGTTGTTCTGACATCTGTGGGGAAATTCCAAAAAGATCACAACAATAATTTAAGAAAGAGGCACATATTGGAGCCAACTATAGTTGATGACTTGTTTGAGGCCATGGAGTCTCATGAGTTAATTGCATATTATCAACCACAGTATAATGCCAACACTGGAATCTTGGTAAGTGCAGAAGCGCTGGTTCGTTGGAGGGATGCTGAGGGTAATATTAAGATGCCTTCAGAATTCATACCAGAGCTTGAGAAGACCAATGCTATCACTTATCTTGATTGGTTTGTTGCTGAGGAAGCCTGCAAGACCATTAAGGAACTTGGAGACCGCGCTGTTCCTATATCTGTTAATTTTTCTCAGCGTCATGTTAATGAAAAAGACTTCGCCAGCAGGCTTGAGAGACTTCTCAAGAGATATGAAGTAGACAAGAGCTTGTTTGAGGTTGAAATTACAGAGACAGCTTTTTTAGATGAATACGAGAATATTGTAAACTGGGGCAAAGATATCCACGAAAAGGGTATCAAGATTGCTATCGATGACTTTGGAAGCGGTTCTACTTCCATAAAACTTTTGGCTGAGATGCCGGTATCTGTCCTTAAGATAGATAAAGGTCTCATGCAGGAGACTAGTAAGACAGCAGAAGGTAAGGTTGCAATCGAGTCAATCTTTTACCTTGCACACAGACTTAATCTTGAGACTGTAGCTGAAGGTGTTGAGAGTTCAAGCCAGCTCAAGCTTATGCAGTCCTTTGACTGCCAGAAGATCCAAGGCTTTTTATTTGCTAAGCCCATGCCAAAAGAGGAGTTCATGCTTCTTTGCGGATCTTCCAAAAATGTAGCCGTAAACTATGATGTCCTTACAGATGGAGGACAGTTCGGTACCATAGATCTTTTGCTGGAGGCTATTTACAAGAAATACCCACTTATCGTATATGGTAATTTGTCCAAGAACAGTTACCTTATAATGAAGAATAATGTTGATAACGTCATTCCTTCCGCAGGCTCTTTTGATGAGCTGACACGGGTTGGAATCGAAATGCGTGAAGGCGAAGAGAAGGTTATCTTCAACAATACATTTTCAAGACTTGCCCTTTTGAAGGCTTATAAAGAGGGAAAAGAGATGGTTCAGGAAGTTTCAATTGTCACCAAAAAAGATGGCAAGAAGCTTAAGATCCTGACCAATGATTTTTTTGTGAAAATGCCATCATCTAATGATATTATTATCATTGGATTTAATGATGTTATAGAAGAGATATCGTAAAATATCCCAGATGTATAGAGATGGTGATAGGAGGAGTTTATGAGTACAAAGATTGGTATTTTAGGATACGGTAACCTTGGTAAGGGTGTAGAGCTTGCAGTTGAGCAGGCACCTGATATGGAGCTTGTAGCTGTTTTTACCAGAAGAGATCCAGCTTCACTTCAGATCAGAACTAAGGGAGTACCTGTTGTTTCAGTTAACGACGTAGCAGATTATAAAGACAAGATCGATGTTATGATCCTCTGCGGTGGAAGCGCTACAGATCTTCCAGTTCAGACTCCAGAGTACGCTGCTATGTTCAACGTTGTTGACAGTTTTGATACACATGCCAGAATCCCTGAGCATTTTGCAAATGTTGATGCGGCAGCTAAGGCAGCAGGCAAGGTTGCAGTTATATCATGCGGTTGGGATCCAGGAATGTTCTCACTTGCTAGAGTTTATTCAAACGCTATCCTTCCAGATGGTAACGACTACACATTCTGGGGCAAGGGCGTTTCACAGGGACACTCAGATGCAATTCGCAGAATTAAGGGTGTCAAGAATGCCAAGCAGTACACAATCCCGGTTGAGAGTGCACTTGAGGCAGTTAGAAGCGGCCAGAATCCAGAGCTTACAACAAGACAGAAGCACACAAGAGAGTGCTTTGTAGTTCTTGAGGACGGAGCTGATGCAGCTTTAGTAGAAAAAGAGATCAAGGAAATGCCTAATTACTTTGCTGATTATGATACAACAGTTCATTTCATCAGCGAGGAAGAGCTTTTGAAGAATCACAGCGGAATGGCTCACGGCGGTTTCGTATTTAGAAGTGGTAAGACTGGTGCAAACAAAGAGCACAACCACATTATCGAGTATAGCCTGAAACTTGATTCAAACCCAGAGTTCACAACAAGCGTGCTTGTAGCTGTAGCAAGAGCTGCACATCGTATGCAGAGCGAGGGAATGAAAGGATGCAAGACAATTCTTGATATTCCACCAGCATATCTTTCTGATAAGTCTGGAGAAGAGCTCAGAGCACATCTTCTTTAATTGGTAAAAAAGTATAGATTCGCATGGTTCATGGGCTTGTGGACCATGCGTTTTATTTTGCAAAAATAGGTCTATATACATAATTAATTTGCTAAAAAATGTTATTTTTTTTGTCGGCTGTATATGGTAAATTATATAAAGTGTTTGAGGGGAAAACGGAGGAAAATATATGAATAAGATTAACAGCCCTATTATCAACAAGAAGTATCAGCACAACATGATCATGATGATCGTTGCTGCAGTACTTGTTGTTCTTTCTTTTATCTGCTTTGCAGCAGGTGATCTTGGAAGCGCCTTGAGAAACGATGAGGCAGCAGTTCATTTTTCAGAAGCTTACAATGATGATGATCTTGATGAAGGCAAGAGAGTAATGATCTATGCTACAGAAGATCCTGTACAGATTGGTTACTACGATTCATCAGAAGCTTACTATTTCGTTTATGACTATTATGAAGATATCTATATCATTAGATGTTCTGAAGACCAGGCAGATGCTATCTCAAAAGAAATCGCTGATGAAGGATATGCAGAAGTTGAAGGTTCTATCTACACACTCTCAGATGAAGTAATTGATGAAGCTATTACATTCTATGTAGACGATGAGAACAACGAGGATGAGCTCAAGGAAGCTCGTGATTACTTTGATGAGTATTACATGGGTAAGGCTCTTTGGGTAAAAGACGCTGATCCAGAGCCAGTAGCTATCGTATTTGGAGTTCTTTTCCTTGTAGCTGCGATTGTTATCGTGATCGTAAATATCAAAGGATTCCTTAGCTATCATAAGACAATCAGAGATCTCACTCTTCAGAATGCACAGGAGATCAACATGGAACTTGCTGATCCTACATCAGTAGTTGTTCCTCAGCTCAATACATATTTCACACCAAACTATATTATCAGTGCTGGTCCAACACTTGATATCGTTAAGTATTCAGATGTTCGTTGGATGTATTCACAGACAGGTAAGTTCATCACAGTATTTGATCAGAAGTACGATGTTCATGAGATTTGCAAAGCTCCTAAGAACATGGCAAATCTTAATGAGACACTTTCAAATATCATGGCTACTATCCAGGCTAAGAACCCAGCAGTAGAGCTTGGATATGATGTTAACAAGTTTTATAAGTACGTAACAATGGGCAAAGAGAACAAGAAGAAAAAAGTTGTTGCTCAGCCAGCTATCCCAGGACAGGCAGTGCCAATGGGTGTAGCACCAATGCAGCAGCCAGTACAGGCAGCTCCTGTAAATCCAATGCAGCAGACACCTGTAACTCCAGTTCAGGCTACACCAGTAGTTCCAGTACAGCAGGCAGCCCCAGTACAGGCAACACCAGTTCAGGCTACACCAGTAGCTCCAGTACAGCAGGCAGCTCCAGTACAGCCTACACCAGTTGCTCCTGGACAGACAGCACCAGTTCAGGAGACACCAGTAGCTCCAGTTGCAGCAGAAGCACCTGTAGCAGCAGAGGCTCCAGTAGCACCAGAAGCTCCAGCAGATAACACAAACTTATAATTCTAAAATTTAATATTAAGAGGAGATGAAGAAATGAGTCAGCAGGGAATCGGAACCAGATGTGTACAGGCAGGATATACTCCAGGTAATGGCGAACCACGTCAGATACCTATTATCCAGTCTACAACTTTTAAGTATGACACCAGTGAGGACATGGGTAAGCTTTTTGATCTTGAAGCTTCAGGTTATTTCTATACAAGACTTCAGAATCCAACTAATGATCATGTTGCTGCCAAGATCGCAGCACTTGAGGGCGGCACAGCTGCTATGCTTACGTCATCTGGACAGGCTGCTAATTTCTTCGCTCTGTTTAATATTTGTGAGTGTGGAAGCCATATCGTAGCTTCTTCTTCAATCTACGGAGGAACATTTAATCTCATCGCTGTAACAATGGCAAAGATGGGAGTAACAGTTACATTTGTTTCACCTGATTGCACAGAGGATGAGCTGAATGCAGCTTTTAAGGACAATACAAGAGCAGTATTCGGTGAGACGATTGCTAACCCGGCACTTACAGTTCTTGATATAGAGAAATTTGCCAAGGCTGCACACAGCCACGGCGTTCCACTTATTGTGGACAATACATTCCCAACACCAGTTAACTGCAGACCTATCGAATGGGGCGCAGATATTGTAACTCATTCAACAACCAAGTATATGGATGGTCACGGAGCTGCAGTTGGTGGTGTCATCGTTGATTCAGGTAAGTTCGATTGGATGGCGCATGCTGACAAGTTCCCAGGACTTACACAGCCAGATGATTCATATCACGGGATCGTATATGCTGAGAAGTTCGGCAAAGAAGGTGCATTCATTACAAAGTGTACATCACAGCTCATGAGAGACTTTGGATGCATCCAGTCTCCACAGAATGCATTTATCTTAAATCTCGGACTTGAATCACTTCACGTTCGTATGCCAAAACATGTAGAGAACGGACTTGCAGTTGCTAAGTTCCTTCAGGAGCAGCCACAGGTCAAGAAGGTAAACTATCCTGGACTTGAGTCTGATCCATATTATGAGATTGCTAAGAAGTATATGCCAAATGGTGGTTGCGGCGTTGTTTCATTTGAACTTGAAGGCGGAAGGGCAGCAGCAGAGAACTTCATGAAGAAGCTCAAGATTGCAGCTATCGAAACACACGTAGCTGATGCTAGAACATGTTGCCTCAACCCTGCAACATCAACTCATCGTCAGATGACAGATGAACAGCTTGAAGCTGCTGGTATCCCAGCAGGACTTATCAGAATTTCTTGTGGACTTGAAGACAAGGAAGACCTTATCGCAGATATTGCGAATGCTTTGAAATAATTACTGGAGTTTAATATGAGAGATAAATTAGCTTTAATACAGAAATGCATGGATCGTGCAGTAGAAGAAAGAGAACTTGCAGGAGTAAGCGCACTTCTTATTCAGGACGGAACAGAAAAGTTCTTTTTAAAGAGTGGCTATGCTGACGAAGAAGATAAGGTGCCTATTGAAAGAAACACTATCTTCCACCTGTATTCACAGTCCAAGCCTATTACAGCTGCAGCAATGATGCTCCTTGTACAGGATGGTATCGTTGATCTGTGCGAGCCTGTAGGCAAATATATAGATAGCTTTAATGATCAGGAATACCTTGATGAGAACGGCAAAAAGCACAAGGTTCCTGAAGATAAGAAGATGAGGATCTTCGAGCTTATGAACATGACATCAGGTCTTGTTTATCCAGGTGTTAATTCAGAAGCAGAAAAAGAGACAGGCGTTTTATTTGATGAACTTATTGATCGCCTCTCATCTGATAACCAGATGTCAACTTTGGAGTTTGCTGAAAAGCTTGGTAAGCTTCCACTTAATTTCCTCCCTGGAAGCCATTGGCAGTATGGAACATCAGCAGATATCCTCGGCGCTGTTATCGAGAAAGCTTCAGGTATGAAGTTCAGCGAGTTCCTCAAAGAGAGACTTTTTGATCCTCTTGAGATGGTTGATACAGCATTTTTTGTACTAGATGAAAAGAAACCTCGTCTTGCCCATGCATACCAGGCAAAGGGTAATGACCTTGAAGAATATAAGGGAAATAACCTTGGTATCAGAAATAATGGCGGAGTTAATGCTTTTGAATCAGGTGGGGCAGGTCTTTTCTCAACATTAGATGACTACTCACACTTTGCCAGAATGCTCATGGATGATGGTGTTTACAGAGGTAAGGTAATCCTCACAGAATCAGCTGTGAAGTTCCTTACAACAGGTAAGCTTCTTGAATATCAGCAGAGAGACCTTTGGAACTGGCGCGGACTTGAGGGCCACACATATGGCAATCTCATGCGTGTTATGGATGATCCTAAGCAGGCGCTTATTCTTGGAAACAAGGGTGAGTACGGTTGGGACGGCTGGCTTGGAACATACTTTATGAATGATCCATCCACCAAGACTACTTTCCTGATGATGACTCAGAAAGCTGACTACGGCACAGGACATGTAACCAGAAGAATCAGAAATATATTTATGTAAGAAACAAAAAAAGAGCCATGGGGACGGGGTTGGTGAGCACCAACCCCGTCCCCATGGCTCTTTTCCTTAGATCTCCGACAATGATATTACCATCTCGGCGGTTTCAAGGAGGCTAGTCCCTGAATCCATGGCACATTTCTGGAGATATTTGTGAGCTTCAGGCTCAGTCATATGATGCCTTTCCATCAGCAAGTGTTTGGCATCATCTATTGTCTTTTGATCCGCAGCGCTTCGCTGCAAGCGGCGTTCTTTAGCTTTCTTTTTACGTCTGCTTACGCCTTCCAGCATCATACTAAGAGATGAAAAGAGCTCTGACTTTTTTAATGGTGACTGAAGGAAGATGAGCTTGCCATCTGCGTTATCAAATGGCGCCTTGTCTGGAGACGCCACCATAAGCATCTGGAAGTACTCGGGCATATTATCAAGGAGTTCATTGTAGAGCATGTCACTTAAGCGGTGGCCACATATGACGACACCGCTTCCTAAATCTTCCATGGCAGATAAAGCCTGCATTCCAGAGGAGCAGACAAGTACGTTATCGTATCCACCACGGCCCAATATGCTCTTAAACTTAAGACCATCTTCGGTCTTAGCAAAGGCTACAATGATATTCAACCCAAAATCCTCGAAGTTTCATTAAGTGGTAAATTTTAGAAAAGATTAAGGTATTTGCCGACTTCCCATTGAGTTACGCAGGTGCGGAAGTCTTTCCATTCCTTATTTTTGGCTTCAAGAATCTTGGTATAGATCGCATCTCCAAGAATCTCTTTTACAAATGGATCTCTCTGGTAAGCATTTAGAGCTTCGCCAAGTGTAAGTGGAAGAGTTTCAAGGCCATTCTCATTGTTACCACTTACTTCTGCAGGAGGAGTCAGCTTCTTGGAGATTCCGTCCATGCCTGCAGCGAGGATAAGAGCGATAGCAAGGTAAGGATTGCAGGTTGCATCTGGATTTCTAAGCTCGATTCTGGTGCCGTTACCCCTATTGGAAGGGATCCTAATAAGAGCGCTTCTGTTGGCAGAAAGAGAGGACCAGGAAACGTTAACTGGTGCATCATAGCCGGGAACAAGCCTTTTGTAGGAATTGACAACAGGGTTTGTTACAAGAGTCATACCTTTAACGTGGGCAAGTACGCCAGCGATGAAGTGCTTGGCTGTATCTGAAAGCTTCTCACCTTCTCCGCAGAAAACATTTTTACCATCTTCATCCTCAGCGATGATGTTGATGTGCATACCTGATCCAGGGATTCCCTCAACTGGCTTTGGCATGAAGGTGGCGTAGAGACCGTGCTTTTTAGCGATTGTCTTAACGGCCATTCTGAATGTCATGATCATGTCTGCTGTGCGCTCAGCGTCTTCTTCTTTGAAGTCAATCTCGTGCTGAGCAGGAGCAATCTCGTGGTGAGAAGAGGAGATATCAAATCCCATTTCCTCAAGGTTCAAGATGATGTCACGACGTACGTTTTCGCCCTGATCTGCAGGTGCTACGTCAAAGTAGCCGCCTCTTTCATGAGTCTTAGTTGTTGGCTGTCCGTCATCATCATAATCAAATAAAAAGAACTCAGGCTCCGGGTTGATCTTGAAGTTAAGGCCCATGTCCATAGCTCTTTTGACAACTTCGTGAAGAACGTTTCTGGAGTCACCTGCGAAAGGCTTGCCATCTGCTGTGTAAACGTTGCAGAACATTCTGGCAACTTTGCCTGACTGTGGTCTCCATGGGTAGATTTCGAAGCTGTCGAGATCAGGATAAAGATACATGTCACTTTCGTCGCTTCTCATGAAGCCCTCTACGGACACGCCATCAAACATGCACTCATTGTTAAGAGCGCTTTCGAGCTTGCTTGCAGCGATGGCAATATTCTTTGGAATACCAAAGATATCGCAAAACTGCAGTCTGATAAATGCTACATCTTCTTCTTCGACAATTCTAAAAATGTCTTCTTTGGTGTATCTGGCCATTTCCAAACCCTCCTAATTAGTCTTCTTCCTCGTCATCCATATCATTAAAAGCAATAATCGAATCGATTATATCTTCAAAGTCCTCGCGGAGTTCCTCCAAAGTATCGCCTTCGTAGGTGTAGATCTCGCCGTCTATCTCGACTTCTCCTGTGTAGTAATCACAGTTCTTGTCATAGTTAACGGTTCCTGTGTATCCTTCGTATTCGAATTTATCAGTAGACATAAAAATACCTCTGCTTTCTAGGCATATATAATGCCGTAAAAAGCAGAGGTCATATCTAAGACTTTAGGATTTAAGAATCTAGGGGTAGGATAGTTATGGTATCATATCAGTCCTTAACTTCGATTCTGGCTGCTTCTTCCTTCTCAGGAATTGCCTCTTTCTTAGGAAGACTAACTGTAAGTATGCCGTTTCTGTACTGCGCGATTATGTCCTCAGGCTTAAGACCATCTACACGGAAGGATCTCTGGTAGGATGAACTTCTTCTCTCACGACGGATATATTTGCCGTTATTATCTTTTTCATCCTTATTTTCGCTGTGTGAAGCACTAATTGTCAAGACATCATTTTTAAGATCAATCTTGATATCTTCCTTATTGAATCCAGGGAGTTCAGCTTCCAGCTGATAGCAGTTGTCCTTCTCGATAACATCAGTCTTCATCAGACCTGTCATTGACTGGAACTGCTGGTCTTTGGCATTTGTATCACAAAGGCCATCGAACAATCCTCTGTTAAAGAAATTATCCATCTCATCAAAGATATCATTGTTACTCCAAATCATAGGCATCAACATAAGTCATCACTCCTTTTCTATTTAAATTTTGTTGTAGGTTGTAGTAGTTTGTAGCAGTTGACCTTAGAGCGTACTCAGATGTGTTGCTTAAAATTTAATTAGCACTCTCCAATGTTGGCTGCCAATTTCTTGTTACAAGTATGTTATAGAACAACTAGAACAATAAGTCAACACCTAAAAAATAAAAAAAGTATAAAATCGAAAAAAGATGCGTATCAGCTAGCTTTAAGCCGATACGCATCTCTATTTTACGGGTCTTGTCTACCTCTATTAAATTTCTCTTTCTCTTGCTCCGTCAACTTCACCGCTGAGGAAGTGTCTCCTACAGAGTGATACATAAGATTCGTTGCCACCCATCATGATCTGTTCGCCACTTCTCACAATTTTTCCGTTGCTCACACGAGCGTTGAAGTGGGCTCTTCGTCCACACCAGCAGACAGTTGGCACTTCTTCTATATAGTTGGCGATTTCCATAAGCCTCTTGGATCCTGAAAAAAGATGGCTTGTGAAATCGGTCCTAAGTCCGTAGCAAATTACAGGAAGATCATACTTGTCAACAATCTCGGCAAGGAGATCTACCTGCTCCTCGGTGAGGAACTGCGCTTCATCGACTATTACGCAGTCAAGCTTGTCCCATGCATTGGACTTACCTGTGTACCACTCATTCTTGACTTCATCAAGAAAGTCTTCAACGAAGGTGCACTCTGCGCTTAGTCCTATTCTTGATCTGATAGTTGTATCTCCGTCGCGGTTGTCAGCCTTTGGTTTTAAAAGAATCGCATTCTGACCCTTTTCGATATAGTTATAGCGCACCATTAGTGCATTAGCCGTTTTAGAACTCCCCATAGCTCCATATCTGAAATATAATTTACCCATTGTAAACTCCCCGAATCGTTATTTTTTCCAGCTATTTAACTATACACTTTTCAAGGCTTTTTATCCACATTTTTCGGAGCAGAGAGCATTTTTACATGGCTGCCATATCTACCTGCTGAACAGTTCCAACACCGCCGCTTTCCCTGAGGAACATGCCGCTTGCGCGCAGCATTCCTGCAATGGCAAAAGAGCTGTTGTACTGCGTAAACTCAGTCTCAGCGCTTTCAAGATAGATCGCGCCTACGTCTGCTTCCGAAAGTGATAAGAGACGGTCCTTTCCGTCCTCATCGCGAAGCCAGACTCTGAGATGCTCGTAGACTTCGTCGTTTTCGTCGATCCAGCCATTTCCATCTTTGTCATACATAGCAAGATCTTTAAAGCCATTTCCACTCTTTGTGCCAAAGAGCTCCAAGCCGTTGTTTATCTTGCCATCACCATTCTTATCAAGTGCAAGGAAACCACTTCCTTCGCCAAGGTTAGAGATCTTTTCCTCCTGACCATCGCTGTCGAGGTCAAAATAGAAAGTCTGATCACTGATACTTGTCACATCGCTGCCCACATTGATAACAAGTGGATCGAGGTAGTGACCTTTGGTTGCAACGCTTATTCCAGCATATTCACATAAGCGTCTGGACATGGAAAACTGAACATTAAAGTCAATTGTCCTGCCGTCTTCAGTAAGGGCCATCCCCTGTCCTGAAAATGTGGTCTGTTCCTCCTCAATGTGTAATTGCTCGATTGTAGTGACACTTACATAAGAATTGTTTTCAAGCAGCCCTGATGCTTCTCCAAGAGTTTTTGTATAATACTTGCTTTTGTTGTCGCCGCCAAGAAGTTCAAGGAGCTGTAAGATTCTCGATAGGAGAGTGCTCCTTATCTCAGAGATCTGATCCTCCAGCGTAGATCCGATCTTACTGATCTGCTCGGTCTTTGATGGCTTTAGCGATGAATAGGACTGGCTGCTTACAGCCTCATCTTCACCGCTTGTTTTGGATAATTCCAGGCTATCCACTTTCTTTTCCTGGTCATTTAGACTTTCAAGAAAAGAGCCTTTGGTCACCAAACCAGTCTGTACCGTAACTGAGTTTTCCTCGTAGTACCTGTTGTTTGAGACCATGTTCACATTTGCCTGTGCAATTTTCATGGTACCTCCTTATGTCTTTGAAGGCCCAAAAAAAGGACCTTCATGCGAAGTAGAAACTCGTCCATGAAGACCCCACGCTTTCCATAGCTAGTAGATGTTGGCACGTCATCTAATTATATTATCGGAGAAAATGGGCGGTAGATTAACAAATGAGGGAAAGAAATTTAAATGTATAACGGCGAGATTAATGTCGATAAAAATTGACAAAGAACGGACTAATGTATAATATTATTTACATAAGGAGAATAAATATGGCAAAAAAATCAATAGTTCTTTTACCAGAAACAATAGATATTATGTCTCAAATGGGGATGCAAATAAAATACGCGAGGCTTAGACGTAAACTAACATCTGAACTTGTTGCTGAACGTGCAGGTATAAGTCGCGCAACTCTTTCTGCAATAGAGAAGGGAGCGCCATCAGTTGCATTGGGCTGTTATGCTGCAGTGCTACATGCGTTAAATTATATGGATAAAGATTTATTGCTTGTGGCCAAAGATGATGAATTTGGTCGCAAGTTGCAAGATTTGGATCTTACTGTAAAAAAACGTATTAGAAGGTAATAGAAATGAGTAGTGAAAAACAAGTTTTTGTATATGCTGATTTTGGAGCTTATAATTGTACCCCTGTTGGAAGAATATACATTTCTGAAATAAGGGGAAAAGAAATGTATGCCTTTGAATATGAGAAGGAATGGTTGTTAAAAGCAAATTATTATTTGGATCCTGACCTTCAACTGTTTGGAGGAAGGCAATATACACGAAACGATAAATCAATATTTGGGGTATTTGCAGATTCCTGTCCAGATAGATGGGGACGTTTGCTCATGAAACGTAGGGAAGAGATTAAGGCCAAGGCATCTAAAGAAAAACCTAGAAAACTACTGGAAAGTGACTATTTATTAGGCGTTTATGATGAATCAAGAATGGGCGGCCTACGTTTTAAAATTGATAAAGATGGAGATTTTGTATCTAATGATAAAGAATATGCCACTCCACCCATGACGTCTCTTAGAGAACTAGAGCATGCGTCACTTGCTTTTGAAAAAGAAGATGAAGCTCTTAATGAAAAATGGCTTAAACAACTTATCGCACCAGGCTCATCTCTTGGTGGTGCTAGACCAAAGGCTTCGGTTATGTCACCAGATGGTTCTTTATGGATAGCTAAGTTTCCATCTAGAAATGATGATACAGATGTTGGTGCATGGGAAATGGTTGTACATGAACTTGCAAAAATGTGCTACTTGAATGTTCCTGAAGCACAAATGCAGAAATTCTCAAAGTTGGGATCAACATACCTTGTGAAGCGTTTTGATAGACAAGGAAATCGCAGGGTGCATTTTTCTTCTGCAATGACTATGCTTGGGAAAAATGATGGTGATGATCATACTGAAGGCGGTAGTTATTTGGAAATAGTTTCATTTCTTAAAGCTAACGGTGCTTCTCCTCAAAATGACCTGTATGAACTTTGGAAAAGAATTGTTTTCAGTATGGCAGTATCAAACACAGATGACCACTTTAGAAACCATGGATTTATACTAACTGAGAACGGGTGGAGATTGTCACCTTTGTACGATGTTAATCCTGATATTTACGGAGATTGTCTGAAACTGAATGTTGATGATAATGATTCTGCGCTGGATTTTGAGCTAGCTTATAACTCGGCAGCATACTATGGATTAAAACCTAAGCAAGCGAAAGAAACTATAAATGAAATAAAAACAATAGTTGCTGATAACTGGATGAATATAGCGAAAAGATATGGAATAAGCAGAAGTGAGGTAGAAAGAATGAGTCCTGCTTTTTCTGCTAAATAGTTCAGTAATGCAAGTAATATATGGAGTGAAGAATGATTAGCCAAATAGATAGAAATAGAACTGGCGCTCGTATTAAGTACATTATGGATAACAAGGGCGTTACTGTAAAAGATGTAGCTGAATATTTTAATTTTGCTAGTGTCCAAAGTGTATATCATTGGATTGAAGGGAAAAGCTTACCAACATTAGATAATATCTATGCATTAAGTGAAATGTTGTCGGTTCCAGTTGATGAACTTTTAGTGGGAGATAGGTTGGTAAAGTATAATTTTTCTAAAAATGAATATATTAGTAGAATATCAAGTTATTACGAATATTTGATAAAGAATATCGCGTAGAAACAGTACTTTTGTTTTTTTGAATTACAAGTTCAATGACAATTATCCTCTTTACAAATAAGATATTTATCGGATTGAAGAACTATGAAGAGGAGAAAATGTTATGAAGATAATAAGTACTGGATCAAGATATGATATATATCCTGATGATTTAAAAAGCTATGATAAGTTACCTGCAGATTATTACGTTGTGCGATTTGCTGAGAGGCAAGGTTTTTTTCTTGAGAAATACACTGAATTTAGTATCACAGATGCTAAAATCTATGGAGTTCATTTAGAAAAAGTAGATAAGGTATTAGCGACTTTTAAGAAATTTAACAGGAATCTTGGGGTCATTCTGAGTGGCGATAAGGGAATAGGAAAGTCTCTATTTTCTAGGCTTCTTGGCAAGAAAAGTGTAGAAAATGGCACACCGGTGATAATTGTAGATTCGTATGTAGAGGGGATTGGCAGTTTTCTTGATGGAATAAATCAAGAAGTAATGGTGTTCTTTGATGAATTTGATAAAACATTTTCAGATTCTAGTGATGATGATGCTCAAACCAGCATGCTTTCATTGTTTGATGGCGTTGCTCAAGGAAAAAAATTATTTGTTATAACGTGTAATGAGATAAAGGGACTAAATGATTTTTTAGTAAATAGACCCGGACGTTTTCATTACCATTTTAGATTTGAGTATCCTAATGAGGATGATATAAGAGAGTACTTGACTGATACAATAAACAGAGATTATGTATCGGAAATAAACAATGTAGTAGATTTTTCAAAAAGAGTATCACTTAATTATGACTGCTTAAGAGCAATAGCATTTGAAATTAACACAGGATTAGGCTTTTCGGAAGCAATAAAAGATTTAAATATTGTAAACATTGATTCTGAAAAGTTTTGCATTAGTGTTGTTTTTGCAGACGGATCATGTATATTAAACAACAAAAAGTATATGGATTCATTTAGCAATGAAAATTTAAGTTGCCAACTCTATAATCTTAACGGGGATTATGCTGGTAGTATTAGTTTTATTCCTAAAAATATTAAATATAATTCCTATACTAGAGAGTTATATCTAGATAATGAAGATGTTGAATTCAGTTATTATGATTATGACTTAGAAGATGAAGAAAATGAAAAGAAGGAAAAAGAATTTAAGACTCGTGGAATAAAGAAAATAATGATTAGCAGAGTTAACGATGACAGATTGCATTATGTTGTTTGATTAGGCCTTGTTGCGTGCTGGTAAAATAGAAGCCAGCACGCTTTTTCATTTTTCTCTTGCAAAATTTTGAAAAGATGTTAAGATATATTACATAAGATGTTACATTCGCTGTGACACTTATAATAAAAGCAATTTGTAAGTTATACAAATCGCTAATCCCAATCCTTTTTGAATCTCATAAAAGCGAAATACGCCGGTGACTGCAACAGCCGGCGTATTTCATGCCTATAAGCGTGCGTGCCAGTAAAAAACAAAAAGCTGGTACGCTTTTTTATTATTCATGGATCATCTTTGGAAAAACGTGAATTATATTACAAAAGATATTACAAAAAACGCAATACATAGTAATAAAAACGCAATTATCAATTTCGTCAACCAGGGAAGAAAGGTCTGCGCCGGTGAGAGCAAATTGCACAATTGCCGGCGCATTTTGTATTATTCAATATCTGATTGCTGATTCAGATCAAGGTAGCCTGTGGAGAATCCAAGGGCTGGATCTTCTTTGCAAGAGAAATTAAGGCTGAGGCGTGTATCATTTTGTGAAAGATCACTGTAGTCAGAGTTAATGGGCGACAGATCATTTGATTTAAACCAATATCCGGTAGGAATCAGATCTTTTCGCAGCTTACTAGAATCCTCTTCTGCTCCGTCGATCAGGAGATTATCAGAGGAAACGGTGAGGTCCTTGTCTGACTTATTGATTATCGTAAGCACGTAGCCACAGTCATTTTCCCGGAGATTATAAGTCCTGTAAATATCAACCATATCATTTGAAAAAATCAGAACTGATCCTTCTTCAAGCTCTAATGGATAAGTGAAGTTGCTTGTAGTCTTTATCTTCACAGGATCCTTTAATTCATAGATCTTTTCGTAGTTCTTGGTTGTAGTAGCTCTAAGCTCGTTAAAGACAAGCTCACTAACTTTCTCGGAGCTGCCAAGGTACATCTGCTCATAAATCTTAACGGTCTTATTCTTTCTGAAATTATCGTAAAAGAGAATCAGGTTTTCACGGGACATTCCGCTATTTCCAGCGCAGTAAAGTGAAGCAGAAACGTCTTTTCCTGTATTATTCTCAACCTGGAACTCCATGACAATGCTTCCGTAGTAGCCGTCGTCACCAATTCGCTTAGGATTGGTATAGATGCCGGTTAAGGTGATCTTAAAGCCGTTGGAGTCACAAATGACACCGTCTCCCTCAATATCGTAGTCGGATCTGACATAACCAGGAAACTCTTTATCAATAGTCTCGTTACCTCTTGCTGAGGTCAAAGGATTTAATAGCAAGAAGATCAGAGCCACACCAAATATAAAGATGTTTATTCCAACAAGTGCAAATATTGTATTTCTAATACGTTTTAAGGTTTTTTTGGCTTCTTCCTGAGCCTTTTCTTCTCTTTGGGAGATGATCTCCCTGGTCTGTTCATCAATGAATTCACTTTTTACATTGAACTTGGAAGTCCATTCGATGTCCCTGTCAAAAGCGCCTCCGCACTGAGGACAAACCTTGTGTATTCTAGTGTCTACCTTGGCTCCGCAGTAATCACAGGAGATGATAGGATCGTCTATCTTTAAATTCCTGGCCTTTTCTTCAGCAGCTTTTTTGACCTCGTTTCTGCTGATGACATTGGCCTTGACCTTGCAGTAGTGGATGATCTCGATGATGAGATATATCAGCAAAGCTAAAAATAATAAAACAAAAAACATGATTTAAAACTCTTTCCTATATAAAAATTACTTGTCACCGTGAAGTACAACCAGTCTGTTGTAAGGGATCTCAATGCCTTCTGCAGCGAATCTTTCCATAAGCGTTACAAGTACGTCTGAACAGGACTTAGGGTTGTCCTTGAAATCCCTGGTTTCTACCAGGGCCCTAAGTGTGATGCCGCTATCACCGCAGTTTTTGCATAGAACTGTAGGCCTTGGACCGTGGTGCAGCGGATGCTCGTAGATGACGTCAGCCATGATATTCATGGCCTTTTCCATGTCGGTTCCGTAGGCTACAGATATTTCTACAGGAAAAGAAAAGCTCTTTTCCTGGGTGTAATTGACGATGGTTGCAGAACCTACGATGGAGTTAGGAATGTAGATGATCTCGTTCTGGTAGGTCTTGATGACCGTGTGCCTTAAGGTGATGTCCTCAACGTAGCCCGGGTCATGGTCGTCGATCTTGACTCTGTCGCCGATATCAAATGCTCTTGAATGTGTTGCAGAAAGTGAGATTCCGGCAAAGACATTGGCAAGTGTTGACTGGGCAGCAAGACCGAGAACAACAGCGGCGATTCCGGATGAAGCAACGGCTGTCTCCCAAGTCTTAGAAAAAGCAGGGATTCCGGAGAGGGCTGTAAGTGCTGCGGCAAGCCAGATAACGGCAATTATGATGCCTTTGAGGAAGATCAAGAATAACTTTCCTCTAAGGAATTTTTTGCTCAAAAATTTATTAATAAGAAGATTTAAAATATACGCAACCAGAAATGGAAGAACGTATTTCAAAAATATGGATAAGGCGTCATTCATAGGTGTTTGCTCCTTATTATGGGTTTTTCATAGTTCTTTTCAATATAACATATTATCATAAGAAGACAATCATAATATATATATCTTACGAGAATGTATAGTGTATAATGAGAAGAAAAAAGTGAGGATAATATGTCAAACGAGAAGTTTATTTTAATAGATGGAAGCTCAATGCTGGTTACAAACTATTACGGCAACCTTCCCAAAGCTCTTTTATTTGAAAAAGACCCTGAGAAAAAGAAAGCTCTTTATTCTCAGATCATGCATAACGATAAAGGTCAGTACACAAACGCTATGTACGGCATGATGCGTACTATCATGAAGATCCTTAATGAGCAGAAGCCTACACACATGATGTTTGCTTTTGATATGACGAGGGATACCTTCAGACGTGAGAAGTATCCTGACTACAAGGGTAACCGCGGCGACACTCCAGAGCCTCTAAAGGAACAGTTTGAGAACATGGAGAAGATGCTGGAAGACATGGGCTTCCAGGTTATGTACGACATGAAGTTCGAGGCGGACGACATCGTAGGTAGCGTTGTTTCTAAGTTTGAAAAAGAAATCCCATCCTACATTATCACTAAGGATCACGATTATCTGCAGCTTGTAAGCGACTATACAAGAGTGTGGCTGATCCAGACCAAGGCTGAGACAGCTGAGGAGCTTCAGAACAAGTATGGCGCTGAGTTTGGATGGAACAGCAAGATGGCGCCTCTTCCTGACAAGGCTTTTGAAGTGACACCACCATTATGCCTTGCTGAGTATGGCGTTAGACCTGAGCAGATTCCTGATCTTAAGGGAATCCAGGGTGATTCAAGTGATAACATTCCTGGAGTTAAGGGAGTTAGTAGTGCTGCGATGCCTCTTTTAGCTAGATATGGCACAGTTGAGGGAATCTACGAAGCTATCGATGAGTGCGCAGACGACAAGGCTTTGAAGGCACTTGGTACTTATTGGAAAGAGGAACTTGGCATTTCAAGGAGCCCAATGAAGGCTCTTAACGAATATAGAGATATAGCTCTTTTGTCAAAAGAGCTTGCGCAGATCCGTAGGGACTATCCATTTGAGAAGAGTCTTGAGGACTTCAAGTTTGAACTTGATAAAGACAAGGCAGCAGCGCAATTTGAGAAGTATGGGTTCAAGTCACTTCTTGAAAAACTGTGAAAAAATATGGTAAAATACGGCATTGGTAAAAATTTGAGGAGACAGAAATAAATATAGATGCGTAATTTTTATCACACTATTTTGATAAATCTTCATAGAATTATTTACTACGTTGTTAAGACCAGAATTTGGATGAAGCATCCTGAGAGGCACTCCGAAGAGGAGCGCTACGGCATGGCCAATGAGATGATCTATTACATGAACAAGTCATCAGGCTATGAGACAGAGGCCTTCGGTACTGAGAATCTTCCGGCTGAGGGCGGTTACATGCTCTATCCTAATCATCAGGGCAAGTATGATGTTCCTGGTATTTTTGCTACTCACAAGAAGCCATGCTCTTTTGTTATGGATGAGAAGAGATCTCATCTTGTTTTGGTTTCAGAAGTTATGTGGATGGTAGATGGCAAGCGTCTTGAACTTGATAATCCAAGGCAGACAATTACTGTATTCAGAGAGATGGCTGAGGAACTCAAGGCAGGCAGGAAGTTCATCCTTTTCCCAGAGGGTGGATACAAGGAAAATAACGGCAACGTTGTGGAACCCTTCAAGGCTGGCAGTTTCAAGCTTGCACAGATGGCCAAGGTGCCTATCGTTCCTGTTGCGCTAGTTGATTCCTACAAGGTTTTCAACAGCGATCATGTTGGACCGGTGAAGACCTACGTGTATTACCTTGAGCCTATTCCTTATGAGGAGTACAAGGGACTTAAGAGCAAAGAGATTGCGCAGATGGTTGAGGACAGGATCAAGGCCAAGATCGCAGAGCACCTGGCAAGCAGGAAGGCAGAAGAGGTACTTGTGTAAGACGGAAGTACATGGCTGGCCGAGAGAGTGATGGCTGGTCGAGAGTACGTGGCTGGCCGAGAATACGTGGCTGGTCGGGGATTTTTACCTGCAAGATGGAGATTTTGCCTGATGCAGGTAATAAAACAAGTTAATTTGATCCTTGGCTGGTGAAAACATTACCTGCACGAGACGATTTCTCGGCGATGCAGGTAATAAAACAAGTTAAAAAGGGAACTAGGCTGGCGAAAGTGTTACCTGCACGAGATGATTTCTCGGCAATGCAGGTAATAAAACAAGTTAAAAAGGGAACTAGGCTGGCGAAAGTGTTACCTGCACGAGACGATTTCTCGGCGATGCAGGTAATAAAACAAGTTAAAAAGGGAACTTGGCTGGCGAAAGTGTTACCTGCACGAGATGATTTCTCGGCGATGCAGGTAATAAAACAAGTTAATTTGATCCTTGGCTGGTGAAAGTGTTACCTGCACGAGATGATTTCTCGGCAATGCAGGTAATAAAATAAGTTAAAAAGGGAACTAGGCTGGCGAAAGTGTTACCTGCACGAGATGATTTCTCGGCGATGCAGGTAATAAAACAAGTTAAAAAGGAAACTAGGCTGGCGAAAGTGTTACCTGCACGAGACGATTTCTCGGCGATGCAGGTAATAAAACAAGTTTATGAGGGACCATGGCTAACCAAAATGTTACCTGCATGACAAATATTTTTGTTCATGCAGGTATTTCTTTTCTCAAGAAAAATGCAACACATACTGCATCCAATAAAAAGCGTCGTACATATATGATGCACGACGCCTTTACTATCTTATTTAGTTTTTAATCTAACATCTCAAAGATTTATTTCCACTTTTTTAGTCCTTCATATGCGTAGCTTGAAAGATCAATGCCACAATCGACACTGCTAAGTGTCTGAAGACTTGGTTTAAATGTTCCAATGGAAATAACTATTGGATTCAGATCTTTTATAGGGGGAGTTCCATTTTTCTTATTTGCCATAGTGGTTACCTCCTTGTAGGTACATTATAAGCAAGTCTCTAATAAAATATGCTAAAAAAACTATAAAGTTAACTGATTTTTGAAATAAAGATTCACTTTTTTTGATTAAGAGTAGTATAATAAATCCAACGATAATTTTTTACTGATGGGGAGGACATGCGAGATGGCAACTAAAGTAGCAACTAAGATTGAACTTCAGTTAGGTGACAAGGCTTTAAGCGATGATGAACTTG
This sequence comes from Butyrivibrio hungatei DSM 14810, assembly GCF_900143205.1. Lineage (GTDB taxonomy): Bacteria > Bacillota > Clostridia > Lachnospirales > Lachnospiraceae > Butyrivibrio > Butyrivibrio hungatei. The sequence continues at coordinate 46,373 of NZ_FRDH01000006.1, read as the reverse complement.
TAACTCGTGCTAAGAAGGCATATGGTAAAAAAGATATCAAGACTCTCAATATCTATGTAAAGCCTGAAGAGTACAAGGTTTATTATGTAGTAAACGGCGAGATCACAGGAAGCTACGATCTTTGATCTGAAAATTGATCAGATCTGATACGCTAACTGGTGTAAGATCAAAAACAAAAGACTATCAAAATCTATCGAAAAAGAAGCTAGTGCACGTAAGCATCCAGCTTCTTTTTTTATCATATTCATTCCCATCATTACATTTCATGTTTTAATGCAGGTAAAGTTTAATATTTCAGTAGCAATTCTTGAAAGGTTTTTTCATACACCGACACATCAAATGGGTGGTCATCATCTTCAAATGTGAAGATGATGTCTTTGCCTAGCACAAGGCCTGCGCTGGAATACTTTTTTAATTTGTAAAAAAAGCTATCGCGATAGTTTTCTTTGTGCATACGTCCACAGTGTTCGATGTAAACTTGTTTTCTTTTCTTGACATTCAAAGCCGTAAAGTCAGTTCTAAAAGACTGATTTTTTGTGTAATAAAAAGGCATTTCATATTTATATGGAATTCCGAGACGCAGCAAGGTGTCTGCGATGATAACTTCAGATTTGGAACGGACTAGTTCTCCGTTTGCGGTTTTGAAAATAAGACTTTCTGGATAATCAGTGTTTTGGTCATAAGGAGTATCAAGCCATCTTTTTACATACTCATCATCACTTAGCGTATATGGAGTGATCAGCTTCTGCCTGATTTCTGGCAAGCTCTTTTGAACAGATAATAAACTATTATAGTCATAGTCTTTTATCAAAGCATCAATCAGATCAAGCTTGGGGGCAATATTAAGTTTACATCTTTGCGCATAGCTCTTTTGCGCTAGTTTGCGAGCTGTGTCCAGGTCGGATTTCTTGATGTAAGTGCCAAACCTTTCAGAAGGATTTTTCCTGTAATATAATACAGGCTTCTTTTTGACGCCTCCAATGCGTAGTGTTCCTGGCGGCGCAGACTCAATGTCAATATCAATTTGTCTGAGAACGCGTTCAAGATGGGTGCGTTCAGCCCATAGTTCATCACTAAACATAGAACTTCTCTCTTTCACATTAAAAATTGTTTGAGAAATTGTGCGTTTGAATTCCAAGAGTTGGAACGCACGTGCTAAAAAATTAGCATGAAAACATCTAAGATTATATAAGAAAAATAGGGAATGTCAACTCAATGAAAAATCTTATTTTGAAATGCCATCAAACGTCATGCGTGAAACAGATTACGCAATATTGGCGCTAGCGATTGCGCAGACAAGCGCGATGATCACAACTATGAGCGCGAGGATACGCATCCACTTGTAGGTCTCTTTTTCCTCTTCGTTGTCCTTGTTAAGTTCACCAATTGTAAAAACGACCACTCCTACGATGAAGATGACAGCCGCATAAATAGCTAGAAGCTTACTCATGCTATCCTCCTTGTTTGATATTATTATACACTAGAGCGCAGAAATCTTGTATACTTTTATTGTGAGGAAACAGGCTTGTTACGGGGGTAGATCAAATGAACCGCTTTAAACCTACTTATTCTTTGAGGCAACTTATTGAATTTGAAAAAGATAAAGCAATCATGAAGCAAAAGGCAAGGGCTACGCTGATTCTTTTGATAGGCTTTGTCGTGTATAGTATTGTCGCTTCAATTCCCGGTTTTTGGATTGATTATAAACATGGTATTGTGACCAATATCAGTATCGCAATTCTATTTATTTTTTTATCAATTATTCTCAAATACACGCATAATCACATAATGGTGACGATTATTGGAACCTACATGTTCATGTTGATCCTGTTTTTTCATTTGCTGATGGAGACTGACTGGAGCATTGGCATGGACGCTTTCTGGCTTTTCGTGCTCATCACGCCGTTTATCACAAATTATCTTGCGGGAGTTTTTTACGGAAGTATCAGTGCGCTTAGTGGCTTGATCCTCAGCATTGTGCTGTTCTACACTCCGCTCCAATACTGCCTTCAGCCCTATGGTGAGAACATGATGCAGTGGTTTGCGATCATCTACATAGTAGGAATGATGTCGGCAGCTGTTATCGAATATGAGCTTACTTCGTTTCAGATAGCCAAGGCGGAGACTGATGCCAAGCTTGCATATTACCAGACAGTCCGCGCTAACAGGCTCAAAGAGCAGCTCCAGATCTACGATACAAACGAGAAGGTCATCCGCAAGTACAAGCATGACATCAGGCATTTCAACCGCGTGCTTGCTGGATTTATCAATGAAAAGAAATATGACGAAGCTTCAGCTTATTTAAAAGAGTTCGATTCTATGCTTGAAGACGTGACCGCTGTCTCTTTTTGCGACAATCAGATCGTTAATGAGCTACTTACAATCTACACTTCCAGATGTCAAAAGATGGGATTCAAGCTCCGGGTCAAGGTTTCCGTGCCTGAACACTTTCCGATGGAAGAGATGGATCTCACAAGTCTTGTGGCCAACGCCCTTGAGAATGCTGTCGAGGCCCAGGAACGCATAACTGACAAGGAAAAGAGAAGTATTCAATTTGAACTGACTTACGATGGTCGTAAACTAAAACTTCTTACCAAGAACCCATGCGTTATCGCAACTCGATTTACTAAAAATGGTCTTCCTATCAGTACTCGTGAGGTGCAGAGTGGCATTGGAACTTCACAGATCAAGTCAATTGCTGAAAAATATAGTGGCGTAGCTAGCTTTATCCAGAATGAGGATAGCTTCACGGTGAAGGCTGTCATGACATGCATGTAAATATGAAAAATTGTGTCCCCGCGAGGCTATGGCTTGCGGGGATTTGCATTAGTGGCGGCTGGCGGAGATGTGTTACCTGCAAGAAGGCAAATTAAAGCGATGCAGGTAAAAAAACAAGCTAAAAGAGGGGTATGGCTGGCGAAGGAGTTACCTGCACGAGAAAGATTTGGAGGAATGCAGGTAATAAAACAAGCTAAAAGGGGGTTATGGCGAGAGGAAGTGTTACCTGCACGAGAAAGATTTGGAGGAATGCAGGTAATAAAACAAGCTAAAAGAGGGTTATGGCGAAAGAAAGTGTTACCTGCACGAGAAGGATTTGGAGGAATGCAGGTAATAAAACAAGTTAAAAAGGATGTATGGCGAGAGAAAACGTTACCTGAAATCAGTGAACATAACCGGATGCAGGTAAATATGTTCGCACTTCAAGGATATACATACACGCAATTAGAATTATGGTATAATACTAAAGAATTTTTATATTTAGAAAGAAGGAAACAATATGGAGAAGCTTGCAATTCACGGTGGAACTCCGGTTAGAAAAGAGAAAATATATTATGGACGTCAGTGGATCGGTGATGATGATGTTCAGGCAGTAGCTTCAGTGCTTAAGGGAGACCTTATTACTTGTGGTCCATCAGTTGAGGCACTTGAGAAAAAGCTTTGCGAAGTAACAGGGGCTAAATATGCAGTAGCTGTATGTAACGGAACAGCTGCGCTTCACTGTGCATGCATCGCTGCAGGACTTGGAGAAGGAGATGAAGTTATCACAACTCCTCTTACATTTGCTGCATCTGCTAACTGCGCTGTATACGTAGGAGCAACACCAGTATTTGCAGACGTTAATCCTAAGACATATAACATTGATCCAGCCAGCATCGAGGCACACATCACACCAAAGACAAAGGCTATCGTAGCAGTAGATTTTACAGGTCAGGCTGTAGAGCATGATAGAATCAGAGAGATCTGCGACAAGCACGACCTCAAGCTCATCATTGATGCAGCACATGCTATCGGCACCAAGTATAAGGGCAAGCCAGAAGGTTCAATTGGAGATATGACTTGCTTTAGCTTCCACCCAGTTAAGACTGTAACTGCAGGTGAGGGCGGTGCTATCACAACAAATGATCCAGATTTATATAGACGACTTAGACTTGCTTCACAGCACGGAATCGTACGTCATCCAGAAGAGTTTGTTGAAAAGAACCCTGAAGGAATCTGGTACTACGAGATGCAGGAGCTTGGATACAACTATCGTATGACTGACTTCCAGGCAGCACTTCTCATCAGCCAGCTCAACAAGCTCGACATGTTCTCTAAGAGAAGAAAAGAAATTGTCAATGCATATAATGAAGCCTTCAAGGATATGCCAGAGATCATCGTGCAGGAAGAAATTCCAGAGTCAGATACAACGAGACATCTCTATATTATCAGACTCAACTTGGACAAGCTTAGCTGCACAAGAGCAGAGTTCTTCCAGGCTATGAGCGCAGAGAATATCCAGCCTCAGGTACATTATGTTCCTGTATACTGGTTCCCATTCTATGAAAAGATGGGCTACAAGCGTGGACTTTGCCCTGTTGCGGAGGATATCTACAAAGGAATCATGAGCATTCCTCTTTATCCAATGATGAATGATCAGGATGTAGCAGATACTATCGCAGCAGTCAAAAAGATCGCAGCATATTATCACAAAGATTGAACGAGGTACACCATGCCTGAATTTAAGGGATTCAAAAACAACGGAAAACTTAAGCTTCTTATTATAGTAGGAACACGTCCTGAGATAATAAGACTTTCAGCAGTTATCAAAAAGTGCAGAAAATATTTTGATGTAGTACTGGCACATACAGGTCAGAACTATGATTACAACTTAAATGGCGTATTTTTCAAGGATCTTGAACTTGATGAGCCGGAAGTATACATGGATGCTGTTGGAGCAGACCTTGGAGAGACCATGGGCAACATCATCGACAAGAGTTACAAGCTCATGGCAACAATTAAACCAGACGCAGTGCTGGTTCTCGGCGATACCAACAGCTGCCTTTCAGTAATAGGTGCTAAGCGCCTTCATATTCCTATTTTCCACATGGAAGCAGGTAACAGATGCAAAGACGAGTGCCTTCCTGAGGAGACCAACCGCAGGATCGTAGATATTATTTCTGATGTAAACATGGCATATTCAGAGCATGCCAGAAGATATCTTGCAGATTGCGGACTTCCAAAGGAAAGAACTTTCGTAACAGGTTCACCAATGGCAGAAGTTTTGGATGCCAATTACGACAAGATCAAAGCAAGCGATGTTCACAAAAAGCTCGGCATCGAGCCTCACAAATACATTCTTCTTTCTGCTCACAGAGAGGAGAATATCGATACTGAAAAGAACTTCACATCTCTTTTCACAGCTATTAACAAAATGGCTGAAAAGTATGACATGCCGATCCTATATTCATGTCACCCACGTAGCAAAAAGAGAATTGAAGAGTCAGGTTTCAAGCTTGATAAAAGAGTTATTCAGCATGAGCCACTTGGATTTCATGATTACAACTGCCTGCAGATGAACGCATTTGCGGTAGTTTCAGATTCAGGAACACTTCCAGAGGAGAGTAGCTTCTTCCTCAGCAAGGGCAATCCATTCCCTGCAGTGTGCATCAGAACCAGCACAGAGAGGCCTGAAGCCATGGATAAGGGCAACTTTATCCTTGCTGGAATCACTGAGGAGAGCCTATTACAGGCCGTAGATACTGCAGTTGAGATGAACAAAAATGCAGATCTCGGAATCCCAGTTCCTGACTACGTTGACACAAATGTTTCAGATAAGGTTGTCAAGATAATCCAGAGTTTTACTGGAGTTGTAGATAAAATGGTTTGGAGAAAGTATTGATGGAGCATGTCAAAATACAAAACAGATATGTATATAGATGGCTCTGCAAAATGGCACTGGTGCTGATCGCGACAGCTATGTTCTTCTGGGTTTGGCACGAGTTCGTTGAGGACAACAACCAGACAGGTAACCTCCTTGGAACAGGTAACCTTTTGATGGCAGCAGGCATCTACTTTGTGCTGTATTACATCATTGGAAATGCCCTCAAAGCCTTTAGAATCGGCGTTGACAGAAAAGCAAATCTCCTGGCATCGCAGGTTATGGCTATTTTCTGCGTTGACGGAATCGAGACCTTCATCTCCTGTGCTATCACCGGACAGTTCAGATTCTTCCCAAACTTCTTGTGGAGATATGTGCTGCTGGCACTGGTTCAGAGCGTTGTCATATGTCTTTTGATACTGCCACTTGTAGACCTGTATAGATCAATGTTCAAGCCTCAGCAGGTGCTTGAGATCTACGATGAAGCCGACGATGAGAAGCTTCACTTCATGAACGCAAGACCTGACAAGTACCACATCGCAGATGTTATCAGCATTCACGAAGGCCTCGACAAGATCTTTGACAAGCTCGATGACTACGAAGCTGTGCTCATCAACGATATTCCTTCTGAAAAGAAAAATGACATCCTGAAGGAATGTTTTTACAGAGGTAAAAGAGTCTACTTCACACCGAAGATTTCTGATATAATCGGTAAGAATTCCGAGGACATAAATCTTTTTGACACACCTCTTTATCTGTGCAGAAACTCAGGGCTGACAGCGTCTCAGATAATTGTTAAAAGAATCTGTGACATAGTTTTTTCTTTGATTGGCCTGGTATTAACAAGTCCAATACTCCTTGTTGTGGCTATTGCCATCAAGCTTGAGGACCACGGACCTGTCTTTTTCAAGCAGAAAAGAACTACAATCGGCGGAGCTGAGTTTGATATCCTGAAGTTTAGATCCATGATCGTGGATGCAGAAAAAGACGGAAAGCCTCATCCAGCTGGCGAAGCAGACGATAGGATCACCAAGGTAGGCCATGTGATCAGACCTACGAGAATTGATGAACTTCCACAGCTCATAAACATCTTAAAGGGCGATATGTCCATTGTTGGTCCTAGACCTGAGCGAATCGAACATGTCAAAAAATACACCGAAGAAATTCCGGAGTTTGTGTACAGACTTAAAGTAAAAGGCGGTCTTACAGGACCTGCGCAGGTTTTTGGAAAGTACAACACAAGCCCATTAAATAAATTGAAGATGGATCTCTTTTACATTACAAATTACTCACTGCTCCTAGATCTCCAGATCCTGTTCGAGACAGTGAAGATCCTGGCCCAGAAAGAGAGCACTGAAGGGTTCTCCGAGAAGAGGCAGGAAGAGATGCATGATTCTAAGTGACATATGAAGAGATGCATTGGTAAATAGACCTAAGTAGCGCATAAAATACATGACGAAATAAAGCGCATTATATTAGAACAGAGGAAATAAAAATGAGTGAATTTAAGGACAAAACACTACTTATAACAGGAGGAACAGGAAGCTTTGGTCACTGCGTTCTGGACCACTTCCTTGCAAGTGATATCGGCGAGATCAGGATCTTTTCACGTGATGAAAAGAAGCAGGACGACATGAGACATGAGCTTCAGGCATTTTACCCTGAGTACTACAGCAAGGTTAAGTTCTTCATCGGTGATGTGCGTGATATTCAGAGTCTTCGCGACTGCATGCCAGGTGTTGACTATATCTTCCACGCTGCAGCACTTAAGGAAGTTCCTAGTTGCGAATTCTTCCCAATGGAAGCTGTTAGAACTAACATCATTGGTACAGATAACCTGATCCATGCCGCAGTTGAGAACAAAGTTAAGCATGTTATCTGCCTTTCAACAGATAAGGCAGCTTATCCTATCAATTCTATGGGAATTTCAAAGGCTATGATGGAGCACGTAGTATATGCTAACGCCAGAATGGCTGCAGAGAGGGGAACTATCCTCAACTGCACAAGATACGGCAATGTTATGTGCTCTAGAGGTTCTGTAATTCCTCTTTTCATTGAGCAGATCAAGAACGGCCATCCTATCACAATCACAGACCCTAACATGACAAGATTCATGATGAACCTTGATGAGGCTGTTGATCTTGTTATGTTTGCCTTTACACACGGCAATCCTGGAGATCTTTTCATCCAGAAGGCAGATGCGTCAACTATTGGCGACCTTGCTAAGGCTGTTCAGCAGCTCTTTGGCGAGACAGAGACCAAGATCATCGGTTCTAGACACGGTGAGAAGCTGTATGAGACTCTTTTGACAAAAGAAGAGAGACTCCGCGCAGAGGATATGGGCGACTATTACAGAGTCGTTGCCGACGCAAGAGACCTTAACTACGATAAGTTCTACGTTGACGGCGAAGTGCACACAGCTGCTGACGAGGCTTACACAAGCCACAACACAGACAGACTCGATGTTGAAGGCACTGTTAAGAAACTCCTTACAACCAAGTATGTTCAGGATGAACTGGAAATAATAGGAAAGTAATTCACGGGCAAGTAGCGATGTTTATGAGCTTAGTGAGAATTCCAAGAGTTAGGAGTTTGCATGTCTAGTGAAGGATTGAAGATCCTGGTAGTCACTGAGTGCTTTTGGCCTGATATCTACGCAATCAATGATATTGTGGAGAAACTGGTCAAAAGAGGTCACAAAGTCACGGTACTGACCGGACTTCCAGATTATACAACGACCAAAATTCCAAAAGAATATAGACATTTTAGAAATAGACATCAGAACTATAAAGGGGCTGATGTCTATCGCGTTCAGACCATAGCAAGGCACCACGGACCAATCTGGAGGAGCCTTAGTTATCTGTCTTTCGTGTTCTTTGGCTCACTGCGGGCAAGACTTCAGAACTGGGGCGACTTTGACGTTATCTATGTCTGGGAAGTGTCGCCAGTTACCATGGCTGTTCCGGCAATTCATCTGAAAAAGAGATACGACAAGCCTCTTTTCCTGTATTGCATGGACATTTGGCCAGAGTGCGTGAAGGCTATGCACATTAACGAGGGCACGCTCCCTTACAGGATGATCCATAGCTGGACCAAGAGGATCTACAAAGAATGCGATCACATCGCGGTTTCTTCGGAGCCATTCTTTGAATATATGGAGAAGGTTAATGGAATCTCCAGGCAAAAGATGAGCTATCTGCCTCAGTACGGCGATATCAAGCTTCTGGATATTGATCCCAGGAAGGATATCGAAACTGGGAATGCCTGCGACTTTGTCTTTATCGGAAATATAGGAAATGCACAGAATCTTGAGACATTGATCCACGCCATGACAGTGTTCAAAGACAGAACAGATGTTAAGCTACATATGGTCGGCGGCGGAACAAATCTTGAGAATATCAAGAAGCTTACCCGTGACCTTGGGCTGGATGATATAGTTCTTTTCTATGGTCCAAAACCATTTAATGAAGCAAAAGAGTTCTACAGGATGGCGGATGCCTGCGTGCTGACCCTTGATGGCAGTAACCACATTGGAGATACGCTTCCAGGCAAGCTTCAGACCTATATGGCGACAGGAAAGCCTATTTTTGCTGCGGCTAACGGTGCTGCTAAAAAGATCATCAGGTCGGCCTGCTGCGGAAGATGCGCAGATGCTGGAAATAGCAAGGAACTTGGTGATTATCTTTTAGACTTTGTAGAGCATCGGGAGAAATATGCCGAAAGCGGCATGAATGCCAGAGAGTATTTCATGAAGAACTTCATGGAATATCAGCATTTTGATGACCTTGAGAATAGTCTTAAATTGCTGATCAAGAATTATGCAAAAAGGCGTAAAAAGCGCAGAAAAAAGTAAGCAGGCAGGGATAAGTTAAGCTGAAGACTATAAGCTTGCACAGATAAAAACATATAGAAAAAATAAGGGTGTTACAGGAATGAAGATTTTAGTTACAGGAGCCAAGGGTTTTGTTGGCAAGAACCTTGTGGAGAATCTCAAGAACATTAGAGATGGCAAGGATAGAACAAGACCAGAGCTCCATATTGAGGGAATTTTTGAATATGATGTCGATACAGATCCGCTCCTTTTGAAGGACTATTGCCAGGAGGCGGACTTTGTATTTAACCTTGCCGGTGTTAATCGCCCCAAGGATACCAGGGAGTTCATGGAGAGTAATTTTGGCTTTGCAAGCAAACTCCTTGATTTGTTAAAAGAGTACAAGAATACCGCACCAATCATGCTCTCATCATCGATTCAGGCTTCTCTTGAAGGCAGGTTTGAGGGCTCAGAGTATGGTAAGTCCAAGCTTGCAGGAGAGGAACTTTTCTTTGATTATTCAAAAGAAACAGGCGCAAAGGTGCTTGTTTACCGCTTCCCTAACCTCTTTGGAAAGTGGTGCAGACCAAATTATAACTCAGCTGTTGCTACGTTCTGCAACAACATCGCAACAGACCAGCCTATTCAGGTAAATGATCCTAAGACCGAGCTTGAGCTTGTTTACATTGATGATCTTGTAAATGAGATGTTGGATGCTCTTGAGGGCAAAGAGCACAAGAGAAAAGAAAGACTTAATGAGGCAGAAGTCAGAGCCCTGATGGAAGCTAATGGAAGCGCAGATGCAGGCAATGGGGCAAGTGCTCGTAAGACAGTTGCTGTTGGCGATTCTAGGGAATACTGCTACGTTCCTGTTTCTCACAAGGTAACACTTGGAGAAATCGTAGAGCTTCTTAACAAGTTCAAGGATATGCCTCGTAGCCTAGTAATTCCGGATATCCCAGAAGGCTCTTTTGCTAAAAAGCTCTATTCTACATATTTATCATATCTGCCAGCTGAAAAGATGATCTACGACATCCCAATGGCAGTTGATGAGCGTGGACATTTCACAGAGCTCATCAAGTCCCTTAGCTGTGGACAGGTGAGCATCAACATATCCAAGCCAGGTGTGACCAAAGGCCAGCACTGGCACAATTCAAAGTGGGAAATCTTCATCGTTGTGTCCGGTAAGGCACTTATTCAGGAGAGAAAGCTTGGCATAGATCCCGAGACTGGCAAGGAGTATCCTGTTGTGAACTTCGAGGTTTCCGGAGACAAGATCCAGGCAGTTCAGATGCTTCCTGGATACACCCACAACATCATCAACCTGTCAGATACAGAGGATCTTGTGACAGTTATGTGGGCTAATGAGATCTTTGATGAGAAGAAGCCTGAAACCTATAGAGAGATTGTGGAGTAAAGGGAGATTTGATAAGAAGCTTACGATGTTGAAATGGATTGAGATTTGATGAAAAGCTTGCGATGTTGAAATGGATTGAGAATTGTTATTTTAGCCTAAAGCATATATTTGTTTGTTTTAGGCTAATTTTTTTTACTTGTTTTAAGGGGGAATCTAGGGAGTTGGCTTCTAACTTAGCCTATTAACGTTTGTTTAAGTTGATTTGGCTAAAGAATTTTTTGCGGTTTCAGAAGTACTATTGCGGAAGATTAGCCTATTTTTTAGTCTTTATTAAGAATAGGCTAAAGACAAAATAAGCTAGCTTGTTTAAGAAAGAATAATTTTTAGCCTAAAATATTCAATGCAAGTAAAATGAGCTAAAGAAGAGAAAAGTAAGCTCTATTGCAAGCCGAGAAGTTTTAGCCTAAAACGAATCACACTCGTAAAGTAGGCTAAGTGCTGAATTAAATGAAACCATAATCATATGGAGATAGCACAAAAAAGCAAATAGCAAGATAGATATCACAACAATATGATATAATAGCGATAAGAAATATTCGATTGTTAATTTGCAACAAACTACAGTCACTTAACAAGATAGGAGGACAAGGCTTATGAAGTACGTATGTAACACATGTGGCTATATCTACGATGAAGCAGAAGGTGATCCAGATAACGGAATAAACCCTGGAACTAAGTGGGACGATCTTCCAGCAGATTTTACTTGTCCACTTTGCGGAGTAGGCAAGGAAGAGTTCTCAGCTCAGGCGTAAGATAACAGCTAAAAAACAACTTAATAAAAAAGCATATAGTCACTGCCAATGATATTTTCCCAGTATTTGTGGAAAAAATAAATCAATGGTAGTGACTTTTCATTTTTCAAGTGAATAAATAGATAAAGTATACGGAGGGACTTTGACCATATTTACAAGTGAATAAATAGATAAAGTATATGGAGGGATTTTGGCCATATTTACGACGTGAATAATCCTAAAGAGTACGATATAATTATGAAAACAATAGTGGGGATTTGTTTTTTATGGGAGAAGGAAATGGTCCGGGGAATCAGGAAAAAAGTGTCTGTTCTACTGATGATGGCATGCATATTGCTTGCTTTCGGATGCGGAAGTCAAAAAATTGATGAACAAGCTTCAGAGGAGAATACACAGTCTTCAGAAGTAAATGAGCAGTCTTCAGAGGAGAGTACACAGTCTACAGAAGTAAATGTGCAGTCTTCAGAGGAGAGCACACAGTCTGCAGAAGTAAAAGTGCAGTCTTCAGAGGAGAGTACACAGTCTTCAGAAGTAAAAGTGCAGTCTTCAGAGGAGAATACACAGTCTGCAGAGGTAAAAGTGCAGTCTTCAGAGGAGAGTACACAGTCTGCAGAAGTAAATGTGCAGTCTTCAGAGGAAGAAGTAGCACAACAGCAGGTTCAGAATCCAAGTAAACCAGATTATGGACGAATTCTCTTTGTGGGTGATTCCCGTACTGTAGACATTTTCTCAGAGTCGGCATCAGAGCTGAGCGCTTACTCTGCAGGGAACGTCGTTGTATATGCGAGGGATGCTTCAAACCACAACTATCTCATAGATACGGTAAACTCATACGGCTTTGATAACTTTGATACTCTTGTATCCTGGATGGGAGCAAATGATTACGGCGATTTTGCATCCTATGAAGGATTCTATAATTCTGTCCTGGCAAGCGGAAAGACACTCATTCTCTGTACAGTTGGACCTACAGATGATAACTGTCTTGCAGCTGATGACAGACCATATTATGACAATGAACGAATTGTTTCCTTTAACGTCGCGCTTAATGCCTGGGCTAGTAAGCATGGCGTTAAGGTGATCGACCTATACACATACGTTAGCAATAACGTAACTATTGATGCGGATGATGGCATCCATTATGGACCAAAGCCAACAAGTAACATTTGGGGAGTAGTAACCGGAAGTTTTTGATAGGGTGACGCTTATGACCATTACTGTAGTGTCCTTACTGTATGCATTTGTAGTAGGGATCATATTTTACATAATTCCTGTAAATGCGCGGAAATACTTGCTTGCACTTGCGAGCCTTACCTATGTCTTTGGACTTGATAAGTATGCAGGTGCCATAGTAACAGTAACTTCGTTATTTACATGGCTCTTTTCTATGATGATAGGCTCATTCGTGGAAAAAGAAGAGCAAAAAAAGGCTAAATTATGCACCTTTGCGGCAGTGTGCCTGTATGTCCTTGTTCTTTGCATGTTTAAATTTCTTCCTGCCAGAGGCGGGCTTTTTGGGAAATTGTTTCTACCAATTGGCTTCTCTTTTTATGTTTTTCAGGCTATCAGTTATGTTGTTGATGTCAAAAGAGGTACTACCAAAGCTGAAAAGGATCCAATAAATGTCGTTTTATATCTCAGCTTTTTTCCTAAGTTTGTAAGTGGACCAATCGAGAGATTTGAAGGCTTTAACAAGCAGATCTATGCGCTAAAATATGTAAAATTTAAAGATGGAGAGCGCTTTAAGCTTGCACTGTATTATGTACTATTTGGAATGTTCATGAAGCTCGTTATCGCGGATAGGCTCGGAATCTACGTTGATAAGCTTTTTGAAGATAGGGGGAATTACGGAACACTGATACTGATTGCAGGAGTGATCGCTTACACTTTCCAGATCTACTGTGATTTTGCTGGATACACCTTTGTTGCTATCGGAGTATCCAAGATTTATGGAATCGATATCCTGCAAAATTTCAATGTTCCATATATGGCAGAGAATATCACAGAATTCTGGCGCAGATGGCATATGTCTCTTAGTAGTTGGCTCAAGGATTATGTGTACATTCCTCTTGGAGGCAATAGAAAAGGACCAGTCAGGAAGATTATTAATACCATGATCATCTTTGCAATATGCGGAGTGTGGCATGGAGTTGGCTTTAGTTTTTTGGCGTGGGGATTGATGCATGGCTTGTTTTCTGGAGTTGATGCTATACTCAAATCTAAAGGAATCGAGCTGGTTAGAAAAGGCGCGATTGGACGAATCATCATGTTTTTGGAAGTGGCTTTTGCCTGGATCTTTTTTAGGGCATCTTCTTTTACGGCGGCGGTTAGCTATATCTCTTTTACCGTAAAAAATCTGGTGATGGGAGAAACGTTGTGGGCGCAGCTTCACAGCCTAGGAATCAACCAGGTAGAATTGATACTGATATTAGTATTAGTAACTCTTCAGATAATTTTTGACTATATTGCATACAAAAAGAACAAAGATATTCCATCCATGATAGCTTCAAACAGTGACAGTATAAGATATGCAGTATTTTACGTACTTGTAGTAACTATATTTATTTTCGGAATCTATGGGCCTGATATGGCAACAAAGCCTATCTACATGCAGTTTTGATCGGAGCAGGTTATGAAGAAAAGTTTGAAAAAAGTTAGATTGATAATTCTGATGACGGCGCTCATTGTAACATATTTCTTTTGCGAAAGACTCCTTGCAATCAAGACAGAGCATGGCATCAGACAGGCAAGCGACATGTATGTGCAGCCTGAGGACTCGATAGATGTGGTGTTTCTAGGGTCTAGCCATATTCACACCAATGTAAATACTGCGCAGCTTTGGAGCGAGCATGGAATTGCAGCCTATGATTATAGCGGCGCTGACCAGCCTCTGTGGATGAGCTACAATTATTTAAAAGAAATATGCAAGTATCAAAAGCCTAAGCTGGTGGTGCTTGATCTGTTTAGTGTAGCGGTCTACGATACAGAGTATTTCAAGGATTTCATTTTTTTGTCAGACAATCTTAATGGCTTTAAGTTTTCATTAAATAAAATTGAGATGATGAAGAACAGCTGCCGATTTGAGACATTGGCAGATCATTTCCCCAGCTTTGTGACCTGGCACAACAGGTATAAAGAGCTGTCAGAGGTGGATCTAAAACAGCTTTTTGCGACTGACTATGAGAGAATGGCATTTAAAGGATATACACCATACTTTGGTGTGGAGGAAAAGGCTGAACCGCAGGAAGTGACAGAAGTTACTGAACTTGAACCAAAGGAAGCAGAGTATCTGCAAAAGATAAAAGACTTTTGCGCGGAAAATGATATGGAGCTTATGTTTGTGACGGCGCCTCATGTTGAAGAGGCTGACAAGGCGCATGAAATCTACAACCGCGTAGAGCAGATGGCACTTGATGAGGGATATCTTTTCCTAAATGGAATGAAGCTATTCGATGAGCTAGGAATAGATTGCTCAAAGGATTTTAATGATGAGTCCCACTTAAATTACTGGGGTAGCTGTAAATACACCAGGTATTTGGGAAAGCTCATAAAGGAATCCTATGAGATTCCCGACAGGCGAGGCCAGGAGGGGTATGAGTCCTGGGACAGACATGTGGAAGAAATCAAGCGGAAAGTAGAACAAAACGCGTAACATAGAGTATAATTATCATTGCTATGAAAAGACTACTCCTTATAAACTCCGTCATTGGCTTTGGCTCGACAGGTCGCATAGTTCTGGACATTGCAAAAGAGTACGAGGCAGACGGATACGAAGCAAAAATTGCATACGGAAGAAACATGAAGGTTTCAAGTCATCTTGAGAAAGATGTTAAGAAATATGGCGTACGTATCGGGAAAGATATGGACGTCTACTATCATGTGCTATATACAAGACTGACTGATAGGCATGGCCTAGCGTCAAAGATGGCAACAAAGAAGTTCCTTAAGTGGGCCAGTGAGTATGATCCGGATGTTCTCTGGATGCATAACATCCACGGCTACTATATTAACTATGAGATGCTCTTTGACTGGATCAAGTCAAGACCGCAGATGGAAGTAAAGTGGACACTGCATGATTGCTGGACATTTACAGGGCACTGCTCACACTTTGCATATGTGGGGTGCGAAAAGTGGAGATGTGAAGGAACTGATGGACAGAGTGAATGTAGTGAGAAGAGTGGACAGGAAGCACAGGGATGTATGAATTGCCCACAGCTAGCACAATATCCGCAGTCGAAGGCTGACAACAGCCGTGACAATTACCGCAGGAAAAAAGCTGCTTTCACAGGAGTCAAGAATCTTACAATTATCACTCCCTCCAAGTGGCTAAAAGAAAATGTGGAAAAGAGCTATCTTTGTGGATATCCAGTAGAAGTAAAGTACAACACTGTGGATACAGATGTGTTCAAACCAGTAGAAAGTACATTTAAAAAAGACAATGGAATTGAAAATAAGAAGATGATTCTTGGAGTTGCGAGCCTTTGGAATGACAGAAAGGGACTTAAGGATTTCTACAAGCTTTCTGAGATGCTGGATAAAGACAAGTTCCAAATAGTATTGGTGGGACTTAGTAAAGATCAGGTAGATGAGATTTCAGAAAAGAAGCTTAATATTATTGGCTTAGAGCGTACCAGCAGCGTAGAGGAGCTCAAAAAGATCTACAGCGCTGCAGATGTATTTGCAAATCCAACCTATGAAGATACGTTCCCTACAGTAAACATGGAGGCAGAGGCCTGCGGAACACCAGTAATCACCTATGATACAGGGGGATGTAAAGAGACAATAAAAAGTCAGGATAGTAAAGTAATTCCGCAGAACGTTGAAGCCCTGCGGAATGCAATTTGTGATATGTAATTAGTTTAAACACTCATAGAACTCTGGAAGACCGCAAAACTATAGATCATCCAGGCAAGAGTAAACGCTACTTCTAATACCCAGAAGATAATGTACTTTGTGGGGAGAGGGGCGTTTATTTTTTTGGTCCTGATGATATTGATAAGGGCGATGATCTCGCCAACAAGAGCAATGATCCAACCGAAAACTACGATAAGCATCGCGCCGGCAAATCCGATTACATAAAGCGGATGATCATTTCCGTCAATTGAATAACCAAGGAGGGCAAGGAGCCCGCCTAAAATAATTGCAGCCAGGACCACAACAAGGACTAGTAGGCTTTTTCTGATCTTTTTTAAATACATCGATGTCTTTCCTTTCTTGAAGCGCGTTTTTTACAAATCATCATTCTTGAACATAAAGTTCAGGAAGTGATCATTTCTTAGATTCTAAAAACTCCTGATATTTGTCAGCGTAGGTTTCCATCCACTCTGTGCGAGGAATGGCGCGGCAGTTGTCTTTGCCGTAGAAGATTCTGGTCATGTAGTTGTCAACGTTATCGGCATCAGCAACAACAGGCATATGCATAAGAGGTCCCTGTTTGTCGTTGATTTCTGGAACAACCACCTCTGTGACGGAAGGATCCTCAAAAAGAAAACGTTGAAGAGCCATCTGCTCCTTGTAGTCAGCAGCCTGACCAGATAAGTAGTAGTCAAGACAGACAAAATCAGTGTAGGTCTTGACGCCGTGACGGCCACAGAATGCAATACCCCCAAATATTGCAAACAAAACCACAAATTGTAGAAGAAGATTACCGGTAGAGGAGCCTTTTTTATCAGCTTGAGAGCTGATTCCAAGGATAGGAGATAACCTGAAACCAGGCTTTCCAACTAACCATTGTATCACAAAACCCTCAATATAGATCAGCCCTGCAATCTTGCAGAGGGTGAAAACCCAGAAATTAAAGTTGTTGTAGCCAGATGAAGCGTGGTTGCCGGCATATAGCCTGGGGGCATAGATGCTGGCATTTAAAAGAAATACCACAAGTATAAAGAGAACAGGATGTGAGAAGGTCTTTTGAAAATTCTCAGTATCCTTTTTATATGCTTCTTTGAGCGGTGAAAAAGAAGCAATTATAACGGAAAGAAACAAAATGACCACGAAGGTCTTCTCCCCTACAAAGCTTGTGGCAGCATCCGTCACAGAAAAAGTTATGGAATTAATGATAGTAGATAAAATGCCTCCTGTAGGCGCGGCACCATCAGCAATATCTGATGCACTGCGAACCGCGTTACCAGGAGCAATCATGCTGATCACAAGTCCGGAGATTTCAAGGATTACAGGAATAAGTAACAGGAGATTACGCTTGTTACGCACTTTTCCAAGAACAAATCCGGATAGCCACAGCAAAAACAGTGACATTAGAAGTAGCAAGGCAGCAGGGTAGGTTGCACCGCCAATTAAAGCGGCAACTACAGAAAGCCATACCAAATCTGATGTCTTGTGATCTTCAAGGAATTTATCTGCAAGGACGATTCCCACAAGGGCAAGGCACATGGGCATTGCATAGTGAATAGAACCAACCCACCAGAAGAATGCAGATTTCTGAGATGGAACAAGCTGGAAAACGAATAGTAGATATAACAAACTGATAATCAGGTATGTAAGCCCAGGCATGCCGAAGCGTCTTTTGACAAAATGATGAGCAAAGTAGACATATGCCAGAATCTGCATGATCACGAAGATGTAGGGCACAATCACGTAGGCAGAGTCTGAAAAGACTTCCGGGTGGAGGCAGAACAAGAAGCAGTCAAACCAGGTGCCCTGCCAGCTGTGCCAGATAGAAACTGTGGTGCGGGCAGCAGCGGTGATAGCAGCCCAAATTGAGCCAGTGCTCAGGAAAGCCAGGCGTGATGCTGAGCCGTAGTTGTAGTCATCACCTGATGCGGCGTCAAAGCCCGCAACTATAAATATAGGAATGAGCGAAATCACGAAGATAATCGCTAGAATCCAAGTGAATAATTTTTGATGTTTATATATAAAGTCAGACATAAAAACTCCCTCAAAAACTGTAATATTACCACTAAATTCTAGCATACCATTATGCATCGTGCCATGATATAATCTGTTAGATGGATAATAGATATAAGAATAAAGAAAAACTTAACATAGCAATGCTGGGACAAAAGCGCGTTCCGTCAAGGGAAGGCGGCGTTGAGGTTGTGGTGGAGGAGCTCTCCACAAGGATGGCAGCCCTGGGGCACAAGGTGACTTGTTTTAACAGGTCAGGGCACCACGTGGCAGGACAGCAGTACGACAACGACGTAACGGGCGAGTACAAGAAAGTCAGGCTCGTAAATGTTCCAACGATCAACAGGCGAGGCTTTGCGGCAGCCACCTCGTCTTATTTTGGCGCCATAATGGCGGCATTTGGCCCCTATGACATCGTGCATTTCCATGCAGAGGGACCTTGCGCAGCCATGTGGATTCCCAAATTATTTGGTAAAAGATGCATCGCAACCATCCACGGCCTTGATCACAAGCGACAGAAGTGGGGACGTCTTGCCAGTGGATACATCATGGCTGGTGAAAAAGGCGCAGTGAAGCATGCTGACGAGATCATAGTCCTTAGTAAGAGCGTTCAGGACTATTTCCAGAATAAATACGGAAGAAAAACAGTCCTTATTCCAAACGGTGTGAACAGGCCTGTTACCGTACTTCCAACTCAGATTGAAAAGAAATACGGACTTCAGAAAGATAGCTATTTTCTGTATCTTGGAAGGCTTGTGCCAGAGAAGGGGCTTGAATACCTGATCAAAGCCTACAAAGATCTTGATACTGACAAAAAGCTCGTTGTTGCAGGCGGCAGCAGCGATATGAAAGAGTTTGAAGATAAGATTCAGAGCCTCGCAAAGGACGATGACAGGATCATCTTTACTGGATTTGTACAGGGTAGGATTTTGGCGGAGCTTCTTAGCAACGCATATACCTACGTTATTCCGTCAGACCTTGAGGGCATGCCACTTACTCTTTTGGAAGCTATGAGCTATGGCAACTGTTGCCTCACATCGGACATTCCGGAGTGCACCGAGGTTGTGGAGGATAGAGCGATCTCTTTTCACAAGGGCGATGTGACGGATCTGAGGAGTAAGTTAAAAGAGCTGGATGAAAGCCCGGAGAAGGTTGCACAGTACAAGGAAAAGGCTGCGGAGTTCATCTGCGGCAAGTATGACTGGGACAAGGTTACAGAGAAGACCCTGGAGCTTTACAGGGGACTGTAAAGAATTTCAGAAATTTTCAAATAGTGATAGATGAGTAGGATAGCCTGATGCGATATTTGATGGTAAACAAATTCCTCCACCCAAACGGAGGGTCGGAGACATATATATTTAAGCTGGGTGAAGCCCTTGTAAAAAAAGGCCATGAAGTCCAGTACTTTGGCATGGAACACGAGGGCAGGATTGTTGGAAATAAGGCTGAAAGCTACACTTCCGATATGGATTTCCACGGTGGCAGCAAGTTAAAAAAGCTGACTTATCCACTTAAAACAATCTACAGCAGCGAAGCAAGGAAAAAGATAAGAGCCGTTCTCGATGACTTTAAGCCAGATGTGGTGCACCTTAACAACTTCAATTATCAGCTGACGCCTTCCATTATCCTGGAAATTGTGAAGTGGAGAAAAGAGACTTCCCGTCAGTGTAAGATTCTTTTCACAGCCCACGATTATCAGCTCCTGTGCCCAAACCATATGTTTAATAACCCTGCAACCCACGAAAACTGTGAGAAGTGCATCGGTGGCAGGTTTGGAAATTGTATAAAGGGTAAGTGCATCCACGGCTCTATGGCCAAGTCCGTTGTAGGCGCCATGGAAGCTGAGTTTTGGAAGCTTAAGGGAACCTATAAATATATCGACAAGATCATTTGCTGTTCAGAATTTATGAAGACCAAGATGGACACAAATCCTGTATTTGTAGGGAAGACAGTGGCCATGCACAACTTCATTGAGCATGTAGAGAATGGTCCACAGGGACGGGGTTCCTGGTCCATTTCCGAAAATGAGCCCCAGGGAGGTCGGCCAGAGCTCATTTCTGGAAATAATAGATACGTCCTGTATTTTGGACGCTTTTCCAAAGAGAAAGGCGTACGTACACTTATAGAAGCAGCAAAAAAACTCCCTGAAGTGAAGTTTCTTTTTGCAGGAGCAGGGGAGTACGCAGAGCAGATAGAGGCTCTTCCTAATGCCGAGAATCTTGGTTTTAGATCTGGAAAAGAACTGGATGACTTAATCCGCGGAGCGCTATTTTCAGTGTGCCCATCTGAATGGTACGAAAACTGTCCATTCTCAGTAATGGAGAGCCAGGAGAGGCTCACTCCGGTACTGGGAGCTAGAATTGGCGGAATTCCTGAGCTTGTAGAGGATGGCAAGACAGGATGGCTCTTTGAGAGTGGAAATGCCAAGGAGCTTGCAGCCAGGATCAAAGAAATCTGGGAGGCTGACCAGGATCTAGATATAAAGAAAATCCGCGTTAATCTCCAGAACCTTAAGCGCATGGACGCTGATCAGTACGCCGATTGGCTTCTTGATTTAATAAGCGAAATCAAGTAATATACGTTGGATTATTATGTTTGTAACACTACGAGACCAGGTAGATGTATGATATAATCTATAGGAATTCATGAATTGTTTTAGGAGTTATTATGCAGGTTGTTAAATATATGTTCCAGCCCCACGGCGACGAGAGAGGCCAGCTGGTGGCACTGGAAGAGTTCAAAGACATACCATTTCAGATAAAAAGAGTATATTACATGTACGACACCATTGATGGCGTCACAAGAGGCAAGCATGCTCACAAGAAGCTTGAGCAGATTCTTATTTGCATTCACGGAAGCTGTAAGGTTCGCCTTGATAACGGCGTTGAGAAAAAGGTAGTGCCTCTTGAAAAGCCTTACGAGGGCCTTTACATTGCCAATAACATGTGGCGTGAGATGTACGACTTTTCACCTGATGCAGTTCTCATGGTACTTGCTTCAGAACTCTATGATGAGAGCGATTATATTAGGGACTATGACGAGTTCCTCAAGATGGTAGAGGAAGAAAAGAAGTAACACAACCACATTTGTATTAGAAAAGATATAGACAGGGTAAGAATATGTCAGAAAAACAGATAGATGTGAGCATTTATATGCTCACATATTTTCATGAAAAATATATTCGTCAGGCCATAGAGAGCGTTCTAGCTCAGAAGACTCAGTACACCTATGAACTTGTGATCTCAGATGATTTCTCACAGGATGGCACAAGAGATATTTTAAGGGAGTATGCTGAGAAATATCCTGACATCATCAGAGTTAATCTAAACGATGAAAATATCGGAATCCCAAAGAACATCTACAAAGCCCGCTCCATGTGCAGAGGACGTTATATCACAGCTCTTTCCGGAGATGATTACTGGATCAATGACCAGAAGATCGAAACTGAGGTTAAGTTTCTGGATGAGCATCCGCAGTACGTTGCAGCATTCAACGGAATCGAGCTCAGAATGGATGATTCCACAACTGCTTATGATGTTATACCAAGGGATAAGTCACAGTTTAACAGAGAGTATTCGTTAAAAGACTATGAGAAGTGCGAACCTCTCGGAACACATGGCTTTTTTATGCGCAATTATTTCCTTACCGAAGAAGGCAGAGAATATTTCGCTCAGGCTCAGCAGATCAGTAAATTCGTAGACGATGCAGTAGACGAGGTTTTGATCTTAAAGAAAGGCCCAGTCTACATTTTAGACATCGTAACTGATGCGCACCGCGTAGTAAGTTCAACTGAGGACAAAAAGAACTACAACTCCCGCTACTCTCGCCTTGAGAAGTTCGGTCATCACATAGGACTTTTGAATGGCATGAGCGAGAGATGGGGCGATGAGATAGATTTCTCCGGATGGTACGCAGAGTACTATGCTACAGGTTTTCTTAGTATGCTTGTTAGCAGAGATTTCAAGGGATATAAAAAGATAATGGCAACAATTCCAAAGAGATATAAGGGAATCTTTTGGAAGGCGCTTCCTAAGATGTTTGCATTTGTGTTTAACAGATTTAAGCGAGTTAAGCCAACTGCCTAGGTATTAGATGACTAAAAGATTTATGAGGGGTCAAAGAATATGTTTGAGGGGAAGAAAATTTCTATCAAAGAGCTAGTTGCAGTCACAGCTCTTTCTATACTGGTGGTATTCGGCGTAGTGTGTGGCCTTGGAACACTGACATCAGGCTGGCATCTCGTTGATGATCACGAATTTCTGGAATTTCAATATATGTTCAAGTATCAGGGCAAGTCACTATGGGACGTCATCAAGTGGGCTATGTCTTGGGATACGACCACCAGGAACAATTTCCTGTATTATCCGCTCAGGATCACCATGTGTTACCTTGTTGGTGCTGATTCTGTTGCGATTTCAATCATCAAAGCAGTAGAGATAGTAGTGTTCATGGTGCTTCTCTATGCCTGCGGCAAGAAGATCACAGGCAAATTCTTTGTTTCGCTTTTCTTTGCATTCACTTGTCTTGTGGGATATCAGAGTGCCCTGTGGTGGAAGCTTGGTCCTGAGCAGGTTCAGGCAGGTATCTGCTTTGGGATATCTTTTTTACTGCTCCTTAAGTGGCTCGAAACTCCAGACAAAAGACATTTCGCAGTGTGGAGCATTGTTTTCTCAGTTCTTATGGGCTTTTTCCATGAGTCTTTTATTCTGGTAATGCCATTTTTAGCTCTTTTCCCAATTTATGAAAAGATAAACCAGCAAGACATCAAGCTTAAAGGCATGATCAAAAACCTCAAGAAAGAGTGCACAGGCCTTTGGTGGTACACCATCGCAGTTATGATCTGCTGCGCAGTAGTTCTCTTGGAGATTGTTCTAAGGCTTGGCCTTAACAGCTATGATCCTGTAAGCTTTGATCAGAGCACCTCGATCTATCAGTATATAACTACATTCATCTATTCGTTAAAAGATGGCCTTAAATGGTACTACTACTTTGGAATAGCGCTTCTTGGCGTGATCCTGACCTATTACGACAAGATCAAAAACAAGTGGGCGGATGTGGTAATCGCTATTGTCTTCATTGCTCCACAGTTCGTGCTATATAGCAAGGAAGGTATCGCAGAAAGGTACATCATTCCTGTAGTGATCGGTATCGCAATGCTTTTTATCCTGTTCGTTTACAGGAATGGCTTTCTGGATGGACACAGGAAAAGAATATATGCAGTGGTCCTGGCTCTGATGCTGATCCTCAATGTAAGAGGTATGGTGGTAGAAGGGGATTACTTCAGATTTCGCGGTGAAAGCGTCACTAAGGTGCTGACTACTACAAAGGATATGTCTCAGAAAGGCTATAAGGTCATGTGCTGCCTCGGAAATGCCAATCCGGAAGCAGACTGGACTGTAGACATGTATATGAAATCAGAAGGCCTTCCTGATATCTACTACCTCAACACAGTCATGAACAAGGCTACAGATGTAAGACCTATGCTCAAGGCAGACAGCGTCAACCTCTATGACATAGATGAGATGGATGTGATCTACGCCTACAACCGCGACGACAGGCACTTCGTGATAGAGCCTAACATAGACTTCTCTGATTATGTGCAAAAGAAATGTGGAAGTATCGACATCTACTTCAAAAAGGAAGTAATAGATGAGATAGGCGAAGAGTATCTGGATAAATTAAGCGTCAGACCTACCCTTTATGGAATTGGAAAATGAGCTAGCTCACCAACCCCGTCCCCCTAGCTCACTTCATCTTCGTCCAGCCGTTTCTACTCACCATCTCATCAAGCACTTGATCTTTTAGTTCTTTTTCAAATTCTTCCTTAGAGACATTTTCATTATCAATCTTATAAATAGGAGCATCCAGAGATTCTTCTAAGCTTGAAGGCTCTTCTCGAATAAAGAAGCTACCTATCTGCTCTGTCTCGCCTGAAGGAAGATAGCGGTATAAGTTGTATGAAATAGACCCGTCGTAGTCGTATTCTTCCACCATCATGCCATTCTTTAGAGGATAACTGTAACAGATCATTTCCATAGAATCGCTGCACCAGCAGACAATCTTATCATTCTCATAATGGAAAACAGCATTAAAAGAACCAGGGTCATCAACATACTGAATCAGTAATTCTTGGCTCCCGTCGCCGTCTAAATCCATGAGTAAATACTCATATTCTGAACGAGTATCACCACTAGCCATATCCTTAAGAAAAAAGCTTTCAACTGAATCTTCATTCACTTGACTCAAATCGCCATTCAAAAAATTTGGGTAAGGATTGGTGGTCCCACATGCAGATAAAAGTGCAAGGCTAAGTGTTAGTAATACTGTATATTTGAATCTTCTCATGATAGTTCTCCCTGGATTTTTGTATTATGTAGATAAAAGAATGTTCTGTAATTATATCAGCTGATCACAAGAAGATGTTGCAAAGAAAGTGTCCAAAGTGCGAAAATACATAGTAGAAGCAAAGAAATACTTATAACAATAAACCATGATAGAGGGAGGTTACCTATGAGCGAGATGAACACAAAGGCAATGTACAAGTTATCCTACGGACTATTTGTCTGCACTGCAGTTCGCGGTGACAAGATGAACGGCTGCATCACCAACACAGCTATTCAGGTGGCTTCAGATCCTAACAGGATTTCCATCGCCATCAACAAGGCAAACTACACCCATGACATGGTAAAAGAGACTGGGCTGTGCAACGTTTCTGTCATTAGCCAGAAGGCAAGCTTTGATCTCTTTAAACACTTTGGATTCCAGTCTGGACGCGATGTGGATAAGTTCGCACCAGAACTTATAAAAGATATCGCATATAAGCTTGCAGATAACGGCATTCCATATATCACAACTGGAACAAATGCCTATTTCTCGCTGAAGGTAGATAAGGAAGTAGACCTCGGTTCACATACTCTTTTCATTTGTGAACCAACAGCCATGGTGGTTCTAAATGAAGATCCATCCTGCACATACGACTTCTACCAGAACAACATTAAGCCAAAGCCACAGCCTGTCGGCACAACAGTTAAAGGCGAGACCATTTGGAGATGTACCATCTGCGGTTATGAATACGTTGGCGAAGATCTTCCAGATGACTTTATCTGTCCTATATGCAAGCATGGGAAAGATGATTTTGAGAAGATAATCAGATAAGCATAAAGCAAAAAAGGAGATGGTTTCCCGTCCATCTCCTTTCTTCTTCGTGTCATAAATAACTAGATAAATATAACGTAAATATTTTTGAGAGAAGTAGATGAATCGTGAAAGTTCATTTACTTCATATGAAACATCGATATAATATTAGCAAAAAGAATAAATGTCAAGAGTATCGTTCACGAACGATAAAAATCCATTATTTTGTCGTGCGAAGACGATAAATTTATATTGGAGGTACAATAATGAAAAAGAACAACTTACTATACATCGCATTTGGAGTATTAGTGATCTTAGTAGGAATCTTTGCAATATGCACAGCCCAAACTTCAAGAAATCCTATTAGATCTACATTGCGTGGAATTGCAATGATAATCGCTGGAATAGCTGTAATAGTATTTACTATCATAGAGCAGGTGCAGAAAAAGAAATGATGAATTCTCAAGTTACAATAATCATAATCCTGATCAACATTGCCATATTCGGCCTCGTAAATACCAAGAAACTAGATGTAGGTAGCCTTGGCTCATCCTACATGATGACAATTCAAAATCACCAGTACCACCGCGTAATCACCAGCGCCTTCACACAGAGAGAAGTCATGCACCTTTTTTGCAACATGTACTCCCTCTACAACATTGGCACAACTCTGGAACGTGCCCTGGGAAAAGAGCTATACATACTCTTCTACGCACTCATCATGGTGGTAGGCGGTCTGTTATCCGCCAGGATAAAGAAAAAGAAAAGCCCCTTCACTTTATCAATTGGAGCCTCAGGTGTTCTCTGCGGACTATTTGGAATCTATATGGTCATAGCCTTTAGTATATGGGGATTTGCCGGGATAAGATCAATGATACCAACCATTGTCATCCTGGTAGCCATGACACTATCTCCAAAGATAGATTCTGTAGGGCATTTCACAGGTCTTTTGACAGGGCTTATCTGCGGAATAGTGGTTGTGAATATGTATAGTTTTGTGGCATATTAAGTCAAAAGAGATAATGGAACATTTTTTAAAGAGGAGGTACATATCATGAAGAAATCCACTTGCGAAAAAATACACACCCTAATCCTAAAGCTTCCGAGCTTTTTGGAAAAAGTAGTAGCTGCCATATTGCTGGTAGGTGTCGTCTACAGCTGCATTCAGCTGGCACTTCACGTATTTACCTTCTCAAGCCTTGACTTTGGTATATATGTGGAAGATATACTGGTAACAGCTTTCAACGCAGTAATCGTCATAGAGTTTATACGTATGCTGGTCAAACACTCCATGAACACTGTGGTGGAAGTCCTGATCTTTGCCATCGCCAGATCACTTGTGGTTGGACATGAAAAGACCTTGGAAACACTTGTTAGTATAGTGTGCATTGCTATATTACTGGCGTGTAGGAGATTTTTGTTCCATGACTTTGATTTTAAAGAGGAAGAATGAAAATGAATAAGTTTATAGAGAACTTAAATATATATTTAGGTGGAAAAAAGATTAAAAATTCATATATTTCACTGATTACTGGATGGGATAAGAGTAAAGTTAGCCGCATCCTTAATGGTGAAGTAGAAATAAAGATGGCTGATGCAGAGGAACTGGCATCGATGTTGGGCAAGGATATTGCCTTTTTCCTAGGTGATAAGGCGACAATTCTTGGTGAGATAAGTTCAAATAAGCAGTTTTCGTATTGCAATGGATATTTGAAGAAAGAAGACAATATAATTGCCAAACAATTGCTGGAAATGTTTAGATACTATGATGCATTGGTATATGAGAGATAGCAAAATGAAAGTTAGTAAATATGAGTATACCATGCAGCTACTTGCTGCTATGGCATCTATAAATATTGCAAGGCAGCAGAAGATTTCTAGAACTAAAGCATTTTTCAAGTTTATGAAGTCGAAAACTGGTGAGATGCTTTTTGATGAATCAACAGATATGTGGATGAATGGACCTGATTATATAGCGGATGAGTATAGAAGAGAGATGCAGGCTAAAAGAAAACAAAAGAAATAATGCGAATTTATGTGTATTAATGAGCTTTTGGATGTCGCCAGAAGCAAAGAATGGTGTAATTAAATGTTGCATAACTGTTAAAAAACTGTTAAAATTCTATTCTTGATACACAAAAATGTAATTTATGATATCATTAATGTACAAGGAATGACATCATCATATTCTTAGAAGTGTTAGTGATATGTTTTATAAATGGAGGAACTAAGATGAAAAAGATGTCACAGAAATTATTGGCTGACATTGTAAGGAACCGACGTGAACAAAAGGGCATGACTCAAGAACAATTAGGTGAACAAACTGGTATAAATAGGGTTATGATTGGGAAAATTGAAAAAGAATCATATATTCCTTCGTTGGGACAGCTAGAGCAGTTGTGCGAAAAATTGGATTTTGAGGTTACTGATGTTTTAGAGGAAAGAAAACCTATGTATTATTCTGCATTTAGAGGCGAAAATAGTACAGATACTGACCAAAGAGGAATAGACTATTTATTAAAGATGATGATGGTTTCTAAGCAGCAATTGTTACTGAGAAAGATGATAGAAAAAGATGTATGATGTTGAATTAACAATAAAAGAAATATCAGAAATAAAGCAATTGGCAAAAGACACAAGAAAGTCATTTGGTGTTAATGATGAAGTTCCTATTGCCAATGATATGAAGATGCTTTTAGATAGGCAAGGTATATATCTGTGCGAATATCCATTTGAAAATAATAGCAAAATAGATGCAGAAATAGTGAGGTTTGAAACAGTGGACAAACCTCTTATTTTTATTGGGTTAAATTCTTCGTTGTATTACGATGAGCAGATTTTTGCTTTGGCTCATGAGATATTTCATTTTAAAACTAAATCTGGAAAAGCGTATAGTTTAGAAAAGGATGACGAGGATGCAAGAACTGAGAAAAAAGCAGATAGGTTTGCTGCTGAGTTACTATTACCTGAGACAGTACTAAGAACATATGTGATAAATGAATTTTCAAATGAAAGCATTAGTGATGATAATGTCCTTCGAATATTGAGATTTATTGCTAATTTGCAGGTTGTTTGGTGGCTACCATATAAATCAATTGTATTAAGATTGCGCGAAGAAAAGCTAATTGATGAGGAGCTATTTAATAAGCTATACGAGGACTTTGATGTACGTGATGAAAATAGTGAATACTATACTATATTAAAGGCCATTGATAAAAATGCTGCAATTCGATTAAATAACCCAACTGGGAATTTGACCGTGTCTAATGAAGTAATACGAACGATACTAAAAAACTATGATGATGAATATATTTCAGAGGATGAGTTTGTTGAACTATTAGGAGTGTTTAAGCTAGAGCCTTCAGATTACGGTTATCAAATAGGGGATTTTGATGCAGACTGTGATATTGAAGGAGAGTGATAAATGAAAATTGAATTATCACATAAGAATGAGGCAGTATGTGTTTTTCTGTGTAATAGGGAAAGTGTAGTCTTTTTGGATGCGAATATTTTTATTCCACCAGATAGAACTAGCATTGGAGCAAGGAATGCTTTCGATTTCAAAAATTATAAAGAAATTATTTTGGAACCTTTATTTGATAATTGGAAAAA
Organism: Butyrivibrio hungatei DSM 14810; assembly: GCF_900143205.1. Lineage (GTDB taxonomy): Bacteria > Bacillota > Clostridia > Lachnospirales > Lachnospiraceae > Butyrivibrio > Butyrivibrio hungatei. The sequence goes on along the minus strand of NZ_FRDH01000006.1, from coordinate 17,148 downwards.
CTTGGCTATTCATGAATCTGTTTATATGGAACTTGTTGATAATAAGGTCAAAGAATATGCAGATATGAATGTGAATGATACTCCTCCAAAGCTGAAGATATACAATAATGATCAGCTAAATGAAGAAGAGAGGAGTTTGTTCTATGCAAACATTGATGTTCTAGCGCAATTTTCAAATTATCAACCAGACTTAGATAATTCGGATGATAGAGGAGAAGTGCATTCATTGGCTTATATGGCTGTAAAACAGTACTTGTACTTTTCTGCAAATGATCATTTACCTATTAGATTGATTACTAAGGCAGAAGAATTGGAAACTGGTTTGGAACATATGAGAGTGCTCCAAATGTATGAAATTATCTATATATTATTTGTGATGAAGATGTCTGATACGGATGGACTTCGCAATTTGTATAAATATATGTACTATGCTACTAGAACGGATAAGAAGGTCAATCCATCGTGGGGCGATTTTATCGAAAAAATGGATTCTATGTACAAGGAATTTGTTTCCATAAGAGAAAACGAGGCATGTGAAAATGCAGAATAGAAAACATCTAATTTGCTCCTCACCCCTACATAATAGTATAATTTAAGCGGCGCATAGCGCCGCTTTTCTATTCACCCTATCACCATACCCCTATAGGACAAAACCATGACCCATAAATACTTCAAATCCCTTCAAATCCTGAGAGCCCTTGCGTTCTTATCCATATTCTTCTTTCATGTGACAGTACTGGACGATACCTTCTCCAGATAGAGCATTACAGTATTCCTCATGCTAAGCGGCTTCCTAAACGCTCTTCATGGATATGAAAAAGATATAAAGGCAGACGTACGTAGCTCCTGGGAATATGCTACAAGGAAAATAAAAAAGCTCTATCCCCTGCACCTTGTGATGCTGGTAGTAGCCTTTGGACTCTATATGTATAGCTTCAGAGCAGAGATTATGCAGAACTTCAAGTCCAGGATCGTAACAGAGAGCCTTAAGATATTATCAAACATCCTTCTAGTGTCTGACTGGAGCCCAAAGAGCGGCTGGTGGTACAACGTATTTAGCGAATACAATATAGTTACCTGGTATTTATCACTAAGCCTTCTGCTCTTTATCCTAACACCATTATTCCTGAGGCTAATGCATAGGCTATATGACAACAAGAGCAGTAATAACTTTTGGCGTAGGCCCCTTATAGTTTCGCTCGTCATATACCTGGTGACAATAGCCATAAATCTAGCTTTGGTAAAAGAGCTTGGACCATCAGGAGCTTTCCTCTATACATATGAGTCTCCAATATCCAGAATAGGCGACTATCTCATAGCTCTACAATTAGGATACATATACTTGCACTCGCAGCAGGAAAAAGACATTAAGGAAAACAGTAAGCTTGCAGTAGCAGCAGTAGTTTTGTCCATATTGTTGTCCTGCGCACTCATTTACTTGGGTACTTCTGTTTTATCAGGAGATAATAAATGGATCGTTTCAACAGGATTCTATTTCACTATTCCTACAGCTATACTCATCTATTTCCTTGCCAAGACTGAAGATAAGATCAGTAAACTCCTTGATTCAGGTAAAGCAATAAAGGCGGTTACAGAAAAGATACTATACCTAGGAACAATTTCCCAATATGCATTCCTGATCCACGTTCCCGTGATCAACCTGGTTCATGGAGTGTATAGCAAGGTTGGAGATGTGAATATCTGGGTTTGGAGTGTCATAGCGTTTGGGATTACGATGATAGGTTCTTGGTTTGTGGAAAAGAGGAGGCGTAAGGAACAGGAAAATGAAGATATTCGATTATAAAAAATCCCTTGTAAACAGCTACAAACAGAATAAGAGAACCTTTATTTTTTACCTCGTTTTGCGAGGACTGGTAATCCTTACACTTATAAGGTGCATTTTTACCAGAAATTATGAAAGCGCAGCAATATGTGTTTTATCTTTATTGCTGTTTTTACTGCCGGCATTTTTGCAAAAGCAGATGAAGATAGAGTTTCCACCGCTTTTTCAGGCTATCATTTTTGGATTCATCTATGCTGCGGAAATTCTCGGAGAGGTAGATCATTATTATGTGATTATTCCCGGTTGGGATACCATGCTCCACACTATCAATGGATTTTTGTGTGCGGCAATAGGCTTTTCACTCATTTATCTGTTAAATCGCGGGAGTAAACATTTTAATCTATCACCGTTTTATCTGACATTGGTAGCCTTCTGCTTTTCCATGACAGTAGGAGTAATATGGGAATTTTTTGAGTTTACTATGGATCAGTTTTTTGCCCTTGATATGCAAAAGGATTTTATAGTGCAGAAAATTGGTTCAGTGACACTTGATCCCAACAATAGTGGGATGCCTTTTGTAATCAGGGATATCACTGATACTGTAATAAACACAGCTGATGGTAAAACATATGCTGTAAATGGTGGATATCTTGATATCGGCATTATCGATACAATGAAGGATCTGATGGTAAATCTTGTAGGGGCAGTTGTTTTTAGCATCGTTGGTTATAGTACGTTGAAGTTTTCAAAGAAATCGGCTATAGCGGACAATCTTATGATTAAACCAGTTGATAAAAGCGAGGATTAGTATACCTGGGAAAATAAAGTGACTTTATTCGTATTATAGAGCTTTTGGATGCTTCCAAAAGCTCTTTTTTAAATCTCTCTAAACAATTTCAAACAAAAAAGTTGTTTTAAATTGTTTGGTATTGTAAAATATACTCAGAAGGGAGATAAAACTCATGAAAATATTAAAAGTAATCGCTTCTGGATTTAAAAATTGCGCAGATAATTTTGAAGTAAGCTACATTCCTACAGCTAGGAAAACTGCTGAAGATAAAGAATACGAATTACAGGAAATAGCAGATGGACTCTATGTTTTTTCTACAATAGGAGTTGTGGGTAAAAACGCTTCTGGTAAAACTTCTGTGTTAGACCTTCTCAGCGTTTGCTATGACATACTAGGAACATTTCGCGTAAACAAGAAGGAATACAGTTTAGACGGCGATAAGCTAACCATATATTTTTATCATGAGGGCAATATCTACAAATATCAGACCAAGTTAAAAGAAGATGAAATAAGCGATAAAGTCCTGTTTGCTGATCAGAAGATCACATACAAGAAGTACTACAAAACCAACGTAAATAGCATATTTGATGAAGAAGGCTACGAAGAGTATCCGCTAGAGGGTGAACTTCCTGAGGATACATCCAGCGTGTTTTTTGTGATGAAAAAACTTGGTAGAAGAGCTTTTTACTATGGTAGCTTCGACCTTGGATATGGCATTTATAAAGCTGCATTCATGGCGCAGAGAATAATAGATATGCCAGATAGAGTGCTCATGAACATCATCCGAATTTTTGATGAGAACATTACTAGCCTCAAGATGGTAGATGATAGCAATTTCAAGCTCACATCATGCGGAAAGACTGAGATTTTGTCAGATAAAGAGCTATATTCAAGATTATCAAACGGTACAACAAAAGGACTACTGCTCTATACATTAGTCGTGCTGACTCTGCTCGAAGGCGATGACCTCATCATTGATGAAGTAGAGAATCATTTCCATAAGACACTAGTTGAGAACATCATAAGTCTTTACAAGGATAAGAGCGTAAATAAATACAATTCAACCCTTGTATTTTCAACTCATTATTGTGAGTTATTGGATCTCTTTGGCAGACAGGACAATATCTACATCACCAAGGCAGATAAAAAGGTCAATATCCACAACATGTACAAAGACTATGATGTAAGATCAGAACTCTTAAAGAGTAAGCAGTTCTATAATAACGTTTTCGAGACAGCAGTAAATTACGAAGCTCTGATGTCATTGAAGAAGGAGCTTAAATGAAAAGACTGCTAGTAATGTGCGAAGGCTCGAATGAAAAGAAGATAATGGATATTCTTTTGGAACACAGCTGCCTAACTTTTTCAGAAGATGATCTGCTAGGATTAAGCATTTTTCACGCTAGACAGATAAAGAATAATGCTCAAGTTAAGCTGGAACTTAATATGTTCCCTGGAGAAGTGGAAGTGCTTGTAGATGCAATAAAACAGTATCAGAAGCTTAAGGGCAAAGCTCATGGGAAGGATGAGTTTTGCTTGGCGGAGCTATTAAGATAAAAAATGCAATATATGATTTCAGAAAAAGATTGGGGGCAAAATATGGCAGGAGATAATTATAGTTTATTTAATTTTGATGGTGCTTCAGATGTGGTAAATAACTTAATAAACAAGCTGGCATCGGCAACAGGTTGGATAGTGAATCATGATACAGCACATCGTATAGCGCAAAAAACATTCATAAAAGATATACAAAATAGTGATATTGATCCAGTGTCAAAGGCATTACTAATTTCACAATCAGGGAAGATAATTAGAGAAAGAACAAATCAGCATAATACATTATCAATTGCAATAAATAGCATAACTAAAGCAGATAAAATAGAAGATGTTGATAATGACTGGATAGTTCAATTTATGGAATCTGTCAAAAATATTTCTGATGTGGAGTTTCAAAAAGTCTGGGCTTTGATTTTTGCTTCAGAATGCAGTAAACCTGGAAGCGTTCCCAAAAGTTTGCTGTTTGTTTTGCAGAGAATGGATAAGAATGATGCTGAATTATTTGTTAGGTTTTCTTCGTTAGTAGTTAAAGTGTGTGGAGTGCCGGCACCATGTTTATTTGATGAATTTTATGAATCGGGCAAGGAAAAAAGAGGTATCTATGAAACGAGTGGTATGACTTATGAAGATTTGACACAATTGGAAGCATTAGGATTAGTCAAGACAAGTGCTGTGTATGCGGGAGGATTTTTTATACAGATAGATGAGAAAAGTTGAGAATCAACTGAAGGTTGCATATGTTACTTTGATAAGAAAGTAAGTATTCCTAAAGAGAAAGATAGAGTATTTGTTGGAAATGTCCTTTTTACTCGTGATGGTATGGCACTATATAATTTGGTGAAAACTAAAAAACTAGATGGTTTTTGGGAATCAGTAGTAGAAGGGAATATACTGAATAATCTTGGAACAAGCAAAAACTAACTGAGAGAAAGAAGAGTAAACTATGAATATTACTTTTATATTTGGGAATGGTTTTGACATAAACCTTGGGATGAAGACAAGCTATGCTAACTTTCAAAAGTGGTATATGGATAAATATGAAGATGAATATTTTGCGCAGGTAATGAAGGACGATATTGATTCAGGAAGAGATAATTGGTCTGATCTTGAAGAAAGTTTGGGAAAACATACATCATGCTTACCCAAAGATGGCATTGTTACATTTTTAAATAATAAGTTGAAGTTGGAATGCAGATTGCTGGAATATTTGAAAAACCAAGAGGAATCCATTTCTATTGATTATGCTTCTGCTGGAGAAAAATTTAGAGTGGCGATAGGTAATTTTAGTAGTGCATTTGATTCAGATAGTCTGCTTGAATATGAAAAGTTTATAAGGAGCGTTGCTGATACTATTGACTACAAACTAATTACAATGAACTACACAAGTGTGTTAGATAAAATCTATAAAGAGGCTGGTAAAAAGGCAACCCCAGTCTTAACACATCGTGCTAACAACGGAGTGAATTATCCTGACAAAATTTCTAAACCACTTTATTTGCATGGAAGAATCGATGATCCAAATAATAAGAATGGAATGATTTTAGGTGTAGCTAATGAAGAGCAGATTTTAAATGCGGATTATAGGGATAGAAATTTATGTGCTGACTATATTATTAAGGAATCTTTAAATAGGAAAATCGGTGCTAGAAATGTGGAGCAAGCCAAAAACATAATTGATAACAGCAGGTACATATGTATTTTTGGCGCATCGTTAGGAGTGACAGATAATGCTCTATGGAAGTATCTTGGAACATGGTTACTATCGGGTGAAGGAAAAAGATTGGTTATTTTTGTTCGTGATACGACAGTTGTTGAAGGAGTAGCTATGTCTCAGGCTATGAGTAAAGACAGACAAAGAGATTTGTTCATCGAGAGGGCTGGAATCAAGGATGAAATTAGGAATACAGTTGCTCAAAGGATAATTGTTTGCCTAAATTCACCGATTTTTGATTTGAAATAATCTACAACACACAATATATTTTATGACTATCCGACAAAAGCAGGATAATTTGCCCCACAATCCCCAAAATAGTATAATTGAAGCGGCGCATTTGCGCCGCTTCAATTATACAAAAAACAAATTAGATATAACAAAAGGATATAAATATGACCTCAACCCCAAAAATCTCAATAATAACCCCAACCTACAACAGTGCCAAGACAATAAAAGACACCCTAAACTCCGTCCTGACCCAGAACTACACAAACCTTGAGCACATCATCGTCGACGGCAAGTCCACTGATGACACACTCGTCATCGTAAATGCATACAAAGAAAAAGCTCCATACGAAGTCAAGATTGTATCTGAGAAAGATAACGGCATTTACGACGCCATGAACAAAGGCATAGGCCTAGCCACTGGCGAACTCGTCGGAATCATTAACTCTGATGACTGGTACGAGCCAGATGCCATTGAAAAGACTCTTAGGACATATCAGCACCAGAAGTACGAAATCGTCTATGGCATGATTAGAATCTATCAGGATGAAAAGATAAGTGAAATCCAGTTCTACAGCCACGAGTTCATGCTGCAGCACATGATCTGCCATCCTTCATGTTTCGTAACCAAAGCAACCTACGAAGACTTAGGGACTTTCGACCTCAAGTACCGCTCATCCTCAGATTATGATTGGATGTTAAAAAGATATTCCGAAGGCAAGACCACGTTCTCAACCAATTATGAGATGATTGCTAACATGAGAGCTGGCGGCATGTCAGGATCAAACCTTGGCTATAGAGAAACACTGAAACTTCAACTGGAATATCATCAGATTCCAAAATCATATTTCTGGTTTTATACCATAAAGAGCCATGTGGGGGATGTGGTTAGAAAGATACGTGGAGTGTAAAATGCCAGTAGCATCATTATTTTTGCTTTGAATGGTGCATAATAACAATTATGAGAAAGTAGAGCTATACATAGAAAATACAGTTAAAAAATGACTATAAGTTTCAGGTGAAAAGGGTGAGAAGAAATATAAAGAAAAAGAATATAAAAAAGGTTCGTATAGATATAGCAATAATCTTTTCTCTATTTATGGCTTTAGTTGGATTTGTTGCACGTGATATTTATTTGTGTATTGATAAGAGACATGTGGAAAACACAGGTACCTATGCGCAAAAGTATGCTATATCTGTCGACCTACCAGAAGGTCGTATAAATTTAGATAAGGAATTAAATGATGTAGTTTTGGGGTTGTTTGATAGTAAAGAAGGATTATACAAATGTAAGTTATATAAAGATTTTTCTTGGTGTCCTGACTCTGATTTGGTCATGAAGACTTTTTCGGACATAGGTAAAGATAACAAAAATACAAGAGCATATTACATGCCTTATACTAAAGATATATATGTTTGGGATGAATGCTTAGAATCACTAGATTTATTTCATGAATTAGCTCATTTTTCTGATGATACGCACTCATGGATCAGCCATGGCAAAGAATGGAAAAGTGTGTATGAAGCTGAATGGAAAGACAATGAGTGGCTGAATGAAGGATATACAAACACTAAGCTTTCTCCTGATGCACAGATGAATAGATATCTAGAGGAATCTTTTGCACAGGGGTTTGCTATTTGGTATTGTACCTATGCGAATGAGCGTTATAAAAACTTGGATAATCATATTATATTTGCAGAAGAAAAAGATATTGAACTCTATCCTCGTACTTTTGAATATATGAAAAACTTTTATGATAATTATCAATACTCGGAAAGATTTCTTGAAGCGGTTAAGTGTGGTTTTGCGGAGTTAGATTGAGATTGGATATAATATTGTACATGTTTTGCTTATCATGAATTAATGACAGCGAGCTGAAATAAAAGACTTACTTAAGAACTTTGATTACATGACAATAGAGAATTGCCAAAGGAGATTATGATAAAATCTCCTTTGGCAATTTAGCTTTGCGTTGACATATCAGGCATTTTGTTTAAAAATTTATTATTATTGTATGCTATTGCTTTATCTTTTGGCAAAGTTCCATAGAATTTGTTAATATAACGCTTTATTTTTTCTGTATAATCTTTTTCTATAGAAGAAAAATAAGCAATATATCCCTGAATTATGGCACGTTCAGAGTAATTTCCATTTACTATGGATGAGTGAATCATAGCTCGTACTTTGCGCTTTAATTTTCGATCAGCCTTACAATAGCCATCGTTAATAGTCACACCTAATACAACCTTATGATTTTTGGGAGACAGAAAACGAGTCTTTGATTGATTGATTTCAAACCCCTCATCCTGAATTATTGTATTAATCATTTTGTAAATATGATGAAGAACATTTCTGTTGTCACATGAAAAGATTAAGTCATCAGCATATCTAGTATAAGTAATATCTCTTTTGTTACAATAACCAGATATTCTTGCATCTAACCTAGTGCATAATATATTTGCAAGGCGCGCCGATGTTGCAGCGCCTTGAGGGAGTTCGTTATTATTAGTACATATGTTGGCTAGCATATTGGCACAGCAGAAATTGTATCCTAAATTCTTAAATAAGAAAAATACTCTTGCTCTCGATATTGAGGGATAGAAGTCTTTTATGTCTATTTTTAGAATGTATTTATGATTTTTATGGGCCCCAGCTACTTCAACCAAGGGGGACTCAGAGTCAGAATTTGATTTTACGAAACCATAGGAATATTCGGAGACGCGGATTTTGTACAATGTGTTGTGCAAAATCCATCTTTGCAACATTAGCAACGAAAACGATGGTGCCATTATTTTCCGCATTTTCCCATTCTTTTTTGTAAGATAGAAGATATTATATCTTTCAACAGCTTTGTAATTGGACAAGAAGAACAGCAATTTATTTGTGTATCTTACCTTCTGTGCAAATGAATTAATATCCCAGAAATACGGAATACCAATTGAATCTAATATTAACTTATTTGTTTTATCAATCAAATTATTAGCACCTCATTCTTACCAAATATATTTTGGATAAAACAATCTTTATGTGCATGGCTATGCGCATAAAGACTAGTTTTATTCAACTAAACCAAATGATTTTCTTGGGAAGACGAATCATCTTCCGTACACAACACTTGCTGCAACGCATCTAAGATATGAGATGCTAATAATATTGATCTTTTAGTATTCTTATACGTATTCCATTTACATTATACTCGCCAATATTATTTATGGCTAGATGAATTAGTCGTTTGGCATAGTTATACCCATCTTGTGTAAGCGCAAGCTTAGCAATGGTTTTATCTATCTTTTTTTCGATTAGTCGTTCTTTATACAACCACCTAATTACCATACTATATTTAAGTTTGATCTGCTTTGTATCAGTTTCAATTTTTTTTGATAGTTTTATGATTTCATTAATTATTTCCTTGCTTTCAGCTGTGTCGTAAAAATATAATAATATAATGACAAAGTTAAACAACCCTACAATAGTATCTATGTTCCTTCTTGTGTGATAAGGAACTTTAGCTTTCTTTATAAAATGGTCTATTTCATTCTGCATCTTACTGAAATCATTATTATAGAAAATTAGTGAGCTTTCCTTATTAGCTTTTACGAGGTTTGCAGGACCGTACATTATATAACTTTTATCGTTCTTATGCTTTGCATGAATTAGTACCACTAGTTTTTTAATTATGGATTCATTTGTTACGAAACTACCTAGTTCAGCCATGGATCCTGGACTTTCGCAGAATAATATGATGATATCGCAGTTTTCTGCTAACTTTTGTTCTAGGTAAACTAAATCCTTCTGCTTTCCATTAAGCATTTCGATTAGTAAATCTTCAGGATATAGTACTGAGATGTTCTTCTTTTGACTAACTAAGTAATCTCTAAGTTTGTCTCTGCGATGATTGTCTGTATCTGTTCCACCGCACAAAAAAATGGTAATATGATTTTCATATATTCTGCAATAAATGTCATGATATATTTCGTTGATAATTTTTTCGTTCATTAGTATGCCCTCGCATCAGTAAAAGAACAATTTATAATGAGCTTTAAATTCTTTTGACATAATAATGCCTTTTTAACCAAGCGGTTAATCCATCAATACCGGGATATATTGTCCGTTCATTGATATTCATTTGATCGAGCATATCTCGTATTCTCCATTTTATGCTTTTGTCGATAATATACTTTCTTGTGTTTGCGGTTTTACATAAAAAATCTTCAATTCCATTATCATCTTTAGGATTTTCCATACCAGCAGGAACAACAGAAAAATAAGAATACTGGCTAATTATTCTCTGGTCTATTGATGGTGGCTCAAGCAATAATAGACCTTTTCCATTTAGTTCATCATCATATTTTTTCAACGCAGTATAGCTTTCATCATGGATGAGGTCATCTAACATTTCTATAGTCATTAAATAAGCTTTTTTTCTAGCTAAAGTTTTTTTGTATCTAGAGGGCAACGAATCGTTCATTTCCATAATGTCTATTTGCCATATAACACCATCATGCTGCTCCATACATCCTAAGTCTTCGCCGCTTGTTGCAAAATGAAGTGCGGCCATCACGGAGTATGTCCAATCTAATAATCTTGTAGGAAGACCGTGATGTTGACCTATTACCAACTGCCTCCACACGGAAGACTTGAGAGAATCGTCTTCAATTGCAGCATATTTTGTAAAATTCCTAAGAAGAGACTCTTCGATAGTGGATTCTTTACCTTGACAATTTCTATGTAAAGAAGTAGCTAAGTGATAGTCGATATTTGGTAAACCTCTGAATAGATAGTTTGATCTATATCTATTTATACTTGGTTCTAGATTTTGCTCCCATATCATGTCATTGATTTGTTCAATGGTAGTTATGTTAACTGTTTTAATAGCCATATTATTCCTTTCCGGCGATCAATTGGGATTATTGTGAAAACACTTTTATTATACAATAAAAAGAGTAGTACTGCGCAAATGATATGATTCCCCTAAAGTAGACAATGGAAATAACCAAAGTCTCCTTTAGGGGGATTTTTTATGGCTAAAAGGAAACATTCCGTAGAATGGATGATTGATAGAGTAAATGAATACCTTAGCGGAATGGGCTCATATGATTCAATTGCCCATGCTAACGATATAGCTCAAGCCACACTTATAAGATGGGTGGCTGCTTACCGTAATTATGGAGCAGACGCATTTACTAAAGGGGCTGGAAACAAGCAGTATAGCAAAGAATTTAAAACATCTTGTGTAGATACAGTTATAAAAGGTGAGTTAAGTGTAAATGGATGTGTTGCAAAGTTTGGGATATCTAGTGATAGTGTACTTCGAAGATGGATTTCAGAGTATAATGCCAATAGAGAGCTTAAGGACTATGATCCTAAGCGGGAGGTCTATATGGCAGAGGCTAGAAGAAAAACCACTATCGAGGAACGCAAAGAAATCGTCAAGTACTGCATAGAGCACAATCGCGATTATAAAGGCACTGCTTCTTTGTATGATGTTTCTTATACACAGGTTTATAGCTGGGTAAGAAAGTATGACGCAGATGGAGAAGATGCGCTTGTTGATAGACGCGGTCATCACAAAACAGATGATGAAGTTAATGAATTGGAGCGCTTACGCCGTGAGAACCTAAGACTAAAGCGACAACTTCAGGAAAGGGACATGACAGTAGAACTGTTAAAAAAAGTGAGAGAATTAGAAGGGATGTGAGGCTCGGTAAGACTCGATTTGAATGTAAATATTTAGCTATACAGGCTTATTCTAATGATAAACATTGGAGTATAAACTGGATGTGTAAGACGCTGGGTGTATCACACGCAGCTTATTACAAATGGTTTCACAGAGAAGTTCCAGAACAAGAATTGGAAGACCATAGAATTGCTGAGCTTATCAGAGAATACGATGATCGCTTTGGTCATATCCTTGGATACAGACGGATGACTCTCTGGATTAACCACTTCAATGGGACTGATTATAAAGTTAAGCGCATACACAGGATCATGAAGGCTATTGGAGTTCATGCGATTATTCGTGCGAAAAGAAAGCAGTATGAACCTTCAACTCCAGAAACTGTTGCAGAGAACACGCTCAAAAGAGACTTTCACGCAAACAAACCTAATGAAAAATGGACAACTGATGTTACTGAGTTTAAGATCCCTGAAGCTAATAAGAAGCTGTATCTGAGTGCCATCCTTGATCTTTATGACAGAACGCCGGTATCTTATGTTATCAGTACAAGAAATGATAATGCACTCGTATTTAAAACGTTTGACAAAGCAATAGCTGAAAATCCTGATGCCGCCCCACTTTTTCACTCGGATCGTGGATTTCAGTACACCAGTAAAGTCTTTAAAATGAAGTTACAAGAACAAGGAATGGAACAGTCAATGTCTCGAGTAGGACACTGCATAGATAATGGACCGACTGAAGGATTCTGGGGCATCATCAAGACTGAAATGTACTGCATGTTTGATATAACTGATGAAACTTCACTAAGGAACGCCATAGAGAAATACATGTACTTTTATACCAACGAAAGGCCACAGGAAAGATTCGGTGGAAAGACGTCTGCCCAGGTACGTAATGAAGCAATGCTTACAGATAAGCCTACTGATTATCCCATTCCTGAGAATAAGCGTATCCAGAAGTATAAAGCTAAATGGGCAGCTTAACAAAAGAATAGAAATGAATCCAGAGGCTACTGGCCTTGAATAAAGTGCGCCAAGCGCACAAATATCCTTGATCTGCTTGACTACAGAATATCTGTCATTAAGCAGACCAAGGATTATAGTGACAGTTCAAACTGTCACCATTTCCAAATCTATATGATTTCAGCATCTAAAAAGGTGACCACCTCTAATGAAGTGATCACCTTTTCTCTTGACTTATTTTGTTTATTTGGCTTATCTACTTGACAGACCCCTGTTCAAAATTATATACACATCGCTTTGTTGTACAGAATATATTCATCAATAATGCAATTATTAATCGGAATGCATATTGTTATGGAGTAGTGATTAGTTAGAAGATGATTTATAGATGAAATTTGAACAGATAATACCTTGGAATGAATTGTTCAGATGCGCATGGGGTAGAAGATGCAAAAACGTTTCAAGTGAACAATAAGTGAACAATAATGTTGACACATGTGCCATGAGAGATATAATTAAAGAAAAAAGGTACAATTCTTATCATGGGGAAGAAAGAAATTGATGAATTAACAGCAACGGCCGATTTGTTGGCGGAGATGATTGCTTATCTAATTAAACATAAAGATCGAATACAACAGGTATACAACAAAGTTAATAAAAATAGAAACCATAAAGGTTTAGATAAAAATAAATACGAATCAGGATATGATTATCAATCAAAAGAAGAGATAGAAAGTGCATTTCATAAGCTAAAACATGAGAAAGATGCAATGTCTATTTTGGTTGAAGCATATCCACTTTTGGTTGGAACGGATCATTTGATAGGAAAATGTCTTAGAAAATGTGTGGAGAACTCTTCTATTCGGATAGGTAAAAATCATTATTTAAAATTTGAAAATGGTATAAATTCCAGTAAAAGTCAGTCAACTACAAATTTAATGATTTTTCCAAGGTGTATAGCTATGTGGGAAGGAAGTGGAGAGGATAGAGAGGTTGAATCTGATAGTTTTAATGTTTTCTTGAAATATGCACGATATATGGATATGTCAGGTGAATATAGCAAGAAGAAGTATAAAATCAATTGCTATTTCCTTGGAAGATTGAAAGCTGCACATCCTGATGTTTATGCGATAGGAAAGAATTCTCTAAAAATCGGTATGTCTCCGATGTCTTGTGATTACAAACTTCAAAATAAAAACTGCAAAAAGGGTGATCTTTTTTTGCCTAAGCCTTGGAATAGGATGGATAAAGAGAAAATTAAGAGTACAGTTATTGACGTTATAAAGAAAGCGGAGAAAGAACATGTAAATTTGCTTGTGTTTCCTGAAATGCTTGGGTACATCGGCTTGAAAGAGGAAATATGTAGTTTTGTTAGAAGTAATAATCATATATATTTAAAATTGATTGTGCTTCCGTCTGTTTGGACAATTTGCGATGACAAAGGAACAAATACATCATGCCTTATTCAGACATATGATGGAATTGAAGTCTTTTCGCAAGGCAAGTTGATTGCATATAACGATAAGAATACTGATAGGGCAGAAGCTCTTACACCAGATGATACTATTAATTTGCTATACGATGATGCACATGGATGCATGGGAATCATGATTTGTAGAAGTGCACTGGAGACTAAGGTAAGAAATATGATTGTGGATGAGCTTGGCGTTAAACTCTTAATTATACCTTCGTGGAGTTCTAAGAGCCATTCATTTGAAAGAATGATGCTTAGTGTTGCTGATATGAACTGTAATATTATATGGGTAAATACGTGCTCTGCTATAGAAAATATAGATAACAAGAAAGAATATAAGGAACCGATATGTATGGCCACTCAAATATGTAAAGTTCGAAATATGGAGGTTCCAAACTATAAAAGATTTATTCCGATGAATAATTGTAATAAAGAATGTATAAACGGTGGAGTGTGCTTGTTTACTGCGGATATAGAAGGAGTAGTTCGAAATGAATGATATTCAAAAAATCGAAAAGCTTATGGTTGAAAAAAAATATGATCGATTAATAGAAATTTTTGAGAAGTACATAGACGATGTAAAGGAGACACTGCATGAAGATAAGCCTGAACAACTTGATTTGTCATACGTCTATGAACTTGCGATGAAATATGGAAAAATAGCCACCTTACTTAGTGAGAATGCAAATGTCAGCAAAACGAGGTGCTTTTTTGATGGCGGCTATTTTACGGCACTTGTAGAAGAGCTAGAGCTATTATTAGAAAAGCTTGAGCGAATTCAAGAATTCGATAAGGTGTATCAGAAAATAATTGGAAAAAAACATTATGAAAAAATAATTAGTTTATTGTATGGGCGAGATTTGTTACAAAGTAAATTCATATCGGAAAAATTAAATATTAAGCCCAATTATTTATCGAAGATAATGAGAGATATGTTGGATTATAAAATCATTGTTGCTTATGAATATAGCAAATATAAATATTATGGATTAACATGGTGGTTTAGAAAATACCTGGAATCAGTTGGGGGGAGCAGGTGTGAATTAGAAGAAAAACAGAATGAGTTGACAACTTTAATAGAAGAAAAAGTTGGTAGAGATTGGGGGGGATATAAGAATAATCAGGAATTCCGAGAGGCTTGCAAAATAATCGTGGATTCAAATTGTTTAAAAAGAAATTATATATATGAGTCATTTGGTAAAAATACAAGTTGCAAACATTATGCCGAAAAAGTGGATGGTTTGATGCTTGAGGATGGAATGGAATATGATTCGGCTGAAATGAATAGAGTATGGGGCGATAATACGAATGGGATAGAGTATTCGGCTGAGAATGTGGATAAAATCTCTTGGATAGCGAGTAATTATAAAAATAATTATAAATATAATTATAATACTTGTTTTGATAGTGTGGTGATATAAGGTACAGGATGGAGAAAAGAAACATGGAGAAAATAAGAGAATATTTAGATGAGATTGATAAAATGTCAGAGAAGTTTAGCAAGATAGATTCAAAATGGAAAAGCATTATATACTCAAAGAAAGATGATGAAAAATTTGAATCATTAGAAGATGAATTGGAGGATTTTTATTTTTCTGCAGTAAAATTCGTCATAGAGACAAATGAAGATTTTGATAAATTTAACGAAGACGTCTCCTTGATTTTGGGAAAAAAGGCATTTGTTGGATTATATAAAAAGATGCAATCGATGATTCGTATATTTCGCACTATGCAAGATTTATCAAAAAAAAGTGATCCAGCTATGTTTATAATGGAGTGTTTCAATAAAGCCATTTTACGTAGAGACCCTGATTTTTCCAAAGATGAGTGGCAAAATTATGGATTTGATTCTGAACAGAAGATGTCTGCTGCAATTAGTGTGATTAGCGCAATTGTATGGAATCATACCCATATGGAATATTGCAAAAAAACAGCAAAAAAGGAATTTAAAATGCTTACAGACCTAGATGATTCTTGTTGCGCTGTATACGCAGAGATATTTGATAGGCATTTCAATGAACTTCGGATGAAAATGCTGATGAATGATCAGGAAGAGATACTCAGCAATATTCAAATTTTGGTGAATGTATTAACAAATGAAAGGGAACAATAATAATTACACAGATTGAAATGCATGAGAAGAGAAAAAGGAACTCTCTGCATTGGGTAAATGGAAATGGATTCCATTACTAACATAAACCTACAGAGATGGAGTTGGGATAATAAGTGATAGTACTTGATTGAAAAAATCAAGATAAAAGCAGCTTTATGTTTATACATTTCGGGGCATAGGAAGAGGGGAAATGAGTGATATTTTTGATGATGATTTAGATATAACAGATAGCAGAGAAGTAGCGTAGAATGATACCTATTTTTGTAAATTTCATACATTAGTTACCGTGAGAACGGACTTAAAAAAGTGTTAATGGAGATTCTTTCATTGACGCTTTTTTATTTTGCATTGTTGCGGTAGTTATCGAGGCATGGTTTTTCTTTTCTTCCTTCCCTTTTACGCCCTTCTCTTTCCTTTCCATTTCGTTCCGTGCCATAGACTACAGACTAGAGCAAGAGGGCAGACAGTGAGGGGAAGCCAAGCAAACAAGCGGGATAGAGCGTAAGCGCTAAATAATTAGGTGGGTAGCGCTACCACCACATATATGTTATTGGGTACAAGGGCTTTTGCCCATAAATATACCCCAGCCTCTTATGAGACTGGAGCACCTTGACAATTCACATATGATTAAGATCACATCGCATCGAAGATTTCCTTTTGATGCTGCCTGTGAAGATCTTCCAGAGCTTCCTTACACTCTGGATTCCATGGACAGAGCTTTTCTAGTTCTTCATCACTTGTTTGTGATGTCGGAGTTTTGAGAAGCAGGTACTTTAGGTAATAGTAAACATCTACATTGTTTGCCTTGGCTGTTTCGACCAGTGAATAGACTAAAGCACTGGCATTAGCTCC
>NZ_FRDH01000015.1 GCF_900143205.1 Butyrivibrio hungatei DSM 14810 | reverse complement strand
CACTATTTTGGCACATAAAAACGGTTATCATTAAGCGATAACCGTCGTATGGTTCTTTATTTAATCCTATTAAGCATTAAGTCTCGGACATGAGGTTTGGGTGATATGAGAGTAAAATACAGTAAAATATCCTGTGTAACATTTTATTACATTATTTTCTTCATAAAAAAAGAGCGACTAAATAATCGCTCTAATAAAACTATATCTTTTATCTATTTATCAATCCGTGGTATAACATCTCCAGCTCCAATAATACAAAACTGTCTTTTTTTATCCTAGACTGTTTTTCGATATATTTGCTTTTCTTATCAGTCATCGAAAGAATTCCGCATATTGAGGACCAAAAAGTAAATATCACCACAAACGCATCATCTCCTAGATTGAAAAGTTCTGAGATATATTTGTTGATCTCTTCACCTATGTAATACGTGCTTTTTTCGCTCTCATAATACTGACCTTCTGAAAAATCCACGTTTATCACATCTTGTAATAGAGAAAAATAAATAGGGTATTTATCTTTATATCTAATAATGCCTTCACAGACACCTGAATAATTATCCTTATAAGACAATGATTTACTTGTATGATTCATTATTTCATCTTTAAGCAGTTTCATACTATGCAATACCAGATAAGCAACAATCTCTTCCTTATTCTCAAAATATACGTATATCGTAGCCTTACTATATCCAGCACTTTCAGCAATCATTGACACCGTGGTTTTTTCAATACCGTGTGTTATGAATAGTTTTTCTGCTGCGTCAGCAATTCTTTTGCGATGAACTGAAGGCTCTTCTTTTATTCTTCTTGCCATAATTATTTTACCGATATGTAATCGGCCAAATCCCTCCTTATAGCTGCATTTTTTCCATAATCAGCTGTATACCCAACTCTCAAAATCATCTGTATATTCGCTATTCCCAGTTCTTTTTCAAGCGTTTCTCTATACTCTACGCACTCTATGGCGTAACTCATAGGCTGTACAGAAATAGAATCTTTCGTTAGACCAAGCCAAAGATCTACGGTCTTCATTCCACACAAAATAAGCTCCTTTGCAGAATCAACTGAGTTAACTATAACAAAACCAGTACAACCATCCAACTGATTTTTGGTAGTTGTTATTCCTTGTTTTGCAAAGCTTTCTCCTTGAGCGCTTTCGTGGTTTGTAGACAGGTAATAAAGCGTCTTTTTGATACCGCTTATGCCCAGTTGCTCCGCTGGAAGCCCATCCTTTTGATCCAAAGCCTCTTTATCCGAAAACCTTAGCCATGAAGACAACTCCGCCGCAACCTCTTTGTTATAGGCTTGTTCCGTGTACGCTTCTAGGGTTTCACTTTTTATAAGATCAAATTTATTATCACCTACTGAAAAGAAGTAGATTCCACGGTTATTTTCATCAATATATGAGTATTCTTTTTCGCTAATTCCTACTGATCTGTCAAATGCCCTCTTATCTGTGTGACGCTTAGTGATAATTGAGATCAGCTCCTTATCTATCACACCCGAAGTCTTACTATACTCAAGCCTTACATAGTTTTCATCCTGGCAAATCTCATATTTAGTCTCATAACCATAAGCTGAAAAACTCTTTATCAAGGTCTCCACGTAACAGCCCAAGGAAATGTACAATTCGCGGTCCTTTGGGTCTACTACCTTAAGCCGTCTTGATTCATCAAGACAGATAGTTAGATAATTTTCCCCAGGATAAATCTCTATCTTCCAGCTTTGGATATTGTGGGAATTTGGTGCCAATGATCCTAGATAAAGAATTTCCTGCAATTCTTCATCTAGCTCCGCTACATGCTTATTTGTTCTCACATCTACACGTTTTCCCAACAAAAACAGCACTATCAATATTATAACCACAACGACAATCACAAAATACCTCAACTTCATACTCTCCTCCGTTAATTAAACTCATGGTTCGATTAAATCATTGAGAGCTCTCCTTGTCAAGACCACAAAAAAGCTACCCATGGGGTAGCCTTTCTAAACACTGAAATATTCACTTTTTTATTAGTATCATTGCATCTTTTCCGGATATCTTTATCTCTTTTCCCTTAAAATACTCATCACCTGTTACCAGATTACAAGCATCATATGGTAAAACAAACTCTTTTTTCTCCTGAGAGTGATTGAGTACAAATAGGAAGTCACCATTGGAGTTAGAACGCTCTGTTACTTCAAGGTCTTCATCACATTTTAGTAATGGTTGCACTCCACACTCTGAGCATATGTCAGACAAAAATTCCTTATAAAAATCATCGTTTGACTGGGTTGCACAATAATATGCTTTACCTGCACCAAAGGCATTTACTGTAATTACCGGAGCTCCGGCATAAAAGTCCTTTTCATACTTGGCAAGCTCATTTGCAGACCTTAGATGAAGGACATCGCACAGAACCTGCGCAGGATACTCTGTTCCCTTGTAAATAAAGGAATTCGCCTCTTCAGGAGGAAGTGCATCTAACTCTTCTACCCATATTCCCAGTATATCCTTCAGTTTTCCAGGATACCCACCAGTTACAACAAGGTCATTATCATCTACATAGCCGCTAAAAGTGGTAGTAACAAATGTTCCACCGTTTTCTACGAAGCTGCGAATTGTCTGATCATAGCCTTTCTTGCACATATACAACATAGGCGCTATTACTAACTTATACTTTGAAAGATCATCTTTTACACTGATTATATCAACAGGATAATGGTTTCTCCAAAGGGCGTAATAGTACTTTTTTATCTGATCACAGTAATTTAAAAGTCTTGAAGGACCTGCAGACCAGTCTATTGCCCGCCAATTGTCCCAATCAAAAACTATAGCTATCTCAGCTTTTGACCTGGCTCCTAAAATGCTAGAGCCTATTGTCTCAAGTTCTTTTCCAAGAGCAGAGACCTCTCTAAAAACGCGTGTATCCGATGTACCAACATGATCGATGACGGCGCTATGATACTTCTCACAAGCACCGATGCTTCGTCTCATCTGAAAAAACATTACCGTATCTGCTCCATGAGCCATGGCCTGATAACTGTAAAGTCTCATAACTCCTGGCCGCTTTAAGCTACAGTACAGATGCCAATTAGTTACCCCTGGAGTCTGCTCCATAAGTGCAAATGGTTTGCCATTCTTGCAACCTCTCATCAGGTCATGAGATATCGCTGGTTCATAAGGTTTAGCATTATAAGTTGGGTAATTGTCCCAAGAAACAAAATCCATATGCTCCGCCCATTTTTGATAATCAAGCGGCTTGTACATTCCCATAAGGTTCGTTGTAACAGGAATATCCGGCGTATACTTTTTAAGTATCTCTTTCTCTAAAAGAAAACATTCCAGCAGGCTATCAGAGTTGAAGCGAGCATAATCCAAAGATATTCCCTGGAAATTTGTCCTGATTCCATCCCACTCAAATTCTTCTGAGCGAAGATCTGGAGTAACAATATCTTCAAAATCATATAGGGTATGTCCCCAGAAAGTCATGTTCCAAGCGCGATTCACTTCTTCTATGGTTTTATATTTGTCTTTTACCCATGACCTAAAACGCTTCTCGCAGTTTTCACAATAGCATTCGCCACCAAATTCGTTAGAAATATGCCAACATACAATATTATCATAGTCCTTATAGCGCTCAGCAAGCTTTTCAACCAGCTTAGAAGCATACTTTCTGTATGTAGGCGAATTTGGACACGAATTATGACGAGATCCAAACTTACGCTTCACACCATTTTTTTCAGTTCTTAAAATATCTGGATATTTTCTAGCCATCCAGGCCGGATGTGCTGCTGTAGAAGTCGCCATGCAGACCTTAAGACCGTTCTTTTGAACAAGCTCCATTATCTTATCAAGCTTGGAAAAATCGTAAGTATCTTCAGAAGGTTGAAGTTGAGCCCAGCTGAATACATTAAGAGTTACTATATCAATATGTGCTTCCTTAAAAAGCCTCATATCCTCTTCCCATATATCTTCAGGCCATTGCTCTGGATTATAATCTCCACCATACAATATTTTTTGTACTTTGCTAGATTCGACCATAAAAAAACCTCCTTACAGAAACCTGTAAGGAGATTATTGCATAACAAATCGTATATTGCTAGGTATAATCTTAATATTTCACTTCTTCTGTGAGAGGAGTCTCTAAAAGAGTAGGATTTTCAACAAGCTTCTTTAAAAGCTTCAGTGATCGTCCATAATAGAAGCCATCCGATATTCTCTCATCAATCGTGAAGGAAAGATCTAACTCTCTTTTCATAGTAATATTGCCTTCAGCATCAAAATGTGGCCTGTTGATCTTGGAGCCAACGATAATAAAGATAGAATTAGTACCCCAGTTCATCAGATGATGATAACCTATATTCATTCCTAGTGAACCTAAATTCGAAAGAACTACTGAGCACTGATATGGGTCTGTAGCAATTACTGACTGTGGCATCCATCCATGCTTATCAAGGAATCTTGCAAAAGCTCCTAAGACATGCTTAGCTGGAAGATGCTTGATAAAGTTCATGGCATCAGTAGACTCATCATCCTGTGTCTTGCATAATGCAATCTGGTCTCTTACTTTTTTACTTATACTTTCAAGATTATCGCCCTCTTCTGCCACAATTCTTGCAAGCGTCTCATCTCCATCGTCTTTGAAGTTCTTTTTAACAGTAAATGCCGCTGTGACATTATTGCGCTGGTACAAAGTCTGATTCGCAATAAATCTGTTCATCTGTGGACGAAGATTTATAGTCTTAAGGGTAGCCGCTATAACAAGATCAAAAATAGAAATTCTATGTTCAGGGTTGAGCTTATTATGCTCATGAATGTACCTTTCAGTCTCTGATAGATCAATAGACATTGTCATAAACGCCTCATTGTCACATCTATTAGGATACATAAGTGGCATTACATAATGCATAGCGTCAACATCACGTAATAGCTTTCCGTCTATACGGTCTCCCCATCTTCGATTTCCCAACTTAATATTCCTCCCATTGATAACGAGTTCTAATGCAGTATACATAGCAATTGCTGCCAATACATCTATAAAAGAATGCTGCTTAACAAAGCAAACAGAGATGCAGATCATAACTGCCCATGCGGTCATCATAAATTTCTTCCACAACTTTGACTCCTTACGCGTTATCCACGCAGACAATACTGCAAGAGTGTATCCTACATGCAGTGAAGGACAAACTCCAGTAGGAGTATCTGCCGAATAAATAATCCCCATAAGCCAAGTACAGAAGTTACTATTTTCAAAGTGATCTGGTCTTAAATATTGGACCGAAGGCCATACTATATATATGATAACAGCTGTTATTTGCATTCCTAATACAAGCTTTTCTGCCCTAATAAAACTCTTTATATCATACAATGCCAGATACAGCAGAGACCCAGCCATAAATATATACCAAGATACATAAAATAGCACGAAATATTCGTTAAATGGTATCATGTCATCCACTTTACTGTGAACGACGTGACACGCACTTTCTGGTATTACTCTCTCTGTAACAAAGTACATGAAGAAATATCCTACCCAACCTAATAAAAGAAGCAAATGGCGATATTCAGTACTTGCAATATTTGATAATCTTAATTTTCTATAATCTACAACAGGTTTCTTCATAACAATCTTTCATTATAAGGATACTTTTTTTTTGATACGTTTGGATAAGGAACTACCCTATGCCTAGGAAGGCTATAAGCAATTTCTGAAATCGCATCCTGAAGATATCCACAAATTCTTTCTGCTTCTTCTTCGCTTTTTTTCGTATGATCATAATAAATAGGCTCACCAAATACTAACTCGCCTCTTGCAGGACAAACATACATTGGTACAAATGGGATATCCTGTCCTTCCTGACGATAATAGTATTTGCCAAGGTACGCAAAGCCCCTTTGAAATCTATGCACAATATTGTTATATTCTGTATACTCCTCAGGGAAAATAACAATTTTAGCACTCTGCTCAAGTTTTTCTACTGACAACTGAAAGGTTTTAAAAACCCTCTTATCTTTATATACCGGAAGTGTATCCGCATTAGTAAATACTATTTCTGATAATGATGGAATAAGATGTGCCACCAGTTTGAAAAACGGTCTTATTATAACAGGTTTTTTTGACCAAAAATCCCTGTAAGCATATTCTGCCACTTTATCTTTTTCCATCATTTCAGCTATACACCAAGTATAATGCTCTCCTGGAAAGTATAATTCAACAGAAACAGGTCCATGCGCTTGAGAATGATTCCCAATAACAACTGCCGGACCATCTGGAATATTCTCCATTCCGATTACCTTATATTTTGGAAAAACAATATATGCAATTTTCTTGATCAGCCGAAACACAGGATGTTTCATGAGTCTTTCTCCGCTCGAAAAAAAGATAAAATTTTAAACGCACAAAGGTAATTATAACCAAACTAAAGGCAGCATGCAATTCACTTCTGAATGCAATGCTGCCTAGGTATTTTATCACTAAAACAAAATTTTATGAAAAGGAACTTTCTGCATCACGTATCATATCGCTGAGTTCTTTGTCCGAAACATCAACTACCCACGCCAACATCGTGATATTATGGGCGTGCTCTTCCACTGAAAATTTAGGGCATGTAAGATAAATATCAATTTCATCTTGTAATTTTTTGCGTATCTCAGTTTCTGATCTCATGATCACCTCTCATAAAGTTGTAAAAGGCCAGAGTACAACGTACTCTGGCCTAATCATTATCATAATGAATTACTTCTTGTTGCCGTTTACAAGATCCTTAAGAGCCTTACCAGCCTTGAACTTAGGAACTGTAGCTGCAGGAATCTTAATTGTAGCGCCAGTCTGAGGGTTCTTACCTGTTCTAGCTGCTCTCTTAGATGTTTCAAATGTACCGAAACCTACGAGCTGAACTTTACCCTTCTTCTTAAGCTCCTTAGTTACAGCATTTGTGAATGCCTTAACTGCCTTCTCTGATGCAGCCTTTGTAAGACCTGTCTGCTTTGCGATAGCTTCAACTAATTCTGTTTTGTTCATGTAATGAACCTCCTCAAAAGATTATTAAACCGTTTTATCAGTTTTACAACTGATTATTACCTTTAAAGCGTATTACAAAAAATGTGAGATGTCAACCAAGTTAGCAATTTTCTTAGCTTTTATTGAAAAAAAAACAAAAAATGCTCAATTTTTCCATATTGAAAGCATGCGTATGGTGTTGTAATATACATATCTGCGCTATTTTTTAGAAAAGGAATAAAAAAGTCATGGATAATCAATTATACTCATACGAAGAAGCCTGCGAACTCATAAAAGATAAGGGATTAAAGGTTTCAATCAAACGTGATGATGATCTTAGTGTTTTATGCCAATTTGGTAATAACGGCTCAATATTAAACGTAAATACTCTTATATATGATCGTTACCAAATTCATGCTACTGAAAAAGACTACACTTCAATCAAAAGAATGGCTGAATCTGAAAATCTCGCCATCACAATCACTGAAAACGATAAAGACGAGATAGAGGACATAATTTCCGGCTATGAAGAAATAGGTAGTAAAGCAATTCTTTTTATCAAAAATGGAAATAAACTATATCGTCTTAACGAAACAGAAAACTACCTTCCTCACGAAATAATCTTTTTTACAAATGAAAATCTGGATCTTATATTAGAATGTCTCTGTGAAAACACTACATACAAGCCTAAGGCTCCTGTAACACCTGTTGTTGCGCCTAAAGTTATTGAACCAGAACTTACTGATGATGAGATAAAAGAAATTTATCCAGAAGGATCCACTGTAGAACACGCCAAATACGGTACGGGTACTGTAAAATCCGTTGATACAGGTCGAATAACTGTGGAATTTGAAGGTTCTAATGAAAAGATCCTGGGGGCAAAGATCTGCATAAAGAATAAGCTACTCAAAGCAGTTTAAAAAAAGAAGGATAAGAGCATTTTCTTATCCTTCTCTTTTATTTTATAATAGAGATGCGTTATCATTCTAATTATATTCATAAATGGGGGAATACGATGGTTAAGATACTTTCGGACAGCACATGTGATCTTTCAAAAGAGATAATTAACAAATACAATATAGGTATCATTCCTCTATATGTTAGACTTGGAGAAAAAGAGTATCTGGACGGAATTGATATAGCTCCAGAGATTCTATATAAATGGTCAGATGAACATGGTGAAACTCCTAAAACGGCGGCTCCCAGCGTTGATGATATCCTAAAATTCATTGATAACGACAATGAATACATTATATTTACTATATCATCCTCAATGTCAGCCAGCTTCAATAACGCCAGACTAGCGGCTGAAGAACGCAACGACAATAAAGAAATTTACATTATAGATTCCGCTAATCTATCAACTGGAATTGGTCTTCAGGTCGTTTATGCTGCTGAACTAGCCTTAAAAGGCCTTTCTGCCAAGGAAATCGTTTCAGAAATTGAAAGATTAAAAGACAAAGTTAAAGCAAGCTTTGTTATTGACACCCTTGTTTATCTTCACAGGGGTGGTCGTTGCTCTGGTCTTGCAGCTCTTTTTGGCACTGCACTAAAATTACATCCTAGAATTGCTGTTTCTAATGGGGCAATGCACCCAGAAAAGAAATACCGCGGATCTAGTAAAAAATATGTGATGGACTACGTAAAAGACATGGAGGCAGACCTTCTATCCGCAAGAAAAGAGAGAGTTTTTATCACTCATTCAGGATGCGACAGAGAAATTGTTAACTCCGTACGAACATACCTTGAAAGCCTTGATCATTTCGATGAAATTCTTGAAACCAGGGCAGGAAGCGTAGTTTCATCTCACTGTGGACCGGGAACGTTAGGTGTGCTGTTCATTTCTGCCTGAACTCTACTCTCTTCATTTTTTTCCCCAATGGATAAGGAAAGTAAGCGCAGCTCGTAATGTAATTATGGCTCCCTGATATATGTCTTCCATACAATAGCCCCTCCTTATCATTTAAAAAAGAGCAAGCCAAAGCGCGACTTGCTCTAACAATCTGTAATTACTCAATTGTAAGAATATCTACAAATCCTGTAACCTCAAATATCTCCTTTATTTCTTCACTTACGTTTCTTACAATCATTTCCCCTTGCTTATTCATAACTTTCTGGGCAGATAACAAAACTCTAAGTCCCGCAGATGAAATATATTCAAGCTTCCCAAGGTCAATCTCGAGCTTTTTTACACCTGATAATGATGCCTTGAGTTCATCATCAAGCTGTGGTGCTGTAGTAGTGTCAAGTCTTCCATCCAGCGCAATTATTAAATCCGCTCCATTCGCAATTTTGTTGATCGTCATAGTATGCTCCTCTCATATTAAAATATCACGTGATATTATTGCTCAATGTCATAAACAATAGTCATATCTACTCTGTCGCCCTTAACACCAACAACGACATCTTTTGCCAACTTAGCTACAATGGATTTTTCAAGTTCATCCCAAGCCTCTTTGACACTGACATTTTCCATTTCGTCTGACAAGGAACTTCTATATTCGCACAATGACCACATAATACCTGTATCAGCCATTCCCTCCGTGCTACTATACATTCCCATTGTACCATATTGAACATAGCCACCGCCATATTCTTGTTGTAATTTCATAACATTATTGTACCCTAAAGCGCCATTTTCTATGACATCCCGGACTTTGCCCATAAACCCTTTCACTAGAGAATTTGTGCCGTCAAAGGACATATCAAGCAAGTTCTTTTTCTTGTTTATATCCATTTCTGTCTTTGCCGTTAACCTAATGCAGCACTGATTTTTATATTTTTCAAACCATATAACTGCGCTGTATTCCCCCGTCATCTCCTTTAACATGCCTAATGTCTCTTCAAAAATGAGATTAAGATGGAAACTGTCTTTTTTATTTAGTTTCAGCTCTTCTATAGTACTATCCGCTCTACCTATGGCATTAGAAGCTTTAATCACATCGCTGTCTACTATGATCTGCTTACTTATAATAGCCGGAACCCTTGAATTAACATTGGAAAGAGCCTCTGAAAAGTCTTTCGTCACTATCATCTTAACGATGTCTTTATCAAATCCAACTTCTATATCGTCTGCAAGGTTAGCAACAAGCGACCTCTCCAAATCATCCCATGCTTCCTGGGAGTACTTGTCTTCTTCTCTCTTTTTCAAAAGCTCAGCCTGATATTCTTTTAAAGACCATTTCTTTTCAGCCGGCGGCTCTATAACAAACATTGAAGCTAGTTTTGAAAAAAAGCCTTGCTCCATGCTGTTTTCTCCCGAAGATGAAACTGAAAGGAGCTCCTGCCTTTTATTCTCGTCAATACTATTGGTAGCTGTCAGAAAAATATAAGCGATTCTTGCGTCTCCCTCAAACCAAAAATCCACAGTATTATCTCCAACTATCTGCTTGGCCAGCCTCAACACCTCTTCTGTTAGTAGTCGTAAATGAAGCTCGTTTTTCTTATCCAGTCTGATATCAAACACAAAATCATCAAACAGCTGATATATTCTGGTTATGTCTCTTTCAACCCTGCCAATCTTCACATGCTCAGATTTCATCCAAGTGTCCCCCTCATCAGTTATTTATTCTAATTATATACTTTATTATGTTTGTTTGTGTCTATGAAATTGTTAATTTTCTAGAAACTGTTTTCCCCCATTAATGGGAGGAAGGGCTTCCTGCTGGTGCAGAAGCCCTTCTGTTGTGTTATGAAAAGTATATATGTGGGGTTCAAGAGATTACTCACTCTTGATGATCAGATTCTACCTTACTAACCTTAACTGAACCTAAAAAAATTATAAGACTTTTTCGTAGTATCCTCCTTTTTGTACAAAACCAAGCTTAGATAGGTACGCTTTATGATTTACATCAGATCCTCTATATACCAACGACTTAACCCCTTCCTCAGGAAGCTTTGACATTAGATATTTGCCT
Source organism: Butyrivibrio hungatei DSM 14810 (assembly GCF_900143205.1). Lineage (GTDB taxonomy): Bacteria > Bacillota > Clostridia > Lachnospirales > Lachnospiraceae > Butyrivibrio > Butyrivibrio hungatei. Next base: position 64,096 of record NZ_FRDH01000015.1, on the reverse strand, counting down.
ATAGAAAAATCTCTATATTCAGGAGTCGAATAATCAAGCATGATTTCCAATAACCCATCATTTAATGATCCGAGTAAAATTCCTGTAGGCGTTCCCTTGTGGCATACCGCATATCCAACATTTGCCTCTGAAAAATCCATGTTTATACCAGGAAAACACTTCATTATATCATCCTTATAGCAATCAACTATGTACTTAAGAAGGCTATCTTCCTTATTAAGCTTTACAAAATCATATTCTACATTTGTATTACTCAACTTTACTAGGTAATAAATATTTATCATTACCAAGCATAAATTCATGATTGCCGTAGGATATGAATGAATTATAAAAGCATAGATAGTAAATATCACGCTTCCTACTGAATTAACTATTCGAAGTTTAACTACTGATGCCATCAAAAATGAAACCAGCACCAAAGCGGATCCAACATATCCAATCGCTTCAATTATTGTTTTTGTATCCATATTAACCTCTTTCTTATTCGTATTTACAAAAGAATCATAGCAAATCCAAGATATTAAAGCAATGGAAAAAGGTATGATGAATATTTGGAATTTTGATAATTAAATGATATTATCATATTATATAAACACATTTTCTGAAGAGGGAGGTATCATATGCAGAACTATGTAAAAATGGAATATCCAAGAAATAAAGATGTAATTATGCGTTATACACCTGGCCATTTCATAACCCCTCATTCTCACGTAAATTACTACATCGACTTTTGCGACACAAAAGCCAGAATGAAAGAAGCAAGAGCAGCTGGCGAATCCCTTGCTGAACTGTTTTTGGCTTCAGATATCATCGATACAATCCTTTGTCTTAACGGGATGGAAGTTGTAGGATCATATATGGCAAACAAGCTTACTGAAGCAGGTATCCTTTCAAAGAACTCTCACAAGACAATGTACATAACAAGCCCCGAATATAACGTCAATGACCAGATAATGTTCAGGGACAATAACAAACATATGATAAAGGATAAGAAAGTTCTGATCCTTATCGACTCTGCCACAACCGGCGGAACATTAAAAAGCGCATTAGACTCAGTTAAGTTTTATATGGGCGACATTGTTGGTATCGCTGCCGTTTTCTCAGTAGCAACCCAGATTGAAAGCATTCCAATAAGAGCACTTTTCACAGCCAGAGACCTACCTGATTACGCTAGCTATTCGCAGGACTCTTGCACGCTTTGTAAATCCGGCATTCCTGTAGATGCTATCTGTAACGGCTTCGGTTATTCCACCATTTGACCTAAATAAGAAAAGAAGCTCTTTATCGCTAAAGAGCTTCTTTTCTATTGATTGTTCATGTTCATCAACATTCTTGCAGTTTCTATATCATTTGCAGTGAGCTTTATGTTTGATTCAAGGGTCTTTCCATCAGGAGTTGTAACTTTAATATCTATTATAGTTCCCTCCTGCATTGCATTGCTCCCGATAGCTCTAAAAAAAGGCAATACCTTGGGATGATCCTGTGAAAACAGACTAAATCTCTGCTGAAGCTGCATTAAAAGCATAGGATTCATGTTCATTATATCAACCTCCAAAAATCATATGAATTATATCATAATATATGTGATTACAAGTACAAAAGAAAATATACATAAGTAAGTTAAAAAATAATCAATCTTTTTTGTGAATTTTAGCCCAAAACTTGAGTCAAATCAAGTTTTTTTGAAATTATAAGGATTATAATCGCAATCGGCTAAAAAAATATATCTGATACATACAAGGAGGAAAAACAATGTACGGATTTGGTGATATGATACAGAAACTAAAGGCTAACCCTAAGACAATCGTATTCCCTGAAGGTTCTGACCCAAGAATTTTAGAGGCTGCTTCAAGACTTCTTGCAGGTAACTTCTTAAAACCTATCCTTTTAGGAAATCCAGATGAGATCAATAAGTCAGCAGAAGATGCTGGTTACAATATCAGAGGAGCTCAGATAATTGACCCTGAGAACTTCGACAAATTTGATGAAATGGTTGAGCAGTTCTGCGAGCTTAGAAAGAGTAAAGGAATGACACCAGAAAAAGCTATTCCTATCCTTAAGCAGACAAACTACTTTGGAACAATGTTAGTAAAAATGGGACTTGGTGACTGTCTTCTTGGTGGTGCAACATACTCAACAGCTGATACTGTTCGTCCAGCACTTCAGATCATCAAAACAAAGCCTGAGAACACTATCGTTTCTTCATGCTTCATTCTTGTTCGTCCTTCAGCTACTGGAGAAAACGAAGTTATCGCTATGGCTGATTGCGGAATCAACATCAACCCTAACGAAGACGAGCTTGTTGAAATCTGCGGTGAGACAGTAAACTGCGCTCAGAGATTTGGCGTTGATCCAAAGGTCGCTTTCCTTTCATTCTCTACTAAGGGATCAGCAAAAGATGACACTGTTACCAAGATGCAAAACGCAACAAAGAAGGCTCAGGAGAGATATCCAGAGATTCCTATCGATGGAGAGCTTCAGTTTGACGCTGCTGTATCTCCTAGAGTCGCAAAGCAGAAAGCTCCAGGCTCACCTGTAGCAGGTCACGCTAACACATTTATTTTCCCAGATATTAATGCTGGTAACCTCGGTTATAAGATTGCTCAGCGTATGGGCAACTTCGAAGCATATGGCCCTATTCTTCTTGGCCTTAATGCTCCAATCAACGATCTTTCTCGTGGTTGCAACGCAATTGAAGTATATTCAATGTCTATCATCACCGCTTCTCTTGCTTAATAAATATCATATATATGATATTTATGTTATATATCATTGAATTTTTAAGACTATCGTATATAATTATACGATAGTCTTATTTTTCAAAGAAAGTCAGGTAACGTATGTCACGCATTTCTACCATGGATATGACACAAGGCTCAATCCGCAAAGAGATGATTCTTTTTGCCATTCCCTTGCTTGCCGGAAATATTTTTCAACAACTCTATAACACCATAGACAGTATCGTAGTTGGCCAAGTTGTAGGACCTGATGGTCTTGGTGCAGTTACCAGCGTAGCTCCTGCAATCAATACACTTGTTGGTTTCTTTATGGGGTTTTCCACAGGCGCTAGTGTTGTTGTTTCACATTTCTTCGGCGCAAAAACCATTTCCGATCTTAGAAAAGCTGTTCATACGGCCATTGTGTGCACTTTTTTACTTGGCATATTGCTGATGGCTTTTGGCTACTTCGTAACACCGCCTCTCTTAGTTTTCATGTCTACTCCAGAGTCAGTTATGCCGCTTGCCACTACATACCTCAGAATCTATTTTCTAGGAATAATAGGTCTTATGATGTATAACATAGGATCTGCGATTCTTAGAGCCGTCGGCGATTCCATAAGACCACTTATTTTCTTGATAATTACCTCTGTTCTTAACATAGTTTTGGACATACTTTATGTAATTGTACTTCACCAGGGAGTTGCAGGTGCAGCATATGCTACTATAATCTCTCAATTTATTTCAGCATTCCTTACTTTGTGGGTGCTTTTTAAAACTGACGATTGTTATAGCATCAGATTCAAAGAACTCACTATAGACAAACCCATTCTTAAACAGATCATAAAGATTGGTATGCCTGCCGGAATACAGATGGCGATAATCTCTTTTTCAAATTTATTTGTTCAGGGATATATCAACAGATTTGGTGAATCTAGCACCGCAGGATGGGGGGCATATGGAAGAATCGATGCCTTTGTAATGCTCCCAATGCAAAGTATTGCATTAACAGCTACGACTTTTGTCGGACAAAATGCTGGTGCTGGTAATGTAGATCGTATAAAAAAAGGCATCAAAGAAGCTCTTTTCCTTGCTGCTATATGCACTATGGCACTAGTAATTCCTGAATTCTTTGCTGCCCCTAAAATGGTCTCATTATTCAATGGAGATCCTGAAGTCATCAAATATGGCACACTATTTATCAGAATGAATTGTTTTTTTGATATCCTATGCTGTAGTAACCAAACCCATGCTGGTGTACTTAGAGGTGTTGGTGACGCCAAAGCTCCTATGTATATTATGCTCTCATCCTTTGTTGTTTTCAGGCAAATATACCTTTTTATCGTGTCACATTTAACAACATCCATATATCCTATATCTATTGCATATCCTGCTGGGTGGCTTGTTTGCAGCGTCATTATGCTGATATATTTTAAAAAGAGCAATTGGGAAAAAAGAGTAGACGGTGCCTACTCTTAATTCATTCCCTTTCTTCTCTCATGCTCCACGTAGTACCTGGCCTTATCTTCCCTCATGGTTTCATCAGCTTCTTTAACGGCACGATTAATCTCCTGTGAATTTGCTATCCAACAGGAACCTATAGATGCCTCAATATTGCTACATTTTTTTCTGTATTTTTCGATCAGTTCCGCAAATTTATCTTCCATTATCTCCGGAATAACAGCAATAAACTCATCTCCACCTATTCTGTAACAGTATTTATTTTTAAAAACCTGCGCGAATTTCTCAGCCACAGCCTTAATATGCGCATCACCAGCCTCATGTCCCTTTTCCTTATTGATAACTTTAAGGCCATTTACATCTAAATAACATACACCAACAGTAGCAGACATCTCTGTAAGGAGCTTTAGAGTCTGATTAAGAGCATATCTATTTCCTAGTCCAGTTAATGCATCATGACTACCAAGATAAGTCATCTCTGAAGTAAGCGTTCTATTTCTCATTTCATATGAGATAAATATCGCAACAGATTCAATAACGCTTGATACGTTAATAGAAAGATCATTTGCGTAATTATCTGCTATTAAGTAACCTATTATCTTTTCATTATCTCTTAAAACAGCAACAATATAACGCTGTATATTTCCCGCCAATACATCGTTATACAGTGCCTCATTATAATCTCGTAAAATCATTGTATCGTTAACAACAACCAAGTCTTTATCCTTAAGCTGTTTATCCCACAAACTTATAAAATCATGTTTTTCTATATCTTCTTTTGTTGGTAATTTGGCCGCGCTAGCTCCGTTTATCCACTCATGAAAACCTACTACACTGCCCTCATCGGCCTCTATAGCAAACACTCTATCTGCCTCTATAGCCTCCCCCACAACTTTCAAGACTCGTCTAAGGCCCTTGCCAAATTCTGCAGAAGACAATGCTTTTGCACAATCAATAACAAGATTATTTGTATTATTAGTAAGAACAATATCGTCTTCACTATGTTTAGTTGCCGTTACGTCATGGATAATAAACGCACAAAATCCCTTTTGATAAACTGGAACAGCCCAAAACTCAAACCATTTATCATAATATGTATTGTATGTGCGCATGATAGATGACTGTCTTAGCATAGCTGCTTGATAACTATACTTGATCCAATCTTCATCTCTATTAGATACAGATGTAAAATATGTGCTTCCGATCAGCTCAGAGGTTGGCTTACCAACTAATTGCGCATATTTCTCATTTGCAAAAAGAAATAGCATATCCTTAACCGTTCCAAAAGGATCAGTTAAGACCTTAAAAATACAACATGCATCCGGCAGGTCTTTTAGCATAGACAATATATCACTATCACTAAATTCCTTAGTAGAAGAATATTCTATTTTTCCGGTATTGGTCTGTTCTGGCATATCTTTCTCCTATACACACTTATCAAAATAATGTCAAGAAACAACCCATCTGCCATAAATTATACACTAAATCAAGTGGTATTTTCCACTACAATGATGGTTTACCGAAATATTTTTTTATAGAATTCCTATTCAATTGTTCTCCTATGACTATCAATACTGCTTTATCGGATTCTACAGCCTTAACAGATAACTCTTGCCTTGTTGCATTGATCTCTACCTTAGTATCAACTCCAGTCTGTACAAATCCTTTTATTCTGTGTATTTTTCCACACTGTATATCCTCAAAAGCGCTCTTCACATTTTCTTGAAGCTTTTTCTCATCGCTACTGTAGTCAAAATAAAAAATGGTTTGAAAGCCATCCTTATCACTTATTGCCTCTTTAGGATAACTAGCTTTATTATATCCAGACTTAACAATTAGATTAAACGCTTTGTCATCAAGGCATTCTATCGGCACAGCAATAAAATCCTCTTCTTTAATAACTCTAGAACACTTAAATTCCTCCATCAGAGATTTTATGCGCTGCTCTGTAAACTCTATATCAGGATCACTTATGCTTTCTAATTTACTAAGAATAATCGTTCCCGCACTTGCCGCCTCAGACATCAATAAATATCTAGACTCCCTGGTTATATCCTTTTCTAACTTAGAATCCACAATAGCAATAACATTGTCTATCTCATACCATCTATCTAATGGCTCTTCATATAACACATCAAAAAATTCGTCTAAGTCAAATATACCTGAAGGCTCTATTATTACTCTATCATATCCGTTCATGCCCATTGCAATAAGCTTTGTTTTTAGTCTTCTCTGATGTGCCTCGCGCCCATCTCCTCCAACTATCATCTCTAAATTGCAATTATCACTCGCAATATCCTGAAGAATCACCATGTCTACATTTATGGCACCAAAATCATTTTCAATTATGCATATTCTTTCGCCTTTATCTAATAAATACTTAGCATATTTCTTCAAAAAAGTGGTTTTCCCTGCGCCTAAAAAACCTGTTATAAGATCGATTTTAATCATTTTCATACCTCGTTTGCAAACTTTTAATAACCACCTCATTAAAAAAGGCCGCAATATTCGGCCTTTTTTATCATTTAACAATATCTTTTTTTATTTCCAGAAGTGATTTTCCAGATTTTCTTGCTAGCTCTACCAGATCATCATATTCTGGTTTTACCCTATCTACTCCATAACCGTATGATCTTTTAATTCTTATTTCTCCATACTGTGTGTCATTCTTCTTTATCTCTCTTGCAAGAACATACCTGTTGCAGACAGTTTCACGTATACCTATGGTTGTAGTATTTTTAAATAATTCCCTCACCACTTCATCTCTTTCTTCTTTTCTGCACATGCAAGTTAACAAAATTCCGGGCCTGTTTTTTTTCATTCCTATTGCTGTTGTGAATACATCCAACGCTCCTACTTCCAATAGTTTTTCCGTAGCAAAGCCTATTTCTTCAGGAGTCATATCGTCTATATTACAGGAAAGCTCAAACACCTGCTCTTTGTCTTCTTCAATCTCTCCTAAAATTACCCTAACACAGTTTACCTGTTCAAAATCTTTTTTGCCCATTCCATAGCCGATTTTGCTAACCCTCATAACAGGTTGTACGCCATTATCCGTTGCAAAATACTTGACTAATGCAGCACCCGTTGGTGTACATAATTCTGATTTTATGGTCTCGCTCTCATAATATGGGATACCTGCTAAAAGAACTGCTGTAGCTGGTGCTGGTACTGGTAAAACTCCATGCGCCGCCTTAACCGTTCCACTTCCAACGTTAATCGGCGAAACAATGATCTTATCAACAGCCAGGCAGTGTATAAGATAGCATGCTGCAGTAATATCTGCAATCGCATCTAAGTTTCCAACCTCATGAAAATGAATTTCTGACACAGCAATACCATGTACCTTGCTTTCAGCCTCTGCAAGAAGTTTATATACTTCTTTTATATCATTTTTTACATCTTCACCAATGGCTAATCCTTCAATAATCTGTTCAATTTCCGAAAGAAGTCTATGATGATGAGAATGCTCTCCAAAATCATGCTCATGACTATCTAGTGATTCACCTTCTTCATGACCATGAACCATCACTCTCATATGTCTGCCTTTGATCCCAGCTTTATTAGAATCTTCAAGTACATAATCCACATGAGGAATACCCAGCCTATTAAGTTCATTTACTTTTTCGCTAGCGTCATCAAAAAGGTCAATAAGAGCTGCTGTTAGCATATCTCCAGCGATTCCCATTTTGCATTCTAAATACAAACTCTTCATAAACGCCCCGTTTATATAACATATATTTTTGATATATGTTATATATCTTCTACAACAATATTCTTAAGTGTTACACCCTTGCCCTCAATAATGTGTGCCTTTCTTCCGCCACAGTGTGTGCAAAGATATCTGTTTTCACTAGTTGGATAGTATTCTTTACCACATTCTTCACACAATGCTTTTACTGGAACTTCCTCGCAAATAAGTTCAGCCCCTTCCAAACGAGTTCCCTTAACTACATCTGGATAATACTTATACATATAAAACGGCATTACACCGCTTGTTTTTCCTATTTGTACTTCAATACGCTTTACCTTTACTGTTGTATCCTCTTTAATAACATCCAGCGCCATTTCAACCATTCTGGTAATATAACTCATTTCATGCATATCACTTACCTACATATTTTTATTAAAAATTTTAAAGGATTTTATTGATTATATATTTTTTTCTAGCATAATTAAATATATAGGAGGATATTATGGCTCACAATATCGAAAAAACCTGTGTAGGATGCGGCAGAACCTTTATAGCACGAAATAGTAGCGCCCCTTTTTGCTGTAAAGCATGTAAAAAGAGGTATTCCTATCACTATACTTTTAAATGCAGTGAATGTCGTAATGCTTCTTGTGAAGTACGAAATAATTCTCTTAAAGGATGTGCTCCTAACTGTCCAAATTTAAAATGGGATCCTTAAGAATTTGCGCCAGCAAGATGATTAATATATTGCTGCGCGCATCTTCCCGATATTCCTCCATGATTAAGTTCCCATTTATCAGCTTCAGCAAGGAGTACTGATTCTTCAAGTTCTATTCCACTCCTTTTTGCTAGCACCTTAATTATGTCATAAAATTCCTGTCTGGATGGTTTGTAATACCCAATCGTCACGCCAAATCTGTTTGCCAGCGACAATTTTTCCTCCATGGTATCAGATCTATGTATATCACCATCCTGTTCAACATCTCTTCTATCTTTCCAGGTCTCTTTTATCAGATGTCGTCTGTTTGATGTTGCATAAATCAAGATATTATCAGGTCTCGTTTCAACTCCACCTTCAATAACAGCCTTCAAAAATTTATAATCTGATTCATCTTCTTCAAATGATAGATCATCCATGTAAATTATAAATTTATAATTTCTGTTTTTTATCTGTGAAATTAGCTGCGATAGCAGTTTAAACTGATGCTTATAAATTTCGATCATTCTAAGGCCATCACCATAGTATTCATTTACAATTGCTTTAATACTTGTTGATTTTCCTGTTCCACTATCCCCAAATAAAAGCACATTGTTTGCTTTTTTACCCTCAATGAAAGCCTTTGTGTTTGCTATAAGCTTTTTCTTTTGTATTTCATAACCTACAAGGTCATCTAAGACCACTTTGTCCATATTATTTATTGGAGCAAACGCCACCTTACCGTCTTTTTTTTCTCTGATTCTAAAAGCTTTATTAAGACCAAATTCGCCTACTCCAATATTTTTGTAAAACGAGGTAATCACATTAAAAAACTCTTCATCAGATGAAGCTTTCTCTAATGCTGTACTTAGCGCTCTCACTTTTTCGCTTACGTTGCCATTATACATAAGCTCTGGCTTTTCTATAGCCTTGTAATTTGTCAAGCAGCTAAAGCAATCTATGCCAAGTTTTTCTTCGATTTCTGAAAAGTCGTAATCAAATAAACATCTAAATTCATGAAAATCATTGATTGCAAAATGATTAACACTTCCGTCCTTACTTCCAACCTTCTCACAGCACAAACTAAAAGGATTTTCATCCATGACCAGCAAATATGCTAGGTAGTTATGCCAGAGATTATTATCAAAAGCATTATCTGTTCCAAGCACTAAAAGACGTTTTACCTGTTTGTATGTTCTCGATACAAGGTCTTCTTTGTTGTAATTCCCACTATGCAGGTCTTCAAAAACCGATGCTAACTGCATTAGAATTGTATCCTTGGGCCGATCTCCATAAATTAAGAGCTTTGACACAATCTTTTCCATCATATACCTCGCATTATAATATATATGTTATATAACATATATCAGTTATCTAGTAATTGCTTTTCAAGTTCCTCGAAGTCATAATCTGTCTTCTGTTCAAAATTATTAAATTTATTCTTTGCCTTCAACGGTTTTGATTTACTGTTATAATATTCATTTTTAATGCATTCTTTCATGAATGCGATTGGAACATCAACATCGTTATTATAGTTTTGCATATACTCATATGCTTTTTTTATCTTATCAAAGTCATAAGACGCCGCTTCAGCTATTTCCCTGATCTCTTTTATCTTGAAAGTATCATGCATAAGTTCAATAAGATCATCTAATACTTCATCCTTATTGATCTTTACTTCTTTTTCAACCTCTTTACCATTAACATCCTTTTTATCAACATAAAAACGAATACCTACAGTTTTTCTACCACTCTTTATAGGATCATAGTCAACTATAAGGCTCGTTTTTTTGTTTAGCTCTTCTTTAGCTTTTGCAAGTACATTTCTATTAAAGATTTTGTACTCTTTATATTTTGTTTGTCCCGTTTTTTCAACTAATTCCTCTAGCTTAGCGTAATCTGGATGCTTCTTTTCAAGTTCGTTTTTAATTTTATTATCTCCGCCTGAATTGATAATTCCTAATTCAAATTTAAGATCTATCAGGTTGTAGTCACAAACTTGTTCCCCTGACTGTTTTGTAATTGCCTTTCTGTAATCGTATGCTGATTTAAGCATTTCATATAAGCGCAATGAATAGACACTCTTCAAACTAAGCGTGTCAGCTAAACTAAGTACTGTATAATCCTTTTGTAGATTGACGATCTTATCTGTAAGGGAGTTATTGTATCTTAAAGTAAGCGTTCCATTTTTAAATGATGCATCTGTTACCACCTGATGAACTTCGATTTTGCCATTTTCTTTGTCTTTCATCAGAAGATTCCAGTCAAAAATAGTTGCGCCCTTTATCTGCTTGTCACAAAGTGCCTCAATATGCTCGTACAAAGATCCGGAAGATGACTTAAACATCTTTCTTAGTTCAGTACCATAAATAGTAGCTACAACGTTATTAGTATCATCTACTGTAATATTTTGCATCCCTATGGCAAAAAGTTTCTGACTGAGTGCTGTACCCTTGCCCATGGCATTAATCAGTTCATTTGATTTCTTATAGGTATGTCTCACTATAAGCTGCTCACGCTTTTCTTCTTTCATTGTTCCCCCGTATTATCTTCCACCTGTATGTATTCTTCCTTTTTTGTACACCTTAACAATTATGATATCTTCCCTTTTTTTTCACCTTTAAAAATTGTGTTCCAAATATCTATTCCCTTTTTATAAACCTTTTTCTATTATTATATTCCTTTTTTTGTCACCTTCAAGTTAATTTTCGCTAGATTTAGCGGTTTTGTCAACTTTTAACCACAATAAATAGTTGACCTAATTGGTAAATTTTTCCGTTCCCTATTTATGCACCTTAAGAGGCTATCGTTCCCCTTTTATTTACTTTTGACTATTTTACATTGACTATACAGGTAAATTCTCTTCCCCTTTTTGTCACTTTTAGCCATAAATTTCTGAGTACAATCTTTAAAGAGTCCTTTTCCTGTTTCATAAGCCTTCTACCTTATGTCCAATACTCTATGATCTTATTTGCTACTTATTTCCACATTATATACTTTGCTTATATACCTATCCTTCCAGCTCTTTTCTGTTTCTTTCATTTTTCTTTCAGATTTATTATTCTGGTAGATACTAATCTTAAAACTTGTATATTCCCTTTTTTGTCACCTATAATTTTTGTTTCTTGAAATATAGGCCCCTGATCATAGAATTTCTAACTATGACAATCCCAAAAATCGCTCTTCCCTTTTTGTTCACCTTTGCGTTCCCTTTTTTGTCACCTTATTAAAGATCCACAACCAGAAGCCCCGAGTTTACTGGCTTTTCTGTTCTTATTTCTTGTTTCAAGGCTGGAATCATCTGATTCCCTTTTTAGTCACTTTTCAACCCTATTTTGATGCTTGTGCTTCCCTTTTTATACACTTTTAACTCTTTTAACTTAATCCCTTTTATGTCACTTTTCATTCCAGAATCATTTACCTCCCAATCCCTTTTTGTTCCCCTTATATTCCCTTTTTAGTCACTTTAACTTTTATAAAGTCGCATATTCCCTGGTCATATATTGATTATTAATTAATAAACAATTGTTGTTATAAAAAACTAATAAAACAACAACATGGTAGTTAAACTGTATTACATTTAATTTTTTATATTAAATTTTTTTGTTATTTAATATTTCTAACATTATCACTTAAAATATTAAGCTTTCATTTTAAAAAGCTATTTATAAAAACAAAAAACGTATGAATTAAGATATATTAAGTTATCTTTTAACATATCTTAATTAATACGCTATTTATGGTTTTACTTTATTGTACTTTTATTGAAAATCAACTAAAATTTCTATTTCTTTTATTTCTGATACGATCATTTGATATTTTATTTGTTAACAATTGAACTGACAATAAAATGTATTGTGAAAAATCGATTATTCAATTCGGTCAATTCTTTTAATTACGCGGTCATTTTTTGATTAAATTGCACTTGTTGTTATACCTTGAATTAATTATCTTTGTTTATCCTTTATTTTTAGGTAGTTCTTTATGATTAACAACCTAATATTATCTATTCATTTTTGGAGCATTGCAAGTCCTATTGCATTCTATCTTCATTTACTTGCATTTTTTAAATTTAGCGCTGTGCTTCGCGGGGCTATGATAATTGGTGCACTTGCATCTTTTTGATTTCTTTTTTTATGTTTTGTTTAGTTTTGATTTATGTTTTTAATAGTTTGTTTATTGGGATACACGTGTTTTTAAGATCTAAAACGATAAATGTAGCTGTTTTAATTAATTTTTGTGCATTTGTTGATAAAAATTAATATAATCCTACTTCTGGGCCAGGGATTTCTTTTTTTCTTAGTTTAGTATTTCTGCTCTTTTATTTTGCTGCTTTTTTGTTGTATATTTTATGCATCATATTTATATTACATAGTGATTATATCATATCTACTATATATGAATCAACTATAATATATTACCTATATTTTTTATATTTTATATCTCTCATATTTAAATTATTTAATGTCTATTCTATATCTAACATATCTATCATCTTATAAATATATACTATCAATTAGATATATTACATATGTATGATATCTATCATATATAAAGTTCTCGCAATAGCTTTAGTAGTATATAACATATATATTATATTAACTGAAGATAACATATATAATTATATTTGCTATCTAAAATATATTATATATATAACATATATATTATATATTTCGTGTATAGCATATTTATTTAATTGTGCATGCTGGTTTATGCAGGGAAGGTATTATAGAATGTATATATGATATATATTATTAAACAAAAGATAGTGGTGGAAAACGCTTCACAAAATCGTTCTTCTATATTTGAACGAAGTAATTAAATAGAAAAGAACATTAAGTTAATATATAGATATATAACATATATAACAAAGCAAAACATAAAAAATGAAGGGCTAGCCCTAATATTAATATAACATAGATGATATAAATTACATATATTATGCATATAAGTTATATAACAGAACGCAAAGAAAGGATATATAACATATTTAAGAGAGATAACAAATATAAAGAATATAACAAAGATATAAAATATAACATATAAAGCGGATATAAAACATATTATATATTGAAAATGAATATAAATAGAATTATAATATCTAAAGACTAAATATGTTATATAACTGATATATGTTATAGGGAGGAAATATGCGAATAGTAGCATTTAGCAATCAGAAGGGCGGAGTAGCTAAAACTACATCAAGCTATGCAATGGCTGTTGGATTATCCAGAAGAGGATATAAGGTATTGGTAGTAGATGCAGATCCACAGGAAAACTTATCAATGACTGCTGGAATTGATTTAAATGAAATAGATCCTGATCCAGAAGATATTGAACTTCTTACAGAAGAGCAACAGGAATACTTTTATAGAAACGTACCTGCAAAGTTATTTGAAGTAATGGCAGGCCAAAAAGATATAAATAAAGCAATCATACCAATAGCAGAGAATCTAGACCTTATTGTAGGTGGTATTGACCTTGCTTCTGCTGATATGAATTTTGGAATGGTTGGAAGAGAACGTCTAATAAAAGAAGCATTTACAAAGCTTAAAAAAGAATATGATTATTGCATTTTTGATTGTAGCCCTGCTTTAGGCGTTGTTCTAATGAATATCTTAACTGTAGCTGATGAAGTAATTATTCCGCTCGAACCAGGTGCATATTCTTTGCAGGGACTATCAAGATTGTATAAATTTATTGGCCAGATTCATGATTTTACTAATGACAAAGTAAAGGTTGACGGTATTCTTGTTACAAAAGTAAGAAATACAGCAAACGCAAAGATCTGGATCAATGATATAGAGGAAAAAGCAGCAATTCTTGGAACTAAGGTGTTCAAATCAAAGATCAGACTTAATGTATCTGTTGAAGAGGCACAGACAATGAAGATGGATCTATTTGAATACTCAGGTGGCTCTAGTGCAGCAAGAGACTATGATGATTTTATTGATGAATTCTTAGAGGAGGGTAAATAATGGCTAGTAAAGCAAGTATGTTAAAATCTGGAGTAAAAAAGACTGGAACAGGACTTTTTGCTGGGATGAGCCCAATCAACGAAGATAAGAATAGCGTCAAATCAAATGCTGTAGTCAAAAAAGTAGAAGAAATTGTAGAAGAAACACCAATTCCAGAACCAATAGTAGAGGCGGAGGCAGAACAGGTTAAAGAGATAGTAGAAACAAAACCAGTTCAGCGTCAGAAGATTCAGCAATATGAAGAGCCTGTTCAAAGAGTTACGAACGAGTATGTTGAGAAACAAGTAGAGGAAGCTACACTTCCAGTAGCAAAGAAGACAGAGGCTAAAGCGAAAAATAGTAGATATGAAAAAGAAAAATTTCTTTTGCTTGATATAAGAGGCCTTAGAGATTATGTTGAACATATGGCTAAAGCGTCAAATACATCAGCTACTAAGTACATAAGAGAACTGATCGAGAACGATATGAAGCAAAACATGGATATTTACATTGCACATAAACAATTGGAAGAAAGACTAAAAGAAAGAAAATAAATAAAAGCAATAAAAAACGGTGGTCATAGACCACCGTTTAATATTTCAAAATTATTTCTTCTTGCCGTTAACAGCATCCTTAAGAGCCTTACCAGCTTTGAACTTAGGAACTGTAGCTGCAGGAATCTTGATAGCTGCGCCAGTCTGAGGATTCTTACCTGTTCTAGCTGCTCTCTTAGCAGTCTCGAATGTACCAAATCCAACAAGCTGAACCTTACCCTTTTTCTTGAGCTCCTTAGAAACAGCTTCTGTGAAAGCCTTTACAGCCTTCTCTGAATCCTTCTTTGAAAGACCAGTTTCCTTTGCAATAGCATCAACAAGTTCTGTCTTATTCATGGTATAATACCTCCCTCAAATTGAGTATTTTCACTACTAGAATAAATTTTAAACCCATTTTATGCACATTACAAGTATATAATAGCGAAAAAGTGCCAAAATTTATGATGTTTTTTAGTGCACTATTATGAAAAAGCGAGTATATTACAGCGTTGAAACAGTTTGCTTGTAAAGTTTCCTGAAAAATATGGTAGATAACGAAAGTGATGCAAGCTCAGCAATAGGAAATGCAAGCCAAACAAGATCAAGGATGCCAGTTTGTGAGAGCAACCATGCAACTGGGATCAGTACAACGAGCTGACGACCTACAGACACAATAAGAGAATAGAAACTGCGAGCGAAAGCTTGGAATATCGAACCCATAGCAATACAAATACCTGCAAGTGGGAAAGATAAGCAGATTATTCTAAGTGCAGGCGTGCCAATTTTTATCATATCTTCAGAAGCATTAAATAATTCAAGTAAAAGCTCAGGAACACTAAGGAAGACGATTGTGCCTACAACCATAATAGAAACAGCAAGAGTAAGAGCGAACCTTAAAGCTTCAGAAATACGCTGTTTATTACGTGCTCCATAGTTGTATGCAAGGACTGGAATAAGTCCATTATTTAAACCAAATACTGGCATAAAGAAGAAGCTTTGTAACTTAAAATAAACTCCAAATACAGCAGTTGCAGTTGATGAGAATGTACCAAGAATGCGATTCATCAGGTAAGTCATGACTGAACCAATAGACATCATAAGTATAGAAGGAACGCCAACAAAGTAGATGTCTTTTACAGTATTGAGATCAAGATGGAGAATTTTTTTAATAGAAAAGCTGATCTCTTTGTTAAATTTAAGGTTACAGAACAAACCGATACAAGAACCGATCATCTGGCCAAGAATTGTAGCATAAGCGGCTCCTGCAATGCCAAGAGCAGGGAATGGACCTATTCCGAAAATGAGGAGCGGATCAAAAATGATATTGATGATTGCTCCCGTACCTTGTGAGATCATGCTGTATATAGTCTTTCCAGTTGATTGAAGTAATCTTTCAAAAGTCAGCTGGAAGAATAACGCAATTGAGCAACAGTTGATAATTCTAAGATATGTTACGCCATAAGAGGCGATAACATATGAGCTTGTCTGGGAATGAATAAATCCCTCTACAAAAAATATTCCAATTAAAAGAAACAGCAGATAATTAAAAAATGTAAGTAGAATACCATTGTTTGCTGCTAGGTCGGATTTTTCATAGTTCTTTTCGCCAAGAGATCTAGAAAGAAGAGCATTGATACCAACGCCAGTACCTGACCCAAGAGCAATCATGAGATTCTGCATTGGAAAGGCAAGTGTAACAGCGGTAAGAGCATCTTGACCAGCGGTAGCGGTTTCTCCGACAATCTGAGAAACGAAGATACTATCTACCACGTTATATAAAGCCTGTACAAGCATAGAGATCATCATAGGCAAAGACATAGAGATGATCAGTTGTTTTACGGGCATAACACCCATTTTATTTTCTTTATTCATAAGTTAATCCTCTTAAAAATTAAATTGCATACGGCATATGAGTATAACATTACTTTACGCATATGAAAAGGTACTTGTAATATGTATGATTTTTCTCTTGATCGTAAAGGTTAATGAGGCTGATAGAGAAAAGATCAGAACATGCGGTTAGTTTGTTTCTTTTTATATAGGAAACAATTTTCCTATAGGTCTTTTCAATATCCGGGGCATTATGGTCATGGTAACATAAAACCGCTTTGGTACCAGGAAGCGGGAAAGTACCGACATTATCAGCAGGTAAGAAAGATAAACTTATAATTTTGTCGTAAACGTATTTTTTATTGATCAGGTCCTCGTAAGTAATGGTGACACCTGAAGGAAAAGCAGATAATGTATCGCTTTCGGCTGCTTTGGCAAGATGAACGGAAATGTCTGAGGCTATATCAGCGGTATGAAAAGAACTATTCTTGTCAGCAATCTTTGTTTCTGCAACGCTCATGGCAGGAAGAGAGTCCATAAAAGGAATTCCAGGTTTGTGAGATTCAAACTTTCCGAGTATCCACATCCCCAGATGAAGAGCACTTATCTTTTTATTTATAAGATAGAGTTCCTGTTGCATGGAAAGAATCTTAGAATTAACTAACTTTACTATACCGTCTTTTGTTGAGTTATGAATGATATCGCTTATCTCTTTAATAGAACATCCAGCCTGTCTCATGGTGGAAATAAAATAAAAAGAACTGATCTGAGATGCGGAATAGTAGTGATATCCATTATCTGGGTCTACCCATGGAACAATAATGTTCTGTTCATAATAATATCTCAAAGTATCTCTTGTGGTGCCACATAGTTTTGCGAACTGGCTTACGGTAAGTGAATATTCCATTTCTTTGTTTTCAAAATTATTAAATGTAGTCATATAATTCCTCAAAAAAACGACAAAAAAGTATTGACCTGGGGGTAAGCCCCAAGATTATTGTATCAAAGAATTCAAATTGTACAACCCGGTAGAACGGGAGAAGGAGAACTAAAATGAAAGACGTAAAGGGAACAATTATCAAAATAATCGCAGAATATCTCGACAAAGAAGAAGCAGAGATTTCTCCAACAGCAACATTTTCAGAAATCGGACTTGACTCATTGGACATTATGGAGCTTGTTATGCAGATGCAGGAAGAACTTGACTGCAAGATCGAACTTTCACAGGAAATTACGACAATTGATAAATTAGTAGAACTTATTGAAAAGCAGTAACTTTGGAGGAAGTTTGATGAGTAAAAATCCAATATGCGAAATGCTTGGAATCAAATATCCGGTATTTCAAGGAGGAATGGCATGGATTGCAGACGCTGAGCTTGCTTCAGCAGTATCGAATGCTGGTGGATTGGGAATAATAGCAGCCATGAACTCTAACGGAGAACAACTTAGGGAGCAGATCAGAAAGGCAAAAATGCATACCGACAAACCTTTTGGAGTAAATCTTATGCTCATGAGCCCTTATATAGAAGAAGCTGTTGACGTAGTTTGTGAAGAAAAGGTTCAGGTTGTTACAACTGGTGCTGGAAATCCTGCAAGATTCATGCAAAAACTAAAAGATTCAAACGTAAAAGTAATCTGCGTTGTAGCAAGTGTGGCGTTAGCTGTAATGGTAGAAAGAATGGGAGCATCTGCGGTGATTGCAGAAGGATGCGAATCAGGTGGCCATGTAGGAGATACAACGACGATGGCATTAGTGCCACAGGTTGTTGATGCAGTAAACATACCCGTCATAGCAGCTGGAGGAATAGCTGATGGTAGAGGAATGGCGGCATCTTTTATGCTGGGAGCTAAGGCTATTCAGATGGGAACAAGATTTCTTACAGCAAAAGAATGCAATGTTCATGAGAACTATAAAGAGAAAGTTTTAGGTGCAAAAGATAGAGACACTATCGTGACGGGTAAGTCGTTAGGACATCCAGTACGAGCTTTAAAAAACAGGATGACTAGAGAGTTTATACAAAAGGAACAAGATCCAAGTACTACGCCAGAAGAACTTGAGGCAATGGGAGCCGGAGCGCTTCGAAAGGCGGCTATTGATGGAGATGTTAAGTATGGATCATGCATGTGTGGACAGATAGCAGGATTAGTAAACAGCGAAGGCACATGTGAAGAGATAATAACGGGAATATGTCAAGAAGCATACTCTTTGCTAGGAAGTTTATAAAGGAGCACTGATGGGGAAGATCGCATTTTTATTTGCTGGTCAAGGAAGCCAGTACCCAGGAATGGGAAAAGATTTATTTGAAAAAATAAATGAAGTTCATGACTTTTTTGGAGTTGCTGAAGCTATAAGACCGGGAACATTAAGCCAAATGCTGGCAGGAACAGAGGCGGAATTAAAAAGAACTGAAAATACGCAGCCATGTCTTTTCCTAGCTGATATAGCCAGTGCTTTGGCACTTGCTTCCAATGGGATTACGCCAGATGCTGTAGCAGGATTTTCTCTAGGGGAGGTTGTCGCTTTGGCAGTTTCAGGAGTTCTGTCTAAGGAAAATGCCTTCAAGCTTGTATGTAAGCGAGGTGCTTTAATGCAAGATGCTGCTGAGAAAGAAAAGGGAAGTATGGTAGCAGTGTTAAAAATGGACAAGAGTGAACTAGAAGAAATGTGCTCTGAAGTAGGTGCTTTTCCGGTTAATTACAATTGTCCTGGACAGATAGTCGTTTCTGGAAAGGATGAAAGGATTGAAAAACTAAAAGAAAAGTTAAGCAACAAGAAAGTAAGATTCATACAGCTTTCAGTTGGAGGGCCTTTTCATACGCCTTATATGAAGGAAGCTTCGGAGGAACTGAAAAAAGAAGCAGAAATAAATATGTTATATAACATAAATAAATCATATATTCCACTCTACTCAAATATGACAGCAAAGCCATATCCAACTGATGCAGAGGGAATCATACAATCTTTTTCTGAACAGATTTCGAGTAGTGTAAATTGGGAAGGCACTATAAAGAATATGACAAAAGAAGGAATAGATACATTCATTGAATGTGGCCCTGGTAAGACTCTTACTGGATTTGTTAGGAGGATTGTTCCACAGGCACGAATATACAATGTATGTGATATGGAGTCATTAAAGGCTGTTGTAGAGGAGTTAAAAAATGATGCTTGAAGGAAAAGTTGCAGTGATTTCAGGTGGCACAAGAGGAATTGGTAATGCAATCGCTTGGAAATTTGCTGAGCAGGGTGCAAACCTTGCACTAATAGCTACCAGTGATAGCGAACGTAACAAGAAGGCGGTAAAAGAGCTTTCTGAAACAGGAAGAGATGTAAGGCTTTATATATGCGATGTAAAAGACCCTGAGCAAGTAGTATCAGTTGCAGAAGAAATTCTAGCTGATTTTGGCACAGTAGACGTGTTAGTAAATAACGCAGGTATAACCAGAGACAATCTTTTGCCAAGTCTAAGCGTAATGGACATTGATGATGTAATAGATGTGAATCTTAAGGGGACCATCTATTTAACAAGGGCTTTTGTCAGAAGGTTTGTTAAACAAAGGCACGGAAATATAGTGAACATCAGCTCTGTTGTGGGACTTATGGGCAACAAGGGACAAGCTAATTATGCCGCTTCTAAAGCAGGAATAATAGGGTTTACCAAGACGGTTGCCAAGGAATATGGACGTAGAAACATACGGTGCAATGCAATAGCACCCGGGTATATAGCAACAGAAATGACGGCAACACTAAATGAAGAACAGACTAATGAAATTGCAAAACAATTACCTCTAGGTAGACTTGGCCAACCAGATGATGTGGCAGATCTTGCGCTGTTTTTAGCTGGAGATAGCTCTCGATATATCACAGGTGAGGTAATAAAGGTTGATGGAGGTATGTATGTGTAGAGTAGTTGTCACCGGAATGGGGGTAATTTCTCCTATTGGTAATTCGGTAGATGTCTTTTGGAAGAATCTTACTGATGGTGTCTGTGGTATAGACAAAATTAACAGGTTTGATGCATCTAATCTTAAGGTGAGCCTAGATGCAGAAGTAAAGGATTTCGAGCCGAAGGATTTTTATGACACCATGCAGGAAATCAGAAAATCAGATCTTTTTATGCAGTATGCCATGGGTGCAGCAAGGCAGGCTGTAGACCAGAGTAAGATCCTAGAAAGCGATATAGATAAAGAAAGACTTGGAGTATATGTGGGATCCGGTATTGGAGGAATTAACACTACTTTGCGTGAAGTCAAGAAACTAAACGAAAAAGGCCCTGATATGGTTTCACCATTCTTTGTTCCTATGATGATAAGTAATATGGCCGCAGGTGCTATTTCAATAAAATTTGGTGCAAAGGGGCCAACACTTCCAGTGGTAACGGCATGCGCAACGTCAACACATACCATCGGTGAAGCGTACAGAACGATCAAGCACGGATATGCAGATGCAATCATCGCCGGAGGAAGCGAAGCTTCTATCAACGAGCTTGCGATGGCAGGATTTATTAATTGCCAGGCGCTGAATCTGGCTGAAGATCCATCGCAAGGAAGTCTCCCTTTTGACAAGAGAAGAGGTGGATTTGTCATGGGTGAAGGAGCTGGAATTCTGGTGCTTGAGGAATATGAGCATGCAAGGAAAAGAGGGGCCAAGATTCTGGCAGAAGTGGTTGGTTATGGAAATACTTCTGATGCATATCACATAACAGCACCAGACCCGGAGGGAGATGGAGCAGTCAGAGCTATAAAGGCAGCTGTAAATGAGGCGCATATTCAGGATAGGGATGAGATTTATGTTAATGCCCACGGAACAGGAACTCACTTAAATGATGCTATGGAGACAAAAGCTCTTAAAGAAGTATTTGGTAAAAGAGCTTACGACCTTCATATAAGTTCAACAAAATCCATGACTGGCCACATGATGGGAGCCACAGGTGCAGTAGAAGCGATTGCTTCTGTGCTTGCGCTTCATAATGGAGTAATTCCGCCAACAATAAACTACAAAGAAAAGGATGAAGAATGTGATCTTGATTATACGCCAAATAAAGCAGTGGAGGCTGATATTAACTTTGCCATCAGCACCTCTTTAGGTTTTGGCGGACACAATGCGTGTATAGCCTTTAAAAAGGCATAAGTGGAGAAAAATATGAGTAATTCTTTATTAGAATACAGCGAGTTGTTTAAAAATCTAGGGTTGACTGAACTTTCCGTTGAAGAGGGGGATTTTAAGTTATGTCTTAAACGAAAAGTACAAGTTGATCCATGCGAAAGACAAATGAACTTGAAAGTTGTTGATTCTGTTGAAAAGACAGCTGACTTAATGAAACCTGAAAAAAAGAGTGGGGATAAGGTTAAAGCACCGCTTTTAGGTATATTTTATGGAAAAGTTGGAGAAAAAGAAGCATTAAAGATTGGAGACAAGATAAAGAAAGGCGATGTTTTGTGCACCATTGAAGCTATGAAGATGATGAATGAGGTCAAAGCTTCAAAAGATGGCACCATTGCCGAAGTTCTTGCAAAAGAAGGAGATCTTGTGGAGTACAATCAGGATCTTTTCATTATTGAGTAAAAGGGGGCTTATGAATAGAGAGGAAATTAAAAAGATCTTACCTCATAGAGAGCCTATGCTTTTAGTCGATGAGGTGGTGTTAAATGAGGATGGAACCGCAACTGGTTATTATACAGTTCGAGGAGATGAATTCTTTTTACAGGGTCATTTTCCTGGCAACCCAATAGTACCAGGTGTTATTCAATGCGAAATGATGGCACAGTCTGCATGCATTATGTTTGCAGATAACATGCGAGAGAAAGGCGCGTTACCAGTATATACAGGGCTCGATAAAGTGCGCTTTAGAAATATGATAAAGCCGGGAGATACGATAAAAATAGATACAAAGTTGGTGCGTGAATATCATCCAATGTACGTGCTTCACGGAGAACTAAGCGTTGATGGCAAGAAGTGTATGAGCGGAGATTTTTCTTTTGCTATTGTTTCTGATGAGGAGAAAGCTAGTGGCTGAAATGTTTTCAAAGATCTTGATAGCTAATAGAGGTGAAGTTGCTGTAAGAGTCATAAGAGCATGTAAGGAGATGGGCATTGAGACTGTTGCAGTTTGTTCTGAAGCTGATACAGATGCACTTCATGTAGAAATGGCTGATGAAAGTTACTGTATAGGAGGTCCTTTAGCCAAGGACAGTTATCTAAATATAGACGCGATCATAACTTTAGCCAAAGAAGTAGGAGTGAAGGCAATACATCCAGGATACGGGATGCTTTCAGAAAATCCGGAATTTGCTAAAGCCTGCGAAAATAATGGAATAGTTTTGATTGGCCCTGGAGCAGAAGTTATGGAAAAAATGGGTGAGAAAGAAAGAGCGCGAGAGATAGCGATATCATCAAGCGTTCCAGTAGCACCCGGGAGCGATATATTAACTGATATTAATGACGCTGAGAATAGTGCAGAGAAAATAGGTTACCCCATAATTTTAAAGGCAAGAGCAGGCGGTGGAGGGAAAGGCATTCGTGTTGTAAGAGAGAAAAATGAGCTTTCAGGAGCGTTTTCGCAGGTCAAAAAGGAAGCCTATAACTCTTTTGGCGATGATGGCATTTTCATGGAAAAATATCTTGAAAATGTTAAGCATGTGGAAGTTCAGATTCTAGCTGATCGAAGCGGAAAAGTGATTGTTCTAGGAGATAGAGATTGCTCAGTTCAGCGCAAAAATCAAAAGCTTATTGAAGAATGTCCGGCACCTGTATTATCAGATGAGACCAGAATAAAAATGTATGAAGCAGCTGTCAGACTTGCTAGTTCTGTGGGGTACGTTACTGTTGGAACCATTGAGTTCCTGGTCAAAAATGATGATTTCTATTTTATGGAGATGAACACAAGGCTTCAGGTAGAACACTCCGTAACTGAGATGGTTTGCGGAATTGATATTGTAGAATGGCAGATCAGGACTGCAGCGGGAATAGATATTCCATTTGACCAGAAAGACATATCAAATAGCAGGCATGCTATAGAATGTAGGATTTGTGCAGAAGACTCAAAAAATTTCAGGCCTTCTACAGGCCGCGTTGAACTTCTCCATATTCCAGGTGGAGTGGATGTACGATTTGACTCAGCTTTGTATCAAAATTGTGAAGTAACCCCTTTTTACGATTCGATGCTGGGGAAGTTGGTTGTATGTTCAGATACCAGAGATGGAGCAATACGCAAGATGAAATGTGCATTGTCTGAGTTTGTGCTAGTAGGAGTTGAGAACAATCGCGAAATGCATATGAGATTTATGGAAGATAGCAAGTTTTTGATCGGTAATTATGATACCAGTATCTGCCAAAAGGTTTTACAAGCATGGAATTAAAAAAACTATTTTTAAAAGCAAATAATGAGCTGGAATATGGTGAAGTAAAAGTAAAAAGCAGGCGAGTAGTCTGCAAAAAATGCCAAAAACAGATTCCAGTATATAAGATAAGAAAAAACGACTTTGTTTGTCCAGAATGTGGGCACTATTTTCCTGTCAGAGCTAGAAGAAGAATACTAATGCTGACAGATAAAAGGAGCTTTATAGAACATGACAGGGATCTGGAATCTATTAATATTCTTAGATTTCCTGACTATGATGAGAAGCTTTCTTTGGCAAAAGAAAGAAGTCGCGAGAACGAAGGCGTAATATGCGGAGTTGCTGCTATAGGCGGTTATAGAGCCTGTATATTTGCCATGGATGCAAACTTTATGATGGGATCCATGGGAGCAATAGTAGGTGAAAAGATAACTCGATTATTCGAATATGCAACTAGCATGAGCCTTCCAGTAATAGGAGTAACTGTTTCTGGTGGCGCAAGGATGCAGGAGGGGATGATCTCCTTAATGCAAATGTCTAAGGTTTCAGCGGCAGTCAAGAGGCATAGTAATAATGGCAACCTTTACATAGCTCTTTTGACAAATCCAACAACAGGTGGCGTGGATGCAAGTTTTGCGATGTTAGGAGATATTACGCTTGCTGAGCCCGGAGCTAGAGTTGGATTTGCGGGGCCAAGAGTAATAGAAAAGAGCCTTAATCAAGAGTTGCCTAAGGATTTTCAGAAGGCAGAACGAGTATTAGAGTGCGGATTTGTGGATCTTATTGTTCCAAGGAGCAGGCAAAAGGAGACGCTTACAGCGATTCTTAGGCTGCATAGTTAAAAGCTTTTTTGAGAGGAAAAGAATGGAAGATTACGAGATTGTGCTTGGCGCAAGAAAAGATAACAGGTTAACGGCGATAGATTATATATCATCTATTGTACAGAATTTTATTGAGTTTCATGGAGATAGATATTACGGTGACGACAAAGCTGTTATAGCAGGGATAGGGCAGATTGGCAACATTCCTGTTACAGCTATAGGAATAGAAAAAGGGAAGAACACGGAAGATAGGATATTTCATAACTTTGGTAGTGCGCATCCTGAAGGTTACAGGAAAGCCCTTAGACTGATGAAGCAAGCAGAAAAGTTTCATAGGCCTGTCATTTGCTTTGTCGATACTGCAGGGGCCTTTTGCGGTATTGATGCGGAAGAGAGAGGTCAGGGAAGAGCTATAGCGGAAAATTTGTATGAAATGTCTGATCTAAAAACGCCGATTCTTTCAATTGTTATAGGTGAAGGTGGTAGCGGAGGAGCTCTTGCCCTTTGTCATTCAGACAGGATATGGATGATGGAAGATGCGTATTTTAGCGTGGTATCTCCAGAAAGCTGTGCCAATATCTTATGGAAGAGCACAGATAAGGCAGACGAGGCAGCAAAAGCGTTGGGGCTTACTGCAGATAGGCTTTATAAGCTTGGATTAATAGATAAGGTGTACAAAAAGGGAAGACTTAAAGAGTTGAAGAAGGACATTGAGGCGGAAATAGAAGTTCTTTTGTCAATGACTTCAGATCAGCTGATTGATGGAAGATATAGGCGTTTTAGAAAGGTTGGATATTAAGGACCATGGGACACATATATGAAGATTACTACAGGGAAGTAAGGGATTCAAAGGGTGAAATAGTAGAGATCAAGACGACATGCCCTCCAAATTTCAATTTTGCTTATGATGTAGTAGATAGGTTTGCATTTGAAAATCCCGATAAATTGGCTCTTGTTCATAGGAGCGCCGAAGGAAAAGAGACAAGGCTAAGCTTTGGAGAGCTCAAAAGGCTTAGCGACAAGGCAGCGAACGCATTTAAGAAGCTTGGAATTAGTAAAAACGATTCTGTTATGCTTCTTTTGAAGCGAAGATATGAATTTTGGATCAGCATCTTGGCTCTCCATAAACTTGGAGCCATAGCTGTTCCCACTTCACATATGGTGTCCGTCGAAGATATCAGTGAAAGAGCAGCTGTATCAGGCACTAAGGCGATAATCTGTGTTAATTCAGAGAGTATATGTGACAAGGTAAAAGAAGCTATAGATAAGAACGATATTATTCAGATCGTGGTCGGGGATAAATATGAAGATAAAGCAGATTTTTATGAGCTTATTGCTGGAGAAAGTGACGTTTTTGAGCGAGTAACTACGAGCAAAGATGATAGCATGCTCTATTATTTTACGTCTGGGACAAGTGGTGCTCCAAAGGCTGTTATTCATGATTATTCTTATCCGATAGCACATATTTTTACAGCCAAAAACTGGCATGGAATGAACGATGGCGACCTTCACTTGACAGTTGCGGACTCTGGCTGGGCTAAATCTGCATGGGGAAAACTCTATGGACAGTGGTTTTTGGGTGCCGCAATAATGGTATATGATTATGAGCAGTTTTATGCTGCGGACCTTCTTAGGCTTTTAGAAGAAGAGAAAATAAACACTTTTTGTGCTCCTCCAACGATATATAAATATTTAGTTTTGGAGGACCTTAAGAAGTATAATTTAAATAACTTGCGTTATGCTACAACTGCAGGAGAGCCGATGCCTAAAGAAGTGTCACAGCAGTTTACGTCACAGACAGGGATAGTTATCAGAGAAGGTTTTGGGCAGACAGAAACAGCGTTGCAGATATGTACAACGATAGAACAGAGCTCTTTTCCTGGGTCCATTGGAAAAGCATCTCCTTTATACCAGATTAAGCTTATGGATGAAGATGGAAGGATTGTACCGGCAGGGGAAGAGGGAGAAATTGTTATTGTTCCTAATGGAAATAGAAAGCCTATTGGTATATTTAAAGGCTATCTTGGGGATGAAAAGATGTATGAAGAAGTGTGGAGCGGCGGAGTCTATCACACTAAAGATAAAGCGATCATGGACAAGGACGGTAATTTCTTTTTCCTAGGAAGGAATGATGATGTTATAAAATCTAGCGGATACAGGATTGGACCATCTGAAGTTGAGGATATACTTATGAAGCACCCTGCGGTATTTGAGTGCGCAGTTACCGCGTTTCCATCTAAGAACAGAGGGGCTGTTGTAAAAGCAAGCATAATCTTAAATACCGGCTATGAAGCAAGCACAAAGCTTGGAACAGAGATTCAGGATTTTGTAAAAAAGAGAGCGGCAATTTATAAGTATCCAAGGATTATCAAATTTATTGATAAGCTTCCTAGAACAAGTAACGGAAAAATAAGCAGAGCTAAGATTAGGCAACAGGATTATAAAAAAGCATTGGAACACTGATAAGTGTCCCAATGCTTTTTAAAAACATATTTAAAGGGAAGTAAACTTCTGCGTTGTATCACTAAGTTGCTCAGTGATTTCATTGTTTTTATTGATCGCATCTGAGATCTTTTTGATACCACCAACAATCTCCGAAGAATTCTCTGCGGAAGAAGAAATTGCAATAGAACTTTCTTTTATTGAATCGGTTATCATTCTTACGGACTCAACCATTTCCTGCATTGTGGAATTGAGACTTTCCGCCTTATTATCAAATGCAGCCAGCATATTATTCATTATATCTGCTGTATGTTCGTACTTTTCACCAGTCTGAACGAAGTCATCATAATCTCCAAGAACAGTTCCATTGATATAATCAAGCGCTGCCTGGGCGTTTTCAGCAAGTCTGTTAACAGCTTCTGTTACTTCATTACTAATATCCTGGATATTAGAAGCAGTAGAACGGCTGTTTTCGGCAAGAGCGCTTATCTCTGTTGCTACAACTGAGAAGCCTTTTCCTGCTTCACCTGCTCTTGCGGCTTCGATTGAAGCATTAAGAGCAAGAAGGTTAGTGCGTTTTGCTATATCCAGGATTACATTTGTAAGTTCGTTGATCTGGCTAACTTTTTCAGAATCCTGTACAGACTGAGTGAGTACAGTAGAAAGCTGAGAAACCTGGTCGCTAGCCTGTAATTTCTTCTGAGTTACTCTTTCTTTAAGTTCGTTGGCTTCCTGCTTGATAGAGATAGCGGTTTCGGTTCCTGCCTGTGCCTGCTCTGTTATCTCCTGAGAAGCTGCTTTAACATCTTCAACCTTAGTGTTGATAGAAGAAACAGTTCCTGAAACGGTTTCCATATTTGCAGAAAGCTCTTCAAGGGCTGCAGAGGTATTTGTTACGCTATCATCTGCAATCTGGAGTTGTGAGATAACTTCCTCTGAAGAACTTGTGAGAACCACAGAACCATTTTTTACATCTCGCATGATACCTTGTAAAGTCTCGATAAAGTGGTTGATACCAGTTGTAATGAACAACAGCTCAGATTTTGTCTTGGTCTTTATTCTAGCTGTAAGGTCACCATTGCCTTTTTCGATATTAGTGATCATTGTGTTTACTTCAGAACTGATGGATTTGATCTTTTTAACTATATTGATATAGCTGATAAGGAAGTTGAGTACGATGAGTACCAGAATGATAGCCATTCCGATCACTGCGACGACTACACCTGAAACCATCAGTGAATTCATCTGGTCCGTTGTTGCATTAGCCGACTTTGTGATCGCTGCATCCAGGGCTTTTGTCGAATGGAAGATGGCTATTTTCTGAATTTCAGCTTTATCAAACAGGATAGAATAAGCAGCTGTCTGGTCACCGGCATCACATCTTGTTATAGCGTTGTCGATAAGGGCGGAGAGTCTAGAGTATTGTTCTGAGATCTCTTTTAGCTGAGCAGTTGCTTCTTCATCATTATAACCAGCGAAGTCATCGTTTAAAGTCTTGATATCTGCAGAGATTGTTTCTTTTGCGATATTTATCTGTGGTAAAAGAGCTGCTTTAGTTTCATCAGCATCTGCTGCAACATAGCTAGTTGCTTGGTCATACAGAGACATTACATCTGATTTTAAGTTGGCCTCATGGGTAGTAAGGTTCATCATAGAGCCAAACATTGTTATACTGCTTGTGGTAGATGTTTGCATAGCAGACATTACCATGACCATAACTACTATGAATGCTACTAAAATAAGCAGATTCAAGGCAGAAAGCTGAAATACTATGGAATCTTTCTTTTTTACATTTACGCCAACATTTTCTTTCACGATTCTACCTCCTTATAGTTTTGAGTACCAGTCTTTTGCAATTGACTTGATCTCTAGTACAAAACCAGCAGTATCAACTTCTCCTGCGGCAAATTTATGGAATGCGAATGCAAGGCCTTTTTGACCTAGGCCTTCAGGCATATCCATCCAGTGCCAACTGGAAGTCTTTCCTGCTGAGATATAATCTGAAATGACCTTCGCAAATGGATCAGAAGCTACATATTTGCAGTCCTTGAAAGGACTAATAAATCCGGCTTCCTCTACCAGAATCTTTTGTGCAGAATCCTCAGAACACCACTGAAGGAAGGCTTTAGCGGCATCAACTTGGCCTTCTTTTGGAATAGCCCACCAAGAAGGTGCACTCGTAAGAATTGTCTCCATTCCGTCTTGGAATGCATATGGAACCATTCCTACTGGAAAACTTCCGGCTGCCTGGTATTCGCTAGCATCATCGCCTACTAAAGTTGCTCCAATCCAAGAACCCTGGGTTACGAAAGCATACTTTCCTGATGCAAATCCAAGAACCTGATCGTTGTATGTACCTGCTGTTAACAGGTCTGGATCTGAGTACTGATTGAAAAGGCTTATCATTTCTGCATAATCTGCAAAACGGGTATCATCTACTTGTCCACCATTATTCAGAAGATCAATGTATGTAGTGTCAGATCTGTCGAGACCAGAGTCTATATATGCACCAAAGATGTGGTTTCCTGATGACCATCCCAGGTTTTCAGGTTCTGCGCAGTAACCTATGACTGCCTTAAGACCTAACTCTTCTTTCTTGGCATCAATGGCTTCAAAAGCAGCTCTCATAGCGCCTGGGCTAGTGATAGAAGCAGGATCGACTCCGCATGCTGAAAGGATATTTGCATTATAAGCAAGACCAATAGCCTCGGTTGTGTATGGAAAACCGAGGGTTCCATAGGTTGCATCTTTGTATGCAGCATCTGTTCTGGTTGCCCAGTTTTGATCACTCAGGTCCACCAAGAGACCATCCCAGTTTGCAAAGCTGGAGGCCTCGCAAGCAATGATATCTGGCATTTGATCAGATAGATAGTAGCCCTTTAACGTGGCTTGAGCATTTGCACCAGATTCAACGCCTAGAACTTCGATTTTTATCCCGGTTTCCTGCTCATATTTAGCAGCAAGGTCATTTATTTGTGATGTGACCTCGCTTTTAGTATTTAGGAGGGTCAGTTTTTCTACGGAAGTTTCCTCTTCTGGAACTTCTACTGACTCTTTTGCGCAACCATTGATTATTGTTGAGAAAACCAGTATTACGATTAGTGTTAGTGCTTTCCAGTTTTTCATTTTGATCGCCCTTCCCTTCAATAATAGAAACATTAAATCATATATTAATTATCGAACATACAAAAATTTATGCAATTAAAAAACTATTAAATCGTATGATTTCTGTTTAATTCTTAAATAATCAATATTATAGTTGTATTAGATGACCTTTTACTGTCATAATATAAGTGCTACATTTCACATTATTTCAGGAGAAAAATTATGCGAAAAAAAATATTGATAGCCGATGATACAAATTTTATGAGACAAATGTTGAAATCTGCTCTGGATCCTGAGAAATATCAGATAGTAGGTGAGGCACTAACTGGAGTGGATGCTGTAGAGCAGTATAAAGAAAAAAAGCCAGATCTGTTGATTCTTGATATCAATATGCCTAAAATGAATGGTATTGATGCCTTAACGGAAGTAATGGAGTATGATCCAAAGGCGAATGTTATTATGTGCTCAGACCAGAAGTATGAGAATATGATCATGCTTGCTCTTAAGAAGGGCGCAAAGGACTTTGTCGTTAAGCCATTCACTTCATCTGATGTTATAAAGGCGGTCAAGAAGATTTTAGGAGACGAGTAATTTTTTGCTAGCTTAGTTGGACAAGGGAGGATGTAATGCTTAAACAGGTATCTATTTACGCTGAAAACAAGAAAGGATGTTTACAAAATATTACAGGTATTTTGTGTGAGAATGGAATCAACATTTTGGGATCTGTAACTAATGATTCTGCTGAATATGGCATTATCAGGATGGTTGTTTCTGATCCTGAAAAGTGTATTGAAGTTCTTCAGAAAGAAAATTATATTTGTAAGACAACTCCAGTTCTTGCTGTAGAGTGTCAGGATGAAGTAGGAGCACTTGATAAGATTCTCAAAACGCTCTATTCAACTAATATAAATGTTAATTACACATATCTTTCATTTAATCGTGAATCAGGCAGACCTATTATGGTGATCAACACAGATGATATTGAGGCTGTCGAAAACATTCTCGTTAATAAAGAATATAACTGTATCTGATAAAAGAACTATTTAGGAGCCTTTTTATGTATGATTTTGTGACTAATCCTGTTAGTGACGCTAAAAGTTCCTATAAGTATAAGGATATGTATGATAGAAATCCGGATGTTCCTGATGGGATAGTACCTCTTTCTATTGCGGATATGGAATTTATCATAGCACCTGAGATCAGAGAGGGAATAGGTAAATACTTAGCTGATAGAACTTTGGGTTATACATTTGCTTCCGAAGATTATTACGAAGCAGTCATAGAATGGATGCAGAAAAGACATTCATATCATTTAGAAAAAGAGTGGATCGCGCCATCTGATGGAGTTGTTACAGCAATAGGAGACTTAATCCTTAGTGTAACAAAGCCAGGGGATGGCGTTATTGTCTTTTCACCTTCTTACAGACCATTTAGAAGAGCAGTGGATATAAAGGCTAGGAAACTCGTTGATATTCCTCTGATTTTTGATGAAAATGGTTACAGGATTGACTTCGAAGCGTTTGAGGAAGCAGCAAAAGAAATATCGAATAAGCTACTTATCTTTTGTAACCCACATAATCCAGTTGGACGTGTGTGGACAAAAGAGGAACTGCAGAGAGTATGCGATATCTGTCTTGCAAATGATGTATTTATCATTGATGATGAGATCCACAATGATCTAATAATGCCAGGTATTACTCATACTGTTATGAGTACAATTTCCGGTGAAGCAAGTATGAATATGGCAGTATGTACTGCCCCAAGCAAAACATTCAATTTATCTGCACTTCAAACTTCGAACATAATAATAAAGAACCAAGAGGTTAGGGATAGATTTATTGGATCGAGATTGGAAGGCTTTAGATCTGGAACTAATGCTTTGGGAATGGAAGCTTGTCGTTTAGCTTATAGAAGCTGTGAGAAATGGCTTGATGAATGTATAGCAGTTATAGCAGATAATGCTACGTATGTGAGAGATTTTTTTGCCAAGAATATGCCTGAGATCAAAGCACTACCTTTAGAGGGAACTTATTTGCTATGGTGTGACTTTAGAGCATGGAGATTGTCTGATAATGAACTAGAGAATTTCATGGTCAAAAAAGCATATATATTTGCGGATGAAGGCTATGTTTTTGGGGCATCAGGAAGCGGATTTGAAAGACTAAATCTGGCATGTCCGGAAAATGTTATCAGAGACACGATGGAACGCTTGTTACGAGCTAGAAATAAATATATTTACAAATAGGAGAAGAGAAATGTCTACAAGAAAGTTTAAAAAGCCAATAGCGATTATGGCACTTATTTTGATAGCAGCTATGGTACTTGGAACTATAGCTAGCGCACTTTTTTAATTGGAGCAAAAATGAACTATACATATATAGTTGAATGTGCAGATGGTTCGCTATATTGCGGTTGGACAAATGATCTGGATAAAAGGATAGCAGATCATAATGCAGGTAAAGGAGCCAAATACACAAAGCCTAGGCTTCCAGTAAAACTTGTATATTATGAAACCGCAAATACCAAAGAAGAAGCCATGAGCAGAGAATGGCATATAAAAAGGCTAAGCAGAAAAGAGAAGCTTAGGTTAATACAAGGAAAAAAGGGTAAATAATTGGAAGAGAAAAAGCACAAAAGACGAGTACATTACTCAGGTAAATATCCCAAAAAATTTGAGGAAAAGTATAAAGAGCATGATCCAGAAAAGTATGGAGATACAATAGCACATGTTATTTCAAAAGGCTCCACACCTGCTGGGATGCACATTTCTATCATGGTAAAAGAGATTTTGGATTTCCTTCAGATCAAACCTGGCCAGCAAGGTCTTGATTGTACTCTTGGCTATGGTGGTCACACAAGAAAAATGCTAGAGAAACTTGGAGGAAATGGCTGTATATATGGTCTGGATGTGGATCCTATAGAATCGAGCAAGACTGTTGAGAGACTTAGGAATGCGGGATTTGATGAGGATCGATTTAAGTTTAGATTGATTAATTTTGCAAACATTGATGAAGTGGCTAATGAAGCCGGTAAATTTGACTTTGTTTTGGCTGATCTTGGTGTCTCATCTATGCAGATTGATAATCCTGAGAGAGGATTTTCCTATAAGATAGATGGACCACTGGACTTAAGGCTTGATCCTTCTCATGGAGAATCTGCAGCGGAGAGACTTCAAAACATAACAAAAGAAGAATTTGTGGGAATGATGGTGGAAAATTCCGACGAGCCCTATGCAGAAGAAATTGCTGATAAAGTTTTTTCGCTTATGAAAAAAGGAAAAAACATCGATACCACGACAGCGCTTAGAGAAGCGATAGAGCAGGCTCTTTGGAAGGTTCCTAAGGAGGAAAAGGAGCAGGCGATCAAAAAGAGCTGCGCAAGGGTTTTTCAGGCGCTTAGGATCGATGTTAATAGTGAATTTGAAGTTCTTTATTCTTTTTTAGAAAAATTGCCTACAATCTTAAATCCGGGAGGAAGAGTGGCAATCCTGACTTTTCATTCTGGAGAAGATCGATTAGTAAAAAAGGCTTTTAAAGAACATCTTAAAGAGGGTGCGTTTAGCGAGATTTCATCTGATGTGATCAGGCCTTCAGCAGAGGAATGCAGGATAAATCCAAGAAGTAAGTCAACAAAAATGCGTTGGGCAATAAAGTAATTGCCATCATATGTGAATAAAGATGACAGAACAAGAATTATACAAAAGCTGTACCTTGTGTCCAAGAAAATGTTCTATAGATAGGACTGTGACCAAGGGTTATTGCAATGAAAAAAGTGAATTACATGTAAGCAGGGCTGCTCTTCATATGTGGGAGGAGCCCTGTATTTCAGGAGAGCACGGATCTGGAACCGTGTTTTTTTCTGGTTGCAACATGGGATGTGTCTTTTGTCAAAATAAAGAGATTAGTCGTGGTGAAGTGGGTAAGATAATACCTACCGAGAGATTGGTTGAGATTTTCTTTGAGCTTCAGGAAAAGGGCGCAAATAATATAAATCTTGTCACAGGTGATATGTTTATTCCCACTATCAAAACTGCAATTGAAAGAGCTAAAAGTAGAAATATAAAGATTCCTTTTTTGCTGAATACTTCATCATATATTGAGGTAGATACCCTTAAGATGCTAGATGGACTTATCGACATCTATCTTCCAGATTTTAAATATATTAGGGAACAGGATGCAGTTAGATATAGTAAAGCAAAGGGTTACGTTGATGTTGCAAAAGCTGCGATAGATGAAATGATAAGGCAGCATCCAAATTGCGAATTTGGATCAGATAACGATGAAGAAAACCTTATTAAAAAAGGGGTAGTAGTTAGGCACCTTTTGATGCCTGGAATGCTTATCCAGGCAAAAATGATCGTAAGGTATCTTTATGATAAATATGGAGACAATATTTTTATCAGCCTCATGAATCAATATACGCCTAATGGACAGCTGCAAGACTATCCAGAGATTGATAGGAAGGTCTCAGAGCGAGACTACAAGAGTCTTGTTGAATACGCAGCATCCATTGGAGTTGTTAACGGATATATGCAGGTCGGGGAAACGGCCAAGGAAAGCTTTATTCCAAGCTTTGATTGTAGCGGAGTATAAATATTCTTCCAAAAAGGAAAAATATAAGATAAAAAGACGCTAAAGACGTGATTTTTTTGGTAGTGAGTAGCATATAGAATTATCACATAAGGAACCGGTAAACAAAGTGGTTCGTTTATGTGGCACATTAAGTGCTCAGAAAGGATGATGAATATGTTATTCGACACAACAACAATTTTAATCGCAGCAGTAGTTGTTATCGCAATTATTGTAATTGCAGCGGGGTACGTAAAGGCTCCCCCAGACAGAGCGTTTATCATATCAGGTATTAGAAGAAAACCTCGAATTCTCATCGGCAGAGCCGGCGTAAAGATCCCATTCTTTGAAAGAGTCGACAAATTGTATCTTGGACAGATGACTGTAGACATCAAGACAGAACAGTCAGTTCCTACAAACGATTTCATTAACGTTAACGTTGATGCTGTTGCAAAGGTAAGGATTGGTACAACTCCTGAAGCAATTCAGCTTGCTGCCAAGAACTTCCTTAACAAGGATCCAGAGATGATCACAATGGACCTTCAGGATTCATTGCAAGGTAATATGCGTGAGATCATTGGTACACTTGCTCTTAAGACTATCAATACTGATAGAGATAGCTTCTCAGATCAGGTTATGGAAAAAGCTTCAAAGGATATGAACAAGCTTGGTATTGAGATCCTTTCATGCAATATCCAGAACGTAACTGATGAAAATGGACTTATTAGTGATCTTGGTATGGATAATACAGCTAAGATCAAGAAAGATGCAGCTATTGCAAAGGCGCAGGCTGACAGAGACGTAGCTATTGCAAAGGCAGAAGCTGATAAAGCAGCAAATGATGCAAGAGTTCTTGCTCAGACTGAGATTGCTGAAAAGAACAATGCTCTCGCTATCAAGCAGGCAGAACTTAAGAAAGAGGCAGACACAGCAAGTGCTGTTGCGGATGCCGCTTATGAAATTCAGCAGCAGGAGCAGCAGAAGTCAATTCAGACAGCTACAGTTAATGCTCAGATCGCGAAGGCAGAACGTGAAGCAGAACTTAAGCAGAAGGAAGTAGTAGTAAAACAGCAGCAACTTGCCGCTGAAATTGAGAAACAGGCTGACGCTGAGAAGTATCAGGCTGAAAAGAAAGCTGAAGCAGAACTTGTTCAGAGACAGAAGAAGGCCGAAGCTGCTAAATATGAGCAGGAAAGAGAAGCTGATGCAAAGAAAGCTCAGGCTGAAGCTCAGAAGTTCGCTGCAGAGCAGGAAGCAGCTGGTATTAAAGCAAAATATGATGCTGAAGCCGCTGGTATTGCTGCAAAAGGTAAAGCTGAAGCTGAAGCAATCAAGGCGAAAGGTATTGCAGAAGCTGAAGCAATGGAAAAGAAAGCAGAAGCTTATAAGAAGTACAACGGCGCAGCAATGGCTGAAATGATGATCAAGATCATGCCTCAGATGGCTGCTGAAATTGCTAAACCTCTTTCACAGATCGATAAGATCAATATTTATGGAACAGGGGATGGCACAAATGGTGCAAGCCAGATTTCAGGTAATATGCCAATTGTTATGAAACAGGTTTTTGATACAATGTCAGAAGCTACAGGCGTAGATTTTACTGAGATCATGAAAGCTGGTACATACGACGCTAAGGTTAATAAGAACATTAACTTAAGCGGAGATGGTGTTAGCGTAAATATTGATAAGACAAACAAATAAGCAATAAATTAAATGGGCCGCTTGTTCACAAGATGAACAGGCGGCTTTTTGGTATAAGCCTTTAACATAAGAACATAATTGCTAATGATATAGCAATCAAGGTGGTCAGTATTGCTGTTACAGAAATGATTTTTCCTTTTAAAATACTTGGATCCATATATTTGCCGTTATAGTTTACGGCGTCAATAACCTTAGCAGGTTTTTTGATTTTGCTATTGATATCTTTGTGATTAACATCCATCGCAGACACCTCCTTGATGAAGAATAATATAAGTTGAGGCAACTCATTTTTTAATACTATAACTCACAAATATTTCTTTTTCCTAACTTGGTTATAAATCTTTTATAAAAATTACCAATGGCAGGATAAATCCTATATTACGAAGTTTTTTGCTTAGAAAAAAGTATATAGACATAAGATGTGCTCGTAACATAAAATTGTATCGTTATGAGTTATTTGACAGATGAAGAGTTTTTTAAAAGATATGGAAATAAATTAAATGATGAACAAAAAAGGACCGTAAAGGCTGTTGAGGGCCCGGTCCTTCTTTTGGCAGTTCCCGGCAGTGGAAAGACGACGGTTCTAGTAAACAGGCTGGGGTATATGCTTTTTGTAAGTGGAATTGCACCAGATAATATACTAACTCTTACGTATACAGTTGCAGCAACAAGAGATATGAAAAGCCGTTTTGTAAACATTTTTGGTAACGACGGAGCAACTAACTTAGAGTTTAGAACTATCAATGGAATTTGCGCTAAGATAATAAGCCATTATGGAAGGCTTATTGGTAAGAAATCATTTGATCTTTTAACAGATGAGAAGGTTTCAGGTAAGATCTTGACTGACATTTATCTGAATGTAATGAAAGAGTATCCCACAGAGAGTGATATCAAAAACATCCGTACTTTGATAACTTACTGTAAAAACATGCTCCTTACAGAAAAAGACATAGTAGAGATTGGTAAGGATCAAGGAATAGATCTCTTTAAGATTTATGAGGAATACAATTCAGAGTTAAAGAAACGCAGCCTTATGGATTATGATGATCAGATGATATATGCATATAGGATGCTTAAGGGTTCTAAGGAACTTCTGGATCATTACAGAGATCGGTACAGGTATCTTTGCGTTGATGAAGCGCAGGATACATCCAAAATACAGCATATGATCATATCTCTTTTAGCAGGAAAAAATGGCAATCTTTTTATGGTAGGAGATGAAGATCAGAGTATATATGGTTTTAGAGCAGCATATCCAGATGCGTTGCTGAACTTTGAGAAGGATCATCCAGGTGCAAGAGTGCTTGTGATGGACAAAAATTACAGATCAAACGCTAGAATTGTTGAAGTGGCGGATAAGTTCATTCAAAAGAATTTTAGTCGCCATGACAAGCATATGAATGCTACAAGAGAAGCGGGCGAAGCTATCAGATTTGATGTACTTAGGAGCAGAGAGTCGCAATATGACTATCTTCATAAGATGGCTACCACGGTAAAAGAGCAGACGGCAGTTTTGTACAGGGATAATGAGTCTATTTTACCTCTTATTGATATTCTTGAGAGAGATGAAGTTCCATATAGGATTAAAAATACTGATATGAGCTTCTTTTCACATAGAGTGGTAGTGGATGTGACAACTATCTTGAATTTTGCATTAAGCCCTATGGATCCTGAACTTTTCATGAAGGTGTTTTATAAATTTCAGACGTACCTGAGCAAGGCTGATGCTGAGAAAATGTGCTACATTGCCGATTATAAGCATATTGGGATCCTCGATGCAGTCGAAGAACTTGAGATAAATCGAAGAATTTTAGGAAATGTCAGAGACTTGCGTATCAATTTTAGAAATATGGTATCTGAGAATCCTATTAAAGCCATAAATCGCATAGAAAAAATGGGATATGGAGAGTATCTAAAGAACAACAATATTGATGATAATAAGCTTTTTATCCTAAAGATGCTTGCCAAAAATGAGGCTACAATAGAGGCATTTCTAGACAGACTTATCCAGTTAAGGGATATTCTTGCTAACAAGGAAGAAAACTACAAGTCAAAATTTATTTTGTCTACGATTCACTCAAGTAAAGGCCTTGAATATGAGCATGTTGTTCTTATGGATGTTGTTAATGGAGTTTTTCCAAGTAAGATCATTAAATCGTTCAAGACAGCAACAGTCCAAGAGAAGAGAGATTATGAGGAAGAGCGGAGAATCTTTTATGTTGGAATGACCAGAGCAAAAGATACGCTTACCATTCTAAAATATAGTGATAAGCCATCACTTTTTGTTGGAGAGCTATGCAAAAAAGAAGAAAAAACTCCAGTGAATATTAAGGAAAAAACTAAGCCACGAGCTATTTCTTCATATAAAAAGAAGCTGCAGGCAAAGACTTCCAGCGATAATGTTCCCAAAATACTTAAGACTGGCGATAAAGTGAATCAATCAAAATATGGTGACGGTGTGATTACCGACGTAACTCTTGATGATGACGAGATACCAACAAAGTTTGTGGTTAGATTTAATGATGGAACGGAAAAGATATTTATGTTTCCATTTGCATTCATTACAGGAATGAAAATTATAAAGCGAAGATAGTCATTCACGGAAATAAAGAAAAGGTTCAGTTTCAAATAAGGAACTGAACCTTAAATAATTACTTCTTTTCAGCTTTTTCTTCTTCCATTTTCTTTATAAGTTTATCTATCTCAGCCTGAGACAGCATAACATTATCATTATTTGTTTCAGCCATATTATCACCTCTAAAAAAATCATTTGAGATATTTATAACATAACGAGTCAGTTAAATAAATAATAAAAATTAAAAAAACAGGTCTAAATGAAATAAAACTCCAAACTGAAATCGCTTTCACTGAAGCGATTTTTATTTTGGGTTGCATGACCAAATTACAGTATCTTTTTTATCTTAAAGAAGATAAGACTTCCTACTACGATCAATATGCTGAGGAGAATTACAACAGGGTATCCCATCTTTGATTCAAGCTCTGGCATGTATTTGAAATTCATTCCATACCAACCAACGATCAGTGTGAGTGGCATAAAAATTGTAGTAACCACGGTAAGCACAGTCATAATCCTATTTTGCTTAACATCGAGCTGAGACTGATATAGATCATTTAACTGGATGGTATAATCTCTTATATGAGTTGCGGCTTCATACAGTCTTTCAACTCTGCTTGAAAACATTCTGAAGTATCTGAGGTTTTCTTCATTAAAAAAGCCATTTTCATTTTCTTCTAGTTCCTGACCAAGATCTAGGAGCTGTTCATAATGAGTTCTAAGATCTCGTATGTCGCTACGAATGTCATTATTTCGGCTCATGTCAGCAGCTTCTGTATCTGTCATTATTTCTTTTTCCAGATTATCGAGCTCCATCTCATAGCGCTGCATCGTAGAGAGGTCGTCATGTATGATAAGTTCCAAAAAGTCATAGAAAAATCTTTCGAGAGAAGGTTTTTTCCATTTTTTGAATCTTTGAATGCGTTTAACGATGTTCTCTACAGTATCCCCATTATCTATGAATACAATGCCAGTTTCATCAAGTGCATATGAAAACTTTTGAGGATCATCTGTGTGAGAAGATTGAGTTGGAATGCAGAAAGTTCCAGTGAGAGAGTCATAGTTAACTTCTGCTTTTGTAGTGAATATTTCCTCATTGCTTATATCAAAATCAAGTCCCATATCAAAGTTTTCACTTTGTTCTGCCCACTGTGCAGGAGTCAAGATAGCAACATATGGGGAAGCGGCATCATGACACTGTTCTGCGCTGCATTCTTCTAAAGTGTTATTGATCAGAAAATACATATTTTACCTCCATATGCGTTAAAATCGATGATAACAAAAATCATCAGTTTTTGTTGATCTTGTTTAGCTCACTAGTTTCTATGATAACAAGTAATGTAGTGTCTTTACCAAGTTTTCTTTGAGAATCAATGAATCCCCAAGGAGTCTGGCTATCTTTAACTGCAACTACGTTTAATTTGTATTTTTTTCTGAGCTCTAATTCAATAAGATTTTTACCGATCCAATTCTCTCTAGGTTTGATCTCTACTAAAGAAAGAGTATCGTCAAGCTGGAAGTAATCCATAAATGTGTCAGAGAGCAGGATTCGAGCTGACTGATTTCCACCAAAATCCTCAGGAATTATGATCTTGTCTGCTCCAACTTTCTTTAGGATTGAAGACATTCTTTCTGATGAACTTTTGGCCACAACAAGAGGAACTCCAAGCTCTTTTGCTACGGCTACTACCATGATACTTGCTGACATGTTTCGTCCCATGGCACATACTACAATGTCCATGTTTTTGAGATCTAATGCCTTGATCTCTTCTTCGTTTTCTAGATCAGCAACGACAGCAACTGTGCAAAAGCCAGCCATTTCCTTTATGGTATCTTCGTCTTTATCAGCAACAAGGACATCTGCCCCCATGTCGTAGAGGGTCTTTGCCAGGCTGACGCCATATCTTCCAAGTCCTAGAACTGCAACTGATTTTTTCATTTTTTTCTCCTTTATCCGACGTAAAATTCGCCTTCAGCGAATTTGCATGAATTCTTATTTGGCTTACGGTTAGCAAAAAATATTGCCATTGATATTGGACCAATTCTGCCTAAATACATTGCTATGATAATTATAATACGACCGGCAAGATTAAGGGTCGGGGTAACATCTCTTGTAAGACCAACAGTGGCTGAAGCGCTTATTACTTCAAAAAGTGAATCAACTACCGTGATGGCAGGATTTGTTGCCAGTAGTATAAGAGTAAGGACAATTACTGTAAAAGAGCTAACGGCAAGTATGACAGAAGCTTTTCTCATGAGATCTTCGGTTACTCGTTTGTGAAAAACCAGATTCTTTTCATCACAATTTATATAGTTGATTATATTGATAGCTGCGAGGAAAAAAGTGACTGTCTTTATTCCACCAGCGGTACCTACAGGGGATCCGCCTATAAACATTAGAACATAGGATATTACGCATGATATATCTGTCAATCCCTTCTGCGAAAAGCTTGCAAAACCGGCAGTTCTAAGAGTTATAGACTGAAAAAAACTGTTTATGATCTTGTCGGAAAGCGACATGGTTCCTATTGTTGCTGGATTGTTGTATTCAGCAAAGAAAATGATCAAAGCACCCAAAAGTATGAGTGAAAACGTCATCGTAAGGACTAACTTGGTGTGTTCAGTAAAGCGTTTTATTATTGTTTTGGGTGAATAGTTTTTCTTGATACCTTTTTTTATTCCGGATGATATGTCGAACCAAACAACATAACCAAGGCCGCCAAGTACAATTAGTGTCATTGTGATCAAAAGAACTGCTGGATCAGAGTGAAACTGCCCCATGCTCGTTGGACCTATGATATCCATTCCTGCGTTACAAAAGGCAGAAACTGAATTAAATAATGATGCCCATAATCCCTTTGCTAGACCTAAAAGTGGTACGAGACGAAATGAATAAAGGATAGCGCCAAGAAGTTCTACCATAATTGTTCCACGGATGATCCTGACAAGCTTTCCAAGTATACCAGATCGTGAATTTAGATTTAATGCATCTTTGAGCATCATTCTTTCGCCCATAGTAAATTTCTTTTGGGATACTAGTAAAAATGTTGATGCAACGGTTATTATTCCAAGTCCGCCAATTTGAGCCAGGATAAGGATAATTACTTGACCAAAGGTGCTCCAGTGACTATATGTATCTGTAACAACAAGACCTGTAACGCAAACAGATGTAGTTGCTGTGAAAAGTGCTGTAATAAAGTCGGTAGTTTCGCCCATTGCAGTAGATATTGGAAGTAAAAGGAGTATTGTTCCAATAACAATTGCTCCTAAGAAGCTCAGTGGTATCAAATGTTCAGATGAAAAACTCCACTTTTTCATGGTGCTCCTCCACATAAAAATCATTAACAGTAATAATATAATAATACATCCCTCAAAAAGCAATAAATATCGCATTTATGGTAATTGTTAGAGTTATTTTGCTGGTGCATAGAAATAAAACAGGCAGGTCGAATGACCTGCCTGTTTTGAGCCCTCAAGAAACCACATCCACATTTTTATGCTCCGGTAAAGCTACGCTACCATCGCTAAAATGCATGTTCCAAATTTCATAAGGAGATTATACATTATATGTTCGAATGAAAGCCTAAAAAAAATAAGAAAAATTTATAACTAATCTATTAACAAAATGGTAGTATTAGATTGATTTATTTATTTTGAAAAGAATGAAAGGGATATCTTATGAAAAAATGGGTTAGAGCAAATTATCAGCCAGCTATGCCACTTTACGGCGATACAAG
Source organism: Butyrivibrio hungatei DSM 14810 (assembly GCF_900143205.1). Taxonomy (GTDB): domain Bacteria; phylum Bacillota; class Clostridia; order Lachnospirales; family Lachnospiraceae; genus Butyrivibrio; species Butyrivibrio hungatei. The sequence continues at coordinate 20,923 of NZ_FRDH01000015.1, read as the reverse complement.
GGTTACAGCCGGCACTGAACATATCGAGTTGTCAAAAAATGCCGCTCTTGAAGGGATGGTACTCTTAAAGAACGAAAAGGGAGCTTTGCCGTTATCAAAGGGCAAGAAGGTAGCTCTTTTTGGAAAAGGAACCTTTGATTATGTAAAAGGTGGTGGCGGAAGCGGCGATGTTTACACCAAATATATTCATAACATCTATGATGGATTCAAAATCCTTGGAGTAGATGTATATGAACCAGTCTGTGATTTTTATAAGAAAAATGTGGAAGAGCAGTATAAAACTGGATCTGCTCCTGGAATGACAGTGGAGCCTGTCTTAGAGGATGAACTCATAAAGGGGGCTAAAGCATATACAGACACAGCGATCATCAGTATCAGTAGATTTTCTGGAGAAGGTTGGGATCGTTCAGATGTAGAATATGACGGAGAATACAATCCTTGGGGCAATGAGGTAAGCATGCCAAAAACAGCAGGAAAGATATTCCCTGAAGGAGATTTTTATCTTACAGAAAACGAGAAAAAGCTGATTAATCCGGTAAAAGAAGCCTTTGCAAATACAATAATTGTGTTAAATACAGGCGGTATTGTAGATACAAAGTGGATAAAGAACGACAGTGCTATAGAAGCAGCTCTTTTAGCTTGGCAAGGTGGAATGGAAGGCGGATTAGCTGTTGCTGAGGTTCTTATGGGATATGTTAATCCATCAGGTAAGCTCCCAGACACATTTGCTGCAGACGTAGACGACTATCCATCAACAGCAGGGTTCCACGAGTCTCCAGAATATGTTGATTACACAGAAGATATATTTGTGGGTTATAGATATTTTGAAACCCTTTCTGGAGCAAAAAATAAAGTGGTATACCCATTTGGCTATGGCCTTTCTTACACAAACTTTGAAAAAGAGATTATTAAAGTAAAAGAAAAAGGCGATGACATAACTTTTGTTGTTAATGTTACAAATACTGGAAAAGTTAGCGGAAAAGAAGTTGTAGCCATTTATCTTTCAGCACCACAGGGTAAGCTTGGAAAAGCGGCAAAAGTATTAGTTTCTTTTGAAAAGAGCAGACTTTTAAAAGCTGGAGAATCCCAGGTAATGGAGCTTTCAGTTAATAAATATCAGTTAGCTTCATATGATGATCTTGGAAAGATAGAGAAATCTTCCTATGTTGTTGAAAAAGGTGATTATAAGTTTTTCATTGGTGGAAGTGTAGCTGAGGCTGAGGAGATTGACTATACATACGCTCAGGATGACGATGAGATATATGAAAAGCTTTCTGAGAAGCTTAATCCCGTGTCATTAAAGAAAAGGCTTCTTGCTGATGGAACCTATGAAGATCTTCCTACAGGTCCAGCTAGAGACAAGGATGAATGCATTTTTGAAAAGATGGTGCCAGGAACAGAAGAGGCAATGGTCCCAGAAGAGAAAGGAAGAGCAAGGTACCTTCTCATGAATCCATATAAAGAAGGTGTTAAGCCTCTTATAGACGTGTTTGATGGCAAAATGTCTGTTGATGAATTTGTAGAGCAGCTTGATGATGAAGATCTTATAGATATTCTTGGTGGTCAGCCTAACAGAGGTGTTGCTAACACATGGGGAATGGGCAATAAGCCTGAATATGGTATTCCAAATGTTATGACTGCTGATGGCCCTGCAGGTGTAAGAATTAATTCGGAATGCGGCGTTGCAACAACAGCTTGGCCTTGTGCAACACTTCTTGCTTCTACATGGAACAAAGAGCTGCTGTATGAAATTGGTGTTGCAGGTGGAGAGGAGCTCAAGGAAAACAACCTCCAGATATGGCTTACGCCAGCTGTAAATATTCACAGAAGCCCACTATGTGGTCGTAACTTTGAATATTATTCAGAAGATCCATATCTTGCTGGAAAACTTGCTGCGCAGATGGTTAAGGGTATTCAATCAAATAACGTAGCATGTAGCGTAAAGCATTTTGCTGCAAATAATAAAGAGACCAATAGAAAACACAGTGATTCAAGAGTTTCAGAGCGTGCGCTTAGAGAAATATATCTCAAGGTATTTGAAATTATCGTTAAGGAAGCCGATCCATGGACTATCATGTCGTCATACAATGTGATAAACGGACAGAGGGCGTCAGAGTCAAAGGATCTTTTAACAGGAATTCTGCGAGATGAATGGGGATTCAAGGGAATGGTAACAAGTGACTGGTGGAATAGATCCGAGCAGTATAAAGAGATTCTTGCAGGTAATGATGTTAAGATGGCAAATGGTTACCCAGAAAGAGTAAAAAAAGCACTGGAAATGAGAGCTATTACCAGAGAAGACCTAAAAAAGTGTGCTAAGCGTGTTATTGAGATGATCTTGAAGCTGGATTGATTCATTGCAAATAGAACAATCATATCTTGCAATAAAATCGAAATATGGCACATAAATTTCCTGTTATGAATATATATTTTTAAAGCTCCATTATATACAATATTTTCAACAACAGATAACATTGGTTTTTATTTTAGAAAGGATGGTGAGGATCATGTTATCAATGCTGTTTATCATATTTTTCCTTATGATCTTTGGAAGAATGCTTGGCTTTGCAATTAAAGCTACTTGGAGCATCATGAAAGTTTTGGTGTTTCTAGTATTTCTGCCACTGATATTGATAGGTTTGTTGATGGGGGGACTTATTTACATCGCATTCCCAATTCTTATCTTGGTTGGAATTGTAAGTTTAATTGCAAAAGTTGTAGTTGCTAGTTGATTTGAAAGGAGAATACAAATATGGAAATTACATTAGAAGCTGTTGAAAAGGTAATGGATCAGACAGGAGTTGAATTCAAGGTTGCAAAAGAAGCACTTCAGAAAACTGATGGCGATGTTGATGCAGCAATCAAGCTTATTCAGCCAGATATGAAAGATATAGGTGAAGACACAAAGGCAATAATTGATAGACTTAAGAAAAAGGTTGAAGAAGGCAATGTCGATAGAATCCAGATCAAAAAGGATGACGAAGTAGTATTTAGTGTTCCAGTAAATGTTGGAGTTGTTGGTGGAATCCTTGGTTTTGCCGCAGCACCTTGGGCACTTATTGCAGGAGCTGCAGCCGCATTTGGACTTGGTTGTAAGCTTGAAGTTGTAAAAAAAGATGGAACTACAGACGAAGTAAAGTAACCGCTAAAGGAAAATATGAAAAAACAGGTCAGATGGTTTAAAATGTCTGACCTGTTTTTTTTTATGTAAGATTATTGTTTTTTTCATCTACGGAATAAATTGCTTTAAGAATTATTGGCGTCAAAATAGAGCTAACTACGATCAAAAGAATTACCGAAGTAAAATATTTACTATCGATGATCTCGGCCTTAAGCCCCCTTTGAGCAACGATTAGTGCAACTTCACCTCTTGTCATCATTCCAACGCCAATCTTAAGTGCGTCAGAGTTATTGTACTTTAAGAGTTTGGCAACTAATCCGCACCCAATTACTTTTCCCAAAAGACCGGCCAAAACAAAAGCCATGGAAAAAGCTAAAATTGAAAGATCTACGGTTCTAAGGTTGGTCTGTAGTCCGACACTTGCAAAGAAAATAGGGCCAAATATCATATATGAACTAATATCCATTTTTCTGTCGATATAAGCAGAATCGTCAAGAGAACTTAGTATAATACCAGCAACATAAGCACCGGTGATATCGGCAACTCCAAAATATTTGTCAGCAACATATGCAAGAACAAAAGCCAGTGCCATTCCTATAATTGGAATTCTACGAGTATGAGGCCATCTGCGAACAAAACGTTGCATGATCTTAAAGATAATAACACCGGCAATAAGTGAAAGTGCAAAGAACGCTACAGTTTTGATGCACACAGCACCAAGATCAGCATTTGGGTCCTTTAGACCAAGAACAGCGGTAAGCACAACAATACCGATTACATCATCGATAATAGCTGCACTCATTATTGTCGTACCTACATCAGTTGATATCTTGCCGAGCTCCTTAAGGGCTGAAACAGTGATGCTAACAGAAGTAGCAGTAAGAATAGTTCCAATAAATACAGCTTCCACAAATGTAGAAGTTCCAGGAGCAGAAAAACCATAAAAGCACATATACATAATTGTTCCGAGAACCAGAGGAAAAGAAACTCCAGCAATAGCAATTGCTGTAGCCTTTAGGCCAGATTTCTTTAGGTTGTCGATATTGGTTTCAAGACCAGCGCTGAACATTAGGAGTATTACACCAATTTCAGCCATTCCTGACCAAAAATCATTGTCAACAACTATATTAAAAAGAGAGGGACCAATAAGTAGACCTGCGATAATTTCTCCAGCTACTTGTGGAGCCTTGAGTTTACGGGCAATAAGACCAAATAGCTTAGCGCTTATAACAATGATAGCCAGATTTCTCAATATTTCTAATGTATCCATTTTAAAAATCCTTTCGAATCCTAGTAATTTTCGTGCAACGTCTTAAATTATACTTCCGACTTTTGTTAATAACAAGCGTCAAACTGCAACTTATTTTTTCGTAGTAAATGTGTTATACCTGTAAGGTGTGCTTAAGGGCATCAATTTTTTGTTGAAAGGGTATACAAAAATGAAAAAGGTATTTGTTATTATGCTTACAGGGCTCATGATAATAGGGACTATGGGTTGTGCAACAGAAAATAAGAAGGAATTTGTAGTAGCCGAGCATGAATCTGTAGAAGCTATTTCAGAAGAGTCTTTGGACGAGGTGACTGAAGAGGAATCCACAGAAGTTGTTACGGAGGCTTCTTCAGTTGAATCGACAAATGAAGGAAAAAGAGCCGCTAAAGAGGGCAATGAATTGTTTCAGCAATTTCTCAATGATGAGCTTGAAGTTAACGGAAGTACATTTTCTGAGATATTTGAAGAAGTAATAGAATTCAATGGAACTCCTGATGCTTACTACATTGATCTTGACGATGATGGAGAAGATGAGCTACTTGTGGATAGTTTCTACTATGGTTGGGAAGTATACGACATTATTGATGGTGAGATTAAGCATATAGATGGCGGATGTGGAACAGCAGACAACACTAGTATTAGAAAGGGAAATGGGCATTATTATATTGCACATACTGACTTCATGCATTCAGGAAGAAAGTTCATGGAGCTTGTAAGGTTTGATGAAAAAGGCGAAGTAATTGAAACCATCTACATTATTGCTATCTATGAAGGACAGGATGACTATGACGAAAACAGTACCTTCTATTATTACGAAGGCGATATAGAGAATGCCTATGATGACGCTAATCTCATAACAATGAAGCAGTATGATGATTACATGGATAGTTACGTTTCTCTAGAAGAATCGGAATATAAATCAGCTTGGGAAGAATAAAAAAGTCATATAAATAGGATACGCCTCGATGAGCGATGCTCCTCGGGGCGTATTTATTAGGATTATAATTGGTTGTTTTTGATAAAAGGAATTAGATATCAGCTGCTATGTCAATGTTCTCGCCTGTGATTCCAATCCAAGCGCCGTTCTTGGCTTCTGATGATTCAGCATGAGCAAGGAGCCACTTATTTGTAGCTGTCATAAGCTTGTCTTCCTGATTGGCAGGTGTAAAGCTAGGCATTCCTACGTTTGTGCCTTTTGGCAAACCAACAAGAACCTGGAAGCCTGAATCTTTGCTAGCCTGACATGGAGCATAATGAAGCGCTGTAGCGTACACCTCGATCATTGTTCCTTTAGGGCAAAGGAAAGCCTTAACTTTGCTGGAATCTATCTTGTGATCTACAATCTCTTCTCTTTTCGCAAGAAGAAGGATAAAGTCTGTAGCACCAAGGTTGATCTCGCTTGAACGATGATATTCAAGGCAGTTAAGTTTTGTGTTGTGACCATTGCACCATCCAAACTGCATTGGTGAGCCGCCAAAAAGAGAGTTAGCGATTCTGTCAGCTGCTGGAAGCTCCTGAAGAACTTTCTCTTCAGCTACATAGTCTGTTCCTTCAGGGATTGGAGTTTTATCTCTTAATGCTTCTTCAATCTGTTTTTTTTCTTCTTCGTAGCCTTCAATGATTCTTCCATAGTTTGTAAACTCTGGATCTGTTACTTTTAATATTTTCATTTTGCCCTCCTATAATAGTCAAAATACATCCTCTCATTTTTCAATGATACATCTTGTGACGGATCATTTCTTATCATTATGTAGCGAAAACAGTTCAAATATTGCTGAGAGTTATTTCAAATATTGCATGGCTATATAGTAGGAGATATTAAATCTTCTAAATCCTGAGTATTTTTTACTGTCTATATAGATCTCAGAATATCTGGAATAATGAGCAGTTTCAAAGGCGTTCATTAATTCTTCATTATCTATAATTGCAGGAACGGCGTCGTAGGATAAATTGTTGCAAATGTAACTTTTGACGGAGTCGTAATCATCAATCTGTTCTTCTGCAGCAGTAAGATCATAGCGGGCAATTTGATAATCTGGGTTGCTATAAATGAAGGCTAAAAATGCGAGGGTGATCGCTACCATGCAAGCTCTGAATACAGGAAAATTCTTGACGTACATGCTTGCAATAAGGAACGCGAGCCAAAAGCACAAAACTACGAGGAACCATAGAACAAAGAGTCTAAGGAATGTTAAATGATATACTTCAACGTAAAGGATCATTCTCATGGCAGATGAAGCGATCATTATATATGTGCAGGTTGCAATTAAGGTCAAAAGAATCTTCAACACCTTGGATTTGCTGAAAAATGCCTGGCAGATTGAGACCATTATAATGTTTAAGATACATACTGCAAGAAGCTGGTAAAAGCCTTCGTGGGCATATTCTGCGTATGTATATCCCGCGGGAAGAGCTATGCTTCCGCTAAAGAGATAGAGAAGCTGAATGGCGCAAAATAAAACATAAACAAGTCCTATAATGCTAGTAAATGTGATGGCTATTACTGGATTTGTTGTACCTTCACCTTTAACTTTGATTCTAAGCTCTTTTAAAACCATGGAAGTAATAATGGTATATGCGCTCCAAAATCCCAAAAGGGCTGTCAGAAACATCATGATTCCGTGATATACGTCTTCAGATATATCAAAGTCAAACTTGATGCTTGAAAGGAAGTTTTCAAAAACAAGGTCAGCAGAGCACAGTAGTGGAATAATAATTATCAAAAGTGGAATGGCGATAGAAATACCAAGGAACACTGCTGTAATTGTTTTTTTCTTCTCGTTATCGACAATTTTTCCATTAGTTATCTTGTAAGCCTTATGATCTGAGATAGGACGAGCAAGGTGTTCAAGTGGCTTGAAAATGACACACAACAAGCTTAAAAACCATGCGCCAATATCAAAACCTGTTGTATCAACATACAGATAGACGATAAAGCTAAAGAATAAAAGAAAAATGGCAAGCCTCTCTAAAAATTCGAGAGCAGAGCTGGTTGTCATGCATCTGTGTATAGAAAGAAGCATCAAAGAAACAACATAAAATACTCCTAAACCCTTTTTACCATGGCAATCTGCTAATAATGAAAATCCATCTTTAGCTCTAAACAGCTTGAGAATGATAAGAGCTCCAGCCATAAATATAGGATATGTAATGCTCGCGTGATTATTGTACAAGCAAAATCCGTATACTAAGCCAAATACAAGAGATAATAATCCGTACTTTTTAAAATGCTCAGCATTTCCTGTAGGTGCAGATGTAGGTGGCATAGGTGTAACGTTGTTGAATTGAGGTGCCTGTGCACTAGAACCATTATTGTACTGTGGCATCTGATTATTGTTGGTTTCCATACTTATTCCTCCTGATCATCAACATATTCTAGGATATCTCCCGGTTGACAATCCAAAGCTTTACATATTGCATCAAGGGTCTCTAAACGAACCGCTTTTGCTTTGTTGTTTTTTAAAATAGATAGATTAGCCAAGGTAATTCCTACTTTACCGGCTAGCTCAGTTAGTCCTATTTTCCGTTTTGCCATCATGACATCTAAATTTATCACTATCATATCTCTACCTACTCCATTAAATGGTCAAATCATTTTCCTGTTTGTATCTCACAGCCTTATCAAATACTCTTGCCAGAACCTTGCTAAATAGCCCAGCGAAAAGAAATACACCAGCAATTACAATGGCTGAAGGAGTGAAATATACAAAGCATCTAAGGAGCTTTATCACAGTTACTACAAATGCGTAGGTACCCATACGATATAAGCTTTTAACATTAGCATCAACAAAACAGTCATCATCTATAACAGTCTTCATCATCTTGCGAAGCTCATACAAGATCAGAAGTGCTGCGATTCCAACAAGCATTATCGAAACAACTGCATACCAATAATGGTCATTGATCGCGGCATATTCCGTTGTTTTCCCCAACACTTGTAACGCAAGCTGTACGGCGTGTTTTAATAGAAAAGGAACGGCGATGACTGCCACAAGGCCAATATAAAAACAAAAATCTAAGATGGCTTTAACGAAATTATTTAGTTTGCTATCCATGTTAACCTCCAAGTACTTGTATATTGTCTTTATAACATGGATTTTTTTGATTTGCAATATAATTTTATTGTAAATCAATAAATATTTTTTGAATCACAGAAAAGAACCATAAAAAAATGAAACACCTTTTGGTGTTTCATTAAGCATAATTGAAAAGACATTTATTTGTTACGTTGTCATCGAGAAGATAGCGATGTTTAATCTATCAATTCTAGAAAGATAAGTTTTATTGGTCGGTATATGAATAAACCTCTTTTTTTGCGTTACTATAATTTATTCCAGCACGCTTAAACAGTTCAGTGATCGTCACAAATTCGTATCCCTGCCTTTTGAGCTCTGGGATAATAGTATCCAAGGCTTCAACAGTAGCGTCATTACCTTCTAGATCGTGAAGCAGTACTACAGCACCATCTTTTGCGCCTTCAATAGCTTTTTTGGCGCGCTCTGCAGCTCCGACTTCAGGAACCCAATCATCACAACCATAGCCACTTATAAAGATAAGTGGAATTGATTCCATCATTAGATCATTTACATAGATGTAAGGTGGTCTAAAAAAAGTTGGTTCCTTACCTGAAATGGCAACTATTCTTCTGGTTGTTTCATCTATTTCAGCTTTTATTGTATCAGCGTCAAAGATTCTCATATCAGAGTGAGTAAGAGAGTGGTTTTGTATATCACATCCGTAATCAAGTTCCTCCTTCACGATATCTTCTCTTCCAGGAATATAATCGCCAATAAGAAAAAAGCTTCCTATAACGCCATATTTCTTGAGTTTATCAAGAACTTTTCTTGTTGTTGTGTCAGATGGACCATCATCAAAAGTAAGTGCAATGTATTTTTTCTCGTTCATAGTCAAAATGCCTCCTTACGTCAGGTTATATAAACTATATAACTGTATTAAGACAAAATCTACTTAAAAAAACATCTTCTATTATCAAAAAATGGCAATGTCAGGGGAGCCTTTCTTGCTATACAGAATATGAAAAGCTGTTTCTCCGCTTAAAATCTTGAATACATGGTATGCAGCTTATATAATGCTAGAAGGATAGTCAATATTATAAGTAATCAGGCCGCGGTTTTTGTGTAACATCAGGAGGATAGACATATGAGAATAGTATTTGTAAGACACGGGGAACCCAACTATGAAAAGAACTGCTTGACCGAAACAGGTATTGTTCAGGCTAAGCTTGCTGCTGATAGGCTAAAGGAAGAAGGAATAGAAGAAATATGGTCATCTCCTTACGGAAGAGCTATGGAAACCGCTGAGGCTACTGCTAAAGTATTAGGTCTTCCAATTAAGATTCTAGACTTTATGAAAGAACTCGATTGGGGAGGAATAAATGATGTTCCTATTTTTTCAGATGGACATCCTTGGGATATTGCAGATGAAATGGCAAAGCGTGGAATGGATCTAAATGATCAAAATTGGGAAAAGAATGAGTTTTTTTCTCATAACAGGGTTGTAAATTCAGTTCACCAGGTTGAAAAAGGCATAGACGAATGGTTGTCAGAACTTGGTTACGATAGACACGGCCTTTATTACGATCATAAAGTTGCTGAGGATGAACACAAAACAGTGGCATTATTTAGTCATGGAGGTTCATCAAGCGCGGCACTTGCGCATATTTTGAATCTTACATTTCCATACATGTGCGCTCTTTTACATACAGATTTCACAGGCATTACCGTCGTACGAATGGATAAAAAGTCTGGTATCGGTTCAATGCCATGTCTAGAGATTGCAAGTGATTCAAGACATATTCAGAAATGACAAGTAACAGGAAAAAATAAATGATAACATGGATAATTGCCACTATTGCAGCTTTTTTTATCAAAGGACTATGCGGCTTTGCGAATACGTTGGTTTTTAACAGCATTTTGGCTTATGGAAATAACAATATAAATGTTTCTCCAGTCGAATTACTACTAGGTTACCCTACAAATATCATAATGACTATAAGAGAACGAAAATCGATCAAAATATCCATCTTTATTCCAACAGCGATATTGGTGATTGCAGGTAGTATACCAGGAGTTTTTTTACTAAAAAATCTGGATGCCGTTATCGTTAAGATCATCTTTGGAATTGTTGTCATACTGATCGGCCTAGAAATGCTCATAAGAGAATACTCCAATAGTAAAACAAAGGGATCTAAAGCACTTCTAACTGCTATAGGATTATTGTCGGGTCTTTTATGCGGGCTTTATGGAATAGGTGCATTGCTTGGAGCTTATATCAGTCGCGTGTCAGATGATACAAAAGAGTTTAAGGCCAACATATGCGCAGTTTTCATTGTAGAAAACACCTTTAGGATTGTTTTATATGCGTTGACCGGCATAATGACCTTAGAAGTGATAAAAAAAGTCATTCTTCTTTTTCCATTTATGATACTTGGACTGCTTTTAGGAATAAAATTAAGTAGTATATTAGATGATAAGGTAATCAAAAAAATAGTAATTGTCATGCTGATTATTTCAGGGATAGCCTTGATCATTAACAATATCTGATGGCTATTCAAAAGCACATGTTATTCTAAGCTTTTAATATATCAATAGGAATTGGGGGTATATCTATGTTTGAAGACAAGGAATTATATATTAAAAAATTGAAGCCATATCTTTATCTTTTGGATGAGAACCACGAGGCAAGTGCATTTGTAGTAATCGGAGAAAAGAAAGCGTGCCTTATCGATACTATGTTGGGATATCATGACTACAAGAAAGTCATCAGTGAAATAACTGATAAGCCTATAATGGTCATAAATACTCATGGTCATCCCGATCATATCTACGGAAATATCTTTTTTGACGAAGCATATATCAATCCAAAAGACATACCAATGACAGAAATGTTTGTAAATGACCCTGCGTTTGCTGAACCATGCAAGGCTATGGGTATATCAATGCCTCCATTTAAAGAAATAAAAGGCGGAGACATTGTTGATCTTGGAGGAAAAACGCTTGAAATCTATGATCTTCCAGGCCATACATATGGTGGAATACTTCTTTTGCTGAAAGAAGATAGGATCCTTTTTACCGGAGATTCGATCAATCATCATTTATGGATGCAAACTCCTGGCGGAGTATCCCTTACAGACTGTTTAAAAGCCATTGATAACGTGCTATTTCTGGAAAATGAAGCCGACCTTATATTACATGGACATGCAAGAGATTATGATGATATCTCACTTATGAGATGTGTACGAGACGGAATTCAAGAAATCATCGAAGGAAAAACTCAAGATGATAAACCATATGAATGGTTCGGAGGAGTGTGCAAGCAACATGCGTTTAAGGTATTAGAAGGCAAGCATTATCAACAAGATGACCATGTGATCGTGTATCAAGAAAATAATATTTAAACTCTAAAGACCGGCTTCTGAATAAAAGTCGGTCTATTTAGCTTATTGTGCTATAATCATAAACAATTATTAGTAAACTAAGTAGCATTACATGAAGGTGAGTAGAATGAAAAAAGTTATCATAAGTGGGGGAATCTTAATAGCTTGCTTGATAATAGGTATAGCTTCTATACTTCTTTTAAATAATAAATTAGCTGATGATAATGATATAAGCGCAGAAGTGATAAGTGTCGAGGATATTTCCGATATAAGTGAAGCATCTACAACTTCTACTACAATAGCAGAGACAAGCTCGGAGGCTAGCACAGAGGCAAGCTCAATTAGTAATATATCTGTTACAGAAGCAAGTTCAAGCGATCCTCAAGCTGCAAGTACTGAAGAAACTGGTGAAAAAATAAACCTTTCAGACCTAGTTAATGCTAGTAGTGTAGGCGAAAATTCTTCAGTTACATATGGAATTGACGTATCACGCTTTCAAGGAACTATCGACTGGGCTCAGGTAGCTTCCAGCGGCGTCGAATTTGCGATGATAAGAGTTGGTTATAGAGATTCATCAACTGGTGAAATCAAGGCAGACACAAATGCAAAATACAACATGCAAGAAGCTGAAAAGAACGGAATAAAGATTGGAGCATACTTCTTTTCAACAGCAGTTACTACCGATGAAGCAAAAGAAGAGGCGAACTGGGTTGCAAGTTATATTGCACAGTACCCCATTACCTATCCAGTAGGGTATAACTGTGAAGGCTTTGAAAATACATCCAGCAGACAGTATAGTCTCACGCAGGATGAACGTAGCAACATAGCAATAGCTTTCTTAGAGCAGATCTATAATGCTGGATATACACCAATCTTCTACGCTTCAAGAAATGAATTGTCAGAAAACGCCAAGTGGAATACGTCTCAGATAGAAAAGAAATATAAGATTTGGATGGCTTGGTACAATCAGGACACTTCAAACATAGCAAAAGGCCCTGCCTATGGTGGACAGTGTGCAATGTGGCAATATACCAACAATGGCAGCGTGGCAGGAATCAGTAAACCTGTCGATGTAGATGTGGCCTATTTTGGTTACAATGGCATAGAATCAGCAAAAGACACATCTGAAAGAGAAACCGCTTCTGCCGATGTTGAAGCACTAATGAAATTTGATCCTGTAGATGAGACCGTTACAGCAAAAAGCACCACAAATTTGCGAGACAAGCCAAGTCAGGGAAGTGATAGTACAGTAAAAGTAACGTTGCAAAATGGTCAAACTGCTCAGAGGACAGGAATAAGCCCAAGCGGTTGGTCGAGACTTGTATATGAAGGCAACACATATTACGCTGTATCAAGCTTTTTGACCACAGATCTAAGTGCACCAAAACAGGAATCACCTCAGTCTGCGCAGCAGACTTCTGATAATTCAAGTTTCAAAACAAAGTTTACTGATTGCAACGAGACTGTCACTGCAAAAGATGTAGTAAATCTTAGAAATAAGCCAAGTGTAACAGATGCAGATTCAGTTGTTGTGGCTACACTTAGTGCAGGTGACACGGCAGTCAGAACTGGTATAAATAATGAATACGGCTGGTCTCGCGTAGAATATAACGGTCAAACACTATATTGTGTAAGTAGCTATTTAAAAGTTGTTGAATGATTATTGGGGAATAATCAAAAGACTAAGTGAAAATGACATCTAAGGAGATATGTAAATGACTGCAGAAGAATTGTGGAAAGAATATTGCTCCAATAAAAATATCGATATAAATACACCTTATGAAGCATGGGCTTTTGGGGGTGATCCTGATGGACTTGCGCAACTTGTTCTTGAAGGAAAAAAGTTTGGAACAGCAAGTTTGTACGATGCATATGTAATTGAAGATGCTCTCGATGAGATTCCCAAAACAGGTGACTATAGTGTCATATTAAATGCAAATGATGAGGCTTTATGCGTAATAAGGGATTATGACGTATATGTCAGACGTTTTGGAGATGTCTCCCCTTTTCACGCATATTCAGAAGGAGAAGGAGACCGATCCTTAAACTATTGGAGAGATGTCCACCAAAGATTTTTTGAAGAAGAGCTAAGTGAATATGAAGACACAAACCTTACGATCGATCCAGAAACAAGGATAATCTGTGAAAAATTCTGTGTTGAATATATTCCAGGAAAAGAGCTTGATGATGACCTGATCTATATAGAACCCACCATGGAACTAGCCGACGAAATAGCAGCGTACAAGCAGGAAATGCTAGATGCAGGTTCAAGTTTTGATGGTTGCTTCTCTATGAAAAGGCATGACGAAATAAAAGATTATGTTGATGATTGCATTAACTGGGCAAATCCTAGACGAGAAGCTGATGGACATGGAGCTTGGGGAAATGTTATCTTTGCACTTCGTAAATCTGATAACAGAATTGTAGGATGCATGCAGGTTCACAATGTTCTTTCCGAAAGAATGGAGAAATACACGGGACATGTAGGATATTCTGTAAGACCTTCAGAAAGAAGAAAAGGTTATGCCAAGAAAATGCTTGCTAAGGCATGTGACTTCCTTTCAATCTTTGGATTTGACGAAATAAATGTCAGCTGCCTTCCAGAAAACGAAGCCAGCAGAAAAACCATCCTTGCTAATGGGGGCGAATATATAGAAACCGTCTTCTTGGAATGTGATGGAGTTAATCTTGAGAGATATAAAATAAGACTTAAATGATCAATTGATCGCAACACCGGACTATTTTACTTAGTCCGGTGTTTTTTATTCGCAATATCTGAAGCTTAAGTGCTATAAAGTGATAAGCATAAACAAAAAGCCTAGCTTATACTTACTCAAAAGACAATATGAAAGAAGACATCGCGTTATGAAAAGGAAATTACTGATTGGGTTAGTAACACTGGGAATAATATTGACTGGTTGTGGAAAAAGCTCTATTTCTGCCGATGAAGAAAGTTCTATAGCCTCATCTACGGCAACTGAATATGAACCTGGGATAGAAGAGGCCATTGCCTTGGAACAATCCTACACAGAGGAAGCCTCAGAAGAAGCCTCTCAAAGCACCTCATCAGAAGAGCAACATGCAGAAGTAGGTGATATTGTCCTTCCAAAATATACAGCCATGAGAACTGATGAAAAAGGTGGCACAATAGAGCATATCACTTACACAGCGCATGATTACGCAGGTGATGGCAGCGAATATACCAAAGAGGCCAATGTTTATCTTCCTGCTGGGTATAGCACAGATAAAAAATATAACGTAATGATCATCCTCCACGGAATCGGCGGAGACGAGAACGAGTGGGGCCTTAATAAATCAACTTCAAGAGTTAAAGCAATCATGGACAACCTCGCTTACTATGGCGATATTGAACCATTTATCGTAGTTGCTGCCAACGGCCGCGCAGGGAAGGTTGGAGGCAAAGAAGGCTCTGGAATAAATTCTTTTTACCTCTTTGGTCAAGAGCTCAGAAATGATCTGATTCCATATATTGACTCTCATTACAGTACCTATGCTGACTATTCTGAAGGATATGACCTCTCGGAAGCAAGAGAGCATCGCGCGATTGCAGGTCTTTCAATGGGTGGAATGCAGACTATTAACATAGGAATGGGAGAATGCATAGACATATTCGGCTATTTTGGAGCTTTTTCCGCTGCACCTACAAGTAATACTGCTTCAAAAACAGCATCTATTCTCAAAGATAATGAATATCCTATATATTATTTCTATAACATCTGCGGTCTTCAAGATAAGGTTGCTTATCCAAGTGCATCAGCTGCAGCAAAAAACCTCCCTCAGCTCTGCGACCAATTTGTAGATGGGGAGAATTTTATGTGGCAGGAGATTGCCGGAAATCACGATTTTAGAATTTGGTATCTTGGATTTTACAATTTTGCTCAGCTAGTGTTTAATAAGTAGTGCAAATATTTAGCTAAGCAAAATTGGAGTATAAGTTTTTTAATGAATATCTTAAATGTAGAAAATGTATCTAAAACATACATGGCAAAGTCTGTCCTTAACGATATTTCTGTAGGAATAAATGACACTGACAAGATTGGCGTAGTAGGCACCAATGGAACTGGAAAATCCACGTTGCTTTCAATAATTGCAGGAGTTGTGGAACCAGACGCGGGCCAAGTCGTTATCAGTAACGGTCTTAGAATCTCATATCTTCCTCAGAATCCTGAATTTGATATGAATAAGACACTTTTGGAAAATATTACAGAAAAAATCTACGCCGGTAATGATCACTGGGACAAAATGGGGGAAATAAAGGCGAATCTAGCTAAATTTGGTATCGATGACCCTGAATGTAACCCTTCAATATTATCCGGTGGCCAAAAGAAAAGAGCTGCTTTAGTTGCAGCGATAATGACACCATCAGATCTTTTGATCCTGGATGAACCTACAAACCACTTGGATTCTGATATGATAGAGTGGCTTGAAGACTTTTTGCAGCACTTTAGAGGTGCACTTCTTATGATCACTCATGACAGATATTTCCTAGATGAAGTGACAAATCAGATTCTTGAGATAGACAAAGGATCTGCGTATCGTTATGAGTCCAATTATTCAGGCTTTCTAGAGCTCAAACAGCAGCGCCTGGACTACGAACAAGCTGCCGAAAGAAAAGCCCAGTCTCTTTACAGAAAAGACCTCGCCTGGATGCTGAGAGGAGCCAGGGCCCGTTCTACCAAGCAGAAGGCACATATCCAAAGATTCGAAGAACTCCGCGACAGACAACGTCCTGAAGAGGAAAGACAGGTTCAGCTTAGCTCACTTCCTAGCCGAATGGGCAATAAGACCATTATCATTGACAAAATTTCTAAGTCCTACGAGGACAAAGTTCTTTTTGCGAACTTTTCCTATACCTTTAACAAGCTTGATAGGATTGGGATCATAGGTCCTAATGGTTGCGGCAAATCGACACTTATGAAATGTATTATTGGCCAAATTTTGCCAGATACAGGATCTATCGAAATAGGCCAAACTATCAAGATTGGCTTCTTTGGACAAGAGAATGAGGCCCTTGATGAAAATAAAAGAGTCATTGACTATATCAAGGACACTGCTGAATTTATAAGAACTTCAGAAGGCCTTGTTTCAGCTTCCGTCATGTGCGAAAGATTCCTCTTTAGCCCTGACATGCAATATGCACCTATTTCAAAACTTTCTGGAGGGGAAAAGAGAAGATTATACCTCTTGAGAGTGCTTATGGAGCAACCAAACGTCATAATCCTGGACGAGCCAACCAACGATCTGGATATTCAAACCTTACGTATTTTAGAGGATTACCTCGACGGCTTTGCAGGAATAATCATAACTGTAAGCCATGACAGGTATTTCCTTGATAGAGTAGTAACAAGGATATTCGCTTTTGAACCAGACGGCTCACTATATCAGAGTGAAGGCGGCTATTCAGACTACGTAGTTCATAAAAAAGCTACCGAAACAGTTAATGATAAGGTCCCTGGCAGCAAAAATGCCACATCACAGTCACAGACTGATGATACATGTGGCAAAGGAAAATATCGTACTCCACGTGAAAAGACTAAGCTTTCTTATAACGAGCAAAAGGAATATGACAATATCGAATCTGAAATTGAAAAATTAGAAGAGCGAAGCGCCCAGCTGGAAGCAGCCATAACTGAAGCTGCCACGGATTATCCAAAGCTCGTTTCTTTAACCAAAGAAAAAGATGAGGTTGACGCTGAAATTGAGCGCAAAATGGACCGATACGTTGAGCTTCAGGAAATGGTGGACAGCTTCCAGAATGGGAAATAGCTTATTTTATTGATCCTGCATTGGCTTTATCTACCGGTGAAAAAGGCACCCAAACATACTTACAGTCAGGTGTTACATACTCTACATCCTTGATCGTACCTTTTTTTGCAAGAGCGATAGCTGCTTCAACGCATGCTGCGCCTTGTCCGGAAGCAGACTGATAAACAGTGAACTGCATGCCACCATCAAGAATAGACTGGCATCCTTCCGCAGTTGCATCAATACCTACAACAGGTATCTTGGCTGTATCAATTCCCAGTTCCTGCATTGCCTGAACAACACCAAGAGCCATGGAATCATTGTTACATATAACACAATCATAAGGCTGTTTGGTTCTTAAGAAAATTTTGAACCCTTCAGCCGCTTTTTCTGTATCCCAATAAGCAGTGTCATTAAATACATAAGTTGCATCTATGCCGTTATCTTTAAAGTATTTTTTTACCGCCTTGGTTCTGTTGATAGCTGCAGGATGTCCGGGCTGCCCCTGGAAAATTACGACATTTATTGAACTTGGTTTTCCAAGCTTGTTCCATACATACTCTGCCTGCATCATTCCTGCGTCAATTTCATAACTTCCAACATAAATATATTTATCCGCACTAAGATGTTCCTCATCGGGCTGAGAGTTTGTGAATATGATAGGAATATCCCCTGCAGCAATTTCAAGCTGTAAAGCTGTGTCGATATCTACCGGATTGCAGATGATCGCACTGTATCCTTTAGTTGAAGCTTCTCGAATCTGCTCAACCTGTTCATCAGCGGTAGCACATGGAGCCCCAAGATCAACAGTTACTCCGGTTCTAGAGCCTGCTTCAACAACAGAATTCATAATGAGCTCCTTGAAGTCATCCAGGACAATTGTTGAGAAAAAAACTTTGACTCCAGAGCCATCTATAGAAGCGCCACCAGCATTTGCAGAAGCATTACCACATCCTGCTACGGTAAAGGTGGTCACTATAGCAAGCATTGCTATACTGATTATTTTATTAAATATAGTATTCTTCACAATAAGACCTCCTCTTAAATCTTAAACTGTTGAACATGGGAAGAAAGAGTGTCAGATGTATTAGCAAGTTCGTGGGAATTGTTAGCTACATCTTCACTGTTTTTAGAAATAGTCTTGGCCTGTTCAACCATGTTCTGTGAGGTTGCCAGTATTTCATCAGCGCTTGCTGCCTGTTCCTCAGAAATAGCAGCAACGTTGGTTGCTACGTCATCTACCTTCTGAACATCTTGTATCATTTCTTCTATGCAGTCATTGGAAGCTTGAATGTTTTCATAAATCTGATCAAAAGTTTGAACTGCAATACTTATAAGTTCGCTGTTTTCTTCGATACTCTCAGCACTGGCATTTGCCTGTCCCACTGCTTCATCGATAAGTCTGTGCACTTCTTCAATGAGATTTGAAATATTTGTTGCGCTTTCTGAGCTTGTCTGGGCAAGTTTTCCAATCTGAGTAGCAACTACAGCGAAACCTTTTCCTGCTTCTCCGGCGCGAGCAGCTTCGATAGAAGCATTGAGTGAGAGAAGATTGGTCTCTTCTGCAATTTCAGCGATCATGCTTACAATATTCGTAATTTCTTCTGAGGCTGTTCCAACTTCATTGATCGCATCTACAAGCTTGCCGTTAGCAACCTGTATGCCCTCCATAGCATTGGAAAGCTTTTCCATATCCTCGCGGCCTTTCTGCGAAATCTTCACTGTTTCCTTCATGGCATCGTCAGCCTTGTGAGAATTATCACGTGTGTCGGCAACAACAGCTGCAAGTGTTGTCGCATTATTAGCAATATCGCCTACAGCAATAGCCAGCTGATCTACAGTCTCATTTAACTGTTGCATTGCTTCAGCCTGTGACTGTGACGCTTCGTACATATCCTTTGATACAGAATCGGAATTCTCGGACTCCTGTTTGAGCTTCTGAGATTGATCACTGATACTCGAGATCATATTTCTCATACTTTCAACGAATTCTGCAATTCTACCACTCATTACGCCTATTTCATCATTACTTTCCTGCTGGACATCTATTGTAAAGTCGCCTTCACTCATGGCGCGAATACTATTGGTAATTCCTGCCAAAGGAGCTACGACTTTGCTTACAACAAAGATAATAAGGATAATAATGACAATAACAGATATGGTTCCTGCAATAACCAGATAATTAGTAAGCTCCTGTATGCTTGCCATTATGACATCTTCTGCAATATATGAGACAAGAACCCAGTCTGTACCTTTGATTTCCTTGAACGCTACTACATAGGATCCAATTTCTCTTGTGCTATATTCTCCATCCTTGATAGCCTGAGCTACGCTACTTAGTAGCGCGTCACTGCTGTCAGTGCTCAGAGTTGTAGAAACAAGGGAAGAATCTCTGTGCGCAAGTATAGTGTTATCGTTTGTATCAACAAGGAAAGAACTGGCCTTCTCCATCTTTACTCCGGAGTTAACAATAATACTGATCTTATCAAGCGTAACATCCGCAGCGATAACCTTTATGGAATCATCGCCATAATTAATTATGGCAGATGCGCTGACAACGTTCTTACCTTCTGCATTTTTATAGGCAGTTCCATATTGCATATTTGCCCTGCTAAGTCCCTGCTTGTACCAGGTAGAATTTGTAGGATCTGATTCTTCAAGCTCAGAATTTGTGGGTTTTATAAACTTTCCATCAGATGTAGCAATATGAAGTCCTTCAGGGGAATTACTGTTGAAACCATAGTAGGAATTAAGAATAATCTGAAGCTGTTCATCATCTGGATTTAAGCCCTCAATACCTTGCTTCGCTGTTTTGAAAAATTCAAGATTTTCATTCAACCAGGATTCGATGTTATTCGTCTGATTGGAAATAGAAGAGTTGAGGTTTGAAGTAGCAAGATCAGTCATGCGTCTTTTAGACATAGTAGTTGCAATAATAACAAGTACTGCAATCATGATCACTACTATAGGAACAATGTAAATAAGCAGTTTGTTTCTAATCTTCCCGCTCCTGCGGATTATGGTACTTTTTTTACTCATAATGAGCTCCTTAATAAAAGTATAGAGAAAAAAACACAGCCATCTACTATTAAATTTAGCACATTAACAAACGCAAATCTGTATTTTTGTTATTAAATTTTCATTAACCATTTGATTCAAATTCTTCCAGATAAAGGCTTCCAGATACTTCCAGATAAAACAAGTAATGCAATGTTTTACGAAAAATTACAATTTTGCGAAAATGTGATGCGAATAACCCTCTTTGGGTGATATGAAGTAAAATACATATTTTAATGCGGATATACGAGACTTAATGCTTAATAAAATAGTATTATGCAATAAGTTCCGGATGTATTTATAATTATAGTAT
>NZ_FRDH01000004.1:89318-541152 GCF_900143205.1 Butyrivibrio hungatei DSM 14810 | reverse complement strand
TTATGCGGTATTAACAGTCGTTTCCAGCTGTTATCCCCCAGTATGAGGCAGGTTGCCCACGCGTTACTCACCCGTCCGCCACTAAGATTTAACAAGAATCCGCCGAAGCCTCATCAGCGTTAAATCTCCGTTCGACTTGCATGTGTTAGGCACGCCGCCAGCGTTCATCCTGAGCCAGGATCGAACTCTCACGTTTAAAAGTTTGATCTGACAAAGAACTAAAGCTTGGCTTTTCGTTCTGTCCGTTATTTACTAAATCTTTGTTCTGAATAATTCTCTTGGAATTTTTCAGGGTTGCATTACTGTTTATTTGTCAATGTACAATGAGCTTCAAAACCGCTCTGTTACTGCATTTGCTGTGTTTCTTGTCTGCATCAGCAACGAATATAACTATATCACTGCATATATTTAATGTCAACAACATTTTTCAAATTTTTTTGGTAAATTTTTATAACGTACTTTTTTGAGTTTTATTATATAAAAAAGCCCGCTATAAAAGCGGGCTTTAAATCCTATTAAACGCCAGTGTTCATGCGTTATTTAAGGTTAATCTTCTGTTCTTTTCCATCCTGTGTAACAATAAGGCCTAAATTTTGTATATTTGAGGTATCTTTTTCATTTATCTGTGTCAAAACTACAAGACTTTCATGTGCTTTTGACTCTATACTGCCAATATAAGAAGCAAGGTCATTAGGCAGGAATGTAACTGATGAATACCCTAGATTCTTGCCATTTAACTTGATCTGGAACAGCAGCTTTAGATTGATCATATTTACTTCCTTAGTTGAAGATGAAGCATTATACAGATCAAATCTAAGTACTAAGAGCTTTTTACCCTTGTCAGCGTTAACAACATAGCTCTTGGAACTCTCCGGGTAGGTGCTTGAAATAGAATATCCCTGATATGAAAGGAATATATCCGGCATGATCTCCTGAGAGTCTTCTGAAGATAATGTGATTGCAGATGGATCATAGCCTGCAGATTCTGAACCAGAACCAGATGAAGCTGGTTCTTCATTATCACTTCCAGTGCTCGCATCCTCTGATGAAGTTTCTGCAACCATCTCCTCACCATCATCAATATCATCTGTACTATCAAATGCATCAGGTTCTTCTGTATCTGAAGCTACAGGAGGCGTATATGTCTGCTGCTGATTCTTCTCTTCTTCAGCTTTTTTCTTTTCTTCTCTTTCCTTCTTCCTGGCTTCTCTGTCTCTTTGATCCTGTTCTTCCTTGGCATCAACGTAGGTGATCTTTGCCTGTCCATTATTGGAATACTTCATAAGCAGACCAACAGCATATTCAACAGTCTGATTATACTGTTCCTCTGTAAGGTCAGGAAATTTCTCACCACAGCCAGTGAGCGCTAATACTGTGCTTAATGCAATTATGATTCCAGGTAATCTCTTGCCCCTCATAAATACCTCTTTTATTTTGTCTCTAATTCGAAATAGAATTCTACTCCATTATCGTAGTTTTTAACTCCGTATGCTTGGTGCATGCCTTCCATGATAGCCTTGACAATAGAAAGACCTACGCCACTTCCACCATATTCTCTGGTTCTGGCTTTATCAACTTTATAAAACTTCTCCCAGATATGATCTAAGCTTTCTTCTGGAATAGGCTTACCTGTATTAAATACAGATACTCTCACATGATTGTCTTCCTGAATAAGCTTGATCTCTATGATCTTGTCACCATCTATATGATTAAGAGCATTGCTATAGAAGTTCTGGAGGACTTCTTCAATCTTGAATTCGTCTCCCCATACAAATATCGGCTCATAATCTTCAAATTTTATAGTTACATCCTTTTGTTTTGCCAAAAGTTCCGCTGATTTGATGTAGTTGCGGATCATATCCACAATATCAAAGCGGTCCATGTTAGTACTGTCATTGCCAAATTCAAGCTGGTTCAATGTCAGGAGCTTTTTTACCATGATATTCATCTTGGACGCTTCATCCATGATGACTTCGCAGTAGAAGTTACGGCTCTCCTCGTCGTCATTGATACCTTCCTTGAGGCCTTCTGCATATCCCTGAATGAGAGCTATAGGAGTCTTGAGTTCGTGAGATACATTTGAAAGGAACTCTTTTCTCATCTCATCGATCTCTTCCTTACGCGCGATATCATGCTTCAGGGCTATATTAGCTTTTTTGAGCTCCTTGATGGTACTTTCAAGGGTTTCAGACAGTTCATTCATATTCTGACCAAGTACATCGATCTCGTTAGAATAGGACTCGAGATTCTCATACTTAGCTTCAAAATTAAGTTTTTTCATCTGATCAGAGATAAGATAAAGTCTCTTGATCGGTTCAGTAACCTTTTTGGAAATATACAAGATAAATATAGAACCAACTACAATGGCTATAATACCTACGTAAGCCATGAATGTGTTAGATATGATAACGTTATCCTTGATACTCTCCATTGTCGATCTTACAAGTACCAGGTTACCGCTACCTACAACACCCCACATATCAAGATATTTTCTGCCAGTAGCTCTATCTATATCCATCTGAAGAGTATAGCCGTCACCATAATCGAGGATCTCTCTTGTCTCGAACTCACCAGTAGTATTGGATGATGATGTGAGCATATTCTCCCAAAGGAGCTTGGCCAGAAACTCTACATTACTGGTAGATGACTTAACAGTCTTGGAGTCTGCATCCAAAACAATCATCTCAATATTGTAGCGCTCACAGATATGGCTGATTTCCTGATCAAAATTCTCAGACGCAATATCACCATCAGTTATAGCCTGTGCAATACTCCTATAAGCCTGTATGATAGCCTCTCTCTTGTTCTGCACATAGAACTTTTCCATGAAAAAGAGATTTATCAAAAGGATAAGTCCAAATGTAAGGAACATGATAGATATGAATGTAGCACTTATCTCAAATCTTATGGAATGTGTCTTTTTTATATTTGTAGAATTATCATCAAGCTTCTTCAAATTTGTATCCCATGCCCCAGATTGTCTTGATCATGTCGCCTTTTGAACCAAGCTTACCACGAAGCTTCTTAACGTGAGTATCAATGGTTCTGGCATCACCAAAATAATCATAGTTCCATACGTTATTAAGAATTTTCTCTCTAGAAAGAGCTACACCCTTATTCTCAAAGAAGAATGAAAGGAGCTCAAACTCTTTGTAACTAAGTTCAATTTCCTTGCCATCAACCTGTACGCTGTGAGCAACCTTATTTACAACTATTCCGCCAGCTTCCATAACCTGATTATTTACATTCTGGTTAGTTCTGCGAAGAATAGCTGATACTCTTGCTGCAAGGATCTTTGGACTGAAAGGCTTTGAGATATACTCATCTACACCAAGTTCAAATCCAAGAAGCTCATCTCTCTCCTCACTCTTGGCTGTAAGCATAATGATCGGCACCTTAGAGTTATCCCTTATCTCTCGGCAAACTTCCCAGCCATCTCTCTTGGGCATCATTACATCCAAGATAACAAGTGAAATATCTTTATCATTATAAAATATATCAAGTGCCTGCTGACCATCTTCAGCTTCAAGTACTATATATCCATCTTTTGTCAAAAAATCTTTGACGAGTTTTCGCATTCTGCTCTCATCATCAACTACTAATATCTTAAGGTCTTCCATATAGTAATTCCTCCTATCTACTCATCGCCAATATCCTCATGATACCCCTCTGAGCTTTCGATGCCAAGTTTTTTTTCTGCTTCGCGAACAGCTTTTTCTCTCTCCTTAAGCTCTTCATCCCAGGTAGAATAACGGTTTGTCACGTTTCGCTTGTAATTAATTATGTTGTCATTCTCACTAGTAGCAGCGATGATAAACATCAGAATTACTAATATTACAAGAACTACATCTAATACAATAGGAAATATCCTTTTAAATTCCAGCTTTTCCTTTTCTTTTTCAGGTTTGATCCTCTGCTTTACTGTCAGATTTTCAAATGCTGAATGTCTGGTAAAAGAGACTTCTACAGGAATAGGGATAAGTTCCTCCTCAGAAAAGCCGCTCTCTAACAGTTTCTCTCTAAGATCGATCAGATATCTCCATCCGATTGGTGTCTTAAATATCTTATTTTCAATAGCCTTCTGATAAACAGCAAGCATATCCTTAGGGCGACTGACTTTTACACGGGACTCTAAGAGTTTTATCTTGGAAAGGTCCATATTGGCCTTGTTTGCATCTGTCTCAGATAAAAACTCATACCCACCAACAATATTGCTTTTTTCATTATTATCAATTGACGCCATATTCTGCTCCGTAAGATGCTATGAATACACTGACGCTTCTTGCTTTTAGTGTTCTGTTTCTCCAGGTAAGAGGAGTAGGCCTGTTGTAAAAATACTTGCCTGACTCATCACCTGTATCTACGCATAAAGCCCAATACGCATTTTCTGGAGGGTTTGGAAGCATGATCTGGATATCCTCCCAAAATACGTTTATTGCCAGATATACTATATCATCATGATTCTTTTTCTTGGAAAATCCTGCGTAGCGAACGCATATAACTTTTGAATCCTTAGTTATATTACCATTATCAGGGTTCTCTGTGTGAACTGAAATAAAAGGATAGCCGCACTGAGCAGGCAAAAGATCTGACCTGATGGCAGGATGCTTTCTTCTAAACTGTATCATGTTTCTATAGAAGTCAAAATAGCCTTTGTTCTTGTCTAGAAGATCCCAATTAAGCCAGGAAATCTCGTTATCCTGACAATATGCATTGTTATTGCCAAACTGTGTATTACCAAACTCATCACCAGCATAGACCATAGGTGTACCACGGCTACACATTAAAACAGTAATGGCATTTCTCATCATTCTAAATCTAAGGTCCAATACTGCTGGATCATTGGTTTCGCCTTCACATCCGCAGTTCCAGCTTCTGTTATCATTGGCACCATCTGTGTTGTTCCAGCCATTATCCTCATTATGCTTAACGTTATAGGCATACATATCATAGAGAGTAAAGCCATCGTGGCAGGTAATAAAGTTGACTGATGACTCATATCCAAGGTAAGAGCCGCTGTAAAGATCCATAGAGCCAGTTATTCTCTTAACTGCTTCTGGCGCAGCCCAAACATCGCCCTTTAGATAAGATCTGATATCATCTCTGTATTTACCATTCCACTCAGCCCATCTCTTCCAGGCTGGGAAGTTGCCAACCTGATACATTCCGCCTGCATCCCAGGCTTCAGCAATTAGCTTTGTATTTCCAAGGATAGGATCATACGCAAGTCTTTGGATGAGAGGAGGTCTTTCCATAGGTGATCCATCCTGATCTCGTCCCAAGATACTTGCAAGATCAAATCTAAATCCATCTACTCTATACTCTTCTACCCAGTATCTTAGGCACTCAACAATAAGTTCCTGAACTATAGGATGGTTGCAGTTCATAGTATTGCCACAGCCACTAAAGTTGTAGTACTGGCCATTAGGAGTTAAAAGATAGTAGATATTATTGTCAAATCCCTTAAATGAGATAAATGGTCCGTTTTCATTGCCCTCCGCTGTATGATTGAATACAACATCAAGGATAACCTCAATTCCGTTATCCTTAAGAGCTTTTATCATTCGTTTTAATTCTACGCCCTCAGTATTATGCTCCTTATGAGAGGCATAGCTTGTATTTGGAGCAAAAAAGCTGATGGTGTTATATCCCCAGTAATCTAAAAGAGTCTTGCCATTGACTTCTCTTTTATCTCTTGTTTCATCAAACTCAAAGATTGGCATAAGCTCAACGGCTGTGATGCCAAGTCTCTTTAAATAATCAACTTTTTCCATGATCCCTTCAAAGGTTCCTCTGAACTTAACGCCAGAAGACGGATCCATTGTAAAGCCTCTTACATGAAGCTCATAGATTACAAGATCACTCATAGGAAGTGTAGAGCTTGACGTATCATTCCACTCGAAATTATCTCTTACTACTCTTGCCCTGTAGGTTCCTGCGCCATTTGGACTCTGTCCCCAGATTCTCTGACCAGAAACTGCCTTAGCATATGGATCAAGGAGTTCGTGCTTTTTATCAAACAAAAGACCTTTTTCAGGATCCCATGGACCATCAACCCTGTAGCAATATTCAAGATTCTCAATATCAAGTCCAAATACGATCATAGAATAGACATTACCTATCCTATAACTTTCCGGGAAAGGAATCTCTGCAAAAGGCTTACTTTCCCCTCTGTTATAAAGAACCAAAGTAATAGATGTAGCGCCATTAGAATAAGCCGTAAAATTAACACCATCAGTGAGCATAGTTGCTCCATTCATGTTATAAAGGCCTGGTCTTATCCTAAATCCGTTGCACTCGTCTAAGGCCAGCATCTGTCTGCCAAGATCTTGTTTTCTAAGCTCTTTGACCTGACGCTCGCCCATCTCAACCATCTTTTTATTTGATCTATGTCTTCTATACTCATTCATAGATTAATTTTATCACATAATTGATTAATTTTCTGTGAAAAAGCCGGCTGTATCCTGTAATAATCCTAAAAAATAAAGAAACGTCCTTGTCTATAAAGACAAGAACGTTTCAATAATTTGTTCATGTATTAAACAGGATAAGCTCCGTTCTTTGTATCTGCTGCAGAAACATCAACTTTTTCCTGCTGTGCAAGACGATACTTGAAGAAGTCTGTAGCAACCTGTGGGAACAATGCATAAGAAAGAGTATCCTCATCCTGCTGCTTCCACTGTGAAACTTCCTTTTCGAACTTATCAAGACCTGGCTGTAACTTGTCAGCTGGTCTGCATGTGATAACTTCTCTATCACCGATGATCTTCTTCTGAACTTCTGGGTTGAAAGGCTTGATTGTCTTACCATACTCACCAGCAAGGAGGTCCTTAGTCTGGTCAGTAGCAACCTTGTATCTCTCGCCCATAAGAACGTTCATAACGGCCTGAGTACCAACGATCTGTGATGAAGGTGTAACAAGAGGTGGCTCACCGAAGTCCTTACGAACCTGTGGGATCTCCTCAAGAACTGTATCATACTTGTCGCTAGCATTCTGCTCCTTGAGCTGGCTAACCATGTTAGAAAGCATTCCGCCAGGAACCTGATACATAAGAGTCTTGATATTAACACCAAGAACCTTAGGATCCATAAGTCCGTTAGCAAGGCACTCTTCTCTATATGGTCTGAAATGATCTGCGATCTTAGCAAGAAGCTTCTGATCAAGACCAGTCTCGAAAGGCTGTCCCTTGAAGGCTTCTACCATAACCTCAGTTGCAGGCTGTGATGTACCAAGAGCAAATGGAGAAATTGCGCAGTCGATAATATCAACACCAGCCTCAGCTGCCTTCATGTATGTCATGCTGGCTACACCTGAAGTATAATGTGTGTGAAGATCGATAGGAAGGCTTGTAGCACTCTTAAGAGCCTTAACAAGCTTCTCTGCCTCGTAAGGAAGAAGAAGTCCAGCCATATCCTTGATACAGATTGAATCTGCACCCATTGACTCGATATCTTTAGCGATGTTCATCCAGTACTCTTCTGTATAAGCATCACCAAGTGTATATGCAAGAGCGATCTGAGCGTGTCCGCCCTCTTTCTTACATGCCTTAACTGAAGCCTCAAGGTTTCTAAGGTCGTTAAGACAGTCGAAAATTCTGATGATATCAATACCATTTGCGATTGACTTCTGAACAAAATACTCAACTACATCATCTGGATAGTGCTTGTATCCAAGGATGTTCTGTCCACGAAGGAGCATCTGAAGCTTTGTTTTCTTGAAGCCTGCACGGAGCTTACGAAGTCTCTCCCATGGATCCTCTTTAAGGAATCTCATGCAAGCATCAAATGTAGCACCGCCCCAGCACTCTACTGCGTTATATCCAACCTGATCCATTGTATCAATAATAGGCAACATAACCTCAGTAGGCATTCTTGTTGCGATAAGTGACTGATGAGCATCACGCAGAACAGTCTCATTGATACGAACTGGTTTTCTCTCTAATTCTGCCATATCTATTATTATCCTTTCTATTCTTAATTAAACTCCAAATACTGCCATGAATGTACCAGCAACTACGGCTGTACCAATAACTCCGGCAACATTAGGTCCCATAGCATGCATCAAAAGGAAGTTTGAAGGATCATACTCTGCACCAACCTTCTGAGATACTCTGGCTGCCATAGGAACGGCTGATACACCAGCTGAACCAATGAGCGGATTGATCTTGCCCTTAGTAACGAAGCAAAGGAGCTTACCAAGAAGACATCCAGAAGCTGTACCAAAAGCGAAAGCAATAAGACCAAGTACAACGATGATAAGAGTTGTCTTGTTGAGGAATGCCTCAGCACTTGTTGTAGCACCAACTGATGTACCAAGAAGGATAACTACGATATACATAAGTGCGTTAGAAGCTGTTTCCTGTAGCTGTCTAACAACGCCTGACTCTCTAAAGAGGTTACCAAGCATAAGCATACCGATAAGAGGAGCAGTTGTAGGAAGGATCATACTTACTACGATAGTAACGATAACTGGGAAAAGAATCTTCTCAACCTTAGAAACTTCTCTAAGCTGCTGCATTCTAATCTTTCTCTCTTTATCAGTTGTAAGAAGCTTCATAATAGGAGGCTGAATCATAGGAACCAGAGCCATGTATGAGTACGCAGCTACTGCGATAGGTCCCAAGATAGAAGTCTGATGAAGCTTACTAGCAAGGAAAATAGATGTAGGGCCATCTGCACCACCGATGATTGATACTGCTGCAGCCTGCTGATCATTAAAGCCAAAGAAAATGGCCATGAAATAAGCAGAGAAAATACCGAACTGAGCACCAGCACCCATCAGGAAGCTTATTGGGTTAGCAATAAGTGGTCCAAAGTCTGTCATAGCGCCAACTCCCAAGAAAATAAGTGAAGGGAGGATAGCATATTCATCCAGAATGTAGAAATAATGTAAAAGTCCACCTGCTGCTCCATTAACTGGTTCAGCCATAATATCTGGATAGATGTTTACAAGAAGCATACCAAAAGAAATTGGTACCAAAAGCAAAGGCTCAAATCCCTTGGCAATAGCAAGATACAAGAACACCAAAGCTACAACTACCATGATGTAGTTACCAGGTGTCATTGATGTAAATGCTGTTTGATCCCAGAGATTAGATAATGTCTGAATTATGTAATCCATTTTTTATCCTCATTTCTGTTTTTATAAAACAATATTATCTCTGACTACTATCAGTTAAGAGTAGCAAGAACTGTTCCAGCCTCAACTGAATCACCAGCAGCTACATCAACGCTTGCTACTGTTCCGTCAGCAGGAGCAACCATAGGGATCTCCATCTTCATTGACTCGATAGTTACTACTGTGTCGCCCTTCTTAACAGCCTGTCCAACGTTTGCGTTGATCTTAAGTACCTTACCAGCGGCACCAGCCTCAACCTTGATTGAACCTGCACCAGCGCTAGCCTTCTTAACAGGTGCTGTTGGAGCCTTAGCTACAGGTGCTGCAGCTGCTACAGGAGCGCCTGAACCTGCACCTTCTTCTACTGTTACATCATATACGTTTCCATTAACGGTTATTGTATAGTTCTTCATTGTTATACTCCTTTTATCTCTTCCAATTTTTGCTTACTTTTCTAATTGATCTAACCTGGAATCCATCAGTGCTAGCGCTGCCTTCATATGCTGCAATAGCTGCTGCAATAACTGCTACAAGCTCTGCATCACCAGAGAGGTCTTCCTGCTCTGCAATCTGATTGATTGTGTTGTCCATAGCCTTCTTAGTGATCTCTTTATCACTTTCTTTCTTTTTCTTCTTTCCACCAAAGAAGATTGGGAAAAGAGAAATAATAAGAGAAATGACAATAAGGATTGCGAATGCCATACCCATACCAAGAAGAGTATTAAGTCCGGCGTTCTCAAGTTTCTCACCAGTAGTCTTGTTGACCGTAACACCAATATCAGTTGGCTCAAACTCGTTATTCAGATAAATCTTCATGAGAGCTGAGTGCTTGGTACCCTGAATAGTAGCATCCACTACAAGCTTTCCATCTTTATCAAATGAATAACTTACTTCACTAATGCTTAAGTTATCTGCTAAGCTCTTAGAATCGCCGTAGCCAAGCTCATCAAGTGCCTTATACCAGCTTGTATATCCGCTCTTATAAACTAGATATTTAGACTCGTCAACACCTCTAAGATAATATGCCTGCTGAGCTTCATCTTTATCAATCTCCATAGCGAGTGAAACATAAAGCTCATCCTCAAAATTATCAGGTGTAATGCCTTCTGAATACCAGTTTTCAAAGTAGCCATCTTCTACTGCATTAGCATAATTCTCAATAGCAGTCTGATTGAAGAATCCTACTGGATATTTGC
Organism: Butyrivibrio hungatei DSM 14810; assembly: GCF_900143205.1. Taxonomy (GTDB): domain Bacteria; phylum Bacillota; class Clostridia; order Lachnospirales; family Lachnospiraceae; genus Butyrivibrio; species Butyrivibrio hungatei. The sequence goes on along the minus strand of NZ_FRDH01000004.1, from coordinate 530,838 downwards.
TGTTACTTGACGCATCTGACTGTGCCTCTGCTCCACAAGCACTAAGACTTAAAAGACAGCTAAGCATTACTCCCAAAACTAAAAATTTACGTTTCATTTTGAGTGCTCCCTTCTTTAAACTGTGCCGTGTTTTTTAGCAGGACGTTCATCCCTCTTTGTAAAAAGCATCTCGAAAGCGCCAATTACATATTTTCTAGTATCTGCAGGCTCGATGATCTCATCAACATATCCTCTAGCTGCAGCGCTCTTAACATTGTTCTGAAGCTGAGCATACTCTACTGCAGTCTTAGAAACTGTCTCTGCATCCTTGCCATCGCAGATGATCTTAGCTGCAAGGTTAGCATCCATTGTACCGATCTGAGCATCTGGCCAGCTGATAGTAACATCAGCACCAATTGCCTTAGAGTTCATAACGACGTATGCACTACCAAATGCCTTCTCAGTGATAAGGTTAACCTTAGGTACTGTAGCATTTGCAAGAGCAAATACAAGTCTTCCGGCTGCCTTAGCAACATGCTTCTCATCACACTTTGATGAACCAAAGCCTGTTGAATTTGTAAGTGTAAGAACTGGAAGATCAAAAGCATCGCAGAAGTTTACAAAATCTGCAGCCTTCTCACAAGCGTGAGCTGTAAGTCTGCCATCAAACTTCTCTGCCTCTTTTCCATTCTCATCAAAGATAGCTGTACGGTTTCCAACAAGGCCAACAGTTGCGCCGTTGAGCTTGATGAATCCTGTAACCATCTCTTTTGCGTAATCTCTCTTTGTCTCAAAGAAAAGACCATTATCAGAAATCTGAGCTGCAACGAGTGCTGGATCAGCTGCAGCGCCGTCAAGATTCTCACATGCTCTGTTAAGATCATCTGAGCATTCCTGATATGAATCTGAATCCTCATTATTAGAAGGAAGTATAGATACAAGTTCTCTGATCTGTGCATAGATTGAAGCCTCATCTGCTACAACATCTACGCTTCCAGTCTCAGAGCTCTGCCACTTCGCTGCTGAAGTGTCACATTTCTCCTTGTAATTACCCTCAAGAACGTTAGGTGAATTAACAAAAAGCTTAGCCTTCTGCTCTTCCATGAAAGTGAAGTCTGTGATTGAAGGAATAAGTGCAAGTCCACCACCACATGTACCAAAAATAGCTGTGATCTGTGGAACTACTCCAGAAGCCTCCACCTGCTTAAGATAAATCTCGCCAAATGCATTAAGTGCATCTGTAGCCTCCTGAAGACGAAGTCCAGCTGAATCGATAAGACCGATTACAGGTGAGCCAGTCTTGATTGCCAGTTCATACAGGCGGACAATCTTCTTAGCATGCATCTCGCCAATAGATCCGCCAAGTACTGACGCATCCTGACTATAAACATATACAAGATTGCCATTGATAACACCATATCCAGTAACAACGCCGTCTGATGGTGTTTCTTCCTGTTTCAGATTGAAATCTGTGTTTCTGGCTGTCACAAGGCCGCCGATTTCAACGAAACTGTTTTCGTCGAGCAAAGCATTAATTCTTTGACTCGCTTGTGAAGAACTACTCATTTCTTTACCTCCGATATATATAGTGTAAGTTTTGATGATACTACATAAAACCGCAACTTAAGTCAGAATATAGTATAGCATAAAAGAAGCTAAAAAAAAGGAAAAATACATAAAAAATATAGTATTTTCCCTAAATTTTAAGATTATATATCAAGTTTTACATTTATTTCCTGCTCTGCCTGCGCTTTAAACTCTTCAACCTGCACAGTTCCTATAGCTGGAAGATCTTCAAGTGATCTGACTCCAAAGCTTCGAAGGAACTCTTCTGTTGTTCCAAATAAAAGAGGTCTTCCCGGAGCATCAAGCCTTCCAAGTTCCTGGACCAGACCAAATTCCACAAGTCTGTTAACAGCGTGATCACTGTTTACTCCACGGATCTTTTCAACTTCAAGCCTTGTAATAGGCTGTTTGTAAGCAATTATAGAAAGAGTTTCCATTAGTGAATCGGTAAGTACTGCCTTTTTAGGAGCCTTGGCTATCTTCACAAGATACTCATACATTTCCTTTTTAGTACAGAGCTGAACTGCACTTTCAAGCTCTATAAGTCCGATACCGCTATCTTCTTTTGAATATTTTTCTTTAAGATATTCTATATACTTTTTAACTTCCTTTGACTCTGTCTCCATAGCCTTTGCAAGGGCACTTATCTCAACAGAATCTCCCATAGTAAAAAGAATTGCCTCTACTATGCCTGCGCCTTCTTCTCTTGTCATTATTTAACTTGCCTTTCTGGACGTAATAATAATGTCACCAAATGTAGTTTCCTGTTTGATCTCAATGTCGCCAAGTTTCATCTCTTCAAGGATAACCAAAAAGGTAACTATGATTTCAGTTTTACTGTGCTGCTTTTCAAGGAGCTGTCTGAAGCTAAACTTGGAATGCTCGCGGATATAAGCCTTAATATACAAGGTCTTGGCATCCATATCGATCTCTTCCTTCTCGATATTACCGAATTTGCTTCGGATAGGGTCGACCTTATCTTCCTGTCTTTTAAGAAGTTCCTGGAATATCTCATTAAGCTTGGTAAGCGTTGCATCTCCGAGCATTTCGGAAAAATCTATCGGTACTTCATAGTCCTTAACTTCCTTGGGAATGTTCTTTTCCCTGAACCACTGCATGTCCGCATCCATCTGCCTGTCCTTAAGTTCATAGGCCATGTACTTGTACATCTTATATTCAAGGAGCTTCTCAACAAGTTCTGCTCTAGGGTCCTCTTCCTCGCCGTCCTCATTGACTTCCTTAGGAAGGAGCATCTTGCACTTAATATCAATAAGAGTTGCTGCCATTACAAGGAATTCACTGGTAACTTCCATATCTTCCTTTTGCATGGCATTGATATACTCCATGTACTGCTCAGTAATGGTAACAATAGGAATATCATAAATATCTATCTGGTTTTTATCGATCAGATGCATCAAAAGGTCAAGTGGCCCCTCAAACACCTGAAGTTTTATCTCTAATGACATATCATGCCTTTCTGATCCTGATAACGCAGACTTCGCCAGGATTATAGAATCTCACGTGGATCGTGTGAGTTCCAAGGCCTCTGCTGAGGATCATGGTATTTCCTTCTTTTTCAAACTTTCCACCATCAAACCTTGGAAAAAGAGCTATGGCAGGCGAAATAACACCACCTATCAAAGGAAGTCTCACAATGCCGCCATGAACGTGACCTGAAACAGTAAGGTTGGCGCCCCACTCCGTATATTCATTAAAATACTGCGGATTATGAGCAATCAAAACATTAAATTTTTCTTTACTGCTATCACCAACCAGTCTGTTGATGTAGCCTTTATCCATTGATTTTTTTGTGATCTTTTTGAAATATTCAAGCCCAAGATCAAGGCCTGTTATCCTAATGTTGTCGTCTATTACAACAGAATCATTTTCAAGAAATACAATTCCTTTTTGAGTCAGCTTATTCCTATATCTGTCGTAGAAATTGCCGTACTCTTTGGTGAAAACCTTCATCTTGTGCTCGTGATTGCCGTTACCATAGTAGATCTTGTACTTGGAGGATAAGGAAGATAATAGTTCAAAGCCGGGTCTGTACTGAATCTCTCCCTTAATCTTTTCTGCAGTAAACATATCTCCAGAAACGAGGATAGCATCAGGCGAAACTTCATCTACAGCCTCATAAAGCTTCACATTATCCTTACCAAATTCATATCCATGAAGGTCTGATAAAAGAACAAAAGTATAGTCCCTTTCCACTTTATCAGATGGTACCTCATAGTTTCTCACAACAAAAGTATGCGTGTCATGATAGATCACAGCAACTACAAAGGCAAATATTAAGATCAGAATAATACAAATATATATCCACATAATCTCAACTCATTTTTGACGTAACAAATCTAATTTTAACATATCCCCTTGTCAAAATGAACTTCACTTTTCTAAAGCCTTTTAAGCGCTCTTTTTCTGAGAAAAGAGCTTGATTCCATAAATAGTGGCAACTGTCAAAACTATTCCAAGTGGAAGGCAGATAAGCCAGTTTCTAACAAAGCCGGTAATGATATAAACAACAAATGATAAAGCAGCTGCTGTCATCGCATATGGAAGCTGAGTTGATACATGGTCGATATGTTCACACTGCGCTCCTGCACTAGCCATGATAGTTGTATCAGAAATTGGTGAGCAGTGATCACCGCAAACAGCACCAGCCATACATGCAGAGATTGAAATGATCATAAGTTCATTATCAATGTTGCCACCAAATACGTTTACTACGATAGGAATAAGGATACCAAAGGTTCCCCATGAGGTTCCTGTTGCAAAAGCAAGGAATGTTCCAACCACAAATACAAGTGCTGGCAAGAAGCTCATAAGTCCGTCATGATGAGCGATGTTATCAACGATACCAGCTACGTAGGTTGCAGCGCCAAGTGAATCTGTCATAGACTTAAGTGTCCAGGCAAATGTAAGTACAAGTACTGCAGGAACCATGCTCTTAAAGCCTTCTGGTATTGCGTTCATACAGTCGCTAAAGCTAAGGACTCTTGTCAAAAGGAAAAATATAATAGTAATGATAAGTGCTACTACAGAGCCATAAGCAAGTCCTACAGAAGCATCTGAGTTAGAGAATGCATCAACAAAGCTCTCACCCTCAAAGAATCCGCCAGTATAGATCATGCCGATAACACAGCAGATAATAAGGCATACGATTGGAAGAACAAGATGAATAACTCTACCTCTGAGAGATGTTGGAGGAGTTGGCTGATCCTCTGCACCTGTGATACTTGGGTGAAGTTCATGTTTTGCCTTCTTTGAGCTTGACTTGATACTCTGCTCAGCATTTCTCATTGGCCCAAAGTCATATTTTGTCAATGTAAGTGTGATCATCATTGCAAAAGTTAAAAAGGCATAGAAATTATATGGAATAGCTTTTACAAAAAGGGAAAGACCATTTGCACCATCAACGAAGCCTGTTACTGCAGCTGCCCATGAAGAAATAGGAGCAATAATGCAGACAGGAGCTGCTGTTGCATCAATAAGATAAGCAAGCTTTTCTCTTGATATCTTGTGCTTATCTGTAACAGGTCTCATAACTGAGCCAACTGTAAGACAGTTAAAATAGTCATCTATAAAAATGAGGACACCTAAAAGGATTGTGGCAAACTGTGCACCAGTCTTGGTCTTAACATGATCAACTGCCCATCTTCCAAAAGCAGCAGATCCGCCAGCACGATTCATAAGCATTACCATACTTCCCAAAACTACAAGAAAGATAAGTATTCCCACATTCCATGAATCTGAAAGCTGAGCGATCATACCATCAACAAATACGTGCTCCATAGTTCCAGAAAAGCTAAATCCACTATATATAAGTCCACCAACAACAATACCTATAAATAATGAAGAATATACTTCCTTAGTGATAAGCGCCAATGCAATTGCAATGATTGGCGGTAATAATGACCAAATTGTTCCCACAAACATTCCTTTTATCCTCCCGGAAATTTATCTAGTTAATATATTAAATCGTTGCACTGTTATATTATCAATCGAAAATGCATAAGTCTAGACTTGAGCAGAAAAAAAGTTCTTGGATCACTCCAAGAACTTTTTAAAAAATTGATTTAGTTATATTTGCGCTTTCTTGCTGCTTCAGACTTCTTCTTGCGTCTTACGCTAGGCTTCTCGTAGTGCTCTCTCTTACGGATTTCCTGCTGGATACCAGCCTTTGCGCAACTTCTCTTAAAACGACGCAGTGCGCTATCCAAAGTCTCGTTTTCTTTTACTACTACTGTTGACATCTCTACTCTTACCCTCCCTTCAGTCCCTTCAAGTACATGACTGATTGGGTTATTTATTATGTTTTGAGCCTATATGCTCACATAACATTTACAATTGTAACATAAAATTTTAGTGTGTCAAGCATTATTTTATCTGATCTGCAAGAACTTTTGTAGCTTCAGCTAATGCATCCTGAATACCAGCTGGGTTCTTACCGCCTGCCTGTGCCATGTTAGGACGACCACCGCCGCCTCCACCTACCTTAGGTGCGATAGCTTTGACAAGGTTACCAGCGTGGGCACCCTTTGCAAGTGCTCCATCTGTTGCCATAACGATAAGGTTAACCTTACCATCTGCTTCAGAAATAAGAACTACAACACCTTCACCGATCTTAGCTTTCATCTGATCACCAAGATCACGAAGGCCATTCATATCTACGCCCTTAACAGATGTAGCAAGTACCTTAACACCGTTAACTTCCTGAACCTGATCCATTACATCGCCAAGAGCTGCCTGAGCCTCTTTGCTCTTAAGGGATTCGTTCTCGCTCTTAAGTGCCTTGAGTTCATCCTGAAGCTTCTTGATGTGATCAGCTATGTCTGCTGGTGTTGTCTTAAGTGCCTTAGCAGCATCATTAAGCTTTCCTTCAACGTTCTTGAAGTACTCTCTTGCATTGCTGCCTGTAAGAGCTTCGATACGACGAACACCTGCAGCAACACCGCTCTCAGATACGATCTTGAAAAGTCCGATGTGGCTTGTATTTGCAACATGAGTACCACCGCAAAGCTCGATTGAGTAGTCACCCATATTTACAACTCTTACAGTATCGCCATACTTCTCACCAAAGAGAGCCATAGCGCCTGTCTTCTTAGCATCTTCGATAGACATTTCCTTTGTAACAACTGGAAGTGCCTCTAAGATCTTGGCGTTAACAATATCTTCAACCTTCTGAAGTTCCTCAGCTGTCATAGCCTGATGATGTGAGAAGTCGAATCTTGTCTTGTCAGGATCCTGGTATGAACCAGCCTGCTCAACGTGATCTCCAAGAACTTCCTGAAGTGCCTTCTGAAGAAGGTGAGTTGCTGAGTGGTTACGACAAGTCTTGGCTCTGTTCTCAGCATCAACCTTAAGTGATACTGCATCAGAAGCCTTGAAGCTTCCCTTTACAACCTTACCAACATGAGCTGTTCTACCACCTGCTACATGAATAGTCTCAAGAACTTCAAACTCAGATCCGTTCTGTCCAAGAATCTTACCAATATCTCCAACCTGGCCACCCATTGTGCCATAGAAAGTAGTCTTATCTGTAATGATAGTACCCTGCTGACCTTCTGAAAGCTCATCTGTAAGAGCATCAGCACCTGCCATAGCAACTACCTTACCATCACATTCAAGTGCATCGTAGCCAAGGAACTCAGACTGAACTGACTCATCAAGGCCATCGAATACGCCTGCTCCAGTTGTGAGATTAGCAGAGAAGTTCTGATTGTCTCTAGCTTTCTGCTTCTGCTCTTCCATAGCTACCTTGAAGCCTTCCTCATCAACAGTAAGTCCCTCTTCTTCAGCAAGCTCTACAGTAAGCTCAACTGGGAATCCATATGTATCATAAAGGAAGAATGCATCCTTACCTTCGATCACTTTCTTGCCAGCTGCTGAAGTCTTATCAAGGATCTTCTTGAACTCCTTCATACCATTCTCAAGAGTTGACTCGAAACGGTTGATCTCTCTTTCAAGCTCTGTAAGAACAAACTTGCGGTTCTTTGCAAGATTCTCATAACTCTCAGCATACTCATCAATATAGATTGTTGCTACGCCAAGGATCTGCTCCTTGTTAAGGCCAAGAGTTCTGGCATGTCTAACAGCGCGGCGGATAAGTCTTCTAAGAATATAGCCTGCTCCTGTGTTAGAAGGAAGAAGCTTGGCCTCATCACCGATCAGCATAACTGAAGTACGTGTGTGGTCAGCAAGAATTCTCATTGATCTTGTAGTCTTCTCATCTGAGTCATACTTGATGCCGCTTTCTTTCTCAATGTATGCGATAACAGGTGCATGAAGATCGATCTTATAAACATCATCTACACCGTTAAGGAATGCAAGGATACGCTCAAGTCCCCAACCTGTATCTACGTTCTTCTGAGAAAGTGGTGTAAGAGAACCATCGTGATGCTTCTCATACTGCATGAATACGTCGTTACCAATTTCAGTGTACTTACCACAGTGACATCCAGGTCCGCAGTTTGGTCCGCAATCTGGAATATCTTTTACATAGAACATCTCACTGTCAGGACCACATGGACCATATTCAAGTCCCCACCAGTTATCCTCTGCTGGAAGGTAGAAGATATTCTCTGGCTTGAAGCCTGACTCGATACGATATTTAGCACCCTCTTCATCTCTTGGTGCATTCTCATCACCAGCAAATACAGTTGCTGCAAGGTGATCTGCATCAAATCCAAAAAGCTGTGTAAGAAGTTCGAAACTCCACTGGCAACGCTCTTTTTTGAAGTAATCGCCAAGTGACCAGCTTCCCATCATCTCAAAGAATGTTCCGTGGCTCTTATCACCTACAGAATCAATATCATTTGTACGAACGCATCCCTGAACGTTGCAAAGACGTGTTCCCTTTGGATGCTTCTTACCAAGAAGGTAAGGCATAAGTGGCTGCATACCTGCAACGTTGAACATAACACCTGTTGATCCATCAGATACAAGTGAAACAGCGCCGCAGTCAACGTGTCCGCGATCTATATAGAACTGCTTCCAAGCCTTACGCAGCTCGCTAGCTGTAAATTGTTTCATAATAAATCCTCCAAATAATCTATATCACTTAGAAAGTAAACTTGTCAGCGAAGTAAGCATCGAGTTCATCGATAGCGATTCTCTCCTGCTCCATGCTGTCTCTAAATCTAACTGTTACCTTGCCGTCTGTTTCTGAATCAAAGTCATATGTGATGCAGAAAGGAGTTCCGATCTCATCCTGACGACGATATCTCTTACCAATATTACCACGATCATCAAATTCACAGTTGTATTTCTTTGAAAGCTGAGCGTAGATCTTCTCTGCGCCTTCGTTGAGTTTCTTTGAAAGTGGAAGGATGCCGATCTTAACAGGTGCAAGTGCTGGATGGAAATGAAGTACTGTACGCATATCAGGATTCTCTTCTGTTCCAATGTTCTCCTCGTCATAAGCCTCGCAAAGGAATGCAAGAGTTACACGGTCAGCACCAAGTGATGGCTCAACAACGTAAGGAATGTACTTTTCCTTAGTCTCATCATCAAAGTAATCCATAGCCTGTCCAGATGTCTCCTGGTGTCTTGTAAGATCGTAATCTGTTCTTGAAGCAATGCCCCAAAGTTCTCCCCAATCTGTGAATGGGAATGCATATTCAATATCTGTTGTATGATCACTGTAGAATGAAAGCTCTTCTGGATCATGGTCACGAAGTCTTAAGTTCTCTTTCTTGATACCAAGTGAAAGAAGCCACTCATAGCATGTCTTTCTCCAGTACTCGAACCACTCAGTCTGTGTTCCAGGCTTGCAGAAGAACTCAAGTTCCATCTGCTCGAACTCTCTTGTACGGAATGTGAAGTTACCAGGTGTAATCTCGTTACGGAAACTCTTACCAATCTGGCAGATACCAAATGGAACCTTCTTACGAGATGTACGCTGAACGTTCTTGAAGTTTACGAAGATACCCTGAGCTGTCTCTGGGCGAAGGTAAACTGTATCCTTAGCATCCTCTGTTACGCCCTGGAATGTCTTGAACATCAGGTTGAACTCTCTGATGCTTGTGAAATCGTGCTTGCCGCATGATGGGCATGGAACGTTGTGCTCTTTGATGAAGTTCTCCATCTCCTCGTGAGACCATCCATCAACTGATGTCTCAAGAGTGATTCCGTTCTCAGCTGCAAAATCTTCAATGATCTTGTCAGCTCTGAATCTCTCATGGCACTCCTTACAATCCATAAGAGGATCTGAGAAGCCTCCTAAATGTCCTGACGCGATCCATGTCTGAGGGTTCATAAGAATAGCACAGTCAACACCAACGTTGTATGGATTCTCCTGTACAAACTTCTGCCACCAAGCCTTTTTAACATTATTCTTGAATTCAACACCCAAATTACCGTAGTCCCAAGTATTGGCAAGTCCACCATAGATTTCTGAACCAGGATATACAAATCCTCTCGCCTTAGCCAGAGCTACAATTTTTTCCATAGATTTTGCGTTCGCTTCCATAATCCTCCGTCCCACCTGCTGTCTATCCACAGATGAATTTCAAATATTTTTTTATTTTGAAAGAAGCAGCTGAATCACTTCAGAAGTAGCATCTGATGTGATCGCTTCCTTTTTTCCATTGAGTTTGACACCATTTGTATAATAATCAATCTTGTATGGTGTGATAAATACTGATCTGTCTTCAGTAATAATGATAGATCTTGAGAGATAATCTGAAAGTCCCTCTGATGATAAAACCTGTCCCTCAGGATTCATAAGCTCTGTAGAAATCTCATATCCTCTATCTATAGCATCCTGAACAGTTCCAAAATAAAGAGCTGTATCATTAAAACTTGCGTAGTCATTGGTACTGTTGAATTTAAGTACCATCTTTACAGTTTTTTCATCTTTTAACATTTCTACTGATTCTACAGCGATCCTCTCGCTAAGGCATTCAGAATTGTAAGCTGAAACCTCAGATGATGCTAATTCAGAAAGTTCATCGAGATTATAAAGACTCTGATCAAACTCTTCTATAATAGTGTTAGTAACAGCGCCATTTTTGTCTATTTCAACTGATGTGGCTAAAGACTTTTCCTTGCCACAACCGGCAAGCATGAAAGCCATCACTATCAAAGCGCCTAAAAAATAATACTTTTTTAAATAAATACTTTGCATAACATCCACCCTTTAAACAAACAAAGTAATTATATCCAAATCGTTTTTCTTTTTCAATACTATTAAAAAGCCTCTAGCATTTCGAGACTTTTTAATGGTCTATCGATAAATCTGTTCCTGTAAATATCAGCTACTTTGCAAAGCTGATCAAGTACCTCTTTAGTAACATTAAAGGAATATAGCTTTTCAAGGGGTGTTCTCACAATAAAATCAATGGCATACCTGGTTGAATCCATAAGTTCCATATTCTCAGGCACTCCAGGATATTCCCCTTCTATCTGAAGAGCTTTGATCTCATAGATACACTTAACAAGCTTGTTTGGTATGTTCTCATTTAAAAGAGCTTTAAGCGAGATATATAAAAGATTAAGAAGTTCCTTATCTTCTACATTTTCTCTTGTATAATATGAAGCAAGCTCAAGGAAAAAGGTGCCATAGCAGGCACCTTCCAGATCTTGTCTAAATCCTTCAAAATAATTTTCTATGTCCGCTTCTACTATCGTGTATGAGTTCTTACCAGCAAACAGCTTGAAGGTTCCAAAGCAAAAAGGTTCTACTGAGCCTGAAAGCTTGGCTGCAGGTTTCCTTGCGCCTCTTGCAAATGCTGTGATCTTCCCTCTGTCTGCTGTAAATATAGTAGCCACCCAGTCATAGTCCCCTGTACAGGAATGCTTGATAACCATGCCTCGAACAGTAACAAAATCTTCCATAAATGACCCTTATTTCTTAAAACTGTTTACATCATATCCAAAACTCTTAAGCTGAGCCTTGTCATCTCTCCAGTCTTTTCTGACCTTTACCCACAGCTGAAGATTAACCTGGCATCCAAGAAGCTCCTCTATATCAGTTCTTGCTGCAGAACCAATCTTTTTGAGCATCGCACCGCCCTTTCCGATAACAATGCCCTTATGGGAATCCTTCTCACAGATTATAGTTGCGTTGATATCCATGATGCCGTCTGGATCATACGAGCCATCCTTTGGTGGATGATAGTGACGCTTTTTCTTTTCACGCATTCTCATGGTCTCTATAGTAACAGCAATTCCATGAGGCACCTCATCCTGAAGGAGTCTAAGAGCCTTCTCTCTGATGATCTCAGCTGTGATCTGTCTTTCAGGCTGATCAGTAATTGTATCTTCATCATAGAATGGTGGTCCAAAAGGAAGGAATTCCTTAATGGCATCCATGACGCTTTCAATGTTTTTGCCCTTAAGGGCTGCCACATGAACGATCTTGTCAAAATCCATTTCCTTTTTGTAGGCATCTTCAAACTTTGAAAGATCATCCTCTGACACAGTATCAATCTTGTTGATAACAAGAATTACCGGCTTCTTACACTTTTTTAAGTCTTCTATTATAGACTTCTCGATTTCGCCAATATATGTACTAGGTTCCACCAGCAAAAGAACTACATCCACCTCGTCAATGGTGCTCTTTGCCGCTTTGCTCATGTAATCCCCAAGCTTATTCTTGGTATCGTTGATACCAGGAGTATCAAGGAATATCATCTGGCACTCATCATCAGTATAAACTGTCATGATCCTGTTTCTAGTGGTCTGAGGTTTGTTAGAAGTAATTGCGATCTTCTGACCTATCAGATGATTCATAAGCGTAGACTTACCTACGTTTGGGCGACCTAAAAAAGTTACAAAACCAGTTTTAAAATTATTTTCCATTCTTACCTTTTCTCTTTTAGCTTTGAACTAACTGCTCAACTGCTCCGAATAATTCTTTACTCTCCTCAATCTTGTCTGCTGTTCCAATTACGCAAACGCAGTTATCTTCCATAAATGCATCTACATAATCAGCAAGACCTCTGATAGTCTCCTTAGTTGTTCCAAGAAGCTGATCTCTGTTCTTTTGGATGTTCTCCATCTTGGCCCTGCAAAGATAAGCAGTAAGACCGTAAGAGCCCTTTCCAGAAGGAGTCTTGGGTGTATCAAGATCTGAAATAGCACCGATAATATACTGAAGGATGACCCTGTCATCTGCATCAAAATTCCTAAGATAATCAGATGCCTTCTCAAATACATCAATACTGTTCTTAAGATTAGGATCTCTATATGTAACAAAGGCAGCATCACCATTCTTGGCGTAGCTACTCATGCATCCATATGCGCCGCCAAGGACTCTTATATTCCTCCAAAGGTAATCATAGCCCATCATTACCTTTAAAACTCTAAGAGCTCCGGTATACTTAAGTCCCTTATTTGCATAGTTACCAGCTCTGCAGACATACTGAACCTGTCCCGCAGTCACAAAAGCCTCGTTTTTCTTAACAGGAGTCATTTTGAACTGGCCCTTGTCATAGCTATCTGTGAAAAGAGCTTTAGCAAAGAGCTCACTTTCCTTAGGAACTCCCTGATACTCTTTTTCTGTACCAGTAATATCCACAAGGAGATTCTCTGGTCTAAAGATACTCTTGCAAAGTCTCTTTAAGTTGTCAACGATAACAGCTGCACCCTCATCAGTTCCAATGATGCTGATCATGTGCTCAAGCTGTCTAAAGTATCCGATTCCGCTTACACTGTCTGAAACAGAAGCTGCTGGTGACACATAAGACATTGCTCTGAGTGCTGCTGTCTGATGTCCTGCTGATGCAAGGTCTGACTGGAGTCTTGCATACTGCTCATCAAATATCTCTTTTATTCTCTTAACATCATCAAAGTTACTTGATGTTATGATCTCTTTTACCAGTCTGAACGCATCGCTTAAGTTTTCATGAAGAACCTTCACGCTGATCTCAAATGTAGTCTCAAACTTGGTAACATCTGCAGAATCTGTGTAAGTGCTGATAGAACCGCTAATGCCACCTGTCTTGATATTGATCTCATTATAAAGATCTCTGTAGGAATAATGCTCTGTATCCAACATTCCAAGAAGCTTTTTGAGAGTTGCCATGTATGGAAGCTCAGAAGCATCTATGTTCTTGATATCGAAAACAAAAGTAAGATAAGCAATTCCATTGGTAAAGATATCGTGGAAAAGGATTTTTACTCCATTTTCATTTCTCTCTTCATAAATGAATTTCTCAGCTTCCTTCTTTAAGTCTTCAAGCTTTAAAAGCGGAATCTTTCTAAGGTTCTCAGGATCATCAGGTTCCTCCTGGTATTCCCTAAGTTCCTTTGTTTCTTTTACGATCTTTTCAATTTCTTCTTTTGAAAGAGAATCTCTGTAAGCCTTTAATTTTTTTCTTAATTCTTCGTCCTTTTTCTCTGTAAGTCCCTGTTCAGGCTCCAGTAAAAGAACTGTTCTATGCGTATTATCAAGAAGATACTCAGTAATGATATTCTCAAAATATCCGGTATCAACTTCTTTTTTGAGCTCAGCAAAAGTATCATTGGCCTCGATATGGATCCATGGAAGCATATCGTCATAGAGCCAGCTGTCCAAAACCTGAAGACCGTACAAAAGTCCCTTAGGGAATCTTCCGAAATCAGCCTCTCTATATTTAAACTCGTCATAGCTAAGGCCTGCCAAAAGAGACTTTCTGTCGATTCCGTTCTTTACCTGATCTTCTAATACTTCTCTGATAGTCTTAACAAATTCATCCTTCTGAGAAGCATCTGCATTCTTGGCAACAATAGAAAAAATAGGCTGCTTGATGCCATTGTCATACTCACTATATACGTCCTGTCCGATTCCCTTATCGATAAGAGCCTTCTTGACAGGTGCTCCCGGAGCAGAACAAAGTGCATAGTTAAGCGTTCCAAGGGCGATATATATCTTTTTCTCAAGAGTTGATCCTACGCTGCAGTTATATGAAAGATATGTATTTTTTTCAAGACTGTCTGTAGAAAGTACAGGATAAGCCTTGTGGATCTCTTTTGGCTCAGAGAACTTCTCCTGGCTCTTAATCTCAGAGTCAACTTCAAGGTGATCGAACTTTGAAAGATACTCTCTGTCAATGTAATCAAGCTTCTCGGCCATATCCATATCACCATAGAGATAAATATAGCTGTTTGAAGGATGATAATACTTTCTGTGGAAATCAAGATAATCCTCATATGTAAGCTCAGGAATGACGTCAGGATCTCCACCAGACTCAATTCCATAAGTGATATCAGGATAAAGAGAATTCTGGATCTCTCTGGATAAAACATCATCTGCTGTAGAAAACGCACCCTTCATCTCGTTATAAACAACACCATTGATGGTAAGATCTGAAGATTCGTCTTCCATCTCATAGTGCCAACCTTCCTGCTTGAAAATCTTGTCAGTCTTGTAGATATTTGGATAAAATACTGCATCAAGATAAACGTGCATCAGATTCTGAAAATCAGTATCGTTACAGCTTGCAACAGGATATACCGTCTTGTCAGGGTATGTAATTGCATTTAAAAAGGTATTAAGGCTTCCCTTAACAAGCTCTACAAAAGGATCCTTAAGAGGGAAATCCTTGGAACCACAAAGAACAGTGTGCTCAATTATATGAGCTACACCAGTTGAATCCTTAGGTGGTGTCCTAAATCCGATATAAAACACTTTATTGTCATCATCGTTTGATAAAAGAGCTAATCTAGCTCCGGTTTTCTTATGTCTAACTATATAGCTGTCTGAATTAAGATCCTCGATTCTTCTTTTCTCCAAGATCTCATATGCGGCCAAATCCTCTAATCTCATTTAAAAAGTTTACCTTTCATTTTTTATATATCAAAATCGTCACCTGGCTCAAATGGAACATCAAAGTCATCCTTAGGTTCGACTTTCTTTTCAATTTCTTTTTCTTTGCGCTTGTCTTTTCTATCAAGAGAGATAGTGCCTTCAAACTTAGGCATTCTAGCAGTCATAGCGCCATCTCTTGGCACCATATCCACAAGCGTATCCTGAGGAACCACCATTCCTTCAGGCACATATCTAGGTTCTTCCACAGCTGCAACCTCCGGAGCACTCTCAGGTGCAGGTGTAGTTTCAGATTCTTTTATTTCTTCTTTCATAACAGGTTTACGTACTTCTTCTATCTCTTCATCCTCTGCAACTTTGGACTCGTAGACTCCATCGTCCTCAGAATGTGTTGTGATAAGACAAGCAAGGCAGGAAAGCATAAATCCAAAATAGATAGTAACAACTATCTGAGAGTTCATTCTCGTGGCACCCATAAATGGGATCGTCACATAGATAAGTAGCATTGAAAAAAGCCATGGAGATACAGCATCTATCTTTTTGCTCTTTAAAAATCCTATGCCGATTCCAGACATAGCTATAACAGTAACAAGATAAATGATCTTGTAGTTGGTATAAATGAGGAAAAAGCTAAAGGTATTAAGGTTATGAAAATAATAAGTTGCCCATTTTACCAATGTTGCAGAGGCATTCATCACTCCAGCTTCCTGAACTATCATTCCGCCAAATGTAAGCGCAGCGCCAAGTATCAGCACTAAAAACTTAAGCAGATCTCTTTTAAAGTCCCTTCCAGCAAGAAAAAGGATTGCAAAAAGAAATGGCATGACTGCAATAAGAGTTCCCGCATCCACATAGCACATGTATCCCACAAGAACACCTACCAGGATAAAGCTTATTGTTCCAAAAACGCTGTCAAGTTTTCCTTTATAGGTTCCTCTAAGAACCAGTGAAACTATGAAAAGCTCAAAGCCAAACATAGCAAGGAAAAGATTAACTGTGCTAAGTTCTGGAACATATACCTGATCAAGGAAAATAGGCATAAAGCCTGCAAAGAGCTCAAATACGATAGACGCAGCAAAGCCAAGAAATTTGTATACAGCAAGTCCTGCAAATATCATGAATAAAACAAAGAGCACTGCGTCAAATACAAGAGCTACAAATACATCATTTCCAGTAAATAGTAATATGAACTTAAGTATTGCTGAATAAACAATAGATAATAGATCAAACTCTGGCGTGATGTTCTCTGAACCAATGGCTGCGTTTTCATACAAAGACATCTTTCCCCCGACTTCAAAAACGCCAGTTGAAAGTACATATACTCTGTAAGCAAAGGCAGCAATAACAGTCAAAGAACCAGAAATTCCATAGATAACTCTGGCAGTCTTAGTCCTGGCCATAGCATCAGTCCCTACAACATCACAAATCTTCCATAACAGGAAGGTTACGATGCTCATGACAGTAATTCCAAGAACTGTCAAAAGAACTGTATATAAAAGCTTGTCCTTAGACGGAAAAAGCCCTAAAAAGAAGCTAGAACTTGCTACCATTACCACATCAAAAATAATAAATAATACCCAGATGCAATACGCTGGCCATTTTCGTTTTAGTTTCATTTTCAGGACTCCCCTCGTCTCTTATTATTATGTTTAGATTAGTTCTCGTCTGGCTCTTCCCAGTTGTGATACACAGCCTGTACGTCATCATCCTCATCAAGAAGATCAAGGATTCTCTGGATGTACTTAACTGTATCTGGATCAGTTACAGAAACATAATTCTGAGGAATCATTGTAACCTCAGCAGAAACTGTTTCAACGTTTTCCTTTGTAAGAGCCTCAACTACAGGCTGGAAATTCTCTGGAGCTGTGAGGATCTCATAGCTGTCATCCTCTTCGTTAAAATCATCAGCACCTGCATCAAGAACGAGCATCATAAGGTCATCAGATGAAACCTTGCACTCTTCCTTGTCGATGATGATCTGTCCCTTCTTGTCGAACATATATGATACGCATCCAGGAGTACCAACGTTACCATTTCCCTTTGTGAATGCGCTCTTTACATTTGAAGCTGTTCTGTTCTGATTATCTGTAAGTGCCTCTACGATGATAGCTGTTCCACCAGGGCCATATCCTTCGTATGTGATGTTCTTGTAGTCTACAGCGCCATCAGCACCTGAAGCCTTCTTGATACCACGCTCGATAGTATCGTTAGGCATGTTATTTGCCTTAGCCTTAGCAATTACCTGTGCAAGCTTGAAGTTGTTTGCTGGGTCTGGACCACCTTCCTTAACTGCAACGGCGATTTCTCTACCGATAATTGTAAAAATCTTGCCCTTTGCTGCATCATTTTTTTCTTTCTTGTGTTTGATGTTTGCAAACTTTGAATGTCCTGACATAAAAACTTCCTTTCACTTTACTTTAAATCTATTTTGCTATTTCTAATTCTTTTTCCTCAGTAGTCACAGTATCTTCAGGGAGTTTTGATACCAAAACACTCTGTATCATATGATTCTGCACAGAAAGAATTTTGAAACTATAGCCATGTTCATCTACGGCGAAATCCTCGTCGTCTTCAGGTATCCTATCAAGCTTGGAGATAAGATATCCATTAAGTGTCTCAAACTCTGAGTCATCAAAAGAAATATCGAATTTCTTTTCAAGTACCTCTAATGGTGTCATTCCTGAGGCCGTGTACTCATCCTGATTCCTTGTAGGCTTGATGTAATCCTCATCCTCATCATATTCATCAAGAATGTTGCCTACGATCTCTTCCAGGATATCTTCCATAGAAACAAGTCCTGCTGTCTGACCATACTCATCAATGATAATGACCATCTGAGTCTTGGTAAGCTGCATGCTATGGAACAGAGAATCTATCTTTCTGGTCTCTGGGACAAACTTAGGCTGACGAAGTAATCCCTTTATCTTACGTATAGGTAGATTCTCATCAGTCTCTTCAGATAACTTCTTCATAGCATCTCTGATATGCATGATTCCAATAATATGATCAATGTCATCCAGATAAACAGGGAAACGGCTGTTATTGGTTTCCATCATGAAATTAACAGCCTCTTTTAGAGTCATGTTGGCATCAATAGCCACCATAGTATTTCTGTTTGTCATGATGTCCTGAGCTTCCTTGTCAGAAAACTCGAAAATATTTGTGATCATGTCCGCTTCAGATTCCTGAATAACGCCATGCTCCTGACCTTCTGTAACAGCCTTTTTGATCTCCTCTTCAGTAACATCTGAAAAAGAATCCTTGTCTCTTACACCTGAAATGTAAAGAAACAACTTGGCCAGCCCATCTATAAGAACTGCTTCTATACTGCTGAACTTACCATTTAATAGCTTAATGGTCTTTTGAGCCTGAGCTTTATTTTCATCAGAATCTTTTTTGTCCTGATCTATTTCCTTTTTGTAATTGATAGCCTTGCAAAACGCATGAACAATTATATCGATCAAAAGAATCGCAAGAACAATGAGCAAAATAATGACAGAAGGCAAGCCTTCGTCCATAGTCGTTCCTCCTATTGAAACACAAAATGTACCCAAAATATCAAATTAAACTATACCACATTATATTAGACTCCGACAAGAGCGTCTATTTCAGCCTTTACCTTGCTGTCATAAATTCCATCCTTGGCCTTTTCTGAGTCTGACAGTTTCTCATATGGTACCAGCATATTGTGCTTCCTAAGAGTATTGTCCCTCTTTTCAGCATATGTCCAATGGTTGATGTAGTGGAATCTGCTCCATCTAATGTGCTCGATCCTAAGTGCATCCTCATCATCTTCATCCATTATGCCGTCTTCTTTAAGTCTTTTCTCGATCCAGTAGTGATCTGCTCTTGCGATACTGGAACTCTTTTTAAATCCATCAAGCTCCTTCCACTCAGCTTCAATTTCTGCTTCGTAGTCATCAGGAGCTTCTCTTTCTGAATATCTAAGACTGTAATCATAATTAAAGAGCTTACCAAGTCTATAAAGCTTCTCACTCTTAACATTATCCTCAGTAAGGATATCCTTCATATCGCCAAAGATAAGGATCTTCTCTGAGTCATAGATATCTTCATAGCTGATCTCATCTGTTGAATAACAATGGATCTCAGCCTCCGGATTAACATAGAGAACCTTCTGAATAAGCTCAATCTGTTTGTCAGTATCTGTATAGATGACTCTGTTCATCTTGGCCAGAACATCCATGTCTTTGTCCCAATATTCGTCATGGATAACAATTCGGTCACCATTCTCTGTAGGAAGATTCTTTAGGAAGTTAGCCTTTGAACCTTCGCATCCCCAGATATGATATTCGAAGTTCTGCTCTGTACTGTAGATGTTGTTGAGATAGCCATATTTAAATACAGCCTCTCCCACATCGCCATAGCCTATGATAGCTATAAAATAAGTATCCTTGCCATGCTCATAGAGATTGTTCTTTTTCCAGTAATCTCTCGCCATCATGTCATTTACATTGAAGAAATGAAGGTCAGCCTCTGAAGTGTCAGCTGCTTTTAATAGTGTAGAATCAAGACTATTCATCATCATATAAACATACTGGTCCTTGAGTCTTGACTCATTTCTACTATAGAAACTGATGCTCTCTGTATCGTCGGATAACATAACAATGTGATTCTTAACCTTCTGTGGCCTGTCAGTTTCTCTGACAACATAGCCATGTTTCAAAGTCTTGGCAAGATTTTCTCCAAGCTCATTGTCAGAGTAGACTACTGTCGCATCCTTAGAGAATCTGGCAAAGAAATACTCAAGCTTGACGAAAGCATATCTGATAACACTTAAGATAATTCCTGCAGTGACGATAACTGATGTGATCTCACCAAAAAGAATATACGGATTAACTATATCAGAAATCGGATTTACAAAATATATAGCAATAGCAGCATAAACTACTTCCCAAAAAGTAAACTCTCCTGTTATTGCATAACCATAGCAAGCAACTGCATAAGGTATAAGTGCTGCCACATATGTAAGCCATGGACATTTTTCCAGGATCTTTTTTATCATCTTCATATTTTTTCCCCTTTATAAAAGCCTATATATCAGATTATCACAAAAAACCATCAGTCTTCAAGGTATCGCCTCAATGTTCTCGACACTTTGGGTTTTTTCATATAAAATTTGTTTATTGAGTTTTGTTTGGGAGAGATTTGTATGATTTCGTTAATTTCACTGGCTGTAAATGCAATTGCCAATCTTATCATAACTATAGCAAAAGCAGTCTTTTCAATGCTTACCTGGTTTTTTAAGGCATTTTTCCATGTATTCAAGCTGTTTTTTTGCTTTCTCCCACTGACAAGCGTAACTTTCGCACTACTTTTGTGTGTAAATGTCTACATTCTTTTTTCTGCAAATGGAGGGCTCCTTGCTCTTGGAACAGGGGATATGACCCTTCCTACTGCAAGTGAGCATACTCTTGATATCCCGGTAGATGGCCTAGTCCATGAAACAAATAGTGCCATGTCCAAAAGTAACTATGTAATAATTAACATGTCACAAGAGCTTCGGAAATGGTGGATGAGTTCTGTTTACTCATATAAAGGTTCTTTAGTCTTTATCTTTCTTGTGATACTGACAATCCTCATGATTGTTCCTGTTGTTACTGTATTTCTTGCAATCGCTGTTTTTGCTTCATTTAATAAGCTCTTGTTCTATGCCGTTGTGGCAGATGCCGTTATCTACGTGCTTAGAGCTCTCCTCGGCACAGGTTTTGTAACTCAGGGGCTTAATAGGTACTATCGACTCTTTCCAGAAGCTGGCAAAAGACATTATGAAAAGAGCTATACAAAATTACTCAAGCAGCAAAGCGAAGAACTTAAAGAAGAGCTTCGCTCAAAGAAGGCCAAAAAAAATGACTTCTACGGCGATGAAGAATTTGAAGATGAATATGGCGAAGACTTTGATGAAGAGTATGACGAGGATTACGGCGAAGAATACGGCGAAGCCTACGATGAAGAATACGACGATGAATACGACGATGAATACGACGATGACTATGAAAACGAGTATGACGAAGAAGAAGATGAAGAATACTACGAGGACGATTACGAAGACCTTGAAAAAAATACTCATGACACAAGGTCATCATCCTTTGATTTCTTTGCCGGTTGTAATTCAAGAGAAAGCGTAGACAAAAAATATAAGACTTTAGTTAAGCTCTATCATCCGGATAACATGGACGGTGATACCGCTGCTCTTTCAGAAATAAATGTTCAGTATACAAATGCAAAAAAGCGTTTCCCATTATAAGGAAACGCTTTTATTTAATAGAAATTTCCTATCAAGAACAAAGCAAAATATCAAAATATCCTAGGCACTCTCTTACTGATATCGCAGGTAAGCTCATAGTTAAATCTTCCGCTCATGTTTCCTAAAAGCTCTGCGCTTATCTCTTCTCCTGAAGTCTTATCTTTACCCATGAGAACAACTTCATCTCCCTCACAAGCTCCAGGAATATCTGTCACATCGACCATGAACTGATCCATACAAACTCTTCCGAGGATATTAGCTCTTTTGCCACGGATAAGAACATAGCCCTTATTAGAAAGGCTTCTGGGATAGCCATCGCCGTAGCCTACAGGAATAGTTGCGATCTTAGTAAGCTTATCAGTTACAAAGGTTCCGCCATAACTAACCGGAGTTCCTGCAGGAACATCCTTGATCATTACGATATGGCTTATAATCTCCATTGTAGGCTTCAGGTCAACAATATCCTTTGGAACATCCTCTGATGGCCACATACCGTACATTGTAACACCTGCCCTTACCATATCCATTGAAGACTCCGGAACTGCAATTATGCTGGCGCTATTAGCACAGTGCCTGAATGGAATCTTGATATTGTTTTCGCTTTCAAGCCTGTCTACAAACTTACTAAATAAAGCTTCCTTTTCTTTTACATTAGAAAGATCTTTTTCATCAGCTCTTGCAAAGTGAGTAAATACGCCCTCAATCTGAAGATTGTCATACTTAAGAGCATCTCTTACAAACTCAGCACCTGCGTCATCAGGTGTAATACCTATTCTGGACATTCCAGTATCCACAGCAATATGAACAGGTGCCTTAGAGCTGAGCTCTCCTCTTGCAATAAGCTTGCCTGCACAGTCATTTAGCTCGTTTAACATATCTTTTCTAAATACTGTTGGTCTGATGCCCTCTATGAGCATCCTCTCATAGGCATATGGAAATGTGTAGCCAAGTATAAGTATTGGCTTTTTAACTGCATTATCTCTAAGTTCAAATGCCTCTTCCGCAGTAGCAACTGCGTAGCCCCAGATATAATCTACTTCTTCAAGTTCCTGCGCGATCCTGATTGCTCCGTGACCATAAGCATCTGTCTTGACTACAGCCATGATCTTGGTGTGATCAGGAATGTTCTTTTTCATAGACATAAGATTATATTTGATGGCCTCTATGTCTACCTTTGCATAAACTCTTGAATATTCTTCTAACATCATTTACCTCAAAATTTCTTCAAGCTCGGTTGCTATATCAGAAGCAACCATAGCGTATTTGCCATGTTTCCTGGCAGCACTGTCACCAGAAAGTCCATGAATATATGCACCAATGCAAGCTGTTTCAAAGCCTGTATCCATGCTGCAGCACACTGCCCCAAGGAGCCCTGCCAGAACGTCACCAGAACCAGCTGTTGCCATTCCATCATTGCCGCTCACATTAATATATATCTTTTTCTCATTGCTGTCACTTACAACGCTCCTTGCGTCCTTGCAGATAACAGTACAATGAAGCTCGTCTGCCAGAGTCTTAGGATATTCCAGTATGGCATCCTTGCATTCTTTTGTTGTCTTTTTGAAAAGACGTGCAAACTCCGCAAGATGAGGTGTCAGAATAAGCTTTCTTCCTGATACAGCATAGTTTGAAACCTTTATCCTAAGGTCGTCTCTTTGGGCTATGAGATTAAGAGCATCTGCATCAAGTACCAGATGCTTATCGCATGCATCTAAAGTGATATTAACAAGTTCAAATGCCACGTCATCAGTGCCAATGCCTGGTCCCAAAACTACAGCGTCAGCCCACTTAAAATCAATCATGAGCTTATCTTTTATCTCAGAGAGCTCATCATAGGTATCAATCAGCGCCTCTGGAATAGTTGTCTTAATGATATTGGCATTGCTACTTCTCGTAAACACCTTGACCATTCCGGCACCCGCCTTGATGCAGCCAAGAGTTGCAAGGCTACATGCTCCGCTTATAACATCAGATCCAGCGATTATAAGGACTTTGCCATTTGTTCCCTTATTGGAATCCTTTCTCCTTGCCGGAAGGAGCATTTCCGGAGTTTCATCATAGAAAAACGCCCTTGGAGGTCTTCCGCAAAAGCTCTCCTGTGTGATACCAGCATCCTCTACTACAAGCTCGCCAACATATTCACAGCCTGGATAAAGTATCTGTCCAAGCTTAATCTGATTGAAGGTAACTGTAACATCAGCTCTTACTGCTGTGCCCAGTATTTCTCCATTATCAGCATTTATTCCTGAAGGCATGTCTACAGATACAACAAGAAGATCATCTTTCTTTTCTTCCTTGCATCTTGAGATGTAATCTATCGCATCTAAAAAGCTTCCGGTTACAATGCGGGATAAACCAATACCAAATAATGCATCTACTATGATATCCCATTCAAAAATGCTTTTGTTGTCTCTTATATTGGAAAAAGTGGCAGTATCTATACCGTATTTTTCACAGATCTTGAGCTGAGAAAGTAAAAGATCGCTACACTTTGTAAGGTCGCCGATCACGCAAAGACTCACAAGATAGCCTCTTTGCTTTAATAATCTGGCAATAGCTGCTCCATCGCCGCCGTTATTCCCAACGCCAGCCATTACTAGAGCTCTGTACTTTCTCTTGCAATCCCTTGCCTTTATCCTTTCATCAATTACATCAGCTACCTTTAATGAAGCTCTTTCCATAAGGACCTGACTGGGAATTCCAAACACATCAGAGGTATTCCTGTCATAGATCTTCATTTCTCTGCTACTTACCGCATATTTCATACTGTCCCCCTTACCTGGTTAAGGTTCCTATGAAAAAAGAGTTGCAAAGCAACTCTTTTTAATTCTTATGATCTCATTCCACGTAATCTGATTCATTTCCTGCAAGTGGTCTACGAATAGGGTGTCTTCTATCAGGATCATATTTCATGTCAAAGATTTCGATAACTTCAGGTCCAAAGATCTGATGCATATAGGAATAGAGATTATAATTCTCCATCTCGGCTTCCTGAAGTTTAATAACGTTCTTTTTTAGCTCGACTCTGACCTGAGAGACCCACTCATCCATAGTCTTTATGTAATCAGTATTGTCATGAAGTGTCTCATAACAAACCTTCATGGTCTCCACCATAAGCTGATAATCTAGATCATAGATTTCTTTTGAAAGATCTAAAAGCTCATCCTCATGGGATGCGAGCTTATCATTGCACTCATTAATGAGCCTTGTTCTATCCTGAATTTCCTTCTCAATAGAAGCAGAGCCCCCAGATTTATTGGCCTGGTCCCTAAGAGGCATTATCTCACCAAGAAGCTTTTTCTTGATCTTCTTGATGTTCTTGGTCTCCGTCCTGATCTTGCCATCGCGCTCAACAAGTGCATTAAGCTCATCAGCCAGCTGCTCAATCTCTGGTGTCATCTCAGTCTGAGTAAAAAGCTGGTGCCACTTATTGTCCAATGTCAAAATAGGAATGCTCTTACCCTCCAGGGCTCTGGAGTAGACTTCATCATTCTTTGCCATTATTATCTCTCACCGTTTAATCGTTATTTTCGTACCTGTTTATATTATACGATAGTTTCATCAAACTGTCAGATAAATGTACATTTTCTACCTGAATATTGTTAGGAACATCCAGATCAACATGAGCAAAGTTCCATATTGCCTTAATGCCGCATTCTACAAGCTTGTGGGCCATAGGAACTGCCTGCTCCTTAGGAATAGTAAGAACTGCAATCTCAATCTTGTTCTTTTTAACAAAATCTTCCATCTCCTCAATAGGACGAACCTCTACATCTCTGATCATTGTGCCGTAGAGTTCTGGATTACAGTCGAACGCACCCTTAAATACAAATCCTCTTCTAGTAAAATTGGTATATCCTGCAATTGCCTTACCAAGATGACCAGTACCAATAATAACAAGACTATGCTGCTTGTCTATACCAAGGATCTTACTAATCTCATCGTACAGATAATTAACATTGTAGCCATAACCCTGCTGACCAAAACCACCAAAGTTATTAAAATCCTGTCTTATCTGAGAAGCAGTTACCTTCATGATGTCGCTAAGTTCCTGAGAAGAGATCCTTTCAACTCCTTTTTCCTTGAGATCTCCCAAGTATCTAAAATATCTAGGAAGTCTGCCAATGACTGCCTGAGAAATTTCTTTATCTGCCATACCCCGCTCCTTGAAAAGTTATATATTTAAAAAAATGTTTGTTAATTATTCAACAATACAATTATAATCACAGCTATAGGGCATGTCAATTGAAGCAGCGCTTGATTTTATCAATTTTTAAGCATTATTTTTTGGATAAAAGAAATGTCTATTTCTTGCTCTGGTTCAAACTCGTCTGATGAAATATATCTGTATATATTCATAAGCAGTGCCCTTGCCTCTGGATGTTCCAGCAAATTATGTAATCCCATAGAGGAAGCAAGCACCTTGCCCTTTAAGCATTTTGCTTCAAACAGCATACTCATAGGCCTTAAATACATATATGAATCCATCTCAGTTATGATGGAAGTGATATATTCCGGCATAATAAATGCTCTTTGGCTTGCCATAGGCCACCACTGCCACTGACTATAATTATTTGTCGGGAAGTCCTTAAATATCGGATGTTCCTTGTTTATCAGCTGACCCATGCTGCCTTCCTGCTCCTTGAACATGTCAGCGCACCAAAAATCCGGTGAAAACTGGCACTTAATGGATGAGGGAATGGCATCTGCGGTAGAATCCGGTGAAAGGTACACTATTCCGCCATTTTCAAGGACTTCTATTGCCTTGTCATCAAAAGCTCTGGTCTCATAAACATTTTCAGGGCTCTGAATGTCTTTTAGGAACTCTTTTTGATAAACCCAGATAGGATAAGTGTTTTCAATATCTGTGTTCTCTAAATATGCGATGATCAAAAGCTCCCTGGCTTTTTTATCTGATAATGATCCGGATAAAGGAAAATCGATCTTTCCAATCTCAGTAAGCTCTCCCACTTTGCAGCATGCATTTTCGCTTATCTTATATTCTTCGAGCACCTTATCATCAGCAGCATCCACAAGTTTTACCTTAAAGGTACCTTCAAGTGCCTTCTTGCCATAGTTTGCGACCTTTAATAGAGCTGTAACACTCTCATCATCTGTGTAGGTGTACTTTGGCAAAAGAACTAGCGGCAATGCCTCTCTATAGAATACCCTGAACTTCTCAGCCTTGGCAAAGTCATACTTTTTGGTTTCAAGATGAGAATTCATCATGCCAACAAGGGCTGTGCCCTGCCCTGGGAAGTCCTGAAGTCCAAGAAGTGATAAGCCTGACATATCTGGAGTTCTAAGAACAGACTCAACTTCTTCCCTATAGCAAAGTCTTGAAAGCTCGCCCGTAGCCTCTACATATTTGTCCCAATCCCTAAGGATTCCAACCTTATCAGCATGTTCCTTTACAAGCTTTAGATTTACAGGATCTGTAACCCCTTTAAAATCTTCAAGCTCATTAAAATCAGGTAAAACCTCGTACTGACCCACTTCAAAACCAAATATTGGCTTTTTATACTCATTTCTGATCTGGGCTGTCACCTTACTAAAATCATGAGAAGCTGATGGATACTCGTTATTTAAAAAGCCTATCATTCCGGGAGATGTGGCTCTTAACATATCCTTGTAATAGCCCATGGATGTATAGAAATCACTATCTTTGTTATAGCCCTTTTCTCCGTAAAAAACATTTGACCCCCAGGCAAAAAGTCTGGTATCATCAATGTCCTTTGCCATTTTTACCAGCTCGATCATAACCCTCGTGCCAGCTATATCAGAGCCAAGTTCATTTCCAAGAGTAAGCATCACAAAGGATGGATGATTTGCGTATTCTTTAATGATCTCTTTTAGCTCTTTTTCATAATATTCCCTGCTGTATTTCTCAACAAAAGCGTCATTAGGATTCCAATGTGAAAGTTCAGGCTGAACCATGATACCAAGCTTATCTGCAGCCACAAAAGCAGCTTCCACAGGGCAATGGGAGTGGAATCTTACGCAGTTGATGCCATAGGATTTATACTTTTCCATAACTTTAAGCCAGCTCTCTACATCCATTGGAGCATGGCCAGTTTCTGGAAACTCAGCGCAGTTAGCCTCTCCTCTTAAAAAGAATCTCCTGCCATTTATAGTAAGGCGACCTTCATTGTCGTAGCTAAAGTCACGTATTCCGAAGGTCTCTGTACTTTCATCAAGCTCTGTTCCATTGTTATCAAACAGGTTCCATTTGCAGCTATAGAGATTTCCTTCGTACTCATCCCACCTTCTTACATCTTTCTTAAGTGCCACTGTAGTCTTTACGGTAAAAGAGCCTTTTTCTGCAAGATCAAGCTCTATATGTACCTCATCTGCAAAGGCCTCAGAGTTAAGAGTGATTGTTCCATTAAAGGCTCTATCACTATTAACAACTGCCTCTATCTCTGCACTTCCAGCCTTAGGATAAATGCTAAGTCTTTCAACAAAAACACATTCCTTTGAAAAAAGGCTCATCTGACCTAAAAGGCCATTCCAGTTAGTCTGAGTTTCATCAGTAGCCGTAGATGAGTAGATTATTCCTGCTCTTGGCATGTTCTCATAGTCGTTATCACAAATAAACTCTATAGTAGAGTCTTTCTTCAAAAGCCCGGTAACTTCAAATAAATAATGAGTAGAAAGGCTTCCTCTAAGAGCCTTAACCTCCCTGTCATCAACCTTTAAGAAAAGGTTTCTGGAGCGCTCAACCTTAATAAACAAGCGCTTACTTAGTTCTTTTTCAAAGCCAGATAAAACATCACTTAGCTCACGCTTATAATAAGCCTTTCCATAATATGAAAACTTACGAGTAAGTCTGGTAGCTATCGGTCCTTCAGCCTTCTTCTGACCTTTACCCTGCTCAGTTATCAGAATATCATCCACTAAGCCGATCTTATTTTCATCAAGAGATCCTGGAAGCTTTGCTACAAACTCTTTTTCATAATCTGAATCTAAATAAATCTTGTATTCACCTGAAATATCAACCTTCATGTAGTTACCCCGCCAAAATATGCAATAAAATAAGCCTGGACGGTAAAAATACCATCCAGACTTAATTATACGATATTACGGACAATCAAGAATATCTCTATTATTGCCCAAAACTGTTACTATCTTGCTCTTTATCAGATCTTGAAATAGCTGATAACGTCTGTCATCTCTCCTGCAAGGTCCTGAAGTTTAGCTGCAGACTCAGTAATAAGTGAGAATGTAGCATTAAGCTCCTGCATAGAAGCATTTGTTTCCTCAGTTGAAGCAGCGTTCTCTTCTGAAATAGCTGAAAGATCAGCGATGATCTCAACAAGCTCATCCTTTGCAGTATTGAGCTTTTCAACGTGCTGTGAAATGTTACCTGTGCTGTTTGTAACATTATTTACGTTTTCTGCCATGCTCTGCATATTAGATTTGGTATCATCAAGATGTTCTGACTGCATTTCAAAGCTGCTGTTAAGTCTCTCAAGGACTTCTACAGATGCCGCAGAATCAGTCACAAGCCTTTCAACGATTTTCTTGATCTCTTCTGCAGAATTACTACTCTGAACAGCAAGCTTACCGATCTCAGATGCAACTACTGCAAAACCTTTTCCTGCTTCACCAGCTCTTGCTGCCTCAATAGAAGCATTAAGTGAAAGGAGGTTTGTCTGAGATGCAATCTCTGTAATTGCTTCAGAGAACTCTGAAATCTGTCTTGCTGACTCATTTGTTGACTGAATAGTATTGCCTATATCACTTACAGAATCTTTTACTTCGTTGCTCTGATCAATAAGCTTAATAAGTGATCCCATAGCTGCTTCACAGGTTGTTCTCATCTCGCCTGCATATTCATTGAGCTGCTCTACGTTCTGAGCTACTTCATCAATATCTTTTCCAATGGTCTGAGTGTTACCTGCAGCTGTCTCAATGCTCTCTGCCTGAGTTACAGCTCCCTTAGCAATATCATCTACAGCCTGACTAACCTGAGTTGATGCATTTGAAGCCTGATTAGCTGATGTTGAAAGCTCTGAACCTGAAGTCTTGAGCTCATTTGACATCTCTGTTGTCTGTCTGATGACATCGCCAAGCTTCTGACTAAGAGTCCTTGCTCCATCTGCAAGAAGTCCTATCTCATCATTTCTCTTAAGAGAAGTCTCATCTATATTAAGGGCAAGCTCGCCCTTTGAAAGATTTCCAAGCTCATTAGCGATCTCTTTCATCTTGACAGAAACCTTGTTAGTGCAAAGGATACCTACAAGTGAAAGAAGAATTGCAAGAACGATTGAAATAATGGACATCTGTGCAATGATGTCATTAATAGATAAATCAACACTCCTACTCTCTCTTGCTGCAAATACCATACCGATCACTGTTCCGTCATCATTCTTAAGTGGTGCATAGTAGCAATAATAGCTTGTTGAAGTGCCTGCTGGAACAGTTTTTAAATAATAATCCTGTTTATTCTTTACAACAGTGTCATATACCTTATCAGAAAGGCTCACTCCTGTTGCCTTACTTCCAGAAGAAGTTTTAAGAGTTGTGATCACCCTCTCTTTTCCATAAATAACAGAATACTCAACACCAGTCTTGCTCTTCATGTCATCCATGATAGTTTCATAGTCTAAAGTTACGTCCTGCTCCCCCTTATAGACAACTCCGTCTACATAGCTCCAATCGCCGTCCCATACCTGGTTCATCTCGCTTTCAAGCTGATTGACCGCAACCTTAAGCTCTTCCTGAAGCATGTCATCGTAAACATCCTTGGTCCTGATACCACTTATCACAGTCAGCACGATCGAGATGCCTATTACAGCTGCAACTGCCGCAATAACCAGCTTGACAACAACTTTCCCATTCCTTACTTTTTCATCCATGATAAAAATTCCGCCTCCTCATAGCGTAAAATTTATAAATTAATTCTTATTTTTATATCGGATAAATAAAATAATAAATTATAGTTATTTCCAAAATAATTTTTTCTCTGCACAGGTTTACACTAAAATAAAAATCATTTATCATAACTAGGTTCAATGATTCATGATTATAGAAAAGAGGTTTGAATATGTCTTATAAAGATTATATGGTCCGTGCAACTGCTGGAAATGCTCAGATAAGAGCCTTTGCAGCAACAACTAGAGACCTTTCAGAATATGCAAGAAAAGCCCACAACTTATCTCCTATTGCGGCAGCTGCACTTGGAAGACTCATGACAGGAACAGTTATGATGGGAACAATGATGGACAATGACGATGACCTTATCACAGTCAAAATGGACGGTGATGGTCCTTTAAAGGGAGTTCTCGCAACAGCAGACAGACACGGCAATGTTAAGGGATATGCTGTTAATCCTTACGTCATCATGGAGCCAAATGCCCAGGGACACCTTAATGTAGGCGGTGGCATCGGCGAAGGTACTCTTACTGTTATCCGTGATATGGGCATGAAAGAACCATATGTTGGTCAGGTTCCTTTATACTCAGGCGAAGTTGCCGAGGATCTTACATACTACTTTACCAAATCCGAGCAGACTCCTTCATCAGTAGGTCTTGGAGTTTTAGTTGAAAGAGAATCTCTCTCAGTTATAGCTGCCGGCGGATTTATCATTCAGCTTCTTCCTTTTGCTGACGAACAGACAATCACTCACCTTGAGTTCAATCTTCAGAAGTTCTCTTCTGTTACAGATATCTTAAAGGCTGGTAAGACTCCAGAAGAGCTTTTGAGCATCGTTTTAGACGGCTTTGATATTGAATTCACCGAAAAGACTGATCTTAATTTCTACTGCAACTGTGATAAGGACCGCGTAGAAAGAGCTCTTATGCTGATTGGCAAAAAAGACATTCAGGAAATGATAGATGATGGAAAAGAGATCGAAGTTTGCTGTCACTTCTGTAATAAAGCATATACTTTTTCAATTGATGAACTTAAAGCCATCAAAGAAAAGGCTAAATAATTATTTGGAAAAAGCGTTTTGTAGTTTATGATATATTATAACTCTCTTCTTGTTGTATTTATCTGCGAGATGTCCGCCAACCAGATTGGCAGGTAAAAACATTATTCCTGAAACAATTATGAATGTCGCCGTTTCTGCGGCATTTAAACCAAGCTTTTTATTTAGGATAAGCGTCATCATGGGCCAGATCATGGCTCCAAGATTTGTAACTATCCTCCCAAGAAAGAGAATATAATTCTCCTTCTTTAATCCTTTATATTGAGTAAAAATTTTCATTATTTATTTCCTTGTAGCAAAGTCAAAAATTCTTTTAGCAAAATGAATGATAAAAATGCATACCAGCATAAACAGGTTGGCATAAAAGATACCTACAATGTAGTAGTTTCTCTCAAGGAAATATCCAAGATGAAAACCAAGGCCTCCAAGAACAGCCGTTAGCGCAAGGCTTGTTAATAGATATGGAAGATTCAGGAATACTCTCTTGATGTTTTCAATAAAATCCTTGAAGGAAGCGTCAAAATATACAAATCTACCGATCATAAGGCCGAAATAATACATCATTACAGGACCATACTGACTGCCATCACCTATTGTATTTAAGAAGATCAGAAGAATGATCACATAGAACATGCCAAGCATCCTCATTGTAGCCTTCTCTTCACCTGTAAGAAGCTTTAAAGGGATGATGATAGCATCAAGAATAGAGTTGATGACGCAGGACAAACAGATAAGGAGAAGCAGCATAAAATCCTTACCATCAGCCCATGCCTGGATGAAAGTCGCCTCAGCCTCTGTCAGACCACCTATAACGCCTTTTTCATAAAGCGCATATACGTGATTAATGATGACATAAGCGCAGGAAAAAGACATTACCGAAGTTCCGGAAATGATCATCTCAAAGAGCTTATGAATTCTAACATCAAAATCTTCTCTTAGATACTCATCTCTATGTTTCTCATTGTATCTCTGAGCTATAGCTACTGAAATGCCATAGATTATAAGTACGCACAGTCCAATGGCTACAAATGTCATAAGCAAGAAAATAAGTTTTTTTACTAGTGTAAAATCAGGATTAAAATAAGCCTCAATGTTCATGTCTGATATTCCTTTTTACCTTCTAATAATTTTTCACTTAGTAATATCTGTATAGCATTCCGGTCTTCTGTCTCTAAAAAGTCCCCAGGAAGAACGGTTTCTTCTGATCTCATCGAAGTCGTACTCAGCATAGATTATCTCTTCTTGATCACGACTCGCTCTTGCAACAAGATCTCCTGTTTCATCAGTAAGGAAGCTGTTACCATAGAAAGTAAGACTGGATCTTTGTCCGCCATTTTCCTCACTTGGCTCAACATCTTCTCTTCCAATTCTGTTAGCTGCAGCAACTGGAATAATATTAGCAGCAGAATGTCCCTGCATTGTGCGCATCCAGTGTCCTGAAGAATCAACTTCAAGGATTGGCTCGGAGCCAATAGCTGTAGGATAAAGAATGATATCTGCGCCCTTAAGAGCAAGGCACCTTGCGGTCTCTGGGAACCACTGATCCCAGCAGATGCCTACACCAACTCTGCCATATTCTGTATCAAAGACCTTAAATCCAGTGTTGCCAGGTGTAAAATAAAACTTCTCCTGATAGTAGTGATCATCCGGAATATGTGTTTTTCTATAGGTTCCAAGGTTTGAGCCATCTGCGTCTATCATAGCTACAGAGTTATAGAAGGTGTTTCCATCCTTCTCATATACACTTATTGGCATTACAACCTTAAGCTCTTTACACACCTTCTGAAAGTGAAGTACTGCAGGATTTTCAGAAATTGGAAGCGCCAAATCATAGTAATCGTAGCGTCTCTCCTGACAGAAATACTTTCTCTCAAAGAGCTCTGATAAAAGAATGATCTTGGCTCCATTTGAAGCTGCCTTTCTAACAAGCTCTTCTGCCTTATTTATGCTGTTTTGAACCTGCTTGCTATCATTTGCAGCTACTTTGCCGCAAGCATACTGAATGCAGGCTACTTTAATTTTATTTGCCATATATTTTCCTCTTACAAATTATCCTGGAATCTGCTGTGTAATGCAGTGGATATTGCCCCCACCTAAAAGAATAGCTCTGGCAGGAATTCCAACAACCTCTCTATCCTTACACAGTTCCTTAAGTATTTCAATAGCTCTTTTATCACTATCTGAATTTTCTCCACCAAACTGGGGAACTAGCACAGCACCATTTACATAGTAAAAGTTAACATAGCTAGCTGCAAGGCGCTCGCCAGCTTCTCTCATATCTTCTCCCTCTTCAAACTCATAGTTTGAAAGATCCTTATCAGTTACGAGAACTGGATGATCAGGAATAGGAAGTTTATGTACCTTTATTTTTCTGCCTTTTGCATCAGTTTCATTTTCAAGATAATCAAGACATGCCTTAGATAGTTCATACTGAGGATCCTTCTCATCATCTGTCCAGGCAAGAACCGCCTCTGCAGGCGCTGTAAATGCGCAGACGTTATCCACATGTTCATTGGTCTCATCGTTATATATTCCACGAGGAAGCCACAAAACTTTTTTCACACAAAGATAATCTTTAAGCTTCTGTTCAATCTGTTCTTTGGTCATTGAAGGGTTTCTACCTGCACTTAAAAGGCAA
Organism: Butyrivibrio hungatei DSM 14810; assembly: GCF_900143205.1. Classification (GTDB taxonomy): domain Bacteria; phylum Bacillota; class Clostridia; order Lachnospirales; family Lachnospiraceae; genus Butyrivibrio; species Butyrivibrio hungatei. Next base: position 496,700 of record NZ_FRDH01000004.1, on the reverse strand, counting down.
CTCTCAGTAACCATTGCTGTTCCTTCGCCGTCAACGTGAATTGAGCCGCCCTCTAATACAAATGGCGCCGCATCATACATATCTGTATCCAGAGCCTTGCAAAATCTCTCTGCGACCTTATCATCCTTATCCCAGGATGCATAAAGCCCATCCACTTCGCCGCCCCAGGCATTAAAACTCCAGTTGATACCGCGAAGACTACGCTTTATATCACATACAAAGGTTGGTCCCACATCCCTTGCCCAGGAATCATCTGATTCTATAGGAAGAACAACGCATCTGTCATCTAAAAGGTCTTCCAAAAGAACATCATCTTCGCTTACGTCCTTTGGCAAATCTGATTCTTTAAAAAGACGCTGGAACTCTTTTTCGTAGCCACCATTTTCCTTGAGTTCTTCGCAGTAATTCTTGGTCACATCGTAAAGGACCTTAACAGCATCTTCGTAGTGCCCCTCATCTGCAAGCAAAAAGAGTCTTTCTCTTTTTACGATTTCCAAAAAGATCTTAGAAAAGCTCTTTAGCGCGTCAGTTCTATCTTTTCCCCAGCTTCCCGGCCTTGTTGGATAGATCATCAATGTACCAAAATGCTTTGAAAATTCAGCAGGCATCATAAAACCGTCTTTTGACGGTGTAGTAGTAATTTTATTCATGTCTATGTCCTTGTCTTATTCTTAATATAGGTTAAAGTCTACACTTAAAATCCTGATATCCAAAAGTCTTTAGTACTTCTATGCTTCCATCCTCATGCATGATATCTATATCAGGAAGTGCCATACCATTGAAGGTATTGTTTTTGACCATACTGTAAATAGCCATATCTTCAAATACAAGCCTGTCGCCAATCTCTTTTTTATCATCAAAGCTAAAATCACCTATAACATCGCCTGCAAGGCAGGTTCTTGACGATAATCTGTAGGTATAAGTCTTTTCACCAGCTTCCCCAGAGTCTCTAAGAGGTGGTCTATAGGGCATCTCAAGTACATCTGGCATATGGCAGGCTGCAGATGTATCTAGTATGAGAACAGGATACTTCTCAGTTTCAACTATATCCATTACTGTAGTTACAAGATATCCAGCATCAAGAGCAATAGCTTCGCCTGGCTCAAGATAAACATCTATTCCATAGGTATCTCTTATTCTCTTAACAAGCTCTATGAGTCCCTCTACGTCATAGCCTTCTCTTGTAATATGATGCCCACCGCCAAGGTTGATCCATTTGATCTGTTTAAAGAACTTTGCAAAGTCCTTTTCAACTCTTTCCAAAGTCTCTTTTAACGGTTCAAATCCCTGTTCGCATAATGTATGGAAATGGATACCCTCTACGCCATCAGGAAGGACATCAGGCATATCTACTCTTCTGATACCCAGCCTTGACCCCGGTGCACAAGGGTCATATATCTCATGTCCATCCTGGGTACTATATTCAGGATTTATCCTAAGTCCAACAGATAATCTACCTTCTTCAACTTTCTTTTCCCACACTTTTCTATGATGCTCAAGCTGATTTAAAGAATTAAAGACAATGTGATCTACAATGCCCACAACCTCCTCGAACTCTTCATCCTTAAAGGCTGGCTCAAATACGTGATTTTCAAGCTTCTTGCCATTTGCGTCACATGGCATAAGTTCCTCATAAGCAAGCCTTGCCTCATATAATCCAGAAGCTGTTGCTCCTGTAAGATATTTAGCCACAAGTGGATATGTCTTATATGCAGAAAAAGCCTTCTGCGCAAGAAGTATCCTGGCTCCAGACTCATCCTGTACTTTCTTAAGTACCTCAAGATTTTCCCTTAACTTCTTTTCATCAATTACATATGCAGGTGTATTTATATTTTCTATCTTCATATTTTCCTCAAAAAAAAATAGTAGATGACCCGAAGATCATCTACTATAGTATAGCATAAATCATTTAGCTAGCTTTAAAACTAATGTATAACATACGCTTGTAAGAATACATTCAACAAGTATCAGGCAAATAGTAACTATGTTGGCATTTGTAACAGTTCCAAGCCATACCACAAGTACCATAAGTCCCATGGTAAAGAGCATATTTGTAAACATGTAGGAACAAACTGCTGCTCCCTGCTTGATGACCTCTATCTCATTCTCCCAATCAAGCCTCATGAACTTGATACCACATACACATCCGAATGTAGTGGAAAAAGCACATAGAACAAGTCCCAGTACCAAATAAAGAACTGCATTTATCAAAGGTACCTTAGCAGAAATGCAAAAGCAAAGAATTCCAAAGACTACAGCAGGAACTGTAAGGTACATGTTAAAAAGCATCTTGCCCTGATAGATAGTCTTCTTTTCAAGTGGAAGGCTCTGCACTATCCAGTAGTTCTTGCCTTCAAGAGATGGAGAACTAGCTACTGATGAGAGCATTCCCACTAGGAAATAAACAAACAAAGGAATCGCTGGGTGCAGGATGTCAGTAGGTATTGGAGCTCCTTTGGTGACAACATATACCACCTTGTCAAAGCCAACGATCAAAACTGCTATACCAGCAATCAGAGCCATTACAACGCCAACTCCTACGTTAACGCAGTAATTAGTTGAGCCCATGAATCTCCTAAACTCTTTATAAGCAAGAGTGTTCAGAACACTCTTTTTCTTTTGACCAGAGAGCTTGTAATCTTTCCTAGCCACATGACTCTTAAGGGCTGAATTGATCTTCCTGTAATTCTTACCAACTATGGCAAATACAGCCATCAGCAAAAGGACTGATACTGCCACAAATAATACTGCATATAAAAGGCCGGCTATCTTACACTCTCCAACAAGTGTAATCGCCTTTGAGAAAAGAGCTGCTGGAAAATAATATGCATCGACCTTTTTATTGAACTCATCAAAGGCTACTGCAATATCCACTCCAGAGTTATTCTTGGCAACTGCTTCGATTATGTATGAAAGTGAAAAGCAAAACATAACGAAGATAAGCGTAAGAACTGTTTGGATAGTATTCTTTTTCTCAAATCCAGAGCTGACCTTGGCTATAAGAAATCCAATAAATGAAGCAATAAGCATCGGAATGATCGGAATAAACAAAGCAAGGCAGATCCACAAAGGATATATCCAAAATGCAGCCTTTGAAAAGATACCATAGCAGACCATCATTGTAAGTGATACAACTGCGTACCAAGGAAGGCTCTTAACATACATGTAAAAGAATCTGCACATAGCAATGTCTTTTACCTTAAAAGGAAGAGCCATGAGCATATCGTACTCTTTAAAGTTAAAAAGATATCCATTGGTCTTAAAAAATGTAAATACAAAGGCAATAGATGAAACTGTTACAGCACATATTGTAGGAACAATGCTGATATATCCTGTGACGCCAAGGCCAATGCAGCCTAAGCTTGAGTAAATTATGAGCATAGCAAAAAGTATTAGCATTCCAAAAAATCCAGCTACGCTTCTGCCCTTCTTTTTCTTGTCAGTACTGTATTTACTGATATTGGATAGGCTGGTAGAAAGAAGAAGAGTCTTAAGTAATATAATGTTCTTACTTTTCATCCTCCACCTCCAGGAATACTGATTCCAAAGACTGGCCCTGTGTCAGTTCTTCCATTGTACCTTTTTCAATTATCTCGCCATTTTTGATGATAGCGATCTTGTTGCAAAGCTTTTCTGCAACATCAAGTACATGTGTTGAGAAAAAGACTGCTGCTCCATTTTCACACATATCATGCATGATCTGCTTGAGAGTAAATGAAGCTTTTGGGTCAAGGCCTACAAAAGGCTCATCCAGGACCATAAGCTTTGGCTCATGGATAAGCGCTGAGATAATAGCAACCTTCTGCTTCATTCCGTGTGAATATGAGCTAATGAGGTCTCCTAAGGAATCAGTTATCTCAAACATGTCAGCATACTTCTTTATGAGAGTCTGTCTCTTTTCCTCATCGATCTCAAAAACATCTGCAATAAAGTTCAAATACTGTATTCCCGTGAGATTCTCGTATAGATCTGGATTATCAGGAATATATGCTGTTAATTTCTTACATTCAAGTGGCTCATCTTTTACTGAATGACCATCAATAAAGATCTCTCCCTCATCAAAATCAAGAACTCCAACAACAGCTCTGATAGTTGTGGACTTACCTGCTCCATTATGTCCAATAAAGCCGTAAATATCTCCACTTTCTACAGTAAGGTTTATATCGTTTGCAGCTTTCTTAGAAGCTCCATACGATTTTGAATAATGCTTAATATCAAGTACTACATTCTGTCCCATAACATTATTTCCTCCTAGATTCCCCTATTATACGATCGAGTAGGCTGACTCCTACTCGATTTCGCACACGAACATTCCGCACTTAGTGCTCCATGTTCTTACGACCGGCAAATGAATTTGTATGCAAGCATCCATTCGCTTGCCGGTCTTGTGCAGCAAAAAAAGCCTTAGCTTGTAGGCTAAGGCTTAAATTATTAGTCAACTAATACTGGGTTTTCATCAACTACCCATGGAAGTCCGAACTCATTGAGCATCTCCATGTATGGATCTGGATCAAACTCATCTGTTGTGAATACACCTGGTTTCTTCCACTGTCCTGAAAGAACAAGTGCTGTACCGATCATAGCTGGAACACCTGTTGTGTAGCTGATAGCCTGGCTACCAAGCTCCTTGTAGCATTCCTGATGGTCGCAAACATTGTAGATGTAAAGAGTCTTCTCTTTGCCATCCTTCTTGCCACGGAAGATACAACCGATATTAGTCTTACCAACTGTTCTAGGTCCAAGGCTTGCTGGATCTGGTAAAAGAGCCTTAAGGAACTGAATAGGAACAATGTCATGACCTTCAAACTTGATAGGAGTTGTTGAAAGCATTCCAACATCCTCAAGACATCTCATGTGATCAAGATAGCTCTGACCAAATGTCATGAAGAATCTTATTCTCTTGATCTCTGGGAAATTACGTCCAAGAGCCTCGATCTCCTCGTGGTGAAGAAGGTACATATCCTTCTGACCTACCTGAGGGAAGTCATACTCTCTCTTGATCTCCATAGGCTTTGTCTCAACCCACTTTCCATTCTCCCAGTAGCTTCCATTTGCGCTTACTTCACGAAGGTTAATCTCTGGGTTAAAGTTTGTAGCAAATGCATATCCGTGGTCACCGCCGTTGCAGTCAAGGATATCTACAGACTCGATCTCATCGAAATAGTGCTTCTTTGCGTAAGCAACAAATACACTTGTAACACCTGGATCAAAACCTGTTCCAAGAAGACCTGTGATACCTGCCTCCTTGAACTTGTCCATGTATGCCCACTGATAGCTGTAATCAAAGTATGCTGTGAAGCCCTTCTCTTTACATCTCTTCTCGTAAGCTGCGCGCCATACAGGCTCATCTGTATCCTCTGGCTCGTAGTTTGCTGTATCGATATAATCAACCTTGCATTCAAGACAAGCATCCATGATAGCAAGATCTTGATATGGAAGAGCTACGTTAAGTACAGCATCTGGCTGGTACTCCTTGATAACTCTTACCACATCCTTAACATCATCAGCATTAACTGTTGCTGTTGTTATCTTAACTGGTGTGCCCTGTTTCTCAAGCTTATCCTTAAGGGCATCGCACTTAGAAACTGTTCTGCTTGCAAGACACATCTCTGTGAAAATCTTGCTGTTCTGTGCGCACTTCTGAATTGCAACCTGCGCAACACCGCCGCATCCAATAACTAATAATCTACTCATTTCAATCTCCTTTTATCTATATTCTTACTAGATAACACGGATTGTTACGTGCTTCGCACTTTCACAATCCTCAAAAGCATTCGTAAATCATGGGGCCCCTACCCCATTTTTTTACTCATGCTTTTTCAGGTCATGAATTGATACATCAATACGCAAGCAAGCTTGCATTGATGTATCAATTATGACCATGTTATCTAGACATATCCTCCTCCTCTTGAAGAAGATCCTCAACATACTTAGGTAGCATGAAAGCTCCCTTGTGAAGGTGAGTTGTATAATACCAGGTCTTAATACCTCTTTCATCCCATCTGTCAGGATTGAAATCCTTAAGTGGATGATATTTCTTACTTGCAAATCCAAAGAGCCAGTAACCTGCCGGGCATGTAGGAATATGTGCCTGATAAACTCTGTTTACAGGGAATACTCTGTATGCCTTTCTGTGCATTGCTCTGCAGCTCTCTTCATCCTCATCATAGAATGGACTGCCATGCTGATAGACCATGATTCCATCATCGTGAAGAGCCTTGTAGCAGCTACCATAGAACTCCTTTGTGAAAAGACCTGCTTCATGTCCTAAAGGTTCTGTAGCATCGTTGATGATAAGGTCGTACATATCTTCACACTTACGAAGGTACTTAAGTCCATCCTGATAATAGATATGAACTCTGTCATCCTCAAGTCCAACAGCATTGTCTGGGAAGAACTGCTTACATACATCCACAAACATATTGTCAGGCTCTACTACGTCGATGACCTTGATCTCGTCATAATGGCACAGCTCTCTGGCTACGCCGCCGTCTCCACCACCAAGTACCAAAACTCTCTGTACTTTAGGATGTACTGCCATAGGAACATGAACGATCATCTCGTCATATGTGAATTCATCTTTTTCTGAAAAGATAATATTTCCGTCTGAAGTTAAAAACTTTCCAAATTCAGGTGAATCGAAAACGTCTATTCTCTGAAATTCACTGCTTCCAGAAAATAACTGCTTGCTGATCCTAATACTGATCTTAACATTGCCAGTGTGCATATCACTGAACCAATAATCCATCTCAGCCATATTATCCTCCTCATTTTAGCACGAATAGTGCTGAAATATCTTCACTTTCAGGTCCCTGCATTGAGCAGCCTTTGACCATTGCTGTCTTGATGTAGTTAAGAATTTCCTCTGAAATAACTTCCCCAGGAGAAAGGATAGGAATTCCTGGTGGGTAACACATAACTGACTCAGCACTGATCCTTCCAACGCACTGATCAATTGGTAATTGCTCTTTTTCAGCATAGAAAGCTTCCTGAGGAGTAGCTTTCACAATAGGAGTGATATATTCTGCTGAAAAGAACTTCTGCTCTGGCTTGGAGTAAAGTCTCCTGATGTCTGCAAGGGCTCCAGCAAGACGCTCGATATCCTGAAGTCTGTCACCGATTGAAATATAAGCCATTACATTTGAGAGATCTCCAAATTCCATCTGAATGTCATATTCATCGCGGAGAAGGTCATATACTTCGATACCTGTAAGACCGATGCTCCTTGTATTAACTACGAGTTTAGTCTCATCGAAATCAAAGATGCTTCCGCCGTTTTTAAGCTCATTACCATAAGCGTAATAGCCGCCGATATCATTGATCTCTTCTCTGGCGTACTGTGCCATCTTGGTAACTTTCTCGAAGCTGTTATATCCGTTAAGTGCAAGGTTACGTCTGGAAATATCAAGGCTTCCAAGTAAGAGGTAACTAGCACTTGTAGTCTGAGTAAGGTTAACAATCCTGCTGATGTAACCGATATTAGCATCTGGTCCACACAGAAGGATTGAACTCTGAGTAAGACTTCCACCTGACTTGTGCATACTGATGGCTGCCATATCTGCTCCAGCTGCCATAGCATTAAGTGGAAGATGTGGGCCAAAGTAAAGGTGAGTACCGTGTGCTTCATCAACAAGAGCCTTCATGCCATGTTCATGAGCAAGCTCCACGATAGCCTTAAGATCTGAGCAAATACCGTAATATGAAGGGTTATTGATGAGAATAGCCTTAGCATCTGGGTTTTCTTCTACAGCTTTACGAACATCTGCTATCTCCATCCCAAGAGGAATCCCAAGCTTGGTATCAACCTTTGGATCAATATAAACAGGAACTGCACCGCAAAGAATTAGGGCATTGATAGCACTCTTATGGACGTTTCTAGGCATAATGATCTTTTCACCCATTTTCACATGAGAAAGAACCATTGCCTGTACAGCACTGGTGGTACCATTAACCATCATAAAAGCATGAGCTGCTCCAAAAGCATCAGCCATAAGCTCCTCTGCCTCTTTGATAACAGAAACAGGGTGACATAAGTTATCAAGTGGTTTCATAGAATTGACATCTATTCCCACGCATCTATCACCAAGAAAGCTCACAAGTTCAGCATTTCCGCGTCCTCTCTTGTGTCCAGGAACATCAAATGGTACTACTCGCTGCTTTCTAAATTTCTCTAAAGCCTCATAAATTGGCGCTCTTTTTTGTCTCTCAAGATCCAATTATTCATACCCTCCAAAATTACACTAAACATACGAAAAGGAGTAGCACGCCAATTGACGTGCAACCCCTTATAATATCTAATTTACACAGTAAGGTTATAATACTATAAAACTAAATAATATTAAAGAAGTTTTTTAGTTAATCTTCTTCAATTTCCGGCTCTTCCATTTCAAATTTATCTGGTGCCATTGCATCCTCTGAAGGCTCCTCAGAATCTCCCTCTTCTGGCTCTGGTTCCTGCTCAGGCTCTGGCTCTGGCTCCGGCTCAGGTTCTGCCTCAGGCTCTACTTCTGGTTCTGCCACAGGTGCTACTTCTTCTGGCTCTGCATTTCCACCTTCGCCGTCAAAAGATGCTGCGTCAGGATTTACTTCTTCATCAGAAGCTGTTTCATCATCTTCTGCCTCTTCATCAAGACTGGAGCTTTCAGTAGCTGCGTCTTCTACGTCTTCCTCAGAGATTGCCAAAACTGCTGCCTCGTCCTCTTCTACAATCTTATTCTCAGCTTCCCATTTTGCTATCTCTTCAGCTATTATCTCATGAACATCTACTGTTTCTACTTCGATAGATGTTTGATCCATATTTATGCTTCCATCAGGACCTACAGTAAATACAGCCTCTCCAGACATATTTTTTGCCACATATCCAGCAATATAATTCTCAGTGTAAACGATCACCTCCGGATACTTCTGAATCCTTCTTGCGCCCTGTACAGCTGGTTTTTCACCAGTTCCCTCTTCAGGTTCACCCTCTGTTTCATCATTAGCAGATTCAGTCTCTGCCTCTGGTTCAATTTCTTCAACTATTTCTTCTTCGCGCTCTAGGATCTCAATACTTGCTACCCTGCTGCCTACCACCGGCTCAAATGTCCATATAGCGGTAAAAGAGCTATTACCATCAGCATCGATCACTTCGTCATAAAGGCTCCAACTACGGACATCACCATCTGTATCAATAAATGGTATTGAGATAGATCCTGCTTCCTCAGTAAAGTCGCTATCAAGATAGATCCTGTTATCATCAGAATAGTAGTCAACTGATACTTCTTCATTTCCCCTATCTTCATCTGATACAAGATCATATCTGTCACTTCTCATTACCTGCATGTGCCTATAGTATCTGCCATAAATATCAAAAGTAAGGGTATTTTCAAATAAGGCAAGTATAGAATCATCTATCATAAGATTTCCATCTGCATCGCAAATTGGAAGATCCTCTTCTCCAAGATAAAAGCCCTTCAAATGGCCAGATTCTGTATCTCCAGTTATGACTTCATCAAGACCTTCATTTACGTTTGTGATCTCTTCTGTACCTTCATAATCTGCGTAGTAGGCATCATTTTTGAAAAAGACTGACCTGCTGCCCCTACCATTTACTATTATCTCTCTTGGAGTCATATCATAGTCAGCGTCAACATCAAGTCTCTCAACACCGCCTAGCATAAGTCCAAGAATACTGTATAAAGAGTTATCTCCGCCAATAACTTCTCCGTTTTCATCAGATAAATAGAGCTTTTCTTCCTCCATGTTTGCTACAAAGTCATAGGCACTTGTAAGACCATCAATTCGTCTACTTAGCTCATTTGCCCTATCAGAATCAGCAGATTCTCTCTCTGCTGACAGATTAGATATAGAGCTTCTGATCATCACAAGGAGAGTCTCTCTATCAATAGAAAAACCAGTAAAATCATAACCAAACTTATCCATTTCAGAAGAGCTAACTGGAAGGCTCGCCATGGATACTGTTTCATTGGCACTAACCCTCATGTAGCTTACTAGTGAAAAAAGAATGATCACAAATAATGAAGTTATCCTCAAAAATCTCTTTTTCATAGGCTTTACCCCGTTACTGGTTTGGTGTTGTTACTCCAATAAATTCAAGTGGGTCAATTTCCTCATCTGGTTGATAGAATCTCTTATTTGGTCTTACTACCTGGTCTATCTTGTTTGCTGCCTTAAGGGCGTTTATAGACTCATAAACTGTCTCGTCATAGAAGAGGAACCTTGTTGATGCATTAAGACTATCGCCGTCTTCCTTGCGTCCTACGATTTCACCTGCCATGGTCCTATATGGGATCAGGTCTACGTCAACATCATTTATGGTCTCTGTCATCATGAGAATGTGTCCCATGACCTTAGAATCATTCGATACACTTACTGATTCGCCATCGCTACAGCCGCCGCACATACCGCCTACATAATAGCCCTTAATGGAACTATTGACTGCTGTGCCGCCTGTTACATTGAGACTTCCATTTACGAAGCCTATAAGTCCGCCGCCATATCCATTAAAGCCAGTAGACTCTATTCTGATTCCTGTAGCTTCTGAGATATTTCCTTCACCAAAAGAAACATCGCAGTTATCAAAGGTCACATCACTTCCAGCGTAGCCCACAAGACCGCCTGAATAGCTAAATTCATTTAACTCAGACTCCCAGGTTGCTATAAGCTTTATATCCTGTGTTACATTATTTCCAAATACGTATTCATCGCCAATGGTAGATGCCTCTCCCTCTACGATCTCCCATCCTGTAAATACATAATCTTCCTTCTCAGGTTCTTTTGGCTCAGTAGCCTTTGTAGGAACTACTGATGAAACATGCTCAGCATAGTACCTTACTTCGTTCCTAATGTATGTAAAGAATACACTTTCAGGATGCGATGCGTCTTTTACCGTATCCTTCCATGTACCGCCATCAAGGTCGTATTCCACTATATAGTCACCTGCAAGCATTGCCTCGCAGTTATCTGTATAGAGCTTTACAAAGTACGAAGGCTTAGTAGGATCATTTGGCTCATATACATCTGATGAGAAAAAGAGATTTGGCTGCTTTGCTATGTTATTTCTAGTAGAAGCCGTTCCATCTTCGTTATTTACACTACTATCTGAGAAACCATATCCAGTTGTAAATCTTGTTCTAGACTCGTTCTCCTTTGGAGGCTTGGTCACACCGATATTTGGTCCCGATCCATTCAAAGAACCAGTGATCGTAATGTTGTACTTAGTAGAATCAGTATCCTGTGGAAGGTAAATGTTGCTTGTATAGGTGGTTGCACTTCCATCACTACTAGCTACGTTACCAAGTACATATGGGCTATCCTTCATGTTAAGAGTAGCTCCTGGCGAGAAGTAGATACCGCCGCCATTAGAAGAAGTGCCGCTAGTTGCTGTATTTCCGCTAATAGATGGAGAACCTGTAAGATTTAAAGTCGCTCCATTACCAATATAGATACCACCGCCATTTGAATCATAGGATCCAGTTGTGGTGTTACCTGTAACTGTTCCGCCACTCATATTGAGAGTTCCGGTATTGATCTGAATTCCGCCGCCGCCAAAGTATGAGCGGTTACCAATAATGTTTCCGCCAGAGATTGTGGCATTTCCGCTATAGCCTGTACCAAAGATTATGGCACCACCGCCTCTATCTGTAGCGTCCACGGATGTGGCAAGGTTATAGGAAATTGTCGTAGAATCTCCGCCTGAAACTGAAAGGTTAGCTGTCTGAGCAACAGATATTCCACCGCCCCAGGCTCCCTTATTATTTGATATAGTTCCGCCAATGATTCTTACATTGCCGCTTCCTCTAGCTCTAACAGCTCCGCCACCACAGTAGGAAGCTTCGTTAAACTTAAGAGCTCCGTCGTACATGTAGAAGGAAGCACTGCCAGTTACCAGAACAGCTCCGCCGCCGTTTGATGTAGAAAGAGCTTCTGTAGTCCTGTTACCTGCAATTGTTCCGTTATACATGTTGAAGGTACCGTTTTCTACATAGACGCATCCACCTTCGCTATTTCCTGTGATGATACCGCCTTCTACTGTATAGCTTGATCCATCTATTGGATTTGTTACGCTATAGGAGTGATTTTGATCATTTAAATTACAATCTGTAAGATATAGATTTCCTCCATCTGAAATAACTATCATTCTGGAACTTCCGCCATCCCAGGATATCTTGTGATTATTAAGACAAAGCCTTACTGTTCCTGTAATATGCCATGTTCCTGATATGGTAACGTTATTTACAAGGAAGTAATTGCCACCTTCTGTTGGAAGTGAGTCGGTACTTGCCCATCTCTTAAAAGATACATCCTCTGTAGAATGAACTCCGTGGAGGCAATGTACATGAGTAGGTGCTGCAAGGCTACCTTCACTACCATCTACAACTACTTCATAGTCGTCACTATCAGATATAAAGAATGCTGCTGGATCAACTCCCTTATTTTCACCATCTGTATATCCATAATTGGTAGTAAATACTCCAGCTGTTTCCATACTGATTCCAATTACTGTTCCAGAAGAAAGAGGATTTACTATGGCAAGCTTCTTGCCATTTTTAAGGTAAACATTACTCTTAGAACCGCCACTTGTATTGCCGGTTATCTTAACTATACCTTCTATCTCGCAGGTTCCGCCCTGAACATTTACGCCGCTTCCTCTGTTGGCTGTGATAGTACCGCCAAGGAGAGTTGCTGTTCCGCCCTGAAGATAGATACCTGCTCCTGAACTTGAATTAATGCTTCCGTTATAGATCTTGATAGTACCGGATGTCATCTTGATGGCATCACCAGTTGTTCCTGTAATAACACCGCCATCCATGATAAAAGAGCCACCGGTTATGCTGATACATCCAGCTTTGCCGCCAGTTATCTTGCCCTTGCCATTGCCACTAGCGTTACAGTCATCAAGTTCAAATGTAGCTCCGCCTCCTACGACTATAGGAGGGCTAGCTGCATCATTATGAACTGTAAGTGTGTAGCCATTTAGACAAAGAATTGTACCTCCAGAAACATTAAACTGCGCTGTAAATGTGGTATTTGCAGTAAGGTAGTACTTACCTGCAGCAAGTCCAGTAGGATCAAACTTACCCTCTGCATCAGGAACTATTGGTGTATAGCCTGTGTGGTCATGTCCTGTCCACTGAGCATAAAGAGTTGTATCTGTAGTGATAGTCTTGGTATCGCCATCTAGCCAGTCATCTCCAGTTCCGTCTGCCTTGGTATTCCACTTAGTAAATACATGGCCTGTATATACATAGGCATTTGGAGTAAGGGTAACTGAAGTTCCTGGAACTGCAGGGACGCTCACTATCATTGGCTTCATGGTTCCTGATACAGTTCCACGAGCCAGGTGCAGGTAATCCTCGTTTTTACTATAGGTTATCTTCTTACTTGTAGTTGCGTTATTGATTACAAAGATAGAAAAAGACGTAGCTTCAATAGTAGCCACAATATCATTTCCGTTAACTGATATTCCGCCTACGTTTTCAATGGCTTCATCAACTACTTCAGCCTTTTCATCAATTGAAGCTACTTTTTCAAGAGTAGTTCCGGCACTCTCATCAATGTGGTACACATCGATATAAAGATTATCACCGTTATCAGATGCCTCTTTTGCCTTGTCCTTCATGGTAATAGTAAGGCCTACAGCAACAAGGGGCTCGACTTCATTTCCTGATACATCCTTAAATCCAATATCAAGGTATTCAAGGTTATCATGTGGCATATCTATGCTGTTAACTGCTGCTCTCTGAGCAGATGTCAGATCGCTGCTTCCTACGCTCCTTGCATAGAAACCAACTCTCCTATCAAAGGCTCCTCTAGGAATATCTACAGTTACCTCATAAGCTGTTCCAGCTATGGATTTACTAACTGTCCAGTCACTAGATGGATACTCTATGCCTGTAGCCATATTTGGATTTTCATCAAGGAAGTTCGTTCCATCAAACCAGACAGTCCTGCTACCTTCTTCACCGTTATTAAGGTGAACCTCCATGACTTCAAGCTGGTCGAAGAACTCAAGGTCTTCACTGGCAAAAGACACAACTAAAGAAGACTCTGATGTGAGTAAGAAAATAAGTGATAAAGTAATAGAAATCAGAGATTTGAAGAAAATATGCTTTTTTATAGGCTTTTTATTATTCATATGCATTCCCCCTCATATGAATTGCCATCGGCATATTAGGGAATAACTATTTCTTTTTCTGTTACAGTTCTAATCCATCCAGTTGGAGCCTGATCATCTTCTCCTTCTAATATTTCCGTTCCTGTAATAACAATGTTGCAATTTTCTATCGTAACTTCATTTGTAGTAATACCGGCCAGTGCTCCTATTGATGAAACAAGATTGTCTGCCTCACCATCCGCTCCTACTTTTTGAAGTCCTGTTATCTGTGGATCTATTAAAGTTATATTTTTAATATCATCACCATAAAATATCCTAAATAATCCCGCACAATATCTGTAATATACTTCAGTTCCATTCACTGTTTTCTGATAATCTGTAACATTAAGAAATGTTCTCGGAACTGCCATTGTCTTTCCAGAATTAAGTGTCTTTACTGCACTTTTTTCTGGCATTGACTCATCTATTTTTAAATTTCTTATTTCAAAATACTTACCATCATCATTTTGTAAAACATCATAGCTTGTTATATATTTATTTAATATTGGAGTGAAATATGCAGGCTCACCTGACTCTAGTTTATATGAGTCAAACCAAAGACAAACTTTATCTGTTACTAGCTCTTCTCCATCAACTGCCTCTTTAAAATCAATATCCCTTGCCTGAAAAGCACTCACTGATATAACTGATGAATCATTCTCAATAGCTTTTTCAAAACCACTTGATTCATCAAGATTCTGAAGATGTCTGCCATATGATATAAATGCCTTATATTCTGTTCCATCTACCCCGCTTGCCACATTATCGCCTTCTGTGTATAACCCATTATCATAAGCAAATAAACTGTTATCTGATGCAGATGCTGTAGATGTTAATAAAGGTGATGTAAGAATATTCCCGTCAGTTGAAATATCACTTTGTTTTTCAAAACTAGCGACTGTAGCTTTTACAATTATGTTCTCCCCAGGAATGAGATAAACGTCATTATCACCTGATGTAGAATCTACACCACTATCGTCTACTCTTTTTGCTTTTCTTCCATATGGAGACCACTGAATAGAGTGTAATATTTCATCAGCTGTAGGAAATTTACCCTCTTTTGAAAACTGTCCAGCAAAGCTCTGGGTTCTTCCCGTCACCTCGCTGATACCAAATCCATCAATTACTAACGGAATATTCGTATAAGCCAATGTATCAAGATATGGCGACCACTCAGAAAAAACCATTGTATTCCCACTGGTTTCTCCCTCAATTTCAACGGTTATCATAACCCATCGATTTTTTAATTTATTAAAATAATTAGGACCTTCTGTAGGAAAAACTATCTCTATATTCGCTATCAGTTTATCGCTATTATAAAGTCGTTTTTCTCCATTTACGTATCTTCCAATCCTTACATTTATCTGATTTCTTATGTCATTTTCTATATATGCTTCTGCTTTATCTTCAATCTCGTAATATCCAACATAACCTTTGTAAGTATTTTTCCTATCAGTTGCATTTCTAATAGAGTTCATATGCCCATTATAGAGTTCCTCAATAGAATATTTACTTGTATCGCTTAAATATGTTACAGAATATACTCTACAGTTAACTGGATCATATTCTATTACTATCCCGTTTTGATAAAACTCTGATGCAAATATCTGACCATAATCTGTTATGCGCTCAATTGTATCATCAGAACATCCAAACAAAGCTAGTCCTTCCTGCATACCGATAGCGTAATATTGAACCTCTATTGTCATACTCTCACTATTATTCGTCTCGGTATTTATAGTAACTGTTCTATTACCTATAACTGCACTAGTAGATGCTGCCTTTAATTCATCCTCACTTATTTCTTCAAAAGCATATATTTCCTGAAGCCTATTTTGAAAAGCAAGAGCCAAACTTTCAGCCGCTTTATCAGCTGCAGCCTGCCTGTTATTTGTCAAAAAGTTATAGATAGCAAGCGCACCAACACCGGCCAAAATACCAATCAAAGCAATAGTGATCAATAATTCAGCTAGCGTAAAACCTTTATTATTTTTAAGTTGCATGCCACCTATCTTTTTATACATTTGCATCCCCTTAGTTATCAGCCCTTATAACCTCAAGTGGAACTACAATAAAATAATTTTCTGTTAATTTCTTTCCATCATCATCCTGAATCCATATATGTACTGAAAATGCATCCCTAACATAGTCAATACTCATTCCAGCATAAATTGAATGCTTATCACTAGTTTTTTTATATGCTCCGCTACCAGCTATATCATAATAATTTTTGTTATATAAAACTGAACTCTCAGATATCCTTCCAACCTTTTTTGATAAATTCCCTAGTTTTACTTTTTCGACTACATTTCCGTTTTCATCTGTAATAACGAAAAATGATCCCGGCCCAAAATTATGAGCTTCGCTTGAAAAAAGAAACTCTCCATTTGCTCCAGACCTAACACTTCCCAAACTATCGAGAGTTATAGTTGCATAGCTTAATTCTGCTTCCACATAAGTTGATAAAATAGCACATAAAGAAATCGCGCTTGATGATTGCTGCCCTCTATAATACTGTGACAAAGCAAGCGAAATAGTCACTGTAAGTATTGAAGTAGCAAACACCATTATTCCAGTAGCAAGTAATAGCTCAGCAAAAGAGAATCCTTTTTTATCTTTTAGTAAATCTCGTATCTTCTTCATCTCTATTCTCCAAATGCGTCACTCATCAGCAAAAACCGGAACGTAATAGTAATAATAGTCATCTCCATCTGTATATTTATAGACAGTCACACTAGTAGTTGTATTAAGTCCTGCTGCAATAGCGTCACTTGCAGTAAAAGAAATATTTTCTCCTTGAAATTTGATAGTAGCAGAAGTTTGGGCTATGCTTCCTGAAAGGTCTTCGTGACTAAAAAAATCAGTATTTGATTTTATCAGCACTTTACTTGATGCAATAATAGCACCTGCAAGTATCATCATTCCAAAAGATGCTATCACAAGAGAAATCAGGGTTTCTGCAAGACTTTCTCCCCTATTTTGTTTTATCTTGTTTACTATTCTTTCTTTTACTTGCATAAGCTATCCTTTATTCTCCTATCGCTGAATAGGACCAGGTGTAATCCTTTTTACTTGATAATATGCTACTGGTAGAAACAGTTACTACAAACAACATTGAAACTGTAGTATTACCATGCATGTCGCTTATTACTACTTTAATGTTATTATCGACATTTTCAGTATTCATCATTACTACGACCTTAACCTTAAGTGGGTCAGCGTCATTCTCAGTAATATCAGATGTCATGTACCATTCCAAAGTATTAGCTGATCTTCCATTTACAGAATTTTTAATAAAAGTTTTAAATTCATTCTGAGTAGCTACACTTAGTTTACCCATTTCACTTTCCGTTCCATCAGCCTGAGCATATTTAACTATATACTTGTAACTATCCCTCCCTGCACTTGTAGGAGCATAAGAATAGCTGCATCCGTCAAAAAGTCTTTTAACATATGATGCAGCTGAAGATACGGCCAGCTTAGCCTGCCTATTATCATTTTGTCTTGCGGCTGCTTTTGCACTATTTAAGGCAGCACCAACAATGCTAATGCTAAGAACAGTAGCCACTAGAAAAACAGCTATAGCAAAAATAATGGTCGCGCCATCTTTTTCAGCAATCCTATTTTTCATGTCATTCTCCTGTATCATCTGCTGCCTGTGATGACTGTGCTGAATCTTCGGGTAGTTCCGAATCTTCAACTGCGTCATACATAGTCTCATAGAAGGTAGCAACACAACTGATACCAACATATCCATCTATAACAGATTCTTCTGAAGAAGATACAGAAATATCACCTATTAAACACCTTATTTCACTAGCTTCTAATTCAGAAATAATTTTCTTTGCAACATCATATGATCTTGCAGTAAAACTAAGTGAAAAATGCCTTCTTATCTGATTTCCTGATCTTGTAATCTGATTAAAGTTTATTAGATAATCGTCAGCATTCGTTTCTAATACATCATGCAAATAGTCTATTTCAATGTTACTAGCGTTATAACTTGGCATGTATGTAAAGCTTCTGCCTGCTTGTTCGGAAGCCTCCATTTCATTTCTCATATTTACTATCTGGGCAGCCCTTGACTCAGCAATAAGAAGTTCATCCTGAAGAGACTGTTTAGCAAGCTCAGCCTGATGAATTTCACTTGTAACAGGTTCAAATACCATAAGATAATACAGTGCTCCTAACATGATGATAACCATCACAAGAAGTAATACTTTTTCTCTAACTGTAAACTCTCTTCCAAAAGTTTTCACTGTTCTTCACTCCTTGCACTTAGGCTCTTCATATAGATAACAACATGCGACTGTTTAATACTTTCACCTGACTCCAATGTAGTAACCTGCAAAGCACTAATATTCATGCTTTCAATATCAGGATTGTCAGAAAGTTTTTTACTTAGTTCCATCATTCGGTACTGACTATCCGTATAAACATCCATCAAAACGACATTATTCTGAATACTAAAGCTCTCAACATGAACTTCTGAATCAGAAATATCTTCTATAAGCTCAAAAATTTCAGTTCTTGGAATCCTGTCCTTTTCTTCACTATCCATGTCATACCAAGTATAATGATAAAAAACATCGTTAATATCATTAGATTCGCTAATAATCTTCAGGTCATTTTCTAATGACAATTGCATCTGTGCAACTTCACCCTTGAGTCTATCTGCCTTGGCATACATATCTACTACACAAAACTTTGCAAAGGCTCCAGCCAAAATCACAATCAAAATAACACCAGGAAAAAGCATCTTCCAGCTGGTTTCTTTTTTCTCTTCTAGCTCCACAAAGTTTATGTAGGTCTTTAGTGGTGCATCCATTTTCTTTTTAGCATTTACTTTTCCCATTTGTTCTCCTTGTAATTATCAGTTATCTAGCAGAACTCCTGTAGACGCAGCCATTACATTAAACATGCCATCTTTGTTAAACTGTGGGAAGGCTTCATTCATAGTGATAACATGCATTGATATTCTTTCTTTTAATAGTTCAACCAGTGGCTCTATCATTCCACCATTTCCATAAATAACGACTTCGTTAAGTCTTGAACTCATATCTGACATTTCATAATAATTAAATCCTTTTATTATTTCAGCTGAAATATCTCTATATGCGTTCATTGCCGCTTCTGATCTATCGCAATTTTCATATTTTGTATTGAGATAAGTCTTTGCGAGTTCAAAGTCAATATTCATATCATCGGCAATTGCACCCCTCACATGATTAATGCCTATATCAATAAGCTGTGCAAGCTTATATTTTCCGTCCTTAAATATCTGCAATCTAGTGGCACTATTGCCAATATCAAGGAAGCATCTCTCAATCTTTTGTTCTTCAGGAGTAGGGAATTCTTTTAACAATCTCTCTAGTACACATACTTCTGGTAATGCCTTTACCAGCTTTAGTCCTGCTTTCTGAACTATTTCTGAGACATTATCAAAATACTCAACAGGAACAGCAACAGCCAAAAGGTCAAGCGTCTGTTCATCACCTTCTGTATTCTTTTCAACCATAGGTGGTCTATACGCATAGTCATAAAGATAATCCTTTAATTCGCCTCTTATATAATCCCTGAACTCGAATGGAAGATTATATTTTACTTGCTCATCAGCCATTTTAGGAATCTTCACATTTCTTATAAAAACCTGATCTGCACCTATAACAAAAGAGGCTGTCTTAGCTCTAAAACCGTTAGCTTTAATTGTGTCCCTAATAAAAGTTGCATACAGATTCTTGGATATTATTTCGCCTCTACTTACAATATTTTCGGGGATATCAACAGAAACGCTTTTGAAATCTTTCCCCTTAATCATTGCAAGTGTAAGTCTTCCATGTGCAGTATAGATTCCTATATTTCCTGTTCTCTTGCTCATCAGTCATTACTCCCTATATGAATAAGCTAAAGTACCAATCAGTAACTATCTCTGAAAAGATAAGCATCAAGTATCCAGCTAGTGCAATTGATGGTGCAAAAGGAAATTCTTTAGCTTTTTCAGGAAAAAGTACTTTCCTGACTGCTACAAAGATAATTCCTATGATGCATGATAAAAGAACAACCTCATAGCTTCCTGCATATCCAAGATATAGGGCAAGTAAAGCATAAAGCTTTATATCTCCTCCACCCATTGCCTGCTTTTTTAAAACCCTTTCCATAATGACAACTATTAAGATAATGATCATCATGGTCAAAATAGCTGCCAAAATACGATGCCCTATCCACTTTATCCAATCTTCTTCACATATAAATGGTGTAGTTAATAAAAATGCCAAAACTCCAACAATAAGACATCCGTTTGGAACTTCCTGTATTTCAAGATCAACAAGCGCTATAACAAAAAGGGCTCCTGTCAAAACTATATTTCTAATAAACACCAAAAAAGAACCAAATAGAAGCTCATTGTTTCCACTAAAAGCTTTAGCAATTTCAGGAGCCATAACCGCCATGTACATAAAAAGTGAAAGAAATCCAAAAATGAGTTCTGTAAGCGGATATCTTATGGAGATTTTCTTTTTACAATATCTACATCTTCCACCTGTCTGTAGATAGCTTATTAGCGGTATTAGGTCTTTTGCTCCGAGATCATGTCCGCAATTAATGCAATGACTCCTTCCCTTTACCCAGTTTTCTTTTTTTACAATTCTCATAGCTGTACAATTTAGGAAGGATCCCAAAACAAGCCCAAAAATGAAAGTAATAAGCCCAAAATATGCAATCATAATCATCACATGTAGCTGTACATTGAGAACATTGCCATATAGATTGAAATAACAATGAATCCCGCTATACCAGCAAGGAAAACTAAAATTGTAGGTTCAAGTTTAGATATTGCTTTGGCAACTGCCTGTTCTAATTCGTTGTCATAATACTTAGCAACTGTATCAAGAGTTGTCTTCATTTCTCCTGTTTCTTCTCCAACCCCTACCATATCCGTCAAGATATCTGGATAGCAGGCAGCTTCTCTCATTGATTCAACAATCGTCTTTCCTTCTTCTATCCTGGTTACCATATTAGCTGTTCTTTCTGCAATAAATTCATTAGGCATGACTCTTGCAGTAATAGTTACTGCCTTAGTGACTGGAAGACCCGACTGGATCATTGTAGCCATTGTATTTGCAAAAAGGCTTGCACTATTTAAAACAACTATATTTCCAAGAACAGGTAGTTTTAGCTGAAGCTTTGCGATTAACATTGCTCCTTTTTCTGTTTTTTTATAAAACATAAATCCAATTACTAAAACTACAGATATGACAATGAAATATAGAAATGTCTTGCTAACAAAATCTGACATCATGATAAGAAGCTTAGTCATAAATGGGAGTTCTCCACCCATATCTTCAAACATCGCTGTAAAAGTCGGAACAACCTTTACCATAAGAACAATTACCAC
This sequence comes from Butyrivibrio hungatei DSM 14810, assembly GCF_900143205.1. Lineage (GTDB taxonomy): Bacteria > Bacillota > Clostridia > Lachnospirales > Lachnospiraceae > Butyrivibrio > Butyrivibrio hungatei. The sequence goes on along the minus strand of NZ_FRDH01000004.1, from coordinate 475,152 downwards.
AACAATAGCTATAACAAATACAAATATAGGATAGCTCAGAGCACCTTTTACTTTTGAACTCATTTTTGTCTGTTTATCAAAGTGTTTGTATGTGGATTCAAAACTATCGGCAAGATTTCCAGATTCTTCACCTGCGCGAATAGTTTCACAGAATGTAGGTGGCAAAAATGCACTTCCATGATCATTAAATGCTGCTGAAAGCGATCTTCCAGCCTCTACATCCTCGCCTACTACTCTCAATAATTTTTTTAGCATCTTGTCAGGGGTCTTATCTGTTACTAGTTTCACAGCTCTTGCTATAGGAATTCCCGCCGAGAGAATAGTAGCAAACTGACTACACATAAGAGTAAACGCCTTCGGATTTAGCTTATTTCCACCAATATCGGCAGTCATGAGCTTTCCAAGAAAAGTATCTGATTCACCCTTAATCTGCTTAACAGACAATATTACATTATACTGATTGCGTATTCTGGCTGTGGCTTCAAGCTCGTCAATAGCTTCTATCATGCCACTTACTTCTTCACCAGCATTTCCAATAGCAGTATATTTGTAACTGTTCATAGTGCCCCCTTGTTACATCATATTTCTCGAAACAAATTCTTTATTTACTGCATAATGAAGTGCGTTATCTCTAGTAATAAGTCCTTTCCTTACAAGCATACACAACGCCTGGTCCATAGTCTGTCCACCAATCTCAGCACTTGTTGCTACTGCATTTGCTATCTGCGGTGTATTACCTGTTCTAATGAGATTTCTGATAGCATCTGTGACTATCATGTATTCAGCAGCAAGCGCTCTTCCTCCGCCTTTTTTTTGAATAAGCTGCTGAGTAAGTACTGCTTGTAGTACCATTGAAAGCTGAAGCCTTATCTGTTGTTGTGCGGCTTCTGGGAATACCTGAACCATACGATCAATGGAATCCGCTGCGCTTCCAGTATGAAGTGTTCCAAAAACAAGATGTCCTGTTTCAGCTGCAGTAATAGCAGTTTCTATAGTATCTCGATCTCTCATCTCACCAATAAGTATTACGTTTGGATCCTCACGGAGTGAAGCTCTTAGTCCCATAGCAAAACTTTGGGTATCTTTTCCCACCTCTCTTTGGTTAATAGCACAAAGATCCGGCTTATACATATACTCTACAGGATCTTCTAAGGTTACTATATGTCTCTTGTAATTGTGATTTATGTTGTCCATGATAGCTGCAAGAGTAGTAGATTTACCTGATCCTGTTTCACCTGTTACAAGAACTATTCCTTTATGGAGTTTTGGAAGATCCATAACCGCTGGTGGAAGTCCAAGTGTAGACAGATCTGGGATATTTTCTGATAGTATTCTAAGAGCCAATGATGGAACGCCCTGCTGTTTGAACAGATGAATACGACATCTGTTGCCTCCAAAAGAATCAGCTGCGTCAAGCTCACCTGTTGTCATCAATATATTGTAAGCCTCATCTGTCTTTGCTAGCTCTTTTGCCATATTAAAGCAGTCTTCTTTAGTTGCTGCCACCTCTTCCATGTTTTCAAGGTCCCCGCTTTTTCTATATTTTGCAGGAAGCCCACAAATAATATGTATATCAGATGCTCCATCTTCTTTTGCTTTTACAACCAGCTGTTCTATTGTCATCATAGGCATTTACCTCAATCACTCTCATTGGTGATGCGCATTACTTCATATACAGTAGTTATCCCTTCAAACACAAGCTTTGTAGCAGCTTCTTTCAAAGATACAAAGTTATTTTCAGGTTTTTTAAGTTCTGCTTCTATTTCACTTCTTCCAGCTTTTTTGTATATAAGATCTCTAATCACAGGTGTAATCATCATAATCTCAAATACAGCAATTCTTCCAGAATACCCAGTATTAAAACAATGCTGACAACCTTTTCCTACTTTAAACTTTTTTCCTGGTTGTATTTTTATTCCAAGTCTCTCTTCATCTTCATGAGTTGGAGTATAATCTTCCGCACAATATGGGCATATTCTCCTCACCAAACGCTGGGATATAACACCTCTAAGAGTTGCTGATACCAGATAAGGCTCTACTCCTATATCAACAAGTCGGTCTATTGCTCCAACCGCATCATTAGTATGAATTGTACTCATAACAAATCGTCCCGTAAGAGCTGCTCTCATGCATATTTCAGCAGTCTCACCATCTCGAATCTCACCAACAGATACAATATCTGGGTCCTGTCTGAGAATAGCTCTAAGACCATTTGCAAATGTCATATTTGTCTTGGGATTTATCTGAACCTGATTAAGACCATCAAGGTTATACTCTATAGGGTCTTCCAAAGTTACCAAATTCACATCCCTTGTATTTAGCTCATTCAACATGGCATACATTGTTGTGGTCTTACCTGATCCCGTAGGACCAACAAGAAGCATTACTCCATTTCTGTAGTGAATGAGTTTTTCATATTTTTCCATATCGTCAGGCCTTAAACCTAACATTTCTTTATCAATATTTGTATTAGATTTATCAAGAAGACGACAAACAATCTTCTCGCCCCAAGCAATTGGCAGTGTAGATACACGCATATCTATACTTTTATTTGAAACACTAACTGTGAATCGTCCATCTTGAGGTATTCTTTTTTCTGCTACATCCATACCCGACATTGTCTTAACGCGGGCAATTACAGCTGCGGTAACATCATTTGGAACTTTGAGGATGTCTCTCATAATTCCATCAATACGCATTCTAACATCCATATCATTCTCTCTAGGTTCAAAATGAATATCAGATGCTCTTTCTGTCACAGCTCTTTCTATAATGGAATTAACAAGTCTGATCGTTGGTGCACTATCAGTATCCCCAGTAAATGAACTACTGGAAATAATAAAATCATAATTGCCAACTCCGCCAATATCTTCTTTTTCTGTATTGTTACCGCTTTCTCTCTTATAATCTTCAATAGCTTGTCTTGCACCTTCGTTACCGTAGAGCGTATTAATTGCTCTTTCTACTGCAACATGCGTGGCAATAAGAGGTACAATTTTCAGGTTTGTTACTTTTCTAACTTCATCAAGGGCATAATAATTAAGCGGGTCATCCATTGCAACATACAAAGTATCTCCCCGCTTCTGAACAGGAACTAAATGATTTTTTTTGGCTGTATTTTTTTGAACAATATCCGCCAAATCAGATGCAAGTGTCATTTTGGCAAGATCAACATAGTCAACTTCAAGCTGTACAGCCAATGTTTTGGCCATATTTTCAGGACTAACTATGTTGTTGTTAACTAAAACTTCACCCAGCTTTTCCTTTGTCTGCTTCTGGGTATCAAGAGCAAACTGAAGCTCGCTTTCAGTAATAAGACCTCTTTCTATAAGAAGGTCACCAATACGCTTTTTTGGCATTTGTTTTCCCCCTTGATTCTTTCGACTAAAGATCAGTCATAGGGCGATACCCATTTAGAGGAGATGTTTCCTTCCGCATCGACTGTTACCAAGATATATTTCCCCGAATGCTCCTTACTATTTCCATAAGGAGTAACTGTTCTTTTGGCTACACTTGGATCTATAAACTTTTTATTTTGGGAATCAAAAACCAACTTGAATGCCTTAAGATCCTGCAGGTATAAAACTTTTGCCTGTTTTTCTGCCGCAACAACCATACTGTTATCCATGGCATTTAATTCTTCATTTGCGTCTCTACTTATTATGGGAGCCAAAATAACAATCAAAAGCGCAATTAGTATTATCAACAAGATAATAAAAATGCCCGATATTCCTTTCTTCCAATAAGTTTTGTTCATAATTTAATCCTCCAAAAATTAATATCTATCATTAATCTTGGGTGATTATTATAGATCCAGCAGGCACTTTCGTGCCTGCTGAATTAACATATTCTGTTAAGGCTTATTCGGCTGCTAATTCAACTTTGCCATCTGCCTTAATGGTTACTTTGATAGCTTTATCTGCATAAGGTGTAGTTGCATTATAAGTAAAGCCTTCTCCAATTGCTGTAGGAGCAGTTCCACCATCTGCAGCTGTTCCCTTTAATGCCTTTGAAGTAGATGATTCTAACATACCTGTCTGTACGTTATAATACTTCGCTGGTTGATCAGTGGTGTAATTATTTCCGAGATAATCAGCAACTCCAGCAGCATATGCTGCTCTTAAGTTTGCAAGATCTGTAGCCTCTCTTGCCTTCTCCAATCTACTTGTGAAAATAGGAATAGATACTGCAACAAGGACAGCAATAATTGCTACAACAATCAGCAGCTCAGCTAAAGTGAAGCCGTCTTTTCTATTCAATCTGTTCATCATCTTTTTCATAAACTTGATCTCCTTTTCTTTGACTTTTTTAGTTGCTACTCCCCTTTTCCCATTTTCTCTCCACTTTTCTCCCTTGCTATGAACAAAACCCCTACTTACAAATCATTTCTAATTTGTAATTTATGATTCGTAATCATATTATAAACCATAAATTGTATATAATAATTAGCAAAAACAGTAAATTTTCTAAAAATTAAATAAACGATTCTTCCAAAACTCCCCAAAGGTATTGAATAATCGCAAAAATCATGGTGCTAAATATAAATGGTGTCCAATCTAAATTTGCAGCAATAATCATGACAATCACCCATAAAATCGGAATCATAGATACAAATAAATAAGCCATGATATCTTTTACGACAATTTCCTTATATTTCTTTCTAATTACCAGCAAAACAAAGATAATTACAATCATAGCCCAAAATATATCTGCCTGAACCTTTTCAATATCAAATACTTCTTCTAATAATTCGCCTACTTTTATGAATCTATTCAAAATCCCTACGCCATGTTTTTTTCCTGTATACCAAATGAGTACTGTACTGGCGCCTTCAAGCTTCATAAAAAACTCATTTATGATAAATTTGGGAATACCTTCAACTGCATAACCCAAGAACCACATTAATGTCATCTTAAACGCTTCTAGAAGCTTATCAAAATCATTCCGTTTATTAAAAGCTAACATCATGATAATAGGAAATCCTATGGACATAGAAGGAAGATCACACAGAGCAAAATAAGCAGAGCAAAGTCCTGTAATAAACATGCAGGCATGGAAATAATCAAGTTCTTTTCCATTAATACAGCCATAAAGAATAAAGATGCATGGAATGAGCATCAAAAGGAAATTGATGGAAATCGCAATAGATAATGCTTCTAATTGATAATTGAAATAAACAATAGAAAAAAGAAAAGGTAAAAAGGCCCAGAATTTATCTGTTGCCTTATATATATAAATACAGATAAGTATCACTAAAATGAATACTAAAGAAGTTAATAACCACCTGATATCTGCTACAGAATAAAGGACCAATAATGGTCGTAGGAATATTCTATATCCATGCCAAGCATGGGAATGTTCATATATCTTTTGTGAATAATCATAAAAAGTCACATAGAGTCCCCTTACGCCTCTATTAGCACCAGATTCTTCATTGTAACAATAATTGTATGCATCAAGAGCATTTGTTAAAGGATTATAAGTACGCTGATTGTAGGCAACTGCAATATAGTCAGCATCACAAAAATTTTCAAGGAAAGCTCCTTTTAAATACAATGAAGGATAATCTTCCTGATAGTAAAGCTCCTGCGCAGATTTCATTACATTTTCAGTTAGCAACTCATTAGGAATGAGCATGGAAAAAACAAGTAAGACATAGCCTACCAGTATAAAGCCAAAAGAAATTGCAACATACTTTTTCATATTAAGCCCTCTTTCATTTATGAATCATAATGCTCCTGCAGGTATAATTCACAAACAGCCTGATACCTAAGATAAGGCATCAGGCTGTATACTAATTCAATATATAATTGTAAAAACTGCTAGTTATCAGCCACTATGACCGCCATGACCGCCTGATGGCTCCGGTTCTGCTTCATCTTCAAATGAATTGGTACCAAAACCAGTATTGACTTCGCGATTTTCTCCTGTTCCAGTCAAATATGGATTAGTCCTAACTGCCCCTGTTTCTAAGTTAATTTCAACAGCAACCTTTGTATATAACTTTCCGGATTTTGCAGATATTGATGGCGTTCTTGACGAATTTTCAACCAAAATATTTTTTTCTCCGTCATATACATATACTCTAACTCCACTGCCTTCGTAGCATAAGCTATTAGCTGCATATACCACCAAATCAAAAGTCAAAAGTTTCTTTGCGCTAGCAAGAAATGATTCCTCAAAATTATCTTCATCGATTTTAGCAGTATCCATCCAATCTGCAATTGCTGCCGCCTTAGCACTTCTTACATTAGCTTCTGTGGTAGCTATCCTTGCTTTTTCAAGTTTTCCTGTAAATATAGGAATTGATACTGCTACAAGTACTGCTATAATGGCTACGACAATAAGTAGTTCAGCTAAAGTAAAGCCTTTATTTTTCCTTATTTTCAATTTTCCTTTCATAGTTACCTCCTTACTAAATAACCACCCTATATATCAATTTCTTTTTCTACACTCTATACTTTCTTATCTTGATTTTAAAAAAAGAAAAGCGTAAATACAAACAAATAAATCGAAAAAATCATAAAAAAACAAGTAAAAATAATAAATCGTAGATAAAAATGCAGCCTAATACTCCCAAACGTACTAGGCTGCTATTATTACATATTATTTACTACCACCACCACTATGTGTAGGAACTGGAACTATAGGATAGGAACCTGAGCCACTTCCTGAATTGCCACCAGAACCACTTCCTGAACCGCTTCCACTACCAGAACCACTTCCTGAGCCCGTGTTACTTCCTGCACTAGTATTTGTAGCTGTATCAAATGAATTAATTTCAAATTTATCGTCAAGAACTTCTTTCTTCTCAGTTCCAGTGATATATGGATTTGTTTTTACTACACTTGTACCTGTATCAATCTGCACAGCAATTTGTGTGTACAAGTTGTTTGACTTCTTTACGCCTTGAGTTTTACCAGCTGAGCTATTATCAATCAAGGTATTTTTCTCTGCATCGTAAATATATACTACTGAAGAGCCCTTATCATAATACTTGATTGAATTATCAGCGTAAACAACCATACTTAAATTAAAGAAGTTCTTTACACTTGCAAGGAAACTCTCATCAAAGTTTTCTTCATCAATCTGTGCAACATCCATCCAATCAGCTAAAGCTGCCGCTTTTGCACTACGGATGTTTGCTTCAGTTGTTGCTATTCTTGCCTGCTCAAGCTTTCCTGTAAAAATAGGAATTGATACGGCTACAAGAACTGCAATAATGGCTACCACAATAAGTAGTTCAGCTAACGTGAACCCCTTTTTTCTTAAATACTTCACATATCTTTCTTTTACAGTTTTCATAATAAACCCCTTTCCTGGCAAAGCGATATATTCTCTTACCATCTCATAAAAAAATAAATCCAACTTATAGAATATCTCTGTATAGATATTCTATTGTTGGTATCATTGTAAATAATAGAAATCATGCTTTCAAACAAAAAAAGTCGAAAATTTGATAAAAAAAGCGAATGGTAATATAAAGCAAAACTTAAAATTATAAAGTTAATATTTTTGATACTAGAAGTTATAATTAAAAGCCACCAATGATTTTAGAGACTTATATAGCGAAATCACTTCGTGATTTCCCTATCAACCGTTGTCGTCAAGCTCAAAATGGCAATAAATGCGTGCTAACGCACTCTAAGTAATAGAAAAACCACGGATTACCAAGTAAACTTGGATCCGTGGTTTTATCTATTACTACCGCTTCGCGGCATTTATTGTCATTTTGAGTTTGACTCGTTATCGCTTACATCATTCCCATTCCAGGATTTCCAGCTGGCATTGGAGGAACTGGCTCTTTTACTGTTGCTACAGCAGCTTCTGTTGTAAGGAAGCTTGATGCAACAGATGTAGCGTTCTGAAGAGCTGATCTTGTAACCTTGGCTGGATCGATGATTCCATCCTTAACCATGTCTACATACTCTTCTGAGTAAGCATTGAAACCGATACCCTGCTTAGACTCTTTAACCTTGTTAACGATAACTGATCCGTCAAGACCTGCATTGTTTGCAATGTTCCATAAAGGAGCCTCAAGTGCCTTAAGAACTACCTTAGCACCTGTCTTCTCATCACCTTCAAGAGAATCAGCAAGCTTAGCAACTTCCTTAGATGCGTGGATATATGCGCTACCACCACCAAAGATGATACCTTCCTCAACTGCAGCTCTTGTAGCGTTGAGAGCGTCTTCCATTCTGTACTTAGCTTCCTTCATCTCTGTCTCTGTAGCGGCACCAACTCTGATTACTGCAACACCGCCAGCGAGCTTAGCAAGTCTCTCCTGGAGCTTCTCTTTATCAAAATCTGATGTTGTCTCTTCGATCTGCTTCTTGATCTGAGATACTCTAGCCTCGATCTCTTTCTTAGCGCCAAGTCCATCAACGATTGTTGTCTTTTCTTTCTCAACTTTGATGCTCTTAGCTCTTCCAAGATCATCCATTGTTGTATCCTTGAGTTCAAGACCAAGATCAGAAGAAATAACCTTACCACCTGTAAGGATTGCGATATCCTCAAGCATAGCCTTTCTGCGGTCACCATAACCAGGAGCCTTAACAGCTACTACATTGAATGTTCCACGGAGCTTGTTAACGATAAGAGTTGTAAGAGCCTCACCATCAACATCCTCAGCGATGATAAGAAGCTTAGAACCCGTCTTAACGATCTGCTCAAGAAGTGGAAGGATATCCTGAATGTTTGAAATCTTCTTGTCTGTGATAAGGATATATGGATCTTCAAGGTTAGCTTCCATCTTGTCCATATCTGTAGCCATGTATGCTGAAATGTATCCTCTATCGAACTGCATACCTTCTACAAGGTCAAGCTCTGTCTGCATTGTCTTGGACTCTTCGATTGTGATAACACCATCGTTAGAAACCTTCTCCATAGCATCAGCGATCATCTGACCAACTTCATCATCTCCTGATGAAACTGCTGCTACTCTCATGATCTGCTCTTTGCCCTTAACCTTTGTAGCCATCTTGCCGATTGATGCAACTGCTGCATCAGTAGCCTTCTTCATACCTTTTCTAAGTACGATTGGATTAGCACCTGCAGCGAGGTTCTTAACGCCTTCGTTGATCATAGCCTGTGCAAGAACTGTAGCTGTTGTTGTACCATCACCAGCAACATCGTTTGTCTTTGTAGCAACTTCTTTTACAAGCTGAGCGCCCATGTTCTCATAAGCATCCTCAAGCTCGATCTCTTTTGCAATAGTAACACCGTCGTTTGTGATTGTTGGAGCACCATAGCTCTTATCAAGAACTACGTTTCTACCCTTAGGTCCGATTGTTACTCTAACTGTATCTGCAAGTTTATTAACACCCTCTACCATAGCTGTGCGGGCATCAGCACCATACTTAATTGTCTTTGCCATTTTAATCGCCTCCGATAAAAATTTTAATGATTTTATGCAATCTCAAATATCATCACTTTATAATTGCAAGAATGTCGTTCTGCTTAACGATGATATATGTTGTATCCTCAAGCTTAACTTCTGTTCCAGCATATTTTGAATAGATAACATTATCACCCTTCTTAACCTGCATCTTAACTTCTTTACCATCAACAACTCCGCCAGGTCCTACTGCGATAACCTCTGCCTGCTGTGGCTTCTCCTTTTCTGCGCCTGGAAGAACGATACCTGATTTTGTAGTCTCTTCTGCCTCAAGCTGCTTAAGAACAACTCTGTCTGATAATGGTTCTAACTTCATTGTAATTGCCTCCTTATATAATCATTTGATGATGTACTTTTTTTATTTGTTAGCACTCATTTATGTTGAGTGCTAACCACTAGAACATATATTAGTTTTTTCTAGTATGATATGCAAGTTGTATATTTTTGTTTATTCTTATAAAATCATCGTTTTTCTACTTTTTTCTTTTATATACTCGTTTTTTCTATCTTTTAATAATAATATAGTTATATTTCCTACTATTTAAGCCATTTATCAAAATCATCCATCCCCCTTTTTCAGAAAAATTATTATTTTATAGATTTTTTATCTTCAAAAAATTGCAAAATCCAGGCTTTTTTGCCATAATATAAGAACCAAAAAATGTGAAGTTTTCCCCGTGACATGGAGGTCTATCGGGCTAATATCAAGGAGGTGAATGTTATGAGTGCCAATATCTTTAGCAGCCTTTCCGGATCATATAATTACGTCAATGATATGAGTAGTCTCATTGGTGATTATTCCACTATTAAGAGCGGAGCATATGGTTCACTGGTTAAGGCATATGTCAAAAAAGTTGGTAATCAGAATGCACTTAATGCTTATCGTGAGACCGGTTCTACAACCACTGCTGTTGAATCAGTAACTACCAAAAAAGCCACAGCTACAACCAAGAAATCAAACTTTGTAGACGGTCTTGGAAGAGCAGGTGTCGATAATACTACAAAAACTGATAATACTAAAAAGACTGATACATCAACTGTAACGGCTGACAAATACGCCAAGTACAAATCATCCTGGCTTGATGATCAGTTAAAGCAGTATGACAAAGATGCTAACAAGACAACAGCTGCTGATACTTCAGTTGCTCTTGATACTACAATTTAATGAGCAAAATTTAAGAGGATGCCATCAAGCATCCTCTTTTTTTAATATCGGAATTTCCTTTCCGTGAAGGTCTATATTATTTTCTTTTAAAGCAATAGCCCAGTATTTTTCAGGAATATCCGGCCATTTCACATAACCTCTTTCCTGCTCGCATAGTCTCATGGCTCTTAGTAGAACGGTCTGATTAAGATCCACTCCAGTTCTTATGGTATGCATAGTAACTGCTGCCCAGGCAGGGGCATAAGCACAAAGATCAGAAGCCTTAAACTCCCTTATGATCTCTTTTCTATTATATTCAAGCTGAACATACTCTTCTTCCCAAACCTTGCCATCTCCATGGATTATGCCAAACTGCGTCTTGCCACCATATCCCCAGGGAATACCGATTGATCCGGGATTCACAGCTTTTTTACCCCTGTATGTATATGAACCCTGAATGTGGTTGTGTCCATGAAGGAGCATACCAGTCTTAAGATGCGTAAGTACCTTCTTGGTATTTCTCTTTTCATTAAAGAGAAGCTCGGTAGTATTAGTTGGTGAACCATGGCAATATTCAAATCCGGGAAGGCCCTTTTTTTGAAATATTCCATAGTTTGGAAGCGATTCAAAAAAGTTAAAGTCTTTATCCGTAAGATTCTCATAGGTATAAAGAAGTGATCCGCTGGCGGAACCCTTTTTCCATCTTCCTTCACCTGTTTTTTTGTAGTTTAAAAGATATTCCTCCCTGTTTCCACGGATTATATAGGTGTTAAAGTACTGCTTGAGTACATATATCAGTTCCATGGTCTTTTGAGGATTGGGACAATCTGTTACATAATCACCCAATAAGACAAAATTAGTGATACCCTTTCCTACAGCATAATCTATTGATGCCTGTAGTGCTGAGTGATTTCCGTGAATATCACTAAATACTGCCACATCCATCATATTAAGTTACTCCCCTACAGCGGTATTAATGCTAATTTCAGCAAATTGTCTGGTAAAGAGTTCGTGATAATAGCCTTTAGCTTCCATGAGCTGTTTGTGTGTACCTCTTTCTATTATCTTACCATCCTGTACAACTAATATAATATCCGCATCTACGATAGTTGACAATCTATGAGCTATAACAAAAGATGTTCTGCCCTTAGTCACTGTAACTATAGCATCCTGAATAGCCTTTTCAGTCACAGTATCAATAGAAGCTGTAGCTTCATCAAGTACAAGGATCTTTGGATCGGCAAGAATTGCTCTTGCAAAGGAAAGAAGCTGCTTTTCACCAGTTGATAGCATATCTCCATCTTCTCCGACATCACTATCAAGGCCTTTTTCCATTCTCTTTACGATTCCGTCTGCTGATACCAGCTTAAGTGCTTTCCAGATCTCCTCTTCTGTGGCGTCAGGCTTTCCATATTTCAGGTTATCTCTGACTGTACCTGAGAAAAGATGTGGTGTCTGAAGGACGTATCCGATATTGCTGTGAAGCCATAGCTGAGATCTATCTGCAGCATCTCTGCCATCTATCAGGATCTTACCTGCAGTTGGCTTAAAGAATCTGCACACGAGATTTACAAGTGTGGACTTGCCGGCACCTGTCTCACCTACGATGGCTACGTTTGTGCCCTGAGGAACATCAAGGTTAAAGTGCTCAAGGACGTACTCATCGCCGTCTGGATACATAAAGGACACGTCTTCAAATTTGATATCACCGTGAAGTGGTTCCCAGTTCTCCTTTTTGGGATTAAAGGTATCACCGTATTTCTCAATAACTTCAGGCGTATCTGCAACGTCAGATTCTGTCTGAAGAAGTCTAAAGAATCTCTCTACATTGACCTGAACAGATATAAGCTCTGATATAGTCACGATAACGTTCTGAACAGGCTCCAAAAGTCCAAGGGCATAGGACAAGAACACTGAAAGAGTTCCTATCTCAATGATGCCTTCCTGCTTCATATTACCGCCTCGCCACAGCACTACTGCAAGGGCAATTGATGACATAAAGGTAATTGCAGAAGTAAAAAATGCCGAGTAGTGAGTTGCATGTACAGAGGTCTTGTACATCTTCGTTGTGTCTTTTTCAAAATCACCTTGTATCTTATCTTCTACCACCAAAGTCTTGATGGCCTTGGCACCTGTGATACCTTCATTGAAGTTACTTGTTATCTTGGAATTTATCTCTCTTATCTTTCTGTTTAAGACAACAAGCTTTTTCTGGAAGTAAGTTGTAAGAACCGCCGCAATAGGCACAAGCACTATAACAAATAGCGCAAGCTTAACGTTTAAGATGAGCATCATCAAAAGAACAAACACGATATATGAGCCGTTCCAAATAATATCCATCATTCTCCAGGACACCATTACGCCTATCTTACCTGTATCACTCATGACTCTGGCATGGATGTAACCTACATTATTCTGATTAAAATAAGCAAATGAAAGCTCCTGCAAATGGTTGAAGGATGCATTTCGAAGGTCTCTGTCCATTGACATCTCGACCTGACCGCACATATAACAAGCTGCGTAGTTATCAATAACCTGCAAAAGAAGTATCACAAGATAAAGGATCACAAAAACATTAAGTCCATCAAGTGTCCCTTTGCCAACAAAGTTATTTAAAGCATACCTGTTAAAGATCGGATATATTGAGTCAACTAATGAGCTTAATATTCCTAGGATCACCATCACTACTATCTTGGGTAAATACGGCTTTATGAAGGGATACAGTTTTGGTATCCCAAATAGTTTTAGTTTTATATTTTTCTCTGTATTCATGTTCCCTGCATCTGAATATCAAATATTCTCTTATAGATTCCATTGTTATTAAGTAACTCTTCATGGCTTCCTATCTCAGAAACCTTGCCATGATCAAGGACCAGGATATTATCAGCCTGCATAAGGGTCGTGATCCTGTGAGATATAAGAATCACAGTACTAGTTCCCTTATTTTCTGAAAGAGCCTTTCTGATCCTGGCATCTGTCTGGGTATCTACTGCTGAGAGTGAATCATCAAATACCATGATAGGAGGATCTGATACCAGCATCTGAGCAATGGCTGTTCTCTGCTTTTGTCCACCAGATAGTGTCACGCCTCTTTCTCCTACGTAAGTCTCATATCCCTGGCCAAAGCTTTCTATGGTCTCATCAAGAGCTGCAATCTTTGCTGCTTCACGTATCTCTTTTTCATTTTTCTCTTTCTGTGTAATACCAATGTTCTCAGAAAGAGTTCTTGAAAAGAGAAACGGCTCCTGAAGAACAAATCCAATATTTTCGCGAAGATGCGACCTTTTGATATCAATTATGTCTGTATCTCCAATAAGGATCCTACCGCCATCTTTTGGAAGGTCATAGAGCCTGTCCATCAGATACATGAGTGTAGATTTGCCTGATCCTGTTCCACCAAGGATTCCAAAGGTGGTGCCTGCTTTTATCTTGAAGCTTACGTTATCAAGAACATCCTCTGAACCGTTGCCATAGACAAAAGATACATTTTCAAAAGTAATGTCCTGATCCATAGGAGGTTTTTTGGCATTCTCTACGTCTTTTTCTTCTTCAGAATTCATAATGTATCTAAGCCTGTCAATAGATACACCCGCCTTACTCATCTCTGAAATGATCCTTCCAAGGGCTCTAACAGGCCATGTAAGCATAGAATTATAGAAAACAAAGGCAACGTACTCACCAACTGTGATACTACCATTTACGCAGTAAACTGCACCAAGAACAGTAATGAGCATAACCTGAAAGCCTGATATAAAATCATTGGATGCCCAGAAAGCAGCCAGTGTCTTCATAAGAGAAATCCAAAGATTCGTATACTCATAGTTTTGCTTTTCAAATTTTTCTCTCTCGTAGGCTTCTCTGCCAAAGGCTCTTACTACACGAACTCCAGTTAAGTTCTCCTGAGCCGTGGCGGAAAGTCTTCCCTCTTCATTATCAGCCTTCTCAAAGCCGGTACTGATCCTGTTGTGGAAAAAGCATGAATATAGCACGATTATTGGAATAAACACAGCTGAAGCTATTGTAAGCTCGCCATTTATCCTGATCATAAAATGCATTGCCACTGCGATCCTGATCATGATCCTAAATAGCGAAAGAAGCTGCTCTGAAATAAACATCTTGATGGTATCTACATCGGAAGTACACCTCTGAATAATATCACCCGTGTGGTTTTCACCATGCCAGGAAAATGGCAGATGCATGATATGCTCAAAGAGCTTATCCCTCATTCTTTTTATAAGTTTTTCAGCTGCAATTGAATTGATAACCCTGAACAGGTATCTGAATATGGCAGTTAAAACAGCTATAACAGCTACTAATTCTGCCACCAGATAAAGATGAGTGCCAAGATATTCCTTGCCCCCCAGCCTATCCATCAAAAACAAAATGTAATCAGGAACGCTGCCGCTATTTGTAGCGGCAGCTCCTGAAATACAATTATCAATGGTATACTGGACAATCTTGGGACCAATAAGCTCCAAAAATGTCACACAAAATGATACTAATATGGCTAGGACAAAAAATATTGCACTTCCCTTTAGAAAATATAAAACGATACTACTTTTATTTTTAAACCTAGTCTTTTTCATAACTACCCTTATGGTCAATCGGCCACTAGAAGGTTATGAAAAGGCATTACTTAACAACTTCTTTGATTGACTGTGCAAGACCAGCGATTCCCTGGATGTTTGAAGGAACGATAATCTTAGTAGCCTGTCCGTTAGACGCCTTCTCGAATGCTTCAAGGCTCTTAAGTGTAAGAACTGACTCGTCAGCTCCTGCCTCTTTGAGCATTTTGATACCTTCTGCATTAGCCTGCTGAATATTCTTGATAGCTTCAGCCTGACCTTCTGCCTCTCTTATTCTCTTTTCTCTTTCAGCTTCAGCTCTAAGTATTGTAGCCTGCTTGTCAGCTTCAGCCTGTAAGATCTTACTCTGCTTCTCACCTTCTGCAACAGTGATCTGTGACTGCTTCTCGCCTTCTGCAAAAAGGATCTTTTCTCTTTTTTCTCTTTCAGCCTTCATCTGCTTCTCCATAGCATCACGGATCTGCTCTGGAGGATTGATGTTCTTTAATTCTACTCTTGTGATCTTGATACCCCAAGGGTCTGTTGCAATGTCAAGTGCATCCTGCATCTGAGCATTGATCTGATCTCTTGATGTAAGAGTCTCATCAAGTGTAAGTGAACCAATAACATTACGAAGTGTTGTAGCTGTAAGATTCTCGATAGCTCCGATAGGATTTCTAACCCCATATGCATAAGCCATAGGATCAGAAATTCTAAAGAATACTATAGAGTCAATCTGCATAGTAACGTTATCCTGTGTGATAACAGGCTGAGGTGGGAAGTCGCAGTACTGCTCCTTAAGATCCACCTGTCTGGCTACTCTATCGATAAATGGAACTTTGAAATGAAGACCTACATCCCAAGTCTCCTTATAAGCTCCAAGTCTCTCTACTACATATGAATGTGCCTGTGGCACGATCTTAATATTAAACGCAAGTAATATCAATGCTAAAAATATTAAAACTAAAATTGCATAAGCTCCCATGATCATTCAGCCTCCCTTTCAACAACTAATTTTGCTCCATGTACCTCTTTAACAACAACTTCTTCTCCTTCTTTGATGATCTCATCAGATGCGGAAGTTGCAAGCCATGTTGAGCCGTCAAGCTCTACCTTTCCTGTACCATGGATGTTGTCAATATCTGTTTTTACAATAGTCTTCCTGCCAACAAGAGCATCTACATTAGTCTTTTTGATCTTGTTGTTAAGATGTGCTGCAGCCCAAGGTCTCACCACCAGCATTGCACAGACGGATACGATAAGGAATATCGCAAACTGAACAATGAATGGAACATCAAGGAAACTTATGAGCATAGCTACTATCGCGCCAACTGCAAACCATATTGTCAGTAGTCCCATGGTTGCAAGCTCAATTGCTGCTAAAACAATAGTAACAAAGAGCCAGAAAAACACATAACTGATTTCCATTTTCCCCTCCTTATAATAAGCGATATGATGCGCATTTTCCCACGTCATCATTAAGAGATATTATACAACAAGTCCAGATTTCTAGGAAGTATATACAACTAAGAAAAACAATAATTATTTAATACTATTTTCATAAAATACTAAACCATATACTGTATTTTTTTAAACTTAATATGATATTATAGAATAGTACAGATATAAATGTATAATCGCTAAAAAAGCATTGTCGGAGGCTTCTTTTATGGCAGATAAAACTTATGAACAATTCAAAGCGCTGGTGAATCTGTGCGATATGCCTTGTTGCGTTATGTCAGTCAAGAAAAATCCCGATGGAAGTTGTGGTGAGATCCACATGTTTGCCACCAATGAACAATTTAGCATGACCGGCGAAGATGTTGAAGGTAAGGAATACACTTACAAACTACCAAGAGATCCAAAAATGGAAAAGATCTGGTTCGATGCAGCCTGGAAGGGAAAAAGCTATCACGGCTACATTGATACGACAAGGTTATATGGTTTTTGGACAGATAACTACATTATTCCATTAATGCATGATGAAGATTCAGATACTGGCTACTGTCAGCTTCTATATACTCTTACAAAAGAGATGGATGCTGGTAAGTACTCTACTATTTCTCCTGAGGTAGCAAGCTTTGTTATCAGGACATGTTTGAACCTCAGAAAAGAGGAAGATTTCTATTCCAGCATGGATCTTGTAACAAGAGATCTTAGGAAATTTACAGGCTCATATTCGTCCTGTATTATGACCATTTCACCTGATATTTACAAATACGAGATCATCAGTGAGAGTGTCCAGAATAATGAAAAAAGCCTTCGCGATATATTCGCAATGATCCCATATGAAATAATAGATTGTTGGGAAGGACTGGTTGCTGAAACCGACTGCGTCATTATCACAAATGAAGAAGACATGAAATACTACGAAGAGAAAGCTCCTAAATGGGTCGTAACTCTTAGAGATAATGATGTTCACAGCCTATGCCTTGTTCCATTTATCCATCAAAACACGATCATAGGCTATTTATACATCACAAACTTCGATACTGATGAAACCGCAAAGTTAAAAGATACTATCGAGCTCGTCTCCTTCTTCTTATCCACAGAGGCAGCTCACCACCTTTTTGTAGACAGACTAAAAGACTTAAGCTCTATGGATACCAGAACCGGTGTACTTAACAGAAACGCAATGAACAACAAAGTCGATGAGCTTGCCGCTCAGTTGAGATATGAACCTGCACCATTTAGCGTAGCATTCTGCTATCTTAATACTTTAAAAACCATCAACGTAAACCAGGGACATGACGCAGGTAATAACCTGTTAAAAGACGCTGGCAAACTCCTAAAAGAAGTCTTTAAGGGCGATTTTATCTACAGATCATCCGGTGATGAGTTTGCTATCATCTCAATGAACTGTGATGCAAAAGAATTCAAAAACAAGATCGAGCTACTGAAATCTAAGGCCAATGACCCTAACTGGATATACTTCACTGTAGGTTATTACAGTGACGCATCTGAAGGCGAATTACATAGCGCTATGCATTTTGCAAATGAGTATGAACACGAATTCAATGAAGAATTTTACAATTCTTATCCTGATATGGTGAAGTGATTATGGCAAAGATTACTTATGAGTCAATGAAAATAATAGCAAATACCGCTAGCATCCCCTGTACTGTAATGTCAGTCGAAAAAAAGCCTGACGGAAGCTGTGGAGAAGTTAAGTTTTTTGCTATAAATGACATATTCAAAAAAAATTATTACGATCTTTTTGCTGAAAACGAATCTGGTGAAAAGCCTTCTTTTGATGACTTTGAAAAGCACATCGAAGGCCAGCCCTACACTGTTCATCTTCCAAAAGAGCCAAACTTTGAAAATGAGTGTTTTAAGGCAGCCTGGAACAAAGAGTACATAAACACTTATGTAGATACAACTAAAATGTATGGCTTTTGGACTCAGGATATTCTCCTTCCTGTATGCGGAGAATCTGATGATCCTAACATAGCTTATTGCCAGTTCCTGTACACCCTTAGTAAGGATATGGACAGTGGCAAATACGCTGCTGTTTCACCTGATATCGCAAGCTTTGTAATAAAGACCTGTCTCGAACTTAGAAATGAAAAAGAATTCAGATCAAGTCTTTTAACAGTAACAAAAGATATTCGTGAGTACACAAATGCCACAGCCGCAGCAGTCATGACAATTGACCAGGATATTAAGGAATATAAGATATTAAGTGATGATGCCATCGGAGATGCAACAGCTCCAGAAAAGGCATTCTCTACTATCTCATATGATATTGTAGCTAGTTGGAAGAATTTGTTAAAAGAGACTAACTCCATCATAATCAAAGATGAAAACGATATGGGTGAGATGGAAAAGAAAAACCCTGCCTGGGTTGCTACTCTTCATCAGTACAAGGTTACAAGTGTGTGCCTTGTTCCATTTATCCACCAGCAGGAAATAATCGGCTATCTTTTTATAACTAATTTTGATACCAAGAACATAATAAGGATAAAAGAAACAATAGAACTTGTTTCTTTCTTCCTTTCATCAGAAATAGCAAATTACTTATTCCTCCAGAGACTGGAATATTTGAGTAACGTCGACATGTTAACAGGCGTATATAACCGTAACTGCATGAACGTCAACGTCGATGAACTTGCTCTTAAGTTAGAGTTTGAACCAAGGCCATTTAGCGTTGCTTTCTGTGATCTTAATGGACTTAAGACTATAAATGATAATGGCGGCCACGATAAAGGTGATAGACTTCTTGTAAATGCTGCTGAGGTTCTAAAAGAAGTCTTTAAAGGTGACAAGATATACAGAGCTGGCGGCGATGAATTTACTATCATCTCCTTTAGCTCAGAAGATGAATTCAAGGAAAAGATAAAGCTCCTTAGAGAAAAGGCTTCTGATCCAGACTGGCTTCATTTCGCCATAGGTTATTATCATGATGCTAGTAATGGAAATCTAAGACTTGCCATGAGATATGCTGACGAAGAAATGTACAAGGATAAAGATAAGTTCTATCAGGAACATCCCGAAAAAAGAAGATAAAAAAGCGAGCGCCTAAGCGCTCGCTTTTGTTATATAACAGTAATATGGTCGTTCGACTCTCGCTAACGCTCGATCGAACGACCATGCTCACTAGACTCGAAAAAACCTCGTCAAGTGATCAAGGTCAAAATTTACCAGCCTTTGCAGCCTCCTCGATTGAAACGGCTGTTGAAACTGTCATACCAACCATAGGGTTGTTACCAGCTCCGATAAGTCCCATCATTTCTACGTGAGCAGGAACTGATGAAGAACCAGCGAACTGTGCATCTGAGTGCATACGTCCCATTGTATCTGTCATACCGTATGAAGCAGGACCAGCTGCCATGTTATCTGGGTGAAGTGTACGACCTGTACCACCACCTGAAGCAACTGAGAAGTACTTCTTACCAGCTTCAATACGCTCTTTCTTGTATGTACCTGCTACTGGGTGCTGGAATCTTGTAGGGTTAGTTGAGTTACCTGTGATAGATACGTCAACGTTCTCCTTCCACATGATTGCTACACCTTCCTGTACATCGTTAGCGCCGTAGCAGTTAACCTTTGCACGAGGTGAATTAGCATCCTTTGAGTAGCACTTTCTGAATACTTCCTTAACCTCACCTGTGTAGTAGTCATACTGAGTCTCTACATAAGTGAAACCGTTGATACGTGAAATGATCTGAGCAGCATCCTTACCAAGACCGTTAAGGATAACTCTAAGAGGTTTCTGACGAACCTTGTTTGCCTTCTCAGCGATACCGATAGCACCCTCAGCTGCAGCGAATGACTCGTGACCAGCAAGGAATGCGAAGCACTCTGTATCCTCTTCAAGAAGCATCTTTCCAAGGTTACCATGTCCGATACCAACCTTACGACGGTCAGCAACAGAACCTGGGATACAGAAAGCCTGAAGTCCGATACCGATTGCAGCAGCTGCGTCTGCAGCCTTTCTGCAACCCTTCTTGATTGCGATAGCAGCACCTACTGTGTAAGCCCACTTTGCGTTCTCAAAGCAGATTGGCTGGATGCCTTCGATAAGCTTGTAAACATCGATGCCAGCTGCCATTGTAATATCTCTACACTCTTCGATAGAAGAAATTCCATACTCCTTAAGGCAAGCCAGGATCTGGGGCTCTCTTCTTTCATATGATTCAAATAAAGCCATTGTATTTTTTCCTCCTTACCTATTACTCGTGTCTTGGGTCGATGCATCTAACTGCATCAGCAACACGTCCATACTGTCCCTTAGCCTTCTCAAGAGCTGTGTTCGCATCATCACCAGCCTTGATGAAGTCCATCATCTTACCAAAGTTAACATACTTGTATCCGATGATCTCATCATTCTCATCAAGAGCGATGTCTGTGATGTAACCATCTGTAAGCTCAAGGTAACGAGGTCCCTTCTCAAGTGTTCCGTATGTTGTACCAACCATTGAACGGTTACCCTTACCAAGATCCTCAAGACCTGCACCAATCTGAAGTCCATCCTCAGAGAATGCAGACTGTGTTCTACCATAAACGATCTGAAGGAAAAGCTCTCTCATAGCTGTGTTGATAGCGTCACAAACAAGGTCTGTGTTAAGAGCTTCGAGAACTGTAAGTCCTGGAAGAATTTCTGAAGCCATAGCTGCAGAATGTGTCATACCTGAACATCCGATAGTCTCTACAAGTGCCTCCTGAATGATACCATCCTTAACATTTAAGGAAAGTTTGCAGCAGCCCTGCTGAGGAGCACACCAGCCAATACCGTGTGTATATCCTGAAATATCCTTTATTTCTTTTGACTGAACCCATTTAGCTTCTTCTGGAATGGGAGCAGCGCCATGATGTACCCCCTGTGTTACAGGGCACATGTTTTTTACCTCTGTTGAGTAAATCATGTAAAAATCTCCTTTCGTATTTTAAAGTAATTTTCATTACTTACTACCTGATTTTCCTCGGCACTCACAGAGCACCATTTTTATTTTTGCACATCTTCCGCCATATTTCAATGGGGAATGACATATTTTTAACAGAACTTTTAGATTATCAGTCTTCTATCTTCTTAACAATGTGATCTTTGTCCTTGAAAATATGATGTGCAGGGATGCATCCTCTTACAGATGAAAGAGGATATACATTACACCATCTGCCGATCACTGTTCCTGGATTAAGAACTGAATTGCAGCCTACTTCTACGTTGTCGCCAAGCATTGCCCCCATCTTCTTAAGTCCTGTCTCAACCTGATCGTCAGCTCCATTTTTGACAACAACGAGCTTCTTGTCACTCTTTACATTTGAAGTGATAGAGCCAGCTCCCATGTGAGCCTTGAATCCAAGGATCGAATCTCCAACATAGTTGTAGTGAGGAACCTGAACCTTATTGAAAAGGATAACGTTCTTGAGCTCTGTAGAGTTACCTACTACTGCGCCCTTGCCAACAATGGCTGATCCCCTGATAAACGCACACTGTCTAACCTCTGCTTCTTCATCAATGATACATGGACCGCCGATATAGGCTGAATCAAAGACCTTTGCACTCTTTGCTACCCATACATTCTCACCGCGTTTTTCGTACTTGTCAGCTGGAAGGCTGTTACCAAGCTCGATGATGTAATCCTTGATGCCCGCAAGAAGTTCCCATGGATACTCCTTGGTCTTCATGTAGTCAGCAGCAATAGTCTCATTTAGATCATACATATTGCTAATCTTAAACTCTTCCATTTCTAAAACCTCCATTTATACAAAGCTATTTAGCTTTCTTTTACTTTCTTTTTTGATCCCTTCTTGGCAGTGTTTTTGGTCACTTCCTTATAATTGGATGAAACGTAATCAAATCTTGATCTTAAAAGACCTCTGTAGTCATTTTGTTTTACCAGATTGGTCCTCTTACTTACAAAGTCATCAAGCTTGGTCATATACTCATTTTCTGAGATCTCACCCTCTGCAACTCCTGTAAGTCCCTTCTCCCAGCTTGCTGTAAGAGCAGGGTTAAGCATAGGCTTCATAGAGCACGCTACAGTTTCGTAGACCATTTCTCCCATCTGAGTTGGGGTGATGATCTGAGTCTTTTTATTTAGATTAAGATATCCAATATTAACAAGCTTAGTAAGGATACCAGCTCTTGTGGCACTTGTTCCAATTCCGGAACCCTTTATCTGTGCTCGCAGTTCTTCATCCTCGATGAACTGTCCCGCATTTTCCATGGTCAAAATGATGGTTCCAGAGTTATATCTCTTTGGAGGAGAAGTCTCTCCTTCTTTGATTCCAAAGCTGTCAACCTTCAAAACATCATTTTTCTTGATCTTCTGAAGATATTCAAAGAGCTCTTCATCTGTAACTGTCTCTTCTGCGTCGTTATCTCCTTTGCCTTCAGCCTCTTCGTCTTTGGCCTTATTATCGTTCTTATTTTTGGCAAAAGAATAATCCATTACGTGGAGGTATCCCTTAGAAGCAAGGATCTTGAAGTTTGCAAAGAAATGCTCTTTTTTGCCTTCGTCTTCCTTGTTATTCATCGATATCTCAAGAGCTACCTTCTGATAATTGGCTGCCGGGTAAAAGACTGCCAAAAAACGCCTTACGATTATCTCATATACCTTAGCTGAAGTCGGGCTAAGGGAGGACAAAGCTGATAGGCCCTGACCTGTAGGAATGATCGCATAGTGGTCAGTAATAGCCTTATCATTTACATATCTGGTCTTTTCTATTCCCTTATAAGACTCATGCTGCAGTATTGCCTTAGCAAATACAGCGCATGGCTCGTAGGATGTAAGGCCTTTGATATTCTGGCTTATAACTTTAGCTATTGCTGATGACATTACTCTGGCATCAGTTCTAGGATAAGTTGTAAGCTTCTTTTCATAGAGCTCCTGAGCTACAGCCAGTGTCTCATCAGGGTTTATCTTAAAGAATCTTGAACAGTCATTTTGAAGCTCTGCGAGGTTATAAAGAAGCGGTGCATTCTTAACTTCTTTTTTCTTTTCACACTTCTCAACAACAGCATCTAAAGCTGTCTCCAGAACAATACTCTTGTCATCTGAATCATCAGATTTTTTAAGCTGTGCTCCATTCATACCTACAAGGGATGAAATAAGCCTGTTAGCACTTTCCTCAGTCTTGAAGCCTTTTTCACTATAAAGCTCTGGAGAGCCATCATAGTGAGAATCAGGTGTTACTCTCCACTCAGCATCCTTGACCTTGCCTCCAAGATCAATGCCAGCCATTACTCTATAGAAAGGTGTCTTTTCAAAGTTCCTGATCTCTCGCTCTCTATCTACTACTATTCCAAGAACGCAGGTCATAACTCGACCTACTGAAATAACACATTTATCGACGTTGAGATAATTCTTGATTGAATACGCATACTTAAGAGTAAGGGCTCTTGAGAAGTTGATACCCATAAGGTAATCCTCTTTAGCTCTTAGGAAAGCTGCGGCGCCAAGGTTATCATACTCGCTGTCATCCTTAGCTTCTCTGATGCCTCTTAGTATCTCATCCTCAGTCTGTGAATCTATCCACACACGCTTTCTCTTTTTGCCGGTAACACCAGCCTGCATATCAACAAGACGATAGATATACTCACCCTCACGTCCTGAGTCAGTACAAATATAGATCGTATCTACGTCTTCTCTTGTAAGTAATCCTTTTACTATCTTGAATTGTTTTGAGACATTTCCGATAACTTCATACTTGAAGTTTTGCGGAATAAATGGAAGGGTGTCAAGTGCCCACCTTTTATATTTTTCGTCATAGACCTCAGGATAACTCATGGTTACCAGATGTCCGACACACCACGTGACAATCGCTGTATCTGACTCCAGGTAACCATCTTTCCTGGTAAAATCGATTTTAAGTGCGCTGGCAAAAGCCTGAGCGACACTTGGTTTTTCTGCTATATATACGCTTTTAGACATTCGTTAATTCATCTATCCCGATCAGTCTGATCTTGCCATCTGACTTCGCAGCTGCATCTACGAGCCACTGATCAAAACCAGTCGTTGAAAAGAGATAGTAATAATCTCCCTCTAGTTTTGCTTTACTAGCGCAGGAAATTAGTTTTTCAAAATCGGCATGAGTTATCTGCTGTTGCCAGGAGCAAATTGCAAGAGCTGTATCCCCGGTATCGCTCTGCATGATAAGGTCGATCGTTCCGTCCTTACCGATCCATTCCCCATCGTCGCCTATTTCGAAGGGAAAAAGACCTTTTTCTTCCAGTTTAAAGATATATTCTCTGCAAACAGATTTAAAATACTCATTGGCGTATTTTTGAATTCCTGCAGATATAAATATATCATAAAATTTCTCTGCCGGCATTAAGGTTAAACTACTTTCATTATGGAAAATAAATCTAAAGTAGAAATCCAGCAGTGGATCAGCAATCTTGTACACTCCCTTAATAACATTTTCTCTTCCGGCGTTACCAAAAGAATACGCTTTATAGGCAAGATCATGATGAATAAGCGTTTTTAAATAAACTGATATCTTGGCTCTGGAAAATCCGGTAGCATGATAAAGATCATTTAGCTTATTAACACCTCTGGCCATCTGAGAAAGTATCGTATGATAAACCGCTGTTTCTCTTAGATTATACTCAGTAAGTCTATAGGGTTCCCCATGCAAAAAAGAAGCTTCATCAAGGATGTTTTTGCAGACATTTTCTTTAAAGGAATACTTGTCATCAAAGTATCTCCAAAGGCCTGTCTGACCACCCAGAATAGAATAAGTAAGAACTGCATCTCTATAGGACATATTAGGAAAATGTGCCCTAAGATCAGAAAATGGAAGGGGCTTTATCTTTCTAAATCCTGCTATCTTGGCAGAAAGATTTCCAAGGCTCGAAACCATGCTGTTTTCTACCCAATTGATATCCTGGCTCAATAAGATGACTAATATCTGCTTACTTCTGCCATTTTTGTCCACAAAAGAAGTAAGTTCTTCCATAAAGTTCCTGGAAGCTCTGACAGCGTACTCAAACGAGTCGATAACAAGGATAGTTGGAACCTTCACAGATGCTCCGATGCAGTTTTCAAGAATCTCAGTATAGGTTGGATATTCTGAAACCTCTATACTCTTCGCCTTAAGCTCATTGCCCCACAAAAAGAGCTGTTCCCTCTCTGATACGGAACGCGCACTAAAATAGAAGCTTCTTCTATTTTCCATAAATCTTAAAAGAAGCTCCTTATAAGCGGTATTCCTGTGGCCATAGACCACAAGAATATTTGTTAGACCGCTTTCATAATATCTGTTTAAAAATGCAAGATCTTCTAATCTTTTTTCTTCCATAAGTTCTTTTCCTAGGAACTGCTCCCGAAAAAATTACTTCTTGTTGATATATCCGCTAGCCTTGAGAAGTTCTGCACATTCTACTGCGCCGCCTGCTGCACCACGAAGAGTATTGTGTGAAAGACCTACAAACTTCCAATCATAGATTGTGTCTTCACGAAGTCTTCCGATGCTGACACCCATACCGTTCTCATAATTAACATCAAGAGTGATCTGAGGTCTGTTATCCTCCTGCATGTACTGAATAAACTGCTTAGGAGCGCTAGGAAGCTGGAGCTTCTGTGGAAGTCCTGCAAAGTTCTCAAGCTTTTCAATGAGCTGTTCCTTTGTAGGATTCTTCTTAAACTTAACAAATGCAGCAGCTGTATGACCATAAAGAACAGGAATTCTGATGCACTGGCATGTGATCTTAACATCATCAGCTGGAACGATCACGCCATTTTCAATCTTACCCCAGATTCTAAGTGGCTCTTTTTCTGACTTCTCTTCTTCACCTGAAATGAAAGGAATAACGTTTCCAACCATCTCCGGCCACTCTTCGAAGTTCTTGCCAGCACCTGAAATAGCCTGATATGTTGTAGCAACTACTTCGTATGGCTCAAACTCTTTCCAGGCTGTAAGAGCTGGTGTATAGCTCTGGATTGAGCAGTTAGGCTTAACAGCAATGAAGCCCTTCTGAGTACCAAGCCTCTTTTTCTGGAACTCGATAACATCCATGTGCTCAGGGTTGATCTCAGGAATGATCATAGGAACATCTGGTGTCCATCTGTGAGCACTGTTATTTGAAACTACTGGAGTTTCTGTCTTAGCGTACTCTTCTTCGATTGCCTTGATCTCGTCCTTAGACATATTTACAGCTGAAAGAACAAAGTCAACGTCCTCAGAAACGCCCTTAACATCAGTAACATCTTTGATAACAATATTCTTTACAGATTCAGGAATAGGGCCATCCATCTTCCATCTCTTACCAACAGCCTCTTCATAAGTCTGTCCTGCACTTCTAGGGCTAGCTGCGATAGTTGTAACTTCAAACCATGGATGATCCTTGATAATATCAATAAATCTCTGTCCAACCATTCCAGTTCCACCAAGAACCGCTACCTTCAACTTGTCACTCATAATAAAATACTCCTCCTTTAGATGGTGAATTATCATTTTCGAAGTATATAATGCCAAAACCTCCGATATTTTTCGTGTGGAAGGTCATAATAAACCGAAAGACATTAACACGAAAAATAAATCGGTTTTGTTCATTATATACTTCGAAAATGCTTATGTACGATGTTAAAAAATGATTATGATATAGAAAAAGATGCTAGAAAGTCGTTATTTAGTTTAATAACTTTTTCTATAGATGTGCTACTAGGCGCGCCGATAGTTAATCTCTTTTCAACGCAGGTCTTTAAACTGATCGCATCATATATATCTTCTTCAAAAAGATCTGAAAATGTCTTGAGCTGTTCAAGACCAAGGTCATCTATCGCGCAGTTTTTGTCGATGCAGGCAAGGACCAATCTGCCGATGACTGAATGAGCATCTCTAAATGGAAGACCTTTTTTAACAAGATAGTCTGCTGCGTCCGTTGCATTAGTAAAGCCCATCATAGCACTCTTTTCCATGTTATCTTTGTTGAACTTAAGAGTTCTTAACATATCAGTGAAAAGAGTAAGGCAGTTATCCACAGTATCTATGGCATCAAAGGCTGCCTCCTTGTCCTCCTGCATATCCTTGTTGTAAGCCAGAGGAATGCCCTTCATAGTTGTAAGCAGTGACATAAGGTCACCATAAACACGTCCTGTTTTGCCCCTTACAAGTTCCGCAATATCAGGATTCTTTTTCTGAGGCATAATGCTTGAACCTGTAGAATAAGCATCGTCTATAGTCACGAACCTGTATTCATTGGAATTCCAGATGATGATTTCTTCGCTAAACCTTGATAAGTGCATCATGATAGTAGAAAGAGCTGATAAATACTCGATGAGATAATCTCTATCTGATACGGAATCCATACTGTTAAGTGTTGGTCCGTAAAAATCAAGTAACTCTGCTGTATATTCTCTATCAAGCGGATAGGTTGTACCCGCCAGAGCTCCTGCTCCTAAAGGGCAATAGTTCATGCGGTTTCTGATATCCTTCATCCTTAAAAGATCTCTTTTGAACATCTCAAAATATGCTCCAACATGATGAGCCAATGTAACCGGCTGAGCCTTCTGAAGGTGTGTGAAGCCTGGCATATAGGTATCAATATTAGATTCCATGATACCGTTTAATACCTCTAATGCCTTTTTTAAAAGATCTGCTGTATGCTCGATCTCATTTCTGGCATAAAGTCTCATATCAAGAGCAACCTGATCATTTCTGCTGCGTCCTGTATGAACTTTCTTGCCGGCATCACCGATCCTGTCTATTAAATTAGCTTCAAGGAAACTGTGGATATCTTCGTATTTGGTAGTGATCTCAAGCTTTCCAGCCTTAACATCCTCCAGGATACTGTCCAGGCCTTTTACTATCTGATCCTTTTCATCTTCAGAGATAATGCCCTGTTTAGCAAGCATTGTAGCGTGGGCTTTGCTGCCTTTGACATCGACTTCCAAAAATCTCTTATCAAAAATAATTGATGCATTAAAATCCCAAGCAAGTTCATTTATACTTCCTGTAAATCTTCCGCCCCAAAGCTGTGCCATTTCTTCATCTCCGTACTGTAATTGTATAATAGATAATGATTAAATATTCACTTTGACAAATTAAAGTCTTAAAAAATTATAACCCAGATTTAACATATATTAAACCCCAAAATATCAGTTAATATTTAACAAATATTTTGGAGCTAAAGATTTATATTTGTATATAAAAGACAAATGTCCGCCAAAGGCGGACATTTTATGAATAATGCTTTTTTATATTATGCAATTTCGACGTTTCTGGTGGCAATAACATCAACACCTGTTCCGGCAACGTTTTGTACCAGAATATCTCCGATATGCGCTGGTGCAGCTACAACTGCTGCGTCGATATCCTTCATGACTTCAAAGATCTTATCCTTAGGGATATCGCTGGCCGTTTTTACTGATACTCTCTCTTTGTCTCCTCCTGTTATCCTGATAGTACTAGTAACTATCCTTGTAGGATTAACTACTTCTTTTCTTGCGTAGATATCGCCCTTCTGGCATGTGTTTCCTGTAACTTCAGTTACTTCGCCGTTCTCCATTGTTACTGTGAGCTGGCATCCCATAGGACATCCTATACAGGTTAATTCTCTTTTTTCCATAGCTTACCACCTCACTCTTTCTCTATCTTTACTGTAATCTTTTTAAGGTCTTTATGCTCTTCAAGCTGGCTCTTCCTTAAGATTATCTGCTCCATCTCGCCAGGAGCCATGATCCTCTTTTGATTATGGAATACTCTCTCATCATCAAAGTACACACTTACAAAAGAGTTCTTGTAAACATCACCAACTCTAAATCTAACTGTCAAAAGATCATCCATTCTGTTAAGGTCGATAGTGCTTGGAACTGTGTATCTGGCACCTTCTGTTGCAACTATTTCTATGGAAGGGCCACTTGCTCCTTCCTTGCAACCGCTGTTTATGTACTTAACAGCATTATGACCAGCTCTTTTTGCTTCCTCGGAAACATAGTCTACAAGGTCATGGACATGGAGTACATTTCCACATGCAAATACGCCAGGAATATTGGTTTCAAGAGATTCATTTACTATAGGTCCCGATGTTACAGGACTCATCTTAACTCCCGCTGATCTTGAAAGCTCATTTTCAGGAATAAGTCCGCAGGAAAGTAAAAGAGTGTCGCAGGTATATCTTTCCTCTGTTCCCGGGATAGGCTTTCTATCCGGACCAACTTCAGCTATAGTAACGGCTGTCACATGCTCTTTTCCCTCTATATCAACTACTGTATGGGAAAGCTTAAGCGGAATACCATAGTCATCAAGGCACTGAACGATATTTCTCTTAAGTCCTCCTGAATATGGCATAAGCTCTGCCACAACCTTTACTTTGGCGCCTTCAAGAGTCATTCTGCGTGCCATGATAAGACCGATATCACCTGATCCAAGGATAACTACTTCCCTTCCAGGCATGTAGCCTTCGATATTTACAAGTCTCTGAGCAGTACCAGCTGAAAAGATACCAGCAGGTCTATAGCCAGGGATATTCAAAGCTCCTCTTGGCCTTTCTCTGCAGCCCATAGCAAGGATCACTGCTTTGGCAGGAATCTGAAACATTCCATCTTCTCTGTTCATGGCTGTAACAGTCTTGTCAGCAGCAATGTCCATAACCATGGTATTAAGCTTGTACTCTATACCAAGATCAAGAACCTGCTTGATAAATCTATATGCATACTCAGGACCTGTAAGTTCTTCCTTGAAAGTATGAAGACCAAAACCATTGTGGATACATTGATTTAATATGCCACCAAGTTCGTGATCTCTTTCAAGGATCAAAATACTGTCATTTCCAGCCTCTTTAGCAGCTACTGCAGCTGCAAGTCCAGCGGGACCACCGCCTACTATTACGATATCGTATGTCTTCATGCTTCGCTTTCCTCCCCTTTTGTTCTCTCGATCACTATATTGGACTTTCCGCCGCTCTTTGTGATCTTTTCGTAAGGAAGATCAAGCTCCCTATGAAGTATCTCCATTGTCCTTGGGCTGCAAAATCCTGCCTGACATCTGCCCATTCCAGCTCTTGTTCTGCGTTTCACCCCATCAAGAGTTCTGGCGCCTAGTGGTCTGTGGATAGCATCTAATATCTCTCCTTCAGTTACCATCTCGCATCTGCAGATGATATTTCCATATGCAGGATTTTCTTTAATAAGAGCATTCATCTCTTCAATGGAAAGGTCTTTAGTGGACTTTATGCCTTTTCTGGTACTGATCCAGTTTTGTTTTTCTTTTAAGCCCATTTTTTCTTTCAGCATATTGCCAACCATCTTGCCAATGGCAGGTGAAGCAGAAAGACCTGGTGATTCAATTCCTGCTACATCGATAAAGCAAGGTGCATCTTTTACTTCTTCTATAACGAACTCGTGTCTCTCAAGATGGGCACGTAGTCCTGCAAAAGAAGTAATGACACTTCTCATAGGAAGATTTTTTACATTCTCAGAAGCCTTGGAAATAACTGCTTCAAGACCTTCCTGCGTTGTATTGTTTCCTTCTTTTTTCTCTATATCGATAGCTGTTGGTCCCACAAGAAGGTTTCCGTGAACAGTAGGTGTGACCAAAACTCCTTTTCCATACTTGGTAGGCTGTGGGAATATCGTGTGAGAAACGTAAGTACCAGCCTCTTTATCAAGAAGACAGTAATCACCTCTCCTTTCAATGATATGCATCTTGTCTGCACTTACCATGTTGTGGATCTTGTCAGCATAGACACCTGCTGCATTTACAATGTATCTAGCCTTGTACTCACCATTACAAGTTCTTACATGCCAGATTCCATCGCTATCTTTTTTAATATCCTCAACTTCTGTGTTGAATCTGAACTCTACGCCGTTTACATTGGCATTTTCTGCCATTGCAATATTTAGCTCAAATGGACAGATAATCCCACCAGTTGGAGCTAAAAGAGCTCCTTCCACATTTTCAGAAAGATTTGGCTCAAGCTCTAACGCTTCCTCTTTTGTCAAAAGCTTAAGGCCCTTAACACCGTTTTTTACGCCTCTTTCATACAAAACCTTAAGTCCATCAAGCTCTTCCTTGTGAATACAAACGACCATTGAGCCATTTCTCTTAAAAGGAATATCAAGATCTTTGGAAAGCTTGTCCATCATCTCATTTCCTTCTACATTGAGTCTGGCCATGAGTGAGCCTTCATCAGCATCAAAGCCAGCATGCACAATGGCTGAATTAGCCTTGGATGTTCCCTCACATACATCACTGCACTTTTCAAGGACGCAAACATTTATATCGTATCTGGAAAGTTCCCTAGCAACAGCACAGCCAGATACCCCCGCTCCTATAACTATTACGTCTAACATATCTATCCCCTACCTTTTTATCAGATTTCTTTAGCCCAGCCTCTAGTGGAAGCAACCGCCTGCTTCCAACCGCGAAGCTCTTTTTCTCTTTTATCTGGATCCATAGCGCTCTTAAACTCTTTGTCTACTGACCAATTGCTTAATACATCCTCTTTATTCTTCCAATAGCCAACCGCAAGTCCAGCAAGATACGCAGCTCCCATAGCTGTTGTTTCAACACAGGATGGTCTAATAACATCAGTATCGATGATATCTGACTGGAACTGCATCAGGAAATTGTTCTTGGAAGCTCCCCCATCTACTCTGAGGCTTGTAAGTTTTCTTCCTGTATCAAGCTCCATAGCCTTTAATACATCCGCTGTCTGGAATGCCAGAGACTCAAGCGTTGCTCTTATGATGTGATATTTATTAACACCTCTTGTAAGGCCTACGATGGCACCTCTTGCATATGGATCCCAATATGGAGCGCCAAGGCCAGTGAATGCAGGCACAACATAGCAACCATTGGTATCCTTTACCTGAGTCGCGAAATATTCTGAATCCGGAGAGGAATCAATAACTCTAAGTTCATCTCTAAGCCACTGTATTGCAGCTCCTGCCACATATACTGAGCCTTCGATTGCGTAGGTTACCTTTCCATCAATTCCCCATGCGATTGTTGTCAAAAGATCATTTTTAGAATAGATAGGCTTATCACCAGTATTCATCAGCATGAAACAACCTGTTCCATAGGTGTTCTTGGCGTCGCCTTCAGAAAAGCATGTCTGTCCAAACAAAGCAGACTGCTGATCTCCTGCAGCACCTGCTATCTTTACAGGTCCCCCAAAAAATTCAGGATCAGTCTCGCCATATACACAGCTTGATGGCTTAACTTCTGGAAGCATGCTCATTGGAATATCTAAAAGATCACAGAGCTCTTTATCCCATTCAAGAGTATTGATATTAAAGAGAAGTGTTCTTGAAGCATTAGAGTAATCTGTCACATGAACCTTTCCCTTTGTGAGTTTATAAATAAGCCAGGAATCCACAGTTCCAAAGCAAAGCTCGCCTCTCTCGGCTCTGGCTCTTGCTCCATCCACATTATCAAGTATCCATCTGATCTTGGTTCCTGAAAAATATGGATCAAACTTAAGTCCTGTCTTGCACTGGAATTTCTCTACAATTCCAGGAACTTCTTCTTTCATCTTTTCTGCAAAATCTGCAGTTCTGCGGCACTGCCATACAATAGCATGAGAAATAGGCTGTCCAGTCTTTTTATCCCATACGATAACAGTCTCACGTTGATTAGTAATACCAATAGCCGCTATATCCTCGAAGCTTGCATCGATCTTGTTCATGGCCTCGCGGGCTACAGACAGCTGTGTCTGCCAGATTTCGCTAGCATCGTGCTCAACCCAACCAGGCTGAGGAAAAAACTGTGTAAATTCCTTCTGGGCGCAAGAACAGATCTCCCCTTTTTGATCAAAGAGAATACATCTGTTGCTTGTTGTGCCTGAATCCAATGCCATTATGTACTTTGCCATTTTATAACTCCCTTACCATAACTAGTTTCTTTTAAGAAAAAAGAGCAAAGAAAAGAATCTTCTTTGCTCTTTAATAATATAGCTTTTTTGTGCATATTACAATAGTTTCACAAATATTTCGTTTGATTTTTGTGCATTATGCACAGCTTTCGTAGGTGCTTTTTGTTGGAAACTGATATAGAAATTTCAGTTTTCCTCTGATTGATATTTGTCTATGACTTCATATATCTTTTCATTAGGATCATCAACCATCTGAACATTATCCCCAAGCTCAAGAACTTTGGTCTGAGTATCAGTTCTCATCTCCCAGACAGGGAGCCCATCTCCATTTGGATCTCCGGTCTTTGCAAAGTTAGTCCAGTACCCCACCATCATTTCTGAGAGCTTATAGTCGTCATCATCATAGAGTCCAGGATGCCTGTAAAGATTACCATAAGCATATGGAAGTTCGCCTGCGTGGTAGTTGGTAAGGCTCTTATTTCTCTTAGTGAAATAATATTCATAGCTTGGTATTCCAAGACTTACTTCATATCTATTCCACACATGATGAGAATAGCTAAACCATAGCGCACTGTATACCGTATTAAGAGCTCCCTTAGCTTCACCAAGAGCATCAATTACTATATGGTCATCTCTTGGAGGCTGGTTCCATGGCACAACCTCTGCCATTTCCTTTGCATAATCTCCAATTTCCTCTGCTATGAGCTCTTCATAGTTATCCTGTGTTGCTTTGATATTTAACATAAACACATCTGCCTCTTTTGCATTGAAACCATGTAAAAGAGCTTTCTCATGATTATTACCCTTCTCATAAGTAAGGTAAGGCATCTCTGTTATAGCATAGCCATCAATAGTCATGGCTGTGTTCTTGGAAGATGTACTAAGAATCTTGTCAGCGCTTATGCTTCTAAGCTCAGCTGAAGATGTTACACCAAGCTCTTTTCTAAGGATATCTCCCTGTTCTATAGCCTCTTCATAGGTTCTAAAGGTATGGAAAGGCTTTTTGGCTACTACAGAGCTTGACTCAGCAATAGCATATCTAAATAAACCTTCAGTTAATGGTGATACACAAAGAGCGTTAACGCTTGATGAGCCTGCAGACTCTCCAGCTATAGTGATCTTATTTTTGTCACCGCCAAAGGCTTCGATGTTGTCGTAAACCCACTTAAGAGCTGCAATCTGATCTAGAAGTCCGTAGTTACCAGTTGTTCCATTTTCTGATTCATCTTTTAAGTCATCAGCTGCGTAATAACCAAAAGGTCCAAGGCGATATGCAAAGTTAACAAATACCACGTCCTCTTTTGCAAAGGTCTCGCCTCTGTATTCTGTATAGTAAGACTGGCCTGTATTTAATGAACCTCCGTGGATATAGAATACTACCGGCTTAAGTTCATCGCTTTTCTCAGGTGCGTAAACATTAAGATACAGACAGTCTTCACTCATAGGTTCTACATACTCATCACCTATCGTGATCCTATAATCATGAAATCCAATTATATGTGAAAGTGAATCATAAAGGACTGCGTTTCTTGGCTGCATCGCCATTGGTCCAAAGCTGTCACAGGCTAAAACTCCATCCCATGGCTTTTTTGCTACAGGCTCTCTAAACCTAAGCTCTCCAACAGGAGCTTCGGCATAAGGGATTCCAGCAAACACTCTTACTGAATGATCTTCATTGTAAACTCCTGTAATGTCTCCAGATGCTACATGAACAACTTCTGTCACATCAGGATTCTTATTATCAACAGCCGGAACCCTCTTTTCCTCAGGTCCTGTAAATAAATAGTTGATCATTAGATAAGAAATAAAAATAACCCACATTAAGGCCATTCGCTTTTTGTCATATTTGCCCTTTTTCATAAAATATGCTCTGCAAACAAACATAAGCACTATTCCAATAAGAGCAAGGCACCAGCCAATGATCATATTCTTAGATAATTCCAAAAGTGCCAAATATAGCAGTGATACTATTATTACACTAATCGTAAATCCCATATGCATATCCTCATTTCAAAACGCTTCAAAAAAAATCTGCGGATCGTTATAGCAAAAAGTGTATACCTATCCGCAGAAGAAATCAATGTATAAAATTAAATTGTGCTAAATATTTTTGAATACCTTATTTATTAAAGCTTACGTAACTTACTGTCCGTCAGGCTTCACTCCACTTTCCACCATCATATTAATGGCTTCCATAGCAACTTCATAAAGGGCCGCCATATCTCTCGCACCTTCGTCATCCTTGCTTGCAAGCTTTCTATACTGAGTTGTAAAGTACTGCTTTGCCTGATCAATAGTTACTTTGGTAATAACATGTCCATTGGTAAAAATAGTACCGCTGTCCACATTATATTTGCCAGAAGTATACTTAGACTTCTGTGCTTCCCCAACTCCCATAGATTTAGCAAGTGAATGTATAAGGTCCTCTCTACCTACTGTCATA
This sequence comes from Butyrivibrio hungatei DSM 14810, assembly GCF_900143205.1. GTDB lineage: Bacteria > Bacillota > Clostridia > Lachnospirales > Lachnospiraceae > Butyrivibrio > Butyrivibrio hungatei. The sequence goes on along the minus strand of NZ_FRDH01000004.1, from coordinate 439,341 downwards.
GCGCCCTCCTAAAAAAATCTACCATCTCTAACTTCAATTATACCCCTATATCGCACCATAAATCCACGTCTTTTTCCCCTTAAGTTTTTCTTCCCCCGAAACATTCTTATTAAGCCTCCCCTTCCCCACCTTTTGGGGGCGCCACCCTGAGGCATATTATTTATGAGTCTCTGAAAATTTTATTTGTTCATGAGGGCCTGATCTAGCACTTAAAATTCTGTTTTTGAAACACTGTCTGAGTCTTTGATGCCATTTTTGCTGTAAAGTTTTGTTTTGCCCTCATCAAGAAAACGATACTTTTCTATATGCTCATGCAGTTTTTGTTTAATACGCATGCTCTTGCTACAGACTTGCAGGGCGGAATTTATAATAAGTGGTCATTAGAGCTTCGCTCTTATAACAGAAAAAGAGACGACTCTCCAAGCTAGCTTGAGAGATTGTCTCTTTGTTCTGTTAACAAAGCCCGCAAAAAGCGGGCGTGACCACTTATTATAAATTCTTACCGCCCTGCTTCAAACAACGCAAACCGCATGCGTGTCAAAAACTGCTTATGAGCATAAGAAAATGGCGTTTTCTTGACAATCGTTCAAACCCAAAACTTTACAGCCAAAAATGTGCTTCAAAGACGACGCCACATTCACTTAGCGAAGAATGAGCTTAGTGAATGACGCACAGAGTGTTTTGTTTCAAAGAATTTTAAGTGCTAGATCAGGCCCCATGAACATGGAAATTCGAAGGACGAATAAAAATATGCCTCAGGGTGGCGCCCCCAAAAGGTGTGGAAGGGGGACTCTGACATCGAAAGTCCCGGGGAAAGACAAACTAACGGGTTTCGACGGCTTCGTAGGCGGTATAGTAGGTTTCGATGCGGTCGAAACGGTAGTATGCGTCACCTTTGATTGTTGCTACTGAGCCTGGAGTGATGCATACTTCGTCTCTGTTGCTGGGGATGAGCCAGATGCAATCAACTAGTTCGTCTCCGTCAAAGAAAAGGACGTAGGCGTCAACTTTAACTTTGAGGGAGGTTGGGTTTTCGGCTGCAAGGATGACGGAATTACCATCAATTTTGGTGTAGACGTAGACGTCTTGGGTTACGTCCTTTTCGTAAGGGGTTCGCTTGCTGATAGTGAACTCATACATTGAAGGTAAGGTACCGCCTAGTTCTGATTTGTCAAAGCGCCCCTCTATAACGAATTTGGCTCCGTCAGGTACTACTTCTGATGTACGTTCAGATGTGGCGATCTCGTTTCCATCTTTGTCCCTGGCAGTGAACATACACTCATATCTACATAGATTTCCTGTCTTATTTTGAAGGACCAGCACTGGATTGCAGTTGTGATCATCTTCTCTAAAGTACTGAGCCACGATAAGAGTTCCAACTGGAAGGCCACCGTAAGATGGCATGTCATCGTCAGAAGCTCCTATCTCTGTACTTTTTGCAGTAGTTTCATATTCTTTTTCTATGTCTTCAAAGCTCTCGAATATCGATTCAGGGTATTTACTGTTATCAAGAGAAGACTCGCTACTATCAGCTTCTGTAGTTACAATCTCGTTATAACCTGCTTCTTCCTGTACTACTCCGTCACTTACATAGTAGATTCCATCGTCAGATGTAGCTGCAGTTGCAGCCACCTGCTCATCTATAGTCTTATAGTCTTTTACCATAAAAGACATATCAAAGCCGAAATTTGAATAGTTGTCATAAAGGATCTGCTTGAAAGTTCCATAACCTTCTCCCTTATCATAGGGAAGGTGAAGGCCAAAAGTATTTAGATACATTATTATTGGAACTAAAATGCCCACAAGGGACATCAAAAGAGCTCTGACTGTATTTATAGTCTTTTCCTTTGAAAGACAATAAATACTCAGGCAAAAAGAAATGATAGATGGAAAAATACCAATAAGTATGAATGAAGATAAAAGTCCACAGATAGATAGCACAATTGCCACTACAAGCATCTGCATAGAATTCCCCTCGTTTTCTGTGCATAATTTACAAAAACAATTCACTCTAAAATGTCAATACTTGTATCAATATTTTTTTATACTACAATATATTGTAGTTAAAGAATTATCTGTATTTAGTATTGAGGAGGGTGTGTATATGAACAGTGTTGCAAATTTGGAGGCTTCAGATCTACGAATCATCCGCAGCATTCTTCGTTCCATGGCTAATGAGCATTGGTCTGTTCAGGAAGCTCTTGATGAATATGATATTCCAGAGTTCCTTCGTGAAGACTACGAAGCGCAGATCGAAGCCTGTTTTGTAGATTAAGTATTAAAGCATTTCAAGCTTGAATACTACTGGCATATCACTTCTAAAGTCAGTCTTCATATGAAGGCCATCTTCCTTTCTTTCGAAAGCAACTGATGAGCCGTCAGCCAGTACACTAATATTCTTGATAATTCCTGAGAAGCCGTTTGAACTAGCGGCTTCTTTTTCAATTCCAAGAGATCTTACAACATATTCTCCACTCTCAGAGCATTTAAGCGCTGTCACATAGATATTACCCTTAGCCACAGTGAATCTAAAGTCTTCTGGTGTATACTCGATCTTTTTCTTGTCAGTAAACTGTCCGCCTGCTGCCTTTGTAGGTCCCTCTTCAGCAAATCTAAATGGCTTACTGTCATAGATAGCTTCGCCGTTCTTTGAAAGCCACTCACCAATTCCAAGAAGAGTCTTCTTGTCTTCTTCAGAAATTGTTCCATCAGACTTAGGTCCAACGTTAAGAAGCATGTTACCATTCTTGGCTACAGCGTCACAAAGATTGCAGATGATCTCCTCTGGTCCCTTATAATCATTGTCTTCAATATAGCACCAAGATTTTCTACCGATTGCAGTATCTGTCTGCCATACAAATGGCTGAGCAGTTGCAAGCTGACCTCTCTCAACATCAGGTACAGCAACGCCAAATGGGAATGCATCGTGCTTGTAGTTAATAACACCAACCTTGCCGATCTTCTCCATCTCGTTGTAGTAATAAGCTGCCATCTCTCTAAGATATGGCTTAAGACAAGCTTCCTGGATCCACCAGTCAAAATAAAGAACCTCAGGATGGTACTGATCAATGATCTCCTTTGTTCTATCAAGCCAGTCCTGCATAAACTCAGCAGTAGGTGTTGGCTCAGCATATAGATTGTAGTGATCTTCCGGCTCCTTCATTGCTGGATAGTAAAGGCTGTCCTTAGTAATGCTGTCATTGATATCACTCTCAAACTCGCGGCCCTTACTCATAAAGAACCAGTGCTCGATCCTGTGTGAAGAAGCACCAAAGTGCATGCCTCTCTTCTCAGCGCTCTTTTTGAGTTCTCCAAGGTAATCTACCTTTGGTCCCATCTCGTAAGCATTCCACTTAGAAAGCTTACTCTTATACATCTGGAATCCGTCATGGTGCTCTGCTACAGGCACTACATACTTGGCTCCAGCCTTAACAAAAAGATCTATCCACTCATCAGCATTGAATTTCTCCGCCTTGAACATAGGGATGAAATCCTTGTATCCAAAATCCTTGTGTGGACCATAAGTCTTGATATGATGCTCGTACTCTTTAGAATCCTTTATATACATATTTCTGGAATACCACTCATTTCCAAATGCTGGAACGCTGTAGATTCCAAAATGGATAAAGATTCCAAATCTTGATGATGAGTACCACTGTGGTACAGTGTACTTTGATAATGACTCCCAATCTGCTGTGTAACTCATAGTTTTCTTAAATTCCTTCTCTTTTTTGATTTATTTTTGTTATTGCTAAGAAGGTCCATTCCTACATCGTAAACCTTCCCATCAACCGCATCTGCCAGCCATTTCGCCATGGATATTCCGTCCTGGGTAAAGGCTGTAAAGTGAAGTTCTCTGACGCTGGTATGTACAGTGCCGCCCATGGTTATAAGCGGTATCTTCCAGTTATTTATAAATATGCCAAAAGCAGGAGTTATCTCTTTTAACTCATGCACCATATCTATCAACTGATTATAGTAATCCTCCTGAACATCCTGATCAGTTTCATACTTCTTGTTGATAATATCATTATAATAGGCACTTAATAAATAGTCCCTGTCTGAACTGGAATATAAATACCTGATTTTGTCTCCATATTTCCTAAAAAGTTCTTTGTACCAATCCAAAGTAATATTATCTGAGTGAATAGATTTCCAAATGCTGTCCTTTGAACGCCATATATTCTTGGCTGTTTTTCTCCAGTTTTTGTACAGAAGCTGTCCACTATCTGAAAATACTGTTATGCTTCTTGTATTTGGATAATAATCATCTATTATCTCACCAGCAAGAGCAGGAACAGCAAAGGCTCCTGCTGAGTTACCTGCTATAAGAAGCTTGTCAGGAGCAGGGATCAGCTCTTTTGCCACCTTCATACTCTCAAGGAAATTCACATAACCATGAAAGTGAAGGATGTCATCCCTGCCATCTTCAGTTTTGTAAGGATAATCGTTGTTGCCAACATGGAAATCTCCAGTGGCATAAGTGATGACCACAAAGCTCCAGTCCTTGAACGGATTCTTGTCCGAAGCAATATCAGTTATACCGATATTGATGTTCATGAGCTGGGTAAAGGGTCTTAGATTATTCCAATAGTAATTTGGAAGACCTGCTGCCACCTTGCCGCCTGTAACAGGCCTTGCAGCAGTATACTCATTCCAGGCAACACCGCCGCCTGAAAAGAAAATGCAAAGCTTTTTGGGATCAGCTTTTTTGACATAGATATAATACTCAGAACCGTCTCCGGATAAGCCCTTATCAAGAGATACCCTGTACCACTTCATGTTCTCAGGGTTTTCCGGAAGCTCATCTGCCAGCTTATTCTTGTCCTCCATTACTTTTCCAATGGAGTTTTCCACGAAATCTCCGACTTTGGAAGCAAATACGATTCCTCGTTTTAAGTTTTTTCTGTTTAATCTGTTTTTAAGACTCATAGTAACCGTCACATATTGAACATTTTTTCTGAGGCAACCTTAAGATCTCTAAACCTGAAGATCAAAACCCCAACAAATATAATAAGATAAACTACAATACTGATAGCTGCCGGCCATGGCTGAACGATCTTGCCATTTCTGATAAAGATGATCTGTAAAAGAGCCATGACAAGATCAAAGATGATATACAAAATATACTCATCAAGCCTAAGCTTCATGACCTTTGCAATTATTATAGTTGCAAAGGCAAGGCCTATAAGCGTAAGAGGAACCATCCAGGAAAGAGACCATCCTAAAAAGCCCGTCTTAACATCAATATAGATGTCAACGATTATAGCCACGATAACTTCCCATGTTATGACCTTAAGAAGGTTATTTCTAAGATACATTGTTGTAAGAAGCGTGATCCAGCCTGCTAATAAACCTAGCATGATAAGACCTATCGGTGCATATTCTCTTCTGGTCATGATGTTGATAGCAGCAAATATGATCTCCAAGGATGCAAAAATAAATGTACACATCTTGATAAAGGTGATATTACTGATCTTTTTCTTTTTCAGGGTAGGAAAAGATGCTCCTGCCTCGCCCTGTACATCCTTTAGCTGTCCCTGGCACAGTGGGCAACAGCTCTTTTTACCTCTTATATTAACTTTACATTTAGGACAAATCTGCATATTACTTATTCAATCTCCTCATCATAATCATTTGATCCAAGTTCAACCTCAATTCCCACTTCTGAAAGACATCTAAAGAAATTGAGCATTACTCTGTGAGTCTTGTATGGTGAAACTTCGCCAAAGGTCATCTTGTCTTTAAATGAGCAGACACAAACCTGCTGGGAAGCAGCTGTCATAAAGGCACTGAATCTGTCTATATATTCCTCTACCTCTTTTGGCATGCTGATCCTTCCAAGATTAGACATAGAAGTTGTAACGCCCTTCTTGGCCGCTCTGTCAAACCTTCCGATAGTGAAATCCTTGATAGGAAGTGGAACCATCTTGATAGCAAGGTTATGCTCAAGAGCTGAATATGAATTCATTGTCTTTTCAATGTTCTCTGAAGAGAGTTTCTCTTTAAAGTCTTTATCTACAGGATCTATGATACTCTTTAGATTTCCATCATAATCTGCAGGGTCATAATCGATATTTATTACGCCAAAAAAGTTTCTGGCTGTGCCGCTTTCATAGAACTGGCGCAGATTAACAGGTACACTAACCACAACATGTTTTTTTCTTTGGGTCCTGTTCATGGTCTGGATAACAGCCTTAATATATAGGGCAACACAAAGTACTCCTACCGTTGTGTCATACTCATGGGCAAGTCCAAGGAACTTGCTGCTTGAAACTGTACCCTCTAAAAGATGTGGTAAAAGGTTATCATCAAGCTCTCCTGTCAACTGATAAGCCTTAACAGATGACATTTCTTTTAACTGCTTTAACCCCTTTTCCTTACTGTAATTATCTGTAAAGGCGTCAACATTCTTTTCCTCGATAGAAAACTCATCTATTGGCTTTATATCTTCATTCAGGTTATGCACCTTCTGAAGATACCTGATCACAAGGCTCTTAAAAAACATGAATGCTCCGGTTCCATCAGCAAGAACATGGAACATCTCCAGATTGATCCTCTTTTCAAAATAGTTGACTCTGTACAAAAGGTTCTTGTGACCTGGAATGTACAAAGGAAGGCATGCTGGCGAATGTTCCTTCTCAACAACAGGCCTAAGATCACTATCCTCTAAGTAATACCAGAAGATTCCCCTGTGAAGAACACAGTTAAAGAAAGGAAATTCCTCTATTGTCTCATCTACAGCTGCCTGCAAAATATCCCCATCTACTTCCTCATTAAGCTCGCAGGTAAGTCTGAAGACTCTAGTGTTAGCTCCCTTTGCAGTAGATGGCACTATCTTGGCCGCATTATCCAGCTTATACCAATTCTTATTGTTACTCATACTATCTAATAAAACCTTATCCTTTATAAATGTTCAACTCTTTCAGTTACTACGTCCATAGACGTCTTACTGATCCTATAGATTACATCCTCAAGAGATATAAACTTCTTGCCCCTTATGAACTTGAGGTACTTAGGTGTAAATCTCATCTTGATGCCTCTTGGCTCAATTCCCAGATTGACCTTTTCCTGAATGGTATTACAAGTATCCCCTGGATCATGGGCAAGGCTCTTATTCAGGATACAGAGCAGTGTTCCGGCAGTTCTTACAAGTCCCTCTGTATTTGGATCAAAGCTCACATCAATTGACTGTAAAGCCCCAACAGACCACTTCTTTATATTGTGATATATACCATATTCACAGTCAAGCTCTACAAGCTTTTCATTCGTAGCATCATAGAGCCAAACTTCATTTCCCTTGACGAACATATCACTTACTATGAAAAGACCTCCATCAAACGGGAATTTGATTCCGGCATCTGAGCAGCCTGTCAGCATGACATTGGCATTTATTTCAGCCACATACTCTTCGTCACAAACCTGCTTATCTTCAATTCTTTCGCTCTCTTGGTGCTCAATTTTATAAGAATCTGAAGAAGGAGTCTGAACATTGAACCTATCTGTACCGCATTCTTCAAATGGTCCTGAAACAGGGTGTATTCCCCTCTTTCTGCCAAAGTAATCCACATCCAGCATGATATTGCTACCATCCGGATTTTCAAATCTCTGCTCAGGCTCAAATGCAGATCCTAAAAAGTCAGAATTAACAGGCATTGTGAAATTCCTTGGAAGGAACTCATAAAGATTTGTATGAAGAGTATAATTGCCTTCATTCTCATCAATATAAAGACTTATCTTGTGATCCTTATCAACATGAGAAGCTATCTCATGATCACAAGGTCTTGCACCGTTAAAATACGCATTTCCTCCAAGATATACAGGAAGGTGATCATAATACTGATCCCTATATGCCCTGCTCTTAGTTGTATTTTTGTTAAACTTTCCGAAGTACTCTGCTGGTCCCGGGAAGTTATTATATGGCAATGTACCGCAGATAAAATTGTTTTTATCTATAGTATCTATGCTCTTTCCTACACAGTACTCCATAAGGTCCTGCCTAACAGTTTTTTGTACAAAGACATTATTATAGAACCTTGCGTCCCCATGGAGTATAGTCATAAATCCAGCGATCATAGTAGAATGCGGAACATGATATGGCGTGTATCTGTCAGAAGCAAGCCTCATAGTTCCATTATCTGTTCCCTGTCCCACATAGGTAAAAGATCCGGCAATAAGATTATGTACAAATGCTATTCCCTGAGTACTGAGCCTTGCCGCAATATCAGATAAAAGAAGGTTATGATCAACAAGTGTTGGTCCGTGGGATACTTCGATAAAAATATCCTCTCCAAGTGAAAGATCAGAATCTATTATTGTTCCTACCGGAGGAACATTGTCATGAAGAAAATTCTGACTTACTCTTGTGCCCTGAGCCTCCCAATCAAGCCATATACCTCGCGTGCAGTGATCTATATGGTTTCTCTTTATCTGAGTATCTATAGCAGCATGAAGCTTGATACCAGCTATCTCAGCGCCTTCTATGTCATGCTTGTTATTGATCCTATGAATATGGTTATCTTCTATGACAGCAAAGGCTCCACCTAAATGTCCCACAATACCTGCCTGTCCGCAGTCGTGAATATCGCAGCGTCTGATGATATGTGATCCCACAGTTTCTTTATCCCAGCCGTCATTAACAGCCTGACATACGCATTCTCTCTGAGTCTGAGTGCCATCCTTCAGAAAATGTGTTGTCCACTTATTGTTGTTGCCACTCTGATAGTACTTACCAAGACTTATGCCACAGCACTTAGACTCGTATATCTCACAATCTTCGATTATCCAGCCTTTAGCCCAGCCCGGTCCTACCATGCCTTCCTGTCTGGCAGTAGGAGGCGCCCAGTTAGTGGCAGCGTTTCTAATGGTAAATCCACTTAACGTTATATTGTTTATTCCCATATCTGTAGGGAAAAAGCACGCTCTTCTGACACTAAGCTCTACATTTTCAGTATTTGGATCCTTTGAGCCGAAATTGGCATAGATTATGGTGCAGTTATCTTCCTGAGCCGTGAACCAGACATATTCCGTCATCTCAGGTTCCCAGGACCTCTTATCCCTGACTGGATGCATGCAAAGAGAAAGATCAAACACTTCATGCATTGATCTTCCGTTTAGATATAAATCTCCTGTGTGATGTGGATTTGCTTCTTCCTGATACCAGTCTCCTGATATTTCTGTGGTATATGGATTATATGAACCAAAGAAGCTATTTGGAATTCGAACACGCCAAACATTTTCAAAGGCTTCCCAGTCCCTTATCTCTTCTGAACCGGTAATAACAGCCTCTCCTTTGATGGTGCTCTTATAGACTATTCTATTGTCATCAAGCCCTGAGAACCTTGGCCTGACCCATTCTCTGTATACGCCAGGTGCTACGAGGACTACATCTCCCGCCTTAGCTATATCCGCTGCTTCAGAAATAGTTTTAAAAGGATGAGCAATGGAACCATCTCCACTTCTAAGTACATTTCCAGCAACATATATCTGCATACGCCCCTCCAATCTGCAAGTAACAACTACTGCAACATGCAAAAAACCTCTGTATACTATATAATTATATCATGTTTAAAGCATTAGAGATTGGAGATTACCATGGCACGAATGAAATTTATCTACGCTATAGCAATACTTTCCGCCTTTATTTTGGCAGGTATTTTGATCAACTTTATTTCCTCTTTGTTCTGATCAATATGCACCTGTTTTCTTTTGTTTGTACAGATCAGAATCTGCTCTCGCGATAAAGGCCTGAAGAGAAATAGGTGCCTGATAATCGTACTGAGCAATACCAACACTAACTGAAATGTCATAGGCAGTACCGAAGGTTTCTGACAGCCTCTGTACGTTATGCTTGATCTGATCAGCAAGCCAGGTTGCTTCTGCTCTATATGACATCTCTGCGATTATCACGAACTCATCTCCGCCATATCTGGATAAAAAAAATCTGCTACGTGGACCCTGGCAGGTCTCCTTGATCGCATTTGCAACTCTAACAAGCGCTCTGTCGCCTTCTAAATGTCCAAAGGTATCATTTATATTCTTGAGCTTATCAATATCAACCATTAAAAGAAATAGTGAAAGTCCAGGCTCTTCTGATCTCATCTTCTGAGCAAGATACTTATACATCTGATTCTTGTTATTGATCTGAGTAAGTGGATCAAGGGAGATCAGATTGTCTGTTGATGTGATATATACATAGAGTACTGCTGCTACTGCTCCGTAGCATAAAAGAGGTACTCTCCAGTATCTTGCCTGCAGTGCACCAAGCAAGATAGGGGTAATAGGAAATACTCCTATCATGAAATAGATACTCCTGTCGGTATATCTGTCGCGGTTAAAGGCTCTTACAAAAGCCTTTATTGAAGCAGCGATCATATAGCCAAAAGGAACCACGATAAGTATGAGATAGAGCTTGCCACCAACAAGCTTGTTGTTCTCATCAACATAAAATACAAGTCCAGTCTTGTAAGCAGTAAGACAAAGCGCTCCAGATATCCATACAGGAATGCTAAGAAGCACTCTGTTGACAAACTTCTCAACAAAAGTGTCCTGCTGAAGAGTTTCAGACAAAACAAACCATATATACGACGCCACACTTAGCAGCATATATGTAAATATGTTGGATAAATATAGAAGCGGTCTATTACTGGTGATCACTCCGCCATCAACGAGAGCCCAGAAAATCTCCGCAATAAAATAGAGCATCAAAACAAAAATGACGTCTCCAAGATATACTTGAGAAAGTTGTTTATTTACACCTTTTGCAATCTTATATAGTAATATTGTCAGCAAGAAAATGCAGGCAATATGAGCTTCTACATAATAAAAAACATACCCCAAAGTTTTAAAACCTCCCACCACCGGCATAGTATAAATTCTAACATAAAACGTTTAAGTTGTAATAAAAAAGCGGCAGTTTTTATACATTCTTAAGAATTTAAAAAGTGAAGTCCCAAGGACTTCACTTTTATACTCCATCTGCAATTGCTTTCAAAGCATCAAATTCTGATTCATATACACCCCCCATTGCCTCAAGATCTTCCCATGTATACCAGGCACCGCTAAGCTGCACTCCCCTGATTGAAATATCCGTCGCAATAACCATAAACGGTTTATGATTAACAACAATATATGCCGTTCGATTCAGGCCAAATGGAGTGACAAAAACGTGGCCAGTCTCTATTAAATGATTTATTTGATCTAAAGATAGATCTTTAGATAATGGCATTGTTCTCAAAATTCAACTCTCCATAAAATATTGCTATCCAATAAAAAAACACACCAGCAAGTATAAAATTATTATACTCTCTGGCGTGTTGCGTGTAAATTCGTTTATATTTATTTAAGATTTGGTATAATCTCTTTCTCCGAAGATACCTGTACCAACCCTTACAAATGTAGCGCCTTCCTCGATTGCCACCTGATAATCCCCTGTCATTCCCATGGAAAGAGTATCCATATTGACGCCAGGTATGTTCTCTGCGTTGATCTTATTCATAAGCTCTCTAAGTCCCTTAAAATATACCCTGTTACTCTCAGGATCTTCTGTATAAGGGGCGATAGTCATAAGTCCTCTGATACGAATATGCTCTCTATCGCTGATCTCACGGACAAAACCAAGTGCCTCATCTGGAGATAAGCCAAATTTGGTATCTTCATGAGCCATATTTACTTCGATCAGTATGTCTGCCACAAGATCATGCTTGGCAAACTGCTTCTCTATCTCGTCTGCAAGCTTCACATTATCAACTGAATGGATCATGCATACCTTTCCAGGAAGGTATTTAACCTTATTAGCCTGAAGATGGCCTATCATGTGCCAATTAAGTGGCTCAGTTATTTCTTCTGTCTTGTCTCTGATCTCCTGAACTTTGTTTTCTCCAAAGGTCTTTATACCATATGCCATAGCCTCTCTGATATCTGAAACAGGCTTCGTCTTACTAACTGCAATAAGTGTTACTTCGCTTCTATCTCTTCCTGCTCTTTCACAGGCCTTTCTAATGTTTTCTTCAACAAAATCTAGATTTTCTCGAATCATCTGCGCTCCCTAGCTGTCAAAAAGCTCTTTCTTTTTCTTTATTTTTTGTTTGGCTTATTATATCATATTTATTGAAAGAAAGTATCGGTATGAGGGGTTAGTATCATGAATGTCAATGACATTTCCAATGGCTCAATAGTCAAAATATATGCAGCCATAAATGGCCACAGCATTGTTATCATGACTGAGGCTATCTTTGGCGTCTCTGCAGGACTCATCGTTAAACCAATGGAATACTTTGGTAAATACATGCAGTTTTTGGAGCCTTCACAGGTTCAGATCCGCAATAAGAGAGACGGCCGTGTTTACAAGTTCATGTCCACTACTATTACCCCTGTAAAAACAAGATATGGTAACTTTCATCTCATAAGATGTTCATCCAAGCTAGAGCCGGAGAACTCCAGAAGAGCCGAAAGATTCTACATTGAAAAGCTAGGTCTTATGTCTGTAAACGGCAACAATTTGGACCTCAAGAACTGTATCGTTCATGACCTTTCCATGAGAGGCATTTCTCTTATCATTGACAAAAACACTACTCTTAAGCCTGGTGACAAACTGGCTGTAATGTTCAGATATGGTGCTTCTTTACACAACTACGAGATCAATACTGTTGTAGTCAGAAACTTTTTCCTTGATCAGAAAAAAGCTGTCGGATGCAGTATTTCCAATGTAAGCGTTGATCTTATTGGTCTTTTATCACAAAAGAAGCATGAAAAATACACTAAGCTTGATGAAGTACCTGCAACCGATCTCAACCCTGATATTTCAAAGCAGCAGCAGATCATGGAGGTTGAAGAGGACCTTGCCAAGAAGATGATCCCAGAAAAGAAATCATCTCTCAACATTTCTTCTCAAGGTACCAATCCACTAGATCCCGCAAATCTAGAGCACATCACAGACAAGACTCTTCGTCAAAAGAAACGTGAAGAGCGCATGGAGAAGCAGGCAAAAGAAATTGAAAATCTATTAGATCTTAGAGACGTATAAAAAGGGTTGTCGTAAAATACGACAACCCTTACTTTTTAATTTCTTTTATCAGAATCTGATCTGCTTTTCTACCATATGAACAAATTCAACGTTGTTTCTAGTCTTAGAGAAGAGGTTGATGCACTGATCAACTGCATCGTCTGCCTTCATACCATTGAAGCCCTTTCTCAAGCCGTTGATAGCTGAGAGCTCCTCTGGTGTAAGAAGAAGGTCTTCTCTTCTGGTGCTGGACTTTGGAATATTGATAGCAGGGAAGATTCTCTTTTCCTGAAGTTTTCTATCAAGAACCATTTCCATGTTACCTGTTCCCTTGAATTCCTCGTAGATAACGTCATCCATCTTGGAGCCTGTCTCAATAAGAGCAGTTGCAAGAACTGTAAGGCTTCCGCCCTCTCTCATATTTCTGGCAGCACCAAAAAATTTCTTTGGCATATGTAAAGCTGCCGGATCAAGACCACCTGAAAGAGTTCTTCCTGAAGGAGGAACTACTATGTTGTAAGCTCTTGTAAGTCTTGTGATGGAGTCAAGAAGGATAACAACATCCTGTCCGTGTTCAACAAGTCTCTTAGCTCTCTCCATAACCATTTCAGCTACTCTCTTATGATGCTCAGGAAGCTCATCGAATGTAGAGTAGATAACTTCTGCATTTGGTCCTTCTACTTCTTCTTTGATATCTGTTACTTCCTCTGGTCTTTCATCGATCAGGAGAATGATAAGATGCATATCTGAACTATACTTAAGGATTGACTTGGCAACCTCTTTAAGAAGTGTTGTCTTACCTGCCTTAGGAGGAGATACGATCATACCTCTTTGTCCCTTACCAATTGGGCTGATAAGATCCATGATCCTCATGGCTACTGATGAGCCAGGTTGCTCAAGCTTGATCCTTGAGTTAGGAAAGATAGGTGTCATCTTTTCAAAATCCCATCTGCCGCTTGCAACTTCTGGCTTATAACCATTTACTGTATCAAGTCTTGAAAGAGCTGCAAACTTATCTGTCTCTTTTTTGGCTCTGCATCTACCTCTTAAGATATCACCAGTCTTTAAATTAAACTTTCTGATGATACTAGGCGCGACATATACGTCATTCTCACCAGGAAGGTAGTTTTCACATCTGATAAAGCCGTATCCATCCTGCATAACCTCAAGGATACCATCAGCGCTATCGCCATCAGCCTCATCAAATTCTTCTTCTCTAGGCTCAGACTTCTCAACCTTTTCAGTTCTAGGTCTCTCTGCCTTGTCAGCATCTTCATCTCTTTTGATAGTCTTAACTACCAGATTCTTGTGACGAACAGGAGCTTTCTTTTCTTCTGATGCAGAAGCTTCAGTCTTTTTATCTGGCTCTTTTGCAGTGCTTGCAGCTTCCTTTTCATCCATCTCACACATAAGGTCAATTATCTCTGACTTCTTAAGTGTTGTTGCTCCTTTTATTCCCCTTCTCTTTGCAATCTCACGAAGGTCACTTAATTTTAAGGTCTCATACTTTTCTCTCAAATCAATCTCCAATCTACGGAAAAGCCCGTTAACAAAATCATTTTATCTACAATATTCACGCCATAATTTTTTCTGGGAAATATAAATGACTGCACCAAAAGATGCATTTAAATAAAACACTAGAAAAATATTAACTCTTTTTTATAGTAGTAAAATACAACATATAAATAAAAAAATCAACTATTTCATTTACTTTTTTTGATAAAGCAAAAAAATAAGAGGCTACAGAAAACTGTAACCTCTCTACTGTTCTGGGTTTTCAATCAATTAAAATTTCCATACAGAATTTTTGCCAGCTCTGAGTTTTTATCAAGAACTAATGTCTTCTCACCCACAAGAGATTTCTTTAGAGCATCAAGGCCTCTTATGTAACTGTAAAACTCTGCTTTATCTTCTGTGTCATATGCCTTTGACAATGTCTCCATGTATGCTGACTCACCTTCAGCTTCAAGAACTGCTGCATTCTTCTCAGCTTCAGCCTTGATGATTGCAACCTGTTTGTCTGTTTCATTGTGGATCTTCTGAGCTTCAGCATCACCCTGAGCGGTATAGGAAGCTGCGATATTATTTCTCTCTGAGATCATTCTCTCATATACAGCCTGCTTGTTGTCATCTGGAAGATCAAGAGCCTTGATCTGAGCCTGAACTACAGAGATTCCGTAGCCTTCCATATCTGAATTTGCTTCCTGGGTAATTAGCTGTGTAAGCTGCTCGCCCCTTGCCTCTATGACTTCGTCCTGAGACATGGATGAGATAGCATTCTTGGTAGCATTGTAAACAGATGCTTCAATTCTCTCTTCTGCTCTAGCCTCAATAGCATTAAGAGTCTGAACGTACTTAAGAGGATCTTCTACCTTCCAGATTACATATGTATCTGTGATCATGGACTTTTTGTCCTTGGTGATAACATCTGATGCTGGAATATCATAAAGTATCACCTTTGCTGTGATCGACTGTGTGCTGTCAATGAAAGGTGTCTTAAAATGAAGACCTGGCTCCTTGGCAATTGCAACGATCTTTCCAAATCTTCTGACTGTAACATACTCATTCTGATGAACGATGTATGTTGATGATCCAAGTATAATTGCAAAAACTATGAATAATCCGATTATTAGATAACTAACAAATCCGCCTTTTTTCTTTTCCATATTAACTCCTTAACCATTAAAGCTATCAAGTGGTAACATCTGCTGAGTAGTTCCATCAGTAATAATAACCTTGAGTTCTGGAAGAAGGTCTTCCATTGTCTCATAAAAGAGTCTCTTCTTGGTTATATATGGCTGAAGTTTGTACTGCTCATACATTTCATTAAATCTAGCTACCTGACCTTCAGCTTCTGCGATTCTGGCCTGCTTGGCTGCTTCCGCATCCTGAACAATCTTATCAGCAGCAGCTTCTGCCTTAGGAAGTTCCTCGTTCTGATATTTCTTGGCGTTATTTACTGCTGTTTCTTTGCCCTGCTTGGCTGTCTCAACTGACTTAAATGCCTGAACGATTTCTTCTGTTGGTGGCTCAGCATCCTGAACGGAAATGTTAACTACCATAAGTCCGATATTCTTGTCTGCAAGTTCCTTCTGAAGTGTCTCTTTGACCTCAGACTGAATCTGTCCCTTAGCTGTAGTAAGAACATCATCTACAGCATATTTGACTACTGTATTTCTGATGCAGGCAAGTGCCATGTTCTTCATGATGGTTTCTGGGTTCTCACTGTTGTAATATGATGCAACAGGATCACTTACTTTGTATTCAAGGTAAAAGTCTATATCAACAAAGTTGAAATCAGAAGTGATCATCACTCCCTCATCATCTACTGTTATATTCTGACCATCCTTGATAACATAGCCGATTCCAATACCATGAGTAGTCATATCAACAAGATGAACCTGCTGAATGAATGGAACTTTAAAATAAAGACCTGCGGTGTCTACTCTTACAACCTTACCAAACATAGTAAGGATAGCCTGTTCCTGCTCTTTTACAGAGTAGAAGCTTCCGCTAAAAAGGCTTATAGCAAAAATGATAGCGATTACTATTAGCACACTTTTAAAACTAAACTTCTTTTTTACTTCGTTAGCATAAAACTGCTTGTTTTTCTTATTCCCTAACATATAACCTCTTTTCTTTCATAAGAATATATTGTTACATAAAAACACTTTTTTAATTATACACAATCGCCCTATGGATAGTAAATATCCATAGGGCGATTGAAGTTATTATTCTCAGTTATCAAATTACTGGAAGTTTGTAATAAGAACAATGATTCTTGCTACGAAGAGTACAAATACTCCCCACATGATAGGACTAACATCCTTTGCCTTCTTTGTAGCAACCTTAAGAAGTACCCAAGCAAGTACTGCAAACATGATACCTGTAGCGATTGAATATGCAAGAGGCATCATAACTACTGCAAGGTAAGCACCAACTGCATCTGCAATATCTCCATCAAACTTAACCTTAGAGATACTCATAAGCATAAGCATACCAACATAGATAAGAGCTGGAGCTGTAGCAAATGAAGGAATTGCAAGGAAGATTGGGCTAAGCACGATTGAAACAAGGAACATGCAACCTGTTGTGAAAGCTGTAAGTCCTGTTCTACCACCTGCTGCAACACCTGCACTTGACTCTACGAAACTTGTTACTGTTGATGTACCAAGAAGCGCACCTACTGTTGTACCAACAGCATCTGCAATAAATACCTGACCAACTCTTGGAAGATTTCCATCTTTATCAAGAAGTCCAGCCTTATCAGCTACGCCTACAACAGTTCCAACTGTATCAAAGAGATCTACATACAGGAAGCTGAATGTGATAGCAATGAACTGAATAAGGTGTGAGAATGCCCATCCAAAGTTAAGCTTGAATGCTGTCTCAGTAATTCCACCTAGCTGAAGTCCATTTGAGAAATCTGGGAAAAGATTTGCTGCAGTGTATGCACCACATGCCTGAAGAATCATACCAATGATCCAGATGCTGATGATACCGATAAGAACACCACCAGTTACATTGTAGTGAACAAGAACAGCGATGATGATAAGTCCGATAAGTGCAAGGTCCATATCAAGATCTGAGAAACTGCCAAGTCCTACGATCGTAGCATCATTTGCTACGATAATGTGAGCATTCTGCATACCGATGAATGCAATGAAAAGACCGATACCAGCTGAGATACCATACTTAAGGTTCTGTGGAATGCTGTTAATGATCTGCTCACGGAACTTGAAGAATGAAAGAATAATGAAAATGATACCCTCTACAAATACTGCTGTAAGAGCGATTGTAAATGGATTTGCCTCATTTGCAAGCTCGCCAAGGCATACTGTGTATGCAAAGTAAGCGTTAAGTCCAAGGCCTGCTGAAAGACCGATAGGATAGTTTGCAAGAAAAGCCATTACGAAAGTTGCAATTGCTGATGCAAGGGCTGTAGCAACAAATACACCGCTTGCGTTCATTACTGTTCCCAGGATATTAGGGTTAACGGCAAGAATATAAGCCATTGTAAGGAATGTAGTAAGTCCCGCCAATACCTCCTGTTTAACAGTAGTCCCGTGTTCTTTGAGTTTGAAACACTTCTCCAACATCTTTTTTTCCTCTCCTTTGAAAAAAAACATTTATATTGTTATTAACACTAAAGACTTATCTGTTGAGGATACGTCCCACAGTGTACACAACCTCATATATATTGTCATAAAACTCAAACAACACATGTGCCATAACGGATATATAAATATTCTTGGTAGCAATGTACGCGATAGTCACCGGAAGAGCCATGATGACCCACTCTAAGATCCCCAAAGGGCCATGTGCTCTTGTGAGCGCGCATAATACCAGGCTGATAAGCGTAAATATAACTGTCTGTGACTTACTATCAAAAGAAATAAGAGCCTTTCTGAAGAAAAACTCTTCAGCTACAGGCTTCATAACTATCATCATAAGTGCATAAAAAAATGTAGGGATAAGATCGTTGTGAACAATAATACTAACTGTGCCCTCTTCCAGATAAAAGGAAAAGTTCATAGATAAATATTCTCTTAGCTGACTTGCAAGGAAAAGACCTGCCCAAGTAAGTATGACCGGAATCCAGAACTTAACTGGTCTCCCAAAATTCTTATATAATTTTCTGAATGAGAATTGTTTGTAAATGAAATAGAAATATATCAGTAGTCCTAAATAAAACCCAAAGAATAAGTGAAAGGCCTGTTTAGGCAGTATAAATGTCGCTATAACAAAAGCCAATTCCCAAATTAATGGTAAATATAAACGTTTCAAAGCACTCTCCTTTGTTTATTAAAGAAATACTTCATTTATTATAAATATATGCGTTATATAGGTCAATCCTCTTTTACATATTAAATGTATCATGCTAAAATGTTTTGTCAGACAAAGAAAAATGGAGTTAAATTATGATCTTATCAGTACATAATCTATGTAAATCATTCGATGGAAAAAACATTTTAAAGAATGCCTCTTTCCATATTGAAAATAACGAAAAAGCTGCAATAGTCGGTATCAACGGTGCAGGAAAGACTACACTTATCAAGATGATAATAGGTGAGCTATCTCCTGATGACGGAGAAGTTACCTTCTCAAAGGGCATCACCTGGGGGTATCTTGCTCAGAATCAGAATATCGATACTACAAACTCTATCATGGACGAGCTTACAGAGGTTAAAAGAGACATCATAGAGCTTGAAAAGAGTATCCGTGAAGCTGAAGAAACCATGAAACATGTATCAGGCGATGAGCTCACAGATCTCATGAACAGATATACCCAGATGAACGAGAAATTCCAGAGAGAATCCGGATATGCGTGGAAAAGTGAAGTTCTTGGAGTAGCTAAGGGTCTTGGCTTTACAGAAGAGGAATTTGACAAAAAGATAAGTAACCTCTCAGGTGGCCAGAAAACCAGAGTTTGTCTTGGTAAGCTTCTGCTACAAAAGCCTGACCTTATCATCCTTGATGAGCCTACAAACCACCTTGATATGAACTCTATCAGATGGCTTGAGAACTATCTTCTAAACTACAAAGGATCTGTTCTTATCGTATCTCACGACAGATACTTTCTTGATAAGATAGCTGGCAAGATCATTGAAGTTGAAAATAAAAATGTCAGTTCTTTTACCGGCAATTACAGTACCTATGCAGTAAAAAAAGAACAGGTACGCGCCACACAGTGGCACGCTTACATGAAACAGCAGCAGGAAATCAAGCATCAGGAAGAAGTTATTGCAAAGCTTAAGAGTTTCAACAGAGAAAAGTCCATTAAGCGTGCTGAGAGCCGCGAAAAGATGCTTGATAAGATAGAGGTTCTTGATAAGCCTATCACTATCGATGACAGGATGAAGATATCCTTAAAGCCAATCTGTGAAAGCGCAAATGATGTCCTTAGTGTAGAGGGCATCAGCAAATCCTTTGGTAATGAAAAACTCTTTTCTGATATAAGCTTCGAGATCAAAAAAGGTGAACATGTAGCCATCATAGGTGACAACGGAACCGGCAAGACTACAATGCTCAAGATGATAAATGGTGTAGAGTCCCTTGATGGAGGCAAGATTGAACTTGGCGTTAAGGTTCACATCGGCTACTACGATCAGGAGCATCATGTTCTCCATGATGAAAAAACTCTTTTTGAAGAAATTTCGGATGCCTATCCAACTCTTAACAACACAGAGATCAGAAATACTCTTGCTGCTTTCCTGTTTACAGGAGACGATGTGTTTAAGAGGATTGGTGATCTTTCAGGTGGAGAAAAAGGCAGAGTCAGCCTTGCCAAGCTCATGCTTTCAGATGCAAACTTCCTGATCCTCGATGAGCCTACAAACCACCTTGATATCACAAGTAAAGAGATCCTGGAAACAGCAATCTCCGGTTATGAGGGAACTGTCCTTTATGTAAGCCATGACAGATACTTTATAAACAAGACAGCCACAAGGATCCTGGATCTCACCCACGGAACTGTTGTAAACTATATCGGTAACTACGATTACTATATGGAGCACGCTGATGAGCAGAATAACAGGCTGTTTGGAGAAAGCGCAGATCTAAGCGGATCCTCTCTTGCATCTGGCAGCTTTAAGTATGAATCATCTAATATTGCAGCTACTCCTACCCCAGTAGCTGCTACTACAAATGCAGGTGCTGCTGACTGGAAAGCTCAAAAAGAAGAACAGGCAAAAAGACGTAAGCAGGAAGCTGCTCTTAAGAAATGTGAAGAAGAAATTGCAAAGCTTGAAGCTAGAGACTCAGAGATAAATGAACTTCTGGCAGATCCTTCAATCGGAACTGATCTGGCTAAGCTTCGTAAACTTTCAGATGAACAGGCAGAAATACAAGACAGATTATCAACTCTCTATGATGAGTGGGAAGCATTATCAATGTAAAAAAGAGTAGCCAATTGGCTACTCTTTTAATTTACTTATTAAACTCCTCGGCTATTGCATCCAGGAACTCTTCACTTCCAAGCTTGACCGGATCTGGCAGCGTTGTGATAAGAGCAAGATCTCCAGTCATACGTCCTGACTCGATAACTGATAATGTTGCCTTTTCCATCTTGTCAGCCCATGTACAAAGCTCTTTTATTCCATCAAGCTCTCCTCTCTTTCTAAGGGCTCCAGTCCAGGCAAAGATCGTAGCTACCGGATTGGTTGATGTTGGTTCTCCCTTAAGGTACTTGTAATAATGCCTCTGAACAGTACCATGAGCAGCTTCATACTCGTAAACGCCTGTTGGTGAAACAAGTACTGAAGTCATCATAGCAAGTGAACCAAAGGCTGATGATACCATATCACTCATAACATCACCATCATAGTTCTTGCAGGCCCAGATAAATCCGCCCTTTGACTTCATTACTCTTGCAACTGCGTCATCTATAAGTGTATAGAAGTATGTGATACCAGTCTTTTCAAATTCTTCTTTGAACTCTGTCTCAAATACTTCGTCAAAGATCTCTCTAAATCTTCTATCGTATGTCTTGCTGATAGTATCCTTTGTTCCAAGCCAAAGTTCTTTTTTCTCAGAAAGAGCATATTTGAAGCAGGCTCTTGCAAAGCTCTTTATTGATGAATCCTTGTTATGGATACCCTGAATGATACCAGGCTCATCAAATTCATGAATAGTCTCTCTAACTTCAGTTCCATCAGCTCCTGTAAATACTAGCTCTGCCTTACCAGGGCCTGGAACTCTGATCTCAACGTTCTTATAAACATCGCCATAAGCGTGACGTGCAAGTGTAATAGGGCTTGTCCATGTGCGAACATTTGGCTCTATTCCCTTTACCATGATAGGAGTACGAAAAACAGTTCCATCAAGAATAGCTCTGATAGTACCATTTGGACTCTTCCACATCTTCTTGAGTCCGTATTCCTTAACTCTCTCATTGTTAGGAGTTATGGTTGCGCACTTAACAGCAACTCCATATTTTAAAGTAGCATTGGCACTGTCTACAGTTACCTGATCATCAGTCTCATCTCTATGCTTGAGACCAAGATCATAATACTCACTCTTAAGGTCGATATATGGCAGGATAAGCTTATCTTTGATCATCTGCCATAAAACTCTGGTCATCTCATCGCCATCCATCTCGACGATAGGGGTTGTCATGTTGATCTTACTCATACTCCAAGGCTCCTTTGTAAATAATGATTAGTCGAACATTTCCAAGAGTCCCTTATCCACCATATTCTCATAGGCATTGATCATATGCTGATTAGCAAGTTCTTCTGCCTTATCCGGATTCTTTTCCTTGATTGCTTCCATGATGAATTTGTGCTCTACGTTGGAAACTGCTCCTCTACTGCTAGAAAGAGTCTTTTGTCTAACTCTCCAAACGTACTGATGATAATCCTTGAGAAGATGCTCAAGCATCTTGGAATTACATGATTCGTATAATATGTTGTGGAATCTGTTATCAAGCTCAGCCATCTGCTCCATATGTCCTCTGGCAGCATGGAACTCAGCAAGATAAATATTCTCTTCCATCTCCTCAAGTTGTTCCTCTGTAATGTTGTCGCAAGCCCATCTTGCGCAGAGACCTTCAAGCTTAGATCTGATCATATAGATATCTTCGATATCCTTGACCTTGATTCCAGTGACATAAGCTCCTCTGTTAGGAATTATCTGAATAAGGCCTTCAAGCTCAAGCTGTCTGAAAGCCTCTCTTACAGGAGTTCTGCTGACTCCAAGTTCCTGACCGATAGCTACTTCTTTGAGTTCTTCATGGTCCTTGTATTTGCCGTTTAATATGTCTTCTCTGATCCTGTGGAATACACGCCCTCTCAGAGAATACTTGTCTGTAACTTCCTGTTTTAAATCCTGATTTTCCATGTCTCTCCTTCAGTCTTTAAGAAACTGCTACAATCTCTCCCTCTTTGACAACAATTCCAAGCTCTTTGCTGACACTTTTTATCTCACTTACAAGCTCTTTATCAGTCATTACTGTGACTCTTCCATTAGCATACTCGTTATCAACCCACTCTTTTATCTTGGCTACAAGTGGTGATGACTTAGAAAGAGCATGCTCATCCTTGAGCCTGTAATGGATATTGATCCAATGAGCTATACCTGCAAGTCCAGATGTATTAGATACTGCACTTACTGGTGGTCTTCTAAGGAATTTGTCTGTATCAAAAATGTTATAAATCTCTTCATTTTTCAAAAGACCATCTGCATGAATTCCGGCTCTTGTAACATTGAAATTCTTGCCTACAAATGGTGTGTTAGCTGGTACTGTAAAGCCAATCTCTTTTTCGTAGTACTCTGCAAGATCTGTGATGACTGTAGTATCCATACCATCCAAAGTACCTTTTAATTGGGCATATTCAAATACCATAGCTTCAAGTGGCGTGTTACCTGTTCTCTCTCCGATACCAAACAATGAAGTATTAACGGAAGAACATCCATAAAGCCACGCTGTTGTCGAATTTGTAACAGCCTTATAAAAATCATTATGACCGTGCCATTCTATGAGTTCGCTTGGTACACCTGCGTTTGTGTTGATCGCATAGATGATACCCTGAACACTTCGTGGAATAACTGCACCTGAGAAGTTTACTCCATATCCCATAGTATCGCAAGCACGAATTTTGACCGGAATGCCATATTCATCCTTGAGCTTCATAAGTTCTACGCAAAATGGAACTACAAAGCCATAAATATCTGCTCTTGTAATATCTTCAAGATGACATCTTGGGCTGATTCCTTCCTCAAGGCAGGAACGTACAATACTAAGATAATGCTCAAGTGCCTGTTTTCTGGTCATCTTAAGTTTCAAGAAAATGTGATAATCAGAGCAGGATACCAGGATTCCTGTTTCCTTCATTCCAATCTCTTTTACCAGCTTGAAATCCTCTTCACTTGCGCGGATCCAACTGGTAACCTCAGGGAACTCATATCCCCTCTCCATGCATTTATAAACTGCATCTCTGTCGCTCTTACTATAAAGAAAGAACTCACTTTGCCTGATCATGCCATTTGGACCACCAAGCTTATGAAGCATATCAAAAATATCTACTATCTGTTTGGTAGTATATGGTGCTCTGGACTGCTGTCCATCTCTGAAAGTGGTATCTGTTATCCAGATATCCTTTGGCATGTTATGTGGAACGATTCTGTCGTTAAAAGGAATCTTAGGAACTTCCTCATAGGGAAACATATTTCTGAATACGTTAGGTTTTTTGACATCATCAAGAATATACATGTGCTCTTCGATCTGGAGCAGATTATTCTTGTTGTTCATGGTTACAGGTCGATTCTGAAATGCCGATACTTCGCTCATAATTATTTCCTCACCTATGATAACAATGACTTTGCGTATAATTGTATACAATCATACCAACAAAGTCAAGGAATAAAATTTAATAAGCTAATTGATTAAAGCGATAAAGAGTCAAGGACAAAAAAGAGTGAGTTTTATATGACTCACTCTTAAAAACTGCTTTTCCTTGTAAAATACTTCTTTATTTCTTCTATTGGCTCTGGTTTGGCATAATGATAACCCTGAACATACTCAAATCCATGATCAACACTATACTGATTCTGACATTCATCTTCTACACCTTCAACCAGCGTAACAAAGCCGTTCTTTTTGAAAACTTCTATCATATAAGTAACGATATCGTCCATCTTGTCATCATCTAGTGCCTTATACAAAAGAGTCTTATCAAACTTTATAGTCTTAAACGGACAGTTCATAACCCTTTCTAAAGATGAATAACCCGTTCCAAAATCGTCCAGATAGAACTGGATTCCCTGATTTGTAAGCTCCTGCATATTTCTGGTGGCAATATCGTAATCCTCAAACATTGCTGATTCAGTAACTTCCAGCCTTATATTTGATGGATCAAAATCGTACTGGCCGATGATCTCCATAAGGTCGTCAAACATGTTAGACTGAGACAGCTCTTTTGATGAAACATTTATAGAAATAGCATCAAAATCGTAGTAATCCTCAATTATGCTGATCTCCTTGCAGACCTTTGTAAGCATGATGCAGGTCAGAACATGTATAGCACCCATCTGCTCCGCGATAGATATAAAGCTGTCTGGATAAATTAGCCTATCTCCAATTTTAAGTCTCATAAGAGCCTCGGCAGCTCTAAAAGTTCCTGTTCCTACGCTGTAGATTGGCTGAGCATAGACAACAACTCTCTCATCATCCATATCCTGTCTTGCTTTGATATCCTTTAATACCTTAGATATCTCATAATGCTCTGCAAAATCATCATAGTCCTGAGGCTTAGTCACATAGAAATGACTGCTGTTCTGCTCTTCAAATCTGCGTCCTACAAATCCAAAGAACTGTCTGACCTTTAATACATTGTCTAATTCAGGTATTACCTTGCCTGAAACCAGAGAATAATTAAATGGAATATCCATATTGATCTTGGCTGCTTCAAATACGCCGCGAAGCCTGTCTATGTACTCAAGAGCAGTTTCGTCATCAACATCCTCGATGACATTTATATACTTCTCATCATCTATCTTGTAGATCCTTATCTTGTCACTGATGGCTTCGATATTTCTAAATATTGCCGTTCCTTTGTATATCATTCCATTATCAATATTGATGATGTTCTCAATATCAGGCATCTTCAGATATGCACATGCAACGTAGATATTCTTTTTTCCAAGATATTTATCCAAATGCACATCCAAAGCATACTTACTCTGACAGCCTGTGATCTCATCATATGGAATACAGTGGAACAGGAAAAATCCAATAGCCATCACCGGCACGTAAGTTGTTGATGAAAAGATAAAATGGCTGGTTCCTACTGTAATAAACTGAGTTATGAGGATTACCATGTCTAAAGGTACAAAAATACATACTGAATGCCAGATCAGTCTGCTGATATCCTTTTTGTTGTTGACTGTGGCAATAAAGCAGGCCACAGCACAGACCATACCAGCTGCAATGTAGTACCTTACAAAGTGAGTAATATCAATTCCATTTAATTCAAAGGAATACAGGCCACTTGCTGCCATCTCAAAAATAATACCAAGCACATAAATTATAGAAAGAACTATATAAAGAGTAATGAATTCTTTCCTCTGGCTGCGCCTCACAATAGACATCATATTCACATAAGCAAATATACAAAACAAAATACCATTATATGTGATCAAAAATGCAATAAGCAAAAACGCAAAAACATACTTATTATAGAAATCCTCCGGATTATTAGCTACCATCACGATGGTCATCTGAAGCATCGATGCAATTATAGCTAATATGGTACCGCCCAAAATATACCTATATCCGTAAGTCTTTTTGGGCTCCGTATAAAACATCACAAAAAGCAGGAGCTCCGCCATCAGGAGTCCTGCTACTTCACCTATATAGTTATATTGTAAAAATCCCTCGATCATATTTTTATATTAACACAAAAGGGTCAAGACCATACACAAAAATTTGTAAAACCCCTCCGTTTTACCGGAGGGGTTCCAATTATTCTTCGGCGTTTGCTGCCGCAACTTTTTCAGCTCTTTCTGTAACTTCTTTGTTCTGGACATCAGATGGTGCCTGCTCGTATCTTATAAATTCATACTCGTATTCACCGCTACCACCTGTCATGGAACGAAGCTGTGTGTTGTAACCGTAAAGCTCCATCATAGGAATTTCTGCTTCGATGACCTGCTTTCCTGTAAGGGAAGGATTCATTCCAAGAACTCGTCCTCTTCTCTTATTAAGATCACCCATTACATCACCAGTGTAGCTGTCCGGAACTGTGACTTTAAGTGAAGCTATAGGTTCAAGAAGTACTGGTGTTGCTTCCATGAAGCCCTTTTTGAAGGCATTGGACGCCGCAACCTTGAAGGCCATTTCTGAAGAATCAACTGGATGATATGATCCATCATAAAGAACTGCCTTAACACCAACTACAGGATAAGCTGCAAGAGGGCCTCTTAGAACTGACTCTGCAATACCCTTTTCTACAGCCGGGAAGAAGTTCTTTGGAACTGCTCCTCCTACTACTTCCTGATCAAATACGTAAGGAGTTGTAGGATCACCTGATGGTTCGAAACGCATCTTAACGTGTCCATACTGGCCATGTCCACCTGTCTGCTTCTTGTACTTGTATTCTACATCAGAGTTCTTTCTGATAGTCTCTCTGAATGCTACCTTTGGCTTAGTAAGATCGATTGCAACCTTGTATACGTTCTGAAGCTTACTCTGAACAATTTCAAGATGCATATCGCCCATACCATAAAGAAGTGTTTGACGGTTCTCAGAATCATTGACAACTCTTATGGTCTGATCCTCAGCAGCTATCTTGGCAAGTGACTGAGCGATCTTGTCGATATCACTCTTATTCTGTGCATGATATCTCATTGCTGTGTATGGCTGTGAGATATCCATCTTAGCGTACTGGATAGGTGTAGCCTTTGTTGAAAGAGTGTCACCTGTAGCAACATCAAGCTTCTGAAGAGCACCAAGGTCTCCGGCATGAAGCTCAGGAACTTCAGTTGTCTTGTTGCCCTGAAGAACATAAAGTTTACCGATCTTAACCTCCATGTCTTTTCCTGCAACAAACATCATATCATCTGGTTTTAAGACACCTGAACGAACCTTGATAAGTGAATACTTACCAATGAATGGATCGATCATTGTCTTAAATACGAAGGCTGTCTTTGGCTTTGAGAAATCAAAGTCAGCTTCGAAGATCTCATTAGTATTAGTATTGATACCAGCCATTTTACGATTTTCAGGGCTAGGCATATACTTAACGATATCATCAAGAAGTGTGTAAATACCCTGGCAAAGAGTACTTGAACCCATCTCGATAGGTACGATGGTTCCGTCACAAACATTACCACGTACAGCAGCTCTGATCTCAGCTTCTGAGAATGTATCACCATTAAAGTATCTGTCCATAAACTCTTCTGATGTCTCAGCAACTGATTCTAATAGAGTATCACGGAAAAGTTTAAGGTTTGCCTGGTTGTAATCAGGAACCTCACATTCCACAACCTCTTTTCCTTCCCACTTAAAGCCCTTTTCCTGGATAACATTTACATATCCAACAAACTTCTCATTCTCACGGATAGGCAAATTGAAAGGAGCCATCTTCTTTCCATACTTGTCGGTCATATCCTGTACAACCTGTCTGTATGAAACAGTATCAATATCCATATCAGAAACAAATACCATGCGAGGGATCTTATACTTTTCGCAAAGTTCCCATGCCTTCTCTGTTCCTACCTCGATACCAGCCTTACCTGAAACAACGATAATAGCTGCATCTGCAACACTTATTGCTTCTTCTACTTCACCAACAAAATCAAAGAATCCAGGAGTATCCAGAATATTGATCTTGTGACCATCCCACTCGAGAGGGATTGAAGAGGTGCTGATAGAAAACTGGCGCTTCTGCTCTTCTTTATCGAAGTCACTTATAGTGTTACCATCTTCTACCTTCCCCATTCTTGATGTAAGTCCGGCAAGATAAGCCATCGCCTCTGCTAATGTTGTCTTACCAGCGCCACCATGTCCAAGCAGTACCACGTTTCTAATCTTGTCAGTTGTGTAAACGTTCATATCTTGTCCTCCAGTCGCTTTAATTTGGGTAAAATGTATGAGATATGATACAGGTCCCCAAAAAACTTATAAGTACATTTTACTAAAATACGTGCATCAAAACAAGTATTGTAGTTTATTTTGCACAAACAATTGTGAATTCTTTGTTTCCTGCCTTAATATTGATTTTCGTACATTAAAGTGTTATAGTGAATATCTAGAACATAAGCTTTTTAGGGGGTTCTTCAAAAATGTCTTTTAAAAGATTTGGATTTATAGGCCTTGGACTGATCGGCGGCTCCATTGCAAGAGCTATAAAAGATACTCAGCCCGATTCCTATATCCTTGCATATACACCACATAAAGAGACTGTAGACACAGCTCATGAAGCAGGTATTGTAGATAAGCCTCTTTATGAAATTGGAAGTGACTTTAACAGCTGCGACATCATCTTTTTGTGCGCTCCTGTTGAGATCAACAATGAAAATCTCGAGAAGCTAAGGCCATTTTTAAGCGCAGATACTCTTATAACCGACATTGGCAGTGTAAAGAACGGTATCCATGAGAAGGTAAAAAAGCTGGGACTTGAAAAACAGTTCATCGGCGGACATCCAATGGCTGGAACAGAACGTATCGGCTTTAACAATTCAAAGGCCAGTCTCTTGGAAAATGCTTACTACATTCTCACAAAGACTGATGATACTGATGAAACCAAGCTTTTAGAATACAGAGACCTGGTCAAGAGTATTGGTGCGATTCCTATCATTGTTCCATTTTTGCAGCACGACTATATAACTGCAGCCATAAGCCACGTTCCTCACGTGATCTCAGCTTCACTTGTAAATCTGGTTCACGACAACGACTCAGAGGATCAGCTTATGAAAACTATTGCAGCAGGCGGTTTTAAAGACATTACCAGAATTTCCTCTTCTTCGCCTGTTATGTGGCAGCAGATCTGCACCACAAACTCTTTTAACATTTCAGAACTGCTTAGCAAATACATAGATTCGCTCTATGATATCAAACTTGCCATAGATGAACACGATGAAGAAAAGCTCCTTGAATTCTTTGGAAATGCCAGAAACTACCGTGAGTCCTTTGCAGAGACTTCAAGTGGTCCTATTCCTCAACAGTTCACAATTCATGTGGATATTGCGGACAAGCCTGGAAATCTCGCCAAGGTAGCAACTCTTTTATCAGATCATTCTATAAACATCAAGAACATTGGAATCGTACACAATCGTGAATATGAGCGAGGTACACTTCGCATAGAATTTCACAACAGTCAGGGCAAGACAGATGCTCATAAAGTACTGACAGACAACGGGTACACTATTCAAAACAGCTAATACCGGAGGATATCATGATCTCATTATTAAAAGCTCCTCACCCACTAAAGGGTAATGTTTATGTTCCAGGAGATAAGTCAATATCTCACAGAAGCATAATGTTTGGCGCTCTTGCCAAAGGCACAACAGAAATAACAGGCTTTCTTGAAAGTGCAGACTGTCTGTCCACAATTGACTGTTTTAGAAGGCTTGGTGTCCACATTGACCATACCATAAGGCCTACAAATGGCGTTCCCAAGATCACTGTTCACGGAAATGGTCTTCATGGCCTTACTGCTCCATCAAGAACTCTTTTTACCGGAAACAGCGGAACCACCACCAGGCTCATGTCAGGTATCCTGGCTGCACAGCCCTTTGACTGCAATATCACAGGTGATTCATCAATTGAGAAAAGACCTATGAAAAGAATCATCGAGCCCCTCACCCAGATGGGAGCTGATATCAGTTCCATCATGGGAAATGACTGTGCTCCTCTTCACATAAACGGTGGCAAGAAGCTCCACGGCATAACCTACAGAAGTAAAGTAGCTTCAGCTCAGGTTAAATCCTGTATTCTCCTTGCAGGTCTCTACGCCGAGGGAGATACAGTTGTATACGAACCAGCGCTTTCCAGAAATCACTCAGAGATCATGCTCTCTGCTTTTGGCGCAGATATTCACAACGAAATCGCAAGAGATGGCAGTGCAGCTGCTATCCTGCACCCTGGCACAGAGCTTAGAGGCATGAACATAAATGTCCCAGGCGACATCTCTTCTGCCGCCTTCTTCATTGCCGCTGCCCTTGTAGTTCCTGGATCAGAGCTTGTTATAAAGAACGTTGGAATAAATGAGACAAGAGCCGGCATCATCACTATCTTCAAACAGATGGGCGCCGATATTACTCTTGAGAACATCAAAAAAGACGGCGAGCCTACAGCAGACATCGTTGTAAAATACAGTGAGCTTCACGGAAATCAAAATGGAATCTTTGAGATTGGAGGCAAGGATATCCCTACTCTCATAGATGAGATTCCAGTAATTGCCGTAGTTGCCGCTACCGGTGACTTTGAGACCATTATCAAGGATGCTGGAGAGTTAAAAGTAAAAGAGTCTAACAGAATTGACTCAGTTGTAGAAAACTTAAAGGCTATGGGCTGCGATATCGAAGCAACTGACGACGGAATGGTGATCCACGGTGGCAAGCCTCTCCAGGGAGCTGATATAAACTCATATAATGATCATCGTCTTGCCATGAGTTTTGCTATTGCTTCACTTGCCGCAAATGGAACCACAAGGATCCTTGATGAAAGCTGCGTAAATATCTCATATCCTACTTTTTTTAACGACCTGCAAAGCCTTTTCTAAGCATTTTTTATATTGATAAATTTATTATTAAATTCCTTTTTTCGGCGACATTATTAATATTTTTTTGATAAAATATATTTGTCATTGAAAATACAAAAAGCAGAAAGAAGGGATGTATTAAATGGCTGATAGATCAGATTTAATTAACCAGCTTGCTGCATCTATGGGAGCAGGCGATTTTGCACAGACCAAATATGAGGAGTCTCGTTATGATCCGGAGACTGGTACCCTTTATTGCAAAGGAATGGCTATTTCAGGAAGTGTAGCCGAAAAGGCCATCAAGCATTTTGAAGTACTTGAAAAGAAATGCGATCTCGATGATCCTAATTCAAGACAGATGGCCATGATCTACAGATGCGCCTCTGAATCCATCAAGATGATGCAAAATCCAAGAGTTATGGAGGCTATCCGAAAGGAAGCTGAAAATAATACATTGTTTAACGATTAAAAATATGGACATGACCAACGGCCATGTCCTTTTATTTTGCTTAGTTTTATCCAATTTTTTCCCAGGTTATACCCTTTTGTTTGGTAAAAGCTCTGGTCTCATCCATGATCATCGGCTTTCCAAAGTAAAATCCCTGTGCTCTTTCGCATCCAGATCTTTTAAGGAACTCGTAGTGTTCCTCTGTTTCAACGCCCTCGCATAGAGGAGATACTCCAAGGGCCACCGCACCTTTAAAGATAAAGTTCATGAGCTGACCGGTTCTTGGGCTATTGTCATAGTTTCTAAGGAACACCAGATCAAGCTTTAATACATCAAACTCATAGTCTGCTATGGTATTAAGTGATGAATAGCCACTTCCAAAATCATCTATCCAGATATGATATCCCTTATCTCTTATTCTCTTACACTCATTCTTAACAAGTCCTGAATTATCGTTGAATGCACTCTCTGTGATCTCTATATCCAGCATATTTCTAGGCATTTCACATGGAATACGAGCTTGTTCAAGAGCTTCAAAAACATCGCATATCTCAAAATCAAGTCTAGAAACATTGATAGAAACAGGAACAATGCACTCTCCAGCTTCTTTAAGCTTCTTGTAATCCTCGCAGACCTTCTTCATAACAAAGGTATCTACAAGATGTATCAAATGAAACTGCTCTAAAGTTTCAATGAAATCTCCAGGATTTAACATTCCAATGTTTGGATCCATCCACCTTACAAGCGCTTCATATCCGCAGATCTCACCAGACTTAACTCTTATGACCGGCTGATAAAAGACCTTTATATATTCCTTCTGTATCGCTTCTTCGATGTGATCAACTACATACTGCTGCTTTCTTAATTTTTCTCTTAAAATGTCGTCGTATACACAGTAATAAAGGTCATGTCTTCCCTTTATGCTGTTGCAGGCAAGTCTAGCATGGTCACAGGCAAGCCCAACTTCCGCCCTGACATCATCAAGGAAATATATTCCCGCCTTGATCCTTACCTTCTTGTTAACATCCTCAGCAAGAAGCATCTTTTTAAATACTAATTCAACCTTTGAAAGTATCTCATCTCTGCTTCCTGTAGCGCAAACCATAAAGTGGTCATCTGAAAATCTGGCAACAGTAGCTCCGGTAAAGGTATCCTTAATTTTTTTTGCAAGATCGCATAACAGTTCATCGCCCATCTTAAATCCTAGGCGCTCATTATAAAGTTTGAAATTTGGAATATCAAAATAGATAAAGGATACGTCTTTTCTCCTTCCCTCTGGTGAAGTCAGCATATTCTGAACAATATGGTAAAAGAAGGACATGGTAAATAGACCGGTGAGCTTATCAGTCTCCTTATTTCTAGACAAAAGCTCAGCCTCAGCAAAAGAATTTCTACTATTGTTAAAGAATTCGTTCTGATCAACGTCTACTATAAAAACGAAAAAGTAGCTCTTTCCATTGATAGAATGAAGAAGGTGTCCAAAGTCTTCAATGAATCTAACGTCTCCTGTTTTTGTCTTGATTCTGTATCTTACGTAGTCATGTCTCTTTTCACCAAAGATAGTCTGAGCCTTGATAAGAGTCTCTATCTTCTGTAGGTCTTCATCCAGGACCATTCCTGTAAAAGAGCCGCCGGTATACTCGATAAATTCTTCAAAAGTATTGCACCCAAAAAGATCTATGACATTAAAATCTGCAAAGACGATATGTTCGTCTCCTTCAACCTCATAGACAAAAAAGCCGCCTGGCAAATTTGTTGGAAGTGAACCGCACACTTGTGTATCAAAGAATTCTTCTCTCATAGTTTTCCTCCTACGAGATAAACTCCATGCAATACTTCGTGAAACTATTTACATTATATCATATATTTTTGTGTGAACTTTTTGGTTATACTTTTTTAATAATCGTACCTTCGTACCCCTTTTCCTTGAAAAGAGTCATCATTTCATTGGTAAGGCTGTATTCAAGAGGCTGAAGTTCAATATCACAAGGGCTGACCCACTCTGCGTATTTAAGCTCAGACTCATCCATTGTAATAGTCTTGTTGCCTGTAACATCGCAGTAAAATCCAACCAGTATGTCACTGGCAATGCCCCAGGGCTGCGACTTATAGTATCTTACATTTGTAACCTCAAGACCTATTTCTTCCATTACTTCACGCTTAACAGTCTCTTCCAAAGTCTCACCTATCTCAGTAAAGCCTGCTACAAGGGCATTTAACGCAAAACCTCTTCTGTACTTAGTCAGAACTATCTTATTACTTTCTTTATCCGTAACTCCTATGATCACAGCCGGATTTATCCTTGGATAAATGATGTTTCCGCATTTTGGACAGATCCTTGCCCGTTCCTTCTGATGAAACTCGTTTTTACATCCGCACTTTCCACAAAAGGCAGTAACCTTGTACCACTCGTCAAGCTGAAAGGCTGTGAATACAGCATATACATAGTGCTTTGGTAAAAGATACTCTGTCCTTATATCCTTCATGTTATAAAAAGAAAAGCCAGAAGCCTTGACCTCTCCTTCTTCCTTCTGAAGGTATAAGTAAAAATCCTCATCAGCCACATTGAACAGATATATCAGTTTGTCTCTATCTATGGCCTCAAAGTCTTTTACCTTTGGAAAAGAAATGCATTTAGTATCTGCATTAAGTAATGCAAGTACCTCTTTTCCTTTTGCTACATCGTTATATATAAGTACAAGATCTTGGTCAGTAGCTCTTTTACCTGGTCTAAATTCGTTGTATAAGTGATATGGTCTGATATCCTGAAGCATAACTAATCTCCTGTCATGTATTTAATCTATAGTCTCTTGGACTCATGTGGTACAGTGCCCTAAAAGCCCTGTGAAAATAGCTTGTGTTCTCATATCCAATAGAATATGCAATATCCGTCACCGCAAGGCTCGTGTTCTTTAATAGGTAACATGCCTGACTTAGTTTCTTTTCTATTAAAAGCTCCTTAAAGTTTTTGCCGGTATTTCTCTTGATCATACGACTCATGGTGTAAATGTCAACATGATTTCTCTCAGCAAAATCAGATAATGAAGCCTCCTTGTACTCGGTCTCCATGTAATTAAGCAGCTGAATCATAAGGTTCTGCTCATAGGAGCTTCCCGAAACCTGGATCCTGTCTGTATAGTCCAAAAGATTCAGGAATAAGAGTTCCATAGTAGACTGGCTCAAGGTCCTCCTGTTATTTGGACCTGTGAGCATGATCCAGATCAAATTTTCCATAAGATTCTGAATAGGAATTACACTGGCCACATCAAAATACAGGTAATTACCGCCCATATCCTTGTCTGTAAGACAGCTGATGATAAAGTCTAAAAGCGCACTGGAGGTGCCCTCAAGCTTATTTAAGATGGAGTCAAAAAATTGAGGTAATATGATAAAATTGACTGCGATATCATCTTTATCCGCAGGGAGTATCTCCTGCCTTGCATGCTGGTTCATAAAAAGAAGATCCCCTTCATGCAAAGTAAGACGCTGACCATCTATGATGTGCTTGGTCGAGCCACTGCACATATATACAAATTCAACGAAGTTATGGGTGTGCTCAGGGAAATGGATGAACCTGGTATGAGGCCTTATATCAATGAGTTTGCCCCTTGCCAGAAGAAGTGACGCGTCTACCTCATTTTGTCTGGACATAGAACCTTCGCTCTTGTAATAAAGGCTTCTATTGATATCCTGACTTCCAGCCAGTATCTCTTTTTCCTCATCTGTAATTAAAGAAAGTTGTTTAAGTAATTTCTTATCCATGTTCCAATTCTATCATAGTTTCGCAAACAAGGACGTAAATTTTCTCAAATAGGGACCTATAACTGCAAATTAAGACACTTTACAATATCCCTATATTCAAAAGAAATATCTAATGAAATAAATAGGAGAAAAAGTATGAAGGTTTTAGATTCTGAGCTCTTAAAGGGCTATGCAAGAATGGCAATGGACGGCTTTAATCAGGGCTGGCATGAAAGAAACGGTGGAAATTTAAGCTATCGTTTAAAAGCTGAAGAAATCGATCTTTTAAAGGATGACTTTGATTTTTCTGGAGACTGGCAGGAAATCGGCTGGCAAAAAAACGATGAATCTGCTTTCCCAGGTCTTGCTGGCGAATTCTTTATGGTAAGTGGTTCAGGCAAGTATTTCAGAAACATTGAGCTTGATCCTGCAGCTAACGTTTGTATCATTCAGCTCAACGAGGAAGGTAACAGATTCAAAAAGGTTTGGGGCCTTGTAAATGGCGGACGCCCAACATCTGAGCTTCCAACTCACCTTGCAAATCTTGAAGTATTAAAGAATAGGGACGAGAACATCCGCGTAGTATATCACTGCCACCCTACTAATACAGTAGCTCTTACCTACGTTCTTCCACTTGATGAAAGAGTATTCACAAGAGAAATCTATGAGATGGCAACTGAGTGCCCTATCGTATTTCCTGAGGGAATCGGAATTGTGCCTTGGATGCTCTGCGGCGGCAAACTGATCGGTGATGCTACATCAGAGATCATGAAGACCAAGGATGTCGCAGTTTGGGCTCACCACGGTGCATTCTGCTGCGGCTATGACTTTGACCTCACATTCGGTCTCATGCACACAGTTGAAAAAGCAGCTGAGATTTTAGTAAAGGTCAGATCAATGACAGATACAAAGATTAATACAATAACTCCTGAGCAGTTCAGAGAACTCAACGCTCCATTTGGAGTAAACATCAACGAGAAGTTCCTTTATGAGAGACATACCTTCAAGATTGGCGAGATGCCACAGGACTAATACTTTTCAGGAGGACAAATAATAATGGAAAAAAGTTATTATCTGGCTGTTGATATTGGTGCTTCTTCTGGCCGTCATATCCTCTCACATATGGAAAACGGCAAGATCGTTTTAGAAGAGATCTACCGTTTCTCAAATGAAAATGACCTAAAGGATGGTCACCGCGTTTGGGATACAGAAAGACTCTTTAACGAAGTTGTAAAGGGCATGAAAAAATGCAGTGAGCTTGGCAAGATTCCTGTATCAATGGGTATAGATACCTGGGGCGTTGACTACGTTCTTCTTGATGAGAATGGCCAAAAGCTCGGTCCATGCTACGCCTACAGAGACTCAAGAACTGAAAAGATGGATGAAGAAGTATATAAGATCATCCCTCAAAATGAGCTCTATAGAAGGACCGGAATCCAGAAAGCCATATTCAATACTATTTATCAGCTCATGGCTATGAAGCTACAGGAGCCTGAAGTTCTTGATAAAGCCAAGACTCTTTTGATGGTGCCTGATTACCTGCACTATCTTCTTACAGGCAATATGCTTCAGGAATACACTAACGCTTCTACTACTCAGCTTGTAGATCCTGAAACAAACGAATGGGACTATGAACTTATTGAAAAGCTAGGCTTTCCTAAAAAGCTCTTTGATTCCCTTAATATGCCTGGCACGTTTGTAGGTGGTCTCCTTCCTGCCATCAAAAATCAGGTAGGTTTTGACACAAAAGTTGTTATGCCGGCAACCCACGATACAGGTTCAGCTGTAATGAGCGTTCCTTCAAATTCAGAGGACGTGCTTTATATCTCTTCCGGAACCTGGTCGCTTATGGGATGTGAGCTCTTAAAAGCAAATACAACCTCTGATGCAGAGAAAGCTAATTTCACAAATGAAGGCGGCTATGATCACCGCTACCGCTTCCTTAAAAACATCATGGGCCTTTGGATGATCCAATCTGTAAAAAAAGAATTAGAGGATGGCTATCAGTTTGCAGGAAGAGGAAGTGATGAAGACTTTAGCTTTGCTCACCTGTGTGAAAAAGCTTCTTTTGAAACAATCGATTCTCTGGTTGATGCCAACGATTTAAGATTCCTTGCCCCTGAGTCCATGATCAGAGAGATAAAGGATGCGTGCTGGGAAAAAAATCTTGAAGTTCCAGAAACCCCTTGGCAGATTGCAAGAGTCATATACAGATCTCTTGCTGAATGCTACAAAAACGCTGCTATCGAGATTGAGCAGTTAACCGACAAGCATTTTGATGCCATCAACATTGTTGGCGGAGGATCAAATGCCAAGTGGCTCAATGAATTAACTGCCGAAACAACTGGCAAGACAGTTCTTGCTGGTCCAGGAGAAGCTACTGCTATCGGTAATCTCGGAGCACAGATGATCGCAGCTGGTGAATTCAAGGATCTTAAAGCTTTCAGATCCTGTGTATTTGATTCTTTTGGGGTAAAGACATTTAAATAAAATCATTTCCGTCTAGAACGGAAGAAAGGACTACTTATGTTAGTAAATACAAAAGCTAAAGTTGGGGTATTTTCAATCGCACTTGGTGCATATCTCCCACAGTTTCCACAGTTAGTACCTGAGTTTAACGCTCAGTACGACGCTTTTAAAAAAACTCTTCCAGATACAGTAGAGATCATTGATGGAGGCCTTGTTACAACTAAGGAACAGGCTATGGCAGCTGGTGACAAGTTCAGAGCCGCTGACGTTGACCTCGTTTTCCTTCAGATGCTCACATACGCAACTTCCTACAACGTTCTCCCAGCTATCAGAGACCTTGATGTTCCTGTTGTAGTTATTAACGTTCAGAAAAAGCTTGCTCCAGATTATGAAAACACAGATATCGCTACATGGCTTGGCGAGCTCTATGCCTGCGGTGCTGTAGGTGAAGCCGTAGCAGACCTTGAGAGAGCCGGAAAAAGACATGCTGTTATAACAGGCGTTGTTGAAGGCGGCGATGAAGGCGTTGCCAGTGAAATTGAAGACTGGTGCAAAGCTGCACAGGTAAGAAGAAGATTCCGTCAGACAAACATCGCCCAGATTGGTCGTCCATACCCTGGAATGATGGATCTTTACATTGATGAGACTAATCTCTACAACAGAATGGGTCTTTACACCAAGCAGTTTGACTGGGAGGATATGTGGTGCATCGCTGATAACATCACTGATGAAGCTGCTATCAGAGCAAAAGCTCAGGATATCCTTGATACCTTCGAGATTGAAGGCGGCGGTTCTATCGAAGAAGTTTGGGAAATGGCCAAGTATGTACTTGCCTTTGAGCAGTGGGTAAAGGACGAGGATATCGCCCTTGTAGCTTCTCACTATGCTGGAAAAGCTCAGGGTCAGGCAGGAGTTCTTGATTCAATGCTTATCCCTGCATTCTCAATGCTCATCAAGCAGGGAACAGCTTGTGCTGTAGAGGGTGACATGAAGGTCGCTATGGCAATGTCTATCCTTAAGACAATCGCTGGAACAGGTCAGCTCTCAGAGATGTACTCAATCGACTTCAACGAAGATATCTGCATAATCGGTCATTCAGGATCAGGTGATGCTGACATCTCTCTTGCTCACAAGCCAACAATGAAGATAGTCAAGGTATTCCACGGCAAAGTTGGTGGTGGATATCTCACACAGTTCTACCCTCCTACAGGTGATATCACATACCTTGCTATCACACAGGACAAGGATGGAAACTTCAAATTTATCGTAGCTGAAGGTGAAAATCAGCCAGGTCCTATCTTTACTTTTGGAGACACAAACATGCGCACAAAGTTCTCTATCAGTGCTCGTGAATTTGTAAATCGCTGGAGTGAAGCTGGCCCAACACACCACATGGCAGCTGCAGTTGGACGCCACGCTGACACCATCCTTAAGGTAGCCAAAATCCTTGGCATCCCGGTAGAGGTTGTTTGTAGATAACCCGGAAGGTTGTGATACCGGACGTAAGATAAGTGAAAGGTTTCATTGTCGTTGAGATTTTGGGGTGTGAAGCTTTGTTTTGCCCTCATCAAAAAACGCTTCAAATGCTGCTAAAACGTATTTAATAGAGCGTTTTTTGAAATCGTGCAAATCCAAAACTTCACACTCCCAAAACCAGCATAGAATATGACTTTTCACTTATCTTACTGTTCTGGGATGATAATCTTTCTGATAAAGTAATAATTATTAATAAAGAAAATGCTTAGATTAGCTAAGATGATACTGTAAATAGAAAAAAAGGATGTCTTAGTCTAAATAACTAATTAAATAACTGCTATTGTTGAGTGATAAAAAATAAATAGTATAAAAGAATAAAACCGCCAATGTTTACTTGTCATTTAAGTAAGACAGAGGCGGTTCTTTTTCGTTTGAAAATGTTTTTTAAATAATTGTTTTTATAATATGTATTTTCTAGTTTTGATGTTTTTCCAGCAGGCACTGACTGGATACCAGTTGCAGTTGCCACATATTTCCTTCAGGCGCTCATCTTCTTTGCCGGAGGTTAGGTAGGTGTCGAGTTTGGAGATGAGTTCCTGATAGGAGTATGTGCCTTCTGTAAGATTAAGGGCATCGATGACACCTTGATCGAAATGAAGAACTTTGGAGTCAGATTCGCAGATGCCGTCGGAAAGTTTGGATGGACAGCTTTTGCAAAGGTTATCTGTAGTAAATACTATTTCTATCTGCTCATCCTTGTTAGTTCTAAGGC
The DNA here is from genome assembly GCF_900143205.1 of Butyrivibrio hungatei DSM 14810. Lineage (GTDB taxonomy): Bacteria > Bacillota > Clostridia > Lachnospirales > Lachnospiraceae > Butyrivibrio > Butyrivibrio hungatei. The sequence continues at coordinate 399,229 of NZ_FRDH01000004.1, read as the reverse complement.
GCTCTACTACTTCGTTCATGTTTGATACGAAATTATCTGAATAGCCTTTTCCACTATAACCTTGAGTACATAAAAGGTGATGGGGACGAAGCCTTATCATATCTTTTCTCATAAAAGATTTGCCTTATGCATAGCTTTTTTGAGAGTATCTCCCAGAATTCCTGAAAGCACGAGCTTGATTACTGCTGTTGGAATAAATGGAAGAACGCATGCTCCCAAAGCAACTGCAAATGTTGAATCTGCAACGATCACAAACCATACAGTACCAACAATATAGTTGATGATAACGCCGCCAAGAAGTCCAAGCCAGTAGATAGGGCTCTTAACTCCTTTATCTGAAACAAGCCCTGAAATAAGAGCCATAATAGGAAATGAAAGAATAAATCCACCTGTCATTCCAAATACTACTCCAATACCGCCAGAAAGTCCTGCAAGAACTGGCACTCCTACCATTGCAAGAAGAATATATACAAGAGTTGATAGTGTTCCTCTCTTGGCACCGAGTATGATACCTGCAAGAGGTACAGCAAGTGTCTGAAGTGTCAGAGGTACTCCTCCTGGAAGTGGTATAGATATCTGCGCCATAATTGCTATGATAGCTGTAAAAATAGCAATATAGCAGATGTCTTTAACATTTGTTGTCTGTCTTGTTACTGTTTTTTCTTTTTCCATGTCTTATCTAGTCTCCTAAATTTTTATTAGTCTTGTATATTATTATCACCCCTGGCATGGATTGTCAACCAATTTTATTGATTGGTTGACATTAAAAAAGACAATAAAAAAGCCATAATTCATGAAACACGCATCTTTACTGAAAAAAATCAGTAATATACATGATCAGGATCATGACTTTAAATGATCGTATTAAGAATCTCTGCAACCAGCTGGTTCTTGGTTATGGAAGCTTTTCCCGTCTCAAACAGGGTCACCACCTTATCTTTTATATCATCTGGAAAGCATTCTATATCTGAGTCAAAGTTAATTCCTATTCCTACTACTATCCACTGAACAAGGCCAGTTTCAAACTCAGTTCCTGCCTCTGTCAGAATACCGCAGACTTTTTTATCCCCAATATAAAGATCATTTATAGGCTTAAGTCTGGGCCTGATATTGCATGTCTTCTCTATAGCGTCGCAGACTGAATTGCCAATAAATGTTGTGATCTCATCGGGATTCGTATATGGAATCTTATCAGGTGACAATATCACACTAAAGTACAGCCCTCCTTCCGGCGAAAAGAAGCTGTGGTCTCTTCTTCCTTTACCGCTGGTCTGCCTGGCAGAAACCACCACTGTTCCATGGGGATTACCTGCAATAGCCAGCTCTTTTGCTATTCTATTGGTAGACGTTGTGGTATCAAAGATATGGATCATATTGCTGACATCCTGATAGATAGTGGCAACATTTCCATCCAGATAAGACAAGATACCCCCTGCAGATAAAATATCCTTTTCAAGAGCAAGCTTGTATCCCTTGTTACTAACAGCTTCAATCTCATAACCGCACTTCCTAAGCTCGTTGATGGCTTTCCAGATAGCATTTCTAGAAATACCAAGGAGAGAGGCAATGCTCTCTCCTGATATATATCTGTCCTTATTCGAATTTAAGATTTCAAGAACTTTATCTTTAGAATTCATAGTAATTATTCGTTACCAAAAAGGTCTCTTGTATATACTTTATCTACGACATCCTGAAGTTCAGGTGTGAGGCGGTTTGCAATGATGTAATCGCACTCCTTCTTAAACTTTTCAATATCTCTTTCGACCTTAGAGTTAAAGAAAGCATCTTCCTTGAGGGTTGGCTCGTATACAACGCACTCAATTCCTCTTGATTTGATTCTCTTCATTATACCCTGAATAGCTGACTGTCTGAAATTATCTGAACCTGCCTTCATTGTAAGTCTGTAAACGCCGACTTTCTTTGGCTTAAGAGCCCAGATCCTGTCAGCGATGAAATCTTTTCTGGTCCTGTTAGCATCAACTATAGCTGTAATGAGGTTATTAGGAACATCCTCATAGTTTGCAAGAAGCTGCTTGGTATCCTTAGGAAGACAATATCCGCCATATCCAAAGGAAGGATTATTGTAAAAGTCACCAATTCGTGGATCAAGGCATACGCCTTCGATAATATTCTTGGTATTAAGACCTCTTACCTCGGCATAGGTATCAAGCTCGTTAAAGTATGAAACTCTAAGAGCAAGATATGTATTAGCAAAAAGCTTAACGCACTCAGCCTCTGTAGTATTCATGAAAAGAGTCTGAACATCTTCTTTCAGTGCTCCCTGCTTCAATAAACCTGCAAAAAGCTTGGCTTTCTCATTTGCCTCTTCACTATCTGTATCGTAACCAACGATGATCCTTGAAGGGTAAAGGTTATCATAAAGTGCATGTCCTTCTCTTAAGAACTCTGGTGAGAACATGATGTGGTCTGTATGATATTCTTCCATGAGCTCCTCTGTAAATCCTACAGGGATTGTTGACTTAATGACGATATAGGCATCAGGGTTTTCTTTTCTAACCTGATCTACAACACTAAGAACTGATGATGTATCAAAATAGTTGAGCTTCTCATCGTAATTTGTTGGAGTTGAAACGATAACAAAATCAGCATCAACATAGGCAGATGAAGCATCTGTCGTAGCATATAATCTGAGATTATCCTTTTTGAGGTACTCCTCTATCTCTTTGTCAACGATAGGGGAAATCTTGTTGTTGACCATGTCAACTTTCTCCTGAATTACATCAACTGCTGTAACATCGTTGAACTGTGATAACAATATTGAATTGGAAAGACCTACGTAGCCTGTTCCAACAACTGCAATTTTCATTTTATATACCTCTTGAAATCAAAATAATAAAGAAATTTTACCACAAAAAAGACTTCTATGCACTACCTTCATAAGCACATAGAAGCCCTTATAATCTAATTTTTTATCAACTCTGTTTTGCCTTTTCTTCTTCTACTGTTTCAAAGACTTTGATCCTTACTTTTACGTCTTCAGGCATACCGACAAACATAGCGCCATAGTGGAACCCGTCATCGCGCTTTTCAGCTCTGACTATCTGAACAATTACATGAAGAACTTCCTTGGTCCAGATTGTCAGATTAGCTTCGTAATTATCTCCAATAACGAGTTGTTTGTCAGAAACAAAACCAAGTCCAGCTGTAGAAGCATCTGTAATCTTGATATCTACAGTTTCTGCATCGCCACCAAGTTCTTTGATGATGATCTCACCTGATAGATCAAGTCTTCTTCCTTTTCTTCTTTCTTCCATACTATCCCCCGTATTCAATTATTTAATGTAGCCGTTCTGACGATAATAAATATCATCACCATGTTTAACACGGCGCTTTTCTTCGCCTCTGAGCAATTCCTGCATATAAGGATTGTCATTGGCTCCAGAAACAGAAATAGGTGTTGTTTCCTTGTTTACATAGATATCTTTTGATGATTTTCCAAACATAAAAAGCACCTCCTGATAAAAGCAAACACTCACTCTGTACATACATTATATCACGGTTTTTCATATAAAGAAAAAAATAGCACAGCGAAAAATTTAATCGCTGTGCTAAATAGTTCAAATTAATATCCAAATTCCTGAGCCCAATACCAGCTTCCATCACCAGTCTGGCAAATAGCGATACCTACTGTTCTGTATCCGCTATCCATAATGTTAGCTGCGTGTGTTGGAGAATTCATCCAAGCTGCATATACGCTGTCAGCTGACTGATACAACTTAGCAAGGTTCTCACCATACTGAACATTACTATCAACAGTCCAGAAAGCTGAACCATTAGGTCTTGTATGTGAGAATGAAGTTGTAATCTCATTTGCACGAACCTGAGCTGCGTTTGTAAGAGCATCGCTCCAAACTAAAGCAGAAAGCCCCTGAGCTGTTCTCTGCTGGTTCATAAGATTAAATACAGCAGTGCAGGCATCAAGACAAGCCTGGCTAGATGAAGCAGATCCTGCAAGAGCAATAGCCTCATCATCAATCCATATTTCGCCTTCACCTTCGTGAATGCCTCTTGTAGCAGCCTGATCATCGATTGCTCCGTCCTTAACGGCTCCGCAAGCTACAAATGTAAGAGCTAAAACGCTGGCAACCATAACAGCTACTAAACTCTTAAACTTTTTCATCTTTTATCTCTCCTGTTTAAGAAATGAACATAGTTCATCCGTTTATCCATATTTCTAGCTATATGTTACTTTAACCATTTTTTCTATGCAATAACGTAATCATTACTTTTTTATAAAAAACACTAATTTATTTCAACATCAAAACCCTTCATTGAAATTTTATTTTCACCCATTCATTTCCCAGGCTGAAACTTTTATTGTATGTACTACAAATCTCTTATTACTTCCTGCTGCTCCACTGCATGTTGAGAGTGTAAGAATACTGTTTCCCTGTGTCAGATCGATTCCATCAGGTATTGGATAAGAAGAGTGAGTCTTTACATAGTCGGTAAATGCCTTGTACTCTTCTGTGCTGTTAACTACTGAATATGCATCACTTCCAACACCAGTTATAGCATATGCAAATACTCTGTACTGATACACATAGTCTTTTGTATATACATATACATAAGGATCCTCTTCCAAAAGAGCTGCTCCATCCTTTTGATATAACTGCTTAAGTCTTCCAAACATAGAGCCATCTTTCATATTATGGCCAAAAACAATATCATGAAAGCCACAGAACTTAGCATCACTGAGCACATCTTCAAAAATACAGCCAGCTTTATTTTCATTTTTGTCAAATGTCAGATAGAGATATTCGTCTATCTCATTTTCTTTTACCACAGGATAACTGATATCAAGGCATGGAAAATATATCCAGGCAACGATATCACCATTGATCCTTGAAAGCTTGTCAAAATCTACATTAAGTAGAGGATAATCGATGATCTCTGGTGTATCTTCCTTTGGAACATAAGTAACTGCAATATTTTCGAGATCCTGATATTCATCAGCAGCCTCTTTATACTCCATTTTGTTGATACCGATCATGGCCACTTCATAAGCAATAACAACAAGACATATTACTATAATAATGTTACGAATCACTTTAAAATTCATAAATCCCCCTCCGAATGGCTTGTTTCCTTAATTATAATCTATTTACAAGGTTCAAACAAATGTATTATATTGTAAAGTGTTATGAAAAAAATTGGAGGTAGGTATATGCCAGAAAATCAGAATCCTAATATCTTACAGAAGATTCACAATGATAACTTTAAATGGAATGATATTTTTATCTTCCCAACACTTATTTCTCTTGTCCTTTTAATAATAGGTCAGCTGATAGGACAGTTTGGAACACTTATCTTTGCTCCTTTTATAACTAAAGAAAACTATGATTATATTATGATCACAGCTCAGTACTTCTCATTTTGGGGAATTTGGGCTGCATTCCTTCTTTATTTCTTGTGCAAATGGAACAGACCTATTTATAAGGCTCTTTGGAGAAAGTGCAAGGGAAACAATATTGTTCACCTTTTACTTGGTCTTTTGATCGGATTTGGAACAAACGCTCTCTGTATATTAGTAGCTGTACTTCATAAAGATATCTTCATCTATTATGATTCATTCCAGCCGCTTAGAGTTCTTCTTATCTTTGTATGCATCTTCATTCAGTCATCAGCCGAAGAGCTTATGTGCAGAGGATTCCTCTATCAGCGTCTTAGAAAGAGCTACAGACATCCTGCTGTTGCCATCATAGGAAATGCCGTTTTATTTGGTTTCCTTCATATCTTCAACAGTGGTGTTACTCCTCTTGCTATCACAAACATTGTATTAGTTGGAATCAGCTATGCGCTTTTTGTTTACTACTGCGACAGCATCTGGCTTCCAATGGCTGCACATGCTGCATGGAACTTTACACAGAACATTTTATTCGGGCTTCCAAACAGCGGAATCGTTTCACCATTTTCAATCTTCAAGCTTGACGCATCAACAGCTAAGGATAGCTTTGCATACAACGTAGGGTTCGGCGTTGAGTCAACAATCGTAGCTTGCGTAGTACTTATCATCTGCTGCGTACTCACAATCCTTTGGGGTGAGAAATACAAGAAAAAGCCTACAGATATCTGGGCAGAGTGAGTGGTTGGTTTCCCGGTAGGTTGAGTGGCTTGCCGGTCTTGTGCATCAAAAAAGACATCTTTCAGTATTTTTGAAAGGTGTCTTTTAAAATACATAATAATGCGTGGGATGTAATCTGAATTATAAGTTTACGTCTGTTTGCTAAATCTTCTAATTTATGGCGTATTTTCAAATATTCAATTACGTCTCTCTACCAATAACACACTATCCTGACGTAAAAAATGAAAATATATTACGTCTTTTCAGTAAAACAATCACTATAGACTTAAATCATCAAATTATTTTACGTCTCATCAGTAGAACAATCACTATAGACTTAAATCATCAAATTACTTTACGTCTTATCAAGAATAAGCTCGAATTAAGCGTAATCCCCCTCAAATACACTACGTCAATATCTAATAAACAAGTATTATAGACGTAAAATGCTACTCACAACTTTCCTATATTCCCTTGTGAATAGTATCTTTTCCGAAGGCATCATTTAACTTTCTTGTCATTTCATCAAGCTTCTTGCGCTTTTCATCGGAAATAGCTGGAGATTTGATTGCAGATGAAACATCTTTTATTTCTTTGAAGTCATCAAAGAGATTCATCTGACGGTAGGAGCCATCGTCAAGTTTAGTAACGCCTACTCCCACGAGGCGGACAGAATAGCCTTTGATAAAGAGGCCGTCATCACCAAGAAGAAGCTTGTCTGATAGTTCCTTGGCATAGCGAAGTATCTTGTCTGTATCGTTAATAGAGCTTTCTATCTGCATCTGACAGGAATGGCGCTTAAAATCTGTAGTCTTAACTGAAACAGTTACTGTTCTGCCATAGACCTCGTCTCTTTTCAGGCGATTAGATACACTTTCTGAAAGGCGCCTGAGTATAGGTATGATCTCTGAATCGTAGTTATCAGAGTTAAGATCAAAAGAAATTGTAGTCTCATTGGAATAGCTTTTGGCATCATCGTACTCCCCTGATACATTGGTACTACCGATGCCGTTGGCACTGGCGTAGATATAGGCTCCGCCATTTTCACCAAGGATATTTGTGATAAAAATCGGATCAGCGTTGGCGGCATCGCCAATTGACTTGATGCCCACACTTTTAAGTCTCTCTGCTGTGGCCTTACCGCAGCCAAAGAGATCTCCTATAGGAAGAGGCCACATCTTTTCAGGAATCTCTTCTGGAAAAAGAGTATGTATCCTGTCTGGCTTGGTAAAATCACTTGCCATCTTGGCAAGAAGCTTGTTGCAGGAAATGCCTACATTTACAGTAAAGCCAAGAGTATCTCTAATTTCATCCTTAAGCTGTCTGGCAACGCAGATAGGAAAAGGCTCTTCTGGTGTCTCAAGTTTTTTATACACAGACCTTGTACCCGTCATATCCATATATGCTTCATCTATAGATACCTGCTGGATAGTAGGTGCATATTTCCTAAGTATCTCAATAAAGGCATGTGAAAATCTACGATAAGTAGCAAAATCGCCTCTTACCATAACAAGCTTGGGGCACTTCTGAAGTGCCTTAACAACTGGCTCTCCTGTAACAATGCCGTACTTCTTGGCTGGAATAGACTTAGCTGTTATGATGCCGTGCCTAGTCTTAACATCTCCTCCAACAGCTGACGGAATAGTGCGCAGATCGACGCTTCCAGGCTCTTCCTCTAGCTTTTTAAGAGCAGACCAGGACAAAAACGCAGAATTTACATCCACGTGAAATATGATATTTTCGTACTTACTTGCATCAATTTGACTCATATAAACATAATACCGCAAACATTAGTTCGATACAAGCAGTATTACATCAGATAAATGTTCATCCATTTAACGCATTGCAAATATCTTCTGGAAGCTTAGCCTCAAAAGCCAAAGCTTCTCCTGTTATTGGCTGAAAAAATTCCAGATGCGCTGCATGAAGAGCTGCACGCTCCATTCCATGGTTATTAGATATTTCTTTTCCATAGAGGCTATCACCCAGAAGGGGATGGCCAAGAAATGACATATGAACTCTTATCTGATGGGTCCTTCCGGTATCAAGTACAAGTCGAACCATTGCAAAATCTTCAAACTGTTTTTCAACTTTATAATGAGTAATAGCTTCTTTCCCATCAGGTCTGACTTCTCTTATCATCTTCTCTTTTGGATTTTCCCAGATAGGCTCATTTACCGTACCTTCTTTTTCCTCGAACACTCCCTCACACAGAGCCACATATTCTTTTCTCCTTGACATGTTGAGACACTGATCAGATAAAAGAGCTGCACTATGCCTGTTCTTGGCAAATATAAGAAGGCCTGAGGTCTCTCTGTCAAGGCGGCCAATAACTCTCATGACATGATTCTGTCCTGTCTTTTTGTAATACCCTGCAAGGTAATTACTAAGAGAGTCAGTGTAGTGGCAATAAGAAGGATGAACCACCATATTTCCTGGCTTATTGATCACAATGAGGTCTTCATCTTCGTAAACAATATCAAGAGGATGATCGCTTGGAATGATCTCTGAGCCATTATCTATATCTTCATAGATCCGCACATATAGCGTATCACCCACCATGAGCTCATCTTTTAAAAAGATAGCTCTTTTCCCCAAAGGATCAGAATCTCCTGCATCATGGCACATAACGCCATCCTCAAAAAGCTTGCAGCGAGTTATCTCTCTACTTGATAGCTTCATCTTCTGCTTCATTATGTCCCGGGCTGACATAGTTCCATCTTCAGTTCTAACTGTATACTTAAGTTCTCTAAAATCGCTATTCATAAAACAAATAATAAATGATGATGATGAAAAAAGTCAAAAAAAGGACATGGTTCAAAGTCCATGCCCTTATTAAATGTTTATTCATTATTGATCTCGATCATATCGATTCTGTTAACTACACCGATGTCCTCCAGGACTCTGATCATCCTATAGACTGTGGCCATTCCAACAGTCTTGTCTTTGGCCATTACCTGATAATAAATATCCTTACAGGAGCTGTGGTCATTGCCCATGATCACATCAACTATAAGTCGTCGCTGCTTGGTGATGCGGCAGCCATTATCTTTAAGTCTGTCGATTACCTGTTCACTACTCATACTTTACTCCCCTTATCTGTGCTGCCAAAAATCAAATATGCCCTTCTTGTCATAAGGTATAGTCTCAGAATCCAGATAATGATAACCGGTTCTATCTATAGAATCTCCCAAAACACTTAAATCTATCACATCATCTGTAATAAAGGTTGCTTCCTTCTTTTTGCAACTAGCTGTAACCTTCTTTGCAGATGGAAATGTCTTTCTAATTGTTTCTTTGATATGTGTCTCACACATGGAGCACATCATGCCATCTATCTTAACTGTCGTCTTATACATAAGCTTTGTCCTTATACTTTTCCGAACTGTTTACTTCTTGGTTCTATGCTCTGTACCGCAACTACTACATCCTGAACAGTGACCATTGCATCCACCGGAACATCCTGCACATCCACCAGATTTGATCTGGTTTACTACGTTTCTTCCGCAAATATAAACCAGCACTCCAACTAATAATAGTGCTACTACATTTCCCAAAATCGTCGCCATATTCGCTCCTTTCTAGTACATCCTAGAGCTTTAAATATATTACACTTTCATTTCTTAATCTTGTTCTTTTTAAAGCTTATCATTTCTGCCTATTTTCTGGTTTTCATTATATATAAGCAGTAATTTTTATTAGCAAATCTAAGACTTATATACAATTTTGCAGGAATTACATATTTCACGAGGATGTGTTAAAAAACGTCGGCACTTAGGCACTGTTTTTTAGTGCCTTAGTGTCCGTTACGTTTTTTACCAAGCGAAAGCGTCATCCAAGTGGAATATGTATTCCTCAAAATTGCCCATAATCTTTATGCATTAGCCTTTACAGCCATTTCTCTGCCTTCGTTTTCTGAAGCTACGTAGCCCTTTCTGAAAAGGAGGTAAATAAGTGTTCCAAGAAGGATCACAGCTACGATAGTTCCAAATCCAAATGCAACTTCTCCAAGAATAAGTCCACCTAAATTATATACGATAAGTGCAAGTACATATGCCCAAACTGTCATATAACCAATAGCAGCCCATGTCCACTTTGCATTGTTCATCTCACGCTTGATAGCACCGATAGCTGCAAAACATGGTGCGCAAAGGAGGTTAAAGATCATGAATGAGAATGCTGCAATTGGTGTGTAATCTGCTGCAACTCTTGCCCAGATCTGCTCACCCTCTTCTCCAAGCTCCTCTTCTGTATCATCATATGCATAGAGAACACCAAATGTTCCAACAACTTCCTCTTTTGCTACAAGACCAGTAACTGTTGCTACTGTAGGCTTCCAGTTACCAAAACCAAGTGGCTTAAATACGAATGATACAGCATTACCAACACTTGCAAGAAGTGAAGCATCCATAGCGTTTACATCTTCCTCAGGGATATCCATCTTAGCTGCGAGCTCTGATACATATTCATCAGTAATAACTGTCTCATCCTCAAAGAGATTATCAACAAGTCCAAAATGTCCATTTACAGTTCCGAATGCTGAAAGGAACCAGATAATGATTGAAGAAATAACGATAACTGATCCAGCTCTCTTAATGAATGACCATCCACGCTCCCATGTAGCTCTAAGAACACCTACAAATGAAGGAACATGGTATGCTGGGAGCTCCATAACGAATGGTGCTGGCATTCCAGCAAATGCCTTGAACTTCTTTAAGATGATACCTGAAAGAATAATTGAACCAATACCGATGAAGTAAGCTGATGCAGCGATAAGTGGTGATCCACCAAATACAGCACCTGCAATAAGTCCGATAATAGGAAGCTTAGCTCCACAAGGCATGAATGTTGTTGTCATAAGAGTCATCTTACGATCACGCTCATTCTCGATTGTACGGCTGGCCATAACACCAGGAACACCACATCCTGTTGCAACAAGGCAAGGGATGAATGACTTACCTGAAAGACCAAACTGACGGAAGATACGGTCCATAACGAAAGCTACACGAGCCATATATCCAATATCCTCTAAGATTGAGAGGAGGAGGAAAAGAACCAGCATCTGTGGTACGAAACCGATGACAGCACCAACACCTGCTACGATACCGTCCTGAATAAGTCCATAAAGAACTGTTCCTTCTTCTACATGAAGTGCTGAAAGAATAGTATCAAAGAATCCTGGAACCCACTCACCAAAGATAACGTCATTTGTAAAATCAGTAGCTCTTGTACCAATTGATACGCTCCAACCACCCATTGCGATAGCGTAGATAAGGAACATAACAAGAGCAAAGATTGGAAGACCAAGGATTCTGTTAGTAACGATCTTGTCGATCTTATCTGATACTGAAAGCTCGCCCTTAGCACGTCCCTTTTTAACTACCTTTGATGTTACGCCTGTAATATATGTATATCTCTCATTTGTAATGATAGACTCTGAATCATCATCAAGTGACTTCTCGCAAGCCTTGATAATTTCCTCAATCTCAGACTTTCTAGTTGCAGAAAGCTCAAGTTTTTCCATAGCTTTCTCATCACGCTCAAAAGCCTTGATAGCATTCCATCTAAGGAAATTGTCATCAACTGATCCTTTTAATAACTCTTCGATCTTTTCAACGGCTGCTTTAGCTTCCCCAGTAATTACTTCCTTAGCTTCAGCCTTTTTCTTGTTCTTGGCAAGATCAACAGCTTTTTTTACAAGAGCATCTGTACCCTCGCTCTTAAGTGCTGAAAGCTCAACAACTTCACATCCAAGTGCATCTGAAAGAGCCTTTACATCGATCTTATCACCATTTTTACGAACAAGGTCCATCATGTTAAGAGCAACAATCATAGGGATGTTGAGCTCAAGAAGCTGTGTTGTAAGATAAAGGTTACGCTCGATATTAGTTCCATCAACGATATTGATGATAGCGTCTGGCTTCTCAGTTACGAGATATGTACGAGATACTACTTCTTCAAGTGTATAAGGTGAAAGAGAATAGATACCAGGAAGATCCTGAATAACTACATCCTTGTACTCTGCTCCCTTAAGCTTACCTTCCTTCTTTTCTACAGTAACGCCAGGCCAGTTACCAACATACTGCCTGCTACCTGTCAGATCATTAAACAAAGTGGTCTTACCACTGTTAGGATTACCCGCTAAAGCAATCTTGATTTCCATTTCTGCCTCCTAAAATAAACTTTTTCTTGTTAGTCAATGCTTACACATGTTCAAAAAAATTTCACTCAACCTCTACAAACTCAGCATCTGCTTTACGAACAGATAATTCGTAACCTCTTACTGTTAGTTCGATAGGATCTCCAAGTGGTGCAACCTTTCTCACATAAACTTCTGCGCCCTTAGTAAGACCCATATCCATGATACGGCGTCTTGTAGGTCCTTCCCCATGCAGCTTAACAACTGTAGCTGTTTTTCCAATTTCAACATCTTTTAATGTTTTCATTGAATCTCAATTCTCCCTTCAAATATTTATTTAGATAAAAATGCGGTTTGCAAGGCTCTTATCAAGAGCTATACGACTGTCTTTAACATTAACAATCATATTTCCACCATTCTTATTCACAACATTAACCTTCTCTCCAGCAACAAATCCAAGTACAGCAAGGTGCTGCTTGACCTCATCTGTTCCTGTGATCTTTTTGATAGTGACCAGTTGTCCAATATCAGCCATTGTTATAGGCATCATATTCACCCCTTTTCATATTCATAAGTTAGTCCTAGCTAACCCACATGTGTTAGTTATATCTAACTATATAGCGTAGTTAGTTTTAACTAACATTCGTATAAATTACCTTGTAGTCTATATTTGTTTGTTACCCTTTGCTAACTCATGTATAGAATATTCTTTTTGATAATAAATGTCAATTACATTTTTCTTAATATTTACAAAATAATGAGCCCTAGGGACGGAGGTTGTGGCTCACTTTTTTGGTATGGCATGGAGCATGCTGTTTTGGGGTGGGCGACCACAGGCCAGCCCAAAACAGCATTCTTCCTGCCACCAAAAAATGAGCCACTACCCCCGTCCCCATGGCTCAAAAATGGCTTACGCATTTTTCTGCGTAAGCCATTGATCTGCATATTGAATTAGAAATACTTCTTATCCTTCATCCTCTCGATAGCATCCATAGCAAGTCTGCTTCTCTCACACTCTGCAGCTGAAAGAGATATCTGCCATGCAAGCGGGCTGCCTTTCATATGCTCAGCGGCATAGGAAAGACCATTAGTCCTTTCGTCAAGAAATGGTCTATCTATCTGATTTGGATCACCAAGAAGGATGATCTTGGTATCCTTACCTGCTCTTGTAATGATACCCTTAGCTTGAGTAGGTGTCATGTTCTGAGCTTCATCAATTATGAGATAGGTTTTAAGGATTGACCTTCCTCGAATGAAGTTCAATGCTTCACACTGAACAATTCCTCTCTCAAAGACTTCGTCAGTCTTGTCCTGAAGCTCTTTTTCATCCTTGTAGCGCTCTTCTTCATTGGAATCTATGAGTTGCTCAAGGTTATCGATTATAGGCCTCATAAGAGGAGATATCTTTTCCTGTTCATCACCAGGAAGAAATCCGATGTCATCATCAAACTGGGAATTTGGTCTGCAGACCAGGATCCTTCTGTACTCTCCTGTAGGTCTGTTGATCATCTTCTCAAGACCAACTGCCAGAGAGTAGAACGTCTTGGCTGTACCTGCCATTCCCTTTACGATTACAAGCGGTGCCACATCAGCTGGCTGCATGAGTGCTTCCTGAAGGAAGTACTGACCTGCATTTCTAGGCTTAACGCCATAAGGCTGGCTTTTTTCAAACTCCAGTTTCTTGATAAAGCCTTTGCAGACGCGGCCCATCTGAGTCTTGTTGGTGGACTGATCCGCTCTTACTACCACAAATTCATTTTCATAAAGCTCAGGTGCGTACTGATTGCCGTTCTCATCACAGCAATACACCTTATCCACAGGAATTCCCTTTTTCTTGAAATCCTTGAAGACATCTTCAGGTGCGAAGACATCAATACGTCCACTGTACTGCTCACCGTGGTCTGCCACCTGTTCTGTGGTGAAATCTTCTGATCTGATATTAAGGAGCTGTGCCTTAATCCTCATCAGAATGTCCTTGGTAACAAGAATTACCTGTTCCTTGGACTTGTCACTAAGTCCCTTACACACTTTCAGGATACGATTGTCAGACTTATAGTCTGCCATATCCTTTGGAAGCTCCACATCCTTAAAGTTCTTTTCTACTCTAAGAAGTCCTCCATTGTCGAGCTTCACACCTGCAACCAGATCGCCTGCTCCCCTTAGTTGATCGAGGATTCTGATCGCCTCACGTACATTTGCTCCTCTCTCGCCCTCATCTCTCTTGTGGGCGTCCAACTCTTCCAAGACTACCAGCGGAAGAACGACCTCGTTATCATCAAAGCACTTCAAGGCGTGTGGTGCCTGAATCAAAACGTTGGTGTCCAGTACGTAGATCTTCTTCATGCGTAGGTCCCCCTCTATTTGTATGACTTGTTATCTTATTATACCACATATTGTGGTACGGCAATCAAAAATATTCAGTTTACCATTATCATTCACAGTTTCTCTTCCAGTGCACAATTTAAACTGTTTTAGTCTTTGACGCAAAGTTTTTTAACATTGAAAGACCATCAGGCGTCATTATTGATTCAGGATGAAACTGAAGTCCGTATATAGGATAATCCTTGTGTTCTACCGCCATGATCTCACCATCATCGGCAGTAGCTGTTACTTTGAGGCACTCTGGAAGGGTCTCTGGTAAAAGAGCCAGTGAATGATATCTTGCAACCTTTGCTCTCTTTGGAAGGTCCTTAAACATAACAGATTCTGTATCAAGCTCTGCCTCAGACTGCTTGCCATGCATAAGCTCTTTTGCATGATCAACTGTCCCTCCAAAGGCTTCGCAGATAGCCTGATGTCCAAGACAAACTCCAAGGATTGGTATCTCTTTTCCCAGCTCTTTTACTATATCCTCACAGATGCCCGCTTCAGAAGGCTTGCCTGGTCCTGGCGAAAGAACTATGGCACTTGGATCCATATCTCTTATCTCATCTACCGTATAAGCGTCGTTACGGACTGCCTTTATATCTGGAGTTATGGTTCCAATCAGCTGAAAAAGGTTGTATGTAAAACTATCGTAGTTATCAATTATCAAGATCATAGTCGCTTTCCCTTTCTTTAATCGCTACATTCGCAGGCATCTTTGATTGCATTGACTACTGCCTTTGCCTTGTTTACGCACTCTGTAAACTCTTTTTCCGGAACAGAATCTGCTACGATCCCTGCTCCGCTCCTTACAAAGACCTTGCCGTTTTTCTTGTAGGCAAGTCTGATGGCAATGCAGGTATCAAGGTTTCCTGTAAAGTCGACGTAACCAATGGCTCCGCCGTAGATTCCACGCTTAATACCCTCAAGTTCATCTATGATCTCGCAGGCTCTTATTTTAGGAGCTCCTGAAAGAGTTCCTGCCGGAAGCACGCTGTCTATTGCATCAATTGCAGTAAACTTATCTGAAAGCCTGCCCTTAACCGATGATCCAATATGCATGACATGTGAGTATCTCTCAATTTCCATGTACTTTTCCACTTCAACAGTTCCAAACTCACTAAGCTTTCCAAGATCATTTCTTCCCAGATCCACCAGCATGTTGTGTTCAGCTCTTTCTTTTTCGTCTGCAAGAAGCTCTTTTTCCAAGGCCTGGTCCTCTTCAAAGGTTGCTCCCCTTGGCCTTGTACCTGCAAGTGGGAACGTTCTGATAACGCCGTCTTCTACTTTAACCAGAGTCTCTGGTGATGCTCCTGCAATCTCAGTATCACCAGAAAAATAGAACATGTAAGGAGAAGGGTTTGTGGTCCTTAATATCCTATAGGTATCAAAAAGGCTTCCCTCAAAATCAGCCTCCATGGGATTTGATAAAACAAGCTGGAAAATATCACCTTCTATGATGTGCTCCTTTACCTTCTCCACCTTCTGACAATACTCTTCCTTTGAAAAGACATGCTTGATTTCTGAAAGAAGCTTTCCTTTTTCAACATCTTTCATCTCACCATGTAAAATAAGATCCTGCATTTCATCCAGCTTTTTAACTGCTCTGTCATAGGCTTCTTCAAATTCACAATTATCTGCTGATGGAACCTTCACATTGGCTATCAAAAGGATCTTTTGCTTAAAGTTGTCAAAACAGATAAGGCTATCAAAGAGCATCAGATCAAGATCATTATAGTCATAGTCATTTTGCGCCTTGAAATGAAGGGATTTCTCTGCATACTGCATGTAGTCGTAGGAAAAATAACCCACAAGACCACCTGTAAATGTAGGAGAATCCTTAAGCTTTGGAGCTTTGTTTTCTTCAACCAGCTTCCTGATATAGGAGCTTGGACTATCTGTATCCATGGAGGTCTGTACTCCATTTTCATCAGTTACCAATAGCTTTTTTCCCTTACATGAAATCTCTAATGTGGGATTGTAGCCAAGAAATGAATATCTGCCCCATTGTCTTGAATCCTCAACACTTTCAAGCAAAAACACATGGTCACTTACGTTCTTTAGCTTTCTAAGAACCTGCACAGGCGTTGCCACATCAGACAAGATCTCTCTGATGACCGGGATCAGTCTGTATTTGCCGTCTTTAGCTATTTTCTTTACTTCTTCTAGTGATGTCTGGATCATACATGCCTCCTTTTTTATGCATGGCTCTGCAATTTCCTTTGTTTTGCGTGCTATTGCAGACACAAAGAAAGCCCCCAGTAGAACAAAATGTTCTACTGAGGGCGAGTAATTAAAGTATACCCGTGGTGCCACCTCTATTTGTGTCATACACACGCTCTTAAGGATACCAACATATCCCCGGCTGGTAACGGCAGCCATACCGTCATAGGCTACTGGGTAAAAAACCTTTCGCTATGCCCTCAACGGACCATTTGCAAATCAGCGTTCTGCCCGGCTCGCACCTACCCGGACTCTCTGTGAGTGCCCCTTTCGCATCTTCCCGTCTCATCGGTTTTAGTCTTATATTAAATTGAATTATACAGACCACCACTTAGTAGTGTCAATCACTTTTTTATGATAAAGCAAAAAAGTATTAACTCTACCTACATACTTCCCACATAACTCCAAGATTAATATCACTTTATCATATATCCACGATTATCGTACCAATGTCTGCCATCAGTAAGTACGTAATCTTCATGGTTCTTGATCCTGTTCATATAATCTTCTATGGACCTAAGCGGTGTCCTAAATGCTGTACCTCCGCCAAATAGACTTGTGCTGTGCTGGTCAGATCCTGCAGTTCCAGGAAGATTATTGTCGTTAGCAAGTTTAACAGCCTTCTCATTCCAGATGCTGTGATCTGCTGCTCCCTCTCTGTGAGGAAGGTGCCCAGCATTAAACATCTCTATGCCATCTGCGTACTGTTCAAAAGTAAGCACTTCATCAATATAATCAGCTTCTCTATATGGATGAGCGTTTATCACCATTCCGCCAACTGAGTGAATAAGTTCATACTGCTCAGGAATTCCAGCCTCTCGAAGTTCTGGATGTTTTTTCATCCAATCAATAGTAAATCCATAAATAAGGAAATCATGACCACAGCCTTGCGTAGCCTCATATCCAAGAAATACAGGAAGTCCTATCCTATCGCCTTCCGCCTTGGCATTATGATATCCCATAAAGAACTTATCAAGCCACTCTTCCCAAGGAAGATTCCTGTCTACCGCAGTATTACCTCCCCAGTTATGGTCAGTAACCATAACTCCAGCATATCCTGCTTCCTTATATGCTCTTACCATTTCTTCTGCCGGACACATACCGCACTTACTGCCCTCTGAGGTATGCATATGTGTCTCATACAAGTAAGGATAATCCGAAAGTAACTCAATCTTATTCATGTCTGTTCCTCGCTGTCTATCCATATAAATTTAATAAAAAGATGGTTCATAAACGATAATAAACCATTTATGAACCATTTTCATCATATATATTGAGATTAAATCTCAGCTGCTCTCTTCAAAGCATCGTCGATGTGTGGCTGGAAGTTTTCACGGCCAACAAGGTCTACGAAACCATCTTTTTCCATGGTGTTCATAGGCTGCTCGTTTACATGAGAGAATACAAGCTGAACATTGTTCTTTTTGCACTTCTCGTAGAGCTGCTCAAATGAGTGCATAGCTGTTGCATCGATAGCTGGTACACCACGCATACGGATTACAAGAGCTCTTGTAAATTCTTTAAAGCTAATCTCTGCGATCTGCTCTGCATCACCAAAGAACATAGGTCCGCTAATCTCATAAACTCTTACATGCTTAGGAATATCCTTAAGTCCAAGTCCATCTGGATCATCTTCTGGATCATAATATTTCCAGCCGCGAACTCTTGACTCCTCGCTCATTCTCTTCATAAAGAGAAGGCAGGCAAGAACCATACCGATCTCGATAGCTACTACAAGATCAAATACGACTGTAAGAATAAATGTAGTTACAAGTACAATGATATCGCTCTTTGGTGCTGTCTTTACAAGATGAGTAAATACCTTATACTGGCACATGTTATATGCAACCATGAAAAGAATTGATGCAATAGTTGGCATAGGAATAAGTGCTGCAAAAGGCATAAGTACTACGAGCACAAGAACAAGGCAGATAGAGTGGATCATGCCTGCGACAGGAGTTCTACCGCCATTCTTGATGTTAGCTGCTGTACGTGCAATAGCGCCTGTAGCAGGAATACCACCAAACAACGCTGAACCAATATTACCAACGCCCTGAGCTACAAGCTCCATGTTTGATCTGTGCTTAGAATCGATCATGCTGTCTGCTACTACGCAAGACAAAAGAGATTCAATTGCAGCAAGGATAGCAATTGTAAAGCCATCACCTGCTACAGACTGGATAGTCTTAAAATCAAATGTTGGAATATGAGGAGTAGGAAGTTTTCCACTTATCTCATAAAGATCACCAATTGTATTCACATTAAGTCCAAGGAACTTAACCATAAGTATTCCAACGATTACCGCAATAAGTGAACCAGGGATCTTCTGGTTGATCTTTGGCCATACGATCTGGATTGCAAGACAAACAAGTCCAACAACTAAAGCCCAGATATTAAGTGTTCCAATATTTGAAACAATAGCCTTAACCTTATCTACTGTCTCGATTGTTGTAGTTCCAGCTGGGTATGTGAGACCAAGAAAGTCTTTTACCTGACCAATTGCAATAGTAACGGCAATACCTGCAGTAAAGCCGGTTGTAATTGTGTATGGGATGAACTTGATCAGTGAGCCAAGCTTGAACACGCCCATAAGTATCAGCAAAATGCCGGCAAATATAGTTGCAAGTGCAAGTCCTTCCATGCCCTTTGTAGCAACGATTCCTGCAACTATAGTTGCAAAAGCTGCTGTAGGACCTGCAATCTGTACTCTACTACCACCAAGGAAAGAGATGATAAATCCAGCAACAATTGCTGTGTAAAGACCTTCCTGTGGGCCAACGCCAGAAGCAAGGGCAAGGGCAATTGAAAGAGGTAGTGCAATGATCGCTACAATAATACCTGAGATCAGGTCAGTAACAAACTGCTTGCCTGTGTACCCTTTAAGTACAGTAAATAACATCGGTTTCAATCTTTCGTTTTCCATAATTTCCTCCACATAAAGCTTTTATATTAACCTATTCCATAGGTAGCTTTAAAATCCTCAGACATCTCAATACCATCAAGCATCTTACGTCCTCTCTCAATGAGTTCTTCAAGAGTATATCGCTTGAAACAGCCAAGATGCATCTCTCTATCTTCATCATTTGAGTATACAACAAAACTATCAGATCCTGCATGATAACCGATACTATATGGAATAGATCTGATTTTGATCCATTCAGTTGTATCAATTATGTCGGTCATATTTCTTGTAGTCACATATAAAGAGTTGTTTGCAGAATCAACATACCAGCTTGCTTTGTGCTTATCGTCAGAATAAATCGTTACTTCGTAGATCTTGTTATATCCAACATAACTACCATCTACATAGCTATATCTGTTAAGTTTGCCATCTGTAAAAGCTATTAAAAGATAAGCATCTTCTATATTTCCAGTAGGGTTATAAACGCAAGGGTCAAAGAATTTAACTTTTATTCCATCTATCACAAAAATGGTATTACCATCAAAATCTCTGACAAGTACTGTATCTTCATCTGAAGTAATAACTCTTTGGTTCTTGGAATCAATTACTATTCCGTCAGTTCCATCCCAGTTATCAGGTAAAGCTACTTCTCTAGCTTCCTTTGTTTCAAGATTTATTAGATAATCCTTAGTTCCTCCCATATATACATAGCCGCTTTCAGCATCATATCTAATGAGATTCTTTGAACTGAATCCTTTGCTTCCCTCCTCAACAAAAGGATATTCTCCAATGACATCACTTTGAGCAATGTCATATATATAGATTGTTTCTCCTGCGCTTATATAATAAACCGCAAGCTTTCCATCTGAATAAGATACAAGTGGCTCAGAATAAGAGCTGCCATCACTAATTAAAGTATTTCCAGTTACTTCACCAGTAATTACATTAACTGTATAAACATTATAATTGTGATCGATCCAGCTGCTAACATAAGCCTGATCACCTTTCAGGCCTAAAATATTTATATTATAGTACTGCGATTCATCCTTATTTACTTCAATCTCATTTACAAGCTTTTTATTATTTGGATCATATACCCTAAGATAGATTCCATTTTCTTTTACCAAACTTAGGATCTTGTCATCATATAAATAGTCCTGATGCGATCCAGATGTAACAGGCGCATCCTCATACATCTGCCAGTTATCATCACGCACATCTGATTCATAATAGATTATCTCGTTGCTGCTATACTGATTCAGATAAACTCCCCTGTTGAACACAGCTTTTTGGATATCATCTGCAAAATAGTACATTACCTGTACTACATCATTGCCTTGCGTATCATTTACATCTGTCATTCCACCATTAGCTGTAATACCAAAAGGATAAGTATCAGAACTTCTCATACAAACAAATGGCTCGTTAACATTGTGTGAAAAGAGTACTTCACCAGTATCAATATCCATGATATTGCAGACATTCCCTTCATAGTAAGCAACACCATGACAATACGGAACCTTAACAAAACCATCATCGATCACTAGATCAGAATACTCAAATTCATTTTTCCAAAGAAGTGTCATTTCTTTAGGATCAATGCAATACAAAATAGTGTGATTTATAGCATAAGTACGCATATTCAGATAACTTGAATTGGTGACCAAATCATCATATGTATCACAAGAAACGCATAAATGCTCATCATCTACCCAGTAGAGATTATCAAGATAATCGTCATCGTCAAAGGTATCAATTTCTGTCATATCAAAGACTGAGAATTCCTCATTTACATAGTCCCATATAACAATAACTCTTTTCTCATCTTCACCAATCTTAGAAAGAAACGCAATTCTATCCTTTGATGGTGATATGACCGCTCCTGTAAGTCCAGCAGTTTCTTGCTTTTCATTATCTACAAGAAGCTCATATGTTTTTTCAACCTGACCATTTGCAGTAGAAAGCTTATAAATTACATTTTTAAGATCCTGAATCATAAAGTATTCATCATCAATAGCAACAATCCTGCTTGTGATAATATCTTCACTTAGATCATCAACATACCAAAGTTCTTCTCCAGTCTTAGAATTGATGCATCTAAGATAATGTGATCCTCTTACGAGAAGCTTATTGTCAGCAATATACTCTATATCGCTAACCTCTGTTTCAAAATCATTGGATGCATAATCATAAACAAGCTCGTGATTATCCTTGTTCCATACCTTAACATTGTTTCTAAAATCTAGAGCAGCAAGCGAAGTGGAATCAGGATCCACAACAAACTTATCCACAGTATCCGGCATGTTATAAACCCAGTCTGAAAGAATATTTGAACTCATTCTTGGAAGGTACGCAATTGACGCATCACAAAGAGCACTTACAGCCTCAGGAATAACCGGTCTATCAGGATATTCTTCACTTGGAAGAGCCGCAAGAGCAAGCTGCAGAGCAGGGATTCTCTGTTCATCGTCTAAAAGAGATGCTGACTCCTTAGCAAGATATCTAGACTGATTGATAAGTGCCTGTCTGTAGTTCTCATTGATTCTCTGGTTGCTATATAACATATATCCGCCAAAGCCAAGAGAAAGCATCATAACAGCTGCTGCAGCCGCAGTCAGTCTCTTCATCTTGTACTGACGCTGTCTGTCCATAAGCTCGTTGTAATTACAACCGATCATGGCAGAAACAAGCCTTGGAACTTCAGTTGCCTTGACCTCTTTTCTGCTAAGTCTATAATCACAGGCAAGAGGCTCAACGTCCTCAATTACTGTCTCCATCTCGCCCTCAGTTGTAGTCCTTATGACTTCCCTTGTCTGCAATACCTTTGGCATTACATCATGAGGCTCACCATCTGCAATTACTGTAAATATCTGATCTCTCGTATGATTTCTTAAAAAGATATCTATCTCCCTCTCAACCCATGTTGAAAGATGTGTATTAGTCGAACACAAAACGATCAGATACTCTGAATTAGCTAATGCCTCCTCAATAGTACTACTAAGATCACTAGTGATGGGTAGCTCATCCGTATCCCTAAAGATTCTCTCAATCTTCTTATATCCCGTTTTTTTCTGTAATTTCTTCGGAATATGATAGCGCTCTAAATCCTTTTCAATAAGCGCTGCCACCTTATTATCCAGGGCCGCATGCTTATACGAAATAAACGCGTTATAATGTGTACTCATTAACTCTTCCCTTTTCCTATTATTAATACGTTTCCCCAAACGTTAAATAGTATATCACATACTTTCTTTATAATGGACTTAATTAAATCACATTTTTATCATTTTATTTAAAGTATTCAACACTCTCATTTTCGGTAAATGAAAACAGCGTAGCGTTTACTTTTTGAGATAATTTTTGTGAACGATTTAGATTTTGTAGTAGATACATGGCAATAATTAAAAGAGCTATGGTTTATGTTCTGAATAACATGAAATAAACCATAGCTCTTTTAATTATTGTCTTATGTATCACTACGAAATCTATCGGAGTGAACAAAAATCATCTCACAAGTAAACGCTACGCGTCCTCATTATTCTGCTACTGAGCAGTACATGAAATACTTGTATCCAAGTGGGCTTGAGAAGAAGCCTGATACCTTGTCAGAGATCATGTAAAGGTCTGTGTAGTAGTAGATTGGGCAGATGCAACCTGTTGACATAAGAAGGTCTTCTGCTCTATGCATAAGCTCATAACGTGTATTTGTATCTGTGCAAGTCTTGATGTCGCCGATAAGTACATCGTATGTCTCAGCCCATGTTCCATTCTCTACCTTTGTGTCATATCCAAGATCTGTAATATCAAGTGAGTATGCCTTAACATCTGCGTTGTCGCCCTTACCAAACTGTACATCGTTGTTACCTGATGCTGTTGTCCACATATCAAGGAATGAAATAGGATCATTGTAGTCACCAAGCCAACCGTTACGGGCGATTGAATAGTTACCGGCTTTTCTTGTATCAAGGAATGTAGCCCACTCCTGGTTCTCAAGGTTCATTGTGATACCGATACCAGCAAATGTTGACTGAATAGCCTCACCAATTGCCTTGTGTCCCTCTGATGTGTTGTAGAGGTATGTAAGAGTTGGGAAATCTGTAAACTGCTGTGTAGACTCATCAAATGTGTAGTACTTCTTAAGTGTTTCAAGAGCTGCTGTCCAGTTATCTTCGTAAGCAGCGTCTGTTACATCATAGTAACCTGTGATGCTCTTGTCAGGACCAGCATTCTGATAGAACTGTGATCCGTCAGCATCTGTAAGACCCATAGCTACGAATGAAGAAGCAGGAACCTGTCCACCCTGTGCAATATCGTTAACGATGTAATTTCTGTCGATAAGAAGTGCAAGTGCATTACGGATCTCGTTCTCAGCATTAGCCTTCTCAACACCTGTAAGTGTGCTTGATGAAGGAAGGATCTCTTCGTTGATGTTCCAGCATACATAGTATGTACCAAGCTGACCAGCTGTTACAAACTGTGTAGGATACTTGTCCTTAAGAGATGCGATCTCGTTTGTAGGAACGTCGTCGATGAACTCCCAGTCACCATTCTCGAAGTTAGCAAGCTGGTTGTTAGCATCGTCTGAAAGGTAGAAGTTGATCTCGTTCATTGTAACCTTGTCAGCATCAACGAACTTATCATTCTTTGTAAGAGTGATAACTGAGTTATGCTCCCAAGAAGACATTACATATGCACCGTTGTTAACATATGTTGAAGGATCTGTTGCCCATGACTCGTTAGAAACTACATCCTCACGAACTGGCATGTATGTAGGGAATGCAAGAAGCTCATTCCAATATGCAACCTGGTTAACAAGAGTAACTTCAAGAGTCTTGTCATCAATAGCCTTAACGTTAAGAGTCTCGTCGCCCTTAGCATCCTCAGCCCAGATATCAGCGTATCCGTCAACTACTTCGAACATGTAACCGTAGTCAGCTGCAAGAGCCTGTCCTGCTGCACGGTTCCATGCAAATACGAAATCACCTGCTGTTACAGGCTGTCCGTCTGACCATGTAAGGCCATCCTTAAGTGTATAAGTATAAGTAACTGTTCCGTCCTCATTCTCTACACCTTCTACAAGTTCCTCAGCGCAATCTGGCTGAAGCTCAAGATTACCATTTGCATCAAGTCCCCACTTAGCAAGACCTGAGAAAAGGTGGTTGATCATTGTAGCACCATCAACAGCTGAGTTAAGTGCTGGATCAAGAGTAGCTGGCTCAGAAGCAAGACAAACATTGATAACACCTGTGTTTGTTCCAGCTGCTGCGCTGTCTGTTGCAGTTTCATCAGATCCTGTTGAATCTGTTGAATCTGTTGTCTGCTGTGCATTATCTGTGCCGTTTGATGCAGGTGTCTCAGAAGAAGCACCGCATGCTGCAAGGCTTAAGACCATGCATGAAGCAAGTAATACTGATAATAACTTCTTTTTCATAATTATCCTCCTTATAAGATAATAAAGTGTTTTTTATAAAAAATGCTCTTGCATCTTTTAACGACTTAGTTGACATTTTCCATGTGATGACATGCTACAAAGTGTCCTTTTGACACCTCTTTAAACTCTGGCATTGAGCATGAGCACTGTTCATCTGCATATGGGCATCTTGTTCTGAATGGGCATCCAGATGGTGCATTTAAAGGACTTGGTATATCACCTGATAACACGATTCGCTTATTTGCTCTTGCAATCTTTGGATCAGGAACTGGAACTGCAGAGAGAAGCGATTTACTGTATGGGTGAAGTGGGTTTTTGTAAATCTCTTCTGCATCTGCGAGCTCTACCATTTTACCGAGGTACATAACAGCTATTCTGTCACTGATATGCCTCACCACCAAAAGATCATGAGCAATGAACAAATACGTAAGTCCAAGTTTGTCCTGAAGCTCATCAAACATATTGATAACCTGTGCCTGAATTGATACATCAAGAGCAGATACAGGCTCATCACACACAATAAACTCCGGATTTACTGCAAGAGATCTTGCAATTCCGATACGTTGCCTCTGTCCACCTGAGAATTCATGAGCATATCTTGAAGCATGCTCTGAGTTAAGTCCTACATAACTCATAAGTTCAAGAATGCGTTCTCTTCTCTCTTCCTTAGTCTTGTACATATTGTGGATATCGAGAGGTTCTCCTATGATATCCGATACAGTCATTCTAGGATTAAGTGAAGAATAAGGATCCTGGAAAACCATAGTAGCTTTCTTTCTAAATTCCTTGATATCTTCATTTGTCTTAATAAGCTTGCCGTCATACCAGATCTCACCAGCTGTTGGCTTGTAGAGATTAAGGATCGTACGTCCAACTGTTGTCTTACCACAGCCCGACTCTCCTACGAGTCCTAAGGTCTCACCTTTTTTGATGGAAAAAGAAACATCATCTACCGCTTTAAGTGGTCTGGTCTTAAAAAATCCAACATTTACATTGAAGTATTCCTTGAGATGCTTGATCTCAACAAGGTTCTTTTCGTTTGAATCACCCATTACTTTGCACCGCCTTCCATAAGCTTTTTAACATTCATCCAGCAGCCTGCAGCATGGAAATCATTGATCTGCATGCGCTCACATCTTTCTCTGAGGCATATCTTCATAGCTGCATCGCATCTAGGTGCAAAAGGGCATCCCTTTGGCATATTCAAAAGATCTATAGGTGTACCTGCGATAGGTTCGAGCTTCTTGCCCTCTTTTCCCTCAGTTGGGATAGAACGGAGAAGACCTTTTGTATACTCGTGGCAAGGATTGTAGAATATCTCATCTGCTGTTCCCTGCTCGCAGATTGAACCTGCGTACATAACAATAACTTCATCACACATCTGAGCTACAACGCCAAGATCATGTGTGATCATGATGATAGCCATTCCAAGTTCTTCCTGAAGTGACTTCATAAGGTCAAGGATCTGTGCCTGAATTGTAACGTCAAGAGCTGTTGTAGGCTCGTCAGCGATCAGGATATCCGGTTCGCAGGCAAGAGCCATAGCGATCATTACACGCTGTCTCATACCGCCTGAGAACTCGTATGGATACTGATTCATTCTCTTTTCAGGCTCATTTACATTAACAAGCTTAAGCATTTCGATTGCTCTTTCTCTAGCCTGTTCTTTATTTCTATCTGTATGGAGCAAGATTGCTTCCATAAGCTGATGTCCGATCGTATAAGTAGGATTGAGCGATGTCATAGGATCCTGGAAGATGATAGACACCTTATTGCCGCGAACTGTCTTCATAACCTTCTCGCCAGCTCCAACGAGTTCCTGTCCATCAAGCTTTATCGATCCTGATACGATCTTGCCTGCTCCAGCTAAAATCTGCATTATTGAATATGCAGTAACTGACTTACCAGAGCCAGACTCTCCTACTATTCCAAGTACTTTTCCCCTATCCAGGTCAAAAGATATTCCATTAACTGCCTTAACCTCTCCTGCATCAGTAAAGAATGAGGTATGCAGATCTCTTACTTCTAATAAATTCATCTTTTTTCTCCCATACATTCTTAATGAAGTTCTGCTCTCAAATTATGTATCCAGCTTTGGATCAAAGGCATCTCTAAGTCCGTCACCAAAAAGGTTAAGTGAAAGAACTATCAGTGAAATAACAAGTGCTGGAATAACCAGTCTGTATGGATATGATGAAATACCATTAAGTGCATCAGAAGCAAGTGAGCCAAGTGAAGGCATAGGAGCATTAACACCAAGTCCAAGGAATGAAAGGTAACTCTCAGTAAAGATCGCACTAGGAATCTGAAGTGCTGTTGAAATGATGATTACTGAGAAGCAGTTAGGAATAAGGTGCTTTAAGATGATCCATTTACCTTTAGCACCTGCAGCCTGAGAAGCAAGTACATATTCCTGTTCTCTAAGTGACAAGATCTGACCTCTTATAAGTCTTGCCATTGATACCCAGTACAGAACACCAAATACAATGAACAAACTGATGATATTTGATCCAATCTTGGCAAGGACAGTTCCGTCCAGTGCTCCCTCCATTACTACCTTAAGTACCGAAGATAAAAGAATAACCATCAGCATGTCAGGTAATGAATAGATGATATCTACGATTCTCATTATGATAAGGTCAACCTTGCCTCCCGCATAACCTGCGATAGAACCGATAGTCATACCTATAATGAGAACGATGATGCTGGCAAAGAAACCAACTGCCAGTGAAATACGTGTTCCGTACACTACTCTTATGAAGTAATCTCTACCCTGTGAGTCTGTTCCAAAGATATGAGGAATAACTGACTCTCCAGCTTCCATTCTTCTAATCTCTGATCTGCCATACTCAAAAGGCTTAAGATCATTGAATGAATTATCAACCGGTTTACCCGGTGTCATTCCAAGCATCTGATCATATGAATATGGCCAGAATATTGGAACCAAAATAGCTGCTAAAGTAATAAGTATTATGATAAAGAAGCAAACTGTTGCTACTTTATTTTTAAGAAGTCTTTTGACGCTGTCCTTAAAGAATGTAGATGAAGGACGCATCTGGACCATATATTCTTTTTCGTCTTCTGTAGCAGGATTAAAATCATCTAAATTAACCTGCGCGCTTAACTTTGTGATATCCATCTGTCATTTCTCCTTCATTATTCCAGTGTGATTCGTGGGTCAACAACCTTATACAAGATGTCTCCAACAAGATTCATGATTACGATAAGTGTTGCCAGTACGATAGTTGTGCCCATAACAAGTGGATAGTCACGTCCTGTGATACTGTTTACAAAAGCTCTTCCGATTCCGGGAACTGCAAAGATCTGTTCAACAACAAGTGATCCTGTTGTAATACCCGCTAACATCGGTCCAAAATATGTGATGACAGGAATAAGTGAATTCTTAAGAGCATGTCCGAAGATTATCTTCATTCCTGAAACACCCTTTGCCTTAGCTGTTCTGATATAGTCCTGACCCAAAACTTCAAGCATTGATGATCTGGTAAGTCTTGTGATATAAGCCATTGGATATAGTGAAAGTGTTATCACAGGAAGTACCAAACCGTTCCTGGCTGCTCCGTTAGCCGGGAAGATTCCAAGCTTGATGGCAAACAAAATCAGTAAAAGTGATCCCATGATAAATGATGGCATTGATACGAAAGCCGTTGTAATGATCATGATAATCCTGTCTATTAACTTGTTTCTGCGAAGTGCTGCAATAGAACCAAGGATTACACCGCAAGCAAGCGCGATGACCGCAGCAATAAGACCAATCCTAACAGATGTCTTCATACCATCAGCGATGATATCGTTGACTGTTCTGCCTCGTTGTTTTAATGATGGGCCAAATTCAAATTTGGTCACAACATCCTTTAGATAAGTCAGATACTGTACTCCAAGAGGTTTATCCAGACCGTACTTAGCTTCCATAGCTGCCTTAACGGACTCTGTGACTGCCTTCTCACCAGTGAATGGTCCTCCTGGTACAGCGTGCATTACAAAAAAGGTAACCGTGATGACTACCCAGATCGTAACTATTGCCAAAAAGATCCTTTTGACAATGTACATTAGTGTCTTTGTGTTCATACCCTAGTTTCTCCACCCATTTTTTTGATCTTTTTTGAACCATTGTCATGGTTCAAAGTTGCATAACTTCAACGCGCTAAACCCTATAAAAAAATTGCAATGACTGCCAGCAAATGTGCGTCATTGCACTAATAATTCAAGATTGTATACACGCATATAATCATGCAACAACACTAATGTTAACGAAATGATTACTTTATGTCAAGTATACGGGGTTAAAATCGCTCTATCTAATTAAAAAAGATCAAGATTCTTTGACTAAAATACATATGTCCGTCTGAGGCGTACATATTTCGTCGAATTGTTTTTTCGAACATTTAGACACATAAAAAAAGAATCTGCGAAAATTATATCATATTTTCGTAGATTCTTCTTATATTATAGTGTTCAGTTTTTTAGATTAAGCAAATACCATAAGTGACTGTCTTTCGTTGTTTTCCTGCTCTTTCTTCTGTAAAAGAGTCTGATAGGAATTTAGTGCCTGCTGAGTCTTAAGCTGCTGAAGAGCATTAGTTGCATTATCCTCTTCCTTGTCCATCTGGTATCCATTAAGTTCCATAGCTGCATGTGAATTGTAAGTAAGTGCATGCTCAACACCGTTTGTCTGTGCACCGGCGTTTGATCTATTGCCTGTTACCTTCTCAAGAGCTTTGTCGATGTCGTTTACATTGAAATCGCCTGTAACATTGTAATCTTCAATTCCAAGAGCCTTTAATGTTGTATTGTAAGTAGAAACAGTCTCTTCTGAACCATTGTTGTCTGTAGCTACTGACATATCCTGTGTCTTACCGTTTAACAGCTGCTTTTCATTGTATGTTGTGCCATTAGCGATGTCTTCAATTCCCTGCTTATACTGCTCTATCTGATCCTGAATGTACTGCTTGTCATCATCTGACATTGTTCCATTCATAGCTTTTACTGAAAGCTCTCTAATTGACTGCAGATAATCGGTAATACCATCGAGCGCGCCATCTTCAATATTAAGAACAGATTTTGCAGAAGTAAGATTTTCACTTCCTGCATCAAGTCCACGAACCTGAGACTCTGTCTTTTCCTGAATAGCAAGCTCTGAAGCACCCTGAGAAGCACTAGTGTATGTTCCGCCAGCTGCTATGGTGGAGTATGGTGAGTAACTAGAGTATCCACCAACTGATGAAATGCTGCTCATTTTGCCCTCCTTTTCTTAAAAACAAAACTACGCCTTATAAGTCATAATATCACTATAATTAAGAAGTGCTAGCCTCAAATTTATGTTTTTTAATCAATTTTGAAAGGAAATTACATTCGAATGAATACGATGAAGAAAAGAAATTATATTTATACTTTTTTTCCACATTTTTTTCACTTTTTGTACACATTTTCTGTTTATAGTATTAGACAAGGTTAGTGATGCAATACTTCTCTAAGCCGTTTAGAGATAATCACTATCTCCCCCTCATAAGAAAATCGCAGGCACTCACGTCCCCCCGTGGGTGTTTTTGCGTTATAGGATTATTTTTTATAATTATTCATTTTTCACGCTTTAGTCAGCGTATTTTCCGTAAATTTCCATAAGCTCCATTACTTCTTCTGGAGAAAGATTTTCTGAAGCGTATTCTATAAGCCCCTGCTGATCTCCATCAGTTACATATTCCATTACTTCAGAAACTGTTTCTGTATCCATATGCTCTGCTACTATCTCAGTAACAGTCTCTCTGTCCTCTTCAGACATATTCTCAAGAGTTTCAGTAAGTTTTTGAGCTTCCGGGCTATCACCAGCAATCTTCTCAATATTCTCACTTAGGATATCAACAGTTTTTTCTGCTGCAGCTTTCTTAAACTTCTCTTTTACGATAGGAAGAGCAACATTTATGAATAATAAAATTACGATTCCCAGAATTATCATTGCCAGCATAAAGCGGCCAAATGCTCCATTTGGATCGTATTTCTTCTTTTTCTTATTTACTTTTTTGCGATTATTTTTTGACATATTTTCTAATGCTCCAATTTTTATTTTAGAAATGATTATATTTCTTTTATAGTTCAGTCACAATTTTGCAACAGTTACATTGTAATATAGTACCTATCAGAAGGACAACTTCTGAACCCCCAACAATACTTTTTTTCATACACGGGTTGTCTGGTTCCCCACTGGACAACCCCTCCTCCCAAAAATACACCAGCTTCTATAATAATATAGAAGCTGGTTTTTTGTGTGAATTCATTATGATTTAAATAGTGTAGATAAAAGTCCTCTACCAAGACTTGCTCCAAGATTTCCGCCTAAAGTCTTACCAAACTTACCAAATTTACCGCCTACTGTCTTACCAACTTCGCGGCCCACAGTTCCTGCAACGGAGTTACCTACACTCTTCATTGCCTGCTTTTTCTTTCTTGCTTCAGCAGCTTCCTCTTTTTCTTTGGCCTTTAAAGCGGCAGCTTCTTCCTTTGCCTTAGCCTTGGCTGCAGCTTCTTCCTCTTTTGCCTTCTGTAAAGCTTCTGCATCAGCCAGGCCTTTTCTCTCAAGAAATTCATAAGCTGAATCAGGATCTTCGGGCTCGTAATACTTACTGTACATAACGCTTCCCTTTATCTCCTTGTCCCTTAGAGCTTCATCTATTCCGCCCATTTTTGACTGTGGAGGCAGGATGTATACTCGCTCGCAAACTGTAGGTGTTCCAGTCTCATCAAGGAATGAGCAAACAGCTTCACCTGTTCCAAGCTCCTGAATAACGTCTGCTGTCTTGAAGTCAGGATTTGTTCTAAAGGAATCAGCAGCTGCCTTAACAGCTTTCATATCTGAAGGAGTATATGCGTGAAGTGCGTGCTGAATCTTGTTTCCAAGCTGAGCAAGAACCCCATCTGGGATATCCCTTGGGTTCTGAGTCACAAAGTAAATTCCAACACCTTTAGATCTGATGAGCTTAACAACCTGCTCTATCTTGTCCATAAGGAGTTTTGGTGTATCGTCAAAAAGAAGATGTGCTTCATCAAAGAAAAATACCATCTTGGGCTTATCAAGATCTCCAACCTCAGGAAGTGTCTCAAAAAGCTCTGACATCATCCACAAAAGGAATGTGGCATAAAGAGTTCCATTGTTGATAAGACTTGTGCTATCAAGGATATTTATCATACCCTTTCCACCTTCGCCAGTTGTAAAAAAGTCTCTGATATTAAGAGCTGGCTCAAAGAAGAACTTATCTCCTCCTGCAATCTCAAGAGAAACGATAGCTCTTACGATAGCTGCTACTGATACAGGACTGATGTTTCCATAATCTGCTGCAAATTCATTTTTATTCTCGGAAATATAATTGAGCATAGCCTTTAAGTCCTTGGTATCAACCAGGAGAAGACTATTGTCATCTGCGATCTTGAATGCGATTGTAAGAATATCTCTTTGAAGGTCATTAAGACCAAGGATCCTGCTTAAAAGAAGCGGTCCCATCTCAGATACAGTTGTTCTGAGAGGTATACCATTTTTGCCAAATACATCCCAAAATGTTGCAGGATATTTCTGATATTTAAATCCAGCCTCCTCAAGGCCAAACTTCTGTATTCTCTTCTGCATATCTTCAGAATCAAGGCCTTCTGTAACCATACCAGAAAGATCCCCCTTAACATCTGCAAGAAATACAGGCACCCCCATGTCACTAAAACTCTCAGCCAGTACCTTAAGTGTTACAGTCTTACCAGTACCAGTTGCACCCGCTATAAGGCCATGACGATTTGCCATCTTAGGTAAAAGAAATACATTCTCACCCTTTTCGTTATTTGCTACCCAAACTTTACCGTCTTTAAGCATTTTGTCCTCCTCCAACACGAATACTAAAATCCCTTCAATTATTGTATCATAAATTCCCATGGGTAAAGAGAATTTGACATCTCGAACTTTTGTTCGATATAATTGAATCATGGCCGCAGAAAAAGAAAGAAATTACATATGCATAGATCTTAAGTCCTTCTACGCTTCTGTTGAATGCGTGGAAAGAGGCCTTGATGTTATGACTACCCGTCTTGTCGTAGCTGATCCTGAGAGATCCGACAAGACTATTTGTCTTGCTGTTTCTCCTGCTCTTAAGGCTCTTGGCATACCTGGAAGGTGCAGAGTCTTTGAGATTCCAAAGGGAATTGATTACATCATGGCTCCGCCCCGCATGCAAAAATACCTGGACTACTCAGCGGAAGTTTACGCCATTTACCTCAAATATATTTCCAAGGATGATATTCACGTCTACTCCGTAGATGAGGCCTTCATGGACGTAACAGAGTATCTTTCCTTGTATCACATGACTGCAAGGCAACTGGGTCAGACCATTATCGATGATATATTTGCAACCCTTGGACTTCGTGCCACATGTGGCATAGGCACCAATCTTTTCCTTACCAAGGTTGCCCTTGATATCACCGCCAAGCACTCTCCTGATTTCATTGGAGAGCTTGATGAAAAGAGCTACAGGGAGACCCTATGGGAACATCGCCCCCTTACTGATTTTTGGCGGGTTGGTCCCGGTATATCCAAGCGTCTTGCCACCTATGGCATGATGACTATGAAGGATATTGCCCATGGCAACGAGGATCTTCTCTATAAGCTATTTGGTGTAAATGCAGAGCTCCTGATTGATCACGCATGGGGCCGTGAATCTACTACTATTGCAGATATTAGGAACTATAGTTCACAATCCCGCTCCCTTACTCAAGGACAGGTCCTTATGAAGGACTATTCCTATGAAGAAGGCCTCGTTATTGCCAAGGAGATGATGGATGTTATGTGCCTTGATATGGTAGACAAGGAGCTTGTCAGCAAGTCTTTTACCCTGTCTGTAGGCTACGCCAAGAATACTCCTGTTCCGGGAGTTCACGGCTCTTTTTCACTGGATACTGAGACTAATGCATCATTTATCCTGATCCCTGAGATTGCTAAGCTATACAGTCAGCTTGTAAATAAGGACTACCTCATTAGGCGCATGTACATTGTCAGCAACAACGTGGTTCCTGAAGAGTTCATGCAGTACTCTTTCTTTGTATCTCCTGAAGAGATAGAAAGGGACAAAAAGGTTCAGAAGGCTGTTTTGGAGATAAAAAATAAATTCGGCAAAAATGCCATCTTGAAGGGACTCAACTTTGAACCTGGTGCCACCACCAGAGATAGAAATAATCAGATTGGAGGACATAAAGCGTAATATGCCTAGACAAAAAATGTCACCTGACAAAAGAGCTGCTCAGTTCCTCCCTTTCCAGGCTGTCAAAGGACTTGATGAGGCTCTGAGAGCCAAAGAAAAGATCACAGTACCAAAAATCGAGCTCTCCGAGGAAATGTTCGAAGAGCTCGATAAAAAAATGCACGATATCAAAAAAGGAAGTATCATCAGCTGCGTCTACTTTCACAAGGGCGAATATCTGAAAGTTACAGGTATGGTCGCAAGGCTTGATGAAGTAGCGAGGATACTTCAGATCGTTAACACCAAAATATCCTTCGATGATATATTAGACATTATTTTTGAATGATCAAATCTCTTTCACCCAAAGTCCGTGGAGATTGCAGTACTCGTATGCAGCAACTGCCTTCTCGCCGCTTGCAAGAACAAATTCTGCACAAGGCTTCTCGCCTGGCTTTAAGTTCTTTACCATACATCCCTTGTCTGTCTCAAGACACACAAACTGGATATAATGTTCTGGCATCATAGGATGCTCAACTTCGCCGACTTCCACGATTACTTTGCTGCCATCCACAGTAACCTTTGGAACGTGCTTCTCAAATGCACCATCAGTAGCGCCAGGAACAAGCTCCTTCATAGGCTCTCCACAGCAAACTACAGGAACACCTGAATCATTAAGCTTAGTAATAATATTGCCGCAATGCTCACATCTGTAAAATTTCATAGCGAAACCTCCTGAAATAAACCCGCGTTTGCCTGCAAAAAAATCGCAGTAAGTTCACCATTAATTTTATCATACGTGCGTGAATAATTATACTTAATAATATTACTTTTCAAAATAAGCCAAGGCAATCGCTCCAGGTCCTGTATAGGTGCCTATAGTAGCTCCCGCTACAGCATACTGGATTTTATCCTCTTGTCCTTCATACAACACCTTGGAATCTTCCACGTATTTTTTGAGAATTTCATCTGAAAAACCAGAATAAGCAAGGCATATTGGTTTATCAAAATCTATGCCTCCAGTTTTTTTGACAAATTCCATGAGCATATTGTGACCGTTCTTGGAACCTCTGGCCTTGCCAATTACTTTAACAACACCCTCTTCTATGGTTATGACCGGCTTGATCATAAGAATGTTGCCTGCAAAAGCCGCAGCAGATGATATTCTTCCGCCAAGCTTCAAGTATTCAAGAGTGTCAAATACTGCGATAACGTGAGCTTTTTGAAGCTCCGGTGTTATGGCATCTATGATTTCTTTAGCATTAAGTCCCTGATCTCGCAGCTGCACAGCCCTTTGAACTATTATATATTCCGAGATACAGAACTGCTTGGTATCAACGATGTTGATGTTGTCAGAAAAATCCTCCGCTGCTATGCATGCGCTCTGATATGATCCTGATACTCCTGAAGAAAGGCTAAAATATATTATTTCATCCCCTGCTTCATCCGCCTTTCTAAATTCCTCTGAATAATCATATGGAGATATCTGACTTGTCTTTGGTATCTCGTCCGTTTCCACGAGTTTTTTGTAAAAATCGGTGCTTGAAAGGGTTACCCCATCAAGGAACTCTTCATCTCCAAATCTTACTTTTAATGGAAGTACTGTTATCCCCCATTCTTTTGCCTTTTCCTGTGATATATCACTTGCTGAATCTGTAATTATCCTTACTGCCATTTTCCTACCTCTTCCCGGAAACAATCACATATAGTTTCCGTTACTATATGCATTTTTCTCATTTTATGACCATTAGTCACATTTGTAGTTTCCGTAAACATAAGTTGAAGAATAACATAAAAAAATAGGAGATGCAACTTTTTAGTTACAACTCCTACTAGGTGATATATATAGCTGTGGTTTTACATTAGCCTCTAGGAAAATCGTCGTGAATAAGTCCTAGATCATCATTGTTTATCATTTCATTTTCTTCATCTTCTGCCAGTTCTTTTGCAAATCTCTTGTCCACTAAGATATGTCTAAAAAGTCCATGGCATCCATCAGAGCAGTCTCTCCAGGTAGCATCAAAATTGCCTGTATACCAAGGATCTGCCACATCACCGTCTCTGTCGGTAAAGTCGAGCATCTTGAATACCTTGTGGTCTGGGTCTCCACTAAAGATACGATTAAGATCTCTGATATTAGCACTATCCATGCCAATGATGAAGTCAAACTTGTCATAATCAGTTCTAGAAGTAAGTCTTGCTCTTTTGTTTGCAACGCCTAGTTCATTGTCATCTGTGCCTATTCCGTGTTCACGAAGTTTAGCTCTAGCTGGAGGATATACCGGACTTCCAACTCCGTTCCAGATTTCATCTGTATGTGTGGCTGAGGATTCAATATGAAATTTGTCCCAAAGCCCTTGCTTGTTTACAATGTCCTTCATTATGAACTCCGCCATTGTTGAACGGCATATGTTGCCGTGGCAGATGAAAAGTATCTTTATCATTCCCTTAATACCCCGTATTTCCTTGGTTTTTTCGTATTTTCTTCTTCCTGTTTACCGGCATAAATCGGCATATATTTGCATATTTTTGCCGGCAAAAGGTATAAAATCCGGTATAAAATTTTAAGTTTTATACCTCGTTTTTTTGCGTATCTACACAGCCTCCGATATGCGCTTCACTTCTTCCCTGGCATCCTCATAGTTCACATGCGTATAGGTGTTAAGCGTAACTCCTATATCCGAATGTCCCATCAGATACTGCAGTGTCTTGGGATTCATCCCGGACTTCGCCATGTTGGAACAGTAGGTGTGACGGCATACATGCGGGGTAATCTTAGGAAGCTGAACCCGATAGATCCCGTTATACTTATTGAGGATGTGCTTGAAATAATGTTCCCAATGAAGCGAATACATGATACTGCCATCCTTATCAAAGTACAGAAACCCGCAATAGCCATCCACACTCGGCTCTATCCTGGGCGGTTTGCGATTCTTCACGATGTTCCGAAAACATTCTTCCACATCAGGTGTCATCGGTATCACTCTCGTTCCGCTGCTTGTCTTGGTCGCTTCGATATAATAGCCTGTCTTTGCTCTCTTCTGCAGCTGATGATCTATATTGATACTATGATCATTGAAATTCACATCCTTTAACGTCAGTCCACAGAACTCCGAAATACGCATTCCCGTCTTGAAAAGGATATAAATTCCTTCATAGTACCTTGAAAAGTGAGGATCTTCCTTCACAAACTTAAGGAACTTCCTTTCCTCCTCTCGCGTGATTGCTTCTCTCGTTACGCTGTCATTGACGATCACCTCAACAAGCTGGAAGCTGAATGGATTCTTACGGATCAGGTCATCATCAACGGCCAGTTGAAAAGCAGGTCTTAAAACTCCTCTGACCGAGTGGATAGAACTGTAGCTTTTCCCATCTTTTTCCTGAAGTTTTATCAACCAGCATTTTGCATCCGAGATCCTTACCGTATCGATCCGCTTATTTCCAAACGGATCTTTTTTCAGCAGGTTAATTACCGTACCATATCCTGCCTGCGTTGTCGGCCTAACTCCCGTTCGGGTTGATATATACTTCTCAGCAAGCTCAAGAACCGTCAGATTGCCACCATTAGATACAATATGGTCAAACTGATCCGCCTGGATCTGCTTCTCCAT
Source organism: Butyrivibrio hungatei DSM 14810 (assembly GCF_900143205.1). GTDB lineage: Bacteria > Bacillota > Clostridia > Lachnospirales > Lachnospiraceae > Butyrivibrio > Butyrivibrio hungatei. Next base: position 361,253 of record NZ_FRDH01000004.1, on the reverse strand, counting down.
CTCACGCAGCGAAGCCGTCCTTTTCTTTCCCTCCGGCGCTCTGTCATTGTGGTCCAGGCGCCAACTGTAAACCACCCTTTCTTTGCCAAAACTGTCAATGTACTTAAAGCGATATCTTCCGTCACTCATCTGGAATTCGCCGTTGTGTAAAATACGTCCTCTGTTATCTCTCCTTTTTTCGCTCATATTGCGGTCTCCTTTCAAAAAAAGCGAGCAGGATCCCCTACTCGCACGCTAAAAAGAACCGCCTCACGCCCGATTATAGCGCAAAGTGGTCCTTGTTTCTATAACATTTGCCGTTTTTCTTCAAAAAAATGACACCTTCAAAGTGTTCGTCAGATTGTTCCGACACCATCCAGATACTGTTCAAAAAGCTTTCTCTTGATCCGTATCTGGCTGCCTACTTCCATAATAAAATTCTCACCTATATTATCTGCAGCGATCCTCCTCAATCGTTTCTCACCTATCCCAAAGTATTCCGCAGCCTCTTCTATAGTTAATAGATATTTTCTCCATAATGGATAGCGTGCTGCCGTTTCCCTGGTATAAGCTGCCGTTTCTTTTATTTTACAATCCAATCTGGCAATAGCCTCGTAGGCCAGTGGAACCATTGCAGGAACCGCTCCCGGTGAAGGTGTCAGCTCCTGCAGAATTGTGTATTGATCCATTTCTTATTTCCTCCAATTCTTCATAATAACCACATAAAGGCACTTGCTTAGGCATCAAGCAAATACCTTCAAAGCCTTATATTTACTGTCTTTAGGCATGTAGGCACCAAAAATCTGAAATCATTGTAAAAAAATAGTTGGCTCATAAAAAAATCGAACCAACTTCAAGATCAAGTGCCTACGCGCCTACATGCCTATGCCGCACCCACCGCATTATCAAAAGGACACGGTCCCGGATGCCTGCACACCCCGTGATATCCTCTTACCTTCTTTCCATTCCTAAGCTGAAGGTTCTTGTCATATACAAGCCCATATTTATCTGCGTTCTCTCTGAGGAACTTTGAGAAGGAGTTCAATACTCTCGGCTTCTCTCCGTTGTCCTCACACCATTCCATGTAGATATCATACAGATCCTTTGTAGGGATCTCTGCATCCTTCTGAAAGAGCAAATAGCCGTCCGAATCAAAGAAGTCCAAGATGTTATCATCCGCTCTCCTGGACTCTTCCAGATTCTTTTTCGCCCTTTCACTCTTGGTGATATGGAATCCGTTCTTTACCAGACGCAAAAGCCCTTCTAATGCCCACATCGCTATGGCTTCCTTTTCTCTTTTAAGCTTATCTATAAGTGATTTATCATCCACCCTGTCAGGATCCCTATCCCTTACTTTCAAGATAGTCTGTCTGCGATAGAAACCATCCGATCTGTCATAAAGTGAACTGAGCGTTCCGTTACCGAATGCCATGAGACGGACATAGAGATATCCCTGGTAGCTCTGTTTCCCCTTACGCTCCAGATCCATCTTGTCTTCCATCGTGACAACCGCCTTTAAAATATTGGTATCCGGCAAAGCCTCCATCTTCATATCATCATCAACCATGAGCAGCTTCCCCTCCTGGTCTGCAACACAAAACCTGTTCGTGGCAAGTTTTGCAACGGAGCCTATGTTCATATTGTCTCCCAGGATCTGTTTCATGATCAGACCGATCCTCGATTTACCTTCGCCCCCGCTACCGACCATGATCAGCATTTCCTGTACTTTTGTTGTCGGTATCATGCAATATCCCATAAACTCCTGGAGTGTCGGAATGTCTTCCTCATAAAGGAGCTGCGCGAGGAAACCAAGCCACTGCTTAGGCTCTTTGGCATCTGCCACATAATCAACCGGAAGCCTGTTGGCACAGAACTCTTTCTCCGGTATAAACCCTCCCTCCAGAAAATAGGTTCCGTTATGAAAATGGACCCGGTCCTCCTGCATAGGGAGGCTCTCTGCCATATTCTTTAACTTAAGCACGTCCACAAGCTTTCTGACGCGGTTTGAGAGGTTCGATTTGATGTAAGGCTCAATATCCTCAAGTATCTCCTTGGAGAGCCGCTCTTCGCTCAGAATACCATCTATATCAAAGAACTGTGAACCGACAAACATAAGCTCATGCTTATAAGCAAACCATTCACAAAACGCACTCTCATCAAGCTGCTTTCCATCCCACCATACAGGAAACTCATCTGCACCACTCTGATTCTTTTCCATTTCTTTTACCACCTTCATGACATTCTCTATCACTTCCGGCGGTATGTTCGTTAATTCTTCGTAATCGTTTTTCAATCTCTTGTACCTTCCTTCCATAATTTGATAATAAAAAAGCTCTGTCAGAAATATCTCCATCCAGCAAAGTATCAAGCAGATACTCAACATGGTCGATCTCCTGCAGAGCTTCTACGAAGTACGGATGAAATTCCTCATCCGGGGACTTCGGCGCATATTCAATTTTCCATTTCAACAACTTATCGTGATAATCACACAGGACAAAAAACACATATTTCTCAGCCTCTTTGAAAAGCTGTTCATCTGTCTTTTTCGTTTTTACGGGCTTTGCTCTGGGCGGAGAGCCTCTCCGATCCCGGTCATAAGCAAGGCCAAGATCCGCACAGATCTTTTCTGCTGCAGCCTTCGGTCTCAGGCCAAACATCCGGGCCACATAATCAACGGCATCTCCCTTTGCCAGGCATCCAAAACAATAATATCGCTTATCGATCTTCATGCTGGGTGTCCTGTCATCATGGAACGGACAGCAGGCCATTCCGTTCCGGTTCACTTTCAATCCGTAGTATTCTGCCACCTGTCTGGCGGTCACATTTTCCCTTACAACATCAAACGGACTCATGATCGCTCCCACCCCTTTCTTACATTCTGCTTAGGAACAGAGGACTCATTATGGAGCCTTGCCTCTTCCTTGTACTTTGCAAGCTTTTCAGCAATGGATACTCTTCCTCTTTCCTTGATCACACCAATGTTTCTTGCCTTGACCTCAGGATCCGAAAGAGTTTTCTTAATGGATCCCAGGATCTTTTCAGCAGCCTTGGCAAATACATCCTTTATTCCGGCAAAGATCTGCTTGGCAATATTCTTAACTGACGGAGTGTTATTGCTATTCATCACACGGGCTTCATACTCATCAATAAGCTTCACATCTGCTTTCTGAGTTTCCTTTCTCACGGTATCCGTCACAACATCACAGGCCTTCTCATAAGCCTCCGTAGCGACCTCATCCATGAGCTGTTCCACATCCGAGATCTTCATCACCAGATCATCCTTTTCGCTCTTTAGCTGAGCATTCTCTTCCGTGAGTTTTTCATTTTCTTCCCGGAGCTTCCGGACGATATAATCTTCTTTTTCAAGATAACTCTTTCCGCCGTAGATCGGTTCCATATCAATATCAAGTCCATGACTCTGAGCGATATCCATGAACATCTTTCGGCATGTGGCATCAAATACCATCTTTCGATTGTTATACTTTCCTTTCTTCTTTGCAGGATCGGGTAGTTCAAAACCAAGTTCTTCAAGAGCCTTATCCTGCTGTGGACTTAAATCTCCATATTGATCCAGGGCATCAAATACATGCCGTTCGTGAATATGAGGGGTAGCCTCATCCAGATGCAAAGCCCAATCCAAAATATGAACATGCGATCCGAACCTTTTTTCAAATTCTTCAAAGTATTCTGCAGAGATCTGAGCAAGAAGTGATCCTGGGACCGTTCCATCAACATTGCCAAGCTGCAGAACCGATTCCTCCGGGCAAGTGTTTTTATTCTTCAGAACATCATCGATCGTTCTGTTTCTTTCCTTATGTCGGGCCGCTTCATTTCTCGCATTCTGTGCTAACACATGATCTTCATAGTTTTCAAAATAAAATGCTCTCTCAACCTCGGAAAAAGTATATTTTCTTGGCTCATCCGATCCTGCAAAACAATATCCCTGGTAACAATCCCAGTAGACATTTTGTGCTACCCTCGCCTCGTCGATGTGCTCCGAATTCTTCACATCGAAATTTCTGTCATTGTGCTTTACATTGTAGGTTCCTTTCTGACCTGCTCTTCCATTGTGTCTTGTTGCTTTCATGATCATTTTCCTCCTCATCTTTTTTGATTTTTGGCAACAAAAAAAGGAATCGATCTGCCATCAATTCCTCTTCTGTGATCAGCTCATTTTGCTGAAAATATTCTGTTGTGTTTTTCGGCGAAGCCGTGGTTTTTCCTTGTGCTGTGCGTCAAGTAATACCCAGTACTGTATGTCGCAACGACATACAACTGGGCCAAGGCTGTCGCCCTGGACGGACCAAGGCGCTTCGCCCTTGACCAGACAAGGTTTCACCTTGACGGACACGGCATTTCATCCGTGACCCGACCGGACTTTGTCCTGGACCTACCAGGCTCTGCCTTGGATCCGGCGGAGTCTTACTCCTGCACCTTGCGTAAGGCTCTGCCTTTACAATCCGGCGGAGTCTTGCTCCTGCACCACGCGTAAGGCTCTGCCTTTACGATCCGCCAAAGGGTTGCCCCCTCTGTACTCCGGCCCGATAAAACATAAAAGGATTATTCTCTCCGCGGGAATAATCCTTTTATCTTTCATCGGTTTCGAACAAAATCCGAAACGCTCATTTCACATTTTGCAGAAATTGCATATTTTAATATTATCATCCGTCACAACTGCCTGCAATGGACAGATGGTGGACATTTGGTAGACAAATGGTGGACATTTCCTCTTCGTCCCAACTATAATGATACCTTATTCCCACTGAAGAGGAAAGTGCTAAAAGGTGGGGAAAAGGTGGTGCGAAGGTGGTGCGAAGGTAGGGAAAAGGTGGTGTTCAGGTGCGCCACCGTTCAACACAGCATAAGATGATGTAATCCTGTCTTTGTTCTACTCCGCAGCGAAGCGAAGGCAACTCCCCGGCTTCAGCCGGATCCCCGCTTCGCAGAACGCACTACATCCCAGGGGGATGTAGTGAAGTGTGTCCTTATTAAAATAAGGGATACTGTAAAACAGCTCCCTCATCACTTCCATCATAAATGTATCATGCTCCAAACCCACAGTAAAGGTGCATTTGCGGTCATCCGCGGTGAACTTTCGGTCATTTACGATCACTACCAATTCATCCACATATTAACTATATCATAATAGCCAAATAAAAAAAATACTCAAACGGTACTATTTCGGTACTATTCTCGTACTATTTTCGTACTTTCAATAAAACCTGCAGGCCATGAAAAAGGATCACCCCAAACATTTGGAATGATCCTCATCGTCAACTTCTGTCATTGTAACTCTATCATACTTTTTTGAAGAAAAGAATACTCAAAACCTACCACTTTCCTACCGAAAACCTACCGAAACTTTACCGATTGCGTTCTACACCCCAAAATTAATCTTTCCTCCGGCTCTTGGTTTTACTTCCTCTACAACCTTATCCCAGTCAACTTCCCGGATATTCTTGATCAGCTCATCAGCAGAACCCCCACGAACAACACTCCGTTTAACCTTGTCTTCCTGCTGTTGCTTTAGTTTTTTAGCCTTAGCCTCTTTTTCGTCTTCCTTCTTCCGAGCCTTTTTATCTTCTCTTGCCTGCTCGATCCGTTTTTTCTGATCAGCGCTGCTCTTTTCGAGCTCTGCAAAGAACGAAACACTTCCATCCGACTTCACGGAAAATCCAATATTTTTGATATCAGATTTCTTTACGCCATCTTCCGTATCATCCTGTTTGGCGATCTCATCCTTAACCTCAGATATTTTGTTCTTCGCGTCATCAATAATGCCAAGATACTTTTCTTTTACGCTTTCATCTGCCGCCATCTTTTCAAGAAGCTCCGGCTCGATCAGGACACTGTAATCCTTGCTGCCTCTGGAAAGATATCTCTGAGCCTCATCATCGGACGAATAATCCGCAACAAAGAAATCCATATCACCATATTTCTTCTGCATCTCATTCAACAGATCCTTGGCTCCCTGGCTAAGCTCGGGCTGTTTTGAAGTCAGCTGTTGAGCCGCACCATATTTTTCAACAGGCTTTTTATCCGTCCGCTTATTCTCAGACTTTGGCTTTTCATATATATTTTTCTGAAAACCTACATCAAACGATGTATATCCGCCAATCTTACTCATGGAATCGACCTCCTTATCAGAATTCCGCATCCGTGCGCATGAAAATATATCACACCTTCACATCAACATTTTTCCCTGCCGGTTCTGATACAGCTCCCGTACTCACAGTAATGCCGGAAGAAACAATATCGATCGATGCACCGTCAAGAACTGTACCTTCTGTAGATACCGACGCAGCCTCATCAGATACTTCACCGCTTTCAGAAGTAGATACTTTAGCCTTTTCGATTCTTTCTTCTGCGGCCTCTTTTTCGGCTTTCTTCTTCTCGGCAGCTTTCTCTGCTTTCTTCTTTTCAGCAGCTTTCTCTGCTCTCTGAGCCTCAAGATCTTCCTTAGTTGCTTTCTTCAAGTCTTCATTCGCAGTAGTCAGCGTGTTTATAGTTGTTTCAGCAAGTTCTGCCGATTTCTTTTGTGTTTCTTCAAGCTCTTCTTTCTTCTTGGTCACATCTACGCCACGTGAAGAATCCAGTTTTATTTCTGCATCAAGAACACCGGCATGACCATCCATCTGTTTCTTGGTAGCATGCTGAACATGCGCGATCTGCCTTGATGTATTCGCTGACAATAGTGCTCCTGTCATAATACTTGATAATGCCATTTTTATGCCCTCCTTTTGCTCGGCTGATAGGAAATCCATTTCCTATGGTTTATGCTTTCACATCAAATCCCCCCAGAGCCGACACCCCAGCCTGCATAGATAGCTTCATTGCAAACTGATTTGTCAGATCTGCCAAATCCTTTCCTTGCACTTCCAATTTATATGAGCCTTCCAACCTCTGGGATTCTACATTTTTCTGTTCAAGTCTCTTATCCGCAGCCTTCTGTTCGTCTCTTTTCTCTTTGATCTTTTCAAGCCACTTATCAATCTCGGGATCCGTTCCTCCCTCATCACCAAAAACACCAACCGTAGTCATAGTGCTGTACTCTTCACCGAATTCGATGGATACTGATTTAAGAGTTGATCCATGCGATATAGCCGCTTTTTGCGCCGCTTCTATATAATCAGTCGCTTTCCCCAGTTCTCTCTCCAACCATTCACCGGTTTTTTCGTCAGACATTGCTTTTCGCAATAAACCACCAGTAACAGAAACAGCCGCATTCTTTCCAGGAGTCAGGCATCCAAACTTTTGCGTCAGATATTTCTGATAATCTCTCACTGAAGTTGACTTTTTGCTTATAGTTTCTGTATTGTTCACAGAATATGAATTGTATGATCCACTTATTCTCATGTCCTCGTCCTCCTTTGACATTCAATCATGAAATCCATTTCATCTGATTATGACGGGATAGATATACTTATCTAATCTCATTTTCGGAAAAAGCAAATCACTTATAAACCCCTTATGTAGTAAACGGCAGGATTATTGATGTGAACGGTGAGTTTCAATCCGGAATCATCAGTAAAGCCGTAAAGATTACCATATCCTCACGCTGTTCAAGCTGTATGGTGCCGTAGTATTTCTCTGTGATCCGTTTCATGTTCATCAGCCCATATCCGTGGCTTTCCTTATCATCCTTTGATGTCTCTGGAAGTTCGGTCTGGGGATCCAGCATAAGTTTCCCGGCAAAACTGTTCTTTACCTGTATCAGATAGGCATTGTTATTCTTCCAGGCCTTCACTTCAACATACGGATCCTTGCTTCCTGATGCCGCCCTGATCGCATTAGACAGTGCATTATTCAAAATGATACCGATATCAATGGATTCCACCTTCCCGCTTGACGGATAATGGAAGTTCTGTTCGAACTCTACCCCTGCTTCCTCAGCCTCACGCATCTTCTCTGAAATAACAATATCCGTGACAGGATTTCCTGTCTTAGCGTTGATATCCGGCATGGGGAATCCGTTTTGCCACTCTTTAAGGTAATTTGCTGCCTCATCGGCCTCACCTTTATCAAGCAGGTTTCCCAGAACCATGATATGGTTATTGATATCATGTCTTATCCCGCGGATATCGGAATACAATGCTTCTATCGTATGCACATGTCCTGACAGTTCCTCCACTTGCTTTGATACAAGGGCATTCTGCAGCGCATCCTCCTGTGATTGTTTCATACGCTGATAAGAGTACATGACCGTAATAGCCGCCAGAAATGCTATCACTCCAAACAGTGCTCGGATCCCGTCATAGATAGGATAGTTATTCCAAACATACACGCCGGTATTTTTCACATATACATCTGAGAGAAATGAACTGATCCAATATCCGGCAATGACTGCCACATAGGGAGATGCAAGCAGAGTCAGCTCTCTCCACTCCATCCGCTCATTCTTCCTGGCGTATATCTTTTCCGAAATAAATATCTCCAAAAACAGCAGAGCGTTTTCTACCGCAACAAGCAGGACCAGGGCAACAATAAACCAGGCGAACTGCTTTCCGGGATCATCCGATAACTCTCTCATAAAGGTAAGAACACTTATCAGCTTCCAGGGCAGAGCCGCGATCACTTGAGATATCCACAGGAACATATATATCGTCATCGAAAGAAAAACCTTCTGCGGCAGGTTTCTTCTCTCACAAAGCAATGATGTAAGACAAACTGCTATGATCCCGATATTATATGCCACCACGCCTGACATAGAAAACGGAATCAGATAAAGAATCGTCATTACCGCAAAGAATACTGTCCCTGTCAGAACTGCTGACTTCTTTTTTATCATATAAGAGACATAGAACCTTGCTACAAGGATCGCGCTGACAAACAATCCTGCTATGGCGGATATCGTACTGGCAATATCCCACATTCTTTCCATATTCATGAATCAATCCTCCTACGGCTGTATTCCAGATAAGCTTTAAGGAATCCGTCATATTCCCTTCTTGATATAGGGATATTGTCTCCACCCGTGAGTGTTACTGACGTGCGGTCATATCTTTCCACATATTTCATATTCACAAGATACGACCTGTGGATACGGTAGAAATCCTTCCCGACAAGACTTTCAAGCGCAGATAACTGTCCGTAATACTCTATGCTCTCATTCTTCAGGTGAATGATGGTCTTTCGGTCATAAACCTCTGCATATAAAAGCAGGGATAGATTCACCTTGATATGCGATGTACCGGACTGGATTTCAATATATTTATCATGCTTACCGGATTCAGCCCCGAATCTCTCCAAGCCCTTCACTGCATTTTCAAGCACTTCCTTAAGTTTCTCATCAGCCACAGGCTTCACAAGGAAGTGAAAAGCCTGAAGATCAAATGAGTTGAATACTTGGTCTTCCTCACCTGTAATAAAGATCAGTATCTTTCTCCAATCCTTGTCCCGTAATGTCCTCGCCACATCCATACCGCTCATTCCCGGCATTTTGATATCAAGCAGCAGAATATCCGGCAATATATCCGCACCAAGTAATTCTTCCCCGGATGCATATGTCAGGATCTCTGCACCGGGGAAGATTTTCCCAACTTTCTCGGCAAGGCTGACGCATATTTTCTTTTCATCATCACAAATTGCTATTCGCATGGTTGTCTCCATTTCATTCCGCTCGGCGCAGAGCAGACCTCCACCGGATGTCTTGCGCCCTCCCGCAGGGTATACTATATAGATATTATCGGTTAGTGTGCTCCGTTTAATTTCCCCAATGTAGTGAACGGTCGATTTTTTGCAGTGAATGGTATATCCAAAACAAAAAGTGGTCATCCTTTCAGACAGCCACGATAAATACGACAATATAGTTTTGGATATATGTATTGATCTCAGATTTCGACGTTTTTTAGTAGTCTCGATGCCTCAATCAGGTATAGGTTATTACAACTTCCTATCACTACTCATCTGATAATCGAAATGCATCAAATCAGACCTATAAAAATGAAATCCTGCCATAAAAGCAGGATTTACAGATAATTTTGAGGCGGTTCTGAACAAAAGGTATAAATTCGGTATAAAACTATGGAAAGTATCTTTGAAACGCCCTATTTACAGAGGTTTGACGGCACCCGCATCTCTGTCTCGGATAATCCCCCAGCAGACGAACAGTACGCTTGTCATACTCTTCATCCATCCTTCCAATAGTTTCACATCGGGGTGATTTTTAAGGTATAAACGCGGCATAAAACAGTTCGCATATATCCTTGAAATCCAGTATTCATAAGGGTTTGCGGCACTATCTGTGTATCCTGCCGTGGCAGACGAATAAAATGCGAATGGTCCTAGGGGACGGGGTTAGTGGTCCATTTTTCAAATTCATATTGCAATTTCCTTTCAGTAAATATATACTTCTAAAGTCAATGATTTTGACAATCTATATTTTAATATCTAACAGGAGTTGTTTTATGCCTAGAAAACCCAGAATCCTGAGTTCAACTGGCATATATCATATCATACTTCGTTCTGTCAATCAGCACATCATATTCGAAGAAGATTCCGATTATCAAAAATTCCTTTTTATTTTATCAGATTGTAAAAAGAAATATGATATTGATATTTATGCCTATTGCCTAATGAATAATCATATCCACTTACCGATATCAGTAGCCTTTATACATCTATACGCATCAGGAAACTCGGTAACTAACGAGTCAAGTTTCCTTATAGTGGTTCTATCTCTGGTATAGACTACTGCCTCTTCCTCACCGGAATTGAAGTTGATAACTGTTTTCTGTTCTATTTTGGTTAATCGGCTCATTTCTTAGGTTCCTTTCCGACTGCCCCTCTTGGTCTGTTCTGTAGTTTGTGGCACGTACGAAAGCCAAAAGAAAAGCCGGATAGAATAAGATAGGATTAGATAAGTTAGTTAATAGGGTAAATTTTTATTTTCTTTTTCTTTGTTTCTTTTTTCTCTTCTTCCTAGGGGAAGAATGAAAAAAAGAAAGGAAGAGAAGGAAAACCATGCCTCGATAACTACCGCAACAATGCCAAAAAGCGTCAATGAATCAATCTCCATTAACACTTTTTTAAGTCCGATTCCACGGCAATTACTGTATAAAATTAAAAATAATATCTATTCTACCTAACCTTTACCTGCTATCTGGATTATGCTTTTCCTTTCATATTATTGTTTCATCGTTATAGGTATAACATGCTTCATTCCCTGTGACTTTGCTAATGTGCGATAAAGAAGTAATAGAAGTGTAAAAATTTTGCCGTTCCTATCCGGCACTTAGGGCTGTGTCGGATAGGTCAGGCGTTAGGCTTCCGGCAAGTCTATCTTGCCGACAAAGCTGTAATAAATCTCAATGTCCTGCCTGCGGGTGCCGTTCTCGTCATAGCTGCACTCATGCACGACGATTTTCTCAATCATTTCCCGCAAGAGGGTGGGGGTCAATTCTTCAAAAGCAAGGTGCTTTCTCACAATCCCCATGAATTTCTCGGCGTTGACGGTGGCGGCCTGCGACTTGGAAAGTTCCTCCTGCAAAGCGGCAGCCCGGTCTTTCAGTTCCCGCTGCTCCTGCTCATAGTCCGCCGACAGCTCCATGAAACGCTCGTCGCTGATTTTGCCGCTTACATTGTCCTCATACAGCCGCTTGATAATGCGGTTCACTTCGGCAATGCGTGTCTGGGCCTGTTCAAGCTGCTTCGTGGCTGCGGCGGTCTTTCTCTTGCCGCCGATTTCGTTCTGCTGGATGAGCAGCTTTACAAAGCGGCTCTCATGCCTGGCGGCGTATTCCGTCACTTGCCGGAGATTGGAAAGCACGCCCGCCGTCAAAAGGTCGGTGCGGATAAAGTGTGCCGTACAGTCACGGGTACGCTTCTTGTAGCTGCCGCAGATATAACAGTCCTGCTTGCGGTTCTTGTTCTGATACCGCTGCTGATACAGCACATGGCCGCAGTCGGCGCAGAACAGCATACCAGAGAACAGCCCCACTTCATCATAGCGGTTCGGGCGTTTTCGCTGCTTGCGTAACTCCTGCACACGCTCCCATGTTTCCGTGTCGATAATCGGCTCATGGTGATTTGGGAAGATAGCCTGCTTCTCGATGGGGTTCTCAACGCTGTGCTTGACCTTGTAAGAGGGCTTCTCCGTCTTGAAGTTTACCAGACAGCCAGTGTACTCCCGGTTTTCCAGCAGATGGACGACGGTGTTTGTCGCCCACTTGCACTCATAGCCGGGGTGGTAGCGTCGGGTGCTGCCCGTCCTGCGGTATTCCAGCGTCCCCGGCGTGGGGATTTGCTGCTCCGTCAGCATACGGGCAATCTTGGTCGGGCCATTTCCCGCAAGGCAAAGCTGGTAAATCTGCCGGACAACCGGGGCGGCTTCCTCGTCAACGATATAGTTCTCGTCCTTGTCCATGAGATAGCCATAGACTGGCTTGCTGGTTACAGGCTTGCCGCTCATGCCTTTTGCTTTCTTTACTGCCTTGATTTTCTTGCTCGTATCTCTCACCAGCCATTCGTTAAATAAGTTCCGCAGAGGGGTAAAATCATTGTCCATGCCGCCGTTTGCGCTGTCCACGTTGTCATTGACAGCGATAAAACGCACGCCCTTTTGAGGGAACAGCATTTCCGTGTAAAATCCCACCTGCAAGTAATTACGCCCCAGCCTGCTCATGTCCTTGACTATGACGGTGCCGACTTTCCCGGCTTCAATGTCTGCAAGCATGGCTTGAAATCCGGGCCGCTGGAAGTTCGCACCTGAGTAGCCGTCGTCGGTGTACCAGCGCAGATTGGTAAAGCCGTTCTGCTTGGCGTAGGCTTCCAAAATCCGTTTCTGGTTGGAAATGGAATTGCTCTCGCCTTGCAATTCGTCCTCATGGGACAATCTCGGATAAAGGGCGGTAATGAGGTTTTGGGTGGCTTGTCTTAACATAAAATCCTCCGTTTCCGACAGCCAGCCCCACTATTCCGTGGTTTCATTGTACCACGGAACAGGGGCGGCTGTACAGCGGTAAAAGTGATAAATCTGCTTCTTTACAGCTTGTCAAATCGCCTTTTTTTGTGTAGCAGCGGCTTCCGCTTCCAGTACCCTCGCCATCTTGTCGGCGGCGGTGCTGGTGGTGTCTTTCTTGAAAAAGCCGGACACGACAAGAACGGTATTCCCCATGCGGATTTCCGTCACGCAGTCGGGGCGGCGGGTGGTACGGTGGTCGTGCTGCTTGATATTCTCCATAGGCAATACTCCTTTCATTCAGCCAGCAGTTTCTTCATGGTTTCCATTTTCCGCTTTGCGGTTTCCTGCCGGAAGTTGACGCCAGTAAAGCGTATCGGGACGCACATGGACAGCAGTCGGTCATAAATCCGGGAATGGGCCGTGTCTGTCGGCTTTTTCAACTCGTCCAGCGGGCGGTTGGTGGTGGCGATCAGCGGCTTGTTGCTGCGGTATCGGGTATCAATCACATGGAATACCTGTTCCAGTCCATAGTCGGTGCCACGCTCCATGCCGAAGTCGTCAATGATAAGCAGCGGATAGCGGCAAAGGCGGGAAATATACTCATTCCGGCCTGTAAAGCCGGGAGAGAGGTCGCCCAGGATAACGGCGAAGTTCGTCATATATACGGGGACTTCTTTCTCCATGAGGGCGTTTGCGATACAGCCCGCAAGGTAGCTTTTCCCGTTGCCGACGTTCCCCCAGAACAGGCAGCCGATGTTTTCGGCCTGCATTTCTTCCCAATGCTCCGCATACCGCCGGGCAATCCCGGTCTGCGGGTTTCTGCCGTTGTCGTTCTCGAATGTCCATTGCTGCATGGCTGAGTCGGCAAAAGCCCTCTGTTTCAGATTTTCCACGGCTTCCACATGGCGGCGGTGTTCCTCGGCGGCCTGCCGCTGCTCACGGGCGGCTCTCTGGCAGTCGCACTCTGCCGGGTGGCGGTCACGGCCAAACAGCTCCTTACCCTCCGGGAAGTAGGCTTCTTTCGGCGTATGGCACTTTCCGCAGTAAAGCAGTCCGTCCTCGCCGATATAGTCCTCCATCTCCGGGGCGGCGGTTGTCATGTTCTCCAAAATATCTTTGATTTCACTTGTCATAAGCTTTCTCCCTCCATACAGGTATAGTCGGGGATGCCCTGTTTTACGGCTCCCTTTTTGTCATTGGCCGCCCATCTGTGCAAGGCGGCGGCATAATTCTGGTAGGCTTTCCCGCTGGCGGCAAGGTAATGGCTCATTTCCTCAATCAGCCGTTCCAGCCTGTCCGGGTATTCTGCCTGTAACTCGTCATATTCGTCCTTTGACAGAAAAATATTCTCATATCGGCCATAAGCTGTGGGCGGCTCCCCACTCGCTCTCATTGTTTGGTTCTCTATTAAGTTGTTTATATTAGTTTTGTTAGGGGTCGGTTTTCCGACCATCATAGGGTCGGTTTTCCGACCGTCATAAGGTCGCTTTTCCGACTGTATGAGGGTCGCTTTTCCGGCCATCAGTTGGTCGGAAAACCGTACCACTGGGACAGGCGGCACTTTCACATAAAGCCGATTGGGTGCGGAGAAGCCCCGCCGTTCCCGTTCTAAAAGCCCGGCTGCGTCCAGTTCTTTCAAGGCTCCCTTGATGGCGGTACAACCCTTGTCCAGCATTTCCGCTATCTCCGCAACGGGGTAGACAATGAATATCCTGCCCTCGCCGTCCTGCCAGCCGTTCTTCTGTGACAGGGTGGAGCGGTCTAATAAAAGCGCATACAGCAGCTTGGCGGTCTGTGAAATCTCCATTTTCAGCAGGAAACGGGGGTATGGAAGATAGGCGGGCAGCGTGGTGTCTGCCCTGATATAATCAGCGATAGTATCACCTCCCTCTGTGTTGTGTCGTTTTTGGGCTTTGTCACGCATTAGGACGGCATTTCCGGGGGGAAAGGATAAATGTATCGCATACCCTTTGACACCCACGAAAAAAGCCTTGATTTATGCGGGTTTGAAAGGCTCTAAAGCGTGACATTTCTGCCTTTGTTTCCGCTTTCTCTCGGCGGCTTTGCGTTTCTTCATGCACCCGGCGCAGCCGGGGCAGTATTTCCCCCGGTTGGATTTGGGGACAAAGGCCGCCCCGCAGACCGCGCAGCGTTTCCGGCTCCCCCGGTACAAGAGGGCTGCGGCCAGCTCCCCGTCAAGGGGCAGGACAGCCACACGGAACCAGCGGCACATGAGGGAATAGGAAATGCTCTGGACGCACACGCAAGGCTCCCCGTCGTCTAACAGCAGGCAGTTCCCCTCGTCGTAGTTACAGCACTCATGCACAAGGCGGCGGGCTGCCTGGTGCTGGCGGTAGTCCATGCGGGACGGCTTATCGTTCATGGCTCTGCTCCTTTCTGCGGTGCGGCTCTTCCCGGCGCAAAATCTGGTCGATGTTCCGCTTGACGGTCTGCAACTCCCTGAACCGCTGCTTCTGTTCGTGATAGGTGTTGTACAGGCCGTCTTTCTCGGAGATAAGCTGCTCGATCTCGGCCTGCAACGCTTTTCGGCCGGGCAGCTTGGTAAGCCCCTGTGCCTTGAAATACCGGGCGGCGGCTTCGGCTATGATAAAATCGCTCTCGTTTGCCTGGCGGTATGCGGCGCGGGCTTTCTCGGATTTCTGCGCTTTCAGCCCCTCGCGGATGGGCTTGGTCTTGGCATAGGCAAGTACCTGTTGCCGCAACTCCCTTTTCCCTTGCAGCTTCGTTTCCAGTGCTTTCAGTTCGCCGCTGGTCTGGCGCATTTCCTGATAGGCGGTAGCAACGGCGGCTTCAAGCTGTTCCGGGGAAGAAAAGCCGTACTGTTGGTAGATGGTCAGGGTCTTGGCGGCCTGTTTCAGATTGTGTATCTTCGCCCATCGTTCATAGCCTTTGCCCTTGCCCTCGGCCATCTTCTGCTCAATGTCCACAAGCCGCTGCACACTGTCCTGTCTGGGGTCGATTTTCCCTGTCTTTTCGCCCTGTAAGCGGCCTTTCCCGGCGTGTAGGTATTCGGGTATGGCTGCGGTCTGTTCGGCGGCTCTGGCGGCTTGGTGCTGCGGGGTGTAGCGAACCGTTACGCCCCTCTGGGCGTTCTGCTCCAAAACGGCAAGGACGGCGGTGCGGTCAAAGTCGCCGCCCAGCTTCCGGGCGGTGATAGGCTTCGTCCTGTCTGGCGTGAGGTAGGACAGCCGCCCCCGGCTCTCCTTGACGGTCACACCCTCCCGCAACAGCAGAGAGGAAAACTCGTCAAAGCTGGCAGCGGTGGCAAGGGCTTTCCGTAGGGTCTGCCGCAGCTTCTCCTTGTTCGTTTCAAACTTGGTCTGCCGGGGCGTGATACCGCCTGCAATCATGGGGGCGTTCTGCTTGTCCAGTGCGGCCTGTCCCTTTTTCTGCGCCCAATATTCCCGGTCTGTGACACGGTTCTTGCTGCCGTTCAAGAGGTCGATTTGGTAAAGTCCTTCCCGGTGGCACATCTCCATGACCTCGGACTTGAAGTAGCGTAGGGCTGCGTCGGTGCAGCGGTGCTTGCACCCGGCTTTCGTGTCCGCTGGCCTGTCCATGTAGGGCAGGAACGGCACTTCCTCAATCCGCAGGCTGTTTATGACGATATGCACATGAATGTTGCCGCTGTGGTTATGCCCGTCCGGGTGGGTGCAGACAAGGGCCTGGTGGCCGGGAAAATGCTCTTTACAGAATTGTTCTCCCAACGCCTGCGCCCGGTCTACGGTCAGGCCGTTGTCCGGCCCGTCCCGCGGGTCAAAGCTGATGATGTAGTGGTGGCTTTTCACATCTTCCCGCCGCTGGTTTTTCTGATAGCGGAGATTGGCCCGCATACACGCAACGGCAAAATCCTCCCCGTCGCAGTTCAGCGTGGACAGCCGGTAGTCCTCGCGGGGGATAAGCCTGCCGGTTTCATCAAGGACGGGCTTCATGGTAAACTCGTCATGCTCAAAGAGAAGATATTGCTCGGCGGCTCCGTAGTCGGCGTTTTTAGAGTTGATATGCTTGAGTGTTGCCAACCGCGTCACCTACTTTCTTGAGGACTTCATACTTGAGGACGGCAAGGTCGGATATGGCGGCGCGTACCTCGCCGGAAAGGGTGTTGTAGGGTACGCCGTATTCGTTCAGATACCGGGCAATCTGATTGAGGTTGCCGCCGATCCTGCCGTACTCGGCTGTCAGCTTCCCGACAGCGGAAAGCAACTCGTCATTGACCGACGACACATGGACAACCGGGCGTATGGTCGCCCGCCGTATCGCCTGCCGGAGAAATTCGGACTGGCTGATACCATAGGGCGCAAGCCGCGCTGTGAAGTCGGCATACTCATCTTCGGACAGCCGGGTTTTCACAACGCGGCTGCGGTGGGGCGTGTTGTATTTCTTTCGCATGGTGTGACCTCCTTTCTCGCCCGTAAGGGCACATGAGCAGGGTTTGGGGAAGGCACTCCCCAACAAGTTTCCCGCGAGGGGCAAAACTGCAGAATTGCGGATTTTGGCACCGTGGTAGAAACTTGCTCTCCGTGACTGCAAACTTTCTCTCACTTCCGTCCGCCACTTTTTTGGAAAACTGCAACCACAAAAGTTTGTTTCTCTTTTTCTGCTACTACTAATCCTGTAAAGGGCATTCCTGCCCGCTTTCGCTAAAATGACACCGGACGCAGTGGTTTCTACCCGGTGTTGGAGAAATCCTTTCTCTTTGCCCTCTACTACGGGTAAATGCTCCAAATGCCAAACACCAGGGCAGAAAAATTCCCTCCTCGCTTACTACTACAACCGGCAGGGGGCAAAATGGCCGGGAGCGGAGCCGGACAACAAAAAAAGCAGTAAATCTTTTTCAAGACTTACTGCTTTCGCTGGCCGCGTCGGTGGCGGCTGGTATTCAGTTTTTATGACTTGTCCGGTGGTTCGTCAAGCCGGAACTTGAATTGACAGTCAATTAACCGCTGCTTTACATAGTCCTCCACCTCGGCGTTGACCTGCCCGTTCACTTTTGAGAAATAGCGGATATATCCGGCGTAGTGGAGCAGGACAGCGTTCACGGCTTCTGGGTCGCCCTCACGGGCTTTGAGGATTGTTTCATAGGGGAGAAGTCTACTCATACCGGCTCACCCCCATTTCTTCGCGTAGCCGCTGCAAGGCAAGCTGGATATGCCGCCCCGCTGTGCTGCGTGACCGGCCAATACACGCGCCGATCACGCGCTGCGGCTGGCGCAGAAAGTAATAGCGCAGGATTTCTTCCCGCGTCTGCTCCGGCAAAACAGAGATCGCGTCGGCAAGGGCGGCGTTGCAGAGCAGGACGGTCTGACCGCAGACGGTAAATGGGTATTCCTCGTCCGGCTCCGACGCGGCAAACTGGACAAACTTCTCGTTCATCAGATAGTCAAGGGAAACTTGCCGTTCCCATTGCCGTTTAAGCTTCAAAATCTTGTCCAAGGCGGCACAGCGGATAACAGTCTTGCAAAAGGCGTTGTACCTGCGCTGGATATATTCTTGATAGGCTATCTGGTCGGTCATGGAAATTCCCCTTTCTGAATAATAGTGCGGGGCGGTGGCACTTCTTGCTGTCGCCCCTTGATTGCCTACCAGCAAAGGCGGGCGGGGCTGTCAACGGCTGCGCATATGCGCCGTTCATCTTGACCGTTGACTGGCTCGGCTGGGTTTGCTATTTACCCGACAAACTTGAATTTATTTTAAGCTATCACGTTTTACCTTCTTAAGCCTTACTATCATTACCATAGGAATTTCTTTGTTGGTTTTAAAACATTCTTCATAAAATCCATCAATGACAAATCCAGCTCTAAAACAAAGGTTAAAAATATCTTGTATGGAACGATGATAATAAATCTGCTCTTTCGGTTGCCCTTCAATCGCTATATCATAGTAACTGTGCGGTGTCATATATTTTTCAGTCAACGTGACAAAACAAGGGTGTTGCGTTGCAAAGACAAAAATTCCGCTTTCCTGCAACAGTTCATAAACAGCCATAAGAAGTGGTTCAATATCCGTAATATCCATAATTGCCATATTAGAAACTGCTTTCGTAAAGGCTCGATTTCTTTTTAATTCTAATATACTTTTTCTATCGGTCGCATCCGCCACACAAAATTCAATTTGTTTTGCATATTGTGATTGCCGTCTTTTAGCCAATTCTATCATTTTTTTGCTGTAATCAAAAGCGACAACCGAAGCGCCTCTTTGTGCAAGATACGAAGAATAATTTCCATTGCCACACGCAATATCCAAAATGTAATCCGCAGGATTAGGAGATAGAAGTTCCGTTACTTTGGGACGCACTACCTCTCTGTGAAATTCATTAGATTCGTCACCCATTGCATTATCCCAAAATTGTGCGTTCTCCTCCCAGATTTTTTTACTTTCCTCTGTTCCCATGTTCTCTCCCACTCCCCAAATTTGCTTTTTTGCTTCCATTAAATCTTCCTTACTATATTCCATTGTTACCCTCCATAACTTCTGATTGTTGCCGTCTTGACGATTATGTATCTTTACATTACCTTCTGAAACATATGGCGCACCTTGTCCAGGCGGCTGTTTGGACGGCGGGGCTGGATGACCGGCTGACCGACAGCGGCCTGATATCCTTTCAGCTCTGTAAGGCATACGCTCCGCCCGTTGGTGTAAAAGGCCAGATCAGTACGGTATGCCTGTATACAGCGGGCGGGAATCTCGCCAGTAAAGACAACTTCATCCTTTTTTACCTGGGCCGTTTCGATGGTGGCACAGTATTTCGGTGCATCATGATAAGCCCTGGAAAGGTATTCCTGGGGCGCATAGAGGATGAAGGAGAGATAAGGTTCCAGCAGCTGCGTCCCCGATTCCTTCAATGCCTGTTCCAATACAATCGGGGCCAATGAGCGGAAGTCCGCCGGCGTGCTGACCGGACTGTAATAAAGCCCGTATTCAAAGCAAATCTTACAGTCCGTTACGTTCCAGCCGAACAAGCCCTGCTCCAGCCCGTAACGGATACCATCCCTGACAGCGTTTTGAAAACTCTGGTTCAAGTATCCCAGCGAAACCCGGCTCTCGTATTGTACACCGGAGCCAAGCGAGAGTGGTGTAACAGACAGTCCTATGGATGCCCAAAACGGGTTGGGCGGCACCTCGATATGGATGGTGTGGCTGGCTGCTTTGAGCGGCCGCTCCATATAAATGACGGAGGGTTCCTTTACCACTGTTTCAAGCTTGTATTTTTCCGACAGCAAAGCGGAAACAACCTCCAACTGCACCCGGCCCAAAAAAGAAAGAATGATCTCATGGGTGATGGAATCCACTTCGCAACGCAAAAGCGGGTCAGTATCCGCAAGTTGCGTAAGAGCGTCCAGCAGCCGTTCTCTTTGCGCTGCCGTTTTCGGCGCAATCGTCGTCCGCAGCATGGGGAGGGGGTCCTCGCGCCACCTTTTACGAGGGAGCCGGGTTTGGTCCCCTAATACATCGTTTAACCTCACGCTGTCGCTGGGAAGGATAACAATTTCACCCTGATAAGCGGTGTCTGTCCGAACAATTTCCCCTTTGGATGGAATACGCATCTCTGTGATTTTCAGCTTTTCTCTCCCGGCCAGGGCCACCGTATCCCGCAGGCGCAGCGTTCCGCTGTATAACCGTAGATAGACACGCCGCTGGCCGCAATCGGTGTACTCAACCTTGAAAACGCTGCCGCATAGGGCGGCGCCCCCCTGTTCCCCAATCGGTTGGAACAGCCCTGTCACCGCATCCATCAACGGTTGAATGCCAAGGCCATTTTTGGCGCTGCCATGATAGACTGGGAACAGGGAGGCGTCTTGAACCCGCTGCTGTTCCTCCCGCGCAAGTTTTTCCCGGCTGATTGGTTCTCCTGCGATATACTTTTCCAATAATTCATCGTTATTTTCGATGACCGCATCCCATGCTTCTATGTCGGTATTTTCCTCCAGGACTATTTCCGGGGACAGCGACACCGTCTGCTTGATGATAATATCGGCGGAGAGCTTATCCCGAACAGACTGAACCACGCTCTGCAAATCAACGCCAGCCTGGTCGATCTTGTTGATAAAGATAACGGTGGGAATGTTCATTTTCCGCAGGGCATGGAACAGAATACGGGTCTGGGCCTGCACGCCATCTTTAGCGGAGATCACCAAGATGGCCCCATCTAAAACAGCCAAAGAGCGGTACACCTCCGCCAAAAAATCCATGTGGCCGGGCGTATCCACAATGTTGACTTTACATCTGTGCCACTGGAAGGAAGTGACTGCCGCTTGAATGGTAATCCCACGCTGCCGCTCCAAAAACATGGTGTCCGTCCTCGTTGTCCCTTTTTCGACGCTCCCCGGTTCTGAAATGGCTCCGCTGGCATATAGCAGGCTCTCCGTCAAGGTCGTCTTTCCAGCGTCTACATGGGCAAGAATTCCAATATTGATTATTTTCATGTGATTGTCCTCCCTTTACTGCCCCGAAGGGCATAAAAATCCCCAGCAGTAAAATACTTTTACCACTGGGGATGATAATTTGCGGACATACACATATACAGCATACACCTGTTTGTGAGTGCTGTTTTTGGGGATATGTCAAAATTGATAAGGCAAAAGTATTCTTAAATTGGGTACAAAAAACTAAGCCCCTACAAAAGGGACTATCATAATCCTTTGTTCCCACTATTTGATTATAGTTTTATTTAAGAATACCTTGCCGCATATTTTTTACTCCTTTTCTGGAATTGAATTATTATATCACATCAGTTTTAGGAAAACAAGTATCTAAAAGAAATTTTTCTTCCCCTTATATGTAACAATCATACCGGCTTCCTAACGTTCAGAATGGTTTCTACTGTCTGCTGCGGTGTTTGGTTGGAATTGTCCAGCCAAAAGCCGATCCGTGGTGTTGTCTGCATTTTACTAAATACAAATTCAATGTATACAGAAAGAAATATATAAGGAGTGGGAGGGATTCCGCCGTAGTCGGCATTGTAGGAAAATCCAAAAGTTTAGATTTTCTCAAAATGCTTATCTTTTGGTCTTTGGTTCGGAATAGTGTAGTGCTGGCGGTCTATCTATTGTTTTCGGTTGCTTGCTTCTTTACCGTACATGAGCATTAGCGCCCGGCTTATCATTACCATAACCTTCAAGAAGGTTGATAACGCTCCATACTCCACGATCAGTGTCGAGTGTAATTACAAGTGTCTCTGAGATTGTGATTGAACTCTTAAAAAATGCCATACCATTACCTGGTTCGGACTCCGCTATTTTCCTAAATACCTTCTTCAAACGTTCCTTTAACCATTTAAATACCTTCATAACGCATACCTTCATCCGGAAGCGGCGGCTCCCGAATTTTCCTTCCTTTGAAAATGTGCTTAGTAATTTCGTCTCATGTCGATTTCCTACGCTAAAAATGTGCATAATAATAGACCAATACGTACTGGGCGTCCCCAGCGGTACTGGCCTATGTAAAACTATCTTTGTTATTCCATATATTTTTGTTCTTACTTCTTTTTCTTATCTTTGTATTTAGATGATAGCTCCATCATCTTTTTCATATAAGTGGGTCCATCAATTTCTTCTTTGTCATACGCGCTCATCAACTTTTCAACGTTGCTTTTTATTTTCTCTCTCCTGTCCTCTTTTTTACCAAATAATCCCACTTGACATAACCTCCTTTTCACTAATTATTTTCTCTTAAATCACAATATATAATTGAACTACATAATAGCATCATAAATATATTCTTCAACTCATATTTTCTCTGCATAATTTGAAATACTACTTAAAAACTTAAGAGAAACAAAGTACGGATTATTATTATTGCCGATTAACTCAATTAGGCCTGCGTCACCATCCCGCTCAAGAACTTTGAACTCATCATTAGGTTTAAATAATAAACCTTCATTACTACGGCCTTCTTTATCAACCTTATAAACCACTGCCGCTTCAGAAGCCTTTTGCTTTTTATCAGTCTCACTCTTGATTTTATTTATAATAGCTTCGGTTCCCTTTGTGGCACCTACACCAAGCACAAGTCCACCGCCCAAAAGTAGCGCTAATAATTTTCCTGGTCCATGTACCTTTTTTGCCACAGTAGTTAAAACTTGATATCCACCTAAATTACTCATCTTCTATATTCTCCTTCTCACCTATAACTGATTCTAACGTATCACTTAATATATCTTCATGTTCGAGCAAGTATTTATACTGTTCAATCTTTTTGTTTAAATCTTCAATCTCTTTCTCAGTCTTCTTAATAAGTGCCTGCTTCTGTTCAGTTTTCTTCTTAAACTTTTTTATATTTTCTTTGAGATAGTTCTTAAAATCATCTGGTTTAACAGCAACTTCTGTTTGGTTCTTTTCATCACAGTACCCAAGCAAAGCACTCGCAACGACTCCACCAACAAGAGCTGCTAATCCAACTGCGCCTGTGACAGTTGCTACCCCCAACGAACTCGCAGTAAAGCTCGGCAAATACTTCGGCGTTGCATTAATAAACCTATGCAATTCATCTTCAGTAACAACATTGCCAGTCTTTTTAGAAATCTGTACAGCACTTAATTTATTATCTCGAATCCAACGTCTTACTGTCTCCGGATTAGTATCTAGCATTTCTGAAATTTGTTTAACACTATATGTTTTCATATTCGTTCAACCTCTGTAGCATTACGATAACACAAATATAGTATTAAATCAATATGATGTAGTATTAAATTGTGTCTTATACGTAAAAAGACCAGTACTACTTTTTTGCAGAGTACTGGTCTTTGTTTATTCCTTTTTTATTATCTAAAAATCTCATACATACTTAATCGATTTTCATCATTAAACAGATGATACTGAATCGCATCATACGGACTATTTATCCTTGCAGTTCTAGTATACAACTGCACTCTCGGCGAAGTATCAAATTCCAAGTCAACTTCCACTGTCAATGCATTATAATCCAGATCAAAATATTGTTTATAACTTTTACTTTTTAGATTAGGAAAATTATTGACTAATCGCTCATTGTAAATAGGCTTAAAATAATTGATTAGTGCCGCTTCAGTAATATTGATTACTTGCTTTTCTTTTGGCAAATCGCAGATTACCTCTTTTAAATGCTTATCCGTACTTTTGTCATCTTCTGTATACTCTTTTGCCCTACCATCAAACAAAAGATTTAATGACTCTGATATCTGTAGTAAGAGAATAAAAATATGCTTAGTTGGATAATTCAAATTTGCTTCTGAAAGTATTTTTTGCAACGTTGAATGTGAAGACAATCTCTGTATCGCTGTTCTATTTCCATCTGAGCCATATGCCTGACCTATGTATAAGACCTCATACTCAGTCTTATCTACAAACTGATTTGCAGAAAATTGAAATATATCCTCTGCGGTAACAGTAACCGGTTTATTTATTGGATTAGCATCTTTATTTAAATACTCTTCATCAATTAATGTAAAAGTAACAGTCTTATATGGATATACCATATCGACCTGTACTTTAGTATGATCCAATCCATTAGCAAGGCGAACTGGCTTTGTCTGATATTCCTTTCTACCGTTCTGATTTTCCGAAAAGATTGAAAAAGCTATGCCGTCTTTTGTTTGCTGAATTTTATCTCTTACAAAATAAAACTCATCAAATGCCAAAATAGCGTAAAGATGATATGGATGATTATCTATTTTACAAATATCTTCCAAATGTTCTATCGGCACCAATGTTTTATATGATACATACGTACCTAAACCTGCTTCTACTCCATATTTTCTTTTCTTTTGATTCATGGTTACATCACTTTCCTTATTTTAGTCATTCTATGCATGCTATTAAATAATGCACCTCTTCTATGATAGCATAATCATTATTAGATGAGGTGCCCAAATGATGCTAAACCTTCACCATATCAAACATTTTACCTTTCCTGACTTTAAGATTCTGATGCACATAGTTCTGAATATTCAGCTTATTCTTATCATCATACTCACCAGTCTCTTTGTAGAGTGGATGCTGGGTTGCATCGTATTTGTCCGACATGAAAGTTCGTACTCTGTGAAGCTTCAGAATGCACTTATCGCTGTCCATGACTGCAAGTTCATCAATGGTCATGAAATCTTTGCCGCTCTTTTGATATTTCATGGAGTAAGAAGGATTGTTGCCACGGCTCTCACCTGTGGAATACATGTCGATGGTTTCTTTTCCCAGAACCTGAGACAGGTCTTTTAATGTGGTTGGTTCTGTACTGCCAAGGAAGAGCTGAAAATCCATATTACCAATGATGGTATCTGCGTTGTCCTTATAGATTGCTTTAAGCTGGTACTTTACCTGAAGAAATAGGCAGACACTAATCTCACGACTTCGAATTGCAGCTACGAGCTTTTCCAGATTGGGGCTTTGACCGATGTTGGCCGTCTCATCGGTGAGACAGCGCACATGAACCGGAAGTCTTCCCTTATACACGTTATAAGCCTTGTCACAAAGGAGATTAAAGAGCTGACTGTAGATCATAGAAATAAGGAAGTTAAAGGTTGGATCTGTATCACTCATTGGTAGGAAGCTTGCAATCATCCTATCGCAAATGATGTCAAATTCTAACTCATCATACCAAATTAACTCTTACACCTATACAAATTAGAATAAAACAGCAAGATACCAGCAGAAATATTGTCATAGCAACTATCCTTAAAGCATAACTGATATAAAAAAGCTCTCAGTAATGAGAGCTATACTAACAAAAATCAACCACTAATTCTATATTTGCACATGTCCTCATTATGTCTTTCATACATCAATTCATAAATGACGCTTCTTTATTGTCTCTTTCTTACCCCCAAAATTTCTTTCATAAGTGCTCTTTCCATTTTTATTCCCTTTAAGCACATATCCAGGCGAGTTTTCTAACCCTCCATTTACATTTATCCTTGGACCATACATATTTAAGCTGTCCTGATATGAATTATGTTTTAATCCTCTTTCATAGTAGTCTGCGTCTGAATAGCGTATATTTCTTGCTCTACACTCTTCACATCTTCTAGGAAGCTGAAAACCTTTCTTTTTAAAGAATTCGACTTCTGAAGAACTCATCACAAAAACACGGTTACAAACTCTACAACGAATACGTATTCCATCTACCACCGTATTTTTTTCTACTTGCTTTTCTCGTTTTTCAGCTGTTTTATCATTACTATTTTTCTTAGATTTAGAAACATTTTTCTTGGGATTCAGAGCCTTGACAAGCTTCTCAACTAGCTCTTGATCAATCTCTGTGTCATCATCTTCAACTTGTCCAGTTTTTAATTCAGATACATCATGCTGCTCTACGTTTTTTACCTCAATTGTATCTTTACTCTTTTTTGAAACACAATCTTCTATATTAGTAACCGGATTCTCAATTTGTTCTTTTATCAGACCGGTTCCATCCTTTACTACGAGCTCTGTTAAATGACACTTTTTATCAACAATTATCGTTAATGCCTTGCATAACAAATCATCATTTCTAACTGGTGTATTCACCTTAACTCCATCAAACAAAGGTCGATCAACAACAAAAAATATCATGCAAGGCTTAGTAATATGACTTGTAACATCTAAAAGTCCATGAAACATTGCTCTCGTTGGGTCTTGTTCTATACCTTCGTGTTCAATTTTCAATGTATTATTATTTAACTGTAACATACATTTGGGGACATATTTCATCCCTGAAGCAACTTGAATTTCTTCATAAGATATCCACGCAATTACTTTTCCATCCAAATAGCGGAGTATTGCGGTTACTGTTTTCGGACAGTCCGCTCGCTTTCTTCTTATCCCCAGTACTTTATCATAGTCCTTCTTTTTCCAGTCTACTTGTACATGCCAAATTGGATCATATTTCTTTTTGGTGCTTATCGTTTTGGGTAACTTACTATCTTTAGCATAAACATAGCTAGAGCCACTGCTACCTGCATAAGAACTCCTACTGCGCATCGTCTTAGGCCAGTAATCCTTTCCTCCAGACGTTGGTATAGGTCTATAGAGTTCACATATTTCATGTCCTATACATTCGCCCTGCTTGTATTCCATGCAAGAACGGCAGCTATCATCACCCATTTGTAGCCCTCCCAAAGCAACTCTATTGCTATACAATTATTTCACATTTAAATACTAGTATTTTTGTAACAAAAAAGCCTGTTTCCTAGAAAACAAGCTTTTGAATTTTTTCAAACCAATCTGGAACTCTATGGGATTTCCTTACGAGCACACCATCCTTATAGATTGCAAATCTTCTGAACTCCTCAGTATTATCATAAAGAGCTACTAAATTACAGCTCGGAATAATCTTTAAAAGATTTTTGAAAGACTGTTCATATCTTCTTTCTACATCCGCATCACTTACTCCATGCCCGCCTTCAGAAACTCTTTTTGCAATTCTTTCTTTAGCCAAGTCTGCACTGGATAGTCCGATGTAATGTATCTCAATTAAATATCCCTTTTCTTTAGCCTTAGTTATATTATTAAGAATTGAATTTCCACAAAGTGTAGTTTCCTGATTAAAACTAACTCCATCCTCTATATACTTTTTAAGCCTCTCCACTGCAACCTTACCTGCATTCATAACATCAGCAGTATTTTTCCAATCGCCACCGGCTTCAACCAGTATCTCATCAGCGTTAACTCTATACTCTGATTTTTGAATCTGTTCTGCATCATAGAGAGTAGTTTTTCCTGCGCCATTAACACCAGCAACAATAGTGTACTTTTTCATATCAGTTTGCGTTCCTCTCAAGTACTTCTCGCTGCTTTTTCTGAAGAAGATAATCTCCTATCATTTCGTAGAAATCCTTCTCTTCTTCAGTCTCACTCTCAAGAACAAGCTGCAATGTATCTTGTGCATTTAACTTTAAAATTTCTTTATATATGTCACTATATTTCTTTACATCACACATAGCATTTACCTCGCATTTGCTATATTTTACCATAAATACTATTCATAATGTTGGAAACAATTTTTAATCAACCCAAGAGTAGTTTTTTATAGGGTCAAAAACTACTCGCGCCCCCATACGATTTTTTATCGAATCCCTTTAGTCTTTTATCATACATACATTCTTTATCCATTCAATACGCCTCTTCATACACTCATTAAGAATCGAACTTCTTGTTGCTACTTCAAATCCGTGGCATGTTCCATGGACGCTATAATACTCAGCATCTACACCCTCAGATATTAGAGTTTTAGCAAAGGCTATTCCTTCATCGTGAAGGCAATCAAATTCAGCCACTTCTACATATGTTTTCGGGAAGAAATCTAGATGGTCAATCTCTGACATCGATGAATACCTTGTACGAGACAAATCACACCCTTTCAAGTACATATCCCAAAACCGTTTATTGCACTTCGAATCCCATATCGGAGTATCTGTATACTTCATCATTGATTCAGTGGTCATTCTTTTATCCAAGACAGGATAAATAAGCATATTACCTTGAGGAATTGGCTGATTTCTGTCCTTCAGCATCACTGTCACAGCTACAGCAATGTTTCCTCCTGCACTATCCCCTATAAATATAGTTCTATCTTTGTTTATCCCAAGGCTTTCTGAATTCTCTAAAACCCAAAGATACGTGTTATAGCAATCCTCTATGGCAACAGGATAGCGATACTTGGGCAATAATCTATAATCCGGCATGATCACCTTACAGCATATCTTTCGGTTTATCTCTCAGAGAAAAACTCTATCTGTTCTCCTAGAGAACCAAAGCAAAATGCCATTCTAATAGGATATTCCGGAACAGACTTTATCACCTTATCATTTGGTTCTACAATCAATTTGTATCCGGCGTCTTTCACCTTTTCAGCTAATGAATCCACATCATCAGTAAGCAATGCAAAATGGCGAATCGAACCCAAACGATGCTCTCCATCAGCATTTGTAAAAATCTCAATATATCCGTTGCCAGTATCAATCATAAATCCATCTGGTCATTCGCGAACTATCCAATCCCCTATATACTTCGCCGATTATCCTGGAAGTTATTTTTTTCCTGTTCTGATAAAATCTATAAGTTCTTCCACATCGTTAAAATCATCATAATCGCCAACAATCCCCTCACGATGATAAACGACTCCAGCTTTCTCATTTCTTTCAAGACAATCTAAAAGATTTGGCTCCCCATATCTTTTGATATACATTGTAAAACCATATGGTTTAATTTTTGTAAGCATTCCTTTCTTACATTCTTCATTACATTCGTAACAATGGCCTATTCCTTTATCCATAGAACAAGATCTATTTTCACAAAATCCAGTTCCAGGACAATCTCCGGAATTGCATCCTCCGCAATGATCATTTTCGCTACATAAGCAACATGCTAATCCGCATCTTGCTATGCCTAATTCTCTCTTCATAATAGTTCCCTCCATACTACGTAAAACCGGAAGATATACCCCCGTCTTTTCTCTCCAAAATCCCTTCTGCAACCATATCCCTCCTGATAGTGCAAAAGTCATCATGGAAATCAGCGATAATCAGGTTTACTTCTTTCTCTGTATACTTTTTGCATAAGAAAATCAAGATTCATATTCTATAAATCGCCATAATCCCTTTTTTCATCATCAAAGAAAATTGTTTTAAATCCCATTTCAGACGGAATCTTCAAATTAGATTCAGTATTATCGATGAACACGCACTCTTCTGCCTTAAGTCCAGACTGCTTTAAAGCTTCCTCAAAAATTTTTCTTTCAGATTTTCTGCTATGAACATCTGCTGAAATTATAACAACATCAAACAAATCCTTAAGTACCGTGTTATTAACAATGGTATTTATTCTGTCAGCCTTGTTGTCAGTTATCATTCCAATGAGATAATCGCTATGCTTATCTTTTATATGATCAAGCATTTTCTCATCGAAAGTAACATTCATAAATGCCTTTTCAAGCATATGAAAATCTAATGTTTTTCCTATATCAGAACAAAACTGTTCCCACATATCTCTATGGGTAATATTGCCATAGAGCAAATCATCGTTATGCTTGTAATACGCATTTTCAACAACTTCAATTGGAATATTTGCCTCTTTTGAAATATAAGAAATTATCGTTGGTGAGCCCTGCTTTTCAATTGTGATGACACCATCAAAATCAAAAAACAAGCCTTTTATTTTATGCTGTTTATTCATATATTTACCCTTGCCATCGTTTCTTAATTATGAAGTTTATCACAAAAAGAATCTATCTTACCATCATTATCCGCATTAACCCTGGTCTTTGGATCGATGAGTATGAGCTCTGCTTCAAACTTTTCCACGCCAATCTGCTTTTTGATCCTGTCAAAAGCCTTTTCTGCGCCGTTTCCACTTTGGCAAGCAAACACTGCAATCTTCTTTTCTTTGAGCACATCTTTTTGTTCGTTTAAAAATGTCCAGATTGGAGGTGCAGGTCGGCTAGCCCAAACAGGAAAGCCAATAATGACTTTATCATACTTGGAGGCATCAAATTCGTAAGGCTTAAGTACTGGCATCTCGCCCATCACTGCACTTTTTCCGCCCCACAGGAATTTCTTTGCGCCCTTGTCAGGATAAGCCTTGTCAGGCTCAATTCGTATAACATCTGCGCCAAGCTTTTTGGCTATATGCTCAGCTACCATCTCACTATTTCCAAGCATTGAATAATAAACAACCGCTGTACTCATATCATTTCTCCTTCATGATCTTTTTGGCCTTATTGCACCATTTTAAATAGGCCTCATAAGTCTCAATTCCAAATAAAACTGTCAGATAGTAATGAACATGGTCCTCATTATCAAGAACCTTCTCCAGATTTCCCTTATAAAACTTAAGGACTTCCAGATTCTCTTTTACCTGCTGCTCAAAAATCTCAATATTTCGGATCGTCACGCTTCTATCTTGTATGCCGCCGAAATACATTTTTAAAAGAGTCTCGTATTTAAGGTCGTTTATAGCCTTCTCATCATTTAGCCACGCCTTGAGGGTCTCTTTTCCATCCTTGGTGATCTGATAAACTATTTTTTCGCGCCCACTACTCTTATCCGATTTCTTTCGCTTTACAAGTCCCTGTTTTTCCATTTCCCCAAGAGCTGGATAAATACTTCCAAAGCTCCCTTTCCAGAAAAAAGAAATTGCGCCATCGATCTGTTTTTTAATATCGTATCCAGTCAGATCCTCGTGTGCTAAAAGACCTAGGATTACAACGTCTATCTTTCTATCTTTTGCCATCTTTTCACCTTTTCCATGTCCATTTATACTTTAGAGCCTTTTTGGGGCATCCATCAACGCAGGCTCCGCACTGTATGCATTCCGTATTCTTTGAGATGCTGTTAGCTTGGACCATTTCTCTAACATCAAGTCCCATAGAACAAGCCTTATTGCAAAGGCCGCATTTGACACAGTTTTCTGTTTCTGCCTCTACATGCAGTTGAGGAAGGTGCAGCCACCTACCGACTGTACTTCCGATCACCATAAACGGTGCCATCCAGCAAATATAGTGGCAAGCCGCCCTTCGTCCATGAATAATTGATGGTATAACAAGCAGCATGATCACCGCGTAGTACACAACATAATTAGTTATGCCCGAAACAGAAATGCCATGATCTGTCATATAGAATGGATTAATTCTAACATCATTTTTCCCACAGATAAATGATGAGATCACTGCAATTATCCACACTGTCCAGATAACATATTTTATCTTGTCTCTATTTTTTTGCTTGGCTGGGTTGTCATTTACTCTCATGGCACATTCTTGAAGACCTCCAGCTGGACAAAAATATCCGCACCATGCCCTTCCAAAAAACATTGATAAAACAAGCATCAAGCAAAAAACAATAAAGCTACCATTTATGATATGCTCCATAGCTGCATTGATGATCAGATATGGAGAAAAATACCAAATGGTAATAGGAAATAACAGAAAAGAAATAAGTAATAGGCACTTTCTTACCTTTTGTCTCATGATTTTATACTCCTCTTGTCAAAGTAATATATCAAAATGATATATATCATTTTGATATATTATGAGACCTATTTCTTTTTCTGTCAACAAAGCAAAATAAAAAGACAGCACACTGCTGCCTTTTCATTAGTAACTAAACCCTTTATTTGCCTGAGCTATGATCTGCTCGAGAAGTTCTATTCTCTGCGTAAGCTCTTTGTCCATCATAGTCTTAGCTGTTTGAGTTCCTCTTTTAAGCGTCATCATCCATCTAGCTATCTCAATCTGCTTGTTACAGGATTCAATGATCTCAACATTTGTCTTTTCATGGACTGAGCTCCCCATAGCCATTGCAGTCCTTATTATATCAAATCTATCGATATCATCGCTATCTCTTATGGTCATCTGGAAAATGCTCATATCTTCAGGTAATTTATCGGTCAGATTATGCCTTGAAATTCCCTGCACGATTTCTTTTGCCATATCAGGATCATAGTCTATCCTAGCAAGGTACTCTCTTGCAATATCAGCACTCATCTGAGGGTGGCTAGGCCAGTCATCACCGCATTCTCTGTAACCAACATCATGTAAAAGACACGCAACAGCCATATCAGTAACAGGAAGCCCCTCCGAAGTTGCAATCACCTTTCCATTTTCAGCGACTCTTACTGAATGTTCGTAGCGATAGAGCATGTCTCCCCTATCAGGAGTTGGTTCAAGCATCTCATATACGAATTTCTTGGTAGTATCTATAACATCATCTGTTTTATTGTATCTAGCTATAATCTTAAGTGCTCTTTCTGATAAAGCCATTTATGTCTCTCCTTGTTCCAGTGGCCATGCCAGCAGCCATAGTTACTTCAAACGGTAGGATCTTCCTCGCCGCCACCTGAAACATCGTTTGCTTCTGTAACAGTATCATCGGCAATCTCGCTGTCATCATAAGTAAAGCCTGCTGCCTCTTCACTCCACTCACCATAAACTCTGTCTGCGCCAGTTCCCTTATAAGCTCTTACCTTGATAAGGAAATCCCAGTAATCCTGAGCTCCTAATGTATAGTTGCAATCAGTTGTCTCATAAACCTCTGCTGGCTCTGTGAATTCTGCTTCACCATAATACTTGTTGAGTACAGAAACCTCATATCCATCAGCACCATCAATTGCGTTCCATTCAAAATAAGTTTCTACGCAATCTTCTCCTGCCTGCATAACACCGTCTTTTACTACAGGAACCCCAAGAGTTGTGTCTTCCGCCTGCTCTGGAGCTGTTTCTTCAGTACTTAATGCTTCAGCAGATAATTCAGATGCTGATTCTCCAGTTCCAGAAGCACCTGTTCCGCATGCCATTAATGAAGCAGCCATAACTGTCGCAGCTAAGATAACACTATATTTTTTCATAACATTCTCCCTCCATGCCATAGATCATTTTCCGTCCTATTATAACAGAAGATTTTAGCATTTAATTAACATATTTATGCGGTCCCATGTTTCATCCCCGAAATTAACCGCTTCTTTTGTTACATTTTTCTCAACAAATCCAATCTTTTGATAGCATTTCCTTGCGGGTTCATTTACTGAAAAGACATTGAGCTGAACGGCTTGTACATTTTCATCAGCAAGTGCTGTCGCAACCACACGTCCTAGCATTTCTCTGGCAATGCCTTTACCTCTTTTATCTGGATCTACCACTACGAATTTCAGCATTCCTTCCTTTGTAGCTTCATTAACTGAGTATGCATAGAATCCCGCAGGTTTATCTGCATCATCCACAGCTACATATGGAATATCGCCATATTTATCAGAGATTTCTTTTAAAAAATCTTTAAATATAGTCTTACTCATCGGATACTGAATTCTATTGGCGCACCACAGCATGTTGGTTCTTTCGTCTGTGATCCAGTTCTTGATGATGGCAAAATCTTTATCCAGGTCAAATAGTCTTATATCCATCGTTTTTCAAAACTCCTTGCTTTAATGAGCTCTAGGGACGGAGGTTGGGGCTCATTTGTAGTAGCTTAGCAGTTCCTTCATCTCGTCAACCACTTGCTTTTTCTCGTCATCTATCTGTATTTTTTCTATAAGTACTCTCGTAAATTCCAGTAAAGATCTATAGAGTTCTTCGTCCTTTGATTCCTTGGCATAATCCAGTATTCCGCAATTAACCTTTAGATTTCTCATTCCCAGTATACTGTAGCATACGGCATATGGTGTCACTTCATTATCAAACTTAAGATTCTGAAGCATATCAATGAACACATTAAGATTATCTCTGGTATGATGCTCTCCTATGACCAGATTTGCAGAAGAAAAGTTATCCATTGTTTCCTTAACTGATATTTTGTCTATACAGCCTTTTAGATACTCTGTCGCCCACTCTTCAAGCTTTTCCTTTGGAATATGCATTTCCCTGAATTCTTCGTATCTATCTTCTCCTCGAGCCATGAAAAAAGCCGAGCAACCGTTTTTTAAGTATATTCTTTTGGCTTCTTCTTGTGTCATAGAGTTACTCCTTTTGAGCCCTAGGGACGGAGGTTAGGGCTCATTTTTGCAATAGTGAGCCTAAACCTCCGTCCCTAGGGCTCATTTTACATGGACAGCACTTTTTTTATCTGATTACTTGTTGCTATCGGATATATTTCCATAACGTGATCCATAATTTTTTTTGCTGACTCCTTTGGTGCTTCTTTATACGCTGAAGTCACATATTCATATCCCCACAGATGCTCCGGTGTACAGTACACTGCAACTGGCCAGCCATAGGCTTCACCTTTCTTGTTTCTGCGCTGACGGAAATCTCGAACGCATAGATATGTAAACATCTGCAAGTTGGTCATCACACCATCAAAGCCTTTTTCACCGCCCTTACCAAAGCCAGCATTCTTCTTCATTTCATTTGAAAAGATTTCTTCATCAATATGCTCTTCTGCAAATAAATCCATGATCTTCTTTTGTCTCATGGAAGCTTTGCCATCTTCCCAAAGAGCATCAAAATCATAGCCATCTCTTCTATAATTTACAAAGTAGGGAAGCCATTCTTTTGATATAAATCCAGCTTTTTTATCAAAAAACTTTCCATATGCGATCTCGCCGCGGCTAGCTATTATCTCTCTCCACTCCCATGGATCAACCTTAGGATCACCGCACCACCAATACTCCGGCACAGTCCTCTCTTCAAGTGAAAAACCAGGAATATCGTTCTTAAAAAGTGGCAGGAACCCCACTTCACTAATATATGCAATTGCATCATCCACAGTATGCAGGCATTCTGGATCTTCCCACGCTACTCCATACATTATCCATGTTCCGTTTTCGTTTGGCATAGGTTATTTCCCCTTTTCGAAAATGAGCCCTAGGGACGGAGGTTGGGGCTCATTTTTCAAATTCATATTGCATTTCTTTTTTGTTCCATATATAATTCAAAAGCTTAATTAAATACTTTTTCAATCTTATGTTCATAGGAGAATTATATGCCAAGAAAACCACGAATCATGAGTCCCACTGGCATATATCATGTTATACTTCGTTCTGTTAATCAGCATATCATTTTCGAAGATGAATCTGATTATCGCAAATTTATCTATATTTTATCAGATTGCAAAGAGAAATATAATATCGATATATATGCCTATTGCTTAATGGACAATCATGTACACCTACTACTTTATTCACAGCCGGACAAATTATCAGTTTTCTTTCAAAGTCTAGGCACAAGATTTGCCATCTGGTACAACAAAAAATATTCACGTAGCGGTCATTTATTTCAGGACCGTTTCTACAGCACAATAATAGAAAGTGATCAATATTTCCTTTCTGTGCTCGCCTATATCCACAACAATCCTGTTAATGCCAACGTCTGTCGACATCCATCCGAATATAGATGGAGTAGCTTCAACGCATATTATGATGCAAAAAATCCTTTGACCAACACATCTTTTGCATGCAATGTTGCTGGTTCAAAGGATTCTCTACACAAATTTTTTGCTAATGAAAATATCTCGTCTAGCAGCTATCTATTTGATGATATCGATGAAAAGAAAAAAAACTTCGTATCTGATAAAAAAGCTATAGAAATCTTTAAAGATGTCACTAATCTGTCTTCTATATCAGACGTTAACAAATTAAATAAGTTAGAAAGAAATGTCTATATTCGACTTCTCCGGGATAAAGGGCTCACGGTAAAACAAGTTTCACGAATAATGGACATTTCTCAAGCAACCGTAAAAAGGATCACTAGTTGGAACAGTAAAAAATGAGCCCTAACCTCCGTCCCTAGGGCTCAAAAAAAGCAAAAATGAGCCACAACCTCCGTCCCTAGGGCTCATTTCGGTGGCACTCATCCCCACACTTCTTCTGCAATTTCCTTTACAAGCTTTAGCTTGGCCCACTGTTCATCTTCGGTAAGCTTATTACCAATCTCACAGGACGCAAATCCACACTGTGGACTAAGGCAAAGTCTATCAAGGGGCACGTACTGGGCTGCTTCATGGATTCTTTCAATGACAGCCTTTTTGTCCTCGAGCTTAGGTGACTTGGTAGTTATAAGACCAAGTACAACCTTCTTATTATCAGACACTTTGTGAAGAGGAGCGAATCCGCCAGATCTCTCATCGTCATATTCAAGGAAAAGAGCATCTACATTTTCCTTGGCAAATACGTAGTCCGCAACTGTATCGTAAGGACCACTCGTAAAATATGTAGAATGGTAATTTCCTCTGCAGATGTGAGAAGTAATTACCATATCTGAAGGCTTACCTTCAAGAGCAAGGTTATTAACCTCAAGTAGCTGAGCCTTAACTTCTTCAATATCAATTCCAAGAGCCTGATAGCGCTGCTTGGCAGCATCACCAACAA
Organism: Butyrivibrio hungatei DSM 14810; assembly: GCF_900143205.1. GTDB lineage: Bacteria > Bacillota > Clostridia > Lachnospirales > Lachnospiraceae > Butyrivibrio > Butyrivibrio hungatei. The sequence continues at coordinate 324,611 of NZ_FRDH01000004.1, read as the reverse complement.
TAGCTCCCCAGGTACAATCATCAAACTGAAGATTACGGCAGCCCGCCTCATAAAACTGCTTAATAACATCCTGATAAGCTACTGCGATATCATGGATAAGCTCTTCATTTGTAGCATAAAACTTTCTGGTCCTGTCATAGTTTGCAGGAACGATCATCTGCTGGAATGTCTGAGCTGGTGCAGGAATTGTATACTTAGCAACTGTATTCTCATCTTCAAACTGCTTAAGGAACTTAAAGTATTCAACAAAAGGATGTTCCTTTGCCTTGATCTTGCCTACAAGGTAGGTATCATCAAGAACTGCGAGTTCTCCATTAAACTGAACGCCGTTTCCTGTTTCTTTGTGCTCAACGCCCTCAAATCCCCACATAAAGTCAAGATGCCAAAAGCTCCTTCTAAACTCTCCATCTGTGATCACATGAAAGCCAAGTTCTTTCTGCTTGGCAACAACCTTTCTGATCTCATCCTCTACAACAAGATCATACTGTTCCTTGCTGATCATTCCATTTTTATAGGCAACCTTCGCATCTTTAAGAGGCTGTGTTCTTAAAAAACTTCCAACGAAATCGAATCTCTGAGGTGAACTGACCTTTCCCATATGAATATCCTCCAAACAAAACTTTTTAGGATATTCTATCAACACCCCCTTGGGAAATATAATACATTTAACTCCTAAATCTCCATAGTTTTAACCTATAGACAAATGTTTATTCAAAGCTTCAATATATGTTTCACCATAGCGGCTTAATATCATATTTTTCTTGGTCACTATACCTATTCGCATCTGGGCATCCATCTTAAGAGGCCTTGCAATTATAGCCTTGCCATTTAATTTCTGATCTATTACACCGCTACTAACGGTAAATCCGTTTAGTCCGATCACTAAGTTAAAAAGAGTCGCTCTATCCCTGACCTGTATGTTTTTTGGAAAATCCAGCATGCTCACAAGTTCTTCTGCATAGTAAAAAGAGTTCTTTTCTCCCTGTTCAAAAACAAGATACGGATAAGGTTTAAGATCATCAAAAGTTACCAGCTCTTTTCCTGAAAGAGGGTGCTTATTACTGATAAATACGTGAGGTTTTGCAACTTTTAGTTCTTCAAATACGAGCCCACTCTTCTTAATTAATTTACTTAAAATATCTTCATTATTTTTAGAAAGATATATGACTCCCACTTCACTCTTGCCGCTGGCAACATCCTCTATGATCTCGCCGGTCTGAGTCTCTCTTATTATGAAGCTGTACTGATCAGCGTCGTATTTTTTGATAAGGTCAACAAAGGCATTAACAGCAAAAGAATAATGCTGACATGATACAGAAAACTTGGGTGTCCTGACATTATCAGCCCCGAAATGTTCCTTCATATTATCTGCCTGTTCAAGGAGCATTCTGGCAAAAGAAAGAAGTTCTTCCCCTTCTCTTGTAACTACAACGCCTTTATTAGAGCGCACAAAGGCCTTAACTCCCATCTCTTTTTCAAGGTTCTGTATTGCTGCACTAAGGCTTGGCTGTGATATAAAGAGTTTTTCTGCAGCGTCAGTAATATTCCCGCAATCCGCCACTGTAACTAAATATGTAAGTTGCTGTAATGTCATGTCTGCCTCTCCTTTTGAGCCCTAGGGACGGAGGTTGGAGCTAAGTGAGCCCTGGGGACGGAGGTTAGAGCTCATTTTTCGGGACATTGGGTTTTATCAGATGTCGAACACCAGAGCTTTCCCGAAAAATGAGCTCTAACCTCCGTCCCCAGGGCTCACTTAGCTCCAACCTCCGTCCCTAGGGCTCACCCATTGAAATAATAATACTAGATTCTGCCACAAAAGTGAAATAAAGAAATTCTTGACCTGGTGGTTACCACCGGGTTTATAAATGACGAGCATGCGTTTAAAAACTATTGAAAAAGAAACATGGATGTTAGAAAGGATTTTTTAAATGAAGAAAAGGAAGTTTTCAACTAATAGCGTAAAAACAAAGCTTATCGCTATCATGCTTTTAATTGCGATAATCCCATTAACAATTGCTGTAGTTATCAGTTATGTTAGTTCAACAAATAATGCCAAAGAGGATGCAAAAAGAAATCTCGACTGGCAGGCAAAATATATCGAGTCTGAAATCGACAAGATGTTTACAAAGAGTCAGACAGCCCTTACTAGCTTTGCTTCATCTCCTCAGACTATTGCTTTCCTTAAGGGAGAAATTACAGATCCATCTATCGTAAAGAATCAGATGGTCTCTATCAATGAGTCTTTTGGCGATGATAATACTATCGTAATGTCAAATGCTCAGGGAATGATGGTACTTCGTAGTGACGACGGTGCATTAAAGAGCATTGCTGAAAGAGACTATTTCCAGAATGCTATTCAGGGTAAGACATTTATTTCTTCTGTATTTGTAAGTTCAGTTACAAATTCAAGAAATATCTGTATCGCAGTTCCTGTTTTTGATACTGACAAAAAGACAGTTCTCGGAGTAGTTCACAAGACTTTTGATCCAAACGAGATTCATACTCTCCTTGCTGCAGAAGCTGATGAAGCTTTCCTTGTAGACCAGGAAGCAACAATGGTAGCACATTCACAGTTTGAGATAGCAGCAACCGATGAGCCGCAAAATTACTCCTCATCACCATATATGACATCAGGTGAAAAGACTGGTTTCTACATCAGTACTGCTAAGGGTTACCCAGTTTATGTCAGCTATGTAAAGAATCTTTCATCAGGATACACAGTATGCGCAGGTAAGGCAGAAACAGAAGTTATAGCTGAAGCAAGAAAAGGTGCAATGCTTATTGTTGGCGTAGGAGTTTTCCTTGTTGTCCTTGTTCTTGTTCTTTCACTTTTTGTAGCAAACAGCTTTACTAACCCACTCCTTGAAGTAAACAAATTATTATCTTCACTTGCTAATGGTGAATTTATTTCTATAGATAAGTACACAAAACGTACAGACGAATTTGGTCAGATGATCAATAACTCAAACTCAGTTGTTGAGAAGCTTAAGAGAATTGTTGGCAACATCAAAGAGTCTTCTAATACTGTTAACAACTCATCTGAAGAGCTTTCAGTCATGGCTAATCAGATTGCCGCAACTACTGAGAACGTAGCAGAGGCAGTTCAGGAAATCGCAACTGGTGCTTCTGAGCAGGCAAAAGAGGTACAGGATTCTGTAGAGAATGCTGGCCAGATCACAGTAGCTATCGAAGGCGTTCAGAGCTCAACAAACGACCTTAACGACCTTGCAAAACGCATGAAAGAAGCTTCAGAGTCATCAAGTGACTCTCTTACAAACTTCCACGATTCAAGTGCTGTTATGGCTACTAAGATTGAGGATATTGCAGAAAAGATCACAGCAACTCAAAGTGCTGTTGCAGAGATCAACGAGCGTGTTGAGGGTATATCTGGAATCGCAGCTCAGACAAACCTTCTTTCACTTAACGCTTCTATCGAGGCTGCAAGAGCCGGAGATGCAGGTAAGGGATTTGCCGTAGTTGCTGAAGAGATCAGAAAGCTTGCTGACGATTCAGAGTCACTTGCTAAGCAGATCCACGAAGTTATGGAGACTCTTTTAACAGAGTCACAGTCAGCAGTTAAGGCTGCCAACGAGATCATCGAAGACAACAAGAATCAGCAGCTTGCACTTGCTAAGACTATCGATTCAGTTAACGGAATGATTGGAGACATCGAAAAGACTGTAACTAGCGTAGAGAGAATCTCTGGTGAGACTGATACTTGCGTAACATCAAACAAGAACGTTTCTCACTCAATGTCTTCTCTTTCAGCTATATCTGAGGAGAATGCAGCAGCTACAGAAACTACAGGTGCTTCTGTAGAGGAGCTTTCAGCTACAGTTACAACACTTGCAGATTCAGCAACAAGCTTAAAAGAGATTGCAGAAAAGCTTAACGAAGAGATAGCATTCTTTAAATAATAAGACCCGAGGTATCATTAAAGCTTTGTAAAGACAAAAAAGTATTGATGATACCTCTTTTCTTCGTCATAAAACCTGGTTACCAAAATTGCATAGATGGTATCAAAAGTCCTGGAATACTTTCTGGAAATCTTCTTTCTGAAATCTTCAACAATAGTTTCATCTGCAGGATTTCTGCCAACTATATCGATCATCTGGCATACAGCCTTGAACTTTGGTATTATCACTCCATCGTGAAGCTTTAGGAAATCAGCATACTGCTTTTCAGTTATGAGAACGTAGCAGTCAAGATCATGATTGTCACCATTTATAACTAAAGCTGTTGTAAAGAACTGCAGATTATCAAATGCCTTCTGCATATGCATGAAATCTGGGTTTTTCGGATTGGTAGTATATGGAATATAGAACAATTCTTCTGTTTCTGCTTCGATGATCTCCCCAAGGTGATCCTGTGCATGACGAAAATAAGTTAAATCTCTTGTTGCCTTTTTTAGCAATAAGTCATATTGTATTAATTTGTTAGAATATATTTCTATATGGTCCTCAAGGCTTTCTTTGATCTGAGGATAGGTTAATTCAAAAATAGCATCTTTGGTATCAGATAGTGAATACCCAAGTGATCTGTACTTCAAGATGTCTATAAGGGAACATACATCCCAGTAACTATACTCCCTGTATCCATTGTCCGGGTTAAAGCGCGGATTTAATAAACCAAGGCGTTCATAATGCCTTAGGGTTTCTCTGGTTATGCCAAAGATCTGGCACATGTTTTTGGTGGAGTATTTTGTACTTATCATATTGAACCTCTTACTTGCTATATAACTATATTATATCGTATTTAAGAGGGATTAATAAATAATTGAAATAATAGCGAGGTTTAAAATGGACACAAATCAGCTTATGGTTCTAGGCCAGCAGACTGGAACTTACCAGGCACTTATTGTAAGCATCAGCAATGAACTCTTTGCAATCCCGTTATCAACTATTTTATCTATAGAAAATGTGGCTGTATCTGAGCTTAGCCAGGTAGACAACGACGATGTTATCTATTTAAGAGGCAAGGTCATTCCTCTTGTTTATCTCGACAGAGTATTCAACATGGAGCCTTCACCTAAAAAAGAGAATCTGTCAGTAGTTGTCTGCATGTACAACCACTCTTACTTTGGTTTTGTAGTAGATGCATTAAACGGTCAAAAAGAGATTGAGACCAAGTCTCTTGGCGTTCTTGATGACAATGACTTTTTCACAGGGGCATCAATCCTTGATGATGATGTTGCCCTTATTCTCAATATTCCTTCATTTGTAACAGAGGAGGTGCGCAATGGCTGAACTTGCAATTTATGAGAACATAACAGAAAACGAAAAGCGTTACCTTGTTTTTGGTGTAAAAAACGAGAAGTTTGCTTTTGATATTACAAACGTCAATAACATCGTACAGATGGAAAAGATCAGACCTGTTCCATGTGCACCAAAATGTTATAAGGGCGTTATCAATTTAAGAGGCGAGATCATTCCTGTAATGAGCCTTCACACAAAGTTTAATCTGGGTGATGACAATATCACTCCAAACTCTAAGATCATCATCCTTAACGTTGATGAAAACAAGCAGATAGGTGTGATCGTAGATACCGTAAAAGAAGTACTTACTATTTCTGAAGATGAAATAGAAAAGCCATCTCCTTTCCTTAAGAAAGAAGAATCAAATGTATCAGGAGTCAGCAAGATCAAAGACTCTCTTATTTCTATCATTGAAGTAAGTTCCATTATGTAAAAAATGAGCCCTAGGGACGGAGGTTATGGCTCATTTTGCATACAATAAGATACAGCCTGGGTTTTCCCCAGGCTGTATCTTTTCTTTTTTCTTAAAAATGAGCCATAACCTCCGTCCCTAGGGCTCATTTTTGTTTTTGTCTCTTACTTAGTACTATACTCTGAAGCAGAATGAAAAAGCACAACATACCTCCAGTTGTGATACTCTGCCACCATGGATCTTTAAGTCCACTTGATACAACGATCTTCTTGATAGTTGTAAGGGTCATGGTTCCAAAGAATGTTCCAATGATATTACCAACACCGCCAGTAAGAAGTGTTCCACCGATGATAGATGAAGCAATTGCGTTCATCTCCATTCCTGCTGCATTCGTGGCATTTCCTGCGCCTGTATGCATCATAAGTACAAATCCTGAGATACCACTTAGAAGTCCGCTTAAAAGATAGCTCATAAAACGTGTCTTTTTAACATTGATTCCAAGCATCAATGCGCTCTGCTGGTTTCCACCCATTGCGTAAAAGTTCCTACCAAGGCGATTGAACATCAGTATTACGAATACAGTGATCACACACAGTAAAGCTATCACAACGCCAAGCTCCATTCTAGCTGGAACAAGGTTTCCGTTCTTGGCAACGTATCCAAGCCAGGAAATCTCGATCTTAGTATTTCTAAGGCTCTCAAAGGCTGCGTTATCAACCTTCTGTGGATTAACTGAAAGGATCGTTGTCATACCTCTTGCAAAGAACATTCCCGCAAGAGTTACTATAAATGGCTGGATCTCTAAGTAGCTTATAAGTGCTCCATGAACCACGCCAAAGGCAAGTCCTATTACAAGTGCTATAAGAGCTGCCACAAAAACGTTTCCTCCCTTATTAAGGTAAAGGATACAGCTCATGACTACCAAAGATGTAACGCCGCCAACACTGATATCGATGCCTCCTCCTATCATAACGATAGTAAGGCCGCAGGATACGATTATAAGGCTGGCATTGTCATTTAAAAGGTCGAATATCTGCTGAGCATGCAAAAAGCCTCCCTGGAGGATTGCCATTGCCAGGATATACATCACAATAAAGATACTGATGGTAATGGTCATTAAAAGCTGCGTATCTGTAAGAGGCTCTCTTCTTTTCTTAAATAAGTTCTTCATGCTGCGCTAGCCTCCTTTTTCTGAGTATTTCTCTTTTGCAAAAGCTTTCTGAATTTCTCCTTAACAACAGGTGAGCCAATAACTACAAGAAGTACGATAACGATGGCCTTGTAAGCCTTAACGTCTGTTGATGAAACCTTCATAGCATAAAGAGTTATTGTAAGCATCTGGATAACATACGCTCCGATGATACTTCCGCTTATTTTAAACTTACCACCGCCAAGGCTGTTACCACCTATAGCAACTGCAAGGATGGCATCCATCTCAACATCCAGAAGAAGTGTCTCGTGATTAATAAGTCCAAGTCGGCAAACTCCGATACATCCTGCAACTGAAACACATGCGCCAAGAAGGATAAATGAAAGGAGCTTTATAAATGTTGTGTTGATACCATTTAACTTGGCTGCATCCTGATTGATACCTACTGACTGAGTCAGAAGTTCAAGAGATGTAAAGTGGAAAAGAAGCTTGAACAAAATGGTCACTACTATAACTATGATAACCGGCATCGGAATTGGTATTCCAGGTGCAAAGGATCCGATTGATGAAAGGATCTGACTCGTAACTGTAGGTGTTGCACCGCCATTTATCCAGTAAGCAATTGAACGACCGCAGGTATAGAGAATAAGCGTTGCGATCATAGGCTGGATCTTAAAAAATGCAACAAGTGATCCATTAAATGCTCCAAAAAGCATTGCCACGAGGCATGAACAAAGGAATGCAAGAAGTACTGTTCCGCCGTTAATAGTTGAACCTGACTTAAGCACCTTTACGAATACTGATCCTGCGATGGCTGCTGCCGCACCAACAGAGATATCCTGTCCTTTTGTAGCAGCTGTTACAAGTGTCATTCCTATTGCCAGGATTGCAAGTTCACTTGCTCCGTTGATGATACTGATTAGGTTACCTGCAAGAACTGCGTTTCCATAATTGTTATGGGTTATTGTTATGCTAAAAAATCCCGGATCTCTTATAAGATTAAATATCACAAGGAGAGCTACTGCAATGATAGGGATTGCCAGCTGTCCAAGGTCACCTTTCAGGAATTTCCTTGAATCACTTTTCATTATGCCTCACCTCCTGCGATAGTCTTCATAACCTGAGCCTGATTAAGTTCCTGACCCTTCAATTCGCCTACGATGTGTCTGTCACGCATTACGATAAGGCGGGAACAGGTACGAAGCATCTCTTCAACTTCTGATGAAATGAAGGTTACGCTTACGCCCTCTTTTGCAAGCTTTAGTACAAGCTTCTGGATCTCAAGCTTAGTTCCTACGTCAATACCTCTTGTAGGCTCATCAAGTATCAGATAATCAGGATGTGTCAAAAGCCATCTTGCAAGGATTACCTTCTGCTGATTACCACCACTTAGTGAACCAACCGGTGTCTCACTGCTTGCTGTCTTGATATTAAGTGCCTTGATATACTCATCAGCAAAGGCTTCTGATTCGCTTCTGCTGATAGGTTTAAAGAAGCCGTTCATAACCTGAAGTGCCAGGATGATATTCTCACGAACACTTAATTCCGGAATGATACCATCTCTTTTTCTATCCTCAGCAAGATATCCGATACCATTTTTCATAGCGTCGATAGGATGGGCTATCTTAACTTCTTTTCCTCCGATCCTAACCTTACCAGATGTAACCTTGTCTGCGCCAAAGATAGCTCTTACGCTCTCACTTCTGCCAGAGCCAAGAAGTCCGGTAAAGCCGTTAACTTCACCTCTTTTGATGGTAAAATTAAATGGATTTGTTGCATCACTTGAAAGATCAGTTGCTTCATAAAAAACAGGACCTTCTACAGATTCTTTTGTATCATCTCCTGTGAAATCTTCTAATTCATCAAGTTCTTTTCCCATCATCTTGGCAACGAGCTGCACCTGTGGAAGCTCTTTTGTCAGATATTCACCAACAAGCTCACCGTTTCTAAGAACTGTGATCCTGTCGCTGACTTCATATACCTGCTCAAGGAAATGGGTTACAAATATGATTCCAACACCCTTAGCCTTAAGGTCTCTCATAAGACCAAAAAGCATGTTAACCTCTTTGTCATCAAGAGAGGATGTAGGCTCATCAAGTATCAAAACCTTGCACTGCATATCAACTGCACGGGCAATTGCCACCATCTGCTGAACTGCCAAAGAACAGTTTCCAAGCTGCTGAGTACTTCTTGCTGGAATTCCAAGGCTCTTTAGCTGTTCGTCTGCCTTTTTTTCATAATCCCTCTGTTTGATCCACGCACTCTTTTCTCTTCCGATAAACATATTCTCTGCAACCGTAAGATTAGGACAGAGCGTGATTTCCTGATAAACCGTACTTATTCCTTTATTTTGTGCATCCTGTGGGGAGTGAATGCTGACAGCATCTCCGTCTACGAAAATGCTTCCGGCGTCCATCTGATATACGCCTGTTAAGATTTTAATAAGAGTAGATTTTCCTGCGCCATTTTCCCCCATGAGAGCATGTATTTCGCCACTACGCAGCGTAAAGTCTACATTGTGAAGTGCTCTTACCCCTGGAAAGCTTTTATCAATCCCGCGCAGCTTCAGTAAGCATTCTTCCTGCATACCGCATCCTCCTTGTGTAATAAAAGCGCAGCCCGGTTGTCAATATTTAGCAACAAGGCTGCGCCATCAGGTCTTTCTAAATAGGATTATTCACCTAAACCGTATGTGTCGATGTCGCCCTGAGTAAGAGTCTTAGCATCAAATCCCTTTTCTTCATTGATGATAACCTTTGAAGAAGGAGCCTTGCCGCTCTTAATGAGGTCACTGATGATCTGAGCCTGGAATGGTGAACACTGTCCATCATAGTTCCATGAACCTGCAAGGAGCTCTCTAAGTGCCCACTTGTTGCAGTCAAATCCCATAACTACTACATCACCATCAACACCATGTGTGATACCTGCTTCGTCAAGTGCTGCTACAGCACCCTTAGCCATACCATCGTTCTCAGCGTAGATAACGTTGAACTTCTCACCACTGTTGATAACTGATTCAACAATCTTCTTAGCTTCTGCTTCGTCCCATGTAGCTGTCTGCTGTACAACCTTGTTCATTGTGCCTGCTGCGAACTGAGCATCAAGAGCGCCTGTACGGCCGATCTGTGCGTCAGAACCCATAGCACCCTGAATATGGATTACGTTGTACTCAGAGAGCTTCTGATCAAGAAGCCAGTTAACTGCTGTCTCACCCTCTTTTGCCATGTCAGAAACAACTGCTGCCTCATAAAGGCTCTCATCTACATCGATCATACGGTCGAAGAGATAAACCTTGATGCCGGCTTCCTTAGCTGACTGAAGGACTTCGTCCCAACCAGTTGTCTCAGCTGCAGAGATAAGGAGGTAATCAACACCCTCTGTGATGAAGCCCTGTGCTGCCTGAAGCTGCTCGTCATTCTTTAAGCTGTAGAATGCCTTAAGTTCATAGCCGTTCTCCTTTGAGAAAACTGCTTCCATGTCCTTAACGTTAGCTTCACGATAGCCTGACTCTGAAGGTGGGTTGTTAACTACACCTACTGTGATAGTTCCACCAGCTGATCCGCCAGTACTTCCACCTGAAGAAGCGCCGCAAGCGCAAAGTGAAAGGACCATTGCAAGTACCATTACCATTGATAATACTTTAGAAAACCTTCTCATATAGTTCTCCTCCTATTATATTGGGCCACTGGCCATTTACTAATAAAAGGGTACAAAATTGAGGTTTTTTAGTAAATCAATATTCATTTCGGCGTGGTTAAATATTATTTCATTTTACACAAGAAAGTTAAAAATTTTTTTACTCAGGTTGATTTTGATATCGCAAACGATATTCTGAAGGTGTCATTTTCATATTCTTTTTGAAAATATAGCTAAAATAGTGGGAATCGTTGTATCCTACATCAAAGGCTATCTGGGAACTTCTGTGATCTGTGGTCCTAAGAAGCTCTTTTGCCTTATTGAGTCTCAAAGATATCAGATACTCCGTAAAGGTCTGACCATTTTGCTGTGAAAAGACAGTGGAAAATCTGCTGTTACTCATTCCAACAGCTCTAGCAACATCCTGAAGCATAAGATTTGAATCAGTAAAGTGCTGAGTCATGTAGAGCTTGGCTTCGTTTATGACTGCTGAAGATTTCTTGTCGCAGGCGGAATCTCCCATCTCTCTTGTTCCAAGGATCCTTATCTTTTCATCATTCCTTTCGACCAAAAGATGTCTTATATGCCTTGCTGTCTTGAAGCTTTTGAGTATCTGCCCGGGACTACCGACAATATCGCCAATTCCCGTCCAGATACCATTGCAGCCAGCTCTTTCAAGTTCCTGCAAAAGAGCTGTGGCAGTAGAATACACCCTCTCCTCAACATCCTCCTGAGTATCACCAAGAACAAGAAGTCTTGTGCCAGTCCTGCTAGGAGAAGCATGAATCCTTCCAAAGCTGCTATCTGCCAGATCTGATGCTATCTCCTGTCCCTTATTTACAGGTTCAAAGGCTGAATCTATCACCACATAGTAAGGCGCATTTATAGGACAGCCCATGCCCCTTAACTCTTCAAGGGCATTTGCCGCATCCTCTTCCATTGATTCCTCTGAATATAAAGAGCCTATAAGTTTTTCTTTTACAAAGCGATTTCCTGTCTCCATACGGGCACGAAGACTCTCGGCATGTTCCCTGCTTTTTCTCTCTTCTTTGATGTGATCACTGACTCTATCAAGAGCCTGTCGCAGATCCTCAGCATTTATAGGCTTTAGCAGATACTCTTTTACCCCAAGCTGGATGCACTTTCTGGCATACTCAAACTCATCGTATCCGCTAAGTACTATGATGCTGACCCATGGCATCTGGCTCCTTAATATATTGCAGAGTTCAATTCCGTCCATAAACGGCATCTTGATGTCAGTTATGACAATATCAGGGTTCGTATCCCTTATCATAGGAATCGCCATCTCCCCGTCAGGTGCTTCTCCCACCAGGGTATATGGACTTTCGTCCCAGGGAAAAGACTCTCTGATTCCCTCTCTTACAACTATCTCATCATCAACCAGAAATACTTTCATTTTCTAAGATCCCTTCTCTGGTACGGCAAGGTACTCTAAAGCTTACCTTAGTACCGCTGCTATCACTTTCTATGTTCAGCCCCTTTGGCTGGTTGTAATAAAGCCTGATCCTAAGATTCACATTTACCAGTCCAAAGCCGCCAGAAGACTCACTTACTGAGTTTGGCTGACTTTTTTTCATGCGTTCTTTTAACTGATCCATCTGATATGGCGTCATACCGGCACCATCATCCTTTACTGAAAAGACAAGATCTTCTCCCTCAAGCCTTGCTGACACCTTAATAGTTCCGCCACCTCTTTTACTCTTAATACCATGATATATGGCATTCTCAACAAGAGGCTGTAAAAGAAGTTTCAATATATAGTAATTTCCAATCTCATCCGGTATATCGATTTCATATCTTAAGATATCGCGGTATCTTGTCTGCTGGATCTTGAGATAACCTTCAATGTGCTTTTTCTCCTGGCTTATTGGAATCCAGTCAGCACCTGATGAAAGGCTTATTCTAAAGAAATCACTAAGGGCGCTGGTAAGGGAAATTACTTCATCCTTGTCTTCTGCCTCAGCTTTCCAGACAATGGCATCTAAAGTGTTATACAAAAAGTGAGGATTTATCTGGGCCTGAAGAGTACGAAGCTCAGCTTTTCTTAAGTTTCTCTCATCCTCTACACTTTTTTTCATCATGGTCTCAAGTCTGTCAGCCATGGTGTTAACTTGAGTCGTAAGATTCCTAAGCTCTGTAACTTCCGTAGCCCTGATCCTGGCATCAAGGGTTCCCTCGGCAAGAGATGCGGCTACCTTCTCCAGATTTTCAATAGGCGTCCTTACGAAGGCTGCAGTTTTTTTCATAGAACGATTTCTGATCCAAAGAGCTGCGATAACTATGACTGCCTCCAGAATAGCTGTCGCGATGATGACCCCCTTTAATGTGCCACTCATCCGACCTGTAGAAGCAATCTCTGCAGCGATATAATCATTTAACATGGAATCCACAAGGGATGATACTTCCCTTATTTCCTCTAGAACTGCCTCGTTTTCCACAACAGGAACTTCAGCATTTATATTGTCCCTTATCTGGTCCACATACTTTTCTAAAGTCTTCATGGTCCTTCCGGCCACAATAAGAGATAGCCTGTTCTCCTGACCGGTCTTACCTGTAACATCATCTATGATCTCATCCACAGTGTGGAGTCTTCCATAGATCTTGCTCTTTTCAATGGTGTCCCTGCCACTTATGATATTCCAGGCTGTCTCCGGAATCTCTTCCGCAACGATCGGCTTTAGACTTGCTATTGTTTCCATTCGGGAAATAGCCATACTGTACTTGCCAGCATAAACAAGCATCAAAACAAGGCTTAAGAAAATAGGCATAACAAGCATGAGCACCATTTTATGGCTCATGTCGTTGATCTGACCGATGATGCTCTTTTCTTTTTTTACCTGCTCCATACTAGTATCCTCTTGGAGCCAGATCAGACAGATCCTGCTCGTCACTAAAGAAAAGTTCATTTGGATGGATAACTTTTTCTACTTCTTCGCCGTTTTTGAGCTTCTTGGCTGTATCCATCAGTTCCTGCCCCAGCATCGGTGTGCATTCAACAACGCAGTTTATTTTGCCCTCTTTAAGAACATCGATAGCTTCCTGACCGCCATCGATAGAAATTATTATTATATCCTTACCTGGAACCGCCCCTGCATTCTCAATTTCAGGAAGCGCCCCAAGGGTCATCTCATCATTGTGGCTAAACACCACATCAATATCATCCCCATATTTTTCCATGAGGTAGCGCATGCACTCAGCGCCTCTACTTTTTAAAAAGTCTCCATTTACGCTCTCTACAACCTGCATCCTTGGATCTGAGCTTATAGTATCCATAAATCCAGCCTGTCTCTGACGCATAGGCGTTGAATCCTCAGTACCTGTTATCTCAACGATATGGACTTCATCCATTTCAAGGCTGTCAGCTTTTCTGATGAGATACTCACCAGCCATAACGCCTTCATTATAGAAGTCTGCGCCAATATGGCAGCTTATCAGTCCTTCGCTCTTTGTACTGATATCTCTATCCACCAAAATTACCGGGATTCCTGCCTCTTTTGCCTCCAAAAGGACATTGTCCCAGCCTTCCTCAACTATTGGTGAAAAAGCTATTACATCTACCTGATAAGCGATAAATCTCCTGATAGCTGCTATCTGGTCTTCCTGCTTTCTGTTTGCTATTTCCAGCATCAAACTTACGCCAGACTCAGCAGCTTTTTTCTCGATATCGCTGGTGTTCCCACTTCTCCAGGCACTTTCTGTTCCGAGCTGACTAAACCCCAATAGTAGCTCAGGACTGTGCTGCTCCTCTTCCCTTTGGCCACATCCTGTCAAAAGAACTGTGGTTACCAAAAAAAGTGGCAGTAATGCCCTTTTTCGTATTTTTCCCCAAAACATATTTAGCCCCCATTGCTATATGTATTTATCTGTTATGATACCACATTCAGTACATAAATTATCAATATTATTGTATAATAAAAATGAATTTAGTCTGTTAAAGTAGGTAACTGTTCAACACGATTGGGAGATCATAACTATGAATTTGATTCTGATCGCAGCTAACGTTGTTAGCTCACTTTTTCTTTTGATCATTGTCTGTAGCTTCTACCAGCTTAAAAACATAGTTTTCCAAAAGACCAGATACTTTAGATATTGCCTTTGGGTAACCATAATAGGGCTTTTAAGTGAAGCTTTATCTTATGTTTTTGATGGGCAGCCAGGAAAAGGATATATTGCGGGAATCTTCTGCTTTTTGGGATATGCAATGCTCCCGCTGCTTGTCGTCATTTATGGTTTTTACGTTCTCTCGATTTCTGAAGAAAGTTTCAAAAGCAATGCCCAAAGATTCCAACGAATTAATGTTCCGCTTAATATTCTTGAACTTCTTTTCATCATTGCCGGTACCGTAACAGGAAATCTATATAGCGTAGTAAATGATACTATCATCATTGGCCCCTGGTCCTACTATGTTTCAGTACTTCCAGCCATTTCCTTCATATGTTTACTACCTATCGCCAAACATATTTATAATTTCTGGGGAGTAAAAGAATGGTGGACTATACTCCTTATCATATCCATTCCGATAGCTTCCATAGTATTTTTCTACGTCACGCACGCCAGCCTTAGACAAGGATTTATCGGTGCTGCTCTTGCACTTGCCATAATATACGTTATCATCCAGACCAAGATCATAACTGAAGCAGATATAGACGCGACTCTTTATAACGAGTTGTCTATAAACGACGCTCTTACAGGTTTAAGGAATCGTAGGGGTTATATGGAGATCGTAAATAATCTACCAAAAGAAGAAACAGTTGGAGTTGTTTTTTGTGATGCTAATTCCTTAAAAGCTGTAAACGATACCTATGGTCACGAAGCAGGTGACCGGCTTATAAAGAAGCTTGCGAATATACTAAAAGAAGAATTTCCAGACGGAAATGTCTGCAGGATCAGTGGCGATGAATTTGTCTGCATCTTAAATGATGTTGTTGATAATGCCTTTGCTGACAGAATGGTTGCACTTGCCTCAATCCTTAGAGACAACGATCGGATCGCATCTTACGGATTCTCAGTTGGCAAGGGTGAAAAGATCCTTGAGATCGTAAATAAGGCCGAGCACATGATGTACAACGACAAAGAACGCTACTACAAAGAAACAGGCAAAGATAGAAGACGATAAGTTGTTGGCTTCCCGAGAAGGGGTTGCCGCCCTGAAGTATTTATTTATTCATCCTTCGTATTTTTGTGTTCATGGCATTATATTTCACACTTAAAATCCTTTGAAACAAACTCGCCATAAATGGCTCAAACAGTGTTTCAAAAACAGGATTTTTAGTGTGAAATCTAAAGCTCATGAACAACTAAAAATACTTAGAGATTCATAAATTAAATACTTCAGGGCGGCAACCCTTTTTTCGCATATTCAAAAATCTTCCTGACTCATGAAAAACAAACATTAAGCTATAAAAAACTTATAGGACTTAATAAACAAATATCTATACTATATTAAATAATTTGCTCTACTCATGTACAACAGAGGCCTTTACTACTCTATTTATGAACTTGTTATATACACTAGTTATAAATGGAATAGAGAGAACTAAACATATCAGTAGTGATAATACTATACTAAATGCTATATTCATTGACTCACTTCCAAGATTTATTATTTTGGAACCAGCAATGGCTTTGATAATAAAGATGTGTAACAAGTAAATGCTAAGGCTGTTGCGTCCAAAGATTGTAAATCCAAACTTGCGTGATGGCGCAAGCCCTATGAGGCATAGGGTGATAACAAGGGCTATAGCTATCATGAAGATTCGCATCTTGGTCCCCGTTATGTTAGTAACTTCTGTAGCTTCATAGGACTGAATGTATTCGTACATCTTAACAGGAATAAGTCCTGTATAATGGGCATATACTACTGCACTGAGGCAAGTAAAAAGAGTAAGTGCCATGAGCCACTTAGGAAGCTTCTGGATAAGCTTTAGGTCAAACTTGTATCCAATAAGGAAAAATGAGAAAAAGCATATTGCTCTTGATATGGACATGAATCTATCAGCCTTGACGCAAGTTCCAATATACAGAGTAAATAATAATGATAATGGAACAATGAATCTAATCTTAGATAATGCGCCAATACTAACTCTCCAAAAGCAAAGGCATAGCAGATACCAATAAATAAGCTGTGGATATAAAAAGTTAGTAGGTGAATTCACATGCCAGGGTGAAAGTGCAAAAAGAGTATTAAATATTAGATAAGTTCCAAGATATTTAATTGTAATATCAGGAAGAGAGCTCTTAGACTTTCTAGCGAAGTATCCTGAGATAAAAACAAAGGTTGGCATATGGAATGAATAAATTACTGCCCTCGCTACTCCATACATGCCTTTATTTCCATATAAATATTCTATAGTGTGGCCAAGCACCACAAGAAATATCAAGATAGCCTTGATATTATCAAATCTAGCATCACGTTCTTTCATAATATCCTCTCCAAATTGTCAAAAGACAACTTAAAAGAGTATACCACTTCAGATAGCAATTCTCCAAGTTCCGTTAGCAGTATTGAAATACAGCCTAACAGTCCTATACATATCAAGTATCAATACTCTGCACTCATACACCTTATCTCTGCTACATACCGTCAGACCATCCGGCGTCGTGTAAACATCTTTCCTCAATATCTGCCGATATCCCTTAATTGTATAAGCTTCATAGACACCATCATCATTCATCAGCCTAAATCTCATAGGGATAATATTGCCATCTGCCTTATGTTCACAGATCACATCCACTTTATCAATTACCCTACTCATATCCCAAACTCCTGTTCGTATTGTAATTATAGAACAGATGTTCTGATATGTAAATATCTTTTTGTCTATTTCAGGCTCAGTGCGGCCAAAAACTAATTTCCGGCGCGTTCCTCGTACATTTCGAAGAAGGTCTTACCCTGGTCCTTGGGATCAATATCTACGTCTTTTGCATGTTTTTTCCAGTCGCTGTCTTCTGGGAGAAGTTCGTAGGCGATGTTGTGCTGTTGCCACTCAAAGGCCATGTCGTCAGGAGTTCTGTAGGACTCTCTGTCTAGGCCATGAATCTGGTGCTCGTCTGAAAGAGCTTCGCAGATCATGGTTATGTCAGAGTAATTAGTGATCTTGTATGAATCTTTTATTTTCCAATTGTCGGTAGTATAAATAGCAGTGAAGGTCTCTCCAGCATAGATAAAGGAGTAGGTTCCTTTGCTGTCTACTGCTGTAAGCTGTATATCTTCTTTGGAAGTCAGGATTCCGCGGCTACTTTCCTCTTCGGCGCTATCTGCAAAATCTGACTCTGCAATTTCTTCCATCTTTTCTCTTGCTTCCTGCATAGCAGTAGAAAGAGCTTCTGAGGCCGCTTCTGCTCCAGCTCCAACTCCCTCCTCTATTTCACCCATATCAGGTAATGTAATTTCCTGTCCACAACCTGATAAAACAAATATTAAACTTATTAGTAATAGTCCTTTTTTCTTCATACCCTGATTATACGGCATAACCTCACTATTTAGCAAAATACTGTCAATCAATTTTCACAATGAATTGTATATTTATCTTCCTTAAAAAGCTAATATTTGATATAGTGTATTTTGTATTTTTTGGGAAGGAGTTATTTTCAATGAGTGGACAACAATTTGACCCTATTACAGGTCAGCCAATCACACCACAAGACGCAACAAATAGTGCACCAAACACTACAATTCCGGGTGCACAGCCTTTTAATATCCCAGGTGCGCAGCCAATCAATATTCCTGGCGCTCAGCCTGTAGGAAACGCAGGTGCAAAGCCTGTTAACCCAGTGCCAGTTCAGCCGGTAACAAATCCAAATCCTACACCGGTTCAACCAGCGCAGCCAGTATTTACAAACCCAAATGTAGGTGCTACTCCTGTTCAGCCAGTTATTCCCGGTGCTCAGCCAAATGCAGGCGCTACTCCTGTTCAGCCAGTTATTCCTGGTGCTCAGCAGGCAGCAAATGCTGGTCAGCCAGTAGTTCCTGGTATGACTACAATAGCTTCTTATAGCGGAACTTATTCCCCTAAGAATCCTGCAGATAAGAAAAAGCTTATGATCATTGGAGGCGGTATAGCAGCTGCGCTTATCTTGATAGTTGCTATCATTGCATTCAGTTCAGGTGCAGACAAAAAGCCAAATGATCCAATAGATATTGCATCATCAAAGTCTTCAAAAGAAGATACAAAAACACCTGATGGCAAGAAGTCAGATGATCCATCAGAAGATAAGTCATCAGATGCGGATAAAAAGCCAGCAGCAAATACTCCAGCAAACGTAGATTCATCAAGTATGTTTGCTTTCACAGTTGATGGAGAGACATATTCATTACCTCTTCCAGTTTCATACTTCCTTGATCATGGCTGGACTTTCCAGGATGGAGCTGATGCAAGTGAGTTAATTGGTACAAATGAAACAACCTTCACCTCACTTAATTACAAGGGTAAAGACACCTACTGCTCCGTTGCGATCACAAACTACTCATTCAATGCATATGAAGCCAAGGATTGCTACGTTACAGAGATTTCTCTTTATTCAAGATCTCTTGAAAAAAGCGGTATTGAAGCATCGATCCAGAATGGTCAGATCATAATTGGAAAGAGCAAATCAGAGGATGTCACAGCTATCTTTGGTAATCCAGATCATGAGTACAGTGGAACTCTTACTTATTACAAAGATCACGATGATATGAATGTATTCAATACCATCACTTTCACATTTGACGATTCAACAGGTGTTCTCCAAAACCTCACTATCACAAATGAGGAAATGCCTGAAGGTTTCGACAGGGGTGAAGTTAATGAAGCTACTCCTGATTATGTAAGCCAGTACAAAGATCCTTCATCTCTTGGAGATGATTTCCTTTCAGGAAATTTCCAGCTTGGCGGTAAGGTATATAACCTTCCTGTTCCACTTCAGAAGCTCCTTGATGATGGATGGAGCATTGCTAGCAGCAATGTAGCTGGGGACTCTCCTATTGGTGCTGAAGAGCAGATCAGTATTGCTCTCTCAAAGGATGATCAGAGTATCTACGTTATGCTTTACAACAAAGGTAACAGCGCTACACTTGTTAAGAACTCAATGATCACAGAACTCTCCGTCTATATTTCATCTTACAGAGAGTCAGATTTTGAAGTTCCTGGTCTTTCTACCAAGACATCAAACACAGACTTTAAGGCTATGCTTGATTCTAAGGGAATCAAATATGAGTACAAAGATGAATATGAGTACTACAAGATCAGCCTTGATCAAGATGCTGAAAACTCTGACTATTATAACGGTTACAGAATCTATGTAAACAGCAAAGAAGATTCTATGGACTCTATAACACTCTCACGTAAGGGTTGGTTAGCAGACTGATACAACAAAAAAACTTCTGATTCAAAGCTTAATTGCTTTGAACCAGAAGTTTTTTTAATGCATCATATTCATCTTTGGTAATTGTCATGATTCCGCCGTGACGCTTCTTATTTTCTCCAAGATCAAATTCAGATTCATCAAGAACTCTGAATTTTCCACTAGATAGGTCATTAGTCACCATTGGAAGATATCCCTTGCCTTCAGCGTATCTATCAACTATGAGGCAATACTCATCTCTATCGTTGAACTTAAATATCTCAGGGCCTTCAACTCCTTCCATCTCTCCAAGTGTCTTTGAATCTATCAGTTTGAAGCTACTGTTTTCAAGGTCTTTTCCAAATTCAGCCTTGATCTTCTTGGTAGTCTCATCCTTGGTATATCTGTAGTAACCTTCCTTAGTGCTGATGATCGTTGAATCAATGATGTGATTGTCACTCTCTGTATAAAGCTCTGTATCGGTAAAAGAAGAAAAGGCCTTAGTAAAGGTTCTATAGATCTTTTGCTTATTATCTGTCATAGAAGCAAAGAAGATCATATACATTTCTTTTTCCTTGTCATAAATTACTTCAGGAGCCCATACACAACCTGCACCGGGTACTCCTACAGTTACTGCTCTTGGCCCTTCCCAGTTTACAAGGTCTTTTGATTCCCAGATCAGGATGTCTCTACTGCCGCCATGCTGAGCAACATCCCAGCCTTTGCCAGCTTCTATCCTTAAGTCTGTGGCAATGATCCAGTATTTCTTTTCATTAACAGCTCTTATGATAAATGGGTCTCTAGCGCCCTTCTCGCCAATTGTTGACTTCAGAACCGGCTTACCGCCATTTAGATCCTTCCAGTGTAATCCATCTTCAGATAAAGAAAAATAGATCTGTTCTCCATCCTTGTGTTCCCCTGTAAAGTGAACAAATAAATATCCGTATAAATCCTTCATGTTACTCTCCTGCCTGCTGTATTTTATCTAGTTTTTCAAAATGATTATATATAGCGCTTATTGCAAAGCACAATACACCACTTATGAGGAAGCTGATAGCATGTCCAATGCTGTTTTCATAGGAAATATCAACCATGATGAACTTGAACACACATATCATAGAAAGGACAAGGCCGTATATTCTAAGGCACTTTCCCTTACCCCTTAGTACAAATCCGCCTACGATACATACGATAGCAAATGCAAGTATTATCACGCTTACAAGATAGTTTTCACAGTCATTTGCAAGAAGGCTAAATAGCAGTATCACGCCAAACTTGATGCCTGCATATAAGAGCTCTCCGCCGCCATTTCTGATGTGCCTTCCGAGATTGACGCACCCAAGGACCACTGCAAGTAATATATAGCCCCATACCATCCATTTGGTACTAACATCAAACATAAGAACAAGTACTACAAGTAGCATACATCCATTTAACACGTTAAGAGCTATATTTATCGGACTATTTTCCTCGCCTTCTCCATAGGTAAAGAACTTAAAGCCTATAGCAAGTGCATTTACAAGAGAAAAAGCTGCGATTGAAATAAGCTCTGCCTCATTTTGGCCGATGCGAAGTCCCATTTCATAGCTAAACTTTGCAAGAGCAATCAGCATCATGAAATATGCTGTATTCTTCATAAAGTTCTTTTCTCCAAGAACGAAGGTCTCGACGATAAAGCAAAATGCAAAGAAGCAAAGTGCACAGAACGCCAGCATAACTGTAGCGTTACTACCAAACATATAGAACATTGTCCAGATTGCAAGACCTCCTGCCTGGATCTTCATAATGTCAAACTGTTTGAAAAGACCATAACACATAATTGCAAGGAACAGAATATAGATAATGCCTGTATTAATAAGCTGTGGAAGATCATATCCTGCGTAAGTTATAAGTATCAGAAAGCACAATCCGGTCCAGATAGCATTTATGATATTGAGGTTATGCTCATGGCTCTTTTTATCCTCTAATATCATATAAACCTCACCGATAATACCTATCAGCAACAGGAAACCGCATATAAGAGCTTCTTCATATGGTACATCAACAACTGTAACAACAAATGAAAACAAAGCTACGCAGGCTGAAAGCAGGGCCCATATCAGATTTTCTGACTGTTGGAACTTAAGCCTCATGCCAAGTAGTGCTACATAAGCCAAAGTAAATATGGCTGTCAGGATTCCAAGAGCAATGACTGCTGAAGTATTACTGTCAAAGTTAATAAAGATATTCACATCAAAGACTGTCAGCGCAAACAAACTGACACCGATCTGAATATTTCTGCTAAGGCGCTTTTTACTAAATACGAAAAGATATACCACTGCCATTACGATAATATATCCAAGCATAGGGAAAATGAGTTTGTAGCTACTCATATTGCCGCTAAAGAACACTGCCACCACAAAGCCCATGTCTGCAATGATCTGGAACAAAAGGCTCTTTTTCTTGTCGATGAAGACAACCATAAGTCCCCAAAGAAGTAGCATCACATACATCTCAATATCGTTAAAGTACATAAATACTGCTCTTGTAACTATGATGGACAGGTACAGGCATCCTTCTCCGCAGGCAAACAGCGCACTGAAGAAAGAATTTTCAGGTTTCTTTTTGTGGAAGTAAAATCCGATTCCTGTAAGAAAGATACTTCCTGTAAACATAAGACCAACCTTCACCACATCGCTAAGATATGGGATCAGGAGCTTTGCAAAAAGAACTAATGAAATGAATATAAGTATGCTGGCTGCGATTCCCATGAGATGTGAACCGATCCAGGATTCAGTGAAGATGCCTTTCTTGGAAATGTCTCTTCCCTGAGCATCAGACACATTAACCGCACTAGGAATATTAACCTGTGAAAAGACAGCCTGGCTTTCTGAAGGCTTCTGAACTGGCTGAACAGGTTGTGGTTCTACCGGTTGTTGTACAGGCTGTGGCGCAACAGGTTTATTGTATGTAGGCTGTGTATACACAGGTTTTTGGTATACTGGTTGTGTATATATACTCGGCTGTACGGGCTGTGTCTGCTGTATTTTTACTTCTTCCTGGGATTTTTTTATTTCAGATATTTCCTGAGCTACTTTGCCAAGCATAGAATTGATGCTAGACATCTGGCGCTGTATCTCAGCAACTTCTTTTTCAAGATTGTCTAAATTATTCATGCGCTCTCCCCTTTCAAATTCCCCAATAGCCACATTATACTTCAAATGTAATGGGGTATAAAGTTTATTTTCATTTAATATTTGCTACACATTTATGAAACATAAAACAGGTATTATTATCCTATCGTTCTATATAAACCAGAAGGGAAGGTAGACTAGATGGGAAGAATAGAATTTGAAATCGCAGAATATGTAGGTAACTACACCAGAAGACGTGGCTATCCACCTACTGTAGAGGAGCTTATAAGTACATTCGGAATAATTACAGTAATGTGCTCATTATTTTATATCTTAAATCTCTATAGGATCGGAATGATCAGAAACAGCCTGTTCTTTGGAACAAAGGGCTTACAGCTTCTGCCAGTAAAAACTAAATAAAGACAAAACTAGGGCTGTGAAAATAAATTCACAGCCCTTTAAAATGCATTATTCATCATTCTTCGGTAAGCGAAGCAAGTTCTGCTTCTAATTCCTCAATTTCTGCGTAGCATTTCTCAATTAACTCATTTATAACTTCAATTATCCGATTGATATCTTCAATAAGTTCCAAGGTCTCATCTAGTGCCGTATTAGTTGTGTGACAAATTTCTTCCCTATACTCTTCTGCTTCAGTTTCAAGATTTCCCTTCCAATCATCCCCATATGTCATATCGTAATGAATAACAGACTTATTGACTTCATCTATAGTTGTATACTGCTGTCTTATACAAAATCTTTCCTCTTCAAGTTCTTCTATGTCACGCCTATACTCTTTTATCTGTTCATATAGAGCCTGTATTTCAGTCAAAATAGCTCCTCGTCGTCCCAAAACTATCTCTTTCCTTTCTTACATAGAATATCATTTACTATACGCACCGTATTTCTTCTTAAGCTCTAAAATAGTATCTTTATTTTCATTAGTGCAAACAAACACCCCTGGAATGTCATAATACATATATCCAGAGTCCTCATAATCGCCAACAATAAATGCTCCAAGTGATCTTAGTCCAACCACATCTTTATTGTTGTTGCAAAATGAATAATGGTAAAAAATATAATATTCATTCACATCAGTCTTGACATCGTAAGTACCATAAAAATCTATAGAATACCTTTTACCAAATAGCCCACCATTTGCTTTTGCCAGGCTTCCCCCTTTTCTATCAATGCTAATAATATTTCCCTCTATGAATGATATAAAGTCTTCACATGTTAAAGAAGTCTCATTCCCATCTATAACATCATCAGAAAGTAACCTATTTATTTTTTCTTCGTCATCCTCATTTAAAGCAACTGCAATTTGCTCTATCACTCTATCTTCATATTTGGGATAAGTAAGAAAAGCCTCTATTTTACTCATTTTTTTACTTCTGTTTATGTCATTACTACTTCCGCATGAACACATAAGCATCGTCACGATTACTAATAGCAATATATTTTTTTTCATATACGCATGTCCTTATAAATTAAATTCTATAATCTTATCGCCATCTGATAATACTTTTACTTTCTCGCCATAGATTTCTAAAAAGTCGTTCCATTCACTGTCTGTAAGAAATGACATATCTATGGTATATGTAACAGTAGTAGCAATTAAAGATAATTCGCCATAGTTATTTTGCTTTGGATTAAAATCCGTTATCCACCACGTATCATCTTCCCATATTTCAGACTCAGTTCCGTCAACATATTTAACTTTAATCGTCATATGTAAATTCATATTGGTGGCGCATTCCTTAAAATACCCTGTATCTTTATAAATCCCGCATTCACCACCTGCTCCAAGATTCATGTAGTCACCTTTCCAGTACCAAATAGTATAGTTTTCTCCTCCATAAGAAAATTCCATTTGATCTGAACGCATCTCTGTAAAAAAATCAAATCCAGCATCATATAGTTCCATATATCCCATAAACTGCTGCCAGCAAGTACCAAATGTAATCGAATTATGGGTGTCTACGTGATAATTCCAATCTTTTCCGTACCTAAAATCCCATAAAGCTTTTGTAGGCCAAAAAAATAAAGAAGTTTTATCAAATAATTCATTATATTCCCCTGCTCCATTTTGGGTGAAACCATCCTTTTCATACCAGTACTTTGGAGTACCGACAGATGCACTTGCTAGATTAGTACTATAATGTTTCATGCCAAAGAAGACAGCATGCATCATTGACAGTGCATTACTTGATACTGTTAGCCTAGTATCCAGTTCATCAATTTTTTCTGGCAATTGCATGCTTTCAGCGTATTCGCATTCATCCCTATCAAACCTTACAAATTTATCTATACACTCATATAGATAGCCACTATTTTCTGAATCCCCACCACAAAACTTTTTATATGCCATCTTTGATGGTTCAAAATCAGGAATAGTAACCTTTCCATATTTTCCAAATTTGCTTTCTATAGCACGAGCTCTAGTTTCAATATCATCCCCGCTTTCTTTGACATCATGATAATAGTTTTTATAATGCCTTTCTATTTCTAGTAAAACATTAGTTTTTATCTTAGCTCTTGGATGGGAATCGACTTTACTTGAAAACATGTCACGCATATGATCATATAGATGAAGAAGCATTGAATTGGCATCTAGTATCTCATATTGAAATCTTTTTTCTCCCTCTCTTATATATTCTTTTGATGCTTCTGCTGCTTTTCCTCTATGTGTATCATTAGTCTCATATCGTTCAAACTCACACTCAAGCTGAAGCATTCTATTTTGATATTTTTTATGTTCCAGAAAAAGATCTGACATAAATGAAGCAACTATCTCAGAATCGTACTCTTTACTTTTCCCAACAATGCTCATCAGTCTATCGCCTCACTAATAATCTTGTCTTGCTTAATAAGTGAATCCCTGATTGTACTTAATCCATGAGGCAGAAGTTCACTTGCATGTACCTTATAATTATCTGCAAGGTCATAATATTTACTGGTATATTCCGACAGCAAATCAGTAATATCTGTCTTCGCCATTTTCTCTGAGTCTTTTACAAAAGAGCTATCTAAATGACATTGATACCCACTGGTAGCAATGCCATCAACTATCTCTGTAAACACCTCCGTGTCCATATATACTTCTGTAGCCAAATCTGTAACCGCCTTGTTTTCCCACATTTTTACTGCTCGTTGCACATATATGCAGTAGATAAGAGCATTATACGGCATTGTTACATCGCTTGCAATATATTACTTTTTAATTAATATAAAAGAACTATCCTAGACATTAAATCTAAGATAGTTCTTACCTTACTTATATAACTCCTTAACCTTCTCTAATTCTTCTTTGAATCTCATTTTTACTTCATCTGGTCCTGCGATGACTACTGAGCCCCCAAGAGCAAATATCCATCCAAAGAACTGATCACTTACTGCAACATCAACATTTGTTTCGGACCAGCCATTAGTAGCTGACTTCCTGATAGAAATGTCTTTTCCAAAACGATCAAGTAAGACTCCGACCATTTCATCCTTGAACCTAAGCTTTACCTTTGTCTCTTTTCCGCCAAACATTCCAAAGTTCATCTTGGAATAGGCTGCCATATCAAAGGCTGCGAAATGCTCTTTACCTTGGCGTTTCTTATCAGTAATCTTGATCTTGTTGATCTTATCTACTCTGTAATGCTTTATCTTTTGACTTTCATCATCATAAGCAATGAGGTAATAGTTTTCATCATCCCATGTAAGAGCCCAAGGGCTTACTTCGTAGCGTTCTTCTTTCCTTGGCACCAGTTCTTTTTGCAGGTTCCATTTAAGATATTCAAAGGTTATTGCCTTATTATTGATTATGGCGTTATGAATATCATCTACAGTGTAGTAGATACTCTCGTTCATGGTCTTGATACGGCCCTGAACTTCAACCTGTCTTTTCAACTGACTTGCCTCGTACTCACTTACAAGAGCTGTAAGCTTTTTGATGAGGGCATTAGACTTCTTTTCAGTTATGAACTTTGAAGCCTGAATGGCATCAACTAAGAGCTTAAGCTCAGCAAGTTCAAAGTGCTTGGATCCAACATGGTAATAATAATTCCTGCCTTCATGCTCTAGAAGCACATCAATTCCAAGATTCCTAAGGGCTTCCATATCATCATAAAGACTTTTCCTATCAGCAGTTATGCCGTATTCTTCAAGCATATCCTTGATCTGCGGCATTGTCAGATAGTGATCATCATCTGTCTTAGATATCATGATCTTAGCCAGATAATAGAGCTTTAATTTCTGATTAGTACCCTTCGACATATATTGATGTAACCTCCCAGTATGGAAAATTATTTAGCTTTCTTGCGGCCAAGTACTGATGATGTTACAAGAGCACCAGCTGCAACTACTATTATAAACAATCTTCCTGCATTATTGGAAGTATCATCTGTCTTTGCTCTTCTTGCTCCAAGAACTGCCTGTCCATTTTCTCTTCTAGCGCCGAGAACCTGAGCTTCAGGTGCTGGCTGTGTGAGAACTGTAGGAACTACAGGTGGCTCTGATGGTGGATCTGAAGGTGGGTCTGATGGAGGATCTGAAGGTGGATCGTCTGGATCCTCTGGTGGATCATATGGTGGTGGGACTGGTTCTGAAAATCTTCTGATAACTAGTCGACCTGCATAATTCCAAGCAATGCCTTGGTAGAAATTATCGCCAATCTCTCCATCAAGCTCTGATATAACAGCAATATTGATGCTCTGTCCTGGCTCCCATTTTGCATCACTTGGGAACTCCTTTACCTCTTTTCCATCTAATTCGAAATATGTTCTCCATGCTAAACTAAAGAATAGATCATTCCAAGCTTTAGCCACATCATTTCCAAAACTCACTTCCTGCCCTGTCTGTTCTTTAATTCTGTACTCTGCGTTTTTAATGAACAATTCGTCAATCTTGTCAGGATCATCATCCTCCAGCTTTTCCAAAAATTGAGTTACAGAACGCATATTTTTTCTGTAAAGACTTTTCTCATCAACACTTGAATCAAATTTCACATTATTTTCTTTTAATATGTTTCTACCTTCTTCAGTCTCTATCAAAAAATGCATAAGACTGGTTCCTACATAACCTGTACTAGAACCTAAGAAGCTGCCACTAGGAGTAACTAATATCTTTCCATCATCAGACTCTTTGACTATTGTGTACCCCATCTTTTCTAAAGCTGCTCTGTTTCTTTCTGAATCTGGAAGAGAGTAATACAGAACATATTTTGAAGGATCTTCAGTATATTCTACAGTATATGTCTCATCCGTATTATTTAACTTAAAATGAACAGAAATAGTATCCCCAGGTTCAAGAGATTGTTTAAGTCTAGGAGTATTAATAACTATCTCGTCTAAACCATCTCCAGTTACTTCTACTACAAAAGAATACTCTGTTCCATATCCACTGCTAACAGGTTTATATACGTATTTATATCCCTTATAAGTCTCAACTATACTTCCATCATCAAGAGTCTCTACACTGATAGGATCATCAGGACTAGCTGTAGCTGCAGGAGCAGCTGCTAAACGTAGCGAAAACAACTTCGTTGGCTGTTCTTCACCTTTGTTCTCGTTAGTCTCGGGCTCTGCGTCAATGACTTTACTTCCACTATTAAGCTCAGAAGCTGCATCTTCCTTTTTTTCTAATCCTGCTTCTGGCTGTTCCTCCTTCTTTTCCTGAGTCTCACCTTCAGTTAATGTAATAGTGATCTCACCATTCTCAAAAGAAGCAGATACATTAGCTGGTACCTTTGGCTCTTCACCCTGTGCTGGTTCTTCACCCTTTGGCTCTTCTACAGGTGCAGGAGCAGTAGCTGAAACCGCCTCTGCTGATGCAGGAGCAGGTGTCACAGGTGCAGGTGTCTCAGGTGCAGGTGTCTCAGGTGCAGGTGTAACTTCCTCAGGCGCTGGCGCAGCTGGAGTTTCCTCATCCTTTATTTCTTGTACTACTGGTGCTTCAGCTGGAGTTTCAGCTGAAGATGATTCCAGTGTTGCGTCATCAGACGTTGCATAAACACTGGTTCCTGGAACGATCGCAAACGATACGATCATAAGTCCCGCAAGTGCAAAAGTCATCACCTTGCGAAGCTTTCTAGAAACATTCCTTGTCATATTCCCCTCCATTAAGAAAATCATAAAAGCATTAAAAAATTAATAATTTGCCGTTAGGAAAAATGATACATGGGATGATAAAAAATATCAATATTAAATTTCATTCAATCTAATTATTCTGTGAAATTATATTTCATTGCGGTGAAAAATTTATAATTCCGAAAAAGAAAAACTCCCGTAAAACCAGTGTTTTACAGGAGTCTGACCAATTCGCAATTTCCTATGAGATTGTCCCAGAAATGTTCAAGTGGAGTTTTTTTTATGTGAGAAATAAGACTACATCCAAGTGCTCCATGAGCTACTATCAAGATGTTCTTATGTGGATCTTCTTTTACCTGAGGATAAACAATCTCATCCAAAAAGCTCTTACTTCTCTCGCTTAAATTTTCAAGTGATTCGGCGCTACCTGTAGGCACATAAGCTTCAGGCCTTACAAATAGCACATTTACAGGATTCTTTGGATCATCAAAATATCCAAGTGATCCTTCATATTCGCCAAAAGACATCTCTTTTAACCTGTCATCATAGATAATAGGAGTATCTGTGCCTTCGAGGAAAAGCTCTGCTGTTTCCTTAGCTCTTAAAAGTGGAGACGCATAGCACACATCAAAATGAAGGTCCTTATTCTTTTCTCTTGCTGTTATAGCAGCCTGTCTTCCTTCTTCAATAAGAGGTATATCAATCTGTCCCTGGAGCTTTTGCTCCTTATTCCACTGTGTTTTGCCATGTCGCATTATATAAAGCATTGCGTATCTCCAATCTACCTATAAAGTCCTACACATTATAACAAATTTTATGAAAAAAAGACCTGCCTTGCTAAATCAATTTAGCAACGACAGGTCATAAATTCAAATTTCCAATTATTTATTCTCGATACTTTCTGGAGTAAATACTGGGTTAGGATTGTAGATTCCAGGCTCAGGTGTCTGTGTTACAACTGGCTCCTGAACTGGAGCTGCAGGAGCAGGTGCTACAGGAGTCTGCTGAACAGGTGCCTGCTGTACTGGTACTACTGGTGTCTGCTGAACTGGTGCCTGCTGTACTGGAGTTACTGGCTGCTGTACTGGAACTTGCTGCATTGGTGCTACAGGAGTTACAGGCTGCTGATTCATAACTGGAGCCTGAGGCTGTCCCATTACTGGAGTCTGCATCTGTCCCATCATTGGAGCCTGCTGATACATTCCCTCTGAGCCGACTGCCATCTGCATTTCTGGTGCAAGTGGGCTGTCAGTCTTGGACATCTTAAGAACTCTCTTGATCGCTGCAGTAACCATAGCAATTTCGAATACGATAAATACTAACATGATTCCGTCATACTGATATGAGAGGCAGAAGTCATAAGTTCCGTGAAGTAAGATAGGAATAAGAAGTGACTTGTAGAAGTTCTTCTTTTTGCCCTCTTCATCTCCACTAAGCTCACATCTCTTAGCCATTCCATAGTAGATACCCATGAATACACCAAAGATGCAGTGTCCTGGAACTGACATGATAGCTCTTGTGATTGCTACAGAAAGTCCATACTGGAAGCAGTACATAATGTTCTCTACTGTTGCAAAACCAAGTGTTGCGCATGCGCCATATACGATTCCGTCAAATGAGAAGTTAAACTCACGATTTTTCCATGTTCCGAGCTTAAGAGCAACGAACTTACCAATCTCCTCAGAAAAACCAACTACGCAGAAGTACATAATAACATCATATAATGCGTTCTCTGTTCTAAAGAATAATGAAAGGATTGCACTACCGGCCATCTCCATCAAAACAGCTGAGATTACAGATAATGCACCAAAGCCAAATACCTTAGCCATGAGGCTTACTGGCTCTTTCTCAATGTTATCTAACTTGTAGATAACGATAAGTAATACTGCAGCAGGTAATACTGCAAGGAATGCTAAAATTGACATTTACTCTATCCCCTTTTCAAAGCGTTATAAAAAATTAATCACTTTGTTAAAGTTATTATTTTTGGAGCAGATTGTCAACATTATTTCATCATAATTATTAAAAAAAATGTTAAGATTTTCCTCAGGGAAAGCCTGACAATCTACGGAAATTTTCTTGCCAAGATCCACATGTATACAAGCAGGATCCATAGCTATTCCGATACCATAATATTTCATGACGCTTTCCTTGATAGTCCAAAGAGCTGTATAACGCTCATTTCTATCATCTATAGTCTCTGTGCTTCTTTCCACATCCTGAATTTCTCTATCGTCAAAGACTTTCTTTATTAGTCCCTCACTAAAGTTACGTTTTTTTTCAATATCTACCCCAACCTCACTGTCAGATATTGCACACACTGCAATATTTCCAGAGTGAGACAGATTAAAAAAGATATCCTCTCTTCCCAGGATATAGGGCTTGCCATGTTCAGCTATTCCAACTTCATATTCTTTTATCCCATTTGCCAAAAGAGCTCTATGAAGCGCTATACCAGCGCCAAGAGAAAGCTTTTTATCATTTATGGGCTTTATGCCGTCTATCTTCTTTTTCCTATATTCAGGCATTTTCTGATACCAGGAATCAAAGGCCTCTTTATCATCTAGTATTCTGATGTCTACTCCAAATATCTCATTCATTAGCTTCACCAAAAAAGCCGCGCCAGATTCCTCCAGCGCGGCCATTATAACCTCTTTAAGTTACTGGGATAAGATCTCTATACCATCTTAATGCATTAAGATATGCTTCGTAAACCTTATCCATATCAATATTATCAAGTACCATAAGCCTGGAGACTTCGATCCAATCTGCATCCTCATAGCGTTTGATAAAATTAAGTATCTTGTAATAATCTCCTGAGTTCTCCAAAAGAGCCTGTCTAACAAGCTTAGGCACAACTACCATGTCAAGGGCTTCTTCCATAGTCTTATCAAGCATGATATCAATTGCTGAAAAAAGTCCCATAATAAAGAGCTCAGGTCCCTGCATTGCCATTTCATAAAGCTCTGCCAGATTCTCTGCAAATTTGGCTCTGATCATAACAAGTCTTGTGATCTCAGAAGGCTTATCAGCACACAGCTCCTTGGTAACAGCTGTATTTATCCATCTCTTAAGCTCTTTTTGACCCATCATAGCTGCTGCATGTCTGATAGATGTAATCTCAGAATTGAGAGCCATTCTGTTTACAATCTCCAAAAGAGAGATCACCAGAGCCGGGTCCTTACCGATAACATCAGCTGCATCTGTAAGATCAAAGTCAGCATCATTAACTACATTTAAAAGCTCAATATAATTTACTTTTAGAGGATTAACTTCTGTCTCAGACTCTTTTACCGGCATTCTGAAGAAGCTTCCTTCATAAAGGTCATAGCCGCCGTCTTTGGTAAGCTCATCGTACTCATCCTGAGTATCTACATTTACTGCACAGAGCTTGATATTAGGATATACAGCTGTGAAATATATCTTTGCCTTCTGTATATCAATCTTAGAATGATTAAGTAAAATATAATCACATTTATTAAGAATCTCTCTATAAGGTTCGAACTGGATAATAGGTAGTTTTCTCATAGCCAGCTTGTATCCCTGACTCTTTAGCTCTTTTACCCTCTTAATAAACTGTTCCTCGGGCTTAATGGTATTATCCATCAAAAGAACCACCTTATTTGCAGGCACTGTACATTGAAGGGATATCTCTGAAAAAATTGAAAACTGATTTATGGGGACAAATACTTCCTTGCCGCCAGAAAGAGTAGCTACACCCATGCTACTGACAACTTCCAGCTCATGAACAGTACCTGCTCCGTCGTATCTTGCGCCGCCCTCAAGATTGGGATTCAAGAAATGATTCTCTTTGCGGGCAAAAACAGAGTAGGCGCACACTGACATATTACCATCGAACAAAGGAATTAATGTAGCTAACATTTATGTCTCCTTTCCTGTACAAAAAGACAGACTCCCACCTATATTGTACTCTATATTCCCGTTTAAACCAATATTTTTTTATTGAATAGCGTTAACTAATTATTTTTCATCAGTTGTTTTGTCAATGATATATCTAGGTCTTCCCTTAACTTCATCATAGATCTTGGAAATGTAAAATCCTATAACACCTAGTCCCATCATGATAACAGAACATGTAAAGCACTGAAGAATGATAACTGTTGTAAAGCCTTCTCTTGCAGTTCCTCTAAAGTACTGAACAAGAGCCTCGATGCTCACAAGTAGCCCAAACACAAACACGAACATTCCCATTATAGTAACTATCTGCATAGGAGCAGATGTAAAAGAGGTAATGTTAGTAACAGCATACTTGATAAGAGATCTTGTGCTCCACTTGGAAGTACCAGCTTCTCTTTCTCTAACTTCATATTCAACTTCTGTCTGCTTGAAACCAACCCATGAAGAAAGGGCTCTAAAGAATGCGTTCTTTTCATTCATATTGATCAGAACGTTGATGGCTTTCCTATCAAGAAGCTTGAAATCAGATGCTCTAGACATATCAAAGCCAACAGCATCGCTCATTATTGAATAGAAAGTCTTGGCAGCAAACTTGTGCATGCCGCTCTCTCTACCCCTACTGGTCTTGACACCTTCTACTATCTCATAACCCTGCTCCCAGAGTCTGTACATCTCAACGATCTTTTCTGGTGGATGCTGAAGGTCGCAGTCGATTACCACGCAGCAGTCTCCCTTTGCCTCTGCAATCCCTGCAAATACCGCTGACTCCTTGCCAAAGTTTCTGGAAAAGCATACGCCCTTAACACTAGGAATAAGGCTAGCCTGCTCTTCAATCCTCTCCCAAGTTTTATCCTTGGAACCATCATTTATAAACAAAAGCTCATGATCTATTCCTGCATCATTCAATATAGTATCGATCGTCTTAGCAGTTTTTGGGATAATCTCCTCTTCATTGTATGCAGGTATTACTACTGAAAGCACTATTAAATCCTCACTTTTTCGATAATTAAACTATCTTTTTTTTACGCTGTATTATATCATAAATATAGTAGTATTTCTATAAATCCATAGGACAAGGGGGAGTGTGTATGGCTCAAAATGAAATGCTGGCCATGATCTTAGCCGGTGGCCGTGGTAGCAGACTCAAAGATCTGACCACCAAAGTTGCTAAGCCTGCTGTGTACTACGGCGGCAAATATCGTATCATAGATTTTCCACTAAGTAACTGTGCTAACAGCGGAATTGATGTCGTAGGTGTGCTAACCCAGTACGAATCTGTTCTTCTTAATAGTTATGTTGCTCAGGATGGACGCTGGGGACTTGATTCCAAAGACAGTGGCGTATATGTTCTGACTCCTCGTGAGAAGGCTGATGAAGGCCTTGATGTCTACAGAGGAACTGCAGATGCCATTTCTCAGAACATCGATTTTATCGATGCTTATAATCCAGAATATCTTTTAATTCTCTCTGGAGATCACATTTACAAAATGAATTATTCCAAAATGCTGGCATACCACAAGGAGCACAATGCGGATGCTACTATTGCTGTGCGCGGAGTTCCTATGAAAGAAGCAAGCCGTTTTGGAATCATGAATACAGATCACAAGGGAAGGATCATAGAATTCGAAGAAAAACCTTCTAAGCCAAAGAGCAACTTAGCGTCTATGGGCATCTATATCTTCGACTGGAAGCTCCTTCGCAAGATGCTTGTGGATGACATGAACAATCCAAATTCCGATCACGACTTCGGTAAGGACATCATCCCAAGAATGCTCAATGAAAAGAAAGATCTTTTCGCCTATGAATTCTCAGGCTACTGGAAAGATGTTGGAACCATCGACTCTCTCTGGGAAGCAAATATGGACCTTCTTGATCCAAAGAATGAGCTGAATCTAAACGACTCATCTTGGCTTATCTACACAGAAGATGTCTCCACTCTTCCACAGTATATAGGCAAAGACGCCAAAGTTAAGCGTGCTTACATAACACAGGGTGTTCAGATCGAAGGTAGCGTTACAAACTCAGTTCTTTTCACAGGAGCTGTAGTAAAACAAGGTGCCAAGGTAATCGACTCAGTCATAATGCCCGGAGCAGTCATTGAGGAAGGCGCCGTTGTCACAAGAGCCCTTGTTGCTGAGAATGTTCGAATTGGCAAAAAAGCTAAAGTCGGCCAGAAGAACAGCGAAAACATCATACTTGTTGCATCAAATGTGAAAGGAGGTAACAAATAATGGCTACTGCATTAGGAATTGTATCCTCCGCTGATAACACTATCCATGTTGACGGGCTTCAGGACTACCGCCCTATCGGAGCATTCTCTTTCCTTGGAAGATTCCGTGTGATCGACTTCCCGATATCCAACATGAGTAACTCAGACATCAACCGTATTCAGGTGTTCCTTAACTCAAGGCCCAGATCAATTGCAGAGCACGTCGGTTCAGGAAGACACTACAACATCAACAGTAAAAGAGGTAAGATTCAGCTTCTTTTCACAGAAAATACCTCATCACGTTCTATCTACAACAACGATATATTAGCTTACAAGGAAAACCTCGATTACATCCAGAGAGCTCATCAGGAGTACGTTATCATCACTCCTAGCTACATGGTCTACAAACAGGATTTCAGGCAACTCCTTGATACACATATTCAGACAGGTGCAGAAGTCACAGTTCTTTATCACAAGATTGATAATGCTAGAGATTATTTCAAGAATTGCCATACAGTCACTCTCAACAAGCAAAAGGGTGTACAGGCAATTGAAAAGAACCTTGGAACAGCCAATAACAAGAATATCCTTATGGATACCTATTGTCTCAAAAAAGAGCTGTTCATTGAGCTGGTAAATGATGCAAGCTTCATGTCTTCCATCTACACATTTGCCGATATCTTAAACCTTATGTGTAAACAGCTTGATGTACGTGCCTTCCAGCACAAGGGCTATTTTGCCAGCCTTACATCACTGCAGGATTACTACCACGCCTCTATGGAGCTTTTGGATTACAACATTGCCAGCGAGATGTTTAAGTCTGACTGGCCAATATACACAAGAACCACCGACTCCTGTCCTACTCAGTATTTTGAGAGTGCCAAGGTCAATAATTCCTTTATCAGTAACGGTTGTCTCATTGAAGGAACTGTAGAAAATTCCATCATAGGCCGTGGTGTTACTATCAAAAAGGGTGCAGTCGTCAAAAACTCAATTATCATGGCTTATGCAGAGATCGAAGCTGGTATCCGTATTGAAAATGCCATAGTAGATAAATGGGCAAAGATAATACACGCCAAGACTATTATGGGCACTGAAAATGAGCCACAATATATCAAACGTCAGGACACGCTTTGATCCCGGGTAAAAAAAATAAAAAGCTTGCGGAATATTCATTTTCCGCAAGCTTTCTTTTATTCATATGAAACTAATTATTATTTAAGTTTGAACTTACCTACGATCTCACCAAGTGTATTAGCAATATCTTCCTGCTTGGTTGTCATATCATTTACATTAGATACAACATCCGAAGCTGCCAGAACAGAATCGTTTACTCTACTTGAAAGATCAGCTGTATCCTGGGTTGACTCAGCAATATTCTGGATAGCCTTAGATACTTCATCCATTGCAGAGCGGATATTTTCAGCCATACTTGCGATTTTCTCAGATGACACTCCAAAGGAGTCTGCATCTGAACCATACTGCTTGGCTACATTTACAAAGTTATCATAATCAGGAATAGCTGTTTCCTTGATAAATCCAAGAAGTTCATCTGATGCTCCTGAAAGAGTTCCAAAAGCTTCCTGTACTCCTTCGATCGTATCTCTTATCTGATCAACCGCTTCAGAAGTGCCACTTGCAAGCTTATTGATCTCAGAAGCAACTACTGCAAATCCTTTACCTGCATCTCCTGCTCTTGCTGCCTCAATGCTGGCATTAAGTGAAAGAAGATTGATCTGATCAGCAATCTCAGCGATCGTATCTGCAAGACTTCCTATCTGATCTACTACCTTTGCTTTTTCGTTTGCATCTTCAAGATCAGCCCGTCTCTGTTCTGCAATACTAAGAGCATTTTCATATGCATCATGGCTCTTTTTCTCAATTTCTTTTGCTCTTTCCTTTATATCTGCAGCTTCTGAACTTGATGACTCTGTCTCGGAAGCAAGCTGCTGAACAGACGCATTTACTTCTTCAACTGATGCGTTTACCTGTTCTGTTGCTGCGCCGGAAGCCATCATAGCATCATTAACACCGGACATATTATCCCTGATACTGCCAAACTGATCTGACAATTCATTTGCCATATTAGCAAGTCCCGAAGAAGTTTCACTTACCTGAACCGAACCATCTGAAATCCTGCTGATAACTTCTCTGTTACTCTCATACATATTATTGAGCGACTCACTCATCTGACCAAGCTCGTCACCTCTTTTATTGATCATCTTATCGACTGTAAAGTCTCCACTTGCCAAAACTCCAGCGAAAGCCTTTACGTTATTAATGCTCTTACTGATATTAAGAACAAATAACCAGATGATAACGGCTCCAATCAAAAGGGCGACTATAGCAAGAATCACCAGCATTCTGACTGCCATAACAGTCGGCTCTTCTATCTCATCTAGATCCATAGCTATTATCATCTTCCAGTTGACCTGAGGTACATTCTTGTATGTTAAAAGAATCGTTCCATCAGGATCAAATGCCGCTCCCATCATAGGAGTATCAGAAGACTTTTGAACAATCTCAGCCCCCATGACAGCTAGTGCAGAGTTAGGATCTTCCTGCATCTTTACTGAATTTGAAACCTTATCAAGATCCTCAGTGTAGATATAAGTTCCATCAGAAGCAAGGAGAATAGCCTTTCCTGTTTTGCCGATCTTGATGTTTGAAACCATGTTCTGCACTTCTTCAAGCTTCATATCAACTGTAACGCATCCCACAAACTTATCACCATCATATATAGGTGCTGAGCAGCTGGACATAACCATACCTGACGTCTCATCATAATATGGATCTGTTATAGATGCCTCACCCTTCTTGAGGTTTTTGGCATTGGTATAATATTCTTCATTAAAATAGTCGTATTCTGCATTACTGTAATCCCAGGTCTCAACTATTGTGTTTCCATCTTTGTACCAATATGGTCCCATGTACTTTTCAGCAGAATCAAAAACATAAGGTTCAAACCAGATACCAGATCCTAAAACACTGTCATTATCACTGATGATCTTGGATAGAGTTCCTTTATAATTATCAATATCAACAAATTGATATGAAGTTGAGACCATTTCCGCAATGTTAGTTGCCGTTGTCCTCACAATCTCCAACTTGGTATCTATTGCAGTCGCATCAGCATTTACATTCTGATACATATTATCAGTATTAGTCTCCTGGAGATTATCGCTAAGCAAGGAAGCAGCTACATACGTAAGAACTATCATTGCTACTGCCATAACCGGAAGTATACAGATAAGCATCTTAACACGTAAACTTAATTTTTTCATGAATTCACCCCTTTAGTTTAATAAGAGAAGGTAATAACGTTCTCTATTACAATTGTACATTATTTAGTAATATTCTATTCTTAAAAAACGATTAAACTTACCATGTACACAGCCCAAAACTTTATCGTTTTTTTATTTCTTTTTAACCGGTAATGTGTTTAATTGCTCAATTCTGTATGTTATTATAAGTTTACATTTATGGTGAAAATCATACTAAGAAAAGGAGATTATATATGAGTCCTGAACAATACCGTCGTGCAAATAATAATTCTTTTAACGTATGTATAGTGATCCTCATCAGTGGCATTTTGATCACAATCTCAAAATTCATGCAAAACGGTGCTACTATTTCTAATTTAGGTATCCTGGTAGGTGTTCTGGCAGGAAATGCAATGATAATGACTGGTAAATTCAGACACGCAGAAGAAAAGCTCGGATCTATTCTTATCATGGGAGGATCAACCGTATTTTACTTTTTCCTCCTGATATTTGAAGATAATATAATATTCTTTGCTTTTGGGCTTCCAATACTTATATGCAGCATAATCTATCTTAACGTCAGACTGTGTAAAGCAGGCATTGGTGCCATCATTATTTCTTATATCATTACTTGTATAAAATATTACGTGATCAATGGATCACTGGACCTTATGCATGGCCTTGCTGCCCTTACACTTGGTCTTGCTTTCATTGCGTGTCTTGCTACGGTAACTCTTTTAACCAAGTTCAATGATGAAAACAACGAACGTATTACAAGTGATGCCGAAAAGAGTCTGGAAACCGGAAATAACATGGCAAACATAGCCAATAAGATTACTGAACTCTTTAATAATTCTCAGGAAAATATGCATGATCTCCAGCAGATCATCGAGGCGCAGCACAGAGGAATGCAAGAAATTGCCACAAGCATGGAAACAACCGCTCAATCTGCAGTAACTCAGGCTGAAAGAGTTCAGCAAATTCAGGAAGAGACAGCTACTACTGAGCAGCATAGAAAAGACATGACACAGGCATCTGATAATACTCAGAACGCAGTCCGTGAAGGTGTAGCTGTTATCGATAATCTGAAAGAAAAATCAGCTGCTGTTGCTGATCAAAGTCAGGTTACTGTAGACGCAACTCAGGCAGTTATCAATAAAGTTTCTGATGTTCAAAAAATTGTTGGAACCATCATGTCCATATCAAAGCAGACCAATCTTCTGGCTCTTAATGCCAGCATTGAGGCTGCAAGAGCTGGCGAAGCAGGTAAAGGTTTTGCCGTTGTTGCTAACGACGTACGAGAGCTTGCAGCTCAGACCAATACTGCTTCTACAGAGATCACAAATATCATAAATGAGCTTAATGAAGATGTTCAGAAAGCTATGGCAAGTATTGATGAAACAGTTGCTTCCGTATCTGAGCAGAATGAAATGATCGCATCTGTAGGTGAGAACTTTGATAGTATCAACGAAAATGTCAGCGATATGCTCTCTCGCTTTACAGAGATCGGAGAAGGTATGAAGTCTATTGCCGCTTCCACTACCGAGATCAACGACAGTATCTCCAATCTTTCTGCAACCAGTCAGGAAGTTGCTTCACTATCTAATGAAGGTGTCAGAGAATCTGATGAAGCTGTTGCCAAGTTCGATGAATTTAAAGAGATACTTCTTCAGATATTCCAGCAGGCTAACAAGCTTACAGATATGCAACAAGACAATTAAGCCAATATGTATGATCAAAGGTCAAAGGTCCCGTATTTCTTCGAAATACGGGATTTTTCTTTCGAATAGAATAATTACGCAGCATCAAATTTCATATTTTTTTAATACAATTAGGTTAACTTTTGTATCAAATTTACGATATAATAATAGAAAGGTAGATGATATCTACCTTCAAATTATTAGACTATTTGGAAAGGAGGAACAATGTGTATGCTAGCTACATGTGATGCCAGAATGGAAGTCATGGACTGCATAAAGAATGATTTTGAAGATGAATACTATCCAGATCCTGAAAAGGTAGCTCATATCACAGGCTTACCATTGGGGGTAGTTTTTGATCTGCTTATCGAACTTAAAAATCAGGGTTGTCTTGGAAAAAGATGATCTTAACCTATTATAGGGAGAATAACATGGAAGAAGTCCAGTATTAAAGGTCCTATGCATTCATCAGCATAGGACCTTTTAATTTGTTCTTATAACATTTCTACAGGCTCACGTGTAAAGTCTGCTTTTCCTTCATTATAGAGAGTTTTGATAAAATCTATTGCTCTCTGTCCGGAATCCTCTATAGCTACATTCTGGCTATAGATATATTTAAGTGTATCTCCGCCTTCCAACAAAAAATCTATTTCCGTACCACTGATCTGTCCATCTCCAAAGTCCAGAGGCTTAACTTCTGCAGAATAAACCTCTTTAACAACGCCTTCACCAAAAAGAACTCTCATTAAAAAAACCTCCTTTTATTCAGCAGTTATTATAAAGATTAAACATCACCTATATTTTATCATTAAATTAGTGTAATTACGATAGTCTTTGGATAATTACCCGAATTATGCTATACTATCGGTGTATTACAGAAGTTGTAATATTTTTTGAAAGGAAAAATACAAATTTAAATCATGAAGATCAATAAGAAAATATGCGCAGCTTTATTAAGCGCTTCAATGACTATATCACTACTTACAGGCTGTTCTTCAGCTGATAAAGATGCCATCAGGGAGACATCAGAAAATTTCTTATCCATTGTAGTAAGCGGAACCACAGACAATATTGAGAAGTACGCAAATGACTCAGTTTCAAACGGTCAGTTTGTTAGAACCTTTGACAGTGCGTACCTTGCTCAGAAATTTAAAGATGGTTTTAAATCTGATGAAATTGACGCAGATACATCAGCTAAGGTAGATTCCTTCTGTGAACTCTTCTCTTCTATGGTAACTGGTTATGAGATCAAAGATGTTACAGTAGACAAGAACGGTATAGGTACTGTAACAGCTACTATCGATACTGCTTTCCCGATCAATGTGATCGACAATGAAGAAGCTGTTTCCAAGATGAATAGCATCACAGAGACTTATGCAACTGAGAAAGCTGATGAGATCCAGGCTCTATATGAAGAGCACACAGACGAAGAAGTTGAAGCAATCGTCTATAACGATATGATTGTCGAGATCCTTGATATGTATGAAGGACTTATTCAAAACGCTTCTCCTGAGACATATGCAATTGTTCTTACAGTTGAAAAGAATGCTGAAACAGACAGCTGGGTAGTAACTAATGTATCAACCTATGACAATGCTTCTACAGGCACTACGGAGACAGCAGCAGAAACTGCTACCGCAGAAGCCAGCCAGTCTAAGTAATAACCTTTAGATCATTTTATTAAATATGAGTATTAAAAAGGTTCTTGTGATCACTCACAAGAACCTTTACTTTTTGCTTTTTTATATCAATGAAAGAAGTAAGAATATAATAAACAGAACTACTATTACAGCTCTTACAATAAGGCCAATAATTGCTCCTTTAAGACACTTTTTGTAATTTCTGATATGATTTACCTTTCTGAAGATAAATCCTGCTATAAGGCCAATAATTGGCAAAATGAAGGATGCAATTCCAAGCCAGAAGTTACCTGTATCATGGATAGGTCTCTGAAGGATATCATCCTCTGATCCTACGTTGTCATTCTCAGCTTCTGCAACTTCTGTGTTAACAGCCTTTTCAGCCTTAGCAGCAACTGGATCAATTGTTACAGCCTGGATTGGTACATTTTTTTCACGAATAGCCTTGTACTCTTCGATTTCTTTCTTGTTACCATATACAAAGTGGTCATGACCGATATTAACAAGCTCAGGCTTATCCTCTGAGTAGTCATGCATCTTAGCATCATAAGTGTAAAGAACCTTGTTCTTTTCAAGCTTAGGATCTGGAATAGGTACAGCTGAAATAAGGGACTTAGTATATGGGTGAAGAGGGAAGTTAAAGAGCTCTTCTGTACTTGCGATCTCCACGATATCGCCCTTATAAATAACACCAATACGATCTGAGATAAATCTTACTACTGAAAGGTCATGTGCAATGAAGAGGTAAGATACATCTCTCTCCTTCTGGAATTTCTTGAGAAGGTTAA
Organism: Butyrivibrio hungatei DSM 14810; assembly: GCF_900143205.1. GTDB lineage: Bacteria > Bacillota > Clostridia > Lachnospirales > Lachnospiraceae > Butyrivibrio > Butyrivibrio hungatei. Next base: position 282,114 of record NZ_FRDH01000004.1, on the reverse strand, counting down.
GTACCTGCGCTCTGATTGAAACGTCAAGAGCTGAAATAGGCTCATCAGCTACAACCAGCTCTGGTTCCATTACCATTGCTCTAGCGATACCGATACGCTGTCTCTGTCCACCAGAGAACTCGTGAGGGTATCTTGTAAGATGCTCAGGAAGAAGACCTACTTCTTCGATCATCTTCTCAACCTTCTGAATACGGTCTGCTTCGTTCTCAAAGAGATGGAAGTTATAAAGACCTTCAGAAATGATGTAATCTACTGTTGCTCTCTCATTAAGAGATGCAGCAGGATCCTGGAATACCATCTGGATATTTCTGATAACTTCTCTATCGAGAGCCTTAGAAATATCACCAGAGATCTTAACACCCTTATAGTCAATCTCACCGGCAGCACATGGGTTAACTCTGATAACCGCTCTACCGATTGTTGTCTTACCTGAGCCTGACTCTCCAACAAGTGAGAATGTCTCGCCCTTATAAATATCAAAACTTGCGTTTTTTACTGCTCTAACTGCTTTATCGCCCTTACCAAATGTAATGTCTACATTCTTGACGGACAAAAGTATTTCTTTACCTGTTGCTGGATCTATTGGTCCATGTTCAGGAAATGAATTATTAGACATTTTCTGAAACCTCCGTAATATTGTAAACGTTCAAGAACTTCTCATGAATATTCCGGATGATTTCCGGCTTTTCAATCTTAGGTGCTCTTGGATCAAGAAGCCATGTCTTGGCATAATGAGTATCTGTTACCTTAAACATTGGTGGTTCCTCAATTGTATCGATCTTGAGGCAATAAGGATTACGTGGTGCAAAGGCATCTCCCACAATCTTGTTGTAAAGTGATGGTGGTGTACCAGCGATTGAGTAAAGCTCTGTATCCTTCTGTGCAAGCTGAGGAAGTGATGATAAAAGAGCCCATGTATATGGATGTCTAGAATCATAGAATACTTCTTCAACATTACCAAGCTCAACGATCTGTCCGCCATAGATAACTGCTACTCTATCTGCGATATTAGCAACTACACCAAGGTCATGTGTGATGAATACGATAGTGTAGCCATATTCTTTCTGAAGATCCTTTAAAAGTCTAAGTATCTGCGCCTGAATTGTAACATCAAGAGCTGTTGTAGGCTCATCACAGATGAGGATCTTAGGCTGGCATGAAAGTGCGATAGCGATAACAATACGCTGTCTCATACCACCTGAATACTGGAATGGATAATCATCATAACGCTTTTCAGCATTAGGAATACCAACCTTGTGCATGATTTCGATAGCACGCTGTCTAGCCTCAACCTCTGAGCATCCCTGATGCTTCATGATGATTGATGAGATCTGCTTACCAATTGTGATGATTGGGTTAAGTGATGTCATAGGATCCTGGAATACTGTGGCAATCTTCTTACCACGGATCTGTCCCCAGTCACCAGGGTGTGTAACTCTGGCAAGGTTGATGTAGCTTCTACCGTGGAGCTTCTCAGGAGTCTCATCAAGGAGCTCGCAGTACATAACGCTATCAAAGAGTTTGATCTTAACATCCTTAGAACCAATGTCTTCGCCCATTCTCATAGCCTCTTTACAAGCCTTGAGAAGGCCATTGATTGACTTAATTCTCTTTCTAAATCCAAATCTACCAGTTGCAAGGTACATTTCCTTAGCAACGATCTCGTTTCTCTTTGCCTGCTCTTCTGTGCACTTAGAAGATATCTCTTTGTCATACTTTGCCTGAAGTTCTGAGTGCTTCTTGTCATATTCAGCAAGGTAAGCTGTATCAGCGTTAACCTCTTCCTTGTGCTTCTTGATAAGAGCTTCCTTCTCAGCAACTACTGCCTTGATCTTATCTTCGTATGCATCGATCTCTTTCTCTGCTTCTTTAATCTTGTCCTTTTCAGACTTTGTATCGTAAGTCTGCTTCAAGTTAAAGAGCTCAGTCTTTTTGAACTTAAGGTCTTCGATCTTCTTAGTAAACTCAAGGTCCTGCTCATCAGAAAGAGTCTCTTTAAGCTTTCTTTCTGACTCGAGATTAAGGATCTCTTTGTATGTGTCAGCACCAAACTCAAGTGATGAATATGAGTTGAGCTTATTTGTTGTATTAGCAATAACCTGCTTAGCAATGCCAGTTAACTTAACTGATGTATCAGCAAGGTCATCATCGTTGAAGATGATATCACCTTTACTAATAAAGCCGTTTGTCTCAAGCATTCCTGCGAATGTCTTGGTAAATACTGACTTACCTGAGCCTGACTCACCTACAATGGCAATAGACTCGTTCTCATATATATCAAGCGAAATTCCGCGGATAGCTGTAAGAATACGGCCTCTTACACGGAACTTTACTTCCATATCTTTTACTGATAATAATACTTTCTTATCTTCCATCTTACCAATTCCTTACATGTGTGTTCTAGGGTCTGATGCGTCACCCAAATTCTGTCCTGTAACATAAAGTGAAACTGTGATAATTGAAGCGATAACTACTGGGCTCCAGAACTCAAACTGCCAACCAGGAGTAACCATAGCACTCTCTGCTTCATAAATAAGTCTACCAAGAGACATATCACTCATTCCCATACCGATATATGCAAGGAATACCTCGTATGAAATGTATGAAGGAATCTCAACAGCAAGAAGTGTAACGATAACTGATGTCATAAATGGCAAAATGTTCTTGGTTGCAATTCTTGTAATAGGTGTTCCAAGGCATCTACTTGCAAGGTTATACTCTCTATCTCTGATGATGATAACCTGTGTTCTGATGAAGTATGCAATAAAGAGCCAGCCTGTGATCGTAAGTGCAAATACCATTGACCAAAAGCTTGGTGAAAGGATAAGTACAAGTACTGAAATAAGGAGGATGTTAGGAACGTTACCTACAATGTTGTAAACCTCCATCATGAACATATCAATCTTCTTGGAGAATCCCCAAATAGCACCGATAAGTACACCTACTGTCATATTGATGGCAGCGCAGATGAATGCTAGAGAGATTGATATTCTGGAACCATTCCATATAGCATCAAATGTTGACTGTCCAGAAGCTCCTGTTCCGAGGATCCATTTAATGCTAAATCCAAACTTCTCAATAGCAGCCTTTGGTGAAAGGTGCTTGGTTGAACCATCCATAAGGTTGCTGAATCTATCATAGGTTGTTAAAACCGGATAAATATAAGCAAACAAGATTACAAAAGCGAGTACTGAAAGAATCACTATATTGATTCTTTTCTTGAAGAATACTCTAAATACTGAACGCCAGTATGAATAACGAGGCGCTGTTATCTTTTCTGAATCAAGGCTGTTATGATCAACTCTTGCAAAGAGCTCTTCATCTGTCATGCCTTCCACAGTAAAAAGTTCATTGTTGTTTTCCATGACTAATGTCTCCAATCTAAATATCTTACCTAGCTTTACCAGAATAGCTGATTCTAGGATCTACAAGTGAAATAAGTACATCACCAAGAATAATGCTTACTACTGAAAGTACAGCATAGAACAATGTAACACCTACGATTACACCGTTATCATACTGGTTAATAGCAATTGTAAGAAGGTTACCAGCACCAGGAACTGTGTACACACGCTCTGTAATAATAGCGCCGACCAACGCTCCAAGTATTGCTCCAGGAATTCCATGAACAATAGGAATAGCTGCATTCTTCATAATGTGCTTTCTGAAGATCTCGCCCTCTGTAAGTCCGCCAGATCTGGCAAACTTAACATAGTCTGAGTTCATCTGATCGATCATGTATCTACGAAGCCATTTCATGTTGTCACCAATTCTTGGAAGTGCCAATGAAATGATTGGAAGTGCATATATAAGTTTACTTGTGGACTCCATATCGAAAGTTGTTGGAAGTCCGCACATACCACCAATTGCCTTAAAGAGGAATATATAAGCAAGTGATGGAACAGCAATGATAAATACGATATAAACTGTACCAATCTTATCAATAAGCTTGTCCTTGTGCTTAGCCATTAAAAGTCCCATTGGAAGGCCAATAAGATAAGCAAGGAACATAGCAATAAGTCCAATTGTAAATGAGTAGCCCATCTTAGACTTACCAGCTTTTACTGTAGTTAAGTTTGTATAATCATCTGTAAATCTGTCTGCATTTATCTTGTTGGCATCACGAGAGCCAGCAACATAAGTTACACTATGAAGATCGTCAGCAGATTCCTCTGTAAGACCTGTAGGGAAGATTGTTGTGCTCATAACATATGAGCCCTGAGTCTTAGTCATAGTGTCAAATACATCAACGCCGTAGTTAACTGCATATGAAGTTCCAAGCTGAAGCTTAACAAGGTTCTGATGAACAAATGGGAACCTATTGTCACAATAAAGGAGGTACTTGTAATAAGTTCCATTTCCCATGATGGCTGGTGAAAACTTCTGTCCGCCATAAGCAGGATCATGAAGAGTAAATGTAAGTCCCTGGTTTTCAAGTGGAGTTCCTGTTAACTTCTCAACATAATGAATATTATCTACATGGATAAGATTCTTAACATATGTCCATAATCTGTTTGTTATAGGAAGATCCTTGTAAGCAAAAAGCTGCTGCTGTCCACCACTGGCATACTTTTTGCCATTCATCATGATGGCATTAAGTCTTACAACAGTGTAGCCATTTGCTGCACAGTAATCATTAAATTTCTTAACATACTCTGCTACTTTATCAGAGTCATTCTCTGGTTTCTTACCAAAAGAAGCAACTGATGCACGAGTATCCTCATCGAGTTCTCCGTCTGCTACCAGCTTAAGAAGATACTCGTTATATGTAAGATAATCGAGATAGCCATACTCTTCCCATTTTCTGAAAGAATAAGCAACCTTCTCGTTGTTTCCGTAGTTAGTGTAGACTGTATCTGCCTTGAAAATAAGGTTCTTGTCAAGCATTGAATAGATCATGATCATAACGATTGCTACAACAATGAATGATGAGATAAGTCCATGAATTAATCTTTTTAATACATATTTAGCCATAAGTTTTTTTCCTTACTATTTGGAACATAAATTTACGGAATAATAAATATTCCCTTTTCACACAAAATGGAGAAAGTGGGTATAACCCCACTCTCTCCCAAATTCAATGACTGAATTACATTAAATCTTAGAAAAGACCGATGCACTTGGTCATGTATCCTGCATAATCAGGAAGAATTGTGTTGAGGTATGTTGAAGGATCACCATAGTCAGGACCCCAACCAGAGTTATCTGAAATATCAGCATTAAAGTCTGAACCAGTCTGTGGATAGTATGAAGCATAGCTCCAATCATCAGATGCCTCGCACTGTACAAGGTTAACCTGGATGAGTCCATCAGTAGCTGACTCTACAGACTGCTTAAGAACATTAGCTCTGTTTGTATAAACCTCTGAACCTGAGAAGTATGGAAGATCGATCTGTACTGGGTTCTCAGCTGTTACTTCTACGCCAACTTCCTTAAGTGCCTCAGCAGCCTTTGTGATTTCTTCCTTAGCGAACTCTGGGTTATACCATCCATCAAATCCATCAGATGAACCAGCGCCCTCTTCCTTTGTAGGATCCCATACAGTTACAGGGAATCCATCAGCTGTGATCTGAGCCTGCTCGATCTCACCGAAGTATGTTCCTGCTGCAAATGTTGTAGGAGTTCCGTTGATATCAATTGTAACATCCTCGTCAAGGAATACGAAGTTACCAGGTGTATATGAGTTTCTCATGTTGTTGTACTTAACATCTTCGCCGAATCTCTGAGCGTTGTGTGAAGCTCTGTCGATAGATGTGCAAAGAGCAAGTCTGAAATCTCTGTTCTGCATAGCAAGTGCTGTTCTCTGAGCATCATATACAGTCTTGTCTGAAACAGCCTTTGATGCATCGTTGAAGTTTGCAAATGCCTTACGGTTTACGTTAAGCCAACCGCAGAATGTTGTTCCTTCTGTTGTGCTGATGAAGCAATACTTATCAAAGTTTCCATCTTTCTTTGCCATCTCAACCTGAGCTGTATCAAGGTTCGCAGCATCAACAGTACCAGCAAGGATATCTGTATAGATCTTTGTAGCATCTGTAAGATCTTCATAGTTGTATGTAAGAGTCTTAAGCTCCTGATTCTCAGCATTCCAATATGAAGGATTAGCCTTGAATACGATTGAGTTCTTCTCTGTGTAGCTTGTGATAAGGAATGGTCCGCAGTAAGCGATGTGATCCTTATCTGTACCATACTGACCAGCGCTTGCGCCCTGACCAAACTGTCCGCCCTGTCCTTCATAGTATGATCTTGAAAGAGGAGCAAATACTGAATAGCTGATCATTGTTGGGAAGTATGGGATATCATCTGTAAGTGTGTACTCAAGTGTATAATCATCAAGTGCCTTAACACCTACTGTTGAGAAATCTGTTGTCTCGCCATTGATGTACTCTGTAGCACCTTCGATAACGCCATCAACGAGGTACTCAAGACCACCCATAGCATCCATCATGTGCTGCATACCAGCAACGAAGTCATCAGCCTTAACTTCATCAACTTCTCTGCCCTGTGAGTCAACCCACTTAACACCCTGTCTGATCTTGAAAGTATAAACCTTTCCGTCATCAGATACTGTGTAGCTCTCAGCAAGAGCTGGCTGCTGTTCATTCTCGCCATCATACTCATAAAGACCATCATAGAGGTTTACAAGTACTGATGTATCAGTAGCACTTGATGTTGCAAGTACGTCCCAAGTTACAGGATCTGAAGTATTTGGATAATTGTAGCTATCCTTAAGTGTGTATCCCTTATCTGTAAGATACTTCTTAGCCCACTCATGATACTCACCTGTACCTCTGAGTTCTGCAAGCTTAGCTCTAAGTTCAGCAGTGTCTTCTGCTGTGATGAGTTCTTCTGTTACAAGTGCATTGTGATAACGATATTCATCATTACCCCAAAGAGTTGTTGTTGTTGATCCAGGAGCTCTTCTTGAAATAGCGTATACACCACCTCTTGTTGTAAGTGGTACGAAAATACCAGATTCAAGCATCTTAGCTTCTGCTACAGCCATAAGAGCATATCTTTCAGAAATGTTTTCAGCTTCTAAAGCCTTCTGATAAGATTCGTAGAACTCACCAAGAATCTTGTTGTAGAGTTCTGATGACTCAGCCTGATAGCTCTCAGCATCCCAAAGAGCTGAGTATCCTTCAGCAGCAGGTGTTGTATCCTCTTCAACACCAATGAGTGTTGAGATTGCTACACCTGTAGCTGTCTCGCCAGTTGACTCTGTGCTATCAGCAGCAGATGCATCTGATGAAGACTGTGTGTCGTCTGAAGTTGTTGGAACTGTTGTCTTGTTGCCGCATCCTGCAAGTGAACCTGCTACGAGAGTAGCTGATGCAAGAAATGCGATGATCTTCTTGTACTTCTTCATAGTTCTCCTCCTTTATAATAAAGATGTTATTCTCTGTTTACATAAAAAATAGCATCCTTAAATCTGATCAAGTAATACTTGTATACAATAATTAAATTACATCAATACTTTAACATTTTAAATCGCCACACCAAGAATTGCAAGCTATATTTTTAATAAAAATTTTATTACTGGCGATAAGTATTTTTTATCAGATTTTAGCCTTCATTTCGCTCGCTAGCGTTTCTATAGTTCCGTCTTTAAATGGGCTTTTAAGACCAACCGTTTCAAGTTCAGTTTCATAGAAGTCTTTTGCAGAAAGTTTACATAATTCCAGATAATGTTTCCACGCTTCCTTGTAATCTTTATCCATCCATACCTTGAACTGCATTGCAACAACACTTGCAAGTACATAATCAATATAATAGAAAGGATTCCAGAAAATATGTCCCTGTTTCTGCCAGAAGCCTCCTTCTGAGAAGAATGCATCATCTTCATAGTCAAGCCATGGTCTGTACTGCTTCTCAAGGTCTTTCCATACTTCTTTTCTCTGCTTTGGTGTAAGCTCAGGCTTGTCATAGATAATATGCTGGAACTCATCTACCATACATCCATAAGGAACGAATGTGATGGAATCCATCATATGCATTTTTCTATATTCATCAGCTCTTTTGCCAAAGAACTTTTCCATCCAGCCGTATGTGAAGTACTCCATTGACATAGAATGGATCTCAGCTGTCTCCATTGTGATATCGTTGTGTTCCTTGATCTCATCGTCTCTTGTAACATAGCCCTGGAATGCATGTCCGCATTCATGAGTGATAACGTCTACGTCTCCGCTGGTACCATTAAAGTTGGCAAAGATGATAGGTGCTTTATATTTAGGAAGGAAGTCCATATATCCGCCCTGCTTCTTGGTCTTTCTGCCAAGTACATCAAAAAGCTCATTTTCAGTCATGAAGTCAAAGAACTCTGCCGTCTCAGGTGAAAGCTCTCTGTACATCTCCTGGCCAGCCCTTAAGATCTCTTCTGGTGTTCCTGTTGGAGCAGGATTACCATCATTAAAGTAGACTTCGTTATCGTAGTACTTAAGCTCATCTACACCAATCTGCTTTCTTCTCTTTTCCTGAATCTCAGATACAAGTGGAACAAAAGACTCTTTTACCTGCTTTCTGAAGTTCTCAACCTCAGCTCTTCTGTAGGCGTTTCTGGTCATTCTGTTGTAGCCAAGCTCAACGAAATTGTCATAACCAAGCTCTTTAGCCTGTTTAGTTCTGTTCTTAACAAGCTTATCAAAGATCTCATCGATCTCATCTGTAACAGACTGGAAATACTCGGAATATGCCTTCCATGCACGCTTTCTGGTGTCTCTGTCCTTGTCTGTAAGGAACTTTCTAAGAAGTGAGATATTATACTCTTCTCCGTCAAAAGGAATCTTGGCTGATGCAATGATCTTGTCATACTTGCTGATAAGAGCATTCTCTTCCTGCATAAGTGGGAGGATCTTCTCATCAATTGACTTATTAGCAAGCTCAATGTTCTTGAAAGCCACCTTACTGATCTTACTCTCAAGGTAATCTCTATAAGGAGATTCAAAAAGGACCTTGTTGTACTCAGTATCGAGCTGAGCGATCACAGGTGTGATCTCATCAATATAGTCATTTTCCTTGGCATAATACTCTTCTGATGTATCACAGTCATGACGGAACTTTGCAATAATGATATTAGTACGAATATCAGCAACAAACTTATAGTACTTCTTGTGAAGTTCAAACTGCTCCTCACCACTTTTAGCATTCTTACTATCATTTATAAGCTTTTCAAAAAAGCTCTTTACTTCATCCATATCCACACGTTCATATGGCATCTCTGAAAACTTCATAATTATTGCCCTCTCTTTTTTCATTTCTTCTATATAAATATAACAGCTCTTTTATTCTACAACGGAGAAGCAAATAAGAAAAGGTAGGTCCACTTTCGCCCACACAAAAAAGGCATGCCCCAAAAGGGACATGCCTTCAACCTCTATTAAACCTCTAACAATTTAATATTAGTTCTTTACTACGAATTTACCGCCACGCTTTGATACTACATCGAAGATAACGGCTGCAAGAAGAACGGCACCCTTTACTACCTTTTGCATGTTGGCATCTACGCCCATAAGTGACATACCAAGGTTGATAACACCCATGAGAACCGCACCAACGATAACTCCAGGAACTGTACCGATTCCGCCGTAAGCAGATGCTCCACCGATGAAGCAAGATCCGATAGCGTCCATCTCATAGTTCTGACCATATGTTGGCTGAGCTGATGTAAGTCTGGCGATTGTGATCATACCTGCAAGTGCTGCGAGGAATCCCATATTTGTGTAAGCAAGGAAGTAAACCTTGTTTGTATCAATACCAGAAAGCTTTGTTGCCTTCTCGTTACCACCTACTGCATAGAAGTAACGACCAACTGTTGTATTGCTTGTGATGTAACCATAAATGATTACTACTACCAATACCCAGATGAATACTGTAGGAATACCTTTGTGCTGAGCAAGCTTGTAAGAGAAAGCTAAGATGATAGCTACAAGTGCAACGAGCTTTGCTCCAAATGCCCAGATTGGCTCAAGATCATATCCGCTGGCTCTCTTTTTGCTGCGGCTAAGGATCTGAAGAAGTACAAGCACTGATGCTGCAAGGATTCCACCAAAGAGACATGTGAGGTTAAGGTTTGTTCCTCCAAAGATATCACGAACATAACAGTCAGCTCCACCACCAAAGAGGTTTACAAAGCTTGTCTTGTCCTTGATTGAAACTGTAAGACCGTTAAGTGCTACATTTGAAAGTCCTCTAAATGCAAGCATACCAGCAAGTGTTACGATGAAAGGTGGTATTCTTACGAAAGCGATCCAGAAGCCCTGGAATGCACCGATGAGTGTTCCAATGCAAATCATGATAATGATAGCTACCCAAACAGGTACGCCATAATTAACCATGAGAAGTGCTCCAACAGCACCTACGAAACATACAACTGATCCAACTGAAAGATCGATGTTACCACCGGTCAAGATACACAAAAGCATACCAGTTGCAAGAACGAATACGTAAGCGTTCTGTGAGATCAAGTTACTGACATTCATAGGAAGAAGAATAGCTCCCCCTGTTCTCCATGAGAAAAATGCCACAACTATGATAAGTACGATTATCATGGTGTTCTTTTTAAGAAAACCTAATACAGAATTTTTATTCATGATTCTCCTCCTTGTTTCCAGCTGACTGTAAAATATAAGTCATGATCTTTTCCTGTGTGGCATCCTTAGCATCAAGTTCCCCAACCATTTTGCCTTCGTTCATTACGTAAATTCTGTCACACATTCCCAGGATCTCAGGAAGCTCAGATGAAATCATGATTACTGATTTTCCTTCTGCTACCAGCTGGTTGATAATGCAATAAATTTCATACTTAGCACCTACGTCGATACCTCTTGTAGGCTCATCAAGGATCAGTATCTCAGGATCAGCAAACATCCACTTTGCTAAAAGAACTTTCTGCTGATTTCCACCACTAAGGTTTCCAACGTTCTGTTCTACAGTTGGGCACTTAGTCTTTAACTTATCCTTGTAATCTACAGCAACCGAATACTCTTTATGCTTGTCGATTACTGTCTTACTACTAACTGCTTCCAGATTGGCAAGTGTGGTATTAGTCTTGATAGGATTTGATAGGATAAGACCATTTCCCTTTCTGTCTTCAGTTACATATGCAAGTCCGTGCTTGATAGCACTGCTTACTGTATTTAAATTTACCTTTTGTCCATTTATATAGATTTCACCAGAGATATTCTCTCCATAACTCTTGCCGAAGATACTCATGGCAAGCTCTGTTCTACCAGCTCCCATAAGTCCGGAGATACCAAGTACCTCTCCTTTTCTAACATAGATGTTAACGTCATCTACTACTTTTCTATCTTTATGTAAAGGATGGTAAACATTCCAATTCTTTACTTCCATGCTGACCTCACCAACATGGCTTTCTCTCTTAGGGAATCTGTCTGAAAGTTCTCTTCCTACCATTCCCTTGATGATCCTGCTCTCAGAGAAGTCATCAACGCCCTTAGTCAAGGTCTCAATAGTTGAACCATCACGGATAACTGTGATCTTATCAGCTACATATGAAACCTCATTGAGCTTGTGAGAAATAATAATAGAAGTAAGATTTCTCTCTTTTTTAAGTTTGAGCAAAAGATCAAGTAAAGCTCTTGAGTCTGTCTCGTTAAGTGATGATGTAGGCTCATCAAGAATAAGCAGATTAGCATCCTTTGAAAGAGCCTTTGCAATTTCAACAAGCTGCTGTTTACCAACACCAATATCCTTAATCAAAGTTTGTGTACTTTCTTTAAGTCCAACAATGTCCAAATACTTACGGGCAAGAACATTTGTCTCGTCCCAATTGATCTTTACCTTATTTCCTCTTTCATTACCAAGAAACATGTTCTCAGCAATTGTCATATAGGGAATCAGAGCCAACTCCTGGTGTATTATGACTATGCCCTTTTCCTCACTATCCTTGATAGCATTGAACTGACATACCTTTCCATCATATATAATGTCACCCTCATAGGAGCCATACGGATAAACACCACTAAGTACGTTCATCAAAGTGGATTTTCCAGCGCCGTTTTCCCCAACCAGCGCATGTATCTCGCCTTCTTCTACCTGAAGATTTACATTATCTAACGCTTTCACACCGGGGAAGGTCTTAGTGATATTTTTCATTTCCAGTAATATCTTTTTCAACTTTGCCCCTCCTTCTTATTTGCAATTTAGCTGTATTATGGCTGAACATAAGGCGGTCTAAACGACCGCCCTAGTCCAATTTAGGAAAAATAAGTTATTACTTAAGGTCATCCTCTGTGTAGTATCCAGATTCAATAAGAAGCTCTTTGTAGTTGTTAACATCTGCAAATACAGGCTCGCAAAGGTATGAAGGAATGACACCTGTTCCGTTATCATATGTCTCTGTATCATTTACAGGAGCCTCTGAGCCCTTCATGATAGCATCTACCATCTCTACAGTCTTCTTAGCAAGATCACGAGTATCCTTGAAGATTGACATTGACTGCTTGCCAGCGATCATGTTCTTAACGTTAGCAACGTCACAGTCCTGACCTGTGATGATTGGCCAATCACCTGTGTAGTTAGCCTCAAGAGAGTTTGTAACACCAAGAGCTGTTGAATCGTTTGAGCAAAGAACTGCATCGATCTTTGTTCCATCAGCATAGTTAGCTGAGATGATTGCATCCATTCTTGACTGAGCATTCTCTGTTGACCAGTTAGCTGTAGCAACGTTATCGAAGTCAACCTGACCAGACTTAACAACAAGCTTGCCTTCGTCGATGTACTTCTGAAGAACCTTCATAGCACCGCCATAGAAGAATCTAGCGTTGTTATCACCAGGGTCACCTGTGAAGATTTCTAAGTTGAAAGGACCTGCAGCGTTATCAAGATCAAGCTGATCTCTGATGTACTCGCCCTGCTTCTGACCTACCATCTCGTTATCGAATGTAGCATAGTAAGAAACAGCGTCTGAGTTCATGATAAGACGGTCATAAGCGATAACTGAAATACCAGCTTCCTTAGCCTGAGCAAGAACTGTTCCAAGTGAATCACCATCGATAGATGCGATTACAAGAACCTGTGCTCCTGAAGAGATCATGTTCTCAATCTGAGAAACCTGAGTAGCGATATCGTTTGATGCATACTGAAGATCAACTTCATAGCCTGCTGCCTTGAGCTGCTCTTCCATGTTTGCGCCGTCCTGATTCCATCTCTGAAGATCCTTAGTAGGCATTGCTACGCCGACTTTTCCGCCGCCAGCCTGAGTTGTCTCTTCTGCCTTCTCTTCTGTCTTCTCTTCTGGCTGAGCTTCTGTAGTCTCTTCAGTCTTTGTCTCTGGCTGAGTCTCAGCTGGAGCTGTGCTGCCGCATCCTACGATGAGAGATGCTGCCATAGCAGCTGTAAGGATTGCACTTACAATTCTTTTCTTCATTTCTTTTTCCTCCCACAATTTGGTTTGAACTCCAGGACCTTAGTCCCGCTCTTTACTGAATTCAATTTATCATAGAAAAAATAGGAATAATTTACGAAGAATAGCAAATTTTTATAAGTGTCATAAACAAAAAAACGGTTGTGCTAGCATTTTTTTGCACGCACAACCGTTAATATTAATTTTATGCTATTTTACTAAAATGTTTATTTTTTGCTGGGAACATTTAGGTAAACATCTTCTTTAAGGTGGAAACCACTATTTATAATAACATCATCCATGTTCCTTGCTGTAACGCTGATAGGCTGTATCTTGAGGTATGGAACCATCTGACTTCCATCGTCATAATCAGATATATCCTCTCCCTCTATTTCTTTGCCAAGAGCAAGATCAACTGCCGCTGTTGCTGCCTTCTGAGCAAGCTTCTCGATAGGCTTGTACACCGTCATAAGCTGTGTACCCTCAACAATTCTCTGGCAGGCTTCAAGGTCAGCGTCCTGTCCAACTACTATCTTCTTTCCAGCCATTCTTTTCTCTGCAAGAGCATACACTACTCTGCTGGCAAGATCATCATTTCCGCACATTATTGCATCAGCCTCAGTGACTTTATCCACATTATTATAGATATAATCCCCAGCAAGCTCTGCTCTCCAGCCATCACAGTATGTCACATCCAGGATCTGATTGCCATTTGCAGCCATTATCTTTCTAAAGCCCGCTTCTACCATAGGAACGTTGTGGTCTGTGAGAGAACCGCAGATCATTACGACCTTGCCGTTTCTAAGACCGTTGTCCACCATGGCCTGGCCCATCATCTCTCCTACTTTTTCATTGTCAAAAGAGATATAGAGGTCCGCTCCTGCATTTGGAATAGGCCTGTCATAAGCAACAACCTTTATTCCTGCATCCTGAGCCTTTTTTACCATATCCTTTATGGCCTCACCGTCAATACTGATGATGACTATGACATCCATGTCCTTCTTAATGAAATAATCGATCTGATTCCTCTGTTTTTCCACATCGCCGTAAGCATTCTGCACATTAACCTCAGCCCCAAGCTCTTTTGCAGTGGATACAAATACATCTCTGTCTCTTTGCCATCTCTCAATAACAAAGGAGTCAAAACATATGCCAATCTGGACCTTGTCGCTCTCAGTACTATCCCCAGTCTTTTCCTCAGTGCCTACCTTTGAGCAGCCAGTCAGTGTCAGCATCACCAAAAGACAAAAAACAAATAACCTTTTCCCCATAACTTTTTTACCATCCCCAATTACAGCTGATCCTTGTACTCAGTTGGAGTAACCCCAACATTCTTCTTAAAACTCCTACTGAAATAATTAGGATCAGTATATCCGCAGGAAATACAGATTTCCTTGATAGACATGTTAGAGCTTTCCAATAACTTCTTGGCCTTGTCTATCCTTATATTAGTCAGATACTCTATAAAGTTAAGTCCGCTTTCTTCCTTAAATATCTTGCTGAAATAATAAGGAGATATATTTACTATCCTTGATACATCATCAAGAGATATTTCCTTGTCAAAATGGTCATCAATATATTTCTTGGCAGTCTTGATGATGTCATTTGAACGCTCTTCTCTCTTGCTGCTAACATTTCTGCAGGCTTCAATAAGTTTACAAATAAACCAGTCCTTGATGTCATCTGTTGTCTCAAGAGCCATTATCTCCGGAAGATAGTTATTCCTACTGGAATAATGATAGGTTTGTCCACCGTTTTGGTACGCAATGTGCTCAGCATAAAGAGCAAACTCAAGAACTTTAAGTCTCATAGACATAAGATCACCGTCTCTGGCCCTTTTGCACATCCAGTCAGCATACTTGCCGGCAATGACCTGAGTTCCATTTAAGTCGCCCTTGGAAACTGCTTCAAAAAGAGGTTTCTCAAGTCCCTTTGGATAATCTTCTTCGTAGTCACAGTTGATATTAAGATCATCTACGTGGGCGACAGAACCAGTTGTTGCAATCAAAGCATTTAGTGCATCTCTATAGGAATCGCCAAGCTCTCTTAGTGGCCTTATGCCTCCGATCCCAACTCTGAAGCTGATATCATTTCTTTTCCTAAGGTATCTTACAAGCTCTCTTGCTCTGTCAATGAGCTCAGTTCTCTCATTATACTCGAGTTTATCCTTGGAACACGGCACCAGTACTGCAATCTTGTTGGCCATTACGTTACCGATCTTACAGTTAAAAAAGGTCTTGACCCCTTCACGGATTTCCTGGTACTTGCCGGAAACCTTGACGGAACTTCCGATGGCATTGGTCATTCGGTTACCTTCCTGAGAATCGCCGCAGACGATTGCCATCATATATCCATAGTTTTCCTTGATGCCAAGGATAGTCCTGTAACTGTCTATATCCTCCTCAAAATGCTCCTGCAAAAGAATGTCATAAATAAGTCCGTTTTCAATGATAGGCTCAACAGTCTCAAGCTTTTCCTTGATAAGGAGCTCGTTGCTTCTTTTCTCCCTATCAGAATCGATCTGCTCCATGGCCTTTTTAAGGACGTTTACTACCTTGATCCTGTCCATGGGTTTTGTGATATATTCCATAACCCCCAGCTTGATAGCCTCTTTGGCGTAGTCAAACTTGTCATAAGCTGACATAACAATAAAGACCGTATTAGTACAAAACTGCTTCATCTCTCTGATGGCATCAATTCCGTTGATACCAGGCATATGGATATCGATAACAGCAATATCCGGCCTGAAGTGTTCTGCAAGCTCAATAACCTGTCTTCCAGTTTTGGCATACTCTACAGTACATTTACTGCCAAATTCCTTTTCAATGATGAACTTCATGGAATCGATAACGATTCCTTCGTCATCCGCAAGCATTACTCTATACATTTTTTACCCCAAAATATTATTTGTTTTTTGCAAGTGGAAGCCTGATTATGACCTCGCATCCCATATTAGGACCAGAACTTACGATACTGACAACATCCCTCTCCCCAGCAAAGAGACGAAGCCTTGATATGACATTGTCCATACCAATACCATTATTGTCATATTGCTGCTCTTTTGGAGAGTAGTCCCCACTAAGGATCTTGTCTATGTCTTCCTGACTGATTCCCTTACCATTGTCCTTGATGCAGATGCAGACATTACTATCCTCGCGATATACCTTCAAGGTGATCATACCCTTATCACCCATCTCGCGGATTCCATGATTAACTGCATTCTCAACGATAGGCTGCAGGATCATGCTTGGCATCTTACATTCAAGGAGCCTGTTGTCAACCTGCTTCTCGTAACCTATATCGCCAGAAAAACGAACATTCAAAATCTGAATATAGTTATCAACCAGCGTAACCTCTTCACTAATTGTAACAAAAGTTTTCTGATTTTTGACATTGTATCTGAAAAAATCTGCCACGGTCTGAACGTACTCATAGGTCTTATCAGCTCCCTCCATCATGGCCAGTTGAGCTCCCGCATTAAGTGTGTTAAATAGAAAGTGTGGATTGATCTGGGCCTGAAGGTACTTAAGCTGGGCATCCTTAAGATGCGCCTCCATCATAAGCTCTTTTTCCTGCATATATCTTTCTTTTTCAAGGCTCTCTTTTAACTTCTCGATATAATCCTTGATGCTGACAACCATCTTGTTAAAAGCACCGATAACTATTCCGATCTCATCGTTATAGGCAATCTCAGGAAGGTCTGCATCAAAGTTACCTTTTGCCACTTCATCTGCTGAATCAGCAAGGTTCTTAAGAGGCATGATCATAGCACTTACAAAGCTTGTTACGATCACAACGTTACCTATCATGATAAGAGTCATGATAGTGACAGCCACAGCTTCGAAGTTCCTATAGCCTTTAGAAAGCATAACGTAGTTCTCTGAGTTTGCTACAAAGAGCTCCAAATTAAGGCTTGTGATATATGCGCTGATATCTTCATATAGTCCTGTTGCTGTCTCGTAGTAGTTTCTGTATTTTTCTACATTACGACCACGCTTAGCTTCGATGGTCTGGTCAACAACTTCCAGATATCTATAGGACATGTACTTGATATTTCTCTCCATTCTGTTAAAAGAGAAATCGGTTACCTTATCATCAAGTTTCTCTGCCATATCTTGATAGGCCTGAGCGCTCTTGTAGTATTCTTCAAGAGAGTCACTGGTCTTGGAACTAAGATACCCTGTCATGGAGTCCTGTACTGCACTCAAGGAATCTGACAATTCATTCAAAGATCTGTTGTCTTCGTAGATCAGCTCCATATCCTTGGACATACTGTTGATTCCCAGGATAAGGAACATATTAACAATAAAGATAATAACGTTTGCAAAGATACAGATACTGATGATCTTAAACTGGAGGGGTTTGTTCAAAAACTTATTCATCCTTGCCCTCCTTATTTATAAAGTCAGCTACGTTATCCTTATTAATAAGAGTTATATCCGCCATATAATACTGGCTGGTATTACCATATTCGTAGTAATCATAGAGCGCACTTACACTATATTCTCCAAGCTGATCTGTATTGATAGAGATTGTTGAATGAACAACTCCTTTATCAATAGCACTTAAGATTTCCTTTGAATCATAGTAGCCAAGGATATCAACTTCACCAACCATATTGAAATCAACAACTGCCTGATATGCACAGATCGTATTAAGCTCATTTAAACACACGATAACATCAGGGACCTCTTCACTTAAGAAAATGTCTCTGATGGATTCTTCTGCGGAAAAAGTATTGGTATTATCAACTGTTACTATAGATACTGAAATGTTCTGGGAATCACCAGCTTCTTCATTTATTGTATCCTGCATTGAAGAGATTATGATGTTCTGTCCGGTATTTTGAGTATCGGCGCTGGCAAGAACACAGACCTTCGTCTCTAAGTTTTCTTCATCATTTTCAGATTTCTTTTCCAAAATGCCAAGGATCTGTTTGCCATAGAGCTTGCCGATACTATATCCGCCCACACCAACAAAGCTGAGTCTGTCGGACCTTGCGCTATCTCCATAGAGCGTAACTACAGGTATTCCGTTAGATACAGCGTCATTTATAAGTCTTGTCATTACTGCTGATTCGTTGGCGTAAACAATGATTCCGTCCACCTTGGAAGCTATGGCTATCTTCATAAGCTCCTCACATGAACGCCCCTCTGAAAGATTCTCTCCCAAAAGATCTACATAGATATTATCTTTCTTGGCAGTAGCCAGTGCTCCCTCATACACTGACTTCCAGAAATCTGCCTTATAATTATCCGTGATCATTACATAATATTTGTCATATACAGTAGCATCTGCCTGATTTTCTATATCTATCTTGTAAAACCTGTAGGTAAATGCACCGACAAATAAAGTTGCCAGAACAAAGACAAGAGTAAATATCAGTATCAGATATTGTCTTACGATCCTCTTTTTGTATTTATCCACGCTTTCTTTATTCATAAGGAAATTTTAGCAGATGAATATAATAAGAAAAAGTGGACTTTTTTGCATTTGAGATTTCAAATCACAAAAAAATCCACTTTCTTAATTTCATTCAAAAAAACACTTTATTATCTTAAGAATTACTCTGTAATGCTGAAGATTTCTGTACCATCTGCTGTATAGTAAGCAAATGTAACTGTCTCTGGACGAATCTTAGCTGTCTTCTCGATTTCATCCTTTGTCTGGTTGATAAGATCTGACCATGATGTCTCACCCTCAAGAGCTGCCTTAAGATCATCAGCTGAAGCTGAAAGCTCTTCTACATAGTAATACTTGTAAGTAAGGTTGTTACCACTTACTTCCATAGCATAGTCTGAATATGTGTCACTGTACTGAGAAAGGAGATCTTCCTTAGCCTTCTCTGTCTCTGCTACTGCAGCATCAGATGTAAGGATTTCCTCAAGTGAACTTGGTGCTCCACAAGCTACAAGCATTAAGCAAGCCATAAGTGGAAGAAGGATTCTTGAAACTAACTTTTTCATAACATCATACCTCTTTCTATATTTTTCCCTTTAATATTTGTTACATTGACCGCAACATTTAGTATGATATCACATAATACTATATTTCGTACAGTATAAATTTATTTTTTTATCAGCTTGCCAGATCTCTTTTGTTAAATCTTAAGAATGCAAAGGCCACTCCTCCGATCAAAAAAACTGCTGCCAGTACTATAGCTTTTCCTTCAGTAGCTACCCCAGTAAATATCTCGGATGCGTTGGAATATGAATAGGGGCCTATAAAGAGGTAGTCTTTGAGGTCAGGAACCACTCTTCCCATTACGTCGTAAGCATAGCATACGAGAGCTATTCCAAGGCCAAGTCCCATTCTGTTCTTACCAGAAATAGCTGACACTCCAAAGCAGATACCTGCAATCTCAGCATTCATAAGAAGCTGCATTCCCATGAATTTCATGAACTGATCCATAGGCATCTCTTCGCCTAGGATCTCAAATCCTATGTAGTAAAATGCTATACAGATTGCTGTAAACACTATAAGCATTATGGCTACGCAGATTCCCTTTGCTGCAATGATCTTACTTCTTGATAGTGGAAGAGAAAATGTAAATTCTCCCGTATGGGCATCCTCTTCCTTAGAAATAATGCCTATTGCTGTTATAGCTGCAAACATGGCACTTCCAAGGCCATGAACAGCTCCTACTTCTGTAGCAAAGTATCCTTTTAGCGTTGCAATACTAAGAGTACTCATTCCAAAGGCTTCTGAAAAGGCTCCCATATTGGAAAAGGCATCTGCCATGTCCTTCATCTCGCCTTCCATTGACTGATACAGCAGTATGCAGGCAAATCCCATAAGTCCTACTGAAAGGCTCCATATTAGCAAGCTCTTTATATTAAGTAATAATTCTCTTTTAAGTACTGATCTCATATTTACGCCTCCTCATCATCTTCATAAAAACTTAGGAAAGTCTCATCATCAATATGTGGTGTATCAAGCATTGTGAGCCTTCCGTCTCTCATGATTGCTGCATTTTTACAGTATTTATCAACTTCAGATAATACATGTGTTGATAAAAGACATGTGGCGCCTTTATCTACATATTCATTTATGAGTTCAAAGAATTTCTTTTGCATAAGAGGGTCGAGACCTCCTGTAGGCTCGTCAAAGATAAAGAGCTTTGGCTTATGCTGCATTGCACAGACAATGCTGACCTTCTTTCTATTTCCAAGTGACAGCTGTTTTATCTTTTTGTTTGTATCAACCTTAAGCCTTTCACAGAGCATCCCTGCTTCATTACTGCAGTCAAGCCCTCTTACGTCTGCTGCGTATTTGATAACATCCTTTACTTTCATGGAATCGTAAAACCAGGCTTCAGATGGCATGTAGCCTACTTCTCTAAGTATCTTTTCATGGTCCCTTACGCTGTCCATTCCAAGGATATTGATACTGCCCTCATTTATCTTAAGAAATCCAAGCATGGATCGTATCGTGGTAGATTTGCCCGCTCCGTTAGGTCCAAGAAAGCCAAAGATATCTCCCTGCTTTACATTTAGAGATACATCTATTACTCCTCGGCTCTTACCGTAATTTTTTGTGAGATGTCTGATCTCGATAACATTTTCTTTCATATAGTGCCTCCTTTGTTCTTGTAATTTATTCATAACAAAAACAAAAAACGGGAACAATACATGTTCCCGTAAGATGCACTATATTACCTCTATCATTCACTTTTTTGATGGCTTGTCTGGAAAAATTTAAGGTCTTCGTTTAGTTTTTTGTCATCTATCTTGCGCTTATATTTGTAGATCAGATATACGCAGAAATAAACAAGTAAAATGTACGCCGCAAATAAAATCGTTACCAAAAGGTCTTTTGCAAACCAGTTAAATACATATGAGATAATGCAATAAACTGCGGTGCAGCCTATCATACCAAAGGCTTCCTTGAGTCCAAGCTTGTCAGCTTCGTCAAAATTCCAAAGAAGATACACCTGGATATAGCCAATTATATAGCAGGTAAATATAAGCTCTGTCATGTGCAGTATGCTGGCGTCGTAGATTCCAAGGCATACTCTGTAAACACAGTAGAAAAAGAGAAATGCAAAGAAATAAAGGCATGACTTAAACTCAATACCTATCTCTTTTGTAAGATACAGTTCCCACAGTGATAATTTCTTTTTGTCCTTCATATTACCTGCCTCCCTTCAATAGTCTTCTAAAATCTGACGCATATCTTCTGGATATTATGATATGCTCGCCGCTTTCCATGGTAGCGTCTATCCTGTTAGAGGACAGGCTCTTCAAGGCCTTCACCCTGTTGACATTGATGACCATTGACTTGCTGCATCTAAAAAAGCTCTCATCGTCAATGTCTGTCACAAAGGAATTAAGACTTCCATCAAGTTTTATAACGTTACTGCCTGTGTAGGCAAAAAGCTTGTCGTCAACAGACTCAAGATAGAGAATGTCGTGGAGATTGATACTGACAGTACCTGTTTCTGTCTTGCCCCACAGCTTATCCTCAGTCTTTTCAAGGATGCCGATTATTCTTTTGATAGCAGGTGTGAGGTCCTTGTAGCGTATGGTTACACTTTCCTCCCCTGCAGTAATCTTCTCTATATCTATCTTCATACTATAATTCTAGCATAAAATGAGCTCTAGGGACGGAGGTTAGGGCTCATTTTTGTTACCATTCACAGTTTAGGGATACCCGCTGGCTGGTTCACTGGGTGCTGCGCCCTGCCATTGCCTAGTTCAGCTAAGTGGGGCCGCCAGCCTAAAGTTTGTTTTTGAGAATCTCTGAGGATTTTTCTATGTTCATGAGCGTTATATTCCTTACTTTAAATTCTGTTTTTGAAACACTGTCTGAGTCTTTGATGCCATTTTGCTGTAAAGTTTTGTTTTGTCCTCATCAAAAAAACGATACTTTTCTATGTGCTCATGCAGCTTTTGTTTTAATGCGCATGCTCTTGCTACATACTTGCAGGGCGGAATTTATAATAAGTGGTCATTGGAACTACGCTCCCATAACAGGAAAAGAGGTGATCTCGCAAGCTAGCTTGCAGAGTCACCTCTTATTCCTGTTTACAAAGCCCGCAGAAAGCGGGCGTGACCACTTATTATAAATTCTTAACGCCCTGCTTCAAACAACGCAAACCGCATGCGCTTCAAAAGCTGCTTATGAGCACAAGAAAATGGCGTTTTTTTGACAATCGTTCAAACCCAAAACTTTACAGCCAAAAATGTGCCTCAAAGACGAGTTTGTTTCAAAGAATTTAAAGTAAGAAATATAATGCCATGAACATAAAAATCCAAAGGATGAACAAAAATAAACTTTAGGCTGGCGGCCCCACTTAGCTGAACTAGGCAGAGGCAGGGCGCGGCCCCAGTGAACCAGCCAGCGGGTATCCCTAAACTGTGAATGGTAACTCATTTTTGTCTTACAAGATTTCATTAGTGATAGTCATGACATCCCTAAGTGTATCGATGTCCACAAGGGCATCCCCTGTAGCCAGAGAGTGATTGGCATCTGGATATACGTGGAGAGGAATTCCCTTTTCCTTCGCTTTCTTGCGCGCTGCGTCCACGTCTGCTATTGGATCCTTATCTCCCATAAATGCCACGATATGGCCTACTGCCTTCTCATAGGCGTCCATAACAGGAGTGTACCAGATCTGTGTTGGAGCCATGTTATGCTCAGTAGTGTATCTGGCACCCACAATAGTTCCAAAACTCTTTCCAATAAATACAACCTTGTCGTACTCTCTATAATTTATGCTATCAAGGCGCTCTGCCGCATATTCGTATGCCTTATCCGCTACAGCATTCATCTCATCAGGATTTCTATAGTTAACGCCTACAAAGAATTTGTCATAATCAACGTTAACTATCTCGTATTCCTTCTTTATAGCTATAGTTTGAGCATAGTATAAAAGAGGCTTATCCTTGTTATAGCCTGTTCCCGGTAAGATTACTGCGAGCTTTTTAGAATTCATTTATTTTCCTCCTGTTACTAAAATGAGCCCTAACCTCCGTCCCTAGGGCTCACTATTTCTAAAATGAGCCGTAACCTCCGTCCCTAGGGCTCATTTTCATTTTCTTGGCAGCCTTAGCCCATTTAGAAATTTCTTTTTTCTTGGCATAATTTCTGGTGTTTTCAGAAAGTAAAGACTTATATAGATTATAACGCTCTATCGAAAGTTCGCCACTTTCTATTGCTGCCTTTATGGCACATCCTGGTTCCGTATCATGTTTGCAGTCGCTGAATTTACAGTTTTTTTCAAGAGCCAAGATATCAGAGAAGGTATTGTCTATTCCCTGCTCTGAACTAGCCATTCCTATCTCTCTCATGCCTGGAGTATCGATTATGGATACACCATTATCAAGCTCGATGAGCTGCCTGTAGGTTGTGGTATGCCTACCTGTAGAATCTGACTCTCTTACAGCAGAGGTCTTCATCAGGTATTCACCTGCAAGCTCGTTTAAAAGAGTTGATTTCCCAGCTCCAGATGATCCCATGAGACATATAGTAACGCCAGGACGCATATATTCCTGAAGTTCATCTATTCCTATGCCATACAGTGCCGAAATTGCATGAACTCTAACCTGATCAGATACACTCTCGACTTCCCTTATATATCTGCCATAGTTACTGCAAAGGTCTGACTTTGTAAGGATCACAACAGGAATAGAATGCCCCTGTAAAACGACGCTTACGTATCTGGCAATCCTGTTAAAGCTGTAGTCTTCATTTAGTGATGTCACTATAAAGGTATAGTCAACGTTTGCCACCATGTACTGCATTACGCCAGTTTTAGCTTGATCTGGTCTTTGTAAAAAGCTTGTTCTCTCATAGACAGACGCTATGAGGGAATCTCCGTTTTCATTATAGGCAAAAGAAACATAATCTCCAACTACCGGAAGATTCTCTGCCTCTTCTTCTCTAAAGCTTCCCTTTAGCTTTGCTGAAATATCTTTTCCCTCAAATCTTAGGATATAGCTATTCTTGTGAATTGCAGATACCCTGCCTTTAGATAATTTTTCGTTTGAATTATTCATTTTTTCTCCATCCTTATTCAATAATTGGTATGGAGACCCCAGTATGGAAAAGTGCCAAGAATATGGCTGGTTTAAATTAAAAAAGAAAAAGCCGTGACTAATAAGCCACGGCTAAGAAAAATCTGATTATTTATCATAAACCGAGGTCTTCATAAAATATTTAGTTAAAACGTTCATATTCATCATCTCTACACTCATTATTATGATTACCTCGCTTTCTTTAGAATTTTTACAACAAAATTAGTATATCACCCAATTAGCATGTCCACAACCATCCATGTGATCACCGATATCAATAAACTCTTGCCTGTATGCTCTAACCTCTTCAGCATATTTCTCATCAGGTTCTGTCAAAATCAAATCGTCATTCATTATGTTTTATACTATCCCAATACTCCCTTGCTTCTTTCATTTTCTTTACCACAGCATCAGGAGTAGCCTTTCCCATCATTTCGTCAAAAAGATTATCTATTCCATCAACAGCACTGCAACCTATCTCATCATATACTGAAGTGCTAAAATCTTCACTAGCGTGCCAAAACTTGATTTTTCCATTAAAATCATTGGATGGTTTTTTATCAAATTCTTTAGCAAGCGCCAAAGCCTCATCCAAGCACTGCCTCATAATTCCATAATTTTTTGAACATGATAGACTCATGGCCTTAAATGCAAGTACTACTGTCTTCATCTTGGTCAGATAGCTGATTTTCCCATTGCTGGTTGCATCAATAATAGCCAAGTACCACTCCATTAATTCAGATGCTTCAACAAAAGCTTTATTCTTGCCGGTGCTTATAAGTGCAATGAACATTCCAGCCGCCATATCAAGATCATGGATGAGGGCTCGCACCATGGTTCTAGTATATTTATCTAGTGCTTCATCAGTCTTACCCTTTCTCATAAGTATTCTTGCTATCTGAACATCTGAAACACCCATGTAATTTAACGCTTCAAAATCAGCAAGTGCCTTATCAATATCATCCCAAAACTTCACATGAGCAATTTCCATTTTTATTACGAACTCATTGATTTCAGGATCAGTGTTTTGGTATAAATAACGAATCGAATTTTCATATAATTCAATAGCTTTTTTACAATACTCTTTAGCATTGCTTTGTCTTAATGCAGTCCCATATGTATGCGCACATTTGTAAAGAATCTTGAAATTTCCTGGATACCTTACAAGAGCCTTCTCAGCCACAGATACTGCTTCATCATACTTTCCTTCATCCAAAAGATTTTTCATTTTACTAATTATGTCATCAATATTTTTGGATGAAATACTATACCCAAGCAATGTATCTACAGATATATCAAAAAAGTCAGCAAGGTCCATGAGTAGTGAAATATCAGGAACGGTATTACCACTTTCCCATTTAGAAACGGCTCCTTCAGTAATCCCAAAAGCTTCAGCCAGATCACTTTGTGTAAGATTCATTTCTTTTCGATATTTTTTTATATTCTCACTTAACTTGTGTTGCATAAGAAGATACCTCTTTTCCTAAGTCTTCATTATTGCATCCTAAAATATTAGAGAGTGTATGAGAAAGAACAAGATAAAGACAAACAAGTACATCGATTGTCCCAACTATTATAAAAATCATTGCTGTTGGAAGCCAGGCAGCAAGTAAACTTACCACAACTGACATAGCAGGTGTCGCTACACTTCCCATGGCATTCATTATAGATGATGCTCTTGCAAAATATTGCTCATCAATAAGTTCAATAAACACAACCTGCAAGAAAGCAGAAAGAATTGATATAAAGATTCCCATGGCAAAACTCATAAATGTCAAATATGCATAACTAAATAATATGCTACTATAGGCTGGCCTCACAAGAATTACTGCAAGATAATATATGCCTATACATAAACCTCCGCTTATAACAAACAGCTCTTTTCTAATAAACTTTGCCAAAACAGGATAAATTACAGTTCCAACAAGCATTCCACATGTACTAGAAACGGTGATGATTGAGATCATTCCAGCCCCTGAGCCGATAACTTCATTTGCTAAAGGTGCAAGTAAACTGTTAAGGGGAACAAGAATGGCATTTAAAAATGCTGCAAACAAAACCAAAAACATGGCAACTTTGTTGTGTGCTATATAGGTAAATCCCTGTTTTAATGTAACAAAATAAGCTTGTAGATTACCATTTATGTCTCTTCTCTCATCTGAGGCAATTTTGATCGTTGCAATTATTCCTGCTGACAAAATAAAAGTTACCATATCAAAATATATTGCGCCTGCAGTTCCAATAAGAGCAATAATTCCAGCTGCAATGCCCATGCCGATTAGTTCCACAACAGTATAGATTGCCGTAGACATAGATGTTCCGTAGGCAATTTCTTCTTTCTTTAACAGTTTTGGAATAACCGCGGAACCAGCAGGAAGTCTGAAAGCTTCAGCTGTTGAAATTGTAAAAGAAACAACAACCAGCATCCATGAACTTAGAAATCCCATTAGGAATCCTGTTGCAATAAAGGCAACGCAAACTGCTCTTACAAGATCAGTTGCCACCATAATGGGCTTTTTCTTTTTTCCTTCAATCCAAGCACCAGCAAGCGGCTGAATAAAAACTGTTGGAATCTTGTTTACTCCAAAAATAATAGCTGACCACATGGCATTACTTGTAAGTTCATATATCAGCCACGCTGATGCGATCGTGTCTATAGAATCTCCAAATCTATTGATCAGTCCAGCTAAAAGTAGCTTCATGTACTGATAATTCTTAAGTATTTCTTTGTAACCAGCTTTTTTATCCATATTATTCTCCTCACCTAGTCTTTTCTTTACGTTCATTCTAATTGGAGTGAACGTAGTTTTTAACAACCCAAGTGTAGGATTTGGAATAAAAAAACTTTCCTATCAGGAAGATACTATAATTATAACATTAGTTTTCTTCCAATACATAATTCTTCGACTTCAAAATCCTATATTTCCCCTCAAATACTTCCTCGCATATCCTAAGTTCCAATTCCTGCCTGTGTTTGAAATGCTGAAGTAGTGCCTCAGTGCCTGACACTCCCTTTTCCTTAGCATAAGGAGAATTATCAAAATACCCCATCATCAGCGGAAACCACAGTTCTTTTCCCTTATCATCTGACCGTTCCTTCCTGATAACATCGATATTTGCTGCTATGTCCCCAGTCTGAATGTACATTATCTGATAATCCTTGCCTGAAAAAGCTTTCTTGACCTCTTTATAAAAATCTAGAATTTCTTCATCGCTCTTTTTCTGGAACAGGATCATATCCTCAACGATGTTCTGAAAAAGAGAACATTCAAAGATATTTCCATCACCACTATAATTCTGAAGTCTTCTTAAGACAACTTCCTTAAAGCTTCTAGGATCAAGATTCCCATTATAGATCTCATATTTTTCTAAATCCTTGTGGAAGCCCGGAATATCAGTGATGATCTTGGTGTAGAAGATGATCATATGGTCATCTTCTTCATAGCTCTTTTCCCTGATCTCATCTCTAAGACTCTCGTACTTATCAAGAATTTCTTCATAAGTCTTTTTGTCCACATAAGCGCACCAGGCAAGCTCAACAGGAGAATAGTCCCCTTCGCAAATAGCCTTATACTCAGGATACTTCTCAGAAAGCTTTCTTACAAGCGTGCTCTTGCCACTTCCCTGCAATCCTTCAACAAAATAGTTCATATGCAGCCTCCTTTAACCCTTCCTCTGTTAATGTATAAATCTTGGTACACACTTCCTTTATATACTTTCTATCGTGGGAGATGCTGATCACTGCTCCAGGAAAAGAAGCTATCATCTTCCTGATAACTGGTCCTGACAGGGGCGAAAAGTTTCGTGTTGGCTCGTCTAGTATCAGAACATTTGCATCTGACAGGCTCATCTTAAGTAGAAGTACCTTTGCCTTTTGACCGCCAGATAGTTCCTTTATGGAATGATCCATTTCATCTGCGGTGTATTTAAGAGCCCCGAGATAAGTCCTAATGCGGGTACGTATGGCCTTATCACCGGTATCATCCAAAAATTCCACAGGCGTAGCATCAAGATCAAGAAGTTCCTCGTAGTTTTGCGGCATGTACTGCGCCTTTATGTCTTTTCTTGAAAGGAGCTCTTTTGCCATCATCTTTAAAAGCGTGGTCTTACCGGCTCCATTAGTGCCTACGATACATATCTTTTCAGGGCCTCTTACTCTAAGGAAAATATCCTTTGCAAGGAGCTTTGATCCATCCGGTGTCTTCAGCTCATCTAGCTCATACTCGATAACCGTCTTACCTGCGGGCATTTTGGCGTTATCATCCCCAAGCTTAAAGAATATTGCTTCTTCCTGCTCAGGCATTTTGGTCATGTTCTCATCCTCTTTTTCAAAGCGCTTACCCATGGCCTTTACGGTATGCATCTTGTCTTTGAGATTCTTAGCTACTGAATCCCTGGCGCCTTTGGATATATTGGTAAGAGCGTGATCTACGCTGTTATATACCCTTGCATACTTCTCGTCCCGGCGCTTCTTCTCCTTCCTGTCATTTATCGCCTGCTGTTCCTGCCTCTCGAAATTCTCAGCTCTTTTCTCAATGTAGTTCCTGTAGCTATCCTTTACCACAGTGTACCTACTCTTGGTCTTGCGCATGATCTGCTCGATATGGATCACCACATTTGCCGTGTTCTCAATAAGGGTCTCATCATGAGATATGAAAAGAACTATGTGCTTCCACTCATTAATTAACTTCTCTAAAAGTTCCAGGGTGCTAATGTCTATGTCGTTTGATGGTTCATCCAAAAGAAGCGCTGTTGGACCATTCATAAGAAGTCTCATGAGCTGGGCCTTTACCTTTTCTCCTCCGGACAAGCTCTGCATCTTTTGCTCACTGTAAAAAAAGTCCGCGGGAACCTGAAATTCTACGGCCATGGCCGATAGTTCTTTTGGCGTCTTATCAAAGAAAAAGTTCGACTCTGAAAAGTATTCATAAAGCGTCTTGTCTTTATCAGCTTCAGGTAGTTCCTGTGGAAGATATCCAAGGACTTCTCCTGATAATACCCTCTCGCCCTCACACTCTGCATATTCCAAAGCAAGCTCAGGATCGTAGATCCATTTCATAAGAGTCGACTTACCATTTCCCTCTTCTCCTATGATCACTGCTTTATCTCCATCATTCAGGACCATATTGTATTTTTCTAATATGATACGCAGATCTCCCCGGTGTGTTATAGTCAAGTTTTTGATCTGTAGCATATATCAACCTCCAGTCTAGCTGCAAAAGAAAAAGTCCATTCTGCATACGCAAAATAGACTCACACAAATAGACCTACTATAACAGTTAGGCTAAAGAATGCATGATAATCTAGTTTAAGCGTACACAAAACAGCCGCATAAGCAGCTACATAAAAATCTTTGTGTTAACTCAAGCTAAATTATCTAATAAACATTTCCTCACCTAAACGCAAAGCGCTCTTTCTTTTATATTTTTAAAACCATTTTTATACTATCATTGATAAATGGTTGATGCAATTATTTTCTAGCTGTTGATCATCTTGCCCCCTCCAGTGATCAATAGATTTTATATGCACTTATTTTGTAAGTTTTTTTACAAAGAAGCCAAATACGTTTCGTACCAAAGGTCCCGCAAAAAATATCTGCCAGCAAAGAGCCATTGGGAAGTTCATTGCTGTAGTCTGAAGCCACACTGCCACTACTTCTTTTCCTGCATCCTTGAAAAGAAGTGTTGCTGCAAAGCTCATAAGTGGGCACATGAGACAAACTGACATGGAAGATATGGCAAGAATGATCATGATCGCTGGATCTTTACCTGGAGTTACAAATCTGAAAGCAAGCCTCTGAGCAAGTCTTCCAACAAAGATGAGCTCTAACGCTATAGCGATAGGCCACATGATCACCATTTCCTTGAACGCTGCGAGAAATACAAAATTCTGCATTCCCCCTACGTTAAGGGCGATGTTGTAGCAGATCATTGCATAAACCATGACAAAGGCCATAAAAATTGTAAAAATAACATCTTGAAACTTATTCTGTGGTAACACGTTAAGATTCTCCTTTCAAATACGGCGAAGACTTAAGCGTGTTGTTCGTTATCACCTTTTGGGTGTGCGTTTCCAATGTTACCAACTTTTATATCTTCTGATTTTTAATCAACAGAGTGTGATTATACCAGAAAAAAAAGAAAGATGTAATAGTGAGATTGTTTTTATCCCTCTCTACAATTAAGGTAATCAAAAATATTCATCTGACCATCTACCCATGACTTTTGAACCACATCATGAATCACATCTTCAGGCCTGTAATTTCCTATAAGGAAAGGCGACTTAGGATCATGTTTTTTCCTGTTTTGAGCTACCAGCTCTACATCATTATTTGCGTAGCAGTACCTGCATAGATGAGCGCATGTATCGTATGCTCCTATATCACCGGAAAGGTAACAGGCACATTCTTTTCTGGAGGGCTTTGTTTTTGGTGCATTGATCTTTTTGCCTATAGCGCTCTCATACTGCGAAATAGTCATGCATCCACTGCAATCAGCCCCATATTTTTCAAGAAAATTCCCCTCTCCGCAAGGTTTAACCACCATTCCATGTGAAGATGCTATACTAATGATTTCCTTACCAAGATTAATCCTATCCTGTTCAGACACTACCTTTACCTCAGGAAAATTTCTTTTAACCTTCTCATAAAGATCTATAAAGCTGATAACAACTACCTTTGTATACCCCTCCAGTTCTCTTGCCATTTTGTCAAAAGAGCTAAGATGGAAATCCACTGTATATTTATCGCTTACAAATATTGGATCATAGCGCCAACCAATTGAATTTATTCCAACTCTTTTTGAAAGATATTTAAAAGACTTTAGAACCTCTTCTTTATTTGGAACAGCAGGCTCAATGTCTTTTCCATAGGGCGTAATCGTCACATACCAGAACTGTCCAAACTCTTTTACCAAATCAAGGTATGGGAAAAAAGGCTTTGGATTCTTGGTACAAAAGCCGATGACATCAACCACATCGGGTCTTAGCAAATACCTGCTAACCTGTGTAGGATCATATGGATTCCTGACACAGACAAAGCCTTCTTTTATTCTATTAGCAAACCATAGGGGATAGAATGCGGGAATATCCGTCCGCTGCCCAGTATTAATTATCATCTTCTACCTTTTCCTACTCTTTTTTATGTCTTGCCTGGTCATCATTGGATTACACTCCTCTCCAATTGACTTATACAATCCTTCAATATCAATTCCGCGTCGTTTCCTTGAATGTCAAGGCCGGTAGCTTTGATCAGTTCTACGTCTTTTATGCCATAGAAATTCTGAGCCAGAGCCTTTATATATCCGAAACCGAATTCTTCTGGGACATAAGCACCGCCTGCGGTCATTACGTAATATAGTTTTTGGGCATTACATAGTCCGATAGGCGTGCCCTCTTTTGAATATTCAAAAGTGATTCCCAAAACATTAATATGCTCAATATACTGCTTGAGTACTGCAGGAAAAGACAAATCCCAATAGGGAGCTGCAATAACTATAGTATCTGCTTTTGCAAACTGCTTAGCCAGATCATAGTAAGGATGACTGTAATCCCTATTCAAAATGTCACAGTCTCTTTTCCCAAGAAAGGCTTCGCTTGTAACCGGAAATTCAATTTCAGTAAGCCTAACTTCGGTTACATCCATGCCAAGTTTTTCCAGCAGTTTTTCCGCAATCTTCCTGGTTCTGGATTCCATTTTTACGCATGCATTTATGAAAAGAATCATATGTAGTCCTCCAAATCAATTATAGCATTATGAGGTACTTTAGCTAGTTTAAATGCCAGCTCTTGGTTTTCTTTATGAATTGCCCATTTTTATCCTGCTCAGTGCAATGCATGTATTGTATTTGACTCTTCCTTGTTGATGTTATTCTTAATGCCCCATCTGGAACATTCTTAAGCCTTTTATCTACAACAAACTTTATCGCCTGCAGTTTCTCCTCTTCATGTTTTAGTAATTCTTTTAAACCATTCATTTACTTGTTACTTCTCCTTCTATTTGTTATTTCTGTTACAAGCTTTTCTTTTGTATGTTGCTTTTACTTATGTGTCTTTATTTGTCTGCCTTTTCGCTAGAAATATTGCCCTTAGGCAGACTATCCCGCACCCTAATGTCTGCTGACAAATGCATAAATGCATATTTAGGCAGGCTATTTGAAGGCATTTGGTCTGCTTAAATACAGCATCCTCAAATTCAAGCAGACAAACACCAATGAATATGTCTGTTCTATATGAAAAAATTGGATTTGCAGCAGACAAGCTTTGAATAAAACGTCTGCTAAGAATCAAAAGTTCAAGATTGCGGCAGACTAAAAGCTTAGCCAGCCGCAATTATTAGAATATCTTGTTAGAATTTGTGATCAGAAAACTATTTAGTCGACATGTTTCCTTGTAAAGCCGCCTCAAACTGTGGCCTTCCCATACACTGCATGCCAGTATATGTAAGAAGAATATCTCCATTCTTGATCTGATGCTGCGAGCGGTTAGGTGTAACATCCATTCGATTAAGCCTTTTGACAAAATCGCTTTTTCCAAGGATAGCTCCTACTACAGCGAGACCACCGGATGGGATGATTCTTTCATTAGTAAATTCAATGCGAAAATCCTTCATAAACACCTCCAGAAATGGCTTGGTTAAGCTGTTTCTATTATATCAGAAGGCATTCGCAATTCTATAATCATGCATGTTTTTTGAAATCTTTGGCAAGGCCTGTTTTCTTCTCTTCAAATCTCTTAAGATTATCATTTTCTATCCTATTAGCCGGTGCATAATTTTCATACTTCTTTTTTTGATGTGGCTGCGATTTCCAAATCTCATCGGCAACAGGGGCCCACTTGAGAGCATAGTCATCACACTTTGCACATAAATGCTCTACACTCTCCTCCGATTCTTCATTTGTGCCATGTGCTTTTGATCTTTCCACCATCTCCCTTAGAAGTTTTGGATTTTCGAGCATCGGACACGGTCTTAAGTGATTTTTATTAAAGGGCTGTCCCTTATGATATTCCATGAAAAGCGGACTCTTTAGCATTTCCAAAATAGAATTGTCATGTATATTAGTGTTTGAAAAATGGATGAAAACGCAAGGTTCTGCATCTCCGCTTGAGTTAATATGGAAATAATTCCTTCCACCTGCAATACATCCACCTACAGCTTCTCCGTCATTCTGAAAATCCATCGGAAAGAAGCCTGTATCACATTCGTTTGAGCGAATCCATCTGATACGTTCTATCATCAGCTTTCTCTGCTCTACGGTAGGCATCAGCTCCGGTACCGCATTATTTCCAACCGGCATATAGTGGAAGAAAAAGCCAAATCTCGCGCCTTTTTCTGCAATATACTTTATAAATTCAGGATTTGTCACGGCTTCAATATTATTTCTTGTATAGCAAATAGATGTACCAAAGAGAATCCCGTATTTTTTGAAAAGAGACATTGCATTCATCACTGCATCATAATGACCGCTTCCTCTTCTTGCATCATTAGTTTCAGGTGTCCCCTCTATGGAAAGCATGAATGTAATATTTCCCAGCCGTACAACCTCTTTACAAAAATCATCATCCACAAGAGTTGAATTACTATATATTCCGAACTGCACATCATTATGCTTTTCTGCAAGCTTAAGT
Source organism: Butyrivibrio hungatei DSM 14810 (assembly GCF_900143205.1). Taxonomy (GTDB): domain Bacteria; phylum Bacillota; class Clostridia; order Lachnospirales; family Lachnospiraceae; genus Butyrivibrio; species Butyrivibrio hungatei. The sequence continues at coordinate 248,109 of NZ_FRDH01000004.1, read as the reverse complement.
ATATCTGCCTTCCTGACAAGGGGCTCTCCACCTGTCATCATATAGAGATACACGCCCAGCTCTTTTCCCTGAGTTACTATCTTATCCATATCGGCAAAAGACAAATTGTTCTTTGGTCCATAAGTGCCTGACCAGCATCCTTTACAGTGCATATTGCAGGCAGAAGTAGGATCAAAAAGTATAAGCCATGGTATGTTACAGCCGTATTTTTCCCTGTTCTTCCGTATAGTCTTTGTTCCCCTGAAGAAAGCCTCGTACCCCAGATTGAGCATGGTCATTTTGGCTACATGCGGATCAGTTTCATCCAATACTCTGTTTATAAAGTTTACCCAGCGGTTATCCGGATCCTTAAATGCACGTCTAACAGCTTCCAGTTTTTCAGGATCAGCAGCCTTCTTTCCCCAAAAGCGTTCTGCTTCATCAACGAGCTTTAAGTATGTTTTGGTGCGGTCATCAGTCTTATCAAGATGGCCAAGGAATTTGTCTATCAGGACACTAAAAGCTTGTCTTTGCGCTGCATGTGAAATATTTGTAAATGTGTTCATATCGTCCCCCCAGTATTTTTATGTATATTGACAAAACATCTGTCTGATAATACATTTATACCATCTATACAAATGTCAAACAATATATTGTGCGTATTTGATACACAATTTTACGAAATGTCGTGACAATACAAATGGAGGCCAAAATGTCCACAGAGCTTGAAAAAAGAAATATACGAAGAATGTCAAATAAGGAGTCCAACAGAATTACTAAAGAATGCATCTGTGATGCGCTGATCGGATTGATGAAAGAGCATCCGTACAAAGATATAAATATGACCATGATAATAAAAAAATCAGGAGCTTCAAGAGCTTCTGTCTACAGAAATTATCCTTCAAAAGAGGCTATCATTCAGGACATTACAAAAAACATAACTGACGAGCTCAGCGCTTCTTTGACAGGAATGTTGCATAAAAGTAACACGTATGAGTGGTTTTTAAAGGTGTTTTCAAGGTTGCACTCCGATAAAGACATGTGTGTACTTATCCATAATTCAAATATCTCTTTTACGGATATGTTCTATAATGCCTTGTGTATTGCCTCAGACAGCGAATACGCTTCCCAACATGAATATATTGCCAGAGGTATTGCTGCCGGCTTATGGGAAGTGTCGCTGACATGGATAAAAAACGGTATGAAAGAATCTCCTGAATATATGGCAAGGGTATGCTCAGAAACCTTAAGATTGGAATGAAAAATACTTAACGAAACATCCAAAAGTTTTATTCAAGACAGTTGAATGGGATTTTCCTATCTTTCTAGATATCAGATTAGGATTAAGATTATTATCAAAACCTTCCTGAATATAAACACGATCATCTAATGTCATATGAGACATTTTTTCACCTGTCTTTCATATAATGTGTTGATCATCATATGAACACAAGAGACCCATATTCGAAATACGTCTTGATATATAGAAAAAAAGAATTCTCAGACTAAACGCACCGTTTCGTCCCACCACTATTTCACAAGGAAGTTCTGCTCTCGCACTTCGTGCTCGCCAGAACAACAGTCGTCTCTAAACTCTAACGCCCTTTCAGATCGTTCTCGTTAAGAGAACGACTGTTTCAGCGGTTCGATGTTTCCAATCATCGTTCGCCTTCGGCTCCGATTCTTGGACATCTATCGCATGGACCGTTGTAATCTTCTCGCAAAGTGCATCAGCACTTTGTGAGAAGAACAATGGTCTCAACATGCGTAATCATCTATGTTTGCATGTACATATACGGAGTAATACTGTATCCCCCGTTGAGAAACATAGAAATTATGGGTGTTAAAAATGCTAGGTAAATACATTTTTCTGATATTTACTGTATATGCTACATCTTCCTTTGTACATTCAGATGTATTCTAACCCTCAGTATGTGCTAAAATCAGAACCTGTCTGCATTTGCATTAAAGATTTATGCAGTGCGTAGGGATTTATGTTCCCCTATAATGCAATAAGAAGCAGCTGCTGCATTTTTGGCAACAACTGCTACCTTTAAACCATTTCCATTTTGGAAATAGTTGCTCGTATTACTTATGTTCTTTGCTTTTTACTATATTCATCACCATTAATTGCCTCGAATTCGAGGCAATTGTGCAAGTAGACTTGCATAATTCCACTCACGTCTATACTTATTCTTAATTCCAATACTTCTTTAATTCTTTGTAAAAATTCTCGTGTGTTCCTGCCAAAATCACTACTACAGTTTCATCATTTACATATTCCACTGTATAAGCCACTCTGTAATCAGTTTTGTTATACCTGAAATCGTAGGTAGACACTCCTTCCAGATCACCTACTTTTGCATCTCCTATGGATGGATCTTCAACAATCTCATCAATTGCATCTTTAAACAACCCCTTAAGATTTTTATCCTTAATCTTTTTAAGATATTTACCTGCTGCAGGAGAAATAATAAGTTTTGCCACTAATCATTCCTCCTCGCCGAAGACATCATCATATGACATTGACTCAAGCTCTCCGGTTGCCATCTTATGAGCGTCATCAAGCATTTTCTTAACTGCTGGTCTTACTTTTGCCTGTCTATTCTTGAATTCCTTAAGTAGAGCTTGTCCAGAATATCCTTCCTTTATAAGATCAGAAAGAATCTCTTCTGCAAATTCACCATTAGAATCAATTCTAGCCGGGCGTATAACCAACTCATTATCCCTTATGATACATTCTGCTTTATCTTCAAACCCAAGTTTTGCATAAAAAGCTCCTGGGATAGTTAGCTGTCTTTTTGACGAAATGCTTATAATCTTTTTATTCATTTCAGCTATCATTACGAACCTCCTAACCGAAACAGTCCAAAAACAAATTTCTTTGTTTCTTGGTTTCATTGTATCTCACTTTCTTTGTTATTTCAATTAACCTTATATTTATTTCATAAAAAAATCAGCAATAGTTGTCACTTTTTACATACCTCTTTTATAACTCCATATATCCACGGTGTAGTAGTCATTGCCTCACGAAGTATTTTTTTCTTTTCCTCTTCCGGTAGCAAATCTGATAATATACTTATGTCTTTAGGCTGAATTCTATCTTTTCCAATACTCTTAATTGCTTGAATAACTATAATCGTAATGAAACTTTTGCCAGATATTTCCTTATTGGCGCAATGCTTAAACTCAACCAGATAATTTCCAATCTTGTACTTTCGATATGGGCCATCGCTGACATAGCTATAATTAACAGGTACCTGCATTGTAGTTTGTAAGTAGTATCCGGTTCATATCTTCTACAGATTCAAAAGGTCTGTTCTGCATAGTTATGATGCCTTTATGCCCCAGATGTAAATCACTTGTAAAATATATCATTGACACCTCTTTAAACTTCTATCTTCTCAAACTCCCTCGATACCGAATCAATCACTACCATCGCAGATTCACCGATTTGCCGTCCGTCTCGATAAGTAGAAAATACATCCGTTGAGATAAATCCATTTTCCTCATAGATCTTATCAACTGGAGTATGCCCTACAACCTGCATAAATGTCTCTTTTCTAAAAGCATCAACATTTCTGTGCTGTGGCCTAAACCAGAGTGGAGATTGATCATTCCAAAGATATTTTGGTGAGGCTTCATTTATAACAGATAAAATCTCATCTATATCAGCATCAATTAATTCTTCATTCAAGCGTCTCACAAAATCTTCTGTCAGCCCACCATGGCAAAAAAGGACATTATCAATCCTATGGATAATAGCTATCTGTGAAGGATCTGGCAGCGCATTAGTCAGCTCCTCTAATTTGGCTATAACTGTATTTTCTGCATATGGAGAATAACCTGTTTCCAGCTTGCCCCACGGATAGCTCACATCGTGATTACCGTAGCACCACAGGGTATCGGGATACTCTTTTGCAAATCTGATTGCCCGGTCAAATGTATTTCTATAGTGCGCAATATCAAGCTCCATGTCCCAATCATCAGGGATATCCATTAAGCACACTGCTCTATCAGCTTTTCCTCTGCGCATTATCTCTTCTGCTCTATCAAAAATCCAACTTTTCAAGTGAATGTCAGGTATTACTAGAACTATCATATACATCCCTCTCTAAATACTTTTCATAATCTTTACATATCTCTTCCAGCTTTTTAAAATCCAAAGCAGTTTTAACGTAGCCAACTTCTTCATTAGCAGTTTTTTGTTTATACAAAAGTTTTGCATTATTAGCTATTTTTGAAGCATTCTTACGTATAAATATTGCTTCAGCCTGAACTAGTGCCTTATAGTCCTTATCTTCTTCATTTTCAAGATCATACAAAATTAATTCACTCTCAGGAACAGGAATCATATGACTAATCCTTAAAGTCCCCTTTAATTCCTTGACACCATTATTCTTTTCAATCATACGTATTATCGGAACAATGCTCTTCTTTATTATCCTATTTCCACCAGCCATCTGATAATCAGTATCCTTTGGCGATGACATTGGCACAAAATACTTATGTCCACTAATCTCTAAAACTGTTCCTATATATTTTCTTGTATGAATCCTATTCTCCACTTTATTTGAATATACGTTTGGTTCTATTATTCTCAAATAATCTATATACTCATCCGTCACACTATAGATCTTAAAATTGTCCATATTACCCCACAAAAATAAGAGGACTGCAACAACAGTCCTCTTAGAGTTTAAGCTTTCCCACTTATATGGTAGGGACTCACCCGAGTTTAAACTTCTCCACTTATATGGCAGGAGCTCTCCCGATTAATTGTATTATAGCATCAGCATCTCAAAAGTCAATTAAATGCACATATACTCTATTAAGACCATGTTTTAAAATTATGATAAAAATATTAAGCAGCTTTTTTAATTATCAAATTCACTACCAGTAATATATTTTATGCTATCAAAAGGTATGTCACCCTCAATCAAAATCACATCTCTATACATATTTGGATTAAGAAGCTTTATTACTTCTGTTTGTGATATATAAAAATCTATTCCTGGTACGTGACAGCACAATAGATCAACACCTGCATCTTCTATTTCTTTATTCTTTAAAATATAAATAATATTTTCTAAAGTACTATATTTACTATAATCCCTCATGCTCGGGTCATGCCCATAGTTCTCAATAATATCTCCTTTTTGGTATTCATATGTCGGAATAATCAGATCTTGATTGTAAATTTTCAAGTTTTCAAATTCATAGTCGGAATCATATACAGAGAAAAAAATACCTGGACCTACAATAAAGCTTTCCAAATGCGGAACACACTCTTTTATATGAATGTAATGCTGTATTGAAAGTCCATACTTTTTAAGAATATCAAAATCAATACGTTCTTTTATTTCTTCTCTGCTGTCATTTATATAGTCAAGTAAATCTCTCTTTGAAAGCAGTTTTTGCTTTTCGGATTCTATCTCTTTCACATAATCCACTTTTTCAATATATTCATCCACACTTTGAAAGCCAGCTTTTATCGCCTCCATTTTAAACATATTCCCTGCAAATAAGAACTTAAGCGGATAAAGAGACTTTAAGGATTCTGTGTTAGTTCTGAGTGTCTCAACACGAGTGAGCTCAAGATGCTTTAGATTCTCAGCTAAGGAAACATTAGTCGACATTAACGCATTGAAGTCACTTTCCAACACTATTTCTGGCAATCCACTTTTCTTCTTAACAATATCAGGATGTTCCCTTTTCAACTGTTCTATATTGTCATATCCAAAAGCTTTCCTAACATCAGAAGCCAATAAATATACTTTATTATCATTTACTACTCTAGTCTTAAAAAGCTCTATTTTTCGCATCAATTCCTCCCAGCTCTATGGGCCACAGAAAATTTGCCTAACATAACAAGATACGCTATACTAACCAATGGATACTATTATATATTATCCATTGGTTACCGTCAATAACTAAGAGGATACAAATATGACAAATCAACTTATACCTGAACGATTAAAATCAGCAAGAGAAAGCCTTGGAATATCTATGGCAGAAGCTGCCAGAAGACTGAATCTTTCTAAGATTGGATATTGCAGATACGAATATGGTGACAGAACACCTTCGCCTCAGACTGTCGAAGTAATAGCAAGGGTTTTAGGTACTTCCGTAGCTTATTTAACAGGTGAATCCGAAGACATGAAACCTGATTTTATCATGATCAGTAAAAAAGAAGCTCCTGAATTATTTGAACTAATAGAAACCCTTTCAACTTACAATTCTGCAACACAGAAACGTTTATTGGCTTATGCTCAAAGACTTAATTCCAAACCCCAAAAATAAAGTGTTCATATCCGAATACTTTAAAAAGAACGAGCAGTCCGCTCCATGTTACATGACCTTCGCTAAAAAACGCTCCCAAAGAAATCATTTAAATCAAGTAGACCAATTCCCTTGGACGACCACTTCAAAAAAACGGCCCGATTTGATCAGCTGTCCAAACTTTCTTGTCAGCTACAAACCGCGCCGTTAAGCCATAGATATTTAGTTTTGTCCCACCACTATTTCACAAGGAAGTTCTGCTCTCGCACTTCGTGCTCGCTAGAACAACAGTCGTCTCTTAACTCCAACGCCCTTTCAGGTCGTTCTCGTTAAGAGAACGACTGTTTAAGCGGTTCGATGTCTCCAATCATCGTTCGCCTTCGGCTCCGATTCTTGGACATCTATCGCATGGACCGTTGTAATCTTCTCGCAAAGTGCATCAGCACTTTGTGAGAAGAACAACGGTCTCAACATGTGTCTACACTATGATTTGAGCACTGATTTTCCTGATGTACACTACTATTTGAGGACACATTTTCGTCGCTCTTTTTACTCTTCGGACCAAACTTTGTTTTAGCATGATCGAAGCTATCCTTGAATCCGGTTTTGTATATAAAAGTGACCTTATAGGGATCTGCATTTCCGTCATCGTCGTACCCTCCGACAATGACTTTTTCAACAATACTTTCAAAAACCGCTCTATCAAATTCTTCAAGAACCTGATTCTGAGTAAGAGTCTTTCTGAAGCCTTCTATTCTCTTGCGAAGACTATCGTCTCCCTGTACCTGCTTTTCATAGTATTCAAGCTGAGACTGTGCTTCTGCATATTTAACCTCATATTCAGCATCCATTGACATATAGGTTTCTTTATCTATCCCGTCATCAACATATTTATCAAGAAGTTTTTTTCTTTTTTCTTTGTATTGCTTGACCTCTTTCTTAGCCTTCTGATAGTTCTTCTCGTTGGCATCATCTCCAAGAGTCTTCTCTATCCTACTCAGAAACTCATTCATTACTTCCTGATTATCTGAACACAAAAGTCTATATGATTCTATAAATGCTTCCTCTATGACCTGTTCCGGAATACCTTTTGAATCGGGACATAGCTTTTTGCCACCCTTCGTAGATGTAACACACTGCCAAATAGTCTTTTTATACTTGGATGAGCTGTGCCATTTTCTTCTTGTGAGATGACCACCGCAAAAACCACATTCTATAAGAGAGCTAAACGCAAACATTCTACTGTACTTTTCTCTCTTGCCAATCTCAACATGGTGCTGTCTTCCACCATTACGCCTTTCTCTCAGAGCCTGTGCTTTTTCAAACGTCTCATGTGAGATAATTGGCTCATGATGATTTTTTATAAAAAAGCGATCTTCCTCTCCAAGATTATCAAGCCTTCTCTTAGTTATAGGATCAACAGTAAATGTCTTTCCTAACAGAATGTCACCTGTATACTTTTCATTATTGATAACCCCCATGACGCTTGAAGATGTCCAAGGATTACCCCGTATAGTCATGATGCCTTGCTCATTAAGCTCTCTGGCAATCATCGTGCTTCCGGCTCCTGCCACATATCTTTCAAACATATATCTGACAGTTTCGGCTTCTGTTTCATCTACCGATATCGTTTTGGTCTCTATATCATACTTATAGCCAAGGCAGCCCTGAAATCCTACAAGCTCACCCCGCTTCATCTTCATCTTAAGACCCTTTTTTACATATGCAGAAGTGTTCTCTACTTCCTGCTGTGCCACAGAACTTAGAATGGTAAGAAGGAATTCTCCATCCTTGATAGTGTTAATCTTCTCAACCTCAAAATAAATAGCAACATTCTTTGTTCGGAGCTGCCTCACATACTTTAGGGTATCCAGTGTGTTCCTTGCAAACCTCGAAAGACTCTTTGCAATAACCATGTCGATCTTACCAGCCATGCAGTCTGCTATAAGCCTTTGGAAGTTCTCTCTCGTCTCTGCTTTGGTTCCGGTAGAAGCCTTGTCAGCATATACTTCAACAAATTTCCAATCGGGATTCTTCTTTATTAAATCAGTATAATACTTAACCATAGAGTCATAACTCTTGATCTGCTCTTCATCCGCAGTACTTACTCGACAATACGCAGCTACTCTGAGGCGGTCTTTTCTGCCTACCGCCGCAGAATTGTCAAAGTTTGTCTTTGCTTTTATAACTTCAACTTCCATATCCACCTCTCATTTTTGTATCACTATCGTAATGTACTATGATAAATATAAAATAATACGGTAGATAAGTCAAGTTTTAAGATCAGATATTACGCCATAATCTCGCATAAGTACCACTAATATTCTTTTATATTCCCTATCATCAATCAGGTGTTTGATAAGGAGCTGTTTTAGCATAGACAGTTGAATGCTATAACGTAATAGCTTCTTATTATCTATAGCGACCACCTCCACTTCTCATCTCTCCATTAATTAATATCTGCAGGCAAAAAACTGTCTGATTCACAGATAGGCTTTTGCCCACAGACATTCAAAAAAATCCTGCAAGTAGTTACCAGGTTCGTAACCCACATTGGCGTTGCACCACCTTCGCTAATTGGTTTCCCTCGGGAAAATGTATCATTATCACTGGAAGTATCATCGCCGCGACAGCCCTTACTGTCGTTAGCCAGAACAGATAACGCTCGCTGCAATATAACCGCAGATCATCGCACCATCCACTTAGCAAGCTCCACATTCCATACGTCTTGCAGAATGACCATATTCTGTTTTCAAGGTTCACTCCCACCGTAGTGGTGGCAATTCTTACATCGGACTTGTCAGCCCGAAAAGCCTATAAGAGACACCATGCCTGCTAAAACACTTAACTCTTATGGACTTTATGAGAATGACAAATAAAAGGTGTAAGAATGCCAGAAAGTTCCGTTTTATTGTTATACTCTGTATTTCTCTCTGATGAGCCGCATAAGAGCCATCATGATTTCCTGGCTGCATTCTTCTCGACACTGCTTGTTAAGCCAAGGTGCTATATGATACACCACTCTGTTTATATAGTCGCTGTGACGATCGAGTATGTATCCGAGAGCCTGCATACTTCCACTCTTGGCAGCAATGATCATGTCGTAATCAATTATGATTTTTTCTTCTTCCATTCTTCTTAGCCCTCGCTTTCTTCAGCCCGTTATATTTGTAGTCCCTTGCTCGTTCAGGAGTGATCCCCAGGAGTTTTCCAATCGAATCAAAATCGTAGCCAAAGCCTACAAATAAAATGAGTGCCTCTTTTTCCCTTTCCGTCAGATTATCAAAAACATCGCCAAAGCCGTCGCTTTTAATTGCGAAGCGTATATTTCTGATAATCATCTCAATTTCTTCCCCCAGTTCGTGACTGTTTTCCACTGCGATATAGTCTCTTAAGCTTCCTTCACTGAGAGATTCAAGTGAAATGCCGCTGTTTCTTCTTTCCGCAGCACTGGCACTTCTTGTCACGTTCCTTGCACAGTACCAGATGGAGTCTCTCATAAATTTCCAGAAGTCTTCCTCCACCTCCCGCTTTTCAGATTCGTTCATTCAAAAGTTCCTCCTCTTCGCAAGGAACTTTCAAAACATCCTTACACTCCTTTACTGTGTTTTGATATGCCAAAACATCACGGATAAAATAAAAAAATTTTTATTTTTTTATTCCGATAGGCATCACCTCCCCTGAAATAGCCGTAAAAAAGCCATAAAAAACCAGTCATAAGGGGTTGACTTGCGATTTTTTATGCCTTATAATTCACTATGTATCATATTATATATTATATAGCGTGATTTTATAAGGAGCAGACTATGCTTTTTGAATATTTGAAAGAACATTACGATGACGGGGAGCCTATCTTCCTCGATGATATTCATATAGAAGGAATGCGAAGGGATAACTTCCGCCAGCAGATCAAGACACTTGCAGACGCAGGTAAGATTGTGCGATATGAGAAAGGGATTTATTATATTCCGAAGAAAACCCGCTTCAGCTCATCCGCCGGCCCGACTCCCGAAACGGTAGCAAGGTACAAATATATCTCCCGTGGTGGTAAGACTGACGGTTATTATTCCGGCAGCACCTTTGCCAACATCATCGGACTGTCCTTGCAGGTACCTATGAAGAAGGAAATCGTCAGCAACAACATAGCCGCCATCGTAAGGGAAGTGCTGATCGGCAAGCAGTCCTTTATTGTCAGAAAGACCAATGTTCCCATCTCCGATGATAATGTTAAGGTTCTTCAGCTTTTGGAATTATTAAAAAATCTGGACTCTTACCTTGACAGCGATTATGATGAAGCGAGGGAAAAATTAAAAAAATATTCTCTTGCGAACCATATTACAAGAGACGATGTTGACCAATATATAAGACGATATCCGGATTCAACCTTCCGGTATTATTATGAAATGAGGTTAGACCATGTACTTGCATAATGATAAGGATCTCTTTACAGAGGTCATAACAGAAGCCAACGCACAGACCGGCATCGCAGAATCCATCATTGAAAAGGATTACTACGTTACCATGATCTTAAAACTGTTGGCAAAGAGCAATCCTGATATAGTTTTCAAAGGGGGAACCTCATTATCGAAGTGTTTCCACCTTATCAACAGGTTTTCCGAAGATATTGATATCACCTTCTCTGAACATATCGGAGAATCCCGGAGAAAGAAACTCAAATACAATATCCTCAAACCGATCAGTGATGAGCTGGGTATGCCCATTGAGAACTGGGACAGTATCGAGAGCGATAAAGATTACAACTATTACCTCTTTGGCTATCAACCTGCAAACGACTACCCGGTGGAAGGCATCATGCCCGGAGTAAAACTTGAAACCGCCCTTGTCTCCTATTCCTTCCCGACCGAAGAAAGGGATGTTGACTCGATTATCTATGGAGCAATAAAAGACTCTGCATCAGACATCATCTCAGATTACGGGCTTGAACCGTTTTCGATGAAAGTGCAGTCAGTCAGCAGGACATTCATTGATAAGATTTATGCCCTCTGCGATTATTACATGGAAGATAAAACGAAACGTTTTTCAAGACACCTGTATGATCTCCATATGCTCTATCCGACCATTACTGTGGATGATTCATTTATGGGACTTATACAACAGGTTCGTGAGCATCGTTCAAAGCTTCCTATCTGCCCTTCCGCAAAAGAAGGCGTAGATATAAAATCGCTCATAACGGAGTTCCTTGATAAAGAATTCTATAAGAGCGACTACGATAACATCACCAGAACGCTGATCTCCGATGATGTGACCTATGAGCAGACTTCTCTCACTCTGAGAGAAATCGCAGAAAAGCTCTTCTGATATATTTTCGTAAATCTATTGCCAGTCATTTCGCACTCTGATATGATATGGCTCATAAAACACCAAAACTGCTAAAGATACCGGCGCTATCCGTGCGCCGTACTGTGGCAGTTTTTTATTTTCTCTTTATTCCCCACAGTACAAAAGCATAAAGGCAATCGCCGGATACGGCGTTATGGGTTCAAAGCGAACCGCCCTATGGCGGTCTGAACCCGCAAATCGGAACCGATTTGCAAGAAGAATACCAAGCATTGGATGTGTCATGACACATCCACATTTACTGACCATTTTCCCTGCCGGCAAAATGACAGCAAATGAGCTTGCAAGGGGATACTCCCCCTGACCCCCGTTAATGCAGAACTGCATCCTTTTCCCTTTCCGAAAAAAGAGCATTTCTGCCAAAAATCAAACACGCCGGATACGGCAATTTTGAAAGGAAGTGCCCTATATGAGCAAAGAACGTGATCGCAAGATACCCATCCAGGTGTATCTGAGCGAAAATGAAAAATATGTCCTCGATGAGAAAATCAAAGAATCCAAAATGCGGAATATATCTGAGTATATCCGCCACCTGATCCTATACGGTTATGTCTATGACATCGACTATAACGGACTGAAGGAATACAACTACCAGATAGCCGCCCTCGGCAGAAACATAAACATGATCAGAGAGCGGATTATGAAAACCGGGAACGCTTACGAAGAAGATCTAAATGAGATAAAGGAGTTGATGGATAAGATATGGCATACACACGAATCCATGCTATCAAAAGTACCGTTACAAAAGCTGTAGCTTATATTTGCAATCCGGATAAGACCGAGCAGCAACTGCTCGTTGATTCATTTGGCTGTAGTCCCGAAACAGCCAGGCATGACTTTGACTATGCTCTTTCCCGAACAAAGCAATCTGACAAAAATCAGGCTTATCATCTGATCCAGTCTTTTGCAAAAGGCGAGGTTTCTCATGAAGAAGCACATCGTATCGGGATCGAACTCGCAGACAAACTGCTCGGTGGCAAATACTCCTATGTTGTCGCAACCCATACAGATAAAGGTCACCCACATAATCACATTATATTTTGCGCCGCCGATAACATAGATCACAAAAAATACAATGCCTGCAAGAAAAGCTATTATCACATCAGGCAACTTAGCGATGAATTATGCAAAGAACACAGCCTTTCCATCATTGAGCCAAGTGGCAGAAAAGGTAAAAAATATATTCAGTGGAAAGCTGAACAGGAAGGCACATCATGGAAAAAACGGCTTCAGGAAGATATCGACGAATGCATTAGAATCGCCAAATCCTACGAGGACTTTTTGCGCCTAATCAAAGAAAAAGGCTATACCGTCACCGGCGATAAAATCGGCGATCCTCACGCAAAATACATAAAATTCACTGCCCCAGGACAAGAGCGACCTGTGCGTGGCAGTTTCCGCAATTTTGGAGCAGGATATACAAAAGAAGAAATCAAAGACAGAATTGAAAATCCGGAGAAATGGCAGAATAAAGAGCAAACTGTACAGGAGCCAAACACCACAGAAGCTCCAAAGCAGAAATCACGGATCAAGATACCAAAGAAGGATATCCTCACCCGTACCAGTGCAAGCAGAACGCTCATAGATACCTCTGGAGAAAAATTTCAGAACAGCCCCGGTCTGCAGCACTGGGCTTCTGTCAAAAACCTCAAAACTGCCGCTGCCAGCTATGCAGCCGCAGATAATCTTTCTGAGCTTCAGAAGCAGATTGATAAAAAAACAACCGAGGCAAAGTCCGCCCGTACCGAGCTTGTAGAGCTGGAGCATCAAATGAAAAAAGTCTCCGAACTGCTTCTATATGCGGAACAGTACAGAGACAATAAACCTTTTCAAGAAAAATATAAGAAGTCCAAGGATCCGGACAGATACCTCCGTATGCACGAAACACAGCTCATCTTATATGATGGTGCTGAACGTATGCTTCGGAAGATGGGGCTTGACCCAAAATCCGTTAATCCGGCAGAGATACGCTCTGACTATGATGCTATGCAGGCTCGTAAATCCGTACTTGAGAAAACATATAAATCAGCAGAAAACGACGCAAAAACTCTCCAACAAAAAATGGCTAATGTAGAGCAGTACCTTGGGCATGACCCTCAAGAAAAACAAGAACACATTAACTCTCAAAAACAATCCAGAGAAGAATAGTCCCCTATCTCCAAATATATCACCGGAGAATCGGGGATTAGATCTTTTCATGTTATCGCACTGCTATGCTACTTTATTTTATGTACGATTGTTTCAACAACCGTTCCGGTATTCGGATACCTTACTGCTGATCGTCTGATCTCATCTGTGGTTATCTTTACAACCTGCCTACCCGTTTTAGTAATCTCCGCCGAGAATTTATCTCCTGGAGAAGATAACAGTTTACCTAATTTTGAATTAAATATCTGTGGTAATAAGCTCATCTTATCGCTCCTCCTCTCTACTACCTTGAATGATAAGTTATAAGAATATTTGCTTCCCTGGGATATACATCACCTTCATCAAAATCACCGTTTCCATTAATCGTTACTGCCTCAACCTGTCCATTTTTTCGCTGAGACAGTATATTTAGGTCATTCAAAGGTACAGCTGTCACATTGGTAAAGCCTGCGCCCCTAAACAACATAACAACACTGTTATAGTTCTTCTCTTCACATCCAATCATGGAATCTGTAATAACCGCCTCATTGGGGCTTACATATTTTTTCTGCTTCTTTTTCTTCTCATCACTTTTTATGAAAGTAAAAAGTCCTATGTATCCACCGATGATAATACCCCACATGCCTGCCAATGGTTCAGCTATACATATAAGTGCACCTATCAAGACAAATCCCAAAGCCACGCCATAAGCTATAAAGAGCGATTTTCTACTCCTGGAATTCTCCTTTTCCTCTAATTCCAACTCCCTTAGTCGAAGGATACGCTCATTCTCCGCTTCTTTGATTCTAGCTTCGTCGATATTGCGGTATATATGTTCGTTGTCATTATGAACGAGTACCTTTGCGCCACAATATGAACAAAACGCCTGCTCCCGTCCATTTTCTATCGAAAGTTCCGCTCCACAATCCGGACACCTTACTGAAACAAACTGAATTGCCATCGCTTACACCTCCATATGTCAGTTGAGCGAAGTCATCGCAGCAATAATCGCATTCGTAAGTGTCTCTTGCTGTGAAGCCTTCAAATCATCTGATGTACGTATAACCATGGTTCCAAGAACCATATGTGACCCCGACGAAAACATTCCCGCTCCATCAAATGAAGCCAGGTAATTATTACGTGTTTCAGCTTCCTCTGCTGTTCTGTATGTCTCTACAGCACCACCAGCATCGGTTCCTTCGTCTATCAACGGATTGCCACTAAGATTCTGCGTTCCAAGAAGTGCAGTACCAAAATACACAGTAGATGTATATCCTCCTGGCTTGTTCAGATTTCCGTTCGGATCATTCTCTTCAGTTACCGGATCAATATTAGCCACATCGGCTACTCTGCCAAGCCTTGTTATAACCCATTCTTCGGTGGGTGCTGTTATCTGCCTTTGAATAGCATAACTATCCTCTAATTCCTTGCTTTGTATAGTAAGCGTGTTAATAAAGGCAGAGTAATCCGGAATGCTTAGAGAATCCTTTTCGGAATTTATCACAGCAACATTGTTTATATAACTCTCCAATTCACTTTCAAGTGCCGAAACAGCAGCATCTATATTGGACTTTCTCTCCTTTTCCATAGCCGGATCTGCCTGTACCGATGCAACAACTTCCTTCAGCTCAGGGGTAGACACTTTGTTATTTCGGGCATCTTTTATGCTGTTGCTAAGCGTCGTAATTTTTGCGCCCTCATAAGGTGTATCTCCGCAGTCCACAAGTGCCTGTGCCGTACCAATTACCTCATCAAAGCCGTCATTAGCTGAAATAACCTCTTTAGCTTTCTCGTTATATTGGTTTACTGCATCATTATATTGTTGAATCCCTTCACTATAATTCTGCACGGCTACAAGGTACGCCTGATACGACTGATCATGCGGTATTTTTATTCCAAAATACCAACCGCATATTCCTACAGCTACGGCAAGAATAACCATCACTGCACCTATTGCTATTCTCTTTTTCTTCATTGCCGGAGTGACTGCTTTTCTTGCTTCTTCTTGACGCTGACGTTTTGCTTCTGCAGCAGCTTCCTTTGCACGTTTTTCTGCTTCCTTCGCCTTGTTTTTAGCTTCTTGCTCAGCCTCAATCTCACCGAGTTTTGCCTTTATATCCTCTATCGGACATCCACAGTTCGGACAAACAGATGCTTTATCGCTCATTTCTTTTCCGCATTCAGTACACTTAATCATTCCCATGTTGATTTACCTCCTTGTCATGCGCTTGGTCTCTCACATCCGGTCGTATCACCTTGTATCCATATGATTCAAGAGCAGCTATCACGTCCGGTGTGATGTTCAACTGTAAATCAATGTCTTTTGCATCAGCCTGCTTAATTACTCTATATAATTCATCTACCGACACATTCATTATCTCTGAGAGCTTTTTAAGATTATTTCGGTCGGGAAGTCCGCCATTCGTCTCCCATTTGGCTATAGCAGATTTCGAAACCCCGATTTTATTACCTAATTCCTCTTGTGTTAGCCCCATGACTTTTCTTCTGCCTGAAATAAAGTATCCCAGGCTTTTCTTATCCCGCATTTCCTCACCTCCTTTGCTAAAGAGGAGCTTTAGCTGTCAACTCTTGTCTTACGCTGCGTAATCAACTTTATGTGGATATGATAACAGCTTTTAAAAATAAAAATCCCCACCAAAATGGTCAATGTCATTAAGTTAGCATTGTAACACGAGGGAAAAGTTTTAAAGAGGATGTTGGATCAGTTCCAGCATCCTCTTTTTCAATGGTTATTTACACAACAAATAGACGGATGGAAATCCGCCTGCTGAGCACGTGTAAAATCCATAGCTTTATGCTACTCTATATAGGAAACCTCTAAAGATTCTTGCAGACTGGTATCTATCTCGATGCCGGTCTGGTCTAATGGGTACAAGATTTCTTGATATGATGGTTTCCAAATCAGGTGGCGATGTAATACCGCGGTAATACTTTCTGCACATATGAGCAGCGACCGAGAAGTTAGCTTTATATGTATATTTCCTACTTTGCTTTTTCTTAATGACTACGTGCGAGGTAATCATTTCCGCAAAGTTATACATTATAAGATGTGCATATATTTCCTGCTGTATGCATTCCACCTTTTTTGAATGAAAATCAAGCATTCCCATGGTATATTTCAAATCCCTGAAAGATGTTTCGATTCCCCATCGTGAAGCATACAGTTTCTTTATTTCTTCTGCTGGATATTTATCTGTTGGAAGATTCGTTATGATTGTTTCATTTGTCTCCTCGGATATAGGAAATCTCACAATCCTGAATGATAGTTTATAGAATCTGACTGGATCACTTTTTCGACTGTTGGGCGGAAGGTAATCAAAGACCGTGTCACTTGGAATACACCTGTAATGATTTCTGTCTTTTATCAATTCCTTCACTTCTTTTGTCTGCTTCCGAGTGAGATTAAGTTCAAAACTGATATCATAAGAATCTTCATCTGGCAATGTCAGCCCTTGTTTAATGCCATAGTCGCCATCTTTAATTCGAAACAGAAAATACCAACCCTTTTCCTGAATGTGAGCAAGGTTGTTGTAACTTTCATATCCTCTGTCAGCCATCAAAAGAGCATTGCACAGTAAAGAACGATCAACCATCTCTACAAGAGCAAAATGTTCATTTGCAGACTTAACCTTTTGAATAATCGCATCCTGATAGATTTGATGATTGAGGTTATACAAAGCATTCAGATGCAAAAGATTATAAGGTTTCTGGCCGTTTGAGCCGGGCAGAAAGGAATCCACGTCATCTGGATTAGTCGGGATTTGGATCTTTGAACCATCGACAGCCAGTACAGGTAACTCATCATCAAAAGAATCGCATAGCTTTTTGGAAAAAAGTCGAAATACTGCTTCAAAAGCCTCTACAGTAATCTTGGAGCGCTGTTGGCAAAAAGCAGACGAAGTTGGAGTTTCAGGACTATCATTAAAAAGATCCAGCAATTCATTTGTAAGGCTGCCACTTCCCATACCAATGATTCCGGTAATGACTTTTTCCATAGTCAGTTTTCTTTTTCTTGAGAAGTTCCTCTCGGCATCGATACAGAAAGACTTGGCATTAGTAGCAACTGTTTTGATCTGAGACATCAAAAGATCCTTTACTATTTGTGGTTTCATGTGCACCTCCTTGAAATTGAGAAATATGCTTACAATTTCAAGGGCCGCTTTCGCTACCTCTAAAAACAATCAGTAGCGAAAGCGGCCGCACTTTTCGGTGTTGCTGTCAACCCCTTCTTTGCAGAAAAAAAGACCCCTGCATCATTTTCGATGCAGAGATCTTTTAAAGTCCCTCTTAACTTAATGACATTGGATGGATATGGGCCAGTGCAACGATGCCTACAGCGCCATTCAAGTGGCTGTGGCTCTGGCAAATGCATTTGACTGCGGCGTCAATGAGCTGCCCCTGTCTCTGGTGCTGAGCTGGTACGAGCAGAAAGCCGTCAGCATCCTGCTGACATTGCTGCACCTGGGCATCAAGAACATCCGCCTTGGCCCCACACTGCCTGCCTTTGTGTCTCCCAATGTGCTTTCCTTTCTGGTGGAACAGTACAATATTGCACCGATCACAACGCCGGACGAAGATATGAAGGCGATTCTGGGATGATGCAACTGTTTCGAAGCAGTTACAGACAAAGTGTCTTGGATGTAGACTTCCTGTCCTAAATTCTGTCACTTGCATGAAGCCCGCTGGCCGGAGTTACTCTGGGTATGCTGGTTCCGTTCGTCATCTACCGATTTGTGGCTAACGTTACGATTGTAGAATGATTGAAAAAATAGAACCAGAGAAAAAGCCGCCTGTACGAGCATTTAGTATGCCCGCACAGGCGGCTTGCTTTATCTCTGGCCATCAATCCAGAGGTTTATATTCTGTTACGGTTTTCAGGTATGCTGCCGGATCGTTGTAAATCAGATCGTCGAGCTCTGACCGCTGGTACATATTGTCGGCCACCTCGCTTTGGGCGGCGGTGCAGTCTATAGAAATCATACTGCCGTCAGCGAAGCACAGCTCCACACAGGCGGTATCGATATTAAATTCGCAGCTCAATAAATGCCTCATTGTGCTGATCTCCTTATGTGTTGTATTGATTTGTTCCTCCTGTCCTATATATATTTTGATGCTGTCTTATGACATTCTCATTTTATCAGAATCCAAAGAATCATCAAGTGAAGGGCAAAGGGACTCCGTTGAAAATGCAATATGGATACTGCTCCCACATTTTCGTGGGAGCTTTCTTTTGCCCAAAACAACGAAGGAGGAAATCAAAATGAAACAATCTGACAAACGCTTCCACACCATCGACGGCGAGACGCTGATGAGCCAGCCGCTCCAGCCGCTGAACTTTGTGGTGGACTCTCTGCTCTCTCGGGGCCTGCACATCCTTTCCCGTTCTGAATTTATCGGCACTCCCACGGAGCTGTCCCAGAAGATCGACCCCGACGGACGGGAGGGTATCACGCCGAAGAAGGTGTCCCGCATGATTCTGCAAAGTGTTGACGCTCTAAGCAAAAACGGTATTTTAGTGTCCGTTCGGCGCAGCAACGGAAAGCGAATCATCGAGCTGCGCCGTGCCTATAGTGACGATTCTCAGGGTGCCCCGGAAATCGACCCTTGCGACCCTGTTCCCGCCTGTGAGCCGATTTGAGCGGCTTTGCAGAGCGGGAGGCGTAACCACCCGGCCGCGAGAAATAAACGGCGCTGAAGCGGGATTTACCCCGAAAAGCAGGGGGATCTCGCCTAAAAATTAAAGATGTGGAGGTACATCAAAAATTATGAAGCAAACCAGTCAATGGGACTTTTTCCGTACGCCCAGCGGGCATGTTTCCTATAACAAAATCTGTCTGCGGTGCAAACATCCCTGTAAACAGAGTTACCGGGTAACGCTCCTGGCCTGCCCGTATTTTGAGCGGAAGCGGTAGAGCGAAAATTCCTCCCTTTTGGGAGGGCCAGCATCGCAATTGTCTGGTCGTCGGCACAGCCGCCGCCCGCCTTCCGCATAATTTCCGGGCAGTTGCCCGGACCCACTTTATCTACGACTTGGAGGATCTAAATGAAAAAAGATATTAAATTCAGTACCCGGATGGCTTCCGCTGACCGGGAGGTCATCAAGGAATTGGCAAAGCGCTCCGGAATGTCCATGAGCGACTATGTGACTGCATGCTGTCTGGGTAAGCAGGTCGTCATCATCGACGGGCTGAAGGAAGTGCTGAAGGAGCTGAAGTCCATCGGCAGAAATCTGAATCAGCTCGTCACTCTGGCGCACATGGGACGAGTCGCTGTTATCAATCTGGACAGCGTGCTTCAGGTGTTCTCTGAACTGCGTGATGCCGTCCGGATGATCCTGGAACGAAAGCGGTGGTGAACACAATGGCTATCGTATCGTTCACCAACTACAAGCGTGGCCAAAGCAGCGGCTGCATGGGCGCCGTGATGCGCTACACCATGCAGGACAAGAAAACACAGTTCGAGGGGCAGCGCTTGGTCACAGGGATCAACTGTCAGCCGGAAAGTGTCTACTCCGAGTTCATGATGACCAAGCGGCTCTACCACAAAACCGACGGTGTGATGTTCTACCACATGGTGCAGAGCTTCCCAAAAGACGAAGCGGTCGATCCGGCCACCGCTCATGCCGCCGCGCTGAAGCTGGCCGAGTACTACGAGGGCTGTGAGGTTCTGGTTTGTACCCACACTGACCGTGAGCATATACACTCACATTTCCTGATCAACTCTGTCAACTTCGACTCTGGCCGTAAACTGCACATCGCCAAGGAGCAGCTTCAGGAACTGCGGCAGCGCAACGATCAGGTGTGCATGGAATTTTCTCTTCCTGTGTTCGAACCCAGGGAGCAGAAGCAGAAAACAAAAACCATGACCATTGGCGAGTATCACACGGCGGCCCGTGGTCAGAGCAAAAAACTGCAGCTCATGAATATCATCAACGACTGTATGCGCCACGCCTCCAGCCGGAATGAGTTCATTGCCTTGATGGAGAGCGAGGGTTTCAAAGTCCGCTGGGAGAAGTCCCGGAAAAACATCACCTACACCACACCCAGCGGTTGGCAGTGCCGTGACCGCCTGCTGTTCGGGGACAAATATCTGAAGGAGAATATGGAATATGAATTCAGGATCAGAGAAGAAATTATCCATGGACGAGCTCATGGCACTGAACCAGCCCGTTCAGACGGCACAGTCTACACCACAGCCGACAGCGCAGGAGCCGACGCCTCCGCCCGAAGCGTATCCCACGAAAGAGGAATGGGAGGATCTGGTGGAGTACCTCTACACGCTGGGGTATCACGCGGAGAGACAGGCCGGCCACCAGAAGAAGATCAGCGAGTCGCTGGCGCAGCTCCCGACACGGGCGCAGATGGACGAACTGCTGAAAGCGGTGAAGCGTCTGGAGGAGATGGCAGAACAGGCTGGGAAGAAGAAAGAGAAGCGTTTCTCCATCCCCAGCATCAGACTGCCCAAACTGCATCTTCCGGAATCGGACTGGCCGACGGTGGTGACCATTTTGATGGCGCTGGCAGTGTTGTTCCTGATGTGGTGGGCCTGGGGCGGAGACTGGAGCAGTCTCAGTCTGCTGGACCTGTGATGGACAGCACCACCATGCGTCATCACGCAGACAGCAAAACGCTCCGCAAAGAAAAGGAAAAGAAAATCGCCCTCGGTCAGAAAGAGGACGATCACGAAGATGAACAGACTTATCAGCAGATCATGTACTGAGCATGAGGAAGGAGACTATATGGCATATCGCTACAACTACAATGAACGAAGCTGTTTTGAAGGTGAGGATCACCGTGACAACTGGGACATTCCCTCCGCCAAGGCGGTGCAGGATACGCTGGTGGAGGAATGCGACGGAAAGATCGTCAAGAGCCGCCGCCAGCAGGTCGCGGGCAGAGAGTACATTGTCTGCGCTGAGTTTGGCACCAGAGGAAGGGCCAAGCTCTCCGATCTGATGAAGCAGGTCATCGACTTGACCGAGGACGCGAAAAATCTTTCCGCCTGATCACGGGTTCCAATAGACTTCCGAGCCGATTGAGAGTATTGTATCCTTACAATCTCTCAATCGGTTTGGCCAATCGAAGGAGGTCAAAATGTTACAGCCAAACCAGAAATACACAGCACTATACTGCCGTCTCTCCCGTGATGATAATCTGGAGGGCGACTCTAACAGCATTCAGAATCAGAAACTCATCCTCAAAAAATATGCGGATGACAATGGTTTCTCAAACACCCGGTTCTTCATTGACGACGGGTACTCCGGCGCCAACTTCAACCGTCCCGCCTTCGAGGAGATGATGGAGGAAGTGGAAAACGGCAATGTGGCCGTCATCATCACCAAGGACTTGTCCCGTCTGGGCAGAAACCAGCTCCACACCGGGCTCTACATTGAGGAGATCTTCCCGTCCAACAATGTGCGGTACATCGCCGTCAACGACAGTGTGGACACCCTGTACGAAACCAGCAGCGAGCTGATGCCGTTCAAAAACCTGTTCAACGAGTGGCACGTTCGGGACTGCAGCCGCAAGGTACGGGCAGTCTTAAACGCTAAGGCGCAGCGGGGCGTCCGGGTCGGGACCCGCGCTCCCTACGGTTACCGCAAGGGAGAGGAAAAGGAATCTCCGCTTGTGGTAGACGAGGAAGCGGCCATGGTCGTGAAACGCATCTTCGCCATGTGCGCCAGCGGCATGGGACCGTCCCAGATCGCAAAACAGCTCAAGAACGAAAGCATTTACTCTCCGTCCATGTACGCCTGCACCAAGTACGGGATCTCCCACTCCGGTCTGAACACGGAACACCCGTATAACTGGACCAGTGATATGGTGGCGGATATGCTTCAGAACATGGTTTACCTTGGGCACACGGTCAATATGCGGTACAGCTCTAAGTCCTATAAGGATAAGAGGAAGTGGGAGCGTCCCAAGTCCGATTGGCTCGTATTTGAGAACACTCACGAGGCCCTGGTGGACCAGGAGACATGGGACATCGTGCAGGAGGTGCGTTCCCACAAGCGCCGCCGCACCAACATGGACGAGCAGGATATGTTCTCCGGCCTGGTGTACTGCGCCGACTGCGGAAAGCCCATGGTACTGCACCGCGCCCACACCATGAAGCCGGAACAGAACAACTTCACCTGCCGCACCTATAAGAAAGACGGCGCCGAAGCCTGTACAGGGCATTATATCCGTGAGGTCGCGCTCACGGAGATCGTACTGGAAACCATCCGCAGAGCCGCCGCGTTCGCCAGAAGCCATCCAGAGCAGTTCGCGGAATACATTCAGCAGAAGCAGTCCTCCGAGGTGGCGAAAGAGATCAAGCTGGTGGAACGGGAGCTGTCCGCGATGAAGAAGCGGGCCGGGGAACTGGATACGGTGTTCAAGCGGATGTACGAGGACAGTGCCCTGGGGCGGGTGACCAGCGAACAGTTCCGAATGCTCTCCGCCGCCTACACCGAGGAGAAGAAACAGCTGGCCGAATCCATCCCTGAAAAGGCGGAACGACTGGAGAAGCTGCGGAGCAGCGTCGCAAACGCCAGGAACTTCATCGCCAAGGCCAAGCGCTTCACCGACATGGACGCGCTGACCCCGGAACTGCTCCATACCTTCGTCGCCAAGATCATCGTCTATGAAAAGGAAGTCAAATACTCCAAGCACTCCCCGCAGAAGGTGCGCATCCAGTTCCGGGACTTCGACTTAACTGAGGATACGGCAGATATCATCGAAGAAGAAACTGCGAAAACAACAGAAAAGGCAGACAGTGCAATCGCACTGTCTGCCTAATCCGAGACACATTTTCAAGATACCCCTATCAGGAGTAGCCCAACGGCGGTTCTGGTTTTTCAGAACCACCATCCAGGCATTTTGTTTAGTAATAGAAAAAGGTGCAGTTGATTATTGCGTATTGTCAATCTCTCTCAAACCGGGTAGTAAAAATACGGCAAGCGCAACGATGATAATGCCAATTCCGCAAATGACAAACCATTTCTCAACTCCCAGCCGCTCCGCCAGAGGCCCGGAAATGACAAGGCCAAACGGCATGGCGAGGGAAGCGGCGCTTGTCAGTAGAGAAAAAACTCTCCCCAGATATTCTGGTTTGACCGTTTCTTGAAAAATCGCATTTTGCACACCGTAAAATGGAGCGGAAATTCCCATAACAGTACAGCACACAACAAAGACAAGAAATGCGTCTGGCGGCAAAAGCCCGGAGAGCATATTGCTAACGCCCATCAGGAGAACGGAAAGACCGATGGTGTACCGCCGTTTCTTAAAACCGCCCCAAATGCTCAGAATGACTCCGCCAAGCAGCATACCAACCGCAAAAGCAATTTCAGCGGCAGAGGCATGGGCCGGTGTTCCTTTGAAGTATGACATACAGATGAGAGGAAAAAGCGTACTGATTGGCATATAAAAGAACATATAAATTACACCAATCCAGAGCAGAGCAAAGAGGCCCCTGTTTTGCTTTAATACCACATACCCCTCTTTCATATCCTGTAAAAACTGTTGTCTTTTCGTTTCTGGACATAGTTCAGGCGTTGGTATGGACGAAATCGCAACAGTCACACAGGCAAGGATTGCACCCACAATATCTAACAATATAATTGCATTAAGAGGCCAAACAGCATATAAAAACGCTGCGGCAGCTGGACTGATAATCGCACTTACTGCTTGCATGGTCTGCGTGTAACCAGCGCATTTTGTAAGTTCCTCTTTTGGCACAATCATAGGTGTTGCTGCGCTGAATGCTGGAGAATGAAAAGCAGTTCCCGCACTTCGGATTAACAGGACAACCATAATAGACCATACGGGCAATTCCATGTAAAACGCCACCAGCGCCAGAATACCGCCAGCGGCGGCAATTATCAAATCCGCACCAATCATTACGCTTTTACGGCTGTGCCGGTCAACAAAAGCACCTGCAAACGGGCCTAAACAGGCTTGCGGCAAAAATCCAATCAGTGTTGCCGCCGTCAATATGATTGCAGAATTAGTTTTCGCAACCAAATAAAAGATAATGGCCATTTGCAAAATACCGCTGCTAATAAAGGATATTGCTTGTCCGGCAAGAAGTGTAAAATAAGTTTTTCTCCATGAATTGTTGTTTTGGGTCATAATGCGAACCTCCTTTTTTATTGCATTGTTCCTTTGTTTCTGCAATAAAAAGCAGGCGTTGTCCCACAGAGAGGGCAGACGCCTGCATAACAACAAAGCACGAAAAAACACCACGATACAGTTCAAAGACTGCTCGTGTCAAACCTACGTGTTCCTTTGCATACGCACGCAAAAAAAGCCCACCATCATGTGGAAAGGTACTTCTACTTTTTATTGCTTATTAGCGTACACAAATTAACACACGTAAGCCTCCTTCCAATCTCAAACTGTCGCACAGTATAACACACATCCGATAGACTTGTCAACCATTTTTAACCTTGTTTTCCATCTTGTTTTTCCATCTCTTACGGGCAGTAGCAAAGCCAGGCGAGCCAGTCAACGGTCAAGATGAACGGCGCTTTCAGCGCCGCCGTTGACAGTCTCGCCCGTCTTTGCTAATGGGTAATCAAGGCGGGAAAGCCATTTTAGGGCTTTCCCGCCCATTTCAATTTTGGGAGAAGAAAGGCCCCAAAATGAACGAGTGCGGCCAAACACTTTTAGGGATTGGCCACCTTGTCCACCCATCCAGCGGGCAATGTCATTAAGATAATAGATAAAAGGCTATGTTGAACGAATAATTATCAAGAAATATATTAGTATAACATTTTATTTTGATTTTAGTGCAGCACAAATAGACAGATGTTTTCATCTGCCAAATTTGGTAGTATAGTATCATTGTTGTTAAGCTACGCGGTAGAGAAAACTTACTACTTTCTTGTGATCGACTTTGCGAGAGTCGTGACGTCCAGGACGTACAGGTAAGATTTCTTTACTTATTAGAGCTTCAACATTTGGCGGAGATTTCTCCGCCATTTTACTTATAAAATATCTGCATACATGAATTGCAAATGTGTAGTTTATTTGATATGTATGTTTCTCAGTGCATTTTTGGATGCTCACATGGGCTGTAATTACTTCGCAAAAATTATATAAAAGCAAGCGCGCCCATATTTCCTGAATAATGTATTCTCTTTTTTTAGAATGAAAACTAGTTAACCCTACTGCATATTTAAGTTCCCTGAATGAAGTTTCAATTCCCCATCTCATAGCATATAAGCCCTTGATTTCCTTGGTTGAAAAGTCTTTCGTAGAAATGTTTGTTATAATGCACTCATACTCTGTTTCCGAAATTGGAAATCTTAAAATTCTTAGTTTCATTTTGTAGAATGGATTATCTTCAATGTCTATATAATCAAATCTATTTTTCTTATGAAAACATTTATATATTTCAGGATGATTAATCACCTCATTTGTGCCTTTTCGAGTGAGGATTATCTCTATTTCCTCATCAAATTCATTCCTGTTTGGCAACAAATGTTTTAATCCAGATAGAATCCCACTGCTATTGATATCTTTAGCTCTAACCAAGACAAATGCGCCTTTTTCAAACACATGAGCAAGATTATTATAGGATTCATAACCTCTGTCGATTATAAAGATGGTCTTATCGTTTGAAGCATATCTATCTACCATATCACAAAAAGCTTTATGTTCATTTTCGTTTCGCGCTGGTTGAATTATAGCATCGGTGTATATTCGGGCTAATAAATCAAACATTGCATTGAGGTGTAACTGATTAAAACCTTTTGCAGTACCAACTTTAAAATAAGTTTCCTCATCATTGGGATTATGTGCAATGTTTATATCAGAACCATCGCAAGCCAGTAATCGGTATCCTTTATAAAGGTTCGACTTTGTATTATAGGTTGCAGTAAATTTTTGAAAGAGATATTGAAATGCTTCTGATTTAATTTGAGCTCGTCTTTGATTGAATGAAGCATTCGTTGGACAGTCTGTCGTATAACCAAAATACTTATGAAGTTCATTTTTTAGTGATTGGCTTTCCATAGAAATGATAAATTTAATTAATGTTTGAAAATCCCATTTTCTTTTCCTCTTAAAATCAGTATCTGGATTTACTGTAAACCTACCTAAATCCAAAGTCATTTCATCAATTAAACTCCATAAAGTAGCCTTAACTTCTTCTGAAAACTGCATATGGGGCGCCTCCTTAAAAAGTATATATTTCAAGGGCTTCGCCACATTTTTTGATTAATTTGTCAAGTGTTTTTTTCAAAAAAATAGCAGATATGTCACACGCATCACATATCTGCTAAATTTATTCAGTTTTTCTTATCTTAATGACATTGCATATCCATCAGCCGGGGCAAACCGCCGATGGTACCCAGATCCAGATCGTTGAAGCGGTACTTGCCGCAGCCAAGGGTCAGGACGACGGTATCGGCAGGGGTTTTCTTCACGAATTCGGTGTAGTAGTCCCGGCCGGAGCGGATGCCGTCACAGCCGCCCACCAGGAAGAAGTGGCGGATGGCGCCGGCCTTCACAGCCTCGATGACCTTATCCGCCACGCCCAGGACAGTGCCACGGGCAAAGCCGGTTATGACGGTGGCACCGCCGTTGATGCCTGTCATGGGGCGGTCTTCGGCGTAACCACCCAGCTCCAGTGCCTTTTCAATGACGGGCGTGAGGTCACGATCCTCACCGATATGGACGGAATTGGGAAAGGACACAGCCTCGCTGGTAAAAACACGGTCTGCGTAGCTGGCCTTGGGCGGCATCAGGCAGTTGGTGGTGTAGAGGATGGGAGCGGGAAGCTCTGCAAACTCCTTCTGCTGGTTCTGCCATGCGGTGCCGAAGTTACCCTTCAGGTGGGGGTACTTCTTCAGCTCCGGATAGGCGTGAGCGGACAGCATTTCGCCGTGGGTGTAGATGTTGATGCCCTTTCCTTCCGTCTGCTCCAGCAGGCACTTCAGGTCGTAGAGGTCGTGGCCGGTGATAACGATGAAGGGGCCCTTCTCGATGGTCAGAGACACGGTAACAGGAGCGGGTGTGCCGTAGGTTTCCGTATTGGCCCGATCCAGCAATGCCATGATGGTCAGGTTCTTTTCGCCCGCCTCCATGATAATGGGCAGCAGCTCCTCCATCCCCCAGTCCTCGCCCAGGGCAAACAGCGCCTTGTACAGGAACTGATTCACGGCTTCGTCCCGGTAACCCAGGACGCTTGCGTGGTAGGCGTAAGCGGCGATACCCCGGATGCCGAAGAGGATCAGGGATTTCAGCGACCGAATATCCTCCTGGGCGTTCCACAGTTTCTTCATGTCGTAGTCGGCGGTACGGCCGCAGGCATTTTCGCAGGTGGCACAGTCAGGAACCATCCGCTGCTTTTCGGCATGGACCCGGTCGATCAGACCCCGAAGAGCCTCGTCGTCGAAGTTCACATTGGTCAGGGTGGAGAACAGGCTTTCCTGCACCAGCTTATCATCTGCGGAGCCGGTAGTGCCGCCGTCTGTTGCTCTGGCCAGGCCGATCAGGGCCCCGGTCAGCGCATCCTGAAGCGCAGCGTCAGCGGCAGTTTTTCCGCAGACACCGGCCTTGCCGGTACAGCCGCTGCACCCAGCGGTCTGTTCGCATTGAAAGCAAAACATTTGAGGATCCATTTGGGGTTCTCCTTATATCATTTTTTATTTCATTTTTCCATCAGTGGTAATCGTAAGCGTTCGGAAGGGGATTTCCTTCCCGCTGCTGTCAAGCGCTCGTTCAACCGCTTTTTCCAGCCCGCCGCAGCAGGGGACTTCCATCCGAACCAGAAGAATGTCCCGAATGTCATTTCCTTTGAGGATCTGAGACAGCTTTTCCGAATAGTCCACACCGTCCAGCTTGGGGCAGCCGATGAGAGTGATGCGGCCGACGATAAAATCCTCATGGAAAGAGGCATAAGCATAGGCCGTGCAGCTGGCGGCGATCAGCAGGGACGCCCCCTGAAAGTAAGGGGCCTGGATAGGGGCCAGTTTGATTTGGACGGGCCATTGAGACAGCCGGCTTTCGGTCTGCGCTGCATAACAGTCGCAGCTTTGACGGGGAATGCTTCGTGCTTCTGTCCCCGGACAGCCACAGGGGAGCGGATGCTCCTGTTTCTTTGCCAGAACTGCTGCATGGTCGTAAGCAGCGGCTTCCCGCTCTGTAAAAGAGATCGCTCCCGCCGGACAAGCAGGCAGACAATCCCCAAGACCGTCGCAGTAATCGTCCCGGAGCAAAATTGCTTTCCCATTTTCCAGACCGATAGCCCCTTCGTGGCAGGCTTCCACGCAAATACCGCAGCCGGTACAGGCGTCTCTATCAATTTCAATGATTCTCCGAATCATGTTCATTCCACCTCCATTTGTTGTTCCGGTTGACACCGTACTTGAATGATACTAAAATTTAAGCAACAAGTCTGTTTGATTTCAAACAAGGAGACTGAAAATGAAAGCATATTTATCGCTTTTGAAGCATACCCCCTTTTTTATGGCCATGTCAGATGAGGAGATCCTGTCGATCCTTCAGTGTATGAGCGCTGTTGTAACACCCTATCCCAAGGGTAGCTATATCCTGAGAGCTGGAAACAGCACCGAGGTCATGGGAATTGTCCTATCCGGCTCCGCAGTCATTGTTCAGGAGGATGTGTGGGGACATCGGAATATTCTGGACATTCTTTCTCCCGGAGATTCCTGTGGGGAGGTATTCGCCGCCTCCATGGGGAGTGTGCTGAATGTGAGCGTGGTCGCCGAAGCCGATTGCCAGGTGTTGCTATTGAACATCAACCGCATTCTCTCAGCCTGTTCAAATACCTGTTCCCACCATGCTCAGCTGATCCGCAATCTGGTCAATGTGATCGCAGGCAAATCTCTGCGGATGCATGATAAAATCAATCATATCAGCAAACGATCTACCAAGGAAAAGCTCCTGTCTTACCTGTCATCGGAAGCAGACCGGTGCGGCAGCCTGTCCTTTACCATCCCCTATAACCGCCAGCAGCTGGCGGACTACCTCTGCGTCGAACGGGCCGCCATGTCGGTGGCGCTTTCTCAGATGCAAAAGGATGGGATACTTCAGTACAGCAAAAACAAATTCACGTTGTTCACATATTCATCGGATTGATTTAGAATGAGCCGGCTTTGAGAAACGGAAAAACAATTTTGCATAATAACGCAAGCCGCCTGTGCGGGCATGGGAAATGCTCGTACAGGCGGCTTTTTGGGTGTCTATCTATTTTTAAAATGATAATTTTAATTACTTGACCGAATCGGTTATTGGTGTTATATTATAAATAACCGATTCGGTTATTTCGTTGAAAGGCAGGGATCAAAGTGGAAAAATTTTTGGCGCTGACGGAAGAAAAGAAAATGACGATCCTGAACGCAGCACTTCAGTGCTTCGGAAAATTTGGTTATGAAAAAGCATCCGTCAATGATATTGCAGTGGCTGCTCATATCTCCAAGGCATCCATGTTTCAGTATTTCGGAAGCAAAAAACAGCTCTATATTTATCTGCTGGAATACTGTAAAAAGGTCATTGAAGAAATATTTGAAAAAGCACATCTGGATTCCAAAACGGATTTGTTCGACAGGATCCTGGCATCCAGCCGCATGGAAATGGAGAGCTTCCAAAATCAGCCCTTCACCCTGCAGTTTATTACCAGCGTCTGGGAAGAAACTTCTCCCGAAGTAGCCGATGCGCTGGTGATTCTGACAGAGGAAGCCTGCAGCTTCAGAAACGATATGGTTCTTCGGGAGGAGGACGCTTTGAAATTCAAAAACCCGGAGGATGCCCGGCCGGTATTTCAGATGCTGCTTCTGATGGCCGAGGGCTATGCGGCCCGGTACCGTGGGGCGGCGGCCTTCGATTTTCAGGCTGTCATGGAGGATTTTGAGGAGAACATCGCAATTCTGCGGAAAAATTTTTATAAGGAGGAGTATCAAAAATGAGTGAGCAAGCAATCGTCTTAAACCAGCTGACCAAGCACTATGGAACCCATCGGGGGATCAACGACCTCAGTTTCTCGGTGAATGAGGGCGAGTTTTTCGGCTTCATTGGCCCCAACGGTGCAGGAAAATCCACCACCATCCGCACGCTGATGGGCCTGATCCATCCCAGCGGCGGCAACGCCTCTATTTTCGGCCTGGACTGTCAGACCAAGGCCAGTGTCATTGCCAGAGATGTGGGCTACCTTCCCAGCGAGAACAGCTATTATGAAAACATGAAGGTGCGGGACCTGCTGCAATACACCGCTGACCTGTACGGCATGGACTGCGAAACGAAAATGTATGAGCTTTCTGAGCGCCTTAATCTGGATCTGACCCGGAAAATCGCAGACCTGTCTCTGGGTAACAAGAAAAAGGTGGGGATTGTGTCTGCCATCATGACCTCGCCCAAGCTGCTGATTATGGACGAGCCCACCAGCGGCTTAGACCCGCTGATCCAGCAGGCCTTCTACGATATTCTGAAGGAGGAGAACAGCCGGGGAACCACCATTTTCTTCTCATCCCATGTCCTCAGCGAAGTACAGAAGCTGTGTGACCGGGTGGCAATCTTAAAAGAAGGCAAACTCGTGGGCATTCAGTCCATCAAAGAGCTTCGGGAAAGCGGCTATAAAAAGGTCAGCCTCACCGCCAAAACAACCATTCCCCGTGACTTCTGGGGCTTGCCCGGCATTGCCAACTACACCGAGAGTCCTGACAAGACCTCTGTTTCCTTTATGTATAACGGCAATATCACAGCGATCATCGACAAGCTTCACCTGCTGCATTTGGACGATGTGCTTTTGGAAGAGCCCTCTTTGGAGGAAATCTTCATGCACTACTATGCGTAAGGAGGTGTCAGGCATGGTCATTTTGAAATATGAACTGAAAAGACATCGAACCTATATCCTGGGCTGGGCTATCGCCTTGGCACTGTGTATTTTTTTGATGACGCCGACTTATTACAGCTTTCTGGATGCTGCCTCCGTGGAACTCTTTGAAACCATGGGCACCACGGACTTTTACAGGAGTGTCGGCGTATCGATGGAATACCTAACCTCTCCGCTGGGCATTTATGGGTTCCTGACCAGCTTTTTCATGATTGCCTCCGGCATTTTTGGGATGCACTTCGGCATTTCCATTCACACCAGAGAATGTACGGAAGGAACCTCGGAATATCTGTTTACAAAGCCCTTTCCCCGGAAAGCAATTTATTGGGCAAAGGCATTGACCGTGTTTGTCGGCGTGGCAATCGTTGGTGCGGCGTATCTGCTGGCTTCCCTTTTCGCCATGGCAATATTCCGTTCCGGAACTCCCTGGGGAGAGTTTTTCCTGATTGCCCTGTCCCTGACCCTTGTTACGCTGTTCTTCGCTGCAATGGGTCTGATGGTGGGAGTTTTGTTTTCCCGCAACCGCAGTCCGCTGCTGACTGCCGGTTTGGTTGTGTTCGTTGAGTATTGCATTACCAGCTTCTCCAACATCGTCAGTAACCGGGCTATCAGTTTTCTGTCTCCCTACTCGTTCTTCGGAGCCGCCGAGATCTCCAAAGCCGGCTTCTATGACCTCCGGTATCTTGGGTGGTGCGTGCTGCTGTTTGCCTTGTTTTTGGTGCTTTCTTACGGTGTCTTTCTGAAAAAAGACATTCAGTTCCGCAGCTAAGGAGGTGTGAACATGAAAATATTGATTAAAAATGAGTTTCGTCAAACCAGAAGACTTTTGCTGATCTGGCTGGGAATCATGCTGCTTCTGTGCGGTTTCTGCTATTTTGAGCTTCTGTCCCTACAGGACAGTCTGGATGAAATGGCCGCGATGGTCAGCCAATTTCCGAGACTGATCATGATTATGTTCGGAGTCAAAGGCGACTTGACGACATCCACCGGCTGGTATGTGTGCATCTATTTCTGGGAGGGACTGCTGGCGTTTCCCTATGCCATGTCTTTGGGACTGTCCTGTGTGGCAAAGGAAAAGAAATTCGGAACATCGGAATACCTGTTCACAAAGCCTGTGAAGCGGAAAACCATTGTTCTGGCGAAGGTGATCGTCTCGGCAGTGAACCTGCTGGTGTTCGCCCTGTTCAGTGGCGTGTGCAATTATTTCACAATTGTTCTTCCTTTGGGTGGTCTGGATCAGCCGGGAGCGGTGCTTTCCACAACGATGGGAATGTTCTTTACCCAGATCCTCTTTTTTGCCCTGGGGCTGCTGTTTGCCAGCGTGCTCCTGTCCTATAGGGCTGCGGTGCGGACAGGAACAATTTCCATGCTGGCTGCCTATGCGTTGGCCTTTACTGCCGAGTACACAGGTAATCATTTTCTGGACTTTCTGACCCCATTGCGTTATTTTGATGTGTACGAGGTAGCACTGCACGGTTTCCACCTTCCCTATATCTTCTTAACAATCGTTGTGGCAGGCATTTGTGTCGCAGCTGCCCTGAAACAATGGAAACGGCGGGAATTGTGATTTTACATGAATCGTGTATCTTGAAAAAGGCAGCTAACGATATATGGAGGAAATATTTATGTTACGACCAAAAGAAGTAGTATGTAAATGGGTAGATGCGTTCAATAATCACGATGTAGAAGCAATCGTGAGCTTGTACCATGATAACGCAACCAACCATCAAGTGACAAATGATCCCGTGATTGGGATAGATGCAATCCGAGAAATGTTTACAACAGAATTTGCCACTGCCGATATGACTGCCATTGTAGAGAACATCTTTGAAGATGGACAGTGGGCGATTTTAGAATGGAAGGATCCTCTGGGACTGCGGGGATGCGGCTTCTTCCATGTTGTAAATGGTAAAATTCTGTTCCAGAGAGGATATTGGGATAAGCTGTCCTTTTTGAAGCAGCATAATTTACCTATTGAATCGTTGTGAAAAAGTGAACAAAGCACGAAGTTGAAGGAAGGGCGAAAATGGAGCGAGGAAGAATTATTGTAATTACAGGCCCTCCGGGAACTGGAAAATCGACAGTATGGATGCCATGGAAGGAATATTCTTCTTCGTCGATGCGGGCGGCTTCCTGAAGCCAAACATACAGGTCGTTGCTCTCTGGGTTACAAGGAAGCTCTGAACCACGCCTCTGACGATACAATGCGTACAAGAGAAAAGAGGGAAAGACCGCTGACAGCATTAAAAAAGATGCAATTTTTTCACAGCATACTTTCCGAACCATGTGTGGTGTATGGCACCGCATTTCTCAGCAACACAATATACCAAGTTCGAGGCGGAGAGTCTATTGAAATAAAAAAATCCGAGGAAGAGAATATCTCTCTGCCTCGGATTTTTCGTTTCATCCCTCAATCGGCTGGTGTAGTACCTTCAATTTCAAGATGTCCCTGTGCGGACACGCCCTTCAGGCATTTTTTATCTTCGTCCTCTCTGCGGTTTTGGATTCTTCAGCAAGTCGGATTTTTCCGCAATCTTTTTCAGCCACTTCCGTTCTTCTACTGACAGCTTCCTAAAATTCAGCTTGAGCCGTTTGCAGATAAACGCCAAGTACGCTTGTTCCGTGTCGCTGTCCTGGCTGACGATTTCACCAGCAGTTTCCAGCATTTCTTTTAGCGGGTTATCCTCTGGGACGCTGAAAAAATCGTCCTTGTGTGTTTCCCGCAGAGCAAGGGCAATCCCGTTTATGTCCCGTTGTATCACATAGCGGCAAAACTCGTCCTCATCAATATGGGCGGTGATAAGCTGTCTTAACTGCGTATCACTCATGCCAGGATTATGCTTTTTTATAACAGTTGCGCTCATCGTGTCCACTATGGCGTTTGCACCCTGCGCCTGTTTCAGTGCCGTTCCGTTCACATAGATTTCAAGGTCAGCCATCAGCCGGGGGAAATCCGGGTGCGCCGCCAGCTCACACAGCAGGGTATTGTCTATCCTCCCGCTTTTCAGCAGGTCAATCATTTCATCACTCAAACGCAGGTCTGCAAGATCGGCGTTTGGGTGATTTTTCATTTCAGACAGCCCCAGCAGATAATCAGCGGTCACACCGTAAAACTTCGCCAGCCGGATAAGGGCATAGTGGCTGATGTCCTTGAAGTCTTCCGTTTCGTAACTGCCCAGCGCAGACTTGGAAAGCCCGGTCTGCTCCGCAAGCTGCCCCAGCGTCAAGCCACGCTCCACACGTAGGTCTTTTAATCGCTCTTGTATGGATAAAGACATATTCACCCTCCTTGCTAGCTCAACGAAAGAGAAGCCGTTATGCTATGTACTATGCTCATAGCATAACGGCATAGGCATTTACAGTTTTATTTTACCATTTGCTACATCTTCACGAAATTTGACCTGATATAAAAAAAGAGACCAGAACAGGGTATTTCCCCATCCTGATCTCATATTACAAATTTACCTGTCCAATAAAAACACCTTTAAAGCTCAATATGTGGTTTTACCGGCTCATTTTGCACCTGTCGCTGTGTTTCTCTTTGGGGGACTGCACTGTTTGCGGCTACTATAGCTTTCTTGGCCGCAAGTCTCGCCCGTAGTGATGGGCGTTCCCCTCTTGCCCTGCGTTTTCTTTCCTCTTCCTCGATGCGTTGCAGCTCTTCCAAGCGTTCCTGCTCCGCTTGCCGGGCTTCCCTTTTCTCCTCAGATTTTGGAACCGTATTGCTGAGTACATTGTCGATCTGGTTCAGATTTACCTCCTCAAGCTCCTCCACCTTGGCAAGCGGCTTGTATTCAGCCAACTTCACAAGAAGCTCCGCCGCCTTGCGGACATCCTCGATGTTGTCACTCTCTTCTATCACAGTTCCCAGGTACTTCTTATAATCCGCAGAATTGCCGTTTCGGATATCATCCGCTATATTCTGCACCTGTAACTCCCAGTTATCGACCGTATCCTTGTACTCATAGGGATCAAAGTCACTGGAAAAGCGGTCTATTTCAGCCGCCAGCTTCGCAGCCTCGTCCACATATACCGGCTTTACGGCATCCATATCCTGTTCCGGTCTATCCTGTACAGTCAATCCCGGCAGTGTCCCGATTACCTTTACATCCGGGAATGCATCTATGATCTGCCCGATCTTTGACAGTCCCTCCTGATCATTCCATATCTGAGGAACATACCGCAGATTATCAAGATCTATGGTGTTTCCATAGAGGACATCCATCTGCACATCATCTATCTCCGGTGTCCCAGCTTCATGTATGTTGATGCCGACAGCAGGGATCATATTGCTATGATTTTCACGGATGCTCTCAAACAGAGCTTTTGCCTCTTCTATAGTGGAAATTCCCTCATGATAGGTTCCCATGCTGTGAAATTCGCCGCACTCCGCAACGGTATAGGTTATCTCTGTGTTACGCTGCTGTGCTTCCTGTATTATTTGAGCCTGTTTTTCTGTAAGGTACGCTTCCACACCGGTCAGATACTCGGAAAGACTCCCATGCTGTTCCTGTGATATCGTGTTTATATCGAGCTTTACACCACCCATAATGATATTTCCCTGATTAAGAGTGTTAAACAGATCGTCCTCCCTCACCGAGCCGCTGTAATACAACACCACATCAAGGTCAGCTCCTTTCTCCTCCATACCCCTGCAACGACTGCCGGATACAACGACATCCTCAATGATTACATCCATCCCATAATCATTCACTATGCCCTGCACTATTGTTTTAACATTAGCTTCTATCGTTTCAGGATCCATGCCGTCAAGCTCATGGAACTTCTCTTTGGTCTTATCCTTAAATGCGCTTATGACAGCGGCATCGTTAAGGCTTTCGCCTTTTGTTTCGTCTTTTGCCATTTCAGCTCCTTTCTAAAAGGCTCCGGAGATAATCCCCGAAGCCCTTTGATCTTATGCTATAACCTCTTCTTTTTTCTTTGCTACCGCAGGTGCTTTCTGATCCATGGCAGCTACAACCGCCTTCTTCTCATTAAGCCTTGCGACAAGGGACGGTCTTTCCTCTTTTGTCTCCGGTTTTGTTGCAGGGTTCCCCATATCCTCTGTTTCTGATATATCAGCCTCCTCAGCTTTTTCGCTTATTTCAGCCTTATCCTCCGATATGTGACCTGCCTCTTTGGTAGCCTCCTGTGCCGGCATTACCGTCTCGGTCTGTTCTGCTGTTTCTTTCTCCGGCTTTGGAGCATCTTCATCAAGATCAACTGCATCCTCGCCTTTTTCATCCATATCAAGCAGGCTGTTCAGTTCTGCAAGCCTTGTCAGCTTATCGTTAAGCTCCTTCTCCTGTGGGAATGGCTTTTCCACCTCAATCTTTGCGGTTTCAAGCTGCTGTTCCACATTGGCATGCTTCGCAATCGCATCCTCAAGCTGTTTTGTCATGGATTCCATGGCATTACCGATACGGGTAATGTTACCGGACGGGTCAGAGCCAATCTCCACTTCATGGCTGAGTTTTCCTTTCATGTTCAGCGTAAACTTCCTGAAAAATGAATCAAAGGTTATATTCATCTTCATGCCAAGGTACTCACCGATTGGCACAGCCACATTGGCCTGCTTCATCTCCTTGCAGATACCGATGATTGCTGTTCCGGCTTCCTTCCTGTCATCATAGGTCTTTCCGGCTACCGTCATGGTAAAGACATCCTTATCCGCAGGCTTGCTGGCATTGTATGTTGCAATATCTGCCTTCATTCCGGCGATACGCTCCTTCAGTGCTGATATCTGCTGTGGGTAGTTCTTTGCGATATTATCCTCCAGTCGGTATTTCTGACTGGTATGGTTCGCTTTCATGAGCTTCAGCTTTGATACCTGGATGTCGAGATCCATCTTTTCTTTGATATAAGGATTTCCCGTAGCAAGAGCCTTGACCTCCGCATAGGTAAGTGCCGCCTCGTCAATATCCTCACAGCTTCTGACTGGAGATTTACTGGTCATGATCTGCCCGATGAACTTCTGCTTGTTCTCGATGAGCTGCCACGAGTACGCATCAAACGTACCCTCTGTAACATAGCGGAAGATCTTTACCTTTGGATTAGTATTGCCCTGTCGTAAGATACGACCTTCCTGCTGTTCAATGTCAGAGGGTCTCCATGGCACATCCAAGTGATGAAGTGCTATCAGCCTGTCCTGCACATTGGTACCGGCTCCCATCTTCTGCGTTGATCCCAATAAAAAACGGACCTGTCCGCTTCTTACTTTGCCAAACAGCTCCGCTTTCCTCGTCTCGGTATTCGCATCATGGATAAAAGCTATCTCTTCCGGTGGTACTCCTTTTGCTATCAGCTTGTCCCTGATATCCTCATATACATTGAAGGTTCCGTCTCCTTTAGGTGTACTCAAATCGCAAAAAATGAGCTGGGCTGACCGCTTATCTTTTGTCTCCTCCCAAATCTCAAAAGCTTTCTCCACGCAAACACTGGACTTACTGTTTTCATCATCCGGTAGCATATCGTTCATAAGACGCTGATCCAGTGCCAGCTTACGCCCATCGTTAGTAATTTTAAGCATATTATCGACGGATGAATCCACCATACGGTTACGCACCCGCTCTGCTCTGTCTGCCAGAGATGCCACCATTTCCTTCTGCGCTTCGGACGGCTTTAATGTCACATTTTCATACTCTGCCTCCGGCACAGGGAGTTTTAACATATCTGGTGTCTGTATATCGGCACTCTCCTTAAAGAGTGCGATCAACTCAGGCAGGTTAAAGAACTTTGCAAACCTTGTCTTTGCCCTGTATCCGGTTCCCTCCGGTGCAAGCTCTATCGCCGTCTGTGTATCACCGAAGTTAGCCGCCCATGCATCGAACTGTCCCAGTCCCAGCTTCTGAAGCGTACCATACTGTAAATATCTCATATTGGTATATAGCTCCGTCATGCTGTTGCTGATCGGTGTTCCGGTTGCAAAGGTCACGCCCTTACCACCAGTCAGTTCATCGAGGTACTGACACTTGTTAAACATATCCTGTGACTTCTGAGCTTCAGTCTGTGCAATACCTGCCACATTCCGCATTTTCGTATATAAGAACAAATTCTTGTACGAATGCGACTCGTCCACAAAAAGCCTGTCTACGCCAAGCTGTTCAAAGGTTACAACATTATCCTTACGGCTCTGATCATTTAATTTATCAAGCCTTGTCATGAGCTGCTTCTTGGATTTTTCCATCTGCTTGATGGTATATCGCTCACCCCTGTCAGCCTTTGCCTGTGCTATAGCCTCCGTGATCTCATCTATCTGCCGCTCCAGTATCGCCACCTGCCTTTCCTGTGACAACGGGATCTTTTCAAACTGCGTATGGCCGATGATCACGGCATCATAATCGCCTGTTGCTATACGGGAGCAGAACTTCTTGCGATTTGCAGGCTCAAAGTCCTTTTTCGTAGCCGCAAGGATATTCGCTCCGGGATACAGACGCAGGAAATCTGATGCCCACTGCTCTGTCAGGTGGTTTGGTACTACAAACAGCGACTTCTGAGCAAGCCCAAGCCTTTTAAGTTCCATAGCTGCCGCAGTCATTTCGAAGGTCTTGCCAGCACCTACACAGTGTGCAAGGAGCGTGTTATCTCCATACAGCACATGAGCTACCGCATTCTTCTGATGCGGCTTAAGCTCTATATCCGGTGTCATACCCGGAAACTGCAAATGTGAGCCGTCATATTCCCTTGGTCTTGTGGAATTGAAACGCTCATTATAAACCTTTACAAGATCAGCTCTCCGCTCCGGATCCTTAAAAATCCAGTCCTTAAAAGCTTCACGGATTGCCTCCTGCTTCTGTGCAGCAAGGGTGGTCTCCTTCTTATTCAGCACCCTCTTTTCCTTGCCATCCTCCACGATAGTATCATAGATACGCACATCCTTAAGGTTCAGACTGTCCTCCAGTATCTTATAGGCATTCGCCCTGCCGGTACCAAAGGTCATGTTGGCAAGGGTATTGCCATAGTCTGCATTCTTACCCTTTACATTCCAAAGCCCGGTCACATCCGAATACTGTATGCCCATGACATTCCGGTCAAAAAGATATCCCGGTGTCTGGAAAGTCTCACGCATGAAGTCCTCGATATACTTCGGGTCAACCCATGTTGCCCCAAGACGGACTTCTATATCCGATGCTTCAAGGTCTTTCGGCATTACCTGTTCAAGATGCACCACATTCACCTGATACTCAGGGTGATTTTCCGCATAGTTCTTTGCTATGGAAAGCTTCTCACGGACATTACCGGACAGGTATTCATCCGCTGTCTCCCACTGGTCGGTCAGCGGATTCCGGAAGATAACTCCTGCAAGCTCCTCAGTTATGGCTTCTTTTTCCTTTCCCGTAAGCTCTGCCATATAGTCAAGGTCTACCTTGGCTTTTTCAGCCAGGGAGACCGCCAATGCCTCGCTTGCGGTATCAACACTTGTCACCACCTCTGCGTGTTTGATGGTACGCTTCGTGAACATATCCGCTTTTCCAAGAAACTTCCCCTCATCATCCAGCTTCTCCAAAGAACAGAGCAGGCAGTATGAAGAATCCTGATTAAAGGCTCTCTTATTGGTCTGAGAACTGATAAGCCCGTATTTATCGGAGAACTTATCATATAATCCGTTCAGTTCTGCCTGTTTGTCCGTAATGGCTGAGTCGGGATAATCCTCCATCTGCATCTGAATTAGTTCCTGCGTACAGTCACGGATAGCGATCATACCTTTGATGCGGTCTTCCATGGTATCTGACACATCGGCAGGCTTCATGACGGAATTCTCACGATAATACACATGATCATCCACCATACAAAAGCTGTAATTCTTCACATTCGGATCTGCTGGGATTACTTCAAGGTCAGACTTTCCAAGCTCGTCCGCTGAAAGCTCCACCGCTTCATATTCTGCATGAATATTGCTGATTGCCTCACGAAGCTGCTCCTCAAATGGTCTGCTCTCATCCGGTACACAGGTACTCTCCATACCAAAGGGTCCCGATACCATCTCCATTTTCCCTACGATCATCTCCGGATGGTCGGCAAAATACTGGTTCATGGCTATACCGTTTGCATCCATGCCGAGGTGTACCCAGTCCGGCTCGATATCCATAAGCCTGTCCCTTTTCTGGAAAAAAAGAATGTCGGACGTGACTTCTGTACCGGCATTCTCCTTAAAAGCTGTATTAGGTAATCTCACCGCTCCGAGCAGTTCTGCCCTCTGAGCAAGGTACTTTCTCACCTGCGGGCTTTGCTTGTCCATGGTTCCCTTGCTTGTAACAAATGCCACGATACCGCCCGGTCTTACCTTATCCAGTGTCTTTGCAAAGAAATAATCATGGATCTGGAAATTCAGCTTATCATAAGGCTTGTCACTTACCTTATAATTCCCGAACGGCACATTTCCCACAGCAACATCAAAGAAATCATTCTGAAAATCGGTCTTTTCATATCCGCTGATACGCACATCTGCCTGCGGATAGAGTTGCTTTGCGATGCGGCCTGTCAAATCATCCAGCTCCACTCCGTATAGCTTGCTGTCCTGCATCTCCTCTGGCAGCATACCGAAGAAATTACCTACACCCATGGCAGGCTCAAGTATATTTCCCTTTTCAAATCCCATCTGTCCCAGTGCTTCATAGATATTTCTTATGATTACGGGGCTTGTAAAGTGGGCATTTAGGGTACTCTCTCTTGCGGAATTATATTCCTCCGGTGTCAAAATGCTCTTTAATTCCTGATATTCCGCAGACCAGTTACTCTTGGTTTCATCAAAGGCATCTGCAAGACCACCCCAGCCGACGTACTGTGATAAAATCTGCTGTTCCTCCGGCGTGGCTGTCCTGTGTTCGTCCTCGATCTGCTTCAAAGTTGTAATCGCCCTGATATTGTCACGGAACTTTTCCTTTGCGCTGCCTTTTCCCAGGTCATCATCTGTAATGCGGAAATTCTTTGCCGCAGCTC
The DNA here is from genome assembly GCF_900143205.1 of Butyrivibrio hungatei DSM 14810. GTDB lineage: Bacteria > Bacillota > Clostridia > Lachnospirales > Lachnospiraceae > Butyrivibrio > Butyrivibrio hungatei. The sequence goes on along the minus strand of NZ_FRDH01000004.1, from coordinate 206,565 downwards.
TTGCGTCTTCAGACAGTTCCGCTTCCCTTGCGTTATAGGATTCCCAGAACCTTCCGACAAGCCTCCTTGGAAAGCTCTCATCATCCATAAACTCATACTGGATGTTCTTAACTGCATCAAGGCTATCAGCTTTTTCAATCTTCTTTTCATACTGCCCGACCCTTACTTCATCTGACAGTTTCTCTTCCAGCTTGCGTAGCTCCGGTTCAGAAAGCCTGTCATAAATATCGTTACTTTCAGTATGGATGGAAAAGCTCTCTTCATCCCCGTCATGCCTTGTGACCTCATACCGGATCTTCTGATGTTCTCCCCGGATATCGGCTTCAAGCTCATACTCCGCAGTATGCCCGAAATTGCTGTACTCCGCTCCAATATAGGAAATGTTCTGTATATCCTCTGCGGTAAGCTCCATGTTATGGAACTTCTCCCAGTCCTCTTCTGATACATAGGTAAGCTCGTCAAAATCAAGGTACTTAAGCTCATTTTCTATAAGGTCAGTAAGGGTATCATATTCATTCTGAGAAATGATCTGCCCGTCAATCGCAAGGCGGATGCTGTTATGCTCAAGGTCTACAGAAGCCTGTATCGGGTACTCTTTTCCATCTGCTTCATCTATAAGGTCGGTATAAGCTATCTCCACATTGGAAAGATCCGAGAAATCTGCATCATGATCATACTCCCTGTAGCAGAACTCATTGATAAGCTCCTTTGCCTGCTCCTGCTCCGGAGTAAGGACTGCTTCTTTTTCCCGAAGAAACTCCGGCACTTCCGAAAATCCAAATGAATCCACGAAATATGCCTTGTCCTCACCATTCTGATGCAATACCACCACATCCGATACGGACATGGAGCGTCCCTTGTAATCTGCCGGATGGTCTATGTTAAACTTCTCATACAGGTCATCGAGAGTAGCGCTTTCCTCCAGTTCTCCGGAATATACTGCCTCATAGTTTGCCGCATCAACAGACAGTCCTCTGTTCTGCAGGTGCTCCAGATTTTCAAAGATGATATCCCGTCTGTCCTCAGCTTCATCCGATATCTGATAGATTGTATATGTTGAAGATTCCTGCTCTAAAGCCTGCTCTTTAAGCACTTCTCCCCGCATGGTCTCGTCAACATACTCCTGCGCCTCTTCAAGAGTCCTGAAGGTCTCCGTAGGAGCAGCAAGAGAATCAGCAACCGGATGAATCCCATATGAACCATCTTCCTCACGGTCTATCCATACATACTGACCGGAAGGGAGCTTTGTTGCCCACTCCTGGGGATTATCATTTTCATCATCCGCTTCATGGACTATCGACCAAAGGCTATTCTCTCCCCGTCCGACAGGCGGACCGAATTCGGGATTATGATCCGCCTCTTTGCTTTCAGGCTCTTCCTGTGCATCCCCGGCTTCAATGGCATCAACAAGTTTTTCCTGCTCATCAGCAAGAGCTTCCTTTTCCTGCTCCTTTTTATACTCTGCATAGGCTTCCTTTGCCTTTGGAGACAGGTACTTATCCTCTGCAATCAGTTCACGGATACGCTTTTCCACCACATTCCAGTTAAGAAGCACGGATGTATAAGGCTCCATGATACTGCCTTTGTCAAGCTGAATGCCCTTTGCATCATGGTCTTCCCAACTCTTATCATTTCCAATCAGTGCATCTGACTGACCACCAGTACCGTATTCGCTCTTAAGGAACGCTACATTATCTTTGCTGTCATGCCCTTCCTTAAAATAATCATAGATACGGAAAAGTCCCTGCGATACACCGCTTCCATGGGTGAGCCTGCTGTCAATCTCATCCTGGGTAATGAAGTTTTCAAGCCTTACATTTACCTCATCTGCAAGAGGAAACTCCCTACGCTCAGCATCGAGGTCGGCAATCTCTGAAAGCAGATACTCCGGCTCTTTTACATATCGCCACCGAAGTTGAAGCTCTCCGCTCTCTATCCTGTCCGCAGCCCTGCCGATTTCCTCTGCAAGCAGCTCTCTTCCCTCATGGGTAGATAGCAGCTCTACGATATGTGCCTGGCTGTCGGGATAATTACTTCCTTGGATAGAAAGAGAATCAGGCATATCATCAATGCCGTCACGGAAAAAGAAATAAATCTGATCAGCCACCCTCGCCCGTTCGGTGCTGTCCACAAGAAAGGCTTCATTTCTCGACATATATGAGCCGTTTTCCACCATCTGACGGGTGAACTCTTCCACAAGGCTCCAACTATAGGTAGTGGCAAAGTCCACCTGAGCGGAATTGCCCGGTGCGATGCTCATACCATTTTCATTAAACCAAACAGATACCCTCTGCCCGTCAAATTCAAAGCCCTTACCGGTAGTTCCGATCTCATTCTTTATGAAATCAGTCATTTCCGCAGCATCTTTTCCTGCCTGGTACTTTGCATAGATACGCTTACGGTTATTCTCTTTGCCACCACCGGATCTGATCACATCAAGAAGCTGGTCGTCTTTTAGCATAAAAACAGCGGGAGCCTTCGTTTTCACGCTTGCTTCCGCTGCTGCTATCGTTCCCACCTGTTCCGCAAATGATGGGAACAGGTCAAACATATTCAGTTGTTCGGGTTCTGCATCCGGAGGGTTTAGCTGTAGATCAGCTCCGATAAAACTATCTCCTCCGCCGATGCCCGGATGTTGTTCATCAGACCCACCCACTTCATCTGGTCTGATGCTTTCAGGGCTTCGTTCACTCCCTGGGACTTCGCCATCTGGGATGTCAACAGATCCATCCTCTCCTCTGCCTGCTTCTGAATCATCAGGCAGTGCTCCTTCAGATTCCCCTCTAACATCATCCCGCTGTAGGTTCCTCTCCTGTGTTCCTTTAAGAAGTTCCTCCGCATCAGTCCGTACTTCGTTAAGGGTTCCTCCGGCTCGCTGTTCGCGATCAGGTTCGGGATCAGATAATCCCCGCTCTGCATGTAAGTCAGTTCCATGGTCATTTCCTCCTTGTTCTGAAATATTAGCGCTTTCGCCTTTTTCATAATCATCGGTGGAAATATCACCTTGCCGCTCGCTTTCACGCTTTAAAGCATTATATTCATTCTGAGCCTCATTTGCAAGCGAATTTTGGCTTTTTTCTACGGCTTGTGATATATTCTCCGTTTGTCTTTCTACTTCGCCATATCTGGCGATATGACGTTCCTGTACCGTTACCGCTCTTCCGATTTCCATGAGTACCGGCTCAGTCATTTCCGATACTGCATTTCCAAGTACCGACAGCGTTTTCACATCGCTGAACTCATGCAGATAACGAAAATCAAAATCATAAAGTTCTGTATCCACACCGCACCTTGTAAGAAGCGTATATGCGATGGAATCTCTCATGGTCTCTTGCAAGCGCAGTTCAAGATTCAGTTCATCATATCCATGCAGAAAGCTTCCATCCACCCGGTCCTGCAGATCAGGCATTACATCCCTGTAATAATCATCCGCAATACGATGTGCCAGCTCCACCAGCCTATCTCCGAAAGGTCTGCTTTCATCCGTTTTTCCATATATGTTTTCAAGTCTGTTGAGAACTGTCTGTTCATTCCGTTCCCTGACCTGCCATATGTACGGGAGTCTTCCAACATTCCATCCGGGATGCACATTTGACACATCAAATACATACCGAAGTCTTGGTCTGCCGCTGCTTTCATCCAAAAGAGCGATACCCTTGGACCCACGGTTGACCCAGCAGTTCATCTTCTGATTCCATGTTTCAAGCTCTGCACATGCTGTGGCATCCGGTCTCTGGGCATAGATAAGCAGCTGATCCATGAAAGGATACCGGTATAGCCTTCCGGCAGTGGTAAGGAATCCTTTCCACTTTTCCATATCTGCCGATAAATCCTGTGCCGTAGCCTGTGCAAGCCATTTGATCTCATCATATTTTCTTGCCATAGCCTGTTTCTCCTTATAAAGATTATGGGAGAAGGACATCGCTGCCCCTCTCCCGTTCCAAAACAAAAATCCTTATGCCAAAGCCTGTCCTCTGTCCTTATTCATCTGACGAGGCTCCCTGGTTGCCTCATTCTTGGCAACAATGTCTTTCTTCTGAGCAAGTCTTTCCTTAAGGGAAGGACGCTCCTGCTTCTTTTCCTCTTTTGCCGCAGTCTTTACTACAGCAGTTTCTTTTGAAGCCTCGGTTTCCTTTGCCGCAGCTCTCTCCTCTGCCTTGTCAGCACGGAAAAGCTCATGCTCCTTTGCGTCATAGGCATATACGTGATCGGAGAGTCTTTCCTCCGGTGCTACCTGTGTGGCATTCACATCCTGCACCATGCTCTCCAGTGTCTTAAGATCCATCTGGTCATTCTTAGGTACGATCAGCACCTCATGCACACTCGAAGGTAAAATGAAGTAGTCCTGACCCAGCTTCTCGGTGATATCATCCATGACCTTATCGTTAAGGAGAACTGCCGCACCGTTAAGCTTATCCTCATTGGAAAGTACATACATCATCTCATCAGGTGTAGGCGGGATCATACCGGCGATGGCCTCCCTTGCCTCTTCCTCAGACATTCCGCTTCGCATCATATCGGGAAGCATCATATCAACCATGGTCTCCGTCATGCTCTTAAAGGTTGCCGGAGTAAGTGTGTCCATGTTATCGAGGGCAATCTGATGAAGCTGTTCTACATCCACACCGTATCCTTCCATGAGCCTGTTGGTGATAGGAGCAGACATATTGCCGCTCTCTTCTTTGCCGATTGCGATATGGTATGTAACAGCCAGGTCATCCACCATGGTATGAGGCTTATCTGCAAGATACTCCGCATTCTGCTCTGCATTGATAAGACGGCAGGTGATACGATCCTTCACGCTGTCAAAATCCGTAAGCCTGCTAACATCGAAATCCTGTGACATCTCATGCTGAGTGCGGACATCTGCGATTGCAGCCAGGATATCATCCATAGGTCTGCCGTCCTCATGCTGCTCATAAAACTGGTTAAGGTAAATGTTGGGAGCGATATTGCTGTCCTCAAGCTTTACCATAAGACCATCCAGCTTCTGATCATTGTTCTTTACAACGGTCTGAATGGAAACATCCGCATTTTCATACTTCTCAGGCAGAAACTCCTTGATACGGTCTGCCACTTCCTGCTTAAACTCTTCGTAATTCATGCATTTGTTCCTCCCTTCATCATAGCTTCCTTCTGCATCTGTGCCTTACGCTCCAACTTCTTCATGCCCTGCATATAGGCTGTGAAGCGGGCTTTGCCGCTTGTCCTCTGCTTTTCTGCAACCTCTGTTGCGATCACGTTGTTATTCTGCATCTTCTGTAACCTCCTCCATATAGTTAAAATAATCATCACAGAAATCCTTGTTTTTTCTGTCCTTGTACTTCTTTACTGCATAAACGACGGCGGAAACAATGGTTCCTGCCGCCGCAATGCCCAGTAATACCTTTACTGCTTTCTTCATGTTGCTCACTCTCCCTTCTTCTTACGCTCCGGAAACTCCATGGAAAACTTGAACTGGAAACCGCTCCTCTCTTCGCCATCCTTATTGGTGTAGTCATACGCCTCCACACCTTCAGGCTTAAGAAAAGCATCGTAGCTCTTGCCCTTCTTGCTCTTAAGACCTTTCATAAAGATCTTTTCTCCTGCAAGAAGCTTCTTGATCTGCTCCTCGTCAAGCTTTCTTCCCATGGCATAGCCAAGGCTCATGCCGCACTTCTCGGTGCAGTATGCTCCATACTTGCCGACAACAACATCTCCGCCACACTTAGGGCATTTTCCGATTGCTTCTTCTGAACCAAACATCTTCTTTTCCTCCTCGCTTACGCTACTGTATGTTTTTATCAAATCAGTTACCATGTCCTTAATGCCCTTAATAAAGGCATCCGCACTCATCTCACCCTTGGAGACAAGGACAAGTGCGTTTTCCCAGTCCGCCGTCATCTGCGGAGATTTCACCGCATCAGGCAGGATGGTTATGAGCTTGATTCCATCATCCGTGGGAACCAGCTTTTTCTTATCTCTTTTGACAAAACCGTCTTTTACCAGCTTCTCGATGATATCCGCTCTGGTGGCAGGTGTGCCGAGACCCTTACGCTCTACATCATCGTCCATTTCCGAAGCACCGGCAGTCTCCATATACTTAAGGAGCGTGTCTTCCGTAAAAGCTTTTGGTGGCTGCGTGAAGCCCTCCACCACTCTCGGATTCACATCACGGAATGACTGTCCTTCCCTTATTACTGGAATAGGCTTTTCTTCATCTTCCGCATCAGTCTTTACCTTAAAGCGGTTCCTGAGCATCTTTTCATACTTCTTAAAGCCTTCGGATATGACCGTCTTTCCGCTTGCATGAAACTTAAACCCATCACAGTCAAGTTCCACCTTTACACCCTTATAAATGTGCCTCCCGGATGTAGCACACAGAACACGATATGAAATGAGGTAAAGAATCTTCTTCTCTCCCTCTGCAAGTGCATCCATATTTTGTTTGCCTATTTCCATCGTGGGAATGATGGCATGGTGGTCTGTGACCTTTTTACTGTTTAAGACTCTGCCGATATCCGGCGAATAATCCTGCGGAATCTTTAATATGCTTTTAAACACCGCTCCGATCACATCTTCCGCAGTCTGTCCCATATCATCGGATAAAAACTGGCTGTCCGTCCTCGGATAAGTACAAAGACGCTTTTCATAAAGGCTCTGGGTATAATCCAAGGTCTGCTTTGCCGTAAATCCAAAGATACGATTGGCATCCCTCTGCAGGGTGGTAAGGTCATAAAGTCTCGGCTGTGCGATACTCTTTTCCTCTTCCTCCACCTTCGTAATACGCACCGGGTTAAATACGGCACATCCCTCTACGGACATTGCCTCATCTTCGGTCTTGAACTTATCGGATACCGCTTCCATGCCATTTACATCTATATGGCAGGTATAAAACGGCTCTTTCTTAAAGGTTCGGATTGCTTCGTCTCTGTCCACAAGCATTGCAAGTGTAGGAGTCTGCACCCTTCCGACTTTCAAAAGTCTGTTATAAAGCACCGTGAAAAGCCTTGTACCATTGATACCCACAAGCCAGTCAGCCTGTTGTCTGCATAAAGCACTCTGATACAGGTCGTTGTACATATATCCGGGTTTCAGATTGGCAAAGCCTTCCCTTATGGCACTCTCTTCCATGGATGAAAGCCATAAACGCTTGATGGGTTTATCACAGCCTGCCTGCTCATATACAAGTCTGAATATAAGCTCGCCCTCTCGTCCGGCATCGGTAGCACAGATAGTCTCATCCACACCTTTATCGTGCATGAGCTTCTTAAGTACCTTAAACTGGGCTTTTGTATCCTTTTTGATCTCATACTGCCAGTTCCCCGGCATGATCGGGAGCGAATTATACGACCATTTCTTTAGTGCAGGATCATAAGAATCCGGCTGTGCCAGCTCGATAAGATGTCCTACGCACCATGAAATGATATAACCGTTTCCCTCGATATAACCGTCCTGTGCATTCTTTACGCCCAGTGCATCCGCATAGGCTCTGGCCACACTGGGCTTTTCAGTAACCACTAACTTGTATCCCATAGCAGCCTCCTTATAAAGAAGCTTCCTTTGACTTGGTGGCAGTCTTCTGAGGAGCATCGTGCTTCTGCTGTGATACTTCCGCCTTTTTCTCGGAAAGCCTGTCCTTAAGAGATTCTCTCGGCTTTTCCTCCTGTTCCTTGCCTCTGGACTTATAAAACTCCACCATGCCCTTCAGATCTCTGTTGGATACCTTGGTCTTTTCAGTCTCCCAGATCTTTTTTCCATCTGCGCCCTCACCGACGCAGTGATCCTTGCGTACTGTGGTATGGCCATCAGCAGGTAGCTTCATCCACATGCCCTTACCATACTGATCCTCATGCACCGCATTTGACCTTGCTACAAATGTTGCCCAGGGACTATGATCATTTTCATCCTTGTTAGGAATAAGGATCTGCTTATACTCCTTGCCGTCCTTACCCGTAAAAGGCTCTCCGACACATCCCTTGCCAAACTTGATGGTGATCTCATCCATCTTCTTTTTTTCTGCTGTCTGTTCCATAAAACTCATTTCTCCTTTCAAAAGATGACGGAGAGGTTATCCTCTCCGCCGTAAATGTGTTTATTCATCTTTTTCTGATACATCTGCTGCGCTCTCCTCTTCCGTATCAGCTATTGTTGCATCTTCCATATCCTCCGCCGTAGGAGCAGGTCTGTCTTTCTGTTCTTCTGTAGGTTCAGGATAATCTGCCGCATCATCGGCATTATCAAACCAGGCGTCATTAGGATCCTTTTCCTGCTCATCCGCATCGTCTGCATATACTTCCTCTTCGGCTTCTTCATCTTCATCCTCGACAAAATCGCCGTCCTGCTTTTTCTTAACTACCTTGAAATAATATGCAGCCCCGATCACACCGCCGCCAAAGATAGCCATGATGATATATCCCAAAATCGGATTGCTCTTAACAGGCTCTTCCGGCTCCTCTTCGGCAGGCTCTTCCGGTTCAGTCTCCTGTGGTTCCTTCGGTGTCTCAGTAGGAGTCTCAACTTCGTGGGTATCGTCGATATCCGTATTGTTATTAGGCAATGCGCTCTCCGTCACAGGGATCTGCGATTCAAGAGCCGCTGAGTTCTTAGGCAGAGTCTCCGAATTATCTGTTGTTACATTAAGCAGGTCATTCTCCGTGATCTCTGTCAGGAAATAAACCATCTCCTCCTGTCCGTCACGATCAATGATCAGATAAAAGACCTTGCCGCTTGCAGCTTCGATGGTATAAAACTCTTTTCCAAGGTTCATATCCTCGCCGTTCTCTCCATCTGATAAAGCAGCCTCCTCTGCATCAGCCTTGGCAAACTCGGCTTTTTTCTGCGCCTCGGGAGATGTATTGGTGCTGGTTGAGGTACTTGTAGTGCTTGTCGTATTTCCATTACTGTCAGTCTTTGTGTGATCTGTAACCGTTGCGGTCGCACTGGAAGGCTTCGTAGCCTCCGCACTTGCAGGAAGCTGTTCTGCCGGATTACTGTCATCATCAGAGTTAGGATCCTTGTAGTAAGGATTCTTTGTCTTATAAACCTCCGATACATTCCCGGCATTATCCATGGCTGTGATCGTGAAATACTCATAGCCTGCATCGAACTGGGAAAGCCTGATATTTACGGTTCCGTTCGTAACATCAGTAAACTCATATCCGTTCACATAGATAACCTTTACGCCGGAGTCATTATCGGATGCCTGGATAGTGAGAAGTCCGTCCGATACCGCCGCATTCAGCGTAGGCTTGCTTGTATCAAAGCACTTGATGGAACGGCTTCTCTCATAGCTCTTATCATTAGCATCCGTCACAAGCACATATACGGTGCAGTTCTCGGAAATCTCAAGGAACATATCCTCTGTTACATCGTTGTAGCTGCCATTCTGTCCGATCTTTGCTTTCACGGACTTTATGGCAAAGTTCCCTGTATCAAGGATATCTTCGACCTTAAAAGTGACCTTTGCAGATGTACCGCTTGAGTACCATCCCGAAGGAGTATTGATCGTAATCTTTACGCTCGGCTCCTTATATGCGCAGTCCTTATAGTTCTGACTACATACAGGGCAGTCCTTGTTGTAATCATACTGGCTGCACTTGTGGTCACAGATACACTCAGGTTCCGGCTCAGGTGTAGGTTCAGGAGTCGGTGTGGGATCATCTTCTCCAGTCTCACCACCGTCCTCACCATCCCCGGATTCATTTTCGGAGGCGCTGTCTCCTGTGTTGGAAGTATCCTCGGCATCGGAATTATCCCCGCTCGAAGGATTTTCAACTGTTGTATCTGTTCCTTCATCTGTAGAACCTCTATCTGAAGCATCATCACTTGATGACGAATCATCTGTAGTTCCTGCTTCATTACCTGTCACGCTCTCTTCGGCATATACCGATACCGCCGTGGAACTGTTCGCAATGAATGCCCCGACCGGCAGTGCAAATAGCATCACCGATAAGATCAGCGATGCAATAATCCTAACTGATAACTTTCTTTGCATTTTCGTTTGTCTCCTTTTCATTTTCTGCATGAAAGGCCCCGCCTTCATCGGGCGGGGTCTGTTTTACTTCCTTATCCCTTGCAGCTATCATGTCCGCAACCTCTTTTTCAGAAAGGCTGTTAAACAGTGCCAGCTGCTCCGGTGTTATATGTTTCTTTCTAATGATCTTCATCGCTTCCGCATCATCCGCTTCCTGTTCGAGTCTTGCCCAGTATTTCTCACGTTCGGTGTAATACTCTTTCTTCTCGGCGGCATGAATACGGTTTTTCTTGATTGTTTCTCTTTTCATCTTGCCTCCTTAATGTCCCGGCAATCTGCCAAATGCGTAGAAATGGCTCTGCCAGTATGGTGTGTTAATGGAAGAGTATTTGATGGGATCGCCTGCATGGATCATCTGACCATTGCCGGCATAGATACCAACATGGGTTACCGGATTGCCGGAATTGTATGTACCTGTGAAAAAGATAATATCCCCGGCTCTCGCTTCTGATGCGCTGATATGCTGGCACTGGTTATAGATGCCCTGCGCTGTGGTACGTGGCAGATTGTAATATCCGCTGTGAGTCACCACATAGCACACAAAGCCCGAACAGTCGAAGCTCGTTGAAGGACTACTACCGCCCCATACATAAGGGTATCCGAGATAGTTCTCCGCTTCTGCTATAAGTGCAGCTACATCGCCACTGCCACCGATAGGATCTGTCGTGCCATAAATGGATCCGTTACCGTTTTCAAAATAGAAAAGCGGATTATAATACTCTCCATCTGATAAGCACTCCAGATGTAAGTGGCTTCCCGTTACGGCTCCCGTACTTCCGGTCTTGCCTATAATCTCTCCATGCCTTACTGTCTGCCCTGCGCTGACATTCATACTTTCAAGATGCGCATACTTCGTAGTAAAGCCTTTTGAGTCCGTGATCACGATATAATTCCCGTAATCATCGTCATAGGCTGCCGTGGTAACTGTTCCGTCATGCCCGGCATAAACCTCTGTCCCTTCCGGTACTGCGATATCAATGCCCCTGTGGAACTGATTCTCTCCGGTAATGGGATTCTTCCTATAACCGTAATAGCTCTTTATAAGGCTGTACCAGTCCGTATCAAGAGGCGTGTAAAACTGCTGTAATGCACCGTTGGTCTGCTGATATGCCGCATATAACACGCTCGCATCATCATTCCCGGTAAGACGCTCCGAAACGATATCCTCCAAAGGCTTTCTTGTAAGCTCCACATCAAGGATCGTAACGGTATATTCCTCTTCCACTTCTTCCTCTTCACCGGTTTCCTCATTCGTAACAGTTACCGTGCGGGTTCGTGTCTCTTCCCTTGGTGTAAGGGTCAGCTCATACATCTCATCAAAAAGCGATTCGATCTCCGCCTCACAGTCCGCTGCCACCACATCAACCTTTATGGCTGACAGGTAATTGATCAGCGTAAAAGGGTTATGCCCGATTTCTTCCAGGTTATAGTTGTACTCATCATAATCGGGATAATCTTCCTCGATGCTGTCTATGGTGTTCTGCAATGCCATTTCCATTGAAGTCATGGCTTCATCCGATGCATCAAGCTGAGCTGGCTGACTCTGATAGCTTCCTGCCATAGTAGCTGACAAGCCACCGTTAAGTATGGCAGAACAACTTGATATACCTGCGGCTATAAGCATAAAAAAGAGTCCGAACAAGCCTATTGTCGCTATCGCTCCGATATGCTTCCTTGCGAACTCTGCTACTTTTCTAGCCATGTTTGTGGTTGTTGTTGCCGCTTTTTTTGCATATCCGGCAGCCTGCTTTGCCTCAGTCGTTCCTTTCTTAAGTGCCTTGGCATACTCACGCTTGATACGCTGCTTCTGAAGACGCTTCTGTATGGCTTTCTTTTTGACCTCCGGGTTTTCTTCCAAATACTTTTGATATCTGAAGTTCACCTCCGCCTTGAACTGCTTCTTTTCAAGAGCCGCTACCTTATTGCTTCGCTTTGCCTGTACGCCGTGCTTTATATTTCTCGCATGAACGATAACGGCTTCACCGGCCTCTTCTGTCCTGTGGGCAGCTTCAACACCGGAGTTATCCTTTTCATCCTCCGATATCTTGTCATGCACCAGTCCCTGCGCTTCCATCATCGCCCTGCGGTTTGCGGCAGTTATGGGATTATCACTCTTCGGCTTCTTAAGTACCTTATTGGTCTGAAGCTCATAAGTTACTTTCCCGGTCTTTTCATCGAAATGCCGCACCAGCCTGTACTCCTTACGCTGTGGCAGCTTCTTTCTCGCCTTCTGGGTTTTGGCACCAGCTTTTTCCACTTTCTTTTCAAGCATCTCAAGCTTATGGCTCTTTGCTGTCTCGGCTCCTGCCTCTTCCACAAAGTCGGTCTTTCCATGGAAATCTCCATCTGACTGTATAAAGCTGTCCTTTACCCTTACACGGCTCTCATGCTGCCTGTGCTTACGGAGTGCCCTTGTTTCTTCACGCTGAGAAGCATACTCGGTATTTTTATCATCTTCATTCTCATGTTTTTTAAAGAATTCCTGATTGACCTTTCTGCTCTTTTCTTCTGCCTGGGAAACCGTATTTGCAGGCGTAGCATTAAACATCTCCTGTGCTTCGCTTACAGCCTTACTTTTTACGGCACTGCCCTTACCTCTTCCATCAGCGGATCCCGTAGGACCCGCCCGTGCTTTCTTAAAATCTCCGGCATCGGCTTTCGCATCAAATCCCTCGGGTTTTGCCCCGGTTATGTCCGATACTGCCTTCCTTGCCGTATTATTCTTTTTCTTCGCCATCTGCATCATCTCCCTTGTCAGCAGTATGTTCCTCTTCCTCCTGTGGACGAGTGTTCATGATCGCATACGTCTTGGTGTCTGTCGGATACCTGTCCGCAAACGGAATGACCACATCATTAAAAAGAATGAGTCCGCATCCGGATTCAGAGTTTGTTACATACTGGAGCTGCTTCTCAGAAAGTCCTAGCTTATCTGCCAGGATCACCTGATCCTTTGCGTTCTGGTTAAGGAGATAAACAAAGTCCGAGTTACCAAGGATACCCTCGATTTCCTCCGAACGAAGGAAGTCTCCCACGTTCTGCGTCAAACCTGTGGGAATACCGCCCCACTTTCTGAAACGCTTCCAGATCTCCACTGAATACTGCGCTGTCTGCTTATCTCTTAAAAGCAAGTGAAACTCGTCACAGTAGTAACGGGTAGCCACCCTGCGCTCACGGTTACGGGAAACCCTGTTCCATACCGCATCCTGCACTATCAGCATTCCAAGTTCTTTCAGCTGCTTTCCAAGGTCTCTGATATCAAAGCAGACAATACGGTTCTGAGAATCCACGTTTGTCCTGTGATTGAAATAGTTCTGAGAACCATGCACATATAAAACAAGGCTGTTTGCGATACGAACCGCTTTCTGCTTTGCATCAATGGCAAGCTCCTCCGATACCGCTTTGTCCGGCTCATACTTTACGAGAGCATTGTAGAGATCTTCCAATATCGGCATATTCTCCGGTCTCGGGTCTTTGAAATACTCATCATAAATACCCTCGATACAGCGGTCGATGATACCTTTTTCATCATTGGCAAGACCTGTTTCCCCGCCTGCGATTGCATCACAGAGCGTGATCAAAAAGTCTGACTTAAGCTTAAGTGCCTCCCTGTCATTCTTATGGGAAAGCTGTATATCCATAGGATTCAGATAATCCTTTGAATTGGTCGCAAGCTTAACCACCTCACCGCCAAGTGCCTTTACAAGCGGGTAATACTCACCCTCTGGATCACAGATCAAAATGTCATCCCTTGATACAAGGAAACTTCCAAGGATCTCTCGCTTTGCAGAAAATGATTTGCCGGAACCGGGCGTACCTAAGATTACGCCGTTCGGTGTACGAAGCTTCTTACGGTCTGCCATAATCATGTTGTTGGAAAGGGCATTCAGCCCGTAATACAAAGACTGTCCCGACTGGAAAAGCTCCTGCGTATTGAACGGTACAAGGATCGCCAGGTTCTTTGTGATCAGATGCCTGCCCTCTTTCGTTTCATTGATACCGATGGGAGCTGCGGCATTCATGGCCACCTCCTGCTTGTACTGAAGGTCGATAAGCCTACAGTTTGCCTGCTGAATGATACCCGATACTCTCTGTGACACGCTTTCCAGTTCCTTCTTGTTTCTACCAAAGCTCGAAATCAGGATCGTTGTCCAGATGAGCTTCTGATTGCTGGTATTCAGATCATCCAAAAGCTCCATAGTATTCTTTTCATACAAAACGATATCCGTAGGAAGAATGTCCATGTCATATCCGGCACGAACCGCTTTTTTCTGCTCGTCGATCTTTGTTTTCTGAACATCCGACAGTGCTCTTTTTAAGAGCTTGATAGCTTCTGTTGGCTCAATGGTCCTCATATGGATGGATATAGAGATATTGCTGTCTATATCCAAGAGCCTCTTAAGCAGCTCGTCATTGAGCTTCGGGGATATGATGTCAAGATACTTCGTAGCTCCAAACATATGCCCCATCTTATATCTGCCGGGGAAACGGAACTCAAAGCCCTGCGGTGCGATATAATCCTTTACCGTGTTGCCGGACTCTGCCATTTCCTTAAATGAAAAATGGAAAGGTTCCATCTTGTCCTGATTGAAAAACTCATACAGGACTCTTAATCGTTCCTTTCCGTCGAGACACTTCGCATTGGTACCAAGGTTTTTGAGGTTCTTTATGATATCTGCCTCAAGGCTTATAAACCTCTGTCTTGCTTCCTTGATATTCTCCGCTTCAATGCCGAAAATGATATATTTGCTCTTGATGACTCCGTTATTCCCCTTTGCAGACAGGCTCTTTAACATATCCGAAAACTCCTCACGAATATCGTCGAACTTATCTCCCTGGGGAGAGATCTCAAACTGTGCCGCCAGCGTCTCCTCATTCACATGCCTGTTAAAGAGGAAGATCTGAAAGCTGATGGTCGGATCAAAATAGTTTATGAGCTGTGAATACAACCCCAGTATATCCGCCCTCTCTTCCTCATCCAGAAGCACATAGTTCAGATCATAAAACTCGATCATCTTAGTGTAATAATTCTTTCTAACCTTGCAGATGCCATCCTGGTACATCTTGTCAAAAGTTATGGTCTGCTGTGTGGAAATCTGCTTGCCGGACTGACCATTATCTCCGGAGAGCGTTTTCTTAAGCTTTTTCAGCTTTAAGAACTCCGCAAGCGTAAGTCCCGTGAATCTCTCAAAGATTGATTTTCCTGCCTTTGTCTGCAGCTTATTATTCTTCGGATTCTTTGTGCTTTTCTGAGACTTTGCCGTAACGCTCTTCTTTCCACTTTTTTTGCTTGCATTCAAGAGCTTCCACCTCCTTTTCCATAGATTCTCTTTCTCTTAACTGCTCGTAGAGGTTTTCCACCTTGTACCTTCTTATCCCGGGCCGGATGAATTTCATCTCAATAACCTGCTTCAAATACTGCTCCGCAGGCACTCCGTCCTTTTCATACATTGCTATAAAGAAGAACGGGAGCATGACTGCCACCATCATGAGGGCAGCCACGTCCGTCCCGATTACCTTTCTTGTCAGAAGATAAAATGGTACTCCCACCACGGCAGCCGCTCCAAAGCAAATAACCTGACGCTTTGTGAAATTCCCGATGAATTTCGACTTGATCGCCTTCGGGTCCTTTGCCACATCAACTGCGATTGCCATGTTTTTAGTCACCTCCGTTCTACGACGCGTGAAGGATGCTCTTCGCAAGTGATCCGGTCTTAAACAGGGAGAAGCACAGGACAACGGTATAAGCCATTACCTGCCAAAGTGCCGAGTGCAGATTTGAAGCCACTGCCACAGCATTTACAAGGACTGCGTAGATTGCCACGCAAACCATAATGAAAAATCCCTGGAAAGCCAGTGCTATGCATCCTTTGATATAGTTTGACCCGATGCTTCCCCACTCCCTGTTCACAAGGGTTGCAAAAGGCATCGGCGCTACCGAAACATAAAGATAGATTTCAATCATGCGCCCGTATAATATGACGGTGATCAAAACGGACATGATCTTCATACAAAAGCTGCAGAACATCGTTTCTATGCCAAGACCTATCAGCTCGCCTATCTCCATGGTTGACAGCTGTGACGAAAACATTGACTGAATCGTGGCTCCCACATCAAGCGAAGTGGAACCCGTGATGGCACTGGCAGCCTCACTTACCATGTGACCACCCACATCGAAGATCGCCATAACGATATCCGAGGTCTTGCTAAGCAGCATTACTGCTATGCAAGCCTTGAAAAGATATCTGAAGAAAAGGCTCGTATCGAATTCATGCATGTTGTTCTTGTCTATTACCATCGTTATCAGCTCGTAACACAGCACATAGGTTATGATGATCCCGGCTATCGGTATGATGACCGTATCTGACAGGTTTTTGATCATATTGAAAATACCTGCGTTCCATGCGCTGGGAGTCTGGCTAACCTCTCCGGCGATTGTTCCTACCTTTGTATTCACATCGGTAAACATTCCTTCGAGGTTAGACATTACCCAACCTTGCAGCATTTCCTTTATGAGTTCGGTAATCTTTTCAACGATAGTGTTCATCTATCGTGATTTTCTCCTTATGAAAAGAGAGAAGTAAGCTGAGGGATCACCGTCTGGGCGATGATTACGATACCTCCGCCCGCCATCAGCTGCTTGATTCCCTGAGATTTAGCACCAGATAGCGATAGGTAAGACTTTGATATTATCTCCATCTTTTCCCCCGCTCCACACCGTGCGTGCGGCTTTCACCGCACACGGCGTTCCATCGAATTCAGTAGCACAGGGTTTTAAACGTAACTTACACACTTCTTTACAGCGTAAAAATCAAAGAATAGTAATAGGTGGCATATCTGCCATAACACGAAGCTTGTTCAGCTTAGCAAGTTTTGAATTATCTAAATTAAGGGGATTAAGGTATCTGTTAATGGTTTCATCATTCTTAGCATGGATAATCACATGAATGTCCTTTGTTACCAATACAAGATTGTTGTATTCGTCGGTACCGCCAAGACTGACAGGTAGCTTGTGATGACAGTGAATGTCATGTGTTTCCATGTGGACTCCCGTAACAGCGCACTTGCCATTTTGGGCAGCATACAGTGAGATTCTATTGTCTGCATACTCAACAGATTTGCCTCTGACAGGATTCCTCATAAGCCACAACATTGTGCTTGTGTCTATATCCAAGTTCTTATGGATAAGCTGTCTACCCTCTGCCGTGTACTTATTTACAGATTTCTTCTTGTGCTGAGCATGTTTTGGCTGTGCATATCCTATTGGCACAATAGGTCTGCCTCGCAAAAATCTTATCTGTTTGCTGTTTCCATATTTTTCTTTGATGAACCCATTTCTCAGATGTCCATTTTTAGATATGTCGCCCCTAAGCCTATTTCTCAGCTGTTTATTGATACTAAATGCAAGCCGTCCGAAATCATCCACCGTATCGGTAGCGATACAGTAGTATTCATGAAGTCCCGCAACCACAGAGTTATATTTCTGTAGCTGTATGAACTGAGCATCTTCATTAGGTACATGCTCAAGGTCATGCACTTCCTTTGACAGCTTTTTGTGCGCTGATTTAAAAGCTTTGTCGCAAATATGCGACCTGACGACATATTTCTTACCCTTTTTACGGACTTTCAGCTTAAAACCAAGAAACTCAGAGTATTGCCTTTTCAGATTTACTACCTTGGATTTTTCTGGGCTTATATCAAGTCCAAGTCTGTCCTTTAGCCATTTTTCTGTAGCCTTGTAGGCTCTGACCGCTTCATCATGTGATGCACAGAAGATTTTGAAATCATCTGCATATCTGACAGCGTGCATCTCTTTAAGTCTGCTCCCCCTTAGTGCCCTATAAACATGGCTCTTTATTTCTGTACCCTGTGCATTACTCCTTGTCTTAAACGTAGTCTTTGTCGGCATTAGCTCCCATTGAGAAGCTATCCACCAATCAAGTTCGTTAAGAGCTATATTTGCAAGTAACGGTGACAGGAATCCTCCCTGTGGCGTTCCCTTGGTAGGATAGGTTACTTTACCATTAGGCAACACCACTGGTGCTTTGAGCATTTCTTTTATGATGCATAAAAGCTTTTTGTCTCTGATACCTAGCGTCCATATCTGACGCATGAGTTTCGTGTGGTTGATGTTATCAAAGAAGCCTTTGATATCAAGGTCTACAACATGATACATGTGCTGTACCTGTATAAGCCTCATGCATTGCGCTATTGCCGTTTCAGCTGAACGATTTGGGCGAAACCCATTAGAATTCTCGCTGAATTTAGCCTCACAGATAGGCTCTAGGACTTGCAACACGCATTGCTGTACCACTCTGTCAACTATTGTCGGTATTCCCAAGGGTCGTGTTTTACCATTGGGTTTTGGTATCTCCACTCGCCTCACAGGTCGTGGATGATAGTTGCTGAACTGCTTCCGTATCAACTTTACGTACTCTTCCTCACTTAGTTTTGCGAGATTTTTAATAGTACGCTTATCGACTCCTGCTGTATCACTACCAGAGTTTTTCTTTATTGTTCTGTATGCTAGTTTTATATTTTCCTCACTTTCGATGATCTCCATGAGTTTTGAAAAGGTTTTACCCTTTTTGCTGCCTGCATACAGCTTGTCAAAAGTAGACTCCATGTCATAATACTCAGCATTACGGAGTTTTCTTTGTTTTGGTTTCTTTGCTTGCTGCTCCGAAGTCAACACAGGCATCCTCTCCTTTCGGTTTGGATTTTCTTTGTCTTACTCGAAGCTGTGTTTGTTACATTTTCATTTTTTTGTTTTCTGAATTCGACTTGTGGCTATCCCTCCACCGCTTACTTGTTCACGGTTTCACAGGTACTGTGCCACTACTCTCACTGAGATAAAGAATGGTTATTGCCCTCTCACGAAGGTATTCCCATTCAACACATCATTGGCTTGCAACAGCTTCCATGTTCCCAGCTTTCCACGTTCCGATATTCCTATCATTGGATACCCTTAGGTCTCTCCTCTAAGCCTGTGCCTAGTCATGCATTACCGCACCGCCTGTAACGATGCATGGGCTTTCATAACAACCATTTTTACTTACCCACAGACACCACCATTTAAGGTGTACTGCCTTTTGACAGTATTAACGTCTAGACTCGTACATTCAGAGATTCGTCAGTGTTCTTCACACATACTGACCATAGATATCCGACCCCCGGCATATAGGTAGCACCATCCACCTCTGGACAGCTTTCGTACATAGTCTGAAAACTATATTTACGGCTACTCTCTGCCGACTTCACCGAGCTCTATAACACTTTTGGGGAGAGTCGTTGCATACTCTCTGCCATTCGGAGTATTAGGGGTGCGCTTCAAGGCGTTACCCTATCATTTCACAACTCGGAATATCAGTTATCCTAGGTTTTTTCAAGCTCTTAGGCTTTTCGACCTAGTCTCTAAGCTTTTACGCCATTCATAAAATGAACGACCTTAGAAACGTGTCGCACGGTTATCGTTACCATAGCCCTCCAGCAAGTTGATGATTCCCCATACGGCTACACCTGCGCCGATGGCGGTTACGACGGTTTTAAGGGCTGTTACGCTATTAGTAAAAAATGCCATGATTTTGTTTAAAACTGACTTTTTAAGCCAGTTTTTCCTCCTTCCAAATTTGTTAATTGATTTTTGATAGTTACTTTTGGAAGGCATAAAAATACCCTGCTTCATCTATCCTTTTTATATGCGATATCGCACATATCTGATAAAATGAACGCAGGGTTTGGTTATGCCATTCCCGCTTGAGGCAGATGATGATGTTTGCTTGGTAGGCGCTCATCGTCTGCTTCCTTTATGGGTGGAATCCGCATCAGGTTTATCCGCAAGGATCCGTTTAGCTTCATCCTATGAAGTTGTAAGTGTGGCTCCGGCTCAGGTTTGGGATTTCTCCTCCTTCTCGCCTTGTACCTGTTCAATTTTTCCTGTTTCGGCATCATATTCAAATGCCGCATCCATCTTGTCCTCCGGCTTAACCACCGCATGACAGAGGTTCTTGACATATTTTTCAATGTCAAATTCATTTTTCTTGTCATAATCGGACAGCTTCTTGTACTGCTTATGCTGCGTTATATCGTATTTATCTGAGAAAAAAGGTCTCACGCCTCTCAGCTGCATGATACATTTCCCACCGTCCATGACTGCTATCTCATCCTGGCTCATGAGTTCTTTCCCGGTCTTCTGATAATTCAGACCATAGGACTGGCTTGTACCTCTTGTGTCCGAGGTATTATAAAGGTCAATGGTTTCTTTACCAAGGATTTCTGCCATTTCTTTCAAGGTCGTTTTTTCCTTGCCTCCCAAAAACAGGGTCGTGTCGCAGTTGCCTTCGATGGTGTCCGCATTGTCCTTATAAATAGCCTTGAGCTGGGACTTCGACTGTAAAATAATAGAAGCCGATATTTCACGCGATCTGATGGTCGCTATCAGCTTCTCGAACTTTGGGATCTGGCCGATATTTGCGAACTCATCCAACAGGCATCGCACATGGATGGGCAGTCTCCCGTTATAAACATTGTCTGCAATTTCGCAAAGCAGGTTAAACAACTGGGTGTACATGATACTGACGATAAAGTTGAAGGTATCATCAGTGTCGGAGATAATTACAAACAATGCCGTCCTCTCAGTACCCAGCTTATCAAGCTCCAGTTCATCATAACTGGTAAGCTCCCGAAGCTCTGCGATATCAAACGGAGCAAGCCTTGCACCGCATGAAATCAAAATACTTTTCGCTGTCTTGCCGGCGGCCAATTTATATTTTTTATATTGGCGCACGGCGAAGTGATTCGGCTTCTCTGCTTCAAGCTCATCAAAGAGCAGATCCACAGGGTTTTTGAAGCTTTCATCATCCTCTCTTGCCTCACTGGCGTCGATCATGTCAATCAGCATAGAGAAATTCTGTTCCTTTTCCGGAGCCTCATACCAGATAAAGCCAATGTATGCCGTATATAACAGCTTCTCGGCTTTCACCCAAAAATCTTCCCCGGACTGCTGGCCCTCTCCCTTCGTGTTTACTATGATCGTGTTTACCAGTTTTAAGATATCCTTCTCACTACGGATGTAGGCGAAGGGGTTATAGTGCATGGAGCGTGCAAAGTTTATTGTGTTCAGGACCTTAATTTTGTATGGCTGATAGACAGTCTTTCCCTTGTCATCCTTCACCACGGCACCGTTATCATCTAAGAGCGGAATGCCCTTTTTAAGCATCCTCCCGCACTCAACCAAAACCGTGCCTTTCGGGTCGGTAACTACATAGGAACTATGCATCTGCATCAAATTCGGCTTCACGAAAAAGCGGGTCTTTCCGCTGCCACTTCCACCTATGACCAGGATATTTTTATTCCTGGCATACTTGGGTGAGCTTGGTCTGCCCGACATCATCAGCCTCTCCGATGCTGTTAAGATGATATTGTTCTCGAATACCGGATCCATATATGGCTCGATATCCTTGGCATTTCCCCATCTTGCGCTGCCATACTCCACTCCGTGTCTGAACTTTTTGGCATTCTTCGCCTTGAAATACACGATCAGGCGAAAGCCAACTCCACACGCTACTCCAAAAAGCAGATCCATTGGATTGAAACTCGGCAAAGGATTTGCAAAAGCTTCTCCCAGCCTTGAAGCCGTATCCATAAGTCTTGGAAATAAATCTCCCTCGACCTGTCTGAACATCCATGCTGACTTATCACAGAAATATCCTACGATAACATAGGGAATGCTCATACGGATCAGCTTATTCTTATCCGTGCCTTTCATCTTTTTCCGCAAGGATTCGGGTATGTTCTTTAAATCCTTTAAGATTCCGTCTACTACCTTACTCATAGGCTCTGTCCCCGATCCTTGGTTTTTTCTCTGGCGCGTTCCCTGTTCATTGTTTGAGTCCAGAGTTCCTTATAACGGTTCAGCCTATCCCTTACGGATTCACGGTTCTGCTTCTTTTCGTTTCCATGCACAAATTCTTTGAATGCCATCGCAATCACGTCGGCATCCCTGCCCTTGAAGAAAACAACATACTTTGGCGGATCCACGGTCTTGTCTTTTTTCACGGCAAAATCAACGTTGTACTTCTTCGCAACACGCTCAAAGGATTTGATGTTGTTCTCCGTTATTTCCATGGTGTTCGCACCCTGATCCTTGCCCATGAGCTTCTTTACGGAAATCTTCCCATGCCAGTTAGCCTGCTTATTCTTAAGATGATTTAAGTAGGCAATCATAGCTTTCTTCAGCACATCGGCGGTCAGTTTGGAGGTTCTGATCACAAGGGCAATAGATTTCTGTGTTACTTCTTCCTGCATCATCATCATCCTGTCTTTCGTTTATCCTCTGGTAATGTTTACAGCCAGGGAGGCACCAGCAGCCTCCGCAAATATATTTTTCTCATATAGTTCCTTTCCGTCCCGCAGGACTTTTAATTCAAAAGATAAATGGTGTAAAGATTTGCAAATATCGTACCGTCCTCGATCTTCAAGTCATCCAACAGAAGGCACTGGAACAGCACATCACGTATCACATCATCGTTCAGCCTAAAAAGCTCTGTATATTTTCCATAAGCCGCCTGCTGTGTACCATCATCAGCCGCATGGGATTTATCCTCATCCCGTGCCATATTCTTTCTGTATTCAAGGCAATTCGCATAGAGTGAGCGAATCTGATATTTTCCAAAATAGAAAGAATAGGCATCTTTTCCCTCGTAGGTCTTTCTGCATTTTTCCAATTCATCCTCTGCTATGGAAAAAGCACAGATATCCGTTTCTATTACGGTTTTGCCATTGTAATCCGGTTTCAGTTTTCCTCCGTACCAGTTGATATGCTGATAGATTTCTTCTCTTCCGGTAATAAGCGCAACTCTG
Source organism: Butyrivibrio hungatei DSM 14810 (assembly GCF_900143205.1). Lineage (GTDB taxonomy): Bacteria > Bacillota > Clostridia > Lachnospirales > Lachnospiraceae > Butyrivibrio > Butyrivibrio hungatei. Next base: position 183,692 of record NZ_FRDH01000004.1, on the reverse strand, counting down.
TGAAAATCTCTCTTTCCAAGGAATACATCCATGTAAACATTGTTGGCAGAGAGAGTATCATTCCATATCAGCTTCCTGTGTTCCTTTACCCTGAGAAGATACTGAAGAACATTCAGAAGTCGTTCTCTGTTGTCAATTTCACGAAAGCCCTCCGGCGGAACTATCACGCTATCGAACACAAGTGGTGTAGATCCCTTTTCCAGCTCTTTCTCTACAAGCGTTTTCAAATCCTTTGACATAAAAACCTCCTTAACGCAAAAAAGGGAGCAGCTTCTTTCCTCCATTGAGGTCAAAAACTGCTCCCTATCGCTGTAAATATATTTTTTAACTTTAACCTTTGGACAACTTGTCCAGAGCTTACTGTCATATATTACGGATTACATCCATGGCAGCCTTTGGACAACTTGTCCAAAGCTTTATCCAAATGCAATCGTAATGATTATTCTGACCAAAGCTACTATGCTTCTCCCAATCATGTAGATAACAACAAATCCTCCTATAATTCCACCTATGATACAGTCAAGTCCTATAATTCCAATACTGCCGGAAATCCCATAATTATGCGGGATAAGCCATAGCATCATACGTCTGATTCCGAAGGGGAATCCTACAATAAGCCAAAGCAGAAAATAGTCCATACCTTCTGCTTTATGGCATATCGGATATGCAAAGCATAGCACTACAGCTATCGCTATTAGCGGAATCAGTATTTCTTTAAAAAAGATAACTGAGCATTCCTTAATCCTCATACCCTTCATTCTCCTTCCGGTTTTTCAGAAATACGCCATTTGTATTATCATGGTTTACCCACTGCTGATAATACTGCCCAATAGTCGCAGGGGCATTATAAAGACAGGTAATCATATATGACCTGATATCCCTGATACCGTCCTGGTTCGGATTATCGTGAAGCCTGTCTATAACGTACTCAAGATGAGAATCATTAAGCTGTAAATATCTGCGCTTCACCTCTTCCGGATCCATCGGTGTTTTATTGACAATCATTGGTCCAGAGTGCTCTCCACACATAACATCGTGCATGATCAAATATAACTCATGATAATCTTCACGTCTGGTAACATCGTCATTTTCCATATGCCAATCGTAGTTAATATGCCTTTTTATCAGTTGATCCCAAAATTCTGTTTTTTGTCTTATCGCATCAATCTCTTCCCGCCTTTGTCTCTGCACAGGAGTCTCCTGCGTGATAGATATGATGTGATCTTTGTAAATATTATTTGTAGTATTATTTGTATTTGTCCGGAAGTTCCCGGAGGGATATCCATCCTCATAATTGCAGGATTCCATTTCATTACTGTCACCATATACTGAAATTTCGGGCTGGGATATGGGTACATTTTCGGCAGGGTATCCTGACAAATTTGTCAGTATATCCTCCTCATTTTGTCCTGATATCCCGTCTGTTTTTTCAGCATCATTCAGAACGCCCATTTCATCAGCATTCTCGGCACTTTCATTACAATTACTTGGCACTAATTTTCTTGAAACCTGCTTTGAAGTAGTGCCGCCTTCTTCCTTTGGATATGAGATTTCTTTCAAAACCAATATATTCAGATCAATAAACATTTGATTTGGAATAGTTCTTCCGTTGGAGTATTCTATATTGTAAAAAAATCTTTTGATGACACCAATCTCCACAAGCTGATCAAAAGCAAGCTTGATTGTCTTTTTTGACTCACCAAATTTATTTGCATACTCCTGATAACTCTTCTGGAGCATCTCCCCATGAAACTTCTTTTTCCATCCAATTACTTCGCCTGTCCTTTCGTCTCTGACTTCAGTAGGGCGATGCCAATATACGAGATCAGCTAATATAGTAATTGCCAACAGATAAGGCTTTCCCGTGGTAGGTTTCAGAATATGCTTATACCATTCTTCGGGTATAACATTGCCGCTTATGGCTATGCTTCCCATGGCATCTACCGTCAGGTTGCCGCTTGACCTGTAGCCCATCGCTGTTCTCCTCCTCTCGCTGTATTAATTCCTTTTTGATTTCCATTCTTCCAAAAGACCGATAATTGTCTCCTCTATATCTTCATCAGACATATCTTCTGGAAAATAATCCGCAATCTTTTCAGCCTTTAAGACAAACTTCTTAGGCTTTGGCTTTGTTTCGGTTAATATAAGTTTTATCGCTATCTCCGTAAGTTCAGCGTTTTTTGATAGTTCCTTAATTCGTGCAGACTGAGCCATGCTCATGGAGCATTTAAGCTCACCTATTGCGTTAAGTACCCAAATCTGCTCCTGCTCAGACAGGAAAGATAAATCTATTCCCTGAGCCATTCCGATTTTTCTTGTATCTACAAGTTCCATCAATCCATCTATCAGATTTGAAAGCCATAGATACCTTTGAACAGTCTTCCCGCTCTCGCCAGCTGCATTTCCAAGCTCATCGAGAGAGTTTCCTTTAACACCAGGACTTTTTATCTGATCGTATTTCATACGGTAAGCGTGAGCTTTTTCACTGGGAAGGATATCTTCACGCTGGATATTCGTATCAACCATAAGACGGGTCGCAAGTTCATCAGAGTATTCTCTGATATATACAGGCATAGTCTTAAGTCCTGCAAGTTCTGCAGCACGTTTACGTCTGTGGCCTGCAATTATCTCATAGCCGCCTTCTTTACGTGGTCTTACAATTCCGGGAACTATTATTCCCTGCTCTTTAACGCTTGCTACTGTTTCATACATCTTTTCATCATCGAGAACCCTAAATGGATGATTTTGGAATTCATGCAATTCCTTTAAAGCGACCTCCACTATCTGTTCTCCCTCAGATGGTGCCCCAAAAAGGTCATCAAACGCTGTAAGGCTGATATTATCAGAAGCTCTTTTCTTACTCATTATCCAGCACCTCCTCGACGAATGCCTCATACGCAACAGCCACGCTGCTCTTTGGAGACTGCTCATAAACACTTATGCCGTTTGCAACAGCTTCTTTCGCTTTAACGGATTCTGGAATAACAGTCTGAAAAATCTTCAAATGCTGACCATAAGCTTCTTCCATCTTATTCATGATGTCCCTGGCAATATTTGTCCTGCCATTTACTATGGTAAGAAGCACTCCCTCAATCTCAATCTTTCGGTTTAATCTTTTCTTTACCTGCCCGATGGTTCTAATGATTTCCTGTAAACCTTCTACACACAGATATTCAGGCGGCGATGGAATCAGGACGCTATCACAGCAGGTTAGGGCATTGAGAATAAGATTATCAACACCGGGATTGCAGTCAATAATGATGTAATCATACCTATCACGAATGCCGTCGATGTACTCCTCAAGGATATGCTCCTTGCTCATCACTTCATCCAGCTGCTGCTCAACTGTCCGGAGACTATGATTACTCGGAAGTATGTCTACTCCCTCGTCGTTATGGATTATTCCCTCTCCCTCGCTGATTTCTATTTCATTGATAACCTTCTGGATAACTGTGCTTACCGTATATGGAAGCTCCTTATTGTTTCTAATCCCAAGTCCCAATGAAAGCGAACCTTGTGGGTCGAGATCTACCAAAAGAACTCTTTTCCCCTTTTTTACAAGTCCTACTCCTAAATTTGCGGCAGTAGTTGTTTTGGCTACCCCGCCTTTAATATTGGCTACAGATATCACTTTGCACATAATCTCCGTCCTCCCTTTTTATTGGTTAACTGCTTTTTTCTCGCTGTTTGGATCAATCATTACATCCATATACTGTCTGAAATACTTCTTGGTTCCCTTATTTGGGAAGGCGTCAGACACGCTTATAACCTTAATTCTCTTATTTCTTTCGATACACCTTTTCATACGCTTGATCTCGCAGGTCGTGCCCTGCAATCTGACTTTGACCATCTTTCCATCCTCCCTGGTTTTAAAATCTTTCCATGGGAGATTATGAAGTATATCCCGCCAACTGCACCTATCGCTGTAAAGGTCATAATATGTAAGCCCTCCTTCCATGTTTTATACGCAAAAAGGGATATCAGCATCTCTTGCCAATATCCCTATTTAAAGCCATCATTCGATGGTATCCATATTCACTTTTATATCCGGATTTTTTGTGTTCCCCGTCTCCAGTTCAAAAGCTACCGCCACGGTAATTTTCTGAATCAGGGTTTTTTCCTTGCGATTTTCCTCCACATAATTGAAAGAGAAAAACTCGCAAAAGTGCGTAAATTCAAGGATTGTCAGGTATTCTGCCTTGTTAGCAGAACCACAGTCTCCACATGACTTGTCCATGGGAACTGATCTACAGCTACAGCTCTGCTCATCATGTAGCCGTTCTCCTGGAAGATTTCCAGGTCGCGGGCAAGGGATGTAGGTTTGCATGATACGTAGATCATATAATTTACACCGTAATCAATTATCTTCTTCAGTGCCTTAGGATTGATACCATCACGAGGAGGATCCAGAATAATAAGGTCTGGTTTATCTTCGATGTCATCAAGAACCTTAAGAACATCACCTGCGATGAACTCGCAGTTATCCAAGTGATTGAGCTTGGCATTCTCTTTGGCTGCTTCAACTGCTTCTTCAACAATCTCAACACCGATAACCTTGGTGGCTACTGGTGCAAGAAGCTGAGCGATAGTTCCGGTTCCTGAATAAAGATCAAATACGACTCCGTCATTTTTGATATTGCTCTGATCATACAAGCTGCGAATGTAGTCACGAACTGTCTGATAGAGAACTTCAGCACTTAAGCTGTTTGTCTGGAAAAATGAAAAAGGAGTGATCCTGAACTTAAGGCCAAGAAGCTGCTCGTAAAAGAAGTCCTGACCATAGAGAATCTCTGTACCTTCATCAATTACAGCATCAGCAAGAGAATCGTTCTTGGTATGAAGGATACCAGCAATTCTGCCATCGAGCTGTAAGTTCAAAAGTGCATCCTTATAGCCTGTAAGATTATGCTCTTCCTGAGTTGTTGTAATAAGGTCGATCAAGATATCACCTGTTCTAACAGCTTTTCTCACAAGAAGGTGTCTAAGATAGCCTTCCTGCTTCATTCTGTGGTAGAAGGTGATCTCCTTTTTGTCATACATTGGTGAAAAATAATCCACTGTAGCTGAGAGGATTGCTCTGTAATCATCGTCTACGATGCGACAACCACTGACAGTTACGATATCATAAAAGCTCCCTTTCTTGTGCATTCCAAGAGAGAGAGGTCCTCCCATGATTTCATCACCAAAGGTGAATTCCATCTTGTTTCTATATGCATACTTAACAGGGCTGGTCTTGATACCCTCCCATGTAAAGCGAATAGAGTTTCTCTCTACAGCTGGCTTTAAAAGGCTTCTAACCTGCTGTTCCTTAAGACCAAGTTCCTTGACATAAGGCATAGTAAGATAGCTACATCCACCACATTTTCCAAAGTGAATGCATGGGCTCTCGTTTGAATCAGGAGCTTCTTCTAATACTTCAAGAAGTCGTCCTTCTGCCCTGCCATTTCTAACCTTCTGTATCTGTACTGAAACTTTCTGATCAGGAAGAGCACCTTTTACAATGACTTTTCCCTCTTCTGTCTCAAGGACTCCCTTATTTGGAAACTCTACTCTTTTAACTATTCCTGTTACAATGTCTTTTTTCTTCACGGTAATTAATTCTTAACTTTCCCTGATAAAATCTTCGTCATCGAAGTCATCTTCGAAATCGTCGAAATCATCATCATAATAATCATCTTCAAAGGCTGGTGTCATGTAGCGATATACAAGGTATGAAATGATTGCTACAGCTGAAATAGATCCAATTACAGCCAAAATCCAAAGGATCACGTTAGAAGGCTTCTTAGCGTTTGCAGCCTCTCTCTTGTCCAGAAGTTCGTTAATTCTTGTAAGTTCAATAATGTCGTCAATCTTTGATTTTACTTCCATCTTAGTAACCCCTTTCTCGAATAAATAATCTAGATTAAGTATAGCATATATAATATTAAACGTAATTGAATGCCGGATTTTTTCACACTTTCTTAAGTTTTGCAAAAGCAGCATACATGATCTTCTGACCACAGTCGTCGAAGTTAACTGTAACCTTGTAGTCACGTGGTCCCTCTTCTAGAGAAGTTACTACTCCTACGCCGTATTTAATGTGTGATACTTTATCTCCAACATTGTAATCAGGCTTGGATGCTGACATTGGCATTCCCTTAGATAGACCTGCAAGAGTACCCTTTGTATGTGTCTTGGCTGCGCCAGCTATGTAAGGCTTACTCTGTGGAACTGCTCTTGGCTTTTTAGGAGCAGGCTTTGCCTTTAACTTATAGGAATTGGAAAGCTGTGAAACGCCGCTGCTACTTCCAAAGTTCTTGTTCTGATAAGATGACTTAAGGCTTGGTCCGTCATAATCGTCAAAAGAGCTGTCTCTACGGGACTTTCCATAAGTACTCTCTACGCCTTCATACTCGTCAATTGATTCGCCATCATCAAAAAGAAATGCTGGCTTACTCTGAGGTTTGGAATTTTCAAGCATATTGTCAGGAATCTCAGTAACAAAGCGGCTGAGCCTGTTGTACATGGTCTCGCCTCTTACCATTCTGCGTCTTGCAGCAGTAAGAGTTAAATGCTTCTTTGCTCTTGTGATTCCTACATAAGCAAGTCTTCTCTCCTCTTCAATGCCCTCAGGATCAGAATCCTCGCACTGAAGTGTCATGTATGATGGGAACACGCCCTCTTCCATACCTGCAAGGTAAACGTGCTCAAACTCAAGGCCCTTGGCACTATGAAGTGTCATAAGGAGAACTTTTTCGTTATCCTCGCCAATTCTGTCTATATCAGCAACCAAGGCAACTTCCTCAAGGAACCCGGAAAGAGTAGGCTGTTCTACCTCTTCATTTTCCTCGTAGGCTGCAATCTTGGAAATAAGTTCGTCTACGTTTGCTGCTCTATCGTTATCTCCAGAGTCATCATCTTCATCAAGAGTCTTAAGGAATTCCATATAGTTTGTAACATCAATGACATCCTTTAAAAGCTCTTCTAAAGAATAGCTCTTAGCCTTTGTTCTGAAAGCTCTGATCATGGTAACAAAATCATTGAGCTTACCTACGCTTCTACCAACAGCCATGATCTGGTCTGCCTCACAAAGAGCATCATAAAAGCTTATCTGTCTTTCATCAGCATAGTTCTGAACATACTCGATAGTTGTGGCTCCAATGCCTCTCTTTGGCACATTTATGATTCTTTTAACAGCAATATCATCTCTACCGTTATCGATTGTCTTAAGGTATGCCAAAAGATCTTTTATCTCGCGCCTTGCATAGAAATTAGTACCGCCTACTATATCGTAAGGAATCCCCTCTACTACAAAACGCTCTTCCAAAAGACGGGACTGGGCGTTAGTTCTGTATAAAACAGCCACGTCATTATAGCTAAGCTTGCCATTTCTCTTGAGCTTACCAATGTCAGAAGCAATGAACTCTGCCTCATCGTAAGCTGTATCAAACTCCACGAGTTTAACCTTATCCCCATCCTTTTGATCTGTCCAAAGAGCCTTGTCCTTACGGCCGTAGTTGTTGCTGATGACCGCATTGGCAGCATCAAGGATTTCCTGGGTTGAGCGGTAGTTTTGCTCAAGTTTTATTACAGTTGCATCAGGATATACCTTCTCAAAATCAAGGATATTTCTGATGTTAGCACCCCTGAATCTGTAGATACTCTGGTCATCATCACCTACAACGCAGAGGTTTCTGTACTTATCAGCAAGAAGTCTGATGAGTTCAAACTGAGCATTATTGGTATCCTGATACTCATCCACCATGATATAGCGAAATCTGTCCTGATAAGCTTCAAGAACATCAGGATTAGTCTTAAAGAGCTCTACAGTCTTAAAGATAAGATCATCAAAGTCCATGGCATTATTCTTTTTCAGGGCATTCTGATATTCTGTGTATGCCTTGGAAATGCGGACTTTGTTATATTCATTATTTGTACTTAATGCGTATTCTTCTGGAGAAACCAGGTTGTCTTTACATCTGGATATGCTGCCCATGATATTGCGAAGCTTGAGCTGAGTAGTTTCAAGCTGAAATCTCTTACAGATATCCTTCATCAAACTCTTAGAATCATCAGTATCGTAGATTGTAAAATTATTATCGAAGCCAAGTCTGTCGGCGTATCTTCTAAGGATCCTTACGCAACTGGAGTGGAAGGTTGAAACCCAAATGCTCTCAGCTCCGAAGCCGACGATCTTGTCTACTCTTTCACGCATCTCACCTGCTGCCTTGTTAGTAAAGGTGATAGCCATTATATTCCATGGATTGACGTTGCATTCATCAATGAGATATGCAACTCTGTGAGTGAGGACTCTGGTCTTACCGGAACCTGCTCCTGCCAGGATCAATACCGGACCATCAGTCTGAAGAACAGCTTTTTTCTGCTGCGTATTAAGTGTATCGTAAATTCCCATTACTTCTTCTTTTCCTTGCTCTTATCTTTCTTTGCCTTCGCCTCGTCCTCCTCTTTGGTCACGTTATCAAGAATCTTCTCTATGAGAAGCTTTTTAACATAAACATCATAGGATAAAAGAGTTATGAAGGAAAAGAGTTGCATTCTCTTTTTCTCATCCTCTGTAATATCAAGGTTTGTGAAGGTCTCGCCTGCTCTCTTATATTTCTTTTTAAGGTCTTCTATAACAGGTTCAAGTTCTTCCTTCTGAAGATCAAAGGCTGTTTCATATATCTTACTAAGATTTAGTTCGTCATCACTTACGTGGAACCTGTTTTTCAAAGGTTCAATAAGTGTCTGTATGTCATTTATAGATAAAATACTCTTAAGATAATAGATGAATATCAAAAGAATAAGATGATCTTTAGAATACTTCTTTCTCACTGGAGGTGGTAAAAGATCATTCTTGGCATAGTTATTGATCATGGTCTTAGTTAGGATCTTGTCAGTTTCAGGATATCTTGTAGTCTTTTTGAGTCTCTCATCCATGAAGGTCGTGAGCTGATCCATATACAGATCAATATTTGGAATCTCATCAAGAGGAATAGTATCTATTCTTCCAAGAGAAGCAATTATGCTGTTCATAAGATCATCATTGTCGATAGTCATCTTTTTATCCTCGTTTTGTCTCTTCTGCCAATTTGCGCATCTCAAGTGCGTTTTGGATAACTGCATCAGTGATCTCTTCGCCACCAAGAAGTCTAGCCAGCTCACTTGTAGAAGCATCTGCGTCAAGTTTTGAAATGCTTGTTACTGTTCTGCCATCATCAAGACCCTTTTCAATCATGAAATGAGTATCTGACATAGCCGCAATCTGTGGAAGATGCGTGATGCAGATAATCTGATGATCCTTTGAAAGTTCGCCCAGCTTCTGGGAAACCTTCCAGGCTGTTCTGCCACTGATTCCGGCATCAATCTCATCAAATATAAGAGTGCTGATATCGTCCTTGTCAGCAACCACAGTCTTTAATGCAAGCATGATCCTTGAAAGCTCGCCACCGCTGGCAATCTGATCAAGTGGCCTCATGGCTTCACCAGGGTTTGTTGATATCATGAACTGTGCATCATCATAGCCCTTTGAAGAAATCTTATCTTCATCACTCTTTATTTCTATTTCAAATCTCACATCCAGGAAGTTAAGGTCAATAAGGGCCTCAGTGAGCTTATCCTGAAGAGATCTTGCTCCCTTCTTCCTGATATCCGAGATTTTTTTACATAGTAAAAGAACTTCTTTTCTCTTATCATCCAAAGACTTAGTGAGCTTACTTCTTACAGCATCAAGGTCTGAAAGAGCTTCAAGCCTACTAGACTTTTCCTCAAGGTACTCAAGAACCTTTTCTAAGCTTCCGCCGTACTTGTCCTTAAGATGATTTAAGGTATTAAGTCTGTCTTCTGTATTTCTAAAGTCTTCGTCATCAAACTCAAGGTCAGAGACATAATCTGACAAGCTATGATTAAAGTCTGTCAGGAGGTTCTCTATGTCTGATAACTGGGACAAAAGATCTTCTATATCGCTGTCATAATTAGAAACAGATGACAGCTCCCTTACAGCGCGGCCAATAAGGTCAGATGCGCTATCTTCTCCGTCATTACCTGAAGTCATGGCTGATGCTGCATAGGCTGCTTCAGAAATCTTTCTGCTGTTTACCATCTTGTGGTATCTGCTCTCAAGCTCTTCGTCTTCGCCAAGAACTACATTTGCATCATTTATCTCATTAACTTCAAACTCCAAAAGCTCCTGCTCTCTAAGCCTTGAAGACTCATCCATGCTCATGTCCTCAAGCTCTTTTTCAAGAGATCTCATCTCTTCATATCTAAGCGAAAGCTCCTGAAGCGGAGTTTTTAGCTCATTCATACAATAATCATCAAGAATCTCCATGTGCTTTTTCTTGTGAAGAAGCTCTTGATGATCATTTTGTCCGTGGATATTTATGAGAATGCTGGCAATATCTTTGAGCTGCCTAGCTGAAACAGTCTCGCCGCAGATCTTAGACACGCTTCTTCCAGGCATGATCTTGCGCTGGATGATTACAGTTCCATCCTCATCAAGTTCAATATCCATATCCTTTATGAACTTTTTTTGCTGATCATTTAATTCCCCAAAAGTAAGCTCCACCAGTGCTGACTCTTCGCCGGTCCTGATAAGACCAGCATCTGTCTTGCCACCAAGAGCAAGATTGACTGAACCTATGATGACTGATTTACCAGCACCTGTTTCACCGGTAAGAATATTTAGTCCCTTGGAAAACTCGATCTCCTGCTCTTTTATAAGAGCCAGGTTCTTTACATGCAAACTATATAACATTTTTCATCTCCTCTAAAAGAGGACCCCGCCAAAGTCTATTTAGTCTTCATTCATGAGATGCTGGATCTCTTCCATGATCTCTACTGCTTCTTCGTTGGTCTTGATGGCAATCATGATAGTGTCATCACCAGCAATACATCCAACGATCTGTGGAAAATTAAGTGCATCAAGGGCTGCAGCAAGGGCCATAGCCATACCTGATACTGTCTTCATAACTAATATATTCTGAGCCAGATCCATGCTTACAAATCCAGCCTTGAGAACGCTGACATATTTGTCCTGCATTACATCGCTATCTGCAGTTGTATACACATATTTTGACTTACCATCTTCAGTTACCTGCTTGGTAAGCTTCATCTGTCTTATATCTCTTGAAACTGTTGCCTGAGTAACATCATAGCCTGCGTCCTTTAAAAGAGCTGCAAGCTGCTCCTGTGTCTCAACAACATTTCTCGCAATGATCTCGATGATCTTGTCGTGTCTGTTTTTCTTCATTTCTAACCATCCCCTTCACATTCAAATATTATCTGAACTTTTCACCAAGAACCTGTAAAAAGCTAACCCTATTGAGCTTAAGTATCCTGGTTGTCATATTGGACCTCTGAATTGAGATCCTATCCCCTGTTGTCATTTCAATTATACCGCATCCATCAAAGCTGGCCACAACCTTTTGACCGATGTTGTCTCTAAAGGACCCAATCTCAACTTCAACCTTGGTCTTTGATGAAAGCACCAGGCTCCTTGAATTGAGAGTATGTGGACATATTGGAGTTATAAGTATCATATTAGCTGAAGGCTCCACGATAGGACCGCCTGCTGACATATTGTAGCCTGTTGATCCGGTAGGAGTTGAAACTATGATACCATCTGCGTGATAAGTGCAGAGCAAAAGATCATTAACGTAAATATTGTAATCTATTGCTGAAATAGATGAATACCTTGTAATAGCAATATCATTGAGACAATAATCCTTCTTGTCTCCCATACTGCCATCAAGCATCATTCTATCCTCTATCTCGTACTTGCCGGCAAGGATCTGCTCGAGAGCATTGTCGATCCCATTTTTTTCGACTTCAGCAAGATATCCAAGTGTTCCTAAATTGACACCAATGATTGGGATGTCATAGATAGCGGCACTTCTTGCCGCCTGAAGCATTGTGCCATCGCCGCCAAGGACAATACAAAGGTCAGAATCTTTTGGAATAGCACTCTTAAACTCTTTTCCTGTATGCTTGTCATCTCTGATCTTTTCACTCTCAGCAATAACACATTTCTTTCCGTTTTTTTCAAGATATCCCTTGATATAATTAGTGATCTCAAGGTTTATATCCTTGTTTCTGTTAGTAACTATACAAAAGTTATCCATCTAAATTCCCCAATAATGCTTTAATCAAGTTTGCCGTGGGCTCTGTCTACTGTCTCTGCAATGAGCTTTTCCATCTCTTTAGTATGTGAGATTCCTGTTCCAGCTTCACATACCTCTTTTAATATCTTCTCACCATCAGCCTCTGTGAGCTCAGAAACTTTTTCATTAAGCTCAGGATTCTTTCTAATGTGGATCAGATACTCTATGTTTCCTTCTGGTCCCTTGATAGGTGAATAATCAAGGTTAAGCACCTCAAATCCAGCTATATCAACGAAATCCATGATCCTGTGTACAACTTCTTCATGAACCTTTGGATCTCTTACTACTCCTTTTTTACCAACCTTATCTCTTCCTGCTTCAAACTGAGGCTTGATAAGGCATACCATTTCTCCGCCGTCCTTAAGAAGATTTCTTGCAGGAAGCAGGATCTTGGTAAGTGAGATAAAAGAAACATCGCAGGATGCAAAATCCAGGTCATCCTGTATGTCTGCTCTTACCATATATCTAAAGTTGGTTTTTTCCATGCAGACAACTCTGTCATCGCTTCTAAGTTTCCAGTCAAGCTGTCCATGACCTACATCAACTGAATATACCTTTGTAGCTCCATTTTGAAGCATACAATCTGTAAATCCGCCAGTTGAAGCACCTATATCCATACACACCTTTGAATCAAGTGAAAATCCAAAGTTGTTAACTGCCTTTTCAAGCTTAAGGCCACCTCTGCTAACGTATGGAAGAGTATCTCCCTTTACTTCCAGTGATGTGATCTTAGCTTCTTCAAAAGTAGTCCCTGGCTTATCTTCTCTTTGTCCATTTACAAAGACATCGCCAGACATTATAAGGGCCTTTGCTTTTTCTCTTGAAGTAGCAAGACCTCTGTTTACGAGAAGAACATCAAGTCTCTCTTTTTCTTTTGCCATAATAAATTACCTGTGTATTTCTTTTAATATCCTATCTGCAATAGACTTAGCATCTATTCCAAGTTCCTGTCTGAGCTTGTCTACATTTCCATGAGTTACAAACTGATCAGGAATAGCTATCTGAAGCATACCAGCATCGATCTTGTTCTCATCAAGATATGCTCTTACTTTCTCACCATAACCACCGCAGGCAACGTTCTCTTCCATTGTTACAAAGAGCTTGTGGTCCTTGGCTGCCATGTGAATGTAATCAGTATCTATAGGCTTAGCAAATCTTGCATTCACAAGACTGCACTTAAGTCCCTGTTCTTTGAGGATATTTCTGACTTCTTCGGCAATCTTGACCATGCTGCCAAGAGCAAGAAGACAGATGTCTTTTTCCTCATAGATTGGTTCGCACTTGCCCATCTCTATCGGTGCTCTGAACTCCTTGAGTCCATCATAGGCGTTTCCTCTAGGATATCTGATGGCAGTTGGTCCGTTAAACTCAATCGCAAACTTCAGCATATCTGAGAGTTCCCATTTATTCTTTGGAGCCATTATGTGCATATTTGGCATAGTTGAAAGATATGATATATCAAATATACCCTGATGTGTCTCGCCGTCACTTCCTACAAGTCCTGCCCTGTCTACAGCAAAGACTACAGGAAGATTCTGAAGACATACATCCTCCATGATCTGGTCATATGCTCTCTGAAGGAAGGATGAATAAACTGCAAATACTGGTCTGTATCCACCTGCAGCCATACCAGCTGCAAAAGTAACAGCATGCTCTTCAGCAATACCTGCATCCACAAATCTATCCTTGTACATATTTCTGAATCTCTTAAGACCTGTACCATCAGCCATAGCCGCTGTAATAGCTACCACCTTGCTGTTCCTGTCTCCGAGCTTACACATGACTGTACTGAAGATATCCTGATAGTTAGCAGTAGTCCTAGGATTTCTAGGAAGTCCATTCTCAATGAGGAAAGGCTCCGTACCATGGAATCTTGCAGGATGTCTCTCTGCCGGCTCATAGCCCTTACCTTTTTTGGTCATGACATGGATCATAACTGCCTTTTTGACTTTCTTAGCCTCTTTGATGGTTCTGATAAGGCCTGCTGTATCATGTCCATTAACTGGTCCAAGGTATGTTATTCCAAGGTTTTCAAATACCATTCCAGGGACAAAGAGCTGCTTAAAGCTGTTCTTGGCTCTTCTGATTCCAGTAACTGCTTTTTTATTCTTGCGAAGCTGAGCATACACGTCCTCTTTGAGGTTTAGGTACCCTTCTGCAGTACGAACGCCGTTAAGGTACTTGTTCATACCTCCTACGCTCTCAGAAATAGACATCTCGTTATCATTTAAGATGATGATAAAGTTAGTCTCCAATTTGGCTGCGTTATTAAGAGCTTCATAAGCAAGTCCGCCAGTAAGAGACCCGTCACCAATAACAGATACTACTGTGTAATCATCCTGCTGAAGATCTCTTGCCTTGACCATTCCAAGGCCTGCAGAAATAGATGTTGAGCTGTGGCCTGTATCAAAACAGTCTGTATCGCTCTCACATCTCTTTGGAAAACCACTGATTCCGCCATACTGACGAAGAGTGTTGAACTTATCTTTTCTGCCAGTAAGTATCTTGTGAGTATATGACTGGTGTCCTACATCCCATATTATCTTGTCTTCTGGAAGATCTAAAGCTACATGGAGAGCCATTGTAAGTTCAACCGTTCCAAGGTTTGAAGCTAAGTGTCCACCTGTGATTGAAAGGTTGTCTATCAAAAACTCTCTGATTTCCTGAGCAAGTTCAGGATATTTATTTGCAGGGATATTCTTTATATCTCCAGTTTTATTTATCTGATCAAGCAGCATGTTCGTCTACCATCCATCATTTCTTTCTATAGATCAAATACTGAAAGAGTTCGTCCAAAAAAGTGTTTTCAAAGCCGTGATCACTAAGTATCTTGGAGGCCTCATCAGAGAGCTCTTTTACTTTGTTAGAAGCTCCCTCCATGCCATAAAGGCTCACATAGGTGCTCTTTCCGTTCTTTTCATCTGAGCCGATAGGTTTACCAAGTTCTTCCTGATTTCCAACTATATCAAGGATATCATCCTGAATCTGGAATGCAACTCCTACGCAACTTCCAGCCTTCTCAATGGCCTCTACAGCACTTTCATCTGCTCCGCCAAGGATCGCTCCTATCATAAGACTGCTCTCAATGAGAGCTCCTGTCTTGTTCTCATCTATATAACTTAAGGTATCCTTCATCTCTTCATCAGGGATATCTGTCTTGTTCTCTGCTACGATGTCAGCGCACTGACCACCTACCATGCCATAGATACCGGCTTTGGTAGCAAGGACATTAAGAGCCTTAAGGTATCTTTTTTGTCCGTCAAAAGAATCTGAAACTGAGCCTGCAATTGCTGTCTCAAAGGCAAGGTTTAATAGGCCATCACCAGCAAGTGTTGCCATACCTGCGCCATATACTGCATGAGTAGTCTTTCTGCCTCTTCTGTACTCATCGTTATCCATAGCTGGAAGATCATCGTGCACCAGTGAATAGGTGTGGATCATCTCCATTGCCGCCATAAAAGGCTCTACCACCTTAAGATCAGCATCTGCTCCAGCAAAAAGACGATAGGACTCCATCATCATGATAGGTCTAAGTCTCTTGCCTCCTGCTAAAAGGCTGTAATTCATAGCCTCAATAACAGTCTTTGCATAACCTTCCTCTTTTGGAAGATACTTTTTTAATATATTCTCAACTTCTGATACGCGCTCTTTGAGGCGACTTTCAAAGTCTTCGCTCTTCATTACTCAAAATCCTCCAGACTGCCATTTTCTGCTATCTTTTGAACCTTGAGTTCAACCTCTTCTATAGCCTCGTGGCAATTCTTAAGTAGTTTCATGCCTTCCTGATACTCTTTAAAAGAATCTTCTAAAGAGATGTCATCCTTTTCAAGAGCATGGATCTTTTCTTCAATTTTGCTAAAAGCCTCTTCCACAGAGAGCTTTTCTTTTTTATCTTCAGTCTTCTTGGCTGCCATACGCATTATCCTCAGTTTCTATAACCTTAGCCTTTATAGTTCCATCAGTTACATAAATTGATAGTTTGTCATCCTTATGGATATCCCTGATACTTCTTATGTTATCGCCATCTTCACCAGCCACATAGGAATATCCGCCCTTTAACCTGTCAAGTGGCGACAGACCTTTTAGCCTCTCTATATCGATATTGAGTCTGTGTCTGTAGTCTGTAAGTTTCCTGTCCATAAGGGTCTGCAAAGTATCTGCAAATCCGTCTAGTCTAAGGAGTTTGTCTCTTATCTTGCCCTGAGGGCTTAATAGTCTCAAGGACTCTC
This sequence comes from Butyrivibrio hungatei DSM 14810, assembly GCF_900143205.1. Taxonomy (GTDB): domain Bacteria; phylum Bacillota; class Clostridia; order Lachnospirales; family Lachnospiraceae; genus Butyrivibrio; species Butyrivibrio hungatei. The sequence goes on along the minus strand of NZ_FRDH01000004.1, from coordinate 167,323 downwards.
TATATCTATCCATCAGAAGCTTCTTGCTGTTTAGTTTATTTTCCATGCTCCTGTGAAGGGTAAAAGAGTAATCCTCTATATCCTGCACGAATCTGTTATATTCGAATACTGCAATTTCTGCAGCAGCAGAAGGCGTAGGTGCCCTTCTATCTGAAACATAATCTGCTATCGTAGTATCTGTCTCATGACCAACTGCAGATATAATAGGAATCGGACAATCAAAGATTGCCTGGGCGACTGTTTCCTCATTGAATGCCCAAAGATCTTCTATAGAACCTCCGCCACGGCCAACAATGATTACATCAACCTGTTTCCTGGATAAAGTCTCAATTCCTCTGACAATACTCTCGGAAGCCTTCTCACCTTGAACTATGGCAGGATAAAGAATTATCTGAATATGCGGATTTCTGCGTGTCGCTACATTTATAATGTCCCGCACAGCTGCACCAGTTGGAGCTGTAACTATGCCAAGAGTCCTGATATATGATGGAATAGGCTGTTTGTACTCTTCTGCAAACATGCCCTGTTCCAGTAGCTTTTGTTTTAACTCTTCAAATTTCTCATAAAGAGCTCCAGCTCCATCAAGTTCAATCTGCCTTGCATAGAGCTGATATTTGCCATCTCTTTCATATACATCAACTGTTCCGCTGGCCTTGACCTGCTGACCTTCCTTCATCTGAAACTTAAGGCCGCCTCTGTCTCTATCACCACGGAACATCACACAAGAAATAGCACCACCTGCATCCTTCAACGTAAAATAAATATGTCCAGATGAGTGGTACTTTAAATTACTGACCTCTCCCTTAATAGTAAGTGACTTAAGGAGGAAGTCCTGAGTAAACATATTCTTTATGTAAGAATTAACCTGTGTGACTGTATATTCACTGCGCAAATTTTGCTAACACTCCATTTACAAAAGCGGATGAGCCATCCTGACCAAACTTCTTGGCAAGTTCAACTGCCTCGTTTATAGCAACACCCGTAGGTACTGTATCATCATACTTGATCTCATAGATAGCAAGGCGGATGATAGTGAGCTCAACTTTAGCCATTCTGCCTGTATCCCAGCCAGAAGTTTCCTTGTTGATAGCTTCATCGATTTCTGGAAGCTTTTCTGCTATCTTCTCGTATTTGTCTCTAACGTAATCGGCATCAGCCTTGGAAAACTCATGATCACTTGTCTCTGTGAAGAGTTCCTCCTGCTCTGCCATATCTTCTTTTGAATTAAATTCAACACGAAAGAGCAGCTTGAATACCTGCTCTCTCAGTTCTGTTCTATTCATCATACTTTTATTCCTATCTTATGCCTTTGGCATTGTAATTCCGGCGATCCTAATATTAACATCAGTAACTTCAAGTCCTGTCATGTTCTCAATTGAAGCCTTAACACGAGTCTGAGCCTGCTGACATGTAGCTGGAATATTAAATCCATAAGCCATCATAAGTGCAAGATCAACCTTTACTTCTGACTGACCAACAACAACCTTAGCACCCTTTGCAAGATTCTTGCGGCTAACCTTTTCAAGAACATCACTTGTATAATTACCAGCCATAGCAGATACGCCTTCAACCTCAAGGGCTGCAAGAGCTGCGATCCTAGCAACTACGTCATCTGCGATCTTAACTGATCCAACCTCTGCAATTTCTTTTCCCATAATTGTCACCTCAATAAACACATTAATAATCTAATTCATTATACAGTATATCATAATTCTCTCAGCTAGGCTAAGCTAACGCCTCAATTCGCATCAATCCAGAATATTATGGTCCTGGTCTCAGCAAATGTGGTATATGACACGCTGCTGGTATCACCCTGAAGTACATCGAAGACGCCTTTATTAGTAATAAGCTGTTCGAAGATACTGTCGTATACTTCTTTTGTCGCGCACTTCATTGTCACGTTATCACTGCCATCTTTGTATCTTCTATCAAAGAGGTCCTTGATAAGAGACATCTCCGCTGACTTAAAATACTCATCTTCTCTTACATAGTAGTTGTCTGTCATGCTACTGCAAACAGGCATGTCTATATTGTCTGAAATATGATGTGTTTTGCCGATATCATCACTAGTAACACACAGATAATCGTAATTTACTGCTGGAAGCTTGGTTGCATCAGCAGTCTCACCGTTACTGGTCTGATAAGAGGAATCGCCCCAGGTAACATCCACATAATAATATGTTCCGTTACACTGAACCAGATTCCAGGCGTGTCTTACGCCCTTTGAACTCTTTGTATCAACTGTACCAGTAACAAGTGTGCACTTGACACCAATCTTATTAAGAAGATACTGCGCTGCCTTGGCATAACCATTGCATACGCTCTTTCCATTTATAAATACTGAGCATATATTCTGATTATCTTCAGCTTCAAGATCATAATCAGTATTAGTGATCAGATACTCATAAATATATTTAATGGCATAATACTCATCTTCAGAAGAAGGAGCATTGGCAAGACACTTGTTTACTGCATCGTTTATCTTAGCTTTTTTGTCTGCAACCTGCTCTGGTGTGTAAGTATAGTTACCAGTAAAGGTAATCATCTCAATGACATCGCCCCTTGTGTGGTTGGTATACTGATATCCATCCACATAAAAGATCTCCGGATGATCGATCAATACATAGTCAAAGATCAGTTCTACTGCTTCATCACTGGTTGTTGACACCAAAATATCGGAAGCCTGATTTTCGAGTATTGTCAGGATCTCAGCATAAAGGGTCTTGCCTTCATTTGTAAGGCGTTCGAAAGCATAGAGACCTTCCTGCTTCTTTTTGATAGTCTCTAAGTTAGAATCTGTAAGTCCTATGGCCTCTCTCGCAGCTTTCATTTCTTTCTCAGATACTGTTCCAGAAACGTTTTTGCTACTGCTTTCTGTCTTAGTGGACTTTTCCGGTTTGCTATTGGCTTCGTCTTCTGAGGTAAAAGAAGCTCCTTCGTCCGCTTCTGCAGATGAGCTGATAGTAGCACTACTATTGACAGCAACATCTTCAGAGACATAGTAAGTTCCTTCAGAAGATGCCTCATTAGTTTTTTCTGAAGCATCCTTCATTCCGAGGGTCTCAAGATACTCATCTATACTAGAAAACTGACATCCAGACAAAAGCCCGCAAGATAACCCACAGGCAACAGCTAAAGCGATAAATTTCCCAAAAAACTTATCCCGACTTATCAATGCTCTCCTCCAGACTTAGTTCTTTTTGAACTCAGATAAAACAAGCCCTTTATTTCTCTCCATAGTCATGCCTACACTCCACTCATTAATGAAAAGAAGAAGTGGTCTGTCATGCATATCCTTGATCTTTTTCATGTCAGATGTTCCAACAAGTGAAGACATATCAATATCCTCATTATCAACCCATCTAATATACTCATATGGGAGATTCTCAAGGATTATATCTACATTGTACTCACTTTGAAGTCTAAACTTCAATACATCGAACTGAAGTACACCTACAACACCTACAATGATCTCTTCGAGACCTGTATTGTACTCCTGGAAAATCTGAATTGCACCTTCCTGAGCAATCTGAGTGATACCCTTAACAAACTGCTTTCTCTTCATGGTATCAACCTGACGTACTCTTGCAAAATGTTCAGGAGCGAATGTAGGAATTCCCTCGTAAACGATATTATCTTTTGGCATACATACTGTATCACCGATTGAGAAGATACCTGGATCAAATACACCCATGATATCTCCCGCATAAGCTTCGCTCAGGATCTTTCTCTCATCAGCCATAAGCTGCTGTGGCTGTGAAAGACGCATTACCTTGCCACTCTGAACATGCTTAACTTCGTTATTGGCATCATATCTGCCAGAACAGATTCTCATGAAGGCTACTCTGTCTCTGTGAGCCTTGTTCATGTTGGCCTGAATCTTGAATACGAATGCTGAGAAATCTCTCTCCATAGGATCAATAACTTCTCCATCAGAAGAAATGCGTCCTGTTGGTGGTGTAGCCATCTTAAGGAAGTGATGAAGGAAAAGCTCAACACCAAAGTTCTGAAGAGCTGAACCAAAGAATACTGGTGTAAGTTCACCTGCTCTTACCTTATCAAGGTCATACTCTGCACCAGCTCCATCTAAAAGCTCAATCTCGCTCTGGAGCTTTTCAAATGCATCCTGACCTACCATGCTGTCAATTCCAGCCTTGTCATCTAAAGAGATAAATGTCTCCTTACCTTCCTTGGTACCCTTCTGAGTCTCTGAGAAAGTAACGATATGGCCTTCTCTTCTGTCATAAATACCCTTAAAGTTCTTACCTGAACCGATTGGCCAGTTCATTGGGCATGTAGCGATACCAAGGTTATTTTCGATATCATCAAGAAGATCGAAGGTATCCATAGCGTCCCTATCAAGCTTGTTGATAAATGTAAAAATAGGAATATGACTCATTGCACAGACTTTGAAAAGCTTTCTGGTCTGAGCCTCTACACCCTTACTGGCATCGATTACCATGACTGCTGAGTCAGCTGCCATAAGTGTTCTATATGTATCCTCTGAGAAATCCTGGTGTCCAGGTGTATCAAGGATATTAATGCAGCAATCCTCATAATTAAACTGAAGAACTGAGGAAGTAACTGAAATACCTCTCTGCTTCTCAATCTCCATCCAGTCAGATACTGCATGCTTGGCTGTAGCCTTACCCTTAACAGATCCAGCCTGATTGATTGCTCCACCATAGAGAAGGAACTTCTCAGTAAGTGTAGTCTTACCAGCATCAGGGTGTGAAATGATAGCAAAGGTACGACGCTTATTAATCTCACTAATAGTTTCTTTTGTATTACTCATCTTCTAATCCCTTAAACAAACTTAAATCTTATATTTCTTAAATCAGCTCAAATATTACCTGATCGACTATTACATAAATAAAAACGCAAGGACCAATACGTGGACAGTTTGGCTGTTTCAAAAAACGTCGGTACTTAGACGTCGTCCTTTGACGTCTTTGTACCGTTACGTTTTTTGCAAAACGAAAGTGTCAGCCAAATGGGCACGTATGTGCCTTGCGTTGCATTACGTTAACTCAGTCTTTAGGGCAATCCTTGATAGAGAAGCTGATACGTCCCATCTTGTCCTTGCCAAGGCAGATTACTTTTACTGTATCGCCAAGTGTAAGAACATCCTCTACATGGTCGATTCTCTCCTTAGAAATCTTGCTGATGTGAACCATGCCTTCCTTACCAGGAGCAAACTCTACAAATGCGCCAAACTCCTTGATGCTTACGACCTTACCTGTAAAGATCTGATCCTTCTCAAAATCAGTAACGATAACATTGATCATGTTAACTGCTTCTGCAATCTTGTCCTGATCTTCTCCGCAAACTGAAACCTTACCGTCATCTGTGATGTCGATCTTAACGCCTGTACGAGCGATGATCTCGTTGATTGTCTTACCTCTCTGTCCAACTACATCACCGATCTTCTCAGGATCGATCTGGAGAGAAACAATCTTAGGAGCGTACTTAGATACTTCCTTACGAGGCTCAGCAATAGCCTTGCTCATGCACTCATCCATAATGAAGAGTCTAGCTTCACGGCACTGTGCAATAGCTGTCTCAACGATAGGCTTTGTAAGACCGTGGATCTTGATATCCATCTGAATAGCTGTGATACCATCTTTTGTACCAGTTACCTTGAAGTCCATATCTCCGAAGAAATCCTCAAGTCCCTGAATATCTGTAAGAACGATGAAATCGTCATCTGTATCGCCTGTTACAAGTCCGCATGAAATACCAGCGACCATCTTCTTGATAGGAACACCAGCAGCCATAAGTGACATACATGATGCACATGTAGAAGCCATTGATGTTGATCCGTTAGACTCAAATGTCTCTGATACTGCACGGATTGCATATGGGAACTCTTCAACGCTAGGAAGAACTGGAAGAAGTGCTCTCTCTGCAAGAGCTCCGTGTCCGATCTCTCTACGTCCTGGACCTCTTGAAACCTTTGTCTCACCTACTGAGTAAGCAGGGAAGTTGTACTGGTGTACATATCTCTTGTCTGCAGCAAATGCATCAAGACCTTCAACCTTCTGAGCCTCTGAAAGAGGAGCAAGTGTTACTACGTCACAGATCTGTGTCTGTCCACGAGTGAACATAGCACTTCCGTGTACTCTAGGAATAAGGTCAACCTCAGCTGAAAGAGGTCTGATCTGCTTGATGTCACGTCCGTCTGGTCTCTTGTGATCCTTTAAGATCATCTTACGAACTGTCTTCTTCTCATACTGGTAGATTGCTTCACCAAGGATAGCAAGCCACTCTTCGTTATCAGCAAATTTCTCTGTAAGTCTATCTGTAATCTCTGCGATATTGTTCTCTCTTGTCTGCTTGTCGTCTGTAAATACAGCCTTCTCCATCTCTTCTGGAGGAACAACTTCCTTGATAGCAGCAAAGAGCTCTTCAGGAACTGCACAGCTTGTGTACTCGTGCTTTGGCTTACCAACTTCTGCTACGATACCCTTGAAGAACTCGATGATCTGAAGGTTAACATCATGAGCCTTGTAGATAGCTTCCTTCATCTTCTCTTCTGGAATCTCATTAGCACCAGCCTCGATCATGATAACCTTCTGTCCAACAGAAGCAACTGTAAGCTTGAGGTCACCTGTGTTCCACTGCTCCTGAGTTGGGTTTACGATAAGCTCACCATCGATCATACCAATCTGTGTCATAGCACATGGGCCATCGAAAGGAATATCTGAAATTGAAACTGAAATTGATGCACCAAGCATAGCAAGAAGCTCAGGTCTGCACTGAGGATCTACTGCCATAACCATAGTCTCGATTGTTACATCATTTCTGTAATCCTTAGGGAAAAGAGGTCTCATAGGTCTGTCGATAACGCGGCTTGTAAGAATAGCGTTCTCTGAAGGCTTGCCCTCTCTCTTATTGTATCCACCTGGAAATTTACCTACTGCATAAAACTTCTCACCATACTCTACTGAGAGTGGGAAGAAATCGATTCCATCTCTTGGCTTAGCTGATGCTGTTGCTGTACAAAGAACTGTTGTGTCACCGTACTGCATGAATGCGCATCCGTTTGCCTGTTTTCCTACTTTACCGATCTCTACCTTAAGGGTACGACCAGCAAGTTCCATTGAATAAGTCTTTACCATTATTTTCTCCTTCTACTGCCCATCCGCAGTCCATCATCCGCAAAAGCGCTTCAGGTGCGTGTGCAGTTTAAACATTTATTATGATATATGGTTTTCAAGGTCATAATAAAAATCACGAAGGCATAATCTTTATTATAACTTTGAACCCATATACCTAGTGCACTTTAGTAAAAATTGAAAAGACGGAATAAGCCGATGTGACTCAGCCATATCCCGTCTTTATAGTTCACAGAATTATTTTCTAAGACCAAGGTCAGCGATAAGCTTACGATAAGCTTCGATGTCCTTCTTCTTAAGGTATCCAAGAAGGCTACGTCTCTGACCAACCATCTTAAGAAGACCTCTTCTTGAGTGGTGATCCTTAGGGTTCTTTGAAAGGTGATCGTTGAGCTCCTTGATTCTCTCTGTAAGGATAGCTACCTGTACCTCTGGTGAACCTGTGTCGCCAGCTGTTCTAGCAAACTTGTTGATAACTTCTGTTTTCTTTTCCTTTGTAATCATTGTTACATTCTCCTTTTTTCTGGAAATCCGCCATATACACAGATAAAGGTTGGAGTATCCTTAATCCGAGTACTGGTAGTTTCTGTTACTATTTATTACTGATATTTTGTCAGCAACTATAGTATGTTAGCATATATTTGTCTTTATGTAAAGTCAAACTTAACCTAAGTCAATATTAGGCATTGGGATTTCGAAAGGCTTCTTTTCCTCTTCCTCTGCCTTAAGAAATTCATATGGTTCACAGTGCTGCATACCAGCTACGATGTTCATAGGAATCATCCTGATAGCGCTGTTAAATACTGTAACATTGCTGTTGTAGATTCTTCTCTGAGCAAAGAGTGTCTCTTCTGTCTCAGTGATAACCTTCTGAAGGTTAAGGAACTGCTCAGATGACTGGATCTGAGGATAGTTCTCAGCTACTGCATTGATAACGCCCATAGACTTTGTAAGATTTGAATCAAGCTGAGCGATTTCCTTTGAATTCATACCTGAACGATATTTGCAGCTCTCAAGAAGAATCTTCTGCTCTGTGCTAAGTACTGTTGCTGCTGCTGCGTAACAAGACTTAACTGACTGTGCTCTCTTCTGGCAAGCTACATCAATATTACTAAGTGCTTCATCTACTTTGTTCTTTAAAACAATAAGTTTGTTGTTTGTTCTAACATACCAACCGATAAGGATAAGTAAAAATGCTCCTACTCCTACTATTGTCTTAACTAAATAAGCTGCGTTATTAACTGTCTGTGCTGTCTGCTGTACGTCCATTTTTTAAGCTCCTTTTTTTCTTGTTGTAAAATCTTCTTTATCAAGTTCAAGCCCATCAACATAAGTTCTGATGAAATCATCAATACCCTTACACTTTTTGATTGCTCTTTTGATATTCTCTTTCTTGTGGGCTGGTGCATTTATATCAACCCATGTACTTGAATCATTCTGAGTATATAAGTATCCATTCATGAATAAGAGCATGAATTTATTTGCCCATTTCTTGGATCTAAGTGAATCATAAAAATCTCTGATCTTCATGATATGTCTTGGATTAAGAAGCATAAATGCTCCAAGTTCTTCGTTTGTAATTACCTTAAACTGTTTATTAAAAATAATGTCATCAGTTTCGATAGCAATCGCTCCGTCTTTTTTCTTAGGAATGAACTCGCTCTCGCCAACTTCAACATAACCAAGGAAATCATCTGGAAGCTTGATCTCTATAAAATTCATAGCATTAGACCAGCGATCATCTACCCCAAAAAGGTTAGAAGACTTTTCACTTCCTGTGTCTGCATATTTCTTGTAATGAACAAGGTTGTAATCAAGCCCTTTGTAACTGCCACTGATCTGTAAACGAGGCATAATTGTCTTGGTTCCACCATCAAAGAATGATGTTCGTGCATGATCTTCAAAGCCAAATCCAAGAGATGCAATATTAAAGACAGTTTTGCGACCTGGAACCTCTTTCTTTGTTCCATCAGGGTCTGTAACATCTTTCCTTATTCTATCAAGACAATGATATTTACTATACTCTCTTGAATAGGAAACATTTTTTACACCAAGATCTGGTTCAAATGCTCTGAAAATGCAATCTGCTGCTGACAGGTCTTTTGCCATACTGATTCCAAAACGTATTTCATCAACAAAATGCAAGTTTACTCCAATTGCAAATAATGTAGCTAGTACTTTGACCCACCATGGAATCGGAGCAAAAATATCTCCCAAAATGACTGCCGCAGTGATCAGAAATATAGCAAGTAAATTCCACTTTTCTTTTTCACGTGGCTCTAAGATTTCCTCTGCTGTATAGAGGCATCTTTCTTCCCCAACATTTTTCTCCTGCGCCATTTCTCCTCCTTTATTTACTCCCATTATTGTTACTTTTTTTGTAACAAGCAGTAACAGTTTCTTATTATATATGCTAAACACTCATAAATCAAGGCTTTTTGAGCGCTTAGTTTATTACAAATTCGCATAAAAATAGAGCTAAGTTAATACGCTTAGCTCTATATAAGGTTAGTGAAATTATTCTGTGTAATCAGGAGCATCACTCATAACAATCGCTGCGATGATATAAGCCCCAATGCCAACTCCTCCACCGAATGTTGTGAGCGCCCATACAAGTCTTACGATTGTTGGATCAATTCCAAAATATTCGGCAATACCTCCGCAAACTCCACAGATCTTTCTATCATTGCTTTTATATAATTTCTTTCCGTCCATGTCTACCCTCCATAAAAAATAGTTGTATAAAAACTAAAACACTAAAGCCACTTTGCTTGTGTTACTACGTATTATATTATTAGCTGCTTTTCTTTAAAATATCTACTTCAGTAAAAGAAGATACCTTATTTTTCTTTTTTGGCAAATTAGATGCCATTTTACTCTACACTGTTGATCAGGGCAAAGATTTCCTCTTTTATCTTCTGATTAACTAAAAGAGCATTCTCTCTTGAATCCTGATTTGAGTAGAAATAGAACTTGATCTTTGGCTCTGTTCCTGAAGGCCTGATAGCAAACCATGAACCGTTATCAAGGAATAACCTGATCGCATTCTGAGCTGGAATATCCTCATATCCGTTGATATAGTCTATAACCTTATCAACCTTGGCACCTGCAACAGATGTAGGAAGATTTTCTCTGAAGTACTTCATCATTCGCTGGATGCGCTGTGCTCCAGGAATACCCTCAAGTACGATATTAGGTTCGTCCTCGGCAAAGAATCCATATTTAGCATAGATTTCCTGAAGGACATCCCAAAGTGTCTTGCCCTGCTTTCTATAATATGCTGCTGCTTCTGCAACAAGCATACCTGCTGAGATACCATCTTTATCTCTGATATCCTCACAAACCGCGTATCCAACAGACTCCTCATATCCAAAGAGGTATGTATAACCATTCTCGTGAAGATATGGGATCTTACCGCAGATATTCTTAAATCCTGTAAGTGTCTCAAACATCTCTACGCCATAAGCCTTAGCCATGATAGTAGAAAGAGTTGATGTAACAATAGACTTGACCATAGCACCCTTTTGAGGAAGTGTTCCAGCGTCTTTTCTACCCTCTAATACATAGTTAACAAGCAGGTATCCAGTCTGGTTACCGTTAAGAGGAATATAATTACCCTCTGCATCTCTGATCTCAATAGCAAATCTGTCTGAGTCTGGATCTGTAGCCATTAAGAGCTCAGCTCCAAATTCCTTACCATACTTCTCGCTAAGCTTGAATGCCTTAGGATCTTCTGGGTTAGGATATCCAACTGTAGTAAAATCAGGATCAGGATTTTCCTGCTCAGGAACGATCTTCCAGTTATTGAATCCTCTATCTGTGAGCATCTGTCTAAATGGAATAGAACCGCATCCATTAAGTGGTGTATAAACAAGTGGAATAGAAAGGTCAAGTTCATCGCCCTCATGAATAGCCATCTTCTCGATCTTATCAAGGTACTCTCTGTCGTACTCTTCACCAAGGATTGTGATCTTACCTTCTTTTACAAGAGCATCAAAATCACCAGTCTTGATACCATTCCAGATATCAACTGCATTGATCTTCTCTGTCATGCCATCTGCGATCTCAGATGAAACCTGGCATCCATCATCCCAATATGCCTTGTATCCGTTGTATTCTCTCGGATTATGTGAAGCAGTAATGTTGATTCCTGATACTGTTCCAAGACGTCTGATCATAAATGCCAGCTCTGGTGTAGGTCTAAGATCAGGGAATGTGTAAACCTTGATACCATTTGTTGCAAAAATACCTGCTGCAAGCTTAGAGAACTCTTTTGAAAAATGTCTAGGATCATGGGCAATGATAACGCCCTTTTCCATATTATCTTTGCCAGAAGCCACGATATAATCAGCAATACCCTGTGAAGCCTTGCCGACAGTCAAAAAGTTCATTCTATTAGTTCCAGCGCCTACCTTACCACGAAGTCCTGCTGTACCAAATGCAAGATCCTGGTAAAAGCGCTCTTCAATATCTTTGTCATCATCCTTTATCTGAAGAAGCTCTGCCTTTAACGGATCGCTATCAGAAAGGTTTGTAAGCCATTCATTATATCTTTCTTTGTAATTCATTTATTAAACCTCCTTAATGAATTATTCGATTCAAATACTATTTTAACATATAAACATTTTTTATATGAGTGATGATCCTTTTAACACAAGTATCCACACAAATATTGTAAAAATACTAAGAATAGTGGAAACCACCACGTATTCTCCAGCCAGATCTGCGTCTCCATCCATACTCTGTGCCATTGGATATGATGCCGCTGCAACAGGGGTTGCAAACATGCAAAATACAACAAAAAGTTCAGCACCTCTAAAGCCGATCATAGACATGATAGTCACTATGATACTAGGTATCACAAGAAGCTTTAGCCCTGTTCCTATAGCAATTGGTTTTGCATTTTTCTTCATATCAGAAGCCTTAAGGGTTCCTCCTAATACAAAAAGAGATAAAGGAGTTGCCATATTACAAAGCTGGGATATAGGTCCAGTAAGGCATACCGGCATCTTAAGAGGCATCAGATTAAATAAGATACCTGCGATGGCTCCTATGATAAGAGGATTCTTAAGGATATTTTTTACCAGTACATTTGGTGATACCGATCCACCTCTGAAGTACTCAAGGATTGCCACAGATGTGATGTTATAAAGAGGCACGATAAAGGCTACCATGATACTAGCCATTACCACTCCTTCTTTTCCAAATACACTCTCTGTCAGAGGAATCGCAAAAAGAACTGAGTTACTCCTAAAGATTGCCTGCATTATAACGCCGCGTCTTGAATTTTCTTTTTCAAACAAAGGAACAAGAAAAAATACGGCGAATATGACCACAAGGGTGGCTGCAAAAGCAAAGCCTACATATCCCGCGCCCTTAAGCTCAGTAAAATCCACATCATATAGATTGTTGAACATAATAAACGGGAAAAAGACGTTAAAAACGACTCCATTTAGCTCTTTTAAAAACTTTTCCTGTACAAGTCCTATTCTCCTTGAGATAACTCCAAGAAATATGTAAACAATAAAGGGTATTACTGCATTTGTAGCGATTATCAGATTTTCCATTGCTGTCCCAGGCCTTAATTATTTTGCTGCAAGCTTAAGATCACTTTCTATCTGAGTCTTAAGCTGATCTATACTGTCAAATTTCATTTCCGGTCTCAAAAAATCTTTGAGCTTTACTTCTATTGCCTTACCATAAACGTCTTCGTCAAAGTCATAGATATAAGTCTCAACGCCTACCTTCTCATGCTCTGAAATAGTAGGTTTCCTGCCGATATTGGTCATACCCCTATACTCGCAGCCATCTATCACGACAAGGCTACTATATACGCCAAATGGAGGAAGGAGCTTATTGTCTTGAGGAAAGATATTTACTGTTGGAACGCCTATTGTGTGACCAATATGCCTTCCGTGCTCAACGATCCCACTGATACTATAGTCATAGCCAAGAAGCCTTCTGACCATATCCATATCTCCGTCTGAAACAACGTTTCTTACTCTAGTGGAACTTACTTCTTCGCCATCCATCATGACCTTATCAATAAGCCATAGGTCAAATCCCAGTTCCTTACTTAAGTTCTTGAGAAGGAACTGATTACCGCTTCCTTTATCACCAAAAGAGACATCGGTGCCCGCAGCTATGTACCTGGCATTTAAGTCATCTACAAGAATGTTTCTTACAAAATCCTCCGGTGGTGTTGCTACCGTAGCCTCGGTAAGCGGGAACTCTACAAGAATATCTATTCCCATCTTCTCAAAAGCTCTTCTCTTTTCATTTCTGGTAAAAAGCTGTCTAACTGTATGTCCAACAAAAAACTCCTCAGGAGATGGTTCAAAGGTAAACACTGTAGCTTTGAGACCGTTTTTCTTTTGCTCAAGTATCATATCAAGGAGCTTCTTGTGGCCTAGATGTATTCCATCAAATTTACCCATTGCTATGGCTGTTTTTTCATTTATATTCAGTTCATCAAGTCTTGTGATTATCTGCATCTTTTATATCTCATTTCTCAAAAAAGAACTTGTCCACCTTGAACATCTTGGTTCTTGCATCATATATATATATTCCAAAGAATGTCTCATCTTCGGCGTATACTCTGATCATATTGCCATCTTCAAGCATTTCTTCAAGATACTCTGTATCGTTAACTCCCTCAGGATCTTCATTTATAATGTTGTCCTTCCTAAAGCTGTTACCATTTTCCAAAAGAACTCTTGCTGAATCCTTGACGTGAACCTTATCAAGATCTCTAAAGATAAACTCTGGGGATTGGATATTGTCCATCAAAGTACCATCATCTCTCATCTGCTCAATCTGTGACAAAGTAAAGGCTGTCTCAAGATTAAAGGCGCCCACTCTTGTCCTTGTAAGATGCTGCATTGCTGCGCCACATCCGAGACGAAGGCCGATGTCATGGCACAAAGTTCTGATATATGTTCCCTTGGAGCACTTTACTTCCATAGTAAACATATGCTCATCCTCTAAATGTGAATCATCAAGGATCGTGATGGCATCTATATGGATCTTTCTTGGTTTTCTTTCTACTTCGATTCCTTCTCTTGCAAGTTCGTAGAGTTTTTTGCCATCCTGTTTGATAGCTGAAAACATAGGAGGAATCTGGTCATAGTCTCCAACAAAGGCCTTAACCGCCTCGTGGAGCTCCTCTTTGGTCACATGAACCTCTGATGATTCAAGTACATTGCCAGACATATCCTGGGTATCAGTTATAACACCCAATCTGCATACAGCTATGTACTCCTTGTCATGATCTGTAAGCATCTCAACAAGCTTGGTCCCTGTACCGAGGCACACTACCAAAACTCCCACAGCGTCTGGATCAAGAGTTCCTGTGTGTCCAATCTTTCTCTGATGAAGGATGCCCCTAAGTTTAGCCACAACATCATTAGATGTAAAGCCCGGCTCCTTATATATGTTTATTAGTCCGTTATACTGGTTCATATTTTTCCTATCCAATGTGATAAAACAAGCCACAAGACATAATATATCTTGTGGCTATTATTCATGTGATCATTCAAACAGCTGCTGGTGTATATATTTAGTAATGTTATTGATAACGTCGTGCTGTGTTCCATTCACTGTGCAGCCTGCTGCTCTCTGATGGCCGCCACCTCCGAAGAGCTGGGCAATCTTGGAAACATCAACTGCTCCATTACTGCGAAGACTCACCTTGTAGACCAAAGGCTCGATCTCATACATAAACACAGAACAATCAACTCCGATAGTAAGGAGCATCTGATTGACTATACCATCAAGGTCACTGCTGACAGCTCCATAGAACTCCATTGTCTGCTTGGAAACAACAGATACTATACATCTGCCGTTCATGAGCATGATACTTTCCAAAAGAGCTCTTCCAAGAATCTGATTCTGCATATAGGTCTTTTCATAGAAAACATGATCTATAAGACTTCCAAAATCAAAGCCGTAAGAAATAAGATCTGCCGCAACCTGCATAGTCTTTGGAGATGTATTGTTATACTTGAAAACACCAGTATCTGTGACCATTCCGGTATAAAGAGTCTTGGCTATATCAATATCAAGTTTGCTATTATCGATCACATCATAAACAAGCTCACAGGCTGAACTAGCTGTAGGAACAATATAGTTCTCATGACCAGTTCCCTGATTGCTGATATGATGGTCAATGTTAACAACCTTCTTTGCACTGTCCACAAAGGCTTCTGCCTTACCAGTTCTGTCTTTGCCACAATCAAGAACAATAAAAAGATCGTAGCTGTCAACATCAGTTGTGAACTCATGATTTACCTTATCAACATCTTTGATAAAGGTAAGTTCTGCAGGTATACTCTCAAGAAAAACGTCAATCCTGGCATCTGGATAGCATTTGGACAAATACTGATACATGCCCATACAAGAACCGACGCAATCACCATCTGGTCTTATATGACCGCTGATACCAACAGTCTTTACACCTTCCATTAGCTGATCGATCTTCATTCTTCCTCCTCAAAAGAGTCCTCATCAACAAAGTCATCTGACTCAGTTTCAATGTCCTCTCCACGAGCTGCTCTAGCCTCATTGTCCTTAGCAGTTACTTCATCGATTATCTTGGACATATTGATTGCATATTCAATAGAATCATCCATGATAAATCTAAGCTCTGGAGTATATCTCATATTGAGCTGCTTGGCTACTGTGCTACGGATATAACCTGCTGCACTCTTAAGACCTTCTGCAGTTCTAAGTCTATCCTCGTCATTACCCATAACAGTCACCCAAACCTTGCATGTCTTAAGGTCAGGGGCAACCTCTACATCCATAACGGATGTAAAGGGACTGATCCTTGGGTCTTTACTATAACGAATTGCTTCAGAAATAACCTTCTGAACTTCACCGTTTATTCTTTTATTTTTATTACTGTTTTTTCTCATAAAATTCCTCTTACATACGGAAGTTCTGCTCTCGCATCAAGTTCTTGGAACCTCTACCATCTCGTAAGCTTCTACCATATCGCCTTCGTGAAGCTGATCGAAGCCATCAAATACAAGACCACACTCAAAGCCTTCTTTAACTTCCTTGACGTCATCCTTGAATCTCTTAAGAGAAGCAAGATCACCTTCGAAGATCTGCTCGCCATCTCTAGAGATACGAACCTTGCAATCCTTCTTGATGATACCGTCCTTAACGAAGGAACCAGCGATGTTACCAACCTTAGAAGCCTTGAAGATCTGTCTAACTTCTGCATGACCAGTAACTCTCTCCTCATAGATAGGAGCAAGCATACCCTTCATAGCATACTCAATCTCTTCGATAGCCTGGTAGATAACCTTGTAAAGCTTGATCTCAACGCCTTCATGTTCAGCCATACTCTTAGCTGTTGCATCAGGACGAACATCAAATCCGATGATGATAGCGTTTGATGCTGCTGCAAGAGTTACATCAGACTCATTGATTGCACCAACACCACCATGGATAACCTTAACAACAACTTCATCATTTGAAAGCTTAAGAAGACTCTGCTTGAGGGCCTCTACGCTACCCTGAACGTCAGCCTTGATGATGATGTTAAGTTCCTGAAGTCTACCCTCTTCAATCTTGGAGTAGAGATCATCAAGAGACATTTTTGCCTTTGTCTCTTCAATAAGATCCTTCTTGTGCTGCTGAAGGTATGTATTAGCATACTGCTTAGCCTGCTTGTCAGTCTCATGTCCAAGGAATACCTCACCGGCATTAGGAACATCTGAAAGGCCAAGGATCTCAACTGGCTGTGAAGGACGAGCTTCTTTGAGCTTGTTACCCTTATCATCAACCATGGCTCTAACCTTACCTGAGCTTGCTCCAGCAGAAATGAAGTCACCTACATGAAGTGTACCCTTCTGAACAAGAACGTTTGCAACAGGACCACGGCCCTTATCAAGTCTAGCTTCAAGCACAAGACCTCTTGCCTCTCTATCAGGGTTAGCCTTGAGCTCAAGGATATCAGCAGTAAGAATGATAGTCTCAAGAAGGTCTTCAATACCTTCACCTGACTTAGCTGAAACAGGTACGAACTCTGTTGTTCCGCCCCAATCAGTAGAAATAAGACCGTATTCAGTCATTTCCTGCTTAACTCTGTCAATATTCGCATTTGGCTTATCAATCTTGTTAACAGCTACAATGATCTCTACTTCTGCAGCCTTAGCATGGTTGATAGCTTCTATTGTCTGTGGCATAACTCCGTCATCAGCTGCAACTACAAGTACAGCGATATCTGTAGAATTAGCACCACGCATACGCATAGCTGTGAAAGCTTCGTGACCAGGAGTATCAAGGAATGTGATCTTCTGATCATTTACTGATACCATGTAAGCACCGATTCTCTGTGTGATACCACCGGCCTCTCTATCAGTAACACTTGTCTTACGGATTGCATCAAGAAGTGATGTCTTACCATGGTCAACGTGACCCATTACGCAGACAACAGGAGGTCTCTTCTTGAGAGTCTCTGGTGCATCCTCATCCTCCTTAAGAAGCTCTTCGATAACATCAACAGGAATCTCCTTCTCGCAGATGATATCGTAATCGATAGCTATATTCTCAGCTTCCTCATATGTAAGCTCTGTATTAACTGTTGAAACCTGACCAGCCATAAACAGTTTCTTGATGATAACTGATGGCTGCATCTTCATCTTCTCAGCAAGTTCCTTAATGGAAACCTTCTCTGGGATTGAGATAACCTTGATCTGCTCTTCAGGCTCTTCTACCTTCTTAACCTCAGGCTTAATGAATCTGCCGACTCTCTTACTTCTTGGCATCATCTCTTCCTGCTCGTAAGCAAGATCCTTCTTGTTTCTCTTATCCTTTTCCTGTCCGATACGACGTCTCTCTTCGTCTCTGTGGCTTCCACCCTCTTTTACAGGTGCATCAGCAAAGCTGTTGTTTCTGGATGAACCCTTATCAAACTTGTTTCCGCCAAATCTGTTGTCGTTTCTATCATTTCTATCGTTTCTGCCGACGAACTTACCGCCGCCCTGTTGAGCGCCCTGATTATCACGGCCACCTCTTGGTCCGCCAAAGGAATTGTTCTGACCATCTCTGCGGAATCCACCATTTCCATTGTTTCTATTCTGGAAATTATTTCTATCGCCTCTGTCATTTCTAGGTCCATTGTTTCTGTCCCCATTCTGACGGAAGTTTCTGTTATCTCTATTTCTATCATTCTGTGCAGGAGCTGCATTCTGCTCTCTTGCTGGAGCTTTAGGCTGTACGTTCTCCTGTACCTGCTCTTTAACCTCTGGCGCTGCCTGAGTCTGAACTGGAGTTTCCTTCTTTGGTGCTGGCTTAGGAGCTGGTGTCTTTGATACAACGTTATCATAGCTATCAAGCTGTGATGGAGCTGTTAAAGGCTTGATTGGATGGTAAACATTCTGTGACTGAGCAAAAGTTCCTCTTCTGCCGTTATTGTTTCCACCATTTCTATTGCCACCATTATCACGGCGCTGGTTGTTATTGTTATTATTGCCGCCGTTCTGGCCGTTATTGTATCCACCCATCTTGGAATTACCAGCATTGGTAACCATGATGATCTTGCTCTTCTTTTTCTTTGGCTCATCGCCGGCTGCCTGCTTAGGCTCTTCCTTTGGAGCTTCTTTCTTAGCTTCCTTTGGAGCGCCCTTACTCTCTGCAGGTGCCTTTGCCTCCTTGGTAGCTCCACCCTTGAAGTGCTTTCTTGCTATCTCTGCATCAGCTTCCTCGATAGAACTATTCGAACGTTTTGCCTCTATGCCTTTCTCCTGCAGAACACTTATCAGCTCCTTTGCGTCGCATCCAAGCTCGCTTGCAAGTTCGGATATTTTAATTTTTGCCATTCACATTTCCTCCGTACTTTTTTCTAGAAGTAAGTCCTTTATGAGGGTCTTAGCCAAACCTTGGTCTGTTACAGCCAGACTCGTTCGAACGTCCTTACCAATTGCATGTCCCAAGTCATCTTTGTTGCCAAAGAAGTAGATTGGAACGTTATAATAACTACATTTATCTCTAAACTGCTTTTTTGTATTATCTGAGGCATCTTCACTGACAATGACCAGTACTGCTGTCTTTTTTCTGACAGCTTCTAGACAGGCGAACTCGCCGCTCTTTAGCTTACCAGCCCTCATGCATAGCCCCAGCATAGAATATATCTTGTTAGAATCCAATATCTTAGCCAAGCTCCTTTTCCATTCGCTCAAGCACGTCTGCTGGTATCTGAGCCTTAAGAGATCTCTCAAGTCCTTTGTTCTTGACTGCTTTCAAAAGACATTCCCTGGAGCTACAGATATATGCTCCCCTGCCATTAGCTCTACCTGTGGTATCAAGAACAATCTCGTCCTCAGGTGTCTTAATGACTCTGATCATCTCTTTTTTCTCTTTCATTTCACCGCAGCCGACGCATTTTCTCATCGGAATCTTTTTTTGCATATTATTCCTCAACTTCAGCATCAGAAGACTCTACATCGCCTTCTTCATACTCGCCCTCTTCGTACTCATCGTAATCTTCATCATCAAGATAGTCTTCCATACGGAATCCTGGAGCATCCTTAGCCTGTGTCTCACTCTTGATATCGATCTTGTAACCTGTAAGTCTTGCAGCAAGTCTAGCATTCTGACCTTCCTTACCGATAGCAAGTGAAAGCTGATAGTCAGGAACTACTACCTTAGCGCTCTTCTCGTCAGGATCAGCAAATACTGCAACGATCTTGGCAGGTGAAAGAGCATTCTGAATAAGGTTACCAGGGTTCTCATCCCAGTTGATAACGTCGATCTTCTCACCGCCGAGTTCATCAACGATAAGATTTACTCTTGCTCCGTTAACACCTACGCATGCACCAACTGCATCTACGTTAGGGTTGTTAGAATAAACTGCAATCTTAGTACGGCTTCCAGCCTCTCTAGCGATTGATTTAATCTCAACTGTTCCGTCCTGGATCTCAGCAACTTCCTGCTCAAAGAGTCTCTTTACAAGATCTGGGTGAGTTCTTGAAACAAGAATTCTTGGTCCCTTTGAACCATTCTTAACTTCAAGGACATATACTCTGATACGAGATGTAGGTCTGTAAACCTCTCCCTTTACCTGCTCATTCTCATTGAGGATAGCATCTGCTCTTCCAAGGTTGATGCTAACATTCTTGCCAATGAATCTCTGAACAACACCAGTAACGATGTCATGCTCTTTCTCAAAATACTCATTGTAGATAGCACCACGCTCTTCCTCACGGATCTTCTGAAGGATAACGTTCTTGGCATTCTGTGTAGCGATACGTCCAAACTCCTTAGAATTAAGAGGAACTGCTACAACATCATCAACCTTTGCCTTCTTGGTGATCTTCTTGGCATCATCAAGTGAGATCTCAATCTGAGGATCCATAACATCATCAGCAGTCTCAACTACAGTCTTGTCTGCATAGCACTTAAAGTCACAGTTGTTTCTGTCAACTTCTACTCTGATATTTTCAGCTCTGCCAAAGTTGTTCTTGCAAGCTGTGATAAGTGAATTCTCGATTGCATCAAACAGAGAATCCTTGCTGATGTTCTTCTCCTTTTCTAAAAGATCAAGGGCATCCATTAATTCTTTACTCATCGTAATCTCCTTTTTTACGCTTGGATCAAAAATCCAAAGCAAGCTTAATCACTGATATCTCTTTTCTTAAAAAGTTTTCATCTTTGTCATTTATAGTTACGGTTACGCTATCGCTGTCAAAACTCTTAAGCGTACCAGCAAACTCCTTGACACCATCTCTGGCCTTGAAGAGCTTGAACTCTACATCCTGTCCGATACTGTTTGCAAAATGTCTGTCCTTCTTGAGCTGTCTTCCAAGTCCTGGACTTGAAACCTCAAGAGTATAAGCATCTTCAATAAAGTCATCTGCATCTAATGCATCAGATAAAGCATGACTTACATCAACGCACTTGTTGATATCCACTCCGCCTTCTCTGTCAATGTAGGCACGAAGATACCATTCACCAGCCTCTTTGACATATTCAACGTCATAGATCGTGACGCCGTTAGCCTCGGCTATTGGAACTAACAGTTCCTCGGTTTTCTTCTCGATTTCATTTTTCTTCATGAATTAAACCTCATCCTTCGATTCATATATTCATAATCTGAAACATGATTTACATATGAATACATAAATCTTATCTAAATACATAAAGAAAGTGGGCTTTCTTCAAGCCCACTTAACATTTACCATATCGACAATACCACAATAACGCATTTTCGTCAAGGGCTACTATTTTATCACCTTGAGATTCATTTGTCATCACTGTATTTTTTCTCAGGTAATACTATTAGCTTGTTTTTTGCATGTTTTGGTATGCTTGATGCAAAAGCAAGTGATACCATATTCTTATATATTCCTATTTTAGTACCACTGTATCAAACTTCAGTAATACCATTTTTCTTTTTTCAGTTGTTTTAGTATCATCGCTTAAAATTCTTGTAATACCATTATGCTTTAGCTAGTTCTTTTGGTATCACTTGCACGGATTCAAGGGATACCATTCACTCTTTTCTTGCCTTTTTAGTATTACTACGTATAGCTCTTGTAATACCATTAAGGTTTATCTTACATTTTTGGTATCACTACGCAGAGCTCTCGTAATACCATTGCACTTATTCTAGCTATTTTGGTATCACTTGCACGGATTCAAGGGATACCATTCACTCTTTTCTTGCCTTTTTAGTATTACTACGTATAGTTCTTGTAATACCATTAAGGTTTATCTTGCATTTTTAGTATCACTACGCAAAACGCCCGTAATACCATTGCACTTATTCTAGCTATTTTGATACCATCTCAAAGGACTTCAGCAATCCCGCAGTAATACTTCAGCAATACCGCAGAATACTTCAGCAATCCCACAGTAATACAAAATAACCTATTCTTTCAGATATAGCGTTATCACCTTCCTAACATCATCAATTGTTAAAGGATGGCGCTTTGTTTCAAAAGTCATGATAAGGTTCACGCCCGGAATATACCCATTTTTCATATAAAGAGATATCTTGCGCATCATATTGTCAAAATAAGCCGCATCATCAACCAATCCAAAATGTTCCCAAATAAAAATTTCGCCTGTAGCATCCTTTCTAATAGTAAAATCAGGATAAAATGCGATTCCGTCAATGTCTAGCAAGCATTCATATCTATAAGAAATTCCTTGTTCAAAAAGTTCATTGGCTATTAGTGCCTCCGATTTAGACCTCACATATTGGCCCTTAGGAGCCTTAACTATCAAATTTTCCGGATGAGAATGACTAGATTCATAAGATTCACTACCCCAGTCATCACAAAGAATAAGAGAGCGATACGGCGAATTCCCTTCGATCAAAGCCCTATAATCAGTGCATTTTCGCTTCTTAAGATATGCTTTAATGCAAGAAAGCTCATTTTCTTTATCTCGTAAAAGAGCTTTAGCATAAGCCTTCTTAGCAAGCTTCCGCGCAAGTTCCTCATCTTTCTTATTAAGGTACTTTCTCTCAAAGCCTCCCTTTTTATTCTTCTTTTGGTGGTACCATCTGTAGTGTCCATTTTTATTCAGAGCGACTATTGTTCCAGATGGAGCCTGAGATAACTCCTCCTTTAATAATTCTATTGTCTTTTCTATCTCAGCCTTTTTCTCAACAAAATGATCATCATTCATAAATCTATATGCTTACACTCCTTCTACTAAATGAATATAAAAATCATATTTCAGCATGTTTTTGTCATAGCTTGCCAATACGCATAAGCCTTTGAATTTCCATTATCAACCATCAAATAAAAAATAAAGGAAATATTTTGGATGAATATCCACAACTAATCTAAAGATGCACTTTCCGTGCTAACTACTTAGAATATATAATTAGAGCATTTGATAAAAAAATAATCTCAACTATCAGATAGTTGAGATCTCGGGTTGGGCTGCTATTGCAGTCGAAATACCTCGTAGCGGAATCGAACCGCTGATTCTGCCGTGAGAGGGCAGCGTCTTAACCGCTTGACCAACGAGGCTTACTAGCTTTTGTCGACCGCCGTATCGCGGCGACTTGTTTATATTATCTCAAAGACAAAAATAATGCAAGTACTTTTTTCAATTTTTTTTAAAAAAATTTTATGTTAACTTCAAGGCGTTCCCATAATTTCCAAGATAACGTCAAAGCGCTCGCCTTCCTCCCAGGAAAATACTGACAATCAACAAATCCTCATCTAACGAAATAAATTATAAAAAAATCGGCGACTTAGTTTTCCAAGTCGCCGAATCTTATATTAATTTACTATATTCCTTGGTTCGCCCTTCTGCCATGCCTGTACATTCTTTTTTACTTCTTCGAGGCATCTTTTTCTAGCTTCTGTACTAGCCCATGCCATATGAGGTGTTACAAAGAGCTTGCCACTATCCTGAATCTTAAGAAGTGGTGAATCCTTAGCCATAGGCTCCGGGTTAAGTACATCGAGGCCTGCTGCCGCGATCTTGCCTTCTACAAGTGCATCATAGAGATCCTGCTCGCTGACTACAGCTCCTCTTGCTACATTAATAAGGATCGCATTTTTCTTCATCTTGTCAAAAGCCTCTTTATTAAAGAGGTTTCTAGTTCTATCACTAAGTGGGCAGTGAAGAGATACCACATCAGAACGACTAAGAAGCTCGTCAAACTCTACTCTCTCGTAATCTGTGCAGGTACTCTTTCCTGAAGCAGAATAGAAAATAACCTTTGCCCCAAAAGCAGTCGCGATCTCTGCAACCTTTCTACCTATATTACCCATTCCAACAATTCCATAGGTCTTGCCATCAAGCTCATTAAATGGAATATCAAGGCAACAGAAATGTGGCTGATTAGCGTATTGGCCACTCTTAACAAACTCATCATAATACTTGCAGTTCTCCATAAGGTAAAAAAGAAGTGCAAAGGTATGCTGTGCTACTGACATAGTTGAATAGTTGACCACATTTGCAACCTTAACGCCATGTCTGTTGCAAGCTTCTATGTTTGCATTATCAAAGCCTGTTGCGAACTCGCAAATAAGCTCAAGGTCTGGTGCATCATCTAATATTTTGTCAGTGATGGCACTCTTGTTGATCATAAGGACCTTGGCGTCCTTAAGTCTCTCAGCTGCATTGTCATCTGTTATCTTGTCGCCATAATATGTGCACTCACCCAGTTCATCAAAGAGGGTGTAGTCCATATCTGATCCTACGCTATCGGTATCTGCTACTACTATTTTCATAATCCGCTCCTTCATTAATATAAAATATTTTTATTCAAGACTTACTTCAGGAAGTTCCTGACTTGTCCAGTTTGTATCATTAGTATAAAAAATATCCTCTGAATAATTGTGCAAAAGAATATATGCGCGTCCATCTTCTACAAGGACAAGCTCATATCCAAGTCCGCCCATGGTTGGCACAAAGGAATCTACATATTTGCACTTGGCTCCATCTCCAAGGGCTTTGTCATCATAGAGACTTACAACGCCTTCATCTGTGCTAAATTCAAAGACATCTTTGTACTCATCCTCAGAAATAAGTTCCTTAATAAGCTTAAGCTCATTATCTGTATATGTCTCTTCCATGATGCCTTCATTGGTATGTACCACTTCGCCAGTTGTGTATTCACCATTTGGTGATACAGCCATTCCCATCATACCAGCTGTTCCGGCGCATCCAACAAACATTTCGCCATCATTCATATGGAAAAAGATATATCCGTCATATTCTTCATCCTTAAAGATAGCTGTATTGTCAGAAACAAAGTACGCTACTCCCTCTGCATCTCCTGTATGAGAAAAATACCAGAAATCACCAGTAAAACTAAACTTCTCCTTGTCCTGATCACTGATAGTGATATCTCCGCCAATTGATGAGTGATTGTTTGTCTGCTGCCACTGTCCTTCGAAGTTTGTAGCAGTCTCTGTACTCTTTCTAGTCTCATATATAGGTGCTATAGTCTCAACTTCAATGTACTTATTTATATCTTCCTGACAAGTGATATCTATTGGGTCACTTGAATCAGCAGTTGCTACTGCTAAAGCCGCCTCAGTAGAAGCTTCTGTGCTGCTGTCCGCATTTGTAAACTCCTTATCAATAGGCTCTGCCTTAGTAGCACATCCTGTTAAAAGAGCTGCTGCCAGCATGATAGGTAAGATAGTCTTTTTATTCATAATAATGCTCTCCTCTGTATATATGTTTTACATTATACACACATAGGAGAGCTTAATTGTTAATTATTTTTGTATTTTAAATTCGTAGAATTCACCTGGGTTAAGAATAACATCAGCCACAAGCTCAGTGTTTTTCTGTAAATCATAGCCAAATTCTCTCTTTTGAAGCTCAAGCTCTTTTTCTTTAAATGGATACCAACCATCAAAATACTGAGTAATCTTGGCATTCTCACTCTGTACATGGATCGTAGCATGGACTGGATGAGCCTGTCCTGTAACATGAGCATAGAGGATGACCATATCATTATCATAGTGGAAAACAGACACATTTGGTGCTGATACATATACACCGCCATAGTTAAACACTGGCTTAATGGCATCAAACGCCCACACTGGCACTCTAGACAGGTCTGATGGATTCTCAGGAATATTCACAAGATACATCTGTCCCTTGCCATAGCCATCCTTAAGGAAAAGAGATGTGTGATACTCCCCTGCTCCGCCATTTAGAAGTGACCATGACATATTGTTAGAATGCTGAATATCTGCAAAAAGAACCGGCTCAACATTTTCAAGGTATCCAGCTGGATCGTCAGTCTTGTAATATCTTGTAACTGAAAGCTTTCTGCCTGTAAGGTAGGCGCTACTAAGATCCTTCCACTCCTTTTCTGGGGCCTTTGCCATAAAGCCTGGTGTTACAAAGACCTTACCACCCTTAATAAGATAATCTTTAAGCTTTTCAAATATCTTTTCATCGCAAAGGGAACTCTCTGTCACAAGGACACTTCCGCTGTCTGGGAAAAGAGGTGTTGGATAAAGAGCAAAGCCCTGCATTCCAAGGAAATCTTCTACGTGATTTTCACCCTGTGATGCATATGGAATGTAAGCTGGGATTCCCACTGGTTTGCCAGTTCTATCAAGCATCTTGTCGATTCTCTTAAACTGTAGTCCCAGAGGTGTTACAAGCTTATTTTCAAAAAGATCTGTCCACTGGAAAAGAGTTATCTCTTCAGGCTTGGAAAAGGCTGAAAGATAGCCCTGCTCAAGATAGTCATCAACTGGCCAGCACTGATAAGTATCAAACCAAGTGCCATGATTTCTGCCGCCGCTGGCATCATCCATCCATCTAACAAGGCTGTAACTAAGATATGTTGGAAGGTGCTGATCCTGGTAGGCGCTGGCTCTTGTCTCAGTTCCTGTGTAGACCATGTCAAAAATGTTTTTTTCAACGTCAGGTCTATAGCCCGTTGCATGGTAAGATTCACGCCAGTTAGGGAACTTGATGATCATCTTGACATTAGGATTAACCTTTTTAGCTGGTCCTACTACAAGATTCTCAGAAACATCCTTCATAAGTTCTTTTCTAAACTCTACCCAGGACTTATCTCCCTTAGCCTTGAGACAATCCTCACAGGTACAGTTTGTAAAATAAAAATCATCAAGAATAACTTCATCAAACTGCTCTGCACAGTACTCAGAAACCTTCTGAATGTATTCCCTCATCTTTGAATTTGTGTAACAGAAGGTACCAAAAAGTCTCTGTCTCTTTTCATCTTCCTTATCAAGGTCAGGCACAACTGTTGTAAATCCGCCTGCAACCTCAACATTTCTCTCTTTAAAGAACTCAATAAAGCTCTTCATCTTGTCCTTATCTACCCAGTGGCCTTCTCTGTATGGCTCAAGATAGACCTTATCAAGACCAACATACTTCTCAATGAAGTTATACTGCTTTTTAAGCGTTTCAAGATCCATTCTCTCTAAGATCTGAGCTACGCAATACACTGTAGTCTTAAAATTATTAAAATGTCCCATTTCATACCTCTTTCTTAGCTTTTTCTATTGAATCTATTACTTTGTCACAGAACTGCATCTGTGGAGCAATCCTCTTTAATTTGCTACTATGTTATGCATGACTATTTAATATAACCCTCTCATTTTTTCTTTCTTCTTTGCTCTGTCTAAGAAGTGGCATAAGTGAGATGTAAAGTGCATACCCATTCACAAAAAGAGCCCCGAGCCAAGCGCTTATCTCTGTATAAGCTGTAGCCTTGAATCCTATCCTTCCTATGAAGAAAGAAATAACAAAGGTCCTAAGGATCATCTCTAAAATACCTGAAAGCATAGGAAGCATTGGCTTACCCATACCTTGAACGGCACTTCTGACTACAAATAGTATATTTAAAAAGATCATCATAATTCCGCATCTTGGAAGGAACAGGCACACAAGTCCTATCTGCTCTTCACCTGATAAAAGGATCGCAGCAAGCTTATCTGGAATAAATACCATAACAGAGCCAAGGAGCACGTAGGCTGTAAGTGCGATTCCAAGGCATACCTTAAAGCCCTGTTTTATCCTGTCATATCTGCCGGCACCATAGTTCTGGCTGGTATAGGCACTCATGGCATTTCCCGCTGTTGTTGCAGGATTCATGAAAAGATTCAGATACTTGCTGCAAGCTGCATAAGCCGCTGTGTATACAACTCCAAATCCATTTACAAAGTACTGGACCACCATGCATCCTATAGCTGTGATGGAGTTCATAAGTGCCATAGGAAGACCATTTTTAAGCAGGTCCAAAAAAATTCTCTTTTCATTTATGAAATACTCTTTTTGTAATATAAGAACTTCCATCTTTCTGAGGCTATTAATACATATGATGGATGAAATAACCTGAGAGCACAGTGTTGCAATGGCTGCTCCCTCAACGCCCATGTGAAGCTTAAAGATAAACAGGCTATCCAGGGAAAGATTTAAGATTGAAGAAATGATAATAGCCTTAAGAGGTGTTCTGCTGTCTCCCAAAGCCCTTAATATAGCCCCAGAAATATTGTAGCATATACCGGCCGAAAGCCCGCCAAAGACGATATATCCATACTTTAAGCTATCAGCAATGATAAGCTCATCTGTCCTTAAAAGTCTTAATGCATAGGGCAAAAATGCGACACTACTTACAGACAAGATCACTGCCAAAACAACGCCAAGTTCTATTACTCCTGCAAATCTGTGTTTTAAAGTCTCAATGTCTTTTGCTCCATAGCTCTGAGCTACAAGTACTGCAAATCCATTGGCAAGTCCAAAGGAAAAACCAACTATCAGAAAAAACAATGATCCCATGTTACCTACAGCAGCAAGGGCATTGTCTCCAAGGCCTTTGCCAACTATCCAGGTATCTGCAAAGTTGTAAAACTGCTGAAGCATACTGGTAAGAAGCAGTGGCCAGTAGAAGGAAAGTATAAGCTTTAATGGACTTCCCTGTGTAAAATCGATCTCTTTTCTTTTCATAATAATCCCACTCCACATAAAATGCTGAAACTACCTACATTTGTAGTATCATTCTAGTCCCGCATCTTTTTAAATTGATATATATTTTTTGCCAATTTTTGCCCATTTTTTGTTATTATTATTCCATGGGAAACGCAAGAAAAGAAAAAATACAATTTAATACACCTTCAAATATATATGTAGTCAAAAACGGATGCCCCGTGACATATCCACCTCACTGGCATAACGCTGCCGAGTTTACTATCATACTCAAAGACGGCTGCAGGTATCGTGTAAGTGATACCTTCTATGAATTAAAAAAAGGGGATGTGCTTTTGATCTGGCCTCATCAGATCCATGAGACAGTGTCTATTCCTGATAATGCAGCTCTTTTCGTCCAGTTCTCATCTGCAATTATTGAGAACAGCCTGGATCTTGTCTCAATTTCCAGATTCCTATACGACTGCCATTACATTTCAGCCTCAAAGGAACCTGAACTTGCAAAATACATAACCCAAAAAATTCTGGAAATAAAAAAGATACACGAACTTTCTGATCCTCTTTCCGAGACTCAGTGTAAGCTGTGTATCTATGATATTTTATTAAAGATCGGTAACCATGTCCTTGCCGAAGCCAAGAAAGAAACATCTGATGATCTTGTTTCCCGCAAGAGAAGCTGGAAATATATTCATGCTGCCTGCAACTATATCATGGAAAACTCCTCTGATAACATAACTCAGTCAGAGGTAGCAAAAGAGATCGGACTTAGCACCTACTATTTTTCAAAGCTCTTTAAACAGCATATGAACATGTCTTTTCCAGCATACCTGGCAAATATACGTGTCAGGAGCGCGGCATCACTTCTTCTTGATGAGAGCATATCAATCACAGAGTGCGCATTTCAGGCAGGTTTTCAGTCAACTACAGCGTTTAACAAGGTCTTCCATGACATCACTGGTTATTCGCCAAGAGAATACAGGAAGCTCTATAAGCAGTGATTACTTCACCATCATCTTGTAGATCTCAGTTCAGTCTTCCTTGTGTTTTTCAAGCTTTTCAACGAATGCCTGTCCCATTTCAGAAAGTTCGCTGCCCTTTCTGGTGATATAGCCAAAGGTAAGGGTCTCATCCTCTTTTAGCTTGATGGCTGTAAGCTCAGATTCGTTAAGGCTCTCTCCCAGCATGGCTGCGCCGACTGCATAGCCATTAAGTCCCAGCATAAGCTCAATAGATGTAGCTCTTTCGTTGGTGCTGATGACCTTCTTGTAATCATAGGTAGCAAGGGCTTCTTCTCTGTAGTAAAAAGAGTTATTGTCTCCCTGATCAAAGACCATGCAAGGGTAGTCCTTGAGTTCTTCAAGGGAAATCTCATCCTGTCCGGCCAATGGATGATCTTTTCTCATATATACGTAAGTGTCACGGGTAAAGAGCTCATGGAACTCAAGTGATGCATCAACAAAGACCTTCTTAAATGTATTCTTATTAAAGTCAGAAAGGGCGATGACACCAACTTCACTTCTCATGGTCTTAACATCCTCAATAACTTCGCTAGTCTGAGTCTCTCTGATAAAATACTGATACTCCTCAAGATCATATTCCTTGACAGTATCAATAAAGGCATTAACAGCAACAGTGTAATGTTGCATGGACACAGAAAATGTAGGCTTCTCAGTTCTTGAATTCAAGTACTTTTCTTCAACCTTCTCAAACTGCTCTACCGCATGTCTGGCATAAGCAATAAAGCTGGAACCAGCTGGTGTAGTCACAACTCCATTATGTACTCTCTCAAAGATCTGGATCCCGATCTCATTCTCAAGATCTCTGACTGCACTTGAAAGTCCAGGCTGCGAAACATAGAGTCTATCCGCTGCCTTCCTCATAGAGCATTCCTCATCTATGGCAATAACGTACTTAAGCTGTAATATAGTCATGTGCATTACCTCTTTAACGCAAAAAAGTATTTTTACACATAATACCATATTACAGCTATTCGTAAAGACTTTTCTACTTTTTCCTCTTAAGCCTTCCATCTTCCATTGTATAAATAATGTCGGCACTTTGGGATACAAGGTCATCATGGGTTATGACCAGAACGCCTTTGCCAGCTGATGCTTCTTTTCGAAACAGGGCCATTACTTTTTCAGAGTTTAGTTTGTCCAGTTCGCCTGTTGGTTCATCAGCAAAGATATAATCAAAGTTACCAGTAAGTGTCCTTGCTATGGCCACTCTCTTCATTTCGCCCCCGGAAAGATTAGCAGGATACATGGAAAGAAGATCATCAATACCAAGAACAGATACCATTCCAGAAAAAGAGCTATTAGGTAAAAAGGGCCTTTGAGATAAAAAAATTGACTGAAGTCTTATGTTGTCATAGATAGTCAGGCCACTTATAAGACTTTGGTTCTGAGGAATGATTCCTATCTTGCCAGCCCTTAGCTTATCGCGTTTTGAAGCCTTAACTCCAAAGATATTGATATCATCTACATTAACGCTTCCCTTCTCCGGTTCGATCATACCTGCCAGAATATTTAAAAGCGTACTCTTACCACTGCCTGAACGCCCTGTTACAGCTACAATCCTACCTTTAGGGACTGTGAAACTGGCATTGTCCACAGCTATAAAGGACTTTCCTCTTCTCTTATATTCTTTTACGATATTTTCAGCTACTATGGACATTTAACTTTCACCTTCCCGCATTAGTACATAACATTCAGTTCCAGCGGCAACTTCACCAGCTATGATACCAGGTATGATGCTGCTAAAAGCTGTTAAGCCTATACTGAAAAGTACCCCTTTTATGATCTCAAGTAAATCAGGTCTTAAATATGGAAGTTTTAGCTGCTCTGAGATCAGTTCGCTAAATGGAAAAACAACTAGCGCTCCTAGTCCAACTCCTGCAACTGCGCCTACTATAGACAGAAGAACTGTTTCTGTAAATATGAGTTCCAATATCCAGTTTCCAGATGCTCCCATCATCCTATAAACAGCCCATTCCTTGCGCCTGTTTTCTACTCTGTAAATGTGGAGCAGCGCTGTAACAAAGCTCACTATAAAAAGAACTGCAATAGTGATATTTCTGATAAAATCTGAGATCACTCCAATCCCCTCGGTTACAGATGAAAATACATTCTTGCTCTGAACAACTCCGGCTGGAATATCTCTTAATATTGTTCCAGTTACCTGGTCGGGGCTGTAGCCTTCCTTAACCCTTATAAGAAACGCAGAAACGTAGCTGTCTGTTATCCTGTCAGTTTCAGTAATATCATCTTTTTCTCCGAAGCTTACTCCTTTTTCTCTGGCATCTTTTATAAGCTGTTCCATAACATCAAAAGTTACATATACTGACTTATCCATTCCGGTACCAGTTTTATTTAGTCTCGCTCTGATCTCATAGCTTCTTCCAAAAAATGTCAACGTATCTTCTGAATCAGCTGCTATGTTATAGCCGATTATAAGGCTCCCATCCTTATTGTCTTTTACGTACCCCTCTGATATCCAGGGAGTCGTGACAAAATCTGTTTCAGGATCATAGCCTATTATCTGTATTGGAACAGAACAGCAGGATGCATTTAGACTGGCAAGATATACAACAGGAGTTACCTTCTCAACTCCATCTATAGCAATCAACTTACTTTCAAGGCTTCTTTCAATAGAGCACTCGACTGGCTCACCACTTAAGATTATTCCTTGATAGCTTTCTTCCTCCCCCTTTGGAACAACCGCAATATCTGCTCCAAGTCTTTCCTTAAGGTTATTAGCCCCAAGAAAAAGACTATCTGATAAAATCCTTCCTGAAAAAGCTGTAAAAGATAAGATAAGTGCGAAGATGAGAGCCGCAGCTCCTCCTGTTTTTCCGTTTATTAACTTTCTGATTGCAATATCAATTATTCGCAAGTTAAGCCACCTTCAGTCCTATTCTTTTACCGCTGCTTTCTCTTAGAGATACAATAAGTGCTGTGCTGCTTACTAAAATATGAAGAGTACCGATCACAATAAGCGCTGGTCTGGTAACTGTTACACAATGCATCATTGGACTTCCACAAACACCTACTATCGCTGTAGGGATCAGTACTATAAATACCCCAAGTATGATCTGAACCCCCGATAGTACTGCCCTTATTATTTCTTTGGATATAATTAACAGCAGGATTCCCGTAATAACTGCTGCTACCCCTACAACAAGTTCCCATCTTGCCGTATAGAAGCATCTCATCTTCATCTCTCCTGCCTTGCAAACAGGGAATATAGTCTTGGGGCCTATAGCCGCCAACAGTCCAAATATAATGGTAATGATAGCCAATACTTTATTTTTCATAACATCCTCCAAATATCAAATAACATACTCAACATCTGCCCCTTTCTGAGCAAGATCCAATTTCTCCAAGATATGATTTCTGTAATATGTAAAATTAGAGTCACTTCTGTTTCTTGGGTATGGAAGTTCTATCTTAAGTGTCTCAACTACCCTTCCCGGCCTTGGAGACATAATGATCACCCTCTGTGAAAGATATATAGCTTCATCCACGTCATGAGTTATGAGGATCATGGTCTTTTCTCTGGTCTTCCACAGATCAATAAGTGCATCCTGAATATTCATTCTGGTAAAAGCATCAAGTGCTCCCAAAGGCTCATCCAATAAAAGTACATCCGGTTCAGTTGTAAGCGCTCTAGCAAGGGCAACTCTCTGACTCATACCTCCAGATAGCTGATTTGGATATGACTTTTTGAATTTCTCAAGTCCCACTTGTCCAAGAAGCTGATCAGCAAGATCTTTTTTTTCCTTAACTCTTCCCGTTGATCTTAGTCCAAAAAGGACATTGTCCCAAACAGTAAGCCAGGGAAACAGCGCATGATTTTGGAACACCAGTCCCCTTTTAACGCTGGTTCCTGTGACCTGCTCACCATCACAGGTCACTTCCCCTATAGTTGGCTTCTCCAGACCGGCAATTATCCTAAGGAGAGTTGATTTACCACAGCCACTTGCACCAACTATAGAAACAAATTCCCCGGGCTCAATAGTAAGGTTTATATTATCCAAAGCAGTAAGCGTCTCCTGCTCATCGCTTCTTCTAAATATTTTTGTTACGTCTTTGATTTCAACATTACCTACTGCCATCAAATACCTCCATTCTGCCAGCGAAGTACTCTTTTTCTGATAAGTTCCAGAATAGTATTGACCAAAATGAATGTGAGACAGATGAGAATGATCGCGCCATACATTTTGGTGAAGTCTCCCCAGCCCTTCTGCCAGTTAATATACCAGCCAAGTCCTGCTTCTACGCCCATCATCTCAGCTACAACGAGCGTAAGGCAAGCAATGCTCATTCCCTGAGTAAGTCCTGTGAAGATTGTCGGCATGGAAGCTGGAACTACCACTCTAAGCAATATCCCCAGTCTGTTGGTTCCTAATGTCTGAGCAGCTTCGTAGTAGTGCTTTTGAACGTTTTGGACACCATTCATGGCAGACACCGTTACAGGAAACCATACGCCAAGACCAATAAGAAATGCTGCTCCTCCAAAAAGAGATGATGCAAGCATCATTACAATAGGCATATATGTTGTGCTTGGGATTGCGCCCAGAACCCTCGTTATTGGTTGTATCCAGTACTGAACTTTAGAGGACCAGCCTGCCAGAATCCCACATACAAGGCCAATCCCAACTCCTGCAAAGTATCCGGTAAAAAGGAGTTTGAAAGAATGGTAAACACACTCCCAAAGCTTGCTCTTATCAGCGATCATGGCATCCAATACCTTTCCCACCCAGGGAAAGTATGGAAGTGCCAGGGCACCGGTCTTTAGCGTAGCTATGTCATATGCTGTCAAAAGAATCGCAATAGCAATAAACAGCGCACTGTCATGTCTAAGCTTCTCAAAAGCCCTATATGAAAAATATGAAAAGCCAATCCATATTATCAAAGCCACAAGGAAAAGAGTTATAAGTCCAGCATAGGCTACTGACGGTTTATAGTTACTGTTTGATGGAAAAAACAGGTGCTCCGCTAAGTGAATCAAGACAAAAAGCGCTGGCAAAAAAACTATCACTCTTCTTAATAACTTATCTGTTGTTGTCAGATCCCTCTGTTCCAAAAGCCTCAGCTCTTTTTGAGAGATACCTGCATTTATAGTGCTTACTATTTCTGCCATACCTTTTCCTCCTTTACTGAGCTATTTTGGTGAGATCATACTTAACAAGGAATTGTTCTTCTGCGTTAGTCAGATCAAAATCAGCGGGAAGGAGACCAAGGTCCTTGTATTCCTGTCCGATAACTTTAGTTGTTGCCACAAGTTCTTTAGTTCCAAATCCATAATGAAGAAGGTTGATCAGTTCAACTCCCATTTCCTTTGTGGTAGAAATGTACTGTTTATCAAGTAGTAGATCAACTGCCTTTTCCCTGTTTTCTTCGCTTGCTTCAAGCCATTTTGAAGCCCTGTAAACAGCTCGTGTTATCTTGTAAACTGTGACAGGGTTATTTTTTACAAAATCCTTGTTAAAGCCAAGAGAACAGCATACTTCATTTTCAAAATCCGGATCATAATCCTGTGATCTGATGACCTTGGCATACCCATCCTCTACAAAGTTGTAGATAAGCTCATCACTTGCAACGATGACATCAACCTGTCCTTCCTGAAGTGCTGCAAGAAGTGTTCCAGGTTCAAGCGCAACCCATGTGAAATCATCAGTAGAAAAACCATCGTGATTGATAAATCTAAGTCCGATATTGTGGAAAACTCCTCCGATGTCTCCAGATACGCCAATCTTCATTCCTTTTTCAAACTTTGTTATATCTGAATCCTTAAGGGCTGCAGCTGAAGCACATCCAGAATGAAGTGCCAGTGTACTCACTACCTCTTCTCCATTTTGATAATACAAGAGCCAATCTGACAAAAAGCCAATGGCAACTGTAAGATTGCCTGATGCAAGGCCATCTCTTGCAGCACTTCCTGAAATCTGCACAAAATCAAAAGACTTGATTCCTTCCTCTTCAACAAATCCAAGATATTTAGCTACTGGAAGCGCTACCGGGCAAAGGGAGCCTGTATAATTGACAGTAATAGTCTGGTTGTAGGCAGGTTCTTTTTCATATAGAGCTGTCAGTTCCTCTTCACTTATTGCAGAGTAATCTATAAGTCCTTCCTCATTTATAACTGTGCCGGAAACAGCACCTAGTGGCTGACTTGGATCACCACTACCTGATGCCTCTTTTCCCGCCGGGCCACATCCTGATACAACCACGCTGATGCCCAGTATCAGCGCCAAAAAATTTTTAACTGATCTTTTCATTATCTCCTCCTATTCTCATCCTTTGATGTAAGCAAATGGTTCTTTTTCATACCACGATTGCTTATATGGAAACTTCACATGTTTTGAAACTTCTTTTACGTAAGAATCATTTTCAAGTGCAAAGGTAAGCTGTCTTGCCACCTGAAATACACCGTTATATCCAAAATATGCTCCTCCAACATCAAACTCAGGAACTGTTACTGCTCCAAGCTTGGCTGGTTCTGAAAGTCCATTGGCATGACATAGCACAATATCTGGTTTATATGTCTTTACCTGATTTACAAATTCATATGGCTGGTCACTGACAATAACCGGAACATCCGGATGCTCCTTGGCTAAATCCTCAAAGGCTTCTTCCGCATTTGAATCATACAAAAGTCCTATGACAGATACTATCTCCATCCCAAGATCGTCGTGGATAAGAGAGGCTTCTATTGCACTTCGTACACTTCCTCCGGAGATCATTACTCTCTTTCCTTTAAGCTTCTCTTTAAAGGGAGCAATTGCCTCTTTTACAAGGTTTTCTTCATAATCAGCAAGTCTTTCTGCTTCTTTCTTGAGTCCAAAATGCTCACCGATATCCACAAGCCACTTTCTGGTAGCTTTAAGTCCAAGGGGCATTCCCATGTAATATGGCACATTGTATTTATCCTTTAAGTACTTTACAAAGTAGTCATCATGCATCCAGCAAAGACTGACATTAAGAGCTGATTCAGAAACAAACCTGATCTTGTCGGCATTGCTATACTCAGGAAGGACATTTACATTTAGATTAAGGGCATTTAACAGTCTGGAAAGCTCTGATTCATCCTGAGCTCCCATAGACTCAAGAGTCATGATATTTACTGTATAGTTCTTTTTGTACTCGTAGCCTGCTGCCAAAAAAGCAGCATTTGGATCAGCCGGATTTAGAGGAACAAAATCCTTAAAGGCAATAGGCTCAAGCTGTATGTGACGGATAAGAGAATGATAAAAAGCATCATAGGCACTTGATACATACCTTGATCTAAAGCCCGGACAATGAATGGCTGTCAGCTGGGCTGATACAACCTTACTTTCATCTTCGATTATCTTCTCAACATCGTCTCCGATAATATTTGGTGCGCAGGTGGAAAGGACAAATATGAATTCCGGTCTGAAGGTCTTATCTGCATATTCTATAGCTTCTCTTAATTTCTTTTCACCACCATTTACGATCTCTGTAGTTGAAAGGTTGGTAGAAAGCCAGTTAACAGGTTTTGGTGCAAGGCCTCTGACATTCTTGCCTGCATTGGTTCCAAAGGTTGTTACATGGAGCTGATGTCCGCATCCAACTGGTCCATGCATGATCAGCACTGTATTTTCTATTGGTGCTGACATCATAACTGACAAAAACATTTGGCATGAAGAACTTCCCTGCCAGAAGTCCCTGTCTTTTCCCTTAAGACAGCAGCTTTTTGAACATTCAAGAAGATCGCAGCTGCAGCCATGGTAGGTATCTGTAGTCTCAAGTCTCTCCTCTCTGGTAGGAGGAATGGCTTTTTCTGCGTATTTATTTTCAAGTTCACTCATTTTAATTCCTCCTATCTTCCTGAAACCGGAACTGAGATCAGATCTGCCAGTAAATTAAGGCCTCCGTTGTAGCCTGAATATCCACGCTGAGTTATAACCCTATTTACAACAGGATAAGATACAGCATAGGTTAAGGCTCCTATATCCTGAGCCGCGTACTTTTCCAACGAACTTCCTACAATGAATAGTGGTCCGTGCTGATCAAAGTACCTCTGTCCCTGATTACGGGCATGCCTTTTATTTAACTGCCATGCTATCTGCTTAGTGTCAGTTTCTCTTATAAGCTCTCCAGGAGTGCCAGCCTGAAGGAATGCATCTTCAAGCTTTTTTGCCTTTATCTTGGTCAAAAGATCTGTAACAAAGACATCATCTACTTTCCATCCCAGCTCATTCTTTAAAAACTTAGCAAGAGGTATAGCGTAATTTGAATTTGTTACTGTGGCTGCATAGTAAAAGAACTGTGCATTTATCACCAGATCAAGAGTCTTGATGAAATAGTTATAATAACGCTCCTCTTCTTTCTTTATGACGCTTTCTAATAGTTCCTCGTCAATCTCGATGTGCTGAGCCAGTTCCCTTAGAAATGCTCCTGTTTGAACCGATCCGATTGGCAAATCTGTTGTCCAGAAAGGTGTCCCATGCTTTTGTTCAAATCCCTTTTCAAAATCAAGTCCCCAAACTCTTGAAAAATGAATGTTTAGTGATGCCTTTGAAGCATCTAAAATATTTTGATAAGTCTGGTCCGGTGTAAAAAATGTATTGACTTTAAGTCCCAGACTTTCAAGAAGTCTTTTGATCTCTTCAAGATCTCCTCTGTAATTTGGATCGAAGTTAGGGACAAGTCCAAATATATTAACCAGCTTCTCATCCTTTTCCTCTGACTGTGGAATGTATTTATTAAAAATTCCAGTAAGAACTCTTTCATAACCTGAGTATGCATCACCTTCAAAGCTTGGCGTATTAACTGCAATTACAGGTGTCGCTGCATCTTCAAATTCATCTACTACTGCTTGAACATCATCGCCTATGATCTCAGTCATACATCCTGTAACTACCACAAATAGCTTTGCTTCCAAAAGCTCCTGTGAAGATTTCAGTTCCTGGCGCAACCTGTCTGTTCCGCCAAAAACAACATTCTTTTCTCTTACAGCGCTTGAAGGAGTCTGAGTTCCACCGCAATAGCCTTCACCGTTGTATCCTGAACAGGTTCCGATGGATCCCGTAAGGTTACCTGAACATCCTTCAGCAGCATGAGATATTCCTATTACTTCAGGCAGAGATGCCAAAGTTGCCAGTGCTCCTCCCTGGGCGCATGTAGTTCTTGGTCTTTCAATTATTCCTTTAGCTGTGCTTCCCATTTTTTCCCCTTTTTTAATGTGTATCTGTAGGATATTGATACAGTTCTGTTGATAGATATCTTTCTCCTGTGTCAGGAAGAAGAGCGACTATTGTCTTTCCCTTATTTTCAGGTCTTTTTGCAAGCATAAGTGCTGCATGGGCTGCAGCTCCTGATGAGATTCCTACAAGGAGACCTTCTTTTCTTCCAAGAAGTCTTGAAGTATCAATGGCTTCATCTCCCCTGATCTGAAGGACTTCATCTATGACATCTTCTCCAAAAACCTTTGGGACAAATCCTGCTCCTATTCCCTGGATCTTGTGGGGGCCAGGATTTCCTCCTGAAAGGACCGGCGATTCAAAAGGTTCAACTGCCACAACCTTTATATTCTCGTTGTGTTTCTTGAGTCCTCGACCTACACCTGTTACTGTTCCTCCAGTACCTACGCCAGCTACAAAGATATCAACCTTCCCATCAGTATCATCCCAGATTTCCTGAGCCGTGGTTCCCTCATGTGTAGTAGCATTGGCCTGATTTTCAAACTGCTGCAAGATAATACTGTTTTCAATCTGAGCATTTAAGGCTTCCGCCTGCCTTATGGCACCTTTCATTCCAAGGGCTCCTGGTGTCAATACTACCTGTGCTCCCAACGCTGTCACCAGCGTTCTTCTCTCTATACTCATGGTATCTGGCATTGTAAGAATAACGTTATAACCTTTGATTGCTCCCACAAATGATAATCCAACACCAGTATTTCCACTTGTTGGCTCTATTATGGTTGAGCCTGGCTTTAGTAAGCCTTTTTTCTCCGCATCCTCTATCATTCCAAGTGCGATTCTATCCTTAACTGAGCCGGCAGGGTTAAAGTATTCAACTTTAAAATATACTTCTGCCTCAAGATCATTTTCTTTAAGAAAGCGATTGGGCTTAAGTAGAGGGGTTTTTCCCACCAGCTCAGTAAGATCCTGAACAACTTTCATCTTGTAACCTCCTTAGATTCTGTAATCATCCTTAAGATTTTCCATAAGTCCATATTCCATCAGGATTTCTTCAAGTCTTTCCTGAGTCATAGGAGTTGGTATGGTAAAATACGTATTATTTTCAATAGCTTCTGCAAGATTTCTGTATTCCTGGGCCTGTGCTGATTCCGGATCATACTGGATAACTGTCTGTCTATGTATTTCAGCTCGCTGAACGATATTGTCTCTTGGAACAAAGTAGATAAGCTGTGAGTTAAGCTCTTTTGCAAATGCCCTCAAAAGATCTTTTTCACGATCAACATTTCTGCTGTTACAGATAATTCCTCCAAGTCTTACTCCTCCAGTCTTGGCATATTTGGCAATACCTTTTGAGATATTATTGGCTGCATAAAGAGCCATCATCTCTCCAGAAGCTACAATATAGATTTCCTGCGCCTTGCCTTCTCTGATAGGCATTGCAAAACCGCCGCAAACAACGTCGCCAAGGACATCATAAAAAACGTAATCAAGGTCATCTGTATAGGCTCCGAGATTCTCAAGCATTCCAATTGAAGTAATGATTCCTCGTCCGGCACAGCCTACGCCTGGTTCCGGTCCTCCGGACTCCACACATCTTGTCCCTCCAAAACCTGTTCCCATGATTCTGTCAAGATCAATGTCTTCACCTTCTTCACGGATCGTATCCAGAACTGTCTTCTGAGCTAATCCGCCCATTAACAGCCTTGTAGAATCTGCTTTTGGATCACAGCCAACCACCATAACCTGTTTGCCCAGTGATACAAGTCCTGCTGTCAGGTTCTGTGTCGTTGTGGACTTTCCTATTCCTCCCTTTCCGTAGATAGCGATCTGTCTGATTTTTCCATCTGCCATTAAAAAACTCCTCCATTTCCTATTCTTCAATTTCGTTCTCTATAAGGATCTTCCTTGCTCTTTCCTGGGCAAGTTTCCTTCTATCGCGGTAGTCCCTAACCTTATGAAGTGCCTCATTTACAGGTACCACCACGTCAAGAGCTATGATGTTTTGTCTGGTCAAGGCCTGCAGTGCTCTTGGTCCGATCTTGGCCGCCAGCACAAACTCGATTCCGGCTTCTGCAAGGCTTTCAGCTATCTCATCAAATACCTCACCTCCACAGGTTCCGTCTTGACAACCGTATTTATCTATTCCCCGTTCTTCTATTGGTTCTCCTTCGCCGGTCTTACTGTCCACCTCATATATCACAAATTCCGCCACATGCCCGAAATGAGAATCAACATTTATTCCATCTGAAGTTGCAACCGCCACCTTAAACAGCTCTTTAGCCATGTGAAAATGTCTCCTTAACGTTTAATCTTCCCTGATAAAGCTGTGCTCCAATGTCGTATACTCCCGGAACTCCACAGGCATCGGCTCTGCAGTGCTGGCAGTGTCTAAAGACATTTATGTGTGCCTCTGCTTCCTGCCTTGCCTTATGAAGTTCTTCACAGGTAGGAGCCTTCATATGTCTCATGTCATTTTGAGGAATAAGAGGAATGATGTTGTAGATCATTGCCCCTGCTGCCTTGACCGTTGCTGCAACCTCCTCAATATGATGGTCATTTACTCCAGGAACCAGAACTGTGTTTACCTTAACCAGTGTCCCGGATTTGGCTACTTTCCTGATTCCATTTAGTTGATTGCGGATCAGTATTTTGGCTGCTTCCACCCCTGTATAGATTTCTCCGTGGTAAAAGATCTTTTTGTTGATCTTGGCCTCTATCTCAGGATCCACGGCATTTACTGTGACTGTAAGTGTGTCTATGAGCTCTATTACTTCATCAGCTTTTTCATCAAGTAAAAGTCCATTTGTACTCATGCACTTTATAAGGTGCGGATATTTATCTTTAATAAGTCTGAATGTTCTAAGTGCTCTGTCAGAAGCTAATGTATCCCCAGGTCCGGCAATTCCTACTACTGTGATCTCAGGGCACTGCATAAGAGCCAGGTCTATAAATCTTGATGCTTCCTCTGGTTCAAGGACTGTACTTGTAACACCAGGTCTTTGCTCGTTTTCGTTTATCTTTCTGTCACAGAAGCGGCATTCTATGTTACATCCCGGAGCTACCGGCAGATGAATCCTTCCTTTATTCTTTTTGCATGGTCCAAAGCACGGATGCTCTTTATAAACTGTTTCTTTGTCAAATGCCATATGCCTACCTCATCTCTTTTTAGGTATAAAAAAGAGACTTACGCAGACCGCACTATACCTGTTTCAATATAGTTTGGTACACGTAAGCCTCTAGTTGTCTAGTCGGCTTCACTTAACTAAAGTGAATTCTACCATAGCCTCAATGGTTGTAAAATCAAGTATTACTTATCGCTGGGTATAACCAAATCTTTTATCTATCTGCAGTCTCCTTCTCTGCAATAGCAAAAACCCTGTTAAATTCGCATATAAGGTCTCCTATTCCCTCAAGTCCCACTGATAATCTAAGAAGTCTGTCTGTAATTCCATTCTTAGCCAGTACATCCTTTGGCACGTCAGCATGAGTCTGAGTTATAGGATAGGTAATAAGTGTCTCTGTTCCCCCAAGACTCTCTGCAAAGTAAATAAGCTGGACATTATTAAGGATTGAATGAGCAAACTCTACAGAGTCAACTTCAAAAGTCAGCATAGCTCCAAAGCCTCTTGCCTGCTTTTTCATGATCTCATAACCCGGATGGTCCTCCAATCCCGGGTAATAGACCTTAGTAACATGTTTGCTGCTACTTAAGTATTTGGCAAGCTTTAGTGCATTCTCCTGTGTTCTGTCCAGACGAACCCCCAATGTTCTGATGCCTCTTAAGATAAGCCAGCTGTCAAAAGGGCTAAGTCCAGCTCCAGTAGTCTTGAATATGTAACGAAGCCTCTCATCAAGGTTTTCATCTTTGACAACAACAAAGCCTCCGATAGTATCGTGATGTCCTCCCAGGAACTTAGTTCCTGAGTGAATAACAATATCAGCTCCAAGATCTAATGGATTCTGGAAATAAGGTGATAGGAAAGTGTTATCTACTATTAAAAGAAGATTCTTTTCCTTGGTCACACTTGCAAGCTCCTCAATATCAGTTACATTCATCATAGGATTAGTTGGAGTCTCAAGGTAAACTGCCTTTGTATTTTCTTTTATGTACTTTCTAACGTTGTCTCTACTAAGGTTAACAGCAGTATACTCAAGGCCATTCTTTTTGCTGATCTCGTTAAAGAGTCTGATACTTCCTCCATAGAGATCTTCATCGATGATAAAATGATCTCCCGGTTTAAAAAGCTCCATTATAGTTGCAATTGCAGCCATCCCACTAGAAAATGCTATAGCATCCTTACCATTTTCAAGATAGGCAACTATAGATTCAAGCTGTTTTCTTGTAGGATTCTGCATTCGTGTATAGTCATAACCTGTACTCTGTCCAAGACCAGGATGAGCAAAAGTGGCAGTCTGATATATAGGAAAGCTTATGGCACCAAACTGATCCATCAAGCTTCTGTCTAACTGCTGACATTTTGTATCAATGCTACAATTAACTTCTGTACACTTATTACAACCACTACAATCCATCTTTCATATTCTCCTTAGAACCTTATTTTTGAACTAGTCTCAACCTGAGTGATCCGTCCATCATGAATAATGATGTTGACGTTGCCGTATTTAAGACCGGTTACCTGCTCTTTTATCTTTTCCCAGATCTCATCTTTATGTTTGTTATTTCTTTCTCCCTCATCTTTTGCCATAGTCTTTATCTCCTACTTACTGCTTCATACAACTGCTCCATTGCCTGCTTTAGTATTTTCCTTGGACAGGCTATATTTATTCTTTCAAAAAGTGCTGTTTCTCTGCCAAAGATAACGCCTGAGTCTAGCCACAACTTAGCGTCATCTACTATCAGTTTTTCCAGTTCCTTATGACTATCTGTAATCTTAGAAAAATCTAGCCATATAAGATATGTGCCCTCAGGTTCTATAAGCTTTATTTCTGGAAGTTTTTCTTTTAGGAAGTCTCTTACGAAGTTAAGATTCCCTTCAAGATAGTCAAGGAGTTCATCTAACCACTGCTTTCCTTTTGTATAAGCTGATGTAGTAGCAGTCATTCCAAGTACGCTTCCCTGACTGTATCCCGCTGCTTCATTTTCCCTTTTAAAAGAGCTTCTGATATCCGGATCAGGTATTATGATGTTTGCCACCTGAAGTCCTGCAATATTAAAGGTCTTACTGGGAGATGTGCCGAGTACTGTCTTCTTAATATACTTTTCTCCCAGAGTTAAAAATGAAGTATGCTTAAAACCTCTGTATATAAAATCAGAATGAATCTCATCTGCGAAAATAAATACGTCGTGTCTCAAACAAATGTCAGCCATGCGGATAAGTTCATCCCTGGTCCATACCCTTCCTACAGGGTTGTGAGGGCTACAGAGTAAAAAGAGCTTTACGTCCTCTTCAATTATCTTTTTCTCAAAATCCTCAAAATCTATTTCGTAGTGGTCATTTCTATATACCAGCTGATTGTTTACCACCTTTCTATTATTGAGCTTAATGGTCTCCATAAATGGATAGTAAACAGGCTGCTGTATCAATACTGCATCTCCTGGCTTGGTCAGTGCCCTTATGGTAGTTGCTATAGCATAGACTATTCCAGGAACTACAGTATTCCAGGAATCTTCTATCTCAATACCATGCCTTTCTAAAAGCCAGTTTCTAAGTGCCTTCTTGTAATCATCTTTTGGGTCTGTGTATCCGAATATTCCGTGAGAGACTCTTTTTTCAATGTCTTCTATGATCTCATCAGGAAGCTTAAAGTCCATATCCGCCACCCACAAAGGAAGCAGATCGTCGCGTCCTTTTCTCTCTATTCCAAAATCAAATTTAAGGCTTGAAGTATTTTTTCTGTCTACGATCTCATCGAAGTTATATTTTCCCATGGTCGTCTCCTAAAACATCTGGATAAAATTATTGCTCCGGGGCAAATGAGCTTCGGAGCAATAGATTATGAACAGTCTATGGATGTTCAAAGAATATATATTAGTCGGCAAATAGTGGTGTGGAAAGATATCTGTCACCAGAATCTGGTAAAAGAACTACGATATTCTTACCCTTGTTCTCTTCTCTCTGTGCAAGGATAGTAGCAGCCTTAAGTGCAGCACCTGATGAAATACCAACGAGGATACCTTCTGATATGGCAAATTTCTTGCCTTCTGCAAATGCATCTTCGTTTTCGATAGCGATTACTTCATCATAGATCTTGGTGTTAAGTGTATC
This sequence comes from Butyrivibrio hungatei DSM 14810, assembly GCF_900143205.1. Taxonomy (GTDB): domain Bacteria; phylum Bacillota; class Clostridia; order Lachnospirales; family Lachnospiraceae; genus Butyrivibrio; species Butyrivibrio hungatei. The sequence continues at coordinate 122,405 of NZ_FRDH01000004.1, read as the reverse complement.
AGGAACAAATCCTGCACCAATTCCCTGAATCTTGTGAGGTCCTGCTGTGCCCTGTGAAAGAACTGGGCTGGTTGCTGGCTCTACAGCAACAACCTTAACGTTAGGATTCTGCTCTTTTAAGTATTCACCTACGCCAGTAACTGTTCCGCCTGTACCTACACCAGCTACGAAGATGTCTACCTTACCATCTGTCTGCTTCCAGATCTCTGGACCAGTTGTAGCTTTGTGTACGGCTGGGTTTGCTGGGTTTACGAACTGACCAAGAATGATTGATCCTTCAATCTGACCATTGAGCTCTTCTGCCTTGGCAATTGCTCCCTTCATTCCCTTGGCACCTTCTGTAAGAACGATCTCTGCGCCGTATGCCTTGAGAAGATTTCTTCTCTCAACACTCATTGTATCTGGCAGTGTAAGGATTGCTTTGTATCCCTTAGCTGCTGCAACTGCTGCAAGACCGATTCCTGTATTTCCTGAAGTAGGCTCGATGATTGTTGCCCCTGGTTTTAACTTACCACTCTTTTCAGCATCCTCGATCATGCTAAGAGCTACTCTGTCTTTAACTGATCCTGCTGGATTTAAGTACTCAAGCTTTGCAAGAATTGTTGCATTTGTTACTCCTGCATTCTTGCTATAACCATTAAGTTTAAGAAGTGGTGTTCCTCCGATAAGTTCTAATGCGCTTTCCTTGATGTCTGCCATTGTTTTTTCCTCCATTTATCTTGATTTGATTTCGTATCCGTTATTTGATGATATGATACTAACACGTCCATCTCATAAATGAAATTAAACAAACCTTATCGGTAGGGTTAATGATTACTTATCATCTAACGAGTTGAATGATATCACGCCGCGTAGTATCTGAAAATTATAGGATTTTTATTGTCTGTGATAACCGTTCTTTATCACCCACAGATTTCCTTATACTTAAGAAGTTCCTCAACATAGGCTTCCCCATATGAAGAAAGAACGCTACCTTTTCTAGTAATATAGCCAATTGTAAGAGGATCTTCCTCCTCTAGCTTGATGGCCACCATGCCCCCAAGAATAACGTCGTCACCTGTAAGCATTCCTGAACCAATTGAATATCCTCCAAGTTCAGCAATGATTTCCATTGTGGTCGCCCTGTCATCTGACTTTATCATCTTTGGGAAGTCATAGTCTGCCAAAGCCTCCTCTGTCAGATAGAAATTACTGTTATCATCAGTCTGGTCAAAAGACACACATGGATAATCTCTCATTTCTTCTATGGAAATACTCTTTCTACCTGCAAGCTCGTGGTCTTTCCAAACATATACATAGGTTTCTCTTCTCATAAGAGGAGTAAACTCAAGCTGATATTCCTTGAAGAGTTTTTTCATGATTCCCTCATTGGCTCCGGAAAAAGAGATTATTCCAACTTCACTCTTAAGGGATCTGACATCCTCCAAAACTTCTCTTGTCTTGGTCTCATGGATAGCAAAAACGAACTTCTCCGGATTACTTTTCTTGATAACATCAGTAAAAGCCTTGATAGAGAAGTTATAGTGCTGAGTAGATACAGAGAATCTTTCTTTGTCACTATCCTTTGAAATATATCTGTCCTCTAAGATCTCGTACTGAGCAACGGCCTTTTTGGCATAGGAAATAAATTCTCTTCCTGCGTCAGTTAAAGAGATTCCTTTGTTAGTTCTTTCAAAAATAAGAAATCCCAGCTCATCCTCAAGCTCTTTGATACTTGCTGAAATGGCTGGCTGTGATACATAAAGTTTGCTGGCAGCTTCTCTCATGGAAGAAGAGGTAGCTACCTCTAATACATATTTGATCTGTACTATATTCATGATTTTTACTCCTGTAAGTTCAAAATCTTCAAGATTTATTATGCCTTATTCCTATAGAAAATTCGAGCATTTCTCATTATTATTTGCTATGATTTAATCATTATTATTTTATTAAAAGAGGGAAACTTAAAATGCCAAGACAATCTGAGAACACAACCAGGAACATGACTTCAGGAAACAGTTTTAAACAGATAGTACTGTTTTTTATTCCTCTGCTTTGGGGGAATCTCTTTCAGCAAGTTTATAGCCTTGTAGACAGCATCATAGTTGGTAAAGGAATCTCAGATAAGGCCCTTGCTGCAGTTGGAGCATCCGGAACCTTAAACTTTCTTATTCTTGGCTTTGCCATCGGTATGACAAGAGGCTTTGGCATTCTCTTTGCACAGTGCTTTGGACGTGAAGATCATGCCATGCTAAGGGCCTACATATCTGCTGCCAAAAGACTCTGCATCGGCATTTCACTTGTATTATCAGTTGTATGCATTCTAGCCCTTAGATCAATGCTTAAGTTCATGCAGACTCCAGCTGACATCATAGATGATGCCTATATATACTTTGTGATCATCCTCATTGGAATCGTGATCACTGTCCTTAATAATCTTGCGATCACAATCCTTCAATCCCTTGGAGATAGCAAAACTCCGCTGTCAGCAATGATCATCTCTTCTCTTGCTAATATCGTCATGGATATCTTCTTTGTTATGGGACTTGGAATTGGCGTTGCAGGAGCAGCTATAGCTACAGTTCTTGCACAGCTCTTTTCATTTATCTACTGCTTCTACAAGATCAAGATGATAGATATATTTGATAAAAAGAATTATTCAGATGCTGAAATTAATGGCAAGAATATTACCTTTGAACTTGTTAAGATTGGTATCCCCGTTGCATTTATGAACTCAATAACTGCTGCCGGCGGAATCATCCTTCAGTATTTTGTAAACCTTATGGGAAGTGGCTATGTGGCTGCCTATTCTGCCTGCATGAAGTTTGCTTCACTATTTGAGCAGTTCGGCATGTCTGCAGGTCTTTCTATGATGACCTTTGTAGGCCAGAATATGGGAGCAGGTAAATATGACAGAATCAGGAAAGGTGTAAGACAGGGACTTTTACTGGCAACTATCTTAAATATCCCTCTTGCCCTTGTACAGATTCTTTTCCCAGAGCAGCTTGCAAGGATATTCCTGAGTGACCCGGAGATCATCTCCTACTGCAAAGACTTCCTTCCAATCCTTGGAATAAGCCTCTTTGCCCTTGGATGGCTCTTTGTATATCGCTACTCAGTTCAGGGACTTGGTAACACCTTCGTGCCTATGCTATCTGGCGCCTTAGAAGTAATAATGCGCCTAACCGTTTGCTTTACTATTGGACGAGCAAGCTTTAGAGGCATTGCCCTCTCCGAAGTTTCCGCATGGATAGGCGCATTCATAATGCTAATGATCACTTATTATGTAGTTATGGGTCTGAAATCTAAAGCTTAATCTGCTTTTCTAAGAAAATGATCAAATAAGTTAATAAAACAAAGGCTGATAAGGCATCCACCAAGGATATCTGTAAACCAGTGAACTCCGCATACAAGTCTTCCAACTATTGTAAGACAAACGATCACAAGGCTCACTATTCTGATAAGTCCCTGAAGCTTGTCAGCCTTAACATACTCCCCGATCACAAATGTAAGTGTTGCAAATACTGTTACGATCAGCATTGTATGTGATGAAGGGAATGATGCTTCTACATGCTCAGCCCCCTCTTCAATGATAGGTCTGTAGTTGATAACAACCTTCTCGAAAAGTGCATAAGTAGCAAGTGTCACAGCATACACTCCGCCAAGGCAAAGGATCTCTCTATCTACCTTTGCGATGCTCTTTCTCTTAATAAGCTGAACAAGTCCCATCACTGCAAATATGGCTACAACTAAGAGTGCAAGTATTCCAAACACCTCTGTAAGCTTGTACCAAAACATATTGATTCCAAAAACCTCATGTACTGTCTGATTGATATGTGACAAACCAATCTCTGTATTCTCTGGGCCAATTGCTGCAACATCCACTGTCTTAACTAGTATTATCAGCACTACGAATAATGCTAAATAAATGATCCCCTGTACTAAACTATTTCTTTTCTTCATTGTTTCTCCTCTTTTCTATCTACTAAATTTGTTCTTGTTTTTAGCCGGTTCCTGATTTTTAATTAATTCTTGTCTTTTACGTCTTATTTGTTTTTTCATGGTATAAGACGTAATTTATGTTTCTAGTTTAAGTCTTTTTTACAATAATCCAGATTATTACATAGTCTTATATAAATAATTACGTCTCTTTTATAATCAATTATTATCCTTACGTAAAACATTTACTATAAACTACGTCTAATCACAAGAATAATCACTATGGGCGTAACTCATTGCAATATCTGTACGTCTTATTAAAAAACCTCTCGATTCAGACGTAGATTTGCATTTTATTAGTGACACTTATTTACGTTACTGCCCCATGGAGCTATTTTACTGCATTAAAAAACCAGTGTCGAATACTTTTAATATTTGATGTCACTTTGTGCCATCAATCTCGATCATCACAATTTCAGGATGATTGAAGAATCTCGGATATGGCGTACTCTCACGGGCCAGCCCCCTGCTGATAACCATCACAGAACCATTTTCCATTTCATAAGTGCCTTCAACAAGCTTTGGGAAACGCCCCTGATTAGGAGCCATTACTCCCATCTTTGTGAAGGGAATTCTCCACTACCCGCCGTGGGCGTGTCCGCAAACAACAAGGTCAAAAGAATACCTCTCATATACATAAACCCTTTCCGGCCTGTGGGACAAGAGGATCCTGTAGTGATTGCTGTCGGAAGCGGCATCTGCGATATCGGACTTCTATAAAATTGAAACAGCCCTCCACTACTATATGAGTAGTGGAGGGCTGAAAGAGTGATAGTATGTATTAGCCTTCAATGGCTATCAGATTCTTTTCCGGGATTTTTTTCTCTATCGCCTTTTTAGGAATCGTCAGATTGAGAACACCATGTCTGTAATTTGCATCGACATCTTCTTTTTCGACATTCTCGCCAACATAGAAGCTTCTTGTCATAGATCCTGCATAACGTTCCTGTCTGAGGAGTTTACCTTTTTTGTTATTTTCATCCTTGTCAAGATTCTTAGAAGCATTGATGGTGATGTAGCCATTATCAAGTTCTACTGTAATGTCTTCTTTCTTGAATCCAGGAAGGTCTACTGAAATCTCGTAATTATCATCTTTTTCCCGGATATCAGTCTTCATCATCCTTGATGCTTTTCTGCCATAGAGCTTACGCTCCATGTCATGTTCCATGTTGCCAAATTCCTTCATGTAAGGGAATCCGAACAGATCATCAATAAAATTCTCTTCAAAAATACTAGGTGCTAACATAATACTTACCTCCTTTGCACAAAAACAATTTGTTAACTGTTATTGAGCATTGGGACGGAGGGTTTGGATCATTGGAACCTCTAAGTCCTAACGGTCTTCTCTGTTCCTTTGTTCTACTTATGGTATAACACCAAAATTAGCACTCGTCAACCTAGAGTGCTAATTTGGATAAAAAGATATTGTATTCTTCAATACAGAATTAATATCTGTAAGCAGTTCTTATAGCTGGCAAGACCTTTTTCTCTATGAATTCCACACGATCAAAGATTCTTACCTTAAATGTGCCAGTTATTCCAACAGATACATTTTTCTCTTTGTTAACATAGATGATGTTTCCGCTGTCGCCAATCGCAGCATATACCTCTTTTTCATCATAAGGCTTGTACCATAAGTAACCATAGTTCATGAAGCCGAATCGCTCACCAAGCTTAATGTGAGGTGCCAGCATGTCTTTCAAGTATTCTTCTGAGATAATTCTTTTTCCATTATACAAGCCACCACCTAGCACCATCGCGCCGATCACAGCCATGTCTCTTGCCGACATGCATAATCCCCAACCAGCCGTAACTGTACCCTGAGGGTCAGAGTACCACTCGTATTTCCTGGGATTCTTGTTCATGAAGAAATCAAACTGATCTTCTTTGGAGCTGTCACCGTGTGGTATTCGCTTTGGGAGTCCAAGTGGCTCAAAGAGATTATTGTTGGCAAAATCTATGCATTTCTCACCAGTAGCTCTCTCGATTATTCCTGCCAGAATCTGAATGCCAAGGGTAGCATACCTAAACTCACCAGTGATTCCACTGCGGCCTCCAAGATAATCAAGTATTGCAAGAGTAAAGTCCTGTGAAGTACACACCTTCTTCCAGGGTTCTGACTTACCTTTATATGGAGCTGTCATAGTAAGGAGATGCCTGATCGTAACATCGTATATGGTCTTCTCACCACGCTTTACGGTATAATCAGGAAAAAAATCCATCACCTTCTGGTCCAAATTCTTGAGATAGCCCTTATCCAGTGCAATTCCTGCAAGAAGTCCCATAACTCCTTTGGTCACAGAATTTACATTCATAGCATCTAGAGTCTTGAACCCATGCCAGCAATCATCAAATGCCACCTCACCATCTTTGATAGCATAGATCTGGCAGATATTACTCTCATTACCGTTGCTCTGGGAAATGTACCTATGAAGTTGTTCTTTATTCATAAAAAAGCCTCCTCTTAGGAAAGATTTGGACGTCCTAAGAAAAGGCTAAATGAATTAAAAATTCTTTTCAAGAAAAATCTTAAAAAATATGTAGTTAAAGATATAGCGAATAAAACTGGAAGTTAATCTCTCTACAAATTTGAAGTTGTTTATTTATAGAACCATCAACAATGTTCCGGCCCCGATCAGTATGCATCCAACCATCGACTTTGCAGTAAACTCTTCATGAAGGAAAACAAATGCCAACACCAGAGTGATAACTACGGACATTTTATCTATCGGCACTACTTTGGAAGCATCTCCCATCTGCAATGCCTTGTAATAGCATAGCCATGAAGCTCCCGTTGCCAGCCCGGACAGGATCAGGAAAATCCAGCTCTTCTGACTGATTGCTCTGATACCGCCTTGCTGATGCGTAATAAATACCATTCCCCAAGCCATTATAACAACTACCATCGTGCGTATCGCCGTAGCAAGATTGGATTCGACTCCTTCAATTCCAACTTTTGCCAGTATTGATGTCAGTGCAGCAAAGACTGCTGAACCGAGTGCTAACCAAAACCACATCACTATACCCCCTACAAATTCGATATTTGCCATCGTCTATAAAACTGAAATATAATTTGCCTCTAAAAATTTCGATTTGTCATCGTATATAAAACTGGAATTTTACTAATTATTTCTTTTCTTCTGCCTCTATTTCCATTCTATAGATATAGGCAGTACCTAGGCTTTTTAGAGTTAAAAGTACATGCAGTAGACGGGCTTTTTGGAGACTTTGTAAGCCTAGTACTGCTACGTTTTTCACGAAGCGAGAGCGTCAGCAAAATGATTACAAAGCTCCAAAAAGCTCATCCACAACATAACCACCTTTTCCCCCAAAAAGCCCCTTACTTCATAAAGTCAAAGATACTGATCTGGTTGGAATCTGGGATGTCTCCGAGAAGCCCCATGTCAGCCATTTTCTCCATTACCGTTTGTGGACACTTGGTTCTTTGCTTGAAATCATCCTTTGAAAGGAACGGTCCGTCCTTGGCTGCCTCCACGATCTGGTCTGCAGCTTTTTCACCCATACCATCGATACTGGTAAGGGATGGCATGATCTTGTCTCCAATTACCTGGAACTCACGAGACTTAACCTTGAATATATCGATAGGAAGGAACTCAATTCCTCTCTCGTACATTTCCTCTACAAGTCTCATATCGCCGTACTCAGCCTGCTGAGCATTTGAAAGCTCATCCTTCTTGTTGTTGTACTCGCGCATGATAGCGTGAAGGTGATTCTCGCCCTGACACATGTGCTCGTAGTTGAAGGCCTTAGCTCTTATACTAAACCAGGCAGCATAGAAAGCCTGTGGTACATATACCTTAAAGTAAGCAATTCTCCAAGCCATCATAACGTACGCAGCCGCATGCGCCTTAGGGAACATGTACTTGATCTTTTTGCAGGACCATATATACCAGTCAGGAACGCCAGCTGCGATCATAGCTTCTTCCATCTCCGGCTTAAGTCCCTTACCTTTACGAACTGACTCCATGGTTTTGAAGGAAAGTGACTTGTCCATTCCTTTCTGGATCAGGTAGATCATGATATCGTCTCGACAGCAGATACAGGTATCGATAGTAGCCTTTCCCTCCTGGATAAGGGTCTGAGCATTGCCAAGCCAAACGTCCGTACCATGTGAAAGACCTGAAATACGGATAAGGTGTGACAATGATGTAGGATGGGCATCGATAACCATCTGCATAGCGAAGTCAGTACCAAACTCAGGAAGTCCAAGACATCCTAGCTTGGTGCCGCCAAGCTGCTCAGGAGTTACTCCAAGAGCAGTTGTATTCATAAACAAACTCATTACATTCTTGTCATCAAGAGGTACAGTCTTAGGATCAAGGCCTGTACAATCCTGAAGGAATCTGATCATGGTAGGATCATCGTGTCCGAGAATATCGAGCTTTAACAGGTTATGGTCAATTGAGTGGTAATCGTAGTGTGTTGTAATAGTAGCTGTTGTCATATCGTTAGCAGGATGCTGAACAGGACAGAATGAGTTAATGTCCTCTCCGACTGGCAATACTATGATTCCACCAGGGTGCTGACCTGTACCACGTCTGATACCGGTACATCCCTGAACTATTCTGTTTATCTCACATTTTCTCTTGCTGGCTCCGATTCCATCAAAGTATTTTTTGACGAAACCATAAGCCGTCTTGTCTGCAAGAGCCGCAATTGTTCCTGCTCTGAAGGTCTGTCCGTAGCCAAAGATAACTTCCGTATACTTGTGAGCCTTGGACTGATATTCTCCAGAGAAGTTAAGGTCGATATCAGGCTCTTTATCACCCTTGAATCCAAGGAAGGTCTCGAAAGGAATATCAAAGCCATCCTTGTTCATCATGGCGCCGCACTTAGGGCATCTCTTATCCGGCATATCACAACCTGAATTACCGGCGTACTTAAGTACGTCTTCAGAATCAAAATCAGAGTATTTACACTTAGGGCACACATAGTGCGGACTAAGGGAGTTAACCTCCGTAATACCTGATGTAAACGCAACGAAGGAAGATCCTACAGAACCTCTGGAACCTACCAGATATCCGTCCTCATTGGACTTCCAAACCAGCTTCTGGGCAATGATATACATAACCGCGAAGCCATTCTTGATAATAGAGTTAAGCTCTCTTTCAAGTCGCTCTTTTACTATCTCAGGAAGATTCTCACCGTAGATCTCATGAGCCTTGTCATAACAGATCTTGGTCAGGATCTCATCAGAATTTTCAATGACAGGCGCGCACTTATCAGGTCGAACCGGCGAGATACTATCGCACATATCAAGAATCTTTCTGGTATTGTCTATTACTATCTCTTTTGCCTTGTCGCCACCAAGATAATCGAACTCCTCCATCATCTCCTCTGTAGTTCTTAGGAAAAGAGGTGCCGGCTCCTCATCATTCATACCTTTGCCGGCCATGATGATAGTCCTGTATATCTCATCTTCTGGATTTAAGAAATGGGCATCGCAGGTAGCCACAACAGGCTTATTGAACTGCTCACCAAGTCTTACGATCTCTTTGTTGATGTCTCTGATATCGTCATCACTGTTAATGTCTTCGTATCTCTCGGAATCAACCATGAAGTGGTTATTGCCAACAGGCTGGATCTCAAGGTAATCATAAAAGTCCACAAGTCTTGCGATCTCTTCTGGTGGCCTTCCTTCCACCACAGCACCGTATAGTTCACCAGCGCAGCAGGCACTACCAACAATGAGTCCTTCTCTATGCTTTATCAGCTCACTCTTAGGAATAAGAGGAAATCTTCTAAAGTAGTCAATGTGTGATTCACTGACAAGAGTATAAAGATTAACTCTTCCAAGAGTGTTCTTGGCAAGGATGATGCAGTGGTTTGGACGAAGATGTCTTATCATCTCCTTGGTTGGCTTACCTAAAATATTTACATCAGTAAGATTCTGAGCCTTCTGCTCTTTTAACATAGGAATAAACTTGTTAAAGATAAGGGCTGTACACTCAGCATCATCAACAGCTCTGTGATGGTGATCAAGAACTACGTTAAGAGTCTTGGCAACTGCATCAAGAGTATGCTTGGCCTGAAGTGGGAAGAAATACCTTGAAAGCCAGAGGGTATCTACTGTTGTGTAGTCCACATCAATTCCAAGTTCTTTACAGTTCTGATTGATAAAGCTGATATCAAAGCCTACGTTATGTCCTACAAGTACTGCATCTTTACAGAACTCCACAAACTGAGGAATGATGACCTCTCTTGTAGGAGCATCCATTACCATCTCATCTGTGATACTTGTGAGTTTCTCGATCCTGTAAGGAATTGGGACCTGTGGATTAATAAACTCTGAGAATCTGTCTATGATCTCACCATTTCTGATCTTAACAGCGCCAATCTCAATGATCTTATTCTTAATAGGTGAAAAACCTGTTGTCTCAATATCAAATACTACAAAAGTAGTGTCATCAAGGGGCTGTCCCTTGTCATTTACTACAATTTCTTTGAGGTCGTCTACAAGATATGCTTCTACACCAAGAACAAGCTTAAAGAAATCCTGTCTCTCGATAGGAGGTTCTCCAGCTTCTTTTCTTCGTTTCTTTTCATCACTAAAAAGGTCTTCCCACACGTGGTTGGCTATAGTAAGGGACTGAACAACACCGTGATCAGTGATGGCGATACCTGGCATGCCCCATTTGTAGGCTTGCTTTACGATGTCTTTTACCTCAGAAACACCATCCATATCACTCATCTTGGTATGGCAGTGAAGTTCAACACGCTTTACATCAGCTCTATCTACTCTTTTACTTGTAAAGTCAGGTATCTTCTTGACTCCTACAACAGACTGGATAGACAGCTCGTGGTCAAACTTATCCACAGCTGCTATACCTTTGAGCTTAAGAAATGCACCAGGCTTGATATCCTTGGTGATATCAGGTACATCTTCAGTCTTAACGAACATCTTGACTGTTATGGAATCTGTAAAGTCAGTAATATCGAAGATAAGAATACTCTTCTCATTTCTGATATCTCTTTTATCAAAGGCTATGACCTGACCATGTATAGTTACTTCGCCAAGCTCTCCGATAAGATCTGAAAGCTTCATGGTCTCATCGTCAAAGTCACGTCCAAATACAACATCAGGATTATCTGACTTCTTGTAGCTTCCGCCAAAGTCGCCCTTTTTACCTGCCCACTTGCCCTTGGTAAAGGAAGGAGTTGCAGCGCCGTTTGAGCTCTTTTGAGGCTCTGGCGTTTTCTCAGCTTCTGCCTTTGCTGCAGCTTCTTTAGCTTCCTTTTCTTCCTTCTGCTTTTTCTTTTCCTCTGATTCTGCCTCAGCAGCTTCAAGCTTTTTAGCCATCTTGGCTGACTCTGAAGAATAATCAGGTTCCTTGGTTTCTTTTTCTACCTCAACAAATTCAGGTGTTATAGCAACAGATAGTCCGCATCTTTCATTGATGATCTTATCAAGTACTCTCACAAGATCTGGGGCCTTCTTCTTGCCTACTACACTGTCTTCAAGCTTTATGACAATGCTTTTGTCATTTGGGTACACAAAAGAAGCAGAACGAAAAAGACTATATTCCATATGGTCATAGTCTTTAAGTTCCATCTCGATGCTGTCTTTATAAATGTCAATAAGATTCTCTGGAGTGTACTGAGCAGAAAGAGAAAACTTTTCATAGATCTTGACCGTAAGATCCTGATTGCCGAAAAGCTGCTTTTTGATACCTGTCTCAGTTTTATAGATATCTTCTTTTTCTATTAACTTATTACTTGATATATATACTCTGATAAAATCCTGTTTTCTTGTGGTAGACACCTTTTCAACCATGGTCTGTTCCATGATCTCCTTGGTATGAGCGTCTAATTTAAGAGCAGGAAATACCTCAAAAAAAGATTTTGACACGTTTCTCTTCCCCTAACAAAAATCTCGTTAAGCGATCACTTCCAGTGATCAAGTTCATCCTTAAGTACTGCAAGGAGCTGATCCTCAGGCACTTTTTTCACAACTTCTCCGTTCTTGATAAGAAGTCCTTCCCCGATTCCTCCGGCAATTCCTATATCAGCTTCTTTAGCTTCTCCAGGGCCATTTACAGCGCATCCCATAACAGCAACCTTGATATTAAGATCGTAGTTCTGAACCATGGTCTCAACCTGATTGGCAAGTCCGATAAGGTCAATCTTGGTCCTGCCGCAAGTAGGACAGGATACAACCTCGATACCGCCCTTTCTGATATCAAGAGTTCTGAGGATTGTCTTGGCTGTCTTGATCTCTTCTACAGGATCACCTGATAAAGATACTCTGATAGTATCGCCGATGCCTTCATTCAAGATAATTCCAAGACCAACTGATGACTTGATATTTCCGCCATAAACTGTTCCAGCCTCTGTTATTCCTACGTGAAGCGGATACTGACATTTCTGAGCAAGAAGCTCATGAGCCTTGACGCAGAGCATAACATTTGAAGACTTGATACTAACAACCATGTTATCATAGCCAAGATCCTCAATAATTCCGATCTTGTCCAAAGCGCTCTCTACAAGTCCTTCTGCTGTTACTCCGCCGTACTTCTCAACTAGATTCTTTTCTAAAGAGCCGCTGTTAACGCCAACTCTGATAGGAATATTTCTCTCCTTGGCACAGCTAACAACTGCAGCTATCCTATCCTTTGAGCCAATATTACCAGGATTGATCCTGATCTTGTCAGCACCATTTTCCATTGCAGCAATGGCCATCTTGTAATCAAAGTGGATATCAGCAACAAGAGGAATATGGATCTCTTTTTTGATTTCCTTAAGAGCAAGTGCAGCCTCCTTAGTAGGAACTGTGCATCTGATGATTTCACATCCAGCCTCTTCAAGTCTCTTGATCTGGGCAACTGTAGCCTGTACATCCTCTGTTCTGGTATTGGTCATAGACTGAATAAGTATAGGATTTCCACCACCTATAACCCTGTCACCAATCTTTATAACCTTTGTATTATCTCTATATGCCATTATTTATCCTCTTCTATTATCAACGTGTAAACTTTGTAATATCATTAAACAGTACAAATACCATGAGTCCGAGAAGTGCGATCATACCTATCATATGTACTAATCCCTCTTTCTCTGGTGGTACTTTTTTACCAAATATAACCTCGATAAACTGGAACACCAGCCTTCCTCCATCAAGCGCAGGAAGTGGCAGAAGGTTCATTACTCCAAGGTTAACTGATAAAAGAACTGTAAGAGAAAGCATGGTAAGTATCACTGAAGATATACCATAAGGCTTGGTCTCCTGATAAGCATCATCTACGATCTTGACCATTCCTACAGGTCCAGAAACATCATCCCTTGAAAGCTTACCCTTAAACAAAAGAGCAAGGCTTCTGTATGTGGTCTTGAAATAATATCTTACTTCATACCAGGCATACTTAAGAGCCTGTGGTCCTTTGATCTCACCAAACTCTCCAAGGTAAACACCCATGTAGTATCTTCCAGCTTCTGCGCTGTACTTTGGAGTAAGTGTTGTCTCATAGATCTGTCCATCTCTCTCATATACGATATCCATCGGAGAGCCTTCAGCGAACTGAGAAATAAGTGTAACTTCACCTGCCATGTAAACCTTTTCGCCGTCAACACTGATGATCTTGTCACCAGGCTGCATTCCTGCTTCCTGGGCAGCTGAATCCTCTGTCAGCTCGTTGATTACAGGGAAATTCCAGGCAGAAAAGCTTACCAAGATAACTGCAAGGATATAAGCAATGATAAAGTTTGCAAATGGTCCTGCAAAAAGCGTTGCGATCCTACGCCATACAGAAGCATTCAAAAATGAGTGCTCATCATAGCCTTCTTTTTCCTCTTCTACAGGATCCATTCCGTCAAACACACAAGCGCCGCCGATTGGAAGGAGTTTGATGCTGTATAAGGTATCACCCTTCTTTTTCTTCCAAATAGTTGGTCCCATTCCAACAAAGAATTCATTGACTCTGATACCGCCGGATTTAGCAATGATAAAGTGTCCAAATTCATGGGACGTAACCAGTATTCCAAATATTACAAAGAATATAATCACACTAATTAACATATAAGATTTATGCCTCCAAGAAGTCGTAAGTCTCTTTTTCTGCAGCAAGGATAGCTGCCACATCAGGATTTTCTATTTTCTTGTGATGTCTCATAGCTTCCTCGATCATATCATAGATCTGAAGATATCTGATATCCCCCTTCAAAAATCTGCGAACTGCCATCTCATTTGCAGCATTAAATACTGTAGGCATGCTGCCGCCGGCATAAGCTGCATCAAAAGCAAGCTTAAGTCCTCTAAAGGTGTCAGTGTCAGGCTTTTCAAAAGTAAGACTTCCAAGTTTAAAGAGATCAAGTCTCTTTTCAGCCATAGGTCTTCTGTCCGGGTAAAAAAGTGCGTACTGGATAGGAAGCTTCATATCAGGTACACCAAGCTGCGCCATAACAGCTCCATCGCAGTACTGAACTGCACTATGAATAATGCTCTGAGGATGTATCAGAACCTGAATATTATCAAGTGATACATCAAAGAGCCATCTTGCCTCCATTACTTCAAGTCCTTTATTAACTAAAGATGAAGAATCAATAGTAACCTTTGGTCCCATATCCCAGTTTGGATGCTTAAGTGCGTCCGCAGCTGTCATGCTCTCAAGTTCACTTCTTTTTTTACCTCTAAATGGGCCGCCGCTGGCTGTCAAAAGAATCTTCTCTACCTTATCTTTAGGTTCACCATTCATAGACTGGAAAATTGCGCTATGCTCACTATCTACTGGAAGGATCTTAACTCCCATCTTTGCAGCAAGTGGCATGATGATATGGCCTGCGCACACAAGTGTCTCTTTATTGGCAAGAGCAATATCTTTGCCGCTCTCAATAGCTCTGATAGTAGGCTTAATACCGATCATACCTACAACAGCTGTAAGTACAGTATCTGCTTCCGGAACAGAAACAATTTCCAAAAGACCTTCCATTCCTCCGTAAACCTTCACATCAAGGTCAGCAAGTCTGTCTTTCATGTCCTTTGCAGCATTCTCATCAAACATGCAGACATACTTCGGCTTAAATTCTCTGACCTGCTTCTCAACAGCACCTACACTCCTATTGGCAGCAAGTCCCACTACCTCAAGTTCAGTATTATTATTTCTAACTACATCTAAAGTCTGGGTTCCAATTGAACCAGTAGAGCCTAAAAGTACTATTTTTCTCTTCATAAAATAACCTGTCCTTAAAAAAATAAACTACCTTTTACTATACCACTTAGAAGCTTTTTTTCCTATACAAAGAACTATTCCAATTCACAAGGCTAAATGCTTGCTGGTGGAGAAGAGGCTGTAGAGCTTAAATTGAAGTGATATTACATGCAAAAAAAAGAAGTGATCAGAAACTGATCACTTCTTTTTATTTCATAAGTGGAAATAGCACTGCTGCTAAAAAATATACGCAAGGAATTACAAATATTACACTGTCAAAACGATCCATTATACCGCCGTGGCCAGGAATGATCTTGCCATAGTCCTTGATCTCATGATCTCTCTTGATTCCTGAAGCAAGCAGATCACCAAGCTGAGCTATGATACTTCCTACGAATGTTATGATCACAAGTACAAAGATGACTGCTTTATCATGAGTTGCATTTACATAAAGCACATAACCAAATATTGCTCCCACAATCACAGAACCCAGAATTCCTCCAATTGAGCCTTCTATAGTCTTCTTTGGGGAAAGAACAGGTGCCAGCTTATGCTTACCAAAAGCTCTTCCTGCAAAATATGCGCAAGTGTCACATACCCAGGCAATAAAAGGAATCCAAGCAAAGTACTGCCCATAAGGTCTCATTCTAAGCAGGTATACAAAAGACATACTGACAGGGGCATAAACGAAGCAGAAAAATGCTGCCACCGCCTGAACTGACTTGAACTTAGGAAAACTAAGCACATAGCATACCATTATTAGAAAGAAAGCAAACAAGATAGAAAAGACAAAATACTTATGACTCTTTACAAGTATCATCTGTACGTAGTGAACAATGATCGACGCATAGCCACAAGCTTCCAGTGCATTAACTTTCTTGTTGTCCTCATGAACCCCTGTTGCTCTTGTGAGTTCAAAATAGCTGATAAATGAAACTATTGTCAGAACCGCTGCCAACAGATATCCCCCAGGAATAAGCACTCCAGCAAGTACCAGGGCAATAACGATTCCACTAATAACTCTTGTCTTCAATATTTAGTCCTAGCCTTATTATCTTTAGATCTGATCTGTCTTGAGGCCGCCAAACTTGCGGGTTCTCTTGCTGTAAGCTTCTACAGCTTTGAGCAGCTCAGCCTTATTAAAATCTGGCCATGCCACAGGAGTAAAGTAAAACTCCGTATAAGCACACTGCCATAGCAGATAATTGGAAATTCTCTGCTCATTACATGTTCTGATAAGAAGATCTGGATCAGGAAGATAGTTTGTATCAAGGTTCTCAGCGATCATCTTCTCAGATATATCCTCTGGGAGAACCTCTCCTGCCTTGACCTTCTCTGCAATCTTTCTAACTGAACGTGTAATTTCATCTCTACTGCCGTAGTTAATGGCAATAGTAAATGTAAGACCTGTATTGCCAGCGGTTGCCTCTTCAAGTTCACCAATAGCTTTCTGGATGTCATCTGAAAGAGCACTGCGCTCACCGATAACTCGGCAACGCACATTGTTTTTCATTGACTTCTTGATACTGGTCTTTAAGTAATTACGCAAGATCGTCATAAGGGCAGAAACCTCTGCCTCAGGGCGAGTCCAGTTTTCTGTTGAAAATGCATAAACTGTAAGATACTTGATACCGATGTCTCTGGCATCTACCAAGATATCCTCAACAGCTTTTGCTCCCTGCATGTGTCCGTAATTTCGAGGCATTCCCTTTTCCTTGGCCCACCTTCCATTACCATCCAAGATGATAGCCACATGCTCAGGTACATTCATAACTTCTTCCATAGCTTATACCGTCATGATCTCTTTATTCTTTTCTTCAATAGCTGCATCAATATCCTTGATGAACTTGTCAGTGAGCTTCTGAAGTTCCTCGTTAAGATCATTGATCTCATCCTCAGAAACATCTGAGCCCTTAAGCTTCTTTAACGCATCGTTACCGTCACGTCTTACGTTTCTAACTGCAACCTTAGCGTCCTCACCCTTCTTACGGATATCCTTAGCAAGCTGTTTTCTGCGTTCCTCAGTAAGCTCTGGGAAAACAAGTCTGATGATAGCACCATCATTACTTGGAGTGATACCAAGCTCTGATGTCATAAGTGCTTTCTCAATATCCTTAATAAGAGCCTTGTCCCATGGTGCGATCTGAATGATCCTAGCCTCCGGAACAGAAATGTTACCAACCTGATTAAGTGGTGTTGGTGTACCATAATAATCTACCTTGATTTTATCAAGTACGTGTGGATTAGCTCTTCCAGCACGGATAGAAGCAAGATCCTCCTTAAGAAAGTCGAAGGATTTTTGCATTTTTTCGCTATATTCTTTTAATTTCTCGTTCATACCTATTCCTCCTTAAAATTCCAATCATTAGTCAACAGTAACTGTTGTTCCATTGAAATTTCCATCTGCTGCCTTCACAATGCTGTTTTCTTCCTGAAGAGAAAATACTCTCATAGGAACCTTATTGTCTCTTGCAAGGATAGAAGCTGTCATATCTACTACCTGAAGATTCTGAGCAACTACATCATCGATTGAAATAGTGTCATATCTCTTAGCATTTGGGTTCTTGGCTGGATCGCTGTCATATACTCCGTCGATTGCCTTAGCAAGAAGGAGGTAATCAGCCTCTACCTCAATAGCCCTTAAAACAACTCCTGTATCAGTTGAGAAATATGGATGACCTGTGCCGCCTGCAAAGAATACAACCATACCCTTTTCGAAATACTTGTTTGCTCGATCCTTTGAAAAGAGCTTTGTAAATGATCCACATTCAAAAGGAGTAAGAATGTTAGTCATCATACCTTCACTTCTGAATATTTCTGATACATAGATACAATTCATGATTGTAGCAAGCATGCCAATCTGATCAGCCTTAACGCGATCAATGTTCTCGCTGGTTCTACCTCTCCAGAAATTGCCACCACCGATAACGATACCTACCTGTGTTCCCTTATCAGTAAGCTGCTTGACCTGAAGTGCTACCTTTCTTACGGTTTCTTCATCGAAGCCTGTTTTTTTATCACCAGCAAGCGCTTCTCCGCTGAGTTTTAATAATACTCTCATAATATCTCCATTTTACTTGATAAAAATTACTTGTTCTTAAGTCCTTCGAAGAACTCTGATGGATTAACATCAGCATATGCCTGTGAGCACATACCTTCGATAACAGCACCATTGTTGATCTGTACTGACTGAGACTTGATGTTACCCATTACGATAGCTGTTGTATCAAGAACAACTGGTCCGTGAACATCGATGTCGCCCTTAACAGCACCTGCAATAACTGCGCTTGATCCAAAGATGTTACCAACGATAACTGTGCTCTGACCAACCTTTACGCTACCCTTGCTCTTAACTTCACCTGTGATTCTTGCTGCCTCAGCATAAATCTCTGCTGCTTCTGAATCACCTGTGATCTCACCTGTTACATTAAGCTTTCCAAGGCACTGGATGTTACCTGTAACCTTTCCTACAAGATCAAGTGATCCTGTTGTCTGAATGTCACCATTAATGACCATTCCTTCAGTAATGCTAGCTGTTTCATCTGTTGGTGTCTGCTGTTCGAATTCCATATTCTCTTCCCCCCCATAATTAGTTGTTGTATCTGATACATTGCTCTCTGCAATGTACTCATCAATGTGCTGTGAATTGATAGCTTCAATTGCACTCTTAGGTTCCTCAAATGCTGTCTCAACAGCTGTCTGCTCTTCGATCTTCTGCTCGAGTTCTTCGATCTCTGCAGCCTCGTCTTCAGCTTCCTTAGCTGGTTCCTCTACAGCCTCTTCAACCGGAGTCTCCTCTGGCTCAACTGTCTCAGGTTCATCTGCAACTGACTCATCAACTATCTCTTCTACTTTTTCTACTTCCTCTGATACCTTCTCTTCATCCTCTGCAGATCCGATATCATCAAGTTTAATATCATCAAGACGATTTAACATGCTGTCGATATCGACCTTCTCAGGTCTTAACTCTTTTGCAGAATCTTCTTTCTGATTTTCTTTATCAAGATTGTCTGCTTCTGCAAGCTTATCTTCTGGCATGAGTGTATTTACAGCCTGAGATAGATCGCTCTTTAACTCAGAAAAAAATCCCATCCTGACATCCTCCATTCATACTTTCTAGATTATTTTTTGATATGTTGAACCGGTAACGTATCCTCAGTTATCGGTACTATCACTGTGTCATCCATTGCCTGAATCGCTTCTATGATCTCAGGTAATGCCTCAACTGTGTGCTTCTTGTCAGCTGCGTCATGCATAAGCACTACACAATGCTTGAACTTAGGTATATTGCTTACGATGTTGTTATAGATTGATTCCTTTGTGGCTCCTGCCTTGTCATCATTGGCAGATACATTCCAGTCAAAATATGTCACGCCCTGTTCATCAAGAAATTCCTCAAACTCTGCCACATCATCCTTGATGGCAAGATTAGAACTACCACCGGGGAATCTGTAAAACATGGAATCAACATCTGTTGTGTCATACAAAAAGATCTTGATCTTCTTGAAATCATCTTTGAAAGAATCAAGTGAAGCGTAGATTTCTTTATACTTGTGGCTATAAGAATGCATACCTAAAGTATGCCCCTCATCCACAATTCTCTTATATAAATCTGTATACTTGGAATCTGGCTTGCCACAAACAAAGAAGGTAGCTTTGACACCATACTGATCTAATATATCAAGTATCTCTCCAGTTGAAGAGCTAGGGCCATCATCAAAAGTAAGATAGACATACCTCGTCCCCTCAATATCTTCAGGGTTCTGAGCTCCGCTGACATCGACATTTGCATAATCCCATTCGAATCCGCCAGTCTCAGCGTTTACATCTCCTCCACTATCTCCCGAATCCGAAGCCGCTAAAATGGACTTCTCATCGCCATATCTGTCTCTGTACCAATTAAGGTCAGCTTCACTTTTCTCGTATCTAGTCCTAAGTCTGTCGTATCTAACCGCTAATATCAAACAAATGCACGTAGGAATCAGGCAAGCAGCCACTACAGTAATAACAATCGCTCTTCGTAACTTTTGTATCTTTTTACTGTAAACTTTCTTTTGCTTTCTCTCTCCAGTTCCTGACGCCATTACTACAAATCTCTTTCAAAAATAGTGTATAACCAGTGTATAGTATAGCATAGTTTTTCTCATTATAAAAGCCAATCCAGAAGGATTGGCCTTAACTTTTTTTCACTAAAAAGCTCGTTAATTTCTAGCTGAAGCATACGTTAAAATGTAATTATCATAGTCCTTGGTATTGTACCCCAAGATTTGAGAATTGGTACTGCCTCCGTAAAAGGTATAGCCATAATCAGCTATATTGACTGCATCAAAACCGACTGCTCTTCCGTTCTTCATAAAAACAGTCCTGACGCCAACTCCCTGAATATCACTCTCAGAATAGTTTGTAGCACTAACTTCCAGGTACCTGTCATTCCTGCTGGCGTCTACAGATATCATAGAATATGAGCATTTGTCAGTTGTTCTTATATCAAATGAATAATCATAGTCCGCAACTCCGTTTAGATCTTCATTGATGAACTGGCCATATAATATAAACTGCTGACCGTTTCTGACAGCATCTAAATAATCATGAACCTTGGAAAGAACATTTCCATTTCCATCGATTGCTACAAAATCCGATGAAATAGCAATATCTTCACCAGTTTCGTTAGTAGCAACTAAAATATAGTAAGTACACCAGCCGTAAATATCAGGTACAAGATACTCTTCATCTATCCTTATTCCTTCTGCCTTTTCTTCGGCAGCATATACAACTGCAGATGGAGTCACACAATGATTCACATTTAAAAGAAATGCTATAGACATTCCCAATGTGACAGCTAAAGAAAGAAATTGTTTTCTCATAAATATCCCTCCACCAACAAAAGATTTTTTGTGTGTAAGATTATTATCTTAGAAATAACGATTTTTTTCGATAGGTCAGGGGTATATTTAATCCTTTTTTAACCTTTCTAAAAAAAGAATTAACCTCAGTGTTTATGCAGGATACAGTACCCTCCAAGGTGCTCGCTTAAGTACGAATCTGCGTTATGAAATGCCTCAAATTCTGACTCAGACAAAACAAAAACCGCATTATCTGCATCTGCATTATCTATATCTTGTGGTAGCCCAAAAATGAAGTTTCCAAAGCTGTCTGCGACTCTGAATTCTCCATAGGGATCCTTGTAATTAACTGTCTTATAGAACCTGTTAACATCGTAATCATTGTAATAAAGAGCCAGCATAAATGGAGCTGATAAACCGTCATAGGTTGAATATATAGGTCTTTCATCTCCTGCTATCTCATAGGCTCTTTCAATGGCTTCACCGTAACCTGGCATGAAGAGATTGCCAGTCACATTGTTGTAGTCAAGGAAGTAGTCCTTAGAAAAAGATATGGCAGCAAACAACAAAAGAACCGGGATAAGCACACCCACCCTGGCAGTCCTCTCAAGAACAAAACCAAAGCCCTTAACAAAGAAGTAGATAAGCGGAAGGAACATCATTACCATCCTGCTGATATCAGTCACTATCACTAGCGCCATGATAAAGCACGCGATCAGCATTGAAAGCCAGACAAAGTCGATAGCTCTTTTCTCTGCAGAGTCCTTGCTTTTCTTTGAAAAGACATCCTTAAAAGTCACATATATCCCAATGAATGTAATAGGAAATGTGAACTCAAAGAGCGTTGCATAGCCTGGAATAAAGTGGCACAGCATATCTGTGTCATCTCCAATAGTTATAACCTTGAAAAACACCTTGAGATTATTAAACAGATTTGCTGGAAGCGAGGAATCAAGTGCAATAAACACCTCTCCACTTCTGGATGCAGTGAATCTATTGATGGTAAAATGCTCTGCAAACACTTCTGGAAGTCCCAGATAATTGACCATGTAAAAAATAAGAAGTGGCGCAAATACTACTAAAAATGCTACCCCTGAAGCAATAAGCTGCTTGATATTTAAAAGCTTATTCTTTAGGCAAAAGACGCAAAGAAGAAGCAAATGAATTGGCACCACGATAGTTGCTGATCCATAGCTATACATACAGATAGCGTAGGCTATAGCGCTCAGCACATAGACATAGGTTTTTTTGGTCCTGATACCAAGCATGAAAAGATACATTGAAATGCACATATTAAGTGGCATGATATTAGCATCAAGACTCCACCTTGAAAGGATCACATGCCACGGACATACAGCGAGGAAAAATGCTGCAAAAAGTGAGATCATATTCTTGTGGGCAGCTTTCGCATTATCTGTCAGCTCTTTTACCACGAGATAAAACAAAAACACAGTGATGATACCTGAAATAGCAGGAATCAGCCTGAGTTTAACAACTCCGCTTCCAAAAAGCCTGATACTAATGGCATTAAGGTAGATCATAAGCGGACTTCCACCGCCGCATCCCCAGGTAATAGGATAAACAGGAAAAGGATATCCATTTCTGTCTATTCCGTATGTTGCAAGACTATAAGCCTCATAGCCAAGTGAAGCTTCGTCCTGATGAAGGCCATATGGAATAGCTCCCAATCTGTAGAGTCTTAAAAAAGCAGCAACAAACATGATCACTGCTAAGATGATCGTCGTTGCCCTGGCAGAAAGATCCTTCATATTGTTTTTTTTGCAAATAATTACAGCTGCTGCACCGGTAAAGATGCATGCAGCTGTAGCTATATAATTGTAGTAATCAATTATTCTCATGTTTTATCTCGCATTCATTGCTGCGTTCCAATCAGCAATCCCCATAAATGCAGCAGATTTCTGAATATAAGCACCTGCGTTTGGCCCATTCATCTGCTGATAATATTCGAAAGCAAGCTTTCTTGAGCCATCCTGCCTTGTAAGACCTACTGCAAGTCCCTGGGATACTTCCAAAGGATAATCAGTCTGTCTGTTAAATGCAATGAGCTTGATGTATTGGTTGGTTGCAACTCTCTGATAAGCATATACGATTGCTGCAGCCTGAGCCTCTTCTCCCTGAGTTGATGAGTAACCAACTTCTGTTAAGAGAATAGGTCTTACAGCACCCTTCGAATTTCTCATAGCTGGCTGGCACATGTAATCTGTCAGCTGTTCAATATTCTCCATTGAAAGATATGGAGTGTCAATACTATGAGTAGTCATAGCCGCTGTTGTTGCATTCTTTGGTGTCCAGAAGCTTGTCCATGTCATTGGATAGTTGTATGGATGCTCTGCAAGGGCCCAGTCAATGTTACCCTGCGCTGTAATACAGGAGTTGATTGCTTCAAGGGTAGCTCTTGCTGAGTAGTAGCTTCCTGGATTGTGGGTATGTGTCCAGTTCTGATCAAGACTCACACATACATAGGCATTGGCATTTCTGCTCTTAATAGCATTGTAGCATACTCTGAGTTCATCTGCGTAGAGTTGCGCATAAGTCATAAGATCTGAAACTCCTGAATAATTCCAGATATTCTTGGCATTGACCTCATTACCAATTACCCAGTTATCAACCTGTCCCTGGCCATTTGCTCCGTTATATCTAAAGGCAAGATAAGAAACAACTGCTTCTAAGTACTCAAGTCCCTTATCCTCTGAAGTGTTCATCATGTAGTATGTAGCTCTTCCGCCTCTTGAGCTAGGTGAGATCATAAACTCTTCTCCTGCTGCTCTTGGGTTTAAAAGAACCATCGTAACGCCCATGCCCTGCTGAGTGCATGTTCTGACGCAGTGGTCATACTGGCTAAGGTAAGATGAATCAAAATAATAGGTCTTACCATTGTATTCATAGATAACCTGTCCGTTACCACCGATAACATCTTCAAGGTTGATGTTGTAAGCAGCCTGCTGAACACCAAGCTGCGAAGCCTCTGTGTTGCCGTTACCGATCTTGGCACCGTCAAGAATAAGGCCTTTTTTACCATTGTTCTTACGAGCTGGTGAATTAGAAGCAAGAGCCTCAGGGTTGGTGATATAGCGAGCTCCAGTTACAGGAACGTAAGCTCCACCCTGAAGGACAGCTACCTGAAACTTGTCATAGAGATGACATGAAGTTGTCTTGTTTCCAAGTGGAATTGAAAATGTGGCATTGGCCCCAAGTGGCACTGATGCTACCGGCGCACCTGCAACGGTTCCCTGATAGACTTTTTCTGCAAAAAGATAATACTTGCCATCATCACTGGCTGGTATGTCAGAAGCAGATACTGTAACTACTACGTTCTCTCCTGCAATTGAAGCTGATCCAATAGAGACAGCTCCTGTTCCTGCTGCATAGCTTGTAGTACCTGTTAGAGAAAAGACACTTAGAACTACAATTGCACCAATAAGTGCGTAAGAAAGTGCTGAAAAGATTTTCTTTGTCATAAGTAACCCCGCATAAAAAATTTATCAAAGATTTGATAGTAATATTAATAATATCTGCTGAAAAATCAGTAGTCAACCTTCATTAAACAAAGGCCTTCTGGCGGTGCTGTTGGTCCTGCTTTCTGCCTGTCACAGGCTTCCAGGATGCCCTTGATATCTGAAACAGGGATGTTGCCATAACCAACTTCCAACAAAGTACCTGTCAGGATTCTGACCATGTTCTGCAAAAAACCATTTCCATGGAAATAGAATCTGATATAGTTACCGCTCTCTTCTATGTTGATAGCATCAACGCATCTTACCGTTGACTTCTTCATCTTCTTGTTCCCGCAAAAGCTCTTAAAATCATGTGTACCAATAAGCAAAAGAGCTGCTTCACGCATCTTATCTACATCAGGCTTTTCTTCAAGAACAAGAACATATTTCCTGTCAAACACTGGCTTGGAAGCACCATACCAACATGTATATCGGTAGGTCTTACCAAGGGCATTATATCTGGCATGGAATCTCTCCGAACAAGCCCTTACCTCATTGACACTGATGTCTTCTGGAAGATATTTGTTCATATATTCCTGAATCTCATCCTCAGTCATTTCTGTGTCAAGAACAACGCTTGCTACCATGCCTCTTGCGTGGACTCCTGCATCTGTCCTGCCTGAGCCATTCACGTTTACCGGATCATTATCCGGAGCATTTGTCATCTTAGTGAGGACACTTTCAAGCTTCCCCTGAATTGTCATTTCTTTATTTGGTTGACGTTCCCATCCATAGAACCTGGTTCCGTCATAGCTTATCTGCAATTTATAATTTCTTTTCATGGATTTCCTTTCAAGAGTAGCGTAATGACGCTAGCTATATATATAACATATTTAACGGCATTAGGGTAGACAAATATTTATTCTGATGATAAACTAGGACACGTTGTTCAAAAGAAATAACGTCAGTTCGAGACCTTCCTGACGCTAAACAAAACTAAAGGAGATTTTATGCGCAACACAAAGGTTATTTTCATCACTCAGGCTGCAGTAATAGCAGCTCTTTATGTCGTATTGACATTACTCGCAAACTCACTTGGACTTGCAAACTATGCTATTCAAGTGCGTTTCTCAGAGGCACTTACTATTCTGCCTTATTTCACACCAGCAGCTATCCCAGGACTTTTCCTTGGCTGCATCATCAGTAACACACTTACCGGATGCATGCTTTTAGATACTGTATTTGGTTCAATAGCTACTTTGATCGGAGCAATGGTTACTTACTTTATTGCCCATGGTTTTAAAAAGCCATCCGATGTCGGTTTCTACAAGGGAAACTGTGCCATCAAATGGCTTGCACCTATTCCTCCAATCGTAGCAAATATGATCGTTGTTCCTCAGGTTCTCATTCATGTATATGAATTCCCTGGAACACTTCTTTATTTCACTCTTACAGTAGGCGCTGGAGAATTTTTCTCATGCTTTGTACTTGGAATGCTTCTTATCTTTGCTTTAGAGCCTAGAAAATACGCTGTTTTCAGACAGACACTATAATTTATCATCCAAGGGCCACATCAAGAGCCATCATTACTGTAAATCCGAGGGCGAACATGATAACTCCAATGTTAGAATGTTCGCCTTCTGACATTTCTGGAATAAGTTCCTCAACAACCACATACATCATAGCTCCAGCGGCAAAACTCAGGAAATAGGGCATATATGGTACAAGAAGCGGTGCTGCAATTATTGTCAAAAGAGCTCCAACAGGCTCAACTGCACCTGATAACATACCATACAAAAATGCCTTTCCTTTGCTGGTACCTTCTGCTCTAAGTGGCATTGAGATAATAGCTCCTTCAGGAAAATTCTGGATTGCTATACCAAGAGCAAGGGCAAGGGCTCCTCCTGCTGTAATCTCAGCTTTACCTGTAACAAATCCTGCATATACAACACCTACTGCCATTCCCTCTGGAATATTGTGAAGCGTGACAGCAAGAACCATCATTGTGATCCTTTTAAATTTGCTATGAACACCTTCCGCCTTATCAGCATGCATATGAAGATGCGGAATCAGGCAGTCGAGGCATAACAGGAACAATATACCTATCCAGAAACCTATAAATGACGGGAGAAATGCCAGTCGTCCCATGCCTGAGCTTTCTTCCATTGCAGGAATTATAAGGCTCCAGATGGAAGCCGCCACCATGACACCACTTGCAAAGCCTGTGAGAGATCTTTCCAGCTGTTTGTTCATTTCTTTTTTCATAAAGAACACGCCGGCAGATCCAAGTGTTGTGCCAAGGAAAGGTATCAAAAGTCCCTGTAAAACTGTCATATTCATAATTTATTCACCTCTTTTTCAAATGTCTTTTAACAGATTTAATAAACAATCTGCGATGACATCACAAACAGCCAATTTGTACTCCAACCTGTTTTCTTTAGGTGCTACTTCAAAGCGTTTTATATATATATCCTTTGCGGTACTGATAGCAAAAAATACTGTTCCGGGAACGCTATCATTATTGGCAGGATCTACGTTTCCCATAGTTCCTGTAACTCCTATCGCTATATCTGCATCATAGGCTTTTCTAGCCTCTTTTGCCATAGAGACTGCAGTTTCTTCTGAATATACGCCGTATTTTTCTATTATCTCTTTTGGAACCCCTTGCTTTATCTTGGCTTCATTACTGTATGTAACAAAAGCACCCTTCATAACGGCAGAGGATCCTTCTGTGTCGGTAATAAGGGAAGCTATCTGACCGGAAGTACAGCTTTCCATGGTAGTGATAGTCAGCCCTCTCTCAATCAGCTTAAGGGTTATCTGATTGTATTTTTCTCGAACATTCATAGATCTCTCCATCTAATAAACCAGCTTTTGAATTATAGTTCCAACTCACAGTATAATTATAGTAAACTTATATTTAGAATAACTCAGTTTTAGGAGGCGCGAAAGTGGAAGCATTAAGCGGTAATTCTTTTTATTTTGATTTTGAAGTACGACTTATGGAGTTTTTGCAAAATGCCCTTGGAGAAAGGTTTATTTCCTTCATATCCTTTTTCTCAGCCTTTGGCGAAGAACTCCTTTTGATCCTGATCCTGGGCTTTGTGTACTGGTGCTATGACAAAAAATTCGGCATCTATGTAGGCACAAACGTCATGATCGGTATCGTTTTAAATCCTATGATCAAAAATATCTTTTGGAGACGCAGACCATATTTCGACAACTCTGGTATCAAATGCCTAAGACCGGTTGATTCTGAATCTGATATCTACGATATCGCAGGTCAGGGATTCTCTTTTCCAAGCGGACATTCCACAAACTCAGTAACATCCTACGGTTCTCTTGCAAGATACAAAAAGAATAAGATACTTACTACTCTGGCATTTATTCTCCCTCCTGTTGTAGGCTTTTCAAGAATTGTTGTAGGCGTTCACTATCCAACTGATGTCCTTTGCGGATGGCTCCTTGGTCTTGCTATCATATTCATAGTTCCAAAGATCCTCAAAAAAGCTGGTGAAAAGAACCGATGGATCGTTTTTCTTTTCATTTTCCTTTTCTGCTGTATCGGACTTTTTTACTGCAAGACTTCTGATTACTTTACAGGCCTTGGCCTTATGGGGGGCTTCTTTGTTTCCGTAGAATATGAAAAGAAATTTGTAAACTTTGAAGAAACAAGAAATCCCATTCTTTGCCTTACGAGAGTATTGGGAGGGGGAATTCTCTATCTTGCTCTCAACTCCCTGTTAAAGCTTCCATTTAACCCTGACTTCCTTACCTCAGGTACTTTCCTTGCAGGAATGGTAAGGCTTGTCAGGTATGGTATCGTTTCATTCGTATGTATTGGCGCTTATCCCTATCTTTTTAGATTTGAAAAGAAGTTATTTAAGTAAGCCTGCCATTACAAATACAAGTGGTGAATTCCAGTAGATAGTGATCTCATTAAGTGAATAGCAGTCAACGTGATCGTAGTAGCACTTCATAGGCGCTGAACCAGCCGGAACCTCTTTGGCTCTCTCATCCTGAAGGCCGACGTTAGGGCCTCCTGAAACAAGGCCAGGCCATGGCTCTTCGATATCATCCACTGCTGTTGGGCGCAGATGAGGGTTCCTAAAGGCTTTCTCACCATTTCCGGTCACATAACTAACATCCATGCTGTTGCAGCCAAGAAGGTAGTCAATACCTGCTGTGACAGCATTTTTATATTCTTTTTTTGATGTGATCTCTGTATATGTAACAGTCAGTATCATGAGATACTTAAGTAGCTCCATGTTGCTGCCCCAGATAAAGTCCTTAGCTTCCATGCAAAGGCCAAAGCCGTTCTTCTTGCCGTTTGCTACAAGCCTGTCAGCTTCGCCCATAAATCTCTTTTTGATCTCATCTGTAAGGGCATTATCTTCATTCTTTAAAAGAACTGATAATGAGCCAAGACCTGCTACCTCTGCCCAGCCAAGACATGTAAATACATCGCCCTGATAGCCCTTGGATGTAGCATTCTTGTCAAAGGCTTCAAGTCTTTCCTTCTGAGTGAGTGCGTCTTCGTAATAATCTTTTTCACCAGTCACTTCGTAAAGAGAAGCTGCTGCCCAGAATCTATTTGAGATATCCTCTGCTTCGCCGTACTCACCTGTGTTTGAACCCTCAGCGTTTTTAAAGAGCATCTCCTTAGGATTCTCTTTTAACCATTTATAAGCTCTTTTGGCGTCTGATAAAAGTGTCTCAGCGTATGCCTTGTCGTAGTCCTTGTAGATGCTGCTGGCAAGGGCAAATACAGCTGCAATATCTGCTGTAGCCATGGATGAAACAGGGAAGAGGAAAAGCTCGCCTTTGTCATCTTCTGGCATCAAAAATGGTGCGTGACAAAATGTAGTTACTTTGTGCCAAACTGAGCCATTGTCTCTCTGCATCTTCCTGAGGAAATCTAGCTCCACCTTAACTTCTGCGAGGATGTCAGGTAATTTGCCATTATCACACTTAACTTCTGGAATATTGAACTTAACATTCAAAAGATTTTTGTAAAATCTAACGCCATAAAGAATATGTGCTACAGCCACAGCCCCTGCTGTTGAATATCTTCCGTAATCACCAGCATCGTGCCAGCCACCTGTTACATCAACATGATCTACATCCTCGCCGTAAACTGTTGCCTTGGTCATATGGCATGGCTTGTGATAATATTCACCAGCATATTCCTTGGTAAGCGCATCGCCGCAGCGAAGGAAATAAAAGCACTTGCAGATATCCTTCATAAGCTTGTCATATACATTATCGCCAATAGCGAATGTCACAGACTCAGCGTCTCCTGAAAAGAGCTTGTATGTACCCTCTTTTGTAAGCTCGCTAAAATCTGCCACTGATACATCTTCACCAGAGATCTCATCTGTACCAAAGTGCTGAACTTTTCCAGAAAAGACGCTCTCGCCTTTATCATTTTTGATCTGAAAGTCAGCTGCCTTAAAATCAAGGACTGCTTTCTTAACTGAATCCTTTGTAAATCCCACCTGATTAAGTAATACTTTTGCCATACCATTTCCCTCCAACTTTTGTCTCGTGTCTTTTATCTTAAGTCCTAGTAAATATCATAACATAGGGTCTGTAACAACTGCATCTATAAGCTCTGTCATCATTTCCTTTGGATAGAACTTATTGCCCGAAATATCTGCCTTTGGAACATCATACTGAACATGGAGAAGATGCTGCCTAGTCTTTTCTATATCTTCTGCCCTTAGGTAATCTTCAAAGTCTACTGGTTTTGACTGCTCTAGAAGGCTCATTATCTCTTTAGTATTTTCGCTGTTTTGATGAAGCCACTGATCAAGGAGCCTTGCCTCTGGATAATAGTTTTCCCTAAACTCTTGGGTAGTCATTGGGGGAATGTACTTCTTTTGAAGCGCTCTCCACACCAGAACATCATTGCAGTAATCTGTCCAGCAGTGCACGCAGATTCCTAGTAAAAAAGCTCTTTTCACAGGGTCAGGTTCGCATAAAGCGAATTTATCACGAAACTCTGCAATATTACTCTTCCATCTATCGTAGTCATCAGTATCACTCCAGGTTCCGCAGCCTTCAAAGAGATGAGTGTGAATCTTTTCTTCTATAAGGTAAGGATCTCTAAAATGCACCGAGTCTGGGGCTACTGAGCCTAAGATAAATTGCTCTTTACCTTCAGTAATTCCAAGTTTGTCTATTAGCCTATAGGCTATCTCCATATGTACCATCTGAAGTGCCATATCACTGTTCTCCTAAGTATTCAAAGCTTATTCCGTCATTCTGTGATACATATAGTCCCGACGGGTATTTATCAAGTTCTTCGCTATAATAATCTCCAGACCACGGACTCTGACCAGCAAGTAAATAAAGCTTACCATCTTCTTTCCAGACCTTCTCAGGAATCACAAAAGGATTATAAATTGTTCCATCTGAAAGCTTTATCTGGGCTGATGGGTAGTTTACTATGGTGAAAGTCTTGCCTCTATCATCGGTTCTATAAAGCATTCCCTCGTCACCACCGCTATAGGTAAGGCAGGCAAATCCCAGATCTGAATCATCAATAAACTCTATCCACGCAGCCTGTCCTCCTGATCCACGATATGGATCTGAATTGACCAATGTGTATGTCTCCCCGCCATCGGTAGTCTTGACCAGCATGTAATAGCTACTGCCTGCTGCCCTGTCAATCGGCATCATACAATAGATGGTGCCATCTTTTGCCTCATAAGTGCAATCTGGCTCATTATCAAATGTAAGTATCTCATCTTCTGTAGGTTCTTCAACATACTGCATAGAACCATACTCATCATAATTCTGGTTATAATCTGCTGTTGATAACCTTTCATCAATGAATGTATAAAGAGCTTCATAAAGGGTGTTTCTGTCATAATCAGCGCTAACGTAGGAAACCAGCGGGAATTCTTCTGTGAGTGATGGCATCTCCACTTTGAACACCTGATATAGCCACGGTGCCTCATTGTATGGTACTTGTTCTAAGCACTCCTCTATCCAATCGCAGATGTTTTCGCAGTAGTAAGATAGGTCCTGATAGCCATTTTCTTCAATAGTTGGAACTTTAGTATATCCAAGCTTGTTGATTGCACAAGACTTCTTTTCCCATGTAGCTAGCCTCTGAAATTTCTCTGGATATGTAGTGTCTGTCACGTAAACGAATTTCTTTAATTTCATATAGTCCCTTAAATATGGAACTCCAAATACCATAAATAAACCAAATAAAACTATAGATAATGCAAGTATTATCCTGCCCCAAGGTGTCTTTTTCATAAATAAACTCCTAGACCGACAAATAAGCCATTATTACAAAGTAAAAGCATGTGCTCTCAATATAGAAAACACATGCCTTTATATTACCACAGTCAACAGCTATACTGCATCGCAGATGTTGCTGTTATTGACATTTATTGTCTGTGCCTGTATTATAGTTTTCAAGAAATGGGTTTTTTACTGAGTAAGGTCTGATGACTGGAAAAGGTCGCTCGTTTCTTTTTTTATGTTCATAATGTCATAAAGATACTTTTTACCATCTTGTGCATGTCTTAATATCATAGCCACGTGAAATACATTATATCTCTCTACCTGTCCGTCCGTTCCAAAAACCGGTAATGCAAATCTAGATTCATATTTATACCAACCAAATTTTGCATCTTTCATATGCTTAGCTTTTGTATTCTCTGTATACTCCATATTGGTAGCTGTACTTATTAGTTCTGGTAATCCCTGTGCCGCATTAGCTTTGGCCTTTTCATTTGTACCTTTAAGGATCAATGTATAACCTGAATGCGCATATTCATCTGGCAGATCAGCTCCTATATAAACAATTTCATTAGATTCAGCTATAGTATAAAAATCTCCCACATAGTTTCGTAGATATTCCTCTACATCTTCCCAACAAATTCCACGTTTTCCTTTGAAAATAATATCGTTTATCACGACTATATTATTTCCATCCACATCCTTAATCACAGATACATTTCGCTTATTTACTTCTTCCATACAAATTATTGCTTCTTTTTCTCCTCATACTTCCTTATTTCATCAAAATATGCCTTATACCTATATGCTGTCCTACGACTTATGTCACCCTCAGCAACTATTTCCATAATTGTCATTCCGCCTGCAAATTTAATAGCAAAATCATTATATGATTCCATCCATTTAGCATCATGCTTCTGTCTTCCAGCATTTTTGCGGCTCTTGTAGTCTTCTAGTTCCTGCTTTAACTTAGCATTTTCTTCCTCAAGTTCAGCTATACGTAATAAAGCATCTTTCAAATTTGAAATCATTGTCACACCTTTCCTTTGTGCCATTATTTCATTGGCACAATTATATGTAAAAAGCAGCCTAGTGTCAATTTAATTTTTGACACTAGGCTATTCTTTTAAAAAAAGGCACTCATATTACATCTGCTGACTACTCTCTATTAGCACTTGATCTCTCTTTCATCTAACAAAGAACTCAAACTCGTGTCTATATAGTCAAGTATAATCTAACAAAATTCTCAAATTCGTGAACTGGCACATATAGGAAAAAAAACGCAAAAAATCCATTTCATATCTAACAAGATTCTCACCCCTTTGTCTTTTTGCGGTTTTTCTGCAAGAATTTAATGTTTTTTTCATCTAACAAGGTTCTCAAACCCAA
>NZ_FRDH01000004.1:0-87012 GCF_900143205.1 Butyrivibrio hungatei DSM 14810 | reverse complement strand
GTTTAGTACCTTTCTTATCTAACAAGGTTCTCAAACCTCAAATTATAATTCTCACCGAACCGTCCCATTAGGTAAATGGTGTTAGATAACGCATTTCTTATGCTTTCCAAAAGCATAACTCTTCATCTAAAATAAATAAATTTGTTTGCTCTGGAATATCTTTTATAGGAGACGAATTAATAAGAACAATATTTATCTTATTATATCTAGCGTCAACTAAAATCTCCGATAATTCTTTTTCACTAACAAATCTATTTATATCAGCAATAAAAATAGTATCTATTTTACACGCTGATTTCAACAACTTCATGTATATATTTATTTTTTCGCAAATATTGTCGCAAGGATAGTCCATCTGAATATTTTCTATCTTAAGTAAATCTTCAATACTTATATGATCTTGAAATGATATAGAATACTGTATATTTTCAGATATCTTTTCAATATACATTTGAATAGCGCCGCTAACATCTAAAAAATCTGAATAAAAATTTTCTCTAATTTCATCTTCTATTTCTTGATAAAGTCTTGCCTTAATCTTTCTACTATTTAAATCAATAGAGAAAGGCTCAATAATTAATTCTGCATATTTTTTGATATCAATGCTTTTCTCTTCATCATATATTGCAGATTCACCTTCACCATAATTAACCAACATATACAAATCTGCTAATATTGCACTAAATGCATTTCTGTTTTCAATTTGTATAATAGTACTTTTGTCTTCTTCTAAATTTATCGATATAGAATACGGATCATATGCGAATCTCATAAAATCACTAACCTCTCATCGGTTGTTAACGTATCAGACTTAAATTCACCTACTATATATTCCGATTTAGCAAATTGTTTTTCAGTGACTGTTAAAACCTGGACCAATCCTTCAGGTGGTCTATTCTTTCTAAGCGATTTTACTACTGAATCGGCAGCCACTGGATTTTGAACTATTTTACTGTAAATTGATTCTTGCAACATAAGAAAACCACTTTTAATTAAAAATTTTCTAAAAGTGGCATATTCTTTTCGTTGTTTTGCTGTTTCTACAGGCAAATCAAACATCACCAGCATTCTCATATATCTATAGCTCATAAGAAATCATAAAATTTAATCAAAGAAACATCTTCATCATTAAGTGCATCAAATATACTTTTACAATATATTTTTACTGCATTTGCTACATATTCTGTTCTGCTTCCTATTTTTACTTCACTATTAAGAATATTAACCAACTCCATTTTTTGTTCGTGCTCAAACGACGATAATTGCATATCATACACCACTTTATCTACCAGTATTCTAAATGGCTCCATTAGATCAGAAGCAAGATTAAATTGGTTAAACATATTATCATGAAACAATCCAAGTTGTGTAATATAACCATTAGAAACAACTTCTCTAGTAAAGGATGAAAGAACTATACTATATCCATAATTAAGCGCCGCATTTATAGGTATATCTGTTGTTCTGGTAAAATCCTTTCCAAAAAGAGCATTAAAATACACCTTTGCTGCATGACCTTCTCGATTAGACTCATCCGCAAATTGTATTTCGGAAATGTAACCATCTAATAGCTCTGACTCATTTTTGTCCAACTCTCTCAAAAAATCTCTCTGCTTTCTGATTTTCTCAGTTACTATCTCCGTCCAAACTGCTTTTTTGTTCTCTTCAGTCCATGCAATTTGTGATCTAATTTTTTCACTGGTATCATGTGAGCCATAATAAGGAATTAGTTCAGACGATGGATTCCTCCTTTCATCGCAAAAAATTACTTTGACTTTCTTTTTAGTTAATTCACACATGAGTGCAGCCGTAAAAGACACCGCTGTAGATTCAATAACAAGGGTGCCAATCTCATTTAAAAATATCTTTGTAGTTTCCATTCCTCTTACTACAAGATATCCCATCTGATAATCTAATTTTGCTCCACTCGATATTACTACTGTTCTCCAGCTCATACCTTTAACAAATCAACTTTTCTTTCATAAAGCCCAAGTGTGGATCTTTCTACCAAAAATACTTTTTCATAGTCGGATATCGCATTCTTTATTCTTAATACACCCGCATGCGCAACTCCCCCAACTTCCTTTAAGTCTATGAGATTAGCAGATTGCACAGCTGAATTAACCCACAAAACAATTTGCATTATCACATTACACTGTTGTTCAATGGATAATTTATCAAATATAGAAATGCCTTCATTTACTACAGTAAAAATACTAGACTTTTTATTCTTATAAATGGTATTCCCCAATTTATCGGTTAACTCCAAATACAATTTCTTATTGTTCTCAGAAGTAATAACCTTACTACCCTCGGCAATTTCATCAAAGTCAGAAATGTTACATGCCTTATCTACCTTTTTTAGATATGCTGTCGCCCATTTAGAAAGATACAATGGAACAAAATCTTTTAGATAGATATAATTACCTGTTGCACCGCCAACAAGGTATGTAAAACCATCCACACTAATTGTCGAATTAAACCTTATTGGATATAACCTTATTGAGAAGTCTTTTATTTCAGTTTTAGAATTATCCTCCTTTACTTTCTCATGCAAATATTCGGCTAATAAAGCACTATCCTTATTGCAGTCTCCCAAATAAATTGGAACACCAACTAGCTGTCTAATTTTCTTGTTTTCTTTAACTGAATATTGCACAAGCGCATAAGCAGTATTAGCGATAGAAGTTATTCCGCCATACTTAGAAACATCTTTTAATCTACTATCAGAAGTTTTGGTTGGATAATACGCGTTAGGGTTACTCTGTGCCTCTTTAGCAGAATAGATAGTTGCCTTATTAGATATTCCGCCATGAACCATATATGCTTTTGCTGTTAATAACACTGATGCCTTAGACATAGTAGCTCTAACTTTTTTAATTGTTCCTGAATCATCACCAACCTGCGGAACCCATGCAACTTCACCATTTCTTTCAACACGATAATTGAAAATCTTGTCCATGTGATAGTGATATGAAGGATCTTTCCACTTCTTGCCAGCTTCTTTTATAAAATTCAAAGGATTAGCTGTAAATTTTACATAATAAGTATTACCCACAACTATATTTAAATACGCGTCGTGAGCATGATGGCAAGAATTCATACATCTTACTTTCGGAATATCATATTTTTGTCTAAAAGAACTAACTACATTAGCCTTTGAAAATACTACCTTTGTACTAGGAAATACTTCCTTTAAAATTTGAGTGATAGCCTTAGTTCCTTGTCTGGTTTCAACAAGTTGTCTAGCAATAAAGTCAGCCTGCTCTTGCTCTGTAAATTCCGTAGTCCTTAATAATCGATCATACTTCTCTTTTGAGATAAACCCCTTTCTGAGAAGCCCTTTCCACATTGGAGCCATTCTAGCCTGTATAGAAGAATCTAATGGATAGTCTCCCCCTTTAATATCATTATTAATTTCTTTTTCAACCAAAACCAAATTATTATCTAAGCTATCATCTTTGATGTAATGTCTAGGGTATATGTGGTCAATATCATATCTACTATTGTTGCTCAAAAGATTTTCAAGATCAATTTCATTTCCTGTATACATGCTCTTACCATTCTGTAAGTAATATAGATACAGTTTCTTCTGCCTAAAATCATGTTCATCATATTTTCCAATGGCATCTAGAAATTCCTTTTGACCTTTATACAAACTTTCTAGCTTTTTCTTTCTAGATTCTGTTCTTTTACCCTTTTCGCTATCCTCTCGAGGCATTTCAACAAATATCTTTTCTGGCTCTTTATGAGTAACTTGATATATTTCTTTAAGTATTTTTATTGTTTGCCATACCATTCTTTTTACAGATGGTGATAAATATAATTCGCTTAAATCATCTTCATTCCATTCAAGCAATTCTTTTTGTTTTTTTAAATTTTTGCTCTCTAGTGCTTCCTTAAAAGAATACGAAGAGCTAAGTAATTCCATCAGGTTGTTATTAGTTTCCCACAGTAGAATAATTATAGATTTATCAGCCTCTGATGATCCTGATTTTCCAGGCATCTCTAAAAATTCCCTTGATAGATTTCCCCATCCTGAGAATTTAAAGCCAGATATACGCTTTATAACATTCGCATCTAAGCTATCTCCATATGCTTCAGTTATCTTTTCTTCTAACACCTTTCTGTCATCACCAAATACTGTCCCCCAGAAAATTATCTTTTCTATCATTTCCCTATTTGAGCCATATATATTCTCTCTTCCAAATATTGGTTCAAACTTATTCATAGACGATAGATAATTTTTAAAATCTCCATCGATTCCGCTTATAATCTCATCCTCAGAGTCATCTTTACTAATTATCCCTTTACCAACAAGATATTTACACAGAGTTTTTCGCGTTACTTTCTTGCCTCTCATGAATAAATCATTGAATATATCTTGCTTTTCTTCTACAGAAATCTTATTTCCGTACACACGTAAATTATTGAGTTCATTAAGTACCGTAAACTTTTCATATAGTAAAGATTGTTTTGGAAGCGCTTTTTGGTCATGTAAATAAGTGCAGTTCCTTAACATTCTAACTATAAATTTCTCTGCTGCTTCATTTACATCTATCTTTTCGTTTATATTCCATGGATAAATTGGGCCATTTGCAATTCTTTTTGCCCACACATTATATCCTGGCTGATCAAGATATTCTTGCCCCAGTGGTCCAACATAATAAGGAATATTGAACATAAACATTTTAAGTATACGTTCTGACGTAGTGAATCCAGATTCATCTTTTTCACAGAGAAAAGGTAAATAAGTAGATGCATTATCCAATATCTGTTTCATTTCTCGTGCATGAACTTGATTAGGAATAACTCCGTTAGAACCTGTAAGTTGCTTAGGCATAAATATTCCTTTTTCAATCCTATCAAGTATATAAGCAACTCTTTGGTCTTTATCCGCTTCTGCTGGAAATTTCTTGATTATATTTTTAATTGTCTTGTATACGTCTTCCTGACTTCTTCCCTTATTGCCATTCCTACGAGTTTTTTCATACTTGGAATTTACGCTACCAATGTACGCACTATAATTCCCTTCTTCCATCTTTCTAAAAAAGTCATCGTACGATTGAATATCATATTCTTTAAAAACCTGTTTAAGTATGATAAGGTCTTTATGATGTGCATCATAGTCCGCTACTCGTGCATCAGAAATATAGGTCTCACCTTTCATGATATTTGCTAGTAGACCAATGTCATATATTTCTTTAGCTGCCGCTACTATTTCAAAGTAATCATCCCCCACTAACTCTATTGCCTCAGTAGCTTCCTCTTCATAATTACTATCAGAAAAAGATAATGAAAAGTTTTTGTTATCCTCTTCAATCAGTTCTCCGAAAATGTTGCGCAATTTTCCTTTCATGCCGCAACATAGCTGCAATATTTCGTATGCTTCTGGATTAGTCTTTTTTGAGAATTCAAATAAGTTTGATAGTTTCTCTAACTTTTCCCTTTTTGATAAA
The DNA here is from genome assembly GCF_900143205.1 of Butyrivibrio hungatei DSM 14810. Taxonomy (GTDB): domain Bacteria; phylum Bacillota; class Clostridia; order Lachnospirales; family Lachnospiraceae; genus Butyrivibrio; species Butyrivibrio hungatei. The sequence goes on along the minus strand of NZ_FRDH01000004.1, from coordinate 81,553 downwards.
TTTTGACTACTCAATATATTTTGCAATTCTTCTGTACTTACTTCGTTAGGAAAAGCAATATCAAAATAACTAGCTACGTCAACTAAGGTCTTGTAAGCCTCTGAAATATTGGCGCCTTTGGAATCTATACTTAAAGAATTATTTAAAAAATTGCCTCTATGCTTAAACATATTCAACAATGCCAAATATACCAATCTAACATCGTGTGGAACGATTGGGTCTTTTTTCAACAATTCTGAACGTAAATGGTATATAGTCGGATATTTTTTAAAATATTCCCTATCTGTAAATTCCTTGTCATTGAATACAGAAAAACTCTGTTTGTTTTCCTCGCTCCTATCTTCATAAAAATATTTACTTTCATCCAATCTGAGCATAAACCCAGAATCAATCTTTTGAATTGCATCAGCGAAGCACATTTTTAGATAATTAATTCTTGCCACTTCTCTTTGGCGTCGCCGACGGCTTACTCTATAAGAACGGCGGTCTGCAGCTGTCTGTGCAGATGGGAACAGCCTAGCCCCCCACATATCTTTTCCTTTTGCTCGCAACAAAGCATAGTTTTCATCAGTAACAGCCCAACCAACTGATTCTGTTCCCATATCAAGTCCAACGTAATACTTTCCAGCATTATTACCCATATAATACCCTCCAAACTAGTTTAATTGACATTAGTATATTTAATGATATAATTTATTTATCTAACAAGGTGAGTGCAAATAAGGCTTAAGCCGACATCGTTTGCCCGCATTGTGCGGCATATATGTTAAGATTCTAAGACTTTGAGATATCTCAAAGTCTTTTTATATTCAAAATTATAATACTTTATATTCAATCTACTGTATTTTATCTATAAATAATCTATTAACTCTTCATCAATTATGTAAATAAATCATTTATGCTAGTCCCCATAAAATCCTCTCTCGTCCTCGATTACCGGAATCGACTTCACATCCATGCGCTCGATGTTAACGTAAGTTCCTTGCTCGATCATTTGGAATACTCTATCAATTTGCTGCTCCGTTCCTTGAATCTCCATGGAAACTGAACCGTCGGGGTTATTACGTACCCAGCCCGTTGCGCCAACAAGGTTGGCAGCGTGAACTGTTCTGTATCTAAAGCCTACGCCTTGAACAAAGCCATATACAGTTATGGCTTTTCGGATTATCTTTTCATCATAGTCTGACATACTATTTTTCCTATATTCATGTTTTCCCTCCAAAAATGAGCCATAGGGACGGGGTTTGTGGCTCATTTTATTTCATTAAGCATATATTCTGCGTAGCTCTTAGCTAGTTCAAAGTCGTATTTTTCTTTGCTATTCTCTGCATACTCACTCAGCGCAGATTTAATCAGTGTATGATACTCTGTGGGAACATTATCCAAAGCCCACTCTCCACCTTCCTTCTTGGAAAGGATCAGTTCTTCTTTCTTATAAGCTAGTACCCTAGCTAGATTGAGCGTGATGTACATGGTGTTATCCACAATATCTTCCCCAGCTTCTGCTATATCATCCCATATTGAAGCCATATAATCAGCCTTTGGAACTTCAGCAAAAACTTCCTCAATTGGAAATCCCCAGAGGCACTTACCTCTTTTAGTTATTATTGTAAAATGTGCCGCAATATCTGTGTCTTCGCCCTTCATCTTCTGAATGTAATCCTCTGGATTATCATTGTACCAGCCAAGATGTGCTACAGAGAAGTGTAGTTCAAATGGCGTTGGATATACAAAAGGTTTGCAAATAGCTTTTGTAACAATGCTCATTTCAATGCCCTTTGCTGGAGCCATCTTATTAAGCTCCACTATCATATCCATAAAACTGCGCTTAGTACCATCAGTCATTGGCTCATTTACTACAACTATCAGGTCTAGGTCGCTTTTTTCTGGATTAAAGCAACCCATAACGGCTGAACCGTGCAGGTAAATACCTGTCAGATTATCTTTTATTATTTCTTGGGATTTTATTATGAATTCTTGTAATAGTCTTTCCATGCTAGTATTCTCCCCATTTTCAACAAAATAAAAAGACATGCACTTCATTACGAAACACATGTCTATATCTTACCATAGTCAAGCCTTTGAGGCACTTCTCAATTGCAGATGGCTAAACATCTATCACAAGTCCATAGAGATATCTAATCTTCTAAACCAAACGGTTCATCCCTTCTAAAATGATAAAGAAAAAGAACGAGCAACCCGCACACTGTAACATGATCCGCGGTAAAAAACCCGTTCCCAAAGAATCTATTATTATTCAGCAGCATCTATCAGGATCTTGACATTATCCGCTGTATAAACACATATCTGTGTTTTATGAAAAACATTTGGATGGGCGGCGTATCCATCATATCAGGTTCCACTAAGGGAGCGCAGGGTGCCTTTCCTGCTCGTCAAATGTTCTTATGCCTGAAGTATATCATCGATATTTTCGTATAGTCAAGTAATTTTAATAAGCCTCCCAGATTCAACATAGGAGTCAAGTTTGCCTTTCTTTATGTCAAACATTGTCGCAACAAAATACTGATTTTTCTTAACATCAAGTTTTATTGTGATAAATATATTCTCCTTATAGCATTTTACCATTTCAAATGATGTTCCATTCAGTCCTATATAATCAGGATTAGTGATTATTTCCGGTAAATCATCTAAATATTTAGCTGCTTGAAAATGATTTTTCTTTATAAGATGAGCAAATAGTCCCTTTGAACGAAAAATAGTAAAAGCTTCATAATCAGTAGCTAGATACTGATTATGCTCTGTATTAAACAAAGCTACTGCAATTATTTTATTGAATGCTTAACCCATGGTCCAGGATTTAATTCTTCAGCTATATCTAGTTCTTTTAATGCTTCGTCAACTGATGGTAGCACTCCTTTTCTCCTTTTTTAATTAACATTTGTTCTATGCATTTTATATATTTACGCTTTCAAGTCAATAGCCGTAAACTCCCCAGGAAGCCTATCGCCTTCCCACGAAGGATGCTCATCAAACTGCTTTAAGCTAAATCCACTTTTTATCATCGAATTTATAATTTCGCTTATCGTATATTTTCTATAGCTACATTTTGGCATTTTCTTTCTTGTTTCTTCATCAAAGAAACGCGCATGAGCTACTAACCCCGTCCCCATGGCTCATCAGGTCGTTTTCGTTAAGAGAACGACCGTCTCAATGCTCCTAGTAAATGGGAACATATCAACCGGAACTGCCTTCTCAACCTTAAATCCTTTCTTGGTCATGATACCAAGGTCTCTTGCAAGAGAGTCTGGGCTACAGGAGATATATACTACCTTCTTTGGTCCAAGAATCCTTAGAGATTCAATGAACTCTGGTGTAGAGCCTGATCTTGGAGGATCCATGAATACGAGATCTACCTTATCTCCTGACTCAGCCATCTGCTGCATGAATCTTGTTGCATCATTCTCATAGAAAGTAATATTCTTTACTTCATTTATCTTGGCGTTGAGCTTGGCATCCTTAACGGCATCCTTGTTGAGCTCAACAGAAATAACCTCTTTTACATGAGGACTTGCGATGATACCGATGGTACCAACACCGCTATAGCAGTCAAGAGCTACTTCATCTCCCTTTAGATCTGCCATCTCAATTGCTGTATTGTAGAGAATCTCAGTCTGTATAGGATTTACCTGATAAAAAGACTTAGGACTGATCTTGAACTTCATGCCACAGCAAATGTCATAGATAAAGCCTGGTCCATACATAGGCTTTTCTCTATCTCCAAGAACCATGCTGGTCTGCTTGTCATTGATATTCTGAACGATCGTTGTGATCTCAGGATGCTCTTTTCTAAGCGCCTTAACAAAATTGTTCTTTGAAGGGAAAATAGGTGAAACTGTAACCAGAACAACCATGATTTCCCCTGTATGCTTGCCTATTCTGATAAGAACATGGCGAAGGAGTCCAAAGCCATTGTCTTCATCATATGTCTTGATCTTAAATGACTTGAGCATTCCACGGATAGAAGCAATAATGGCATCTGCCTTCTGATCTTCCAAAAGACATGAATCTATAGGCACAACTTCATGGGTGCCTTCTCTGTATATACCAGATAAAGGATTACCCTTCTTGTCATGGGTAAATACTGCATGAACTTTACATCTATAGTGCTCTGGCTCTTCCATTCCTACAAATGAAGCAACTCTTGTAAATGGTTCAAGAAGCTCCTGAACATGCGCATGCTTCTGACGAAGCTGCTTGTCATAAGGAGTATCGATCATCTGACAAGCCCCGCACTTCTTAAAGTATGGGCAACGGCTCTTCTTGCTATCAGCATTTGCTTCCTGCTTCTTAGCAAATCTTGAGCTCCCCTTTACTACTGCCTTAGATGCAACCTTAGACGGATACTTTTTTCCACCATTATTTTCTTTTTTAGGTCCTCTTTTTGTATCTTTCTTTGGACCATAATTTCTTTTCTCTGCCATAAATTCCTACCTCAAATAAAACGCAAAAATAGGGGATTTGTCTAAATCCCCTAGTGAAATCTTACTTCTTTTCTTCCTCATAATCATCAGTACTGTTTTCGAACTTAAGTGAAGGCATCTCCATATCTTCACTATCTTTGAACGCTGAATCGCTTCTCTTGCGGATGCGCTCTGTCTTGATCTCTTCACCGTAGTCCTTAAACTTGATACCTTCGATTCCCTGAGCAAGCGCCTTGGCTCTTGCAAGCTCACCCTTGTTGATCTTGAAGGTGCATACGATCTTGCTTCCACTTCTATCGAATAATCTCTGTAAAAAAGATCTGTCCTGCCACTCAATAAAATATGAAATACGATGAGCAAGGAAACGCTCTTCTAATTGCTTTTTGCTCTCAACACTATATACTCTGCAAAAAGGAACCTCGTTATTAAAAACCTGACTATTCTGGATAATTGATGACATAAAAACCTCACAAAACTTTTTTTCCTGCAGAAAGACCTGCTTCAATAATAAATTATAGCGTAGTAATAAAATTCTTTCAATGTGTTAAACTTACCATTCAAAGTTGTAAAAGAAACGCAGATGAAAATAATATCATCTGCGCACTGATTCAACAATATCAAATATTTACCTTTGAGATAATGCTGGATTTTTCGCCGTTTACTTCTCTGACTACAACGTTTATCTTGCCTGTAGCAAGTCTTCTGATGTAGACTACAAGCTCTCCATTGAGTGTCTTACGGTAATTGGCTGTATAAGGTGTAAGATCTGAAAGGTCTCCGTTATCGATTCCTGCAAGTTCTCCAGCACCAGTTACCTGAACCATGATATCCTTGTCTTCCATACCTTCAGGAACTTTTACGATCACCTGGAATAAATATCCGATTTCCTTGTGGTTTTCGATAAATTCATCCTTGAAGTTCATATCAAGGCACATTTCTGGTTTCCAGAGTTCTACCTTAACTTCGTCAGTCTTTTTCTCTTTAATCCTCGTTCCGCCCCAAAGCTCAGCTCTAACATTGAACTCTGGCTTAGGGAAACCAGCTGTTGTGATAAATCCTGAAGATGCACCTCTTACAGGCCATCCAAGGGCCTCGCCCAAATAATCTATTCCAGTCCAAAGGAACTGTCCACAGATATAATCATTGTCTTTTACAGCATTCCAAGCTTCCAGACTGTGACTATTCTCGCTTCCAAGGAATGTCTTCTTAGGGAAGCGCTTGTGGTCCTGCTCATAAAGATGTTCTTTATAGTTGTAACCAACAACATCCAGCTCATCGATAAAGCCAATCTTGGTTGAAAGCTCTGGAAAAGCAGCAGCCACAGTAACTGGTCTTGTGCTGTCTTCATCCTTGACTATATTTGCAAGCTCTTTTACAAGAATGGCAAGTCTCTCCATATTTGGCTTGTTTGGATCGTACTGTCTCTCCTTGGCTGGCTTATTATTGTCGTTATTGCCTGTCATCTCAGTGAACATTGGATGGCAATATGGATCATTTGGATAATCTATCTCGTTACCAACGCTGTAGATGATAACTGAAGGATGATTTCTATCTCTCCTTACCATTGTGCGAAGATCGATCTCATGCCACATTGGGAAGTCTTCGTAATAGCCTTGATGCTTTGGCGGGTAGACATTGTGGCCTGTTGACCATTTATTTTTGGGATTCTCCCACTCATCAAAGGCTTCATCCATCATCATAAAGCCCATCTCATCGCACAGGTCATAGAGTTCTGGCATATGAGGATTGTGACTGCATCTGATGGCATTACAGCCCGACTTTTTGAGAAGCTCTAGTCTCCTTCTCCATACCTCTTTTTTCATGGCAGCACCGAGACATCCGCCGTCGTGGTGTACACACACGCCCTTAAATTTCGTACTCTTCTCATTAAGGAAGAATCCCTTATTTGGGTCAAAAGAAAAAGTGCGGACACCGACTTTTCTGGTGTCAACGAGATAGCTCTTGCCATCAACAGAAAGTCTGGTTTCCAAAGTATAAAGATATGGTGAATCAGGTGACCATAGCTTTGGAGAATTAAGATTGCCCTCTAAAGTTACTGTCTCAGTGCTTCCCTCAAGAGCATTTAATTCTCCCTGCATTACAAGAACATTTTTGCCATTGTTATCAAGGAGAGTACTCTGTGATATGATCTTTGTCTTCTTTTTCTTGCCTGCTCCAGGTATTCCGCAGAAGATCTCATTCTTCACCATAACCTTGGCAACATTCTTTTTCCCCTGCTTCTCAACAGCTTTGCAGGAAAAGAAAATGCCATTATTAACAGGTGCAACCTTCTCGGATACAACAAGTGATACTTTTCTGGTAATACCACTTCCTGTAAACCATCTGGAATCTGCTATATCTGTGTGGATAACCTTGACACTTATCTCAGTAAGCTCATCGCCAAAGCTTGCCTGCTGAGAAATGTCATAGGAAATCTCTGAATAGCCGTAAGGTCTTTTACCCATGTAATAACTGTTGACCCACACCATGCTATTCTTGTAAATTCCATCAAAAACAAGAGTAAGTCTCTTGTCACGGTACTCTTCCGGAATACGTACAAATAGTCTATACCAGGCTATTCCCCCGCGCAGGTATCCCGTACCACTGGAGTATTCCTTAGAAAATGGTGCCGACACTGAAAAGTCATGAGGAATAGTAACATCCTCCCAGCTACTGTCATCATAGCCCTTGTACCATGCATCCTCGCATTCCCCATAGTGGAATTTCCAGTTATTAGTGAGTGTAATTCGTTTTGTATCCATGTTCCCTCATATTTTTTGCTAATATTATATTCACAAGGAATTACTGCTCTCAGCCTATATCGTGTGTATCTTTTAATTCGATAGTGTCACGAACCTTACCATCAGTCTCAAATACGATAATCTCGTTTGTACCCTCTTTGAGAAGTGGTCCAGGTATGTAAAGTCTCTTCTGAGGTCCGATCTCCCAGAATCTACCAAGATTAAAGCCGTTGATGAAGATCACACCCTTGCCCCATCCTTCAAAATCAAGGAAAGTATCACATTTTTCATCTGCTTCAAATGCGAATTTGTAGAAGGCAGGAGTATTCTCTTTGTATTCCTTCGCGAAATCTATTTTATCAGTATTGTCAAGTGGCAGTGTATAGATGTCCCAATCGTTATGAATGTGGCCGTTGATCTGCACACATCTGCCAATGCCCTTTCTCTGAGTCTCCATTCTAGGTCCGAAGTTAACTCTTCCCATATTTTCAACGAGAACATCAAACTTCTCATTAAGTCCAGCAAAAGAGCCTGTAGAAAGGCCTGCTTCACCTATAGCTTCTGCTGCGTTTTCAGGACTTAAGCCCTTCTCCATCATAAACTTGCCTGCGAGATTGCGTGCAGCCTCACTGCATGCAAGATACTTTTCCATAGGAATATTGTGTTCTTCCTCGAGTTCACGATCATAGAGTGTGATAAGTGGATTCTCATCCACAAATACATTTGCTCTATCTGCTGTCTCCCAAAGACGAAGCTTAGCAATTCCTGCTTCTGAATGAAGTCTGCTTCTATAAAGGATATATCCGTAGCTTTGGTCAAGTTCTTCCATGTTTACAGTGTATGGAAGATGTACAGGTGTGCTAAGGTCATCGATTACAGAGAATAAGCTGACTTTGTCTGTGCATGTAAGCTTACCATAGCTCTTTCTCTTGATCTGTGTACTGAACTTAACCTCAGGTATAGGAGCATACTTAGAGATAACCTCTTTGTATTTTAGATACTTTTCTGTGATCTGTCCATCCTCTGTGAGAATACCATCATAATCATAGCTTGTAACATCCGGAGTAAGTTCGTTGTAATAGTTTGAACCATTTGTAAATCCAAAGTTTGTGCCACCCTGGAACATATAAATACTCACGTTTCCAAGCTCAAGCATCTTATCAAGGTCTTCTGTACTCTGTACAAGATTGCCCTTCATATGTCCGCCATTGCCCCAGTGATCAAACCAGCCAACCCAGAATTCAGCGCACATAAGTGGGCCGCCATTTGCGTAATCCTTGATAACGTCAAATCTTTCTTCAGTCTTGGATCCGAAGTTTCCTGTAGGATGTACGTCTCCTACAGAACCACCGCGGAAGCTCTCATGGTATGGACCGTCTGAAGAAATAAGTGGTACTGTAACACCATTTTTCTTCATAAGATCTCTCATGAATTTCATGTATTCATGGTCATTTGCATAGTAGCCATATTCGTTCTCAACCTGCATGAGGATGATGTTTCCACCGTTGTCTACCTGATACTTTGTAAGCTTTGGCATAAGAACGTTGTAATACTCTTCTACTGCATCAAGGAACGGTTTGTAGCTTACACGAAGTCTCATATTTCTATCTTTTAAGAGCCATGCTGGAAGTCCACCAAATTCCCACTCTGCGCAGATATATGGAGAAGGTCTGATGATGATATAAAGTCCAAGCTCTGTAGCTGTCTGAATGAACTTCTCAATATCAAGCATTCCGTCAAATACGAATGTTCCTCTCTTTGGCTCGCAGAGATTCCATGGAATATAAGTTTCTACAGTATTGCAGCCAAGAGCCTTTAATTTCTCAAGTCTGTCTACCCAATATTCAGGTACTGTTCTGAAGTAGTGAAAAGAACCTGAGATTACCTTAAATGGCTTGCCATCTAAATAAAAAGTGTCTTTGATTTCAAATCTGCTCATAATAGATTTCCCCTTTATATATCCTCTTTAACGATTTGTTCTTATTTATTTGCTCCAGCATCCGTTGAAACCCATAGATAAAAACAAAATTTATGTAAACTATTTTGATGTCAAAAGTTTCCTTTTCATTAATAAAGGGAATACTGCTCCAATAGAAACAGTATTCCCTTTTTACCTTTATACTTATCCTTCTAAGGATGTTCTGATCTCGCTATGCTCGCCAGAACTAAGTAGTACACCAGGGTCGAAAGAACCTCGCCAGGTGATTACTTATAAAGTGCATCAAACTGTGCCTGAAGAGCTGCAGTTACATCATCAATACCAGCCTTCTTAAGAGCGTCCTGATATTCAGCAACGATCTCTTCTGCTGTTCCTGTGTACTTACCGAATGCAATCTGCTTCATGTAAGTTGTGTGGATATCATTGATGTTATCAATCTTTGACTGAATGTCATCTACATCAGGAACGAACTGTCCATATGGATAGTCGATCTTGATCTTGTCATACTCTGAATAGAGCTTCTCGATAGCATCCCAGTTAAGAGTTGCATCCTTAACTTCGAGATCATCGTTACGTCCCCACCAGTAGTTAACTGAGATTCCGTCTGTAGCTGAGTTGTATCCGTCTGGAGTCTTTCTCATGCCATCTTCTGTGATCTCGTATGATACGCCTTCAACACCATAGTTGAAAAGTCTGTAGCACTCTGGATCATTTCTGATAAGGTCATAAACCATAAGTGCTCTCTCAGGGTTCTTAGAAGCTGCTGATACAGCCATAGCACCGTGTGTGATTGAAAGAGCTACAAGGTTCTGAGACTCTTCACCAAAGTAGAAGAAGCCTGTCTCTGCCTTAGGATCATCATAGATTGTGTAACCATCTTTGTGTGAGCAAAGATCTGTCCAAGTCTGTGTGTGGTGCTGCTCAGCTGCTACACGACCAATCTTGTAATCTTCTCTGTTATCTGAAGTTGTGTTGTTAAGTACGTCTGTCTTCCAAACGCCGATCTCATCCCACTCCTTCATCATCTTAGCAAACTCAACAAGTGAATCTGTATCTGTTACATAAGGTGAATATACTGTGTAAAGGTCATCCTTTGTACCACCCCACATAGCGCCACTGTTGATACCATCGATAGGTACATAGTTAGAGTGAGATTGGATCCATCCACCAACCATTGTAGCGTACTGTGTTCCGTCTGAATCCCAAGGAATAACGTCTGGATATGTCTCTTTTACATACTTGAAGTATGTTGTAAGATCTTCCCAGCTCTTTACACCATCTGCAAGACCAGCTTCTTTAGCCCAGTCAAGACGATAAGCGAAACCGTGGTTAGTCCACTGTGCATAGTTATCTTCTGGTATAAGGTAGATGTTGCCATTGTATTTACAAAGATCCCAGTGCTCAGGTGATACTGATTCCCATGTCTTAGGAGCATATGTCTTAAGCATATCCTCTGAAAGCTCAAGGAAAGCACCATTCTTTGCATTTGGCCAAGCATCAAGCCAGTCAGAAGCTGTACCAACAAGGTCTACAGTTCCGTCCATACGTGCAAGTGTAAGGTTGTAGTTTGAAAGATAATCTGTCCAGTCGATGTAGTAAACTTCGAGCTCAGCGTTAACCTTCTCTGTAAGGATCTTGTTAAGCTGCTCAAGCATTGCATCTGTCTGGTTTCCTTCTGGAGCACCACCAGTTGTCATGTATGTGATTACTACATGCTCTGATGTGTCGATGTCAGCTGCTGATGCATCTGCTGATGTTGCAGTACCATCTGTTGCAGTCTGATTTGCTGCTGTCTCACTACCAGTGTTAGATGAGCCGCAAGCTGCGATTCCCATTACCATGCTTACGCTAAGTAATGCTGCTAATAACTTTTTCTTCATTTCTTTCCTCCTTTAGTAAGAAAATATCTGAACTCACATTGTGAGTTACATACATTATATTGTTTTTTGTATCCCGTTAAAATATTTGCCCCGTTGATGTATAAGAAAGTTCTGCTCTCGCTTGATAGAACAAGGAAGTTCTGCTCTCGCTTCGCTATATACTTGATAGAACAAGGAAGTTCTGCTCTCGCTTCGCTCGCCAGAACAAACTTCGTTTCTAGGCTCGTAAATACCTCGCCAAGAACTCAGTTTAGCCTTTTACTGCACCAACTGTAATACCACCAATAAAGTATTTCTGAACGAATGGGTAAAGGAATACGATAGGACCTGTAGCCATTACCGCTGTAGCCATCTTAAGTGACTCTGTAGGAACATCTGTAAGTGTGATGTACTGTCCTGCAATTGAGTTCTTAAGAGCCTGTGTTTCATTTACTACCTTGTAAAGCTGGAACTGAAGAGGCTTAACTGCAACTCTTGAGCTAAGGAAAAGTGATGACTGATACCACTCATTCCAGTAACCAAGTGCAAGGAAAAGACCTATTGTAGCAAGTGCAGGCTTAAGCATTGGAAGGATGAGCTTTACAAAAATTGTAAGGTCTCCAGCTCCATCGATCTTACCTGACTCTGTGATCTCATGAGGAATAGCTTTAACGAAGTTCTTCATAAGAATGATAAGCCATGGTGACATAAGAAGTGGGAAAAATACTGCTAAATAGCTGTCATTAAGCTTATATGTCTGTGTCATCAGAAGGTAATATGGTGCAAGACCTGCTGAAAACAGTGATGTAAAGTAAATATAGAAGGAAATTGCATTTCTGAGAGGGAAATCCTTTCTCTGAAGCGCATATCCTGTCATTGCAATAATAAGAAGTCCACATACTGTACCGAAAAGTGTAAGAGTAATTGTAAGACCATATGACTTCCAGATCATTCCTCCTCTTACAACCATCTCATAAGCCTTAAGTGTGAAATCCTTAGGAATGAGCTTAACACCTTCAGCTCTGATAACTGCTTCATTAGTAAAAGATGTACCAACAATAATTAGGAAAGGAAATACGCAGGCAAGTGCGTAAAAGGTGATCAGTACATATCCTACAGTTCTAATAATAATATCTGATGTTCCAAGTTTAACTTTTACACCAGTCATTTCTACTTGTTCATTCTTTTTAGACATTTCTTCTGACCTCCTTCTTTCTTAGAATAATGAATAATCTGGGTCAATCTTCTTAACAATGAAGTTAACAGCCATAACCATTACAAAACCAATGATTGACTGATAAAGTCCTACTGCTGAAGCCGTAGAGAAGTTGAAGTCTGTAACAGTAGCTCTATATACGAATGTCTCAATAATATCTGTTGTTGAATAAAGAAGTGAATTTGTTCCAATAATGTTGTAGAACAGACCAAAGTTACCTTTAACGATTCCACCAAGAGCAAACAAAAGAAGAATTACGATTGTTGGCTTAAGTCCTGGAAGAATGATGTATCTGATCTTCTGGAATGCATTAGCTCCGTCAACCTTGGCAGCCTCAATGATCTCTGCATCAATACCACAGATAGCTGCAAAATAAACAACTGAGTTGTAACCTGTCTGCTGCCATAAGTGAACGATTACAAGAATCACTGGCCAAACAGAAGCATCTGAGTATGGACCCCATTTTTCTCTTCCAAGTGCTGTAAGGATCTCATTTACAAAACCGTAGTCATAGTTCAAAAGGTTATAAACAAGAATTCCTACAAGAACCTGTGAAATGAAATATGGAAGGAACATCATTGTCTGTGATACTTTTTTGAAAAGCTTGCCCTGCATCTCATTAAGAAGAATAGCTACGAAGATAGCAAGGAAGTTACCCAAGATAATAAATGCGATATTATAAAGGATAGTATTCTTAGTAAGCTCAAACAATTTACCAGACTCAGCAAGGAATCTAAAATTGTCAATTCCTACGAACTTACTTCCGAAGATACCGTCACGATAGTTATATTTTACAAATGCTACCCAAATACCCGGCATTGGCATATAACTAAATAAAAAGAAAAATACTACTGCAGGCAAGCACATAAGCTCAAGTACTCTGTATCTCCAGAGTGTTTCCCAAACAGTGCGCTTTTTTACTCCTGTAGTAGAGGGTGTTTTGTTACTTTTACTCATAATTTCCTCCTACTTGCTATCAGTTGTGTACTAATCACAGTCCCCATATTGTGCATTATTACTTTTTGCAACCGATTTCATATTATTATTTAATCACAATTGCCTAGATATAGTCAATTGAATTTTTGAAACCGATTGCAAATTTGTCATTATGCAACAAAACAGGGGAAGTTCTTTATGAAACATCCCCTGTTTTTTGTGAATTATGCCAAAGATTGTATACAATAATCCAGTTCATCCTTTACATGGTCCGCTGCTCTCTCTCAAAACAAGCCTTGGATCTATCTTCTGTATCTTTTCTACCTCTTTTCCTTCAGCTGCTCTGATAGCAGTATCTATGAGCAATTTGCCATATGCAACATAATCATAGTCAACACTTGTAAGCTTTGGAACTGTAAGATCAGCAATATATGTGTTATCGAAACTCACAACCGAAATATCTTCTGGAATATGAAGCTTATGCTCTCTGATACTTCTAAGTGCTCCACTGGCTGCAAAGTCGTTGATAGCAATGATCGCAGTAGGTCTATCATCAAGAGAAAGGATCTTGTTAGTAGCATCATATCCCGTCTCTGGGTCATAGGTACCGTTTACAACGTACTCTCCACGTTCTTCTATGCCATATTTTCTAAGTATCTCCTGATACATCTTATACTTGTTAAAAGTTGAAGCAACTCTCATCTCACCGCCAACAAGTGCTATCTTCTTGTGGCCTAGTCCGATAAGATGCTCCATTACCAGATTCATAGCACGTGACTCATCAATAACCACACTATGAGCTGGTGTCTTATCAAGCTTACCTGTCACGATCACAGGCGTATTATCACAGATGCCTCTTACTTTTTCTGCATAAGAGTCATCTGTTATAAGATCATCAACACTTCCGCCCATCTGTATGATCGCATCAACTCTCTGCTGAAGCAGTACATCAAGCTCATTTTTTTCTCTCTCACTAAATCCAAGAGAGTTAACAAGACCTACGCTATATCCAGCCTTTTCAGCAGCAATCTCGCATGACACAAATAGCGCTGAATAATATGGGTTTCTCACATCTGCTGCAATGATGCCAATGTTCTTGGTTGCAGTATCTGACAAACCTTTAGCCAGCGCGTTAGGCTTAAAGTTGTATTTTTCAATTATTTTTTGGATTTTTTCTTTTTTCTCTTTACGAACAGACGCACTTCCAGTAAGTACTCGAGATACAGTGGACGCAGATACTCCTGCCTCCGCTGCTATATCATATATAGTGATTGTCCTGGCGGTGTTCAGTCTCTCTTTTTCCATAAAGGCTCCGTCTTGGGGACTGTCTGAAACCGATTTCAATTTAATATTACGCAATCAAAAAACTCTTGTCAATAAAAAAATCGTTTTTTATTAAAATCCCATATACACGCCAGGAATATCTTCTTCTGTAAGGTTGAACTTGCCATAGCTTTCGTCGTTATCTGCTGTCTCCATCTTAACAACGTTAACATAGCCATCGTTGATCATATCAACCATATAAGTAACAATCCTAGGGTCAAACTGAGTTCCTGCCCCCTTTTGAATCTCCTCTATTATCTCGTCCTTGTTAAGATGCCTTCTGTATACACGGTTACTTGACATAGCATCATAAGCATCAGCTACGCCAACAATTCTTGCAAAAAGAGGGATCATATCCCCTTTTAGTCCATCCGGATATCCTGAACCATCATATCTCTCATGATGGTAAAGAGCTGTCTCTCTTACCCCCTTAAGGGAAGAAAGCTGAACAAGCATCTTACCGCCTGCCACGGTATGGTTCTGGATCATAGTTCTCTCTTCTTTGGTAAGGACTCCAGGTTTATTGAGCACTGCGTCTGGAACACTGATCTTACCAGCATCATGTAAAAGACCTGCATAATAGATATTCTGAATGTCATCCTCAGGAAGTCTCATTCTCTTTGCAATCTCTGCTGCATACATGGCAACTCTCTTTGAATGACCCCTGGTATATGGATCCTTGGCATCAATGAAATTGATGAAGGTATTCATAGACTGAAGGATAATCTTGATGTCATTCTTTTGCTTTTCACGGTAATTTCTGAAATTAAGTCTTGTAACCAAAAAGCCAATGAATACAATAGCCCAGATACCAATGAATACCTCTACTATTCTTCTTGCCAGGCTAGTGTTATTATTTAGAATCTTGTAGCCCTGTAAGTGAAGGCTTGTTGGAGAAAATGCCTCTTTTGCTGAAACAATGATACCAAAAGTAATATTGCCATCAGATAAAATGGTATTGTTATAGCTTGTAGGTTTGATAACTAAAAGACCAGTGCTCTTATCAAGCTCTGCTTCTGATCCCCAGTAATTATCAAGAACTGATCCTGCAGGAACCTGAATACTAATAGTCCAGTTAGCAAGATCATACTTATCAGCATTAAAGATAGTAAAATCGAACTGATTGGCTACACCAACTGCTGAATCCCATGTACCAGATACCACCATCTTGGCGTAAGTACTGTCTGAAAGTTTGGCACCAGTGAGGCTTAGATCTGTTTCTTCTACTGAAGCCACATTATTTTTGGAAATTATGTCCTGAACAAAATATGAAGATATAAGTATAACAAGTATTATAAATAGAACTATGACAGTTCTAAAAGTTCTATCAAATTTCATAAATCATGCCCTTCTGTTATCAGCTAAGTGATGCTTTCTTTTTTCCTTATACATGAGCTCGTCAATAGCAATCTGGAACTGCTTGGTTGTCATGTTATTAGCTGGATCATATATCATAGATCCAATACTAGCCTGAAGCTTATAAGGCTTCTCACTCTTATAATTCCAAAGATCAAGTTCATCTTCGATCATATCGACTTTGGCCCTGAGTTCCTCTAAGGCGTCAATATCACAAACCACGCAGAACTCATCGCCTCCAAATCTTCCTATGGAAGACTTTGGAGGAAAGACCTTAAACAATATATTAGAAACAACCATAAGAGCATAGTCCCCCTCATGGTGTCCATAATTGTCGTTTATTTCTTTAAATCTATCAAGATCCATCATAATAGCGGCGAATTTCTGACCTGTCGCTAATGAATACTGTATCTTTTCTTCTACACTAATGTCAATTCCACGCCTGTTAAGTGCGCCCGTAAGATAATCCACATCCAGGTTCTTGGTCTGCAGGTAGAAAAAGACAATAAGAAGACCTATAGATATAGATGCATACGTCATGTTCAGATCAGATATAAAGATCTGCAAAAATGCTCCAAAGAGCGAAATTATAGGCAAAATAAAAATAGGCAAAACATATCCTGGTGCTATGCTCTTTCTGTTAATAAGCGCATATACAGACATTAAAAGGCAGAATAAAAGGATCAAAGCTCCTCTGTAATAGAACAGAGATCCTCTATGATACTCAAATCCTTCGAAATAATAAAACCATTTCAAATTAAACAGTACAGAAATTGTGACCAGAATGAAGTTGGTTGCCATAAAACCGCGATATAAAGCCGAAAAGAGCTTTTGACATTTTGCTTTTTCAGGGATCAACCAGCAATTGATATAGACCAAAGCAAACAAATAGTCTGCCGGATCAAGAGCATAGATAACATAGTAGCCAAATTTCATCCAGATCATGAATCGATCAGGATAAAGTTCGCCTATATGTCCTACAGTTTCAGCTAATACCAGCACTAACGTCATGCCCAAAATGCAAACAAAGTTAGTTCCTGCTTTGGTACGGACAGTCTTACTCTGAAAGATCATAAGCAAGATAAGAAGTAGCGCTGTATAAAAATTTACTATAACCCACCCCGAAATAGCCAAAACTCTCGCTCCCTAAGTTTAGATTTCACAGAATATACACAAATATTCTATTTCATTATACATTAGTGTCATCAATTTTAAACAACGTTTTATGCCTTTTTTGGGTTAGTTTTAAACAAAAATTTCAAAAAATAGACCCATAAAAGAAATTTTCTTTTACAGGTCTACATGAATAATTATAAGATTTTGATTATCTCTGGATACGGCCTGATCCGTCGCCGCCTGCAAGCTTGTTTACTTCATCAACAGTAACAAGGTTGAAGTCTCCTTCGATCGTGTGCTTGAGAGCTGATGCTGCAACAGCAAACTCAATAGTAGCCTGTGGATCAAAGCCATTTACACAGCTATAGATAAGTCCACCGCCAAATGAATCTCCGCCGCCAACACGGTCAACGATACGAAGCGCATACTTCTTGGAGAAGTAAGCCTGTCCGTCTGTGTAGAGCATCGCACTCCAGTTATTATCATTAGCAGAGATAGATTCACGAAGTGTAATAGCAACTTTCTTGAAACCAAATCTCTCTGTAAGCTTCTGAGCAACCTCGATGTAGCCTTCTCTGTTGAGCTTACCTGTTGTAACGTCTGTAGAAGAAGCTGCAATTCCAAATACGTCAGAAGCATCCTCTTCGTTTGCGATACAAACATCTACGTACTGGCAGATCTCAGCCATTACCTTACCAGCCTTTTCCTTGCTCCAGAGCTTTCCTCTGTAGTTAAGGTCACATGATACCATAAGTCCATGCTCCTTAGCCTTCTTAGCAGCCTCAAGTGTGATCTCTGCAAGGCTATCGCTTACAGCTGGAGTAATACCTGTGAAGTGGAACCATTCAGCTCCCTCAAAGATCTCGTCCCAGTTGAAATCAGCTGGAACAGCCTCTGCGATTGCAGAATGTGCACGGTCATAGATACACTTTGAACCTCTCTGAGAAGCACCCTTCTCATTGAAGTAGATACCAACTCTATCTCCACCTCTTGTGATCTTAGAAGTGTCAACGCCATACTTTCTAAGAGAGTTAACAGCTGCCTGTCCGATCTCATGCTTAGGAAGCTTTGTAACGTAAACTGAATCAAGTCCATAGTTTGCAAGTGAAACAGAAACGTTAGCCTCTCCGCCACCAAATGTAGCCTCAAGGTGATCAACCTGAACGAATCTTAAGTAATTGTCTGGCTGCAGACGCAGCATGATCTCACCAAATGTAACAACTTTCTTTGCCATTTATCTAGTCCTCCAAAACTCTAAAATATTTAACTGTCTATCAGTTCTTTACTAAATGTACAGCGAATCCGCCGAAGTCATCAGCAAGATAAGCAACTTTGAGATGATTATCAGCATCATAGGCAAATGATGTCTCATCAAACTTAACGCCCTGCTTACCAAGGTGATAAACAGCTCTATCTACGTTGTTTGTTCCGATAGCGATATGACCACATGTTCCACGGCCCTGAGCTTTCATAACTTCTACAACGTTTCCAGCAAATACTGAAGAGTTACCAACCTTCTTGGCAAAGCCAAAGAGTGAATCAAACTTATCAGCAACAGCCTCTGCAGAAGAAGCGTCTGTCTGGTTGATTCCAACATGCTTCATTGTGAAACCAAGCATTGCATTAACTGCCTCTCTTGTCATTGCTTCGATCTCATCAAACTTGCCTGCTGAAATAAGGTCTTTTTTAACCATCCAGCTACCACCGCAGCAGAAAACCTTATTAAATCCAAGGTAATCATTTAAGTTGTTCTTATTTACACCACCTGTAGGCATGAAGTGCATCTTGGTGTATGGTGCAGCCATAGCTTTGATCTTGGCAATGCCACCATTCTGCTCTGCTGGGAAGAATTTTACGCAATCAAGACCAAGTTCAATTGCCTGCTCAACTTCGCCGGGAGTTGCTGTTCCAGGTACTACTGGTACTCCGATTGACTGAATGTACTCAACGTTTGATCTGTTGAATCCTGGGCTTACGATAAACTTAGCTCCAGCAGCCTTAGCACGATCTGCCTGCTCTGCATTGAGAACAGTTCCGGCACCAACGATCATCTCAGGGAATTTCTGAGAAATAATTCTGATAGCTTCTTCAGCAGCTTCTGTACGGAAAGTAACTTCTGCAGCTGGAAGACCGCCTTTAATAAGTGCCTCTGCAAGTGGCTCTGCGTCCTTGGCGTCGTCAATTGCAATTACTGGTACAATACCAATTTTGTAAAGTTCTTCACAAATCTTATCCATTTCTATTTCCTTTCAAGTAATAAATTAATCTTCCTCTACATCCTGGAATTTTGAAGGATCGAGGTTATTAGGATCCTGACCAATATAAGCGGAGATACCACCATCAATGTAAACTACCTGACCATTGATGAAATCAGAAGCTGGAGAAGCGAGGAATACTGCAAGTCCCATAAGGTCTTCTGTCTTGCCCCATCTCTGAGCTGGTGTCTTAGAACGAATGAATCTGTCGAATGGATGCATTGATCCATCAGCCTGCTTCTCACGAAGAGGTGCTGTCTGAGGAGTAGCAATGTAACCAGGTCCAATAGCATTACACTGGATATTGTACTGACCATACTCTGAACAGATATTTCTTGTAAGCATCTTAAGTCCGCCCTTAGCAGCAGCGTAAGCAGATACTGTCTCACGTCCGAACTCTGACATCATTGAGCAAGCGTTAATGATCTTACCGCTTCCCTTCTTGATCATAGCTGGAAGAACAGCCTTTGAGCAGATGAATGGACCTGTAAGGTCTACATCGATAACCTGCTGCCACTGATCTACAGTCATCTCAATCATAGGGATTCTCTTGATGATACCAGCATTGTTAACAAGGATGTCGATTGTTCCAACATTCTTCTCAACTTCAGATACAAAGTTAAGTACCTGATCTTCCTTAGTAACGTCGCATACTCTACCGAATGCTTCGATACCAAGCTTTTTGTACTCAGCCATTCCCTTATCTACAAGTTCCTGGTTGATATCGTTAAATACAACTTTTGCTCCGCTCTGTGCAAAAGCTACTGCATAAGCAAGTCCAAGTCCGTAAGAAGCACCTGTAACCCAAGCGATCTTACCTTCAAGTGAAAAATTCTTTAAAAAATCCTGCATGATTATATCCTCCTTAATTTGAACATAAAACAAAATGAAGTTCTGCTCTCGTACCATGTACTCGCCAGAACTAAGTGATCACTAAGCTCGAAAAAACCTCGCTAAGTGATTACTTAAGATCAGTCATAGCACAATCGTCCATATCATCGAAATCCTGATTTTCACCAACCATTCCCCAGATAAATGTATAAGCCTGTGTGCCACATCCTGAGTGAATTGACCAGCTAGGACTGATAACAGCCTGCTCATTTCTCATGATGATATGTCTTGTCTCTGTAGGTTCACCCATAAAGTGCATAACAAGTGCATCTTCTGGAATATCAAAGTAAAGATATACTTCCATTCTGCGGTCGTGTGTATGACAAGGCATTGTATTCCATACGCTGCCTGGCTTAAGTTCTGTCATACCCATCTCGAGCTGACAAGTCTCAACCTGTCCTGGAAGAATGTACTTGTTGATAACTCTGTGATTAGCCTGTTCAAGGCTTCCGAGTTCTTTTTTGTTTTCATCTTTGATGATGACTACATCTTCTGATGGTGTACCTTCTCTCTTAATGAGAACTGTAGGATATGTCTTGTGAGCTGGTGCGCTGTTGATGTAGAACTTTGCAGGCTTAGATGCATCGCAGCTTGCAAAAGAAACATCTTTTGCTCCCATTCCGATATACATACCCTGCTTGTAATCCACGTCATACTTCTTGCCATCAATTGTGATGACACCGGCGCCACCGATGTTGATAACCCCCATCTCTCGTCTCTGCAAGAAATACTCTGCTCTAAGTTCATCTCCTGCTGTAAGTTTGAGCTCCTCTTTGACAGGAACTGCTGAACCAGTAATGATTCTGTCGATATGGCTATAAACGAGCTTGATAGTATCAGGCTGGAAAAGATCGTCTATAAGAAACTCTTCTCTCAGTCTAGCAGTATCATAATGCTTCTCGTCTCTAGGTGAACATGCTGTTCTAAGTTCCATATGCCCTCCAATCTGAATATCCATAATGATATTATTCGTATTTAATTATCATCATAGAGTATTACTTATTCTTTGTCAGTTCATATTTAAGTCAAAAAGTTGCAAATCTTGAACTTATGAAAGAGCTTTCAATTTGCCTAAATTGTACCACGTTCATAAATGATTGACATTGCAAAAGTTGTTCTTAAAGGCAAAAAAATAAGTCCTTGGAATATCCAAGGACTTACATATGTTTTAGTCTAAAATGAGCAGGACTATAAGCCGGGTTATGTCTTCTAAGATGATCATCTATCTAGAACTGCCGTCACCGACAGTTTCAAGCGACCCACCTGAAAGCGAACCGGGCCGGTTCATTGCTCTCTATTCGGTCTTGCTTCGGATGGGGTTTACATGGCTACTGATGTTACCACCAGCACGGTAGTCTCTTACACTGCCTTTCCACCCTTACCTGACATAAGTCAGGCGGTATCTCTCTGTTGCACTATCCTGGGAGTCACCTCCACCAGACGTTATCTGGCATCCTGCCCTGCGAAGCCCGGACTTTCCTCTCCCATGCCCTTTCGTTTGCATGGCAGCGATCATCCATCCTGCTCTTTCTGTCTACAGTAAAATAACTTTAACATGAAATAAATATTTGTCAATTGTTTTTGACTTTTTCCATGTTCTTGGTAACAAGATCTCTCATTTCTTCCAAGCTGATTCCATCTACATTGTCTGATACAGCACTGTAGGATTCTCCGTCAATCTCCCATTCTGCTGCATAGTATAGTCCTTCGCTACCATAAAACTTAACATCTACGCCGTCAATATTAACAGTCTTGCACTCATCTACAGGAGCATATGCACCTTCAGATCCTGCTGCCTCAAAAGAAGCTTCTGTCTTATCTACTGCAAACATTTCAGCCTCTGAAACCTGAGCTGAATAGCTTGAACTATCTGTAGTGTTTCTAAGCATCACATTTGAAAGAATAACAGCGCCCACAATAACTGCTGCCGCAGTAGAAGCTATTCTGGTGATTCTTTTAAAATCTACTACTTTAGCCTTCTTAACAGGTTCTGTTACTGTTTCCTCTGAGCTATCTTTTCCAATCTCTGCTTCAATATTTTGAAGGATTCTGCTACGCATATCTTCTGTTACTTTTATATTGTCCATTACTTCATTATATTTATTCAAAGTCGTATTCCTCCTTCAAGATTTGTTTAAGCCGCTTTCTGGCTCTTAATAGATCAGAACGCACAGTGGATTCATTTCTTTCAAGCATATTTGCAATGTCTCTAGTAGAATATCCTTCCTGGTAAAACAAGTGGACCACTTCTCTTTGAGTAACAGGAAGGCCTTTAACAGCTTCCCAGACAAAAGAAAGATCCTCTTCCTTCTTGGCTACAAGCCCCTCATCAAGCTCGTCGGCTTCTCTAATCTTGTTATATCTGATCTTGTTTTTACTAAGGTTTGATGCAACAGTTATAAGCCACGCCTTTTCATGGTTCTCATTTTCAAATTCAGGTGCGGACTTAATATATTTGATCACAGTATCCTGCAATATATCTTCAGCGTCGCTCATATTCTGCAAATATGAGTAAGCAACCCTCAAGATCATATTTCCGTATTTATCTAAAACCATTTCAGGCTGAGCCTTCATAATATAAATCTCCAATTCTTGTAATCATTGGAAAAATTATATCATATCGGCCAAATATTATTAACTATTCTTTGAAACCATACGCACCAGCTGGTTGAACTCTTCTTTGTACTCATCTTTATTTTCTAATGTCTTGTATGTATCCATGATGTATTCAAAAGAAGAATTGCCCTTGTGTTCACTGTCACTAAGGATCATAGCAAACTCAGCAACCATTCCAGCAAACTTAAGGTTCTCACTTGGCTCTTCAGATACAGCCTCGTCATTTACTACAACACTGATGAGCTCAGAAGTATCAGCATCAGGCTCTTTGTAACGGATATTTACTGTAGCAAATTCATCTGCGTACTGGCTATCATCCTTCTTTTCAGACTCATCATTATTCTGATACTTGAGTTCAACTGCTGACTCAGCGCCATCTTCAATGATCTCATAAAGAGCTATTACAGTATGGCCAGATCCAATCTCACCACCGTCCTTGGTATCATCATTAAAGTCTGTTGCGTCCATGATCCTGTTCTCATATCCAATAAGTCTGTAAGCATTGACCTTGTTTGGATTAAACTCTACCTGGAACTTAGCATCCTTTGCAACTGTATATAATGTAGAATTCATCTCCTCCACGAGAACCTTCTTGGCCTCAAGCATTGAATCTATATATGAATAATTACCATTACCACAGTCAGCAAGTCTTTCCATTCTGTCGTCCTTGTAGTTACCTGTGCCAAATCCAAGAACTGAAAGGAATACCCCACTTTCTTTCTTTTCCTCGATGAGGTTTTCAAGTTCATCAGGGCTTGAGATACCAACATTCATATCGCCATCAGATGCAATGATAACTCTGTTATTACCTTCCTTTACAAAGTTAGCTTCTGCGATCTGATAAGCCTTCTTGATTCCAGCTTCTCCGTTTGTTGAACCACCTGCTTCAAGGTCGTTTATAGCTTTGATGATTTCCTTTTTATTTGCAAGACTTTCTCCCTCAAGGATCACTCTGTCGTCACCAGCGTAAGTTACGATAGATACTGTTCCTTCATCAGGAAGATTTTTTACAAGTTCAGTAAATGCCTTCTGTAAAAGAGGAAGCTTATCATCGTCAAACATTGAACCTGATACATCAATGAGAAATACAAGATTATTTACGATTTCTTCGTCAGATTCAAGTTCCTGCGCCTTAACTCCCACGAACATAAGCTTGTGATCATCGTTCCATGGGCAAGGAGCAATTTCTGTAGTTACTCCAAATTTGTCATTTCCTTCAGGTGAGTTAAGATCATAGTTGAAATAATTGATGAATTCTTCTGGTCTTACAGCATCTGCGTTAATATCAGATAAGCTGTATTTGCTTTCGATCATTCTACGGATATTTGCATAGGATGCTGTATCCACATCAGCTGCAAAAGTTGAAAGCGGCTGAACCTGAGTTACAAAGAAACCATTTTCATCAGGCTTTTCATAAGACTCAGTGTTTTCAGGCACGGTGTAGTATTCGTATTCTGCCGTTTCGTAGGCTGCTTCCGTATACGTGTCAGATGATGTAGCTTCGTATACTCTGGATCCTCCACATCCAGTGATCGCCCCGGCAAATACAGACATGCCTAACAATAGTGACAATACCTTTCTTTGCTTTTTCATAATTTTTCCCTCCAATTGGCAGATTACACTGTCCTAATATATATACATTGGGAAAAATGTATTTGTTGCACAAAAAAAGTAACTAGTAAAAACTAGTTACTTAATATTACCCATTTCTTCAACTCGCTTATCCTGAAGCTCTTTGAGCGCTGATACTGCGACTTCACAATATGCAACGATCATCTCTGAATTGGCTGCAAGAGAGCTACGAGCTTTGCTCCTCATAGTCTCAAAATAAGCAATAGCTTGACTCAAAAGCTCTGGACTATACTGCGTACCATTGCAGTAAATAGTACCTGTTGCTGTATTATATTTGTTCTTTTTGTAATCTAACACCGGCTTAACCCCCATCGCCATAGCTAGTGAATTAATTGTATCCGCTCTATTATAACTTGCCATTACTTTTATCTCTTCTCCCAATCTTTTTTACCAAGAGATATTGTAATGTAAACTTCATAAAAAAAAATGGTTTTTATTAGAATATTTTTTGAAAAAAATGTGTTCAAATTGTGTAGTCGAAATTATTTGATATAGATAGTTGAAAGACAGACTGCTTCTGCGCTATCTGAGCCACCAAGAAGGATTCCTATAAAGTTACCTTTCTTGTCGTAAAGCCCACTTCCAGACATTCCTTCATTAACTTCAATGCGGCAATAGATCATGTTATGGTCAAAATCCTCAACGTAAATATCAGGCTCAGCCACAACTCCTATAGAAGCATCAAGAGACGTAGCATCAACTATGAATACACCCTCCGATTCCTCAGGAAGTTCATCTTTACGCTTAACAATTTTGTATGGTCCGCGGCCAGTAGCCTCAACATAGGCAATATCAAGCTCTTCATCCATTTCAAGCAGCCGTGCCTTTTCTACTGTCTGAGAATTATAGATTATATCAATATCCTCAGGGTCATCTATCACGTGTGCCGCAGTAACTATGGTAAGCTTCCCGCCATCGTCATCCAGGATACACCCAACTCCGCGAAGATTCCCGCTTTCTACCAGAACTTCCGATAGTCGCGCATCCTCGATAGCTTCACCATAACTAATATCATAGCTTTTAAAAGGGCCCGTTGTACCTATCATCATAATAACAAAGAGTACCCATACCATGATTCCTATAGGTATAGCCCTTTTGTAATATGTCTTTTTCCAGTAGTTATACATATTTCAGAGTAGCCTCCGCCCCTCTTTCAGATTCAAAGCAAGCTCTCCAGCCAAGTCCCTCGAGCTTCGTAGCATCAAGAGCTGAGCTATTCATCATGTTATAGCTCCTAAGCTCAGCATCTGAAGGATTTTCAAATACAACCTTCACTCCGCCAGCCCTGGCCAAGGCATCTGCCATGTCTCTTATAGTCACTACGCTGTCTTTATTAGAGATGTTGTAGGCATTTGCAGACGCACCCTTTATCAGTATTGTCAAAAGAGCTGAAGCACAGTCTAAGGTATAGCAATAGGATCTAAGCTGATTTCCTTTACTCTTCATAACTATATCTTTTCCTGCCGCAGCATCTCTTGTAAAAGAAGCTGTAGCTCTTGAGTCAGACGATGTGATACTTGGTCCGTAGATATGACAAGACCTTGCAATAACTGTATCCACGCCATACTCTTTGTTATAAGAAATGCAGAGGTTTTCTGCAGCTCTTTTACTCATAGGATAGCAGGCTCTGGGATTAAGGATATCAACATAGCCGTAATCCTCTTCGCTAAATCTGTTCTTGCCATCTTCAAAGTCCTTATTACCGTAGATCTCGCCGCTGGACAAAAAGAGCAGTCTGCTGCCCTTGTTATTCCTTGCAAGCTCTAAAAGGCTCATAAGTCCCTCTATATTGCCCTTAACAGTCTCAACAGGAAAGCCTGTGATCTTGGCAGGATCTGCATTTCCAGCGCCATGGATTATATATTCAGCATCAGCTGCGATACCCATGGTCTTAGTCATGTCATACTCACAAAACTCAAAGTCGTCCTCTTCAAGAAGCCCCTTGAATCTCTCAGCAATTCTTTCTTTATTTCTGCCTGCAAGGATAATCTTTATACCGGCATTTCTTTCTTTATTCAAAAGTGCTAAGATCTCTACCACTGCTGAACAGATCATACCTGTAGAGCCTGTTATAAATATCTTTTTATTAAATAACGCTGTGATGTCAGGCACAGCCTCAATAGCCAGCCTGACATCATCAAAATAATCTTTATTATATTTCATGATCATACCTTAAAGCAGCTTCCACCAACGAACTCTCTGCAGATTGAATTATGTGGAAGGAAGGAACTATCTACACTTACAAAATAATCAAGGAACTTAAGAAGTCTCTTTGCTTCGTAATACTCTGGCTCATCCTTGCCAATAGAGAAAAGAAGCGGTTCTGCGTACTGCTTGATAACTGCAAGCTCATAGATCTGAGCTGAGTTGAACATCTCATCAGCCTCTTCCTGGAATGGGAAGATATTAGCCTCTTCACCAGCACGAACCGAAGGCCACATACTGATGGTATTCTTGGCAGATGCTCCCCTTGTTCTGGCGTCTCTTACGATTCTCCTTAAAAGTCTTGAATCCGTAGTAGGGATTCTGTTGTGAGAATCGATATTAAGAGTTGTAAGAGCACTTATATAGATCTTGAACTTGGATGAAGCTGGAAGTGAATAACTCATTTCCTCATTAAGTCCGTGGATACCCTCGATTACGAGAACATCATTTGGTCCAAGCTGAAGGAAATCTCCATTCATTTCTCTTTTACCAGTAACGAAGTTAAACTCCGGCATCTCAACTCTCTCGCCATTTAAGAGTTTTGTCATGTCAGTGTTGAACTGCTCTACATCCATCGCACCAAGACATTCAAAGTCATAACTTCCATCTAAATGCTTTGGAGTCATCTCTCTATTAACAAAGTAATTATCAAGACTTATAGGATGTGGAACCATTCCATAGGTCCGAAGCTGGATAGAAAGTCTGTTGGCAAAGCTTGTCTTACCTGATGAACTTGGTCCTGCGATCATAACAAACTTGATATCTTTGCGGTCGTGGATCTTTTTAGCAATCTCACCGATCCTGCGCTCCTGAAGAGCTTCCTGCACAAGTATCATCTCATTGATAAGTCCGCCACAGATCTTATTGTTCAGGTCGCCGACATTATCAATTCCCATCATTGAGCCCCAATC
The DNA here is from genome assembly GCF_900143205.1 of Butyrivibrio hungatei DSM 14810. Taxonomy (GTDB): domain Bacteria; phylum Bacillota; class Clostridia; order Lachnospirales; family Lachnospiraceae; genus Butyrivibrio; species Butyrivibrio hungatei. Next base: position 54,115 of record NZ_FRDH01000004.1, on the reverse strand, counting down.
ACTTGACAGTCTCATGGTCTCAAAAAGCTTCTCTCTTGGCTCTGAAACCTTTAAGAGATTTGGATCGATCTTCATAGGAAGTGTCAGAAGCATTCCATCATGATACTTATCAAGCTGAAAATGCTCAATATAAGAGGTATTTGGAAGCATGTAGCCATAGAAATAGTCGAACACGTCCTCCAATTTATAAATGTTTATCTGAGAGCTTCTGCGGTACTTTAAAAGTGCCACTTTATCAGTCATTCCCTGCTTTCTAAAAAGCTCTACCGCCTCATCAAGTGGATAAACCTTCTTGATGATAGGAAGCTTTTCATCAATAAGCTGCTGGAATCTGTCAGAAATCTTTTTTACAAGTTCATCTGTGATCTCTGCTCCGCCTCGCATTGTCACATAATATCCGTTACCTATTGTAAATTCTACCTTGGTCTTTGCCTGATCTTTTGCACCACAAACGTCCTTAATAGCCTTTATCAGCATCATGATAGCTGTTCTGCGCATGGTCTTGTGACCAATATCATCAGCGTAGGTTACAAAAGATAGTTCTCCGTCCTTTTTGACAGTCTTCATGAGCTCACGGATCTTGCCATTGAATATAACTGCAGCGATCCTATACTTATGCTCTGGCTGGTACTCTTTGGCAATGTCTTCAAAAGATGTTCCCTTGGGATATTCCTTCGATACTCCATTAATAGTAATTACAGGCATGTTATTCTCCTATTCGTCCATATATTTTAGGGCAAAAGAAATATCAGAAAGCTCTTCTTTTATTTCTGTGATCCGCCCTAAATGACTATCATCCAAACTCTTTAATATGCTCTCGCAGACTTCTTTACCATGTTCTAAAAAGCTCTTTAAAAGAGGATCTTTTCTAAGAAGATTATGTACTCCATATCGGTCAAAGAGTCTTATTACATCTTCCCTGGATAAAGAGTTATCCAAATCCAGAAAGCTCTTTATATTCTTGTTTAATGTATCCTCTTTTTCATCCTGAGACATGTCGGTCACTACTTTCATCGGGAAGTAGTACTTGCCATCTTCCAGGATCATCTTTTCATCTGTAATAAAAAAGCCTTCCTCTCGCAAAAATGCCCTGAACTCAGATATGTCTGACTGAGGCTGAAGTACTGCTGTCCTGATACCAAGCTCTTTCAGATTCCCTTCTTTTACAAGTCTCATCATGAGCTTGCCGCCCATTCCTGCGATGATAAGAGAATCTGCTTCGCCTTTTTTCAGCTCTTTTAACCCGTCTGAAAGTCTGGTGGTAATAACATCTAAAAGCCCATATTCTCTGATGTTATCACTGGCTCCTGAAAGCGGCCCCTGTCTAACATCCATGGCTACTGCACTTGACGCGATGCCGCTCTGAATAAGATAGATAGAAACATAGCCGTGATCACAGCCAACATCAGCTACTGCGAGCTTTTTGCCACTATCATCCCTGAGCATTTCGGCAACGGTCACGAGCCTTTGGGACATTTTCGATAAAATAGGTGCATTTCCCATATCTGTCATATTAGTCTAAGTAATCCTTGAGCTTGCGGCTACGGCTAGGATGACGAAGCTTTCTAAGGGCCTTTGCTTCGATCTGACGAATACGCTCACGAGTTACGTTAAACTCCTTACCTACTTCTTCAAGAGTTCTAGCTCTTCCATCATCAAGACCAAAACGAAGTCTAAGAACCTTCTGCTCACGCTCTGTAAGAGTTCCAAGAACCTCAACAAGCTGTTCCTTTAACAGTGTGAATGCTGCAGCATCTGCAGGTACAGGAACGTTATCATCCTGAATGAAATCGCCAAGATGTGAATCTTCCTCTTCACCGATAGGTGTTTCAAGTGATACCGGCTCCTGAGAGATCTTAAGGATCTCGCGTACACGCTCAACAGGCATGTTCATTTCCTTTGCGACCTCTTCTGGAAGTGGCTCACGTCCAAGTTCCTGAAGGAGCTGACGACTTACACGGATGAGCTTGTTAATAGTCTCAACCATGTGAACAGGGATACGGATTGTTCTAGCCTGGTCAGCGATAGCTCTTGTGATAGCCTGTCTGATCCACCATGTAGCATATGTTGAGAACTTGAATCCCTTACGGAAATCAAACTTCTCTACCGCTTTGATAAGACCAAGGTTACCCTCCTGGATAAGATCAAGGAAGAGCATACCTCTACCTACATATCTCTTGGCAATACTTACAACAAGTCGAAGGTTAGCTTCTGCAAGGCGCTTCTTTGCCTCTTCACCTTCGTAAATGATGGCATTAAGTTCTTTCTTCTTAGCATCTGAAAGCTTGTTCTTGTCTTTATCCTCATCAAGCTGAGCCTGAGCATCAATACCAGCTTCCATAGCTTTTGCAAACTCGATTTCCTGGTCAGCTGTAAGAAGTGGAACCTTACCGATCTCTTTTAAGTACATTCTGACAGGGTCCTCAATGCTGATTCCATCAGGCACTGAAAGGTCGATATTTTCCATATCCACCTCATCCTCATCAGAAAGGATCATATCGTCATCTTCAACTTCAAGAAGGTCTTCATCATTATCTGTTGCTCTAAGAACGTCGATTCCTGAATTCTCAAGAACATCTAAAACATTGCCAAGTTGTTCTTCAGAAAGATTGATATCAGCAAAGAAATCACTAACTTCTGCATATTCAAGAGTATTCTTTTTCTTCTTGGCAATAACAAGAAGCTCTTTCATCTTCTGTGTAAAGAGCTCTTTTGTAGCCTCATCAAGCTCTTCATCATCTGAACCATTTGTTTCTGACTCAGATTTAGCAGACTTCTTACTCTTTGTAGCCTTGGTTGCCTTAGCAGGCATTGGTGCCTCTTCTTTAACTTCTGCAGCCTTCTTTGCAGCTGTCTTCTTTGCTGGCTTTTCCTCTGCTACCTCTTCCTTTTTCTTGGATGTCTTAGCAGTCTTAGCAGCCTTTGGAGCTTCTTCCTTAGCTTCTGCTGTCTTCTTTGCAGCTATCTTCTTTGCTGGCTTTTCCTCTGCTACCTCTTCCTTTTTCTTGGATGTCTTAGCAGTCTTAGCAGCCTTTGGAGCTTCTTCCTTAACTTCTGCTGTCTTCTTTGCAGCTATCTTCTTTGCTGGCTTTTCTTCCTTCTCAGCCTTTGTTGCCTTAGCTGGCTTCTTTTCCTCTGCCTTCTTTGCAGTAGTCTTCTTAGCGGTTTCCTTCTTGGAAACTTCGGCTTTAGCAGCCTTTGTAGCCTTCTTTGTCTCTTTTGTTTCTATCTCTTTCTTTGCCATTTTAAGTTCCATTCCTTCTTTTTATTTTTTAATCGTCTGGCGATATCTCTGCATGTGCTAGTTTCTCAAGTTCTTTTTTGCCTTGAATAGTCTTGGTCAAAAAATCCGGATCATCCGGCTTTAGTTCACTCTTTTGCCTCTCATATCCTGCAAGCTTAACTCCGTAGATGATATCATGAAAGGCCTTACGCCTCTGATCCTTGGTCTCTATCTCAACCAGGTTGGTATTGAACATCTCAGCAACCTGCCTGTGCTCCTCTTCCTCAGTGAATCTGTCCAGGATCGCAGCCGGTGAAAAGTTGCCATTTTGCATTCCCATAAACAGCTCTCTTGCGACACTCCTATAGAGTTCATCTGAGAAATCCTCTGGCGTTACATACCTGCTGACTTTGGAAAAGAGCTTCGGCTCATCTGTAAGCCATGTCAGGAGTAGCCTTTGGTTCTTTCTTGCTCCATCCTCTGGAGTATTCTTCTTTTGAATACCTGACTTTGGTCTCTCTGCAGGTTTGACCAGTCCGCCTTTTGCAGCAAAGGATGCTACAAGTCTTCTAAGGTCATCAACTGCTATATTATATTTGGCCGCAACAGCCTCAATATAGTTCTCTCTTTCAAGGGCCTCTTCGAATTCACATAGCTTTTTAGCAAGCTCTCTGTGGAATTCTGTCTTGGACTCCGGATCTGACATGTCGTGCCTTGATTCCATGATCCTTACTTCAAAGAAGAAAGTATTCTCTGCATTTCTGATTCTTTCTTCAAAGGCCTCTTTTCCAAGGTTCTTGATAAACTCATCTGGATCCTTGTATGGTCTAAGGTCTAAGACTTTGCCTTTAATTCCAGCCTCTTTTAATATGCCGATTCCTCTAAGAGCTGCCTTGGTTCCCGCTTCATCACTATCGTAGGACAAGATGACTTCGTCAGTGTATCTCTTAAGGATCATAGCCTGTCCCGTCGTAAAAGCTGTACCAAGGGAAGCTACTGCCATATCAAAGCCTGCCTGATGCATAGCTATGACATCCATGTAGCCCTCGCAGATGATCATGTATCCTGCTCTGGAATTCTTGGCATAATTAAGGCCAAACAGATTTCTGCTCTTGTCAAATATCGGTGTTTCAGGAGAATTAAGGTATTTGGGCCTGCCATCTCCCATAACTCGTCCGCCAAAGCCTATAACCTTTTGGGATGCATCCTGAATCGGGAACATTACCCTGTTCCAGAACTTATCATGGGTTCCCATCTTCTCATCATGAGAAGCAAGACCTGCTTCAATGATCTGAGCATCAGTGTACCCCTTGTCCTTAAGGTATTTGACAAGATCATTACTTGAAATATTGGCATATCCAAGTCCAAAGTGCTGCATGGTCTCATCAGAAAGCTTTCTTTCTCTGAAATATTCCATGCCCTTTTGCCCACTCTTACTTCTAAGCTGGTAGTAGTAATACTTGGCTGCCTCTTTATTGATGTCGTAGAGGATCTGTTTTTTGTCTCGCAGAGCCTTGGCCTGCGGAGAATTGTCCTCATCAGGAAGCTTGATACCGGCTCTGTCAGCCAGCTGTTTGACCGCTTCCTGGAATGTTAAATTGTCATATTTCATCAAGAAAGTAATAACGTTGCCTCCGGCCCCGCAACCAAAGCAGTGATAAAGCTGCTTGCTTGGCGATACTGAAAAAGAACCGGACTTTTCATTGTGGAAAGGACAAAGTCCCATGTAATTGGAACCCTTCTTTTGAATGTGGACATACTGCCCAATCACATCCACAATGTCATTACTAGAGCGAACTTCCTCGATGAGCTCCTCCGAATAACGCATAAATTATAAAACTCCCCATGTATGAGGTATATAAACCTCTTCAAAAACTGCGATTGAATATCTGTCTGTCATAGAACTTACATAGTCACAGACAATCCTCTCCCTGGTCTCTCCTTCTTCTAGCATATTCTGAAGATAATCAGGAAGCTTCTCAATATGTTCAAGATAATACTGGTAAAGGATCTTGATCATCTCCTCTACCTTACCCTCCTGTCCCTTGGCTATAGGATTGGTGTAGACTCTGTCAAACATAAATGTTCTCAGCTTAAAGAAAGCATCATTAACTTCTGGTGACATCTTGATATCATCCTGGTCAAGGCTGTTGGCTACGATATCATGAATAAAGGTATCAAGCCACTCTCCACTGGTATGGCCAAGAACTCTGCTGATGTCGTCAGGAACTTCCTCTTCTGTGATGATCCCGCCTCGTACTGCATCATCCATATCATGGTGCATATAGGCGATCTTGTCAGAAAGTCTCACAACTTTGCCCTCAAGAGTGCTAGGTGTCAGATTCATCTCATGATTGAGGATACCGTCTCTGACTTCCCAAGTAAGATTCATGCCCTGTCCATAGTTTTCAAGCTTCTCAACTATTCTAAGACTCTGCTCATTGTGTCTGAATCCATCAGGGCACACAGCATTAAGTGCCCTCTCTCCCGCATGTCCAAAAGGAGTATGACCAAGATCATGTCCAAGAGCAATGGCCTCTGTTAGATCCTCATTTAACATAAGAGCCTTGGCAATAGTCCTTGCATTCTGTGATACCTCAAGGGTATGAGTCATTCGAGTCCTATAATGATCTCCTTCCGGAGACAAAAAGACCTGAGTCTTGTCCTTCAGACGCCTAAAGGATTTGGAATACAAGATCCTATCGCGGTCTCTCTGAAAGCAAGGCCTGATATCACACTGCTTTTCTTCTTTTTCTCTTCCTTTGGAATTCATGCTAAGAGTTGCATGCTTACTTAAGATCCGTGTTTCTCTTTCTTCTAACTGAGTACGAATTATCAAATGTTTTATCTTCCTTCTGTGGTTTTCATTTGTATAAGCTAAAAAAAGAACCCACACTTAAATATTCTGTGTGAGTTCTCAAAATCCTTTTTTTATTTTTAAAATTATTTAGTCCATTCTGACTCTCTTGAAGTATATTGATCGTTTATCCACTGAACTGCCTGTTCAAGGCCTTCCTGGGACACTTCAAAATTTTCTGATGTCATGAGAGACTTATCTGTATGAGCATATGAATTAGGCTCAGGCCACACTGTAGCCATAAGTGTTGCAGGGCCTCTCTGGTCCACAGGAACGAACTTGACATTCTCAAGGGGCTCTCTTGCAAGCCTGTAACGCATTCCCTTGTAGCTTCCAAAATATGCCTCTCCATACTCATAATGCATCAGGTTAAAAAAACTGCTTACTTCTATTGCCATTTAATATAAAAACCATCCTTAACAAAAAATTATAGGTATTAGAAGGTTACCTTACCTGTATCCTCATGATTAACAACATAATATGCTGCATTATCAGATGGCTTGATATATACCTGGATCTCCTTGATGCTTGTAAGCTTATGACCATTATTTACGTAGTCCTTCTTGGCTCTTTCAATAATATCAGCTGCTCTAAGCTCATGGTGACTGTACTGAATGAACACTTCCTCTTTGCAGGTATACTTGGCAGCCTTAAGAGAAAGATCATTACCAACAGACTTGGCAACCTTTGCTGCCTTCTCTGACTGCTTCTTTACAGCCTTTGCGGCAGGAGCAGTCTTTTCTTTTGCCTTGTTCAGATAAGGAACTGCCTTATTCTTAATATCATTGACTACTGGCTCTGCTTTTCCCAAAACATCCTCATAAACAGGTTCTGCCTTTGTCTTAAGGTCATTCATAACAGGCTCTGCCTTGCTCTTTATATCCTTAACTACAGGCTCTGCCTTACTCTTTATCTCATTTATATAGGGTTCAGCCTTGTCTGTAACAGGCTTCGCAGCGACCTTAACATCTCTGATGATAGGCTCTGCAACCTTTTTTATCTCATCTACTGGTGATTTTTTTCCCATATCTGCGTCCTCCTGTCTACTCTACGTGATAATTATTTAAATCTGTTCATAAACTGAGCCATAGGTCCAATGGCGTCCTGTAAGTCCTTGATCGCAGTATTAAGTCCCTCAAAGTCAATCTCTGACAGGTTCTTGACTGCACTTGTAAGACCTTCGCCATTTTCCTTAACAAGCTCATTCATGCCACTGCTGGCTTCTGTGATGTTAGATATCATCTCATCCATGTCTTCAAGAGATGTCTGGGCCTTGATGGCAACCTGATTCACGTTATGAATGGTGCCCACCGCCTTTGGAACCACAGCTATCGCTACGATGACTACTGTTGCCGCCATAACTGCAATGCAGCATGTGGATATCTTTTGCCAAAAGAGCTGTTTTTTGTGGAGATCTCGCATCTGCGTTAAAAGAGCTGTCTCCGAAGGTACACTAGTTTCACTAACAACAGGCTGTTCATTCTCTGTACGATTTTCTTCCATATTCTGCCCCCCTAACAATGATTTATGAATCATAAAAGCACTAAGAACAGTATACACCCAGTAATGAATTTAAAAAAGTGAGATTAGAGAGTCCTCTTCCACACGACAAAAAAGGACTAGTTCTTTCGAACTAGTCCTTTTCAATCGTGCGGAAGATGGGACTTGAACCCACACGATGTAAGCATCACAAGATCCTTAGTCTTGCTCGTCTGCCAATTCCGACACTTCCGCATTTCCCGTCGCCGCTCTCTCGTGGCGACTTGATTATAATAGCATTGTAATTCCAAAACGTCAACAGAAAATTTCAATTTTTTTTAAGTTTTTTTCTACTTGTTGATTCTCCGATCAAGTTCTATCTGCATTTCATTAATGAAGTCCTCGGGCTTGCAGTAGGAATAAGCCTCCAGATATTTATTCCAAGCCATTTCGAAGTTATCTGCCATTACGACACGAGGAAGATATTGATGCTTACAATTTTCCATAAGCCTCCACGCTTTTCCACCTTTAGTTGCATTTGTCATGGTCTGAGAGTAGGTATACATAGGATACCATGGGCCTGGAGCATCGTTTACACCCAGCATATCAACATAGGTCTTAGCTCCATAAGCATCAAAACATTCTTTAAGATCATCAGAAAGAGTATCATAGAATTCGCTCTCCTGATCCTCTGGCTGCATAGCATTTCTGCCATCTCTGCTTGTTCCATTCCAGCGAGGGAAATATGAGTAATCGCAGAAATGTGCTTTTTTGTAAGATGCATCATATGCATTTACTCTCATCTCCGGTGTTCTATAGAACATGCCCTTATTATCAACCTTGTAGTCCACTCCTTCGATTCCCCAGAACCTGAGATTGTGAACCTCCTGGCCAAGAAGATCGTTAACAAATTTCATAGCACCATCAATATCTTTGCAGCTCTTTGTAATGGCAAGTCCACTACTGCTATGAAGAACATGTGCAGAACAGTGCCACTGATTCTTGACATCTTCACTGATAGTAACAGGAAGAGGCACATACTGGCATCCCTCTTTATCAAGTCCCTTAGCCTTGAATGCGTCTTCAGCAACGTAGGCAAAATCCCACCACTGATCGATCATTCCAAGCACTCGTCCAGATGATAATTTTTCTATGTACTGATCATAGGACTGTGTAAAAGAATCAGGATCCACAATACCTTTTTTGTACTCCTCGTTAAGTCTCTTAAAGTATTTCTTGGCTGTTTCCGTGGTATTGTAATCTATTATGGTATTGGTTGTAGGATCAACTATGACTGAGCCATCATTTGGATAACCATCAAGAAAAGCTGGCGCATTCTCCAAACAGTAATACTTCCAGTCAGCACAAAGAATAGTATAGGGAATAACAGGAGTACCATCTGAAAGCGTTGGGTTAGCGTTGTAATAATCATCTATAAGGTCAAAATACTGGTCCATTGTCCTGATCTGCGGATAACCAGCCCATTTAAGGACCTTAGTCTGTATCCAAAAAGCTTCATCCGTATGAACACAGCCTTTTTCCTCACCATAGAAACTAGAAAACTGTGGAATCCAGTAAATATGCCCATCAGACTGTCTTAGCTCATTCCACTGATCTTCACTAAGATAGTTTTTGATATTAGGATATTTTTCGATGTATTCATCAAGCGGCATCAATGCCCCTTTTTCATACAAAACAGAGCTCATCTCACCCGCATCAATAAAGTCAGGATACTCATCATCTTCTATCATACTGCCTATAGCTCTTTCAACGCTCTCACCCTGAAGCCAGGTCTCTTTTACCTTACAATTAGTCTTCTCTGCTATGACCTTGCTGATATCATTGTGATCATCTATCTCTGTTCCATGAACAGCAAAAAAAGCAGTGAATTCCTTAACCTGTTCTTCACCGCTTTTATTTGTTCTCTTTGGATCAAACCATAAGACTAGCGTCAAAATCAAACCTATACCAACACATATCAAAATAAAAATGTTAAATAAGCTCTTTCTCATGGATTTGCCTCATCTATATGCCAGTCTTATCATTCAAAATTGTCTATTTCAATATTTCCAGTATTTCAAGAGGATCATTTACAAAGTAATTATCTCCAGCGCCGACTTTTAAAAGTTCCTCTTTTGTTCTAAATCCCCAAAGGCATGATATACATTTAAGTCCTGTATTAACTGCAGTCAGATGATCAATCTCTGAGTCTCCAACATAAATGCATTCCTCCTTGCTAACTCCAAGCTGCTTTATAGCTTCTAAGCACTCATCAGGAGCTGGCTTTCTCTCAAGGCCTTCAGCTACACCAATTGCAACATCTACATAGTCTTTAAAATACAGATCACGAAGCTCTTTTACTGCACCCATAGACTTATTAGATACGATAGCCATCTTGTAGCCGCGCTTCTTGAGCTCTGCAAGAAGCTCTGGGATATGCTTATAAGGACCAGTCTTAATATTGCAATGGTCAAAATAATAAGCTTTGTATGCCTCTAATATCTCATTAAATCTTTCTTTGTCCATTCCCTCAGGAAGAATTCTCTCCATCAGGACTGCCGCTCCACTTCCTACACTGTGCTTAACTTTATCCAGTGTTTTCTCAGGAAGATCAAACTTTCTCATAATATAGTTTACGGAATCTGTCAGGTCCTCAATTGTATTAAGAACCGTTCCGTCCATGTCAAAAATTACTGCCTTGTAGTTCATTAAAATACCGCCTTTTCCACATAAATATAGCACAAAAAAATATTATCCGCAAAAAAGAAAAACATCTTCAGGAAGCAATCGCCTAATTTCTGGAACATTTCTCAGCATCAATAGCCAGTACAAACATAAGCACATCTAATGCATCTTGAGGATTATTAATGTCTAACACATAAGTATCAGTAAAGTTAAAAAGCTCCTTGTTCACGCTTGCTATATGATTTCCGTTACTATCAAGGATTTGATAATCCCATTCCATAATGGAACCGTCAATGTGCCAGCCGTTGTAATCAAGATTGTAATGAGGCACAAACAAAGACAACTCCTTGTTCAAGCATCCTATATATTGTCCATTTTTGTGAATTTCAAATTTGGGTAGAAATGTAAAGATCTTTTGAACAACCATTCCCAGCTCGTTTCCATTAGCATCATATATTACAAGCTTGTGTCCCCAGGATAATTGTCCCTTAACAACATAGACCACTCTTTCAGATTCATCATAAATATCATAACTGTCAAACCATGAGAAAAATCTCTGCTTAAACAATAGTTTCATATAACTCCTCCTTCTATGCTCACGGCCTAAATCCTCCATTTTCAGGTTTATTCATTTCTTAATACTCCATAACATCAATTTTCTTTTGCAGTACTCCAGCGTAATCATGTGCGGTTTTGCCTACATTTTCGGGATTGACCTGATAGTGGATGTTATATAGGATCCCGCTTTCTCCAGTTCTGTCAGGTAAATGGTTTTCATCAATATGAAAGCCAATCACCTCAAGGCAAAGCATTGCATGGTCATCACCGGGAACTATTTCCTTTTCCCATTTGAGCTTACATTCAAGATTCATGAAGCATTCCTGTACCAGTGGTGCATTAACCCAAGATGCCTTTTCTGCAGTAAGCCCGGATGCTGTGATCTCGTCTTCCTCATACTGATTGTTCTTGATGGTGCTCATACAAGCGGCATGATATTCTGCCGACATGAAATTGATAACGGCTTCTTTGGTTTCAGAGATACTCGTGTATAAGTGGCCATTTTTATTGACGCTGGCAAGGATAGCATAAAACCCATTACCATGATCTGCGCTTGTAAATGTAGCCCAGGACTGCATGCAGGCATTAGGCTGACCGTTTGCCTTATATGTTGTTACAAGAAATAACGGAGATGGTACTGTAACAACAAATTCTTTCCACGAAAATCCGAAGTTACGGGAAAAATCCCCAAATGTTCCTTTCATCTGTTCCGGCATTTCTTTGTATGAATATTTCATCTTCGTACCTCACTCATCTAACATCAGTTTGCCAGCTTTAGCTTTTTTCTGAAGCCGTTCCATCTGTTCCTTTTCAATTTGCTGAATACTTTTCTCCGGTGTCGGCAAATCCTCGGGCATAGTTCCACCAATCTTTTCTATTGCCTTTCGAACCTCTCGCCCAACTGTGTAATGGGTTTGCGTAGCCTTATCTGCACCTTGAATGTTGTCTTTTCGCAGCTTTTCTTCTGTTTGGGATATACGGAAGAGATTTGCTATCAGTTCGGTGCTTCCCATGTAGTCAAGGATTTTCTGGTTAATCGTCAATCCCTTTTTGTTATGGATATCGTCGACATCCAGTCCACCATAAAGCCCAATGTATCCGGCATTCTGAAAGATAGCAAATTCTTCATTGGTGATAACTCCAGCATCATGAGCAGTTTCAGCAAGAAGCTGATTCCATTGTTTAATATCTCCACGGACAACGAGCCTTCTGCGGTCCTCGTCCAATTGATTAAAGTGATCTGCCAGTTCTTGCCTGTATGTCTGGATTGCAAAATATGTCTGCCCCAAGGCAATCACTTCCTTACGGGGATCACCGTTCTGAACAATAAGGTAACAAGCATATCTTGTGAGTTCATAATCAACCTTTTCTCGTGGAGCCACACCGCCTACTACCAAATTCCCGACCTCAGGAAATTGGTCTAAAATACTGTGTCCGGCGTTTTCACACGCAATCATTGCTCGCTTTATCACATTATGAAAATTATCCCATTTTGCGTATTCCAAAACAGGTGCAAGCTCTCTGGCACTCCAGTATTCACTACCATCATTGCGAATATGTTTTATATCTTCAAATCTTTTATATTCTTTTCCTTTAAGAGACGGCATATTCTTGTCCACCTTTCAGAACTGATGTTCGAAATTATTCTATCATACTTTTGGGATTATTGCACTAGGAAATATATTTATGAGCTATCGGTGCAAAGATATATAGATATAATAGGCGCAAAGCGGAGACCTTGAACCACTTGCAAAGCTGCTGGGTGAGAGTCCCCTTCCGCACAAAACAAAAAAGGAACCGGTTCATAGAACCGATTCCTTTTGTTTCGTGCGGAAGATGGGACTTGAACCCACACGATGTAAGCATCACAAGATCCTTAGTCTTGCTCGTCTGCCAATTCCGACACTTCCGCATTTAAAAATATATAGAACCTCGTCGCTACACTACGAAAAGATTCATAGTGCAGGAGAAGGGACTTGAACCCTCATGTTGTTGCCAACACATGGACCTGAACCATGCGCGTCTGCCATTCCGCCACTCCTGCAAGCGACAAAATTTATAATACCGATTTTAACGCATCATGTCAAGAGTTTGCCGCATTATTTCCAATAATTAAGCTGTTTCTTCATGTAAGAGGAGACATCCATATCATAGGCAAGTTTAAGGTTTTCATCTGTCAAAACTTCCTCGACTGAGCCCTTAGCAAGTATCTCTCCCTCTCTTACAAATAAAACCTCATCTGCAATGCCAAGCGCAAGGTTTATATCGTGGAAAACACCTATAAGCGTGTTCTTTACCACAGTTCCATCTGATAATGTAGTGCTTTGCTTTTTCCATTCATTAAGAAAGCTCATAAGCTCATCCTGATACTTAAGATCTAGATGATTTGTTGGTTCATCAAGCATCAGAACAGGTGTCTCCTGGGCAAGAGTCCTTGCTAGGAACACCCTTTGAAGCTGTCCTCCGGAAAGTTCGCCTATCTGCTTGTCTTTTATCTGATACAATCCGTTCTGTTTAAGACACTTATCCACAATCTCTTTATCTTTTTCAGATAAAATCCCCATAAACCTGGTGGAATACAGGTATCGCCCCAGCATAACAGTTTCTTCTATAGTATATGAAAAGTACAATGTGGATAACTGAGAAAATGTGGCCTGCATAGCCGCAATCTCTTTTCTCTTAAGGTTTCCTATCTCACGCCCCAGCATAGAAATAGAGCCATCATATTCAATAACTCCTCCAATGGCACGAAGCAGCGTAGTTTTTCCACTACCGTTTGCCCCGAGGATTGCCAGGCTCTTTCCCTCATCCAGGGAAAAAGAAATATTCTTAACGACAGGATTATCCAGAGGTGTTTTACCATATCCACAACTTAAATTTTTGACTTCTAATAGCACCCTTGTCACCTCCTGTCCCTAAAGTAAACCCACATAAAGAATGGAGCTCCAACAAGTGCTGTTACTGCGCCAACAGGGATCTCTCTTGGAGATAAAAGAGTTCTTGCTGCAAGATCAGCTATTGCCATAAACGCGCCGCCAAGGACCATAGACATAGGAAGTACGATCTTGTGTCTTGAGCCAAAGACTCTGCGTACCATGTGTGGAACTGCAAGATCCACAAAGCCAATGATACCTGAAAAGCATACAGCAGCTCCTGTCAAAAATGACGCAAGTGCAAGAAGAATGATCTTTACTTTTCTGGTATCTACGCCAATACTAAGAGCCTGTTCCTCACCAAAAGTCATAATATCGAGCTCTCTATGATAAAACATAACAGCAAATGAACCGATCACAGTGCAACCAAGAAGAATACCAACATGTATCCATCTTCTGCCGGAAAATGATCCCATTTGCCACAAAATAAGTCTCTGCATATGTTCGCCAGCCATTGAGCTAAGAAACGTCAAAATAGCATTAACAAAAAGCGAAAACACCATGCCAAACAGGATAATGGTATGGTTATGCATATTTTTGTCAAGGCGAGATGCAAATGCAATAACCAAAAAAACTGTCAGAAGACCAGACGCAAATCCTGTGACAGGTAAAAGGAAAAATCCTAATACCGAACTTGTAACTCCTGTTATTATGACGATGGCTGCACCAAGAGATGCTCCAGCAGAAACTCCCATTGTATAGGAAGAAGCTAAAGGATTCTGAAGTATAGCCTGCATAATAGCGCCGCTGACCGACAGAGCTGCTCCTACAATAAATGCAGTGAGTGCTCTTGGCATCCTTATTTCCCATAATATAGAAACAAGGGATGGATCGATATTATCCGGCACAGGAATTCCAACTATCTTGTGCCAGATAATGGACAAAGTGTCCATTACAGGCACATAGACGCTGCCAACTCCAATACTCAGCACAATAGCGACAACAGCTACAATACAAGATGCGATTATTCTTACTGACAGTTTTTTATTATTCATTCTTTAAGATTTATTTATGCAGCAGGCTGTTCTGCATCGAAATCAGCATAGTACTCAGGATAGATATCCTGCGCCATCTCGATCATAGCATCAACTACATGATGATTTGGACGGTTAACAGTATCTCCATCGATCTGGTAAATAGCCTGATCCTTTACAGCAGCAACATTCTCCCAGCCCTTCATTGTAAGAAGAACGTTGATAACATCATCTGTGTACATATCAGCTGTAAGAATAACCTGAGGATCCATAGCTACTGCAGCTTCTTCTGTAAGAGCTGGCCACTGATCAGCTTCCTGTCCTGCAACGTTTGTAGCACCTACAAGTGTGATCATCTCATCGATGTATGTGTTAGCACCGCATGTATAGATAACTGGTGAATCACCTGATGGTGTGAAGAGCTCGAAAAGAACTGTCTTCTTCTCATCTTCTGGGATTGTTGCAGCGATAGTCTTAATAGCCTCGATATCAGCTACCATATCATCAACGATTGCCTGAGCCTCTGTAGCCTTACCAGTTGCATTACCAATTGCAACGATATCATCCTGAATATCAGCAAGGCTAGAACTACTTGGAATATCAAATACACAAACACCAGCTTCTTTTACAGATGCAAAAACATCCTCACCATGGCTAGCGCTCATGCCTGTTGTGAATACGATATCAGCATTAAGAGCTACGATCTGCTCCTGATCTGGTGTCATCATATCAAACTGTGGGATATCTGCATTAAGAGAATCAGCATAGCTAGCATATGAATATGTATCGCATGCTACGATCTTGTCTGCAAGACCAAGGTCGATAAGAACCTGTGTTGTTGATGGTGCCATTGAAATGATTGAATTTACTTCTGTTGGAAGTGTGATCTCGTTACCACTTCTGTCGGTAACTACATCAGATGTGCTCTCCTGTGTTGTAGCAGCTTCTACAGCTTCTGAGCTAGCTTCTACTGAAGCCTCCTGTGTTGCAACGCTCTGATCTTCATTTGCGCCACATCCGCAGGCAAAACAAGACATCATGGCTACAGCCATGACCATAGATAAAAACTTTTTCTTCATAATATTCCTCACTTTCTTTGACCCGAAGAAAATTGGTTACTAGCTAAAGGCAGGTATCTGGCTGGGACACTATGTCCATCACAGTAGCGGCACTGCTGAAGAATCGCACTTCATTCCCTATTAAGTGGCACCGGAGAATCAATCCTGGTCACACCTTTTCGCCTCAAAAACATTAACACTAATACAAATATGTGTCAAATGTTATAGTCTGGATAACTTATCCACAAATGTGTAGAGAGTATTCATAACAAATGCTGCGCTCTTAAACCTCATGCCAAAGCACACTGCGCAGATTGTAAAGACTGCTGCAAGCACGTAGCTCACAACAAAGAAATGAACAAAACCAGCAGCAAGAAAAATGCATGCACAAACAAGCATACCAATAGCTGCAACAAGGCTTCTAAGCATATCCTGATGAAGAACAGTTATCTGAAGAAGGATTCCTTCTCTTTCTGTAATGATCTCTTCATCGGAAAGAACTTCAAAATCAAGCTTTTCAAGATGTCTGATATAATCCCTAAATCTCTTTTCCATATTTCCTCCATTTGTGCTACCAACCCGTCTAACATTTTATATTATACGCTATAACGACAACATTTTACATATAAATATACTCAAGGATATCTTTGTTAAACTCGTCATTGCCCTCAGTCTCTAGAGCCACATCGCAGTCTTCCTGGTCAGGTGCACATTCCCCGCAGATATCTACACCTATTACTTTCCTATCAGATAATATCTTTCTGGTAAAAGAGGTGACATCTTCCCAGCAGGCCTGTCCCTGATCCCAGTTAGTCACAAGTTCATCCCTTGCAATAACATCCTTATCAATTGAAAGATAAATAGGATGCTCAGTTTCTGGAAGCTTTATATCTCCTGTTTCAGCATCAAATACATTCTCAAGGTCATAGAACTTAGCCTTACTCTGAATCTCTTTATCCAGCTTACTGATAAGCTCCCTGTCTGCGCCAATTACATGCACATCCCTTACATATGGATTATTTTCCAGAACATTAAGCACCCATCCGCCGCAGGATAAGATATCTCCGAACATTGGAGGCTGCATATCAGGATGATGATCAAGTACAACCAGTGAAAACGGCTCTTTTACCATATCCAGCAAAAGAGCTGACATATAATGATAGTTGCCAGAGTCAATAAAATGCACAGACCTTGCAAAATCCTCAAGATTTGTAAAAGGCACTTCTTCTTGATTTATAAAGCTTTCAAATCTTAGCTTTATTTCCTTTTTGGCTTCATCGTCGCACATGCAATTTGTTCCTGAAATATCCTTAAGATCCAAGACCTCACCACAAAATGAAGAGCCTTTATCTAATTGATAAAAGCTCTCCTTCTCATAGATTCCTGAAAAATTAACAACTGTAAAAAATGGCTTCATATATAGTCCTCTTTATCATCTAGCAAGATCAGCCAAATGCACGATGGCATCTTCCTTAATAAGAGCATCTCCGTGCTCTTCAATAAACATAGCCTCAGGTGAATTGATAGTCATCATCTCTGAATACTCAACACCTGCTCTTCTCATATCGTATATAATGCTCTCTTCAGCAGACATAAGGCCTGCAATGAGGTAATATCTGTCTTCATACTTGTACAGATGAGAATCCACAATAGGGAGCCTTTGGATAACTTTTGCAAAACGCTTGGCCTCATCCATACCCGCAAATTCCATCATATACTTGGCATACTCTGTAAGCGGCTGATAGCTAGCGTTGTTCTGATCATGTACCGGAGTATCATCAAGACTCCTTCCATATATCCTATTGATCGTATCCGTAACATTGGTAATAACTTCGTTTAAAGCTATACCCTTATCTCTACCTGTCTTGTCCTTTATTTCCTGAACCTTTTCCTGAGTCAGAGTCTTCAAAATAGTCTCTGCTGCTCCGCGGATACGGTCTGTAGCCTTCTGAATATCTTCATTGGTCATCTTCACAGCGAAGATGCGCACACTACCATCCATCATCATATTCTTGCTCATCATCATGACCTCTGTCTCAGGGTCATAGTCGAGCTGAGCTCCTACTTCCTTGTTGAGCTGGGCAAAAAATGATGTAGTATTTTCTGCACCACTTATTACTGCTTCTGGAGTAAGACCTATCTCATGAAGTTCTGATGCTGCTATGTTGCATTCTACAGTTGTGTCATTCATTTTTACAATAATCACTAAGCATCAACTCCTCTCCTTGGATCATTCGCCAAATAATGGCGAATAGCCTGCTCCTATTGTACTGTTATTATATATCTGCCAATTAGCACTGTCTATGAAAGAGTGCTAAAAATTCTATTAAAAGTCTTAAATCTTATCTTTTGTATATACATATATATCGGATGTTTAAAGACATTTAAAAAGCCCCTGTGATCATTTGTCACAAGGGCAATAGATTACTGCTGCTTTCTGATATGTTTACTCTTTTCAGCTGCTTCTAATACATCAGGTGTAGAACCTGTAGCACTCATCTCTCCTGTAGCTTCGCAGCGAACTGTAACTCTATTAGCTCCGCCAATAGTACATGTAAAAAGAGTCAGATCCCACTCGCCAGCTACCATATCTATAACATCGTAGGCTCCTAAAGTCTCGATATTGGCTACTTCATACTTGTAACTCTTACCATTCATATCAGTTACAATAACTTCATCACCGGTTGTTAGCTGGTTGAGATTTCCAAAATGCTCTACATAGTTGTGTCCAGCAATGATAAGATCATTGGATGCTATAGAACCTCTGTATCTACAAACTGCGTACTTGGCATCTTCCTTGCTCCATCTGCTCTGAACTGGTAAAAGAAGTCCAAGTGAAGGAATCTCAACGGTTCCAACAAAGCTATGTCCATCAACATCAACTACTGGCATATCTGTAGAAGTATCTTCAAGTACAGTGTCAGGCATCTGATTGATAACTCCGCTAAGGAATGCATCTGATGCGCTTCCAGCCTGAGCAGACTCTATGAAATTGTTTCTGATTATCACAACCGCCAGCAGTATACAAAGTACGCCAAGGGCGATGTAGATATAACCTGATATCTTCTTCATATATTATCCTCTAGTAATATTATACCCCGCGAAGTAGCTTCGCAGGGTATTTTTTCAAAAGAATTTTATGCTTTGCTGTTCTTCCTGATTCCCTTTACTATAAGGACTACTCCTACAATAACAAGGATAGGAATTGGCCACCACAAAAGACCTGTCTGAGGAAGTCTTCTGGCACCAAGTACCTCTGGAAGATTTCTGATAGCACCAAGTACTTCTGGAAGACTTGGGAATCCAGGTGTCTCAGGATTCTCAGGTGGATTGTCCGGAGGATTATCAGGTGGGTTATCTGGTGGGTTATCTGGTGGCGGATTGTCTGGTGGTGGTGGATTATCAGGTGGATTGTATGTATTAGTAAGTACATATGTGATCTTCACCTTACCGTTGGCATTTGATCTGGTATCTGAAAGAGATACTGAATAATTGATATCTCCGCCAACTCTCTCTTCGAAAGTCCACATATATCCAGATTTATCACTCCAAGAATAATGCCAGCTGTTCTCTTCATTAAGAGTAACTGTAGCATACTCCTCACCATCTCTCTTGATAACTACTTCGATTGATGAAGGACGAAGATTCTCATATCCTGCGTCATTCCATCTCTTTAATAACTCAAACTCTTCATTAAGTGATTCTTTTTCACATTTACATGTAGCACTTGCTGAGTAAACGCCGCCTTCATAGATCCAGTTATCTGATGAATCAAGCTGTGGAACTGAGATAAGGAATGATGAAAATACATATGTACATTCCTCTGACTCATCAACTACTGTGCTACTTCTAACAAGGTAAATTCCAAGGTCAAGACCTGTGAACTTAGCATATCCGCCATTGCTTGTGGTAGTAGTTGTAGGTCCAACTGTATTTACTGCATATGGCTCAACAGCATCCAAGATCTTCTTCCACTGTTCATCAACTGTTGCCTTATCTGTAATACTCTTAAGGTCTGTTACAGGTGATATCGCTTTATACTGACTATCAAGCTCAAAGAAACTTCCATCTGAGCTTACACTTCCGATCTTATAAATATTAACCTCAACACCATCAAAATGTCTGTCACCATATTTGTACTCTATGGTAAGTGAGCCTTTTTTGCTAGTATCAATAAGGCCTCTGGCCTGCGTGGTCATTGTCTTACCTGAAAACATAAGAGAAATAACGCATGCAGCCATCGTTATTCTTTTTAGAATCTTACTAAATCTCTTCATGAATGATTCCTCATTTAGCTTTAGCATTTTTCTTCTTTGGCTTTCTGGTCCTAAACAGGAAACCAATAAATGCTATAAGTAAAACTGGCGCCCCAACAAAAGGAGCAATTATCATAGTGCCATATCTCGTTGCATCCGCAGGCACGATTAATTTTGTTTCTTCATTATAATCAACACGCTTTGCCCTTACAAGGAGCCTGTGAGTATTGACACCATAAGGTGTACAAGTCACCAGCGTGACATATTCTTCGTCATCAAAAATTGAAAGACCAGTTGTTTCTTCTGGCAATACAATGCTTATCTGATCTACCTGATAAGCGAAGGTCTGATCCATGATGTGTAAAAGAAATGTGTCTCCCACGATCATCTGATCAAGATCCGAAAAAAGTTTAGAGGATGGAAGTCCTCTGTGTCCGGAAAGAACCGCATGTGTTGACTTTGTTCCTGTAGGAAAAGAGGTTCCTTCTAAGTGTCCGATTCCTGTCTGTAAAACTGATTCTGATGTTCCGTGATATATTGGAAGATTTACTCCAATATTCTCTATCTCTATGTAACCGATGATACCTGTTCCTGTTGGATCAAGTATTTTGTTGTATTCTGCAAGCTCTTCTTCTGTAAGGTCAAAGCTCATAGGCTTTTCTGCAAGAGCTTCATTGTAGGCGTAAGCCTCTTCCCAAAACTTTGTATAATCTTCTTCTGAAATATTTGCCATGGCATCTTCGTAATTGGAGATCGCACGGCTCTGATGCTTGGAGTTAATGTAATTACTAACAGAAGGGTATAAAAATATACATATTCCTGCTATAAATATAGCTGCAAATATGAAATTAGGTAACTGCTTCTTGATGCCTTTTTTAGTTGCCATTTAATTATTTCCTAAACCAAGATGAATCTTTAGTATTCTCTGGGGAATCCCCTGATTCCCCAAAGAATACGTATCTTTTACAAGATTCAAATAATTATATAATGAACTTTTTCATACCCCAAATTTAATACCAAACTAATTATTCAGCGTCTGCTTTTCTGCGAACGATGAAGTATGCAATACCTGCTACAATAAGGATTCCACCAAGGATGTAGAAGATTGTTGTACCAATTCCACCTGTTGAAGGAAGAAGTGATCCTGAGTTGTTAAGTACAGGAATCTCTGCTGTGTTTTCACCGTTAACTGTAGCTGGTGTACGAGTCTCAAGACGGTTGTAACCTGCTGGAGCCTTTGTCTCTTCGAAGTAGTATGTGCCGTTAGCAAATCCCTTAACTTCGATAATACCTGTTGTACCTGTTACCATAGTCTTTACAGTCTCGCCCTTTGTGATCTCGTCAGCTGTAGCTACGCGATATACATTGTTCTTTGTTGATGTAGCATCGCCTGTTCCTGAAACAAGAACTACAGGGATCTCAACATCACCTGTCTCTGTTGTGAAGAGCTTGAACTCTGCACCTGCAAGCTCTTTTCCAGTCTTAGCATCCTTCTTTACAAGGAAGATGTTGTAGTTAACTACTTCTGTTCTATCTGTTCCGATTGTGTTTCCATTGTTATCTGTAAGCTTTACTTCGTTGTTCTGAACCTTATCAACAGCCTTCTCATTTACTGTAGCTGTGTATGTGATCACATACTGAGCATTTGAAGGATAGAGTGGCTTTAAGTTTGCATCAGCTGTTACAAGCTTGATTGTTGTTGTCTGTCCGTTATAGTTAACTTCAGCATTAACTTTAGTTCCATCAACTGTTACTTCAACGTCCTCATTAGCTGTAAGACCTTCTGATAATGTATCAGTGAAAAGAAGGAATGTAACCTGGTCCTTACCAATGTACTGTGTAACTGTACCTGTAACCTTGTAGTTGACCTTCATACCAACCATCTGTGTAGGAACTGGGGTCTCTACTTTGCCCATTCCTTCATAGAGCCAGTGAACTTCATCAACTGATTCCTGCTTATCAACTGTTGTCTCCTGGTTCTTATCGATTACAGTTGCATTTGGAGTTGCGCTATCGATTGTAACAGCTGTTCCAAGAGTTGATGTGATGTAGTAGTAACCATAGCCAAGACCTTCGAATTTGATCTCTGCTCCGTTACCTGTAAGTGTCTGAAGAGGTGAACCATAGTTAGCGTTGTTTTTCTTTATGAAATCGATAATAACCTGGTCATCTGTGACTGTGTCTTTTCTAACAACACTGTATACACCATTGTACTCATTTACTGTGAATGGGCTAGATGCATCCTTAAGTGCTGCAAGGAAAGTAGTGTTTGATCCATCATATGTATATGCTACCTTGTCTCCCTCGTATGTTGCATCAAACACCTTGTAAAGAGCATATGACTCACCCTGTGTTGTGTTGCTTACTGTGATGCTTCCGCTTCCAGCTGCCTTAACGTCTAAGGCATTTCCTGCTGAGAATACCATTGAAAGTGCCATAGCACCGGCAATGATACCAGTTAAGATTTTCTTAATACCTTTCATTGTCTTCTCCTTTTTGAATCTTGTTTTTTGATTGTGTATGTTCAAAATCATTTCAGATTTTAAAACCGTTAATAGTTACATGTTTACGTTTTTCTTGCGTGAAATATACATTCCAGCAAAAGCGATAAGCATAAATGCGATTCCAGCTACAGCAAATGGAGCTGTTCCATTTCCACCAGTACGTGGAAGCTTGTTTGAATATACTGTCTTGTTGGTGATTTCTACTGATCCGAAGTTTCTGCCATCACTTCCAAGAGTGATTACATAACCTGTATCATATACATCTTTGCCATCAACCTTAGTCTTACTCTGACCATTTCCGGTCACTGCCTCAGAAAGACCTGAGTATTTATAAGTTACTGTATAAGTTGCAAGATATTCCTCAGCTTCTTTTACAGTATATTCAACCTTGTTACCGTTCACATCGACTATTGGAAGATCGTAGATCTCTACTCTCCATCCATTAGTACTTGAAAGAACTTCTGACCTGTAAAGTGTCCAATCTGATGTTCCAACTGGTCTCTGCCAGATATCTACATTAAGTGTGGTGTGATTCTTAGCATCATCACTTCCGTCAGAAGCAATCCACTTCTTAGTGATCTCAAGATATCCTGTCTTAGCATTGTTGAAAGCTACATCAGCAACTGACTGGCCTTCATCATACTGTACAAGATATGTGTTATCCTCTGGCTTTTTAGTATTTGGATTGATTCCAAGATACAACTTACATCTAGCAAGAGTTGTCTTGTATTCAGGATCAGCACAGTATCTTACAGTAGCACCAAGATAATAAAAATCTTCCTCATCCTGAGTGTAAACCCCATCTTTCTTAGGGTATTTATTATAGTCAGGATGTGTCATTTTCTTGGAGGTATAGCTCTTAGAGAATGTTGTATAATCCTTTTCAACAACCATCTCTACATAATATGTAGTAGAGTCATACTTTACCCCTGCAAGTCTTGTATTAGTCTCTGTAATCTTATAGTAATATGTTCCTTCAAATCTAAATGGTATTGGCTCAAACTTAGCAACTGCTGAGTAAGTTCCATTCTCATTCAAAGTAGCATCAGCACCAGAAAGTATCACTTTTGCTTTATTATCTTGTGAACCTAAAGGCATTGGCTGAGCCATTCCATCTGTTGAAAGGATTTCACCTTCTGACGTCTTAATCGTGTACCCCAATGGTTCAAGCACAAACTCAAACTGCATATCCTGAGTCCACTCTGCTCCAGCAAAGTTCTTTGTAACCTGGATTGGTCCAATTGGATTACTATAGTAGTTACATACCTGAACTGTCTGAGTATGTGAATTATTATTTACATCAGGACTTCCAACCTTAACATTGCTTGGTCCCTTGTCACTAAGATTACTCATATCACATGAGTAAACCTGTCTATAATTTCCTCCACCTATTCCAAAACCTTTTTCATTTGGATCTTCGGCGTCTACTGTAAGGTCGTACTTTGTAACACGAGAATATGGTGAATCGTATATTGGTCTGCTTGTGTTAGATTTCTCATCATATTCAAATGTAAATCCGTCGGCAACCTCGTCTACAGTATAGGTTCCTGCTGGAAGGCCAACAACTGTCCACTGAGCACTTTGGTTATATACAACCTTGTAGGTCTTTCCTGTTGGATATTCTGTAGCCACTCCTTCGGTTCCTGCATTACCAACAAATCCCTGAAATACAATATAGTTTCCATTAGATTTATTTGTAATTCGGAATTTAACCTGTTGCAAAAGAGAATCATCTTTATCCAGACCATCTCTTACAAATGCAGAACCGAAAGCATTTATGACCATCTTATGGATTCTAAGGTATCCATTTCCTTCGTTATAAAAAGCTGGTTCTTCTCCCTTATCAGTAGAAATACGGTAATCAAATCCCTTGGCAATAGCCGTTACATATGTAAACTTATTAGCATAAGAACTATTTTCTAATCTGTCTTTTATGTTTACATTTTCATATGGAGCCTTGAAATATAATGTGTTTTCTTTTTCAGTACCAAGGTCATCTATTCTGACAAAGATATAATCCGTATCTTTTTGTATACACTGGTCATCTTTGATATCATTTTCGTTAATGATCAGATATATCTTTTTATCAACGAAATAATCAGGATAAACATCAAATGTATAGCTGATATCCTTACCTACATTTGTTAGTTCTTTGGTAAGTGTCTCTAATGTTCCATCTTTTTTCAGAACTCTTACAGTAAATGAAAACTGCAAGTCACCAGGGTCTTCATTATTGAGGTACTTATAAAGATGGAAGTTAGCCACTGTTCCCTCTACAGTATTAGTAACTGTAGCCTGTGCATTTTCATTAAGGAAACGTCTAACTGTTATCTTATGGATTTCACATCCCTTATATACAGAATCAGCAATGATCGTTCCTGCATATGATCCAGCAAGACTTACCTCTGCATCTGGAGCAACTAAAAGTCCTGATGCAATGTTACAGTTAATCTTTCCAGTATAAGGAACAAAGTCGCCATTGGCATCCTTCTGAACAAAGTTAACAACTATCTGGTTGGCAATGTCATGCCAATCTCCAGTACCTTCATTATTAAGAAGGAACTTATCATAGGTATAAGACTCGGCACCTGTAAGATCAACGTTTATTACAAGAAGAGTATCCTTATCTAAATATAATCCTTTATTTACAGCGTAATTGTCCTGCTGACCTGTAAAGTAATACTTTGTAAGATCTGTCTGTAAGTAACCATTTTCTGTTGTACCAATAATATTGATAACCTTTACATTATTAGAATCCTTTGCATAAGCAAGTCTGCTTGAAGCTGTCTCAGCCTGTGAACGCATATTGCTGACACTTACAGGGAACTGACCATCATAAGTCTTAACGTTGTATCCCTGAGAATTCTTGGTAGTGTACTGAACTCCTACATAAGTAGAATCTGAAGTCTTATAATAAACTGTAGCGCCTTCAACCTTCTGTAAGATTCCATCATCACCAGTTATCATGTAACCATTAAGGTTCTCAATATAGTTATCAGAGAAGTAGCTTACGATATCGCTATCGCCTTCAATAAGATCTCCCTTGTATGTAACAGTATAGCTACCGCATGTTCCTTCATTTAATACCGGCTTACCATTTGGTCCATCAAGCTCATATACATAAAGGCTGGCATGTCCCTTAATATACTGAGCAACATCAACTGTGTATGAACCTTCTCCATCAGCACCAGTTGTTATGGTGAAATCTGAGCCTTCTACTTTGTCTGTTCCATTTACATCATAGAAAAGAGCAAAGTTAAATGTTCCTGCCTTTGGTGAGCCCTGAACCATCTTGTTGACAGTTACGTTGTAACTGTTAAGATGCTCATAAACTACTGTTGAATTACCAATTGTGTACTGCTGGATATTCTTGATAGTACCAACAGCTATATTCGCTTCACTATGGCAGTTGCCACCATCATAGTCATTGGCAACTACACCAAAGTAAGTTGCATCCCCGAACATACCTACAATCTCAGCTGCTGAATATGATTCGCTTCCTTCCCAAGTATGCTCACCAGTCTTAGTAATAGCACCATAAATTGAAAACGAATCTGTAGCGAATGAAATTGTATCTGCCTCTTCTTCAAGAGTAACTTTACTATTAGACAATACTTCTACTGAAATATCATCAGCTGTAATATCTGTAGCTTCGCTTGTAGCATCTACATTTTCAAGAACATCCCCACTAACAGGAAGATGTACTACTGTAACTTCCTCTGCCTCAGTTGCACCAAGTCCATCAGAGATTGGCTTTTCAGGGAATGTGATAGAAACTTCTGCTGTTCCATCTGCTAACTGATACTCTTTTTCCTCAAAGAAGAAACCAATATCGAAGAGAACAACGTTTGTCTTATCATATACTTCAGCTTCTTCTGCACCATTAGCTGCTGCAATTGTATCTGAATTCTTGTTAAGAGCATCGATATATGCGCTGTAGTTATAACCTTCTGTCTCAGAATCAAGTTTAGCTACCTTAAGCTCTACACCAGCTGGAAGAACCTCTGGATTAGAAAGCTTAACTGATACCTTGATTCCATCAGCTTCATACTCAAATTCTTCCTGAGTATTTACTTCATTATAATAAAGCTCTAAATCTGTATCTTCCTTGATCTCTATTACATCACCGGAAACTGTTGTTGCTTCATAATATGAATACTCTACATTTTCATCTTTGTCTTCATAAAGATACGAAGCTACGGCATCATCTTCTTCATCAGCTTTGGTCTTCTTTGATTTAACCTTTGCTTCGCCGTTCTTTTTTTCAATCTTGGTTACTTCTTTTCCATCAATTTCGCCCTTATGGAAAATGTACCCCTCAAAGTTCTTTGCTTCATCCTTAAGAACAAATGCATTTTCTATTGCAAGTTCTTTTGACTCTTCAAACTCTTCGCCTTCAGCATTGAGGTAAAGAACTGTAATAGTAACATCTTTTACCTCGTCAGGTGACTTAGCTGTTGAAGCTTCATCTGCCGCATCACTGCTCTTGCTTGATGATGCATCGCTTGCACCTTCTTCAGCTTCTTCTGAATCTTCTGAAGTAGCCTCATCTGCTGCATCGTCGTCATCACCATTAGCATCATCATTATCGTCATCATCATTCTGATCATCGTCGCCATCTGATGGATCACCCTGATCATCATTCTGGTCATCACCGTCCTGATCATCATCGTTCTGAACATCACCACTCTGATCACCGCCGTTGTTCTCGTTATTGTTCATCTCATTAATAAGTCCCTGCTCGAATTCACTGTCAGCAGTTTCAAGAACAAGACCAACCTGCTTGGCTCCATCCTCTGTCATAGCCGTAGCTGGCTTGTTGAGAATGTATAATGTGATAGTTCCAGTAAGAATGGAAACACACAGTGCAAAAGCGAGCCACTTCTTGTAGTTCTCATGGTTCTTTATGTACTTTTCTGCGCGATTCTCTGCATTACCTCGCATGTTTTTACCTCATTACTTAATGGTTCCAAACGAATCAAATGGGAACACTCTAAAAATAACTTTACCTATTAACTGCTCCTTAGTTACGCAGCCTACAACGCTTGATCTTGAATCAATCGATGCACTTCTGTGATCCCCAAGAACAAAGTACCTGTTTTCTGGAACCTGATAAGGAAATGAAATATCTGTAGGTTCCAAGCTCTTTTCTGATGCATAAGGTTCATCAAGAGCTATTCCATTTACTGTCACATTACCATCGCTGTCGATATTGATCTTGTCTCCAGGTGAACCAAGCACCCTTTTGACCAAAACCTTATTATTATAATAGAAAGCTATCAGTTCACCTGGTTCAAATGATGAACTATTTTGAGCTATTACAATCTGCCCAGTTTCCAGAGTTGGAGTCATGCTGTCTCCGGTAACTTTAAGTACTGTGATAAAAAAGCTGGAAACTAAAACTGCAAAGGCTGCCACAACAACCACTACTATCAATGTGTTCCTGAGAACTCTACGGTATTCTTTTTTGTTATTTTCTCTCTTGAGCTCTTTTCTTAGCTGTTCAAGAGTTGGCTTTTCATATACCTTTTCACCCATCAGTTTCTCAATCCGTTTCCTTCTTGGTGGACCTATGCTTTCTTGTTGTCTTAGGCTTTACTTCCGCAGTCTCTTCGGTTTTCATTGCCTCTTCATCCTGAAGCTTTTCCCTTTTTTCTTGAATTTCCTGCATTAAGTCCTGATATTCTTTTTGAGCATTCTTTTTAATTGTTTCAATATAGATATCTGCTGCCTTTTGAGCCGATTCCATGATACCGCCAAGTTTTATAGAAGCTTCCGCAAGTGACTGTGAGTTTTCAATCTTCATAAGTGCATCGTCAACCTGCTGTTTCATTTCTTCTTTTTCTCTTGTAAGTCTGGCCTTAAGTCCTTCGATATCTTTGTCAAACTTAGCTTTCTGTTCAGCCTTCTGTTCAGCAAACTTTGCTCTCATCTGAGCCTTTTCTTCATCAAAGGCTGCCAGCATTCTGGCTCTTTCTTCGGCCATCTCATGTTGCATCTGAGCCTTTTCTTTTTCCAGCTCTTCCTTGTATAACCTTTCGTGTTCCTTGGCAGCTTCAGCCTCTTCGGAGTATTGAATCATCATCTCCAATAACTCAGCCCTTGAAAGCTTCTTTAAATTGATCTCAGCCATAATACCTCACCTAAACTCCAGTTAATCGATTTCGTAACACAAAAATAAGGTATTTCGCAATGCCCCTGCAAAATACCTCACTAAAAACAATCGAAACGAAAGGCATTTGCAAAGCTGAATTATCCAACTGCTAAAAAATAACTCTCCCTGTACACGAAAGCACCACCTGTGCTTCCCGTTCATCCATGAACTCTAGCGTACGTATTTTTGCAAATAAAAAGACCGACTGCGTGTCACAGCTCGGCCATCTTATGATGCCACGAACTGGCACCAGCAGCTGGCTATCTGTCACATACCTATGTGAGTGAGACCCTCTAGCTTTGCGTCACCGTCTTTCAACGGCTTTGCCTTTCAATACTACTCAGTTTCTTTGTAATGTCCATTTAAGTAATACATTAAGTTGTCTTTTATGTAATTGAATATAAACCAAAGCCAAAACAAAATCAACATTTTTTTCATAAATTTTTCACAGTTTCTTCACGAAAAATAGCCGAGACTTAGTCTCGGCCTGATAAAAATCTTTTTTCAAAAAAGTCTAAAAAAAGATACAGTTTCCATTTTATGAATGAAAAAACGTTATTTTTTAATTATCTTTTTAAACCTCTGAGCACCTGTAACATCTCATCAGATGTAGTGATAACCCTACTGTTTGCCTGAAAACCACGCTGTGTAGTGATCATATCAGTAAACTCTTTTGCAAGATCTACGTTACTGGATTCCAATACTCCAGATGACATGTAACCGCCATCCTCTGTGATGTCCATATAGATCGGGTTTCCTGAATTGAGAGAAGCTGAGTAAAGATTATCTCCAACCTTCTCAAGTCCCATAGCATTATTAAACTCTGCTACTACGATCTGTCCTTTCTTTATGGTCTGTCCATTTGAATACTTACCATAGATAGATCCATCTGTTCCAAAGGAAATGCCTGTAAGAACGCCATTTGCAAAGCCCTGCTGAAGGCCTTCTGTATTTCCTTTATATCCGTACATTGTAGAAGAATGAGTTGCTGATGATCCAGCATAGTTTGTTACGTATGAAAGGTCAAGATTAAGAGCTCCGACTACGCCACCTTCTGTTGATGCTGTGAAATTAACTGATGTTGGTGAGATCAATGTTCCATCATGCTTATCAAAGAGAAGATCCCATGATTCCTGATCACCAGTGCTAACTGTATTTCCCTTGGTATCAAGCACAGATTCTACTGAAAGCTTGTATGTATTGTCCTGAGTATCACCGGCATCTGTGAGCTTGAACTTGATAGTATAGTTCTTGCCATCTGTACCAAAGACTTCTATTCTCATTGTCTTGCCTTCTTTGAGCGAAGGATCGAACTTATCAATATTTCCTTTGAAATATCCGGCGCTTGTAGCCTGGCCTGGGAGATAGTCTACAGAATCAACCTGACCATCCTCGTTGTAGTCGATGTTGGTCCTATTAATGACATTTAAAGGAGCCTGGACAGTTCCGCCAACCTGGCCCTCTCCCATCTGTCCCATTACATAGTAACCATTATTCTGTGTAACAAGGTTACCTTCGGCATCTATAGTAAAAGAACCGTCTCTTGTGAAATTTACAATTCCTTCTCTGACATCAGGTGTAACGCAGAAGAATGAATCACCTGTGATCATGAGGTCCATTACATTGCCTGTTGTCTGCATTGATCCAGACTTTGTAACGTTGGTATAGATCGAGCTGACCTTTGAGCCAAGACCCACCTGAGAAACATTTGTAGTTGCTGTATTGTCACCTGCGCCTGTTCCATTTTTTACAGTCTGATATAAGACATCAGCGAAACCTGTTGCCTGTGATTTATATGAAGTTGTATTTACATTGGCAATGTTATTACCAATTACATCCATTTCAAGCTGGTGAGTTTTAAGACCGGCAACGCCAGACCACAATGATCTCATCATAGAGCACTTCCTCCAAAAATTATCACTATCGCACGTCCTTGTTCTCTGTGATAAGCGGCAGTCCTTTGCCAAAAGAATACAATGATATTACTTGTCATATCATTTATCGGTCGCACCTTAAGATTTATTTAGTGTTTTTTGAAAAAAAATTTCTTTATCACTTTAAACATGCATATTCTTTATATATAATGAGAGTCAGAAGTTCCTTATATTCATGGAAAAATGGAGATAATGCCTTATGGACTTTAATACAGATAACAGTAAAGATACTTTAAAAGATGAGATCAAAAGTATTGTTGACATGATCCTTGCTGACTATGAAAATGGCAGAGACATAGATCAGATGGACGTCTTCAATCAGCCAGACAGGGATGCAGTAAAAGATATTGTGATAAAGCTTATCCGCATTATCTACCCTGGATACTACAGAGACAAGGTCTACAAAAGTTACAATGACAACAACAGGATTGCTGTTGTTATCGAAGATGTCATCTACAATATGCAAAAGCAGATAGCAATAGCATTCCACCACAGTCCTGATTACAAGAATGCTACTGATGAGACTTTAGATTGCGGAGCAAGATGCATCACCCACGAGTTCTTTAAGCAACTTCCTAAGATCCGTGAATACTTAGATACAGACCTTCAGGCATGCTACGATGGAGACCCTGCAGCATACAGCAAAGGAGAGATCATCCTTTCTTATCCAGGTCTTTTGGCAACAACGATCAATAGAATCGCACATGAGCTCTATCTCCTCAAGGTGCCGCTTATTCCTAGAATGATGACTGAGTATGCGCATTCCAAGACCGGAATCGATATTCACCCAGGTGCGACTATTGGAAAATACTTTATGATAGACCATGGTACAGGCATTGTTATCGGCGAAACTTCTATTATCGGAGAACACGTCAAGATCTATCAGGGTGTTACTATCGGTGGTCTTTCAACTCGTGGAGGTCAGGCTCTTAAAGGTGTAAAAAGACATCCTACTATCGAGGATAACGTTACGATCTATTCCGGTGCATCAATTCTTGGTGGTGAAACAGTTATCGGCGCAGACACAGTTATTGGCGCTAACGCATTCATCACTTCATCTGTTGAGCCCGGAAGCCGCATCAGCATGAAGAATCCATGTGACAAATAAAACCTTAAATATAACAAACAAGCGCATCTGCATAAAGCAGATGCGCTTTTATATACTTCTCATATTTCACATGATCACTGTGCAGATGTTTCTGATGTTGCTTCTACAGACTCAGATACTGATGCTTCTGATGTTGCCTCAGCTGCTGTATCAACAGATGCCTCAGAAGATGCGGTAGCTGCTGTATCAACAGATGCCTCTGAAGATGCGGTGACTGCTGCATCAACAGATGCTTCAGAAGATGCAGCTACTGCTGCATCGACAGACTCTGGTGTATCCCCACTTTTTTTCCAGATTGCCTTACCTGCAAATGCTGCGATCAGTGCCACTACGACAAGTGCACAAACAACCTTTGCAATCTTTCTTCTAATCTTCTGCTTGGCAAGTCTCTGTTTTCTGCCAGCTTTCTCTTTTTTGTATGCATCAATCTTTTCCTGACTCATGCCTCTTTCCTCACTCCTGTTCATATATTTATGCCATACCACATAGAACTGAACATAGAAAATTTTAATACACAAGGTCCATTATGTAAACTCACAGCTAGAAAAAATATTATTGACTGCAGCCAGATATTCTCCTTTGCTACGAGCCTTGCGAATAGCCTTAAGCTGCTTATCACAATCCTTAAAGTGAACATGCAAAAATGCCCAGTGTTCAAGCATCTTAAAGATCACATTTCTCTCTTCCGGAATATAGCCTTCATATCCAGCGTACAGCTTGTCCAAATAATCTTTTAATTCCTTAGCACCTAGAGGTTCTCCTCCACAAATTTCTCTTACAAGAGCAGGGTTTTCCACAAGACCTCTGCCTATCATGTAGGAAATATCCACATCAGGTAGTTCTTTATCCAGATACTCTTTTATCCTGGTGTAATCTGAAACTGTAGAAATACTGCCATTGTAGCAGATATCAGCCTTACCACCATTTTCTCTGTAGATCCTGACCGCCTGACAAAATGTATCAAGTCTTGGCTCGCCTTTATAAAAGTCGCTTCTAACTCTTGCATGAATAGTAAGTTCGCTTGCTGGGTAAGAAGCCAACACCTCCATAAGTCTTGGTGTTTCAGATACATCCATAAGTCCAAGTCTTGTCTTTAGCGATACCTTAAATCCTAGATTTTCTTTATCCACAGTATCAAAGATATCATAGAGCATCCTGTCCAAAATATCAGGATCTTCTAAAAGTCCTGAGCCTTTATGTCTGTTAACAACAGTAGCTGCAGGGCATCCCATATTGAGGTTTATCTCATTGTACCCAAGAGCACTGATCTTCTTGGCAGCCCATATGAAGATTTCTGCCTGATTAGCCATAAGCTGAGGCACTATCTCATTTGATACATCACAAAAAGACGTGCTGTACTCAGGAAGCACGTCTCTTTGTTCACGTTTTTTGAAATGATAATTCTTGGCAGCTGTAAGAAATGGTGTAAAATACTTGTCCATTTCTTTGCCAAACATGTCTTTATGAATATTTCGAAGAGGATAAAGAGTTATACCCTCCATTGGCGCATAATAAAAAGCCATGTTCCTCCTAAAACTCAAGCGAATGGATTATAGAAACGATTTCCATCATGGAAAGTAATGATCATAGTTACCGCAAAGAAAACTATGACAAATGCGATAACAACATAATCAGGTGTCATGAGCTTTCTACGTGAATACCAGCTTCTCTTTTTCTTTTTGCCAAAGCCTCTTAGCTCCATGGCGTTGCTGACAACGTCAATTCTCTCCATTGTTGAAAAAAGAAGTGGAAAGATGATAACAGCTGTATTCTTGATCCTTGACAACATCTTGCCCTTGGAACTCATCTCAATGCCTCTTGCTTCCTGGGCATTTCTGATCCTGTGGAATTCATCCTGAACATCAGGAATATACCTAAGGGCAATCTCAAGAGAATACGCGATCATATATGGAACGCCAACTCCATTAAGAGATGATGCCAGCTCACTTGGATCTGTAGTAACAAGGAAAATGAACACAGCAGGTATTACTGTGAAGTACTTGATAAATACATTGAACTCATAAAAGAGCTGTTCCTTGGTAAGTGTATATGGTCCAAAGAGGTGCGCTATCTCATGTCTTGTGCCATATATCTCGCATCCCTGGTATGGTGCAAAGAAAAAGATACATGTGAGATTTATCACCATAAAGAACATGATAGCAATAAAAACGCCGCTTACCTGTTTCCACTTAGTTCCAGATATCACATAGATGATACCTCCCATCAGGATCATCAAAAGAAGTATTCTGGTATCAAAAGTAAGTGCACTGGTAAGGCACCACAGCAAAAAGAACACAAGCTTGGTAAAGCCACTTAGCTTATGTATCGGCGTATCCTTTTTTTCGTACGAAATCATTCTACTCATAAAACAAAACCAATCTATAAATAATTATTTGGATTTCTCACTGTCAATAAAGCGCGCCACAAATTCTCCAGCATCGCTGATATCACATTTCTGCGCAAGGTCATAAAGAGATGTTCTCTTAAGATATGCTCTGTTGCAAACCTCATCATTGGTAAGCACTTCTTCTGGAGCAGCATCCATAATGAGCTGACCATCTGTAAGCACAAGAGCTCTGTCTGTGTACTCCAGCATCAGATGCATATCGTGAGTGATCATCATAATAGTGATCCCAAGCTTTTCTTTTAACTCATGTAAAAATTCCATGATCTCAGTATAGTGTTCATAGTCCTGACCGGCAGTAGGCTCATCAAGGATAATGAGCTGTGGATCAAGCACAAGTATCGAAGCAATAGACACTCTCTTTTTCTGTCCGAAAGAAAGAGCTGATACAGGCCAGTTTCTGAATGGGTAAAGACCGCAGATCTTAAGGATCTCGTTTACCTTTTCTTTGACCTTGTCTTCTGGAACACCGCGCACTGTAAGTCCCAAAGCCACTTCGTCATAGATCATAGGCTTAGAGATCATCTGATTTGGACTCTGGAGGCAATAGCCTATCTTCTCTCCTCTTTCCTTGATGGAATACTGAGAGAGATCCTCGCCATCAAAATAAATATGACCTTCATCAGGATCAACAAATCCGCAGATAAGAGAAGCAAGTGTTGATTTACCTGCACCATTTTTGCCCACAAGAGAAACCATCTCGCCCCGCTTTATCTCAAAGCTGACGTCATTTATGATAGTCCTTGCTTCATCATATCTGAACTTAAGTCCATCTACTTTCAAAAGCACATCAGAAGTAGTCTCTTTTCTGTCCATAGAAATACTGTGGAACCAGTCTTTGACTATCTTCTTGTATGGCTCAATATTCATAGTCTCAATATGCTGAGGATGATCAGCTGGATCTATCTTGGCTCCTGCTGCCTTCAGAGCTGCCACATACAATGGCTCTCTGATACCATTCTCCAGCAAAAGATTCGATGAAAGGAGTTCATCCGGATGCATATCTGCAACTATCTGTCCGCCTCCCATCAATATTACTCTGTCTATATCCTTGTAGAGTACATCTTCAAGTCTATGCTCAATGATGATAACAGTCAGATCTTCCTGTTTAAGAATATCGTCAATAAGTGCGATAGTTCTTTTTCCAGTGGCTGGATCAAGGTTTGCAAGCGGTTCATCAAAAAGCAAAACCTTAACATCACATGCCATAACGCCGCCAAGGGATACTCTCTGCTTCTGACCGCCGGAAAGAGCTCCTGGGGCATTTCCTAAAAAGTTTGTAAGTTCAAGTTGCTGTGCTACATTTGCTACTTTTTCAAACATCTGCTCCTGAGGCATATTGTCATTTTCAAGAGCAAATGCTATATCTTCTGCAACGCTTAAGGCAATAAACTGTCCGTCTGTGTCCTGAAGAACAGTACCAACAATTTGGGACATGCCAAAAACTCCGAGCTTCTTGGGCTCCCGCCCATCAACTCGGAGTGTTCCGCTCATATCCCCTGCATAAGAACAAGGGATAAGAGCGTTTAAGCAATGTGCCAATGTAGATTTACCTGAACCAGACTGTCCTGCAATCAGGATCTTCTCGCCTGGGTAAATTTTTAAATTGATATTTTTCAGCGTAGGTTCCTGCTGGGACCTATACTTGAATGTAACGTCTGAAAACTCAATGATTGGAGCACTACTAACCAACCTATTAATCCTCCGCCTTCAGATCAGATGATTTTCCAGCTACCTTTGAGTAAACTGTAAGAAGAATTGATCCGAGAATACCAATTATAACAATATTGCAAACGAATGCAACTGCACCCTGTGCAAATACCTTGTTGGCTGGCTCTGAATAAACAAGAATATCAAGAACTGGCGCAACAATCATCCAAGCTACTGCATTTGCAACAATCTGAACGACATTGAAAAGAATACAGCTCTTTGTGTTGAAGCCGCCTTCTTTAACAGCGTACTTAGCTGCAAAGAAACCAACAGCAATTCCTACAACACCTTCTGGGAATACCCAGCTCCACCATACTCCGCCATAAAATAGAGCATCGCCAAGTGCGTGACCAAGAAGACCAACTACACCACCAACGATAGGGCCAAATACAGCTGCGAAGAATGCAAGAACTGCCATTCTAGGCTGAAGAGATGTGTTAGGAACGAAAAAAACAGGAATCTGAACGTTTGTAAGTACTACAAACAGAGCAGTTCCTATACCCATAGCAACAACTTCTTTAATCCCAAACTTTTTATCCATCACTTTTCCTCCACGTGAATATATTGTTAGCAACGTACTTATAGTACTATCTTTTATATTTCTTTTCAAACATTTCTACAGGCATTGGCTCATCAAAATAAAAGCCCTGAAACATCTCGCATCCCATCTCGATAAGCTTCTCAAACTGTTCCTTAGTTTCTACGCCTTCTGTGATGACTCCCATGCCAAGTTCATAGGCCATATCTATAGTATATCTGAGTATGACCATAGCTCTCTCATGGTTGTCAGTCCTTCTTAAGAATCCCATATCGATCTTGAGGACATCTGCATTTATATCTTTTAACATATTAAGAGATGAATATCCGCTTCCGAAATCATCGATCTCAACAATAAAGCCGCTCTGTCTAAGTTCTGCTATAAGCTTTGCACACTTGTTGACATCAGATGTTACAGCTGTCTCTGTAAGCTCGATGTTAAGATGTAGTGGATCTATCTTGTATTTCTCAATGAGACTTGTAAATTCTTTTTTGATATCCAGATAATAAAGATCCTTTGGAGAGACATTAACTGAAAGAGACATCTTACTCCATTTAGTTCCCTTCCAGGCCGCAAGCTGCCTTGCCGCAAGTTCCCATACATACTTATCAAGCTTATAGATAAGATCTGCCTTTTCAAGAACCTTGATAAAGACTTCCGGCTCTATTACTCCATTTTCTGGGTGAAGCCACCTTGCAAGGGCCTCTGCTCCATACACTTCCCCATTTGCTCTTATCTGAGGCTGCAGGTATATTCCAAACTGCTGATCAAAGAGTGCAAAATCAAAGCTTGAAAGGATCTCTTTTTCCAAAAGAGCATTAACAAGCATATCATCGCTATACCACGCAATCTCGCATGCGTTATCTCTTTTGATAGACTTACATGCCATGTAGGCTCTGTCGCACATAAAAGAAATATCCATCCCCGGATCAACAATCTCATAGATACCGATCTGAATGTGAATAGAATAAGATGTACTGATGATTCGCCCAGCAAGCTCATTTACAGCCAGCGAAAACTCTTTATCACTGAACCTTTCCTTTGGCATAACAAGCGCAAAGTGATCTCCATTGATCCTGCCATAGACGTCATCGTCCATAACTCGCTGTGCAAGAAGTTCACCAATGTGCATCAGGATGGCATTACCTTTTTCAAGGCCAAAAAGCTGATTGATGAGCTTGAAATCCTTGATATTGGAATAGATAAGAAGGAAGTCTTTGTCAGGATTAGCATTAAGTAGCTTTCTGGTCTCCTGGAAAAATCCCTCTTTGTTGTAAAGATGGGTAAGCTCATCATGAGTGAGTCTGTACTGTTCGCCCATTCCATTTTCTATAACATCAGAAAGATTCTGGATTATATAAACATGACCTGCAGGTATACTCTCTTCGTCCAAGAGCTGACGATATCTGACTCTAAAGAGTCTCTCCTTGTCATCAACCTTATAGATCCTGCTCCACGTGGGAGTATCCCAGGCAACGCCAATATCTTTCATCCAATCCAAAAAAATCTTGTAAAGCATATCAAGATCATCTTCTGAATGTAACATTGAAAATGCACGTTTATTGGCATAGACACAGTGCTTGTCCTGAGTCAGAATGATAAGCCCATTGTCTTCATACTGGGCTCCATAGTTGATGAGGCGTAAGATATTTTCTGCCTCTACCTCTCGATTGTAATAATATGCGTTTTTACCAAAGATAAAGTCGGGATTCATGTTGTATTCCTATTTTCTAGTCTATTGGTTACGTTATACTACCACACTAATCTTATTGTACACTAAATCACCAAATTATAAAAAGAAAACTTATTTTTTCTTTACACTTTTTTAAGCAAAGAAAATGAGCTTTTATAGTATCATTAATTTACAAAAAAGAGCGTCTTACTCAGTATTTTCGGGAGGTCTCATGCACGAGTCTACTCAGATCTCACGCGGTGAAGGTACCGTTACAGTCATCTTTAACACCGCAAGCACAACCGAAATTTCTCCCCCAGCCATACGAGCTGGCGACTATAAACAATTAGTTGACTCCTGTTTCACGGCAAAAGAGCTTTCTTACATCGATGAAGGTTCAAACGCAGAAGTCAGCTTTACTTTTGTTATGTCTGATGAGATTCCATCCGCTGAAGTTTCTTCTCAATTTGAAGTTGCAATTGCAAATATAGAAAAAGAGATTGGAAAGGTAAGTGAAGGAGTTTTCTTTGATGCCCGTTCCACCAAGGCTATTGGAGACTCAGACAGCAGCGTTGATTCGTTAAAAGAACCAGTGGAGTTCCAGTTTGATGTTCCATTATATCTCAGAAAAGAAAACAGAGAGTACTACGTACTTGCCAATAACAAAGGAGTTTGTACACTACTTAATGACATAGATAAAGAAGCTGACACCATAACCATTGAAGCCAATTCCATCGCAAATTGCCTCATCCTCTACCAGGACGGTGTTCCAAAATCTGAATCTACCTCCAAATTCCAGATAACCTCGTCTCATCTCTTCATAGTATCGATCTTGATACTAGTGGGAATATGGTTCTTCGTGGACAGAGTACATAGTAGGATATAAAAAAGACCGCATAACTGCGGTCTTATTCTTTAAAAGACATTATCTTTGGATATTCCCTACCACTCTCGCCTTATTTTTTCAAAGTCGATAGTCTTACCAACCTTCTTCCATACAATAAACGTCAGGACTGTATTTATTGCAGCGATCACAAAGTATGTAATAAGGATCTGTACTCCGTCTTCACCGGTATTGATATACGATGAACCTGAATTATTCACCGGAACAAATAATCCTTCTGTATAACCAGCCAAAAAGTCAAATAATCCATGTGTCACACCGCAGGCCCATATATTTCTGGTCTTCCAATACAGTATAAGAAGGGCCAGTCCAAAAACGCCTGATTCCAAGGTTTTGGCTACAGCCTGTCCCCATGCGATAGAGGACGTGGCATCGAATTCTCCCACAATATGTGCTGCTCCGAATACTACTGAAGATACTACAGCACTTAGGGCAAAGACATATTTCTTTTCCCTGAACTTATAGATTATCGCATCGTTTATAACTGCCCTGAAAGCAAGTTCTTCAAAAAGGCCCACAGACATGAACATAAGAAACACGATGATAATTTCCAATACCGGGTTATCTTTCAGTGGAACCTGATCTTCTATACCAGAGATCAGCAAAACTGAACCCATGATCAGGGACATCACCAGAAATCCTATGGAATTCACAATGACATATCCAGTGGAAACATAGCAGGATGTCAGTGTCTTATCTCCTGATATCTGGTACAAGAAAAAGCACACTGCTCCGCAAAGCATGGTCCTTATTATAAAGAACTGAAAATTCGACTCTCCAGGCACCGCTTTAAAGCACACAACCACATATACTATGCAGAGCGCAGCAGTTATCAGCGGAGATCTTTTCATGAATTCAATATACTTTTTTAACATTGGTATTCTCCTGAATGAATCATATCAGAAATCCAGCTCTTTTTTCCTAAAGAGCAGATATGCCAAAATAATGGAAATAGTGCAGATCTTTGCGACATGCCAAAGCAGTGTAAAGATTGCCGTGCCACCGGTAAGCAGCAAGTCTACCTTTGCACACTCCAGGGCATGTGCAAAAATATGCCTGTCTATATGCAAAAGGTTGATCACTGGAATAACATTCAGGCCGCTCAACAGCGTATCTCCTGCAAAAAGCAGGAATGCATCCACCAGTGTTGCATAGGCAACATTCTTGCTCCAGAAAAGAATGATCATGGATATTGTTGCATAGCCCAGAACTGTAAAGGCATTGACCAGTATTGAACTATATAAAAAGCTACTTTCTGAGGCATTCATCTTCGCGCCCATTCCCAGACCTACAATGGTGATGAAAAGAGTATAGATTCCATATGAAATAAAGGTTACGATCACACAATTAATGAACTTGGCAATCAAAAGCCTCCTTCTGGAAATTCCTCTTCCAATGAGGCACTGCATAGAATTTGACGTGAACTCATCAGCATATACACTCACATATATGGCAATTCCAATAAACAGATTCATTGTTTTTATAGCTGTTCCCTGATTAGAAGCAAATGAAAGTCCGCTGAGCCCATCGCCCTTTGATTGAATAGTCCATAAGAGTGAAATAAGGAGGCAAATTCCAAGCACGATCCAATATGACGGTTTTCTCAGGATTCTTTTCACATCTGCAAAAATTAGATTTTTCAAAAGTCAAACTCCTTTCTCCGGAAAAAATAAGTGGTGATTGCCAGGGCTGCCAAAAGATAACAGGCTGCAGGCAGAAGCTGCCAGGGGGCTGCTCCCACTTCTATTCCGGTATATGCCCAATCAAGCATACCGTCAAAGGTATAGTCATATAACGAAAGTGAAGAAAAAAATTCTACTATGTTAAACACCAGTTTAAACACAACCGTAAATGCAATACATGCAATGATACCAAGGACTGTCGAGCCAGAGATGTACATGATCATTGCAGAAAAGACAATGTATCCAAAATGTCTAAGCCACCTCAGAAGGATAAATATAATAAGATTCACCTGTTGCTGCGGGCTTAGTACGATTGCTGATCCTGTATTTATTACAATAAGAGCCACTGTAATTATGACCAGATACAGGCAAAGAAGTACGATGGCGGCATCAAGGAGCTTGGCAATTATGAGTTTATCCCTGGTTATACCATGACCAAGCACAGTCTGCATGGATTTTGAAGACAACTCATGTGCAAAAACAGCATAGAATGTGGGAAAGACTATAAAAAGAGCCATAGGCGCTCCGCTAAGTGATTTTTGCACACCATTTATCAGTCCGATCGAGCCATCATTTACAACGCCTTCAAGTACTGTATATGAGATATAGATCAGCGCAAGCAAAAGACCTGCATAGATAAGGCCAACTCGAAAGATACGTTTCAAATCTGCTCTTAACAAATTTCTCATTCTGCTGATCCTCCAATGAGTTCAAAGTAATAGTCTTCCAAAGTAACTTTTTCTTTTCCTTCTTTCAGGATATCAATACCATTTTCTTTAAGAATACTTTTGGCTCTTTCCAGATTACCTGCAGAAACTGTCAGTTCTACTTCAGGGCGCTTTGCAGAAAGGTCATCCTGTGTTATCTCTTTTGCTATAACTCCGTTGTGTACTATACCGAAACGATCCGCAGTATTCTCCAGTTCACCAAGAATATGGCTTGACACTATGACTGTCATACCAAACTCATCCCTGAACCTGCGTATCATATGCCGGATATCAGCTATACCCTGAGGATCCAGGCCGTTGGTCGGTTCGTCAAGAATTAGAATGTCAGGATTTCCAAGGATCGCATTTCCTATTCCAAGACGCTGTTTCATTCCAAGGGAATATCCCTTGGCTTTCTGATTCTCCTTGCCGTCTGTAAGACCTACAACCTTGAGAACACGGTCCACTTCCTGCTTTAGAGCTTTTCCTTTGAGCCCCTTTGCAGCTGCATAGTATTCAAGATTTGCTCGTCCTGAAAGGTATCCGTAGAAATTGGATCCCACAAAAAATCCAACCTTTGACCTGCCTTCAAACAGCTCTTTTCGATTCTTTGAGCCATCTATGGAAACAGTGCCGGAAGTGTATTCCGACAATCCAAGAATCATCTTGAATATGGTGGTTTTTCCTGCGCCATTTTTACCTATCAGGCCGTAGATATCGCCTTTATTAACCTGCATGGTGACACCTTTTAGTACATCATGCTTACCATAGCTTTTGATTATGTTATCAAGCCTTATTGCTGCATTTGAAATCTCTGATCCCATAATTAGTCTCCTTTAAAAACGAAAGTTTATTATCTGGATATATCTGGATAAGCCATCACCAGACATTGACTCTTTTTTCCGGGTTTAAGTACAT
Organism: Butyrivibrio hungatei DSM 14810; assembly: GCF_900143205.1. Classification (GTDB taxonomy): domain Bacteria; phylum Bacillota; class Clostridia; order Lachnospirales; family Lachnospiraceae; genus Butyrivibrio; species Butyrivibrio hungatei. Next base: position 11,857 of record NZ_FRDH01000004.1, on the reverse strand, counting down.
TCCATCTCCCGGCTTAATATCATAGGTTTCAATGAATTCATCATATTGTTGGAGCATAATGTTTATTCTGAGGAAAGGAAGAGGATGTACGTCACCTCTCATTGTGCCAAGCTCGCTTTCCTTAGTTGTCTGCTGTGCATATTGCCTTGCAAAGGCCCTGAAAAACTCGTCATAATCAAAATCAGGTAAATCCCTTGCCACATATAGAACTGACTTGATGCCTCCCATATCAGCTATGGCTTCATCTTTTATATTGTTTCCATTTACTTTCTGCATCCCAGGAATAGGTCTTGCCAGTGAAAAATAACCGGCAAGCTTTGATGCTTTTTCATCCATCTTTGACCTGTCCTGTACCGCCATCCAGTCGATAGGGATTATATTTTCATCGAACTGACGTCCGTACAGATCAAACTTTGTTCCGTTAGAATCAAATCCATGAGTTATCTCATGGCCAATAGTAGTTCCTACGATTCCAGCAAACTGCTCAAGTGATGCATCTTCTCCGAATGCCGCATCACACATGGCTAAGTAACCTGCCATTATATAGATGCCGTTTTCTCCTGTATAATATACGCAGTTAACCTCGGTAGTAGTTTTACCTGTATCATAGATATCCCACTTAAATCTGTCCCAGTCTGGATTCTTACTTATAGCAGCCCTGTGAGCTTCCAACATGCGCCTGCCCTCAGCTGCAGCCTCAACAAGGTTGCCTCCTTCCTCGTAGGATCTTATCTCCGCTGCCGAATAATCAGCAACATTATCAGGCTTTACAAGGTGCAGAGCCATATTTTGCAATTTTTCTTTTGCAGCAGTTTTGGTATCCTCTGACATCCAGTCTTCTTCATCAAGTATTTGTGAATAAACCTTTATCAGCGCGCCAGTAAATTCCTCTACCCGATCTGTCTTTTCGCTGTCCTTAAAATATTTTTCCAGGTATAAAGTATCTAACAATGGAAGAAATCCGCAGATTTTCATATCATTTCTAAAGAGGACGCTGCACTGGCCATCTGATAATCCCTCCTGGCTGCCGGTGCTTGGGTTATAAAGGGCAACCATCTTTTCATATGATTCGCGATCAAGAAGATACTTGATCGAATCAATGGTATGTACTATAAGAAATGCCTTAATATCCTTAAGATTCTTTTCGCTATAAATCCCGGATAGAGACTTAAGATATGTATAATCCACGTAAAAACTATTGCATCTGGAGTAGCCTCTGCTATCTAATATCTGTAAGAGCGGATAGCCCCCTTGTAAGGCATCTATCCCTTCTCTGTTATTTTGAGCCTGTGTAAACATTTCTCTTACGCCGAAATAATCCATATTACTGTTTCTGGCGATATATGTCTCTATTCTGTAATTGCCTTTTATGATGTCTTTGATCTCTTTTTCAGAAAAACCAAGTCGTCCAAGATAATAGCCAATTACATCATCGCATCTTTCCTTGGCTGCTAATGTGCTACTTGTATATTCCACGTAAGAAGAGGCAGATCCGAGAGAAAGAGCTGGTGCCTTGAGGTTTAGTGTACTCTTGTCCGGAAACTGCAGTTGCGGTCCTATGGAATCCGGTATCAATAGCCCAAGGCCAAAGGGATTTTTCTCAAGACTTCCCTGATAATCTGTAAGTTCACTTATAGAAGATATGCTTTGTATGTCTGAAATATATTTTTTAAGCGGTTCTACTCCAAGCTTATTTCTCTCATCCCAATCAGAGTATAGCTTTACCAAAGACTTGTACTTTTCTGCATTGGTACCTGTCATAGTATCATCAGAGGCAATCGCCATACATCTTTCGTATATCAGCTTGGATGCATCAAGAACTATACTGGCCTCTTCATAAGCTGGATCTATAACTGCAGACAAAATATAGTCTTTATTTGCAGCCGCAGCAAAGTCGTCCTGAAGCCGTATGTTGTCTTCCGCCCCAACCACGCCGATCACATCGGAATCAACCCACTTTCCTCCTCCAGGTGTTCCAGAAACATCTTCTGTCTCGTCACTGCCATCTCCACATCCTACAGACACGAGTATCAGAGCGGTCATAAGAAACACTGATGTAGTTCTTCTGAATATATTCCATTTGTTTTCTCTCATTGACTACCTTCTCCTATCTCATCTATAAAACACCCACAAGCTTATTGCCTGATTCCATTATCTTTCCAGCTATCATCTTTTTATGTGAAAGAGCTGCTTCAAAGAAACGACCAAGATATGTGTCTGACTTATCCCCGGCTAGCAGATACAGATCGACATATCCGTCCATATCAAAATCCGGAATTTTTTCCCCGGAAATGCTTTCCCCCAGGGCCTTCCAGTCAGCTGAAGCATAAACCTGTCTTTTTGCAATTATCCCGCGAATCCTATCAAGATGTGGCTGAATATTGTCCCAGGCATAAGTATCTTTTTCAAACACATCTATCTCCCCATTGAGGTAACTCAGAGCATATACCATCTGAGCAAAAGCATGCTCATAATCATGTGGATTATCCTTGATAATTTCTTTGTAGTCTCCCCATGCCGGCAGATAAACATATCTGATGTAACTATAATCGGGCAAATGTCCGGCACGTCCATGCCCCAGATTCATAATTGAATTCTCATATGACTGATATACACTACTAACGTATACTGGTTTATCCACGTCCTCCGATGCAGTTGGATTATGAGAAAACTCGATCCGTCTACGTTCTGGCTCTGAGCCATTCTCTGGAAAAAGTTCATAAAAGTACCAGTTTGTGTTATTTATTACCAATGAAGGAGTTCCTGCAAAAAATGTATGAGCCCAGGTATCAGCTAGAACATGCATGGCAATTCCAGCAGCTTCCAAGCCCCTGCCCTTTGCATTTTTCACTGTATCCACCAATAGATTGCCATTCGGCCCGCATATCAATCGGTATTTATCTTTATAATTCTTTGAGCCCTTATCTACATCTGCATATAGATCTTTAGGCAAAAAATGAAAAGCTGACCAGATTCTTGTTATATCGCACAAACCTATCTGGTCTGTTCTTGCCTGTAATAGCTCTGCCTGTAACTGGGTGGTGGCTGCCGCTGATGGTCCCCCTGTCTTTTTCAGCCAAGTCCTTGAACAGTGATCAACTAACTGGGCCCCATAACATATATCAAGGCTGCTTTTATGATCGTATCCAGCCAGCAATGCAGCGCAGTATGTAGCATAATAATGAAAATCTCCCTGCATTTTTTCTCCTGTTTAACCAATAGTTATAACCTGTTGACGGCGGAAAGTATTAGCTATACTTATGACTGCTGAAAGAATGAAGCCTATTGCACAAATACTCACAACTCTCGCTCCACTTCTCATAAAGATCAGGCAGCTAGCAGCAACCAGGATCTTAACCAGCCCCTGGAAAGTCTTAATTTTCCAAGAGCTTTGTATTCTTCTGGCCTCATTTGCACCAATGAGGTTCACTATGCCTGAAAACGCAAGTGTTCCTGCTAAGTACATAAGGACATATACTTTTGGTACCCACACAAGAGATCCGGTTAATACTCCAAAATCAAAGTATAAGATCCCAAGAAACAGAATATTCCGTCCACCTACCATGTAACGAGCCATGCTGAAATAATACCAAAGCTTACGAATGCCCCTTATCTCCAAGCTTAAAGAAAACACCCCAATAATAGCCATATATGCTTTTTCGCCAAAAACAAGCAATGCAATGCCTATGAGGATCATTGAAACAGCCGAAATGATGTTTTCTATTTTTTTCCAGATCGTCATCTAGTTCCCCACTCTATCTTTTCAAGTTTTCTGATTTTATAAGCCGCATACAAAATCAATATGTAATTAACAAACGCTGTAACTTCCATAATAAAAAAGGCCAAGTCTATATTTCCGCTTGAATCTGTGGAATTAAAAAAATAGAAAATATTCGATATTATCAACATTCCAGTAAATATTGCGCTAAGGAAAGAAAGCACAAGATAAAGCCTGTTACACTTTTTGGCAGTCTGTCGTCCCACTCTATAGGCATTTAAACCAATGTACAGATGGTACAAAAAAGCTATAGCACAAAAAAGAAAAAGTATCAGAAGAACTACTATCCACGAAATGATCTTCACAAACTTCTCAAATTCAGTGCCAATAGTCATGATGCCGCCTTGATTCATTGCTATTTCAATATGTTTTGCAATTGTATCTTCCCCCAGGAAAAAAACAATAAATAGCTTGATGATATCCCATATTGACATGATGATCACCATCCCGCCACTTATAGCCAAACTATCCCTATAACGACGAAGCTGAATCTGTATTCCCTGATTTTGGGGCTTGTATAATGTATCATTCATACTTGGTTCCACTTCTTATCCCATATTTCACAAGCTTTTGCCATCTTGTTTTTGCTCAACAAATAAAGTGCGAATATACCAATGATTGCAGCCACTATAATGTCATACACCAGTCGTCCCGTGTTATACTGCTGTGTAAGTATGCCTTCCGCGGAAAGGTATGGATCCGTTACAAAACAAATATAGTCGAACAAACCGTGTGCAAATATTGGAAATATTACGCTACCAGTCATTAAGAACAATTCAGAAAACAAAAGCCCCAAAAAAGTTGCATGAATCACCTGTATCAGGCTCATAAGCATATCCGCCCCCTCTAAGATGTTACCTAAATGCATCAAGCCGAAGATCACAGATAATAAGATCACTGCAACAAGTCTTTTTGATCTCTTAACATATCTCATGATAAGTGCCAGAGCCAATAATCTGAACATTGTCTCTTCTCCGAATCCAGCAGAAAGCCCCATAGTGATTGCTTTAAATGATGGATTGAAATAAAATGGTACTCCCATACACAAAGGCGTGATCAATGTAAATATAAGAAGAGCAATGAACGGAAGTATTATTATGCAAATGTCTTTTGCCGAAGTTTCCGCTTTCACGAATCCTTTAAATTCTGGAGAAAACCAAACCTTAAAGATGATCATCATTATTGCCGCAGCAATGCAAATTCCTATATTTCCGCCTTCTTCAGAAATCTTTTGACCTAATGATCCTCCTACAGCTATAAAAGCCGACGGAATAATGATGCTGAGTACAACTGCGATATAGGGCTTCTTTTCGCATAATAAATGGTTCTTTGCTCTTTTATTCATATAATTCCTCCTGTAATGATATATACGGAAGGCCTGCAATTATCATTTTTTATCACTTTTATATTACCATTTATAGTTAAGTAATTATCTTAAATAAGTATAAACATTAAGACAATGACCTATGCTCTTTTCCGTCCATCAATTGTTTTCCTTTCTTCATTGACTTGTATTTTTTCTTGTAGTCTCTGCTTGGGGGTGGGATTATGCTGGATTTGTGCTTATATTTAGGCTTGTGTTACGCACAAATACGCAAATTTATATATACTGACGTAGTGTAATAACTCAAATTTACTTCTCTTATCCAATACTTGCTTAATAGACGTAAAATTATCCCACCGTGTTACGTCTGCTGGCAATTGCTTCTTAACTAGACGTAATCTCTGTCTCTACATTACGTCCATCATGTAAATCCACTTATTTAGACGTAATTTTCAGCCTCTACATTACGTCCACAACACAAATTTCACATCTTTCGGCGTAATCTACTATATAGCCATTACGTCAATAAAGTGCAAACCGTCCATCAAGACGTACCTGCTTTCAAGAAGCTACTTCTAACACCAAAAACTTGGATTTCCGACGTAAATGCTAGACTCAGCTTACGTCTGTTTAGAAAAAACAAGAAAATAAAACAGGCCCACATAAAAGCAGGCCTAAATCAATCGGAGTGACGTGATTCGAACACGATTGAAAAATCTCAAAGTCCGCATGGAAAGGAGGTTTGACAACACCGACTGACCTCTTGGTCAAACAACTGGTCAAACAGTTTCTATTGACTTCCCCATACCATTCTCACATCAATGTCTTAGGTATGAATAACTCCATTTATAGAACACAAAATATTTTTTTCTTTTGCAAGTTTAATATAATTCCGAGCATTATTGTCATCCAACAATAAATTGCAATTATTTCTACATAATCATCTACCTCCTTGTACATGATCAACAACTAGCTTTTTAAATCTGACTGTCTACAGTGCTTCCCTTTACATCACTTGAAAGCAGGCTCAACTTATTGAGAATATTAGTAATCTCAGTATTAACAGCATTCTGCGTATCTTCCATAGATGCACCTTCAGAAATAATAGTTCTCTGGGCTTCCTCTGCTCCCATACTGTCAGCTTCTGCACGTTCTCTTCTGGCAATGGCTCGTTTGGTATCAGCACTGGTCCTATTACTCTCTGCAGCGTGTTCCTTGATATTCTCTATCATTTCCTGCTGCATAGCTTCTTTTTCGAGCTTCTTTGCTTCTTCCTTCTTCTCTTCTTTCTTCTTTTCGGCAGCCTCTTTGGCCTCTTCCTCGCGCTCTTTCTGCTCTTCATCTACATGCTCAACTGCTTCCTGCGTCAAAAGAGCTATAGCCTCTTCGCCCGCTGTTTCCATAATATCTTCAGCTTCATCCTGAGCTTTCAACATATCCTGTGACTTGGCTCGTTCTCTTTTCATATCTGCATAGCCCTGAACATTTCCCATCTGCTGAGCTTTTGCTCTATCTATATCAAGAGAGTTCTGCTGATTTGCAGCCACATAGTAAAGTGCTTTCTGCTGATACTCCGACATTTTACTGATTTCTTCATCCGATAATCCATCTTTGGAATTATTCATCTTAAACGCCAATTTTGAGAGTTCCTTGCTCTCTTCGCCATCAGGATCAATACCATATTCTTCCTGAAGTTCTTTTAACTTGGCGTCATTCTCCATCGTGTTCGCAGTCTTCTCGTTGATCTCGTCCTGAAGGCGCTTTATCTCATCTTTAATAGACTGCATCTGTGCATCCAGCTTCTTTTCTCCACCAAATGCATCGGAAACCACCTTCAGTGCCTGCTTTCTGGCCAGGCCCTGCCTCTGCTGAACAAGGCTTTTACCCTTCAGATTGGCACCGGATACTGAGGACATATTACCACTCTTATGTGCAGTCTTCGCTGCCCCAGCGGTCGACTCAGCATTATTCTGATTTGGGAAAGGATTAATTTGTACATCCGTGTTCTGTTGTATCCTCATAAAGCACCTCCACTTATGGCAAAACTGATAAAATCTTGTATCAGGCATAGTTATGGTCTTCTCTCTATATATCGGCAATAATGATACTTTATTAAAGTCTGACTAGCTCACTTTTTTTATCGATATTTGAAGGCAAAATTGATGACAGCACATCTGAATAATTTTCAGTGCTCGTATGCTTCTATCCATAAATTCCTAAAAAAAATATTTATCATTACATCTCATTTATCAGATAACAATTGTTAATGGTCAATAGTTGTTATCAAACTTTTCAAGAAAACTTGGATTTTAAACGTAAATACTAGAATCAGTTTACGTCTATTTTGAACAAACAAGAAAAAAGAGCCCGCTTAAATGAGCTGCTTAAATTATTTACACTATTGAAGTGCATATAAATCACATTTTTGTTCATTGTTATTTAGATAATTTCCCCCTAACTATCAAATAGAATGCTATTACTCAAGAAAACCTTTTATCTTTATTTTCACAAGCCTGACATCTAGCGGTTTTTCTCTTGTTTCCATTGTTATGATCAGGTTATCTCCTAGTATTATCCCATGCTTTTCATATTCAATAATCTTGCTAAAATTCTTTGTCGCATAACTTTCATCATCAACCAGCCCTAAGTGTTCCCAATATACTGTTTTTCCATTTTTGACATTCAAGATGGCAAAATCAGGATAAATCTTTTTGGAATACTTCATGCTATATTCTCCAGTATATCTCGTATTATCTATATTCAATTCAATGCACGGTTCATACTGATAAGGAATTTGATAGTCATAGAACATATCTGCAATTATCTTTTCTGACTTGGATCTTACTAGTTCTCCTCTTTTAGTTGTAACAGTAGCATCCTTCTGAAACGGATTCTTATCTCCTGGATGATCAGCGTACCATTTTTCAATTATCATTTCCTTTGTTGGAATTATCGGATCTATTAGATTTTTGCGACCCACATGAAGTTTCTCATAGATAGCCTCGATGTTATTCACATCATAGCTTGTTAGGAATTTCTGAAGTTTCTTACTTGATTGCTCTAGTTCTCTTTTAATCTTTTGATCATACTCTCTTTGCACTAATGCTTTAATCTTGTCTTTTTCACTTGCTGGAATATATATCTCCTTCTCATCTCCTACTGCCCGGAAATGGTATTGCGGATAGCCATGACTAGAACAAACTCTAAGTTTTCCCTCTTCTAGGTCTTTCGATTTTTTGAGTCTTTTATCCACCTCTTTTGCTAAGTGATTAATTTCAGCCAATTGTTTCGTTAGTTCTTTTCTGTAGTCTACCAAATGTTTCCCTCGATTCTTTTTTATTTCTTATATGCTTCAAATTACGCAAGAATATGAATATCTCTATATACAGGCGTAATTTCTGTTCCTTCCTTACGTCTACTATTTCAAATTTGTATTTTAGACGTAATTCCTATTCCTCCCTTACGTCTGATATTTCTAACTTGCATTATAGACGTAATATCTCATTTTTATTTACGCCTATTCCCCACACTCTAAGCATAATGACGTAAAAGTACCTACAAACACTACGTCTTCAATCCAAGACTGCCTCAACAGACGTAATCACATATATATGCACTACGTCAATAACATCAAAACGCCATTAGAGACGTAACATCTCTTAAGAAGCTACTTCAAATACTCAAAACATGGATTTCCGACGTAATTACTAGAATCAGTTTACGTCTGTTTTGAACAAACAAGAAAAAGTGAGCCCGCATAAAGCGGACTCTTCTCTAATCGGAGTGACGTGATTCGAACACGCGGCCCCTACCTCCCTAAGATAGTGCTCTACCAACTGAGCCACACCCCGACGACGTTCTCCATTATATAACGCAGGCGTTATAAAATCAATAAGTATTACTGGCCGAGGCAGAAAATCTCCTACTAAAATAAAAACTTTATGCCCTGTATATTCTTAGTGCAGATCCCAGAACATGTACACAATCATGGAACAACCAAGCGTCATGGCCATAGCGAAGTTTGTGATATATTTTACCCAGCGGGTAAACATTCCATCAAAGCCTTCGTTCACTGCCACAAATCCAAGTGATGTAAATACCAGTGAAGCAGTCATGTACCTAAAATCACTGCTGCAGGTATATGGGTACTTGAACACATACAGGCTAAAGCTAACAAGCATAAAGATATATGTAAAAAGTAAAAATGTCGTCTTAAGTCTCATGCTCTGATTCTGCCTGAGCTTAATGAAGTAGCTAACAATAAAGACTACAGTTGTAACTGTAGCAAGCAGAATTGATGCTACATAAGCTATCTGAGCAAATGAAAGAAGATAGTCATTTATCTCAGTTGGAAATGCTTCAGCAAAAAGACCTGTCTGGAAAAGGATTACCCATGTATTGTGGATAGCCTTGGCACTTAATGGGTGGAATGGGAATTCTACGTGGAGATCCCAGATAGATGGGATTCCGATAATTGACCAAACTGAGTAATCACCTGTAAACATCACAGACTCATTAGGAATAAGAGCTGGTGATGGGATTCCAGGCTTCTCGCCAAAAAGCAGAATATTTCTAACAATATAAGCAAGTCCAATAGGGATTGCGATTACTGCAAATACCACATACTGAATGAGACAATCTCTAAGCTCTATAAGGTTTCCATCCTTGATACAGTAGATAAGGTAGCACAAGAAAACAAGCGCTATCGAAAAAGCACAGATAGCTGTATTAAGCTTACTGAGCATTCCAAAGCCAAGAGAAAGTGCGATCAATATAATGTTTAAGTAGCTCTTTTTCCTGATCCATGCAAGAGTTCTCCAGATAGTTGTAAGGAGAAGCAAAAGAGCCAGGATATCGTTGTTGACTGATCCAGCAAGTACCATCATTCTAGGATGGAAAGCAAAGAGCATAAGTCCATATAAAAGATACTTTTCTTTGACGCCGCTTTCTTCAAGGATATGGAGCATAACGACCATGCAAAGAGCTGAATAGATAAGTGTTGGAACCTGAAGATTTTCAAAAGCAAGTGCTTCAGGAACTCCGATAACTCTCTGAATAGTAAGCCACACAGCTTCTATGATGTGGTGAAGCGGTGGATGATAGTATCCAAAGTGCTCGTATGGATCCATGTCTGGCAAATGGAAGAACTTATAAATGTATTCGATATAACCAATATGCCCATTATTAATGTCAGGAGTTCCAAATCCGGTAAATACTCCTCCGTCATTCTGAAGGGTCCATATATTCATAAAAAGAACATAGAACATCCTTACAAGTGTACCAAAGGACACGATCCAAACAATCTTCTTTTCAGTAGTAAGGATTCCTGCAAGGTACTCTCTATAACAAAGTCCAACTGACCCGAGTGCAAGGGCAAAAAACAAAACTATCTGAAGCTGTCTGTCCGCTCCTGCCTCTACTGATGTGTAGGGATTTCCCTGTAATATAGCAGTTATGATAGCCATTATGAAAATGGCAATAACTGACTTGATATATACGCTTTTGTTTAAACTATTTTCCATGATCATTCCTTTATTTCTTCTAAGATCTTATCAGCATTTTCTGCTGTAACTTTTATATAACGGCAGGCAATATAGTGATCATTACTTTCACCAGACACAAACTTCTTAGCCGCCTCAGCTGTAGATATAGCCTGCTGAGCATAATCATTAAAGACTGTTCCTGCAAGTCCGCCATCAATGATTCTCTGCAATGCTTCCTCGAGGCCATCTACACCAACAATAAAAATGTCCTTGCCAGCCTTTTTGTCAGAGTTCCCCAGTGCATCCATTACTCCAAGGGCCATAGCATCATTATTACAAAAAACAACTTCCAGATGACTTCCTTCTGCAAGAGCTTTTCCCATTATCTGATTAGCTGTATCTCTATGAAAATAGCCAATCTCATCACTGACACATTCCATTTTGAATCCTGCATCTGAGAGCATCTCAACTGAATACTTCGTGCGGAACTGTGAATCTATGTTTTCCGGATCGCCCTCAATCATCATATACTGGATCACACCGTCGCCATTTGTATCAACTATACTCATCCCAAGGTCAGAAATGATCTCACCCTGATACATTCCAGACTGTCTGGCATCACATCCGATATAGGTCACATCCCATTCATTCTCTTCCCACCTGGCTTCATCTGTTGCAGCTGGTTCACGGTTGATATAGATCAGTGGTACATCAGCCTCAACAGCTATATCAGTAATAGCCTCTGCTGATGCACTGCTGACAGGATTAACTATCAGCACATCTACCCCTTCATCTATCATCCTTCGAACCTGGGATATCTGAAGATCAGGATCATTGAAGCCATCAAAAAACATTATGTTATCCTTTGAAAAACCTGAATCCACCAGCGCCTTTCCAAGTTCTTCACGGTAAAGACTCATGAACAAATCTGAAAACTGATATATACACACGCCAACTTTTTTATCAGCTATATTTCCGCTTTCTTCTGTGTCTGATCTTTCAACCCCATTCTGATCGTATCCTTTATCACAACCAGCTAGTACCGTGGCCGACAAAACAAATACAGCCAGTAAACTAACTAATGATCTTTTCATAATTTTCCTCCCACATTTGAACACCGGAAATATTATATCATAAATCGTCAACAGATCATTGAATTTGAAATTCTCAGTAGTTACCATTCACAGTTTGGGGATAGCCGCTGGCTGGTTCACTGAGGCCGCGCCCTGCCTCTGCCTAGTCTAGCTAAGTGGGGCCGCCAGCCTAAAGTTT
>NZ_FRDH01000005.1 GCF_900143205.1 Butyrivibrio hungatei DSM 14810 | reverse complement strand
CCTAAAGTTTGTTTTTGAGAATCTCTGAGGATTTTTCTATGTTCATGAGCGTTATATTTCTTACTTTAAATTCTGTTTTTGAAACACTGTCTGAGTCTTTGATGCCATTTTTGCTGTAAAGTTTTGTTTTGTCCTCATCAAAAAAACGATACTTTTCTATGTGCTCATGCAGCTTTTGTTTTAATACGCATGCTCTTGCTACATACTTGCAGGGCGGAATTTATAATAAGTGGTCATTGGAGCTACGCTCCCATAACAGGAAAAGAGGTGATCTCGCAAGCTAGCTTGCAGAGTCACCTCTTATTCCTGTTTACATAGCCCGCAGAAAGCGGGCGTGACCACTTATTATAAATTCTTAACGCCCTGCTTCAGACAACGCAAACCGCATGCGCTTCAAAAGCTGCTTATGAGCACAAGAAAATGGCGTTTTTTTGAAATCGTTCAAACCAAAAACTTTACATGCAAAAAATGGCAATCAAAGACGAGTTTGTTTCAAAGAATTTAAAGTAAGAAATATAAAGCCATGAACATAAAAATCCAAAGGATGAACAAAAATAAACTTTAGGCTGGCGGCCCCACTGGGCTGAACTAGGCAGAGGCAGGACGCCCCCAGGCGAAGCCTCAAATAATCCTAGCCAACAAGTTATAATGACAGGTAGTCAACAAAAAGGTTATTGTTTCTGGTGGAAACTTTGGCGTTTGCACCCATTACTACAGGGAGCATTGGATCAATGTGACCGATGTCGGCGTCCATTATGATTGGAACGTTGAAATCTTTGAGTATCTCTGTAGCTGCGTTATATTGGTCTACTCCCATCATGTTCTGACTAAAAGCTGCGCGTGGTCTACCTATCACAAAGCCTTTCGCGTTAGTAAACCAGCCGGCTTCTCTGAGGTTCCAAAGGGCACGCCTATAGCTCATTGGTGTAAGGTCGCAGGCTTCAAGAACCCAGATTACATCTTGGTTCTTTTCGTTAAAAGATTTCATGTTATCAAAGCGTGTTCCAACAAGGTTTGCAAGAACATCAAGACAGCCACCAAGAAGAATTCCTTCAAAGGATACTTCTGCATCCTTAGAAAGCTTCTTTACATCAGATCCTACAAAGTCATAGATCACAAGTTCTTTATCTGCATTATATTCATAGGTGCAATCGTAGTAATAATCTGCTTTTGGAGGCACCTGATCGTCTTCATCATCTGTTTCAAAGGCAACCTTTTCATAGCCACTAAAAGAAGTCTTTGTTCCCTCTAGAAGCGCAAATGAATCTTCTTCTGTTCCTTCCCATTTCTTGGCAAATCCAGAAATGCAAGGTCCATAAATTCCCATAACTCCAGTCATGGTAACAAGTGGAAAGATAAAGTTTGTATTATCAGAATAGCCCATAAACCACTTTGGCGGATATTTTCCTAGCTCAATAAAGTCAACATGAGTAATGGTCTCATTCATGAGCTCACCTCCGCCAGCAGAGATAATGGCGTTTATATCATCTCTTTTATAAAACTCCATAAGCTCAGAGGCTGCAACCTTTGGATCAGTACTGATACCAATGCCATCACCAAGTCTAGCTGTCTTACCTTCAAGTATCTTATAGCCTCTTTCCTTGATCTTATCCAAAGAGACATCTATCATTGTACTGTAAGGCTCTGTTGCCGCACCAAAAGAAGGTGCTGTTATTCCTATTACATCTCCTTTTTTGATTGAAACAGGTCTTTTTATCAATTATAAATACCTCCAAAATCACTTAGCCGCGTCAGCCAGCTTAGAATATGACTTTCTATAATGTCTGTTCATCTTGTAGCAATCAAGAAGTGAAAGGTAATGACCCTCTCCATGGCGCATAACAGCAGTGTGAGCAATGCAGCCCTTATCAAGGACTATAGCAACTGCCATAGCTTCATCCTCAGTTGGTCCAAAGCAATATGCTCCATCATTTAAACAAAATGCTACATTTGCATTTTTCTTTATATGATGGAAGCTGTGACCGTCCTTACCATGCTCATTGCTAGGCACCTTAATGCTATAACCGATAAGCTGTGCAAAGTCATCAAGAAGCGGTCTCATATGATTTGCTCTTCTTGAAACTGTCATAACAGCTTCTGATTTATTTTGGATAATGTACTTAACATCCGGTCTCTTGGCATAGATTGCCTCATGTATCTCTTTTACCCTCTTAGGAGTATCAGCCACGTCATAGACAATATTTCCATCTTCCAAATGACTGTTAAATCCAACCTCGACGCCGTGGTGCATATCAGTTTTGCAAACATCGATAAGGAAATTATTGCAGGCAACCTCCATCTTCTCAGCCTCGTAGATAGCTTCTTTAGAATTCTTACCAAGGCAGACAGTTCCATGATTTGCCATTATAAAACCATTGCAGTCACTATATTTTCTTAGTACCTTTTCTACATTCTCAGCAAGCTTATCTGTTCCAGGAAGCGCATAAGCTGCCACAGGAATAGTGAGATCTTCATCATCAAAATATGTAAATATAGACTTCTGACCAAGTGTTCCTGCACATGAAGCATATACCTGATGTGTATGAACGATAAACTCTACGTCACTTCTGACTTTATAACAAACAGCATGAACCTTAAGTTCACTTGAAGGTTTAACATCTCCTTCATAAGACAGATCGTCGATATTAACCTGAACGATCATCTCTGGTACAAGATCTTCGTATCTGATACCGCTTGGAGTAATAAGAAAGCTCTTTTCATCTACTCTGCAGCTAATGTTTCCCCATGTCCTTACTAAAAGACCTATTTCATGAAGCTCTCTTGAGACTTCTATAATGTGCTTTTTCGCTTCTAGTATTTCTTCCCCATTTTGTAGCATTACATCAAAACTCCTTCAAAACATTTATCTTATTTGTCCATTTCCTGTGATCTGATATTTGTAAGATGTCAGTTCTTTAAGTCCCATTGGTCCTCTTGCGTGGAGCTTCTGTGTACTTATACCGATCTCAGCACCAAAACCAAACTCAAAACCATCAGTAAATCTAGTGGACGCATTAACATAGACACATGCAGCATCAACTCTTTTTAAGAATTTCTTTGCTGCATCTTTATTCTCAGTAATGATCGACTCTGAATGACCAGTATTATACTTGTTGATATGGTCAATTGCTTCATCAACATCACTTACTGTCTTCACTGAAATAATATAATCAAGATATTCCTTGTAAAAATCATCTTCTGTTGCAGGAACTGCCCCATCAAGATTCTCAATGCTTTCCTTATCAGCCCTGATCTCAACTGAATGTTCCTTCATAGCTTTTTCAAATAATGGCAAAAAGCTATCCTTGATGTCCTTATGAACAATAAGAGATTCTGCAGCATTACAGACTCCAATCCTCTGAGTCTTGGCATTTACGATGATAGGAATAGCCTTTTCGAAATCAGCATCCTTATCAACATAGATGTGACAATTACCTGTGCCAGTCTCAATAACAGGGATAGTTGAATTCTCAACAACAGCTCTGATAAGACCTGCACTTCCTCTAGGGATCAGGACGTCAACATAATCATTCATCTGCATGAACTTAGTAGTAACCTGTCTGTCAGTGTTTTCAATAAGCTGCACAGCATCAGGCTCAATATTCAAACTTTTAAGGGAATTCCTGATTGAATTCGTGATAGCGATATTACTGTTGATAGCGTCACTACCACCTTTAAGAATTACTGCGTTACCTGCTTTAAATGTAAGAGCAAAAGCGTCCGCAGTAACATTTGGACGTGATTCATAAATGATACCAATTACACCTAAAGGCACTCTAACCTTACTTATCTTAAGACCATTAGGTCTTTTGAAGCTTTCCATTACTTCGCCGATAGGATCCTCAAGGGCGCAAACTTCCCTAATGCCCTCTGCCATTGCTTCTATACGCTTTTCATCAAGCTTAAGCCTGTCAAGCATGCCCTGATGCATTCCCGAAAGCTTGCCTTCTTCATAATCAGCGTTATTGGCATCCAAAATAGTCTTGGTGTCATTAATAAGGCCATCCGCCACCTTTAAAAGAGCCTTGTTCTTCTCTTTAGTCGTTAGGTCTTGTACCTTATATTTTGCCTCTTTAGCTCTTCTGCAAATTTCTATAAGTTCCATACCATTCCTCCTGTTTACACAAGTAGTATTTACTTATCTCAAATAGCCCTTACAGAATAATACCACATACAGAGCCTAAAACACTACTCTTTTCCAATGCTTCTAGGAGAAATTACATGCTAATTTTTGTTTAAAATTCACAGTTTCTAATACTTCCAAACATTCGCAAAATCAATTACTCTCAGTGATAACTTGTAAAACAGGGATATCATGAGCATCCGCTGGAATACAATATACCATCTGAAGTTCAAAAGCCAAGGCTATAGTCTTTATCAGTGGATACTTTGAAAGGAACCTGTCATAATAACCTCCCTTATATCCAATCCTGTTGCCCTGTCTGTCAAAAGCAACACCAGGAACAACTATAAGGGTCTTTAGCATATCTTTTGACTTATCGAATATCTCAGCATTCTCATGATACAGCGGCTCTCTAATTCCATAATAGCCCTCTTTAAGATCATAAGGACTATCGATCCTTACAAACTCCATTACACCGTTTTCTACATCCGTGCATTTGGGGCAAAAGACACTTTTTCCGCTTTTAAGAGCATCAGCAATAATTCCATCTGTAATAACTTCACTTCTCATAGATGCATAAATAAGGATATTTTCTGCATTTTTATATTCATAAGCAGAAATAAGCTTATTAGCAATAACCTTACTCTTATCAGATATTTCTTGAGAAGTAAGGCTATCTCTTTTTGAAATTATTTCTTTTCGGATCATGTCTTTGCTATTCATCTAAGCCCTCGATCATGCATGAAAATCTTCATATGGTATGTCTATATAAAAGCATCCTGCTGCATAATATGCAATTTCATACTGGTAATAAACTAATGTAACGTGATCTTCATAAAACTCTAGATGTGTTGTATCAAATCCAGCCTGCTCATAGGCATTATGATATATGGATTCATCATCTCCTATATCATCATGACTGTTTCTCTCTTCACCTTCAGGAGAGTTAAAGTATTCAACAGTCTTTTCAGCCATTAGCTTTTTAAACTCTTCCTCTGTTCCGTCAAAGAAATCGCTTATGCCCATCTTTTTACCTGTATCAAGGTCATAGACAAGCATGTAACCTGCGCCGTAACCGTGAGCTGCGCCAACGCCCATAGAGTAATAACTTTCATCAACAGTTAAGTAATGATCTTTTATAATATCAACATTCCATGTCATCTGTTCATAGGTATCTGTTACGTCAGAATAATAATCACCTCTCAATGAACAGTCATCTTCATCATAATCGCCAAACATTTTATCTACATCATAGCGAATAATATTTTCTTTAATACTTTTGTTTATCTCGTCTGCATGATCTGAATACTCATCAGATAATACAAAGTACTCCTGATAAGTCCTCATAAGTGTTTTGCCGCAATTTGGACAATCATATTTTGGAGCCTCATATTCTACAGTTCCATATTTAAGAGCATTATATTCGTCATAAACGCAATCCGTTGGAAATATATCACCTGAGCTAGCATCGATAATAAGCCATTTTCCCTGACTTCCATCTACATCAGTAAAATATATCTTTCCATCATTTATATAATAACCATCTTGATAGCTAGAATTATAGCCGCTTCCTGGAGTTCTTTCTTTTTTATAGAGTAGCTTTTCTTCACCATTTTTTACATCATAGGCATAGTAATAGGTCTCATCCATCATATATGTGTCAGTGTATACTTCATCAATATAATAGATGTAATTATTATCAAAGCCTTTGCAATATACATAAGAATCAGAACAGAACTCTTTAGCTTCTCCAGTTTTGGGATCAACTAGCTCAGCCTTTATAAAGTTATGATCCTCATCATAGGAATAAATGATAAAACCATCCTTATCATATCCAAACAATGCATTACTCTGCTGGTAATCATAAGGAACCTTTGTTACTTCGCCATCTTTAGAAATAGCATAAAGCACTTCGTCCTTATATTCATCATTAAATGCTGGAACAAAGCCAATTTCATCAAATATTCTTGTGTAAGAGCCTTTTTCAAAAATAAGACTGTACTGGATAGCATAGTCTTTTGCTCCTTCAAAAAAGTCCTTAAGGTCTACATCACTTTCAGAATACTCAAGGTTATCACTAAACTCAAACTTCTTCTCAAAGTCTCTTCCCGTGATATAAATATTGCCCTTATAATAATCGATATCGCAAAAGCCTCCATCTATCTCACAAAAAAGAACCGAGTTTTTGGTTTTAGTATTTACTGCATAATAATCACTTTTCTTCCAATCATTTGTAGAATTGCAAACACTGCAAAAAACAATATCACCGTAAGAGTACTCAATATCAATACTATGTTTATCTTCTCCAACTTCAAACTTATTAGAAAGAATGTTATAAACTTCTGATCTATCTATAGTCTTAATGCATTTTCCAGACTCATCAACTATATAACTATAATCGCCATCCTCTGAACCAAGGAAAAAATAAGGATAATCTTCCTCTGATGCATTCTGATCTTTAGACTCCTCGTTTGAAGCTACATCAGAAGACGCTGTGCTACTTGATTTAAAAGCTGCCTTTTCCCCGCAACCAGATAAAGCAATATTCATACACATAATAGCTGAAATAGCTAATATAAATTTTTTATTTCTCATTGGTATTCCCCTTTTTGTAAAAAATGTCTCCGTGAAGAATACACATCAAAGTCCTCATATGTTGCCACTTAGATCATCTTAGTTGCCACAAATTCAGCAATTTTCATACCATCCATTGCGGCAGACATGATTCCACCTGCATATCCAGCACCTTCACCGCATGGGAAAAGACCTTTCACATTTATAGACTCTCCATTTTCATCCCTGTTGATCCTAACTGGAGATGACGTTCTAGATTCAACGCCAGATACAAGGGCGCCATCACTGTTATAGCCCTTAATCATCCTTCCAAACTTTTCCATGCCTTCTACAAAGGCTTCATTTAGATCCTTTGGAAGAATCTCATGAACATTAGCAAAAGCATACTGTCCCCTCATATTAGGAGTATTAGAATTATCAGCTACTAAGTCGTCACTTTTATTTCCTTCAAGATCAGGTCTTATGGCCTTTCTAAAGTCCCCATAGTACTCAACAGGAATCTTTCCTCCACCTATTTCATAGGCTTTCTCTTCAAGGCTTCTTTGGAACTCTACACCTGATAATATATCTTCACTTCCAAAATCCTTAGGATCAACTGTAATGATGATAGCTGAGTTTGCATTCTTGCCATCACGCTTTGAATAGCTCATTCCGTTAACAGCAAGTCTCCCCTTTTCAGAGGATGCATTAACAACGAAGCCGCCAGGACACATGCAGAATGAATAAACACCTCTTCCTGCGTCAGTTGTAGCTGTAAGCTTGTAAGGGGCAGCAGGCAGTGCCTTTGGACTTTCTACTCCATACTGAGACAGATTTATAAGAGTCTGTGGATGTTCTACTCTAAAGCCAACAGCAAAAGGCTTTGGCTTCATATCAACATTCTTGTCACTTAGCATATAGAACGTATCTCTAGCACTGTGGCCAATAGCAAGAACAACTTCACTACATTCAATATTCTCAGTATTCCCTGTATTTTGATCTACCACCTTAACTGAAGTAATTTGACTATTTCCATCAATGTTTATCTCAGAAACAAGGCTTTCAAATCTAACTTCTCCGCCCCACTCTATGATCTTCTTTCTCATATTCTTAACTACATTTCTAAGAATATCAGTACCAATATGAGGCTTGGCATCATATAAGATATCTTCAGGAGCACCATTTTCTACAAAGATCTTAAGGGCAGCTCTCCCTCTTCCATCCTTGTCCTTAACCATAGTATTAAGCTTACCATCAGAAAATGTGCCAGCTCCACCCTCTCCAAACTGCACATTTGTCCTCTCATCAAGCTCTCCAGTCTCCCAAAAATGCTCAACAATCTCAGTCCTCTTATCTACATCTGCTCCTCTTTCTAAAATAAGCGGCTTAAATCCATTCCTTGCAAGCTCGTATCCGCAAAAAAGTCCAGCAGGGCCAGAACCAATAATAACTGGCCTCTTAGTTGCTGCAACATTCACGCACTTATAAGGAAACTCATAAACTACCTGCTCTACAAAGCTAACATTCTTATCCTTGCACTTCTTTAAAGCCTTCCCCTCATCAAGTCCCTTTAACTTCACATCAACCATATACACTTCATAGATCTCAGGCTTCTTCCTGGCATCAATAGACCTTCTAATGATCTCCAAATTCTCAATCTGTCCTCTATCAATCCTAAGCACCTTACAAATATGCTTTTCAAGCTTTCCCCTAACTTCCTCCTTAGAAAAAGCTCTCTCCAAATCTATTTTAATTTTTATCTGATTTACTCTTATCATCTTAATTCCTCAAATAATTTTCTTTTTACCTTTTATTTATCAATAACATTAATTAGTAATATATTAAATACTAACCTTTTTCAACTTTACTTATTTGGGCGTTATCTTTTCACTACTTCCTTTTATCATTTCGAATATCGGAAGATTTTGTATTCCTTCCCTGAACGTAATGAAGGAGATGCAGGGAGTTATATGAGCATCTTTATGGTCTTTAAAATCGTCAGTACTTAGGCATTGTTTTTTAATGCCTTAGTACTGCTACGATTTTAACGAAGCGAGAGCGTCCATAAAATGCTCATATAACCCCTGCATCTCCTCAAAACCTACCGGGAGGCCAACAACCTACCGGGAAGCCAACAACCTACCGGCATCACAAAGACGCCACGGTACCAGCGATACTTCCGGATGTCCAAGCCCACTGCAAGTTATAACCACCGCAGCGACCGTCTACATCAAGGAGTTCTCCCACAACGAATAGTCCATCATGATTTTTTACCGTCATGTCATCCCTGATATCTCCAAGACTGACTCCTCCTGCTGTAACCTGCGAAGCTTGATAACCGTAGCTATCTGAAAGCTTGAGCTTATAATTCCTGTAGCAATCAAAAATACTAAAAACCATGCTCTCTGAAATATTCTTCATCTTCATCGAACGTCCCATCTTAGTCTTTCTGATTACCAGATCATTTATGTAGCAGTTATGAAAACCATTCAAAAACTCTTCTAATGTCCTGTCGTCCCTTAGCTGTAGCATCTCTTTGCAAAGTGAAAGATAATCATCCTCGTCATAATCCGCAAAGAAATTAATTGAAACAGTTATAGGTTTCTTTTCCTCAACAAACTTTATAATCTTGCTGCTAGCCTGCATTACAGGAATACCAGATATTCCATCCTTGGTAAGCTGAAGTTCTCCATATTCTCTTGCCAGCTCTTCATTGCCAAGGTAAAAGGCAGCTTCAGCAGTTGAACGCACTCCTGCTTCTGGAAGTATCTCACCATCCTCACATTTAAATCCTACCAGTGCCGGATGAGTATCCTTTATTGTCATACCAAGCTTTTTGCAAATGTAATAGCCATCGCCTGTAGACATAGTACTCTTTGCACCAGATAAAGATCCTATTGCCACAATAACCCTATCTGCAAAATAGTAGTTCTTGGAGGTTACTACCTGGTAGATATGATCATCTTTGTTTTCTTCAATTGACTTAACCTGCTCACCAAATATAATGTTTACGCCAAGTCTCTTTAGTTCATTTACAAAAGCTGAAACAACAGTGCTGGCCTGTCCAGAAATCGGATATAAATATCCATCTTCACTTTTAATGATAATACCTAAGGATTTAAAGAAATTTATGACATCTAATACGCCATAAACAGATAGCCACTGCTTCATTCTATTTTCAGCAGCGGGATTATACATCTTTTCACTCATATCAAGATTTGACAGATTGCATCTGCCATTTCCTGTCATAGAGAGCTTTTTACCAAGCTGAGTATTCTTTTCGATGATGGTTACATCTGCACCATTTCTTGCAGCATAGATAGCTGCGCACATACCAGCTGCACCACCACCTGCAACAATAATCTTTCTACTCAATTTTATTCCTCATAATAATCTCTTGAATTTCTAGGAACAAATCCATTATAAACAAATCCAAAAGGAATTTTCTTTAGTGAATTCCTATTGAACTCACCTAAAAATACCATAGCAAACAGGTATCCAAAGTAAAATACAACAAAACAAATGACAAAAGTCAAAATATCACCTACAAGATTTATGAACAACTTATTTATCAAAAAGATCACAAAGCCTGCTACAGCTGCGGCAAATAAAGGTTTACCAAAATTCTTGGCAAAGTCAAAATTGTATTTAAGCATCTTCTTAAGCATAAAGAACGAGCTCAAACAATAAAATATTACAGACACAAGACTTGCAAGCATCATTCCATATACGCCAAGCTTAAGAAGAACTGTAAAGGCGATAAGTAAAGCCACATGAACAGCCCATGAAAGAGCCAGACATACTGTTGTAAGAATGGTCTTACCCATATGATTTAAAAGCCATGATAAAAACATAGCTACAGCTCCAAACACGATCAGCGGACTTCCAATCCTGATAAGCATGCTGGACATCTCTACGTCTTTACCAAATAAGGCAATCTCTAAGGTCTGAGCCATTACAAAAACAAATATCATAACAGGAATAACAAGCTTAAGGCTTACAGAAGCCAGATCATCAAGTCTGTCTCTGGCGCCTTCTATCTCGTCTCTTTCTATTCTAGCCATAACTCTGTTCCATGGTCTTATAAATGGAACACAGCAAAGTAAAATGCAGGTAACGATGACAGGAATTGCTCTTCCTGCATATATTCCCATCAGAGTCTGAAAATCAAGCTCTGCTTCTGCCTTTTTATGTGTGATCACAAAGAAGATCTGATCCACAAGAACTAAAAGCGCAGGACTTATATATAAAAGAACTATGGATCTTATACTTGTAAGTACATCATTCTTATTATCAAGATATCTTGGAGCGCCTTCCTTTACGATTTCTTCTATCTCTGCTTTTCTTATAGTGAAACTGATAAGAATCTGTAATAAGCCTCCCAGTGAGCCAATTAAAATTCCTAAAAGCATTCCAGCTGATCCGTATACAGCACTAAGTTCTGATATATGGAAAAGATCATTTACCTTAAGTCCATACCTATACATGATAAGTGATAAAAATATGCCTGAAACAAAAGAGATAACGGCTATTATAAGGTCTGAAATCACGATCGGTTTAGTATATCCTATTCCCTGAAGGTAACCTCTTAAAACTCCTTGTATACATAGCACAATGGAAGTAATTCCAACCATGATGCAGGCAAAGTTTCCTCTGCTAGAGCCAAACAGCTTCTCAGAAAGGAAAAAGCTTCCGATAAGAAGCATTGCCATTACTACGATGCCAGAAATAATAAATATCCTAAAGGATCTCTTCATATTGGCCTCTGCATTTAAAAATTGAGACCTTCTTGCTCTTACACGAACCATGACCCACACAGACTTTTGTACTGCCAAAACAAATATCAGGTACAAAATATAAAAAACAGATAACGGACCAGACAAAAAGCCTGCTCCCTTATCCCCATATATTCTAAGTCCACATATTGTATAGACCATCATTATGATAATAGCCCAATATACAGCAGCTGTTAGTATATCAGGTCTTATTCTCTTTTCCTCAAAATACTGCTTCATACCGCTCTCCCAAAGCTTAGCCTCTAGTAATACCCAGTTTGTCTAAAACATCTTTCTGCTTCTTCTCCATTACAGCAGCTTCGTCTTCCTCCATGTGATCGTAGCCACACAGATGTAGCATGCTATGAGCGACTAAAAAAGCAAATTCCCTCATCTCACTATGTCCATACTCAACAGCCTGTGAGCGAACTCTGGCTTCATTTATAACAATATCTCCAAATATAATGTTTCCAGTATCAGGATTAAGCAGGTCAACATTCTGTTCCCCATCCATTACAGAAAAGTCACCTGGCTCATCGTAGCTAACATTAGGAAAAGAAAGAACATCAGTAGGTCTGTCTATACCACGAAAATCTCTGTTCATTTCGTGAATGCCCTCATCATCTGTAATGATAAGGCTTATCTCAACTTCATGCGTGCAGCCTTCAGAATCAAGTACTGCCTGTGATACCTTTTTGGCAATTTCCTCTATATCAAAGTCAAAGGAAGCAGATACCTCATTATCTACGTAAAAAACCATAGTATAGCTTCTCCTTTTTAAGTAATTTTCTCATCTGTTCAAGTTCCCTGAAGGTGATGGCATAATCCATAAGCTCACCATCCTGGATCTTTTTATCTATAATCTTATCAATTAGCTTATCATAGTCAATATCAGCATCAGAGTTCTTGTTTAAAAGATACATGATAGATGCGATAACTGTCTCAGAAAGCTGAACAGTAAGTGCTTCTTTTGATTTAACCTTACCCTTTTGAGGCTCCATATATTCTTTAAGGAACTCAATCGCCTCTATCGGGAAGTTGTTCTCAGTATAGTAATGCTCTACATCACTCCACTTCAGGCTTCCATCAAGAACACCTATCCTGTGGTAATAAGAGCAAGCCTTGACTGCTCTTGCATTAAAGCCAAGACCAAGAGCAAGTCTCTCAGCCAGATATGCTGTATGAATAGCTCTAAAATACTCGTCCTTATTCTTCTCTTTTAACTGTACCAAAAGAGAAAATTCAGCATCATTGATCTCCATATACATATCATTAGACCTTCTGATGACATATACACCAAACATATTAAGGAAGATCAAAAGAATGATCAGATTAAGCATAAGGTTAAGGATAGGCAGGATCAAAATGTTGATAGACAGTGTCCTGTTAAGAAAAAGAACATTGAAAGCTATCAAAAGAACTGCCTGAGTCACAAGAGAAATAAACACTGGAAATCCAATGGAAGTATTCTCTTTAAGATCTCTAAACATTGCTACTGCAACGCATCCAGCAAGAACATACATAAATAGCTCGCCAAAATTACCGTTTTCTTCAAGCATAACAGATATAGTAGCAAAGCCTACGCCTGATACGATAGCAATCTCACTATTAGAGAAAAGAGCCATCATTACAAATAACGACATGTATGGCCAGAACTCATTAGGAATAAGTGCAAATATGCAAGAAAGGATAAGAACGACAACATATATGATCATGAATCTGCTTTTTTTGTCGTAATTATCGTAAGAAAGACCGCTCCTACCTCTGGTAAAGGCATCAAGCAGCATAAAGATAATTGTTCCGGAAAAAATAAGGGAAACGATCACATTTCTAAGTATAGCTTCATAGCTCTTTCCCATAAAAAAAGAAAAAGCAAAAACAATTACGCCAGTCAAACAAAAAAGCGCGCCATATATGAATTTGATCATAACAGAAGACTTTTCTGTTTCCATACTCATCTTCTCTCCAATTTCTTTATAGATTTATTTCTCTGCTTGTTAGCAGCCTTCTTTTCGTAGTCCTCATAAGCCTTAACTATCTTCTGAACAAGAGGATGTCTAACTACATCGCTGCTTGTAAGAGTGCAAAATTCAATATCATCAATTCCCTTTAATACGCCTTGAGCTATATCAAGACCTGACTTAACATCAGGTGCAAGGTCCTTCTGGGAAGCATCACCTGTGATGATAACCTTAGAACCAAAGCCAATTCTGGTAAGGAACATCTTCATCTGAGCAGGTGTTGTATTCTGAGCTTCATCAAGGATGATGAACGCGTTGTCCAAAGTTCTACCACGCATATATGCAAGTGGTGCAACCTCAATAAGTCCTTTTTCCATATTTTTGATGAAGTTCTCTGTGCCCATGATCTGATAAAGAGCATCATATAATGGTCTAAGATATGGATCTACCTTACTCTGAAGATCTCCAGGCAGAAAACCAAGCTTTTCACCAGCTTCTATAGCAGGTCTTGTAAGGATGATCCTGCTAACTTCTTCTCTCTGGAAGGCTGTGATAGCCATAGCCATTGCAAGGTATGTTTTACCAGTACCTGCTGGTCCAAGACCGAATACTATCATCTTGTTTCTGATAGCATCTATATACTTTTTTTGTCCGAGAGTCTTTGGCTTTATAGGCTTGCCTGAAATTGTATGACAGATAACATCTCTATCAATATCTACCAAGACGTTATCATTTTGAACACTATCCTTTTTGTCATCTCCCTTTAGTGAGATGGCATAATCAACGCTCTGTTCTTCGATATTAGAACCTCTTCTTGATAATTGAACAAGTTCTCTTAAAATACCTGATGCCTTGGTAGCTCCAGCTTTGTCCCCAATAATATGAAGCTCACCGTTTCTATCTATGATCTCAACGTGAAAGCTGTCTTCGATCTTTCTGATATAACTGTCGTTGCCACCAAAAATATTGCGCTGATCTTCTGCTGATAAAGTAAGTTTTAATTCTGTAATCTCGCTCATATAAAACCCTTACTTATGGTAAGGCTCCCCACTTAATATTTTATATCCTCTATAAATCTGCTCAAGGAGAATAACTCTCATCATCTGATGCGGAAAAGTCATATCCGAAAAGCTAAGTTCTGAATCCGCCACATCCATAACGCTCTGATGAAGTCCTAGAGAACCTCCAATAATAAACTGGATATGATTTATCCCGCTGATTCCCTGTTTAGAAATAAATTCAGAAAAGCCTTCTGATGTATATCTTTTCCCTTTGATAGCAAGTACGCATTTACATGCTCCTGGATCTATATGCTTTAAGATCCTGTCTGCTTCTTTTTTCTTTATCTGTTCGCAAACAGCTTCAGGAGCGTTATCAGGAGTCTTTTCATCTGCAACCTCTATTATATTAAGCTTGCAATACCTTGATAATCTCTTGGAATACTCTGCTATTGCATCGTTCCAATATTTCTCTTTAATTTTACCAACACAGATTATTGAAATAGTACTCATATTACTTAGCTACTGATCCGCCGGTTATCATGCCATCGATGCCATTATTCTGACTACCTTCAGATGTCATGTAATAGTAAGATTTATTATCTTCTCTCTCATACAATACCGGGATCTTTCCATTTTTATCCTTTGTAGTATTTATGATCTGCTCCCAATTACCATCAATGCACTTTCCATACCATTCCGTTGAATGATCATCCTTATCAACTGAAATGATATACATGTCTCCATTGTACTTTCCATCTTTAAAGGTTCCAATAGCGTTCTGAAGGTAAAAATCCTGCTTGTTCATATACTCAGCATTATAGTCGTAATGCTCCTGTCCTTCGCCGTTTGGAAGGTCAGCTGACCATGAACCTGTATAAAGATGCTCTGTTACAACATATCTGCTATAAGATGGATAAAAAGCAACCCAGGTTCCATTTCCGCTTCTAACACCTTCAGCCCATTCGCCATAATAATACTGGTCATTAGCATATACAGCTATACCTTTACCATTTGGCTTACCTTCAGCATTTGTTTCACCGTAATAGTAAAAGAAATCTGTTCCTCCAAGCTGATATGACATAACTTCAAAGCGTTCGAGATGTGCAAGATCTCTAACTGCTTCCATATTGCCATCTTCCCAGTATGTCATCATCTCTTTGAGCTGAGCATTCTTGTCAAAAGTAAGACCATTGTATACATCTCTTAGGACTGCAGCTTTGGTCTCATAAAAGCTGTTACCAGAAACACTACCTGCTATTGAGTCCACATACTCTGAATATGACATCACTTCTGATGAACCAGAAGTAGAAGCACTATCTGCGCCATCTTCACTAGATGCTAAAACAGCACTGTCGTCAACCTTTCCTGTGCCCTCAACTGAAAAGCTTGCATAATCTGTAATATTCTCAGAAAGCTTCGTATCATCATCTACTGCATCCTTTTTGGTCGTAACTGCCAAAAAGATCACTAAGATCAAAAGAATTACTGAAACAATTCCTGCTGTAATCGCTACTTTAATTTTTTCGTTGTTGTTCATTTAAGTTTCTCCAATTAAAATCTTTATAATTATAACATAGTTAAAGCTCCTGTTCTTATAATACTTCCTAAATCTTAAGATTTACCTACGAAATTTCTTAAGATTTTTTGTAGAAAAAAAGTCTGGTCACATGGACCAGACTTTTGTGCTTTATAAAGATCATTTATTTGAAAGATACTCATCAATACCCTTCGCAGCAGCTTTACCAGCTCCCATAGCAAGGATAACTGTTGCTGCTCCTGTAACAGCATCTC
Source organism: Butyrivibrio hungatei DSM 14810 (assembly GCF_900143205.1). Lineage (GTDB taxonomy): Bacteria > Bacillota > Clostridia > Lachnospirales > Lachnospiraceae > Butyrivibrio > Butyrivibrio hungatei. Next base: position 271,158 of record NZ_FRDH01000005.1, on the reverse strand, counting down.
CACCAGCAAATACACCTGGCTTAGATGTCTGACCTGTAGCCTCTTCTGCAACGATACATTTTCTGCGGTTGGTCTCAAGTCCCTTTGTTGTTGAAGAAATAAGAGGGTTAGGTGATGTACCAAGTGACATGATAACTGCATCACACTCGATCTCAAACTCAGAACCAGGAACCTCAACTGGGCTTCTTCTTCCTGACTCATCAGGCTCACCAAGCTCCATTCTGATGCAAGTGATACCTGTTACCCAGCCATTCTCATCTGCATGGATCTCAACAGGGTTTGTAAGAAGATCAAAGATGATTCCCTCTTCCTTTGCATGTCCAACTTCTTCTTTACGTGCAGGAAGCTCTTCCTCACCACGTCTATAAACAACATGAACTTCTGCTCCAAGTCTAAGAGCTGTTCTTGCTGCGTCCATAGCAACGTTACCGCCACCAACTACAACGCACTTCTTAGGTCTCATGATAGGTGTACGTGAATTCTCATCAAATGCCTTCATGAGGTTACTTCTTGTAAGGAACTCATTGGCTGAGAATACACCCATTGCCTGCTCACCAGGAATATTCATGAATCTTGGAAGTCCTGCACCTGATCCAATAAATACCGCTTCAAAGCCTTCTTTTTCCATAAGATCATCGATAGTAACTGACTTACCTATAACGACGTCTGTCTCAAGCTTAACGCCAAGAGATTTAACGTTCTCGATTTCCTTCTTAACTACTGCTTCCTTAGGAAGACGGAACTCAGGAATACCATAAACAAGTACTCCGCCTGCCTCATGAAGAGCCTCAAAGATTGTTACATCATAGCCCATCTTAGCAAGGTCTCCGGCACATGTAAGACCAGAAGGACCTGAACCAATAACTGCAACCTTCTTGCCTTTCTTTTCCTTTGCTCCCTCAGGCAAAATACCCATCTCTCTTGCAGTATCAGCAACGTATCTCTCAAGCTTACCAATTGAAACAGCGTCACCTTTGATTCCTCTTACGCACTTACCTTCGCACTGGCTTTCCTGAGGACAAACACGTCCGCATACAGCTGGAAGAGCGCTTGATTTACTGATTGTCTGATATGCACCCTCAACATCACCAGTCTTAACCTGCTGAATGAAAGCTGGGATATTGATTGATACAGGACATCCCTGTACACACTGTGGGTTCTTACAGTTAAGGCATCTTACAGCCTCTTTCTCTGCTTCTTCTTTGTTATATCCAAGGCATACTTCTTTGAAATTAGTAGCACGCACTTTAGCATCCTGCTCACGAACAGGAACTCTTACAAATCCATCCATCTGTTTTTCTCCTATCTGTTTCGCTTACATTAATCACAATTTCCGCATCCGCCGTGGTGAGTATCACCTTCCTGAGCCTTAAGAAGAAGTCTGCCCTCTTCTGTCTTATAAAGTTTCATACGGTTCATAGCCTGATCAAAATCAACCTTGTGTCCGTCAAACTCAGGTCCGTCAACGCAAGCGAATTTAACCTGTCCATCAACAGTTAAACGGCAAGCTCCGCACATTCCTGTTCCATCTACCATTATAGGGTTCATGCTTACAACTGTAGGAATACCAAGTTCCTGTGTAAGCTTGCATACGAATTTCATCATGATCATTGGTCCTATTGCTACGCAGTGATCATATTTGTTGCCTTCATCCCAAAGATCCTGAAGAGCCTTTGTAACCATACCGCTTCTGCCATATGATCCGTCATCAGTTGTAACATGCAAATTACATACCTTTTTGAATCTATCCTCTAAGATAACAAGATCCTTATTCTTGGCACCTATGATAACATCGCAATCTACACCATGTTCCTTAAGCCATTTAGCCTGAGGATATACTGGAGCAGTTCCAACACCACCGGCAATGAATACGATCTTCTTTTTCTTAAGATCTTCAATGCTTTCTTCACAAAGATCTGAAGGTTTACCAAGAGGTCCAACCACATCTGCAAGATGATCTCCAGCCTTTAATTTTGAAAGTAAATGAGTCTCTGCACCGATAGCCTGAACAACAATCTCAACAGTTCCCTTTTCTCTGTCATAATCACAGATAGTAAGAGGAATTCTCTCTCCCTCTTCATCAACACGTATAATAAGAAACTGGCCTGGTAAGCACGCCTCTGCCACACGTGGAGCTTCAACGATCATCTGATAAATGTTCGTAGTGAGCTCATTAGCCTCTAAAATCTTGAACATAGTCATCCTCCTACAAAAAATGTAATTACCTAGTACATGATAAATGATAAACCTAAAAATTTCAATTCATAATTTAAATTGGTAAAGCGTTAAATTGTTTTTATCTGTTAGAAATGGTTATGAGCGTATATTTGCCACTTGAGTCATAGCCAAGTCTATTGACCGTGCCATCATGAGTATTAACAGCATACATAAGACCTGTAGGTGTCGACTTTCCATCATTAGAAACATGATTTTCTATGATGACATAATATTCACCTGCACCCTGGATCTCTATCTCTGAGTTGTAAATATATTCATTATGTCCCTCTACACCTCTGACTTTACCTGAAGTATCGAGCAAAATATCAAGTCTTACAAGTGTACTTACAAGGCTATTTACAGCCTGCTCGGTAGAAACAAGTCTTGTAAATACCAGATGATAATCTCTTTCTACGATCTCACTTGAATTGCCATCCTGATCAAAAGTAGCAAACTTAAAATGAGAAGTTCCAACCGGCATAGTAATAGGTGAAATATATTGCTTGGACTCCATAGTAGGGTTGCTTCCATCTGTAGTATAGAAAATGGTGTACCCCTGCTCTGCCACTGCAACTATCATGGTGTTCTGATTATAATCACCACTTGGCTCCATGATCTCAGGCGCTACAGGAGCTCCCTTTTCAAGTACATAGTTGCACTCCGTAACAGGACTAAAGATTCCGTAGTCATTAACACATATTGCCTTAATATTGTATTCACCGTCAGTTTCTATGGCAATCTCACCTTCGTATAGAATACTATCGGTGTTTGGTACATCGCCATTTACTGTGTAGTAAATTGGATTGTTCTGATTATCACTTGTAATTATCTTAATCTGAACAATTCCCTCATATGTGCCGCTTTCAGGTAACATGATAGGACTGCCCGGCACATATTTTGCTCTTAAAGCAGATACTATTTCGTTATTAGTATCTGATAAAACTTCAGTTATCTTGTTAAACTCACCTGTTTGCTTATAGATTGAAATAATGCCTTCATAAGCTGTTATCACTATATCATCAGCAAACCTGTCAGAGGTGGTGATCGTCTTCAAGGTTTCTACTGCTTCATCAGGCATCTCAGCTTCCATGTAATAATCAGATAATCTAAAAACCAGCTCTGAATTACCTGGATTTTCAGCCATACCACGCTTTAGATAAACTATTGCCTGATCCATATTACCTGCAGCCTTGGAATTCTCCGCAAGGCCCATGTAATAATTTGATGATCTGTCATTGTAGGACGCTAAAAAGACAACGAAAAGCACAAGGCCAACAACTGAAGCAACACCAATAGCAGCAACTTTCCAATGAGCTTTTAGGATAATAAAGAAATTCTGGATCTTTTCTTTTCTCAAAAGCTTCTTCCTTGCATCCTTATTAAGCTCATCTGCCAGACCTGACAAACTGATATTTATTTCATTTTCAACTTCCGGCTCGAAATCCGGGACAATGTTTATCTCCGTTCCACAGTCGTCACAGTACATATGTCCTTCAGGTATTTCTTTGCCACAATTTGGACATTTCATAGGCCAAATCCTCTTAGGAATTCATATGCATGATGGCAGCTTCATAACAATTGTGCATGAGCATAGCTATGGTCATAGGACCAACGCCGCCCGGAACAGGTGTTATGGCACTTGCAATCTCTGATACCTCATCAAATTTAACATCTCCGCAAAGCTTACCATCTTCGCCTCTATTGATGCCAACATCAATGACAACTGCTCCAGGTTTAACATGATCTTTTGTGATCATGCCAGCCTTGCCAACTGCTGCTATTATGATATCTGCTCTCTTACAAACCTCTTCAAGATTCTTGGTCCTTGAGTGAGCTATTGTCACTGTTGCATTTTCCCTAAGCATCAAAAGAGCCATTGGCTTACCAACAATATTGGATCTGCCGACAATTACACACTCTTTTCCGGAAATGTCAAAACCATCAACACCTCTTTTAAGAAGCTGTATGATTCCAGCTGGAGTACATGATACAAAGCCTTTGTCTCCTACACAAAGAGCACCAACGTTCATAGGATGGAAACCATCTACGTCCTTATCAGGACTTATCGCAAGAGTGACCTTCTTTTCATCAATGTGCTTTGGAAGTGGCATTTGAACAAGAATTCCATCTACATCCTTTCTGCCATTCAATTCATCAATAAGTTTAAGGAGCTCTTCCTCAGAAGTATCTTCTGGGAGCTCGTAGGACAAAGATCTGTAGCCAATATACTCACATGCTCTCTTTTTATTACGTACATATACCTGTGAGGCAGGATCAGCGCCCACAAGAATAACTGCAAGAGTTACTTCTATGCCTTTTTCTTTCAAAAGAGCTGTCTTTTCTTTAAGCTCATCCTTGATCTGTCCTGATATTAATTTTCCATCTATAATCTGAGCGCTCATAATTAACCTTTCATTTTAGAACAATCCTGTAATCTTTCCAGATGCATCTACATCGATGTCGTATGCTGCAGGATGTTTTGGAAGTCCTGGCATTGTCATGATAGTACCTGTAAGAGCTACTACAAATCCAGCGCCTGCTGATACATAGGCTTCTCTAACAGTGATCTTATAATCCTTTGGTCTACCAAGAAGTGATGGATCATCAGAAAGAGAATACTGAGTCTTGGCCATGCATACTGGAAGATTGCCAAAGCCCATTTCTTCAATCTTGGCAAGCTGCTTGCTGGCTGGTCCAGCAAATATTACGCCATCAGCACCATAAATCTTAGTAGCAACTGTTTCGATCTTCTCTTTAAGAGAAAGATTATCCGGATAAATTGGAGCATAGTTACTTGGCTTATTTTCGATAGTATCGATAACTGCCTTAGCAAGATCCTCTCCACCGGCTCCACCTTTTTCCCATACTTCAGAAAGAGCAAATTTGCATCCTCTCTCCTCACAGAACTTCTTAACGAAGTCTTTTTCAGCTTCTGTATCTGTAATAAATGCATTAAGTGTTACAACAACAGGAACACCATACTGCTGTATGTTCTCAATATGCTTCTCAAGGTTAACGATACCCTTCTTCAAAGCTTCAAGGTTTTCATTTGAAAGCTCTGTTTTTGGTACACCTCCGTTATACTTAAGAGCTCTAATGGTTGCTACAAGAACAACTGCGTCAGGCTTAAGACCTGCAATTCGGCACTTGATATCAAGGAATTTCTCGGCTCCAAGGTCAGCACCAAATCCTGCCTCAGTTACTGTATAATCAGCAATTCCAAGAGCTGTCTTAGTTGCTCTAACAGAGTTACATCCGTGTGCAATATTAGCAAATGGTCCGCCATGAACGATAACTGGTGTATGCTCAAGAGTCTGAACAAGGTTAGGCTTGATTGCATCCTTTAAAAGAGCTGCCATAGCTCCAACAGCCTGAAGGTCACCTGCAGTTACAGGCTCACCTTTAAAGTTATAAGCAACTATGATCTTTGAAAGTCTCTTCTTGAGATCATCCATATCACTTGCAAGGCAAAGGATTGCCATGATCTCAGAAGCTACTGTGATAACAAAATGATCTTCTCTTGGAACACCGTCAGCCTTTGCGCCAAGGCCTACAACAATATTTCTGAGAGCTCTGTCATTCATATCTTCAGCCCTTTTCCAGATGATCTGTCTGGTATCGATCTGGAGTTCATTTCCCTGCTGAATATGATTATCTAAAAGAGCTGCTAAAAGGTTATTAGCAGAAGTGATAGCGTGAAAATCACCAGTAAAATGAAGGTTAAGGTCTTCCATTGGAACAACCTGAGCATATCCGCCGCCAGCTGCACCACCCTTAATACCAAAGCATGGTCCAAGGGAAGGTTCTCTAAGAGCGATCACTGTCTTGTATCCAAGTCTGTTGAGTGCATCGCCAAGACCTACGCTTGTAGTGGTCTTTCCTTCTCCTGCTGGAGTTGGGTTAATAGCTGTAACAAGAATAAGTTTTCCTTTCTTGTTGCTTTCAGCTTTTTTGAGGTATTCTTCTGTAAGTTTTGCCTTATATTTGCCATAGAATTCAAGATCATCTTCCTGAATACCTATAGAACCTGCTACATCTCTGATATGAAGCATCTTTGCTTCCTGTGCGATCTCGATATCACTTTTCACTGCCATTTACTCTCCTCCTAACATCTCCTCAAACTGTTCCATTGTCATAAGTATCTTTCTTGGCTTAGTACCTTCTTCATCACCTACGACACCTGCTTCGCAGAGCTGATCCATGATCCTGGCTGCTCTGTTAAAGCCAATCTTGAACACTCGTTGAAGCATTCCAATAGATGCCTTTTCTTTTTCGATGATGAATCTGCCTGCTTCAGCAAAATACTCATCCCTATCAGACCCTGGGTCACCGCTTGCGCTACCTGATCCCGAGAAGCTCTGGAAATTTTGGATCTGCTTCTCGATCTCTTCGCCATAACCTGTATCAATGTCCTGATTTCTAAGGAAATCTGTAACATCTTGAACCTCTTTGTCAGATACAAACGCGCCTTGGACTCTGGCTGGCTTGGTGTATCCCTGAGGGTAAAATAGCATATCTCCTTTACCAAGAAGCTTCTCAGCACCGTTGATATCAAGAATTGTTCTTGAATCAACACCACTTGATACTGCAAAGGCAACTCGGCTTGGCATGTTAGCCTTGATAAGACCTGTGATAACATCAACAGAAGGTCTCTGTGTGGCAATAATAAGATGTATTCCAGCAGCTCTTGCCAGCTGTGTAAGTCTGCAGATAGCATCTTCAACTTCACTGGCAGAAACCATCATAAGATCAGCAAGCTCATCTACGATAACGACTATCTGAGGCATTACTGACATATCCGGATCATCGCTCTTTTCAGCAAGTTTGTTATATCCCTTAAGATCTCTAACTCCTGCTTCTGCAAATTTCTTGTATCTGTTTGTCATCTCTGCAACTGCCCAGTTAAGAGCTGCCGCAGCCTTTTTAGGATCTGTTACAACAGGGATCATCAAGTGAGGAATTCCATTATAAACGCTAAGCTCAACAATCTTAGGATCGATCATGATCATCTGGACTTCCTCCGGCTTAGCTTTGTAGATGATACTCATGATGATCGTATTGATACATACAGATTTACCTGAGCCTGTAGCACCAGCTATAAGAAGGTGTGGCATCTTGGCAATATCAGTAACAACTGTCTTACCAGCAATGTCCTTACCAACTGCAAAGGCAAGTTTTGATGAAAACTCCTTATATTCCTTGGATTCTATAAGATCTCTAAAGGCAACCATCTGGTTCTCTTTGTTTGGAACCTCAATACCAACAGCCGCCTTACCAGGAATAGGAGCTTCAATTCTGATATCCTTGGCAGCAAGATTCATCTTGATATCATCAGCAAGTCCAACGATCTTATTTACTCTTACTCCGGCCTCTGGCTGAAGTTCAAATCTTGTAACAGAAGGTCCCTGACTTATATCTGTAACAGTAACATTAACTCCAAAGGTCTTTAGTGTCTCCTGAAGCTTAAGAGCTGTCTCTTTTAGCTGCCTTGCTGAGTCAGAGTTTTTATTTTTCTCACCCTTCTCAAGAAGAGATACAGGAGGAAAAACGTACTTCTTTGGAAGTGACTTTTTGTGCTTCTCTATTTCTTTTTCCATGCCTGGACTAGTTGTAACCGGGCCAGATGCATTTATTACATGACTTGATGTTGTAGCACTTGAAGAAATCTTTGAAGAAGCTGAGGGGCTTCTTGAAATATGCTCCTGAGCGTGAATAGAATACTCACCATTCATTCCATTTCCAATATCTTCAGCATGAATAGGAACGTCAGGAAGTATATCCTCTTCTATCTCTTCCTTTGGCGCTGTTGCAACAAGCTTTCCTGAAGTAGAAAGCAAGATAGGCTCATCAGCATGAACCTCTTCATGTTCAAAGGAAGGAGCAAATTCCTCCATCTCATCACTTTCATAGTTTTCTTCATATGGCTCGTCATAACCCATTCCATGAATGGTTGGTTCAGTTCTAAGAACTCTCTGTCCATCAGGCTCAATATCAGTTTCAATTCCCTTATTGAGGGTAATCTCATGAATATCATCATGGAACTCATCCTCATCAGGAATAAATACATTCTTCTTAACTGATTCCTGCTCATCATGAATCTTAATTTCTTCAACATTATCCTCCTCAAGGTCTTCTTCCTTAAGGGTTGTATCAAGACTTACTCCTCGAACATTCTTTTCCATGCGAAGGATCTTGGCATCTTCCTTCTGCTCTATCATAAGACGCTTTTCTTCTTCAATCTCAGCGCGTCTTTGTTCCATCTTTTCTCTGCGCTTCTCAGCAAATTCTCTATAATTGGCTGCATCCTCTCTAGTACGCTCGATGATCTTTCTGCTACCCTTCTTGAGGCCGCCCACAAATGACTGCTCAGTAAATACAACCACACTTGCAATACCGATCACTAACAGAAGCAATGCAGTTCCCGCAAAAGATAAGTACTTATAAAGAAAATATGCCAAAGTACCTGCAAAGAAACCACCGCCATTTCTGGCACTTCTGGCCTGATCAAAGATATATGGAATGTCATAGGTAGTAAGATTCTGAGGCCTTCCTGTAATAAGGTCTGCAATTATACCAATTACCAAAAAGATAACTATTCCAGAAACAATCTTGCGAATGGATGCACTATTACCAAAGTTTGCAATGCCAATAACTACTGCTCCCAACATGATAAGTGGTGCCACATATGCTGTGATTCCAAATAGTCCAAATAAGATACTACTAACAGCGTTGCCAAAATCGCCGCATATACCAAAATTACATAAAAACAGGAAAATAGTCAGAGCGATCATTACGATCACGATAAGCTCACTCTTTAGAGAATAATCAAATTCCTCATCCTGTCTTGTGACAGGTCTTGAAGTACTTCTACTCCTTGATCTAGAATTTGCTCTATTAGAATTATTTGACTTTTTTCTCCCCTTTGTTTGTTGTGCCATGTCTTCCCCTTATTTCATACAAAATCCTTATAAGTATACCATTTTCTGTGTGTTTATGCTATACTATCAACTGATTTTAACTATGAGAACTTAAGCAGTTTTGGGGATTAAGTTTTATATGTTATGACCAAAAACTTCATTGCAAAAATAATCAAATAGGAGAAAAAAATGGAATTTAAACAGGAATTAGAAACTGGCACATTTAAAATGGTCGGAACAACTGAAACCACTCTTAAAATAAAAGATGTAGCAGGCAAATGCCGTCTTGTTAAGACAGATAACGGCGTTAAGGTTGAACTTGCTTATACTGGTCCAAATGCCAGCAAGTATCTTCAGTACGTTGAGAAGCACAGAGAAGAGCTTACCAAGTACCTTATGAATCCTGATGAAGCTGATCTTTATGAATGGCTTGAGACATCTCATCAGACAGCTGAGACACTTAAAAAGCATGAAAAAGAAAAGCTCATCCTCTATGTTAACTTTGATCCTGATACGCACAAGATGCTTACAGGAATCGCAGATGAGAACATCACACTTAAGCTTGGCTCACCACTTATGGAAGTTAACATCAACGAAATTACCAGAGATGAATTCAAGCTCAGCATCTACAATATGCTTCTTTTAGCTGATGAAATCGCTGTAATGATGGGTAATCACGATCTTCGCAAAATGGCAAACATACAGATCGTTAAAACTTACCTTTCAGAAATCTATGATAAGTTCCATGACAGCGCAAATTAATTGCTTTTTAACATAACCAAAAACCTGAGATCATATGATCTCAGGTTTTATTTTTGTCTTATTCTACTGTTACGCTCTTTGCAAGGTTTCTTGGCTTATCAACGTCAAGACCTCTAGCAACAGATACATAATATCCAAGAAGCTGAAGCGGAATAACAGCAAGTGATCCGATAAAGTGCTTGTCCATCTTTGGAACGTAAGTTACAAAGTCTGCTGTGTCTTCTATCTCATATCTTCCATATGGTGCAAGTCCCATAAGGAATGCTCCTCTTGACTTACACTCAACCATGTTAGAGATTGTCTTCTCATAGAGGTTATCCTGGCAAAGGATACCGATCACTAATGTTCCATCCTCAATAAGGCTGATAGTACCGTGTTTGAGCTCACCAGCAGCATATGCCTCTGAGTGGATATAAGAAATTTCCTTCATCTTAAGGCTTCCCTCAAGACCGATGGCATAATCGATACCTCTTCCAATGAAAAAGATATCCTTTGAGTTAGCAATCTTAGAAGCAAACCACTGAATTCTCTCTTTATCATCAAGGATCTTCTGAATGCACTCAGGGATCCTCTCTATTTCTGAAATATAGTTCTCATAATCCTTCTGTTCAAGCTTGCCTCTTACAAATGCAAACTGAAGAGCAAGAAGATATGTAACTACAAGCTGGCAGCTGTAAGCCTTTGTTGTAGCAACTGAAATCTCAGGTCCAGCAAGTGTATATAATACATAATCAGCTTCACGAGCAATAGAAGAACCAACTACATTTACGATAGCAAGAGTCTTAACTCCTCTTTCCTTTGCTTCACGAAGTGCAGCAAGTGTATCAGCTGTCTCACCTGACTGAGATATAACAATTACAAGTGTATTCTTGTCAAGGATAGGTCCTCTGTATCTAAACTCAGATGCAAGCTCTACTCTTACTGGAATGCCGCTAAGTTCTTCAAATACATACTGAGCTGCCATACCTACGTGCCATGCTGAACCACAAGCTACGATAGTGATGTTTGAAATATCTTTGATAGTCTCGTCATCAAGTTCGATCTTTGAAAGGTCAATGGCTTTGTCTGATACAAGTGAACCAATTGTATTCTTAATAGCTGTTGGCTGCTCATGGATCTCTTTCATCATGAAGTGCTCGAATCCGCCTCTTTCAGCAGCCTCTGCAGAGAATTTGATCTCTACAAGCTCTTTCTCAATAATATCACCGTTAAGGTCATAGAACTCAACCTTACCAGCCATAAGTCTTGCCATTTCGTTATTTCCAATGTAATAAACGTTTCTTGTATGACTGAGGATAGCTGGAACGTCAGAAGCAACAAATGTCTCATCTCCAGATGTTCCGATGATCATTGGGCTATCTTTTCTTGCAACATAGATCTCATCTGGATAATCTGCAAACATCACCTCTAATGCATATGATCCACGAACTCTGACCATAGTCTTAGCAAGAGCATCGATAGGTCCAACCTTATACTTCTTGTAATAATAATCTACAAGCTTGATAACAACCTCAGTATCTGTATCACTATAGAACTGATATCCGTTCTTAAGAAGCTTCTCTTTAAGTTCCTGATAGTTCTCGATGATACCGTTATGTACACCGACTACCTCAGACTCAACAGTACCTGAAGCAGAACCTGTACAATTGCCTGATACATGAGGATGAGCATTGATCTGTGAAGGACTACCGTGTGTAGCCCATCTTGTATGACCGATACCACAGCATCCAACAACGCTCTGTCCATTGTCAGTCTTCTCTTCAAGGTTCTTAAGTCTTCCAACTGCTTTAACTACCTCTGCCTTGTTGCTGCCATCTCTAACTGCAATACCAGCAGAATCATATCCTCTATATTCTAGTTTAGAAAGTCCTTCAAGCAGTATAGGAGCTGCCTGATGCTTTCCGATAAATCCAACTATTCCGCACATAAAGTTCCCTTTCTTTAAGGTTTTTAGAAAATTCAACTTTTCTAATGATAAAACGAAAGTCTAAAAAAGGCAAATCCTTTATGAATTTGCCTTTGCTACAAACAAGGTACCTACCTTCTTTTTTTCAATGATATCATATAATTTTTCAGGATTTTTGCCATTGGTAACAAGAACATCAATGCCATGAGCTGTGGCATATTCAGCAGCTTCTAATTTAGTGATCATGCCGCCTGTACCTCTGTTAGATCCAGAACCTGAGGCAATACTCTTAAGTTCTGTAGTTATTTCTTCTACTCTGCTGATAAGCTTGGCATTTGGATCAGTACTTGGGTTACCATCATAAAGGCCATCTATATCTGAGAAGATAATAAGCTTACAAGCATTACAGAATACTGCAACAAATGCTGATAACATATCATTATCTGAAAAGAGCTTTTTCTCTGATTCAATCTCTGCGTGAGTTACAGAGTCATTTTCATTAACGATAGGAATAATATGATTTTCTAAAAGAGCTTCAAATGTATTCTTGAGATTTTCCGACCTGGTAGGATTTGCAATATCTTCGTTATCAAGAAGGATCTGGCCAACCATTCTGCCGTATTCACCAAAAAACTTATCATACAGATGCATAAGTTCAGTCTGGCCTACTGCAGCTGCAGCCTGCTTCATTCTGATTTCTTTTGGCTTCTGTGAAAGCCTCATCTTACCTGCTCCAACTGCTATGGCACCAGAAGATACAAGTACAAGATCATACCCCATATTCTCAACACCAGCCAAGGCTCTGCATAAATGATCAAGCGATCTGATATCAATATTTCCTTCACTATTAGTAATTGTGGAAGTTCCTACTTTTACCACTATTCTCTTCTTACTAACGCTCATAATTTACCCCTTTAATTCGTTAAATCATCTTCAATATTATATCTAAAAACGCATTTGCGCAATATAAAAATCCATAGACATGAATAAAGAGCAGAGGTTAAAACTCTCTGCTCTTTGTATAGTGGATTAGGCGGGAGTCGAACCCGCGTCCAAAAATTCATCCCCTGTACTTCTACTATCGTAGTCAATTATTTCGAAGTTCTGCACTTCCGTTCCCTTCTGTCTGCGGTAATTGACAACTACAAACAAAAGGTAGCTTCATAATACGACCATAGCCGCAAAGCTTAAGCTATGTCGTTTCCTACAAAGTTTGATGCCAGTTACTAAATGTGTAGGTGCACTTAGGCTGACATGCTGCACTTAGGCAGCGTAAGCTAAATTATCGTTAGCGTTTAATTTTAATTTGAGGTTTGACGCACCGTCCTGCGGATAGCTTCTCCAGCTTCAAAATCCCTGTCGAAACCTTTACTAACCCATATTAAATTGTTATGCCCCTTTAAGGTGCTTACTTAGTATATCGTTAAAAGACCAAAAAGACAATATACCAACAGTTTAGTTTTTTGATTATTTTTTCAAAATATAGCAATAAATGAGAATAACTTAGTAGTATTTCGTTTGTTTATAAAACTCGCAGATACTATGATGATTATGGGGATTACATCTATGGAGGTATAGTGTATGAATAAACTAGTTTACTCAGTCTACATCATTATGCCACTGATTCTTTTGTGGCATAGCAAATTCTACGGAAAGGGCAAATTTAATGATGAGTTCTTGTCTTTAGAGCAGACCAAGGCTCTTCAAGGTTTTCTGGCCCTTTGCATCATGCTCCATCACATCGGTCAAAAGACCTGTGCATCATGGCTCACACCAAAGACAAGAATTATTCATGGTCTTGATCTTTTTGAGCCCATGGGCTTTATGTATGTAGCAGTATTTCTTTTCTTTAATGGATACGGCGTTTATAAGAGCTTTCATTCAAAAGACAATTACCTTAAGGGCTTTATCAAAAGAAGAATATTGCCTGTAGTTTTAGCTCTTTATACAACTACTATCATATTCTTTATTGCAAGGCTTATATTAGGTGAAAAGATGGATGGAAAGCTTGTATTCTTTTATTTGACAAGCATCAAGCTCTGCAATCCAAATACCTGGTATGTTATAGTTCTTCCATTTTTCTACCTGGCATTTTATCTGGCATTTAAGTTCATCAAAAAAGATGGCCTTGCAGTAGCTGCTGTTACTGCCTTTGTGCTTCTCTATATGTTTGGATCTTGTTATCTTTTGCACAACGATTTCTGGATCCGCGGTGAATGGTGGTACAATTGCGTTCATCTTTTCCCTGTAGGAATCATATTTGCCAAATTTGAAACACCTATAATAAGGCACATAAGGAAATTCTATTATCTTTATCTGGCTGTATTTGTACTTGGAGTATATCCAGCTTACCGTTTTTCTAAATTTGTGCTGATGTTCCACGGGTACTACATGGAATTTTTACCAGACTACCCATATCACAAGATGATCGGCCTTTCATCAGAAATGCTAGTCACATTTGTATTTACTATAGCCGTATTACTAATTGGTATGAAACTCAAAATAGGCAATAAATTCCTTGCTTTTATGGGTACCATAACCCTTGAATTTTACCTTATTCACGGTATTTTCGTTGAGATGTTTGACCATCAGTTCTGCAATGTAGTAAAATCGCCATTTCCTATCAAAAACGTATTTCTTTATGTAGTCCTTGTATTTATCTTAGGAATCCCCTCAGCCGTACTACTAAAGAAGCTCCACACCTGGATCTTAGGACTTGGAAAAAGAAACGAAGATTCCAAAAACAAAAAGATAGCATAAAACAAGGGACAGGTGATGAGCCTGTCCCATTTCTTTATCGTAAGCTAACTTTATAGTCTCTAAGTGCTTCTCTTTGCTGGTCTTTCTTGGCCATATCTGCTCTCTTATCATAGAGCTTTTTACCTTTAGCAAGTCCCACTTCAACCTTTACTTTACCATTTTTGAAGTACACTTCAAGCGGAACAAGAGTATAACCCTGAACCTGCTTTTGCTGTTCAAGCTTTCTGATCTCAGCCTTGTGCAAAAGAAGTCTCTTAACTCTAAGAGGATCCTTGTTAAAGATATTACCCTTCTCATAAGGGCTTACATTCATGCCCATGATAAAGGCTTCTCCCTTATCAATGCTGATCCAAGCCTCTTTAATACTGCACTTTCCCTGTCTTATAGACTTAACCTCAGTTCCAAAGAGCTCTATTCCAGCTTCATATTTCTCTTCTATGAAGTAGTCGTGATATGCTTTTTTGTTATTAGCTACAAGCTTTCTAGCCTTGTTATCTTCTGCCATAATACACCTTTATAATAATTATTTTCTCTTTCTGCCTTTGCCCTGGGCGCTTCTAGCAGCCTTACTTGTGGCAGATTTCTTATACTTATGTACCTTATAAACCTTGCGTGTAGATTTCTTTTCAGAATCACTACTACCTGATCTCTTACCTCTTTTTGAAGTAGAAAGCTTATCGGACTTACTGCGCTTTTTCCTAAATCCTCCCGTTACAGAGTCAGGTTCATACTCAGATAAGTCTATCATCTCTCCGTTATATTCTACAAGTCTTCCAGAGTTTTTATCCGCTTTCTTTGATTCTTTCTTAGAGGATCTACCAGATGCCTTCTTTTCCTTCTTTTCAGAAGTATATTCAGTCTCTTCGCCTCTTGCGATAGCACCAAGCTTCTTTATCTTTCTTGATCTCTCATCAGAAATTTTCTTGGCCTTAGGAATATCTATATAGCTGTCATAGACATTCTCATCAAACTCATCATCGTCATCATTGTCACTTACAAGTCTGAAATCTATAGTCTTGGCTATTCTATCAGCACCAACAACCTTGACCATGACCTTCTGTCCCAGGCTGTATTCCTTGTGAGTACTCTCTCCGACAAGCTTCATGGAATTATCATCATAAACATAGAAATCATCATTCATTGAAGCTGCTCTTACGATTCCTTCACAGGAATTTTCAAGCTCAACAAACAGTCCCCATGCTGTGACACCGGATACAATCCCTTCAAAACGTTCACCTATGTGATTTTCCATATACTGAGCCTTCTTGAGCTTATCCGTTTCTCTTTCAGCCTCTTCTGCCCGTCTTTCAGTCTCTGAAGAATGCTTGCATACTTCATCAAGGATCTCTTCATAGTGAGACGCCTTTGCTTCTGTCATCCTTCCCCTTAAGTGATCCTTAATGATTCTATGGATCTGAAGATCCGGATACCTTCTTATAGGTGAAGTAAAGTGGCAATAATAATCAAATGCAAGTCCAAAATGTCCAAGACATTCGGTACTATACTTGGCCTGCATCATGCTTCTTAATGCCATTCTGCTGATAACAGCTTCTTCCTTGGTTCCTTCTATTCCTTTTAGGAGTTTCTGTAGTTCTTTTGGCCTGACACCAGTATCTTTCCTGGTTCTGATATGAAGTCCAAAATTGCTTATAAAAGCAGACAAAGTAGAAATCTTCTCAGGATCAGGCTGCTCATGAATACGATATACAAATGGACTTTGTAAAAAGAAAAAGTGCTCAGCCACAGTTTCATTAGCTGCAAGCATAAAGTCCTCAATAAGCTTTGTTGCTACATTTCTCTCGTGAGGTACTATGTCTATAGGATTTCCCTCACTATCAAGTATTATCTTAGTCTCAGGGAAATCAAAATCAATAGATCCCTTGTCTTCTCTTTTCTTTCTAAGAATCGCAGAAAGTTCTGCCATCTCCTGAAACATTGGTACAAGCTCTTTGTATTTCTCAATCTCAGCTTCATCTTTTTCTTCAAGTATCTTGGCAACACTTGTATAGGACATTCTCTCATTTACATTGATAACTGATTCTACTATCTGATGGTCTATTATTCCGCCATTTTTATCAATTGTCATAAGACAGCTAAGAGCCAGTCTGTCTTCACCATGATTAAGAGAACAGATACCATTAGAAAGTCTATGAGGAAGCATTGGTATTACTCTGTCCACAAGATAAACACTGGTTCCCCTCTTAAGAGCTTCTCTATCAAGGGCAGAGCTTTCCTGTACATAATTGGTTACATCAGCAATGTGAACTCCAAGATGATATAGCCCATTTTCGTCAATATAAAGACTAACTGCATCATCCAGGTCTTTGGCATCTTCGCCATCAATAGTCACCATCTGAACATCTCTAAGATCTTCTCTTCCATACATATCGGCTTCTGATATCTGGTCCGGGCATCTATTTGCCTGATTTATGACCTTTTCAGGAAACTCGTAAGGAATATCAAAGCCTTTTACTATAGATAAAATATCAACTCCAGGATCATTGATATTGCCAATTACCTGTGTAACCTTCCCTTCAGGCTTTTTTCTAAGGGCCTGATTACCATAATCAGTAAGCTTTACAACAACCTTATCACCTGTAACAGCTTTTCCACTGTGCTCAATTGGAATGAAAATATCACTTAAGACCTTGGAATTGTCAGGAACCACAAAGCCAAAATTCTTCTCAGCCTGATAGGTTCCAACAAGTTCTTCCATTCCTCTTACTAATATGTTCCTGATTCGGCCTTCCTGCCTCTTACCTGTCTGCTCAGATAAAAGCTCAACTTCAACTGTGTCAGTATGGAAAGCTCCATGAACATATTCTTCGGGAATAAAGATATCCTCTTCCAGGCCTTCAACTTCAACAAATCCAAATCCTCTAGGATTAGAGATAAACTGGCCAACTATATATTTGTCAGTTTTTTTCTTGCCTGCTCCATATAAATTTTCTTCTACTCTTTTAAGCTTCTTGCCTTTGCTCATAAAATCCTCTTAATCATCTGTGTAAAAAAAGGCACTCTAAAAACTAGAGTGCCTTTCATAAATGCAAATACTAGAATATCTGATCAGAACAAATTCATGTTAAGAACTACACTGAGAATAACAAAAACAACTGATAAAAATACAGTAACCTTCTTAAGAATTCCTTCTCTTGAACGGCCTTTGTTCTTGCCCCAGTATGTGTTTTCTACTGTACCCTGAATAGCTCCGAGGCCCTGGTTCTTACCTTCCTGTGCAAGTACAAGTACAACCAAAGCGGCACAAATTATAATAAAACATACACCAACAAAATAAGCTAAAGTACTCACGAAATAAATCCCTCCCAGTACAACTGTCAATATAATTACTTGCTTGAAAATCGTAAAGTCACAAGCACGTAATAATATATCATAAAATTACTTTTTTATCAATAAAGACTTACCTGTCATCTCAGCAGGCTGCTCTTCACCCATGCACTCGATAAGTGTAGGAATGATATCAGCAAGGCATCCGCCTTCCTTAAGAGTATAAGCCTCATCATAGTTAACAAGGATAAATGGAACAGGATTTGTAGTATGAGCTGTCCATGGCTCACCTGTCTCATAATCGATCATCATATCTGCATTGCCGTGATCAGCACAGATAAACATTGTACCATTCTGAGCCTTAACAGCATCAACAACCTTACCAACGCACTCATCTACTACTTCAATAGCCTTTACAGCAGCTGGAATAACACCTGTGTGTCCAACCATATCAGGATTAGCAAAGTTTGCGATGATAACATCATATTTCTGTGAATTGATAGCATTAACGATCTTCTCGCATACTTCAGGAGCGCTCATCTGAGGCTTAAGGTCATATGTAGCAACATCCTTAGGTGAATTAACAAGTACTCTGTCCTCACCTTCATTTGGCTGCTCAACGCCACCATTAAAGAAGAATGTTACATGCGCATACTTCTCTGTCTCAGCGATACGTGCCTGCTTCATTCCCTTTGCTGCAAGCCACTCACCAAATGTATTATTGAGAAGTACCTTCTTGAATGCAACTTCCTTGTTAGGAATAAGTGGATCGTAATCTGTGAAGCAAACATAAGTAACATCTAATCTGTTACCTCTGTTAAATTTATCAAACTCATCATCGCAGAAGCAATGTGTGATCTCTCTTGCTCTGTCAGGGCGGAAGTTAAAGAAGATAACTGAATCGCCATCCTTAACTGTTGCTACAGGAGCACCATTCTTCATGATAACTGTAGGAATAACGAACTCATCTGTCTTGCCGTTCTTGTAAGACTCAACCATGCACTCGTGTGCGCTGTTTGCCTTGTTGCCCTCGCCCTTTGTAAGTGCGTTGTAAGCAATCTCAACACGGTCATAGTTGTTATCTCTATCCATAGCATAGTAACGACCAGAAATAGAAGCGATCTCACCTACGCCAAGTTCCTTCATCTTGTCTTCAAGCTGCTGAACAAAGTCGATACCACTTTCTGGTGGAGTATCTCTTCCATCAAGGAAGCAGTGAACGTATACCTTGTTAAGGCCGTTCTTCTTTGCAAGCTCTAAAAGTCCATAAATATGTGTAATGTGGCTGTGTACACCACCGTCAGATACAAGGCCATACAGATGAAGGGCTGAATTCTTTTCTTTGCAGTTATAGATAGCTGCCATAAGTCCTTCATTTGTGAAGAAGTCGCCATCCTCAATAGACTTTGTGATTCTAGTAAGCTCCTGATATACGATACGGCCAGCACCCATATTCATGTGACCAACCTCTGAGTTACCCATCTGTCCATCAGGAAGTCCAACTGCAAGACCAGAAGCATATCCCTTAACAAAAGGATAATCCTTCATAAGACCATCCATTACTGGAGTCTTTGCCATAGCAATAGCATTTCCCTCTGGGTTATCATTAAGTCCATATCCATCAAGGATCAAAAGAACTGTAGGCTTAGAACCTCTCATTTATATATCCTCCATTCTACGCTCAAGGCGTTAAAAACATTGATAATTAAAACTTTCCTTGCATAGTATAGCTCATGTAATTACCATCTGACAAGCATTTAACAAAAAAGTTAGATTATGTTTATTATTCCATAGAAGATTCCAAAGGGAAGAGGTATTCTTCTTTTTCTGCAGAGCTCCACTTTGCAGCTTTTTTCTCATATGTCTGTACAAATACTTCTTCGCATTCTCCGCCTGAAATTGAATAGCTAAGTTCCAGATTTCCATTATTAAACCTGATATCAGCATCAGAAACACCAGCTCCTACGACTTCGCATGGCTCATTAGGATCAACAATGTATTTTTCATAGGAATAGCTAAGTGTTACTACATATCTTCCATCAACAATGTCTATAGAATCTACGCCTGTGCATGAACCAGTAACATTTGATAAAGAAACATGACCATAGGCCCTATCTATACCCAAGTCTATTGTATTAGCAATGTGTCCATACTTATAGCGGTCATTTATGCTTTTATCAAAAACGATGATCACCTTATCCTCAAATACAACAGCTTTTTCAAGCCCAAGCATGTTATCATCTGAGCATCTATATACTTCCAAAGCGTTTTCTTCATTTTGGACCTTATATTCTCCGCCAGAGCAAGCTGTCATGGCCCACATGATAATACTTATCAATAATCCAGCTATGTATTTTTTATACCCAATATTCATTTAAGAAAACTCCCAAAATATATACATATATTACTTGAATACATAACCTTCAATGCTGATAGATTCGATCGGATTCTCCGCAAGATGATCGCCTCGAACTACAAGATTAGTGATCTTTAAAACTCCTCCATCAGAAAGCGGAACATAAGCGTCAATTACATTTCCAAGCTGATTCTGATATTCCATAGAATTATTCTTATCAGCATTTTGTTGAAGCTTAGAAATCTCATTTACAATGTCACTAAGGTCAGCATATCCTATGATCTCTTCATCAGCGTCATTACCAAAATCATATGCATAAATAGGTACTTTACTAAGATCAAGATCTGTATAATACCTGTCTCCAAGATCTTCATCAACAAAATACAACGTTTTGTAAGAACTCACATCATAAGAGGTATAATTGCTAAATGCAGAAACAGAGAAATCATCAGTAGGAACGCTCCTTTCTTCTCCAGATAGTTCCTCAACCTGTTCATCAGTTAGATTCTTTTCAATATATCTTTTAGCTGCTAATCCGCCATTTCGTTCAAGCATCCTAAATGCACTTTTAGCTTCCTCAATATCTTCAAGCTCTGCAGCATCTCCAAGTTTAAAGTATTGTTCGATTCTAGCTTTCTGAGACATAAATACCACGCTATTAACGTTGACAAAAGGCATAATAAACACAATAAATGCAGCGATCATACCCATATAGAGAATGTAATAGTTTTTATCCCATTTCTTTATGCTTGATATAGCATGGAAAATAATATATATGATCTCAAAAACAATAAGTGCCATACCAAAATATCTAGAAGCCGTAAAGCCATACTCAGATACTCTCATAGAAAGGCACATTATCTGAAGCACAATAAAAGGAATAAATGCATAGTGCATTATGTTTACTGTCTTTTCCATGCTCTCTTTATTGGAACCAAGAGCAAGAAACCACGCTGAAACAGAACATACAAAGAGTCCTGTAAGGATCGAGAACACCTCATTTGATGGGAATGTCCATGTAACGACGATCTTAATGATATAAGCATAAATGATCACATATGCAATACCTAAAAGAGCCATGAACACATACGAAAAAAGTGCTTTGCAGAATTTATCAAGTTCTTCAGAAGTCTTAGAAAAGCCTGCTAAAAGACATGGAAACTCAACAAGCCCAACTAACATGAGCTCAACTCTTTCAATCAGATAAATCTCATAGGAATCAAATAAAAGAGAATCGACAATCCCGATAAGAATAAGAAAGCCAATTGCCAGGATCATGTAAACAACCTGAGCCTTTACCATGCTGCAAAAAGCTTTAGCAATATATGTTTCAAATTTTTCACCGCTTTTTTTATAAAAGAAATATATAGAAAGTAAGACCGCGCTTATTATATAAAACAGGCAATAATCCTCAGAAATCTCTCTTATAACTTCATTTTCGATGATATTATTGCAAAGAGTATTTGCAAGAGAAATACCAATAGACACAACTAAAATAGTTGTATATAAGATAATATATTTTTTCTTCTTATTCCCGTACTCAGGATCATAAGCCTTTTTAAACTTATGTATTGTCTCACATAAAACTATTCCAAAAGCTGAAAAAATAAGGAACGTAGATAGAAAAATAGAATAAGAATCATAATTCGAGTGTCCATAACCATACAAGACTGTAGCAATGACAAACGCCAATAAAACAGTGACAAAGGAAAACTTATGCTCTTTGATGATATCAAAGTAAATCTGCTTTAATTTCTTTAGTCCCGACATATACTCTCCTTTTGCGCCTTAAGCTTTTGCCTTATCCTGCTTTTCCTTTTTCTCCTTGTCGATAGTAACTTCTATCTCAAGTTCAGAATCAATTCCCTTTATATGGTCCTTTAGATAATCTAAAATATGATCATCACTTAGGTCATACTTATATGGAACCTCAAGATCGAAGGTAAGCTTTTTGCCCTCTTCCCCAGAATGAACAAGTCTAAAATCATGGAAATTAAGATCTGGATCAAGCTCATTTATAAGATGCTTAACCTTTCTCTTAAGAAGATCCCTCTCATCATCCTTAACTACTACAGGGTCCATGTGAATAACTGCTGTGCAATGATATTTCTGATGAAGTTCATTTTCTATGTCATCTATAAGGTCATGAATAGCGATAATATCTTTATCCGCAGGAACTTCTACATGCAAAGACATGAAGATCCTGGTTGGTCCATAGTTGTGAACCACAAGGTCATGAGCACCAAGAATTCCTTCATGAGCAGTGACTGTAGTAATAATCTCATTTACAAGTTCCTTGCTAGGTGGTTCTCCAAGCAAAGGGCTTATGGTATCCCTTGCTGCATCAATACCAGCCTTGATAATAATAAGTCCAACTACAATTCCTACAAAGCCATCGATATTAAGTCCCATGTAGTAATTGATGATGGCACATATCAAAACTATAGATGTGGTGAAAACATCAGAAATACTATCTATCGCAGTATTTTTCAACGCGGCGCTGCTTATTTTTTTTGAAGCCTGCATGTTTCCTTGAAACATGATCAGCTTTATACAAATAGAAAACAACAGAATAACACCTATCGTTGCATTAAATTCAATTTTTTCCGGATGGAATATCTTGTCAAAGGAAGAATGAATGAGCTCAACACCCATTATGACAATAAAAAGAGAAACGATCAGTCCGGCAATATATTCTATTCTGCCATGACCAAATGGATGGTCTTCATCAGCTTCCTGACCGGAAAGCTTGAAGCCAACAAGTGTAACCACTGAAGACGCCGCATCAGACAAGTTATTAAATGCATCACCCATGATAGCAATAGAACCACTGACTAACCCTGCAAAGAATTTAGACAGGAACAATATAATATTAAAGGCAATGCCAGTAGCGCCACTTAAGACGCCATAGCTTTGCCTTACTGAAGGTAGATTTACCTTATCATTATCTTTGATAAAAAACTTCGCGAGAAAACATATCATAATTCTTCAGAGAAATATGCCGTTATCAGAAGCGTTCCCTCCTCAACGGTTATCTCAGCCTCCTCATCAATAATAAACTCGTTACTGACCCCCAAAGGAAAATCTGAGCGGAGCTCTCCTTTATCCAAATTATACATCAATCCCTTTAATGTGACACCTTTTGAAACTTCAGACAATGAAAAGACTGATATATAGCCTGTATTTCCAGCATGAAACCTAACAGTCTCATTTTCAGCTATCATAAGAACTCTGTTATGCTCCATGATATAGCCCTTACCACCGTTGTGTTTGATATAGGTAAGAGTCTGAATATTTGCAATAGTATGATCTACTCTCTTGCCTCCAAGAGCTCCATATAGATAAAACTTTGTATAGCCCTTAGATAAGCCAACTTTAACGGCTTTAATGGTGTCTGTGTCATCCTTCATAACATCAAGTCTCATGACACGGGAAGGATCTGCTTCTTCTATTTCACGAAGGGCGCTAAGACCAAGACTTCCTGTTTCAGAAAGAGAATCAAAATCTCCGATGATAAGATCTGGCAATAGTCCAAGCTTTTGAACATTCAAAAAGCCAGCATCGCATGCTATCAGATAATCTCCGTCATTAAGATCAAGATCAACCGGAACAAAATCACCAGCTGAAACAATAACACATTTTTTATCCATTATGCTTTAATCCTAGATTCTATAGTATCGATATCCATAACCCACTCATTGGCTCCGCCCCAATCTCCAACTATAGTCTCATCCACCTCACCGTTTTCTTGAGTGATGGTAGTATCAAGTCTGTAGTTCATCTGAGCAACCTTAGTAGATTTGCCAGATGTGATATAGCTGTAAAGATATGTTACAGAATACTGAGTATGAGGATACACATTTCCATTTATAGCAGCCGGTTCATAGGAAATAGCTGCTCTCTGTACGCCATTATCCTCAAAGAAATTAGCCCAAAGAGTGATAACTCCGCTAGTCTCAGGATTTTCTTCAAAATTCATAAATCTATATGACCATGTAGAATCTTTTCTATCAAGAACAATTGCTTCACGGCTGATAGGAACGTAGGTTGTGTTCTCCTGTGGTGTATCCTGATTATTAAGGAACACATCTCGTAAAGCGATATAAGAATCAGAAACAACAAAGTCCCTGAGTTCATCTACATTTCCAACATCAAGCTGAGTGAATATATCAGAAAATACTGATAAAACCTCTTTTGAATTATTAAGGCATGCTTTAAATGAATCGATCTCGTTGTTTGAACCCACAACAGCTGTTGTAGAATCAATCAGTCCAAGATATGTATCAACATTAGCTACATCTAATGCAAAAGAATCAATGTTAGGAACAAGATAATCCTGGATAGCCCCTTTGAGTTCTTCAGAACCATTGTTTTGATAAACGGATACCATCCTTCCGATCATATCAGCATACTGCTCATAAGTTGGCATATTTTCATCGTCTGATCTAAAAAGCTGGTTCATATCAGAGCTGTATGAATCTGCAAAGCATCTGTCAGATGCAGCATTTAAAAGCTCCACTGCATGGACGTTCTCACTATTTTCTTCCAAGACATTTACAATAGATAAAACAGTGTTAAGATCAGTCTTCTGATTGTTCATGTCATATACTGCCTGATTAAGAACTACTGTATGATAATTATCTAAAAGAGCTGTATTTCCGGTATTCTGATATCCTTCATAAAATACACTTTTGGCTGATTCAAGATCATCTAAACTAAGATACGCTCCAGCAAGATTTGAATAAGCTGTAACTGACTCTTTATCAATATCAAGGGCTTTCTGATATGATTCGATTGCTGACTGATAATCCGCATTTTCTGTATACTTATCACCAGCGGCAATTGCCTTATTTACCTTAACAAACGGAAGGTGACTGTAAACAACATATCCGCAGATCACTATTGCAACTGTAGAGGCTGCGATAATACCTATTCTTTTTAGATCGATTCCTCTTTTCTTTTTCCTATAGCCTTTTCTTTTTCTGTTAATATTTCTGTTTCTGTTGTAACCCAAATCCTTAACCTCTGTACATAAATCTCATAATAATCAAACAATCTATAGTATAGCATGATTTATTCTATACCTAAAGAAATAAAAACTCACAAAAAACTTTGACAGAAATCTTGCAAAAATAACACAAATCTTGATAACAAGTAGACTTTAAATCCGTATAAATCTAAAATTATAATTACAATAAACTACTAACATTTGTAGATGATGATTCGGAAAGGAAATTAAAATGAAAATCGCACTTATCAATGAAAATAGTCAGGCAGCCAAGAATGAAATGATCTATGGTGCCCTCAAAAAAGTTGCTGACAAGCACGGCTTTGAAGTATTTAACTACGGAATGTACTCTGCAGAGGACGAGGCTCAGCTTACATACGTTCAGAATGGTATCCTTGCTTGCGTTCTTCTTAATTCAGGCGCTGTTGATTATGTTGTTACAGGATGTGGAACAGGTGAAGGCGCTATGCTCGCTTGCAACAGCTTCCCAGGTGTTATCTGCGGACATGTAACAGATCCTCTTGATGCTTATACATTCGCACAGATAAACGATGGAAATGCTATCTCAATGAACTTCGCTCTTAAGTCAGGCTGGGGTGCTGAGTTAAACCTTGAGTACACATTCGAGAAGCTCTTTAGTGAAGCAAGCGGACAGGGATATCCTAGAGAAAGAGCTGTTCCAGAGCAGCGCAACAAGAAGATCCTTGATGAAGTTAAGAAAGTAACTTACAAGCAGGATGTTGTTGAGATCTTAGAAAACCTTGATCAGGACCTTGTTAAGGGTGCTCTTTCAGGTGAACATTTCCTTGAGTATTTTGATGCTAATGCAAAGGATGCTCGTATCAAAGAAGCTGTTCATAAGATCCTTGGTAAATAATAACATTGGTAACAAAAAAGGATGTGTCCAAATAGACACATCCTTTTTTGTTTGATCTAAATCTAATATCAGATATCAGAAACAATAACTGAAATAGTGTTTGGCTTAGAAATGTAGTTAAATCCAAGCTCAGCGTCCTCTTCTACAAGTGAAACCTTTGTAGGCTCTTCGATGCTGTTGCAATCATCTACATCGCCTTCCATCTTGTAGATTTTGGATGCTCCCTTATGATATCCGCTAATAGCAGCAAGGTTAAGCTCTACATCAGCATTTCCTGCATTGATAACCTTGATATACATCTTCTCAGAATCCTTAGATACAGTTACATATACTCTATCCTTCTCAAGGTCATTAAAGTCTACATCAACAAGCTCAGTTCCTGTAAATCTTGAATAGATCTTCTGAACATAGTAGCTTGGTGAACCATAAGCTGATGAAGCATCAAACCAGATAAGATCTGGCTGCCACTGTGTAAACTTAAGTCTTGCAAATAATGGTGCATAAGAAGCCATAAGTACAACGTCACAGTTCTTTTCAAGACCAGTCATAAATGCTGCCTCAGCAAGAGCTGCACCAAAGCTGTTTCTCTTTTCAGGTACTCTGTCTGGATTGATATGGCAGGCATACTCTCCAGCAAATACCTTCTTGTGCTTGTCATATGCATCATACATGTGAACGTTGTTGTACATCCACTCATCTGATACATAATAATGCTCATCTACAGCATAGCTGTAATTTGGATCTGCCTTCATCTTTGGTGAGAAGTGATTCCAGGCATCTCTGTAATGATCTGATGTAACATCAGGGCCGGCACTACCACAGCACTTGATCTCCGGATACTTGTCGTGGATAGCCTTCTCAAATACATCATAACGGTGGAAGAAATCAACCTTATCAGTCTCCCACTGCTCATTACCGATACCAATAAGCTTTAAGTTAAAGCTTTCTGGATGTCCCATCTTAGCACGAACTGCGCCCCATTTTGTGCTGACATCTCCATTTGCAAATTCAATAAGATCAAGGGCGTCCTGGACAAACTCATTAAACTCAGGTGATGAGCTCTCTACAAGCTGATCTGACTGATACTGGCAGGCAAGTCCAACGTTCTGAACTGGAAGTGGCTCACAACCAAGATACTCGCAAAGAAGGAAGTACTCATAATAACCAATTCCAAGAGTCTGGTTGTAATAAGGGAAATCTCCCATATCCTTGTTGCCGTGATCGTTGTCATTGCCATGAACAGCCCATCTGTTCCAGTTAGCTTTTCTTTCCTCAGAAGGGCCTACTGTAAGCTTCCACTGATATCTGTTAGTAAGCTCATTTCCCTCTACTACACAACCGCCAGGGAATCTCATAAATCCAGGCTTAAGATCCTTTAATAGCTCCACAAGGTCTTTTCTGAAAAGGCCAAGTACAGCATCCTTTGGATATGCTCTGAACTGGTCAAAAGAAATAACGCCGCAATTACCCATAACTACAGTAAATTTACCAGCTTTGATATCCTCATTGTTAATTAGCTCTGTAGTATATTTTGTCCAATCAGCTGATGAAACCTTGATCTCATCACTAGATACAAGCTCTTTTCCATCTTCTGAAAAGATCTTGATAAACACTGATGTCTCTTTATCTGCCTTAGCATAGAAGCTAATATCAGCGCCTACACCCTTCTTTAAAAAGATTCCTTCATAAGCCTTGTTAGTAAAGCCTGCTCCATCCTTTTTAACGTCTGCAACCAAGTGACTTGGATTTACATCATTAAGTGGATTTTCCTTAGAAGCTGTAAGCTCTATATCTGATGCAGAAGGATATGCACTCCATCCGTATAATGGTGCTTCCACCTGATAATAATTTGATTTATGTCCGTGACACTCCAAAAAATCAAAACTACGGTTCTCAAGCATTTCTGCATGAAGACCACCGTCAAGACCGTAGTTGATATCCTCAAAGAACAGTCCAAACATACCTTTGCTAATAGTCTTACTCATTAGCTAAACACCTCCCGATATTTCCAATTTCTTTTATAGACTCAAAAACCACATCTGGTTTTATGTCTGACTTTGCAATGTCTTCTTCTTTGGTTTCCCCAGTAAGAACAAGAACTCCCTTGGCTCCGTTATTAACTCCAGTTGCAACATCAGTGTAGATCCTGTCTCCAACAAAAGAGATCTTGCTGCGCTCTACACCTGTAGCATCAGCAACCATATCGACAGTCTCTTTAAATGGCTTACCTACAAACCTTGGAGAAACCCCTGTAGAAAGTTCAATAGCTTTACAGATAGATCCACAATCAGGAATAAATCCACCCTTCATAGGGCAATTTATATCAAGATGAGTTGCAAGGAAAAGAGCTCCTTCTCGAATATATGTACATGCATTTGAAAGCTTTTCAAATGTAAGAGTTTTATCAAATCCAACTACAACAATGTCAGGTCTTTCTGACATATTAGCAAGAGCGTCGCTATTATCCTTATTAAACAGCGTAATGCCCGCCTCTTCAAAACTATCTTCAAGTGGCTTAGTACCAAGAAGATAGACTTTTTTACCTGGGTAATTTGTCTTTAGGAATCTGATCATAACATCTCCCGAAGTCATGATCATATCTCTTGTGATATGACAGTTCATCTTAGCAAGCTTTTCGATATAAAGCTCAGCTGAAGTAGAAGAATTGTTAGTAAAAAAGATGTATCTCTTTCCTGACTTTTTTACTACATCAAGAAAATCCAAAGCTCCATCAAGGATGTCATTTTCAAGATAAAATGTGCCATCCATATCAAGAACAAAAAGATCTGTGTCTTTAAAGATCTGCTGTTTTAATTCTAAACTGTTATACATTCTCGTTTCTTACATGCTTCTCATATAGAAGCACTACATCTCCTGCTTTGATAACTAGGCTACCCTTTGGAAGCATAGCTTTGCCCCTACGCCTTACCATAAATATAAAGCTTTGTCTTGAAATATCAAGATTTTTAATTGCAACGCCGTTCCAGGAATGGCCTTCGTTTATAACTATTTCTTTTAGATCAATAGGCTGTATATCCTTGACCTTCTCGGCGCACATGACTATTACATCGCCTTTTTCTATAACTGTATCGCCTCTAGGAATTATGGTATCCTTGCCCCTTTGAATAGCTACGATTATGACATCCTTTGGAAGCGCAAGTTCCATGATCTTCTTGCCATTCCACACATCACTATCAAGGATCTTAACTCTTATGAAGTGAAGGTTTTCTTCCTCTGCGTAGTCTCCAACAGTCTTAAGTCTCTGGTACTGTTCCACGAATCCAGCAGAAATAATACCTGTAGGAATCGCAACCATTCCAACACCAAGGAAACTGATAATGATGCCCAATATCTTACCAGTTATGGTAACAGGATATATATCTCCATAACCAACAGTTAAAAGTGTAGATGCGGACCACCATATTCCTGAAAATGCATTTTGGAAAACTCTAGGCTGTGCCTCATGCTCCACGCTGTACATACAAAGACTTGATGCAAGCATAAGGATAAATATGATAAATACTGAGGCAAGGAGCTGTTGGCTCTTGGATACTATGACTTCAGTAATAACATTTAGTTGATCATAATAGGAATTGATTCTAAAAAGTCTCAGTATTCTAGCGACTCTAAAAAGCCTAAATACTGTACTTCCTGCCGGAAAGAATACCGGAAGATAATAAGGTAAAAATGATAAAAGATCGATCAGACCTGTAAAGGAAAAGATATATCTTAAAATTGATTTTCCTTCTGTAAGCTTAGGATAAAGCTCATTAGCTGATACGATCCTTAGAACATAATCAACTGCAAAAAAGGCAGTTGTAACTGCTTCAATAGCAAGGAGGAGCTCTTTATAGTGCTCCTCCATATAATCAAATGTAATGGCAAAAGCCGCAGCAAGGTTTAAGATGATAGCAATAATACTGATAACGTCATAAAACTTATTAATTGGCTCATCAATAACTCCAACACTTACCATGTTGAAGATCTTGGCCTTAATTCGTCTGGAATTAAAACGCTTTTCTAGATTACCTGCATTCATCCCCTTTGACACAGCTATCCCATCTCCTTATTTTTTGCGCTTTCCAAAGCTCTCCATTACAAGATCATTTACATCCTGTAAGTAATCAATACTTCTCTTCTTGTTTTCAGACTTGATCTGCTTTTTCTCTTTCTTTGAAACGTTCATGGTGTTTGTATCTTCACCAACATACCAAGCCTTTGTTGAAGACTCGCCCTTAATGCTGACGCGTCCAACCTTTTCGAAGCCTTCTCCGGGATTGTTTCTAGGTCTGCGATCCTTCTTCTGGCTCCTTATCATGTCTGTTCCAGTTTTTGATCTATCCTTGGAATCTTTATCAAAACGTCTTCCATCGCGAATAGCACCATTTCTATCTGAGCGTCTTCCATCGCGGCTCTTACCGTCTCTATCGAAGCGTCTGCCATCACGGCTCTTACCATCTCTGTCAGAGCGTCTTCCATCGCGTCCCTTACCGTCTCTGTCAAAGCGTCTGCCATCACGGCTTCTGCCGTCACGACCTCTTCCTTCAGATCTGCCGTATCTGCCTCTTGAAGGTCTGTCAAAGCTAAAATCAAGATCTTCAATATCAGCGCCCATCTTGAGCTTCATAAAGCCTGCTGCAAGCTGCTCTGCTGTATACTCACCTTCTTCTACCTTCTGCTTAACAAACTCAAGAGCTGAAGTGATATCACTATTCTCAATAATATCAATAACTTCAGCAAATACCTTCTGTGATTTAGCTCTTGTTATCTCTTTTGCAGAAGGAACCTTTCTCTCTTCGATCTTGGTATGACATACCTTTTCGATCTCTCTGAGCTTGTACATCTCTCTTCCACCAACAAGAGTAAATGATTTGCCGCTCTTACCAGCTCTACCGGTACGTCCTATTCTATGTACATAATACTCAATATCTTCAGGAATATCAAAATTAAATACAGCCTCAACGCCGCTGACATCAATACCTCTTGCTGCAACGTCTGTAGCAATAAGAATATTGATCCTTCCGCTTCTAAAGAGATTCATTACTGTATCTCTCTGATTCTGTGAAAGATCTCCGTGAAGGCCATCAGCAAGATAACCCTTACCCTTAAGATTCTCAGCAAGCTGATCAACCATTCTCTTGGTATTACAGAAAATAAGTGATCTTGAAGGATTATAGTAATCCATAAGTCTGCAGAGTACTTCTTCCTTAGACTTCTGAGGAACTCTGTAGTAAGCCTGATCGATAGCTGCTACTGTGATCTCCTTAGGAGTCATCTTGATGTACTCAGCATCTTCGCTCTGATACTTTCTTGTGATCTGCAAGATAGGCTCTGGCATTGTTGCAGAGAAAAGAGCTGTCTGTCTCTCTTCAGGCATACCCTGTAAAATAGTCTCGATATCTTCTCTAAAGCCCATATCAAGCATTTCATCTGCTTCATCAAGTACAAGGACCTTAACATCCTTCATCTTCATGGTATGTCTACGCATATGGTCCATAACTCTTCCTGGTGTACCAACAACGATCTGAACACCTGAAGAAAGAGCTCTGATCTGTCTTGAAATATCCTGTCCTCCATAAACTGCAAGGACCTTGATGCCAAACATGTACTTGGCAAAATCTCTTATATCATCAGCAGCCTGCATTGCAAGCTCTCTGGTAGGGCACAATACAACGGCCTGTAAGTGCTTGTTGTCTGGATCTACCTTCTGAAGAAGAGGTATTCCAAAAGCAGCTGTTTTACCGGTTCCAGTCTGGGCCTGCCCTATGATATCCTTTCCTTCAAGCATGACAGGAATTGCTGCCTGCTGAATTGGGGACATGTATTCAAATCCCATCTCTGAAACGGCTCTGATGATCTTCTCATCAAGGCCTGACTCGTCGTATCTGATCTTTACTTCGTTATTACTCATTAAATTTCTCTTTCTATAAAACTAAAAATTACATCTCTCCACTCATAACATCCTTGTTCTTTACAAGGTAGTCAATAAGTGAAATTACAGTAAGTGCAAGAGCTACCCACATAACAACTGTAGTTAATATCTGCACTGCAGGGATTGGTAAATTAGCGATCATAAGGATTACCATGATCATCTGGAAAGTAGTCTTGAACTTTCCCCAATAGCTTGCTGCAATTACCCTGCCATTGTCTGCAGCAATAAGTCTAAATCCGCTGATAACAAACTCTCTTGCTATAATGATGATAACGATCCATGAAGGAATCCTGTGAAGTTCAATAAGTCCGATCATGGCGCTGCACACCAAAAGCTTGTCTGCAAGCGGATCCATAAATTTACCAAAATCAGTGATAAGGTTATACTTTCTTGCAATCTTGCCATCAAGCATATCTGTAAGGCTTGCTACGATAAAGATTGCAAGTGAGATCCACTTAAATGTCACATTAGATGGATCAAAAAGTAAAAAGAATACAAAAAATGGAATCATTATTACTCTTGCTACAGTTAACTTATTTGGTAAATTCATTATGCTTCCTCCCCAATAAGGTCATATTCATTTGAGCCTGTAATATTGACCTTTAAATAGTCTCCAGTCATCAGTTCTCTGTGAACACCTGTTACAAAAACAAATCCGTCAATATCAGGAGCATCCTTGTAGGTTCTTGCCACATAAGTAAATCCATCAAGATTACTGTCACCAGAATCTACGATCTTTCCCTCAACAACAGCGTCTACTGTTCTGCCGACCATCTTACTTGCAGATTCAAAAGCTATTTCCTGCTGAAGTCTCATAAGCTTATTTCTTCGAGTGTTCTTGACTCTCTCTGTAACCTGATCAGGCATAGTAGCTGCAGGAGTATCCTCTTCCTGAGAATAAGTAAATACTCCAAGTCTATCAAACTTAAGGTCCTTAACAAGGTCATAAGTCTCATTGTGATCAGCGGCAGTTTCGCCAGGAAAACCACTAATAAGAGTTGTTCTGAGACAGATATCAGGAATTTCCTGCCTTAAGTAGCTGACAAGCTCTCTTATCTCTGCATTATTAGTTCTTCGTCCCATCTTTTTAAGAATTCTGTCTGAACCAGACTGAATAGGAATATCAAGATAATGACAAATCTTTGGTTCTTCCTTAATGGTCTGAACAAGCTCTTTGGTGATCTCTTCCGGATAACAATACATGATCCTTATCCACTTAAAGCCCTCGATCTTACAAAGCTTATGTAAAAGCTCTGGAAGTTTCTTTTCACCATACAGATCAGTTCCGTAAAGGGTAGTCTCCTGTGCCACTAAAATAAGCTCAGTAACACCCTCATCCGCAAGATTCTGTGCATCTACTAAAAGCTGTTCCATAGGAACACTTCTATAATTGCCTCTGACCTTAGGAATAATGCAGTAAGTACAGTGCTTATCACAGCCTTCTGCAATCTTAAGATAGTCATAAAGACCACCTGTAGTAACGATTCTCCTTTGACCGCCTACAGGCTTTTTATTGATATCATCAAAATAATTCTTGTGTGTAAAAAGCTTATTTCTCTTAAGTGTCTCTTCAAGCGCTTCAATTATCTTATCTATAGAAGATATACCAAGGATCTCATCTACTTCTGGAATTTCCTTTTGTATTTCTTCTTTGTAGCGCTGTGCAAGACAACCTGTAACTATAAGTGCCTTAAGCTGGCCGCTCTTTCTTCGCTCCGAGAGTTCTAAGATTGTATCTATACTCTCCTGCTTGGCATCATTGATAAAGCAGCAGGTGTTAACAACTGCTGCTTCGGCTTCTTCTTCATCATCTGTAAAAGTAAATCCGCGTCCGCTCAGCATTCCAAGCATAACCTCGGTGTCTACTCTATTTTTATCACATCCAAGTGATACGAACAAAATCTTCAAGCTTCTGTTTCCTCGTTATTCTCTTCTGCAAGAGCATCCTTCTCTTCATCTGTAAGGATTCTAAGTTTATCCTGGTTCATCTCTTCAACAGCGATTGAAAGAGGCTTCTGCTTGTCCTTAACCTTAACCATTGGCTCATCACCAGCAATGATCTGTCTAGCTCTCTTTGATGTTGCCATAACAATTGAGTATCTTGAGCTGATAACTGGCTCTTCTCCCTCTTCTACTCCCTTGTTTACTACATTCATTAAGTCTACGTATGATGGATGTATCATAATGTTCCTTTCCTGCGGTTTCTCCGCATACAAAAGCCTGTTAGTTTAACTCTCCAAGCTCTTTTCTAATAGTATTTATAAATTCTTGATTTCTGGCAGGACTCAAATGTGCCGCTGAAATGATCTCATGAACACATTCTACACTATCCTGGAGATTATCATTTATAACAATGTAATCATAATTTTCGATGCCGATAGCTTCTTCATTAGCCCTTGAAAGTCTCTTTCTGATAACTTCATCGGTCTCTGTACCTCTGCCACGAAGTCTCTCTTCCAAGACCTTTGCTGATGGTGGCATTACAAAAAGAAGTACTGCATCATTATATCTTTCTTTTATCTGAAGAGCACCCTGGATCTCAATCTCGAGAATAACATCAATGCCCTGAGAAAGCTTGTCTTCAACATATTTCCTGGGAGTTCCATAGTAATTATCTACATATCTTGCATGCTCGATGAGGCCATCCTCTTCGATCAACTTCTCAAATTCCTCTTTAGAAATGAAGAAATACTCTCTGCCATTTTCCTCACCTTCACGAGGCTTTCTAGTTGTGGCTGAGATTGAAAGAGCATACTGATCATATTTCCTGGTCAGCTCCTTCATGATTGTTCCCTTACCAGCTCCTGAAAAACCGGAAACAACAATAATAATACCTTTACGTTTCATCTAAACTACTCTCACTCTCTGATGATAAACGCATACTGATAGTTTCTGGTAAAAGTGCAGATAAAACAAGCATACCATTTTCCATAACGATAACAGCCTTGGTCTTACGGCCCTGAGTGGCATCAACACTTGTTCCTTCCTCTCTGGCTTTCTGGACCATCCTCTTAATAGGAGCTGCCTCTGGACTTACTATGCTGATTATCTTGTCTGCATTTACTATATTACCAAATCCTATGTGAATGAGTTTACTCAATGTTCTGTATCTGCTCCCTTACTTTCTCGATATCAGTCTTAAGAGCAATACCTCTGTCTGATATCTTAAGGTCAGTTGACTTAGAAAGAATCGTGTTGGCTTCTCTGTTCATTTCCTGTGCAAGGAAATCGAGTTTTCTGCCTATTCCATCCTTGTCATCACCCTTAATAAGTGCATCTCTCATAGCCTGAATATGGCTGCGAAGTCTTGTGATCTCTTCATCAACACAGATCTTGTCTGCGTAGATAGTAACTTCCATAGCAAGGCGATTCTCATCTACCTGCTTGTCCTCTAAAAGATCCTGGATCTTCTCTCTAAGCTTGGCTTTGTACTCATCGATGATCTCAGGTGAACGTTCTGAAATATACTCTACATTTTCAAGCATACCATCGAGTTTCTCTGTAAGATCCCCTGAAAGGAACTCACCCTCTCTCACTCTGGAATCCAGGAACTGCTTGCCTGCAACAGCGATTGCCTTCTGAAGGCCGCTTAAAACCTCTTCTTCATCAAGCTGCTCATCTTCCATTGTGAAAACTTCTGGAAATCTTGACAATACTGAAATCCTAACATCATTATCAAGTCCAAAATCACTGGCCATCTCATTTAAGTATGAATAATACTCCTGAGCAACAGCCTTATTGTACTTAACTCTTGTATCTGATTCAGAAAAGTCCTCGTAGCTGATATATACGTCAACCTTACCACGTTTCATGAAGTTCTTGAGCTGATTTCTGATCTCAGATTCAAAAGCATTGAACTTCTTTGGCATCTTGATATTTATATCAAGATATCGGTTATTCACTGATTTTAGCTCAACGATGTACTTTCGTTCCCCTTCTGTAATCTCACTTCTGCCAAAACCTGTCATACTGCAGACCATAAGAATATCCCCCTTATTTTTGGGCATAATAATACAAAAGTTATTATAATATATAGCAATTTTAAGGTCAATGTCAAGATGTCCCATAACGGGGCGCTGCTCTAAGATTTGTTTATATTTTTTACTCAGAGCATTTCCCTACTTTATAAATAAATCCCAGAGTAATAACTCTGGGATTGTCTATAAAATAAAACAATTCTTAAAAAGCTTAATTCTTGAAGCTGTGGACCGGAGCTGGAATTCGTCCACCACGGTTTACAAAATTGTCGCAGGAGAACTGGTTTACTGGCATGATAGGTGCATAGCCAAGAAGACCACCAAATTCTACTGTTTCGCCAACGCCCTTTCCGATTACTGGAATAAGACGAACTGCTGTTGTTTTTTGGTTGATCATACCGATTGCCATTTCATCTGCGATGATTCCGGCAATAGTTGTGTCTTTAGTGTCTCCAGGTACTGCTATCATATCAAGACCAACTGAACATACACAGGTCATTGCTTCAAGCTTTTCAAGTGTAAGGCATCCGGCATTAACTGCATTTATCATACCCTGATCTTCACTGACAGGGATAAATGCTCCAGAAAGGCCTCCCACATAAGATGATGCCATTACTCCACCTTTTTTGACCTGATCATTCAAAAGAGCAAGGGCTGCTGTTGTTCCAGGTGCGCCAGCATGCTCAACACCGATCTCATGTAATATATCTGCTACGCTATCGCCAATTGCTGGTGTAGGAGCAAGTGAAAGGTCGATAATGCCAAATGGAACCCCAAGTCTCTTAGAAGCTTCCTGTGCTACCAACTGACCAACTCTTGTAACCTTGAAGGCTGTCTTTTTGATGGTCTCGCAGAGAACTTCGAAATTCTCTCCCCTAACGCTCTCAAGAGCTGTCTTAACAACACCAGGTCCGCTTACGCCGACATTTATTATCTTGTCAGATTCTGTTACGCCATGGAATGCTCCAGCCATAAATGGGTTATCATCAGGTGCATTACAGAAAATAACAAGTTTAGCACATCCAAGGGAATCGTTTTCCTTAGTTGCTTCAGCAGTCTTTTTAACTATGGTTCCCATGAGCCTTACTGCATCCATGTTGATTCCAGTCTTTGTTGAGCCAACATTTATAGATGAACAAACAACATCTGTTGTAGCAAGAGCTTCTGGGATTGATTCAATAAGAAGTCTGTCAGCTTCTGTCATTCCCTTACTTACAAGGGCTGAATAGCCACCAATAAAGTTAACGCCAACTTTTTTGGCTACGTCATCAAGAGTCCTAGCGATCTGAACAAAGTCAGATGAAGTCTTACATGCAGCTCCGCCCACTAATGCTATAGGTGTCACTGATATTCTTTTGTTAACGATTGGAATTCCGAATTCTCTAGAAATCTGATTGCCAGTACTTACGAGGTCCTTGGCAGTATCATAGATCTTGTCATAGATATTTTTGCAGAGCTGATCCAAATCTGAAGAGATACAATCTAAAAGGCTGATACCCAGAGTGATTGTTCTAACATCCAGATTCTCTTTCTCGATCATTTCATTGGTCTCGACAACCTCATTTACATTTATCATATTACATACCTTCCTCTGAAAGATTAAATTCTGTGCATAGAATCAAAGATCTCTTCTCTCTGACATTTGATGACAACACCAATCTCTTTGCCCAGAGCTTCCAGATCATCAGCGACAGTATTAAAATCCTTGGCTGCACCAGCCATATCAACAACCATCATCATATTAAAATATCCGCTGACGATAGTCTGTGAAATATCAAGGATATTGATACTCTCACCTGCAAGATATGTACATACCTTAGCTATAATACCAACTGTGTCTTTTCCAACTACTGTTATGATAGTCTTATTCATGTCTCCTCCATATTTAAAAAGCTGAAATTATAGAACTAATGCAATTTGTTATCAATAGTAAATGTAATCTCTAAATTAATCAAGAAGTTTAGAACTCTAAAATAGGAGAAATACTACTTCTATCTGCAACAATGAGAGGAAAATCATTGCCATGATAAGGGTTGTCTCCCATTTCTATCTCAACGCGAACCGTTTCATAGGCTAGCTCTGGAAGGTTATTCTCCTTTGAAAGATGCCCCAGAAATACACCTCTTATCTTGTCATTTAAAAGCTTACATAAAAGCTCGCCACTCTTTTCATTGGACAAATGGCCTCTATCCCCTAAAATCCTGGTCTTTAACACGTAAGGATAAGGGCCTGTCTGAAGCATTCTCACATCGTGGTTTGCTTCTAACAAAAGAGCATCGCAGTCTTTAAGACACTCAACTGTATAGTCTGAGTAGCAGCCAAGGTCAGTTGCGATACCAACTTTTTTATCGCCGATAAAAAATCTATATCCGCATGGTTCAAGGGCATCATGAGAAATTACCATTGGATTTATCTTCATATCGCCAACTGTTATTTCTTTGTCGCAGGTAATAGGAATAAACCTGGAATCTGTCATCTCATTTTTCTTGTCGCTGTTTCTGATACCTTCAATAGTGCCTTTAGTAGCATAAATTGGAATATCAAACTTCTTTAAGATAGTTCTAAGAGCTGCTATATGATCTGAATGCTCATGAGTTACAAATATAGCATCTATATCTGAAAGACCTAATTCAAGAGTCTTAAGCCCTTCTTCGATCCTCTTTTTGCTAACACCCGCATCAACTAAGACATGGGTATTGTCTGAACCTATATATGTACAATTTCCGCTACTTCCGCTGGCAATACTAGTAAATCTCATAAATAAATCTTATCCTTTAAAATCTCTATACATATTTAAAGACTTATCTATATATCAGATAAGTCTTTAATCGCTTTATTTCCAATATACTTCTATTCTGTCGCCTTCCTTGATAGGCTGGAGATATTCTGGAGTTGCTCCGTTTAAACTTGTAACTATAGCTCTTCCATTTGGCTTGGACAGGTCAAAATCAATAGCATCAAAGATATCTACAAATACATAATCTGCTTTGCCATGAAGAGTTATAGGATCATTGTTAACTGTAACATGAAGATCATGAGCCAGGATGTTCCTTACAACTTCATGATCTTCCTTCTTGTAATCATCATCTGGAAGATCATCAAAAGAAAGCTGTCCATCAGCATCCTCTACAAGTCGGCCATCTTCTGTGCTTTCATAGGACTCCTCATTCTCCTGACTGATAGCAACCTCGTCAGCACTTGGGAAATCCTTATAATAGTCCATGATAACTTCTTCCTGAGCCTTAAACTCGATCTTAAAGTTCTCATAAACAGGTGTATCCTTATTACCTCTTTCGTTGTTAACAAAAATTACAGTATCTTCATTGATATCTATATCCATAAGAGCTGCAATCTGTTCAGCAGTATTGTAGTCAAGAATTTTAACTTCATCACCAGCCTGAATGCTATATAAAGGAGTTGATGGCTGTCCATTAACTGTGGCAAATCTTGAAGCCTCAATGTTCTTGCCATTTACATTTACGTTAAACTTAGTCTTAAATTCAGGAATACTCTCAATAACAGCCTTACCAGGAGCTCCTGCTGTAGATGGAGTAACCTCAATGATATCGTTTGCCCTGATCTTGGTATGGATATCAGCAGGCTTACCATTGAGCTGGATAATAGCTGCTTCACCGGGCTCGCCTCTTGAACTTCTCTCTTTGCCATTAACAGTAAACTTAAGTTCCTGTCCTCTCTTTGGGAAAAGATCTTCATTAGGGAACTGGGCCTGCATAGCAGCGTCCACTACCTGAAGCTTACCATTATCATAGATCTTGGTCTGTACGCCGTTAAATGAAACAAAAATAAAGTTATTTGCCTCTTCATAATAACTGATACAGATACCAAGAGGAGTTACAAGAAGTGAATCTCTCTCGATTCCATCATTATTCAGGAAGGTGATGTTCTTCATGACTTCTTCGCCACGAAGAGCAACTCTTTCTTCTGGAATATCCATCTCTCTTGCAATAGCCTTAACATATCCTGGAACGCATCCGCCACCACCTACAACGAATACGGCGCTGACCGGCTTGTCACCATTTAATCTCTTGATCTCATCAACGGCTTTTTTGGCCATCTCATCAACCTTAGGCTTAACGATCTTGGCGATATCCTTGGAAGAAATAGTCTTGTTAAGACCCATGATATCAACATAGTCAACCTTGTCATTATGGCTTGCTGCTATCTTGATCTCATCAGCCTGATTAAAGTCCACAAGACAGTGCTGAGCGATTATCTCAGTAATATCATCACCTGCTATAGGAAGCATTCCATAAGCTGTGATAGAACCATCATCAGTAACGCAAATATCGGATGTACCTGCTCCTACGTCTACAAGCGCAAGATTCAGCATTCTGAATCTATCTGGAATAGCAACCATCATAGCTGCAATAGGCTCCAAAGTGAGGTTTGCAACCTTAAGGTCCGCCCTCTCACAAGCCTTATAAAGACCGTCTACGCAGTCATCAGGAAGGAATGTCGCAATAAGTTCAACACTTACCTTACCTGCATTATGTCCTTCAAGATTGGCAATCTGATATCCATCAAGGTAATAATGCATAACAGAATAGCCAACAAGATAAAACTTAAGATCAGATGTATTGTTCTTAATAAACTCAGAATAAGCCTGCTCAACTGCAGCAGAATCAAGGTTATAGATATCCTCTTCTGTAATATCGTGAGCATCTACATACTCGTAGTCGTAAGTTGTTCTGACAGTTTTAAGAACACGACCAGCAGCAGCAATACAAACATCTGTAAGATGAATATCTGTCTGCTGTTCAAGCTTTTCTTTGACAACCTTGATAGTGGATCCAACTTTACCGATATCATGGATCTGACCATCAAGCATTGCTCTTGTCTCATGTTTCTCGACACACTGGGCAATAACATTAAATTGTCCATCATTCATGTATCCGACTGTACCAACAACACTTCTGGTTCCTATATCCAGTCCGAATACAACTTTCTGATCTGCTTGTTCTAAACTAGCCATTACTTTCTCCACTCCCAAAGTTTATTATCAATCTGTTTTGCAGCATCTGACAGATCTGTACTGTTATCTATCACAAAGCTGCAATACTCCCTAAATACTTCATCACTTAGCTGATTAGCTAAGATATCAGTTATCTTTTCATCCGAATAGCCTCTAGAAGCCTTTAATCTCTCTCTTCTGGCTTCTTCAGAAGCATATACATACCACAGTTCATCAACGATCTTGTCATAACCATTTTCTATCAAAAGAGCTGCTTCTACAAAAACAAAGTCATAAACGTTATTTTTTCGTTCATTCCCTATAATATTTATAATATATGTATTTACTGCAGGATGCAAAATATTATTTACTTTTTCTAGGCTATCTTTGTCATTAAATATAGCCGCTGCCATCTTGGCTTTGTCGATCTCTCCATCATCAGATAGGATCTCTTTTCCAAGGAGCTTAACAAGCTCATCATAGGCTGGATACCCCTTCTTTTTGATCTCATTAGCTACATCATCAGAAAAGATCACAAGGCAGTTATAATTGTCCCGTATATAACCAAGAACAGTAGATTTTCCAGCGCCAACACCGCCTGTAATCCCGATTATGTTTGTTTTACCCTTAATAAGTCCCATTATCTTACTTTGCCTCGTACCAGTCTGAACCTGTGTGGCAATCAACCTCCATAGGCACAGACAAAGTAACTGCCTTTTCCATTTCTTCTGCCAACAGCTTTGTTACGGTATCCACTTCATCTGGGGCAGTCTCTATGACAAGCTCATCGTGGATCTGCAAAATAAGCTTAGACTTTAATGACAGTTCTTTTAACTTAAAGAAAACATCTATCATCGCTATCTTCATGATGTCGGCAGCAGTTCCCTGGATAGGAGCATTCATGGCAACTCTCTCGCCAAACTGCCTTAAATTAAAGTTAGAAGCCTTAAGCTCAGGAACAGGTCTTCTTCTGCCAAACATAGTCTCGCTATAGCCCTTTGCCTTTGCGCTTGCTATAACATCTTCCTGATACTTTTTAACTCCAGGATAAGTCTCAAAATACTTTTCCATATACTCTTTTGCTTCATGAGCTGATATGGAAAGATCCTGTGATAGCCCAAAAGCGCTTATACCATAAACAATTCCAAAGTTAACAGCTTTGGCATTTCGTCTCTGAAGCGGCGTTACCTCTTCAAAAGGAACATGGAACACCTTGGATGCAGTGATCCTATGGATATCCTCACCTTCATGGTAGGCATCGATAAGTCCCTTGTCCTTAGACATATGGGCAAGGATCCTAAGCTCGATCTGTGAATAATCCGCATCAGCAAAGACATAGCCATCCTTAGGAACAAAGACCTTTCTGATGAGTCTTCCAAGTTCTGTTCTCATAGGAATATTCTGAAGGTTTGGCTCTGTTGAACTGATTCTTCCTGTTGCAGTGATAGTCTGATTAAAGCTTGTATGTATCCTGTTGTCATCAGCGATAAAAGCTGCAAGTCCATCTGCATAGGTTGATTTAAGCTTAGTAAGTCCTCTGTATTCCAGGATGTCTGCAACGATCTTGTGCTCTGGCGCAAGTTTTTCAAGTACATCAGCTGCCGTTGAATAGCCAGACTTTGTCTTCTTTTCAGCTGGAAGCCCAAGTCTTTCAAATAATATCTCTCCAAGCTGCTTTGGAGAATTGATATTAAATTCAACTCCTGCAGCTTCATAGATTGCCTTTTCAAGTTCATCAATCCTTACAAGGAGCTTGTCTCCATAGGCTTTAAGCTCATCTCTTTTAACGATGATGCCTTCTTTTTCCATGGAATAAAGAATATATGAAAGAGGCATCTCTATGTTATACATAAGCCTCTCCATGCCTGTTTTGACAAGCTTAGCCCTTATAAGAGGCTCAGCATTGTAGCAGATATAAGCTATCTTGGAAGCATAATCAGAAAGCACCTTAACATCCGCATTTTCAAGTGGCTCTTTTCCAAAAAGATCAGCTCTCTTAGGGAGGGTTAACTTGAGGTACTCTTTTGCAACATCCCAAGGTTCATAGTCATTCTTAAGAGGATTGATAAGATATGCTCCAATCAGCACATCAAAGCACTTATTCCCTGACACGTCCTCATCTTTGTAACCATAGGTCCTGTTTGCAAATTCAGAAGGCTCAAAATACTTGTAGCTTTCTTTGATATCAAAACTGCAAAGGCTCATTCTCTCACTTAAGTAAGACAACTTCTTGCCAAGATAATCTGCAGTTATAAAGTTCTCAACCGGAATATATGTTACATTACTGCCATCAAAAGTAATTGAAAGACCAAGGATCTTTTCTTTATCCGTAAGGAAATAGAAAGCAGCTCTATCAGCCCTGGTTTCAAAAAGAGCTTCTACTTCATTAAGGTCAGATGTAACCTTCATAGTCATATCAAAAGAAGCTCCCTTAACTTCTCCTGATGGAGAAAGTTTTTTCAGCGCATTTTCAAGGGATTCCAAAAACTCTTTGGTCACAGCGATCTCTCCCTGACCATTTTCTTCTATGATTTCCCTGAATTTCAATATCTGAGGCTTTAATCTTTCATTTACACCATCCTCAGAAAAAGAAATACTCATATACTTATATTCACTTGTTTTTAATATTGAAATAAGCTTGAAGATACCACCATAGACACCATTTACAAAAACTCCGTCAGAGTCTGTAAAGGCTGGTGTTTTGTAAAAAGCATCACTGACCAGCTCATTACCATTAACAATTAATAGATTTTCAGACATAAACCACCAACAATAAAAAGAATTATAAAATAAACGAAAGAACTACTGTAATCACACCCAAGACTATAACAGCAAGTTCAAGGACATAGCTGGTAAACACAAGATATCTTCTGGCTTTAAGACTCTTTTTGGAATCTCTCATAAGAAGTTCAAGTTCATCTCTTAAGTTAAATGTATTACCATCCTCAAGACGCTTCATACCAACCTTAACAAGGAACTGGATAGTAAGCTCTTCTTTACATTCAGAGCAACTCTCAATATGAGAAATAAACTCAGAAAGATCCTTGTTATCAAGGTCATCATCAAGAAAAGATGGTATTAACTTTTCAATATCTTTACAAGTCATCAGCTCACCTTTTATACAATACAATCAAAGTAATTATAGCATAAAAAACACCGTATGCCCCGAAAAATCGAAGCAAACGATGTTTTTTATATATCCTCATAAGATGCAAGGCACCTATTAATTCTTAGACAATTCTTCTGTCTTTCTCTGCACAAGAGTAACTGAGATCTCCTGAAGCTTTTCATCAGTTAAGAAATACTTATTTTTAAACCAGAATATTGCAAAAACAAGTCCGATTATAGGTACGATAGTCATTGCCATTCTAAGTCCCATCTTCTGGGCAAGCGAAACACCCATTGAGTAATCGATCTCTTTTGCTGTCTCTGCAGTATCATTTGATAAAGCAAGGATCTGAAGTGAGATGGCAGCTAAAAAAGCTGAAATACCAGATGCAAGCTTAACAACAAATGTCTGCATTGAGAAGATAACTGACTCATCTCTGCGGTTATTCTTGAGATCACCGTAATCTACAGTATTAGCAAGAAATACTGTTGTAATAACTGAGAGCATTCCATTTGCTGCAAAGATAAAGAATCCAGGAATGAACAAAAGGAATACGTTATTCATTGATGTAGAAGCAAGAACAAGAAGTGAAATATAGCCACAGATTGCCATGCCCATACTGATGTAATAAATGTTGATAGACGTAAACATTTTTCTAAGGAGTGGATAAAGAATCATCATTGAAAGGATCTGAATTCCGCC
This sequence comes from Butyrivibrio hungatei DSM 14810, assembly GCF_900143205.1. Lineage (GTDB taxonomy): Bacteria > Bacillota > Clostridia > Lachnospirales > Lachnospiraceae > Butyrivibrio > Butyrivibrio hungatei. Next base: position 226,378 of record NZ_FRDH01000005.1, on the reverse strand, counting down.
TCCAAATGTTGAAAACAGTGTGTAATCACCTCTCCAGCCTGTTCCACCAAAATCATACTTAAAGAAGTAGATAACAAGGTTAGATGTGATGTAGATTGAGCAGTTAACAACAACGATAGCCACTACTACTGCCATAGCCTGATCGTTCTGGATAAGAGCCTTGAACATCTCTCCAATAGATGCTGTCTTCATATCTACTGTTGATTTCTCTTTTACAAAAATGCAACAGATAACAGTAAAGAGAACAAATAAAACAGCTATGATAATTGAAAAGTATGAAAAACCAAGTCTCTCAACTTCTCTATCGGTAATATTAGCTCCACCAAAGGCATGTCCAAGCGCTGATACGGTCATTACAGTAATGATGGTGATAATAGCTGATCCAACACCTGCACATGATCTGGCAAGAGTTGTAAGTCCTTCTCTCTCTTTGCCGCCTTCTGTAAATGCAGGGATCATTGACCAATATGGGATATCCATCATTGTGTAAGTAACACCCCATAAGATATATGTAACAGCTGCATATGTTACAAGCCCCTGACCATTAAGTGCTGGAGGTGCAGAAAACATTAGGAACAACACGATTGCATTTGTAATAGTTCCAATCAAAAGCCAGGGACGAAACTTGCCCCATTTAGTCTTTGTCTTGGCAACAATTGCGCCCATGATAGGATCATTAAAAGCATCAAAGACTCTGGCAATCATAAGGATAACTCCCATGGCAGCTGCACTGACGCCCAAAATATCCTGATAATAATACAGAACATAAGACGCTGAGAGCATGTATACCATGTCCTTACCAACTGCGCCTAGTCCATAGGAAGCTTTTGCTGCCCCTGATAAACTGATCTTCTCTTCCATCACTTATCTTCCTCCTTAAGCTTCATCGCAAGCTCAATTACTTTTTTGGCTCCATCATAGATGCCCATATTCTTATTAAGTACAATGTTGTCGCACATCTCGCAAACAAGATCTGTCTGAATAAACTGGTCTATCATCTGCAAAATATGTGGTATATCTCTGCACTCAAGTGTTCCATCGCCGATCTCAGCTGAATGGATTGCCCCCCACATCTCGTGTTTACCAACTCGTTTAATAAACAGCTTAGGAACAGGATAAAAGGCAAGTTCACTAGGCTTTGTAACAAGTACATCGCAGCTTCTCATCAAGAGATTAGTTGCATAAACTGCTTCAAAAATATTCTTATGATAGAATCCGTGGATTCCCTCTATTTCAAGCTCAGGATCAAGAGATTTCTCAGCAAAAGAAACTGTATCTTCCCAATTGTCCATATGCTCTGTCTTTAAGGCATTCATATCTGGAATTTCTTTGCAAAGCTCATCCCAGACATTTCTATAATCACCAACATTTACATAAAGAGCTGCAATACCAGATTTGATAGCTGGTATCAGATGCTTTATGATCTCAGCAAAAATCTCTTTCTGAGCACCTGCTCCGCCAATAGTCAAAAGGAAACGGATTGGCTTTCCTTTTCTATTTCTGATCCTTCTAGCTTCGCAGTCATTATCTATATTGCTGACAAGTTCATAATCAATGTAATGGCCAGTGTATACAAGTGACTGCTTTGGCATAGGCTTACAAACCTTCTTTTTATCCATGCCATTTAACACTCTATAGCCCATATAAGCATTTCTGCACTGTATAGTATGCACACTGCCCTCAGATAAATGAAGGGCCATTGGCCAGTTATCAGGAATCGCATTGACTACATACTTCATTCCTGCATGAACAGCTGCCTGCGCAGGCCATGCATGAGTTGCAACAACCGGAATATCCTTTGGGACATTTTTGTAAACAGGAGCCATAAGCTCAGCATTTTTCTGGTCCTTTGCATTATATGAAAGAGCTCTGAATCCTTCGTAGTTCATAGGTTCCCAAACGAACTTATTAAAAATTGGATTTTTGGAAAGTCTTGATCCAAGAGAATAAAGATCATTCTGAGCTCCAATAACCTTGGTACATGTAGTCTCCTTAAAAGAATTAAGATCCATCCAATAAGGAGTAAGTCCAAGATGATGCGCATATGAAGCCATAGCCATGGATATACGGTAATGACCAAACCCCATTCTGATGTTTCCTACTATAATCCCTTTTTCAGTATCTATTTTACCCTCAGAAGGTTTAGTAGAAACTTCAATGTTCTTCACTCCCAGTATAGGTCCGATGACGTTATTGTCTGTAACCTGTACGCCATAATCCACGCCGGAATCATCGCCATATTTCCTGATATAACTATTCTTGGATTTGATGGCACTGTGATAATCTTTGTCACTAATCTTGTTTCCGAAAATCTGTTTTGATTTCTCTGTCATGATCACCCATTCTGCTGGTATAGCCAGCTAACATAAACAACTTATAAGGAAACGGATTTATTTTATCTGGTTTCCTTATAACAATAATATGATACTAGGGTTTAATTAACAAGAAACGTTTTTTACAATTTTCGTTTCCAATATTTGTGCAAATTTCCTTAGATAACTGCCACGATAGATAGATTATTCTCTGATCCCAGATCGATGTATTCGCCTCCGCATTTTACAACCGGTCTGGATAAATGTTCCGCATTTATAAAGATAATATCGCCAGTCTTCCCGTTATTGAGCATAACGCGATTTGCAATGAACGTATTGGATATGTTGGTAAGAAAAGTCATGATAACATCTGCGTCAAACTTCTCAAACCCTTCCTTCTCAAACTGGCCGATAACTTCAAACGGACAAAGAGGTGCTCTGAACTTTCTCTTGCTGGTAAGCTCGTCATAGATATTGGCAACAGTTACAATGCTGGCAATCTCGTCAATCTGGTCGCCCTTTATATGGAATGGATATCCTGATCCATCACGGAACTCGTGATGCATGATGACACTATTTTTGATGTGCTGATCAATATCCTTATCCTTTACAAGCTCATATCCCTTTACCACATGCTCTTTTAACAGTCTGGATTCATACTCGGTATATGGTGTACTCTTGTCCAGAAGATCCTGTGGAAGGAGCACCTTACCAATATCGTGTAAAAGACCAGCTGCTGTAGCAAGCTGAACCTTTTCCTCTGGAAGTTTCATCCAGTTAGCAATTGTATTACAGATAAGTGAAACGTTAAGGCTGTGCATATAAACTGCATCACTGTTGTCGCGGAGATTGTGAAGCATGTCAAAGACACCCGCTGTTCCACCGGCTTCTACAAATAGGTGATAAACAGGTTCTGTAAGCTTATCAACATCAAGAGCCATAGTGCCATTTGCGATCATCTTAAATGACTCTTCAAGTTCCTTAGCATTTTCTTCGATATGCTGTTTGAATTTGATGAATTCTTCAGAATTTCTGAGCTTTTCTGCATAAGATAAAGCGACAGCCGGCTTATGTGGAGCTTCCACAGGAACAGGCTTTTTTTCATTTTCTACAAAGATATTGTAAAGTGAATGAGATCTGATCCTTGCTATATCCTTGTCAGAAAGGACAGTTCCTTTAGGAAGAACAAGTCTGTCATCAATAGTATAGATGTTTTCAGAAACAACAAGCCCCGGTTCAAGTTTATCAACAGATATTAGTTTCATACACGCCGCCCACCGTAATATTTATAAATATAGCATAGTCATTATACCATAACTCATTATATGTTACTATTTATCAAATAGAAACTATTATCATTACAGAAAGAATTTTTCAAAATAATTTAATCTTGTAGCAATATCCTTACTTGGAGTATCATCATAAATAAAAACGAATAAGCAGAGGTAGTATAGATGCAAAACAATGCCCTAACCTGGAAACTGATAAAAGAAGAACACGTAGTTCAGGACGAATGGATTGACTTTAGAAGAAATGAATACAAGCTCCCTAACGACTCCGTGATTGGTCCTGTATATAACTATTCCAAGCACAGCTTCTCTCTCATCGTAGCCACAGATGAAAGGGGACAGTATATCTGCGTCAAGCAGTACAGACATGGTATTGATGAAATCACAACTGAATTTCCAGCTGGAGCCATCGAATACAAAGAAAAAAGCGACGTTCCATACATAACAAGCAAAAACATAATCGCTACTGAAGATGACGCCTTTGAAGCTGCCAAAAGAGAACTCAAAGAAGAAACCGGATATATATCTGATAACTGGGCTCACCTTCTCACAATCCCAGCAAATGCCACATTATCAAATAGTAACGTTCACATCTACTGCGCTACAGCTTGCAAAAAAATCTGCGGTCAGGACCTTGATGATACTGAATTCCTTAACATCGAGACTATTTCAGAAAAAGAACTTCTATCTAGAATCTATGGCGGTGACTTCAAGCAATCTCTTCATGTGCTTGCTTACTATCTTTACAAGAACAAGATGTAAATAAATCTGTTTAAAAACTCCTTGAATATAATTAGCTCCTATGCTAAACTAATAAAGCTGTATTCCTCATGGGATACAGCTTTTATAAGCCGGCATGTCGGAATGGCAGACGATGCAGACTCAAAATCTGTTGTGGGTAACCACGTGTGGGTTCAAGTCCCACTGCCGGCACTATAAAAGCCTGATCTTTCGATCAGGCTTTTTCTTTACATTTTTATATTCATATCTTCGTAGGCACCAAAAAGACTCTTATCATTAAAGTCGCATCCAGTGACAACAAAGTTAGAGCTCTTGTGTCCAAGCTCTTTTCTTCCATATAGGACTAAATGAATCCGCTTATCCTCTGTCATATACTCTTCTGACACCTCATCAAAGGAGTCTGTTTTCTCTAAGACCTTCTTAAAATCTCCAAGAAAAGCAGGAATAATGACAGCGCCAATAGATTGGCCCTGATTTGGACCATATACACCCATAATCTCATGTAAAAGTCGCATACGTAATTCGTCCATAGTCCCCTCCCATTTTTCAAGGTAGTTCTGCTCTCGCTTCGCTCGACAGAACAAGCTTCGATCACGGAAATCAAAGATTTCCTATCTTAGCTTTGTATAGCTTCAACAATGTTAGGAAGTAACTGCTTCTTACGGGATACCACTCCTGGAAGGATTGCGCTGTCGTCCTTTGGAGTAACTCCAAATGCACTTCCTAATGTATGCTGTGCCTTGGCTCCAGTAAAGATAACCTCAGAAGATTCATCAATGATATTTGTAAGCATAAAGAACAACATATCAAGTCCGTCATCTGATGATACCTTGCTAAGCTCAGGCATAATCTTTTCTTTGATCTCAGTCAGCTCTTCAGCACTCATGGAATTGATCTGGCCAATTCCGATAGTAAGATCATCAACAGTAAACTTCTTGAAGTCCTGATGAAGGATCTCAGTAGCTGTCTTGCCACTTAAATTTGATCCGGCATGGAACATCTCTTTTGCAAAAGACTCATAATCAACGCCAGCGATCCTAGCTAGCTCTTCTCCTGCCTGCTTGTCTATAAGTGTGCAGGTAGGTGACTTGAACATAAGAGTATCTGATAAAATAGCAGCCATTAGAAGTCCAGCAATAGTCTTGTCAATCTCAACCTGATATTCCTTGTACATCAGATAGATGATGGTACATGTTGAGCCAAGTGGCTGATTTCTGAAAAATACAGGTCCTGCAGTTTCAATGGTACGAAGTCTATGATGATCGATGATCTCAAGGATCTCAGCTGTATCAGCACCATTTACTGCCTGATTCTTTTCATTGTGGTCCACTAGGATAAGTTGCTTTTTCTTGGCACCCAGGAAATTTCTTCGGCTGATCATACCAATATAATGATCATTCTTGTCAAGAACAGGGAAATATCTATGTCTCATCTGAGCCATTACTTCCTGAATATCCTCAATGTAATCATCCATGTGGAAGCTTACAAGATTATTCTTTTTCATTACATATTCAATTGGCATTGACTGGTTTATAAGTCTTGCCACAATAAAGGTATCATGAGGTGTTGTGATGATCTTGGTTCCGTGCTCTTTTGCCTGGATCTGAATAGTCTTGGCTACATCAGCACCTTCACAGACTATGATACAGCCTGCGTTCATCTCAATAGCACACAACTGCATGTCATATCTATTACCAAGGATTACTACGTCGCCTTCCTCAATAACATTCTCCATCATATCAGGGTTAGCTGCCGCAATAACAACCTTACCCTTCTTTAAAACGTCATCGATCTCACCCACAATAAGCTCGCCATCAAGGGTTTCTACGATATTTCTGTAGCAGGTACCTGCCTCAGAAAGGATCTTTGGATCGATAACATCCATGTATGTCTCAACGATATCATTAGTTGTAACAATGCCCTGGAGTTCTTCATCTTCAGTTACGCAAAGAGTTACAACCTCATTATCTCTCATCTTGGCCCATGCATTCTTGAGAGAAAGATTTCTTTCTGTACCCTCAAGCTGTTTGATTTCCATGTCCCTAACCTGTGTTCTAACATCCTTAACATAGCAAGGAACTTCAACTCCAAAGTGAGACAAAACAAACTGTGTCTCCTCGTTAAGATGTCCAGCTCTGCAGGCAATGTACTCGTCGCCTGTAATCTTTCTTTTTAAGTTAGCGTAAGTTATAGCTGCACAGATTGAATCTGTATCAGGATTCTTATGTCCCATTACTATAACCGGTCTGTTCTGCTTGTTCATATATATCTCCTAAAACGAATAAGTCTGTAACCCACCATCCTTATTTCATATTAACGCATTTTAGTGAATATTTGCTATACTTTTAAAAAACATATTTTATCATGCAAACTGACTGTTATAAAGATTATAATAAAATCCCTGCTTAGCTAGCAAGTCCTCATGATTTCCCTTTTCAATAATATGTCCATCCTTCATAACAAGAATTACATCAGCTTCCCTTATAGTTGAGAGTCTGTGAGCTACAATAAAGCTTGTTCGACCTTTCATCATCCTGTTAAAGGCTTTCTGAATACGTATCTCAGTGCTTGTATCAATTGATGACGTAGCTTCATCAAGTATCAGCATCGGAGGAATGCTCAGCATTACTCTTGTAATACAAAGGAGCTGCTTCTGTCCTTGAGATAGATTACCACCATTTTCAGAAATAACTGTATCATAGCCATTTGGAAGTCTCTTGATAAAGCTGTGAGCATGAGAAGCCTTAGCTGCTTCAATGATCTCTTCATCAGTAAATCCTTCTCTTCCAAGAGTGATATTATCTCTTATAGTTCCATTTCGAAGCCATGTTTCCTGAAGGACCATACCAAAGTTGTCTCTGATATCACGTCTTTTCAGCTTTCTAAGATCATAGCCATCAATCTTAATCGAGCCCTCATCTACGTCATAGAATCGCATAAGAAGATTTATAAGTGTAGTCTTACCACTTCCTGTTGGTCCAACAATAGCTACTCTCTGACCTTTCTTGATATCAAGGTCAAGGTCTTCAATAAGCTTTTTAGACTTATCATATGAAAATGCTACATTTTCAAAGTCTACAACACCTTCAGGCTCAAAGCTTTCTGGTGCATCCTTATCTTCAGGGATCTCTTCTTTTTCCTCAATAAGAGCAAAAACTCTCTCAGCACATACAAGTGAATTCTGAAGCTCTGTAACCACGCCTGTAATCTCATTAAATGGCTTGGTATACTGATTGGCATATCTAAGAAATACGACAAGTCCGCCAATAGTCATGGTTCCAGCCATACATGCAAAAGCGCCAAATAAAGCAACTGCAGCATAAACCAAGTTGTTGATAAATCTGGTTCCTGGATTAGTAAGTGATGAAATAAATGTAGCCTTGATGCTTGTCCTTTCAAGTCTGTCATTAATATCATCAAACACTTCCATATTCTCATCTTCGTGGGCAAAAGCCTTAACTACTGAGAGATTTCCTATCATCTCATCAACAAAGGCTGTCTGATCAGCCCTGGCCTCGCTTTGGCTCTTAAAATAATTAAAGGACCTGGTAGCAATGAACTTAGCCACAAGAAGTGACAGTGGTGTAAGGAAAACTACAACCAGCGCTATCTTATAGTTTTTCATAAACATGATGATAAGAGTAGCTACTATAGTTACAACTCCAGTAAAGAGCTGTGTAAAGCCCATAAGTAGTCCATCAGAAAAAAGATCAACATCAGAGATAACTCTGCTTACTATCTCGCCAGTCTGCTTGGAATCAAGGTATTCAAAAGGAAGATGCTGAAGTCTCTTGAAGGCATCCTCCCTTACGTCTCTTACAACCTGGAAGGTGATCTTATTGTTTGCGATGTTCATGATCCACTGGAAAAGAGCTATTGCAAGAACCACAAACACTACCTGATACAGGATCTTAACAATCCTTGCCATATCTACCTTGCCTGTATCAACTATGCAGTCAATAGCATCACCAACAAGAATAGGCACATAAAGTGTCAAAAGAGCTGTAACTATTGAAAGAAACAAGGATACAAATATAAGAAATCTGTATCTTGATGCATATCTTAATACCTTTTTAAGTGTTCCTTTTTTCATACTGCTCCCTCCTTCTTGAACTGAGAATCATAGATTTCCCTATAAAGGTCGCAGCTATTCAAAAGCTCGTCATGCTTTCCAATGCCAACAACTTTGCCGTTATCAAGTACCACGATCTTGTCACAAGTAGAAACTGCGGATGTTCTCTGAGATACAATAAAGGTCGTTGGTGGATCAGGCATATTGGCTATAGCTTCTCGCAAATTCTTGTCAGTCATATAGTCAAGAGCTGAAGCACTATCATCAAGTATCAAAACTTCAGGCTTTCTTACAAGAGCTCTGGCAATAGTAAGTCTCTGCTTCTGACCACCAGAGAAGTTTTTACCGCCCTGAGCAACTACAAAGTCAAGGCCACCTTCCTTGCCATCCACGATCTCTTTTGCCTGAGCTATAGATAAAGCTTCATAAATCTCTTCATCTGTGGCATCCTTCTTGCCCCATTTGATGTTGTCTCTGATGGTTCCATGGAAAAGAACTGCCTTCTGAGGGACGATTCCTATCTTATCCCTAAGGGCATCAAGCTTGTACTGCCTAACATCCTTGCCATCAAATAAAACAACGCCTTCCCTTGCATCATAAAATCTGGGGATAAGATTTATGAATGTAGATTTACCGCTACCAGTACCACCGATAACTCCAATCTTTTCACCTCTATTAACTACAAGATCTACATTTTCAAGAGAATCTTCGCTATCTCCTGCATATCTCATAGATACATTCTTAAATACAACATGCTCGCTGGTTTTTTCAAAGCTATCTGTTGAGCCATCTTCCATTGAAGACTTAAGTTCAAGAAGCTCTTGCACTCTGTTTCCAGATGCGATTGCCTTGGTAATTGTAAGAATCAGATTGGCAAACTTGATAAGCTCTACAAGTATCTGAGACATATAGTCATAAAGAGCTACCATATCACCTTGAGAAAGATCTCCTGAATTAACAACAATTGCTCCCTTGTAGATAAGAAAAGCTACAGCAAGATTAAGAATACCAAAAGTAAGAGGATTCATGAGAGCCGATACGCCTCCTACGAATTTTTGAAGATTCATAAGGGCATTATTTTGCTTATTAAAGTTCTTTACTTCCCTGTCCTCAAGGCCAAAAGCCCTGATAACACGAACGCCGCTATGATTTTCTCTGGTAAGTCTAAGAACTGTATCAAGTCCAGCCTGAATCTTGCCATATCTTGGAATGCTCCATCCCATGATAAGTGCCACTACAACAGATAAAAGAACTATTGTAACAAGGAAAATAAGTGCGAGCCTTGAATCAATAGTAAAGGCCATGACCATGGCTCCCAAAACAACAAAAGGAGACCTAAGAAGTAGTCTTATGGTCATGTTAACGCCCTGCTGAACCTGATTTACATCAGTTGTCATTCTGGTGATCATGGCTGAAGTGCCGATCTGATCCATATCTGTATAAGAAAGCTTTTGAATATTATCAAAAAGAGCTCTTTTTACCTTCTTGGCAAAGCCTGTTGCTGCTTTAGCTGCAAAGAACTGGGCAGTAACTGCACTTATAAAGCCAACAAGACATAAAAGCACCAGAATAATGCTCATCTTAATAATATATTCTTTGTTGCCAGTCTTGATACCGTCATTTATCATTGCTGCGATAACAAGAGGAACCATGAGTTCAAAGGACGCTTCAAGAAGCTTAAATAAAGGTCCTAATATTGTCTCTTTCTTATAATCTTTTAAAAATACCAGTAATTTACGCATAATTTATTCTAAGTCCCTTGGGATAATGATTCTTAAGCATACCACCTGCAGCCTTGGCCCAACCAATACTAAGGCCTGATACTGTAACAAGTGCCCAGCCCTTTTGTCCTGAAAGCTCAGCTCTTATGGTCTGTCCATTAAGATAAGCTTTGATATCATCAGAGTCTGCGTCGTGATCAAAGGCTATATTCACATCTTCCTTTTTTAGGAAAAGAGCTAGCGCATGCGAGGGCTCAAATCTGTCTTTTTTGAGAGTTCCAAGGTGAAGACCCGGGCGCATACATTTAAGTCCCATTACAGAAGGCATTTCGCCTGGAGCAAGGTACATCTGATCTCCAAACATAAATATAATGCCCTTAAGTTCCTGCCCGCTTTCAAGTCTGCAATATATATTTCCTCTCTTAAGTTCAAAGGTCTTTTTATCAAACTTTAAGCTCTCCATAACAAAAGTCTCAAATGGCTTGATACATTCAGGCTTAGCAGGAATATTTCGTCCACCTGGCACAAAAGATGAATCTTTTAAAAGCTCTCCATCTCTTTCAAGCACGCACAAAAAATGGCCCTCACCTTTAAGTTTATGAGGCCACAGCCTTATAGAATACTTGACCTGATCAAAGCTCTTTTCAAAAAGAGCTTTATCTTTAGCTTCTAATGATGCTCTAAGCTCAGGGCTAATAAGTTCAGCCCTTCCCGGATCCATGCCATCAAAGGCATCCACCTTGACTACATGATAATCAGGATGAGCAAACAGAAACTTTAGTATGCTCTCTTCATTTTCATCAGCAGCAAAGGTGCAAGTTGAATACACAAGTCTTCCTCCTGGAAGAAGCATCTTGGCTGCATTGTCTAATATTTCTTCCTGTCTTAAGGCACAGGTCTTAACGTTCTCCATGCTCCATTCATCTGCTGCATTGTCATTTTTCCTAAACATTCCTTCACCGGAGCATGGTGCATCTACTAATATCTTGTCAAAATAGCCTTCAAATACTGAGGCAAGCTTTGCTGAATCCTCATTAGTTACAAGAGCATTACTGATTCCCATTCTCTCCACGTTTAGAGAAAGAATTCGCGCCCTGTCCCTGTTTATTTCATTGGTTATAAGAATGCCCTGTCCCTTCATCTTAGAAGCGATCTGAGTTGTCTTACCTCCAGGAGCTGCACACAGATCAAGAACCTTATCTCCAGGCTTTGGATCGAGAAAGCACACCGGCGACATAGCGCTTGGCTCCTGAATGTAATAAAGCCCCGCCTCATGATAGGGGTGCTTTCCTGGAGTTACCATATTTGCTGGATCTTCATTATAATAAAAAGCTGTTTTCTCCCATGGAACATTATTTCCAAGGTAAGAAAGCATCTCTTTTGCGCTTAAAACATCGCTTTTTAATTCATTTATCCTAAGAGCCTGATATCTTTCATCAGTATCAAAAGATGAGATAAATTCCTCATACTCTTTTTCTGAAAGGTACGCCCTCATGCGTTCTTTAAACTTTTCAGGTAACAATATCTTATCCTCCAATAGTCTATGGTTATACTATCAGTTTTTATCAAAAATCACAAATAACGAGGATAAATAAAAAGAACTGGTGCAAAGCACCAGTTCTTTTATGTTAAACGTACCTGTTTAAGTTTGATATTACTCTTTTTCTTCCTTCTTTTTTCTGCCAACTAATGTCATGCATGAAGCAAGACCAGCAGCAATAAGGATTACGACAAATCTACCTGTATTATTTGTAGCATCTTCAGTTCTAGCACGTCTAGCACCAAGTACTGCCTGACCATTTGCAGCAGGATCTCTTCTAGCACCAAGTACTGCACCTGCAGGAGCTGCAGCTGGAGCAGCTGTTGTTACTGTGCCACCTTCTGCAGGAGGATTGTCCTCTCCGCCAACAGTGTAGATCTCAAGAGTACCAAATACTGTAGTAATGTTGTAGTTCTCTGCCTTAGTATTTTCCTGAAGTGTATATGTGAATGTGTTAGGAGTGCTTCCTTCACTGGAAATTGAACCAGTTACATTGTAAATTGCACCTTCCTGACCAGCTTCACCATTTGCAAATCCATCACCAGAAACTGTAACAGTGCTGTTTGTAAGAGGATTTCCATCCTGCTGCTTTCTAGCAGAAGCAGATGTAAGGGTTACATTTCTCTTTTCTACAATAAGGTTACCGATAACTACTTCTGATGGGTTAAGATCTTCTGTAACCTGCTCTTCTTCTGTAACTTTTGTGATATTGTTCTCAACTTCGATTCTAACCTGCTTGCTAAGGTCAATCTCTTTACCATCGATAACAGCACCAACAGTCATATTATCTGAATTAAGAACAACAGGATATTTACCTACGTCAGTTCCTTCTCCGCCTGATACATAGAGGTTATCTACAGTAACTTCTACGCCATTGACTTTAACTTTTTCGGCATCTACCTTCTTGCCTGCAGGAGTTTCAGGTTCACTCTCCTCTGCATGAACTACAAGAGTACCAATGCTAGTTACATTTGATAAAAGTGAGTTAAGTCTATTTACAAGATCCTCAAGACCTGATGAACTCTCAGCATCAACATATACATGAACTGTAAGGTCAGCATGCTGCGAACTTCCGTTATAAGGAAGTACTGTATCGCCACCATTTCCTTCAGCACCAAGGCGAACCTTGATAACAAATTTCTCTTCTCTATCTGTTACTACAAGATCACCAAACTCAGTTGCAATAGTGTAGTTCTCAGCCTTTGTTTCTTTTAAAAGACCTGAAGAAAGAACATAAGTAAATTCGTTCTCACCTTCACCTGTACCACCAACTTCTACTCTGCTTCCAGTAAATACTGTCTTAGAAGCATCGATTCCTTCGCCAGAAACAAATCCTTCACCTGTTTCAGCGTTAAATGCTGTTGCTGTGATGTCTTTTGCATCTGTCTCGCCAGCCTCTACTCTCTCATCAGCTGTAAGAGCCTTGAGATCAAATTCCTTTGTAAGAGTCTTAGATGTAAGTGTTACTGTTCTAGGCTTGATCTTAAGAGATCCGTTTACAACAGTTACCTTTGTTGCTGCATTGCCGCCTGTTACAACCTTGCCATCCTTAACTGTTAATGAATATTCCTTACCAGTTTCAGTATTCTTGATCTTAAGGGCTGTTATCTCATTGTTACCAAGCTTATTGTCACTTACATTTGTTACTTTATTAGATGCAAGTGTAACATCAGTTACCTCAATGTTTTTAGATGAACTTGTGTAAGTGAACTTCTCTTCCTTGTCATACTCATGAGCTGTTCCATCATAGAACCATTCCTCGTCTAATGATGTAACAACTACGTCAGTACTAAAATCATCACGCAAGTAGTAGATATTAAGTACTAACTGCTCACCATCTTCGCTTACTGTTCCTGACCAGTTACCAGCAACCTCTTCTGGAGCAACTGTATAAGTAACACCCTGCTCATCAACGATGTTTCTATCAAACATCATCTTAACGCCGCCTATTGCAGGTATAAGGTAACTTGAGATCTTTGAAGGATTACTATTTTTATATACTTCTGGAGTAACACTCTTTGTTTCGCCATCCTTCAGCTTGATTGTGAACTCTTTCTGCATGATATAGTTAGGTGCTCCATCTGTGTAGAAAGAACCATCTTCACCCTGAACGATGAAGTTCGCCTTGAATGTTACTTCCTTGTTCCACTGAGCATAAAGAACAATCTTATCATTTACCTTTATTGTCTTGTTATTGTATGTTGTTCCATACCATGTTCCTGTTCCATCAGCCTTTGTATTCCAGCCAACGAAATTAGAATTTGAATTGGTAAACATGTTGGCAAGTACGTCTGTTGTTGTTCCAAATCTAACCTTATTACCAGCAATTTCTGTCTTACCATCAGCAGTTGTTCCGCCATTATTTGCATTGTATGTAACGTTAGCTGCTACATATCCATCAATATGTCTAGAACCACCTGACTGTCTCTTATATACGTACCAAACTACATCGCTTTCTGAGAAGTTAGAACCAAATGTGCTGCTTACATAAGCGTTGATCTTGTCCTTAACACCAGTATCATATGCCCAACCTGTGTACTCCTGGTTGATACCATTTTCCCAATTATAGATAGAAACATAACCATTTGAACCTGTATATGTAGGTGTCAAAAGATCAAAGTTCTTGGCTGAACCTTTCCAATCATATTTACCACTTTCTGGATAATAGTACTTTGAATCCTGTGGTCCAGCATTTGGTACACCTGCATAAGAATCCTTAATGATAAAGAAGGCAAGGCTCTCTCTCTCTGACTTAGTAAACTTAGCATAAAGAGTCATATTAGCTGAAATAGCCTCAAGTCCATTAAACTTCTGTGTGCAAGCTTCATCTGTATAAATATCTTCAAGCTTATAGCCGTTTGAATAAGCTGATACAACATCCGATGCATCCTTGTAGGTTAAAGGAGCTCCTGACAGATATGAAGTGCTTTCTCCAAGATCCTTAGTTTCAATATGTTTTTCACCTACATAATAAAGACCCTTAAATGATACATCATTAGTAGTAAATCTAAGATCAAGATGGTACTTGAAGCTTCCGCCATCTGGGTGGCTTATAGAAGGACTATATGTGTAATCAAAAAGTGCTGTGAACTTAGAATTTGAATCTTTACCTATATCTCTCTGCACATATTTAAGATTTTCAGCAACTGTATTATTTGCGTTACCAACGCCTCCATCTTTAAGGCAGCTCTTATCGATAGCCTTAACAGCATCTAATACTGCATTAAGGTCATCCTCTGAAGTGATGTATGGAGATGTCTTTCCTTCAAAAAATGAAGCAGGAAGTTTGATAACACCTACTGGGTAATAGGAATCCCACTGTACATACTCAAGTCCAAGAATTGACTTGAACTGAGGATTTACAACAGCTTTTCCAGATCCATCTGTGGCATATACTGGAACATAAACATCTTCATCGCCCCAGATTGCATAGAGCTCTTTTCTTCCATTCTTTTCAACTACAATTGAATCTCCAGCCTTGAACTGAGGGACCTTAGCATCAGCACTCTCAGCCCAGCCAAGGAATGTATGTCCTTCATATGTTCCAAGTCCAGTATCCTCAATATCTTTTACGATAAACGTAAATGATGCAGCATGTGCTTCCTCCTGCTTGTCAGCTACAGGCTTTGTTGCAGAACCATCATTCTTGTTGTAAATAAGATTTCCAACTACTACAAACTGATCTGTAAAGTTATAGTAATAGTCAAATCCAAAAACGTCCTGGATATATCTGTGGGCATAGTAGCAGCTCTCATAAGCCTTAGCATTTTCAAGAGATGTAGGACTATAGCGATATGTCTGTCCCTTATACTCAACTTCAAATACGATTGTATCTGTTGATTTAACTGATTCTGGAGCGCCATTTACTCCAAGATCAAGTCTATATTCGTATGTTCCAAGCTCTTCATCATAACCGCCGTCAGGACCAGTTATGCCCATTTTTAATTTTTTACCATTAACAATGGCATATATCTTAGTAGATGGATCGTTCTTATAAAGTTTGAACTCCTCATCCGTAAAGCCAAGATCAAGATGGTCGTATGTCTTATAAACTGATTCTTTATAGATAAAAGTAACTTTACTATCAGCCTTTATTTCACCAACTTTTTCATCTGACCAGAATCCATCAATACGAGCAAGTACTTTACCATCTTTTAATTTGATAAGATCAAATTCTTTATCACCAAGTTTCGCCTTAGAAAATGTGTAACAAGGAATTGAAGGTGCAACAGCGCTAACAGATGTTTCATGAAAATCAAGTGAACCAAGTGAAACTGTATGAGATACATCTTCACCAATGCTCTCTCCCTTTTCATTTACCATTGAAATAGTAATTGTATTTATCTTGTTCTCAAAGATCAGATGATATTCAATAAGTGTAAGTGTATAGATTGAGAAGTGCTCAGCATCAAAACTGATCTCAGTCTCTGTAGAATTCTTGTTGCCTGTAGCAACCTTTTCTACATTCTGAACTTCGCCATCATTTTCTTTTACATGGTAAACTTCGAGGGAAAGATTCTTGTCACTAGCCTCATGAACCTGTTCGAATGTAACTCTTACAGTTCCATCCTCTGGCTGTACGTTTTTACCCTCGCTCTCAGAATAAATGTTGATATCATATGAATATGTCTTTTCAACATTTACATCAGAACCTGTCTCAGCATCAATTGCATCTTCGATCTTTTCTTCCAAAGAAGTCTCAACCTTCTCTACACGAAGCTCAGCATCTGCAGGAAGAACACCCTTCTTTGCATAAAGAGAGATCTTGATTCCGTCGATCACTTTATCCTGATCAAATTCAAGCTCTTCTACGCTACTAGCAAGTGTAGCAGCATCTTCTGAAGCCTCAGTACTTGCTACTGCACTAGCATCCTCACTTGATGCCTCTGAGCTTGCATCTACTGAAGCATCTACTGAAGTTTCTTCTGTGGATACCTCAGTGCTTTCTTCATTAGAAGTATTCTCTTCTGATGCGATTATATTAGTAGCTTCCACGCCACTTTCATCAGAAGGTTCTGTAACAACGCCTTCATTTGCATTGTCTACAGCATCGCTTTTCTCATTTACTTCTGAAAAGCTTTCAAATATATCTCCATCTTCATTTTCACCAGCAGACTCATTCATTTCCTCTACTGATCCAACCGCATATACCTTAGTGCTTGCAAGATCACTACTAAAAGTAGTAAGTATAAGCGCTAAAGCAAGTACGAATGATAAAAACCTTTTAATTTCTTTGCACATTCCCTATGCCTCCCTTTAATCTCATAAAAAATCCTTTTAAATTGTACTAAGAAGGCAATCATACAAATCATCATATTTGAAACTTTTTTTGTAAAATTGTGATTATTTTCTAGAAACTAATGAAAAAGCATGTTGCTTGCAACATGCTCGCGCCGAGCGCGGTTGCATTTATGCAACAAATACCATACGCGCGAGTGTGCATCCATAGTGGAGCGTTTTTTATATATTAGGAAATCCAGAGGAATTTCCTAATATATAAAAAACCACTTAGCAAAGCTAAGTGGCTAAATATTCTTACGTTATTAAGTATTTTCAATTTTCTTTGTGGTCTTTCACATACTTCTTGATACCCTTAAAGGTCTCAGGACTTATGATGTGTTCAATTCTGCAGGCATCAGTTTCTGCGATAGTCTCATTTACTCCGGCAGTCATCATAAGGAACTTAGTAAGATTAGTATGCTTCTCATATACATGTTTAGCAGTTTTTAGTCCTTCTTCTGTAAGAATCAGCTCACCATCATCTTCTACAGTGATAAGACCGTTATCTTTAAGTATTCCTACAGCTCTTGATACTGAAGGGCGTGAAAAATTAAGTTCATTAGCTACATCTATAGAGCGAACTGAACCATTGCGCTTCTTTAACAGATATATAGTTTCGATATAATCTTCACCAGATTCGTGCATAGTACTAACCCCTTTTCATCATTATATTTTTTATTATATTGCACGCAATCATTTTTTACAAGTAATTCTATCTAATTGAGAAAAATATTTAAAAAGAAAAAAGCTGTCCATAAGGACAGCTTTTTAATTATTTAGCATATTCAGTTGCTCTGCTCTCTCTAATAATGTTTACCTTGATCTGACCAGGATATTCCATCTCATCCTCGATCTTCTTGGCAATATCACGAGCCATAAGCACCATATCTGCATCTGAAACCTGCTCAGGAACTACCATTACTCTGACTTCACGGCCAGCCTGAATAGCAAATGAGTGATCAACACCCTTAAAGCTATTAGTAATATCCTCGAGTTCTTTTAATCTAGATGTGTAAGTTTCAAGAGTCTCTCTACGAGCTCCAGGTCTTGCAGAAGAAATAGTGTCTGCAGCCTGAACAAGAACTGCTATAAGTGACTGAGGTTCAACATCTCCGTGATGTGCCTCAACCGCATTGATTACAATCTGAGATTCCTTGTACTTCTTACAGATATCAACACCGAGCTGGATATGTGAACCTTCAAGTTCATGGTCAACAGCTTTACCAATATCATGTAAAAGTCCGGCTCTTTTTGCTACTCTAACATCGAGTCCAAGCTCTGATGCAAGAAGTCCACAAAGCTGAGCTACCTCTACAGAATGCTTAAGACAATTCTGTCCATAACTTGTTCTGAACTTCATTCGTCCTAAAATCTTGATAACTTCAGGATGAAGTCCATGAACACCTGCCTCTATCGCAGCATTTTCACCTTCTTCTTTGATCTTAGCAGCAACTTCTTTCTGAGCCTTCTCTACCATCTCTTCTATTCTAGCTGGATGGATACGACCGTCTACGATAAGTTTCTCAAGTGCTATACGAGCAACTTCTCTACGTATAGGATCAAAGCCAGAAATAACTACCGCCTCTGGTGTATCATCAATAATAAGATCTACACCAGTCATTGTCTCAAGAGTTCTGATATTTCTACCCTCTCTACCAATGATACGACCCTTCATTTCATCATTAGGAAGCTGTACTACAGAAATTGTAGTCTCTGATACGTGATCAGCAGCGCAACGCTGGATCGCATTAACAACGATTTCCTTTGCTCTCTTATCAGCTTCTTCTTTAGCCTCAGCTTCCATGTTTTTGATCATGACAGCTGATTCATGCTTTACATCATCTTCGACTATCTTTAAAAGATACTCTTTTGCCTGCTCGGAGGTTAAGCCAGAGATTTTTTCTAGTTCCTGTATTCTCTGTTCATTAAGCTTAGCAACCTCTTCGCTCTTCTTGCTGAGTGCCTCTTCACGGGCATTTAAACTCTGCTCTTTTCTCTCGATCGCTTCGGATCTCTTTTCGACGTTTTCCTCTTTCTGCTGAATCCTACGTTCGCTACGCTGAACTTCGTTTCTACGATCCTTAACTTCCTTCTCAAGCTCGTTACGTGTCTTAAGTGCCTCTTCTTTGGCTTCTAGAAGTTTCTCACGCTTTGTTTCTTCGGCATTTTTGAGTGCTTCGTCAATAATTTTTCTTGCCCTTTCTTCAGCACTTCCAATCTTACTATCAGATACCTTCTTGTGATGTAACGTAGAAAGCATCCACGCTGCAATAAAAGCGACAAGAGCTGCTACTACTGCAATAATGACATAGTTCATTACAGGAGCACCTCCTTATTCAATTTTCATTGTACAATATTTTGTATAGTAGGTCCCCTCAGAGCCCACTTTTATACAATTTTACAACACTTAAATTTTACCTTTTATAAGGTATAGTGTCAAGATATGTACATATAATCGGGCTTAAAAAAAAATCAATTTGAATTTATCACTCGTTTTATTTTGTCCAGAGAAAACCCTCTTCTAAGAAGAAACGCGATTATTTTCTGCTGTTCTTTATAATCAAGATCTTTGGAATAGTGTTTTTTTTGAAGAAGAGCTTCTATTTGAGATGTTTCTGGATCCAAATCCTCCTCTTCATAGAGTTCTTCTAAGATTGGAATAAGTATATCTTTCTTTATTCCCTTGTTACTTAGGTCTTGTACTATCCTATTTTTGCTCTTAGTAGGCATATGATAAGTAATATAGTCCCTGGCATATCTTTCATCATCAAGGTAATGATAAGATTTTACATATTCAATTGCTGCATCTATAGCTTCTTGCGGATATAAGCCTTCAGATAGCTTTTCTCTTAGTTTAGCTTCTGTATAGTCTCTTTTTTGAAGAAGGTTCATAGCACGCTTTGTCGCTCTTTTGGGAAGAAGAACAGAAATAATGGACTCATATGTCTCATCTGATATTTCAGCCTCTAATTTGATGCCATATTCACGAAATTCGCCCTTATACATTACAAAGGCAAACTCTCCATCTATAAACACCTTACTTCTTTTTTTATCAAGCTCCAGGATATCACTAACGATCATCTACTTACTCCTCTTATAAAAATCGGTGACCCGAAGGTCACCGATACAGGTCATTATTTTGATGATTTTGTTTTCTTAGGTGCTGGAGCTTCCTCTTCTGCCTTAGGAGCTGTTACAGCGCCATTTACTGGAAGTCCATAGTGAGCTCTTACCTTAGCGTCGATCTCAGCACGGATCTCTGGGTTATTCTCAAGATAGAGCTTGGCATTCTCACGACCCTGACCAATCTTCTCACCTTCGTACTGATACCAGGCACCACTCTTATTAACGATATCCACACCAGCTGCAAGATCAAGGATGTCTCCTGTAGCTGAGATTCCCTTACCAAACATGATATCGAACTCTGCTTCCTTGAAAGGAGGAGCAATCTTGTTCTTAACCACCTTAACTCTTGTTCTGTTACCGATATTCTCACCGTTCTGCTTGATAGCCTCGATACGACGAACATCCATACGAACTGATGAATAGAATTTAAGAGCACGTCCACCAGTTGTTGTCTCAGGATTACCAAACATAACACCAACCTTCTCTCTGAGCTGGTTGATGAATACTACTGTACAATTTGACTTACTGATAACAGCTGTGAGCTTACGAAGAGCCTGTGACATAAGTCTTGCCTGAAGACCTACGTGAGAATCTCCCATATCGCCATCGATCTCAGCCTTAGGAACAAGAGCTGCAACAGAGTCTACAACTACGATATCAATAGCGCCTGAGCGAACCATTGTCTCTGTGATCTCAAGAGCCTGCTCACCACTATCTGGCTGTGAGATATAGAGGTTGTCTACATCTACACCAATATTCTTGGCATATACAGGATCAAGAGCATGCTCAGCATCGATAAATCCTGCAATTCCGCCTCTCTTCTGAACCTCTGCGATCATATGAAGTGTAACTGTTGTCTTACCACTGGACTCAGGTCCATAGATCTCTATAATTCTACCCTTTGGAATACCACCAAGACCAAGCGCGATATCAAGGCTTAATGATCCTGTAGGGATAGTCTCAATATTCATAGTATCAGATGAATCACCAAGCTTCATTACAGCTCCCTTACCGAACTGCTTCTCAATCTGTCCGAGAGCTGCCTCTAATGCTTTTTGTTTTTCTTCTCTTTCCATACTAATCTCCTTCTCAAAAGAACATTCGTTCTATCCATGAATTTATAGTAAAACAAACGTTCGATTATGTCAATAAATATTTTTTGATTTTTTTACTTTTGAAATCTTCAGCAGAATCACTGTAAGAATCAAAGAATCCCCGTAGAACACACACAAGTCATTACTCAGAAAGAGCAATGACTTGTTTAATTTATCATAAATATTTTTTTATGTCAAAAAAAAGCTTCCCCCTAGACTAGTCCATTATTAGTTGGTAGCACTCATATCATACTGTCTGCAAAGTGCACTATATTCCTGGTTGATAAGCTGAACCATATCATGGTCTCCACTTATGTTATCAGGATGGAACATCTTCATAAGATCCTTGTATCTCTTCTTGAGTGTAAGTGGTGTATTGGCACCTCTAAAGAGCAGATCAAGGGCGTCATACTCATTTTCTCTCTGATAGACTTTCTCACGTTCAAGTCTGCAATATTCTGTCTCAAGTCTCCTTCTGTCATTGTTAAGTTCATCAAAGCCATTATTGAGTATTTTGAGCCTCTGCTCAAACAAAGCTTTGTCATTATTTAATTTTTTCTGCGCGTTTTCAAGCTTTCTTTCAGCCGCATCCATCTTTTCCTTAAAAGCTATCTCATCAGCTTCTAACTTAGCATAACGTTCTGAAAGAGCACTTTCATGATTCTCTAAGCGAACACTTTCCTTAAAAAGCCATACTCTTAACTCAGCAAGCTCATCTTTACTGCCGTTTAAGATAATTTCTTCAAGATTTCTTCTCTCGTCCATAAAGGTACCCCTGCCTTTCTGGATTACTTTTCCTCATTCTCCGGAAAAGCAATATCTACTGCTGATTTGTCATCCATGATTTCTTCTTTTTTTGAAAAACGATCCACAATATCAGGTACGAGATCTAAAACCTTTGTTACTGCATCCTGGTTTTTGATATTAACTAGCTTGGTAGATCCGTTCTTTATAACAAGGACTGCGCTGGGAGACATCTTTGCACCAAATCCGCCTGCGCCACCATCCTTTTTATCTGCATTTGTTGAACCAGCTCCTACACCAAAAGAAACATCTACAAGAGGAAGAATGATAGTATCTCCTACCTGAGTTGCCTCTCCAACTACTGTCTTTGTTGCAAGTATAGAATTCATTCCCTTTAAAAGGGATTCAACAACACCACTAAAATTTGATTCTGCCATATTACCCTCCAGCTTATCAGGATTTCATGATCTTCTTGAATCTCCTGATCACTTTTTTCACATCTTTATTAAAATAGCAAACAGCTACACAATACACTACTGTAAAGCATGTTACATGGCCCTTTAGATGAGCCTTAAGTTCAATAACACTCTCTTCAAAAACAGGGTCCATATAAACCTTACCTGCAAGCACTGGATAAAGTGCTCCATAGGCTGCCATAACCTCTGCTGTCTGAGCAGGATCCCCTGTTCCAAGTGTGATCCTTATATCTGTTTTGTCAGGTAGGATCATCTTGACAAGCTTTATGATTTTGCCTTTTACAAGGGCATATGCTCTTTTAAATATATCATTTTCAAGCGTGGTTTTGATCATATCTATCTTACCACAAACTCTAGATATTGTATATTGTATTTTCGAAAACACATTTTGTGGCGTTTCGATAAGTTTTTTCACAAGATCTATGACCTTCCAGATAACATCCAGAAAGCTTTTGGAATCATCACCATCCACATCGTCAGATGTGGTCTCTTCTTTTGCTTCATGAGCCTCGTCTGACTGCTCTGATTCAGCGCTTTCAGATGCCTCTATATCTTGTTCCTGTAAAGCTTCCTCATTTTGAGGTTCTTCATGCTCCTCTTCCTTGGGTTTTTCTTCCATGTTACTCATTTCGATGACACCCTCAGATGGCTTGTCCTCAATATCTTTATCGGTCTTTTGAGAGGTCTTTTTTACTTTTCCTGGAAACACTTGGATCCCAAAAATTTTCACTTCAAACTCTTTTTGCTTGGGATACGTGATCCCGGCATTTATAAAATGCAAAAGCCAGGTAATTCTGGCGTTTAGGAACATCTTTTCCATGTCAAAGCCGCTTTGCAACTCGGTTCGAGGTATATCAATATCCAGTTTGTATCTAAGTGGTACAAATAAAACCAATAGGATAATGGCAATAAGTAGTACTAATATCACAAGTAATACTATGCCAATTATCTTTAATACTGTAAGAATTCCCGCCAACATATGTTACTCCGTTATTCTCTGTCAAGATACGCCAGTAGCCTGCCTTCATATCCATTCTGAATTGCCTCATCAGATATCTTTACTACAAGTTCTAGCGCTTCATCATAGCTTTTGGCAACGCCATATATCATAACCGGATGCTCAAGATAATAAGACTGTTTTAAAAAGGCACAGTGAATGATATCAAGCTGGTCTCTGTCATTCATAGATCTTGTGATGCAGAAGATATTAAACTGTCCTCTTCCGTGTACAAGCCGCCATTTTATAAGAGAATGTTTTTTTAATGAACTTCCCCAGTAAAGATTTTTGTAAAAAATACAAAATCCTCTTTTTTTCATAAAAATATATGTCTCCCATGTGCAGAAAATCTATCCAAAACAAGGATTTTATATTAGAATAAATCCATGATAAGTATATCACATGACGGAATGATATGGAGAACTAAATGAAAGCAGTCGCTAGAATGGAATTAAAGCCCGGTATGATCACCGCGGAAGATATTCTTAATTACAAAAATGAGATCATTGTTTCTGCCAATACTAAAATAACAGAAAACATCATCAAAAAACTTGCCAGACATTCTATAATGGTAATTCAGATCAAGGAAGAATCAGATTTTATCACTACTCACTTTGAGAAAGTCAGACAGAGTGAAGGTTTCAAGAAATTTGAGTCCACCTATAATATTTATTTCCCTGTATTCAAAAATCTTACGCTTACATCTGTAAACAACAGACAGCCTATCAACATGGGTCAGCTGATGGAGGTTTACAGAAATATCATAGTATGCGCCAAAAGTGGTGAGCTCCTTTTGGATTACCTTTACAACATGCTTCCAAGTGAAGATGATCTTATCTATGCTCACTGCCTGAACTCAGCACTTATTGCCAGCGTGTTTGGAACATGGCTTGGTCTTTCAAATAAAGATATAGACCTTCTCATATACTGCGCTTTTGTTTACGACATTGGTAAGCTCAGTATTCCATATTCTATTTTGTGGAAGCCAGAAAAGCTCACCTCTGAAGAATATAGGCTTGTTATGCAGCACACTACTATAGGACACGATTTTCTTGCTTCATTAGGAGGATTTGATGAGCATGTATTAAATGCCACTCTTCAGCACCACGAAAGATGTGATGGCACTGGTTACCCAAAAGCTCTTAAGGATCAAGAAATAGACAGATTTGCTAAATATATAGCTATCATTGACACCTACGAAGCTATGACTTCACCAAGAGCCTACAGACAAAAGCTACACCCATTCCAGATCATAGCCAACTATGAAAATGAAGGTCTGACCAAATACGACTATGCATCCATTAAATCAATACTGTCTCACCTTGCTAACTCACAGCTTGGCTTTAATGTCCAGCTAAATAACGGCAAGATTGGTGAGATCATATTAATAAATGAAAGAGCGCTCTCACGCCCTCTCATTAAAATGAACGATGATTCACTTATAGATCTTTCTACCAGAAATGATCTGTTTATCATATCAGTATTCTGATCATTCTACTCCAAAGTATGCATCGAATATTCTCTTTGCAATTGGAACTGCGTAGCTTCCACCACTTCCTGCGTTCTCTACTATGATAGTGACACATATCTCAGGATCATCAGCTGGAGCATAGCCTGTAAACCATGCATGTGAATCAGAATTTGAATTAAACTCTGCTGAACCGGTCTTTCCTGCCGCTGTGTAGGAAAGGCCTTTTAATTTGCTGGCAGTTCCCTTAAGAACTACCTGCTCCATCATATCTCTAAGTATCCCTGCTTCTTCGCTAGAAATCAGTCTCTTTACCTTCTCTTCCTGGAATGTATCTACTACTTTTCCATTGGCGCATTTAACTTCAGAAATAAGATAAGGTTTCATGAGCACGCCATCATTAGCAATGGCTGATGTGATCATATTGATATGAAGTGGTGAAACTGCTGTTGTTCCTTGTCCAATAGATAGCTGCATCACATCTGCTGTTGACATGCCTGCAGTATATTCAGCACTACTCTTTGAATATCTAAAGTCAACAGGAAGGTCCTGCCCAAACATGAGCTTATCCAGGGTATCATTAAAGGTCTTTTGATTAACAGAAAGACCTATATTGGCGTAGGAAGAGTTACAGGATTCAGCAAAAGAACCGTAAAAATCAAGGTTTCCATGATTTTCTCCATGATAACATGAAATCACATCACTTCCCTTTGCAAATTTACCATTACAGCTAAATCTGTACTGAGTATAATCTGTAGGATGCTCCGTAAGATACGCTAATGAAGTTACTATCTTAAAAGTAGATCCAGGTGGATAAAGCCCCTGAGTTGCTCTATTTAGGAGCTTGGCGTCTCCTGATGTGTCTTTTAACATGTTATCCCACTCTGTCGCTATTGTATTAGGATCAAAGTCTGGCTTGGAAACCATAGCAAGGATCTCACCTGTTTTAGGATTAGTTACAATGATAGCGCCTTTTCTGGAAGCCAGTGCATTGTAAGCAACTTCCTGAAGATGAGTATCAAGGGTTGTGATAACGTTGTCACCAGGGTACTTCTGACCCGCTTTGTCAAGCGCTGCCTTCTCAGAAAGCTCAATACTTGTGTTTATTAGGTAATAATTGGCAAACTCCTCTATTCCGGACTTTCCATTTGTTGAATAACCTACTACATGAGCAAACTCTTTTTCATAGGGATATTCTCTTTTTTCTTTGCCTTCAGCATCAAGCTCTGTAGTTGCCAGGACTTCACCATCTCTAGATAGTATGTCGCCTCTTTTATTCTTGGCTGTCAGTATCTGCTGTCTTGTATTGTACTTGTTATTCATAAACTCCTGCTTGTTTGTATAGGAGTAATAACAGATATATCCAAGCATTGATGCAAACAAAAGACAATAGACGATTGATAATACTATGATCGGATATGATCTGATTCTTTTTTTCTTTTTAGTCTCGCCGCGAAGCTTTTCTTCTCTCATTATCTCTTTGCCTTCTAATACGTTCTATTGCTTCTTTCTTTTCATCGGTCCTGATCATACTGATTCCTTCAACTATCATGATCATTATGATAGTAACAAGGACAGAGGATCCACCGTAGCTAACAAAAGGAAGTGTGACACCTGTTAAAGGAATGAACTTAGCTCCACCTCCAATAGTTAAGAAAGTCTGGAAAATATAAGCCACTCCGATACCGCATACCACAAGCCTGTAGTATTTGTCACGAAGAAAATATCCTATCCTCATGATCTCAATAAAGGTGCTGACGCAGATAAGTGCCATTGTTACAGCAAATATAACTCCAAGTTCCTCTGCTATAGCTGAAAAGATAAAGTCCTGCTCAACAAATGGTATCGAGGAAGGCGAGCCACCATATAGACCAACGCCAAACCAGCCGCCGCTGCTTATACCGAACAAAGACTGTGATACCTGATAGCCTGAGCCTTCGATATCAGTGAAAGGATCCATCCAAGCTCGTACTCTCACCTGAACATGAGAAAAATGCTGGTATGCCACTGCACTTGCAAGAGTTGCAAAACCAAGTCCCATAGCAAGATAGCCTATATTCTCTGTTGAGATATAGATCATGGCAAGGTATATCACAAAGAAAATAAGCGCACTTCCAAGGTCTTTTGACAAGACCAGAATGATAACATGCACAGATGCCACAAATGAAGTAAGTAAGAGCTGCCATATATTTTCTGAGGAATAAAGCGCACCTGCCATAAAGAAAAGGAAAAGTATCTTAACTACTTCGGATGGTTGGAAGGTAACACCGCCAACCGTGTATGAGATCTTAGAACCGTTTGTAACAGCTCCAAGCAAAAGAACCACTCCAATTGCTGTAACGCCAAGTGCCGCATAGATCCAAGTAAACTTCTTGAGAAAATCAAACTTAAATATGATCTCTGGAACAAAAAAACCTATAACAAATGATGCAACTATGATAAAGAACTGTCTCACCGCTCTGTCGTAGGAAAGCCTTGTTAAAATAATCATTCCTATCATAAGAAGCATGCAGCTATTGTTGATAATTAGCCTGTTGCCTTCGGGATAAATGATATAAAAAAGCATTATCACCGAAGCAAATATTATGATCTGAAATGCGAAGAAAAACAGATAGACTGCTTTACCAGTTCTAGCCATTATCTGCACAAAACATGCGATCTGAACCGCAAACATCAGTATGATCTGTCTGGCATACAGCCATTTTCTCTTTTCTTCATTCTTAAATCTAAACGCCATGAAGGCCTCTAATGAATATAGAAAAAGAAGTCCTGCAATGACGTATTTTGATATTTCAGTAATATAAACTTCCATCTATTTACTCTACTCCGCGCTTAAAATGTCCTGTCGTATATTCTGCATTTTCAAAAATGTCAGACACACTCTCACTCTTTAAGCTATCAAGATAATAGCTGATGATATCTGCACATTCTTTTTGACTCTCAACAGACATATCTATTCTGTAATGGTCAAAGCATCCCGCATCCTGTATGTTTGTAAGCTTCTTGTGAAGAGAAGTAGGATGTGCATTCCAGATTATATTATAACAATCAAGGCAATTAGTAGTGATCTTAAGCTCATTGTCCATTCTGTCATAAATTGAAAGTTTCTCAGAATGCAGTTTATTCTGAAAACCGCTACAGGTGCCAAGCGTCTTCTTAACACAGCCGGCACTTATCATCATAGGTGTGTATCCATAAATATTATAGGTTTCAGGAAGACCTGTCTTTTGTCGTACCTTTTTAGAAACCTCTTTAGCCTCATGGAATGTAAGTTCATAAGGAATCGATGCCTCACAAGCCAGATCTTTAAGCATTTCAGCCGCCTGCCCATTCCAAATATAGATTCCATAATCAAGAATAACTTTGCCAGAATACTTTCTGTCATGTAAAAATCCAAGCTGTTCAAGGTTTCTGACTAGTACTCCATCAAATCCCTTATCTCCAAGTGAATCTAAGATACGCTCTATCTCAGAGACTCCATCATACTGCTCAGTTCTTGTCATATATGGAAGCGCCACCATAAGCTCTAGTCGGCCTCGACTTGAAGGAGTGTTACCAAGAGACTGATATAGATTACTGTCAACGTAGATCCTTGTAATATCGCTATACTCATCAGCTTTTTTTAGTGCCACTTCAAGCTGATCCTTTGTAGTCACAAGTATATGCACGTCTCCCTTTACATTCTCCGGAAGGCTTTCTTTTTCATTAGCCTGACTCTTACCATAGTCTTTTTTGATTGTTTCCACATGTTCATCTGTTAAAAGAGCTTTCTCCAGCTCTTCACACAAAGTTCTTCTGAGCTCATTTAACTCACTAACAGGCACAAATATTCCCGCACCATTTCCTTTATCATCAATAGATATAGAAATATTCTCAGCTTCAAAAGGAGTATTTCCAAGTCTTGAAAGCTGCTTGTATACGCTCTCTTTATCCATAGGCCGCTTCGATGCAGCCTGAACCTTACTACCTCTGATCTCCTTAACTATGCGCTCTGCTCCTTTAAAGGCAGACATAGTGATATATATATCCTCATCAAGTGAAAGCTTACAGTTAATATCACACTTGATCTTAAGCTCTCCCCCAAGAAATCTGTCTTTGATATCAGCAAGTACCGCATCAGATGTTCCGTTATAGGCTGGAGAAGCCAGTGTCACCATGTCTTTGCCGTTATGCTTGTGGTAATAACCCTGACTTATCTCTGTTCTTAGATATAACGATCTTAAGATCTCCATATCTTCACGGGAAATCTCATGTTTTTTATCTGGTTCCTTATAATAAAGGTCAATATACTTTCTATAAATATGAGTTACACCTGCAGCGTACTCAGGCTTTTTCATTCTGCCTTCGATCTTAAAAGAATCAATGCCTGCCTCAATAAGCTCTGGAATCAGATCCACTGTGCACATATCCTTAAGACTAAGTGGATACTGCTCTTTATTTTTACCAGTAAGATCTGAGCGATAAGGAAGTCTGCAAGGCTGAGCACATCTACCTCTATTGCCACTTCTGGTGCCGACCATACTGCTAAATAAACACATTCCAGAATAGCAATAACACATTGCTCCATGAATAAAGGCTTCTACTTCTATGTCTGCTTTCTGCTTTATGCTCTTCATCTCAGAAAGGCTAAGCTCTCTTGCAGGAACAACTCTCACGCAGCCAAGTTCCTTTAAAAGCTTTGCTCCGTATACACCAGTAACAGTCTGCTGGGTACTGCCGTGAAGCTCTATTTTCGGAAACTCATCTCTTATGAGCTTCATAACGCCAAGATCCTGAACAATAACACCATCAAGCTTCTTTTCAGCAAATGGAAGCATGAAGTCGTATACTTCTCCATACTCTCTTTCCTTAACCAGCGTATTAACTGTCATGTAGATCTTTTTTCCATGTAAATGGGCATAAGAAATGGCATCCAGAACCTGCTCTTTGTCAAAATTGTCAGCATAGGCTCTGGCTCCAAATTTAGAACCGCCAAGATAAACAGCGTCAGCACCTGCATTAAATGCTCCCACCATTGTTTCATAGCCCCCAGCAGGGGCAAGTAATTCAACCATAATAATTCCTATCTAAATATCTAACTAATGAAAAAGGCTGTCAAAAGACAGCCCTCAAAGTCTCATTTCTTTGCACTCTTGACCTGTGTCTCAAGCTGAATGATCTTCTTAGATGAATCATCAAGCTTAGTCTGGAGTGACTTACTATTTTTCTCTGTGTTCTCAAGCTTCATCTGAGTTGCAATAAGCTCATGCTTGATATCGTACAATTCTTTTTCTTTTTCGGAAAGCTGCTCTTCCATAAGCTCGATCTGCTTCTTGGACTTAAAATAGTCATCAGCAATGTTAAGCTGTAAAAGAACATTCTGTGTATCAATAGGCTGTCTCTTAAAACCATCAATCTTGTTGTATTCGGATATCTTGTTGTTAATATATGAAGCAACCTTCTGAAGATACTCCTCGCTCTCATATCCGCTAAGAGTAAATACTTTTCCGCCTATAATTACTTCGGTATCTGTTTTAGATGCCATCTATCTTTCCCCCTCGTAATTGCATGGTAAAATTATAAATCACAGAGACTTTACTTTTCAAGTCCTAAATGTGTAAGTGCAAGATCCGTGACTACACGGCCTCTTGGCGTCCTATTGATAAGTCCATTCTTGATAAGATAAGGCTCATAGACATCTTCTATAGTGCCTGCATCTTCGCCTATCGCAGCTGCCAAAGTATCAAGTCCTACAGGGCCACCGCCAAACTTATCGATCATTGTCATCAAAAGGTTTCTATCTGTATGATCAAGTCCCATCTTGTCAACGTCCATAAGATCAAGAGCCACATTAGCAACCTTCTCAGTAATAACGCCGTCATATTTAACCTGAGCAAAATCCCTTACTCTCTTAAGGATTCTGTTAGCAAGTCGCGGCGTTCCTCTACTGCGTCTTGCCATCTCTTTTGCTCCATTGGCATCAACCTCAACTCCTAGAATCCCTGCAGACTGCATGATGATCGTACAAAGTTCATCGATATCATAGAATTCCATCCTGTGGATCATTCCAAATCTGTCACGAAGTGGTGCTGATAGCATACCTGCCCTAGTAGTTGCACCTATTAGTGTGAAGTGTGGAAGGTCAAGCCTTATAGATCTCGCGGTAGGTCCCTTTCCGATCATGATATCAATGGCATAATCTTCCATTGCAGGATAAAGAACTTCTTCTACCTGCCTGTTAAGTCTGTGGATCTCGTCAACAAAAAGGATATCACCTTCCTGAAGATTATTAAGGATTGCAGCCATATCACCAGGTTTTTCAATTGCAGGGCCACTGGTAATCTTGATATTAACGCCCATCTCATTAGCTATAATACCTGCAAGAGTTGTCTTACCTAGTCCTGGAGGTCCATAAAATAGCAAATGGTCAAGACTTTCGCCTCTTCCCTTTGCAGCCTCAATATAGATCTTAAGACTTTCCTTAATTTTCTTTTGTCCTATGTAGCTATCAAGACTCTTTGGACGAAGGGAACCTTCTATCCTTGAATCTTCTATATTAGCTTCTGCATCAATTCCCCTTGATGTTACTATCTTTCTTTTTTCCATACTTATCAAAAACTCTCCAGTAGTAATTATCAGAACATTTCCTTAAGTGCCTTCTTAAGAAGTACTTCTGTATCAGATGCTGCATCAGGATCAGTTGAAAGAACTTTTCTAACTGCCTTAACTGCCTCTGATGAATTATAGCCAAGAGCCACAAGCGCTGCCACAGCTTCATCCTTAGAAAGAGATGCCTCACCAGACAGATCTTCACTACCGGCAGATCTGTAAGAAAGCATATCATCTTCTGTAGCCTTTATTTTATCCCTAAGCTCAAGAGTTATCCTCTCAGCTGTCTTTTTTCCTATTCCAGGTGCCTTGGCAATAGAAGCGCTATCTCCTGCGATGATCGCAAATCTAAGATCATCAGGACTCATAACAGATAAAATAGAAAGGCCACCCTTAGGTCCAATTCCATTAACAGTAATGAGCATCTTAAATAAATTCAGCTCATCTCTAGATAAAAATCCAAATAATGTAAAAGCATCCTCTTTTACATTTGTATATGTATAAAGCTTAACAACTTCTCCGATACCAGGCATCCTGTCCATAGTATTGCCAGAGATGTTCACATTATATCCAACGCCATTAACATCTATAACAGCATTCCCCTCTTCAATATTTTCAAGGATTCCATTAACATATGCTATCAAGCTAAAATCTCCCCACTTTCTCCTAAACTCCTTATATTCTACCACATTGAATGTATAAAAAAGAGGGCAAAAGAAAAATTCTTTTGCCCTCAAATACACTAAATTATTATTCTATAACGTGGATCCATCCCTCTGGAGCAGGAACCTTACCCATCTGGATACCTGTAAGAGTATCGTAGAGTTTCTTGATAACTGGTCCCATCTCATCCATTCCACTTGGGAAGCAGATTTCCTTGCCGTGGTCATTGATCTTACCAACAGGGCTGATAACTGCAGCTGTTCCGCAAAGTCCCATCTCAGCAAAATTCTCAACCTCTGAAAGCTTAACAGGTCTCTCCTCAACATCAAGTCCAAGAATCTCTCTAGCTACATATACGATAGATCTTCTTGTGATTGATGGAAGTATTGAATCTGTGTGTGACTTAGGAACTACAAGTCCACCTTCCTTAGTAACGAAGATGATGTTAGCTCCACCGGTCTCCTCAATATATGTTCTTGACTCAGCATCAAGATAAACATTCTCAGCAAATCCTTCTTCATGAGCTGTAACGATAGCATGAAGGCTCATAGCATAGTTAAGACCAGCCTTGATGTTACCTGTTCCATGAGGTGCTGCTCTGTCAAAGTCACTTATCTTAACAACGATAGGCTTAGCACCGCCCTTGAAGTATGGTCCAACAGGTGTTACGAAAATTCTGAACTGATACTCATCAGCAGGTTTAACACCAATAACATTTCCTGTAGCGAACATAACAGGTCTGATGTAAAGAGTTGCTCCACTTCCGAAAGGTGGAACCCAATCTTTGTTGGCTGCTACAACTTCTTCTACAGCTTTGATAAATCTATCAGCCGGGAATGGAGGCATCTCAAGTCTCTTAGCAGAATCTTCCATTCTAGCAGCGTTCAGGTCAGGTCTGAAGGTTACGATCTTACCATCTTCTGTCTCATAAGCCTTAAGTCCTTCGAAGCATTCCTGTGCGTAATGAAGAACACCAGCATCCTCTGAAAGTGTGACCATGGAATTCTCTGTAATGACACCGTCATCCCACTTTCCATCTTTATAGTTAGATACAAATCTCTTATCAGCTACCATATAGCTGAATCCAATATTTGCCCAGTCTAAATTCTTCTTACTCATTTCTTCATCCCCTTCCAAACTTTAACACGCCAAAGCGATAATACATAACATTATAGACCTTTGTAATCAACCGTCAAGCGTTATCATTATCCTTTTTTTCAGATTTCTTATCTTCTTTTCTTGATCTTTTTTCACCTAGTTTTTCTTTGATGCCTTCAAAATTAAAGATCTTATTGAAAGTATCTGCTTCTTTGCTGGCGTTGAACTTATTATTATTCTTGTCGCTAAGGGATTTCTTTTCTCCACCCTCGATATAGGCAAGATCATAGTAATCCTGTGTAGAGGTACTTAAGTTTTTCTTTTCAAGAAGCACATTGGTGATCTTGGCTATAAATGCATAGAATACTGCAAAGATAGGAACACCTATAAGCCATCCCACTATTCCCCAAAGCTTACCAAACAAGGTAATTGAGAAGATAACCCAAAAGCTTGAAAGACCTGTTGAGCTTCCAAGAATCCTTGGTCCTAAGATATTGCCATCAAATTGCTGAAGTATAATGACAAAGATAAGGAACACAAGTGCCTGGATAGGATCGATCAAGACAAGTAACAGTGCACCTGCTATTCCACCGATGTATGGGCCAAAGAATGGAATAATATTGGTTACACCAACTATCACAGAAATAAGTACCGGATAGTCAATGTGCAGTGCAAATGCACAACCTATATAACAGATAACACCGATGATAAGTGAATCTATAAGTTTACCACCAATAAAACTCTCAAAGGTGTTGTTTGCAAATCGGAAGCCACCAATAAGTTCGTTTGCAAAATCCTCTCTGAATGTAGCATAAGCCATCTTTTTGCCGATAGTTG
Organism: Butyrivibrio hungatei DSM 14810; assembly: GCF_900143205.1. Classification (GTDB taxonomy): domain Bacteria; phylum Bacillota; class Clostridia; order Lachnospirales; family Lachnospiraceae; genus Butyrivibrio; species Butyrivibrio hungatei. The sequence continues at coordinate 192,332 of NZ_FRDH01000005.1, read as the reverse complement.
AAAAACGTTCCTTGGAATTAAGAACATAGATAGCAACAATAACTCCGACAACTATATCAAGAACACCTCCAATGATCGAAAGAAGACTCTTGGATGCAACCTTCACCATAGTATCAGCTGAAGGAAGCATAGGAAGGAGCTTCTTGGTCATGAATTCGCTTAAGTTCTCATAGTACTGATCCAGCTGTGAATCAATGATCTTTTGAAGATCTGGATTGTTACTAAGGAACATATTAGAATACTCATCCATATTTCTAATATAGATAGGCAAATTTGTTGCGATCTCTTTTATACTGTCTATAAGCTGAGGAATGATGATCCTAAACAGTCCATAAATAATAAAGAGGAATATTATCATAGTCAAAAGAACTGCTATCTTTCTGATAGTTCCTCTTACCTTCTTGTCCTTTTTATCAAAAACAGATACTTCCTTGCCGCAAAGCTTAAACAATGGATACAGTATCTTTTCCTCAATACCCTCAAGTAAAGGAATGAGGATATAAGCAATAACGATGCCAATGATGATTCCTGACAGACCATTTATGATATCTGTAAGGCTTTTGGTCAGAGTCTTGCCATGAAATATGACCGAATATGCCAGCATAACTGCAACACATAATACAAATATGGTAATGCCCCATGTTACTTGATTTTTTTCTGGTTTCATTTTCATAACACTTTTCTCCGAACAGTAAGTTTTTATTCGATCATTCCTTCAAGGATATATACAAGACTATCAAGATAATCTTCCTTCATATCTTCAATCTTGCCTGCATCACAAAGAGAAGCAAACTGTGGATCAAGAGGAATTCTGCCAAGAACACTAAGGCCATTAGAAGCTGCATAAGCTTCAAGACCGCTCTCACCAAAGATATTAAGCATCTCTCCGCAGTGAGGGCACTTCATATAACTCATATTCTCAACAATACCAAGAACTGGAATATTCATCATATTGGCCATGTTAACAGCCTTCTCAACGATCATGTTAACAAGTTCCTGAGGAGTTGATACAACAATGATTCCATCTACAGGAAGAGACTGGAAAACTGTAAGAGGCACATCTCCTGTTCCAGGAGGCATATCTACAAACATAAAGTCTACATCGCCCCAGTTAACATCTGACCAGAACTGCTTAACAATACCTGCTATTACAGGGCCTCTCCAGATAACAGGATCAGTCTCGTGATCCATGAGCATATTAAGAGACATAACCTTGGTACCATGCTCTGTTACTGCTGGAATAAGACCATTCTCATCGGCAACGTTCAATTTGCCGATTCCAAACATCTTTGGGATTGAAGGACCTGTAATATCAGCATCCATGATTGCTGTTTTGTAGCCCTTTCTGTTCATATATGTGGCTGAAAGGCCTGTAACAAGGCTCTTTCCTACGCCGCCCTTACCACTTACGATTCCGATAACTTTCTTTACATGTGTATTAGCACCAGGAGCAACTTTAAAATTCTCCTCCATCTGCTTCTTAAAGTCTTCTGGTTTCTTGCCGTGTCCGTTTGCCATTTTATAAAATAAACTCCTATCTTTCTTTATCTTTTGTAAGTATAATTTGCGATCTCAACATCCTCTTCATCACCGATATAATCTCTGATGATAAAGCGAGGCCTATTTTTGGTCTCAAGGTAGATCTTGCCAATGTACTCACCAATAACACCAAGGGAGATCATAATAAGTCCGCCAATTGCCCAAACAGAAAGAACTGTTGTAGTCCATCCAGGAATAGTATGACCTGTAAAATGTCTCACAAGTGAATAGATAAGTACAATGATGCTCACAAGGAAGATGCTAACGCCAAGGCCTGTGATCATCTTGATGGGCTTGGTGCTAAGACTTGTAATACCTTCCATAGCAAAACTGAGCATCTTGCGAAGAGGATACTTACTCTCTCCGGCAAATCTCTCTGCTCTTTCGTAGTAAACAACATCTGAGTTAAAGCCAACCATAGGCACGATTCCTCTAAGGAACAAGTTGACTTCACCAAATTCAGAAAGCGCCTGAAGTGCACGTCTGCTCATAAGTCTGTAATCAGCGTGGTTGTAGACAGTATTGGCTCCAAGACTATTCATAAGCTTATAAAAAGACTCTGCTGTGAATTTCTTAAAGAATGTGTCAGTAGCTCTTTTTGATCTGACACCATAGACTACATCTGCTCCATTAAGGTATTTTTCCACCATCTCATCAATTGCATTAATATCATCCTGAAGATCCGCATCAAGAGATATTGCTGCATCGCAAAGATCCTTTGCAGTCATAAGACCAGCTAAAAGAGCATTCTGATGTCCCATATTTTTAGATAAGTTTATCCCCTGGAATAACTCACTTTTTTCATGAAGTTCACTAATGATGCTCCAAGTCTTGTCTCTAGATCCATCATTTACAAATAAGATCCTACTATCTTCTGCAATCTTACCTGCAGCAACAAGGCTCTTTATCTTGGCTTCAAGCCTGCTTGCAGTTTCATGAAGTACTTCCTCTTCGTTATAACAAGGAATAACACAAAATAATCTGTTCATATCGTCCTCCGTATTCATACCCTTACAATAATAATATAAATCAATATTTTTTTAAAGGCGACAGCCAAAAAACAGGGTGGCTTTTTCTGCCACCCTGAAAAGTTTATCTTACTTTTGATTTATGTAATTTATAAGTCCCTCTGAGTCTATTATCTTTTGCATAAATGGAGGGAATGCCTGGCCTTTAAATGACTCTCCTGTTGTCTCATCTGTAATGATGCCTGAATCAAAATCGATGTTCACAACATCTCCAGCCTTTATTGCCTCGGCGGCTTCTTCACATTCTATGATAGGAAGTCCAATGTTTATACTGTTTCTGTAAAAGATTCTTGCAAAACTCTTAGCTACAACGCAGCTGACGCCTGCGCACTTAATAGCAAGTGGAGCATGTTCTCTTGAAGATCCACAACCAAAGTTTTTGTCAGCAACTATGATATCTCCAGCCTTTACCTTAGAAGCAAAGTCTTTGTCAATATCTTCCATGCAGTGCCTTGCTAGTTCAGAACCATCTGTGGTATTCAGATATCTTGCCGGAATGATCACATCTGTATCAACGTTATCGCCATATTTAAAAACGGTGCCTCTTGCTGCCTTCATCTTATCTTTCCTCCTCCATTAAAGTCCCAGCTCTGATGGCTGTGATATTTTGCCTGTTACTGCGCTTGCCGCTGCAACAGCAGGGGAAGCAAGATAAATCTCAGAATCGATAGCTCCCATTCTTCCTACAAAGTTTCTGTTTGTAGTAGATACACATCTCTCACCTGATGCAAGAACTCCCATATAACCACCAAGACATGGTCCGCAGGTTGGAGTTGATACGATAGCTCCAGCCTCTACGAAGGTCTTTAACAGTCCCTCTTCCATTGCTGTAAGATATATCTTCTGTGTAGCAGGGATCACGATACATCTGATTCCCTCTGCTACATGACGACCTAAAAGCACTTCAGCTGCTATTCTAAGATCATCGATCCTTCCGTTTGTGCAGGATCCAATTACTACCTGATCTATCTTGATATCTTTTATATCATCAAAGGTATGAGTATTCTCTGGAAGATGTGGAAATGCAACTGTTGGTTTCAAGATACTAAGATCAATTGTATACTCCTCATCGTACTCAGCATCCTCATCAGCTTCATATACTGTAATCTTCTTGTTTGGCGCATGTTCCTTAACATAAGCCATAGCAACATCATCCACAGGGAAGATTCCGTTCTTGCCACCAGCCTCGATAGCCATGTTAGCAATCGTAAATCTATCGTCCATAGAAAGATTCTTTATACCCTCTCCAACAAATTCCATTGACTTATAAAGAGCTCCATCAACACCGATCATGCCAATGATATGGAGAATGACATCCTTACCACTTACCCATTTTGAAGGCTTGCCAACAATATTAAACTTAATGGCTGATGGAACCTTGAACCATGCCTTACCTGTAGCCATTCCTGCAGCCATATCAGTAGACCCGATACCTGTAGAAAATGCTCCTAAAGCGCCATAGGTACAGGTGTGTGAATCAGCACCGATTATAAGGTCTCCTGGAACTGTAAGTCCCTGCTCAGGTAAAAGAGCATGCTCAATGCCCATCTTACCTACTTCAAAATAGTTAGTAATCTTGTTCTTAATCGCAAACTCCCTAACACATTTGCAGTTCTCAGCAGATTTAATATCTTTGTTTGGTACAAAATGATCTGGAACAAGCGCAATCTTGTCCTTATCAAATACTCCCTCTTTTGTGAACTTTGACATTTCTTTGATAGCTACAGGGCTTGTTATGTCGTTGCCAAGGACTAGATCAAGATCAGCCTCTATAAGCTGTCCAGCCTTAACCTCTGAAAGTCCCGCATGTGCTGCCAAAATCTTCTGGCTCATGGTCATTCCGCTCATACTGTCATATCTCCTTGCCTTAATTTATATCAAAAACAATATAGTAAATATAACATAGTAAAAGGAAGTAAAACACATAACAAATTTAATCGTTTTTCTTGATTATTTTTAATGTGTATGTGCCATAAACCAAGAGAATAATGAGGGCTATCAAACTAAGAATGCCGCCATTCTTGAATCCTTCTGGTGTATATGTAACTCTTATCTCATGAACACCGCCAGATACAGGTATTGCCATAAGGCCATAATCAGCTCTTACAATCTCTGTCTCTTTTCCATCTACAGTGCAGCTAAAGCCCTCTGTAAATGGTACTGAGAAGAATACCAAAGTGTTGTCCTTGAGTATTGAGGTTGTAGCACTAAAGCCGTAAGTATCTGTAATAAAGCTTGAGCATGAAGTTGCTTTTCTGTTTTCACACTCTTTTTCAAATCTATAGTAGTTCATCTCATCATTTAAGAGATCTTCTGCTGTAAGCTCAGTCATAATGAGGCTATCGCCATACTTAAGGGCATCATCATCAGAAATGATAAGTACCCTAGAAAGGTCATAGTCATGGTCTTCAGGATCAAGGTCTTCCCACTCAGACTCTGTTATGTAGTAATCATAGGTAAATCCCATTGGGATAAAGTTCTTATTTTCAAATACGTCAAAACCATTCTGTGTATCATGAAAAACGTATCCATCTGTACCTTCGCCATTATTGAAGATCCTGTTCTTACTGATAATAGCATTTTCCATATAGTATCTTGCAGATAGGATAGCCCTTGCTCCTACTCTGTTAACAGGAATAGTGGTCTCTACTGTTCTGTTAATATCAAGTGTTCCATGTAGGAAATCAAAGATCTCAGATGGAACCGTACTAAGGAAGCAGTGAATTGAAGGGATTCCCCAAGCCATATCATAGTTGGTGGAAGTACTATCCACTTCTCCTCTGCAGAAATCACTCTGATCAACAACTGTCTTATTAAAGAGCATCTGCTCCTGCCATTTGGTCTTACCCTTATCGCTTATGATAGAGCTTCCGTTCTGAAGAGGTATAAAGGTTGACAAGATACAGCTTGCTATAACTGTAAAGAGTATGATCCTGTCTCTTATGGTTATAGGAAATCTGTCTTTTTTACCGATCTTCTTTGGAACCACAAATACCAGTATAAGAAGGATAAAGCTCATGATAGCTGTTCCAAGAACATCCAAAAGGAAGATCTTGCTGTTCTCAGTCATGTTAAAGAAAACTGTTTCGCCCGCATCATTCTTGGATGGGAAAAAATATACTCCCACAAAGAAAAGGAACATGACAACAGCAACAACAGTACCAACCTTAAGCTGGTGAGACTTACCTCTTTCTGCAACCTGTGCCGTCATAAGGCACATAATGAGGATTGGCATGTAGAACCATCTAGCATAATATGAGCTATTGAACATGGAAAAAGATGCATTAAGCACCGGGATCACAGCCATAACTGCGCATACGATAAGGATAGTCTTTTCCCAGTTTTTCTTCTTTTTGTTAAGTAAAAAGAACGCAACAACACCTGAAATACCAAATAAAGGAATATATGCTGCAAGGGAAGCATTCTTGACCGTTCCTGTATAGAACAAGGTCCCCTTACCAATGATATCAGGAAGCATAGAAAGGCTCTTTACGATATCCCACAAAAGCTTCTCACTTGGATAAACAAGGATATCATAGCCATTTATGAAATTATCAAGTCTTGAGTTACCCTGAATTCCTGCAAAGGCCTGCAACAGGAAAAATGCAGCAAGCATAACACCTGTAATGCCACCAAGAAGGGCTCTAACAAACATCTTGCAGATAGTCTTAAAGTTATTACCCTGTGTGTATCTTACAAAGAAATAGATAACAAGGAACAACACCTGTCCAAAGAAGAAATAATAGTTAACTATGGACATAAATGCAGTTATAAGCGCAAAAAGAATAAATGGCTTACCTGAAAGCTTAAAGGCGCCCTCTTCATCCTTGTGATCCACTGCCATAAGATTTTCAAAGGCCATAAGGAACAATGGGAAAAATGCTACTGAATCAGTAAAGTGGTTAAATACGATGTTGCAGGCGTTAAAACCGGAAAATGCATAGAGATAGCCACCTACCATTGCATAGGTATATTTGTGGACATAACGTGAAATATAAAGATATGCACATGTAGCAGCTGTAGCATATTTAAGTGCCATCAGAAATGGCATAAGATATGGAATCGCACTCTCATCAAAGAGCATAGTGATCCAAAAGAATGGACTTCCCCAAAGATAAAAGGCAAAGTCGCCAAACATAGTACCACCAAGATCAATATTCCAGTTCCAGAAAAAATCACCGTTTTCTACTGCTCTATGGGCAGCAAGATAAAATGGGATCTGCTGTACGTTATAATCGCCATAGTAAAAGAAAGGCAGACCTCTCCTAACAAAAATAGGAAGTGCCGCCAGCACATACATAAGGAATGCGCTCAAAAACATCACTATAGGCACATAATACTTCTTTTTCTCAGATTTTTTCTCTTCAGACATTTTCATAATACCTCTTAACCAAACACATAATAAAAGGGTGTCATCATAAATGACACCCTCTCTATATTAGTCTATATTTGTAACATTTTCAAATTAGTTGTTAATAAGCTTGTCTGACTCATTATTCCAGCTGTAAAGCTTTCTGATCTCAGCACCAATCTGCTCTGATGGATGCTCAGCGTGAAGCTTTCTCATAGCCTTGAAGTGAACCTGTCCGCCAGCTTCTGACATATCAAGGAGGAATTCCTTAGCGAATGTTCCATCCTGGATATCTGAAAGGATCTTCTTCATTGTCTTCTTGGTCTCATCTGTGATGAGCTTAGGACCTGTGATGTAATCACCATACTCAGCTGTGTTAGAGATTGAATATCTCATACCAGCAAAGCCAGACTGATAGATAAGGTCAACGATAAGCTTCATCTCATGTACGCACTCGAAATATGCGTTTCTTGGATCATAACCAGCCTCAACAAGTGTATCGAAACCAGCCTGCATAAGAGCACAAACACCGCCGCAAAGAACAGCCTGCTCACCAAAGAGGTCTGTCTCTGTCTCTGTTCTGAATGTTGTCTCTAAAAGACCAGCTCTTGCTCCACCGATTCCAGCACCATATGCAAGTGCAAGATCAAGAGCCTTACCTGTTGCATCCTGCTCTACAGCAACAAGACAAGGTGTACCCTTTCCAGCCTGGTACTCAGAACGAACTGTATGTCCAGGAGCCTTAGGAGCGATCATTGTAACGTCTACATCCTTAGGAGCCTTGATAAGTCCAAAGTGAACGTTGAAACCATGAGCAAACATGAGCATGTTGCCTGGCTGAAGGTTTGGCTCGATGTCCTCTTTGTACATCTTAGCCTGCTTCTCATCATTGATGAGGATCATGATGATATCAGCCATCTTAGCAGCTTCTGCCGTGTTATAAACCTTAAGTCCTTGAGCCTCAGCCTTAGCTTTGCTCTTAGAACCTTCATAAAGACCGACGATTACGTTGCATCCTGAATCCTTGAGGTTAAGGGCATGAGCATGTCCCTGTGAACCATAACCAATAATAGCAATTGTCTTACCCTCAAGTAATGAAAGATTACAATCTTCCTGATAAAAAATTCTAGCATCCTGTGACATTTCTTCTTCCTCCTAAAAATGTGGTATGGGCGTAATGTATATGCGTTTTGGTGACGCTCCCGCTCTAATTAAAATGCAGCGGTACTAATGCCCTATAATACAGGGCATAAGTACCGGCATTTTAAAAAGCACCAAAGCCGCATATACATTTACGCCCATATATACGTTATGAGAATGTAAATAGATAAAACTTCAATAAATACTTAAATATGATTACTCATCAAGGTAAATAACCTTGTCTGTGCCTCGACCTAAGCCAGCAATACCTGTACGGGCAAGTTCGAGAATCTCGTAGCCTTCAAGAAGCTTTAAGAAGGCGTCAATCTTGGACTGATTACCTGTTATCTCGATGATGAGTGAATCTGGACTTACATCAATGATGTTGCCTCTGAAAATATCAGCAGTAGCAAGTATGCTCTGTCTCTGATCAGCTTCTGCTCTAACCTTAACAAGGGCTAGCTCTCTATAAACACTGTCCTCAGGCAGAAGTTCATGAATATCCCTTACGTCAACCAGCTTGGATACCTGCTTCTCAATCTGATCAAGGATCACATCGTCTCCAGATGCAACGATAGTGATACGTGTGAATCTAGGATCTGCGGTAGTTCCTGCTGTTATGCTTTCAATGTTGTAGCCTCTTCGTGAAAACAAACCTGAAATTCTTGAAAGTGTACCAGGATTGTTATCAACTAAAAGCTGAAATACCTTTTTACGCATTTTTTCTCCTCAAAATATGTGGTTCAATTGCAGTGTTGGTGCCTATACTTTCGCACTTTAAACTGTGAATGTTTTATATACCTTGTCACGTGGCTTTTGAACCATATTTACGATTATTAGTCCGCTAAATCCAACTAATTTAATCAAATTATACTCTTTTGCCTACTTATGTCAACAAAAAAATCTTTAAAACTTTAAACTTGCAATATTTTACCGCAATAAAGCGTACTGTTCAAATAAAAGATCAGTGCACAAAACACTGATCTTATTTGCTTAATCTGGAACTATTATCTCTATGTCTCCTTACACTTAGTAAGTGCTACAGTTCCAGTACGAGCAATCTCCACAATGCTGACACTCTTTAACATCTCGATAAAGAGCTCAATTCTTTCGGAAGTATCACATATCTGTATGATCATCATGTTCTTTGACATATCAACTATCTGGGCATTCATGATCTCGCAGTTTTCCATGATATCTCTTCTGTTATCTTTGTTGTATTTAACCTTTATTAGCATAAGTTCTCTGTTGATACTCATGCTTTCTTTGAAGGTCTTAACCTTGATAACATCAATCTTTTTATTTAACTGTTTCTCAATCTGCTCAATAGTCCTCTCATCACCAGTTGAAACGATGGTCATGCAGGATACACTCTTATCATTGGTCTCTCCTACAACCAGTGAATCTATATTAAAATTTCTACGGGAAAAGAGTCCTGATACCTTAGAAAGTACTCCGGCTCTATTTTCAACTAAAACAGAATATATTCTTTTCATATGATCTTTGCCCTTTCATATGTAAAATAACGCTTGTTTCGATTATTTTGTAAGTGCCATCGGATCTACAACCACTTCCATAAGAGAAGATTTATCATCCTTTAGGAACTTTTTTATATCCTTGACTACGTCGCTATTTCCATCAACCTTCATGTATTCCATTCCATAAGCTGATGCGATCAATGAAAGATCCGGATCTCCAGAAAGTTCAACCATTGAATAATTATCGTTGTAAGCAAAATGCTGATGCTCTCTTACCATTCCAAGATAGCCATTTTTCATGACCACGATCTTTACAGGTATTCCATACTGTCTCATGGTAGCAAGCTCCATCATAGACATCTGAAATGCGCCATCACCGATCACAGCTACCACCTGTTTGTTTGGAGCAGCAATTTTGGCACCCATAGCAGCAGGAATAGAATAACCCATAGTTCCCATTCCTCCTGATGTAAGGAATCGTCCATCACGAACCTTACTGCACTCACAAGACCACATCTGATTCTGACCTACATCAGCTACATAAATTGCATCATCCTTCATGCATTCTGAAAGCTTACAAATAAAGTCCTTAGGATCTAGATATCCATCTTTACTTTCAATCTTTTGAGAAGTGTTCTCTTTCTTATATTTTTCAAGAAGCTTAACCCATTCTCTATGATTATCAGCATGATCATCCATTTCCAAGAAGTCATGGAAAATATGCTTGATATCACCTACAAGAGGAATTGTCGGACCAACATTTTTGCCAATCTCAGCAGGATCAACATCAATATGGACCATGACCTTATTCTCTGTTATAAGATCTGGCCTGTTAACTGCTCTATCAGCTACTCTTGCCCCTACCATAAGAAGTAGATCTGACTCATTCATAGCTCTGTTTGCATAAGCCTGACCATTATTTCCAACCATGCCAAAATACAAAGGATGGTCAGTTGGCATAACACCTATTCCCATCATAGTGGATACAACAGGAACATCATTAAGCTCAGCAAACTTTCTTAGTTCTTCTACCGCTCCGCTTAAGTGAACACCGCCACCAGCACAGATAATAGGGCGTTTTGCCTTTTCAACTTCTTTTATGACTTTCTTGATCTGAGCCATATTTCCATTAACAGTTGGCTTATAGGTTCTCATTGAGATAGACTCAGGATAGTTAAACTTAGTAGTAAGCTCAGATAGCTGAATATCATAAGGAATATCAATAAGAACAGGGCCCTTTCTACCTGTACTGGCAATAAAGAAGGCCTCCTTAAAGATCCTTGGAATATCATTTACATCACGAACAAGATAGCTATATTTAACAAAAGACTCCACAGCACCTGTTATATCGGCCTCCTGGAAAACATCACTTCCTATCATGTCACTATTTACCTGACCAGTAATGGCCACAAGAGGAATACTGTCTGCGTAGGCAGTTGCTATACCTGTGATCAGATTAGTAGCACCAGGGCCTGATGTAACAGCACACACTCCTACCTTGCCGCTGATCCTAGCGTATCCACTGGCGCAGTGAGCTGCATTTTGCTCTGTTCGGATAAGGACTCGTTTTATATCAGAAGCCAGCATCTTGTTCCAAAAAGGATCAATAGCTACACCTGAATACCCAAAAATAACATCTGTTTTTTCTTTCTCAAGGCATTTTACTATCGCCTCAGCTCCGATCATAGGTTCTTCCTCCTCAAATCATTCTATGTTCAAGATCTGCTTAACTACTCTTACTGCATCTGCAGCATCAGATGAGTATCCATCTGCCCCAATCTCATCAGCATAGTCCTGCGTGACAACAGCTCCTCCTATAACTATCTTGCTATCTACATTTTCCTCATGAGCAAGATCAACCACGTTCTTCATTTCCTTCATGGTAGTAGTCATAAGTGCAGAAAGAGCTATAATACTAGCATTATTTTCCTTGGCAGCCTTTATGATTTCTTCCTTCGGCACATCTTTTCCAAGGTCTATAACATTAAAACCATAATTCTTGAGCATAAGAGCTACAAGATTCTTGCCTATATCATGAATGTCACCATGTACAGTTGCGATCACGATAGATGGAAGGCTGCTTCCACTTCCGCCCTCCTGCTGTAATAGTGGCTCCAAATATCCAATAGAAAGTTTCATTGCCTCTGCTCCAGCTATGAGCTGAGGAAGGAAATACTTTCCTTTATCAAAAAGATCTCCCACTTCATTAATGGCAGGCATCAGCACAGTGTCAAGGATTTCCCTTGGATCTATCCCCTCGCTTACTGCCTTCTGCGTATCTTTTACAATAGTTCTCTTGGAACCATTTAATACATCCTGTTTAATTATATCAAGAATATTGTCACTAGTTGCAGGTGCATCCTTAACTTCTTTTACGGTATTAGTAGCATTTGCCTCATCGTATCTCTGCATTCGCTGAATATATCTGATGTCTGCGCCTTCCTTGTTGCGTAAAAGATCTGACGCAAACGCAGCGTTTACAAGCATCTCCTGGGAAGGATTTGCAATTGCCATGGATAATCCTCTTGAAATTGCCATAGTCAAAAATGCTGTATTTACGTTCATTCTCTGTGGAAGACCAAATGAAATGTTGGATAATCCACAAATAGTAGCATATCCATTGTCATGACAATAGCTGATCGTATCAAGGGTATTGATCGCAGCATTAGGATCTGCACCAACTGTAGCTACAAGACCATCTACTACAATATCCTCCTTGTTCATTCCAAGCTCATATGCCATTTCAGAAAGGGCATTTATATTTGAGATCTTTTCCTCTGTATTCCTTGGAAGTCCCTCTGGATTTAATGGTAAAAGAATAAACATAGCGCCATATTTTCTGGCAAGAGGAAGGAATTTTTCAGCCTTACCCTTCTCCAGAGAAATAGAGTTCATCAAAGCTCTTCCCGGATAGAGACGTAGTGCTGCCTCCATTACTTCTGCGCTGCTAGTATCAATGCAAAGAGGAAGGTCCGTGATAGACATAACCTCTTCCATTACCTTTAGCATCATATCCTTCTCGTCAATTCCGCTCATGCCGACATTTATATCAAGAACTGATGCTCCGTCTTCTTCCTGACTTCTAGCAAAATCTGATACCATATCGAGATTTCCTTCACGAAGTTCTGCCTGAAGCTTCTTTTTACCAGTTGGATTGATCCTCTCTCCTACTATCATGAAAAGATCATCCATTCCAAAGGAAAGACTCCTTCTCTCAGATGAAAGATATCTTCTTCCTGAGATCTTTCTTGGAATATCTTTATCTATCTTTCTGTCTCCATAGACCTTTTTTAATTTTTCAATATATGCAGGGGTTGAACCGCAGCAGCCACCAAGAATTGACGCTCCTGCACCTATAAGCCTCTCTATTTCTTCAGTAAAGGTGTCTGCATCCATGTCATACTCTGTATTGCCGTTAGCATCCACAGATGGAAGTCCAGCATTTGGCTTGGCGATAATAGGAATACGAGTAACCTGTGCCATATTCCTTATAACCTCTTCCATCTTGTCAGGACCTGTTGAGCAGTTGGCCCCAATAGCACTTGCTCCCATAGCCTCTAAAGTTATGGCACTTGCAGCAGCATCTGAACCGTATAAAGTCCTACCGTCAGCTTCAAAGGTAAGTGTAACCATAACAGCCATATCCGTTATTTCTGAAGCGGCAATAAGAGCAGCTCTGCATTCCTGGAGACTCATCATAGTCTCAACAACAAGAATATCGCAGCCTGCTTCTTCAAGAATTTTAATCTGCTGTTTATAGACATCCACGAGTTCTTCAAAATCAAGATCCCCAATAGGTTTTAACTGCCTTCCTGTCATGGTAATGTCACCAGCAACCAAAGCCTTATCTCCTGCAGCCTCTTTTGCCAGTTTAACAAGCTCTGTATTTATCTCTTTTATCTGGTCATTAAGACCATAGTCAGATAGCTTGATCCTATTTCCGGTAAAGGTTGGAGCATAGATGATATCTGAACCGGCATCCACATACGCCTTCTGAAGCTTTAGCATTACATCTTTGTGCTCTAGGATCCACTTTTCAGGGCACACTCCAGCTGGCATTCCAGCCTTCATAAGGTTAGTGCCTGTTGCACCATCAAGGAATACCATTCTATTTTCACAAAATTTCAAAAACGCTTCTTTGTTCATTTTATCTTTCCTTTACTCTGTATATATGATGGGATAAACCATATAAAAAGTATGCAGATCACCATTATCAAAACAGGCTTAACGTTCATAGATATCACTGGAATATAGCCCATATTAGAAAGCTGATCGATCAAACTTATCAAAAGCACGTGGTAAAAATAGATGTTAGAAGATCCCTCTTTGCCAATCTTCCATAGGTATCTTCCGCCGGAAATCCCACTTTCAGACAAAAAGAGGATTCCGATAACAATAAGAAGTGACCCCAAATATACTTCCTTTTTTCCAAAAATGATAAACTCTATAACGCCAGATATCAAGCCTGCAAATATAACCACTTTTCCCAAAAGTGCCCATTTTTCAGTTAAAGATTTATACTCCGCTTCTGAAAGTGCTTCTTTTTTGCCTGCCACATAGTCTGAAAACAGTATTCCTAAGAGCACAAAAGGCATTCCAACAAAGAGCCAGTTTCTCATGACATACCAGGTGCATATGCTGATTCCAAAGGGTCTTATTGGATAATAATTTTGAAGGAGCTGTCCAAAGAATAAGAAAAACAGCAAAATTCCAATAAGTGCCTTGTACCATTTCCTTAAAACTGGTGCAAAGATATAGATCAGACCATATACATATATAAGTGCAAACAGATACCACATATGATCAAAGGTAAAAGAGCCATCATATATGAACTTGCCTGAATTAAAAAGGAAAAACCATCTGGCCTCTGAAAGATTATACTTTGAAGAAAGCCATCCAAAAAAAGACTCACCAATGCATAGATGATAGATCAGTGAATAGATACTATAGACTAAATAGACTACGATAGTCACCTTTAAAGTTTTAACTAAAGATTTCCCTACTTTACGCCTGATATCAGGTGTTTGTGTCATCTCATGAGGAACCAGAAATCTACCTGAAACAGCAAAAAAGAATGGAACTGCAAATCTAGAAGTAGCATCCACAATGTCACCAAACACACCGCTAAAGCGGGTGTGTATTGCAATGACACACATGGATGCTATAAATTTGATCAAATATAAAAATGTATTCATTCTTCAGAACTTGTCGCTACTGTAGAGAACTGATAGGACTCTTCGGTAGTAACAGTTACTCCCTCTCCTGATGGAACTTCTCCATGAAGAACCTGTAAGATTACATGAGCTCTGCTGTTAGCTCTCTGATAATACTGAGAAGCAAGTGCCTCACTATCCTCATCAAAGTCCCCATCATATGCCTGATGATAAAACTCATTAGCCATCTGCATGTAATCTGCAGCTTCTTTTGCTATATCTGATATACCAGAAAACTGATCAGGTATCTCATACTCTGCCATTTTCTTGTACTCTTCATTCATCTCATCAAGATAGCCTAAAAGCTCTGCCTTGGCCCCCTCTGAACTGGTGTCTATTGAATTAATGGCATTGTCATAATAAGCAAGCTTATCATAAAAATTAGACATGTTTGTCTTATATGTATCAAGTTCCTCTGACTTCTGCCCCCCACAGCCTGCCATAACAAAGCACATAGCCATGATCATAATGCTAGCTAAAATATTTTTTTTCAACGAAATCAAATCTCATTCCCCACTTAGTCAGTATACTTAGATGCAGCCTTAAGTCTTGAAAGAGCTCTTGCAAGTCCTGCTTGCGATTTCTTGAACTCTTTGATCGACTGCTTTTGTGCCAAATGTTCCATGGCAAATTCATAGGCTTCCTGAGCTCTTCTCTTGTCAATATCCTCAGGTCTCTCAACAGTATTAACAAGAACAATACATCTGTTGTTTGCAACCTGAACAGAGCCAAGGCTCACTACACCTACAAGCCATTCTCCTCCTGGCTTTTTTATCTTAATGATCCCATCAGACAAAGCAAGTATCATCTCCTCATGTCCTGCTAAAATAGCAAGTTCGCCATCTTCACATGGAAGAATGATCTCTTCTGCCCTGTCATCATAGAATACACCATTTACTGATATAACCTGAAGTCCAAAGGTAGCGTTTGTTTTATCACTCATATATTACGCCTCTATCTGCTTTGCCTTCTCAATTACTTCATCGATAGTTCCAACATTAAAGAATGCTGCTTCTGGATACTGATCCATCTCACCATCAATGATAGCCTTAAATCCCCTTACTGTCTCAGCAAGTGGAACAAACTTACCCTGAAGACCAGTAAACTGCTCAGCAACATGGAATGGCTGAGACAAAAATCTCTGAATCTTACG
Organism: Butyrivibrio hungatei DSM 14810; assembly: GCF_900143205.1. GTDB lineage: Bacteria > Bacillota > Clostridia > Lachnospirales > Lachnospiraceae > Butyrivibrio > Butyrivibrio hungatei. The sequence continues at coordinate 176,430 of NZ_FRDH01000005.1, read as the reverse complement.
AGCTCTGTAAACCGTACTCTTATCCTCATCACTAAGTTCTTCCATACCAAGGATAGCAATGATATCCTGAAGTTCTTTGTACTTCTGTAATATCTCCTGCACCTTCATGGCTGTTTCATAATGCTCTTTTCCTACGATATCCTCTTCAAGGATACGGCTGGAAGATTCAAGAGGATCAACAGCTGGATAGATTCCCTGTTCAACGATCTTACGAGAAAGAACTGTTGTAGCATCAAGGTGCGCAAATGTTGTTGCTGGTGCTGGGTCAGTAAGGTCATCTGCAGGAACATAAACAGCCTGTACAGAAGTTACAGAGCCAAATCTTGTAGATGTGATCCTCTCCTGAAGAGAACCAAGATCTGTAGCAAGTGTAGGCTGATAACCTACGGCTGAAGGCATTCTTCCAAGAAGTGATGATACTTCAGAACCAGCCTGAACAAATCTAAAGATATTATCAATGAAAAGAAGTACATCCTGATGCTTAACATCTCTGAAGTATTCAGCCATTGTAAGACCAGTCTCAGCAACTCTCATACGAGCTCCTGGTGGCTCATTCATCTGTCCAAACACAAGGGCTGTCTTGTTGATAACTCCAGACTGCGTCATTTCAGACCAAAGATCATTACCTTCTCTTGAACGTTCTCCAACACCTGTAAATATTGAATATCCACCGTGCTCAGTTGCGATATTCTGGATAAGTTCCTGAATAAGAACTGTCTTACCTACACCAGCTCCTCCAAATAGTCCGATCTTACCGCCTTTAGCGTATGGAGCAAGAAGATCGATTACCTTGATGCCTGTTTCCAAAACCTCAACTACAGGGCTCTGGTCAACAAGCTTAGGTGGCTCTCTGTGAATATCCCATTTCTCAGAGGTCTTGAGATCACCTTTTTTATCAATAGGCTCTCCAAGAACGTTGAACAGTCTTCCAAGAACCTCTTCTCCAACAGGAGCCTTTATGGGACCTCCCGTAGGGAAAACCTCCATATCCTTGGCAAGACCTTCACTTGGAGACAGCATAATGCAACGAACAACGTCATCACCTATATGCTGTGCTACTTCCATAACTCTTTTTTGATCTTCTACATAAACTTCCAAAGAATCGCTTATGTATGGAAGGTCGCTATCATCAAATTTTACATCAACTACAGGTCCCATTACCTGTAAAATCTTACCGTTTTTCAAGTGCCGCTCCTTTTTTCTTTGCTTCCTTACTACGTTTAAGAGCTTTTGCTCCGCTGACAACCTCGGTGATCTCCTGGGTTATCAAAGCCTGTCTTGTACGATTGTAAGTCCTTTGAAGATTATCAAGCATCTTCTCAGCGTTCTTGTTGGCTGAATCCATAGCCATCATTCTGGCGCTCTGAACACTACAAAAGGCTTCAACAAGTGCTCCATATATAAATCCTGTAATATAGTTAGGTACGATGTTATCAAGGATCGCTGAAGGGCTTGGTTCCATAAGGAACTCTTCTCTCATTACACCAGCTGGCTGTTCCATCATCTGAATATCAGTAATGATATCAAGTGGAAGGAGCTTTTCAAATCTGGTCTCGCAGACATTTCCATGAACCGTTGTATAGATAACATAGAATTCATCAATCTGTCTTGAATAGTAGTAATCCAATATCTCAGCCGCTATTTTTCTGGCTCTGTGAAGTGTTGGATTCTGAGATGTGAAAAGAAATGACTCTTCAATATCCATATTCTTGGAAGCAAAGTGAAATCTTCCAACTTCACCAATGACAAAAAGCTTCCATTTATCGCCGTCATTTTTGATATGCTCTTCAGCTACATCCAAAACGTTATGGTTATAAGCACCGGCAAGTCCCTTATCATCGGTAAATATAATGTATCCTTTTCTTCTTTCTTTTTCAGGAATATCAAGCCTTGTCTCAAGAAAGATATTTTCAACGCCCTCTGGAAGATGACGCACAACTCTTGATATCATAGCCTGAGTAGCAAAGAAAAATGGCTCAGTTTCAGTGAGCATCTTCTTGGCCTTTCTAAGCTTGGTAGAAGAAATAAGATACATCGCATTTGTAATTTTCTTGGTATCATTGACCGAATTTATTCGATCTCTGATCTCTTTAATTGTTGCCATGACTCTTTTCTATCTCTTCCTTAAGTAGCTTGTTCTCAGCATCATTAAATTCATCAACACAGTCAAGTATTCTCTTCTTTAACTGTTCTGACAGATCACCGCTCTTTTGAAGCTCTTCACAGATATCTGAGTGCTCTGTATTAAAGAATGTAAGAAGCTTTTCCTTATATTCTTTTACTTTCTTTACAGGAACCATATCAAGTCTCCTTGCACCTACTGCCACAAGGATAATAACCTGTTCATGCATAGCAAGTGGATGTTCCAAAGGCTGTTTTAACAGTTCCATAAGAACATCGCCATGACGAAGCTGATTCTTGGTAGTCTCATCAAGGTCTGAACTAAACTGAGTAAATACTGCCATTTCTCTATATTGAGCAAGATCAACTCTTATGCTGCCGGCAGCTTTTTTCATAGCTTTGGTCTGAGCCGCACTACCTACACGGGATACAGAAAGACCTACGTTAACGGCTGGTCTCATACCTGCAAAGAACAGATCACTTTCAAGGAAGATCTGCCCATCAGTAATAGAGATAACGTTAGTAGGAATATACGCTGATACATCTCCACCAAGAGTCTCGATAATTGGAAGGGCTGTTATAGAACCGCCTCCAAGCTCTGAAGAAAGCTTACTTGATCTTTCAAGAAGTCTTGAATGAAGATAGAATACGTCTCCAGGATAAGCCTCTCTACCAGGAGATCTCTCAAGCAAAAGAGAAAGTGCTCTGTAAGCCACAGCATGCTTGGAAAGGTCGTCGTAAACAATGAGTACATCCTTGCCCTGATGCATAAAGTACTCAGCAAGAGCTGTTCCTGAGTAAGGTGCGATATACTGAAGTGGTGCCATATCAGAAGCAGTTGAACTAACTACTATTGAATAATTCATGGCTCCTGTCTTTTTAAGTGTCTGTATGATCTTGGCAACTGTAGATGCCTTCTGACCTATAGCTACATAGATACAGATAACATCCTTGCCCTTCTGATTGATGATAGTATCAAGGGCAATTGAAGTCTTACCGGTCTGTCTGTCACCAATGATAAGCTCACGCTGTCCTCTACCAATAGGGAACATAGTATCAATTGACAAGATACCGGTCTCCATAGGCTCATTAACAGACTGTCTCTCAATGATTCCAGGCGCTGGCTCTTCTACTGCTCTATATCCTGATTCCTTGATATCTCCAAGTCCATCAATAGGAGCACCAAGAGCATCAACAACTCTTCCTATGAAGGCTTCACCTACTGGGATACCTGCCTCTTTGTAGGTTCTGACAGCTCTTGTTCCCTGTCTGATACCTGTATCATTACCAAAAAGGATACAACCTATATGATCATCTCTGATATCCTGAGCCATACCTCTGGTTCCATCTTCAAATTCAATGATCTCACCGTAAAAAGCATGCTCGATACCATCGATATTGGCAATTCCATCACCAACCCAAGTAACAGTTCCAACCTCTCTATCCTCAATAGAAAGCTCAAAGTTCTCAACCTTTGTGCTGAGCATAGAAATGAACTTACCTGTTTCACGGTCTTCTTTATTTTTACTTAAGTTATTGAGCTCAGCACGAAGCTGTCTTGCCCTTCCTGCATCTGACCAGTCATACTCAAAGTTCTTGCAGGAAACAACAAAACCGCCGCCTATAGATGGATCTTCATAGACGTCAATCTCAATATCATCTGTATTAAATTTCTTTTTAAGAACAGCTTTGATCTTGTCAATCTGTTCACTGCTGGGAGCTGTGCTAGCATAGCGCAGCTTTGCTCTTAAACTTTCACTCATTACTTACTCCAGCTTCACTAATAAACTTGTCATAGAGTTCCAGATCATCCTGAGTGCTATGCTTGGTGGCAGCAATCTTAGAAGCTGCATCAATTACCATATCTGTAAGCTGAGCTGCATAGACCTCTTTTGCTCTCTCATTCTCAACTTCAGCATTATGCTTTGCTTCAATAAGGATCTGCTCACCCTTTTTCTTGGCATCATTTATAATGCGCTCATACTCGTCATAGCCCTGCTTCTTGATGTCAGAAAGGATCTGTTCCTTTTCCTCATCTGCAAGTTCAATCTTCTTTTCGTATTCTCTCTTAGTGTTAATAGCTTCCTGTGTAGCCTTATCAGCTGCCTTTGTAGCCTCATCCACTTCTTCTTTTCTCTGCATGAAAATATTGTCAATTCTCTGGAAAAGAAATTTCTTGGCAATAAAATACAAAATAAGAAGATTTATGATTGTGCATGCGATGTTTACAAAACTAGTAGTTAACACGACTTACCATCTCCTTTATGAGAAAAGAATGATCATGATAGCAACAACGAAACCATAGATAGCTGTTGCTTCTGCAAGAGCACAACCCAAAAGAAGAAGTTTCATGATCTTGCCATCTGCTTCTGGCTGACGAGCAACTGCGTCAGTTGCCTTAGATGTTGCGATACCGATACCAATACCTGCTCCAATACCTGTAAATGCAGCAATCGCTGCTCCAATAGCTGTTAAATTCATATTATTTCCTCCTAATTTTGCTCACTCGAGAGCCTCTTTAATATATAGTGATGTTAGAAATACAAAAACATAAGCCTGTATCGCACCATCAAAAATATCAAAATATAAACTAAGCGCAGCTGGAACGATAACAGGAAGTGGCATAGCCACCTTGATAAGCTCCATGATAACTGTGGCTCCAAGAATGTTACCAAAAAGTCGCATGCAAAGAGACAGTGGTCTGATAAAGAGCTCAAGAACGTTCATAGGCGCTATTACTGCCATAGGCTGAGCAAAGCCCTTAACCCATTTTCCTACACCTTTTCTCCTGATCCCTGCACCTTCTACAAGTATAATGCTCATGATGGAAAGAGCTATAGTGATGGTAATGTCCATCGTTGGCGGCGTCAGTCCAAAGAGGCCTATCATGTTAGAAAAAGCTATGAAAATAAGCACAGTACCCAAATAGTCTCTGTACCTGTAGCCCTCTTCTCCGATCATTCCCCCGGTAACGCCTCTTATCCATATTACAAAAGATTCAACCGCAGCCTGTCTCTTGGAAATATTGTGAACCTTGAGATCACGCGTCATAAACAGGATAAGAAAAAAGACAATAGCTATGACCAACCAGGATACTACAACAGATTTATATATATCAAAAAACCCGTCGCCATACGGAATGTGGATCAGCGCTTTGTCTCCCATCAAGATTTCATATAATGTTTCTTTCATATCATTTGCCCCCAAAACTAACCTTTATTATAGAAAAATAACACTGATTGTGCAATGTTTTTCATACAACATTTAGATTTAGACTGAATTTTATAAACAAATAAGAGCTGGTCATTTGACCAGCTCTTATAAGCTATTGTTATTACTTTTTGATCTTCTCTTTCTTTGTTTTGTTCTTTCTGTACATCTCTTCGCCAGTTGCACCAAGGAATCCTATAAGTAGGAGCCACCACCAGGATACCTTTTCCTGTTTCATTCCATCTGATGCTGGAACTTCCTCATCAAGAATAGTTACTACGGTAGGTGTCTTTACTTCTGCTTTTTCCTTATTTACATTCTTCTTAGCTGGAGTCTTTGCTTTACCTGCAAGTAAAACTTCATCAAGCTCTCCTCTTCTATCACCAAGAACATCGTTCTGAACAGCATCGTTCATAACTGCCTGTGCTGCTGTCATCTCACCAGTACCTGCCTCTGCATTTATGTTTCCTACTCCTGTATTAGGTACTGCATATACATTTGCAGCTCCGCTTTCTGTATTTCCAGCACTTTCTGTTGTATCATCAGTTGCCTCGTCGCCGCCATTTGACTGTACAAATCTCTGTAAAGCATTAAAAGCTTCTGCTTTCTTTTCCTCAAGATCAGCAAGACCAGCTTCTGCTTCTTTGATCTTTTTTTCTGCTTCTGCAAGGTACTTATCAAGGAACTTTATTGCATCCTCTAAAGACATGTTGTTAAGATCAGCTGCTTCTGCATCTGTAATATCAAGGCCAAAGAATGTAGCAAGATCATCAACTTCAAGAGCTGCCTTAGCATTAGCAAGTCTGTTCTTACGAGTATTCTTGAGTTCATCAATAGCGCCGCTAAGCTTATCTGTTTCTGTGATAGCATCTTCTACTGCCTGCTTGGCTTCTGCTACAGCCTTGTCATATTCTTCGTACTTAGCAGCATATGTTCCAGCCTTTTCACAGAATGCCTTAAACTCTGCATCATTCATTGTATCAACAGCGTATTCTCCGCAATTGACTTTGCTGTTCTTGTTCTGAACTACTTTGCGAAGTTCTACGCTTCCCATGATGAATTTTCCATTAACTTCTTTTACTTCACCACTAGTTTTAAGAGCCTCTACCTCTTCTCTTACAAGATACTTGGTTATGCCACCTTCATCGTAGGCAAATACATCCAGCTTACCATTATTAGCTCTGTCGTGAAGTTCATTTGTATCGTCATTGCTGTTCTTACCAAAATAGCTATTTAAATACTTGTCAGCATCTATTTCTTCCTGGCTCTTCTGATAGATTACGATATCTGTGCTACTTCCAAGATTGTTATATCTGTTATCACAAGGCTGTTTGTCTACTCTGTCATAGTTAAAGTAAACTGTCTGAGTAACGCCATTACTATCAACATATGTAAAGATGTTGTAGTTATTATCCTGTTTGTCATAGCCTCTTACAAATTTAACAAACTTGATATTTGTAGCACCGCTATCAAGGACCTGTGGAATATAGTAGTTAACTACTATGCTCTGCATTCTTGCTCTCTGCTTATTCCAATCTGTTCCCGTATTAACAAGGCTATTGATCTTTTCAGCTGCGCTAGCTTCTACTGCAAGTTCTGCCTTTGCATCAGCTACTGCAGTTTCAAGAGCATCTGCGCTTGCCTGTGCCTTCTCAAGTTCTTTTCTAGCTTCATCAGTATTTGTACCTGCATCAGCCAAAGCTGCCTGATATTCAGCTTCCTTTTCCTGAAGCTTCTCTACAGCTACCTGATACTGACCCTTTAATGACTCATAAAGATCTTTCTTTGTAGAAATATCCTCATTTGTATATTCAACAAGCTTTGTAAGCTCGTCATATGCCTTATCTGCTTCCACCTTATTTCCTGCATTTGCAACTTTGTCTGCAAGCTCGTTAGCTTCTACCTTTGCATCAGCTACAGTTTCAGCAGCGTTTTCAGAAATCCTTGTTGCTGCTCCAAGGCTATCAATTGCCTCTTTTGCCTCTTCGTCAGCAGCTTTATCAGCTTCACCAGCTACTACAAGGTTAGTCTCTGCATTTGTAATATCTTCAGCAGCATTTTCAAGATTCTGATTTTTGCCATCCTCTGAAATAATATTATCTGCTTCAAGATTTACTGTTTCTACTGCATCTTCAGAAAGGCTACCTGCTTCCTCAGTAGATACTGGCGCATTTGCGATCTCTTCGAATTTCTCTTCTGCAGTATCAATTGCATCAGCAGTTTCTTCTGCCTGCTCCTTGGCTTCACTAGTAACGCCACTTTCTTCATTTGTATTGTTTTCTGCTGTGTTCTGATCATTTGTGCCATCAGGATTTTCTTCAGCATAAACTGTCAAAGGATTTGACATAGCCATCATTGCTGAGATACCTACAAGCATAGCTGATATTAACTTTGTGTTGGTCAGATTATTTTTCTTCATAAATTTCTTCCTCATAAAAGTGGTGAACTAGTTACATTTTTTATAAGTTGTTATCAGATCTCTACATCCTGTGCGATGTGTTCAAACAGATATTCAAGTACATCAGGAGTGAACTTTCTTGCTTTTAAAGCTATTGTCTTTGCGTTGTCAGATTCTTCATCTATTCTGACTACGTCAGCGTACATGATAAGTGTTTCTGCAACTACTATCACATCCCTGCCGACTATATCGGGTGTCTTTGCATCTACCGTAATAGCGATTCCCAATGGACTGACATTTTTTACTTCTCCATAATATTTTTCTAAAGTCTCTTTATCGACTATTACGCTGTTTGCTTTAAAATCAACTCTATTTATTTGTCTACGTTCTTCCATAGTTTTTTCTCCTATTCTTAGTTTTATTATATTTATTATAAATCATAAAATTCATCATAATAAGCAGAAAAAACGTGTTTTATGATACTTTTATAACTGATTTATCGTCCGTTAATTTTATTTGCTTTACCCTTTATCCTATAAAAACCTCTTAATATTTATTAAAAAAAAATAAAAATCCCCAATGCGGCTAAACCACCGCATTGGGGATCAACATATCCTTTAACCTTCCATAACTACTATATTTTCTCGAAGGGCATCTGCTTTATACGTGAGTTTATCGTATGTTCTACGATCACTCTCTGCCCTATAAACAATTCCATCAATAACAAATATCGTTCCTGCATAGACCATTTCGGTAACAACAGCTTGTGCCTGGCTACCCTTATTTATCTCTTCTTCGAGCTTTTCTTTCTTTTGTAGAAGCTCTTTTATCTTGCTCTCCTTCATACCAATAGCAGCGTTGATCTTGATCTTCCATTGCATCTGCTGTCTATCAACAGCTCCGATCTCCTGAAGTCTGTTCTTTTCTTTGATAAGAGTATTAAGATCTTCTTCTTCTCTACTGATAGTCTTCTGTACAGAATTGAATTCCCCAAGAAGAGATCCATTTACACCAAGATTTATGATGGTCTTGGCACCTGACTTATTACCAACAACAGCTGACTCAATACCAAAGAGGCTCTGGCAAGTTCCGCCATAGATAATACCGGCTCTACCGTAGGTCTTAATAAGTCCCTGAGCATTTGTAGTGCAGTTGATAAAGTAGTTTGCTGAAATATTCTTGGCATTTATAGTAACGCCTTCAAAGAATTTGGCTGAAACATCACCTTGTGCAGTAATACTTCCTCGGATAGGGCATGTTGCGCCGCCTTTGATGATGACATTTCCACCACTATTGATCTCTGAGCTTTCCATATGACCACCAATAATAATATCGCCACTAGCATAGATCACACTTCCGGAATTAACATCTCCAGTAACATATACTACGCCATCATAGCTGATTTTCTTGTCAGTGATCTTAACTTCAGGCATTACCATGATCTTTTGGATGTTTATGATTCCATCTTTAAAGGTAAGAGCTCCTGTGTACTTGGCAACATATGTTACTCTGTTGCTTAAGATCATAAAGCCTTCTCCCTTAAGGATAGGAATCTCTTTTCCGGCTTTAGCCTTTACAACTTCGCCATAAACGTTAAAGCCATCAACTCCCCTGGTAGCTCTATGGTATTCAGCAAGTTTATCACCTACATGAACCTGGATAAGGTCCATATTAGAAAGATCTGCTGTTCCATCTTTTAATATTACAGGCTCTGTAATTGCCTCTGTATCAAAGAAATACTCATAGTATCCATCTGAGCCATCTATAACCTCTTTTCCTGAAGCCACAAGATACTTCTGATTATGATTATGTTCTTTGACCATATCAGCGATGATGTCTCTATTTACTCCCTTTCTGACATTGCACTTAAAAAGAAAAGTCAGAACAACATCTTCTGTATATTCCATGCCATCAGCTCTAAGTGGAAGCTTCATCCAGCAGAGCATGTCATTTTGAGTAAAGGACAGGTATAAGTCTTTATTTTCAAGCATGGACTCAAGAAGAACCTTGTCATCCTTGACTCCACCTGTTCTATCAAGCGCTGCAACCTCCGGTGTCTCATCCGGAAGAACAGCCTGATATTCACCTGAGAGCATAAGCTCTCTGATGCGCCTCATATCCTTGGCTGTGTACATCAGTGTAGAATACTGACTTACATCAAGGCCGTCCTCAAGACCAAGTCTGATCTCGCGCATCTGATCAGCTCTATAAAGAGGCTTGCTATAAGGAGTAATATCTATCTGATGCTCCAAGCCCATTCGCATTTCATACATCTGTTGCCATCCATAGGCGCCATCTGCATATTTACCAACATCAACACCATTTTCAAGACCAATTCTGATCTCTTTGATAGCATCTCCGCGCATTTCTCCTGTTATAAATTCATCAATAGGAAGTCCTTCCTTAAGTCCTATTCTGATCTGTTCGATCTGTTCCCCATCAAATCTTTCTTTAATATACCTGGAAATATCTACGTTGTCTAAGTAAGCCTTATGCATCTGATTAAGTATATTGGCATTATATCTAGCAATTTCCTGGCCTGTAAAAAATAGCCCATCCTCCGCGCTGTGTCTAATAGCACGCATTTTCATATACGGCACATCCACGGCTGCATATGAAGAAATATCGATTCCTGCCTCTAAGCCCTTTCTGATCTCCCGCATTTGCAGATTATCGTATTGTGGATCTTGGAAAAAAATAATTGGAACACCGCCATTTTTAGACATACCAAGTCTGAGTTCTCGCATCTGATCTGCTAAATACTCTTTCTTGGCATATACAGAAACATCTATACCATTTTGAATTCCCTGCCTTATCTGAGAAATCTGCCTTAGATCAAAGCCTTCTTCTCTGTATTTTGTCATGTCAATATTCTGAGTCATTTCGAGTCGAAGCTCTTCCATCTCAGTCCATGGCATTTTTGGATCAAGATATTTAGAAATATCTACTTTATCGGTGAGACCCTTCCTGATCTCAGCCAATTGAAGCGCATTAAACTTAAGAGCTCTCAGTTTATCAACATCAGCTCCTGCATACTTGCACAGATCTAGCTCTTTTTCTAATGAATTCTGATCAAAAGAATCAAGGCCAGAATAAACATTAAATTCACTAATAAGGTCCGCTTCCTGAGTAGCCATATGTGCTCCTAAATTTGGCATATATAGTCTTTACAGTTTCTTTATGAGGGAAAGCTTGTTTTTCCCATCTTCATAGAGATAATTAACCTCATCCATGCTCTTTTTTACTATATAAATACCCAATCCACCTATCTGTCTTTCTTCAGCAGATAGTGTAATATCAGGATCTTCTTTTTGTAATGGATCATATCTGGCGCCGCTATCAATAAATGTTATGACCGCGCTCTCTTTACCAGTATCATAATCAAAAGATATTTCAGCCTGCCCTACTTTATCTCCATATGCGTAGTGACAAATATTAACGAATACTTCCTCAACTGCTACATCGATCTGAGTCTGTACCTTCATTGAAGCATTATGCTGTTCAAGCTCTGCGTCAACAAATCCAATGACTTTATCCAGGTTATCTACCAGAGCATCAATTTTTAGTACACTCATATCTACTCTCCAACTGATTTACATAGACTCCTACAATTATATTATATACAAAATATCGTTAATATGTTTAATTATTTTTTCTGCTATTACCTTCTTTTTCTTTTTTTACAAATAGCGCAGCTACTACATATACGATGATCGCGATCACTGCTCCTAGCACAAGGAAGCTGTACTGATTAGAAATAAGCATTGCTCCGCTATAGGTATATAGGAAAATATGTGGAAATCTGAAAATGAGTGTCAGAATGATCCACACAATAAGTTTTTCTTCTGAATAATAGCCAAGATAGGCATATGTATCTTTTGGTAAAGGAAATAACATAAAAAGAATGTGAATAAGCATTGGTTTTCCTCTTTTTATGAAATCCTCAACCTTTATAAGTTTGTCTTCCGGGAATAAATATAGAAGGAAATCTCTACCAAATCTCCTACCAATAAGAAAAGCTAAAGAGTTCGCCAAAGTAGCAAAAACATCACATATGACCGCGCCCTTTAATCCGCCCCACACGTAACCAGCCGCCAGATAAAACGGTAGTCCGGGAATGCAAGTAGAAAGAGTTTGAATAAAGATAAAAATACCAAATATAAGTAACCCCAACACCCCTTGCTCAGCAACATACTGCTTAAGCTTATCGGGATCTCCTACAAATTTTATCATAGGACGTCCGATAAATAAATACAAAGATAGCATAAATACAACAACTAATGCAATTGTTAATATAGTTCTAAAGACACCCTTTTTCATATGATCGCCTCTAGATCAATTATACTATGTGAATCACTTTCTAACTACAGTAAGCTTAGCATCATAATACTCAGAAGAAAGAGAAAACTTGTCAGCTATCCCTTCTGTCACATACACATTTCCATCATCAGTGATAAATACTGCTTCGAAGTCATCTCTCGTCTTCCAAAAATCTATAGCCTCATCAAGACCCTTCACAAAAAGAGCTGTTGAAAATCCGTCACACATAAGGCCATCCTTACCGATTATAGTGACAGATACAAGGCCATTCTTTGCAGGCTTTCCTGTATCCGGATCCAGGATATGCCAGAACACTTCTCCATTACTTTCAAAGAATCTCTCATATCCTCCAGAGGTGATAATAGCTACATCTTCTGCCTTTATCACTCCCAAAATCCCGCTCTTAGTATCTTTAAATGGGCTCTTTATGGCAACGTTCCATGGCTGACCGTTTGGCTTTTTCCCAACGCACTGTACATTGCCTCCAAGATTTATCAGAGCACTTTTCACTCCCATCTTCCTGTAGTAATCAGCAAGCATGTTGCTGGTATATCCCTTTACGATACTTCCAAGATCAATCTCCATATCGGAAGGGATAGTAACAAGAGATGTTCCGTTAGATCCGTTCCTTATGCTGATCCTTCTGTAATCAACATATTTTAAAAGATCTTTTATCTCAGTTTCCTCAGGGATCCTATACTTACTGGTAGTGAATCCCCATGCAGTCAGCACCGGATATATTGATATATCGAGATCTCCATCAGTCTCCTTGCATATATCAAGCGCATTCTTTAAGATCTCAGTAGTCTGTTTAGACATTGTGTACTGCTTTTTTTCATTTAGAAGTCCTATTTCGCTGTCAGGATCAGTAACAGATAGCGCCTTTTCAAGATTTCCTATTCTTCTTTCAGATTCATCCAAAAGAGCTGTATCTCCCGCAACCTGGATTTCCATTAGCGTATCCATTGCATAAAGCGTTGTAGTTTCAAGATTGTCCTCCTTGGCATGATAAAATTTTAGTATAACCAGAAATACCGCCAGGCCTAATACTACTCCGACGACTCCTAAAAGCTTTTTCATGAATAATCCTCTGTTAACTCCTGTTTTTCTTCATTCCAATAATAGCTCTTTATATGATAATTTCCCTTTTCATAGCCGTATCCATCTCCGGAATCCTCATATAATCTAAAGATTCCATCACATCCGGGGTAAACTGAAACTTCCACAGCATTATCATTCATATCCCTGGTACACAGCTCCGGCTTTTTCATAGGAATTATAGATCCTTCCTTAACAAAAAGTGGAATCTTATCAAGAGGGCACTTATATGAAATATCCTGTCCTCCCTTATAGCACTCCTTCGTGTAAAAGTCGTACCATTTTGTTCCTTCAGGAAGGTAAATATTTCTCTCATTCTGATCATCAACTACAGGACACACCATAATACTTGGTCCAAACATGTACTGATCAGAAATATATCTTGCTTTTTTATCATTTTCAAAATCAAAAAGCAAAGGACGGATAAATGTACCATCTTCCAGACAGACCAAAGCACCCACAGAGTAGATATAGGGCATCAATAGGTATCTGAGCTCTATAGTCTTACAGATGGCTTCATAATATCTGCTTCCTTCATCGCCAAAAGCCCATGGTTCTCTTTCTATATCAGTGCCATGTGCCCTGAATACAGGTAAAAACGCAGCAAACTCAAGCCACCTGACATAGAGCTTTTTGTATTCTTCAGTGATCCCATCAGGATATTGTCCATTCCAAAACCAGTTTCTGCCCTTTTTGACAAAAAAAGCTCCTGTATCCATCGTCCAATAAGGCATACCGCTTGCAGCAATCTGAAGCCCAGCTCTTACCTGGTTTCTAAGGCACTGCCAGCTGGCAGAAATATCCCCTGACCACAGAATAGTACCATACTTTTGACTACCTGCCCAGCCGCTTCTTGTGAGGTTTACAACTCTTTTGTCATGATCCTGTTTTCTTTGATTTTCCCATATTCCCAATGCATGATACTTTCCATATGAATTAGCCCTCTCAAATGGCATGATATTATCAGCATCTTTTTTATACTCACAGTATTTTTCACCAGCAGATGGTTCAATAATATGCCCCCATTCAGGTGTGATAGGCTCACTGCTGTCACACCACCAGCCATCAACACCTGCAGGATAAAGAGATTTCTCGATCTGTTTCCAATAGATATCTCTTCCCGCTTTTTCAAATGCATTATATACATCAGTCCCCGGGAACAAAAGACCTGCATCCATAAATTCAGTATTATCAGCTGTGCCCTGACTCATATTAGGCCAGATCGACATCATGAAATGAATTCCCATTTCATGCAGCTTTGCTGTCATCTTCTTTGGATCAGGAAACCGCTTTTTATCAAAACTCTTTTGTCCCCACTGCCCATCAGGCCAGCTAAGCCAGTCAAGTACCAGACAATCTACGCCGATTTTTCTTTTTCGAAACTCCTTAGCCGTATCAAGGATTTCTTTTTGACTCTGGTAACGCTCCTTACTCTGAATATAGCCATATGCCCAGTTTGGAAGCATAGCAGCTTTACCAGTGATTCTTCTAAAGTTTTTCACAACATCAAAAAGGTTGTCTCCAAACAGGAAAAAGTAGTCAAGATAGAAATCTGCTTCCGTTTGAAGATAAGCTTCATTGTCTTTTTCCTCAAACATAAATAAAGACTCTGTGCTCAAAAGGATCCCGTAATTTTTGGAAGATATCATAAATGGAATGCTGATCTTACGATTTCCCTGATGTCCATAGTAAGTGGTATTTCTAAGATTCCACTCACCGTGCTCTCCCTGTCCAAGACCTAGCAAAATCTCATCTTCATCAAAGCAAAAATAATTTCTTGTCTTATAGGTATAGCCGCATTCTCTTTTTTCTGCTTCCTTTACCCTCTTTTTCAGCCCATCTGCCGTTTCAATCTCTTCAACTTTAAGATTACCCACTGTCTGATACAGTGTTATCTTTTCAAGAAATCTTGGCTCATATGTTCTTTCTTTTAGTAAAAGTTTTCCATTAGCATTTTCAAAAGATACAGCCCCGTTTTTCTTTGAAATAATGATCTGTCCTTCAGAGGACTTGATGAAAAAAGAAGTAGATGACTCCAGCAATTTGTATTTTATGCCGTTTATAAAGCCATCGTAATCTCTTCCCTGCTCAGGAGAAAACTCTGCCTCTTCTGAAAAAGACACTCTTACAATGCCCCCATTTTGTGGAATGATCCTAAGCACACCAGCTTCAGAATAAAAAAGTAAGATTCCATTTTTATCTTCACACCTTGTAATCTCGTAGCTTTTTGCTGCAACTACCTCCATCATAACCTTTTCTCCCCATTTATACTGTCATTTTCAAAGCCTTACCATTTACATTTACTGTAACTAAGGTCTTTTCACCGTAAGTTCTTTTAAGCTCCCAATCAGTTACCTTCATATCCTTCCATTCCATAGAAAGCTCAAGACCGCCCCTTAGGCGCACTCCTTTAACACTTCCTTTTGAAAACATACTAGGAAGAGCAGGCAAAAGAACAAATTCATCATCCCTTCCCTGTACCAGCATCTCAAGCATAGCTGCTGCCGCGCCAAGATTTCCATCAATCTGGAATATAGGTGAAGGATGATAAGGATGGTTATCCATAAGATTATCAAATGTGCTTCCTGTTAAAAGAGCTTTAAGGTTCTCATACACCTTCTCGCCATCAAGAAAATGTGCCCAAAGTCCAATGATCCATGCTCTTGACCATCCCGTGTGACCACCTCCATATGAAAGTCTCCTTTCAAGAGTTTTCCTGGCTGCCTTCATTAGATCAGGCGTCTTTTCAAAGCTGATCGAGCTTCCCGGATACACACCATATAAATGCGAAATGTGTCTATGTCCAGGCTCTTCTTCATCGTAATCATCCATCCATTCCATGATCTGGCCAAATCTTCCGATCTGTATTTTTGGAAGTCCATCCAGGATCTTTTTTGCCCTTGAAATTTCAGTCTCATCAGCTGATAAAACCTTACACGCTCCGATATATCCATTTAAGAGTTCCATCAGGATCTCTGTATCCATTGTTGCGCCCTCACACAGGCACCCTTTGACACCGCTTTTTAGGATATATGTATTTTCAGGAGATACCGTTGGCGATACAACAAGGTCCCCCTTATCATTTTTGATCAAAAAGTCCTCAAAGAAATCTACACACTCTTTAAGAACATCAAAGTTTTCTTTTAAGAACTCTACATCCCCGGTAAAAAGATAGTGCTCCCAGATATGGGTTGCCATGAAGGCTCCTCCCATTACCCAGTAAGAAGCAGGGATATAGTGATCCTGAGGAGCAGTATCTGCGTAGATATCCGTATTATGGTGGGCTACAAATCCCCTGCAGCCATACATTTTTTTTGCAGTTTCTTTGCCGTTATCACATACTCTTTTTAAAAGTTCAAAATATGGCTCGTGGCATGATGACAAATTGCCGCTTTCTGCGATCCAGTAATTCATCTCCAGGTTTATGTTGATCGTAAACTTGCTTCCCCAGGGCGGAGTAAGACTTGAATTCCAGATACCCTGCAGGTTCGCAGGAAGGCATTTGCCCCTGCTTGATGAAAAAAGGAGATATCTTCCGTACTGGAAGTATAGTGCGAACAGATCAGGATCGCTCTCTCCATTTTTGAGTGCAAAAAGCCTCTTATCAACAGGCATTTTTCTTGCACCTATGGTCAAGTCAGAGTCTGAGCCATCTCCCAGACATAATGATAATTTTTCAAATCCTTCTTTATATTCCAGGAGATGATCATTATATATATCAGCAAAAGATTTCTTGCAGACACGCTTTATATTTTTTTCTGATTCCCCTAAATAATCTTCATGATAAAACCTTGTCCTGATATCAATTATCAGATCTGCTTCTTTTGCATCTCTTATCAAAAGATGATCGCCAATAGTACTTATCATTCCATCAGATCTGGCTTTCACTCTGACAGCAAAAGGGATGCCTATCCCTGTTACAACTTTAAATCCAATTTCATCCTGGGATGCCCATTCATCGTCAAGGTTGTTGTAATCTCTTGACAGCCTGCAGCATAAGTTAATAGGCCCTTCATCTGCAGTCAGATGATAAACAATGACTCCATCAGGACGTGAAGCTATAAGCTCTCTTTTATAGCTGGACTCTCCTGCCTTATAAGAAGTTGTAACGCATCCTGTGTGAAGATCCAGTTCTCTTTCGTAACAATGAACTTCTCCAGAATGTTCCATATCAATAGTAAGAACCCCCGCCATCTGGTAAGAGCGTTCAGAATTGGGAGTACCTGATAAAGCCATGACAGCCAATTTTTCAGCCTCTGGTATCTTGCCATCATGAAGAAGTCTTCTGATCTCTCCAAGATATTTATATGCATCAGGATTGTTGCGATCTATAGGCCCCCCACTCCAGATACTGTCCTCGTTTAGAAAAAGAGTATCTCTATTTGGCCCGGATGTAACCATAGCTCCCAATCTGCCATTACCTACAGGCAGTGCCTCTTCCCACTTATAAGCAGGTTTGTCGTAGTACAAGCTCAAACTGTCCATATTATCTACTCCCCGGTTTTATTTCTGCAAAATGCATGCATATGCAGAAAAATCTTTATCCGCTTTACCAAATTCTGCTATTATCCTGCCTTCTTTAAGTAAGCTCTTATCAAGCTCCCTGGAATCTTCAAAACGATGATAGATTGCCAGAACTTTTCCTTCATATTCCCTTAACACAAGCTGCTGTCCAGTAGGCTTATTGTAACTGTAAACACTGCTGTCAATTACTTTAGTCACACCGCTTTTTATAATATCTGAAGCCTCATTATAAAATGCTATAGCTTCATCAACTATCTTCATCTGCTCATCTGAAAGATCATATATATCACCACTAAGACACATTCTTCCAAGGAATGTAGAAACAAGTGAATAATAAAGGCGATCAGCATTGTCACTTGCTCTTAGTACTGCCCAGATCTGACTCTGTCTTGGCAAAATAACCCTATGCATATTTGCAGCAATAACAGGAATAGCCAGGGTCTCATGGGCATCAGAAAAGCTTGCCTGACTTGCTATTTCCATCATTGAGTAAACAAGCCTGTGTCCGCCGCTTGAACAGTTTTCGATAACGATATCCGGTATTTCCTCTTTTATCTTGCGTATAAACTTCTGGGTTGCTAAAACCTTTCTGTAAAGCGTTTCTCCAAGGCTATCGCCGCCGTCACAACCTATTCCTATAGTGTCATTGTAATCAATCTTAATATATCCAAAGCCAGCCTCTTTTAGTGTTCCGATAACATCCTTTGTAAGATGCTCTATAACCCAGGGATCTTCCATATCAAGGAATCGTCTTCCTGCTACTGTAAGAGGATGACCGTCCTTTTTCAAAAGATGATCCGTCTCTTCAAAATACTTACTGTGTGGTCCAGCAAACTCAAATTCAAACCATAATCCTGGGATCATTCCTTTAGATCTGACATAATCAGCTGCCTCTTTTAGTCCATTTGGAAATCTTTCCTTATTTATCTCCCAGTTTCCTACGCTGCAAGCCCAGTCACATGGAAGTCCGTACCATCCTGAATCAATTACAAGATACTGTACTCCCTTGTTTTCAAGCTTATCAGCAAGTCTTTTTACACTGTTAATATCAGGATTTCCCCAGCTGATACAGTACTCATTAAACATGATTCCCATCTTGTCATCTACAGGTGAAATATCAGGATGCTGTGCTTTAACAAGCTTGTCGCAAACTTCAGCTAAAGAGTTTCCTGTAGCAACAATGGCATCAGGGGTTCTAAAGCTCTCACCACTTCTAAGCTTTTTCATCCAATGTCCCATGTCTCTATCTGCTATGCCACCCATTACATCAAAATCCTGAGTCTCCTTACAGGAAAACTCTATCTGCCAGGAAGAAGCATGTCCCATCAAAAAGCCTATGAAAGTTCCATCCTCAGAATTTTCCATGGCAAGAAAAGGAAAATACTTTCTGACAGGCATAGAGCCCGTATTTCCAAATTTCTCAATTCTTCTTGCGCAGCCATTCCAGGACTTTTCCAAATGGAGATCCTGTATAGTCTCAGTCTTAAGTC
The DNA here is from genome assembly GCF_900143205.1 of Butyrivibrio hungatei DSM 14810. GTDB lineage: Bacteria > Bacillota > Clostridia > Lachnospirales > Lachnospiraceae > Butyrivibrio > Butyrivibrio hungatei. Next base: position 157,269 of record NZ_FRDH01000005.1, on the reverse strand, counting down.
TTCCCTCTTCACTCCAAAAGCTCATGAGCCTGTGAAATTTATCAGCCTTTATGCCCTTTAGTGCAAAGCTTGATAACATCTCCAAAGTAACTTCGCTTCCACTTCTATTTTCAAATTCTGTATATACGCGGATTGCCTCCCCGTCCTTTTTCTCAAATACCCTTGCTCTATATCCCCTCTCATCTTCAAAGAGAGTTTCTTTCTCATTTTCTTTTTCTAATACATCTACCTTTTTCAGGTTCCAAAACGTTTCGCTAGAAACCATACTTAACCCGCAGGAAAAGCCTCCTGCATACTCATCACCAATAATCTTAGCTTCTACTACAAATTCCATAATAACCTTCCTGTCTACACATAAATATAGGCGGACGCAGCCTTTGGTTATGGCCACAGCTTTCAAAACTGTGGCCCATAACAGCATTTGTGTGCCCGCCAAATATAATTATATCGAAAAAGCTTTATTTTTCTATATTTTCCATGTACTTATCATAGTATTTCTGGTACAAAGAAACGTAATTATCTACGCCCATACTCTCGAGCTTACTGATGTATGTTTCCCAATCCTTATCAACGTCCATGTCTCCTGTAATAAACTGTACCGTTGCCTGATTTACATAGTCGCCAATTGTAAGTGTAAGCTCTGAAATAGTCTGTGCATCCTGTCCTTCGAATACAAGATTTGGTACCAGAGTATCCTCACCTGGATCAAACTTGCTGTATTTTTCTGCTGCAGCCTGAAGGAAATATTCACCGTCGTGACTTGGATCTTCTACCTGCATATCACCTCTGAACTTGGATGTGCTGCATCTGATCATAGCATCTGAAACATATGTAACCTTCTTGCCTGTGTAATCCTTAAAACCGGCACCTACCCAGTCAAAGTCATCTGGAATATCGTATGTCTTGTAAGTTGGTGTTCCACCTGAAAGAGATGAACCTTCAGTTGTGTAATCCCAGCCAATACCCTCAGGTCCATTTGCCTGAACAAGAGATGCCTCTTCTGAGGCCATAAAGTCCATAAGTGCTACTGCAATCTCTGGATATTTGCAGTTAACTGATACGCTTCCAATGCAAGAACCAAAATAGTTATCAGCATTTCTTGCTGCAAATCTTACTCCACCAGGGCCTTCAACAGGTTCCATAACTTCCCAGTCCTGCCACTCACCATCCTGGTTTTTCCAGAATTCATCGTTTTGTGGTCCGCCAGCAGAATACATAGCTACAAGATGATCCTCATTACTTAATGTAGCCTGGAACTGGTTATTGTCCTGTGTAAATGTCTGATTATCCAAAAGGCCTTCTTTATAGAGCTTACTCATGAATCTGAAAGCTTCTTTGTACTCATCTTTCATAACTGAGTATTCTATCTTGCCATCATTTACAACAAGACCAGCTGCTACTGTTGGGTTAGTATTACTAAGAGGATTGTTACACTCAACAAAAGAGTTCACCATCCATACAGTAGGATCTGTAGCCCAGCCACCGATCATACCAGTCATAGGAATCTCATCTGCTTTTCCATTTCCATTTGGATCTTCTGTCTTAACTTTCTTTAAGAACTCATACATCTCGTCAGTAGTCTGAGGTATCTTTCCATCATTAAGTTTTTCAACCCATGGCTTGTAGATATACATTCTGTTCTGGAAGTGAGTATGGAAACACTCATTATCATCACCGTAGGTGTAGATCTTGCCATCTGACATCACAAGGTCACCCTTTCTAAGTGGGCTCTCTTCATTAAGTCTGTTCCAGTTAGGACAGTCTTTTAAATAATCATCAAGTGGAATAAGAAGTCCCTGCTGGCCATATGACTGAAGCTCAGACTTGGTCCAGTTAGTAGCAAGGAACAGATCAGGAATAGTGTCCGGATCTGTCATGATAAGATTAAGTTTTGTCTTAGCATCATCTCCATCTACATCATAAACAAAGTTTAAATGTACGTTTGTTTTTTCCTCGATCCAGTCTGTGACATAGTTGTCCTGATAGGTGCCTCCACCTGTTGTAGTAGCATAGACAAAGCATGTAAGCTCCACCTTTTCAGCAAGTGGGAATTTCACATCACTTACAGAATCAAACTTAAGTGCATCAGATACTTCCTCACTTTTTGCCTGCTCATTTCCACCAGTTGATTTTGCCCCGCAACCACATAGCATTCCTGCAACAAGACCTACAGACAGACCAGCTGCCATAAGCCTTTTTCCCATAAGTTTCTTTTTCATTTTTGTCCTCCTTTTTTATTCTAATGTAAAAAGAACTTATATCAACCCTTTACCGATCCGACCATAACACCTTTTACGAAGTATTTTTGTATAAAAGGATAAATGATCATAAGAGGTAAGGTACTGATTATGATTGTTCCGTACTTGAGCATTTCGCTTAAGTACATATTCTTCTGGATCACCATTGGATCCACGTTTCCTTTACTTAGATTAACCTGAGACAAAAGAAGTATCCTTCTAAGTACAAGTTGAAGAGGGAACTTAGCCTCATCATTTATGTAGATCATTGGATTAAAATATGAATTCCAGATACCTACTGCGGTCCACAGACAGAGTACTGCGATGATAGGAGTCGATAGAGGAATTACAATGCTTTTGAAAAACTTAAAGTCTTCGCAGCCATCCATCTGCGCCGCTTCCAGAAGTTCCTTGGGTATTGTCTGTTTAAAATATGTTCTCGCAACTATGACGTTATACGCACTAACTGATCCGGGAAGTATGATCGCCCACATTGTATCTATAAGTCCCAGATTTTTTACCAAAAGATATGATGGAATAAGTCCACCTGAAAACATCATTGTAAAAAGGAATATGCCCATAAGGATCTTTTTTCCTTTGAAATCATCCCTTGATAATGGATAAGCTGCAAAAAGCGTAAGTGTAATACTGATAAAAGTTCCTACTAACGTATAGAGTAAAGAATTGCTGTAACCTACCCAGATCGAACTATACTCAAACACTGCCTTATAACTATCAAGAGTTGGTGCAACAGGAAGGAATCTGACTCTTCCTGCCATAAGAGCATCACCTGAACTAAAAGAACAGCTCACAATGTAGATAAGCGGATATAGTTCTATTACAAGTAATAACGCCAGTAAAATATAATTTATGAAATATACGACCTTGTCCTGAGATATTTTCTTATTCATTGTTTATTTCACCTTCCCCAAAACTTAAGATTATAAAAATCCATTACCCGTCAACTTATCTGCTATCTTATTGGTAACAAGAATAAGAACAAGTCCTATGAGCGATTGAAAAAGTCCTATCGCTGTCGAATAGGAATAATCCGGAAATGTTGAAACTAATGAGACCTTGTATGCATATGTTGTTATTACTTCTGATGCACTTACATTGTTCTGATTCTGCATAGCAAGGACTTTCTCATATCCTATATTTAAGACACTTCCCATGTTAAGGATCAGCATTATGACCACAGTTGGAAGTATCGCTGGAATATCCACATATTTTATTCTCTGCAAAAGAGTTGCTCCATCGATTATGGCCGCTTCGTGCTGCTCCATATCAACACCCGCAAGTGCTGCGATATAGATAATCGAACCAAATCCAACTCCCTGCCATACTCCGGACCAAACATATAAGGATGGGAATAACCCTGCTGATCCAAGTACACTTACACCAAATTTCTCATATACAAATTTTCCGATCACACCTATTCTGGTATCCATCAAAAGGTTTATGATACCAACAAAGACTACTGTAGAAATGAAGTATGGGCAGTAACTAACCATCTGCACCGTTTTTCTAAACCTCAGATTTTTGGCATAGTTAAGTGAAAGTGCCAGTAAGATCGCAGTAGGGATTGATACGAGCATAGAATAAAATGAAAGAATAAGTGTATTTCCCAGGCATTCTTTAAAGTTATAGTTATTAAAGAATCTGATGAAATTGTTCATTCCACAGTTTTCTGCCCATGGGCTTCCCCATATTCCTTTGCTTACCTGATAATTCTTAAAGGCAAGTATTACTCCGTACATTGGTGCGTATGCGAATATAAAAAGAACTATGACCGGCAGCGACACCATAAGATACAACTGCCAATGTCTTAAAGCATATTGACCAAATCTTTTTAAACTTGATTCTGTGTTTTTCATTTAGCTTTTTTCCTTCCGTCAGATTTGATGGTTCAATTATTATTTCTTTCCGGGAAAAAAATCTATATACAATGTTTTTTGGGAATATTCAAAATTTAAAAGGGGCCCGAAGGCCCCTTTTTATCAGTGTTTTTTATATTCAGATGTTTCCAATCTTAAAATCTTCCTCAATAGAATTTAGACCATTTGCAGATATCTTTAGTGTTACAATTTCGTTTTCATATCCAGAACGAAGAATTACTGTTGCTCTTCCTCTAAATGAAGTTGTATCTCCATCAGTATAATTATCTTCTGTAACAGGATTAGCTGATCCAAAGCCTGCAATAGTTGTTCCTTTATCTTTACTTGCAAGTTCAGCCTTTAAACTGATCTTTGCATCAGGAACTACCTTTCCATCTTCGTCAATGACTTCTACTCCCACATAAATAAGTGAATGTCCATCAGCTTTCATCTCTTTCTTTTCAGGAATAAGTCTTAAGCTGTGAGGCACCTTAGTAGTAACAATCTCATCTCTGCTAACTTCACAGCCTTTTGCATAGCTTATAGCTTCCACTTTACCTGGAACATACTCTGTATCAAAAGAAACTGAGTTTGGTAATGGTTTTTCCAAACTTACCTTCTTTCTTCCAATGCTCTTTCCATTTACAAGAACTTCTACTTCTTCCGCCTTTGAAAATACAACAATCTTTATATTCCTGTTTTCATAGCCTTCATAGTTCCAGTTCTTTCTGACTTCTGTGAATCCCCATGGAGTCATCATCTCTACTTTTCCAAAGGTATCAGGATGCATTGAATAAACATATGTCTTGTCGCTTCCCCATACTACACTTCTGTAGGCTCCTTGTGGAAGCATAAAACCTGTAATATCATAGTCAGCATCATTTGCAAGTCTCCATGGATATGGTGATGAGGCCGGAGGCATCAAGTACCATCCTCCTGACTTTGCCTTTGGGTCATTTTCATCAACATACTCAGCCTTACCAATTCCCGCTTCTCCAATGTAGTCCCAGGCTGTCCAGGTGAACTCTCCTATAACATATGGGAGTCTTTCTACCAGTGGCCATCTAAAGCCTATTTCTCTTGGGAAATTCTCAGATCCAAGGATCACTCTATCAGGGAACATCTCATGATCTCTTTCATACAGTCCTTCCATGTAGTTGTATCCCACAATATCAAGTCCGTTTGTAAAGGGCTCTGACATAGTTTCCCAGCTTGTACTTATAAGTCCCTCTGAAGAGTTTTGATTTTGACTTTGTCCTTTCATGAGATCATCGTCAAGACCTCCCCAGTATGAACAGATGCCATTACTTATTGGTCTGGTTGAATCAATCTCTCTGATCTTGTCAGAAAGTTCTTTAGCAAGTGTATATCCATTATCGAGGCCTCCTCTTTCGGGTATCTCGTTACCTGTAGACCAAAGGATAACAGATGGATGATTCCTGTCTCTTTTTACAAAGGCTGTAAGGTCTTTTTCCCAGTCAGATGCAAAAAACTGGCTATAATCTCCGCCACGCTTTGCCATTCCCCAGGCATCAAAAGCTTCATCAAAAACATACATTCCAAGTCTGTCACAAGCTTCGATAAATGCTGCAGATGGAGGATTATGTGCTGTTCGAACCGCATTAAAGCCTGATTCTTTAAGCTTTTTTATCTTTCTTTCTTCTGCTTCATATAATGAAACAGCCCCTAAAAGTCCATTGTCATGATGAAGGCATCCGCCCTTTAATTTAACTTCTTTTCCATTTATTCTAAGTCCTCTTTCAGCATCTGCTGTAATAGTCCTGACACCAAAGAGGGTCTCTGCCTCATCTGCCTTGAGGTTTTCTTCCGGAATAAAATGAGTTCTATAAATGCCAAGGCTCTTTACACTCACCTTTACTTTATACAGGTTTGGGTTTTCTGCATCCCATAGCTTTGGATCCTGTAATATGAACGAAATCCTTGCCGTATCTGTTTTTCCTGAGTTTACCTGTATTACACTCTTTGTCTTTTTCTTCTCTTTCCCATCTTCTTCATCAAAAACTGATACATTAACTTCGCAAAGTCTGTTTTCCAAAGTCCTATTAGCTACTTCTATAACTGCTTCCAAATAAGCTCTGTTTCCATCCACTTCCTTGGTGCAAATAAATACTCCATTTTCTGGCACATGAACTCTTGGACCATGGCATATCTTAACGCCTCTGTATAAACCTGATCCTGTATACCATCTGCTGTTTACATACATTGTGGTATTACAGTTAATTGTTATCCTGTTTTCTTTTCCGAAGGCCACATAATCAGTAAGGTCTACATAGAATGGTGCATAACCATAATGCTGACTGCCTACCTTACACCCATTTACATCTATGGACACATTCATCATGGCGCCATCAATCATCAGTCCAACGCATTCATCCTTCCAGTCTTCAGGAATAAAAACCATCTTTGTGTAATTAGAAAGGCCTCCTACAAAATAACCACTATCTGACCTTGCAGGTGCATCAGGTGAGACTTTGGTGCCTATCATTCCATCATGCGGAAGATTGACTACTTCCCCTGGATCTTCGTCCAGCATCCCCAGGGAATCAACGAAATTCCTTCTAAATGTCCATTTTTCATCAATACATATTTTTTCCATAATAACTTACCCTCTCTTAGTTTATATGATCTTATTTTTAGTCATTTCTATATTCAGATGTATTAAGTCCTGTCACTCGCTTAAATGCCCTGCAGAAGGAATTTGTAGATCCATATCCTACCATCTCGCTTATCTTAACTATAGGAAGGTCTGTAGTCCTAAGGAGATCTTTGGCCTTATCAATCCTGATATTTTCTATATAATTTGAGAACTTGATTCCCTGAGTCTGTTTAAAGAGACTTGATAAATATGGCTGACTTATCTCAAACTGATCTGCCACCATGGAAAGAGACAGATTCGGATCACCATAATGGCTATCTATATAAGATACAATGCCGCCAGCTATCATGTCTGCATCCTGCATCTTCTTTTGTCTGTTCATGAACTGGCATAATTCCTTAAACAGGTTAAGTGTTATTCTGATCTGGTTAAGTACAGGCAGGTTATGATTCTTTTCAAGTTCTTTGTAGTATCTTGCATACTCACTGTCACCGAGCTTTACAAGGTCAAGCAGCCTAAAGAGTGTGGACTGAAGATCTGTGATCAGCATGTGCTGCACATATACAGGAAGATCTGACTCAATAAAGTATTCCGTGACTATCATCTCCAGATAATCATGAAGTCCCTTCTCATCACCAGTTGTCACATAATGTACAAGCTTAACATGCATATCTGCTGACGGATAGCCAATTGAGTGATTTTCTCTATGGTCATACCAAATGATAGTATTTTCAATCTGCTCTGCTTCATTGTAGCAAAGATACGCAGCATTAAGATATGACTCTCTGATGCGATCCGGGCTACTTTCTATACTTCCTCCATATACAAATATCTTTTCAGCCAGTGATGGAGCCATCTGCATCTTTATATTTTTTACAAGTTCACTGGACTTTTTCCTTATCTCTTCCTCACCTGCAGCCTCAGTATTCATTATAAGCGCAAGCTGTCCTTCTCCAAGGTCAGTATAAAGACTTCCTGGAAGCATTTGATCTATAAGCTCTGTAAGAGAAGCTGAGAAGGTATTTAAAAGCTTTTGATCTCCTTCTTCGCCTCCATTTATGACCATATGGAACCTAAAAAGTAGAACCCAAAATGTCCTGTTCTCCACCTGATATTGGAGATAGTCTGCCATCCTGAGGATCTCTTTTTCTTCCTGAAAGCCAGAAAATAAAAGTCTGTTAACAAATGCTGTCTGCAAATATGGTTTTTGATCATTCAGAGCATTTGAAAGTTTGTCATTAGAATCTGCCAAATATGTAAATGCCTCTTTTAAGCTGGCCAAAGCTGACTGATGTCCGCCAAATCTCTCTATCTTAAGGGACATTTTATTTAACATATCATTTATAGGAGTAGCATTTTTGATAGAAATCTGATAACTTAGGATCACATCTACCAAAATACCTACAAAAATAAATGCCACAAGTAAAAGAATGCAGTACGTAAGTCTTTGATTGATGATCTTGTTGGGAACAAAGTTAGTGTACCTCATACCTGAAGCTTCCGATTCAAGTGAGATCATAGTATACTGCTCTCCGCCAAGATTTACCTCTTTTTGAATTGCATCTTTTTCATCATCAGCTTCCTGCAAAAGATTTTCTATATCACTATCACTAATAGTCATCTCATCGTCAAAAGCTTTATATATGATATTTCCCGAAAAATCCTGAACAACCTGTATACTGCCTTCTTCCATGGCTGGCATCACAGATGATGCAACATCCTCTTTTATGTAGATAACTACATGTCCATCTCCTCCAATGGTCGTAGAAAGAAGAGGTCTTGTATAGCAGATCAGATTTTCTTTAGTCTTTTTTACATAGATTTCGTATTCTTCCATAGGAAGAAATCCGTAATGTTTACTTTCTTCAGTTCTATCTAAAGACCATTTTTCAAAATCTTCGATATTATCTTTCCTAAGATATAGATCATAAAACTGCTCATAAGTGTAGGCAATTGATTTATTGATAACAACTTCCGACTTATCAAAAAATATATAATAGTCATATACTGCCTGATTTACCAGGTACAGATCTGGCAGAGCTTCCTGGAGCTCATGGATCTTGTAGGTATTGGGATACTCCATGACATTATCAAGATTTTTAAAATGATTAACTTCTACATTTGAAGTAAGACAATCTCCCAGATAGTTCACCTCTGACACAATAGTATCAAAGATACTTGCTGAATGGATCAGCTCAGTCTTTCTGGTGTTGATGTCATCATGATTAATAACAGCAAGCATGTATGCATAGTAGCTGCAGCATATCACCATAGGTAGCAGCAACACAAAAAAATACATAATAAAATATTTCTTGAACAGAATATTTTTATTTCCCCTCTTATTCATAAAGAAAGACTACCTTCCCCGCCAAATTTAGAGCTTGTACAAGCCAATTATAACAATACAATTATCATATCTTCCTGTTTTAAAAGATATATTCAATTTATATTTTCATATATTCAAATCTTTAGAATGCCCATAAATACAATGACTTGAGCAAAACGCTCAAGTCATCTTTCGTTTTTCATCCACCGTAATTTCTCCGTTTACGGTTTTGACACAACACTTCACATATTTTAATTTTCCTAAATGCGGCCTGATGATATAATCCTTAAATCCAACATCAGTCGGACGGATTCCCGCAATGTATTTGGCCATTGTAATAAGTGGGCCTCCAGACCATGCATGATTTAAAGTGCCATTCTTATTCCAGTACTCCCATAATGTGGAATAATCTTCTTCTACCATTTGTTTATATCGACGTTTTATACGAAGCATGGCTTCATCAATGTATCCCATTTCACACAGTGCATCTAATACATATTTTTCCATGTAAGGGCTGGAATTTTCTACAGTCTGCAAAATATAAAGTATTCCCTTATAGTTTTCAGGTTTTGCTAATCCAGATAATACAGCCAAAGCATTTGCTCGGTCATCAGGAACTCCATTATCAGTATTATGGTAATAGGAACCATCCTTTAAGAAATACTTATCAAAATTCTTCTTTATAGACTCCATCCTGTTTTTGTAAAATGCTATATCCTCTGTATTTCCTAAAAGTTCAGCCATTTTCATGCCGCTATCAAGAGCCATATAGTACCAGCAATTATCCATTACCTTAATATCTGCATTTGTTCCCCAATCAGCCCAATCCCAGCTTCCGGTTCTATGAAGTACAAGACCATCTTCTCCCATCTCAAATGCCTTCAGATAGTCTTTTGACATATCATAAGCCGTTGCTGGTATACTGACATCACCAGTGTATTCATAGTAATAATAAAATCCCCAAATACCTGCCAGATTTTGCATAGGAAGTTCAAACTGATCCGTACCAGAAGGAACAACCGTCAACATTTTTCCAGTATGCTCCCACCATCCAACAAGAGAATCAACACCTTTTTTGTATAATAAAAGCGCTGACTCATTCAGGCAGTAAAGAGACATCTGCATCTCAATATTGACATCCCCCCACCACTGCGTACGTTCTCTGTCGGGACAATCCATGAAAGTATCTCTCATGGTAACATATAGCGTTCTGAGACATTTTTCCCATAATTTATTATAGAAAGCATCATCACATTCAAAGTTGCCAACAAATTCAGTATTATAGCCTGTCTCACGGTAAGACAAGCCATGTACTGTAATTCCGGCTGGAATGTGATAATATGCTCTTTCTCCATTCATCCAGCCAAAAGCTTCAAATCCCTGATGTCCTTCTTTGGTATAATAAACCGCCATCACAGACTTATCCTTTGTTTCTCCAACTTCATAATTGTCAGAACAGATTTTTATCTTAAGGCCCGCTGGTGCAGAAATTTCAAGGATTGGCAAAAACTGCGCGTTGTGTGGAAGTTTCATTTCAAACACAGAATCTTCAGAAACAATAGTATCACTCACATCACTCGAATTTAGATATTCAGTTATCCCATAATCTTTTAACTGAGGTATGATCCTTTTTTCCAGTTGTCCCCATCTATCGCGTAAATAAACATCAGCATCATCCCAAAACGAAAAATCATAATCACTTTGAAACCAATTCTCTATATTCATGGAAGCATCAAAATAGAGATTGGGCTCCGCTAATCTAAAATTCACTGGAGGATCAGCTGGATCCGGTCTTACAAAGGCCTGATGTTTACGAGCTTTCCAGGACGAATCGGAAATCAGATTATAATTTGGAAGTTCCATTGCAAACATCAATCCGCCCCTCCCACTGGAAAGATGGGAAAAACCGCTTTTTCCAATGTACCAAACCAATATTGCAAGATGATTTATTCCATCCACAAGATGTTCTGACAGATCCACTTCATCAAAGTAAGTTCCTTCAGGAGATGGTCCTCGTTTTAATCCGCCTTCCCTCACTACCATTGTTCCATTAACATAAAGCCAGTACTTAGAATCAACTGCAATTTGCGCAATTGCCCTTATCCCGGAATTGGATTTCCATGTGAAATCTTTGCGAAAGCAGATCCAAGTATTTTCTTCATTTTCACCTTCAAGCCATATAAGATCTGCTTGTTCTAGTATTTCATGCTTACCATTTTCAATCATAGACATTCTGGTATATTGCTCCCCTATATCTCACTATCTTAAAGCATCGTTTCAATTATACATAATCTACTATCATCATGGAATACCCGCCTTTCATCCTTCGGATTTTTATGTTCATGACATTATATTTATTACTTTAAATTCCTTGAAGCAAAAAAGAGGACTGTCAAAGACAGTCCTCTCAAAATAGTATAGATACTATTTATTATTTATTCTTAGAATCGTTGTAAGCCTTCTTTGCAGCTTCGAATCCAGCCTTAAGTCCCTCAAGACCAGCCTTAGCTACTTCTGCTGACTGCTGTGCAAGATCCTTTGCGATCTCTTCAGCCTTCTTTGCAGCATCCTCAAGCTTAGCCTTTGTCTCATCATCTACAACGCTCTTGCTTGAAGCCTTGTTTGCCTTGTCTGCAATAGCAGCCTGTGCAGCAGCAAGTCTAGCAACAGGTACACGGAATGGTGAGCATGATACATAGTCAAGACCAATCTTGTGGCAGAACTCAACTGATGAAGGATCTCCACCGTGCTCTCCACAGATACCAACGTGAAGTGATGGGTTAACTGGCTTACCAAGCTTAAGTGACATTTCCATAAGCTTACCAACACCTGTCTGGTCAAGCTTAGCAAATGGATCGTTCTCGAAGATCTTTGTGTCATAGTAAGCATTGAGGAACTTACCAGCATCATCACGAGAGAATCCGAATGTCATCTGTGTAAGGTCGTTTGTACCGAAGCAGAAGAAATCAGCTTCCTTAGCGATCTCATCAGCTGTAAGAGCAGCTCTTGGGATCTCGATCATTGTACCAACTTCATAATCAAGCTTAGCACCTGCAGCAGCGATCTCAGCGTCAGCTGTCTCAACTACTATCTGCTTAACGTACTTAAGCTCCTTAACCTCACATACAAGTGGGATCATGATTTCAGGCTTAACATTCCAGTCAGCGTGTGCCTTCTGAACTTCAAGAGCTGCACGGATAACTGCCTTAGTCTGCATCTTAGCAATTTCAGGATATGTAACTGCAAGACGGCATCCTCTGTGACCCATCATAGGGTTGAACTCGTGAAGTGAATTGATGATAGCCTTGATCTCGTCTACTGACTTGCCCTTAGCGTCAGCAAGCTTCTTGATCTCGTCCTCTGTTGTAGGAACGAACTCGTGAAGAGGTGGATCAAGGAATCTGATTGTAACTGGGCATCCCTCAAGAGCTTCATAGAGCTGCTTGAAGTCGTTCTGCTGATAAGGAAGAATCTTCTCAAGAGCAGCTTCTCTCTCTTCTACTGTATCTGAGCAGATCATCTCACGGAATGCAGCAATTCTGTCTTCCTCGAAGAACATGTGCTCTGTACGGCAAAGACCAATACCCTCAGCACCAAGCTCTCTAGCCTTCTTAGCATCAGCAGGTGTATCAGCGTTTGTACGAACCTTAAGTCTTCTGAACTCATCAGCCCAAGCCATGATACGTCCGAACTCACCAGCGATCTTAGCGTCAACTGTTGCGATCTGACCATCATAGATGTTACCTGTTGTACCATCGATTGAAAGGAAGTCTCCCTCGTGGAACTCTTTTCCACCAAGTGTGAACTTCTTGTTCTCTTCGTCCATGTTGATGTCGCCACAACCTGATACGCAGCACTCACCCATACCACGAGCAACTACGGCAGCGTGTGATGTCATACCACCACGAACTGTAAGAATACCCTGAGCAGCCTTCATACCTGTGATATCTTCTGGAGATGTCTCAAGACGTACAAGAACTACCTTCTCGCCTCTCTCAGCCCAAGCTACAGCGTCATCAGCTGTGAATACAACCTTACCGCAAGCAGCTCCTGGAGATGCACCAAGACCCTTTCCGATTGGTGTTGCAGCCTTAAGAGCAGCAGCATCAAACTGTGGGTGAAGAAGTGTATCAAGGTTTCTAGGATCGATCATTGCTACAGCTTCTTCTGGAGTCTTGTGTCCCTCATCAACGAGGTCGCAAGCGATCTTAAGAGCAGCTGGAGCTGTTCTCTTACCATTACGGCACTGAAGCATATAAAGCTTCTTGTTCTCTACTGTGAACTCCATATCCTGCATGTCATGGTAGTGATTCTCAAGAGTCTCACAAACCTTGATGAACTCAGCATATGCTTCTGGGAATTCCTTCTCCATCTGAGCGATTGGCATAGGTGTACGAACACCAGCAACTACGTCCTCACCCTGAGCGTTGATAAGGAACTCACCCATAAGTTTATTTTCACCTGTTGCAGGGTCACGAGTAAATGCAACACCTGTACCAGACTCATTGTTAAGGTTACCGAATACCATAGGCATTACGTTAACAGCTGTTCCCCATGAATATGGGATATCGTTATCACGACGATATACGTTAGCACGAGGGTTATCCCATGAACGGAATACAGCCTCGATAGCGAGCTTAAGCTGCTCTACAGGATCTGAAGGGAAGTCTTTTCCGAGCTGCTTCTTGTACTCAGCCTTGAACTGCTCAGCAAGTTCCTTAAGATCTGCTGCTGTAAGATCTACGTCAAACTTAACACCCTTCTTCTCTTTCATCTGATCGATGAGCTGCTCGAAGTACTTCTTACCAACTTCCATAACAACGTCAGAGAACATCTGGATGAAACGACGATATGAATCGTATACGAAACGCTCGAATGCAGGATCAGGATTGCCCTTGATCATTGCTGCTACTACGTCGTCATTAAGTCCGAGGTTAAGGATTGTATCCATCATACCAGGCATTGATGCACGAGCACCTGAACGAACTGATACAAGAAGAGGATTCTGAAGATCACCAAACTTCTTACCGTTGATCTCCTCCATCTTCTTAACGCCGTCCATAGCCTGAGCCATGATCTCGTCGTTGATCTTACGACCATCCTCATAATACTGTGTGCAGGCCTCTGTTGTGATTGTGAAGCCCTGTGGTACTGGAAGGCCAATGCTTGTCATCTCAGCAAGGTTAGCACCCTTACCACCGAGAAGGTTACGCATTGTCATGTTACCTTCGCTGAACATATAAACCCACTTGTTCGCCATGTTTTTTACCTTTCTTACCGATCCTATATTTAATCGGTACCCTTACTTTTTATTATAATCACTGTGCTAGTTATCATAAGCTTCCGCAATGATATGTAATTGCTCTAGCCTGTGGTAATACAGCTTGAAACACTTACATATCACCACGCAAGCTGTTCCATAATAAACTGCACAGAAATTACCATGATAAAAACAAAAACTTAAACCTTTGGTCCATTCTGAGGAACGAAACTATCAAAGATGAAAACATCAAAGTGTTTCTTGGCCTCAGCAAGCTCTGATTCGCTCTTTATCGTCCAGGCAGCTGCTGTACTCTTGTACAGGTTCTTGCAAAGTCTCCTTGAATAATTAGCATGATACTTGTGGTTAAAAGCAATAAAATCAGGCTTGGTCAAAAAGTTAAGTAAAAGATTGGTGAGTATGAAATACAATACTCCCTTAAACTCTTCTGGCTTGTCTCTGTGGAAGTCATCTGAAAGCTGACCTCTGAATACATCAGGATGCTTTCTCCTGAACCAGAAAAGTCCCAGTGGGTTAAAGGACTCAATGCAATATATTCCGTTGTAATCCCTCAACAAACTGTCAACAATTGGACAAACCGATAAATCTGTAAGTTCGATCTTAAGCTCTATGATAAGAGGAACCCTTCCACCTACCACCTTAAGAAAGTCTTCAAATTTAGGTATCTTCTCCTCCGAATCAAGAAGATGGAAATTCATGAGCTCTTCGTAGGTATAATCGATCACCTTACCTTTTACCCCAAGACTACCATCAGGATTCCTAACGGCATCCTCTGCTTCATGTCCCTTGTCATATCTGGCAACTCTGGCCAATGTAAAATCGTGGAATACAACCGGGACATTGTCTTTGGTAAGCTGAACATCACATTCTATACCATATCCGCCCTCTACAGCCTTCTTGAAAGCTGCCATAGAGTTCTCTGGAGCCATAGACTTATTGTCATGTAATCCTCTGTGAGCATACAAGACTTTGGTAAATGGTTCCCTTGAAGGCCTCTTTATCATTCTAGGCATTATCATAAAGAAATATAAGACTGCCAAAACGATGAAAAATATGAGTAAAACCCTCAAAAACAGCATGAACATCACTTCCTAATTACAATTTAAAGCCTCGTTAAAAAATAAACGCGACGCGTCCGCTAAATATTTTACAGCCTTCTTCCGTATAACGCAACTATTTATTTATTAAATGTGTAGCTTTTGCTTTAAAATTTTTATCCTGTTTTTGTATGCTTCTTACAATAAAATAATCCTATCTGGTTTTCGCCAGATAGGACTAATGTTCAAAAATTACTATTATCCTTCAGCATGTCTTTTCTCAAAAAAGTCTGAAAGCTGTTCTATCGGAATTGGCTTGGAGTACTTGTAACCCTGTAAATATCTAGCATACATAGATGCACAGAGGTTTTCATCCTTCTCATTTTCAATTCCTTCATAAAGAACTGAATAATTCATATCAGTAAACATATGGGCTAGGTATGTAACCATTGTCTCTGACTTAGCGTTATTTCCGCTTGCTATTACCAAGGATCTGTCGAACTTTATGATATCAAATGGAAGTTCCATGATCCTTTCAAAATTGGAGTAACCTGTTCCAAAATCGTCCAGATAGAAGGTGATTCCGCTCTTTTTAAGTTCAAAGATCTTTTCCTTGATAACATTAAAGTCGCTCTCATTCTGACTCTCAGTAATTTCTATAGCAATCTTATCAAATGGAAGCTTGCACTGCTGAACAATTTTCTTTACATTTTCGCAAAATAGTGGCTCTCTAACATCAAGAATTGAGAAGTTAACCGAAACTCTTGCTATATCATAGCCTTCATCAAGCATCCTTTTTACTTCTCTACAGGTTTTTGCCAATATGACAAGAGACAATTGATGGATATAATTATGATTTTCAGCGATAGGAATGAATATATCAGGGAAAACCATTCCAGTCTGTTCAAGCTTAAGTCTCATAAGAGCTTCTGCTGTGTCAAATTTCTGAGTTCTCAAGTTATATACCGGCTGACAAAATACTAATACTCTCTCATCAAAAAGGTCTTTCTTTTCGTTGATGTCTGCCAGCTGATCCACAATGTATTTGTGACTATAATACTTATCAATATCATCATCATTTACAAATAAGGTCTCATCTTCAAGAATCCTGGACTCCACATATTGAATAAGCTTGATATAGTCATCAGGATTTCTAATGAGTTCAGTGGTCTTTGCAACTACCAGCTTGTAATCATATCTGTAGATATAGTACTGCTCTTTAAATATTCCAAAAATCTTTTGAATGCTGTCCTCATACTTTGGATTGGACGATATATCAGCAATTAGAATCATCCTTCCACCTGAAATCTGGAATACTGTAGCTCCTCTAAAAAAGTCAGCCACATATTTTCTGATGGAATCCCTGACCTCCTTTGGGTACTTTCTTCCAACATCCTCAAACTCATGCATAAAAAGACTTATTATAAGCATGTTAGCTTTTTTCTTGGATGCCTGATTTATGGCAGCTTCAAAGGAATCTATCCTAAGAGTCCCCATTTCAATATCATATGGGTTTGAATGCAAGAGGAACAAAACAGTGAATGCAGGGAATAAAAAGGTTGCAGTAGTGAATGAATGCTGATGATATATCCCCTGAAGATACATAACAAAAACAGATATGGCAGATGTTGCTATAAATGCCACACCAATAGGCCTATATACCCTGTCTCTATATTTGATTATCAGATAGATTATGATAAATACAAAGTAAACATACTCAAGTGGGAAGATATTAAGATCTGAATGTGGAGTCTTATTTTCATCAATATAAAAACCAAACTTAAAAACAGATCCAAAAATATCTATTAAGGCAAAACCAACTAGTCCGATTAAAGCATGTAGGTAATATCTCTTTTTACTTATCCCTGTAAACTGCAAAGGCTTGTCCATATAAAGGATATAAAGTGTCAGACTACCAAAAAGAAACAGATGGTATAAGATTCTAAGAATATAGACTGATGAAGCTGGAACAGTATCAAGATTGACCAGTGCAACATTGTAAAAGATATTGGTTGTAGCAGCAAATGTAAGGCAGCCAAGAACTGCCTTGAATATCCTGAATTCACGATTAGGTTTAATGTATGCAGTCCTGATAAGAACCGCAAACACGCATACTAATGCCATAACAAGGATATCTCCAACAGGAGTATAGCTTGTGGCATTATGTATACTTGCCATATGAACCATAGACACCTCACATTTAGGACTAAACCATCTACTGTGCTTATTATATTATCTCATAAATAAATACTTTGGTCAGTAAAAATGTGAGATTTTTTAGATAAAAATTATTATTATAAAACGTCTATTCTATCTACCGAGAAAAGACAAGGAATCACAAGGAAATTGCTTCCCTCAGCTTTAGTTCTGTCAAAATGCGACTCAGGATCTACATTAAGCCACTTATTTATCACTTCAGATTCTTCATCTGAATTTTTGATATTTACGTTATTTCTAGGCTCCTCATAGTATGAGAACAAAATATTCTCATGAACAGAGATAAAAGCGTACTTATCTCCCTTTAAAAGCCCCTCTTCTACTATAGCGTTATGATACATGATGTATGAAGGAAGCTTATGAGGATATACAAAAGCAATCCTTCCGATGCGCTGTTTCTGAGATGAAGTTCTCTCATGCTCCCACTTATCAAGATCATCTTCTGGAATATGATGGTAATAAACGTTTATCATTGGAGCAAAAAATCTATCTCCATCCTCTTCTGGCCAAGGTTTTAAATATGGCTTTAAATCAGCCATAAGAGCATCAACATCAATGTTTTTTTCATCAGCATTTTCGATGATCTCCTCTAAATACAAAAAGCCCATATCCTTATATCTGTAAAACGAAGCATTGCATAGCTTTCCATTACTGATAAGCTCTAAAAGTTCCTGTCTGCATCTATCTAAGATATCATCAAGAGGCATATCACTACCCATTAGTTTAAAGCTACATCTGTACTGTGATCTTCGTATCATTCCCTACTCCTCCAAGTAAAATAATATAAGCATTAAAAACTGGAATAGATAAATGTAGCTGCATCGTATCCTGGTCCCCAGACACCGCAGGTTACTACAAATAAGACTGCTACAATATATATAAGCCATCTAAGCCACAGGCTCTGCTCTACTATCCATTCTCTGATGACAATGCCTTTTTTGCCAAGTACATCGACTATTACCAAAAGAACTAAAGACAAGATAACAAGTCGTACATCTGCTTCAGCTAGGCCAAGTGTAAACAAAGTACCATCAGTAAGGCTCCAAAGTGCTACCTTCCACATATGTGTCAGTACATAGATTGCTGTTTCAAAGGTGTCTGCTCTAAAGAATATCCAGCCAATATTAACAAGCATAAACGTTACAAGTATCTTTAAAAGGTGATGAGAAAAACTGTCTCTATCAATCTTAAAGACTTCTACAAGCTTATCTCTTGCAGGTTTAAGCACAATGCCAAGAACCTGGAATACTCCATGAAGAAGTCCCCATACTACAAATGTCCAGGCTGCTCCATGCCAAAGGCCGCTTACAGCAAAAACTATCATAAGGTTGATAAGCTTTCTGACATAGCCCTTTCTGTTTCCGCCAAGGGGAATGTAGAGATAATCTCTAAACCATGTAGATAAAGAGATATGCCATCTACGCCAAAATTCTGCAACTGACTCGGAAAGATATGGCTGAGTGAAGTTGTCCATGATCTTGATACCCATGATCCTTGCTGTTCCAATGGCGATACATGAATATCCTGCAAAATCGCAGTAAATCTCAAAGGTATAAAAGATTGTTGCCAGAAAAAGTACTGTACCAGTATATGAAGAAGGTGACTCGTATACTTTATTTACAAGCACCGCTAATCTGTCTGCTATTATGATCTTCTGAAAATATCCCCAAAGCATTAAAAGAAGTCCATCTCTCATAGCTTCATAGGAGAAGTCCTTGGGTTCCTTAAACTGAGGAAGCATATTTCCAGCTCTTTCTATAGGTCCTGAAGTGATCTGCGGAAAAAATGAAATAAAAAGCGCCAGCTGGAGATAGTTCTTTTCAGCAGGGATCTTGCCCCTGTAGCAATCAATGAGATAACCAATACTCTGGAACAGATAAAAAGAAATTCCGGCAGGGAGTATTATATTTACTACCGGCATGGTATCTGAAAGTTTAAAAAGACTTACTATGTTTCCGACTGTTTCAAGTAAAAAGCCTGTGTATTTAAAATATCCTAATAAGCAGACCAAAAGCACTATGCTAAGTACAAGACAAAGCTTTGCTGTTTTAGGTGCCTTTTCGATATTTTTTTCGATAAGAAGTCCTGCACCATAGGTAACAAGCGTGACCGCTATCAAAAATACTAAAAATTTGCCGCTTACAGCATAGTAAAATGCCATGCTTGCCAAAAGAAGCCAGATATATCTGACTTTCTTCGGAATAATAAAATATATGAATATGGTCCCCATTAGAAAAGCCAGGAACTGAAGTGATACAAACTGCATTTCATTCCTCCATACTAGTTAGTAGATCATCTTTCTTCATAGCTGTAATTAAAGCTATCGCCTGTGTAGTACTGGTGGGAAGTCACCTCCCCATCTTCAAAGAAGATCAGCTGTACATCTGAATAGGCAAATTCATCAGAATAAAGGTGGTTCGTTTCCTTGTCATCACCAATATTCATGATCCTGTAAAGGTCACTTACGCCCTCATATGTGATCACACCATCTGCAGTTTCGATCACCTTTTCTTCATCATCTCCTGCAAACTCTGTGACATTTCCATGGTCTGATACCAGGAAGTACGAGGATTTAGAAGCTATTGCTTCATCTAGCTTTTCTCCTGCTCCAAGGCTCTTTAACTGTCTCATGAGCACATCATCTGCGTAAGCCACAGAGCCGCCTCGTATGCTAAAAGCAAAAGATGTTGAGTCACCGCATAGCTTCAACATGATAAGCTGGGTATGGATATCTGCATTACCAGTAAGAGTATTTCTCTGATTCTCGTAAAACTCATCTGCGCATTGCTGCCATGTGGCATATTCTGCGTCGCCTCTATGATCAGCAAGGTCGAAGTTCTCTTTTAACCAGTTACCGATATATCTTGTAACCTTGGTAGCTCCTAAGATATTAAGATGACCGGCGTCCATGAAATCAAGTCCGTAATCTACAACATCCGGGATCTCCAGCATATTAAGACATGGAATACCATATTCAGAAGCAATCTGGCTCGCTGTATGAGCTGCAGCCTGATTTTCTGCCATAGCAAGGAAAGGCACTGTGACTATGGCCACCTTAATACCTCTTATCTGGCAGTCATCAATGATCCTTCTAAGGTATGTAGTACCAACTGTCTCTCTGTCAAGAGTTCCTGCACCATAATCAGTATAAGTAAAGCCATCTGAGTGCATAACATATTTCATTTCTGCACCCATAAGTCTGTTGATATCTGCGTTGCCGGTAAGTCTGTTAAAATCGTCTGAATCCAGTTCCTTCCATCTGTCATGATAGATAATGTAGTCGAAAAGGAACGGATATTTCTTGGAATCATCCTGAAACATGTCATTTATAGCAAGGATCTTGGTCCTTGTAAGCGGAAATCTGTCGATGTTAAGATGGAGCTCATCACTATTAACATTGGCATTTGGATCATCCACATATCTAATGTCATTTTCAAGCATATAGGCATCGATCACCACAAGATCAGGTATGCGTCTCTCAAGAGCAAGTCTGAACTGCCAGTAGCTTGATAAAAGGACACTGCCATATCCTCCAAGGTTATAAGCTGTAATGCCCTGCTCATCATAAAGCTGCACAGGATTGATACCATTTATCACATGAGAAGAACCCAAAAAGAACACGTCTACATGCTCTTTTTCAGCCTCCTGAATATACATTTCATTTTTTATGTAGCTGGATTTGCGCTCAACAATAAGCGCCACTGCCATAAAGCAGAATAATAAGATCAGCAAAAAAGCCACTGTCTTTGTAAGTAATAAGAATTTTCTTTTCATACGATCCCCTGAAATAAATTTATCACTTCATTATAGCATAAGTTCAAAGAGTTCCTGGTCAGTCAGGTGCTTTCTGATCCTAAGGATAAGATGAACCTTATTTCCACCTGCGCCCTTCTGATACATCCTCTGCCACTTATAAAAATGTGGTCCATCGCCATGGAATCTGACAAAAGACATAAGTCCACAAAGAACATAATATGACTGCCTTATGTCTGCTTCGCAGTCGTTATTAAAAAAGCCTTTGAATACGCCCTTTTCAGCTTTTCTCATTTCTTCATAGCCTGTTTTAAAGGCTCTCGCTGCAAGGCCCGCTTCATAAAAAGCTCCAAGATAATCAGGCTCTCCCTCTTTATCCTGTCCCTGTGAAATGCAGTCTATTACTTCTCTCTCTGCCGCATTGTCAAACTCAGGCTTCTTTTCTACGAGGCACTTTAATATAGCATCGCATGTATGAAGAGCACCAAGATAGCTATAGTAGTGATACTTTACCTGCCAGATAAAGAGGTCTTCAAACCTGTCTTTATCTATTCCTTCAATCCTGTTATCAAGCTCAAGGGACTGATCTAAATACTCTTTGTAGCCGGTTAAAGCCTTTTCAATGATCGGTCTATAATCTAAAATCTGCTCTTTTAAGGTCTTTTTATCTGAAAACCACTTCCACTCATCAGCCGCCTTAGTATTTGCTGGATCTTTTTTGTCAAAAGCTGTTACAAAACCTGTAGTAAGAACCCTTGCTCCATGATTTGTAAACTGCTCTCCTGCGTGGTCGTCTTCATTTGGACCATAGGACGGGCAATAAGAAGCCCACTTCTTGTAAAGAGCTGCAATTTCTTTAGCATTTTTTTCTTCAAAATAGCTATTGCAGTAATCATCGGTAAAGCTATCTGCAAAAGCCTCAAATCCATTAGTCTCTGGCGCCTTTTTCCACAATCTTGCCAAGAGATCAAGGTAATAAGCATGCGGCTTTATATTTGAGCAGTTTATGATCCAGAAATCATCAGCTTTTTTGTCATATACATTAGAGATCTCTTTTACAACAAAGGCTGGGGAGTTTGGTAGCATGGTCATCTGAGCTGCCGCCTGAAGATCATAAAAGGACGCATGATAATAGATTCCGTGCCTGCCACCGGCGTTATCCTCAGGAAGCGCATATATCCTGGGGTTATGATTCCCCTGTCTTCTAGATACCATCTTGCCAAAACCATTGTCAGCCCAGATAAAGATCACATCCTCAGGAATATCAAGAAGCCCCTTTTTGTAAAGCTCCATGGTCTCCCCATAAAGATTGGTACAACAGATAGCTTTATCATCGTACTCTTTTACAAGGTCATATTGCTTGCGGATCAGCTTACTCATAAGTTTCCCGCGCTTTTCATCTGTATCATAGGCTGGATCATCAGCCCAAAATGGTCTATCTCCCTGGCCTCTAAAGCCAAGATTCCAGATAACCTTTTGATCCTCCTGAGAAATCAGAGCTTCTCTCCAAAGCTTCTCAAACAGTTCTGGATACTTGTCATAAGAGGCATCAAGGTCAGGATAAGCCCTTGCAAACATCTTGGCGCCAAGAGGCTCTGCATGGTGATGTGTTACCCAAAGTCCCATTTTAGAAGCAAGCTTGTTATATATATGCGCGTTCTCGTCAGTTCCTGGAATAGTCATATTGCCACCGCAGCGAAGAAGGGCTTCAAAAGCCATTTCCCAGGGCTTTTCATTATCCCCATTAACTTTCCAGTCATCGATCAGAACTTCATCATTCACAAACCAGCCTCTAAACTTAACCCTGTAAGGCCTAGATTCATAATAATAATCATCAGGAATCTCTACTGCTTCTTTTTTATGAAATTCCTGCTCATTCCAAAACCAAAATTCATTTACTCCAAGGAAATTCTTGCTGACAAAATAGATTCCATAGATAAATCCAAGATCATCAGAAGCTGATATCACAAGGGATTTTAGGTCTACTGCGCCTTCTTTTATCTCTTTTACCCTGACGACAAAGCATTCCCTTTGAATATCTTCTACATGGTTAAAAGAAATAGAAAGGCCCTCTAAGTCTGAATCAGACAGTGTATTTTGAATATCCCTTTTCAAGGCATTTACAGCCCTTAAGACTGCCTCTGATAAATATGATTCCCCTAATATTTTCGAATTATAAGTTAACATTCCCCATTTTCCCTTCAACAAAAAGACAACTAATAAAGATAGTATCACAAAAAAAGTGGCTAGAGTATCTATTCTCTAGCCATTTTTGATTTTAATTTATCTTAGTCATCAACATCGAAATGTTCTAAGATCTTTTCCTTCTTTGGCGGCTTAACATCTCCATGCTTGACCATCATCATTGTGCTAAATGCAAGGCAGGAAAATACCACTGCATAAGGGAACAAAGTCCTGTAGGAAACATGTTCAAGTAAAAAGCCTGATAATATTGGTGTGAGCACCTGAGCTGCCATTGAAAATGTGTAATAGGTTCCTGTGTATTTACCAATATCGCCTGCCCTACTCATCTCAACAACCATAGGATAAGAGTTTACGTTTATCGCTGCCCAGCCAATTCCGATGAGGGCAAAAAAGATATTGATAGATGATGAATAAACCGGCATGAGAGCTGCTACTAAATAGCAGACAGTCATGATCACAACTCCAGCAAGAATAGTCTTTTTTCTGCCAACCCTTGATGAAATAAAACCGATAGGAATATAGCTAAGTACTGCTGCAACTGTTGCTATAAGTAAAGTTCCAGCATATCCATCCTGAAGATGCCATACCTCTTCAACATATCTTGTATAGGCTGTTGTTACAGCGTTGTATGCCATATACCAAAAAGCCACAGATAAAAGAAGGAAAACAAGGCTCTTAAATACATCCTTTGGAAGCTTTGCGCCTTTTCCTTTATTTTCTTCCATATCAGATTCTATCTCTTCCCCAAGAGAATGAAGTCCACCCTCTTCCTCTATCTGCTTTTTGATCTTGTTTTCATTTATTGTTGCCACAAGGATTGCAACCGCAAGTAGCATCAAGATCACTATACTGAGCATAAGTGGCAGATAATTTGTATCTGCTTCATTTTCTGCGCTTTTTAAAAGGGCCATAGTCATTACAAGGGTAAATACGCCGCCAAGTGCACCCATAAGGTTGATGATGGCGTTACCCTGACTTCGAAGTGGAGCCGGTGTAAGCTCTGGCATAAGTGAAACCGCTGGAGACCTGTAGGTTCCCATAGCGATCAAAAGCACCAGCAAAATGACAACGAAAAATGAAAGATTGCCTGATGGCTTTGCCACCATGATCAGCACTGACAAAGTAGTTACTGCTACTATTGTTCCAACTACGATGTATGGAGTTCTTTTACCAAATCTGCTATCAGTCTTGTCTGACAGAACTCCAAATATAGGTAAAAGAAACAGAGCCAATATATTATCAAATGCCATGATAAAGCCTGTTGCTGTCTCACCAAGATTGAAGTTGTACTTAAGTATTCTTGGAATCTCGTTGTCGTAAAACTGCCAAAATGCGCAGATTGACATAAAGGCAAGTCCTATCAAAATTGTGCGCTTATAATTTAGTTTCATTTCCCCATTCTCCCAACATTTTCTTTTTAGTGTTTTTTCATCCTAAAGTCTTTGTGACCATCCGCAAACCACATATTCTTGGCTCTATATGGATTGGTCTCTTTGCCAGCATTTGTGGCAGGTGTCGTAAAGTATACAGTTCCCACAGCTGTATCATCTACCTTAGTGTACACATCATCCCAAGTATTCATGGACATGTTGTTACATATAATGTACTTGTTGGAATCCATGGTGATCCTTCCACGTTTCTTTTCCCAAAGGTCAGTACATTCATGTAGCCAATAGCCGCCTCTTGTCAGTGAAGCTGTGACTGTATAACTTCCGCCTTCTGTAAGCTGCTTTTTGATGGCACTTACTATTCCTGCAAAAAGGATCATTCCAGGAATGTAATCAAGGGGTACACCGTTTAGATTAACAGGTTTTTTTAGTGAACCATTCCTGATGCTAAGACCAGTAATATCCTCTGCACATGGTGCCCATCCTGGTCTTGTAGCCCATAATGTATCTGAAAAGCACATGAGACTTCCATATATGACATTAGGATTTAACTTATGGATATCCTTTTCTGAAAGTCCGAATTTATCAAGGGCTCCCCTCTGATAAGAACAAACGACAACGTCAGCTTTCTTTACCAGCTCTTTTGCCTTCTTTAGCTGTTCCGGAACATTGAAGTCGAGTTGGACACTGTTCTTACCAGCCCAACCATCAAGCTCAAGCATTGCCTGCTCCTGTTCAACATATCTGCCCCTTCTTATCATGAGCACATCTGCGCCAGCTTCAGCTAAAAGCCTAGTACAAGCAGGCCCTGCAATGATATGTGTAAGGTCAAGAACTTTAAGTCCCGAAAGAGGTCCTCTCTTTTTTTCATATATGCCATACTTCTTTTTGGAAGTATTACTGATCCTTGTGAGCCTATATAGTGGCATTTCACACACTGCCTTGCCAACTTCAGACTCTTCCCACTCCTGTCTTGTCCTTAGCATACAGCCGCAGGCACCGTTTTCAAAGGTCTTTTCCTCAAGATCAAGAGCATCAAATTTCCTGACTGCCCTGCGGGTCCTTATCTTATCAAATAAAAGTGAGCCAAAAGCAAACTTCTCAGGGTCTTTCTTGATACCTAAAGTCTCCAGCATTATTTTCTTTTGGGATTCATAATAGACATGAGCAGAGAACTTTCTGCCATCTTTGGTCTTATACTTATAAAAAGAGCCATTTAAAGCATTATCAACTCTCATAGCAGAGTTATATCTTGCCTTTATAAACTCTCTGTTTCCTGAATATGAGCTCATATAAAGTCTTACGACCTGAAGACCAGCCATATCAACATCACAGAT
The DNA here is from genome assembly GCF_900143205.1 of Butyrivibrio hungatei DSM 14810. Taxonomy (GTDB): domain Bacteria; phylum Bacillota; class Clostridia; order Lachnospirales; family Lachnospiraceae; genus Butyrivibrio; species Butyrivibrio hungatei. Next base: position 130,994 of record NZ_FRDH01000005.1, on the reverse strand, counting down.
TATAGGCAGGTTTTCTTTTGAACCGCCTCTGATATTGGCTATATCCTGCAAAAGAGCCTGATCAAGCGCAAGAATAGCCGCAGCGGGACCAGTCTGAAGAACCTTTTCATCTTCATAGAGCTTTTTTACCGCTTTTTTTCGGAGTGATAATAAAACCGGCTTTAACACACCTGGAAATGGATTGTGAGTGCGACATGCTTTTTGAATCTGCTTTTGTCTGGAATCAGACAGATTAAAGATAACTTTTGAATCAACTTCTACATCGAGCCTGTCAAGAAGATCTGCATAGCACATTATTGCCTGAAGAGCCTTCTTCCCCATAACTTTACTCATGCATTTACCCCTTCATAAGTGATTGTGATTGATTATTAGATATCCTTTTTATATTATACCATCTCATCATCTATAAAAAAACACAATGTAATAGGCGGGCATCCATTGTTTCAATGAACACCCGCCCTCAATTCTGCTTTTCCAAGGGTAGCTTCCTCTTCTTTCTGCATTCTTTTAATGCTTTATATTTTAAATCACATCCTTTAGCGACTCCTTGACATCCCTAGGCTAATGTGAAGCATCGCCACCGTCGCTGTTGATGTCAGTCGCCTCGATAACCGTTGCTCGTCTTTGATGAAGCGTAGCCATCTCGACTGCTTTGGTTTTTCTTCTGTGTGATTGTATATATAATATAACATCTCAGATTAAGTTTGTCAACAACTCAAGGGAATTGTTTCTATATTCAGACAATTCTGACGATTCCTGTATTTATGGGAATCAAATTTCCATACAATTCTATTTGCTACAAAAGTAATTATAATGTATGATATTTTTTGAAGATTTATTTAAATAAAGGGGTTTTATTATGAGCGAATATATTATCAGTTGCTGTTCTACAGCAGACTTAACAGCTGAGCATTTTACAGAAAGAGATATCCACTATATTTGCTTTCATTTTGAACTTGACGGCAAGGAATATCCTGATGATCTAGGACAGTCTATCTCTTTTGAAGATTTCTACGGTCAGATGGCTAAAGGAGCCATGACCAGAACATCTCAGGTTGGCGTCGGTGAATATGTTGAATATTTTGAATCCTTCCTCAAAGAGGGAAAAGATGTGCTTCATCTTACACTTAGTTCCGGAATCTCTGGAACACTTAACTCTGCTACTATTGCAAGAGACCAGCTCAAAGAAAAATATCCAGAGAGAAAGCTTTATGTAGTTGATTCACTTGCTGCTTCTTCTGGATTTGGTCTTCTCACAAATAAGCTTGCTGATCTTCGTGATCAGGGAATGGGCATCGATGAGTTATATGAATGGGTCATCGAGCACAGACTTGAGTGCCAGCACTGGTTCTTTGTATCAGATCTTAGCTATCTCGTTAGAGGCGGCCGTGTATCAAAGGTTGCAGGCACAATCGGAAGCGTCCTTAACATCTGCCCTCTTATGAACGTAGATTATCAGGGACACCTCATTGTAAGATCTAAAGTAAGAGGTAAATCAGCCGTTATGAAGGCTCAGGTTCAAAAAATGATCGAGCTTGCTGAAAATGGTACAGACTATGATGGAGATTGCTACATTTCTAATTCAGCTTGCTATGAAGATGCCAGAAAAGTTGCCGATATGGTTGAAGAAGCTTTCCCTAAGCTTAAGGGCAAGGTCAAGATATATAGCATCGGTACTACTATTGGTAGTCATACAGGCCCAGGAACAGTTGCATTATTCTTCTGGGGAAATAAGAGACTTGATTAAATAAGAAAAAACCGCCAAAATGGCGGTTTTTTTATTCTGCTAAAAGCAGGTTATGTGTATCATAATCCTTGATCAGATTAGTGATCTTCTTGTCATCTCCGATCACTGTAACATCAAGTGGTCTGTAAAGATTAAGTGATAAAAGACCAACTATTGATTTGCCATCAATGAAGCTGTGTCCGTCCTGAACATCTATCTCACACGAAGATTTTGAATTCATGTTGATAAACTGAACAATCTGAGACTTACAGCCCAGTGAAACCTTAACATCTTTTTTCATAATTTTCCCCTCTTTTCATAACTCGCAGACTCTCAAAAGAAACAACAGAATAGATGATATCACTTTGTGAACAAATTGTGAACGGGGATATTATAAATTTTCTATTAAGTTTTTATAATAAAATTACGAATAAAACTTCTTTTCAAGTCGCTTATCGAAGTCATCCTTAGGCATTGGGTTATCATAAAGGAAGCCCTGAACAACATGGCATCCGACATGCATAAGAAGCTCAGACTGATCTTCTCTTTCAACACCTTCTGCAATTACATCGATATCAAGTTCCTTGGCCATGCTTATGATGTTCCTAAGGACTATCTCATCATTTTTGGTAAGAGTTTCACTTGTAATAAAGGATCTGTCTATCTTTATAGTCTTTACAGGGAAATCTCTAAGGGTAGAAAGAGATGAATAACCTGTTCCAAAATCATCAATGGAGGTTGCGATATCCATTTCCCTAAGTTTGTTTAGAAATGCTGTCATAAGCGTTCTCTCATCTTCGCTAGAAGTTTCTGTAACTTCTATCTCAATGAACTTGTGCTCAATACCTGCTTCATCTATGATATTTCCAATTTCTTTAGCCAAGTGCTTGTAACTTAAATCTCTTCTTGAGAAATTAACTGATACAGGAACAGGGATCATTCCCTTAGCCATCCAGTCTTTAATAAAGGAGCAGGCCTTCTTTAAAACATAAAGATCAAGTGAAGCTACCATCCCCTCCTGCTCAAGGATTGGCACAAACTCTGTAGGATAAAGCACTACGCCGTTGCAGAACCATCTAGAAAGAGCCTCTGCACCAATTATCTCACCAGTTATCGTGTCTACCTTTGGCTGAAGATAAATTCTAAACTCATCATTTGAAAGAGCTTCTTCATATCTATCCTCAATTTGCTTTTGTCTGTATATTCTGGTACTCATAGCCTTATTAACAAATACATAAGGCTTATTAGCAACGTTTTTAGCATAACTGCAAGCCATTGTTGACCTTGAAATAAGCTGTCCCGGCTCTTTTAATGATTCATCTACAGCATATACGCCTATAACTGCTGCAATGTTAAAGTCTTCTCTCTTCTCATTTTTGATTCCGTAAACAGGAACGCATGATAAAAAGTTCAAAAACTCCTTTGTTCTTTCTTTTTTAATAAGGGCAGCAAAATTATCACCACCAAAATGAGATATTATCTCGTCTTTCTGGCAGAATTCTCTGAGCTTTGCGGCGTATCTTTTCATGATCTGATCACCTTCAGCAAGTCCATACCTTCTGCTGATAAGACCATAGCTCTTTAAATTAAACGCAAAGGAATCATACTCATAAATAGCGCCACTCTCCATTTTGGAAACGGCAAACTGAATAAAACCTCCTGAATTAGGAAGCCCTGTAAGGTACTGAGTAAGCGCGCTCTTTTCCACTATCTTGGAAAGCAAGAAGCGCTCCATGTGAAATGACAATATATCTATGACAACTGCAAAGCTTTTGTACTCTTCTTCACTCCAGGATTTGTCACCATAAAGATAAATATTATAAGAAATGTTCTTCTTATCTCCTATTGGATGCTTGAACAGGTACGCTGGAACTTCCTTTTCAGGAACAGGTCCAAAAAGAGATATGACCGTATCCGGCTCTCCTGCATTATCTGAACCTGATGCACTAGAAACAATCGCAACAATTGAACGAAGTGAAAAATCCTTGGCGATATCTGAAAGCGCTCCAGGAGAGATTTCAGGTGTCACATTTTCTTCAGATAAAATCTGTACAAAATTTTCAAAGCTTTTTTCGAATGTCATAAGGTCTCTCTCCCTTTACATAAAATCATAAGAATACAATATAATCTTATTAAAAAACGAACTATTTTTCAACAATATTAGAAATGGGTGCCATTCACAGTTTTGGGGAAACCGCAAACTGTGAATGGTAACTTAGAAATTGTTAAAAGTCACAGCTTTCAAAGCCGTGACTTTTATTTAGAAATTTTATGCATCGAAAAAGGCTGTATCAAATTGATACAGCCTTCACTCTCATAAAAAATTACTTCTTGTTTACAAGATCCTTAAGTGCCTTACCAGCCTTGAACTTAGGTGCTACAGATGCAGGAATCTTGATTGCAGCGCCAGTCTGAGGATTCTTACCTGTTCTAGCAGCTCTCTTTGTTGTCTCGAATGTACCGAAACCAACAAGCTGAACCTTTCCCTTCTTCTTAAGCTCCTTAGTTACTGTCTCTGTGAAAGCATTAAGTGCTGCAGCAGCGTCCTTCTTTGAAAGTCCTGCCTCCTTAGCGATTGCATCGATAAGTTCTGTCTTGTTCATGTAATTTTCCCTCCAAAAAGAAATATTTTATTACAAAGCCCATTTTACCACGTTTTTTTACACATAACAACACTAAAACGCAGAAAAATGGCGGATTTTTTTCAAAATCCGCCATTTTTTACTAGACTTTTCCTAATTTTCACCTTATAAGATATCCTGGAAACCAGGTCTATACAAATGTCTAGGAATACCATCTACCATAATTGGTCCAACATCGCCCTGAATAAGAGGTCTTACATATGTAATAAACTCATTTGTTACATATGTGCCGTCTTTACTGATCCACTCTCTTGGTACAGTACGTTCATCATTAGCGATCTTGTGAACATCCTTAACCTCTGTACCTGCCTGATAAGGATCATCTGAAAGTCTCTCAAGCACAACCATCTTGCCGCTATCGCCTTCATCTGCGGCCTTCATAGCTGCACCACCAACCTCATAAGCTTCAAGGATATCAACACGTGATGCGCAGTGGCTTGCAGCTCTCTGAAGAGTTGAAAGCTCGATTGCACGTGTCTTGCATCCGCATTCTGCAGAAACAATGTTGCAGAGATATCTTGCTGTACCTGTAAGCTGCTTGTGGCCAAAAGCATCAACATACTCTACTGATTTATCCATATCGCTTACATACTTACCATCTTTAGTTCTGATACCTTCTGAAACTGCTATAACTATAGATGCCTTGGTCTTAAGAAGAGCTTTGATCTTCTTAATGAATGCATCCATATCAAATGGAATCTCAGGAAGATAGATTGCATCTGGTCCATCACAGTCCTCGCCCTTGGCAAGTGCTGTAGCACCAGTAAGCCATCCAGCATTTCTTCCCATTACTTCCACAATAATAACCTGTCCGTGACTGGTTTCAAGAGACCAGCTGTCTCTTATTATCTCTTTTACTGAAGTACCGATGTACTTGGCTGCTGAACCATAGCCAGGAGTGTGATCGGTAAGTGCCAGATCATTATCGATTGTCTTAGGACATCCAACAAATCGAATGTCTGAACCTGAAATGATCGCATAATCTGACAACTTCTTAATGGTATCCATAGAATCATTACCACCGATGTAGATAAAGCAATCGATCTCAAGCTTTGCGAGAATATCAAAGATCTTCTCATAAATTTCTTTACTCTCAAATATTTCGGGAAGCTTGTACCTGCATGATCCAAGATAAGCTGAAGGTGTTCTCTTAAGAAGCTCGATATCAAGTCCGCTCTGAATGTGATCAGAAAGATCTACATATCTCCCTTCCATGAGACCCTGGACACCATGGATCATTCCGTAAACCTTATTGTATCCACGGTCAATTGCGGTTCTATAAACTCCGGCAAGTGAAGAGTTGATAGCCGCTGTAGGTCCCCCCGACTGTCCAACAATTACGTTTCGTTTCTTTTTCTGTACCATTTCTCCTGTCCCCTTTCATGAGATGTCTTATCCCCTATTATATGCGAAAAAACGTACACTGTCACTATTATTTCAGTGTTATCTCAACGCATAATGGATTGTGGTCAGAGTACACAAAATCTGTACTTATCGTATTAATATCGTGAACCTCAATGTTGTCAGAAATAATAAAACCATCTATAACGTAATATTGAAAATTTTCCGGATCTTTATTTTGAACTGAAACAAATGGTGCATCCAAAGATCTGCATGTAGGAATACTTGCATCTGTCATGAAGCTGAATCTATCATCAAATTCATTAATATCAATGACTCCTGCTTGCCAGGTTTTCTCGTGAAGTGGATATGCACTTAGATCCGTATTTGAAAATACCTGATTAAAATCGCCTCCTGCTATTACATAATTTCCTTTATCAAGTTCAGATTCCAAAAGATCTTTTAAGACCTTTGTCTGCTGTATCCTACCTTTGCCGTCATCATAGGCATCAAGGTGAAGGTTAATAAGAACAAGCTCTTTGTCAGAATTATTGATAGGAAGTCTTGATACTTCCAGGCATCTTTTCAGGTTGATGGTTCTAAGTGGCCAGCTAAAGGGACAAGGAAGCTTAACTCTTGTACACTCAGAAACATCATACTTACTAAACAGGCCTATTCCAGCATTAACCTTTCCTATTGGTGGAACTGGCAAAGGAATATAAGATACTACATAATTATAGGCAAAAGCTCTTTCATTACTAACTGCGTCTATATCTGCAAACTGTCTGATATATTCAAACTCATCAAAATAGTGGGATCTGGTAGAATACCTGTCTACCTCCTGAAGCATCAAAATGTCTGGCTTTTGTGCATTTATAACTTTGATCATACCATTTAAGTTATATTCAACTCTTCCCTCGTCAGCAGTATTGACCATCCTGCCGCCATCCATGAAAAAGTCTGCGTTGTCCCCGAGAGCTCCATAACCGATATTCCAGGTCATTATGACTAAATTTTCTCCAATTGAAAGAGTCTCACCCTCTTCCCCGTTGACCATAAGATACTCAAGATCCTGTGGCTCATACTCATCAACTGATAAAAAACCCAGAATAGTTCCCAATATAAGGACTAACAAAAAAACGCCTATGCCAGCGCACTTTACAAATCTCTTCATAAAAACCTTTCCGTTTTGATTTTAGACAATAAAAGCACCTGCTGGTAAAAGCAGATGCTTTTTATGACTATATCTTAAAAATCTTCCTCGAGAGCAAGCTTTCTCCCGTGGGATTTGCCAATGCCGTAAGCAATTGAGGCGATAACGATCACACTAACTGCTGCAACGGCGCAGCCAATCAAAAGCTTCTTCTGATCATCATCGAAGCCCTCCCAGATTTCAAGTCCTTTATCTATCTTATCTTTTGCAAAGCTGATTGCTGCATCTAAAAATTCTGTCATAGCACCCCTCCTATAGACACGAATATTTTGTGCTCACTACACTATATATTGTACCTCTTAGCCTTTCTTTCCTCAAGTTTTTTTAGTATGAAATCCTTCCATACAAAATCGAAAATAGCAGCAAATGGAATAGCCAGAAGGATTCCTACTACGCCAAAGAGTCTTCCACCAAGGATGATAGAGATAAGTATCATAAGTGGCGACACTCCAAGACTCTCTCCGAATAATCTTGGTTTTAATATATATCCATCAACTGTCTGAAGGATAATTGTAAATATAAGGAACCATAAAGCGTACCAGGGATTAACCAGTACAAGGATGAAACCACCGATGACAGCTCCTACTATTGGACCAAAAGTTGGTGCAAGGTTTGTTATTCCAACGATAACAGAAATAAGCACCGCATAAGGAAGTCCTGCGATCAACATGTAGATTGCATTTACTATACCAACAATAACACCATCGATAATATCAAAGCTGATGTATCTGATAAGGATCTTGTTGCATTTATCCAAAAACTCTCCGGAGCTTTTATAGGTTTTTTCCTTGAGGATAAGTTCCATAAGTCTTGAAATACCATTGATGATCCTTCTTTTGTCCAGCAAAAGATAAATTGCAAGGATAAAGGAAATGACTATATCAAATACGTTCTTTCCAGCACTAACAGAGCTGTTGACGATGCCCTCCATATTGTCAGTAAACAGACTGCCGATATTTTCCAGCACTTTGTTTACAATATTTGCAAGACCGCTGAACTCAGAGCTTAAGATACCGTTTGCGTGAGCTTTCTCAAACTGGTCAATGAGCTCTTGTGAAGATTCAACATAGCTTCCAATGTTTGAAGCAAATGTTGTGATACTATCGACTATCTGAGGTATAAGTGCGACAAACAAAAGTACAACAGCTGCGATTATAACTATGATAGCTGTCGCAACAGACAGTTTCCATCTTGTCTTTTCATTCTTTAGCTTCTTGTATATAGAAGTTTCAAAGAACTTGGATAACGGATCAAAGATATAGGCAATAACGCAGCCTACTACTACAGGCTTAATAAATCCAAATATCTTATTTATCCCACCCAGGATCACTGAAAAATGTGAAAGCAACATGTACAGCACAACTGCTGAGCAAGTTGCGATCGTATAAGAAACCCATTTTTTTTTGAACCACTTACTGTTAAACTTCATAATCCCTCCGACCGAATTCATCAAAAAATCTGTTGATAAAAGCTCCTATAAAGAAAATATAGAAACAAAAATATAACCAAAACATCATGATAACCGGAGTTGCAAGGCTACCATAAAGTGAGTAGTTATCAGTCTTATTGACATAAATTGAAAAGATCCAGGAAAACACGTACCAGACAACTGCTGAAAAGATCGCACCAGGAAGCTGATGAACAAACTTTATCTTGGCACTTGGTACATAAGTATATATTAACGCAAATAACATAATTGCAATACCTATAACTAACACAAATCTAAAATTGATCAAAAAAGACATCACATAGCTAAAGGTTGGAGATGCACTTACTATGAGATCTTCCAGAATATTTCCAAATACCATGAGGATCAGCATAGTCACCAGAATAACTGCCATAGCAACAGTATAAAGAGCTGCAATAAGCCTTAAATAAAAATAATTTCTGCGCTCATTTACATCATAGATACAGTTAAGTCCTCTTATAAGCGCCAGCATTCCAAGAGATCCTGACCAGAGTGCGATGATAGCTGTAAGAGAAAGGATGGCTGTACCCTGATTGTATGTTTCATCAACAAGCCTTATCAAAATGTCATTGGCAAAATCAGGCGTTACCTCTACTACAGCCCTTACCAGGTCATTTTCCGTCAGATTCGTATAAGGCAATATCGATGTAAACAATAAAAGCAGTGGAATAAGTGAAAGGATAAAGAAAAAAGCTGTACTACTTGCAAAGGCTGGAATATTCTTTTTTTGCATTTTTTCAGAAAAATCTTTGCCCATTGCAAAGAGCGCAGCTAAAGCATTCATATTGCCCCCTAAAATGGAAAAAGCAGCCATGATCAGATGACTGCTTTTATTTCCTAAAATAGCCCCAAAATGCCGGTTCCTGTTATTTGACTCCTAGCTATCGCCAGGTGGGTTACCGCAACTATAATCTCTGCCTCCCTCTCCCATAGCTGGTCTGCGCATGCGCAGGGCCGAAGGTGTGACATCAAAGATAGCAATGTAGGATTCCCGTTTAAAGTAACTGTAGGTTCAAATTACGCAGGAGTTGTCGGACATCCCAGGAGAAATACATTAGTACTTCTAACTATTATTATATTCAACAAGAGGCTTTTTTCAAGCTATAGCGCCATCTTTTCACACATATTTTAGGAATATTAAAAAGTTCTGTAAATATGATTACTTAAGTTTAGATCTCTCTTGTTGCCTCTTTTAACCAGTTAAGTACCGCTTCATCCTTGATTAATGGACTGATCTTTTTATATACAGCCTTGTGATAAGCATTGAGCTGTTCTACACTCTTGGCATCCATGTACTTCTTGTCGATAGCTTCAAGATCGATAGGTACATATGTAAGATGCTCGAATCCAAAGAACTTACCAGACTCTGTCTTGCATCTGTCTACTACTTCTACGATATTTTCAATACGGATACCATGGCTGCCCTCAACATAAACGCCTGGCTCATCAGATACGATCATACCAGGTAAAAGAGCCTGCTCGTCAGCTCCCTTTGTAAATCTCCATCTGATGTTGTGAGGTCCCTCATGTACATTTAACATGTAGCCGATTCCGTGGCCTGTTCCGTGGTTGTAATCAAGACCGATGTTCCAAAGTGGAGCTCTCGCAAATGTATCTACGTTTCTGCCTGTGCAGCCTTCCATAAAGCTTGCTGCTGCAAGATTAAGCATACCACTAACAGTTGCTGTATAGTGCTTTTTGATTTCGTCTGAGATCTCACCTACTACTATAGTTCTGGTAACATCTGTTGTACCGCCCATGTATGTAGCACCTGAATCCACAAGAAGCATGCCCTCAGCCTTAACCTCTGCTGCGTTATCTTCTGTCGCCTCATAGTGTGCCATAGCTGCATTTGCATTGTAAGCGCTGATAGTAGGGAATGAAAGCTCAATAAATCCAGGAAGCTCTGCTCTCATACCATCAAGCTTCATTGCAGCTGTGTACTCAGTCATAGGTACCTTGCCCACGTTCTGTTTTACCCAATAAATGAACTCTGTGAGCTTAGCACTATCCTTTACATACACTTCTCTGATGTTCTTAAGCTCTGTCTCATTTTTTACAGCCTTCATAAGCTCAGTTGGATTGTATTTATCTACAAGCTTGACACCGCAGTCAGCAGCCTTCTTTAAAAGAGTCTTGTATGTAAGGAAATTAGTGTTTCTCTTATCATAAAGAACATCTCCCTCAAACTTAATATCTTCAAGGAATGAAGTTAATTCGTGATAATCCTTTAATTCAATGCCTACCTTATGGCAATAATCCTTTACATCAGTTGTTACCTCTTTTGACTGAACAAAAAGAACAAACTGATCCATTGTGATATATGCGTATGAAAGAGCTACTGGATTGCACTCTACATCATTTCCACGAAGATTTGTAAGCCACATGATATCATCAAGCTTACTGAGAAGATGAGCCTTTGTGCCATATTCTTCCATCTTCTTTCTGACATCAGAGAGTTTTTCCTTAAATGACTTGCCGCAAAGCTCATCGCTAAGCACATACATATCGTGGCAAGGAAGCTCTGGTCTATCTGTCCAAACATCCTCAGCAAGGTCCTTATCGATCTTAAAGCTTACTCCCTTGTCTGAAAGCTTCTTTTCGAGGTCTTCTCCGATGCTTGTAGAAATAACTCTTCCGTCAAAACCAAGTGTTTGACCGCTCTTCATGTTCTTTACAAGATATTCTGCAATAGTTGGAACTCCAGGATTCATCATTTTGAAAAGAGCTACATCAGTTCCCTTCATCTGATTCTCAGCCTGAATAAAGTATCTGCCATCTGTCCACATTCCAGCTTCATCCTTAGACACAACCAGGGTACCGTTTGATCCATCAAATCCGCAAAAATACTCTCTTACCTTAAAAAAGTCTGCAGAGTACTCTGAGTTATGGAAGTCTGATGTAGGCATCATATAGTAATCTACTGAAAGTTCAGCCATCTTCTTGCGTAAATTTGCAAGTCTTCCTTTTATTTCTGTGTTCTCATACGCCATTTTAAAATTCCTCCTATGTAAAGATCTGTTAATACAAATCCTACCTGCAAAAAAATCCTAGTTGCGCCCTTTGGCACAAATAGGATTGTATCACTAATTCAATATATTGTCATGATTTTTAAGCAGGAGTTTCCTCATCAAAACTGCTCAAATACTGTATCGCTGCCCGCTTGTTCTTCCTTATCTGAATCCTGTTTAATGAAACAAAAATCACAGGAAATATGATCACAAGGCAAAAAGCAGTAAAAGAAGCCATAAGTCCAAACAAAATATCTAATGGAACAAACGGGATGATGTACCATACTATCTTGCCTGCCTTAACAGCTACTCGAACTGTATTTACAAAACCTCCACCTATGGAATAAACAATACCAGCCAGTGCCCCTGATAAAAGAATATATCCAGTAAGTGCATAGTCACTAAAAAGCTTATTAACTAAAGCTGGTACAACTGTAATATCGAGGAGCATCACAATTACTGACACAACTATAGCAACTGTATTCCTGCGAAGCCTTACCTTGGCGTCATCGTAAACTCTTTTGGCATAAACTGCATCATCAAAGACCATTTCATCAAATATCTTTGCCCTAGTCTTTGCCATTTTTGTAATCCTCCTAATGTGTGTATTTCAGGCTATAAACATAATTGCTTACGTGGAAATATTAACATTAGTTGTAACATTTTACAAGATTGTTTTACTTGTGTTGTAATTTCATTAACAATTAAGTAATACTTTAATATCATTATTCTATCAACATTTTTTAGTGAACAGGATGTACCTCAACATCAGACGGCAACTCTTTTTTTGTATCTCCTGTCCTTTCTATGAACAATGAAAGTGCAGAATATACCTCAGCTCTTGAAATATACTCTCCTTTTGCAAGTCTGTACTTTTCATTTTTTATTGACTCATTGACATGATCATCAGTACTTCTGGCTTCGGATAATACAAATCCAAGTTCTACAGCCTTTTTTTCGCATTCGCTTAAGGAAATATTCCTTTTCGTAACATCTTTTTCCATGTACCTGACGATAAAGCTTGCCAATTCCTTATATGTCAAAGGATCATCCGGTCTAAAGAAAAGCTTACCTGCACCATCTTTTTTGACAGTTTCCGAATCAATAAGGTTTCCATCATAAAGAGCCTGCACATAACCTGCATCCCAATCAAGCTCACTTATGTCAGCATATTCATTTAAATATGGCCTCTTACCTGCGAGCCTGAAAGCTTTAAACATGACCATTAAAAGCTGAGCTCTTGGCATGACTGCATAGGGGTGAAGATGCATGACACAAGGGTCTAAAAGCCCATATCTAAAAGCTTTCTTTATACCTTCGTATTCAGGAATCCCCACTGTATCGACAAATGGAGGTTCTATACTAAACACATCCTTTGAAGGAAGCTCTTTTGGAAGTTCCCTGGTATCTTTATCAGGTGTAAAAAAACTATCCTCATCTATATCATAAAAATAGTCTTCATCAAGTTTTCCATTAATACTCTTTAAGAAAAAGTCTGCGATCAAAACTGCTCCATACTCATTTGTATGAGTGATATCGCCCTTTATAAAGTAATCTCTTGCCTTTTCACCATATTCTATCCACTTTTCAAAAGTATAGCCGTGGAGATCAACAAGAATCGTATCTGTTTCCTTTGAAACCTTGTAGCAAGCTTTTGAATACTGATCAAGCATTGAAAAATACTTTCCGTCTTCATCCTTGCCTGGAACCCTGCTGATCGGAGTACATAGTATAGGCAATGCTCCAAGACTTCTTACTTCTTCAATATATTTTTTCAGATTATCCTCATAGCCTCCAAAGGCAGCAAGATTTCTTCTCTTTTGGTCGTTATGTCCAAACTGAATTATGAAAAGATCTCCCTTTTTCATGAGCTCTTTTGCAATATCATAGTGACCATCGTCCCTAAAGCAGTTTGATGTCATTCCTGAATGTGCAAGATTGCACACTGCGGCCTTATGAGCTGCCCTTGAAATTGTCTGAGCCCAGCCGGCGCAGCTTCCATATGGATAATATGGATCTCCGGCATTTTGATCTGTAAGTGTTGAATCTCCAGCTACCCAGATGACTGGCACATCTTCCTTGGTGATACTGACATTTACTTTTACATCAGGGTCATCAGTTCCTAGCCCTGTAAAGCTCACAAATATCACCTTATCATTACATCTGTTTGGAGAAAGAGCTGGAATATAAGGCGTTACTGCCACATAGAATTCTTTTTTATATGTCTTACCTTTACTTGAAGAAACACTGATCTTTCTCTCGATCATATTTCTCCTGCCAGCAAAAAGAGTCATATTCTCGATATCTCTTTTGCCAGGCTTAAGTTCAAAGGAAACTTTATAAGTCCCAAATTCTGAGACATCATATCTTAGGATAGTCACTTTTCTTCCTGCTATTTCTTCTTTGGCAGGTTCTACTTCAAACCTTCTATCGTTCCAACCACCATTTTTCAGTGCAAGTTCTGCATCTGTTGCTGAATTATCGTTTTGTTTTTTCATTTTGGCTCCCGTTGATAATTTGTAATACAAATAGCTTACTCTAAAATGCCGGTAAAAAGAAACTTCTTTATGCAGGAATAATGGTCATTTTCGTCCATTTATAGCATCTTTTTAAGATTACAACCTTTTTGTTGCATTTTATAGTAGATTCTCATATAATACGAACTGTTGCAAAGAGAATAATTTATTGATTTATTTTAAGTGAGGCTATTTTAATGATAAGTGCTAATAACGTAACACTGAGAGTTGGTAAAAAGGCTCTTTTTGAGGACGTCAACATTAAGTTTACAGCAGGTAACTGCTATGGAATCATCGGTGCTAACGGCGCTGGTAAATCTACATTCCTCAAGATCCTTTCAGGTCAGATCGAGACTACTAATGGTGATGTAGTTATTTCTGATGGAGAGCGTCTCTCCTTCCTTGAGCAGGACCACTTCAAATATGATGACAACGTAGTTTTAGATACAGTTATGGCTGGTAATGCTCGTCTTTTCGAAGTAAAAAATGAAAAAGACGCTATCTATGCCAAGGAAGATTTCACTGACGAAGACGGAATCAGAGCAAGTGAGCTTGAAGCTGAATTTGCTGAAATGAACGGATGGGAAGCTGAGTCAGATGCAGAAAGTCTTCTTAACGGACTGGGAATCGACACAGAGTTCCACTACAAGCTTATGAAGGAGCTTGATGGTGCACAAAAGGTTAAGGTTCTTCTTGCAAGAGCACTCTTTGGTAATCCTGATATCCTTCTTCTGGATGAGCCTACTAACCACCTTGATCTTGATGCTATCGCATGGCTTGAGGAATTCCTCATCAACTTTGAGAATACAGTCATCGTTGTATCCCATGACCGTTACTTCCTCAACAAGGTATGTACATATATTGCAGATATCGATTATGGCAAGATTCAGCTCTATGCTGGTAACTATGACTTCTGGTATGAGTCATCACAGCTTATGATCCGTCAGATGAAGGAAGCCAACAAAAAGAAAGAGGAACAGATCAAGGAACTTAAAGAGTTCATCGCTCGTTTCTCTGCTAACGCAAGTAAGAGTAAACAGGCTACTTCCAGAAAGAAAGCCCTTGAAAAGATCGAGCTTGATACTATTAAGCCATCAAGCAGAAAGTACCCATATATCGACTTTAGACCAGATCGTGAGATCGGTAATGAAGTTCTTACAGTTGATGGAATTTCCAAGACTGTAAATGGTGAAAAAGTATTAGATAATATTTCTTTCGTAGTTCAAAGAGATGACAAGATCGCATTTGTAGGCGGCAACGAGCTTGCAAAAACTACTCTCTTCCAGATCCTTACAGGTGAGATTGAGCCAGACGAGGGAACATACAAGTGGGGTGTTACAACATCTCAGGCATACTTCCCTAAGGACAACACCAAGGAGTTCGACAATGACTACACCATCACAGAATGGCTTACAGGTTATTCTGAGATCAAGGATGCAACTTATGTAAGAGGCTTCCTTGGACGTATGCTCTTTGCAGGTGAAGATGGTGTCAAGAAAGTTAAAGTCTTATCCGGAGGAGAAAAAGTTAGATGTCTTCTCTCCAAGATGATGATAAGCGGTGCCAACTGTCTTATCTTTGATGAACCTACAAACCACCTTGATATGGAATCAATCTCCGCTCTTAACGACGGAATGATCAAGTTCCCAGGTGTTGAGCTCTTTGCCTGCCGTGACCACCAGGTCGTACAGACAACAGCTAACAGAATTATGGAAATCCTTCCAGATGGAACACTTATTGATAAGCGTTCAACATATGATGAGTACCTTGAAAATGATGAAATGGCTAGAAAGCGTACAGTATATAACACTGCTGCTGACGAAGAAGAGGATGACTGATCCTCACGCCATCAATATAGTAACCACGTAAATATCAGCCAGGCTGATATAAATATATTCAACCCATTTAAGGAGGAGCATATTATGCAGGAATTTAGTCCGGTAAAAGAGGGAAAGGTCAGAGAGATCTACGACATCGGGGAAAATCTCATCATGGTAGCAACTGATAGAATTTCAGCGTTTGATGTCATTCTTAAAAACAAAGTTGTTAAAAAAGGTGCAGTTCTTACGCAGATGTCCAAGTTTTGGTTTGATTTTACAAAGGATATCGTAAACAATCACATGATCAGCGTTGATGTGGCTGACATGCCAGAGTATTTTAGAGCCCCAGAATTTACTGGTAACAGTATGCTTTGCAAAAAGCTTACAATGATTCCTGTTGAATGTATTGTTCGTGGTTATATTACAGGAAGTGGCTGGAAGAGCTATGTAGAAAACGGAACAGTCTGTGGTATCAAGCTTCCAGAAGGTCTCAAGGAATGTGGTAAGCTTCCTGAACCAATCTACACTCCTAGCACAAAGGCAGAGATCGGTGATCACGATGAGAACATCGATTTTGACAGAAGCGTTGAAGTACTTGAGAAAGCTTTCCCAGGTCACGGACTTGATTACGCTACAAAGATCAGAGATTATACTATCGCTCTTTACAAAAAATGTGCAGACTACGCTCTCACTCGCGGCATCATTATCGCTGATACAAAGTTCGAGTTTGGTGTAGATGAGAATGGTGAAGTAGTTCTTGCAGATGAAATGCTCACACCTGACAGCTCAAGATTCTGGCCAGTTGAAGGATATGAAGAAGGTCATGATCAGCCATCATTTGATAAGCAGTTCGTTCGAAACTACTTAAAGGCTAATCCAGATTGTGATTACAATCTTCCACAGGATGTAATCGACAAGACTATTGCTAAGTATCTTGAAGCATACAAGCTTCTTACAGGCAAGGAACTTGCATAATTTATCAAACAAAACAGAGGCGCTTTAGCAAATGCTAAAGCGCCTCTTTTATTATTCAATTCATATTATTTATTTAAAGAACTCCATATCTGAACTTAACTTATCAGCGATACTCTTAAGGGAATTAGCTGATCCAGCAAGTGTTGTAACTGTAGCAGAAAGCTCCTGCATTGATGCTCCTGTCTCCTCTGAAGAAGCTGCATTTTCTTCTGAAATAGCTGAAAGAGAACTCATAGCATCTGATACAACGTTCTTGGCACTTACACAGGTTCCTGCATCTGTCTCGATACTCTTTACACTTGATACTGTAGAAGTAATATCTCCGATCATAGCATTTACACTCTGTACTGTATTTCCAAGAACTGACTGCTGTTCGTCATTACCCTTCTTAACATCAGCTGCCATCTGAACTGCTGACTGTGACTCAGCCAAAAGAACATCCATCTCTTTTCTGATATCATCAGCCATCTGTCTTGAGTCTTCTGCAAGTTTTCCAATCTCACCAGCAACAACTGCGAATCCCTTTCCAGCTTCTCCTGCTCTAGCAGCCTCAATAGAAGCATTAAGCGAAAGGAGGTTTGTCTGTGTTGCAATTGATGTGATACCTTCAACCTTCTCATTGATATTCTCAACAGCCTTACTTGTTGCTCCGATTTTTTCAGTGATCTGAACGATATTCTCGCTCATAGCCTCTGAACTTCTCTGGAGATCTGCAAGAGACTGTGCAGATTCTGTACTAACTTCCTGCATTCTAGCTGCAAGATTTGAAAGATCATCTGTGCTGGACTGTACGTTACCAGTAGCTACATCAATATCACCAACAGATTCTGTAACACTCTGAATCTCATCAGCCTGCTGTGTAGCACCAGATGCAATTTCCTGTACTGCATTTGATACATCATCTGCAGTCTGTGATATCTGACTAGCTGCATCTGCAAGTTCTTCAGAAGAATTATGTACTGAAACTGCGGATTCTTTGATATTTGTTACTATTCCACTAAGTACATCCAAAACAGAATTTGTATTTGCGATCATCTCGCCAAACTCGTCTTTTCTATTCTGGAACTTTTCAATCGATACGAACTCACCGCTTGCCAAATGGCTAAGAGCACCATTGATCTCATGGATAGGTCCTGTAAAGGAGTTAGCCATTGCAAAGGATGCAATTACAGCTACGATTGCCATGATAATAGCAAGTCCAACACCAATATTTGCACTTCTCTTAGCAGATGCAAGTGTCTTGTCATAATTTGAAGATACTACTACGATCCATCCAGTAGTTGGTTCCTGCCGATATGATACGATCTGTTTATCAGAGCCCTTACCTGTTACATAAGTACCTGAACTACTACTCTGAGCCATCTTAAAGAAGTCTCTGTCACTTCTATCATCTGGTTCATCCTCTGAACTTATCTCATAATCAGAATGAGCAATTACGATACCAGATTTATCTGTAATGAACGCTCTTTGGTCATTACCAATATTTTCCTTAAGAAGCTTGTGTAATACAGAAAGATCATAACTTCTCTGTACTACACCAATTGGTGTTGAATAACCATAATCATAAACAGGAACAGCAGGAATAATGATTCTTGAACCTGTAGCTTTTGATACGAGGATATCTGAAATATAATCTTTTCCCTTCATCGCTTCCTGGAAATACTCTCTCTCATGAATATCAGAAAGCTTATTTCCATCATCTCTTACTAACTGCTGACCTGTAGAATCAGATATAACAAGAGCATTTCCATCATTATATGGAGCATTTACCTTCTGAAGGAAAGCAATCATTTCGCTTTCATTTCTGGTAGACGGATTCTTAACGTATTCAATAGTATAAGGAGTTTCAGCCACAGCATCTAAAGTTCTGAGCATCTGGTTGATCTCTTCCATAAATGCCCCTTCTACGATTGCGCACTGCTTTGAATTAGTTGTCTCAGCATCTTCAAGGCCTTTGCTGATGGAACTATTAAAATTAATAATCATTGTAATTATAAGTGGTATTGTAACGACTAATACCATTACCAAAACAAGTTTCGCTTTAACACTGTTTAAACCGAAATTCTTTGTATTGTTAGTCTTAGGTTCCTTTTTTCCCATATCGTTTATTCTCCTTAAATAATATGAATAAAACTTTTTAGATTGTTCTAGAAACTAGGCATTTATAATTATACTCCACCGCACTGTAAATGTGCGTTTTTTCGTGTATGCTTAATAAAAATTTAATGAATAATCGTACATTTTATCACTTTGCACCTGTGCTAATCCTCAGCAGAACCTTTTTTTATGAATAAAAATACCGTCACTATTTTCATAGTGACGGTATCTGAATTGTTTTGGATTAAGTTGACCTATTTTAATCTTTAAAGAACTGAATATCTTGATTGAGCTTATCAGCAATTGACTTAAGACTGGTTGCTGATTCAGCAAGTGTTGTAACTGTTGCTGAAAGTTCCTGCATAGATGCTCCTGTCTCTTCTGAAGAAGCTGCATTTTCTTCTGATATAGCTGAAAGAGCACTCATAGTATCTACTACTGCATTCTTGGAAGTTTCACATGTATCAGCACCTTCTGAAATAAGCTGAACACCTCCTACAGTACTTCCGATATTAGCAAGCATTCCATTTACTGCCTGGAGTGTTTCGCCAAGGGCTACCTGCTGGTCATTATTACCCTGCTTAACATCCTCTGCTGCTCCAACAGCTGCCTTACTCTGTTCAAGAAGAACATCCATCTCTTTTCTGATGTCATCAGCCATCTGCTTGGAATCTTCTGCAAGCTTTCCAATCTCTTCAGCTACAACTGCAAATCCCTTACCAGCTTCACCAGCTCTTGCAGCCTCGATTGAAGCATTAAGTGAAAGAAGGTTTGTCTGTGTTGCAATTGATGTAATGCCTTCTACCTTATCACTGATATTGTTAACAGCTTCCTGTGTTGACTGAATTGTCTTTGAGATCTCATCGATCTTTTCTGTCATCTCAGCTGAAGAATCCTGAAGTGAAGCAAGTGATTTACTTGAAACCTCTGATGCTTCCTTCATCTGATTTGCAAGATTTGAAAGGCTTCCTGTCGAACTCTGAACATCACCAACCGCATCACCGATCCTGCCAACATTTTCAGATGCATGCTGAATCTCTTCTGCCTGCTGTGTTGCACCAGATGCAATTTCCTGAACTGCATTTGATACATCTTCTGCTGTCTGTGAGATCTGATTTGCCATATCTGAAAGGTCTTCAGATGACATGCCAACTTCATTTGCTGAAGCTTTGATATTTGAAACAATTTCATTGAGTGTTTTTATTACTGAGTTCGTATCCTTTGAAATCTCACCGAATTCATCTTTTCTTGCATCATGCTTTTCAACAAGTGAAAATCTACCATCTGCAAGATCTCTTAATGAATTACCTACTGCCTTTATTGGTTCTGTAAAGCTCTTTGCCATCATAAATGAAATTGCAATAGCGACTCCAAGAAGTACAACTCCAACGATGACAACAATAAGAGCCGCGCTCCTTGCTGACGCAAGAACTATTTTGTCATTAGTTGCTGTACAGATGCAATAGCCTGACTGAAGCTCTTTTTCATAGGCAACGTATGCATTATAACCTCTACCTGTATCTACGTAGTAAAAGCCCCTATCAAGACCTGAAGTCATGAACTCTGAATTAGCTCTGCTCTCTTCTTCATGAGCGCCTTCGCCGATCTCATACTGAGCGTGTGCTGCAATTGTTCCTTCTCTATCTACAAGGAACGCATCCTCTGATTCTGCTGCAAGCATTTTATGGAAATTGTTTAGATCATAGTTTCTTTGAACGATGCCGATTATCTTATCGCCATCTTTGATTGGACATGCAAAAGTAATGATACGTTTTCCGGTTGTCTTACTAACCTGAACGTTAGACACAAATAGCTCTCCAGCCATTGCTTTTTTGAAATACTCTCTCTCTGATACATCTACAAGATCGCCTTTTGCTCGTGCAATCTGTTTGCCATCAGCCCCTGTAATAACTGTTGTATCGCCATCTGCCATAACCTCATCGCACTCAGCAAGTGTTGCAAGAATAGCGTCCTCAGGAATACCGGCTTCACCCTTTACATAATTGATGATAGTAGGATTACCAGCTATGCTCCTAACCATGTTCATATTCGCATCATAAACACCTTTGAAATTATCTTCGATGTATCTTGCCTGCCATTCCAGCGCTGTTTGAGCATCTGCCAATGCCTTATTTGTAGATGTGATGTAACTTACTATCACTGCAACCGTAAGCGGTATTGCAGCTACAAGTACCATTATTGCGATGAGCTTAGTCTTGATACTGTTTTTAAAGCTTACCCCCCTTTCCTTTTTTGTCCCTTTTTGAGCCTCGTTATGAGCCATTTTTGTCCCCTCCATGTGTGTGTTTTGAGTTGAGTTGCTATGATCATTTAGAGTTTAACCGATTAACAACTTTAATATTATTATCGCCTTTTTTTCTAAAATAGTTTATATTCCATTTGAATTATTTCTAAAATAAATATAAACTATTTCTAAAAAAGCTATAAAAGGACGTCCCTACCTATGAGAAGGTACGGAGACGTCCTTTTTTTGATTTCTTTATAATACTTTAAAGAAGAATATACTTATGCTTTGAAGAATTCCATATCCTTATTGAGTTTCTCAGCAATATCTTTAAGATTGTTTGCAGATCCAGCAAGTGTTGTAACTGTTGCAGAAAGCTCCTGCATTGAAGCTCCTGTTTCCTCTGAAGAAGCAGCATTTTCTTCTGAGATTGCTGAAAGAGCACTCATTGTATCTACTACTGCGTTCTTGGATGTTTCGCAGGTATCAGCGCCTTCTGAAATCTGCTGAACACCGCCTACTGTACTACTGATATTTGTAAGCATTCCGTTGACTGCATCAAGAGTTTCACCAAGAGCAATCTGCTGATCGCTATTACCCTTCTTGACTTCATCAGCCGCTGCAACTGCTGCTTCAGACTGTTCAAGAAGTACCTCCATTTCTTTTCTGATATCATCTGCCATGTCCTTAGAGTCATCAGCAAGCTTGCCAATCTCTTCAGCAACAACGGCAAATCCCTTACCTGCTTCACCAGCTCTTGCAGCCTCAATGCTAGCATTAAGAGAAAGAAGGTTAGTCTGTGTTGCGATAGATGTGATACCTTCTACCTTTTCACTGATAGTATTAACAGCGTCCTTAGTAGCCTGAATAGTACTAGCGATATCATCAATCTTAGCTGTCATCTCTGCAGAGGATTCCTGAAGAGATGTAAGCGATTTACTTGATACTTCAGAAGCTTCCTTCATCTTGCCCGCAAGATCAGAAAGACTACCTGTAGAATTCTGAACATCTCCTACTGCCTCGCCAATCTTTCCTACATTCTCAGAAGCCTGCTGAATCTCATCAGCCTGCTGAGTAGCACCAGATGCGATTTCCTGAACAGCATTAGATACATCTTCTGCAGTCTGTGAAATCTGATTAGCCATATCTGACAGCTCTTCTGATGAATTGCCTACATCACTGGCTGAACGTTTTATGCTGGTAACAATATCATCCAGCTTCTGGATAACTGAATTAGTAGCCTTTGAAATAGCTCCAAATTCATCTTTTCTGGCGTCATATTTTTCTACCATTACAAATCTACCATCTGACAAGGCCACAAGAGAATCGCTAACAGCTTTAACTGGATCTGTATAGCTCTTTGCCATGATAAGAGAAATAATAACTGCAACAATGACCAATACAACTCCTATAATGACTACTATCATTGCAGAACGGATTGCCTCAGCCATGATATCAGATTCCTTCTGAGACACAGCAACAAAATATCCTGTTGTTGGCTCTTTGAACCATGTAGTATATGTCTTTTCACCATTATAGTCCTGCTCAAACATTCCAGAAGTATCAGTTGAAGTCATAAATGGATATGAACTTAAGTCATATTCTTCTTCTGGAGAGATCTCAAACTGTGCATGTGCTGCCATCATACCGTTATAGTCAGCAATGTATGCATCAGATACGTTTTCTGCAAGGAATTTGTGAAGGTTATTAAGATCAAAGCTTCGCTGGATAGTGCCTATAATAGATCCATCTTCTCCATAAATAGGTACGCATATAATGGTAATTCTGTTTCCGGCTGCCTTACTAACAACTACGTTTGATACTGCTGGTTTACCAGTAGATATAGCCTGCTGGAAATATGCTCTATCAGAAATATTAGTAGGATCTTTTCTATCAGTTCTAATGAGCTGATCACCAGAAGTTATAGACAAAATGGTACTTTTATTATCATCATTTATCTTTTCATTTATGGCATCCATGTGAGCCAGCATAACCTCTGTAGGAATTGGTTGCTCAGGTGAACCATAGGTCTGAATATAATTGATCGTACTAGGCGCAGTGGCAAAAGTTTCAAGCGCTATCAGATTTTCCATGACTGTTTCTGCAAACTTTGTCTCTACATACTTTCCTGTTACATTCAGATTATTAAGCGCGTCATTCTTTGCCTTTGAAGTTGAAGTATTATAACTGATAATAACTGCAATGATCAAAGGCACAGCAGCAACCAAGATCATAATTCCAATAAGTTTGGTCTTAATGCTGTCTTTAAAGCTTATCTGGCCACTACTTGCTTTTACCTTTTTTTCTTTCTTTGCCATCTTCTACCTCCAAATTTATACCAAACAAGACAACAACTGCATAAATATAAATAACTAATTATTCAACTTTATTATCATTATTATACTATTTGCATATTCTGTTTTTCGATATAAAATAGTCACTTTATAAACTTTTAATGATTGATATCTACTATGTTTTATTAACTTTTCTAATGCAGGTTCCGATAGAGATATCAAAGGAGACAAGCATGTATAATCTTTCAAAAAAAATAAAGCACCGTCACTGAGGCAGGATCCCGGTGGCGGTGCTTTTTATAATATTGAATAAAAATAAATAATTAATTTTACTTTAAATAATTAATTCAAAGCTTTTTTTATGGCTCCAAGGAGTTCACTATACTCTTCAAAAGCAGGAAGTTCCGGATTATCAGCTTTGATCTTATCTGTTGACTTAAATAAGAATCCGGCCTTACTAGCCTTTATCATAGCAAGATCATTGTAGCTGTCTCCACTTGCGATAGTATCATATCCAATAGACTGAAGAGCTTTAACTGTTGTAAGCTTTGAATTTTCAATTCGCATTTTAAAGCCTGTGATCTCGCCGCTTTCTGCTACTTCAAGCGAATTACAGAATATAGTAGGCCATCCAAGCTTCTCCATAAGTGGAGTTGCAAATTGAGTAAATGTATCGCTAATGATGATCACCTGAGTCATGCTTCTAAGTTCATCCAAAAACTCTTTTGCTCCAGGAAGTGGATCGATCTTGGCGATAGTCTCCTGAATCTCCTTAAGTCCAAGACCATGCTCTTTTAAGATTCCAAGTCTCCATCTCATGAGCTTGTCATAGTCAGGCTCATCACGTGTTGTCTTTTTAAGTTCAGGAATTCCTGAAGCCTCAGAAAAAGCGATCCAGATTTCTGGTACAAGTACCCCTTCAAGGTCTAAACATACTATATTCATAAATCTTCCTCTCAAATCTCTACCTTAGGCAATGTAGCAAAACTCTTGTTAAGCTCATCATCTGTAGGAATATAATCTGTCATTTCTCCGTCATTGAACTTCTGATAAGCAACCATATCAAAATAGCCTGTTCCAGTAAGTCCAAAGAGGATTGTCTTTTCTTCGCCTGTTTCTTTGCACTTTAATGCTTCATCTATAGCAGCTCTGATAGCATGGCTGCTCTCTGGAGCTGGAAGGATACCTTCAACTCTTGCAAACTGCTCAGCAGCCTCAAATACTGCTGTCTGCTCAACAGATCTGGCTTCCATGTATCCATCGTGATAAAGCTGTGAAAGGATTGGGCTCATGCCGTGATAGCGAAGTCCTCCTGCATGATTTGCTGAAGGAATAAAGTTGCTTCCAAGTGTGTACATCTTGGCAAGAGGACATACCATTCCAGTATCGCAGAAGTCATATGCAAATTTACCTCTTGTAAAGCTTGGACAACTTGCCGGCTCAACAGCTATGATCCTGTAGTCCTTCTCTCCTCTAAGTTTCTCACCCATAAATGGAGAAATAAGTCCACCAAGGTTTGATCCGCCGCCGGCACATCCAATGATGATATCTGGAGTAACTCCATATTTATCAAGTGCAGCCTTAGCCTCAAGTCCAATAACAGTCTGATGTAAAAGAACCTGATTAAGAACGCTGCCAAGTACATATCTGTAGCCATCTGTCTTGGTTGCAACCTCTACAGCTTCAGAAATTGCACATCCAAGACTTCCTGTAGTTCCAGGATGCTCTGCATTTATCTTTTTACCGATCTCCGTTTCCATTGATGGTGAAGGTGTAACACTAGCACCATAAGTACGCATAACCTCACGTCTAAATGGCTTCTGCTCATAGGATACCTTTACCATGTATACCTTACAATCAATTCCAAGATAAGCTGATGCCATAGAAAGAGCTGTGCCCCACTGACCTGCACCAGTCTCAGTCGTAACGCCCTTAAGGCCCTGCTTCTTGGCATAATATGCCTGAACAATAGCTGAATTAAGCTTGTGGCTTCCGCTTGTATTGTTTCCCTCAAATTTGTAATATATCTTGGCTGGTGTTCCAAGAGCCTTCTCCAGACAGTAAGCCCTAACAAGCGGCGCTGGTCTGTACATCTTGTAAAAATCTCGGATCTCCTGTGGAATATCGATATAAGCAGTTGTGTCATCAAGTTCCTGCTTGATAAGCTCGTCGCAGAAAACTGGGCGCAGATCCTCAAATCCCATAGGCTGTAATGTAGCAGGATTTAAAAGAGGAGCTGGCTTATTCTTCATATCAGCTCTTACGTTATACCACTGCTTAGGGATCTCATCCTCGCTTAAATATATTTTATAAGGAATGCTTTTTTCACTCATGTTCCCCTCCTCCAATACATGTAAGAATTAATAGCACTTCAATACATTAAAGCACAAAACTTTCATAAGGTCAACCTTGATCATTGGTGCAAGCGGCCTTAATTGGGCCAAGCAATTCCTCAGGTACAAAGAGCTTTCCAAAGCCTACTCCAAGATCTATCTTTTTCTTGTTGGCACCATGGAAGTCAGAGCCACCGCTCACAAGAAGATCATACTTAGCCGCAAGCTCTTTTATCTGGCGCTCTTCCCCAGCTGTGTAAGTTGAATAGATTGCTTCTATTCCCTTAAGTCCAGCGTTTTTGAGCCTTACTACAAGCTTTTCTAACTTCTCATCACTCATATGATACAAGACAGGATGAGCCAAAACAGGAACTCCGCCAACCTTTAATATGCATTCAATAGCCTGCTCAGGACTTATCTTTTCTCTAGGAACGTAGTACTTGCAATGATCTCCAATGAATCTATCAAAAACCTCTTCCTTGCTCTTTGCAAATCCCTTATCCATTATAAGTCTGGCAAAATGAGCTCTTGTAACAACTGCCCCATTTGCAAACGCTGAGAGTTCTTCATAGTTTATAGGTATCCCTGCTTCATTTGTAAGTTTTTCACACATCTTTTTATTTCTGACAGTTCTTGAATCCACAAAATCTGTAAGACTATCAACAAATTCTTTATTGTGATGATCTATGTAAAGACCTACTATATGGACATCTTTGCCCTCATTTACTGTTGAAAACTCAATTCCTGGAATAACCTCCATGTCATCATAAGTTTTCCTGCAATAATCTATTGCCTCATCCAGACCCTTTACTGTGTCATGGTCAGTAAGGGCAATTGCTGCAAGATTCTTTTCATGGGCGTAATCTATCAGTTCTTTTACTGAATAAGTTCCATCGGAACAGGTGGAATGCGTGTGAAGATCAATAGCTCTCATTTTGCCTCCTTAAGATCCATATTTACTATCACATTTTACTATTATCTTTAGCAAAAAAGTAGCCTGTAATAGTGCTATATGATATACTGATATGGTGCTATTTAGTACGATATGTGGCATGACAGGTGCCTTTGAATATTTTTATACAAGTAGAGGTCGAAATGAAAAAGTATATCAAGATTGCAAGATTAGATCATTGGATCAAACAGTTTTTTATTATGCCTGGTGTAGCAGTTGCTCTTCTTTTGACCGAGCACAGCCTTACAGATATTAGTCTTTTCAATCTTTTCTTTGGTTTCTTTGGTACATGCTTTATAGCCAGTGCCAATTACGTTATCAATGAATGGCTGGATGCTCCTTTTGACAAATTCCATCCTGTCAAAAAGAACAGACCTGTTGTTACAGAGAATATGCAGCTTAAGTGGGTATTAGTAGAGTATGCGATCTTCATCGTATTTGGTCTATTTTTCTCATACCTTGTAAATAAGCTCTTTTTATACACATCGATCGTCCTTTTGGTCATGGGTGTTATCTATAACGTTAAGCCTATCCGCAGCAAGGACATCGTTTATTTTGATGTTATTTCTGAGTCTATCAATAACATGCTAAGACTCCTTATGGGATGGTTCATTGTAACTTCTGATTCCATTCCACCTTCAAGCATCCTTCTGGGATATTGGATGGCTGGAGCTTATCTCATGGCTACCAAGCGTTTTGCAGAATACAGAATGATCGGTAATCCAGAGACCGCTGGTCTCTACCGCAAATCTTTTGTCAAATACACAGAAAAGAAGCTCCTTGCATCTTCTATCTTTTATGCTCTGGCTTCTACCTTCTGCCTTGGTGTTTTCCTTGTAAAATACCGAATTGAGTATTTGCTCTGCATTCCATTTGTTTTTCTTCTCTTTGCTTACTACTCAGCTATGTCACTTGATAATGACTCTGCTGCTCAGAAGCCTGAGAAACTCTACAAAGAAAAGAAACTCATGCTCCTTGTACTTCTTATAATCGTATTGTTTATAATCTGTACATTCTTCAATTTTGATTTCTTAAAGCCACTTACATCAAATGCTCTGATTAAGCTTGAGGTCTGACAACATGCGCATTCTGAACTTTTGTAAAAAGAACTTAATATTCATCTGGTGTTTAGTAACAAGCTTTACTATCTTACTTTTCACCAGCAGATCATCATTCTTTTTCCCATATAACAACTGGGATGATGCCAACAGCTATTTCACCATGGGCAAAGGACTGATGAATCACATGGTAATCTATAGGGACCTTTACGATCAGAAAGGTCCTTTTCTTTATCTGCTTTATGGCATCTGCTATCTTATCAGTAATAACAGTTTTAAGGGCGTATTTCTTTTTGAGAT
The DNA here is from genome assembly GCF_900143205.1 of Butyrivibrio hungatei DSM 14810. Taxonomy (GTDB): domain Bacteria; phylum Bacillota; class Clostridia; order Lachnospirales; family Lachnospiraceae; genus Butyrivibrio; species Butyrivibrio hungatei. The sequence continues at coordinate 103,003 of NZ_FRDH01000005.1, read as the reverse complement.
AATCGCTGCCACTATTTTTCTTTACTATTCATTTATGATCATAAAACGCCACTGCGATATTAAGATCACCTATATGCTGATTCCTGTTCTTGCGGCAGGAGTATATTCATCAAAGAGCTTTTATTGGGGCGGTGCTGCTGAAGAGTTTTGCATGCCAATGTTCGCCTATAGCCTGTATATTCTTAATAAGTTTTTATATCCAGTTTCTGGGGATAAAAAGATATCAGAAAACACCAAAGAGATTTTTATAGTAGGACTTCTTACTGGAATCACTTCACTTATCAAGTACACCATGCTTGGTTTTTACTTTGCTTTTGGAGTTATTGTGCTGATCCTGATCATTTATAGAGAAGGCTTTGTTAAAGCAATTAAGCCTGCGCTAATCTACTTCCTTGGTATAGTGATCCCATTTATTCCATGGTTCATATTCTTTGGAGTTAATGGCGCATTGGATGATTGGTACCGCTGCTATATCTTTAATAACCTGTTCTTTTATAGCAACATAACAGGCGATAAGATCACTCTTTCAGCTAAGCTTTATAAACTATGCAAGCTGCAGTACTGGTTATTTATCGATAACTTTGAATACTTCCTGTATATTGCTGTCGGCTTTGTAGCTAATCTTTTCACTGAAAAGATCGTACTAAGAAAGATAATGTATCCATTCATGTACTTATGTACTTTTATGTTTATATTCTATGGTGGAGGAACTCTTCCATACTATTCAATTCCACTAATGCCATTTTCGATCATTGGATTTATAGCCATTGGAAAACTACTCAAAAAAATATCTGAACATTATTTAAATGAACACTTCTGGTACAATATTGGAATACTTGCGCTTATCTTCAGCGTAGTATTTGCCAAGAACAACTCCCAGAGCACAAACTACCTTTTCACTGATAAAGATAATTTCTGGCTTACAGAAGCAGCTTCTCACATAGAAGAAGCACCAAACACTACTCTCCTAAACGTCGGAGCCCTGGATGTTGGTCTCTACACAATCACAGGTATAGTGCCAACCTGCGAATACTTCCAAACTAACGGTATCGCACTTCCCACAATGTTCTCCGAACAAGAACGCTACATCAAGGAAGGCCTTACAACCTACGTTATCTCAAGCGAAGGTGAACCAGAACACATCTACGACAACTACGACCTCATCTACCACACCGCCTTCTACGACAACGGCTACGACCAATCCTACTATCTCTACAAACACAGATAGACTTTTAATAAGGCAAATTTTTAGGCTGTAAAGTTTTGGATTTGAGCGATTTCAAAAAAACGAAACTTTACAGCAAAAATGGCAACAAAGAAGCCACCAAAAGTTTAAATAGCGTCCTCTATGAAAGGAGCTAGGCCATCATGGTCATTGTCATCCTTGGTGATCACATCGGCCTTTGATTTGACAAGGTCTGTGGCATTGGCCATAGCAATGCCGCATCCCGCAGCCTCGATCATTGAAATATCGTTCTGCTCATCACCAGCTGCAAAGGTGTTCTCAATGGGCACATTCAAGTATTCTGCAAGTCTCTTAACTGCGCTTCCCTTTCCTGCTTCTGATGGAAAGATCTCAAGGTAATAAGGATTTGAATAAAGAAGTGTCAACCTGTCTCCAACCATTTCCTTAAGTGCCTCTCTAAAACGCTCCTGTTTGTCATGGTCATGGAGCTCAATGGCGATCATCTTGGAAGGAGGTGTGGATATTTCCTTCATGATATCGTCAGTAACTATAAGAGGAGTTTTGATGACCCTTCTATAGTACTCCATGCATTCCCCATTTCTTTTGCTGACAATATGTGTTTCATTATAGGTATGACAGTGAACATCATACTTCTCAGAAAGCTCTATTATCTGTGGCACCAGTTCAAGAGGCACACCTGTCTTGTAGACATATCTGCCCTGATCAACGCTATAAATTTCAGTTCCATTAGAACCGCATAAAAAACTGCCCTTAAAGTTTAGCTGCAGACCATCATAGACAGCCTTGGCACTGTCTATAGCTCGGCCTGTATTTATGCAGAAATAATTTCCTGCATCAGTAAACCTTTTAAGGGCATCCATAGTCCTTTGAGATATTTTCTTGTCTCTGGTCAAAAGGGTTCCATCAAGATCAAAGAAAAATATCTTCTTTTTAGTTTTGTCCATTTTATCCCTCAACGATCAGATATCTGCCATCACCAACATCAAATACTTCGTCAGCTTCAAGCACGTTTGATCCTTCTGTATCAATTCCAGCTTCTTCAAAATACTCCTCAACTTCATCAGCCCCATCAACGACTACAGCCATGCAGTCCTCGAGGAATGCCTCTGCCTCTTCCATATTCTCTGCTACGTTCTCTGGAAAAAGCTGCCCCTGATTCTCTAAAAAGCATCTCAAAACCGCTTCATCATACTCGTGCATAACAAACCTCCAAACTTACAGTAAATTTAATTCTTTCATTTCCTTATAGAGTCTGGCAATTGGAAGTCCTACCACATTGTAATAATCTCCAACAAGACCTTTGATAAAGATTGCGAACCTGCCCTGTACTGCATAGGCACCAGCCTTATCATCAGATTCCCCGGTGTTGACATAGGCCTGTATTTCAGCATCTGTCATAGGCTCTACTTCAACCTTAGTCTCCTCATAAAAGGTGTGGCTAAAGTTTTCACCATCCTTTTGATAAAAAATAGTTACGCCTGTATATACTTCGTGGGAATTACCCTGAAGCATCTTTACCATGGAAACCGCTTCATCTCTATCTTTAGGCTTGCCCAGTACTCTATGATTAAATGATACAATGGTGTCCGCGCCTATTACAATAGAGACCTCTGACTTATCCGTTAAGATTTTGTGAAAAATCTCTGAAGCTTTTTGAAATGACAATTCCTTTACAATATCACAGGGCTCGCTGCATTTAGTCTTTTCCTCTGATACCGCAGGTATTATCTCAAATTCAGGAACTACCTGCTTTAATAGTTCCTTGCGCCTTGGTGATCCTGACGCTAAAACGTAACGCATATTTAAATCCTCTTTCTTTATGTATTATGAGTCTCTGGAACAAAGACTCTTGTGTTCTGAGTTGTAGGAAGCTTGGCCTTCTCTGTTGCTTCTAATCCAAATATCAGCTGAGAATTTATATCTTCACCAAACTCATCATTAGTGATCTTACTAAATTTTCCCTCAGCATCCATGATATGAGCTTTCTTGTTGTCCTTAAGTTCCACATCAAGAATATGCCATATCTTTTTCCTGAGCTTATCGTTTTCAATCGGGAAAAGAATCTCCACTCTTCGCTCAAGATTTCTAGGCATCCAGTCAGCACTGCTTGCATAGTACTCAGGACTTCCCCCATTTTCAAAATAGAAGATCCTGCTGTGCTCAAGAAAGTTACCAACAATGGATCTTACAGTTATGTTTTCTGAGACTCCGGGAACCCCTGCCCTAAGACAGCATATACCTCTGACAATAAGATCTATCTTGACGCCTGCATTACTTGCTCTGTACAAAGCTGCAATTACATCCTTGTGACAGATTGAATTCATCTTGGCTATGATCCTTGCCGGTTCTCCTGCAAGAGCGTGCTCCTCTTCTCTCTTAATAAGGTCAAGTATCCTATCCTTGAGCCACAATGGAGCAATTGACAGCTTATTCCATCCAAGAGGCTCAGAATATCCGGAAAGCATATTAAATACAGCAGTTGCATCTTCACCAAATGCTGGAGCACAGGTAAAGAGGCCTACATCAGTATACTGCTTGGCTGTGGAATCATTGTAGTTACCTGTTGCCAGGTGAACATATCTTTTTATTCCATCTTCTTCTCTTCTGACTACAAGAGTGATCTTGCAGTGAGTCTTAAGGCCCACAAGACCGTAGATAACATGGCAACCAGCTTTCTCAAGCATCTTTGCCCATACGATATTATTCTCTTCATCAAATCTTGCCTTTAACTCAACGAGAACTGTTACCTGCTTGCCATTGTCAGCAGCCTTAGCAAGGGCTGCAATGATAGGTGAATTACCACTAACTCTGTAAAGAGTCTGCTTAATAGCAAGTACATCAGGATCAACAGCAGCTCTTTCTACGAACTTAACTACATTTTCAAAGGTCTCATAAGGATGATGCATAAGAACATCACCTTTTCTGATCACTTCAAAAATATCCTTATCGTTATTAAACTCCGGTACTGCAGCTGGAGCTTTATATCTGTGTTCCTTGAGATGATCAAAGCCTTCAAGCTTGTACATCTTCATAAGGAAAGTAAGATCAAGAGGACCGTTTATGGTATAGATCTCATTTTTTTCAACTCCAAGGTCTTCTGCAATAAGATTAAGGAGCTTAGGATCCATTCCTTCATTTACTTCAAGTCTTATAGCCTGGCCCCACTGACGAAGTTTTATCTGTTTCTCGATCTCTTTTAACAGATCCTCTGCTTCATCTTCATCGATTGAAAGATCCGCATTTCTACCAACTCTGTAAGGAGCTGTTGTTAAAATGTCATAGTTAAGAAAAAGCTTATCCATGTTGTCCTGAATAACCTTTTCAAGAAGAACGATTTTTCTTACCTCGTCTTTTTCCTCATCATAAGGAATCTCGATGATCCTTGGAAGAACGTCCGGCACCTGAACTGTGGCAAAATCAACTCCGTCCTTTCCCTCTTTCTTTTTAAGGAGCGCTCCGATATTAAGAGACTTATTTCTGATAAGTGGAAATGGTCTTGAAGAATCAACAGCCATAGGCGTCAAAACAGGATATACATATTCATCAAAATACCTGCTGACATAATCTGCATCCTTGCCACGAAGTTCACTTGGCTCACAGATTTTAAGTCCGTTATCTAAAAGAAGTGGCAAAAGCTGATTATTGTATATCTCGTACTGCCTGTCTACAAACTTATGCAAATTCTTTAAAACAGCACTTAACTGTTCAGTTGCAGTCATACCTGCAATATCAAGTTTTCTATAATCAGCATTTATCATATCTATAAGTGACGCAACTCTGACCATAAAAAACTCATCCAGGTTACTGGCTGTTATGCTAAGAAACTTAAGTCTTTCAAATAAAGGATTGCTCTTGTCTACCGCTTCTGACAGCACTCTTTCATTAAATGAAATCCAGCTAAGTTCTCTGTTTATGTACAATTTTGGATCATCAAAGTTTTGTTTTTTTGCTTCTTTGTTTTTCCTCATATACGACCTCATTTATAGTGAATCTTAATATATCTTTTTCTGACGGATAACCGGTTTTATCGCAAATACTTCTTCAAAGAAGTTTGCTCTGTTAGTAAAGAGCCCTTTCTCCATTGTAATATCATCTGAAGTATCAACCTTTATTATAAGCTCCTTGCCTTTGATGCTGACATCGACATCCTTAAACTTTTGTTTGTGAGTTCTATCAAGGCCGTTGGCTACTCGTATGATGGCTGTGAGCTTGGCAACCCTCAGATAATCTTCTCTTGAAAAGCCATCAAAGTACTGACTTCCTGTATTGAAATATTCAAAGTCTTCATGATTAAATCTGACTACATTGGCAACGATAGCTCTTTCTATATGGGAAAGACCGATGATCTCCGTAGACATTATTATGTTGTAGGAGCAGTCTCCAAGATACACAAGACTGATATATTTGCCGCAGTCATGAAGAATAGTTGCAATATTTAAAAGAAGCCTGTCTCTCTTAGTGAGGCCATGCAGCTCTTTCGTATTATCAAAAATGTTAAGTGCGATGCTCTGAAGAGTCTCTCTTCTTGATCTGCTTCCCAGAAATCTCTTAGAGATATTCTCAGAACAAGCAATGATGTCCTGTTCGAAATCGTGTGATGACTGAATATATTTCTTTTTCTCAGCGTACTCATAGGCTATTCCATCGCAAAGTGTAACGCCGGGAGCCCAGATATTCTCTGCCTTGGTCATATCAAGAATACATTTGATAAGAAGGCCTGATACATACAAAAGTGGCACATTATCCTCAGGAATATTGAGCTTTTTAGCTACTTCAATGTCGCTCATGGTAGCATATTTTTCAATAAATTTATTGTACTCTTCCTTGGTAGCAAATCCTTCCTTGCCGTTACCAATGCCCATTCTCTGCATGATAGGTGAAACATAGTCATCAATGATGACAATGTTCTCGATCTTTTTATCCTTGACATGCATCTTAGCAAAAACCGAAAGCTGAGAATTTACAAGCTCTGGCACAAGGTCGCTACACTTTGATCTGGTGGCCTGAACCAGTCTCATGGTTGAAAAAAGACGAAGCACACCCATTTTCAGATTCTGGGTGGCAAAAAGTCTTCCCTTTTCAAATAAAGAAATCTGGATACTTCCACCGCCTATATCTACGATGGCTGTAGGTCTTTTGATTATCTTCTCAAAATGATCATGCTTTAAGGCAATTGATTTGTAGTCCAAAAATCTCTGTTCTGAATTACTAAGAACATCAAAATGTATTCCGGTTCTCTGCTCTAAAAGGTCTCTTACAATCAAGATGTCGTTGGTCTCTCTGACCGCACTGGTGCCATAGGCCTGATAGTGAGTAACCCCGTAGCCCTTCATTATCTTTTTGAATTCACCAAATATCCTGATCATCTCATCCACATGATGACTTGAGATCCTTCCGGAAGCATATGTCTCACTTCCAAGATCCATCCTGTGTCTGACATGATCAAGCTCACGTACTCCGTTCTTCATTGACAGCTCAAAGATCTTGAGCGCTATCTCATAAGAACCAACGTCAATTGCTGCAAATATTTCACCACCCATAAGATACCCCTGTGTTTTTAATAGTTCCCTAAGATTCTAAGTAACTTAGCTTCTTCTCTAAGACCTCTAAGCGCATTCTTGACTGCGCTATCTGAAAGATTACCTTCAAAATCAATAAAGAATCTGTATTCCCAGTTCCTGTCCTCTATTGGTCTTGACTCGATCTTGGTCATATTAAGTCCATTATAGATAAAATGTGACATCAGATGATACAGTGCTCCTGTTTCATGAGGGATTTCCATACAGATGCTGATCTTTGATGCACTCTTTAAAAATACCTTCTGATTAGTAACGATGATAAACCTTGTTGAATTTGAATCAGCCTGGTTTACGCCTTCCTCTATAACTTCAAGGCCATAAACATCAGCAGCTCTTTTGCTTGCTATAGCAGCCTGTGACTTATCACCATCTTCTGCTACTTTCTTGGCTGCAAATGCGTTGTTCTTCATACTGATCTGACTGATATTACTGTGATCAGACAAAAACTTTGCGCTCTGCATAAGTGACTGAGGATGTGAATAAACAGTCTTGATATCCTCAAGCGTTGCTCCTGAAACTCCCATGAGGCAATGCTTAATCTCGATTATCTGCTCTCCAACAATGTAGTGCTCATATTCTGCAAGAAGATCATATATCTCGCTCACAACACCTGCTGTGGAATTCTCAATAGGAAGAACTGCGTAGTCGCAGCTGCCATCCTCCAATACAGCCATGGCATCTCTAAATGTTTCAACTGCGATACTGTTGACATCTTCTCCAAAAAATCTTTTCATGGCTTCTTCAGAATAAGAACCTGCTGCGCCCTGAAAGCATACTCTTGAATTTGCTTTATCTATAGAATCTATCTCAATAAATGGAAGCTTACCTGAAGCTCCTGCTTCTGTGAGTTTTTGATACTGGAGTTTTCTGCTCATGGACATAAGCTGTGAAAAGAGCTCTTTTACCCCGACCTTGTTAAACTCGGAAGTTGTCATATCCTGTACTGCCTGAAGCTTAACCTCTTCTCTTTCTCTGTCAAAAACCTTTTTTCCGGTAGCTATCTTATAATCAGCAACCTGTGAAGCAATATCCATTCTCTTTTCAAAAAGCTCCACTATCTGCTTGTCAACTATGTCAATTTCTGACCTTAGATCTTTTAAATCCATACCATCCTCCGCGTTTTTCATTAATAAGAGTTTAGAACAAATACCGCTTGATAGCAAGAAATAACGCGCCTATAATAGTATTAGTAAATTCGCGGGGGAACATATGAAAAAAGGATATATATTTATTAGTTTTATTTTACTCATACTTGCAGGAGCTTTTATAGCTTTCCACATCTACAGAAATATTATCCCTATGTCTCCTTATGACACTGGCAATTCTGCCGGCAATCTCCACAATTATGGATTAGTCTTTGAAATGGGTGACAAAGTTTATTTTGCCAATCCTTATGATAGTAACTGTCTCTATTCCATGGATCCTGACGGAACACATTCAAAGAGACTTACAAATATGGGCGTCAAATATATAAGCGGTGCTAACGATATCCTTTATTTTTACATGGATTCCAGCAACACATCAGGTCAGGTCACTGGCCTTGGTTCTGCTACCAATCAATATGGTGTGTATAGATTAAATACCAAAACAGGGGATCTTAAGTGTCTTGCAAGAGAGATGTGCGGCGAGGTTCAGCTTTGCGGCGAATATCTCTATTATCAGGTCAAGACTGATGGAGGATATCTCGAAAAGATAAAGGTCAACAAGACAGATAAAAAGGTCGTTTATGATGAAATGGCTTCTCCAGTTTGCTACGACAACGGCATTATCTTCTACTCCGGTGTTACCAAGGATCACAGCATCCATATGCTCTATACTCAAAACGGTGATTACACAAGGGACTTCCTTACTGGCTACTACTTCTTCCCTGTTGTAAAAAATGGATATATCTATTTCATGAATGGCGAATCTAACTACAGCTTGTGGCGTGCCAGCCTCCTTACAGGCATTCCTGAGCTTGTTACATCAGATAGAATCGACTTCTATACTATGGATGAAAGATACATCTACTACGCATACTCTAGTGAAACTAATCCAGCTCTGAAGAGATGCAATCTTGATGGCAGTGATCCAGTTATTTTATTTAACGGAATCGTAAACAGTCTCAACACAACTTCAAAAGAACTGTATTTTAAAGTTTACGGAAACGATGAAATGATGTATCATATGCCTTTGGATGGATCACGTCCTGCAGAAGTATTTTTACCGCAGTAATAATCCAAACATAAAATTATATATATAAGAGGAGATTGTATGAATAGTTTGCGTCACATGATGAACCCTCTGGACTTCACAGTTGATGAGCTAGAGGACCTCTTCGATGTTGCCAAAGATATCGAAGAAAACATGGATGCCTACTCCCACAAATGTGATGGGAAAATAATGGCTACATGTTTCTATGAACCCAGTACCAGAACGAGGCTCAGTTTTGAAACAGCAATGTTAAGGCTTGGTGGCAAATGTTTAGGTTTTGCCGATGCCAGCAACTCATCAGCAGCCAAGGGAGAAAGTGTTGCTGATACAATTCGTGTTATTTCTTGCTTTGCAGATATTTGTGCAATGCGTCATCCAAAAGAAGGTGCTCCAATGGTCGCAGCTTCTAAGTCTTCTATTCCAGTAATCAATGCAGGTGATGGTGGTCATCAGCACCCCACACAAACTCTTACAGACTTACTCACTATCAGATCTTTATATGGTAAGCTTGGTGATTTCACCATTGGCCTTTGTGGCGATCTTAAATTTGGTCGAACAGTTCATTCTCTTATAAATGCTCTTACCCGTTACACCGGGATTCATTTTATTTTCATTTCCCCAAAGGAATTAAAAGTTCCTGATTACATCACAGAAATGCTTGATTCTAAAGGCATTACATATGAAGAAGTTATTAAACTTGAAGACGTTATGCCACGTCTTGACTTCCTATACATGACACGTGTACAGAAAGAAAGATTCTTCAATGAAGAAGATTACATCAGACTCAAGAACTTCTATATCCTTGATAAAGCCAAGATGGAACTTGCCAAGGAAAAGATGTACATTCTTCATCCACTTCCAAGAGTTAATGAAATTTCTGTTGAAATTGATAATGATCCAAGAGCTGCATACTTCAAGCAGGTTCAATACGGACTGTATGTACGTATGGCGCTTATCTTAACTCTCCTTGATATGACAGATGCCCACATGAATGAGGGGCTTCTTAGAAAATTTTGATCAGCACATTAAGAAAAGAGGTTATTCATGTTAAATATTGGAAAAATTGAAGAAGGCTTTGTTCTTGATCATATTCAGGCTGGTAAGGGAATGCAGATATATCGTCACCTTGGTCTTGATAAGCTTGATTCAACAGTTGCTATCATCAAAAATGCAAAAAGTAAGGTAATGGGCAAAAAAGACATCCTTAAAGTTGAATGTGATATTGATACTCTTGATCTTGATATCCTTGCCTTTATCGATCACAACATTACAGTCAATGTTATCAAGGCTGGAGAGATAATTGAAAAAAGAGCTTTAGTGCTTCCTAAAGAGATCACAGGAGTGATCAAGTGTCACAACCCAAGATGCATCTCTTCTATCGAGCAGGAGCTCCCTCAGATTTTCTATCTGGCCGACGAGAAAAAAGAAATCTATCGTTGCAAATACTGCGATGAGAAGTACTCTGAAGGTGCAGGAAATAAGGAATAAATAAAATGGACCTAGGGGACGGGGTTAGTGGTTCAAAAAATGAACCACTAACCCCGTCCCCTAGGTCCAAAATTTTTTTATTTAAAGAAGCATGCATCACCAAAAGAGAAAAATCTATAACGTTCCTTGATTGCTTCTTCATAAGCGTTTAAAACATGCTCTCTTCCAGCAAGAGCTGAAACAAGCATAACAAGCGTTGATTCTGGTAAATGGAAGTTTGTAATGAGCTGGTCTAAAACCTTAAACTTATAACCAGGGTAGATGAAGATTGATGTATCTCCACTACATTCTGATAAGTGACCATTCTCATCTGCTGCGCTTTCAATGGTTCTGCAGCTTGTAGTTCCTACGCAGATGACTCTGTGACCCTCAGCCTTGGCTTTGTTGATCTTATCAGCAGCTTCCTGAGTTACCTGATACCATTCTGTATGCATGTGATGTTCTTTTACATTATCCACTTTTACAGGTCTGAATGTACCAAGTCCTACGTGAAGAGTTACAAAGGCCATATCTACGCCCTTTGCCTTAATATCTTCAAGAAGCTTTTCTGTAAAGTGAAGTCCTGCTGTAGGAGCTGCAGCTGAGCCCTCGAACTTGGCATATACAGTCTGATACATGTTCTTGTCCTGAAGCTTGTGTGTAATATATGGAGGAAGTGGCATTTCTCCAAGCTTATCAAGTACTTCTTCCCAAATACCATCATAATAGAATTTAACGAGACGGTTACCCTCTTCTACTATGTCCAGTATCTCAGCTTTTAATATACCCCCGCCAAAAGATACTCTGGCTCCCGGTCTAAGCTTTTTACCAGGCTTAACTAAAGTTTCCCATACATCAGCTTCTTTTCTCCTTAACAGAAGGATCTCTACGGCAGCGCCTGTTCCTTCCTTCTCTCCAAGAAGTCTTGCAGGAATAACCTTTGTATTATTCAGAACCAGGCAATCACCTGGCTCTAAATAATTTATGATCTCATTAAATTTATGATGTTCTAATTCTCCAGTATTTTTGTCTACCACAAGGAGTCTGCACTCGTCCCTCTTTTCCATAGGGTCCTGTGCAATAAGCTCCTCAGGGAGATCAAAATAATAATCTGAAGTTGATAATCCTAATTCTGACATTTAATTACTCGTTTCTAAAATCAATGTTCTGAAGGAATGCTACGTAACCTCTAAGTGCTTCATAAAGGTCAGCCTTGTCGATTACTTCCCATGGTGCATGCATGTTAAGAACTGCTACACCAGCGTCGATAACATTCATTCCGTAAAGTGCAAGGATGTAAGCGATTGTTCCGCCGCCACCTACGTCAACCTTACCAAGTTCTGCTGTCTGGTATACAATACCTTCTTTATCAAGAGCACGTCTGATCTCAGCAATGAACTCAGCGTTAGCATCATTTGATCCGCTCTTACCTCTAGCACCTGTGAACTTGTTAAATACAAGACCTTCGCCAAGGAAAGATGCGTTCTTCTTCTCGAAGCATGATGCATATGAAGGATCAAAGCCAGCACTTACGTCAGATGAAAGCATGCATGAATTAGCAAGACATCTTCTAAGTGCAAGATCATTAAATCCTTCCTTTGTAAGAGCCATGAGCTCTGCTACTGCATTCTCAAAGAATCTGCTGCGCATACCAGTTGCACCAACTGATCCGATCTCTTCCTTATCAACAAGGATACAGCAAGCTGTTCTCTTGAGGTTCTTGGCTTCCATGATAGCTCTCATTGAAGGGAATGCACATACTCTGTCATCATGTCCATAACCCATGATCATTGATCTGTCAAAGCCAGCGTCTCTTGACTTACCAGCAGGAACGATCTCAAGCTCTGCAGAAATGAAATCTTCCTCTTCAATTCCGTAAAGGTCATTGAGAATTGCAAGGATTCCTCTTCTAACTGCTCCTGATACCTTACCGCTCTCTGCCTTCTCAGCCTTCTCAGCTGCAATTGCATACTGCTGACCAGCTGTAAGCTTTGCATCCTTCTTCTCAGCCTTCTCTTTTTCTTTGCTCTCAATTACAAATGGTCTGTGACCAATGATAAGATCAAGGGCCTCACCTTCGATAACATTAGAAGCTTTCTTGCTGAGCTGATCCTGTGCAAGGTGGATCAAAAGATCTGATACGAAGAATACTGGATCATCCTCGTCCTCACCTACGTTAAGCTGAACTGTTGCGCCATCTTTTTTAACAAGTACACCGTGAATAGCAAGTGGCATTGCTACGTAGTGATACTTCTTGATACCACCATAGTAATGTGTATCAAGGTAAGCAAAGCCGCCATCTTCATAAAGTGGATTCTGCTTAACATCAAGTCTTGGAGAATCGATGTGTGCACCAAGAATATTAAGACCATTCTCCATTGGCTCTGAACCCATCTGGAAAATGGCGATTGACTTGTTCATCCATACTGAATAAACCTTGTCGCCCTTCTTAAGCTTTGTCTTGCTACCAATAAGAGTATTAAGCTCTCTGTAGCCTGCAGCCTCGATCTCGTTTACGATAGTATCGATAGCTTCTCTTTCTGTCTTGGACTCATCAAGGAACTTCTTGTAGTCCTCTGCAAACTGATCAACTTTCTTGAGCTGAGCAGCACTATAGGTTGTCCATACATTCTTTCTATTCATATATACCTCCTAAATATTTGGTCATAAAAACTCTTACCTAAAAAATCTTGTGTAACAAGTAAAGAGGATGATGCAAATGCATCATCCCCAACTTTATTATTCGAAGAACAATCTTCTCTTTGCCAAATATGATTGTAACATATTATGAACGAAGTTCAATATTAAGAGACTCAAGTCCATTTAATATTTTCTTCATTGCAGCTGCAACTTCTTCATCCTCAAGGGTCTTTTCCTTATCTCTAAATGAAAGAGAATAAGCCATTGACTTGAAGCCTTCCTTGATCTGTGCTCCTTCATAGATATCAAAGAGCTCAAGGCTTTCAAGCTTCTTGCCGCCGCGCTGTCTGATCATCTTCTCGATATCTCCAGCAAGAACGTTCTTTGGAACTACCATTGAAAGGTCTCTTGTAACTGCAGGGAACTTGGCAATTCCTGTGTAGATAGTATCAAATTTAGCATGTTCAACAACATGAGGCATATCGATAACTGCTACATATACTCTTGTATCAATGTCATAGTTATCACATACAGCTGGGTGAACTTCACCCAGATATCCGATAACTTCTCCGTCATAAACGATATTAGCCTGTCTTCCTGGATGAAGGAATGGCTTACCTGCATTTGGATCATAAGTAAGCTTATCAAGCATATGCACGCTGTCAAGGAATTCCTCAACTGCACCCTTCATGCTATAAAAATCGCCTTCTCCATAGAATCCAAGTGTGAGCTGCATTCTCTCATCTGGAAGCTCTGTAAGAGGAAGACTCTTTGGAACATAGATGTTACCCATCTCATAGAGTCTTACATCTTTATTTCTACGATTGTAGTTTGTAGCAAGGCTGGTAAGGATTCCGTTAAGAGAAATAGTTCTCATGATTGAGAAATCTTCTCCTAATGGATTAGAAATCCTGATTGCCTGTCTCTCTTTTGCATCCTCAGGTAAAAGAAGCTTATCAAATACCTTAGGGCTCTCAAATGAATATGTATATCCCTGTGAGAATCCGCAGAACTGAGCAACCTCTCTTGCTTTCTTCTCAACTCTCATCTTGAATGAGATTCCGCCTGTAGTTGCGCTGTTCTTTGGAAGAGTTGTAGGGATCTTGTCATATCCAAAGAATCTAGCAACTTCCTCAGCGATATCACACATCTGGTTAAGATCCTGTCTGAATGAAGGAATGATCACTTCATCAGTCTTTGCGTCATATTCAACTTCTTCTCTCTTAAGGATCTCAACCATCTCATCCTTAGAGATATCTGTTCCAAGAAGCTTATTGATCCTATCTGCTTCAAGAGGAATTCTCTTAAGTGGAGCAATTGGAAGTCCAACCTGAACTACTCCAGGAACTACTTTACCGCAGCCAAGCTCTACAACAAGCTGGCAAGCACGGTTGATCGCATCAAGTGCATTGGCTGGATCAAGACCTTTCTCGAAAAGGCCTGATGCATCAGTACGAAGGCCTACTCTCTTAGCAGACTTTCTGATATTTGGTCCATTAAATGTAGCAGCCTCGAAAAGAACTGTATCAACACTGTCAGTGATCATTGAGTTCTCACCACCCATGATACCAGCGATGCCAACTTCTTTCTCGCCGTCACAGATCATAAGAACGTCCTTATCAAGCTTTCTCTCCTGACCATCAAGAGTAACAAATGTATCTCCATCATTAGCTCTTTTAACAACGATCTTGTTACCGGCAATAGTACTCATATCGTAAGCATGCATTGGCTGACCATATTCCATCATTACATAGTTTGTGATATCTACGAGATTGTTGATTGGTCTGATACCAACACTAGCAAGTCTTCTCTGCATCCATTCAGGTGAAGGAGCAATCTTGATATCCTTAACGACTCTTGCGCAATAATTTGTGCAAAGGTCTGTATCCTTGATCTCAACGCTGATCATATCCTTAGCGTTTCCATCAGCTTCTTCTTTAACTTCTACTACTGGAGCCTTGAAAGGAAGCTTGTATGTAGCTGCAGTTTCTCTAGCGATACCAAGAATGCTATAGCAATCAACTCTGTTAGAGGTTACTTCAAACTCAAATACAGTGTCATGAAGTCCAAGTACTTCAACTGCATCTGCGCCAACTTCTGTATCCTGAGGGAAAATATAAAGGCCTTCCTCTGGAGCTTCTGGATAGAAATCTCTAGTAGAACCAAGCTCTTCGATTGAGCACATCATACCAGCTGATGGTACTCCGCGGAGCTTACCGGCTTTGATCTTGATTCCTCCCTCTGGAAGTGGGCCGCCGTCATGACCGCCAGCTACTCTACCGCCATCAAGAACAACAGGAACCTTATCTCCCTCTTTCATATTATTGGCACCAGTAACAATCTGTATAGTCTCTGTTCCAATATTGACCTGGCAGATAACAAGCTTATCAGCGTCTGGATGAGGCTCGATCTTGTCGATCTGACCAACTACGATCTTGTCAAGATTCTTATCAAGTGGTTCGTATGTTTCTGTCTTGGTACCAGAAAGAGTCATTGCATCAAAGAATTCCTGATCTGTGCAATTTAAATCTGGTACATATGCTTTAATCCATGATTTGGATGAATTCATTTTTTTATCCCCTTTTCTTAATCTGCTAAATCTATTATTAGAACTGATTCAAAAATCTGATGTCATTCTCATAGAGAAGTCTCATGTCATCGATCTCATACTTAAGAAGTGCGATTCTCTCAAGTCCAACACCGAAAGCGAAACCTACATACTCGTTAGGATCAATTCCACTCATCTCTAATACGTGAGGATGTACCATTCCACAGCCAAGGATTTCTATCCATCCCTCTCCCTTACAGAAACGGCATCCCTTACCGCCGCACTTAAAGCAGCTTACGTCCATCTCAGCAGATGGCTCTGTGAATGGGAAGTGATGTGGTCTGAACTTTGTCTTGGTATCTGGTCCAAAGAGCTGCTTTGCAAACTCTGCAAGAGTTCCCTTAAGATCAGCAAATGTAATATCTTTGTCAATTACAAGGCCTTCTACCTGATGGAAAGAAGGTGAATGAGTAGCGTCAACTTCATCAGCACGGAATACTCTACCAGGAGCGATCATCTTGATAGGAATACGACCCTTTTCCATCTCATGAACCTGTGTAGAAGATGTCTGAGTTCTAAGAAGAAGATCTCCTGTGATATAGAAAGTATCCTGCTCGTCCTTAGCTGGATGATCAGCTGGAATATTAAGAGCTTCGAAGTTGTAATAATCCTTCTCAACTTCTGGTCCTTCTACTACTTCGTAGCCCATTCCTGTGAAGATTCTCTCTACTTCTTCAAGAGCTACTGTATTAGGATGTCTGTGTCCAACCTTATTCTTCTTGGCAGGAAGTGTTACGTCAATAACCTCTGCCTTAAGCTTAGCATCACGTGCTGCAGCTTCCATCTTGGACTTAGTCTCTTCTAATACCTTTTCAATTGCTTCTCTTGTCTCATTAACAAGCTGACCAACCTTAGGTCTGTCCTCTGGAGCAACATCCTTCATGCTCTTAAGGATACTTGTAAGTTCACCTTTTTTTCCAAGAACATTTACTCTGATCTCATTGAGTTTCTCAAGACCATCAGAACTCTCTATCTGTTTAAGAGCTTCCTCTCTGATCTTATCAAGCTGTTCACTAATCATCATCATTCTCCTTTTTTTGTAATAAAAAACGCCCCTAGTGTTTGTTCAACACAAGGGACGATAATATACCGCGGTACCACCCAAGTTCCTGCAACTAAATGCAGACTCCTTAGTCGTCTGTAACGTAGACTCACGATCCTAGCTACAAGAATCCTTCACTAGGACAGCTCCAGTGCGAAATTTCCGTATATAGTATTGCCCTAAGAAGCTCTCAGCCGATGACTTCTCTCTCTGAAAGGGATGCTACAACATCTCTAGGCTCTCGCCTAACACCATCAAAGCATTTAACATATTTTTACTTAGATAATTTTAAGTTTGTAAATAAAAAAAGTCAACCCATAATTACAGGAAAGAACTGATAAAAATCTCAAGTCCTATTCCTATAAGAATGACACCGCCTACGATCTTTGCATTTGACGCAAGTTTTGTTCCGAATTTATTGCCAAGTTTAAGGCCAATGTAACAGATAACAAATGTAACAATGCCGATTATGAAAGATGCACCAAGCGCCATAACCGTCTTGTAATCTGCAATAGTAAAGCCTACTGAAAGAGCATCTATTGATGTGGCAATTCCCTGAACCATAAGGCATTTGAAATCCAGCTTATTGGTCTTAGGGTCAAGGCCGCATCTTGGGCACTCTTTATTGGTACAATCCTTGCAATTGCCATCCTCTGAGCATTTTTTTTCCTCTATAGCCTCTTTTATCATCTTGCCACCGATAAAAGAAAGAAGTCCTAAAGCTATCCATGGAATGAACTTCTGGAAACCATTAAAAAGCTCTGCAGCATTATGGACTAAAAACCATCCGATAACTGGCATAAGGAACTGAAAACCTGCGTAGATTCCAGCAATATACGCCTTTCTTTTTCTCTTCATCTCTGGTTCAATAAAACCATTTGCCAAAGAAACAGAAAAAGCGTCCATAGCAAGTCCAACGCCAAGCATGATGCTATTGAACACAAACAATACGTATTTTGCCATTTAAAATCTCCTAAACAGATAAATAAAGGAACTGCTTAATGCAGTTCCTTTTAGCTATTAAAGATTGTATTTTGCAGCGATAAGTGGAGCAACCTTAGATGATCCGATTCTGCTGCATCCAGCCTCTGCATATGCAAGAGCATCTTCTATTGTACGGATTCCGCCTGCGGCCTTGATCTTAACATCAGGTCCGATATGCTTTTTGAAGAGCTCGATATCCGCAAGTGTTGCACCAGCTGAACCAAAACCAGTTGAAGTCTTGATGTAATCAGCCTTAACTTCTGTAACAATCTTGCAAAGCTCGATTTTCTCTTCTTCTGTAAGATAGCATGTCTCGATGATGACCTTAAGGAGCTTATCTCCACAAGCTTCTCTGATCATCTGAAGTTCTTTTCTAACTTCATCATATCTATGATTCTTGACATCGGTGATATTTACTACTGTATCGATTTCCTCTGCACCGTCTTTGATAGACTCTTTTGCTTCTACTACCTTAGAAGCTGCGCAGTTGTATCCAAGAGGGAAGCCAATTACTGTGCAAAGCTTTAAGCTGTCGCCGTACTTGTCATGTACTCTCTTTAAATATGTTGCAGGAATGCAAACTGTAGCTGTGCCGTATTTAACAGCCTCATCACAAAGAGCCACAATTCCTTCCCATGTAGCATCTGCCTGAAGCAGAGTATGATCAATAAGTTTTAAGATTTCTTTTTCTTCCATTACAATATTTCCTTTCTGAATATATAACACTAAATATTATATACTAAATATTCTGATTGTAGAACCCTATCAGTATATACGTATTTTTAGCGTTCATCAACAGGAATATATTCCTTACGTGGTTCGATGGCCATATATGCAGGACGAATGATCTTGCCGTTATTAGCAAGCTCTTCCATTCTATGCGCACTCCAGCCAACGATCCTTGCAATGGCAAAGATAGTAGGATAAAGCTCTTCTGGAAGATCAAGCATTCTATAAACAAAACCTGAGTAGAAATCCACATTGGCACTTACGCCTTTATACATAGTGCGCTCTCCACTGATGACCTGTGG
Source organism: Butyrivibrio hungatei DSM 14810 (assembly GCF_900143205.1). Taxonomy (GTDB): domain Bacteria; phylum Bacillota; class Clostridia; order Lachnospirales; family Lachnospiraceae; genus Butyrivibrio; species Butyrivibrio hungatei. Next base: position 84,252 of record NZ_FRDH01000005.1, on the reverse strand, counting down.
TGCAAGGCGCTCTACGAGTTTATAGAGTTCAAACTCTTTTTCTTTTCCCTTTTCAACAGCAAGTTTTTCTACAAAGCTCTTTAAGATAACAGCTCTTGGATCAGACTTTGAATAGATAGCATGTCCAATACCATAGATCAGTCCTGCTCCATCAAAGGCTTCTTTGTTAAGGATCTTATCAAGGTAGGCTCTGACTTCTTCTTCGTCCTCCCAATCCTTAACATTGGCTTCAATATCATCAAACATGTGAACCACTTTGATATTAGCCCCACCATGTCTAGGTCCTTTAAGAGATCCAATCGCAGCAGCAATCACAGAATAGGTATCTGTCATACTTGAACTTACTACGTGTGTGGTAAAAGATGAATTGTTACCACCGCCATGCTCCATATGGAGCACGAGACAGATATCAAGAAGCTTGGCTTCAAGCTCTGTATACTGACTATCCGGTCTTAAGAGATAAAGGATAGTCTCTGCTGTTGATAATTCCTCCAGCGGAGGATGGATAATAAGTGAATTACCCTCGTGATAATGATTGTATGCATGATATCCATAGATTGAAAGAAGCGGAAACATGCTTATCAGCTGAAGTGACTGACGCAGTACATTTGGAAGCGAAACATCATCAGCATGATCATCATAGGAATAAAGTGTGAGTACACTTCGCGCCAGCGTATTCATCATATCGCGGCTAGGAGCCTTCATTATTACATCTCTAACAAAGCTTGGTGGAAGGCTCTTATAAATACCAAGCAGCTTTTCAAACTCGAAAAGCTCTTTGCCAGTTGGCAACTTATCAAATAATAGCAGGTATGTACATTCCTCGAATGCATATCTGTTTTCCCTGACTGCAGCATCTATCAGCTGATGAACGTCATATCCTCTAAAAAAGATCTCACCATCTGCTGGCACTTCCTGGCCATCAACTACCTTTTTGGCTACAATCTCAGAAATCCTTGTCAGTCCTGTAAGTACACCCTTACCATTTAGATCACGAAGCCCTCTCTTAACGTCATATTTTAAAAACAGATCATTTTCAATAAGATCAGCTTCTCTAGAAAGATTGGAAAGTTCAACAATCTCCGGCGTGTTTTCTGAATAATATCCCTTACCTAAATCCATACGCACCTCCTTATAATTGTGTTTTAATAAAATCTAGCTTTCCCCTTTTCGATAAAAACATTTCCGATCACATAGAAAACCAAAACACCTATGTAAATATAGACGTGTAAATCTCCTCTGCTGTATAGATCGCAAAAAATGCCGGTCATACCAAGAAGTACAAGGATAAAGCCCTGAGCAAAATGCCTTGGGAAAGCATATTTCTTGAAGCCTTCCCTGTCCTTAAGCTTGTGCACATTAACCTTTGGAGAAATCATAAAACCGACTTTGATCAAATCATTTACTCTCATCTGTTCTGCATAGTAAATGAGTAGAGCGCCGCCGAGAATTATCAAAATATCTGCAACATTACTAAATGAATCCATTTATCTCACCTCAGATTCCAAGAAAGTTCTTTACTGCCTTTTCCATTTCTGTTCTATCTACAACAGTCTTGTGTCTGATCTCGGCTGTTCTGATAGATGTGACAGCTTCTGGAATATCTACCTTAGAGATAGCTGAAAGTTCATCAGCAAGAGCAAAATCATCCTTAGAATCATCACCATGTCCAAGTGCATTCATAACGCTTCTTGTGAACTTAAATGGACTTGCTGTTGAAGCGATAACTGTTACCTTATCATCTCCTGTTTCTTTCTTGTATTTATCATAAACAGCGCTTGCAACAGCTGTGTGAGTATCAATAAGATAGCCTGCACCATCAAATACTTTTTTGATAGTTGCAAAAGTCTCTTCCTCTGTAGCATATCCGCCATAGAAAGAATCTAGTTTTGCACGCATATCATCTGTTATTTCATACTTGCCATCATTTGAAAGCTTAGCCATAAGATCTGCGTCCTTAGCAGAATCATTGCCGGCAATATGATAAATAAGCCTCTCAAGGTTAGATGAAATAAGAATATCCATTGAAGGTGATGATGTTAAAACAAAATCACGGTTTCTGTCATATTCACCTGACTTAAAGAAGTCAAATAATACCTTGTTTGAATTGGAAGCACAGATAAGCTTAGCAATTGGTACGCCCATATTCTTGGCATAATATGCAGCAAGGATATTGCCAAAATTACCTGTAGGAACTACAACGTTGATCTCATCACCGTCAGCAATCCTGCCCTCTTTAAGCAGCTTACAATATGCATAAACATAATATGCGATCTGAGGAACAAGTCTTCCAATATTGATAGAGTTTGCTGAGGAAAACTGGAATCCCTTGCTATCCATAAGTTCTGCGAGAGCCTTATCAGTAAAGAGCTTCTTAACTCCAGTCTGAGCATCATCAAAGTTTCCTTCGATACCAATAACGCAAGTATTGTCACCCTTTTGTGTTACCATCTGTCTTTCCTGAATAGGGCTTACGCCGTGCTTTGGATAAAAGACAATGATCTTAGTGCCAGGAACATCTGCAAATCCTGCAAGTGCAGCTTTACCTGTGTCTCCACTGGTAGCTGTAAGAATGACAATATCATTCTTTACTGCATTCTTCTTGGCAGCTGTAGTCATAAGATATGGAAGGATTGAAAGAGCCATATCCTTGAATGCAATTGTTGATCCGTGATAAAGCTCAAGATAGAAAGCTCCGTCTGCTTCTGATAATGGAGCAATCTCCTGTGTATCAAACTTAGAATCGTATGCGTGAGAAATGCAATACTTAAGTTCCTCTTCGGTATAGTCTGTAAGAAGAAGCTTCATAACTTCGTAAGCTGTTCCCTGATAATCAAGATCTGCAATTTCTCTAAGTGATTTTTCAAGATGTGGAATATGGTCAGGAACATACAAGCCACCATCTCCAGCGAGGCCTCTAAGTATAGCCTCTGACGCTTTAATATTCCCCTTTTCCCCTCTAGTACTACTATACAAAACTTCCTTTGCCATTGCTTTTACTCCTCATTTATTGGTAAAATAATAATAAGTATACCATAATACTCTAGGAAATATCCACTTTTATTTTAACGCTTTGAATCATTAAAGTTTTTCTTAACTGGGGGATCTATTGAATAACAAGAAAATCGTTGGAGTATATTACACCTCTTTAAAAGATGGCACTCCGTCCTATAGAGCTTCTATAACCTACTGCGGAAGGCATATTGCCCTTGGTTCCTTTGACAATGACAAGGACGCTGGCAAGGCCTACCAAGACGCAAGCAAGGTTCTGAACAATCCAAAATATGACATAAATTCATACAATAAAAAAATGACTCTTCCTTTCGATAAGTATGTCTCTTTGGTCAATTACAGAGACAAGGGTATGTACATTTCAAACCCTATCTATCTGGAAAAGAAGTATTTTTTGTATTACCTGTCTCCTGATCTGGTCCTTAAATTTGATATTGATGACCTCTTTTACTATTCATCTCACAAGATCATGAAAAGAGGTTCTCATCTTTTCGTAGCTGATTACGGAAGCCAGCTTTCAGTTCTACAGCGCTACGGTATCAAGAGCTACGCAGTTTTGGGAAGAGATTATAGATTTGCCAACAACGATCCAACGGACCTTAGATACGAGAATATTATTATTCTCAACAGATACCACGGTGTAAGACAGTTTGCAGAAAAAGGCTTTATCAGATATAAAGCTGTCATACACGTAAAAAGCAACTATGTTATAGGCAAGTATAACTCAGAGGCAGAAGCTGCCATCGCCTACAACAAAGCTGCTGATATGCTCATAAAACAAGGTATAGATAAAAACTATGAACTAAACTATATAGAAGAGCTCACTGCTTCACAGTACGCTGACATCTATATGAAAACGAAGATCTCTCCAAAGATCAGTACCATTACTGGATGATCAGTCACGAGGTTTCATGTAGAAGTTACCCATGATCTCTTCTGTTCTGATAGAATTGATAAAGGCGTTTGGATCAAGGGACTTTATCTTTGGAATAAGCTTTCTGATATCTGAAGCGCTTACTATTGAGTAAACGATCTTTTTATTCTTGTGGGCAAAAGAGCCCTCTCCATCAATAAGTGTTGCTCCATGTCCGCACTCAGCATATATCATGGCGCATACTTCATCTGGCATATCCGTGATTATGAAAAGTGTACGTTGCTGGTATGTCTTGTAGAGCATGTGAAGTGCCTGTGTTGAAACATACTGGTAAATTATGGAATAAAGTGCTTTATCCCAACCAAACATAAATCCTGCAATTGTAAGAAGTACTACATTACCACCAAGAATTATGGGGAATGCGTCCATTCCTTTTTTCTGTGAAAGGAAAATGGAAATAAAATCTGTACCGCCACTGGTTGCATCAACTTCAAGACACATAGTGATAGCTATAGAGTTCAGGATACCACCAAATACTGCTACAAGAAGTGAATCATGAGTTACAGTCATAACTGGAATAAGGTCAACGAAGAAACCGTTGAATATAACCATGATCATTGAGAACAAAGTGAACTTCTTGCCTATATAACGGAAACCTATATATACAGGTATCGCATTTAATATGATATTGATCGGGGTGTAAGCAATCTGAATGCCACAATACTTGGCTGCTGCTCTCTGAATAACAATAGTAAGACCCTGCGCACCGCCAGGGATAAGTCCGCCACCATTGATGAAGGTCTGTATATTAACAGCCATAAGAAAAGCTGCTAGTAATACAACTATCAGCCTGATGGTGTCTCTTTTAAGAGTTGAGATGATCCTTGTTTGTTTCTCTGACATAAATATGCCCTTTACATTTATATATTTTACGAGCTTAGTATAACTCTTTATATGTAAACTGGCTAGATTTTTTTTTGATTTATGTAAACAAATTCAAGGAAACGTCAGCCTACGATTTCATCTACTCTGTCAGCATACTTGATCCTGTATATCCTGATCAAAGACTCATTGATCCTGTCTTCTGAAATTTCTCCGCTATTAACTGCTGATAATAGGCCTTCATAAGCTGCTGTAAAATCTTCCGGACAATAGATCATGTCAGCGCCAGCCTTGATGGCTTCTACGGATGACTGCTCAGGAGTATAGTACTCTGTGATCGCGCCTTCATTCATAGCACCTGTTATTACAATCCCTTCAAATCCAAGTGCTCCTCTAAGCTCATCATCTATGATGACTTTTGAAAGTGATGCAGGAGTGTTATCTCCAGCAACCTGAGGGAATGAAGCATTTGACATCTGTATTGCGCTGATATTAGCATTATCAATTGCATTTTTAAAAACTGTATACTCTCCGGTAACAAGTTCCTCTTTGCTCTTATCTACAACTGCCATCTGCTTGGATGTATCTGCACTTGCTGGAAATGCCACTGCGCAGGCACTTACTCCAGACTCCTGAATACCATTTACCAAAGAAGCAGTGATATCCTGGACTGCAGCTATATCTGTACCGTAATCTCCACTCTCAGTTATATCCATGTAAGGAGCAAGATCAAAGTTAAACCCATAGCCAAACATAGCAGTACCAATGGCTGAACCTGCATTATAAGCCGCATCAGAACTATCTATGTCTGAAACGCCCTCAATACCGATAGCACTAGTTATAGCACCATTACCATTTTCATTAGTCATAGTAAAAAGAGGATACTTGCTCATAGACGCTGTAGTACTAAGCATCTCTGAAATCTGCTCTGCGGATTTGATATTCTTTTTGGAATATACGATTCCTCCAACAGCATAGGTAGAAAGGGCATCCTGTGTACCTGATCCTGCCTTGATCGCTGTATCAACACCTGTAAGCTGTTCTGGTGTTACTATGAAAAGAGCTGCCACCTTATCTTCAATTGGCATCTCACTTATACAACCGTTAACAACCTCATCCAAAAGGTCTTCTTGCGTCATTTCCTGAGGTTCCTGCTCAGTTTCAGGAGTTTCTATAACAACAGACTGCGCACTTGCTTCTTCTGCAGCTTTCTGTTCTTCTTCTGCCTGTTTTTCTACTTTATGACCATCAAATACTTTTTTGACACTTATAATGCCAAAAGCTCCTGCTCCAAAAATAACAAGAACAAAAACTGCCAAACAAATATATGCTATTAACTGGCTACGCTTTCTTCTTTGTCTACGCGCCAATCTCTTTTCATCAAAATCCTGTTCTTCGATCCTACTCATAATATCCCCATATCAAAACTTAATTTCTAGTCATATTTTAGCATATATTAGTACCGTCTGCACAAAAAATCAGGGCAGAAGCTTCATCATATTACCTGCTTCTGCCCTTATACCGAGTACTCATCTTCTAAACTAAATATTTCGTCCAATGGACTGTTCCTCCGAATTTCTCAGCCATTTTTTCCATTTACTTTTGCATTCATATGCTGTGGCTGCAAGGTATTTATATTGCAATTACCACCGATCATGTACTCAAATCGCCGTATTACTACTTCTTTTGAACTTAGAACTTTTGATTAAATAGAACCTATTACTTAGTCTGGTGGTCCGTACCATCCTTTCTTCGAATATTTTAACTACCTATCCCTTTGGAGTGTACCTACCTTTCTTTCTCCCCGTCCCCAATTGTATATTTCGACTGGAGAAGTATTCTTTATGTTATTTTCTTGATGATTTTATTATAGATATGCCTCTATGATTTGTCAATACACTTTCTTGTTTTTGTTTAATTATTTTGAATATATCGTGCTAATTGTAAAATATTCTGCGTATTTTTATAATTGTATATGCTTTTTATATAATTCTGCAGACTTTATATCACCAATCTCAAATGCAGAAAATAAGAGGATCTTCAGGTTATAAAATTTTTATACTTTTCACTTTTTGGTTAAAAAAACAAAAGGGCTGTAATTAGAATTGTTTTTCTTTTTAAAACAACTTCTAATCACAGCCCTAAATTATAGGAGTAAAAAATCGATCAATCTAAAGGATATTTATCAGTAAGAGTCTTGATGATAGCGCGGGCTTCATCGTTCTTTTCGCCCTTGCTCTTGATGACTACTGCTATTGCTTCTGCAATCTTATCCATATCATCAGTATTCATGCCTCTTGTGGTAACAGCAGGTGTTCCAAGGCGGATTCCACTGGTTACAAATGGAGACTGCTGCTCATTTGGAATAGTATTCTTGTTTGCAGTGATATGTGCATCATCAAGCCATGCCTCAACCTCTTTACCTGTAAGACCATAATTTGTAAGATCTACAAGCATAAGGTGGTTGTCTGTTCCACCAGATACGATCTTGATGTCTCTCTTCATAAGACCATCGCAAAGAGCTTTCGCGTTATCTACAACATTCTGAGCATATGTCTTAAATTCAGGAGAAAGAGCTTCTTTAAAGCAGACTGCCTTAGCAGCAATAACATGCTCTAATGGTCCTCCCTGTATTCCAGGGAATACTGCCTTATTGATCTTGAACTTATCCTGTGCTTCCTGATTCCAGAGAATAAGTCCGCCACGAGGTCCGCGAAGTGTCTTGTGAGTAGTTGTAGTAACTACATCAGCATATGGGAATGGGCTTGGATGAACGCCAGCAGCAACAAGTCCAGCGATATGTGCCATATCTACCATAAGGATTGCACCACAGGCATCAGCAGCTTCTCTAAATTTCTTGAAATCTATTGTTCTGCAGTAAGCTGACGCACCAGCAATGATAAGCTTAGGCTTATGCTCTACAGCAAGCTTGTACATAGCATCGTAATCAAGCACACCGTTCTCATCTACTCCGTAAGGTACAACTTTAAAATATGTACCAGAGATGTTAGCTGGGCTTCCATGAGTTAAATGACCGCCCTGGCTCAGGTTCATTCCCATGATAGTATCACCAGGCTGAAGAAGCGCAAACTGAACAGCAAGATTTGCCTGTGCTCCTGAATGAGGCTGAACATTTGCGTAATCACAATTAAAGAGCTTCTTTGCTCTCTCAATAGCAAGCTTTTCTACTTCATCTACTACATAACAACCACCATAGTATCTTTTACCTGGAAGTCCCTCTGCGTATTTGTTAGTAAGTGGACTGCCCATAGCTGCCATAACAGCCTTACTGGTCCAGTTCTCTGAAGCGATAAGTTCAATATGATCATTCTGTCTTGATACTTCTGCTTCGATCAAAGATGCAATCTCTGGGTCTACTTTTCTTACTTCTTCAAGCGAATACATTTCTTACTCCTCCCACTATTCAATTCTACAATTTAATGTGTTAAAGTCACATCTCGCATATCGTACCATACTATCCAAAAAAATGCTATAATGTTTTCGATTAATTCTTTTAACAGGAGTGTCTTATGTATTACTGCATAGTGAATCCTTCAGCCCGCTCAGGAAAAGGAAAAGAAATCTGGAACAAACTCGAGTACAAATTCTTAGAAAAAAAATTAGACTATAGACCTTACCTTACTAAGGGACCTGGTGACGCCACAAAGATAGTCAGAAATCTTATGGAACACCCGGATGAAGGTATAGAAGCACCTTTTAAGATAGTAGTCCTTGGAGGAGACGGAACGCTTAATGAGGCTATCAACGGAATAACTAATTTCGATGATGTACTTCTTGGCTACATTCCCATCGGATCTTCAAATGATTTTGCAAGGGATCTGTCTTATCCTAAAGATGTGGATGAACTGTTGGATTCAATTATAAAGGGCGAAAAGACAAGATCTTTGGATCTCGGAAAGCTGACATACAACAATATGACCAAACCTTTATCAAGGCTGCATGACGACACAGTATCAAACACAAGATATTTTGATGTAAGTTCAGGAATAGGTTTTGATGCAGCTGTATGCGAGGAAGCTTTATCTTCCGGAACCAAGAACTTTTTAAACAAGATTGGTCTAGGTAAGCTCACCTATGGTCTCATAGCTATCAGACAGCTTCTTAAGGCTGATAAGATACCCTGCGACATCGAACTTGATGACGGCACTACCGTGCATTTAAAGCGCTTTATCTTTATTGCTGCCATGGTACACCACTACGAGGGGGGCGGTTTTAATTTTGCACCAAAAGCTGACCTTACAGATGGTAAATTCGATCTGTGCTACGCAGGTGATATGCCTCCAGCAAGGATGATGTTTGCTCTTCCATTTTCATTTTTTGGCAATTACTACTGGATCAAGGGCATAGGCCATCACGTAGTTCAAAAAGCAACGATCAAGACCATGATTCCTATGTGGGTTCATACAGATGGCGAAGTATCTGTTAAATCTGACAATATTACAGTTGAATGCCTTCAGCAGAAGTTATCAATGATGTGCTGATAGACACTAAATATAAAAACCGGTATGAGTAATCTCATACCGGTTTTAAAATGTCATATCTGTTTAATTGTAATACGCAAGCTTTTCTTCTCTCTTCTTGCAGAAGGCTTCCATGAAGGATGTGTGATATATCAAAAGATAGAACACAGTAGCCATTATGAAGGCTGTGATCACATCATACATAGAATGCTGCTTGATGAAAAGAGTTGAAAGAATGATTGAAACTCCAATAAAATCACTTATTGCCTTTGCAGGCTTATTAAATCTCTTACTGCGATGAATTGCTATCATTGTTCCAAGAGAATTATAAACATGGATACTTGGCCACAAATTAGTTGGTGTATCACTAGCATAAATAATGCCAACCATATGGGTAAAGATATTGTCTCTTGGAAATACCGCAGGTCTAAGCTGGTGCATATTAGGAAAGACTGTAGAAATAACAAGGAAAATAGTCATTCCAGTAGCTAAAAAAATGAAATTCTTGTAGTAATCTTCTATGTCACACATCAGCATAAAAAATACCAATGTAAGAGACACATACAAAAACCACATGTAGTACGGGATAACAAAGACCTCAACAAATGGAATAATATCATCTACTGCTGTATGGATCACTGCATAGTGAGCAAATCTATGTCTCTCTATACAGATAAACCAGATCATGTAGATTGGAGCATAGATCATGATCGGTTTAAAAAGCATAAGCAGATCATGGAAGTACTCCATGTCAAGCGGCCTTCCTATCCATCTTTCGATTTTTTCTTTCATAATAATATTGCCCCTCATGTAACAAAAACAAAACAAATTCGTTTGGAACTACTCTAGCACACTTTAATTATTAATTAAAGTGAAATATTTTCTGAAGAAGTTTATATCCTGCTAAAGTAATCTTTCTTCCGCCCTTTCCTGGAAGATAGATATATGTTCCTTCGATACTGTATCTGATCTTGACATAGAGCCAGAAATTCTTTTCCTTTATATAGTCAAGAAGTTCTTTTCTCTTAGCAAGATTTTCCTCTGTATCCTCAGTAATAAGGAGTACAGATGAAATAGCTGTAATGATCTCGAGATAGTTGAACATGTACTTATGTCTTTCTCTCTGAGAACGGATCATTCCATAATTTTCTACATAATAGTCGATCATAAGCTTGTTAACTCTAAGCTGCTGATCAATTCTTGAAAGCATGATCTTCTGGTTAACAGACTGATCTTCACGTCCAATGTAGTAATAATAGAAATTAACATCAAGGTAATACATTGTCTTAACAAATGGCAATGGATTGAAAACATAGATGTTATCCACATAGAATGTGTGCTCAGGAAGCTTTAGTCCACAATCCTTCAAAAGCTTTGTTCTAAAGATAACAGAATGCATTAAAAGGTAATGTCCCTTAGGTGTTCTCTTAACATCTTTCCATGTAAAGAGCTCCTCAATAGGGAACATAGTGTTATAGCGCATTACCTTATGTCTCTTCTCTCCAACCTTGTTATAAACAAAGTTACTGATAAGAAGGTCAAGCTGTGTCTCTCCACCAGCAAGCTCTGCCAGTGTTGAAAGGATCTTTCTGTAAGCTATCTCTTTTACCCAGTCATCAGAATCTACAACCTTAAAGAAAAGACCTGTAGCATTCTCAATTCCGGCATTAACTGCACTTCCATGTCCGCCATTTGGCTTATGAACTGCTTTAACGATGGTAGGATATTTCTTGGCATATTCATCGGCAATCTCTGCTGTTCTATCCTTTGATCCATCATCTACAATTATGATCTCGACTTCTTCTCCACCTACTAAAAGTGAATCAATACACTTGCTCATGTAGGCTTCAGAATTGTAACAAGGTATCGCAACTGAAAGTAATTTCATTATCTATTAACTCCTTAATCTAGTGCTTTCAAATTTTTCCATTGTTGTAAGGCAGGTACGAAGGTCTGCATATCTGTCATAGACATCGCCCTCTTCTACAACCACACCAAGAGACATGGCCATGATATCGATCATATCGTTGGTGATAACAGGTCTTAACTTGGATAAGATGTCATTTTTATCCGCAGCAAGATCTGCATCCATGAACTCTATAACAAGTGGATCAAGATTGAGTTCCTCGGCTTCAGCATCTACTGTCTTATCCATTACCTCAGAATGTTTGTATGGCTCGTTTCTAAACTGTTCTCTTATAGTCTCAGTAGTTGAATGGTTCACTTTCTTTTCTTCTGCCTTGACTTCAGCCCCGCTCTCAGGCATTTTCTCGGTCTTTGGCTGTTCAAGCAAAGCCTTCTCAACCTTTTCAAAACGATATTTCTGTGTAACTTCAGGATACTTGACCCTGTCTACTTCAGACATAAACATTGAAAGAGGTCTGCAATATGTCTTGTAGTCGCCATAGAGCGCCTGGTAAACAACCAATTCCTCTCTGGTCTCTGAATGTATCGCTATAGTGACGATCTGATACAGATTTCCCTTAAAATGTCTGTATATCTCCTGTGGTATTGGTCTTGGTCTATCCACTGTGCTCCTCCTATAAAAACATTTTGCACATCTACCTAGTATAACCCTATAAATATCTTTTTTCAAATTAAGCCTTAGGTCTCTTGGTTGTGCATCCTATTATCACTATCTCAACGCAAATAACGTAATCAAGCTTACCCGTCTTAACTGCCTCATCATTGGAAGCACAAAGTTCCAGTGCATCACGAAGCTCGTTAAAACTAAATTCTCTTGCCCAGTTCTGATATTTTCCAACAAGGAAAGGCGCTATTCCTGCAGCACTTGCTATCTGTCCCTTCTCCCTATGGTTATCAGTCATTTCCTTTATCTGTAGCATAAGATTAAACTGTCTTGTAATAAGAGCCAGAATCTTGGCTGGTGGTTCCTTTAACGCAAGAAGATCATAATACAGGTCGATAGCTCTTTTTTGATTTCTGTCAGCTATAGCATCTGTCATTGCAAAGATCCTGCTGGTGATCCAGTTAGCACATACTGCTTCAATGTCCTCTTCTGTAACTTCGCTCCTATCTATGCAATAGCACACAAGCTTCTCTATCTCGCTACTTATATTGGACATATCAGTTCCAACACGCTCTATAAAAAAGGAAAGCGCTCTGCCTGATATATTCTTGCCATCAGACTTAAACTTGCTGTAAACCCACTTTTTAAGGGTTTCTTCATCCTGCTCGTCGCATCCCATCTCAAGTCCTAACTTAGAAGCCGCCTTAAATATGTCTTTTCTCTTATCTACTTCTTTCTCAACAAATATAAAGAAGGTTGTCTCTGTTGGAGCCTTAAGATATTCTGCAAGCTCAGCACATCCGCTCTTAAAAAAGCCGCTGTTCTCAACAAGAATGACTCTTTTATCTGATAAAAAAGGAAGTGTCTCAGCCATATCAATGACTTCAGCTGGATTGATGGAATCTCCCTCATACCTTGTAAAGTTCATGGAATCAGCTCCGCCTCCAAGGGCTTTAACAAGCTTGTCCCTATTCTGTAATCTAAGGTACGCTTCCTGTCCATATATCAAATAGCACTGCTTAAAAGTACCATTCTTGATGTCTTCATTAAGTTGTCTTTGCTTAGCAGGAAAGTCTGATGTCTTTACAGCCATTTGTCTAATCTCCCAAAAAACTTGCTTCAGGAATTATTCTAACAGATATGGAAGATCTAATGCAATAAACATGGTTTTAGTCCAAAAATGCACGGATATTCATTTTATTGCCGTTGATCATTACAGTAATATTACCTGATTCATCTGTTCTATATATCCTGGTCCCTGAATTCTTCAGCCTTTCAAGAAGCTCAGCATGTGGATGGCCATAGGAATTACCTTCGCCGCAGCTGATACATGCAACTTTTGGACTTAAAAGTTCTATAAATTCAGTATCTGTAGTATATCTGGATCCATGATGAGCAACCTTAAGTAATGTCAGATCCTCATATTCAGCTTTATCTTTTTTGATGTCTGCCACAAGGTGCTCCTGCCCTTTTCCTTCAACATCTCCTGTAAAAAGAGCTTTGAACTGCCCATACTTTAGATAAAGAACCGTAGAATACTCATTTGCTCCTTCTACTGTCATATCTTTTTGTGGATTAAGACAGGTAAGTTCAAGGTCCTTGAATGCTATTTTTTCGCCGCAGCTGATGTAACTAACAGGGATTCCCAGCTCTTTTGCTGCCTCCTCAAGTTCCAGATAGCCCTTTTTCCTGCATAACTTATACACATCTGGAAGTATCAGATTGTTGATAACAAAATCATCTTTTTTCACAAGATCAAAGATCTCTAATATGCCTGAAATATGATCTAAATCTTCATGAGTTATTACCACAGCGTCAAGTTTCCCAATGCCTTCATAGGATAAATATGGAATTATAGAGTATTTTCCGACTTTCTTTTTGCTTGTACTACCTCCGTCTATCAAAATGGTTTCATGGTGCGTTCTTAATAAAATGGAGTCTCCCTGGCCAACATCTATCATAGATATCTGAAGGTCCGGGAGATTTTTATATAAAAGGATGACGGTAGCTGATATCAAGACTAACCACTTCCCACAATATCTATAACGAAGAACCTTATTATTTGTCTTCAATTTTGGAAATATGATAATAAGTGCCACAAGCACATAATACAAAACTATCTTCCACTTCTGAGAATGCCCAAGATAAAGGATTTTTCCTGGAAGAATGCCGGTTCCAAGACATAGTGTACTGTAGATCTTAAGTATCACATGTATCAAAAAAGCCTCTATATCAACAAATATCCCTACTCCCATTCCTAAAAGAGCCATAGATACAATGGAAAGCAGAAAATATGCTATGCAGCCAGTAAGTAATAAAATGATCCCAAGAATCATAAGTGGTTCCATTAATGGCAACACAACAATATTTAGAAAAAATGAGTATATCGGAAATGTATAATAAAAGCTGACATAGACTGGAAGCGTCATGATAGTGACACAGATTCCTACTTTCATACTCTCCACGGCTTTATCAGCATATCGTTTAATAAAGCCATCTTTCTTATCATCAGCAAACCTCATTTCTCTTAGCCTTTTCCCATCATTTTGTGAAAAGAGATTTGGCTTAATAAGTGCTATAGCAACTACCGCAGCAAAAGAAAACAAAAATCCACTGTTATACAGATATAATGGCTGATCAAAAATAAGAAGCAGTTCTGAAAGAGCCAGGGCTGAAAGAACATCATAGGTCCTTCCTAACACCTTTGAAAGTATCATGACCACAAACATGCATATTGCTCTAAAGGCTGATGTGCTAAGACCACACATACTACCATAGAGAAACATTATAGCTATAGATATTGATGTTCCTAACACCATAGGAAGCTTTAGCTTTTTTAGAAGTTTATACACTCCCATTCCCAGTATAGAGATGTGGAGACCACTAACAGCTAAAACATGCATAATACCACTGTTTTTGTATAGTTCTTTTACCTCCTCATCCATAAAAGCCTTGTCTCCCAAAAGAACAGCCTTCATGATAGAGGAATCATTCTTATCAAGCCTGTTATCCAGTATATTTTCCAGGAAGCGTCTAAGCCTATAAAGATTTTCCTTGATGAAATCTCTTTTGCCATCTGAAGCATAAATCCTGGTATTATACAATCTATATGCAATTTTTAATGACGAATAATACAGACGACTGTCGAACTCTCCAGGATTTCTGGGAGATGAGAAGGCGCTTACTTTGCCGCCCAAAGAAACCATCTCTCCAACAGAAGGCTTAAAACCATCATTTTCGAGATAGCATTCAACATATTTAAAATTTCCTTTTAACCTATCACTGGGAATCAGATAGATAACTAGAACTTCTTCTCCTGTAAGCCCCAATCTGACTTCCTTCTCGGAAACAATTCCTGTCATTTCAATGAAGGAGCCATCTTCCGCCACAGGAGAATAGTTCGTTAATGTAGAAACAGAAAATTCAAGATAGATAAAGACAATCGCCGTAATGATCAAGGAAATGAAACATAACGGCCGTTTCATAAAAACAAAACTCCTAAAACTTATTCTATAATATCCAGATTCCTCTCATATGAACCCGAAATAACAAAATCCATGTAAGTGAATGTAAGCTCACCGTTTACGGACAATACAACCTTATTCACATTCGAAAACTCAACGATGGAGTTTACTACTGAGTAAAGTGCAACCTCAGCTGTTACATTATTGGGCTGTGTCAAAAATGCCGAGTCAAAGTCTACATAACAGACACCATCTTTGATGCTGATACTGTTAAGCTTACAATCCTTGTTGATAGTTGGAAATGCTATGTTAGTATTGGGTCCGCCAATAACCTGCTCTACCACAAGCCTCTCCATGGAAATATTACTGTTGTATACTACAGATCTATAAACAGGAACAAGCTTGTCTCCTGTTTCATTTGCAAAATAAAGCTTAAGCTCGATCTTTTCATAGGTGTTGATCTCATTACCAACATTATAGATGAACTGATCTGCAGACATATTGCCAATGATATTGCCATAGTGGTCAGTAAGCGGCGTTCCTTCAATCTGAAATGTTACGTAATCAATAAAATCAAGCTGTGAGAAGGTTCTTACTATTGCAGCTCTGTTTAGTATCTCAATAGTTCTTCCAAGCTCGTTGTAGTTTCTTCCAAAATTAAGTGTAAGTATCTTATCCTGTAAAGAATAACCTGAAAGCGTGACATTCTTGATAGGTGCCACATAATCACGCTTGTCTGAATCCGTCTTTAGCACATCAAGAAGTTCATTTATTATGCCTTCTATATCATCTTCACCAGCTTCAATATTGTAGACCTTTGAAATGATGCCGGTCTCCTCTGGATTGATATAATATACCTTAAAGTTTTCTTCATCTTCGTGGCTTCCATTTCCACAGGATACCATGGACATAAAAAGGCTGACACAAAGACCTAAAGATATTATTTTTTTGATTTGATGTCTGATCTTCAACTTCATAATACTTTTGAGCCATTACTGATAAGAGGAATCTTAACAGTAAATGTTGTCCCTTCATCAACTGTACTGGTAACATCAATTGTTCCTCTGTGCATGAGCACAGCATTTCTAGCAATAGCAAGACCCAGACCGGTTCCACCGATTTCTCGTGATCTGGACTTATCTACACGGTAGAATCTCTCATAAATATGATCCAAAGAATCTCCAGGAATACCAATACCTGAATCCATAACCTTCACTGTGAAATACTGGTGATCAGCGTCAAGCTCAACCTTAACCCAACCATTGTCTCTATTATATTTAATGGCATTTTCAACAAGGTTCATGATAACAAGTGATATCTTAACTTCATCGATCTCAGCAGTGATAGTCCTCTTACTCTCAAGTGTAAGATCTATGTTGCGTCTCTGAGCTATAGGTTTCATCCTCTTAAGAACCACCTCTGTTAAAAGAACTACATCTACAGAAGTAATATTAAGTCCAGAAGCCTTTTTATCCATCTTAACAAGAGCTAAAAGATCATTGATGATCTTATCCTCTCTGTCAATCTCAGCTCCAATATCCTGCATGAACTCTCTATAGACTTCATTTGGTACATCCTGCTGAGATAAAAGAGAATCAGCAAGAACCTTGATGGATGTAATAGGTGTCTTGAGCTCATGAGAGACATTTGATACAAATTCCTGTCTTGAATCATCCAAAACCTTCATTCGTCTCAAAAGAGCATTAAAAGCATTGATGATCTGTTCAGTCTCATAATAGTTAGGGCCAATAACAGGGTCATCAGTATAACCAGCCTTAACATCATTGATAGCTGCTGTAATCCTGTCGAATGGTTTAAGAAGTGCCTGTGAAACAAGTACTGCAAATACAAGGATAACTAAAACAATGATAGTTTCAAGTGTTGTAGCTCTTTTACTAAGGATAGACAAAGTAGTATCAATAGTATCTGTTGATACACTTGTAAGTAAAACACCTCTTACAACCTCATTGGATGTTGAACTGCCGGTAACATCGCCCTCTTCTATCATCTCTGTTGTAATGATAGGCGTGATCATCTCAATATAGCCATTTGCACTGTCATATTTTGAGACTGTTCCCTTTGATCCAGTCTTAAGGCACTTAACAACTTCCTCAGAGATAATAGTCTTTCCCTGACTTATATTATAAGTATCCTTTACAACCTTAAGATCGTCGTTGATAACCATTACACGACCATCATAAAGATTGGCAAGCATATCAAGTTCTGCATTTATAACTTCTGAAGAGGTATCCTGGAGATAATTATATGTGATCAAATGATTTGCCAGGATTCTGAGCTGAGTTTGAATCTCAGACGATCTAACATTGACAGCACGATCTTCATAACTATCCAAAATAAGGGTATGCATCGCAAAACATGACGCAAAACCTGTTATAAAGACAATTATGAAAAATCGTACTCGTAGACTTTTTAGTATATTTCGAATGTTGATTTGTTTAAAAAATTCGGCCATATCGCTAGTTGAAATCATCCCTGGAAATAGTATCCGCTTCCCCACTTAGTTCTCACATATCTTGGCTCACTTGGATTAACTTCAAGCTTTTCTCTAAGTCTTCTGATATGTACATCTACTGTTCTCTCATCGCCTGGATACTCTGAACCCCAGATAGTATCAAGAAGCTCTTCTCTTGAATAAACCTTTCCAGGATTGTGGATAAGAAGTTCCAAAAGCTCATATTCTCTACTTGTAACGTTGATCTCTTTTTCCTTAACGAATACTCTTCTATAAGCCTCATTAAGTTTAAGGTCTCCAAAGATCAGGCAATGCTCATCTGAAGGAGCTTTTGTTGTTCTACGGATGATTGCTTTGATCCTGGCCTTTACCTCAAGAATATTGAAAGGCTTGGTAATATAATCATCTGCTCCATACTCAAGGCCAAGGATCTTGTCCATGTCATCGCCCTTAGCTGTCAACATAATGATGGGAACAGTTGAAAATTCACGAATCTGCTGGCACACTTCAAAACCAGTAAATTTAGGAAGCATAACATCAAGTAAAATAATGTCATACTCATTGGCCTTAGCCATATCTATCGCTTCCTGACCATCATATGCACAATCAACAACCATACCATCCTGTTCAAGGCTGAATTTGATTCCTTTTACTATTGCTTTCTCATCATCTACTACTAGTGCCTTCTTACTCATTCCCTCACCACTTTCTATACAGTTATATGATCCTTTATCTTAGAAAAAAGTTTTTCTTTTATTCCAGATACTTTCATAATATCTTCAATGGTACTAAAATTCCCATTTTGCGTGCGATAATCAATTATCTTATTGGCTATCCCGTCGCCGATGCCAGGAATAGTCTTCAGTTCTTCCTTGGAAGCTCTGTTGATATTAACAAGCCCTGATCTTGGATCAGAATTCGAAAAGCTATCTGATATTTCGGGCTGTAAAGTACTTACTTCTTGAACTGTTGGAATCTGTATCTTGATACCATCTGAGATAGGTTCAGCCAGATTAACGTAGTTATGATCAGCTTCTGCAGAAAAACCTCCCGCAGCCATCACTGCATCATTTACTCTACTCCCCGCAGGAAGCTCATAAACTCCAGGAGATACCACTGCTCCACAGATATAGATAACCATTGTAGTTTCTACTAGTGTATTACTGGCGCCCTCATTTGAGTCACAAAGGTCAGAAACCGAAGAATCTGAAGATGTTTCATTCTCCGTAACCTCTGTAAGAATTATGTCAGAACCGTTGTTAGCATTAGTGCACCCAGTCAAAAGTAGTCCCAGTGCTACGATCAGTACTAAAAATTTACGCATGTTTCCTCCAAATAAGAGGACCCCGCCATGCATTATTTTATTCTAGACGATTGTAAAAAAATTCGCAAGTGATAACAGATCAATCACTTTCTTCTGTAAGGCCTTCTGTAATAGACCCATCATCAGGATCAGGAAGAGTCTCCTCAGTATAAGCATCACCTGTAACCTGAGTCATGATATTCTCAGAAACAGCCTTAAGGATGCTGTTACAATCTCCACCGTTCCAGATATCTGTAAATGCTATCTCAAGCTGCATCCACAGGTTGCTTGTCTCAATAGTCTTAGGCATAGGAACCGAATTGCTATATACTTTAACAAATGTGTCAAGGTTGGCATTATCATAATTTACACCATTGTGAGCTGCGACTTTACCGCCAAGCGTATAGATATCTCCTGAATCATCGTTGAGAAGATACTTGGCAAAAGAGTTTGCTTCAGAAGGATGCTCTGAATAACCATTAACCACGATACACTGAGTAACGGACATTGTCCTTGTACTAAACTTCTGTGAAAGAGCTGGAATCTCAGCTACCGCAAATTCATACTTGCAGTCTCCAGAAGCCTGAGCAGCCTGTATCTTTGCAAGAATATCTGTTGTTGCTACTGTAAATACAATTTTACCATTAATGAAATCATCTGTAACCTTATTGTAATCAATATCATCTGCATCGATAGCAAAGAACTGATTAAGAAGCTGATAAATCTTCATACAGCTGATGGTATCTGTATTGTAAATATCAATCTGATTAACGTCATCACCGGCTTCGCCGCCTACGTTCATATAATTACCTACAAAGAAATAATTATAAAATATATCTGTAACATCCCATTTAAAAATAGCATCAACGCCGTCTGGTACATTGTAGCTCAAAGAGAATTTCAAAATATCTGCAATTGAACGAGGAAGTGAATCATTTACATACTGATCGATCTGCTGCTGAGAAATCTCTGTTTCTGACGCTTCTGCATCAGCATCTGTTGATGCAGAAGTTGATGCTGAATCTGAAGATTCATCAGCCTGTTCCTGAGCTGCCTCTCCGTCTGCCTTATCAATCTCAGCCGCAATATTCTCTCTTGCCATTTCATCAAGATATGTCTTGTTATAAACAAGAGAACTAGTCTCAAAATAGAATGGGTAAGCTATGAGCTTATCCTTGTAAGTAACAGAATTAATAGCTGCTGATGGAAATACTTCCGGATTAAGATAAGCAGCGCCGTTGTCAATTTCAAGGGCAAGACCTGCAAGATAAGCTTTTTCAAGCGAATCGTTTGTTATTATAAAAAGATCTGGGTAATTATCATCTTCCAAAGAAGCTTTGTTGATGTTTTCAAGATATTCAAGACCTGAAACAAGAACAGGTTCGATCCTGACTTTTTTGCTAGATTCAGAATAAGCTACTGCCCTACTCTGGAGGTATGGAGTGAGTGCATCATCCGTATACCATATTCTGACAGTAGTCTTTTTCTTTTCAAAGAATGATCTATCTTCAAAGACACTCTGTCCCAGGCGGGCATAGATCATAGTGCCCACCAAAGTACAAAGTATTAATATTACTGAAAAAATTCTAATCCTTGCTTTCATAAACTCCCCAGACATGAGTCTAAGATTTCTATCATGTCATCCACGTTTTTCTTTGTAATTACGAGGGGTGGCACAAATCTTATGATCTCAGCGCCTGCGTTTATCAAAATAAGGCCTTTTTCAAGAGCTTTATTGATAACTTCAGCAACAGGTCTGTTAAATACAAGTCCCTGCATCAGACCTACGCCTCTTCTAGTTAAAATAAAGTCATATTTATCAACAAGTTCATCAAGGCGCTTTTCAAGATATGGTGCTACCGCATTCACATTCTCTATTATATTGTCCTGCTTAAATAAATCAAGAACTTTGTTAATAGCAGCGCATGCAAACGGGTTTCCACCATAGGTTGTTCCATGATCTCCTGCAACAAGTGAATTGGCTCCAACTTTTTCAGTCATAAGGAAAGCTCCAACTGGTACTCCACAGCCCAAAGCTTTGGCAGTTGTCATGATATCCGGCTTGATACCATATCTCTGCCAGGCAAACATAGAGCCTGTCCTTCCCATTCCGCACTGGATTTCATCAAGGATCAGTAAAATATCCTTCTCGTCGCATAATTTTCTTACTTTAGTAAGGAACTCTTTGTCTGCAGGGAAAATACCGCCTTCTCCCTGGACAGTCTCCATTATAATAGCACATGTTTTTTCATTTACGCAGGCAAGAACGCTATCAAAGTCATTTAGATCAGCAAATTTTATGTTTCCGATCATTGGTTCAAAAGCTTCTCTATAATGTGGATTGCCTGTTACTGATAAAGCTCCAAAGGTCCTTCCATGGAATGAATGATTCATGGCTATGATCTCATGATCATTTTTACCATCCTTAAGATATGCATATTTCCTCGCTGTCTTAAGCGCTCCTTCCACTGCTTCTGCTCCACTGTTAGTAAAGAACACCCTGTCCATCTGGGATACTTCCTTAAGCTTTTTGGCTGCCTCGATGGCCGGAACATTATAATAGTAATTAGATGTATGAAGAAGCTTATCTATCTGATTTTTCAGAGCATCATTATAATCTTTGCAGTTGTAGCCAAAAGCAAACACAGCGATTCCAGCCACAAAATCAAGATACTTTTTTCCATCAAGATCATACAGATATACACCATCACCTTTGTCCAAAACTATCTGATATCTGTTATATGTATGAAGAAGTGCCTTTTCAGCTTCATCTATGTATTTCTTCATTGTTTCGCTCATGTCACTCTCCTTAATCCTGGATCATTCATTTTCATCAAGGTCATCATTATCAGGCATAAACATGGTTCCAACACCCTTATTAGTAAAGATCTCAAGCAAAATACAATGCGGGATCCTTCCATCAAGGATATGCACTCTGTTAACACCTTCCTTTATGGCATCTGTGCAGTTGTTGAGTTTTGGAAGCATTCCTCCACCTATGTTGCCGCCTGCGATCAGAGCATCCGCCTCTGAACATGTAAGTCTTGAAATAAATGTAGACTTATCATTTATGTCTTTGTAAACACCTTCAATATCAGTAAGGAATGCAAGCTTATCAGCTCCAACTGCCTTAGCAATAGCACACGCAGCGTCATCAGCATTGATATTGTAAGTGTCAAAATTATCATCAAGTCCGATAGGTGCAACGATTGGAAGATAATCATTATCAAGAAGATCGAATAATACCTGCGGATCAACCTTATCAACCTCTCCCACAAAGCCAATGTCCTGGCCCTCGGAGTATTTCTTTGTGACATGCAAAAGACCTGAGTCCTTGCCACTTATGCCAATTGCCTTAACTCCAAGTTCCTGAACCATTGTCACCAGCTGCTTATTGACTCTTCCAAGGACCATCTCAGCTATTTCCATGGTCTCCTTATCAGTTACGCGAAGTCCGTTGACAAACTGTGCTTCTTTACCTACCTTTGTTACCCAAGAGCTTATGGCTTTGCCGCCGCCATGGACGATAATAGGTTTAAGTCCTACCAGCTTCAAAAGAGTGACATCAGTTATCACATTCTTTTGTAGTTCCTCATTACTCATGGCACTTCCGCCATATTTTACTACTATGATCTTCTTGTTGAATTTCTGAATATAAGGAAGAGCCTCTACAAGCACCTCCGCTTTTTTTAGTACGCTTTCCATATCCTTATCCATAGTCGTCTCCTTAGCTTCTGTAATCAGCATTTATCTTGACATAATCATATGTAAGATCGCATCCCCAGGCTGTAGCTTCTTCATTTCCTTCATGCATATCCACAAAAACAGTTACTTCATCAGCCTTCATAATATGAAGTGCTTTATCTTCATCAAATTCAAGGGGAGTTCCTTTATGAAAAACTTCAAGTCTACCATTCTTACTTTCAAAGAACAGCTCCACATCGTTTTGATCAAAATCAGCACCAGAATATCCCATAGCGCACAGGAATCTTCCAAAGTTCGCATCGCAGCCGTAGATAGCAGCCTTTGACAGATTAGAACCTACGATGGATCTGGAAAGTGTCCTTGCATCAGCCTTGGACTTAGCATTCACAACCTTTGCTTCAAAAAGCTTTGTTGCGCCTTCTCCATCAGAAGCCATCTTCTTTGCAAGGAAGGTACAAACAAAGGAAAGAGCTTCTTTGAATGTTTCATAGTCTTTTCCCTTATCCTTGATGCAACTATTTCCTGCAAGGCCATTTGCCATGCAAAGAAGCGTATCATTTGTGGATGTGTCTCCGTCAACAGTTATCATGTTAAAAGAATCCTCAACAACGCTGCTTACTGCCTCCTGCAAAAGACTCTTTTCTATAGAAATGTCAGTTGTAAGAAATGCGAGCATTGTGCACATATTAGGATGGATCATTCCAGAGCCTTTGCTCATTCCACCAAGAGTAATGGTCTTTCCATCAATATCAAGTGTTACTGCAATTTCCTTATTTACAGTA
This sequence comes from Butyrivibrio hungatei DSM 14810, assembly GCF_900143205.1. GTDB lineage: Bacteria > Bacillota > Clostridia > Lachnospirales > Lachnospiraceae > Butyrivibrio > Butyrivibrio hungatei. The sequence goes on along the minus strand of NZ_FRDH01000005.1, from coordinate 60,746 downwards.
TCTGTAGTCATTATAGCCTTTGATGCATCTGTTCCAGCGCCTATACTCTCATCAAGCGTTTTACTCATCATTCCAACACCAGCAACAAGCTTGTCCACAGGAAGCTGCATTCCAATAACTCCCGTAGAAGCAACTGCAACAGATGTGTATGGAACCTTAAGGCTCTCTTCTACTGCCTTAGCAGTAGCTTCGCAGGCATCAAAGCCTTCTTTGCCGGTACAGGCATTGGCAATTCCTGAATTGATGACAACTGCATGCATTGCATCTCCAGACTTTACTATTTTCTGATCCCATTTGACACAAGCTGCTTTAACAACATTTGTTGTAAAGGTTCCTGCGCAGACACAGGGCTCTTTAGAAAAAACAAGCGCCATGTCAGTTCTGTCTTTGTACTTGATATTTGCCTCACAGCTACTTGCTGCAAATCCCTTCGCTGCAGTTACGCCGCCTTCGATAATATTCATACTCTCATCTCCCATTATTCATTAAAGATAGTAAGATTGTCCTCATTCAAAACAAAATCGTAATAGTTCATGTCGCTTCTCATAGACCATCCCATCTTTTGCCAGAACTTATTACCTATCACGTTTGTAACAAAAGCATTAAGGCACACCTTATTAATATGCTCTTCCTTTAGCTTTGATACGCAAAATTCCACCATTTTCTTGCCTATTCCATGCATTCTGTACTTTTCACTTACGCATACATGATAAAAGCAAGCTCTCCTTCCATCATGGCCGCATAAAATGGCCCCAACTATCTTTCCGTCTTCGACATCTACCGCGCTTGTGTCAGGATTTCTTTTTAAAAATCTCTCAACGCCTTCCCTGGAATCATCTATAGATCTGATGCCAAATCCATGGATTGACATCCAAAGCGAATACACTTCATCATAATCATCGATAGTCATTACACGAACCATAGTCTCACCTGCTGTCTTTCTAATTATGGGAAAAGAGGTACTATCTTAAGTCCTGTATCCTCTTTAAGGCCAAACAGAATGTTCATATTCTGAACTGCCTGTCCAGCTGCGCCCTTTACCAGATTATCAATAGCGCCCATCATTATGATCCTTCCAGTGCGCTCATCGATCTTAAATCCAATATCAACATAGTTACTGCCCTCAACCCATCTGGTCTCAGGATATACACCATCACCAAGAATTCTGATGAATTCCTCATTTCCATAGTACTTTTCATATGCAACCTTGATATCTTCTGCCGTTGGAAGGCTTCCATCTTTCTTTGGCAAAAGAGTTGCATATTCCGTTGCCAGGATTCCTCTGTTCATAGGAACCAGATGAGGTGTAAAGTTTATAAGGATCTCTTTTCCCGCTGCATATCCCAGCTGCTCTTCAATCTCAGGAGTATGTCTGTGATTAGTAACTCCATAAGGCTTGCAGCTCTCATTGACTTCGCAGTACAGGTTATTTACCTTTGCGCCTCTTCCAGCTCCAGAAACACCGCTTAAGGCATCAACTATAAGAGTTGTTGTATCTATAAGTCCCTCTTTTACAAGTGGGTATGCTGTCAATATAGAACAAGTTGTGTAGCAGCCAGGATTAGCAACGAGCCTTGCATTTTTGATCTTGTCCCTGTTTATCTCACAAAGTCCATACACTGCTTCATCTATATATTCAGGGGCCTTGTGCTCTATCTTGTACCATTTCTCATATATTGAAACATCCTTAAGTCTAAAGTCCGCTGAAAGATCAATGATCTTTACCTTACTAAGAATCTCTTCATTAACAAGGCTTGCGCACAGTCCCTGTGGTGTTGCCGTAAAGATGACATCAACTTCTTTTGCAAGCGCATCCATATTGTCATCCAGACATTTAGCATCCACCATCTTAAAGAAGTTTCCATAAATGCTGCTGTACTTTTCATCTATGTAGCTTCTAGATCCGTACCACGTAACCTCTGCATCAGGATGTCCCATAATAAGTCTTACTATTTCAGCACCTGCATAACCAGTTGCTCCAATAATCCCAACTTTGATCATTTTATTCATCCTTCCTTTATATGGAATTTTTGTAAAAACAAGCTAAAACCCTTGTATAAACAAGCTCAGTATACGACCGCAAAAAAAATAATGCAATAGCTTTTTAAATATTTATGCAGAAATTTTGTATTTTTTAAATATTTATGCATTTTTCTATTGCATTTTATGCATGAGTGTTTTATATTATGGTCAAGTGCTACTAAACGTGCACTAATAAAACAGATTATCGAAAAATAACATAAAGAAAGATGAGGAGAAATGATATGGCAAAAGAAAAGGTAATTCTAGCTTACTCTGGTGGACTTGATACAACAGCTATCATCCCATGGCTCAAGGAAAACTTCGATTATGAAGTTGTATGCGTATGCATCGACTGTGGTCAGGAAGAAGAACTTGATGGTCTTGAAGAAAGAGCTACAAGCTGCGGCGCAAGCAAGCTTTACATCTTAGATGTAGTTGATGAATTCTGCGACGAATATGTAGTTCCTTGTGTTATGGCACATGCTGTTTATGAGAATAAGTACCTTTTAGGAACATCAATGGCTCGTCCACTCATCGCAAAAAAGCTTGTTGAGATAGCAAGAAAAGAAGGCGCTGTTGCAATCTGCCACGGTGCTACAGGTAAAGGAAATGATCAGATCCGTTTTGAGCTTGGTATCAAAGCCCTTGCTCCAGATATCAAGATCATTGCTGCTTGGAGAAACGACAAGTGGACTATGGATTCTCGTGAATCTGAGATTGAATACTGCAAAGCACATGGAATCAATCTTCCATTCTCTGCTGATTCAAGCTATAGCCGTGACAGAAACCTCTGGCACATTTCTCATGAAGGTCTTGAACTCGAAGATCCTTCAAAGGAGCCAAACTACAAGCATCTCTTAGTTCTTGGAAAGACCCCTGAAGACGCTCCTGACACTCCAACAACTGTCACAATGACATTCGAAGGAGGTATCCCTAAGTCAGTAAATGGCAAAGAGATGAAGGTATCTGATATCATCAGAACCCTCAATAAGCTTGGCGGAGAAAATGGTATCGGTATCGTTGATATCGTAGAAAACCGTGTAGTAGGCATGAAATCACGTGGTGTATATGAAACTCCTGGTGGAACTATTCTCTATGAGGCACATCAACAGCTTGAGGAGTTGATTTTAGACCGCGATACCTATACAATGAAGAAAGATATGGGCAACAAGTTTGCTGATATAGTTTATGAAGGGAAATGGTTCACTCCTCTTCGCGAAGCACAGCAGGCATTTATTGAGTCAACTCAGAAATATGTCACTGGTGAAGTTACCTTCAAGCTCTACAAAGGCAACATCATCAAGGCTGGAACCAAGTCTCCATATTCTCTCTACAACGAGAGCATTGCTTCATTTAAGACTGGTGATCTTTATGACCACCACGATGCAGAAGGCTTCATCAACCTCTTTGGCCTCTCATCCAAGGTTCGTGCTATGAAGATGCAGGAAGTGGAAAACAATAAGTAATCCATGAATTCACTTTTTTACATAATAATATATTTTGTAGTTGTAAATATTTTTGGGTTTGCCTTAATGGGAATTGATAAAAGGAGGGCGCGAAAAAGCGCCTTCCGCATTCCTGAGGCGACCCTTTTTTCTGTAGCAATCATAGGTGGCTCCTTAGGTTCTACTATTGGGATGTTTTTCTTTAAGCACAAGACCAAGCACTGGTACTTTAAGTTCGGTCTGCCACTTATTTTCCTTATTCAGATAGTTATTATTGTTGTTCTTTTCTTTTTACCGCTTGAGATCAGATTTATCTAAAACAACTGTGAGGTACACTTATGCATATAGCCGTATGTGATGACAACATTGCTGATAGAAAGCAAACAGAAAGATTATTAGGAAGACAGTCTGACCGTATTTTCAAAGAATCCGGTGAAAGGCTCTATATAGATTCCTATGGAAATGTGGATGCCTTCATGATCCATCCTCAGATGTACCATGGTCTTTTTGTCGACATGACATCCAGTGAAAAGAATGGCATTGAGATTGCCAGGATGCTATTAGAATGCGGTGTGACCAAGCCGATCATTCTCTGTTCTTCTACCATTGATTACGAGCAGGAAGCCCAAAAATCAGGTTTGACAGAGGAAAATATCCTTTTTCTAAATAAACCGATCAAGGTAGCTGAACTTACTGAGGTAATGGATAAGATCAAGCTCATGATGGGGGATCCTATCAAAGTTTTGGAGCTTCGCGGTCAAAAGGACACAATTTACGCCAAGGGCGATGATATCATCTGCGTAAAAAGGAAAGGCTCAGAGCTTGAGATCACTCTCACAGAAGGTAGGTCTATCTCTATCATTGCTGATATCTACAATTTCTACGATCAATGTGCCATTTTCCCACAGATCTGTCCTGTTTCAGATGCAGGTCTTATTAATATCAACCACATTGCCTCTACCTCTTTTGGCAAAGTAACTCTTGATAATGGCATGGCACTATCTATCTCACTCATTTACAGAAATTCGATCAAACAGGCAAAAGAACTCTTAAAAGAACTCCAAGAGCAGGCAAATTCTGACATGGATCAACGACATAAATAATTCATTATTCTAAGGTTTACCTGTCGATTTTATCGTGGTATCATCAGTATGTAGTATTTAATACTACGTCCAATAACATTACCTGGAGGACCTATGAGTTTTAAAATTGTAGTAGACAGCTGTTGTGATCTACCAGCTGAATACAAAAAAGATCCTAGATTCGAAGTTGTACCGCTTATTTTACAGGTGGATGAGCACGTAATAGTAGACGATGACACTTTTGACCAGCAAGACTACCTTTCTAAGGTTGCTGCTTCTTCTGAATGTGCCAAGACTGCATGCCCATCTCCTGAATTATATATGAAAGCATTTGATTGTGACGCAGACGATATATATGTTATCACTCTTTCTTCCAAGTTAAGTGGTAGTTATAACAGTGCCCTTCTTGGCAAGAATCTTTATCTTGAAGAGATCGGTGAAAAGAACATCCACATCATTGACTCTTTATCAGCAAGTAGTGGTGAAGTAAATATTGCCTATAAGGTCGTTGATTTTGCCGAGTCAGGTCTTAAATTTGAAGATGTTGTTACTAAGATTGAAGAATATCGTGATGAAATGAGCACATTCTTTGTTTTGGATTCTCTTGAAACCCTTCGCAAGAATGGACGTCTTTCAGGCATGAAGGCTTTAGTCGCTACTACTCTCAATATCAAGCCTATCTGCTACGGCACAAATGGATCCATTGACCAGCGCGGCCAGGGAATCGGCATGAAAAAAGCCCTCGTAAAGATGGCTGACATTATTGCCGCTGAAGTAAAAAATCCAGAAGAAAAAAGAGTTATGATCGCTCATGTTAACTGCTATGAAAGAGCTTGTGTTGTCAGAGACCTTATTCTCAAAAACACTCCTTTCAAAGAAGCTGTCATCTTAGATACAGCCGGCGTTTCAACAACATATGCCGGAGATGGTGGAATTATAGTTACATACTGATCATATCGGAGAGCTAAATGATCGCACTAAAAGTAAAGCAGCAAAAAGTATTTATGGCTAAGCTTCTCACAACAGAAGCTTTTGATGATTTCCTTGTAACAGAAGCCACGATAGATACCTATAACACCTTTCATATCGATGGCAAGATCAATAAAGAGTTCTATCATGACGGCGAGCTTCCAGATACAGATTATTCTAAATGGTCTACTATCCGCCCTATCGCTTTAGAACTCATCAAAGGTAAGATAACTCCTTTAGGTTTTAAGTTTGTTCTTCAGTTAGATTCCAAGAGAAAAGAAGAACTTCTTAAAAAAAGCGACGCCGATCTAAATCCTGATCAGGTAAGCCTCGGCATCAATATTCGCTTCGCAAATGGAGAAGTTATCATCACTACAGGAATCTCCTATAGCCTTTTTACTCTTGATAAAAGTGCAGAAAAGGCTTGGGATGAATATATCCCAAGCCTTTTAGATTCATATGATATTCCTAACGATATTCTATAATTATCTCAAGTATTATATTTCTGCAAGATAGCAATAAGAGCGTCATACTTTGGCTTTATCTGGTTATACTTCTCTTCATAGCCATCCATAGAGCCCGCTCTTAATATCTCTGTAAGCTCACAGACCGGAGTAATAAATCCCTTAAGTCCCAAATTGGCACCAACGCCCTTTAGAGTATGTACCGCTTTAAATGCCTCAGAAACATTACCTTCTCCAAGATACCTGGTAAGGTCATTCATACTCTGATCATTCAGAAACTTAAACATAAATTTAGCGATCAGATCTTCATTACCCATGAATCTGTCAAGGATTTCGTCCCAATCAACGCCCCATTCAATTAGTTCAGCTTTAAAACCAGCGTCCATAGCTCTCCTACTTGTTTACGACATTGTGCAAAAACGCTTAACCATGTATTAATTTTACACCATTTGGTACAACGCTTCAACATATCAATTTCAATTTAATGTGGTAAGCTTCTCAGCCTGATCAGCGGCAATAAGAGAATCTATCAGCTCATCGATATCTCCATCCATGATCTGGTCTATCTTGTAAAGAGTAAGATTGATTCTGTGATCAGTTACTCTTCCCTGATGGAAATTATAAGTTCTGATCTTCTCAGATCTGTCTCCGCTTCCTACCTGGCTTCGTCTAAGCTCTGCTTCATCGTTATGCTGTCTTGCAACTTCCATCTCATAGAGCTTGGCTCTAAGGACCTTAAGAGCCTTTGCCTTGTTTTGCTGCTGGCTCTTCTCATCCTGACAGGAAATGACGATTCCTGTAGGAAGATGCGTAAGTCTTACAGCAGAATCTGTGGTATTGACGCACTGGCCACCATTTCCTGATGCTCTAAATACATCAAATTTGCAGTCATTCATATCAATATCCACTTCTACATCTTCTACTTCCGGCATGATAGCCACAGTGATTGCAGAAGTATGTATACGTCCGCCTGACTCAGTGGCAGGTATTCTCTGAACTCTGTGAACACCGCTTTCAAACTTAAGTCTGGAATAAGCGCCGTTTCCCTTTATCATGAAGCTTACAGCCTTAATGCCGCCAATACCGATATCTTCTATACTCATGGTCTCGACACGCCAATTATGTCTCTCGGCATATCTCGTGTATACCCTGTACATATCAGCTGCAAAAAGCGCTGCTTCATCTCCGCCTACGCCTGCTCTTATCTCAACAATAACGTTCTTGTCATCATTAGGATCTTTTGGTAAAAGAAGTATCTTAAGTCTTCCTTCTATCTCAGGAAGCCTGTCCTTTGCTTCAGAAAGCTCTTCTCTGAGCATTTCCTTCATATCAGGGTCTGACTCCTCATCCAACATAGAAAGAGAATCCTCTATAGTCTCTTTACACTTCTTGTATTCTGTATAGCACTCAACAAGAGCCTCCAAGCTCTTTTGTTCCTTCATAAGGTCTCTGAACTTATTCTGATCCGAAACAACAGCAGGATCATTAAGTTCCATAGTAATATCCTCAAAACGCCTTAATATATCTTCTAATCTATCAAACATAGTCCTATCCTCGCATATTAGTATTAACTGTTACAAAGCTACTCAGCTAATAAAAACATGCGCTTACGACTCTGTCATTACCTGCATAATCCTTAAGTACCGTAATATCATGGAACTTACCATTAGCTTCCATAAGTTCCTTAACAGCCTCAGCCTGATCATATCCGATCTCAAGGAAAAGATATCCATTAGAATACAGATAATCTCCGATATTTTCTATGATTCTCCTATAGAATGTAAGCCCATCTGCATCCCCATCAAGAGCAAGTCTAGGCTCATAATCCTTTACTTCAGGAGCAAGTGTCTCAATAACATCGCTTGCGATATAAGGAGGGTTTGAAACCACTATATCAAACTTCTCTCCCTTAGCTGGGAAAAGATCTGCCTTAATGATCTCAGTCCTTTCACCAAGTCCCAGAAGCACCGCATTTTCTGTAGCAACAGCTAAAGCAGCATCTGAAATATCAGTACATACTGCCTTGGTATCATTGGTGTAGTTCAAAAGGCTAAGGGCAATGCACCCGGAACCTGTACAAAGATCTAAGACCTTCATTCCGTCTTCAAAGAATCTAAGAGCCTCTTCTACCAGTATTTCTGTGTCCTGCTCGGGAATAAGCACGTTTTCATTAACAGAAAAAGTAAGGCCCATAAAATCCCATTTTCCAAGAATATAGGCAACTGGTTCTCTCTTAGATCTTCTTTCAATAAGTTCCTGATATCTGCTACTTTCAGCGTCAGATATCTCTCTATCTGGATGAGCGAATAAAGTGCTATGATCTGTGTTACATACGTATTCCAAAAGGAGTCGGGCATCCAACTTAGCTTCTGGAATTCCGACTCTCTCTAAAGTATCTGTTCCTTTTTCAAACAAATCCTTGTAAATCATAATTACTTACTCTTCATCAATACTAGCTGTGCTATCTTCTAACTCAAGTTCAAGGTCATCTGTAGCCTCGTCATCGTCAGAAGATGGCTCATCATCATTTAACCAACTATCATCAATTTCATAACCAAAAGAGTCCTTAAGGTACTGCTTCCAGTCAAATACAGCCTCAACAGACTTGATAGCAACCTCTATCATGCTATCATCAGGCTCCTTGGTTGTAAGCTTCTGAAGCCATAATCCTGGAGCAGAAATGAGACTGACTAAAATGAAATCTGTCCTACCTGCAAGTCTGATGATCTCATAAGAAATACCAGAAATAACAGGGATAAGTGCTATTCTAACCACTACTCTAAGTACATAAGAGTCAACTCTTATAAAGAAGAAAAGCACGATACTAACAAGCATTACGAAAAGAATGAAGCTGCTTCCACATCTTTTGTGAAGTCTTGAGCTCTTTCTGACATTTCCTACTGTAAGAGGTCTACCCTTTTCAATACAGTTGATGCATTTATGCTCAGCTCCATGATACTGGAAAAGTCTCTTGATATCTTTCATTCTGGAAATAAGAAGAATGTAAAGAATGAAGATCAAAATACGAATAACACCCTCAAAAATAGCTACTAAAGAAGTGTTTCTTACGAACTTAGCCAATACTTCTGATAATGCATATGGAAGCACCATAAACAACGCGATGGCAAACACAAAAGATAAAAGTGTTGTAACCACCATAAGGAATGTATCCTCGTGTCCACCTGAAACCTGATCAAGTCCTTCATCAAGCTTGGATGGCTTTTCTTTTTCTTCTTCATAAAATGAAGAAGAATAGTTTAAGGATTTAAGTCCAAGTATAAGAGAATCAATAAAAACAAATATTCCCCTGATAAAAGGTATGTTAAGGAGCTTGCTACCATAAGCGATACCATGGTACTCATCTATCTCCACTGCAATATCACCGTCAGGCTTTCTGACAGCAACTGCATACATATCCTTATTCCTCATCATTACACCTTCAAGAACTGCTTGTCCGCCAATTCCTGAGTAATGCTTAACTTTACGTTTTTTCATAGTCACCTCTGCATAAATAATGGAAAAAGAAAAAGGTTGAGGCCCTAGCCTCAACCTCTCTTATTCTACATTTCTATGAATTACTGGTTGTTCATGCCGTATTTCTTGTTGAACTTATCAATACGTCCACGAGCAGATGTAGCCTTCTGCTGGCCAGTATAGAATGGATGGCACTTTGAGCAGATTTCTACGTGAATCTCACTCTTTGTTGATCCAACTGTGAATGTGTTACCGCAGTTGCAAGTAACAGTGGCCTGATGGAATTCTGGCTGAATATCCTGTCTCATCTCTTCTCACCTCTCTATATACAAAGAATCTTCTTATTAACTATAGTTACCGCTGTAACAACAGCTATATCAATATAGCATTACCAGAAATAAAAGTCAAGGGTTATTTTCATTTCCTATTCAGATACTTTTTCAGTTTGTGCCTTATTCTCTGCATAGCATTATCAGTTGACTTTTCATCTCTTCCAAGAACGGCAGATATCTTTTTTACACTCATTCCCGTAATATAAAGATCTAAAACCTGTTTTTCCAGGGAACTAAGCTCCTTATCAATTGCATTTTCAAGAGCCATCAGATTTTCTTTATCAATGATCTGCTGTTCAGGTATATTGCTGGAATCCGATTCCAGGACATTTTCTAACAGTCCGGTATCGTCTTCATCACCCTCTCTGTTAGAATACAGAGAAATATAGCTATTTAATGGAGCATGCTTTTTTCTGGCAGAAGCCTGTATTGCTGAGTACATCTGCCTGGAAATACATAGGTCAGCAAATGTCATAAAGCTGGCGTCTCTGCCTATATCGTAATCTCTTATGGCCTTAAAAAGCCCGATCATGCCCTCCTGGATCAGATCATCACGATCTGCCCCAAGAATATACATGGATCCAGCTTTCTTTTTAACCAGATTCTTGTACTTATTCATACAATAATCGATAGCATCTGGCTCTTCGCCATCATGGATCCTTAAGATAAGCTGCTCATCTGTAATATCTTTAAACTTGTTTTCACTCATATCAATCAGTTCAGTCTCTGTCTGACAATCTCAAAAGCGAGAACTCCAGTTGCAACAGAAGCATTAAGAGAATCAATATCGCCCTTCATAGGAATTGATGCGATCATATCACACTTTTCCTTAACAAGCCTTGAAACTCCGCTTCCTTCATTACCAATAACAAGTCCTATAGAGCCCTTGAGATTAAGCTTGTACATAGTCTCTCCGCCCATATCTGCGCAAACAAACCACATACCCTTATCCTTTAATTCCTCAATAGTCTGGGCAATATTAGTCACCTTAGCTACTGGTGTATAATTTATCGCTCCTGCTGAAGCCTTTGCCACTGTAGCTGTAAGTCCTACTGCTCTGTGCTTTGGAATGATAACCCCATGAGCACCAGCAAGGTTGGCAGTACGAATGATAGCACCAAGATTGTGTGGATCTTCGATATTATCAAGAATAATGATAAAAGGATCCTCATTCTTATCCTTAGCTCTCTTTAGAATATCCTCCACTTCAGCATATTCATAAGAAGCAGCATAAGCAATTACGCCCTGATGCTTGCCAGTTTCAGAAAGCTGGTCAAGGCGCTCTTTTTTAACAAAGCTTATGACAGTATCCTTATGTTTCCTAGCTTCTCTTAATATAGTCTGTACAGGACCATCCTTACATCCATCAAGGATAAAGAGCCTGTCTATTGTCTTGCCTGAGCGAAAAGCTTCAAGTACGGCGTTACGTCCTTCTACGATTCTGCTCTCAAAATTTTCTTCCATTGTAAATCCTCATCTTTATAGAATATCAAGCTCAAGCTTCTCAATACCAAGCTTGACCAAAGCACAGGCTCTATCCATATCATTTTTCAGGTAAAGATAGCCCATTACCGCTTCAAAACCTGTAGCCTCCAAATAGTCCATAGTAGTGGCATTTTTGGCCTTGGTATGTGGCTTGGAGTTACGGCCTCTTCTGTAGATATCTTTCTCATCCTCTGTAAGCTCATCCATAACTGCAGCTACAATCCTGGCCTGTGTAGGCGCCTTAACAATGCTGCTGGCTCTGGTGTGAAGCTTATTGACCGCAGTATTGCCCTTGTTTACCAAAATAGACCTGATGATCACATCAAAGATAGCATCTCCGATATACGCCAGAGTCAGAGGAGAATAAGTCCTGATATCCTGGGCCTTAATATTAAACTGTTCGTTTAAATAATCATTTAAACCAGCTGCCATTTTACTCCTTCTCTTGTATCCTTGATCTCTACTCCCTTTGCAAGAAGCTCGTCACGGATAGCATCAGCTGTTGCAAAATCCTTAGCCTTTTTAGCCTCTGTTCTGCGTGCAATAGCATCAAGAATATATGCCTCAAGCTCTGGATCAACAGAAACGCCCTCTTTAAGAGCCTTTGCATGTCCAATAAGATCAAGTGAAAGAACCTTATCAAAGCTCTCAACAAGTGCAAGCTTAGTTGCATCGTTAGTTTCAGCCTTGAGTGCATCATATAAAACAGTAATAGCCATAGAAGTATTAAGGTCATTGCATACAGCATCGAGGAAGCTAGCCTCAAACTTAGCCTTAACAGCCTCATCTACTGCTCCATCCTCTTTGAGTTCAGAAACTCTCTTTACAAGCTTGTTATAAACAGCTACTACCTGGTCAAGAGCATCAAAAGAGAACTCCAAAGGCTTGCGATAATGTGACTGTAAGCAGAAAAGTCTGTAAGCAAGCGGATCATAGCCCTTTTCCTTTAATACTGATACTGTGAGAACAGCACCCTTTGACTTGCTCATCTTGCCTGCTCTGTCATTTAAGTGATTGCTGTGGAACCAGTAATTGCACCACTTATGTCCAAGGTAGCTCTCAGACTGCGCAATCTCATTGGTATGGTGAGGGAAGATATTATCTACACCGCCACAGTGAATATCAATATACTCTCCAAGATGCTTCATTGAAATGCATGAGCACTCAATGTGCCAGCCTGGATATCCCACTCCCCATGGGCTATCCCATTTAAGAGCCTGATCTTCAAACTTAGACTTTGTAAACCAGAGAACAAAGTCAGTCTTATTCTTTTTGTTTACGTCCTCTTCTACATCATCACGAACACCTATCTGCAACTGCTCTTTTTCAACTTCAGAAGAGAAAACATAGTAATCATCGAGCTTGCTGGTATCAAAATAAACGTTACCACCTGCAACATAAGCAAATCCCTTATCAAGAAGGACCTGCACCATGTTGATAAACTCAGGAATGCAGTTTGTAGCTGGCTCGATCACATCAGGACGCTTATTGCCAACAGCATCAAAGTCAGTAAAGAAAGCGTCTGTATAGAACTTTGCGATCTCCATAACTGTCTTGTGCTCTCTCTTAGCACCTGCAAGCATCTTGTCTTCACCAGTATCAGCATCAGATGAAAGGTGTCCAACATCAGTGATATTCATAACACGCTTAACATCATATCCAGCATACTCAAGTGACTTGATAAGTGCATCCTGCATGATATATGTACGGATATTTCCGATATGAGCATAGTGATAAACAGTAGGTCCGCAAGTATACATTGCTACCTTTCCTGCTTTCTTAGGAACAAAATCTTCTACCTTCCTGGATAAGGTATTATAAAAGTTAAAATCATGAGCCATTTCGTATATTTCTCCTTTACCTCTATTACTGGCATCCTCCACAGCAGCCGCCCTTTGGCTCGCCTGCCTGGAAGGTAACATTCTGAGAATGAAGTTCTATAGGACTTGTCAAAAGACATATCGCCTGTGAGGAAATTCCCTGTCCTTCACCTGTAAAGCCAAGTCCCTCTTCTGTTGTAGCTTTAACATTGATCTGAGCCAGTTCGATATCAAGAGCATCTGCAATATTCTGTCTCATTTCATCAATGTAAGGTCTCATCTTAGGAGCCTGAGCTATTATAGTAGCATCAATATTCTCAATTAGGAATCTGTTTTCGTCAAGCATCTTCCCAACCTCTTTTAAAAGAGCTATAGAATCAGCACCTTTGTACTTTGGATCCGTATCAGGAAAGTGCTTTCCAATATCTCCAAGAGCTGCCGCTCCAAGGAGAGCATCCATTATAGCATGTAAAAGAACATCCGCATCTGAATGTCCCAAAAGTCCCTTTTCGTAAGGAATCTTAACTCCTCCGATGATAAGGTCCCTGTCTTCTACCAGACGATGTACGTCATATCCCATTCCAATATGCATAATTACCTCGCATCAAAAAACTAATATAAAAATACTACCTCATAGCATATCATCTTAAAAACAATTCCACAACAAAGGCAGTAATGCAGGCAAAACCTGCAACTGTAAGAAGGCTCTTTTTCTCAAAAGCCAAAATAAGCGCAACAGCAAAGCCGACAATCGCTGAATATAGATGATCGGTTGCTGAAAGAATTCCCGGAAATGTCATGGCTGCCAGCGTAGCATACGGTACGTAATACAAAAATGACTTTATAAAAGGACTCTTTATCTCTTTTCTGATAAGTGTAAGAGGCAGCGCCCTGATAAGATACGTAACACCTGCCATAAGCAGTATATAAAGATATACTCTACTCATGCTCTTCCTCCTTAACTGGCGCATAGACTGCGGCTATAGCTGCCACAAACACCGTAATGATGATAATTCTAAATCCGGAAGAAATAGCCTTTAAATATGGAGCAAATGTAAATATAGTAGACAGGGCCATAGCAGCTATTACAACCATAAGCACTGGTTTACTGGTTCTGGTATCTGGAATGATGATTGCAATAAACATTCCATATATTGCAAGTCCCAGACAGCTAATGATCCTTTGAGGCATTATCTGTCCAGCAAAGGCTCCAAGGCCTGTGCCAAGAACCCAGCCAAAAACAGAGATAAATATAAGGCCATAGGAATATAATGGATAAAGCTTACCCTTTTTTAATACAGAAAGTGCAAAGATCTCATCAGTAACTCCATAGGATATTCCCAGTCTGTAGCCTGTTCCAAGCTCTGGATCAAGCTTCTGAGAAAGAGCCGTACTCATGAGCATATATCTAAGATTTATGATAAGCTGCAATATAGCCAGCTCAATAAAGCTTCCATTTCTTGCTATGATCTCAAGAGCTGAGAACTGACCTGCGCTAGTGACATTTAAAAGCGATGTCATGATAGCCTGAAATACACTCATTCCAATCTTGGAGCTTTCAATCCCAAAGGCAAAAGACACTGCGATATATCCCAGACATACTGGAATCGCATCTCTGCATCCATCCCTAAAATCTACTATTGTACCTTTTTTCATAATTTTCCTCTTATGTCAAAACCTTAAAGCTGCTCTAATTTATTTAACAGTTCCTGTACATTTAGCTTTTCTATGCTTCCCTGGATCATCTTGGCGTTTCCACCGCCTCTGGCCGCAAATTCATTCTTTAATAATTCCTGAACAGCCTTAAGATCCTTTCCTAAAGCTCCCGTGGAGATTATATACCTGTAGTTTTCCACATCGTCGCCGGCAAAGACACCGCAATATCCACCATGAGCCTGAGAAAGCGCATTAACCATCTTGCGCATAGTGTTGCCATCATATGTGGAAGGCTTGAATAAAAAGACGTCCTCCTTTGATGGATCTATCTCTTTTAGTTCATAACCAACAAGCTCATCCATGGCTTCTGCCAGCTTCTGTTTTGAGCTTATGTTTTCATCTGATAGCTTTTTAACTGAATCTACTATCTTTTCTTCAGAGGTGGTAAAAATAGAAACCAGCTCTTTTACTATATTCTGCTGGGAATTTACATATTCAAGAGCTCTCCCTCCGCATAAAATATTAACTCTGACGCCGCCCTTGTAATTCTGAAGGCCAACGACCTTCAAAAGGCCGATCTCTCCTGTCTTCAAAACATGTGGCGCGCAGCAGGCGCAAACATCGTAGCCGGGAATCGTAACTATACGCACATCTCCTGACAGTTCCTTCTTGCTCCTGTAATCTATAGTGCTAAGCTTATCAGCATCAGGAAATTCACAGATAACTTCCACATTAGCCCAAATAGCCTTGTTAACCTCAAGCTCAATGTCCCTGATGTCTTCTTCCGTGAGGACACCGCTGTAATCCATGGTAACTTCTGAATCGCTTAAGTGAAATCCAACGTTTTCAAAGCCATATCTTGAATGAACTATTCCTGAAAAGATATGTTCTCCTGTGTGCTGCTGCATATTGCTAAATCTGTGTTCCCAGTCAATACAGCCGTGGACTTTGGTTCCTTTGGCTATTGGTGAATCTGTAATATGCCTTATCAGGCCTTCACCAGATGATATAGACGTATGTAGCACCTTGTGTTCTTTTTGCTCCTCATCAATAAGGCATCCTATATCAGACGTTTGTCCACCCTGTTCAGGGAAAAAAGCTGTTTTATCAAGAACAACCTCGTACTTAGCGTTATTTCCTTCCTGACAGGAAATAACCTCAGCGTCAAATTCTTTAATATATGCACTTTCATAATATAGTTCTAATGTATTATCCATGGGGAATATTTTAGCATAAAACACACTTTACTGCACTAATTAAGAATAGTGCAATGCAACATATTCTTATTTTTCCTGCAAAATAAGAAAGAGACTGCAATCATGCAGTCTCTAATGGTAATTGTGATAGCTCATAGACAACTCTGCTCTTTACTTCATCTTTTTCTGTTTTAAGAGCAAAGGCCATTTCAGTATAAAGAAGCTTTTCAGCTATATTTAAGTATCTCTCATTTAATGCAGCAAACTTCTTACCTTCAGCCTCACGAATAGCCTTGATTTTGTGTAATGCTTTGACAAGGCTCATCATTTCGTCAGCAATATTTCTTTTGACTACTTCAGCGATAGCGGGCTCAGCTTTCTTGCCCTCCGGAAGATCCATTTCCTCGATCACATCAATTTCGTCAATCAATCCTTCGGCGTCATCAGCGCTCATAACTTCACGAACCTTGTCCTCAGCACCATCAACTGGCACATAGAGAACACTGCCCGCATCAACGGCAGAAACCATCATGTAATACTGCTTCTCATTTCCCCTCTCAAGAAACGATGGTACAAGAATCTCTTGTACTCTACACAAACCATGACTACCGTAAATTACGCACTCTCCTACATTTAACATATTGTTCCTCCTTCTGAAAAAAACAATCTGCCATGATGTCATGAAAGCGCTTTCACCTTAAAGGATATAAAAAATTCCAACTTTCTCGGAATTTTGCGGCGTAGCATCATTATACCATAATCTTAATTATTTTGTAATAGTTAATCGTTTAATTTTTTCCACCTATCTAAGGATATAGCGTTGATGTACTCTATTCTTTCTTCTTCTAACATAAGGACTTTTACGTGAGGCTCTACGTGGTGAAAAACAAAACCACACTTCTCCTGAACACGCTCAGAATTGTGGTTTCCCAAAAAATAACCGCAGTATATCTGATGAAGCCTTAAGTCTTCAAAACCGTGACGTAAAAGTTCCTTTACAGCCTCAGGTGCAATGCCCTCTCCCCAATGCGGATAGCCTACCCAGAATCCTATTTCGCCTTCACTCTGTCCAAGCTTTTTATTTTCATTTCCATAGAGATCAAGATTAATACTGCCTATAGGCTCGTTTTTATGTCCCTTAAGGCAGATAGCATAGGTCTCCGGCTTTTTTAACACAGTCCTGATGATGGCCCTAGAATAGCCTTCATCCAGGTGTGGTATCCAACCAGCACTATACGCCACTCTTTCATCACTGGCATACTTATAAAGACTGGCAGCATCTTCATCCTGCCAGCCTCTTAGTATCAGTCTGTCTGTCTCCAACGTCGTTATCATATCACTGACTCATGTAAGTAAAACCAGTCTTTGCAGTGAACACTTCAAAGGCTTTTTTGAACAAAGTAAAGTATGCCTCCTCCTTGTACATTGCTTCTGGTGACAGGAAGAAAATAACCTGTCCGCTCTTGATATCCCACTCTATATCATGTCTTGGATCAAGTGCGTCTATATCCTTGAAAGAAAGGCCATATTTGGCTCTACAATATTCATCACGGTTTTCCATATCCATGGTAGCCTCGATGATCTGAGCTTTAGTCTTTAAAAGGTGATCAAGCTGCTCAAGCATGATCTGATGAACAATGTTAAGTGGTGTAAGCTCATAGCCCACAAGCTTCATGTCGCCAATGATCCTATCGAAATCCACCTGGCAGTACATAAATGGATCCACCTTCTTTTCTCCGTAACAAAATACCGCTTCGTACAATCCCTCGTTCATCTTTTTTCTCCTTTCAAGTCAGTCAAGAATTTAATGTATTCCTTTTCAGGGATTGGTCTTGAATAATAAAATCCCTGTAAGTACTCAACACCATTTTCTATAAGTATTTCGGCTTGTTCTAGAGTTTCTACACCCTCTGCCAAAATATGAAGGCCATAATCCTTTAAGAATTTAACCGTATACTTAAGCATCTTCATATTTTCCGGTTTGTTCTTATCAAGACAGTTCCATATGAATTCCTTGTCCATCTTAACTATCCTGTAATCCATCTTTAGTATCTCTAACAGATTCGAATATCCTGAGCCAAAGTCATCCATGGAAAATGTACTTCCTTTTTCCTTTAGCTTACGCACATTTTCTTTGAATGCTTCATCATTATTGATATACGCTGTCTCTGTGATCTCAAAGTTTATAAAGTTTGGTGGAATATGGTACTTTTCCATTTTCCTTATAAGTCTGTCATAAGCCTGGAAATCAACCACTTCATTTCCAGAAAGGTTTACTTCTATAGCCTTTATGCCGTAGCTTGAAAGATTATTCTCTGCAATAAATGAACATACCTTTTCAAAAACAAGATCATCAATTTCAAGAATGAGTCCGCATTTTTCAGCAATTGGAATAAAGTCTTCAGGAGATATATAGTTCTCAGAATTGGTTCTCCTTAATCTGACAAGGGCTTCAGCTGATGAAAAAGAGCCATCTTCCACCTTAAGAATTGGCTGATAATAAACTTCAAAAGCTTTCTCCTTAACTGCTTTTCTGACTACGTCCTCAATAGTGTTCCTATAGAGCATTTTGTCCACTACAGCTTCTGTTATTACAAGATTAGGTGAAGACTGGGTGTTAATATATTCACAGGAAACATAGCTAAGTATCTGCAGAGTCTCATCTGCTTTTTGAGAGTATTTCGGAATTTCAAGTATAGAAAAAGTAAGCTTGTAGTTGCCGCCTCCTCCATCATAGTTATTGATAAAATCCATGAACTCTTCTATGCGTTCTGTTTTTTTCACTATAAAGCTTAGAGTGTTCCAATCAGTAAGATACGCAGAGGTTCCAAGTCTGACACGTCCATAATCTGCTATTGTTTTCTGCACTGCTCTGAGTTCTTTGGTATCAGAAGCACTAAGAACATTTGTCTTTCCTGTAAAAATAACAGATATTATGTAAAATTTTCGCTTGAGTCCAAATAGTTCAAGTAATAGAAGTGTAAATGCATCCTTGGTCTTAACATTTATAATGGACTTTTCATATAGCTCTTTTGGATTCTCTATGACCAAAAAAAGAATGAGTCCCATGAGCATCATAGCTATGGATGATACCTGCACTCCTTTTTTCAGACTCTGCAACAATCCAAGGAACACCCACAATATAAGTGCTCCTTCCAGAGCAAAAAAGTCTTCTTTTCTTAGTCTGCTCCTTTGGATAAAGACAGATATTATAGTAACGATGATGTAGGTAAGACCTATAACATAGCAAAGAGTTATCATCGGACCATAATTATAATAATATCCGCTCTTACTTCTTCCATATTCTATCTTGCCAAAAAACAGTGTAACAACGCTGATAAACATAGGGATCGCCGTTAGCACAACCAACACATTTGAAACTATCCTGTTCTTGGTGATCTTGGAATATGCATATATCCATATACTATAGATAGAAACCAGCGTAGATGAAGCATAAAGCCATTGCATAGTCTTACGAAGCGACTTAAATGCTCCAGTCGTGTCTGTAAACACAAAACATTCAATTATTTCTATAAGAACATTTATAAATGCCACCACCAGAAAGCCAAAAAATAACCGCGCTGAATAAAGCTGCGGCACTGTCTTCCTCAGGTAAACTAAGATCAATATTCCTAATACCAAAATTGCAACAATTGGTGAACGTATTTCCATGTATAAATTATAATATATTTTCTTTCCTGCAACAACAATTTACGTGCAAAATCGCGTCATTTAAATATGCAAAAGATATCCTGTATATGGTGGAATATCAAGGCCTCCTCCAAAATCTATCTCGTTTCCTGATATCATATCTGTCGCCTTGTCAGCCCTTGCGTTAAAGTCCGCATGAAAAGAGTTTTCATCGGCGTTTATCACAACGATCACTCTATCACCATCTGTCTCCCTCTCGAATATGCACTGCCTGTTTGTTAAAAGAAGTGACGCAAAGCCTCCATAACTAAGCGCCATAGACTTCTCTCTGGCTTTGCAAAGTGCTGCTATGGTATCAGTAAGGTCATTCCACTTAGGGCTATCAAAACAAGGCCTAAGGGCAGGATCTCCCTGGGATTTGTCAGCTTTTTCTCCCCACTCACTGCCATAATAGATCGTAGGTATTCCAGGCATTCCAAACATAAGAGTATAGATGAGTTTTAAATGTTCTGGTCTGTTTAATACACTGGCAATCCTGCTCACATCATGGTTATCCACAAAAGAGAGGAGATGTTTGTCCCTATATAAGGTCCAGTTCTCCGGTCCAAACTGTCTAAGGAGCGAATGAATGATCTCAAATAAGTTCATGCTGTTAAGGGCCGAATACATTCCCTTATAGCACTCATAGTTTGTGGCGCTGTGGCAGAGCTCATCTCCCATTATCCTGTTGTAGTCTCCACCTATCATTTCTCCCATAAGGAAGAAATCTTCCTTGAACTGACCAGTCTCGTAGCGAAGCCTCTTTAAAAAGTCTGTATCTACGCAATATGCAACATCAAGTCTAAGGCCATCGATTCCAAATTCATCGATCCAGAATTTCACACTGTCTATGAGATAATCCGCAACTTCAGGATTTCTGAGATTTAGCTTTACAAGGTCATAGTTGCCTTCCCAGCCTTCGTACCACAAGCCATCATTGTAGTTACTGTTACCGTCAAAGTTTATATTAAACCAGTCCTTATACCGGGAATCCCACCTGTTTTTAAGTACATCCTCAAAACCAAAAAAGCCTCTTCCAGCGTGATTAAATACTCCATCAAGAACTACTTTTATACCCTCTTTGTGAAGTGCTTTGCAAACCTTCTTAAAATCCGCATTGGTTCCAAGGCGCACGTCTATCTTTTTATAATCCCTGGTATTATATCCATGAGTATCAGATTCAAATACAGGGTTAAAGAGAATTGCACCCACTCCAAGCTTCTTAAAGTGAGGGATCCAATCTATTACCTTTAGAATCCTGTGTTCAAGTTTTCCATCATTTTCAAAAGGTGCTCCGCAGAAGCCTAGCGGATATATCTGATAAAAGCTGGTTTCATAAGCCCACATAGTCAACTCTCCTTTACATAATTTTGATATATTATTAATCTTAACACATATAAAGAATCGTAGTTTAGATAACTTATGTTCGACCAAGAATTCATGGGCATCTTTTTGAAAAAAAATATAAAAAATCTGTTGACAACATCATTAGTATTGAGGTATATTATGTTGGTCGGCTGCGTGAGGCAGTCAGGCGAGGCAACATATGGCGAGGTAGCTCAGCTGGCTAGAGCACGCGGTTCATACCCGCGGTGTCGAGGGTTCGAGTCCCCCTCTCGCTACTAAAAAGGAAAGCAATAATTGCTTTCCTTTTTTGTTGCCCTGAAATGGACCTAGGGGACGGGGTTAGTGGACCATTTTTTGAAAAAATGGTCCACTAACCCCGTCCCCTAGGTCCATTTCCGTCATCACATCAACACGCAAAAGAAGCGATGCACCAATATGCACCGCTTCTCTTCTCAGTTTTCAACTATCATCAGATTAGTATAAGTATAGTTAATTTGTTTTATTCTACTGTAACGTCTACAGTATCTCCGATAGAACCTGTTCCCTGGACGCCAAACTCTGCAGAAGCACCTGGCTCAAGATTTGAATTCCAGAAAAGTGGTGTGATCACATAGTAATCATCAGTTTCTTCAATGTTTACGCACCAGCTTGTATCTATCTTTACGTCTTTTTTGCTGACCTTTACAGTCCAGCCTTCTATCTTGCTATCAGATTCATTCTTAACCTTAATGACTACCTGATATCCTGATCCCCAGTTGTGGATTGTATAATCAGCCTTAAGTCCTTCTCTGCCAGGTGCCTGAGCTGGTGATGGCTCTGGATCTGGATTTTCAGGATCCGGCTGTGGTTCTGGCTGTGGCTGTGGATCTGGCTGAGGCGTTGGAACCTTGTTACCATCGATAGTAGCAGGTGTTCCATCAACATGCTTCATGATAGCTGTGATGATCTCAGGATCTGCCCATGTAAGACTCTTTCTATCAAGATATCTATGGCACTCTCCGTTTGAACCAGAAGCATCGTTATCATAGAAGTTGTTGTCCCAGAGACACATAGCAAGATTGCTGTACTTAGAAGCTGCTGACCAGTAATAATCAGCCCACTTCACTCTGTCTGCTGTATTATTCCTGTTAGAAGCACTTGTCTCTCCTACAACTACAGGAATACCCTTTGACATGAACTTTGAATTAAGATCATTGAAGAACACATCAATATCTGTCTTGTTGCTCTGGTCAAAGTTTGTGATGAATGAATCACTTGCAAGAGCAAAGTTATAAGGAATATAAGCATGTACTGAAAGGATAAGTCTGTTAGATGCTGAATCCTTTGGCATCTTGAATCCATCTGTCATGCAGCCCTCGATTGAAGCATCGTAGCCAGGAACCATTACGCATCTGTCTGCGTTATTTCCGCCTGTTGCTCTGATAGCATCAAGTGAAACCTGGTTGTAATCATTGATGCATTCAATAGCTTCCTGAATATCGCTGCTAGGATTATTTCTTGGGAACCACCATTCCTGACCGTGTCCTACAAGTCTTGGCTCGTTCATTGTCTCAAAAATAAGATGATAATCATAATCCTTGAACTCATTAGCGATCTGTGTCCAAACAGACTTAAAATATGCCTCAGAGCGGCTCTTATTTGCGTTGTTTGGTACATAGAAGCAATACTCAGAAGTAATATCATGATGTGTATTAAGGATTACATACATATCATTTGCGATACAATAATCTACTACTTCTTTTACTCTTTCCATGAAGAAATCAGGAATCTCGTAGTTATCTCCTGTAGTGTACTGGCCCCATGAAACCGGGATACGTATTGTATTAAAGCCAGCCTTAGCTACTTCATCGATCATCTCTTTGGTTGTCTTTGGATTTCCCCAAAATGTTTCAAGTGACATAGTGTAAGGAAAGCTTGATTTCTGTCCAACTGAGTCCAGAGTGTTTCCAAGGTTCCATCCTACTGTCATATCTTTTACAACTTCTGTAGCAGTTTTACTTG
The DNA here is from genome assembly GCF_900143205.1 of Butyrivibrio hungatei DSM 14810. Lineage (GTDB taxonomy): Bacteria > Bacillota > Clostridia > Lachnospirales > Lachnospiraceae > Butyrivibrio > Butyrivibrio hungatei. The sequence goes on along the minus strand of NZ_FRDH01000005.1, from coordinate 37,763 downwards.
TACCGCCAGCAGCGTGAACTGTCTGTACAGGAATAGCTGTAAAGAATAAAAATAATGCTAATAACAATGTAAGTCTTCGTGTTCTGCGTTTTATATTTTGCATTATTACCCTCCATATATTCTGTCGCGACAACATTATAATATGTGAGGCTGGCTCTTACGTCAATAGATTTTTGACATTTTTTGTAAATATTTGTAATTTCTTGTAATAATCTTTTCATTGCTTTTATATGTTATACTTAAAAGATAACCACAGTAGTAACTTACGATATTTTTTAATCTTTATATGAGGATAGTTTTATGGAACAAGAAATATTTGATAACGAGCAAAAGCACCTGACCAAGACCTACAATAAGCTCCTTGATATGAAAAAAGACTTAGAATCTCAGATCATGAACCTTGACGCTAAGGCAACTGATGAAAAAAACGATATTCGTGACAATATCCGTTTTGACTATGCTGATGCAGAGACCACCATGGAAACTCTTGGTGAGATTGAAGTCTGGAACAGATATATCGACACCTACAATATTGAGAGCAGTTCCCTTGGTAAACGCCTTGGCATAGTAAAAAAACTCCTGGAATCACCATATTTTGCCAAGATACAGGTTCAGTTTGATCCTTCAGAGCCTGTTGAAGATTATTACATCGGCCGCGCTGCCATCTCAGAAAATGGCTACGACCAGATGGTGATCGACTGGAGATCTCCTATTGCAGAAGTTTATTACAACCAGGAAAGTGGTCATACAAGCTATAAGGTTGAAGACAGAGAAATTCCTGTAGACTTAAAGCTCAGGAGACAGTTTAGTCTTAATAAAGATAAGCTCATCTCCTTCTTTGATACTCAGATTGCTATCGAAGATCCAATGCTTCTTAAGTCTCTGTCACAGACTCACACAGACAAGATGCAGGCCATCACCGCTACTATCCAGAAGGAACAGAACACTGTCATCAGATATCCTGATGTCCCAGTTCTTTTAGTAAACGGTATCGCCGGAAGTGGTAAGACTTCTGTACTCCTTCAGCGCATAGCATATCTCTTTTTCCAGAAAAGAAATAGCTTAAGACCTGATCAGGTATGCCTCATGACACTTAATCCGGTATTTAGGGACTATATAGACAACGTACTTCCAGATCTTGGTGAGTCCAATCCTCTCACCATCACCTGGCAGGAATTCCTTGAAATGGTCCATGTACCATTTGAGGCAAAAGAGATTGATTCTACCGAAGCGGAAAATCTTAAAAAGATCCATGAAGTACTTCCTACCTTGATTCCAGAGGCTGAAGACTTCCATGATATCAAGCAAAAAGAAACACTTGTGATGACCAAAAAAGAAGTTCTATCAGTAATAAAGATGTTCAAGCAGTTCCCGATGGGAATGAGGCTTATCCAGACAGCATCAGATGAGCTGGAGCTTAGAGCCAAAAACTCATTAAGAAACATGGATAGAGACACTGATGATGAGACAACTTCAGTATCCAAGTCAGATTCAGCTGAAAACAACAGGATTGAAAATGACTTTGGCGGAGCTCTTAGAGATATCAAACACTGTAGCTTTGTAAATGTTACTCACATTGCCCAGAGAATTCTAGGAACTAAGCGCATAACTCCTTGCGAGTGGCTCTTTACCAAAATGGAGCTTACAGGAATGTGCGATAGGAACATGCGCTACGTAATGATAGATGAAGTTCAGGACTACACCAAGGCTCAGCTCCTTGTATTTAAGAAATACTTCCCTAATGCAAGATTCATGCTGCTTGGAGATGAGTTCCAGGCTATCAGAGAAGGCACTATTTCTTTTGACGAGATAAAGGAAATGGCAAAGGAAGATAATAAGAGCTTTGTAGAGCTTCCACTTATGACAAGCTATAGAAGCTCACCGGAGATCACAGATATGTTCGCAGCTCTTTTACCTGAAGATAAAAAGCTGATGGTATCATCTGTGCAGCGTCCTGGCGAAGCAGTCACAATCAAAGCCTGTAAGAATGATGCCGAATATTATAAAGAGTTAAATGATAAAATAAAAGAGTTTGAGAAAAATGATGGCCTTACTGCTATTATCTGCAAAAAGCAGTCTACTATCGAGAATATTATCGTTAATCTTGGAGAAAAGGCACCTGTCATTGTATCTGGTCACGACTCTCTTCCAAAGGAAGGCGCGTTTATCATAGAGCTTCCTCTCGCTAAAGGTCTTGAATTTGACCATGTTATCCTGGCAGATGCTGATTCAGAAGGGTACCCTGATGATGAACTTGGAAAACACTGCCTGTATACTGCAATGTCCAGAGCAACTCAAAACCTCGCCATCTTATCAAATGGTAAGCTGTCACCAAATATTAACTAAATAAGCTCAAAAAGCCCTTGCTCACTCTATGTAAGCAAGGGCTTCCTTATTATCTTCTCAAATTATTACGCATTCTTTTGCTCTTCTTTGTCTTTTCTTAGCTTGCCATAAACAGGTGCAAGGATAAACAAGAAGAACAATATATTCTGAACTAGCATGATAGGGAGCATTCCCCATGTAACTGTCTGGTTCTGAAGAACATTAGCATCACCGCCAGCAAATACAGCGATCATGTTATTGTTGATATAGTGCATGATTGAAATTGCCCATATGTTCTCTGTCTTCATAAATGCATAGCCAAAGAAGATAGCCATAGCAACGCATGTAATGATCTGGCTTACAAACATCTGAAGACCTGTCTCTTTTGCATAGAAAAGATAATCAACAAAGATGTGCCAAACTGCCCATACAAGACCAAGGAGTAAAACACCAAGTCTTAAGCCAAATTTCTTTTGCATAATGGGCTGAAGATAATATCTCCATCCATACTCTTCACCCATAAATGCTATGAATGTAAGTGGGAAGTTGATAGCAAGTGCAATGAGCACTCTGATTATAGTAGGGTCCATCAAAGAGCCGCTTAATGTATCAATATTTGATCCGCCTGTAAGGGCATCAAACATAAGACTTGAAATAAGACTTCTAAGTAAATATAAAACGATAAATAAGAGTACAAGCAGGATACTAAGCTTAACCTTATTTCTGCTAAGTCCTGCGTTTGCTCTCTTTTCTTTGCCACATACCCAGAAAAGGATATATGCCACAAAGCTTCCTGCTATGAGCACATACTGTGAATAGATATTCCAGTTAGAATACTCTGTAATTCCATTATCAATCATCACTTCTGGAAGGAAAACTGAGAGAATAGCAAGTACCATCATAATGGCTGTTGTCACAAGAACTGTAATATATCCAGCCATAGGGAGCTTTTTGTCTTCTTCCCTAAAGAAAAGCTTACCTAAGATGACACCGCACATAGGGTAAGCCATCTGAACATTGACAAAGGCTGTGAGATCCTTGCCGTTGTTCTTGCCAACGATCATAAGTAAACTCATTACCACTGTCACACCGTAGGCAATGGCAATAAACATCCAAAGCCTCTTTTTTTCAATACTTTTCATACCTTTTCTCCTACTATAATTGTTTTTTAGGAAACCACCTTGTGGATCCATTTGTTACTTTTAAATCTAATGGTAAAGATGATACCTCTAACGCCCCAATCAGCGAACATTCCGATCCATACGCCCATTGCACCAAGTCCTACCACCCTGATAAGGAAGGTAGCAAGGGTAACTCTCAAAAGCCACATAGTAAGCGTAGCAACTATCATTGAGAATTTAACATCTCCTGCAGCCCTCATGGCATAAGGAGTAATAAATGATGGTGACCATAAAAGCGGCTTAACGATAGTGATCCAGCCCAACATAAACAAGCAAAGCTTCCTACTTTCTGGTGCCATACCTGCAAGTATCGTCACAGGGCCAGCAATTGCATAGGTAAAAAGACAGCTAACGAGTATTGCTATATATCCCCATCCGATCATCTTCTTGGTGTAATATATAGCCTCATCCTTGCGTCCGGCGCCAAGGCACTGACCTACAATAGTCATAAGCCCGATTCCTACGCCAATTCCAGCAACACCATTAACATTTTCAAATATATTAGTCATGGACTGAGCTGCAATAGCTGCTGTTCCAAGGAGTGAAACAGATGACTGAATGGCAAGCTTACCAAATTGGAACATAGAGTTCTCTATTCCATTTGGGATACCCATTGCAAGGATTCTCTTTATCTTGCCACCATCTGGTCTTATCTTGTGATAATCCTTTACAAATATCTCAAGCTTATCATTTCTTAAAAATGCCAAAAGAACTATCGCTGAGAATATACGTGAAATAAGTGTAGCTAAAGCTGCTCCATAAACCCCAAGTCCAAAGCCCCAGATCAAAAGCGCATTACCAGCCACATTTAATATATTTGAAGCAATTGCGATATTCATCGGAAGTCTTGTATTGGACTGAGCCCTGAAAATAGCACTTCCAGCCGCTGCAAGGGCCACACCAGGATAGGATAATATCGTCAAAAGAAAATAGATGCCTGCAGCTTCCATAACGTCAGCATCAACAGTACCAAAGATAAGTCTTAACAGCTGCATCCTGAAGATAAGACCAAGTATCATCATGGTAACTGAAATACAGGTAGACACAAGAAGTACCTGCCTTGCTGAATCTCTTGCTCTTTCTCTATCTTTCTGACCTATATAGGTAGAACAGATAATGACTCCACCTGTAGCCATGGCGTTAAATGCCTGTACCACTAAATTGTTGATGGAATCAACAAGAGATACTCCTGAAAGAGCCGCTGCTCCTACGTTACTAACCATCATAGAGTCAGCCATACCCATAAGGGAGTTCAGAAATTGTTCAGCTATAATAGGAATCAGCAACAGAAAAAGCTTCCTGTTGCTGAAAATGTGTTTGTCTTCCATTTTTCCACCATTTAGAGCGATATACGGATTGCTCCGCTTCGCTCTCGCAATCCTACGTCCATTCGGAAATCAATCCGCTCGCTATGCTCGCGTATCTTTTTTCCTCATGTCCGTTCAGTCTTCAGAAAAATCCAAATCTCTGTGCAAGCACAGATTTGGATTTCCCTTCATCCTTATATCGCTTACATTCTTTCAGGAGCACTGAATCCTAACAGATCAATACCTGTTTCAAGGATCTTGAGTGTTGTAGCAAGAAGTGCAATATAGCTGCTCTTCTTATTTTCATCAGCTTCTGCAAGAATCTTGGTTCCATGGTAGAAACTGTTAAATGCATTACTAAGGTCATAGATATATGCACAGATTCTGTTTGGTGCAAGGTCTGCTGCTGCACTCTCTACTGAATCTGCAAATCTTGTAAGAAGGAGCATAAGTGCCTTCATAGCGTCGCTATCAGGGTTATCAAGCTTAGCATCCTTGACCACTCCACCTTCTGCCTCATATTTCTTGAGGATAGACTTGATACGAACCATTGTATAAAGGATGTATGGGCCTGTATCTCCTTCAAATGAAGTGAATTTATCAACATCAAAGATGTAATCCTTAGAAGGCTGATTAGAAAGATCACCATACTTGATAGCTGAAAGAGCTACCTTGTGAGCTGTATCTTTAGCCTCTTCGTCGCTGATATCAAGGTTTCCCTCTTTGATTCTTGCATACATCTTTTCATCGATCTCAGCAATAAGATTCTCAAGACGCATTACGCCGCCCTGTCTGGTCTTGAATGGCTTGCCATCGCTGCCATTCATAGTACCAAAGCCTACGAAATGAAGCTCTGTCTCTGGAAGAACAAGCTTGGTCTTGCGTGCGCATCTAAATACCTGTGTGAAGTAAAGTTCCTGTCTCTTATCTACAACGTAGATAAGTCCCTCTGGATGGAACTCTTCCATACGTTGCTTGATAGTTGCAAGATCAGTTGTATTGTAAAGAGATGCTCCATCTGACTTAAGGATCATGCATGGTGGGATCTCTTTGGTATCTGTCTCTTCTGCTACGTCAACAACAAGGGCGCCCTGGCTCTCATGAGCATATTCGTGCTGCTTCATGTAATCTACCATTCCAGGAATAACCTCATGGACATCTGACTCACCTCTCCAGAGGTCAAAGTCTACAGAAAGCTTCTTGTAGTTATTTTTAAGATCAGCAACAGAAACATTTAAAATATGATGCCAAAGAGCTCTGTATGGCTTATAACCGTCCTGTAAGAGCTTGGTTGCTTCCATAGCTTCTGCCTTGAACTGCTCATCTTCTTTTGACTTCTTGCTGGCTGCAGGATAGATCTCTTCAAGCTCTGATACTGTAAATGGAGCCTCTTTTGGATAAGCTCCCTGATAATCAGGATCAAAATAACAAAGATCTGGTTTTCTCTCTTTGAGACCTGTGATAACAAGGCCCATCTGAAGTCCCCAGTCACCAAGATGAATATCACCGATAACCTTGTGTCCTGTATATTTAAGAATTCTCTTGATACTCTCACCGATAACAGCTGAGCGAAGATGTCCTACATGAAGAGGCTTAGCAACGTTAGGTCCGCCGTAATCAAGGATAAATGTAGGCTCATGACCTGGAAGAGTAACTCCCATGTGCTTTTCATGAAGCATCTTAACGATGTAGCTTCTAGCAAAGTCTCCACTTACGATAATATTCAAAAAGCCTGGCTTAACAGACTCTACCTTATCAAACATCTCGTTATTCTGAAGCTTCTCAGCTACTTCATCAGCAATCATAAATGGCGCCTTACCATATTTCTTGGCTCCAGCCATAGCACCGTTACACTGATATTCACAAAGATCAGGTCTGTTTGAGATAGTTACCTTTCCAAGCTCCCTATCATATCCGGCAGCTTCAAACGCATCTCCAACCTCTTTTGATATAAGTTCAAGTACCTTTTCCAAAATTCTTCCTTCTTTCAATCAATTTGATTATTTTTCGTTAACGTAAAAGATTTTATCAAAATAAAGCTTTTCTATCAATGGCAAAAATACATAGTAATAAAGCAAATGTTACAAGGCATGCTCCCTGATTAAAAGAGATGATCTGCTCTACATGAGTATCCCTTAAAAAATCTAGTAAAAACTTAAGCACTGTGCAGACCATCACTAATACCCCAGGCTTAAAAGAGTCTTTTTCCACCAGATAAACAGAGATCAAAAACAATACTATAAAGCTGATAGCCTCTACCATCTGAATAGGAAATCTATCTCCATGTATGGATAGTCCGCCGCAGCATCCCTTGTAAGCGCAGGCAAGCTTACCAATTCCATATACAAGTGGCATGAGCAAAAAATACGACCTGTAGATATCTTTCTTGGCAAGAGGAACTATTCTGCCCATAACAAAGCAGGCAAGTATCATTCCCAACGCTCCGCCTGTGCTGTCACACTTGACGGCCCTAAAGCCCGATGACAAGTACCCGCACATAACTGCAAAGTATATACCCATGCTCAAATTTAACATCACAGAAAACCCGATGACCTGCCTGGATACTTTGGCCTTATGAAGTTCAAAGCAGGCTCCTCCTATTCCAGAAAAGCCTGCTAAAAGTATCAGAAAAATATACATAGTTATTATCCAGGAATGCCTGAGCACACAGACTCAACAAGGTATACAAAAGCAAGAATAGCTACCACAATCAAGACAACTCTCAAAACAAGATCGACTATGTATACCCACATAAGTCCCTTACCAAATCTGTTCTTTGGATACTTGATCCTGACATAGATCATAAGTACATAACTGGCAATTCCTGCAAGTCCGATAAGTGCCCCTGGAGCAAGTCTGGTATAGTCTTCGCCATCAAGCGATGAAAAAACATAGCCAAGGCTCCATCCGCCAATCCTGCTGATGATCCAACAGATAAGAGATGACCAGCATAACTTCTTGGCCGTAGGATTGATATTATCAGGATGCTCTACCTGATTCATGTCTGGCTGAGGATACTGCTGATACTGCGGCTGATACTGTTGTTGTTGATACTGCTGCTGTTGATACTGTTGCTGTTGATACTGTTGCTGTTGATACTGTTGCTGTTGATACTGTTGCTGTTGATACTGCTGTTGCTGATACTGCTGTTGCTGAACCTGAGGTTCGATTACTGGAACCTCTACCGGCTCTGGCATTATAGGCTGTCCTGTCTCAGGATCATGCCCCATTCCACTAAAAACTCCATTTTCATTGCTCTGCTGATTATCCATTTAATTCCCCTTCTCTTTCCTTCTTTTCCTTTTCTCTCTGAGCCTTAGAAAAACTGCATCCACAAAAATCCTGTCTGTATAGCCCAAACTTTTGTGAAAGCTCTATAGAGCGCTTATAGCCGTTCTTTTTCTTAAAATCAGATGGTAAAAAAGTGATAGTCTTGCCTGATTTTTGTGACATGTCCCTTGCAGCCTCTTCTCCAACTTCATTTAGAACGTCGGCGTTCTTTAAAGGGCTGATAGTAAGCGTAGTTGTAAAAAACTCAAATCCGTTTTCTGCTGCGCTCTTTGCAGTCTCTAAAAGTCTAAGTTCAAAGCACTTTCTGCATCTTTCTCCGCCCTCTTTGCAGTCTTCATAGCCCTTAACTGCATCATAGAACACTTTAGGATCATGATTTCCCTCGATAATACCAATCTTTCTGGCATTCTCATCAGAGTTCATACCATCAAAGCATCCTTCATCTATCTGCCTGTTGTATTCCTCTATAAGCCTCTTTTCTTCTGCAACTCTTTTGCTATATTCACCCTCAGATGTGATATTGGGATTATAGAAAAAGACTGTCACATCAAAGAACTCTCTTAGATACTCAAGGCAATAGGACGAACACGGCGCACAGCACGCATGTAATAAAAGCCTTGGATACTCCTTCTTTTTCTGAAAATCAGATATTTGATTTTCTAATTCCTTTGCATAATTTCTTTTGTTCATCTAATTCCCAATTTATCAACTATCTCATTAACTACTTCTTGGACAGTCTTATTATCTGTATCTACCACAATATCTGCGGCATCTTCATAGGCTTCCATTCGGGACGCCATCAGCTCTTTTATCTTAGAAAGAGGATCCTCGCACCTAAGAAGCGGTCTCTTGTCATCGCCTTTTACTCTCTCGTAAATGGTCTCAGGACTAGCTTTCAGGAACACGATCTTGCCGGCTTTTCTAAGAAGCCTTCTATTTTCCTCTCTAACAGGCATTCCACCTCCAAGTGATATGACGAATTCTCTCCAATGATCTCCTGTTATAGCTTCAAGAAGGTCTGTTTCCATGTCTCTAAAAGCCTTCTCACCCTCTTTTTCAAAAATCTCATTTATAGTGAAGCCTTCTGTTTCCTCAATGATCTCATCTGTATCGACAAGCTCCATACTAAGCTCATCAGCCAAAAGAGCTGAGACAGCGCTTTTGCCGCTTCCCATAAAACCTTCAAGTATGATATTGCTGGCTCCTACTACATCCAGCATAAGTGATCTATAGACAACGTCGGCCTGCTCCTTTGTGACCTTTATCCCGTCATCAGCATGCCAGAGCTCATAAGCATCGATTCCCTGATAAAGAAGCATCTTAAGACCCGAAAAGGTCCTAGCACCAGCTTCCTTTGCAAGCTTCATGAACTTGGTTTCCAGAGGTCTGTACACCTCATCAAGTGCACAGCTAATATGCTCGAAGAACTCTTTATCCTCAATAACTGCACTGTTCACATCCGGGAAAAGACCTACAGATGTGCACTGAAGGGCAATGAACTTATCATGTGCCATCAGCACTCTCTTGTAATCTTCAAGCTTCATTGGTATAACAACGTCTGTACCAAGAGCTGTGTTTACTTCGTCTGCTACACATTCAGCCTTTTCAAAGGTTCTATTAAGTATGTAGACCTTTTTAGCGCCTTTATCTGCACACAAAAAAGCTGTTGGTCTGGCAACTCCACCAGCTCCCAGGATTACCACCACTTCTCCTTCAAGATCAATGCCTTCATCCTGCATAGCGTGATATAAACCTGTTACATCAGTGTTGTAGCCCTTGAATCCGCCATTTGCGGTCCTTACAAGGGTATTAACAGCGCCTATACTCTTAGCCAGGGGATCTATATCGTCAAGATAAGGAATTACCTCACTCTTATAAGGAACCGTCACATTAAGGCCCTTTATATCAAGCGCAAGAGCACCCTTGACCGCCGCCTTAACATCATTTTCATTAACTTCAAATGGCACATATACCATGTTGATGCCAAACATATCAGACAACGAATTATGAATAAGTGGAGATAATGTATGCTTAACCGGATTACCTATAAGTCCGCAGATCCTAGTATGTCCATCAGTGTAGTTCATGTTTTCCCCCTTTATGGCTCTTTTAGTGTAAATTTTACAAGGAAAAATCTTTTTAATCAATAAAGAATGTCATAAAAAAACCTCGACCAGTATCCGCTTTGGTCAAGGTTTCTTAATACTTTTTTCATTTGGATTAAAGTTTAATTACAACTCCGTCCTCTGTTCCGGCAATCACATTGCTGTCCTTACCTGTAAGGTCTTTACTTCCTACAAAATACTGATACTCATGAAGTATCTGATCCTTCTGCATTCCTGATATCGCACTCTTCATGTTATCAGAAGCAAGTCCATTTCCACTAAAAAGATCTATCGAAGTATTATCGTACGTTCCAAAAGATATAGCCACATTCTCGATCGAAGCGTTGTTTTCTCTTTTTGGAACTTCAACAGTAAGGTCTAACTTATTATCTTGTTTAGGTTGTTCACCTTTAAGGTCGCTACTTATCTGTCCCTGAAGATTCTTTGGGTCAGAAAGCACTTTATCGCCGGCGGCTGGTATATTATATGCATCATAGCCTTGCATGAAGCCAATTCTATTTACTGCCATAACATCCGCCCCCTTTCTATAAAAAAATTTATTTCCCCTAGATAATTAAAATATCGGATTTTTACTCAATAACTTAATACCATTATATTAAAAAAAGTCCCAAAACCTCAGTATTTCTGAGAATTTTAAGACTTTTTTAGAGTTTTTTTATTCTTTTATTCCTGCGGCTTTAAGGAGCTGTTTAGTATACTCCTGTTTAGGATTTTTATAAACCTCTTTAGTTTTTCCATACTCCACAACTCTGCCATTTTTCATGATCATAACATGGTCACTTATCTGATAAACCACTCTAAGATCATGAGAGATGAAAATGATAGAGATTCCAAGATTCTTATGGATCCTTGATAATAGTTCCATTATCTGGGAGGCTATCGTAACATCAAGCGCTGAAACCGGCTCATCTGCTATGAGAAGCTTTGGATTTCTCATAAGAGCAATTCCTATGCACACCCTCTGCCTCTGACCACCTGAAAGCTGTGATGGGTACCTGTCAAGCATCTCAATAGGAAGCTCGATCTGAGCCATGATCTCCTCAACTCTCTTCTTTCGCTCTTCGGGAGTCCATTTTTTCTTTTTATCAACCCTAAGAGGTTCCTCTAAAAGCCAGCCAATCTTCTTGGAAGGGTTAAGCGAATTGTAAGGATCCTGGAATACCATCTGCGGTCCCTCGTACTTTTGCCACATGGCTCCCTCATAATCCTTGTTGATGCCTACGATTGCTCTTGCAAGAGTAGATTTACCACATCCCGATTCGCCAGCTATTGCCAGCACTTCACCTTCATCCATGTCAAAAGACACATCAAACAATGCCTGAACCTTCTTTTTGCTGGAAAAGAGCTTTCTCTTTCTATTCTTATAAAAAACATCTAAATGTGATACTTTAAGTACCTTTGTTTCTTCCATCTAAAATGCCTCACTCGCCAATATCGATCTTTGGTATAGCTGCAATCAGTCTCTGAGTATATGGATGCTTTGGAGCTTTGAATATATCTGCAGTCTTGCCAGACTCAACAATGCTGCCCTTCTGCATAACGATAACCCTCTCGCAGAGCTGATTTACAAGGCTAAGGTCATGGGAAATGAAAATAATTGATGTACCCATTTCCTTATTTAACTTTTTGAGTAGTTCTACTATCTGTGCCTGAACAGTCACATCAAGAGCCGTAGTAGGCTCATCTGCAATAAGTATCTGTGGACCTCCAATCATGGCTGCTGCTATCATAACTCTCTGTCTCATACCACCAGAAAGCTCATGAGGATACATGTAATACACTTCCTCTGCATTTGTCAGTCCCACGTCCTTTAGCATGTCGATAGCTTTTTGTTTTCTTGTCTTTTTATCTATCTCAGGATGATGGATATAAAGAGATTCCTCAACCTGCCAGCCAATCTTTTTTACTGGATTAAGACTTGTCATAGGTTCCTGGAAAATTATGGATATCTCGTCTCCCTGATAGGTACGAAGCTTACTTCTATCAATTGTCAGAAGGTCATCACCATTAAACATGATCCTTCCTGTCTTTTTCATAGATCCTCTGTTTAAAAGCCCTGCAATAGCAAGGGCACTCATACTCTTACCAGAGCCTGATTCTCCAACGATACCAACTATCTCACCCTTCCCAAGCATAAGATCAAAATCATCCACAGCTATAGTAGGTGTGTCGCCATCGTGAAATTCTATATGAAGATCAGTTACATCAAGTATTATTTCCATCTTCTAATTCCTTCACCTAAAAAAGAAAAACCTAAAACGATCAAGACGATCACAATACCAGGACACAGACAATAGCTTGGTACTGTAAACATATACTGCTGAGCATCTGAAAGCATCTTGCCAAGGCTGGCATATGGAGGCTGAGAACCTACTCCAAGGTAGCTAAGACCTGCCTCTGCCAAAACCGCATTATTAAAACCGATAAGGATTGATGAAGCAAGAACTCCCTTGATATTAGGAAGGATATGTACAAATATCATCCTAAACTGTGATACTCCCTGAAGTCTTGCGCTCTCAACATAGTCCATTCCCTTGCATCTAAGGACTTCGCCTCTAACGATCCTTGCATAACTTGGAATAAATGCTATTCCAAGAGACATAAGAAGCTGAGCCCAACCTGTTCCAAACACACTGACTATAACAAGTGCCAGCAGGATACTTGGAAAAGCAAACATCGCATCAATGATCCTCATGACTACTTCATCAAGTATTCCGCCAAAATAACCTGTAAGTGCACCTATGATAGTGCCAAGTACAACACCAATAGTAACTGTACCAAGAGCTATCAAAAGCGTAATCCTGCTTCCGTACATAACTCTACTGAACACATCTCTTCCCATATTGTCCGTACCCATGATGTGCTTCACAGAAATGCCCTGAAGCTTCTCACTGGCATTCATCTTGGTAGGTTCATATGGCATCCAAAAGAGGCCTACTATAACCATAAGGACTATAAGTCCAGTTATAATAAGTCCCGCTATCATATATGGATTTTTCTTAAGTTTTTTCAAAAAAGCCTTCATTAGTCTGTTATCTCAATTCTTGGATCAATGATCCTGTAAATTATATCCACTAAAAGATTTATTATTATTACAATAGCAGCTACGCCCATGATAATGGCCTCTACTACCGGATAATCTCTATTACTGATACTGGAAAGAAGTATTCTGCTGATACCAGGAATGCTAAATACCTGTTCTATAACAATACTTCCTGCAACCATGTCTGCAAGCAACATTCCAAGGAATGTGATTACCGGGATCATGGCATTTTTAAGTACATGTCTATATAAAACACCGTTGGTGTTATTTCCTCTGCTAAACGCAGTCCTTGTATAATCCTTGGCTGCTTCATCAATCAAACTTCCCCTGAGCATCTTAACTGTCATTGCTATCTTTGGAAGTGCAATAGCAACAGAAGGGAAAATAAGATATCTCAAAAATCCCCCAAAATCCTCTGTATAGGACACAAAACCTCCCGGGGTAAAGAGCTTAAATATCATTCCAAAAATAAAAGTGATTATGATTCCTGAAAAGAAAGGAGGAATCGCCATTATGATCTGGTTGATCATAGTAATAGCCTTGTCAATAAAGCCATTTTCATATTTAGCTGTAAAGATTCCAAGTGGAATAGATACAAGTATAGTAAGAACAAATGACATAATAGCCATTGTAAGTGTGATAGGCACCTTGTTAAGGACCATGCCTGCGACAGGAACATTGTAATTGTAGGATGTTCCCATATCTCCATGAATGAAAGATGTAAACCAGTTAAAATACCTGACAATAAGAGGATCATCAAGTCCCATCTCATGTCTCACCTGAGCGATAAGCTCTGGAGAAGCTTCTGTTCCAAGCTTTCTAAGAGCAGGATCACCCGGTATTACATTAAAAGCGAGGAATACACAAAATGAAACCACCACCAAAGTAATGATCATAGAAAAAAACTTTTTGATGATATATTTCATATGCATATTCCTCGCAAATCTTTAAATTACTGAGCAGGTCTTATCTTTGCAATATCCTGAACATAAAGAGGATAGAAAACATAACCTGTAAATTTCTTGTTAAGTGCTACAAAAGCTGGAAGATCCTGAATATATACGTTAGCAGCATCTTCTGAAAGGATCTTAAGGCACTCTTTATAATATTTAGTCTTCTCTGCGTCGTCATTAGAAGCTACTGCCTTGGCATATGCCTCGTCATAGGCAGCTGAGCTATAGTTAAATGTGTTCTTGCTTGAAGTAGATACATATCTTGCAAGAAGGGCTGATGCAGAAAGTGTTGAAGCATCAAAACCAACTACTGTTGACTGATACTTCTTTTGCTTATAAACTTCATCAAGCCATGTGTTCCACTCAACTTCCTGAATATTAGCTGTAACGCCGATATTCTTGAGTTCTTCAGAGATAACCTGTGCTGTATCAATATGCTGAGCATAGTTTGATGGAACTGTGATAGTAAACTCAAATCCATCAGGGTAACCAGCTTCAGCAAGAAGAGCCTTAGCCTTTTCTGTATCCTGATTGTAAGTGTCGTTAAGACTTGCATCATAATACTTAGTAAATGCAGGGAACATAGCACTACCAATCTCTGTTCCTGCACCATCTGATACAAAGTTCATGATCTCCTGTGGATCAATAGCGTAGCAAAGAGCCTGTCTAACTCTTACATCATCAAATGGCTTCTCGGCATTGTTGAGGTAAAGAGCCTGTACAAGGTTCATTGTTCCTTCGTAAATCTCAAACTTATCAGAAAGCTGAGCTGCCTGAGTACTTGTAATTCTGGCGATCATATCAATAGAGCCGCCCTCAAGGTCCATAACGATTGCATCGCTATTAGCCTCTACCTTGAACACTACATCCTTGATATATGCCTTATCGCCCCAGTAATCATCAAATCTGGTTACCACGAAATTCTCCTGTGGAGAACGTGACACAAACTTGTATGGGCCTGTACCAATAGGATTTGTATTTAAATCCTTGTTAGCCTCTGGAACAATTGCAACTGTAAGAAGTGGAAGGAAATCTGAATTAGCTTCCTTAAGCACTATCTCTACGTGACTGTCATCAATAATATTCACACTGTCAATACTGGAAAATGAAGAAATGAGTGGCTCACTGCCATCTGCTCCTCTATTACGATCAATAGAATACTTAATATCCTCTACCGTAACTAAACTTCCATCGTGAAATTTGATTCCATCACGAAGTGTGAATGTGTATACCGTACTATCATCCGAAATCGTGTAATCACTGGCTACAGCAGGGATAAGATTACCGCTCGCATCAGGCTTGACCAAGCCTTCATAGACATTAAACAATACCTCCTGAATACCTGCCCCTGTTGCTGTGTGGGGGTCAAGCTCGCTGATGTCCTGAGGTACTCCAACGATAAGCTTAGAAAGATCATCTGACGTATTGGTAACATCTGTATCGGCTGTGCTAGTCACTGTTTCAGTGCTTGCCCCTGTGCCCTGGTTACCTTCCGTAGATTCTCCTGCCTTGTCACTTGAGCATCCGCCCAATGCAACAGTCAGTGTTGTTAACACGACTAGTAATAATGAGGATACACTCCTTTTCATAAAACTCCTCTTAATCATGTTAAAATCTTCCTCCTATATTAAATTGTCTAGCTCTTGTTGAGCTCAAAGAAATATTATAGCCTTGACAACTTATTGTCAAGGCTATTAGCTTACTCTTTCTTAAGAAGCGGAATGTTATTATCAGCTGAATTAGATATGGTTCCATCAGCCTCTTTCTTGAGAACTGATTTAAGTTCATCCATAAATGTATTCACATCCTTAAACTCTCTGTAAACTGATGCAAATCTTACATATGCTACAGGATCAAGATCCTGCATCTTATCCATTACTATCTCACCGATAGCTCTGCTTGGAATCTCTTTCTGTTCCAGGTTGAAGACTTCTGTTTCAACCGCATCCACCATCTTGGTGATCTGCTCTGCACTTACAGGTCTCTTGTGACAAGCTCTGAACACACCTGCCTCAATCTTGGCCCTGTCATATGGCTCCCTGATATCACCTTTTTTAATAACAATAAGAGGAATAGTCTCTACCTTTTCATATGTGGTAAATCTTTTTCCACAGGAATCACAAACTCTTCTTCTCCTGATAGACGTATTTTCGTCAGCAGGTCTTGAATCAATTACTCTTGTATCATCCTTACCGCAAAATGGGCATTTCATAGCATTTCCTCCATTTTTATAAAAGTGATATCTCCACTATATCTTGGCTGCCATATTATGCATCACACAATTTATTGTAGCATTATTTTTACAATAATTCCACACTAAATAACGTTTTGTGCAGGAACAATGGGTTATAAAGTGGCATTTTTTACGCAAAATGCTCTTTTTTGAATAAAAAAGCCCTACTCCAATGCTGGAGTAGGGCTAAATGCCGATAAATCAATCACTTTCTCTGTAAGAAATCTGGAATCTTAAGAGATTTTGGTTCAACTGTGCTCTTGATCTCAGTTGGTCTATTGATTGTCATATTAGGTCTAGGAGTAGTTGCAACACCTTCAGTTGCAAATCCAATTGTTGAAACACCAGGCTGTGCCTGCGCGATTGGTGTAATTGGAGTAACTGGTGTAACAGGAACTGTAGTTGTATGAACTGGAGTTGCAGGAGTAACTGGGGTAGCTGTAGGCTGTGAAACAGGTGTAGCAACCTTATTTATCCTACTATTCTGTGTACCAGTTGCTGCCTTGTCATCAATTCCTGTAGCAATTACTGTAACTGTGCAAGAATCTGTCTTGCTCTCATCATACATAGCACCAAAGATAACGTTAACATCATCTCCAGCGAGGTTACGAACATAATCGGAAGCCTCCTGTGCATCTGTAAGTGTGATGTCACCAGAAATGTTAATAATAACATCTGTTGCACCATTAACCTTTGTCTCAAGAAGTGGACTCTCTACTGCCATCTTAACAGCATCAGAAGCCTTGTCATCACCCTTACCAGTACCGATACCGATATGAGCAATACCCTTATCCTTCATGACTGTCTGTACATCAGCAAAATCAAGATTGATAACTGCTGGTACATTGATAAGGTCTGTAACACCCTGTACAGCCTGCTGAAGCACTTCATCAGCTTTCTTGAGTGCGTCAGGCATTGTAGTTCTTCTGTCAACTATCTGAAGAAGCTTATCGTTAGGAATAACGATAAGTGTATCAACATTTGTTCTAATATTAGAAATACCAAGCATAGCGTTCTGCATACGAACACGGGCTTCGAAACTGAAAGGCTTTGTAACAACACCAACAGTAAGGATACCCATCTCCTTAGCAAGCTTAGCTACGACAGGTGCTGCACCAGTACCAGTACCGCCACCCATACCACAAGTAACGAATACCATATCTGCACCCTTAAGAGCTGCAGAAATCTCCTCTGAACTCTCCTCAGCAGCCTTCTGTCCAATTTCAGGCTTTGCACCAGCTCCAAGGCCCTTTGTAAGCTTCTCACCAATCTGTAAAAGCTTAGGGGCTTTGCAAAGCTGAAGCGCCTGTTTATCAGTATTAATACCGATGAACTCGACACCAGTAATATTCTCGTCTACCATTCTATTTACAGCATTATTACCTGCACCGCCAACCCCGACGACGATAATTCTGCAGGCGTTTTCTGCTTCATTTGACTTAATCTCCAGCAAAACAACTCCTCCTTCATAATCCTAAAGACTCCTATATGCTATGATACGATTTTTTTTGTTAATTATCAACCTGTTTTTTTTGAATAAATTTGTACCATTTAGTATACAATTTACTGCTTTTTCTCTTCGAAAGTAACATTTTTAGTGTCTTCATTAAAGTCTTTCATCTCCAAAATTCCACTCTTTCCTTCTAGGTTTGGCAGAATGTATTGAAGCTGGATTATTTTTTCATCAATGTAATCTTTTGTTCCTATGCTTACTTCAATACCATCGAAATACAGATAAACATTATACTCACTATCGAAGAAAATTTTGTTCGCGTGAAGATTATATTTCGATAACAATTGAGTGATATCAAGTATTTCTTCAAAAACCTCCTGTTTTTCCACAGGAAGCTTTTCATGGATGATCACATAGTTAAAGCTAAGGCCCAACACTTCAGGAACATTACTTGAAGCCTCAAGTGAACTTTCTACCACTATTCCATCTCTGTCAAAGTACATATATCTTCCCAAATATGAGATATATCCGGCAACAGCCTTTTCATAAACATTTATCCTGACAGTCTCTGGAGATACGATCTCAACACTCATCTTCTCAATAAAAGGAACACCTTCAATAGATTTATTCCTGTACTTCAAAGAAAGATAGATAGAGTTATCGCACATCTTATCTGTCATGACCATATCTATGATCTCTTCATTCGTATAATGGGTATTACCAGAAACATAGATATTTTTGATGGTATAGTTGTCCCTGATATAGATCACTCCAAGAACACCCGCGATAAGCACCGTGATCACAATGGCCATAATAATATAAAGACTCCTGCTGTATCGTAAGGAGTCCTTTATTATGTCGAAGATGCTTCTTCTATTTCTTTTTGTTTTAACTTTTTTGATCTTTCGTCTTTTTGCCATCAAAAACCAATCATCCTATATTTTTAGCTACATTAAGAGCCATTCCAATCTCTGCAAGCTGCATGATAACAGCTGAACCTCCGTAACTGATAAACGGAAGTGTGATACCTGTGTTAGGGATAGTATTAGTTACAACCGCAATGTTAAGAACAACCTGAATTGCAATATGTCCCATAACTCCAATGACCAAAAGAGCTCCAAACATATCAGGAGCATTATTGGCAATGATCATAAGTCTCCAGATAAGGAGCATGAACATAAGCATAACAGCTATTGCACCAAAAAGTCCAAGCTCTTCACAGATAATAGAAAAGATCATATCATTCTGAGCCTCAGGGATGAATCCCATCTTCTGCATGCTTTCACCAAGACCTTTACCGAATATTCCGCCTGAACCAATGGCATAAAGAGCCTGTATAGTCTGGAAACCTTTTTCACTGGCGTAGGCTGCAGGATCAAGCCAAACCAGGATACGTTTAAAACGATAGTTCATACCACTTGAATTAGCTGAGTGAGCAACTATCAAAACGATCACAGTTGCCAGCGCAAGAACTGACAAAGCAGCGATCACATACTTTTTGTACCCGGGTGTTGAGATAAAAAGCATGACAACAGCGATTCCCATAATGATGATAGCTGAACTGAGGTTTTTGGTAATACCATATACCATCAGTGCCAAAAGAGCCGGAAATCCAAGAGTCGTAAAATACCCCTTTGGATCAAGGAGCTTACGCTTAAGTGTAACAATAATCGTTGCGGTAAATACAATAACCGCAAACTTTGCGACCTCTGCCGGCTGGATGGATATTCCCATGATGAAGATCCATCTTTTAGCGTGGTTAATCTCTCTTCCAAAAGGAATGAGAAGAAGCAACAGGACCGCTGCACCAATATAGATAGGAAATGCTAATTTTTTCAGTAGTCCATATGGAAAATAGGACATAACGATCATGAGTGCAAGGCCAATAAGCGTCGGCACAAGCTGATGTTTGAAATAATAGGCAGAATCCCCATAATCAAGATTAGCTTCGTATGAACTTGTAGAATAAAGCATTACAAGACCAAAGGCCAGTAAGAATAAAATAATAAAGATAAGGCTATAGTCAACGTATGATTCAACCTTTGGTTTTTTCAAAAATCTGGTCTTTTCCACTTTTACCCCTCAGACAATAAGTTAATCAGATAATTTATTTACATACTCCTTAAATCTCTTGCCTCTGGTCTCATAGTTAGGGAACATATCCCAGCTAGCGCAGGCTGGAGAAAGAAGTACTGCATCCCCTGGTTCCGCTGACCTAGTGCAGAATTCAAGAGCTTCTTCATAGGTATCTTTAAATACATACTTAGTAAAACCATGCTTTTTAGCACACTCTGCTATCTTTTCTCTGGTCTGGCCAATGAGAACAAGAAGCTTAACTGTATCTCCAAAGCACTCGATCCACTCATCGTACTCACTACCCTTGTCATAGCCACCGCCAATAAGTATAGTTGGCTTACTCATAGCTCTGATACCCTGGATAGCAGCATCTGGATTGGTGCCCTTAGAATCATTATAATAATCAACGCCCTTCTTGGTAGCCACATACTCAATCCTATGTTCAACTGCCTTAAAGGTTCTGATAACTTCAAGTATTGTAGCAAGAGGAACTCCCATAGCAAGTGAAATTGCTATAGCAGCCATTACATTCTGAACATTGCACTCTCCTACAAGGTTCATATCATGAATATTCATGACTTTCATAGAACTTCCAGCTGTACTTAAGAAGATTTCTTCTCCATCAAGATAGAAACCATCCTGTAATTTTTCCTTAGTTGAGAAGAATACTACTTTTGCCGGGCAACGACTTCCAAAATCTCTTGTATATTCGTTGTCATAATTAAGAACGCAGGTATCATCCTTAGTCTGTCTGTTTGTGACATTCTCTTTCATGGCTGCGTAGCATTCCATGGTGTGATGTCTGTTAAGATGATCTGGTGTGATATTAAGGATTGCTGATACATTGGCATGGAAGTTATCCACAGCTTCTAACTGGAATGAACTGATCTCACCAGTTGTAACTGAATCCTCTTTCATCAAAAGTGCGCTCTCAGCGTATGAAACACCAATATTACCAACAACATAAGTATCTGCAAAATGAGCTTTCATGATCTCGCCCACAAGAGTTGTTGTTGTTGTCTTTCCGTTTGTTCCAGTGATAGCAATAACCTTACCCTTTGCAAAATTATAGGCAAGCTCAATCTCACTCCAGATAGGAATATTCTTTTCCTTAATTCTCATAACTGTAGGAGCATCAAGTGGTACCGCAGGGCTAGGAACTGTGAGAGCTATTGTATCAAGAACTTCATCTGATATCCCACCAATGATGATCTTAGTTTTGGCTCTATCCTCTTCGTGGAGCTTAGCTCTTATATCGTCTTCTGTAACCTTTGTGTTTTCTTCAAGCATCACAGGAACAGCTCCAACCTGATTTAAAAGTCTTACTGAACCAACTCCTGACAAACCTGATCCAATTACAAGTACATTTTTTCCAATGATATCTGCTGCTTTCATTTACTTCTTCCTTATTGTATCGTTCGTTATTTTATAGTCCCATATATGCTATAAGGCACAGCAACAATGTTACTGTGGTGAATACATTAACAACCTTAGTCTCAGACCAGCCACCTTTTTCAAAATGATGGTGAATAGGCGCCATTCTAAAAATTCTTTTACCATGTGTAATCTTAAAGAATGAAACCTGAAGAATAACTGAGATAACTTCAAACGCATAAATAAATCCAACGATTACGATAAAAATAGGCATATGCATAACATACGCTATTCCTGTAACAAATCCTCCTATTGCAAGAGAACCTGTATCGCCCATCATAACCTTACCAGGATATACGTTATATACAAGGTATCCTAAAAGAGCTCCCATCATAGCAGAGGACATAACCTCTGCTCCTGTTGCTCCGTAGAACATACCGGCTATTGCGAAAAATCCTGCCACTACAGCAGTTACAGATGCGCAAAGGCCATCTACACCATCTGTAAAATTTGTTCCATTAACTGTTCCAAGTGTAATAAAGAAAAGGATTGGAATATTCCAAAAGCCAAAATCTACCATTCTATCTGTAAAAGGAATCTTCATAGCAAGGGAAAGGTCTGTGAACTGTTCAACGTAAAGTGCAAAGATAACAGTTACAATAAACTGACCAGCCATTTTCTGCCATGCACGAAGACCAAGATTATGCTTTTTGACTACTTTGATATAGTCATCAATGAATCCGATAAAGCCAGAACCAAAGGTTAATATCAGAACAGGAATGACCTCTTTATGAAATGCTCCATAGAACAGTCCTATAACCAGAAATGGAATAAGGAAAATAATACCGCCCATAGTTGGTGTTCCTGTCTTTTTCTGGTGGGATTCAAGGCCTTCCTCACGCTCTGTCTGTCCAGCCTTGAGCTTTCTAAGCATTTTTATGATACTTGGTCCAATTAGTACAGATGCTGTAAAAGATCCAAGTACAGGTATAAGTGTTCTAAGTAAATAACCGTTCATTTCTATAACCTCAAATAATTAATTACTGCTTGCTGATGACGCAGCGTTTGGTGCTTCATTAAAATCTGGAAGATCATCTCCTCCAAGAACAGCTCCGCTATCGGGATCCACCATGTTTCCGCTATTAGGATCAACAAGATATCCTGTTGAAGGATCCTTTGAGAATGACTCCCATATTGAAGATCTGTCCTTTTCTTCTACTTCTTCAGAAGAGCTCTCGGTAGCTGCCTCATTTTCCTCTTCAGTATTCTCTGCTGTCTCTTCCTCAACATTTTCTGAAACATATGTTGTAACAAGCTGTTCACGAAGTTCTGCAAGTTCTGCCTGCTCTTTCTCAGAAAGTTCCTCTGTCATAGGGAAGTTGAGATAAGGAAGAGCCTCTGTAAGGATTGCTCTAACAATCCTTGTAGCATACTTGGCATCAGCCTGATATGTAACATTAGGTCTGTCAACTACTACATAGATTGCAATCTGTGGATCATCAGCAGGTGCATACCCCATAAATGATACTACATACTGATGATTTCCACGAGGAAGTGTCTGTGCAGTTCCTGTCTTACCGCCAATCATGTAACCGGCAGGTCTGGCAGTCTTACCAGTACCCTCTTCACCTGCAACTACTTTGTTGCAATACTGAACAATCTTGTCTGATGTACTCTGTGATATAGTCTGCCTTAATATTCTAGGTTCAATATTCTTAATAGTAGCACCGCTACTTGAAACAATCTTTTTCACGACATGAGGTTCATAATAATAGCCACCATTTATCAATGAACAAAATCCAGTGATCATCTCGATCATATCTACGTTGAAGCCCTGTCCAAAAGAGTTAGTGGCAAGGTCAGTAGGCGTCATGTTGGCTGCGCTGTATGTAAGGCCTTCTGTTCTGGCCTCACCTGCAAGGTCAATGTTGGTCTTAAGGCCAAAGCCAAAGTCTTTCTGGAACTTTGTAAATGTATTAACACCTGTAGCCTGTGCAACGTACATCATAGCTACGTTACAAGAAATCTCAATACCTCTTTCTACTGAAACTGCACCGTCACCATATGTGTTATGACACTTGATCTCCCATCCACCAACTTCCAAAAATCCTTTACAGTTATACACCTCATCACCTGTGATAGATCCACTTTCAAGGGCAGTTGCAACTGTAAATGGCTTGGCGACAGATCCAGGCTCATAAGTATCTGAAATACAGTAATTCTTCCACAATGCATTGTAGTTCTGATAAAGTACTTCATCAGAGAAGCCATCTATCATCTCCTGAGTAATATAAACACCCGAATCATAGACAGATTCGCCCTTAACCTTATTTCCTTTCTCATCAACAGAAGGCATGCCAATAAGTGCTGATGTATCCCTTGGATTGTTTAGATCAAAAAATGGATAGCTGGCCATAGCAAGAATCTCGCCAGTGTTGACATCCATCATGATACAGCCTACGTTATTGGCACCATTACCCTGTCTCGCATTATTGGCGTAGGTATCATTAAATTCCTGAAGATGTCTCTCTACTATATTCTGAAGATTACCATCGATAGTAGTTACGATGCTGTCTCCATCAGTAGCAGGAATTGTTGTTCTCTCAAGGTTAGAGTCATCATCAAGATAACCATATTCTCTACCAGGTGTTCCGCTAAGCACACTATTATAGTACTCTTCCAGGCCGTACATACCGTTATTATCACTTGATGTAAATCCGATGATATCGCAGGCAAGAGTATTGTTTGGATACTTTCTGATATAACCAGCTTCAAACCAGACACCCTGGATGTTCTCATCATAAGTGTCAGATCCGATCGTTATAAGACCTTGAAACTCGCTTATCTGATCATAAGTAAGTTTCTTGGCAAGAATATAATACTGTGAACCAGGGTGATCCTGAAGATATGATCTGATCTCACCAGCATCCAGATCAAAACACTTTACCAGTGCCTTGATGGTTGGTTCAACATATTTATCGTTTCTAAGAAGGAGCTTGGCATCCAGAATAACGTTGTAAACCTTCTCACTATACGCAAGCACAGTATTGTTAGCATCTAATATCTCTCCTCTTCTAAAAGGGAGCGTAGTAGAGTCATATTGCTGCTGTGACAGTACCTGCTTTTGGTATTCTTCACCATTATTCTTGGTAATAAGGATAAGCCTAACCCCTAACCCAACGAAAGCCAGTAGTACTAATACAAAAAGTACCACCAGCTTTTTCTTCATTCCTATAGTAAATTTCTGCGCGTTTCTAACTTTCCTTTGTTTCATTACAACATAAAATCCTTCCAATCACACCTATCAATTATATCCACTTTTCATAGGTTGTGGCAACTTTTTTAATTAACTGTTTCCTGTGGGATTGGAGCAAGCTGACGAACGTAGTCATTTCCGCCTCCATCGGAGTATGTTACGATCTGTCCTTCAGTAGCATAAGTCATTCCATACTCTGAAATAGCTATTCTCTTTACTTCCTCAAGATCAATGCTGCCGTTCGCTCTATTATATGCCTCATCGTTATCTTGCTTAAGAGTGTTGAGCTGACTCTCAAGTTTAGCGATGTTTTTTACAGAATTCTGTACCTGTGACTGCAAGGAAATATACCATGCAAGTGTTCCAACCATCATCATCATTGCCAGTGAGAGGAACACGAGGTACCCAAAGCTCATGTGATGTCTTTTTCTATTTGGCTGAGGCTCATGAACATGGACATGCTCTCTTCTTCTATCAGGCTCATTTACTTTTCTAACTGCGTTTCCGCGAATATACTCGTTAGCCATGTCGGCCTCCTTTCTCTTTTTCGTATTTCGTATCAGGCTTTTTCAAATACTCTCAGTTTAGCGCTCTGAGATCTCTTATTTTCTGCAAGTTCTTTTTCTGAAGGTAAAATAGGTTTTCTTGTTATTACCTTTCCCTTAGATACCTTGCCGCAAACACATACTGGAAAATCAGGCGGGCAAGTACAAGGGTTTTCGTTTTTTCTGAAATTGTTCTTGGTAATTCTATCTTCCAGAGAGTGGAATGTTATTACACAAAGCCTTCCGCCTGGATTTAAAAAATCTATGAATCCATCAAGTGAGTTCTGAAGTACATCCAGTTCTCTGTTAAGTGCAATTCTGATTGCCTGATAAGTTCTCTTGGAAGGATGCCCTCCCTTTTCTCTCATCTTGGCAGGTATGGCAGCCTTAATGATGTCGTTTAGCTGTCCTGTTGTCTCAATTGGAGCCTTAGCTCTCTCTATACAGATATGCTTGGCAATATTCTTGGCGAATTTATCCTCACCGTAATCTCTTATAATATGAAAGATCTCTGTTTCTGAATAATCATTAACAATATCTCTTGCTGTAAGAGCCTGTCTCTGATCCATTCTCATATCCAGGGGAACATCTTCTTTATAAGTAAAGCCCCTCTCAGCGTTATCAAGCTGATAGGATGAAACTCCAAGGTCGAGCAATATTCCATCTACGCCCTTAACTCCAAGTTCCTTAAGTCTCGTAACTGCATTTTCATAATTATCTCTGATGATCGTGACCTTATCCCCAAAAGGTTCAAGTCTCTTAGTAGCTGCTGCTATTGCATCCTCATCCTGATCTGTTCCATATAGATGCCCGTTTTCACCAAGTCTCTCAGCAATGTGTGATGAATGCCCTGCACCTCCAAGGGTTCCGTCAAGATATATTCCATCAGGCTTGATATTCAGATTGTCCAGACATTCCTCAAGGAGTACCGAATAATGTTTAAATTCCATTTATCTTCCTTATATACTCAATCCGTACTCACTCATTTTCGCAGCGATACTATTGATGTCATCAAAGGTACTTGCCTTCTCCCACTCAGCCTTACTCCAAATTTCAGCTCTGTTACCAACACCTGCGATAACGGCTTCTTTTTCTATCTTGGCATGTTGTAAGAGGTTGGCTGGTAAAAGAATTCTTCCCTGCTTGTCAGTTTCTGCATCAATTGCACCTGCAATGAAGAATCTTCCAAGCATTCTGGCTTCTGGCTTATCCATAGGTAGTGACTGGAGTTTAGCTTCGAACTGTTCCCAGCCCTCTTCAGCAAACACAAAAAGGCATCCGTCAAAGCCCTTGGTAACTACGAATTGGTCACCCAGAAGCTCGCGGAATTTAGCAGGTATTATGAGTCTTCCCTTAGCATCGATGGAATGACTATATTCGCCTTTGAATGCTGTTCCCACTTATCTACCACTTTCAACCACTTTTTGCCACTTTTTACCACCTGAGATTATTATAAACTAACTTTTTCCTTAAAACAATAGATTTTTCCTAGGTTTCTATAAAAAAAAGATAAAGTCTGTTATTTGTGTTTTGGCAAAAAAATAACCACAAATAATTGTGGTTGGAAGGAAAAATAGGTGAAAAAAATGAGCCCTAGGGACGGAGGTTATGGCTCATTTTAAAAAATGAGCCATAACCTCCGTCCCCAGAGCTCAATCTTTGTTCTTATTTAATTATTCTTCAGTGTTTTCTTCAGAACTTTCTTTTTCTGCCGCTTCTTTTGTCCCAGCTTTTTTGAGTCTAACCCTTACTACCACTTCTGCTACAACTGCAAATATCACAAGGCAGATAGCAAGCATCTGTGAAACAGGAAGTCCTGTGGTATGCATAATAAGCTGATCTGTTCTAAGCCCCTCGATCCATGCTCTTCCAAGTCCATAACCACCAAGATACATAAGCATTATCTCGCCATCAAATTTCTTGTGCTTTAAATATAGAAGAAGAAGGATCAAAAGTCCCAAATTCCACATACTCTCATACAGAAATGTTGGGCTCACCTGAACGTAATTTGTAGCGGCACTCATATGCTCTTTCATAAGCTCTGTTATCTCGCCGCTTCTCACCATTTCAACAGGAAGTCTCATAGCAAAAGGGCCATTTGTATACTCACCAAAAGCCTCTCTGTTAGTGAAGTTTCCCCATCTACCCATAGTCTGTCCTAATAAAAGTCCATACATACAGGTATCAGCCATCTTGAGGAAGCTGGTCTTCTTTATCTTGCAATAAATAGCAGCTGTGAGAAAGCCTGCTATAACACCACCATAGATTGCAAGGCCGCCATTTCGTATATTCAGAATGCTGATTGGATCGTCTTTGTAATAATCCCAGGCAAAAAATACATAGTATAACCTGGCACCTATTATAGAAAAAACAATCACATAAGTTGCCACATCCCAATATGTATCAGGATTCTGACCAGTCCTTTTAGCTACATTTGTGATCAGTATTAGCGCAAGGAAAAATCCAAAGCCAATGATCACGCCATAAAGAGCTATGGTAAAACCAAAAATAGAAAAACTTTTAGGGACATTCTCTAAATATATATTCAGATTAGGAAAAGCAATGTCCATCTTTCCCATTATATCTGGCATAAAATCCTCCTATTAGACGTTGAATCTAAACAGGATCACATCTCCATCCTGAACAACGTACTCTTTTCCTTCCATACGTACAAGGCCTTTTTCCTTAGCTGCAGGAATTGATCCTTCACGAAGAAGATCCTCATAATTGATAACTTCAGCCTTGATGAATCCTCTTTCGAAGTCTGTATGAATCTTACCAGCTGCCTGTGGAGCCTTAGTTCCAATCTTAATTGTCCAAGCTCTTGTCTCATCTTCACCAGATGTAAGGAAGCTCATAAGTCCAAGTGTTCTGTAGCTTGCTGCAATAAGCTTATCAAGACCTGACTCGGAAAGTCCAAGGCTCTCAAGGAACTCAGCCTTCTCATCCTCATCAAGCTCAGAAATCTCAGCCTCTATCTGAGCACTGATAACAAACACTTCACTACCAGACTTAGCTGCAAGCTCTCTTACAGCTGCAACATACTTATTAGAAGCGCCATCATCTGCAAGGTCATCATCCTTAACATTAGCTGCGTAAATAACTGGCTTCCATGTAAGAAGATCAAGACTGTTTACAAATGCCTTATCATCTGGATCTTCGATCTCAAGTTCTCTAGCCATCTTATTATCTTCAAGGACAGCCTTAATCTTTTCGAGAATCTCAAGTTCTTTGGCTGCAGTCTTGTCCATTCTTGCAAGCTTAGCAACCTTGGCAATTCTACGCTCAAGAACCTCAAGGTCAGCAAAGATAAGCTCTAAGTTAATTGTCTCGATATCTCTTGCTGGATCAACGCTTCCATCAACGTGAACTACGTTAGTATCATCAAAGCATCTAACTACGTGAACGATAGCATCTGTCTCACGGATATTAGCAAGGAACTGGTTTCCAAGACCTTCACCCTTGGATGCGCCCTTTACAAGTCCTGCGATATCAACGAATTCGATTGTAGCTGGTGTAACCTTCTTGGAATGATATAAATCTCCAAGAGCCTTAAGTCTCTTATCCGGAACTGCTACTACTCCCACGTTAGGATCTATTGTTGCAAAAGGATAGTTTGCAGCAAGCGCTCCAGCGTTTGTAAGTGAATTAAAAAGTGTGCTCTTACCTACGTTAGGTAATCCTACGATTCCTAGTTTCATTTTCTATGTATCTCCTTTTAAAAATGCTTTATTTAAGCCATTTGTTATCTCAGCTTATTGTACCGAGTACCACGCCGGGCACCATTTATCTATTATGACATAAAAATAGTCCTGACACAGCGAATATATATTACCATGTCAGGACGGATTTGTAAAAACGTGCAGTAATGGACCTAGGGGACGGGGTTTGTGGTCCATTAGAAAATTAGTTTTGCCACAACATCATCTTCATTCGTATACATAAGCAGATAAGAAAAACAACCATTTCACTTTACGTGGCTTATGCTTCACGAGCGGCAGGAATAGTTGTTACGTGAAAAAATAGCATCCACAGCAAAGGTGACGACGTTTCACCGAAGCCTAGGGATGCTATTATTTTATTCAGATACATTCATTTAGATTTACACTGTTCTATGTAATAGGCGGTTATTATATTTCAGCTTGAACGATATGCCCGAAGTTCAACTCATCTTTGTATAAATCATAAATATAAGCAGAGCTTTCACGATAAAGCCCTGTTTCTACATCTTGAAGCTTATCAAAAACCTCTGATTCATAAAAGAAGTTCATAGCCTCGTCATATTCTACGTTCTGATCTTTCGAGATCATTTCAACAATATCCTGAATAGCATACTCTATTAGTTGCTTTTTCTCATTCATGACTAATTTTCCTCAATAATGAAATAGCTGCAGGTGTATGGAATGAATACTGTGAAGATGTCTTTTTATATATCATGCCTTTAAGAAGCGTATCAAAATCTATAACTTCTTCTTCATATTGTCTAAACAGCATTGCCATATTATCATCCGCAACAGGTCCAATTACAATATCATACTTAGAATCGAAGTTGCACAATGAATCTGAATAATTCTCAAAGCCTCTATTCCTATTATTCATTACAAAACGAGCCCAATCTTCCGTTGTTTCTTCACCAAAATTTTTGATTCTAAGACTAGAGGAATCCAAAAAAGAATCATCTATCTCATAAATATTGAGTACAGGTTCACCACCGTAAATCCTAGCAACTCGTTCTGCCATGCGCTCAGCCTGTTCCGGAATATCTGTTAAATAGAATCCCCTACCAAAATCCTTATATGGCCTGCAAGCTGACAAGCTGATATTTTGTATATCAACATTACTACCATGATAAAGAATCATATAGTTCCTCCATTTCTCCGGCAAAGAGCTTGTAAATCTTCAACCACATTATCAAATGATAAAAGATGCTCTTCCTCATAGAAATCCTTCAGGAACTCTATTCCCTTGAAATCTCGAAGATATCTATATGCTTCTTTAACATTCAAATTAAAAGCTTCAGCAAACTCATTAACACATGCAACTGTATAATTTATCAATCTTCTCTGATAGCTCATAGCATTTCCTCTTCTAACAACCTTCTATTTAATAATACCATTACCTATTGTATTTATCTACTTGTTTGGTCTTTCTTCAATCATCAAAAAGCAGCTATCTCTCTCGAAATAACTGCTCCAAAAATCAAAACCACGGGTGAAACTATCAATCCTAGGCTTACCAAACTATAAAGGCGTAGGAACACTTCTATGTACCAAATTTGTGCCAACTATGTACCAGCATGAGCAGCGTCTCACGTAGACACTTTCAATATCATGCTTGTTGCTCTATCACATCTTTTTCTTATCTAAATGACATTGGGACGGGGGTTGTGGTCCATTAGAAAATTAATTTTGCAACAACATCATCTTCATTCATGGCATCACGATTCATTTTATTCTGACTATTTTCTCGCCACCAAATGCATTCTAAACTTTTTACATGCCTCCAGATTATCAATCGATAACCCCGCTTTTTCACAAAAAGCTTTCATCTCATTTAATGAATATGCTTTAACATCTCCATGACCAAAAAGATTAGAAATTGGCATTTCTGTATGATTCATTAACCAAAGAACTACACTTGGCGCTGTATAATCCTGCAAAATCAATCTTCCATTTGGTCTCAACACACGTTTAACGCTATAGAAAAATTTCTGTGGATTAGGATAATGATGAAAGCTATTGGAACAAATGATTACATCAAAGGAGTTTTCCTCGAATGGTAAATCTTCACAGTCCCCAACTACCCAATCTACACCGCTAAGATTCTTTGCCTTAGCTACCTCTATCATTCTTGGAGTAATATCCAATCCAGTATAATGTTTTTTTGAGTCCATTTCATGTAAAAGAGAAATCATTGGACCTGTACCACATCCGCAGTCTAACAAATCGTGATATTCTTCTTTATCTAATTCAGCTGCAATATATGGATAATCATCCTTACATATTTCATATATACCAGCCTGGTCAGACTCATATACATCTGCAGCTTTGGTAAATTCTTTAATTGTCATATTTTTGTATTCTTCCGCTGTCCTCATAATAAAGCCTTTCACATATGTATTATTATTTTCTATTTGTTCCTTATCTTTTTAACATTATGATTCATTAAATGCCTTCCAATGTGCTTGTACCCAAATGCTTTAAGTGGTGACATCTCCTGATGATGCTCTACAAGCAGATTGTCGGGACAATCATATATTCCAAAATCCTGATTTATCCCTTCGCTTTGAATATACGTATTATTCCTATTAAAATCTAAGACAGGATTGCGAAAATCTTTAACTGCGACTCCATATCCACAAAAAGCACCTGAACAATCAGAAAACTTTTTCTGAAGCCTGTCTATATAGTTCTTATCAAGAATAAACGCTTCCAACTCATACCACTCCTCCTCAAAATATACTTCCACCCAACTGTGAAAAATATTTTGTGGAGCATTTTTATAAACAAATCCTGTCATTGCTCCTTTTTGCAATTCTTTATTGATAGTAAATCCATGAACTCGACAAGGAATACCACAGGCACGAAGCAACGCCATAAACAACGTTCCTTTTGTGTTGCATTGACCATAACCATCGCTAAGAACTTTTGATGCTGGGATATTGTCGTCAACATTGTATCCAAAAAGTATTTCATCCCTTACAAAATCGTAGATAGACTTTAAGCATTCATACGTATCTAATTCTTTCCATCCTCTATTTTTGATCAGATTTTGAATACTCTCATCTGAATAATTTATCATTCGTGTTTCCTTCAAGTATCTTTCCATGATGCCTCCAATTTCTTCATAACACAAACCTACATCTCTACATCATCTAGTATAAAATTTCTCCAGCCATCAATTAGATGTTCCATTGCAGGTTTCATAAATTTTAGAGCTTCTCTCTCATCTTCAAAATGGGTTAAAGCATGAACAAACGACATTATTGACAAGTGTGATAACCAATGAACCATATAATAATTCACTCGCTTACCTTGAACTGATTCAGCATATTTTTCTGCCAAATCACCAAGTCGTAATTCTACCTGAGAAATTAGATCATCTATCACATTTTCAAATTTTGAACCTGTAGATTTAGACAACAGAAGCACCACTGCATCATAGTCCTGATATAACGCGTGAACCAACTCTTCAACAAAAGAGTCATGGTCTCCAACCTCATGCATATGAGTGGCAAATCCTTCCGAAGACATTTCCTTCATATGATTTCCAATCGTTTGCATAACACTTTGATACACGTTATCTACTAAACCTGTAAGCAATCCTTCTTTATCTCCAAAGAAACAATAAACTGCACCAGTTGTTACTCCCGCTTTGCTGCAAATCTTTCGAAGTGAAGCATTTTGGAAACCTTTTTCCATGAATTCTTCTTTTGCGCTTCTTAAAAGTTTCTCTCTAGTCCCATTATCTGTTTTCATATTTCGCACCACTTTTTCTTTGATAACACTGTTACGTAACACTGTTATTTTACTTCCAATAATATATACTGTCAATACAGGAAACTAAAAAAGGAGATCTTTTACTGCTCAAAATGAGCGCAAAAAAGCAGCTACCTCGATTGAGATAACTGCTATGTAACGTTCAATATTCAATTTAAAAGCGGCAAGTCTATGTAACTTACCGCCCATAATCATCAACTTATCTTCTTTGCAACGATGAGATATCTGTGGATTGTACCTTCTACAAATCCATTCTTATCAATCTCTTCCTGCATTTCAAGAAGCTTGTCAAAGCATTTATCTACAGAAAATCCTGGGAACTCCCATTCTATGATGTGAGCAAACCAGACAAAAGCACCAACATCATAAAAGCGAATTGGTCTGAATGCTTCCTCTGCTCTGACAACCTGTAGTCCTGCAACCTCGAACTTTTTCTTCTGAATAGATAGTTCAAGCTCTGGGAATGGCTTTGGCACATCAGGCAGGACCATCTTTACAAGGTCTCTGTCATTCTCACCGCCCACCTGCTCAGTAATGAATAATCCGTTTGGTCTCAGCAGTCTGGCTGTTTCTACAGGATCAAAGTCGCCATGTCTATTTATAATCATGTCAAAAGAGCTATCTGCAAAAGGAACCTTTGAAGCATCATCACAAGACTTGAAATCAATTCCAAGCGGCAGCAATTCTTTCTTGCATAGCTCAACATTTGGTGCGTAACCTTCTGTAGCCGCAGTGTTGCTATAAGGATGTCCAAGGGATAAAAGGAACTCTCCACCGCCTGTATCAAAATCCAACAGTTTCATACTGTCTATGCGATTCTCGTCAATTATCTGCTTATAGTTCCAAGGAAGATCTTCCTCCTCTTCATATCTGTCATGAATATGAGAAAAATCCCAACCATGTATATGAGCTATCTTCTCCTCTGCTTCCCAATCTTTTCTTAATTCTGTTATTCTTTCTGTATTCATATCTGCTCCTTTTCAAATAATTGTTTATAGTCTTATTTGTTCGGTGCAGTATGTGACAGCAAAACTTTTCCATTAACCTCGGTACAACCTGCTGTCAGCACTAAAACTGCACCGAGTAGTTATCTCGTATTCTCATGATTACCTCCCATATGACCTCTGTTTATCCAGATTGTCACAACAATGAATATTATACTAAGCTCAAAAAAAGTGCAATTACTTGTTTTCTGAAAATCTTTAGGCGTTTATACTGAAATATAATTTGCCTCTAAAAATATCGATTTGTTAACTTCACTGCCTTACATTATATTAATCCACATCCATCATGGAATACACAATTCGAAAGCAGAAAAAAGAACAGCTATCTTTTTCAACGTAGCTTTCCCTCTCTGATAATATTTTCCGATTCTTACAACGATTCAATAAATTCTACAAGTTTCTCAGCTATTATATCTTGCCTAAAAATATGTACATAATGACCACAATCCAGTTCTATAACTTCTGCATTTGTAAGATCTGAAATATAATCACTTTGAATATCTATCCATTTTTCAACACCTGTTTCATGTCCATCTGATACAAACATGAGCATTGGTATATCAGGCTTGGGCTTTCTATCAATTTCTGTTACTGCATCCGAAATTGCCAAACCCTCATTTATGATACAAGTATTTACTGCTTTACTTGCAGCAAGCGCCCTATAAATCTTCTTTTCTTTGTCTGTAAGTTTTTCCGGAAGCTGACTATCAGAATAAAATAACCTAACTATCCCTAGTTCACGAGCAAAAGCTGCAAGCCTTTCCTTTTTAATTGTACTGTCCCAGTCCCAATTATCGTAGGCTCTCGGAAGTACCATATCAAGACCAACAATAGCTTCCACTTCATCTGGGTAATTTTGAGCCCACATTATTGCTTCAATTCCTGACATAGAATGTGGACAAAGAATATACGGGCCTTCTATTCCTGCCTTGGTGAGTGCTTCCCTATCTTGTCTAAGAATAGTTTTAAAAGATCTCTCACTATCGACTACATCACTAAACCCATACCCAAATTTTTCGATAACAACTATTTTATAATCGCTACTCAAAAGAGAATACAAACTTTTAAAATCAAGAACCGGTGCAGCAGTGCCAGACCCTGAAAGGAAAAGAAGTGTATGGCATCCTTCGCCTTCGGTGTATAAATTCATCTTATGACCATCCACCTCGACATATTGCCCAATAGGTTTCTCTATTAGTGCCTCTTCAGACGTAATCATAATCTTGTTATAGATAAAAATTCCACCAATAAGAAAAACCAACACTATAAATAGTAGTAATAAAATCTTCCCAGTAATTCTAAGTATTTTTTTCATTTTTTCTCTTCTCTTTTATATGTTTCTTCTATTGATATAAATATTTTATTCTTCTTCACTATTTTTCCTATTTCCCATAGCCATTCCAAGAATCATTCCGAATATCATACCAACACACATCCAAGTTCCAACTCTATCTGTAGCTGATCCAATAACAGCTCCAACAACCAACCCTGTACCCATGCCGATAGACATTCCATATGACATTCGTTCAGACCTTCTCTCATCTGCTTTAACGTATTTACGAACTATCTCAAGCCCGCCCATAGGAACGCAGAACTTCTCATCCCTTGGTGGCTGGCATGCCTGATACACTTCCTCTAGGTCGAACCACTCTACGCTGTCCAGTTCTTCCTTTTGGATGGTAAGGTTATCAATTCCCACCTCCTCGTCATAGACATAGACGAATGCGATTTCATTATCCTTAAATGGCTTGCCATGGAACTCCTTTTCATACTGAATTGGAAATGTCCCTGCAAAATGCAAATCATCAGGATCAGCCTGAATACCAAGCTCCTCCGACAATTCTCTAACAGCAGATTCTAATGGCTCATCCCCAGCCTGAATATGCCCAGCTGATGAAGTGTCATATCTGCCTGGAAAAGAATCCTTATTCATAGCTCTCTTCTGTAAGAGAATCTCTGTCTTATCTCCATTTTCACGTACCACCCAAATGTGAGCAGTTCTATGTCTAATGCCTTCAGCGTGCGCCTGCGATCTAGTCACTGTTTCTCCTGTAGGCTGCCCGTTTTCATCTACGATATCAAAAATTTCTTCTGCCATGTTGCTCCCTTTTATTCTCATTCTTTTGCAAGTATCTTAAGTCCTGCAATTCCAACTACAATAAGAATAACACATATGACTTGTGGAACCGACAGTTTTTCATGAAAAAGAAATACGCCATTCCTCCACCTGCTAAGACCTAACGGTAAAGGAATGACGTGAATCCCACTACTCTGTAGCAATGGGTGTCTGTTTGTTTAATTGATGTGACGATAACTCATTGATACAAGACTTGTCGAGACATTATCATTTTTTTAAAACATCACCACTAACTTTATTATAATAATTATTTCATAGTCTGCTCTACATTAGATATCATAATCTATTATTGTCTTTCAGTATGTTCTGTCTCTTTTGCTTTCTCTTTCTTTTCTTCTTTCATGATTTCATAGCTTTTAACTGAGAAATATCCTATAAGAAGAAATCCTGCAATAGCTGCGATGACATTAAGTCCACTTGGGAAAATGTGAGCGATACCACATAATAATATTCCCAAAATAAATAAAGTAAGTAACTTCTGCTGCTCTTTTGAAAATTTCATTTTTATATCCTCCAATGTTGGTTGTTTTCGTTTAAATGATTATTTGAATAACAGAATGAGTGCTGCACCTATGCCACCGCATACCACTGCAGCTATAACGCCTGACAGTATTGCAAATAAAGCTTTCTGATAAGGTCTTTTTGCCTCTTCTCTTATCTGATCTTCTTTAGAAAGCGCCTCTCCCTTTGTAAAAGCTACAATCTCCTTATAAGTTTGGACATTATACTCCTTTTTGCACTTTTCAATTCTAGTGGCAAAATACATTGTGCAAGCAAACAGCAATACAAATGGTATGAAAAACCAAAATCCAGTTGTGAATGCCAATACTGGCGTAGAGATAAGAAGTGCTACTATAGAAATCAGCATTCCTATCGCGTAGGTATTCATCTTGTTAATGTCTGCCTGCGTTTGTTCTGTGATGATTCTTTCCATCTTTTCAACATCTCCTTTTAATAGTTGGTCTACGGAAACATTAAAGATTTCACTTAGAAGCAATACGCTCTGAATATCAGGATAGCTTTTGTCATTCTCCCAATTTGAAATTGTCTGTCTTGAAACAAATAACTTTTCAGCCAATTCATCCTGGTTAATATTTTGTGCTTTCCTTAATTCTTTGATTCTGTTCCCAAGTTCCATTCTTATGTCTCTCTTTCCACCTCAGAATACCGAGATATTGATTTCGTCGCCATCAAAAGGCTTTGACATTTACGCTTTTTAGCCATGTCAAAATCTTTTTACATGCCGTAAAATAGGCATTTCTACGCACTTTTATAATCTTACCATATTACGAATGTTAAAAGAATAGGCATAATAATAGACCAGTACTGTTTGGGCGTCCCCAGGGTACTGGTCCATGTAAGATTATATTCAAATCAACAAACTCGAAGTTAACGTTCTTCTAGTATCCTTGCCAGCTTGACCAAGAGTATGTATATAGTGTTTGTATTTGTTGGAACCCAATCCCATCCCTTTGATGCATTAGCATGAGACTTTGTCCATGTCGTCTTCTGTAATAACGATTCATTACTAATCAGCGACTTCATCTCCTCTACAATATAATCTCTTTCTTGTTTTGTACTTTCGACGCTAATGCCTTTTTGTTCCATTTCATCAACCTTTTCGAACTCAGTTATTATGTAAGCGCTAAATAATTAGGTGGGTAGCGCTACCACCACATATATGTTATTGGGTACAAGGGCTTTTGCCCATAAATATACCCCAGCCTCTTATGAGACTGGAGCACCTTGACAATTCACATATGATTAAGATCACATCGCATCGAAGATTTCCTTTTGATGCTGCCTGTGAAGAT
This sequence comes from Butyrivibrio hungatei DSM 14810, assembly GCF_900143205.1. GTDB lineage: Bacteria > Bacillota > Clostridia > Lachnospirales > Lachnospiraceae > Butyrivibrio > Butyrivibrio hungatei. Next base: position 146 of record NZ_FRDH01000005.1, on the reverse strand, counting down.
CTTCCAGAGCTTCCTTACACTCTGGATTCCATGGACAGAGCTTTTCTAGTTCTTCATCACTTGTTTGTGATGTCGGAGTTTTGAGAAGCAGGTACTTTAGGTAATAGTAAACATCTACATTGTTTGCCTTGGCTGTTTCGACCAGT
>NZ_FRDH01000001.1 GCF_900143205.1 Butyrivibrio hungatei DSM 14810 | reverse complement strand
CGAAGCAGGGATATCTCATCTTGAGGGGGGCTTCACGCTTAGATGCCTTCAGCGTTTATCCCTTCCGGACGTGGCTACCCAGCCTTATGCATCTGGCGATGCAGCTGATACACCAGCGGTCCGTCCATCCCGGTCCTCTCGTACTAAGGACAGCTCCTCTCAGATATCCTACGCCCGCGCCGGATAGGGACCGAACTGTCTCACGACGTTCTGAACCCAGCTCGCGTACCGCTTTAATGGGCGAACAGCCCAACCCTTGGGACCTGCTACAGCCCCAGGATGCGATGAGCCGACATCGAGGTGCCAAACCACTCCGTCGATGTGAACTCTTGGGAGTGATAAGCCTGTTATCCCCAGGGTAGCTTTTATCCGTTGAGCGATGGCAATCCCACTTTCATACCACCGGATCACTAAGTCCTACTTTCGTATCTGTTCCACCCGTCGGTGTCACAGTCAGGCTCCCTTCTGCCTTTGCACTCTCCGAATGGTTTCCGTCCATTCTGAAGGAACCTTTGAGCGCCTCCGAT
>NZ_FRDH01000019.1 GCF_900143205.1 Butyrivibrio hungatei DSM 14810 | reverse complement strand
TTCTCTTCCTTGTCCTCTTTTTAGAAATGCTTTTGCATCAGAAATCTTTATATCCAAATCTAATTCCTCTCGATAACTTAGTACAATCATTATTTGTCAACGCAAGATAATATACCACATTTTTGTAAATACATGTTGACAATATACTAAATTTATTCTAAAATCAATTCGTTGTCACAGTTGTGATGACCACATAAATGCGATAGTGGCGTAGTTGGTAACGCGCGACCTTGCCAAGGTCGAGACCGCGGGTTCGAGCCCCGTCTATCGCTCTAAAAAAGGACATCCGGTTGGATGTCCTTTTTTCGTGTGTGGACCAAGAGGACGGGGGGAGTGGGTCCATTACTTCTTCTTATCACAGGCGATAAATTTTAGATAATTTTGCTAAAGACTCTTCTCATGTATTATTTACCCAAGCAAAAAGCCACAGCAAATGTGGCTGGGGAGGAATAAAACATGAAGAAAAAATCTTTAGCAATTTTTTTGGCGTTAACACTGACATTAACATCCGGATTAGTGGGATGCGGAAATAGTAGTTCTAGTGAATCACAGGATTCTAAGGCACAGAGCACGAGCAGTGAGCAGACAAATGAAGGTAGTACAGCTGCAACTGAGGCAGCAGGAGATGAAGAGCTTGCAGATGAGCAGGTGCTTAATCTTGTTTATAGTGATCTTTCAATTCTTGATGTAAATGATGCAAGAAACTCAAATGAGTTCCAGGTGTTGTCACAGGTGCAGGAAGGACTGTTCAGAACCTTCACTGATGAGAATGGTGTAGACAAAACAGAACTTGCAGGAGCAACAGGATATGATGTTTCTGAAGATGGTCTTACTTATACATTCCATTTAAGAGAAGATGCAAAGTGGAGTGATGGAGAGCCTGTTACAGCACAGAACTATGTGGATTCATGGATCAGGCTTATAGATCCTGAAAAGGCTTTCTCATATGCTTTCCTTGCAACTGACGATATAGCTGGCGCTGAGGAATACTACAACGGAGAAGGTGCTGTAGAAGATGTAGGAATCAAGTACATTGATGACTATACATTTGAAGTAACACTTAAGTCTCCAAATCCTTCATTCCTTAAGAAGGCTGGAATGCTTTCATTCTATCCAGTAAGAAAAGACCTTATTGATGCAGCTGAAGGCGCAGGCGAGAACTGGGGAAATGATTATACACTCCATGTATTCAATGGACCTTTCGTTATTTCAGACAGAGTTTTAGAGAACTCAATGACCCTTACAAAGAATGAAAATTACTGGGATGCAGAGAACGTTCACCTTACACAGGTTAATTTGAAGGTTGTTGATGAATCTTCCACTCAGGCGCAGCTCGTTGAATCACAGCAGGTTGATGTTTTAAAGCTTTCTGATCTTGAGTATGTTGATCAGTGGCAGCCACTTGTAGATGCTGGACAGCTTGAAAGAATTGTTTCAACAGCACCATCAGTAACATACATTTCTTTTGATCAGCACGAAGCTGGAAACGGTGGACCTTCAGGTTTGATGAGAAATGCAAAGGTTAGAGAAGCCATCACACTTGCTCTTGACCGTGAAGAGTACAATCTTCTTTTTCAGAATAGCTTGTCTACACCAGCTTATGGTCTTGTACCAAACGGAATCACAGTAGGCAATACAGAGTACCGTTCATATGCAGGAGATATCCTTAAGGATGAAGAGAAGTCAAAGCTTGCTTCAGATCCAGCAGCACTTAAGGCTCTTTTTGAAGAAGGTATGAAAGAAGCAGGTGTTGAGGGAACAGCAGAAGATGTAACACTTGTTACAATGAACTATTCACCTAGCACACTTGATAACAATATTTATGAGTGGTATGTTCAGCAGCTTGAGTCAAAGCTTGGAGTTAAGGTACAGGTTGACACATATCCAGATGTAACAGGTTGGAAAGAAGCACGTGATTCATATAAGTATGACTTCTATACAATGGGATGGTTCGGTGATTATGATGATCCAGCAAACTTCCTTGGACTTTTCGTAACAGACAACGGATATGCAAGATTCATGGGCGGCTATTCTAATCCGGAATATGATGAGCTTTTTGCAAAGGCTAATGCATCACTTGATGACAAAGAGAGACTTGAACTCTTTAGCCAGGCTGAGAATATCCTTCTTACAGAAGGCGGCGTAAATCCTTTGTATTACCAGAACGCTCAGATTTACAAGCAGTCATATGTTAAGAATGTCAGCTTCCCACTTTTTGGAGCAGACTTCGAGTTTTCAAGAGCTTATATTGTTAAGCACTAAAAATATTTACTTCTAAGGTAATGGATATGAATCTCCTTAAATATATTCTAAAAAAAATAGCTATTGCGCTTGCGACACTTTTTGTGATCGCAAGTGCAACTTTTTTTCTATTGGCACTTACTCCAGGCGATGCCTTGTCAGCAAGAGTAGAAAAACTTCCTGATGAAGTCACCCAAAGACTATATGCCAAATATGGACTGGACAGACCTGTGATGGAACGATATTTCATAACCATGAAGGGAATTCTGCACGGTGATTTTGGAGAGTCCATTATTTATGAAGGCGAGACAGTGCAGCAGATCATTTCTGAAAAAGGACCTGTAAGTGCAAGGCTTGGAATCCAGCAGATGCTTCTGGGAGTCACCCTTGGAATCTTGCTGGGGATTTTAGCTGCAGTGAAAAAAGGCTCTTTCTGGGACTTTTTAGTTATATTCTTCTCGGTGCTGTTAATATCAGTACCTACTCTTATATTTGCACTGATGCTTCAGGCTGTCTTTGCCGGCAAGCTGGGATGGTTTCCGGTTATAGGCTGGCCTTCAAAAGGGGACTGGCTTGGAGGATTTAAGTACACAGTACTTCCTACACTTGCAGGATGCTTTGGCTACATTGCAAGCTATGCAAGGCTTCTTAAGGTGTCCATGCTCGATGTCATGAATCAGGATTATATACTGACAGCTGAATCTAAAGGCCTCTCAAGGAGAGAAGTGATAGTTCATCACGTTCTTAGAAATTCATTTATTCCCATAATAACAAGACTTCCAATGAGCGTTGCCATGTGTATTACAGGTTCTTTCTTTATAGAGAGCGTTTTTTCAATACCAGGACTTGGTCTATATTATGTCAATGCTGTTGCGGCACAGGACGTAACCATAGTAATGGGAGAAACTGTCATTCTGTCGGCAATTTATATCTTCGTGATCTTTATCACAGATATTTTGTACACGGTGGTTGACCCTAGAATCAGAATAAGCGGAGGTAATGCATGATGGAAGTACGTGTGTATAGTGCTGAAGAACTCCAGCGAGTTGGGATAGAAAATGAAGCTGATGTAATTACCCGTCCGGTGATCTCATATTGGAAGGGTGCGATCCTTAGATTTAAAAAGAACCATATAGCCATGTTTGCTTTTGGGTTATTTGTCTTATTTTTGTTTTTTACTTTGTTTGGACCTGCTTTAAGTGGTGAGAACTATACGGAAATAGATGCTGCAAACAGAAACATCGGACCAAATGGAAGCTTTTGGTTTGGAACAGATCAGCTTGGAAGGGATCTCTTTTCCCGAATATGGATCGGAGCGAGGCTCAGTGTCATTGTGGCGCTTGTGTGCTCTGGTATTCAGATTGTATTTGGAAGTATCTATGGCGGAATAATGGCATATTTTGGCGGCAAAGTTGACGCTGTGATGATGAGGATAATTGAGGTAGTTAACTCTTTTCCATCGCTTCTGGTCACACTTCTTATCATGATGGTTGTAGGTAAAAATGTAATTGGTCTTCTAATAGCTATGTCTATTACGTCATGGGTTGGAACGGCCAGAATAGTGAGAGGACAGATAATGCTCCTTAGAGAGTCTGAGTATGTCAAAGCGTCACAGCTCTTAGGAGGCGGTGCAGCAAGGATCATAAAAAAGCATCTTTTGCCAAATACAATTTCTCTTTTGATATTAGACCTGTGTTCTTCAATTCCGGATTACATCTTTACTGAAGCGTCTCTTAGCTTCCTTGGTATGGGACTTGGAGGAGATATAATCTCCCTTGGAGTTCTTATTTCAGATGGTAAGACCAAGATGCAGTTTTATCCTTGGCAGATGATATTCCCGGCAGTAGTTCTGGTTGTGGCAGTTCTGGCATTTAATCTTATCGGAGATGGCCTTAGGGATGCTCTTGATCCCAAGACAGTCAATTAAGGAGGCCTATTAGTTTGAGCAAAGAATTATTAAAAGTAGAAAACTTAAAGGTAACCTATAACACATATGCAGGGCAGGTTCAGGCGGTAAGAGGAGTAAGCTTCTCTCTTGATAAAGGTGAGACTCTTGCCCTTGTTGGTGAGTCAGGTTGCGGTAAATCAGTTACAGCCAGGTCTATCATGCAGCTTGTTCATGAGCCAGGCAAGATAGTAGAGGGGAGTAAGATCCTTTTTGAAGGCAAAAATGTAGCAGAATATGATCAAAAAGAGCTTGCAGCATTCAGAGGAAAAGATGCAGCAATCATATTTCAGGATGCCATGGCATCACTCAATCCAACAATGACAGTTGGTAAGCAGATTGTTGAGAATATTTTGCATCATAACAAGGTCAGTAAAAAAGAAGCGAAAGCAAGAGCCATAGATCTTTTGAATAAAGTTGGAATCAATAATCCTGAGCAGAGGTTTAAGCAGTATCCACATGAACTTTCCGGTGGAATGAGGCAGAGAGTCATGATTGCTATTGCTTTTGCCAATGATCCAAAGCTGCTGATTGCTGATGAGCCGACAACAGCCCTCGATGTGACGATACAGGATCAGATCATAGAACTTATCAGAAAACTGAAGGATGAGCATGACGCTTCTATCATTCTCATAACCCACGATCTCGGTGTCGTTGCAGGTATAGCAGATAGAGTGGCTGTTATGTATGGCGGAGTGATCGTAGAGAGCGGAAGTGCAAGCGACATCTTTTATCATGCCAAGCATCCATATACCAAGGCACTTCATGACGCAGTTCCTCGTGTCGATGAGGTTTCAGGCAAAGAACTTGTGAGCATCGCCGGAGCACCACCAGATCTTATAAATCCGCCAGCAGGATGTCCCTTTAATACCAGATGCAAGTACTGCATGAATATCTGCAAAAAAGAAGTTCCTCCCACTATGCAGTTTGGAGAAGGACATGAAGCTGCCTGCTTTTTGCACGTTTTGGACAAGCTTCCCAAAGATGCAGAATTTCTAAATGATTGAACGGAGAAGTTTAATGGAAAAGGACGTTTTGTTTGAGGTAAAGCATCTCAAAAAGTATTTCAAACTTGAGAATAAAAAGATATTAAAGGCCGTGGATGATGTGTCTTTTACCATAAGAAAAGGAGAGACACTGGGGCTTGTAGGAGAATCTGGATGTGGCAAGACTACTACCGGTCGCACGTGTATAGGCATGTACGACAGAACAGAGGGTGAGATTCTCTATAAAGGGAGAGACATTAGCACTTATAAGGGAAAAGACCTGAAGAATCTGCGGAAGGAAATACAGATGATCTTTCAGGATCCATACGCTTCTCTTGATCCTAGAATGACAGTTGCCGAGATTGTTGCTGAGGGTCTTGATATCCATAAGATGTACAAGACCAAAGAAGAAAGAATGGAGCGAGTGTATGAGCTATTAGGACTGGTCAATCTTAATAAAGAACATGCCGGGCGTTTCATTCATGAGTTTTCAGGTGGTCAGAGGCAGAGGATAGGTATAGCAAGGGCACTTGCTGTTAATCCTGAGTTTTTGATCCTTGATGAGCCAATATCTGCTCTGGATGTCAGTATTCAGGCTCAAGTCGTAAATCTTCTAATGAAGCTTCAAAAGGAAATAGGACTTACATATCTTTTTATAGCGCATGACCTCGCTATGGTCAGACATATTTCTGATAAAGTGGCAGTCATGAATCAAGGAAGGATCGTCGAGATGAATGAAACAAATGCTGTATTTGACAATCCTCAGCATGCTTACACAAAGGCGCTTCTAGCCTCAATTCCAATCCCTGATCCGGAGAAAGAAAAGGTAAGAAGAAGCAAATTGCTTTATTAATTAGACGCGCCAACGCATAAATTATTTAAAGTGATAAAGTTTTTGTTGACATTTGCCCCAAAACGCCCTTAATATGAGTAATAAATATCAATTGTATACATGTATTAAAGTATGGAGGAGGAATAAAAATGAAGAAAAAGTTTTTATCAATCATGCTTGCTTCAGCTCTTGCGCTTAGCATGATTGGATGCGGAAGCTCTGCAGTTAGCGGCGTATCAGAGCAGAAAGATACAACTGCAGAAGAGACAGATTCAGCACAGGCTGATAATGCTACAACAACTGATGCTGGTGAGAGTTCAGGAGAGGATCTTAATGTTATGCTCGAGACTCCTGTTGAGTCACTTGATCCACAGCAGGCTACAGATGGTACATCTTTTGAAGTTATTGCTGACTACACAGATGGTCTTATGCAGATGGATGCAGATGGCCAGGCAGTAAATGCTCTTGCAGAGAGCATTGATGTTTCAGAGGATGGACTTACATATACATTCCACATTCGTGAGGATGCAAACTGGAGCAATGGTGAGCCTGTAACTGCAGCAGATTTCGTATTTGCATGGCAGAGAGCAGTTGATCCAGAAGTTGCTTCTGAGTATTCATATATGCTCAGTGATATCGGACAGATCGTAAATGCCCAGGATATCATCGATGGAGCAAAGGATAAGAGCGAACTTGGTGTAACAGCCGTTGATGACAAGACTCTTGAAGTTAAGCTTAATGTACCAGTAAGCTATTTCCTTAGCCTTATGTATTTCCCAACATTCTATCCAGTAAACCAGGCCTTCTTTGAGAGCTGCGCAGATACATATGCTACCAGCCCAGAGACAACTCTTTCAAACGGTGCATTTGTACTTGATGACTATCAGCCAGCAGCTACAACAATTCACCTTACCAAGAACCCTGACTACTATGATGCAGATAGAGTTAAACTTCCAGGTCTTAACTATCAGGTTATCCAGGATTCACAGCAGGCTCTTATGAGCTATCAGAGCGGTGATCTTGATACTACTCTTGTAAATGGTGAGCAGGTTGATCAGGTCAAGGATGATCCTGCATTCAAGGCTATCGGTGCTGGATACCTTTGGTACATCAGCCCTAATATTCAGGAAGTTAAAGAGCTTCAGAATGTAAATATCCGCTACGCTATCACAATGGCTCTTAACCGTGAAGCTATCACAACAGATGTCCTTAAGGACGGTTCAGCACCTACTTACACAGCAGTTCCTATGGACTTTGCTGCAGGCCCAGACGGATCAGATTTCTCAGCTGATCAGGAGAAGTTTAAAGAGGTTTGCAGATACGATGCAGATGCAGCTGTAGAGTATTGGAACAAAGGACTTGAAGAACTTGGCGTAACAGAACTTACTATCACAATGATCCACGATGCAGACGATGCTCCTATCAAGGTAGCACAGGTTGTTAAGGAACAGCTTGAGACAACTCTTTCAGGACTTACTGTTGAACTTCAGCAGATGCCAAAGAAGGAAAGAGTACAGCGTATGCAGGAAGGCGAATTTGAACTTGGCCTTACTCGTTGGGGACCTGACTATGCAGATCCTATGACATACCTTGGAATGTGGGTAACAAACAACTCTAACAACTATGGTTTCTGGAGCAACAAGGACTACGATGCGATCATTGCTGAATGCACAACAGGTGAGACAGCAATGGATGCAAGTGCTCGTTGGTCAGCACTCTATGATGCAGAGCAGATTGTTATGGATGAGGCCGTTATTTTCCCTCTTTACACACAGTGCAATGCTGAGCTTATTTCAACAAGCGTTTCAGGAATTGAGTTCCATCCAGTAGCGCTTAACAGAGTTTATAAGGACGCATCTAAGAACTAAAAACTATAAAAATTGCTGCGCGAGGATGGGTGGTGATTCATTACTTTTTCCTCGCGCTTTTATCTTTTGGGGTAGCTATGAAAAAATATGTATTAAAACGAGTTATCACAGCAATTTTCACTTTGCTGGCAATCACACTTATTCTTTTTATACTGATGCAGCTTATGCCAGGCTCACCATTTAATGATGAGAAGCTAAATGAATCACAAAGAGCTGCTCTGTATGCTAAGTATGGTCTGGATAAACCAATCGTTATTCAGTTTTTCCATTATGTTATCAATATGTTCAAAGGAGACCTTGGCGTCAGCTACAAGATTTCCAAGAATACTCCTATCACACAGCTCATCGCATCAAGACTTCCTATATCAATCGGTGTTGGATTTGCTGCAGTATCTATCGGGGCGCTTATAGGTCTTTTGCTGGGGCTTCTTGCAGCGTTCAAAAGAGATACCGTCTGGGATACACTTGCAACAGTAATCTCGGTTATTGGTGTTTCGGTTCCATCCTATGTATTTGCCCTGGCACTTTCATATCAGTTTGGATTCAAGCTTGACTGGTTTCCAATGCTCTTTTCAGCAAAGGATGTTCTGGGATCAAGCGTATTACCTTCCGTATCACTTTCAATGTTTACCATGGCCTCAATTGCACGATTTACAAGAGCAGAGATGATCGAAGTTTTAGGATCAGACTATATGCTCCTTGCAGAATCAAAGGGACTTTCAGGAAATAAGATTGTGTTCGCGCATGCTCTTAGAAACGCCCTTATTCCTATCATTACAGTTTTAGCACCACTTGTTGTTGATCTTATGACAGGTTCACTAGTTGTAGAAAAGATCTTTTCTATTCCTGGAGTTGGATCACTTTTAGTAAACGCAATCCAGTCTAATGACTATAACGTTGTTATAGCACTTAGCTTCATATATTCAGCTATGTACATAGGAATCATGCTTGTAGTAGATATTCTCTACGGCGTGATCGACCCTAGAATCCGTGTGGCAAAGGAGGGAGATTAATATGGTAGAAGCAGCTTTTGATAAAGATTCATACTTACATGTCGTAGAATCTGACTCCTATGTTCCCGTTGAAGCGGATTTTAAGTTAAAAGGAAAAACAGCAGATGATTTTGTTGATACGAATTTTGCATCACAGGATTTCTGGAAAGAAGTTGTAGCAAGATTCTGGCGCAAAAAGAGTGCTGTGATCGGTCTTGTATTTGTGCTTATAATCACATTTTTTGCTTTTGTGGGACCAGTGATGAATGAGTACACTTACTCAGGTCAGAACCTTGATCAAAAAAATCTCGCTCCAAGAATTCCACTTATTGAGTACACAGGTCTTTTTGATGGTCATGAAAACATCAAGACTACATCAGGAACAAAGACCGTAAACTATTACTTTGAAAAGCAGCTTCCAGATACATTTTACTGGTTTGGAAGTGATAACTTTGGAAGAGATATCTGGACAAGAACATGGTCTGGAGCACAGGTTTCACTTATTATCGCGGTTGCAGCAGCTATCATCGATATGATCATTGGTATGAGCTATGGCCTTATCTCTGGATATTTTGGCGGTAAAGTTGACATGGTACTTCAGAGAATCCTGGAGATTGCCAACGGTATTCCAAGACTTGTAATAGTAACGCTTCTTTTACTTGTGTTTAAGCCAGGTATGATCACTATCATCATAGCCCTTATGCTTACTGAGTGGGTTGGAATGAGCAGGATCGCAAGAGCTGAGATGCTCAAGTTAAAAGAGCAGGAATTTGTCCTTGCATCCAGAACTTTAGGCGCAGGAAACATGCACATCATATTTAGTGAGGTTCTTCCAAATATTATTGGACCTATCATCACACAGGTTATGTTTTCTATTCCTACAGCTATCTTTACAGAAGCCTTCCTTTCATTTGTAGGACTTGGAATTCCTGTACCAAGATGTTCTCTGGGATCACTTATTTCTGAAGGATTTAACAGCTTCACGACACATCCTTATCAGATAATCCCGCCAATCATCGTGATGGCTCTTTTGATGCTGAGCTTTAACCTTGTGGCAGACGGCCTCAGAGAAGCACTTGATCCTAAGTTAAAGGAGATGTGACCTAGACATGAGTGAAGAAAAGAAAAGAGAAAAAATACTTGATGTCAAAGATCTTGACATCACCTTTAAGACTACCGCCGGAAAGGTCCATGCTATCCGCGGAGTAAACATAGACCTTTATCAGGGCGAGACTGTAGCCATAGTAGGTGAGTCAGGCTCAGGTAAGTCTGTAACCATGCGTGCCGCAATGGGTATTCTTGCCAAGAACGCAGAGGTCAATTCCGGAGAGATCATCTACAGATACCGCGACAACAAGGGTGGAATCGATTACAACCCTGATCAGGATGAGACGGCTGAGTGGAAAGAAGCTGACATCCTAAAGCAGGACAAAAAGTGGATCAGAAAGCACATCAATGGCCGAAGGATCGCGATGGTATTCCAGGATCCCATGACCAGCCTTGATCCAACAATGACTATCGGAAAGCAGATCATGGAAGGCATGATATGGCACTACAAGATCGATAAGAAGGATGCTTACCAAAGATCAGTAGAACTTTTGAAGGAAGTTGGCATCGAGGATGCTGAAAAGAGAATGAAACAGTATCCACACCAGCTTTCTGGTGGTATGAGACAGAGAGTCGTTATAGCTATAGCGCTTTCCTGTAATCCGGATCTGTTGATCTGCGACGAGCCAACAACTGCTCTTGATGTTAATATTCAGGCCAAAATCCTGGAGCTTATCAAAAAGGTTCAGAAGGAAAGAGATATTGCAGTTATCTATATCACCCATGACCTTGGAGTAGTTGCTAAGGTTGCTGATTATGTAAATGTCATGTATGCAGGCAAGATCGTAGAAGTTGGTAATATCAACGAGATCTTCTATGATCCAAGACATCCATATACCTGGGGACTTTTGTCAGCCATGCCTGATCTTGGAACTGACGATGAAAGACTTTATACAATTCCGGGGTCTCCTCCAAATCTTTTACATGAAAAAGAGGGTGATGCCTTCGCTCCAAGAAATGCCTATGCTCTTGAGATTGATGACAAGCTTGAGCCACCTATGTTCAAGATAACAGAGACTCACTCAGCAGCAACTTGGCTTCTTGATGAGAGAGCACCTAAGGTTGAGATGCCAGCAGAACTTAAGTCAAGAATTGAGAGAATGAAAAAGGAGGCACAGGCAAATGGCAGCAAATTATAATGCAGCGCCTCTCCTTGAAGTAGAGGGACTTAGACAGTATTTTCCTGTAAGTAAGACATTTACAGTTAAAGCTGTGGAAAATGTAAGCTTTAAGGTTTATCCAGGCGAGACCTATGGCCTTGTTGGAGAGTCCGGTTCAGGAAAATCTACAATCGGAAGAAGTATCATAAGACTTTATAATCCGACAGAAGGTAAGATCACCTTTGATGGAATGGATATCTCTGGCAAGATGAACAGAGATACCAAAGAGAACTTGAGAGTTCAGATGCAGATGATCTTCCAGGATCCAATGGCGTCACTTAATCCTAGAAAGAAGATCAAGGATATAATAGGCGAAGCTCTGGATATCCATCATGTCTGCAAGAGCAAGGAAGAAAGAGATGAGAAAGTAGAAGCAATCCTTAATAAGGTTGGACTTGCCAAGGAGCATGCAGACCGCTATCCTCATCAGTTTTCTGGTGGACAGAGACAGCGAGTAGGCATTGCAAGAGCCCTTATCCTAAATCCAAAGCTCGTAATTGCTGACGAATGTATCTCTGCTTTGGATGTTAGTATTCAGGCACAGGTAGTAAACCTTATGAAGGATATTCAGGAAGAGCTTGGAACAGCGTATCTGTTTATTGCTCATGATCTTTCAATGGTCAAGTACATTTCAGACAGGATCGGAGTTCTTCACTTAGGACACCTCCTTGAGACTGGTACAACGGATGAGATCTTTAATAATCCTATCCATCCATATACCAAGAGTCTTTTGTCTGCGATTCCTATTCCTAATCCTGAGCTTGAAAAGAGCCGTGAAGCCATAAGCTATGATTACAAGACTTCAGGACTTGATTACAACAAGGGAACTGAGCATCTGGTAGATGGAAACCATTATGTAAAATGTACCGATGAAGAGTTTGAAAAGTGGACATCTGAGAAAAACTAAAAATAGATTGTGCACAAGATAAAACAATGATAGAATCGTGGATATGGATCAAAAATTCATATCCACTTTTTTTAAGAATGAGGAGTATCAGACATGACAGATTACAAGTTACTTGCAGCGCAGATAAAAGTTTTGGCAGAGGATGAGCCAAATTTCATTCCAGTATTATCCAATGCCTCCGCTCTTTTATATGACAACATGGAAGACCTTAACTGGGCAGGATTCTACCTTATGGATAAGGGATCTCTTTTGCTGGGACCATTCCAGGGAAAGGTTGCCTGCATCAGAATTCAGCTTGGAAAGGGCGTTTGCGGAACAGCGGCTGGAAACGATGAAACACAGCTAGTTGCAAATGTTCACGAATTTGCAGGACATATCGCCTGTGACAGCGCATCCAATTCTGAGATCGTTGTGCCAATCCACAAGGATGGCAAGGTTGTAGGTGTACTTGATATAGACAGCCCAAGCCTTAATAGATTCAATGAAGAGGATAAGGCTGGACTTGAACTGGTTGTGAAGACTTTAGAAGAAGTAATAGATTTTTCCGCAGTGTCTTTTAACTAATAAAAATATAAGAGGATAAGTGTATGGACAGCAGGATTTCATTTTCTAGTGATTACACAAAAGGTGCGCATCCACAGATTTTGCAGCGCCTTCAGGAAACAAACTTCGAGCAGATCGATGGCTACGGCACAGATGGTTATTGTAAGAGCGCTGCTGACAAGATCAAAAAGATCTGCGGACAGCCAAATGCTGATGTGTTCTTCCTTGTGGGAGGGACCCAGACCAACCAGACTATAATCGACATGCTCCTTCAGCCATATGAGGGCGTAGTTGCAGCTGAGACTGGTCACGTAGCAGCTCATGAAGCTGGAGCAATTGAGCATGCAGGTCACAAAGTTCTCACAATTCCGTATTATGGCGAGGAAAAAGACACTAAGAAGTACGGAGACAATATCGGCAAGATCGCAGCTCCTGACTTAAAGAAGCTCCTTGAGAAATTCTATGGTGATGCTAATCACGAACACATGGTATTTCCTGGCGCTGTTTATATTTCACATCCTACCGAGTACGGTACTCTTTATACTAAAGCTGAACTCACGGCTATTTCTGAGGTTTGTAAGGAATATAAGATTCCTCTTTTCCTTGATGGAGCAAGACTTGGATATGGTCTTATGAGTAAAAGAACTGATGTGACCATTAAAGATATCGCAAACCTTGTGGATGTATTTTATATCGGAGGAACCAAGGTTGGAGCATTGTTTGGAGAGGCAGTAGTATTTACAAAAGGTGTTACTACCAAGCATCCAATTCCTGTTATCAAACAGCACGGAGCACTTCTTGCAAAGGGATGGCTTCTGGGACTTCAGTTTGATACATTGTTTACGGATGATCTTTATTTCAAAATCAGCGAAAATGCCATTGAAATGGCAGAGCTATTGAGAAAGGGATTGGAAGAGAAGGGGTACAAGATATTCCTTGATTCTCCTACCAATCAGCAGTTCATCGTTGTTGATGATGACAAGTTAAAAGAGCTTGATAAGAATATCCGCTACGGCTTCTGGGAGAAGTACGATGATAGCCACACAGTCATCAGACTTGCAACAGACTGGGCAACAACAAAAGAAGATGTAGAAAAGCTTATGTCATTTCTTTAATTATCTGATGAAAAATAAAAGCAGATATCGACTATAGATCGGTATCTGCTTTCTTATCATTTCCGGGGAACAGTTTTCATGTTTTCGAAGGTAATGTCTTTACAATACTCCGTGTGGATAGAATCTATGCCCTCTGCGGGAGCTTCCATTTCGATATCTTTAAAGGAAACGTTGTTGATCTCATATCCAGGAACATCAAATCCGCAAAGAAGGATAGAAGGGCAATCGTGCCATTCATTCTTGCCGGCATTATTATCAAGGAACCTACCTAGTAAGTGCATTCTTTCAAAGTGGCAATCACTAAGAAGTGGAGGAACCTTTGAACCTTCGCCATCATCGTTGTAGCCAACAGAATGCATCTGAATGTGAGAAGCAGTAATGTCTCTGACAAGAATGTTTTTAACGTAGCCGCCACGCTTTTTGGTGGCTTTTATTTCTATTCCTGACCAGGTTGGACCCATTTCACAGTCCCAAAGCCGGACATCCTCTACGCCTCCAGACATCTCACTTCCGATACATAAGCCGTGGCCAAAGTTCGTTATACAGTCAAAAACTCGAATATGTTTGGTTGGTCTGTTTATTACGTTCCCTTCAGGATTTTTGCCGGATTTGATGGCAACTGAGTCATCCTCTGTATAAAAGTCGCAGGCATATATGGTAGAGTTGGTGGAGGAATCAGGATCCCAGCCATCACCGTTCCAAATGCCTTCGGACTTTATGGTGCAGTGATCTGTTACGATGTTATCTGAATAGATGAAATGCAGGTTCCATGCAGGACCGTATCCCAAAGTAAGACCATGGATCCAGATATTCTGGCAGTTGCTCATGTTGATGAGGCGGCCTCTGAATCTGCAGGCAATTGTCTCAGGCTTTTCATATTCTTTTATTTTGTCTCCAAGAGAAGCTATGTAATCTCTAAGTCTTTCTCCTTCAGTTCTTGCTATAGCTTTGGCAAGTGCAGCACCTCCGCCCATGATAGAACCCTTACCGCGGATCACTACATTTTTGCAGTTGTAGTCAGCGTCGTGGTCAAGTTCGCCCAGATTGAGAAGGCTTCTATAGCACTCCATCTCGTGACCTTCGAATCTGCTCCATATCTTTGGAAGATAATCTTCTGGATTCTCTGTTCCCTGTAAAAGAGCTTCCTCTTCAAGATATATCTCAGTGTCAGAGTGAACGTTCAAAGCTCCGGTCAAAAAAGTTCCAGCAGGTATATAGATGAAGCTGTCCTTGTCACAATCTGTAAGAGCAGCCTGAATAGCATCAGTATTATTGGTCTTGCCATCCCCAACTGCGTTATAAGGGGCAGCAGTTATATCTATTTTCTTTTTGGTCTTAGCTGTCTGCAAAGAGAACTGCCCTAAGAGAACAGGATTATTTTTATGGTCAGCTCTTTTGTCTGGATAAACGATATATACAGAAATGTCTATCTGACTCTCTGGAGTTAAGCCAGAGAGAGAAGCGTGAGTTTTTTTGGTCTTAATAGTTTCATCAGCAGAATTGTTAACAACCAGGTACTCACAATCTGGATCTGCATCAAGAGGCAGATCCCAGAATATTTCAGCTTCTGTGTCAGTAGCTCTGTAGTCTAATAAAAAATCAAAGTCATTTAACATAATTATTTCCCCAAATAATATATAGAATATTTTCCATAATCATATTACAAAGAATATTAACCTTATTCTAGTAAAAATCCTCCAGAAAATAGGCGATTTTGACCATTCAAATATGTGGATAAAATTGATAACTTATATAACAAAATTAAGACAGTAAGGTATATAATACACTTGTTACTAATAATTTTTACTAAATGGAGGGTTTGGTATGAAAAAATATGTTGCAGAATGTATTGGAACAGCAACCCTTGTAGTATTGGGCTGCGGAACTGCTATGCTGGTTGGATGTGACGCTGCAAGCGGATCAGGATATCTTTTAACTGCTCTTGCATTTGGTCTTACGATCGTGGCAATGGCATATTCTATTGGTAACATTTCTGGATGTCATATTAATCCAGCAGTTTCACTTGGAGTTCTTTTAACTGGTGGAATGGAGATTAAGGAATTTGTCTGCTATGTTATTTCTCAGTGCGTAGGTGCCTTGGCTGGAGCCGGAATACTTGCACTCATCTTTGGAACTGGCGGCGTTGAAGATAAAACAGGGGGCTTTGGATCAAACGGACTTGCTGGTGTAAACGGAAGCCCTATAGCAGGACTTATAGTTGAAATAGTTCTTACATTTATTTTTGTTATAGCTATCCTGGGTGTTACTTCCAAGAAGGCAAATCACGGCTCTTTTGGCGGACTTGTTATAGGCCTTACTCTTGTAGTTGTTCATATCCTTGGCATTGGTCTTACAGGAACAAGCGTTAACCCTGCAAGAAGCTTTGGACCAGCGCTTGTTGCTGCATTTACCGGAAACACAGCGCCTATTGCAGCTCTTTGGGTATTTATTGTAGGACCGCTTGTTGGTGCAGCTCTTGCGGCATGTGTTTATAAAGCTCTTGAAGATTAAACCACACTGTAAATATCCCTTGCATATTTTAATTATCCGTAGTAGAATGTGTGCAATATAAGTAAAAGCTGTGACGAAGACAGTAGATAGTTTATGAAAGCTTTCAGAGAGCCGCCGGTTGGTGCGAGGCGGTGCGAGTAGAAACTTATTGAAAATCACTTCTGAGCTGCGGGGTTGAAATGAGTAGATCCTGACGTGGGTTCTGGCGTTAACGGAAAGCGTATTCAACAAGCGATGAGCTTGCGCGTATGTGTAAACAGGTGGTACAACGAGATTGATATTTTGCCTCGTCCTTTTTACAAGGACGAGGCTTTTTTTGTTTCACAAGAAAGGAGCTTGAAAATGTATAACAAAGTCGAAACTGACATGAATTTTGTCGGCAGAGAAAAGAAGATCGAAGAATTCTGGAAAAAAGAAGATATCTTCAAAAAGAGTGTAGACACACGCAGCAAGGGTGAGATGTATATGTTCTATGATGGCCCTCCAACAGCGAATGGTAAGCCACATATCGGACACGTTCTCACACGTGCTATTAAGGATATGATCCCAAGATACCGTACTATGAAGGGATACACTGTTCCTCGTAAGGCTGGTTGGGACACACACGGTCTTCCTGTTGAGCTTGAAGTAGAAAAGATGCTCGGTCTCGACGGAAAAGAGCAGATCGAAGAATACGGTATTGAGCCTTTCATCAAAAAATGTAAGGAATCTGTATGGAAATATAAGGGAATGTGGGAAGACTTCTCTGGCACAGTAGGTTTCTGGGCTGACATGGAGCACCCATACATCACTTATGATGACAATTTCATTGAGTCAGAGTGGTGGGCTCTTAACGAGATCTGGAAGAAAGGGCTTCTTTACAAGGGATTTAAGGTAGTACCTTATTGCCCACGTTGTGGAACACCTCTTTCATCACACGAAGTAGCACAGGGCTACAAGCTCTTAAAAGAGCGTACAGCTATCGTTCGTTTCAAGGTTAAGGACGAGGATGCATATTTCCTTGCATGGACAACAACACCTTGGACACTTCCTTCCAACATCGGCCTTTGCGTAAACCCAGATGAGAAGTACATCAAGGTTAAGGCAGTAGACGGAAATGTTTATTATCTTGCAGAAGCACTTGCAGATAAAGTACTCGGCACATTACTTGATAAGGATTCAGAAGGACAGAAGGCATACGAAGTTCTCGAGACATACGTTGGTACAGATCTTGAGTACAAAGAGTATGAGCCTCTTTACCAGTGCGCAGCTGATGAAGCTGAAAAACAGCACAAGAAGGCATTCTTCATCTATTGCGACACATATGTAACTATGTCAGATGGTACAGGTATCGTACACATCGCGCCTGCATTCGGTGAAGACGATGCCAGAGTTGGACGTAAGTATGACGCTCCACTTGTACAGATGGTTGATGGAGAAGGTCGTCTTAAGCCTGAGACTCCATTTGCTGGAATGAGATGTAAGCCAACTCAGAAAGAGATGGATGAGGGTGCTATCAGTGCAGATCCAGAGGTATTAAAAGACCTTGATAAGAGAGGACTCTTATTTGCAGCACCAAAGATGGAGCACGATTATCCTCACTGCTGGAGATGTGGTACACCACTTCTTTACTATGCTCGTTCATCATGGTTCATCAAGGTTACAGAAGTTAAGGATGATCTCATCCGCAACAACAAAGAGATCAACTGGGTTCCTGAGTCAATCGGTAAGGGACGTTTCGGTGACTGGCTTGAGAATATTCAGGACTGGGGTATCTCACGTGATAGATATTGGGGAACTCCACTTAACATCTGGGAGTGTGATGACTGTGGCCACCAGCTTTCAGTAGGATCTAGAAAAGAGCTCGCTGAACTTTCAGGAGATCCATCTGCTGAGACAACAGAGCTTCACAGACCATACATTGATAAGTTTGAGATCACTTGTCCTAAGTGCGGCAAGAAGATGCACAGAGTAAAAGAGGTTATTGACTGCTGGTTTGATTCAGGTGCAATGCCATTTGCTCAGCTTCACTACCCATTTGAAAACAAGGAGCTCTTCGAGAAGCAGTTTCCTGCAGAGTTCATTTCAGAGGCTGTAGACCAGACAAGAGGATGGTTCTATTCACTTCATGCTGAGGCAACACTTCTTTTCAACAAGCCTGCATTCAAGAATGTTATCGTTCTTGGTCTTGTTCAGGATGAGAATGGACAGAAGATGAGTAAGTCAAAGGGTAATGCGGTTGATCCTTTCGATGCTCTTGAGAAGTACGGCGCTGACGCTATCAGATGGTATTTCTATACAAACAGTGCACCTTGGCTTCCTAGCCGTTTCGCAGGTGACGCTGTTATGGAAGGACAGCGTAAGTTCCTGGGAACACTTTGGAATACATACGCATTCTTCGTACTTTACGCTAATATCGATGGCTTTGATGCTGCTAACTACAAGCTTGAGCTCGATAAGCTCACAGTAATGGATAAGTGGCTCCTTTCAAAGCTCAACAGCTGTGTTAAGGCTGTAGATGAGAACCTTAACAACTATAGAATTCCAGAAGCTGGAAAGGCTCTTGATAACTTTGTTGACGAAATGTCTAACTGGTATGTTCGTCGTTCAAGAGAGAGATTCTGGGCTAAGGGAATGGAGCAGGACAAGATTTCTGCTTATATGACTCTTTATACAGCACTTGTTACTGTAGCTAAGGCAGCAGCACCTATGGTTCCATTCATGACAGAAGAGATTTATCAGAACCTTGTTCGCACAAGCTTTGCTGATGCTCCAGAGAGCATCCACCTCTGCGACTTCCCAGCAGTTGATGCTTCACTTATCGACGAGAAGCTTGAGAAGGACATGGAAGAAGTACTTGATATCGTAGTACTTGGACGTGCAGCCAGAAATGCAGCAAACATCAAGAATCGTCAGCCTATCGGACAGATGTATGTTAAGGCAGATCAGACTGTAGGCGAGTTCTATACAGAGATTATCAGAGATGAGCTTAATGTTAAGAACGTAGCATTTACAGATGATGTTCGTGACTTCACAAGCTACACATTCAAGCCACAGCTCAAGACACTGGGACCTAAGTATGGCAAGAACATTGGTGCTATCAAGAGTTATCTTGAAGGCCTTGATGGAAACGCTACAATGGATGAGCTCAACACAAACGGATCTATCAAGTTCACAGTTAACGATGTTGACGTAGAGCTTGTTAAGGAAGATCTCCTTATCGAGATGGCTCAGAAGGAAGGCTTTGTATCACAGGAGAACTGGGGTATCACAGTAGTTCTTGATACTAACCTTACAGAAGAGCTTATTAACGAAGGCTTTGTGCTTGAAGTTATCAGTAAGGTTCAGACAATGCGTAAGGATTCAGGCTTTGAAGTAATGGATCATATCAAAGTTTCTCTTAACGGAAATGACAAGCTTGCTGAGATTGTTAAGGCTCACGAAGACAGCATCTCATCTAAGGTTCTTGCAAACGAGATCGTTTATGGATCAGACGTAGCAAATGCTAAGGAATGGGATATCAACGGTGAGAAGGTTACAATCGGAGTTGAAAGAGTATAATAGTAATTGATATCTAATATTTTTGAGAAGCCACTCAAGGGTGGCTTCTCTTTTAAGGAAAAAACATGAAAAAGACAATAATAGTAATGCCAGTTGCCAACGAAGGCGACACAATGGCAAGCCTTTTAGACAGAATATTGGCATTACCATATGACAATCTCTTAGTGTATCCAGTTGTTGACGATTACAGTACAGACAATACTGCAGACATCATCAGAAGCTATGAGAGTACAGGCAGAGTAAAGTGCATATATTACAAGGAGAGCAGAGGTGTTATCAGCTGTTACCTTGAAGGGTTCAGAAGAGCCATGGCAGATGGCGCTGAGAGAATAATCGAGATGGATGGCGGCGGAAGTCACAAGCCAGAAGAGATTCCACAGTTTATAGAGAAGCTTGATGAAGGTTATGACTGCGTTTGGGGATCACGCTTTACATCTGGCGGTGGTACAGATCATCAGCCTATGTACAGAAGATTTTTAAGTAGTGGCGGAACCATTCTTTCAAATGCTGTTCTTGGAACCAAGCTAAAGGACATGACTAGTGGCTTTGAGGCATTTCAGGTAGATATCCTAAAGAATATGAACCTTGATGCATTTCTTTCCACAGGACACATGTACCAGACAGAGATGCGTTATTACTGCAGAAAATTCAACACAGTTGAAGTGCCTATCCACTATACAGGAAGCACATCAAGTCTTAAGATGAAATCAGTTACTGAAGCGCTTAAGATTCTTTTCATGTTAAAAGAAAATGAGAAAAAGGTAATGGGATGAAGGTAAAATATCTTATTTTGGGGGCAGGACCAACAGGTCTTACTGTAGCAAATTATCTTTTTAATAATGGGGAAACAGACCTTCTGCTAATAGAAAAAGAGGCAGAAGTAGGCGGCCTTTGCCGCTCCAAAGATGTAGATGGCGCACCTCTTGATATAGGAGGTGGGCATTTTTTGGATGTAAGAAGACCTGCAGTATGCAAATTTTTGTTTAACTATATGCCACAGAACGAGTGGGATAGCTATGACAGAGACAGCCGCATCAGATTTAGGAACTTCGAGATACATCATCCATTTGAAGCAAATATCTGGGAACTCCCGGAAGAAGAGCAGAATGCCTTTCTTGATTCCATAGCTAAGGCGGGCTGCAACACAGGAAAAGAAAAGCCTGAAAAGTTTGTGGACTGGATCACCTGGAAGCTGGGAGAGAAGATAGCAGAAGAATACATGCTTCCGTACAATCGTAAGATGTTTGGGGATAATCTTCAGGGACTTGGCATCTACTGGCTTGATAAGCTTCCTGATGTGAGTTATGAAGACACATTGGAATCCTGTAAACACAAAAAGGCTTTTGGTAAACAGCCTGGACACGCACAGTTCTTTTACCCAAAGAAATATGGATATGGTGAATTGTGGCTCCGCATGGGCGAGGCTCTAGGAGATAAGGTCAAGACTAGCGAGATAGTTAAGGCTATTGATTTTGAAAATAAGAAAGTTACCTTGGAAGGTGGCTTGGAGATAAATGCCGAGCATATCATCAGCACGATTCCGTGGAATAGTATAGAACTAGTAAATGCACCATCAGAAGTGAAGGATGCGGTAAAAGGGCTAAAGCACACATCTATCGAAGTCACATATCACGAAGAGGATATGGATACTGATGCGCAGTGGATCTATTTCCCTGACGAAGATAAAGATTATCACAGGATCCTTGTGCGTAAGAACTTTTATCCCGGTGCTAAGGGTTACTGGACAGAGACAAGATCTGAGCGCTACCATGCAGAAAAAGGCGCTGTGAACTTTACATCAGAATATGCGTATCCTATAAACACCCTTAATAAGCCGGAGCAGATGAAATGTATTTTATCATTTGCAAGACAAAACGGAGTATACGGCGTTGGAAGGTGGGGAGAACATACTCACTATAATTCTGATGCTTCCGTTGAACTTGCTATGAACCTTGCAAAAGAGCTTCTTCCATAAATGACTTTTTTGGAGATGATATGGATCAGAAAAAAAGTAAGATAATTTTGAGCATAATAGTGGCAATAATATGTGTCATGACATTAGTATTTCTTGGAAGGACTATGCCTGGGGCACAGAGGTCTGAAACCAGGCTTCCAAAGCTTGGATCTGAGCCAGTTTATGTTACTTTGACAGATGGTGAGGCGATTACCAGAACATATAGTAATCCTGCAGAGACTCTAGAAGTCAGTAGTATAGAGGTGCTGCTCCTAAATATTGATGATAAGACCGCTTCAGATGGTAAGGACAAGGAACTTGCTATCCTTGTGCAGAACGCTTCTGGAGAACAGGTTGCAGAAGTTTCTGCTGATATTTTGGCTATGACTTCTGGAGAGTGGTACAAGATGCCAGCTTCCTTCGTAATTGAAAAGGGAGAGACATACTCTTTTATCATTACAGCAACTGGATGTGATCCGTATTTTATGGAAGTTAATGGCTATGAACCAGGGATATCTCTGGGATTTGATGTGATTACAGATAAGAGCGTAACTTACGGAGAAGCATTTTACTTCTCAATTCCTCTTGTGATATTGATAGCTCTTTTAGTTATATGCTATCTCCTTTGTCCTTCAGCGTTTGATAGGCTAAAGGCAGGAGATGGAGCTTTAAAGTTTTTCTCACCAATATTCATGGTGCTGCTTTTTATAACACTTTGCCTCAAGATTTATCAGGCTTCTTACGTTGATGGCGTATATATTTCAGCAGATTCTGACGGATACATGAGAGAAGCGGTTAATCTTGCAGCAGGAAATGGCTTTTCCTACGAGGGAATTGCAGGATATAAGAGCCATTTTGCCAACTGGCCAATTATTTATCCGGCGATGATCGCACTGGTGATGGTGATCACAGGAATGAATGCATACCTTGCAAGCAAGATCGTGGCAATGATCGTTATTGCAGCAACATTCGCAGTTCTTTATGTTGTTTATAAGGATAAGGCATGGATATACTCACTTGCTTTTACTAACATAGGCTTTATCACCATGTGCTACTATACCTGGAGCGAGATTCCCTTTGTACTGTTCTTGCTTTTGTTCTCCATATGCTTTAGCAGGATCATTAAGGACAATGCTCCAGCCAAAAGAGATTATATATTCCTTGCACTAACAGGAATCATGGCGTTCCTTACGAGGTATTTTGGAATCTATCTGTGGTTCATGGTCGGACCATATTGGATCTATCTTTTGGTTAAGATGTTTAGAGAAAAAGATGAGGGGCTAAAGAAAGCCTATAAAGGAAAGCTCATAGGTATCTTCACCGCTGGATGCAGTTTTGTTATAGTAGCTTTTTCTTATCTTTTAATGAACAAAAAGTTAAACGGCTATCCAACAGGCGTTAGCCGTGGAACCTGGTGGGATGACTATGTTACTCTTACAGATGACCTTTTTAAGAGTCTTGTTACAGAAGTGTTCAATGTATTTCTGGTGGATGTGCCGGAAGTCATAAACAGCCTATCAGTCAGGATATCAGCGCTTTTCGTGTTCCTTGTGATCGGACTGATCATTTACTGCGTTACTATTGCCAAAAAGAAGGATACGCTTAATCTGGTACTTATAATAAATGCAGCAGCCTATTACTTGATCTTTATCGTAGTAAGATATCGCTCAAGTATGGACACCTTCTACTTCCGTTTCTTTGCTCCAGCTACAGTTCTTTTAGTAATGGGACTTATTGGGATATTTATCGATAATGGCATAGATAAAAAGAGACTTCGCGCATTTGCTATTCTTGCTGCTGGCGTAGTTATAGTATCACTGGTTGGACTAACTGATAAAGCAGAGAAATGGTCTAGTGAGCAGAAGGCCTATGATATACTCACAGGAACATGGGATCATCAGTACGCAGAGATCCCAAATAAGAGCGTGATCATCTGGAATAGTATGGATTACAGAAGTACATGGTATCGTCCGGATGTATATAGTGGAGAGCTTTTGGGTGATGATACATGGGAGAGTCTTGCTGCCAGATATTCAGCCTCCTCAAATATCTGCATCAAAAAAGAGGATGCCAAGGTTCTCATTGATAGCGGAGATTACGACGAAAGCATTCTTGGCAGATTTAAAGAAGCCATAGCTTCTTCGGGAGATGAGGACAAATACATAGTTATCAGTTTAGAGTGATCTTGAAGCCCCTATTTTAGTAGGGGCTTCTTTTTTGTGGTTGACATAGATACGATTTTGCCACCATTCACAGTTTGGGGATAGCCGCTGGCTGGTTCACTGGGGCCGCGCCCTGCCTCTGCCTAGTCTAGCTAAGTGGGGCCGCCAGCCTAAAGTTTATTTTTGTTCATCCTTTGGATTTTTATGTTCATGGCATTATATTTCTTACTTTAAATTCTTTGAAACAAACTCGTCTTTGAGGCACATTTTTGGCTGTAAAGTTTTGGGTTTGAACGATTGTCAAAAAAACGCCATTTTCTTGTGCTCATAAGCAGCTTTTGAAGCGCATGCGGTTTGCGTTTAGCAAGAGCATGCGTATTAAAACAAAAGCTGCATGAGCACATAG
>NZ_FRDH01000011.1 GCF_900143205.1 Butyrivibrio hungatei DSM 14810 | reverse complement strand
TAGCAAGAGCATGCGTATTAAAACAAAAGCTGCATGAGCACATAGAAAAGTATCGTTTTTTTGATGAGGGCAAAACAAAACTTTACAGCAAAAATGGCATCAAAGACTCAGACAGTGTTTCAAAAACAGAATTTAAAGTAAGAAATATAACGCTCATGAACATAGAAAAATCCTCAGAGATTCTCAAAAACAAACTTTAGGCTGGCGGCCCCACTTAGCTGAACTAGGCAGAGGCAGGGCACGGCCCCAGTGAACTAGCCAGCGGCTATCCCCAAAACTGCGAATGGTAACAACGAACAATAGCATTACTTCCATCCAGCCTTGAATTCTAAAGGACTTACTCCCTCAATCTGCTTAAATATCCTTGAGAAATAATATAAGGGAGTTATTCCGCAGGCAGCTCCAACTTCCTCCACCGTCATATCTGTGAATCTAAGTAGCTGCTTGGCATGGGTAATTCTCACCACCAATAGGTAATTTATGATAGATGTTCCGAATTGTTCCTTAAAGCTTCTTGATAAAGAATACTTATTTTTCAAAAACATATCCGATAACATATCAAGTGATATCTTTTCCGAATAGTGTGTATCAATATATTCCTTAACATCATATAAGGATTTTGTGTTTGGATCAGATCTTTTAGCTTCTGGATTCCAGCTAAATGACATCAAAAAAGTCATAAGAGCAGACAAGTATTCGTTGATCCTGATATCTCTGATATAGTCCGCTGAATGTGCCACATCATTTATTTTCTTCCATATTTCTTTTGGTATTCCCAGTTCTTCTGGTCTAAATACCGGCTGACCACCTCTGTCCACATACTTCATATATATAGGGAGTACATTTTCTCCATTAAAATGTATCCACTCCAATCTCCAAAGATTATTAGAAGTTCTGTGAGAATACGGCTTCTGGCAGTTGATAAATACGCAGTCTCCGGCCTCAATCTCATAGAGTTTGCCTTCATAGTCAAGGTATCCGCTTCCCTCTTTTACATAGAAAAATAAAAACGAAGACAGATTCTGTCTTTTACTAATGTGCGTTTTTTGAGCTTTTAAACTACCAATTTCCTGTAAATATATGAGATTATTTTTTGCAAATTCCGAGGCAGTATACAGCAATCTGTCAGAGGATACATACTCACCTTGAAATAGTTTTTCGCCCATTTTACCGCTTCCTTTCATATTTTCTCTTCTGTTTTATATAGTATAATTTTCATGTCAAGATAATGCAAATCAAAATCAAGAAAATGAATTGCTTTTATATTATTCTCTAAATATAATCATTATGAACATTAAACATTTGATTATTTGAGAGGTAAAAAAATGGCTAAAAAAGCTCTTATTACAGGAATCACAGGCCAGGATGGTTCATACCTTGCTGAGTTCCTTCTTGAAAAGGGTTATGACGTTCACGGAATAATCAGAAGATCTTCTGTAGATTACAGAGAGAGAATCGCTCATCTTGAAGGAAAGCCTAACTTCCATTTACATTATGGTGACCTTGGTGACTCAATGAGCATCATTGGAATCGTATCTAAGGTTCGCCCAGACGAGATCTACAACCTTGCAGCTCAGTCTCACGTTCAGGTATCTTTTGATTCACCTGAGTTTACAGCAGACGTAGACGCTGTAGGTGTTACAAGAATCCTTGAAGCTGTTCGTCAGTGTGGTCTTACTGAGACATGCCGTATCTATCAGGCTTCAACATCTGAGCTTTACGGTAAAGTTGAGGAAGTTCCACAGAACGAGAAGACTCCTTTCCACCCATACAGCCCATATGCAGTTGCTAAACTCTATGGTTTCTGGATCGTTAAGGAGTACAGAGAAGCTTACAACATGTTCTGCTGCTCAGGTATTCTTTTCAACCACGAGTCAGAGAGAAGAGGCGAGACATTCGTTACACGTAAGATCACTCTTGCTGCTTCAAGAATTGCTCAAGGCAAGCAGGACAAGTTATACCTTGGAAATCTTTCAAGTCTTCGTGACTGGGGTTATGCTAAGGATTATGTTGAGTGTATGTGGCTCATCCTTCAGAATGACAAGCCAGAAGATTTCGTAATCGCTACTGGTGTTCAGCACTCAGTTAGAGAGTTCGCTCAGCTTGCATTCCACTATGCTGGTATCGAGCTTGAGTTTAAGGGCGAAGGCGCTGATGAGAAGGGTTATGACAAGGCTACAGGTAAGGTACTTGTTGAGGTATCTCATGACTTCTACAGACCTACAGACGTTGTTAACCTTTGGGGTGATCCTACCAAGGCAAAAGAGAAGCTTCACTGGAATCCACAGTCAACATCTTTCGAAGATCTCGTAAGGATCATGGTTGAGCATGATATGGCTAAGGTTGCAGTTGAAAGAGCTAACGAACATGTAGAATTCAATCTTGCAGAATTCCTTGAAAAGGGTATTGATAAATAAAAAAGAAGGTGACAGATATGATGGATTACGGTGCAAAAATATATGTTGCTGGCCACAGAGGAATGGTTGGTTCAGCAATCGTTCGTGAATTAAAGAAACAGGGCTACTTCAATATCGTAACCAGAACACACGCAGAGCTTGACCTCACCAGACAGGATGAGGTTGAGAAGTTCTTTGCAGAAGAAAAGCCTGAATATGTTTTCCTTGCAGCTGCTAAGGTTGGCGGAATCATGGGTAACTCAGAGGCTCTTGCAGATTTCATGTATGACAACATGATCCTTGAAATGAACGTTATCCACTCAGCTTGGAAGAATGATTGTAAAAAGGTTGAGTTCTTAGGTTCATCCTGCATCTACCCAAGAATGGCTCCTCAGCCAATGAAGGAAGATTGTCTTCTTACTTCAGAACTTGAAAAGACCAACGAAGCTTATGCACTTGCTAAGATCTCAGGTCTTAAGTACTGCGAATACCTCAACAAACAGTATGGAACTGACTATATTTCAGTTATGCCTACTAACCTTTATGGACCAAATGATAACTATCATCCAACTCATTCACATGTACTTCCAGCTCTTATCAGACGTTTCCATGAAGCCAAGGAGCAGAACCTTCCTTACGTAACATGTTGGGGAGATGGAAGTCCACTTAGAGAATTCCTCTATGTTGATGACCTTGCTAACCTCTGCGTATTCCTTATGAATAACTACAGTGGAAACGAGACAGTCAACGCTGGTACAGGAAAAGAGCTTACTATCAAAGAGCTCACAGAAAAGGTTGCAGCAATCATCGGTTACACTGGTGAGATCAGATGGGATCCTTCAAAGCCAAACGGAACACCAAGAAAGCTTCTTGATGTTTCAAAAGCAAAGAATCTTGGTTGGACCTATAAGACTGAACTTGATGACGGTATCAAGCTTGCTTATGAAGATTTCCTTCATAACCCAATGCGTGCTGAAAGATAAGAACAGGCATTATAAAAGGCGATGCATAATCTGCATCGCCTTATTTTTTTGATCATTTAAATTCACAAGCTATATAAATATCTCCGTTTCCATTGTCATAATAAGCTATTCCAACGCTAGAAAAGCTTTTTCTCATGACATTTGCCTGATGCTTTGGACTAAGGAGCCATGCAAGTACTACATTTTCAGGATTGGACTGCTCTTCATTTCTTGCATGCGCCAAATTTTCACCCTTTGCCGCACTGGAAACTGTATGCCAAGCTTTTCCATTTGGTCTTGTATGAGAAAACCTTGAAGCGCACTCTGCCGCCCTAGTTGTAGCCGCTTCCTGAAGTGTTTCATCAACTGTATAAGCTGGAAGTCCAGCCTCTGCTCTTGCTGCATTCATATATGCCAGAACATCATCTGCTCCTGCAGCCTTACATTCAAAGGAATATGCTCCAAAAAGCATAAACACTATAGCCGTTAACATTATTAAGGTCCTTATATTCTTTTCCCTCATAAAGTACCTCTTTTCAAAATGGTGATCTACTGTTTCATCATTTCTGTATATTTATGATACTTTATTTCGGAGCACAGAAGCTCTTTATTAACGTTATTTAGGCTATTCTTAATACATTGTTTAGAATAGAATCAATTGTTAATTTATTTTTTATAGTTAAAATTGTATTTTTATTAAATATTCGTCAAACGCCTGTTTTATCTACCTTTCGGCTTAAAACCATCATGGATATTCTTGCCGATAAATTCCATTTCATCTGAAAGATCATGAGTTGCTGCTGGAAATGGTTCATAGCCTATCTGATCTCCTTCAGCTGGATAATAGAAGGTTACCCCTGATATTTCAAAGGTCTTTGTCTCATATGTGCCATAATCCTGCTGCGCAAGGAAATACTTAGCATTAAATCTAGGATACTCATCTCTTATAAGATTTATTCCCTTAAATACGATCCATAATGCTAAAAGAGCCACAAATACCTTGAGCATATAGTCCTTAGCCTTTTTATCTACTCTGTTACTTAGCAGGATAAACATTCTTCCAAAGATAACCGCTACTACAAGCCACACATATACTATGCCGTATCTGATAAGCGGAGCACTCATAAACCAAAAGATCATGCACCCGATAAGAGTAGCGCCGATTGTCAAAAAATCTGCAAGATTAAGCATACTTCTATGGCTTATCTCAAAGACCTTATTGTTTAACTTATGTGTTTTTCTCTCTGACGCAGCCAAAAGAAAATATAAGAAGCAAACAATATAGATCACTATTGCAACTAATGCCAGTACGACCATAGCCTTGTTCATCATAGAAAGGCTGCTAAACCAATGTGGGACCCATTCCTTCATGGTTACATGCCCATAATTTGTTACATCATTATAGCCTCGTCCAAAGGTCTTTATCTCAAGAGCGTCAAACTCTGCGACTCCCTTTGGTATTTCCCAATCAAAACCGAAGAAATCCAAGATCGTTACGGGGTAAAGTACCCAGCCGGATATGATCACATTTCTTGTAAGGAACGGTAGCACAATAAAGAGCACTAAAAGTATAGATATACCAAAGGCCTTCATTTTCTCTTTTGTCCTATCATGGAATAGCATATAGATAGGAATTATGGCTAAAAGAACCATTGGTGCTGCTGAAAGCTTGATAGTAACTGCATACACACCTAACATAGTCAGCTGAATATAAGGTACATAAGATTTTTCATGCCTTACATACATATCAAGCCAGTGTATTATGGTATAAAAAACCATGGTCTGAAGGAAATAATCTGACGCAGGCGCTACCATCTCATCATAGATAGTAAAAAGATAATAGATAGCTGCTACTCTTGCAAAATCAGAAAGGACAATATGTCCACGCCTAACCACATTTTTGATATCAAGACATTGCCAAGCGAGAAGCAGAGCAAAGAAACCAGCCATAACATGATATGACTGTCCACCTAAAAAAGCCATGCTATAAAGAGCTGACAGTGCAAATGATGCACTATTGTAGGCTAATCTCACATGTAGATTGCCCAAGCCTTTGACAATACCATAGTCTTCTATCCAGTGGATAGCCTGTGCATGATAAAGATCTGAATCATAGTGCATTATTCCGTGGGATGTGCCATATGCCATAAGCAAAAAGATAAGAATATAGAATATTCCATCCAGATTAGAGCTGAGGACATGATGCATATCCTGAAGATCTTCTAAAAGTTCTTCTCTGTAATATACAGCCGCCACAACACAATATAAAATAAGAATAATATTAGCCTTTAAGCCAACGCCCTGGAAAATACTAAAGATTTCGGAAAAGACTGTCACTACGACAATTCCCGTGACAATATAAGACTCCCTGAAATGTGTCTTATATTTTTTGACAATTCCATTTTTAAGGGTAGCCATACCCGGCCATGATGACATCATCTTAAGAAAAGAATAGCCAACCAGGTATGTTGTGATAATTACATATAGCCATATCAACATGACTGTTATCATAAAATGCTAGTCCCCCAAAATGTCATTTATAATGATCATAGGCTGATAACGATCGCGCCTACTACAATTCCTAAAATAGCTCCAAAAAGCACCTGTAATGGAGTATGGCCTACAAACTCCTTGAGCTTTTGCTCAACAGGGATGTCCTGGTCAAGCTCTTTGAACCAGTCCATCATATTGTTGATCACGACAGCCTGCTTACCAGCCTGTCTTCTAACGCCCATTGCGTCATGCATTACTATAAGGGCAAGCACGCCAGAAATAGCAAATTCAAAAGAACCTGCTCCATAAGTTAAAAATGTTGATGTTACAAGAGCCATAACTGTGGCTGAGTGTGAACTTGGCATCCCGCCATCACCCATAAGTCTCTCAGGATTGAAGTTTTTATTAACTATCACATAAATGATAGTCTTTAAAACCTGAGCCACAAACCAGCCCCAAAATGCTGACATCAATATTCTATTGCTAAAAATATCTGAAATAAAATCCATAAAACAATCCTTTTAAAGTAGTTCTTTTAAATACTGCTCAATAGCATCGTGCCAGTCTGCAAACATAAAGTCAGATGTGAGCTTGAACATATAGTTCTCAAGGATACTGTAGGCTGGTCTAGGTGCAGACTGAGGATTCTTGGAAACATATTCCTGTGTTGTAACATGATTAACCTTTGTCTTCTTGCCAGCAATCCTAAAGATCTCTTCTGTGAAATCTGCCCAGTTAGTATCTCCTTCACATGTACCATGGAAAGTTCCATAATTCTGTGTTGGAAGAAGATAATGAATAGCCTTAGCAAGCTCAGTTGTACTTGTTGGTGTTCCAAGCTGATCCTTTACCACGCTAACTTCATCATACTTCTCAGAAAGTGAGAGCATTGTCTTAACAAAGTTCTTACCATCTCCATAAAGCCATGCTGTTCTGATGATAAAAGACTCTTTAGCAAACTGCTTTACAAACTCTTCACCAGCAAGCTTTGTTTTACCATAAACACTTACAGGGTTTGTTTTATCAAACTCAACATATGGTCTTGTTCCATTTCCTTCAAAAACATAATCAGTAGAAACATGAACAAGCTTAGCCCCTACTTCTGTAGATGCTATAGCAAGGTTTCTTGGTCCGATAGCATTGATCTTGTATGAAAGATCAACATCGCTTTCCTGCTTATCAACTGCTGTGTATGCAGCACAGTTAATAATAGCTGAGGGCTTAACTTTTCTTGCAAGTTCGACTACTGCGTCTACATTTGTAATATCAAGAGGAGTGATTCCCTCTCCCTGAAATACATCTGTATTAACAAGTTCATATTTGCCATTAAGTTCCTTATTGATTGCTCTACCAAGCTGTCCATTGCAACCTGTTACAATTATTGTTTCCATATTGTTCTCCTATTAATCACAAAATCGGACGGCATCACTGCCGTCCAATTAGAAATATCAATCTGCGTAGGTGACACCATTTACTTCAAACTTTGAGAATGAACCGCCCTTTTCCTGAATTACAAAGATCATTGTCTTACCGGTATTGAGTACGATCTCATTGCCGTTGTCATCATAGTAAGTAGTAGGACCGTAGTCATCTGTCTTCTCCCATTTGATGTGGATCATCTTGCCCTTAGTAATGTAATATCCATCACGTGTTGTATCATGCATCTGATAAGCAAGATAACCGTTATCATCACGAACTTCATGATATGTTCTCTGAATGATTACATTTGAGAATGCAAGCTGTTCTCCGGTAAGTGCATCTTTCTGTTCTGCACCATAAAGTGTTTTAAGATATACCTCTTTTTCTGGATCGTATTTAAGTGCTGACTTTGTTACAGGGAAGCATCCTGCCATGTTAATCTCTGTAGCATCTACAGCATCTGAATAATCTGATAATGTGTTAGGATTTGAATAGCCAGTAAATGTGAAGTGTGACTCGCCTTCAAATTCATCTCTATGTTCAAGTGAAAAACCTGCTTTATCGATAGCAGAAGATACATGTGCGCCATCTGTGAAAGCTGTGTGCTCAGAAGTACTTCCCTCAGGGATTCTGAAGAATGCGCCATAATCTGAACCCATTACACCGCCAACACCATTTAAGTTATCAACATCCTTACGAGTAAGGATTGTCTTAACATAGAGCTCTGGTCCGCCATAGTGAACGATAACCGGATCATACTCAAGTGCAGCGTATACGAAGTAATCTCTGATACTACGGATATTTCCAATCTGGCTAAGATTCTGCCAGTCCTCTAAAATACCCATCTGACGGCTCATGCTTCCCTCTTCCATGATCTCATAGAATACAGCAACGTTACTAAGTCCATACTGTGGCTGAGCCTCTTTGTTTATAGGATACATAACAGCTAAAGGTCTGTTCTTGTTTACTTCTTCATCAACCCACTCATTAGTGAAGTAGCTTCTAACCATTCCTTCTGCAGGTGGTGTGTCTTCATCAACTACTTCTGAAGATGCTTCTGAAGCAGCGGCTACTGGAGTCTGTTCTACATTTTCAAGTTTCTCAACACTAAGTCCTGTTACAGATTCATCATTTGAAGAACCGCAACCAAATACCATAGCTGCAGCTAAGCTAGCAGCTAAAATAGCTTTAACCTTTTTCATTACCGAAAGTTCCTCTCTAATTTTTTACGCATGTGATAGTTTATCACAATATGCTTTTATTCGCCAAGTCCCGTTTCAATGGCCTGTACAAGAGCATCCATAGCCTCTTCTTCATCAGGTCCATCGCACTTAAGTGTAAGCTCATCGCCGCATTTGATACATGCCCCCAGAACGCTGAGTACACTCTTGGCATTAGCTGTATTATCACCATAACTAAATGTTATGTGGGATTTGTAATTCATTGCTACTTTACACAAGTTACCCGCCGGACGAAGATGAAGTCCAGTGGGATTACTGATAACCACCTTCTGACTTATCATATTAAAGCATAACCTCCTCGATCAGCTTAGCAAGCTTCTTGGCCTCTTCTTCAATCTTGCCCTGATCCTTACCCTCAATCATAACTCTTACTAATGGCTCTGTTCCTGATGGTCTGATAAGAACTCTTCCATCACCAGCGAACTGTTTCTCAAGATCTGCAATTGCTCCTGCAATCTCAGGATAATCCATATAAGCATCCTTCTTGTGAGTTGGCACATGAGCATTTACAAGAGCCTGAGGCATAACCTCCATAACCTTGGCAAGTTCTGATAATGGCTTACCAGTCTTGACCATAACCTCAAGCAAATGAAGTGCTGACAGCAATCCATCACCTGTTGTATTGTCATCAAGGAAAATGATGTGTCCAGACTGCTCACCGCCAAGATTAGCACCAATCTCTTTCATATGTTCAAGAACATATCTATCGCCAACCTTAGTCTTATCCACTTGGATTCCTTCTCTTTCAGCCATCTTAAAGAATCCAAGATTACTCATAACTGTAGCAACGATAGTATTCTTGGCAAGCTTTCCGTTGTCCTTCATATACTTACCGATAATAGCCATGATCTCATCGCCATCGACCATCTTACCATTTTCATCTACAGCAAGAAATCTGTCAGCATCGCCATCAAAGGCAAGACCTACATTTGCCTTCTCAGTTACAACTCTTCCCATAAGCTCTTCCATATGAGTTGAACCGCAACCAGCGTTGATGTTAGTTCCATCCGGATTATTGTGTATTACTATAACCTCAGCACCAAGCTGTCTGATAGCTTCTACAGAAGTATAATATGAAGCACCCTCTGCACAGTCCATAACAACCTTCATACCCTTAAGGTTAATATCTACCGCATTAAGATTGTGGTTAATGTACTCTTCTCTAGCGTCTGTTCTGTTTTTGATCTTACCAACACCTGCTCCTGTTGGCATCTTAACTCCATCCATGTTGTTCTTGATAAGAGCTTCAATCTCATCTTCAAGAGCATCTGGAAGCTTGTATCCATTGCCATCAAAGAACTTGATACCATTAAACTCCATTGGATTGTGTGAAGCAGAAATAACTACGCCAGCATCTACCCTGTACTTCTGAGTAAGATATGCTACACCAGGAGTTGGGATAACTCCAACATTAACTACGTCTGCACCTACAGAACATGCACCAGCCATAAGTGCACTTGCAAGCATGTCACCTGAAAGTCTTGTATCGCATCCAACCATGATCGTTGGCTTGTGGTTTACCTCTTTTGATAAAACATAAGCTCCAGCCTGTCCAAGCTGCATCGCAAGTAATGGTGTAAGCTCATCATTAGCCACACCTCTAACACCGTCAGTACCAAATAATCTTCCCATTACAATAACCTCTTAATCTTAATTATTCTTTTCAACTTTGACATATACGCTTACAGGAGCTTTTTCCTTGACTCCCTCAGGCAGATTCCATTCTACCTGCGCTGTATATGTACCTTCTGTCATTTCTGTTAAGCCATTACTTTCTAATATTTCATCAATATCTACTGTTCCTTCAAGACTTCCAGCAGAAATTGCATCAAGCTCTGATTTAAGTCCCTGAAGAGTTAAGGATACAGTATCATGTTCGCTATCGTCAATATTTATATCAAAGCCATCGACTTCTCCTGAAACAGTAACATTCTTGGTGCTTACATCATAGGTCTCTTCAGAAACACTGCCGATGTGAACAACAACAGCTGCTGTTCCATGATAATCAGGATCACCAAATGTAACGCCAGATGGCAGGTACTTGCTAACATCAACAGTATAGTTGAGGTTCTTAGAAAGACCTGTGACATTAAGTCCATCATCCTTGATAGTGATCTCATTTACAGAAGAGATAACGCTGCTCCTTCCAGCGATCAGAACTTCAGAAGGATTGCTGTCTATCTTTCCTGTGAGTATATATCCATTTGCAGGTTCGCCAGTTACTACATAGTTAAGAGGAACATACTTGGTTCCATAGATAGAAACGTTCACGCGAACTGACTTGATATTCATCGATACCTGAGAACTGTCTACAGGATTACCATCTGCATCATACAAAATGATGTCTGCATCAGTTCCAATATTTGAAGTAAAGCCTGTTACATCGACATCAACTTCTGCAGACTGAATGTTCTGGATAACTGACTCTGGTCCGTTTATCCTGATCATATTCTGCTCTGTTGTAACATCTCCGATGATATAGCCATCAGACAACGTTCCGGAAGTAGTCGCTGTAAGAGCCAATGTCTTGGAAGCTTTACGCTCCACGCTGAGTTTGACAACGTCCGTACTGGTGACGATCTTTTGGATCTTGTCACTATATTTATTAGTCGTAACATTGATGGTTACTGTATTAAGGCTAGATAAATCCTGAACATCAGCTGTAGCAACCACATTGTTCTGGCTAAGTGAATCAATTATAGATCTGGGCGCATAAATAGTAACCGAACTGATAGTATCGCTACCATCAAGTATGGTGTACACCTGACCCTGATCTGTGATCAGATTTGTATTCTTGAGCGTTACAGGAACGTTCGTATATCTTACTGAAATAACCGGATCATTAATATTAGTAACAAGAAACCATATTATGATTGCAAAAATAAGAGAAGCAAGTTTGAGTCCCCAATTAGATGTAATCTTCTTCATTTTCTCACCTTAGCCTTTCTGGCAAGATGTTTGATAGGAGTCTCTTCTGTATGCTTGTCCTGCAAGATTCTCAAACGTTCTCTCAGCCTGTCGCTATCTACTGCTCTTTCAAGCTCGCCTTCGTAGGCAATACTTATTTTTCCTGTTTCTTCTGAAACAATGATAGTAAGTGAATCTGTAGCCTCTGAAACACCGATACCGGCTCTATGTCTAGTTCCAAGTTCCTTACCAATTCCCATATTATCCGACAAAGGAAGATAACATGTCGCCGCTGTCACTCTGTCGCCTCTGATGATGACTGCACCATCATGAAGCGGTGTATTATGTTCGAATATATTGATAAGTAGCTGGCTTGTAACAATACCATCTACATCTATTCCTGTTCTTTCATACTCAGCAAGAGGATGATTCTGCTCAATAACAATAAGGGCACCAGTTCTGACTTTACCCATTTCAACACATGCTCTTACTATCTCATTTAATGTTCTGTCTGAAAAACGGCCTTCTGTCTTGGGATCCCCCAAAGATAACACATTGGAAAAGAAATTTTTTCGTCCCAGCTCTTCCAACGCTTTTCTAAGTTCTGGCTGCAGTATTACAACCATAGCTATGATAGCTATACTGAATACTCTCTCGACAATCCATAGGATAGTAGACATATTAAACAGCGCAGCTATCAAAATAAAGACAACTATGACGATTATTCCCTTTAAAAGAGACCATAATCTTGTATTTTTTGCCCACACTAAAATATGATATACCAGAAATGCGATAATAAAGACTTCTAGTATATCTGAAAATCTTATAGTCGGCATGTGCAGACTAGTTCTATTAAAATCAAAAAGAAAATCTATCTGCTTCATAGTGTTCCTTTATATCTTATCTGTGCTGTTCTCTAGCACGATTTATCTTTTTTACTTTTCTCTCTGGAGTTGAAACTGTAACCTTAGGTACAGCCTTAACATAATAGTAGTACTCATCATCTTCGAACTGAACTTTCTCTGTTCTGCTGTAATCAAGGCTGAAGGAGAAGAATTCTACAACCAGCATCAAAAGAGCTGAGATAATTGTACCAAATATCACTCCAATTATCGAAATCTCTGCATCACACACAAGACTTCCAATGAGAATACAAATGATAAGTGAGATTGCTCCGCAAGCAATGGCGATTTTCCATGAATTATCTGCTGAAGATCTGCGGATCATATATACAATAACTACTGTTATCGCAAAAGCTACGATCATAACGATCATAGTCTTGTTACCAATAATTCCTGCAAGGATCGTATGGAACTCATTAGCAGCCTCTACTACTCCATCACTTCCAAAGGTTGCTGCGTTAGATGAAAAGTAAGAGATTACAAACGAAATAACTACTCCAAATGCAACAGACACTGCAGATGCAGGTGTTCCAAGAAGTCCCATCGCAAGTGGCATAACAAATGGGATATGAAGAAAATAAAAGACAGGAGTAAGTAAAACAGCCAGTGTATCCTTAGGTGAGAACCTGAAATACAATAAAAACATCAGCACAAAAATGATTGCAACGATCATTGCACATTCAGGTGCCAACGCATATAAATGTCCAAGAATAAACACAGCTGAAATAAATACAATAAAGTTTGCTGGAAGGATGGCGCAAAGAAGTGCAGCCATCATAACAATAGCAAAGTTATTGAGAGAATTCATATAACCAAGCTTGCCATTGATCATTAAAATAGATACAAGTGCAAGCAAGAACTTCCAAATGTAAGTAATGTAAGTTTCATTTTTGATATAAAATTTTTTGATGTATTGCTTTAATTCTAAAAGTGATGTCATGATATCATTGTTCCTTTTCGTACATTCTTGCTAGTTTTTTCAGATTTCCATAATACTCTTTCATATTCTTGCGCATCTTGGAATAACGATAGGAATAGATGATATATGATGCAAGAGAATACACGCCAACAAGCAGGAGGTAATATATAAGAAACCTCCTGCCGATTGTCAGTAAATTATCAGTATTATAAAGATTAGATATTACATTTTCAAAATCATAAAGTGCATATGTACCAACAATAATTGCAAAAACTATTGTAGCACTGATCACCGACTTGATAATGTTAAAGCCAATGTAATCACTTCTAAAGTAGGAATTGATAGTTCCGTTCTTTTTGCCTTCACGATCCATAAACGCAGTCATCTTGGTCATCAAAATGACTTTTTCTTCATTTAACATTTTTGCTCCTTAAGTATCCAGGAAGCGCATACCTGCCTTAGTCTCTTTCTTTACAGGCTGCTGCTGAACAGCAGGCTGAGGCTTAGCAAATGTATTAGTTAAATTATTTGCCATAGTACCTTTACATTTAGCACAAAATCTTCCTGTCAAAATAGGCTCTCCACACTTTTCACACTGAAGTGCAATTGGAGATCCCTCTGAGAACATTAGTCTCTCTTCACGGATCCACTGCTGAATCTGCTTTGTTGTAACCCCATTATCTTCGGCGATCTGCTTAATATCGGCATGTGGATTTTCCTCAATGTACTTCTTTACATTTTGAAAATCTTCTTCCAATGCCTTTTTACATGGCTCACAGATAGGCTGTCCACCGATGTAATTAAACATCTTTCCGCACCTAGAACAATTACGAATGTTCATAATTCTGACCTCCATTTATGTTAAGTAGTTTGCCCGATAGCTAGTGTCAGAGAATAAACATTCTCCACTCCCGCCATCTGAAACTCATGGGCGATCTCATCAATGGTACTTCCTGTTGTATAGATGTCATCAATAATAAGTATACACTTAAATTTTACATCATTTCGCACTATATTAAAAGCCTTTTTCAAATTAATGCGCCTGCCTCTGGCGTCCAGTTTCTTCATTGGCAATGTCGGTCTGGCTCTGACTATGATGTCATCTCTATATTCAATTCTTAGTTCCCTTGCAAGCTTTTTGGCGTATACTTCAGCCTGATTATAGCCTCTCTGCTTTTTCTTCCCACTATACATTGGAACAGGTATTATTGCTTCAACACCAAGCTGCTTTATCTTTTTAGACAGCTTTTTGGTTGTTACACGAGCATAGTAATCTGCATATTCCTGTCTTCCCATGTATTTGAATTTATATATGGATCCAGATATGCTCCTATACTGAAACACGCCAAAGTTTCTTTCAAATCTATGCTTTATTCGTACACAGTCACTACAGTACTCACTGTCATTTCCCATTCCAAGCTGCTTGCCGCATTTCATGCATTTTGAACCAGATATAAGCCTTACCTTTTTCTGGCATTCTAAATGAACGAGCTCTCCACTTTTAACCAGCTCATCACATATAGGGCAGTGCCTTGGATACAAAAAGCTCAGGGCTTTATCAATAAAATCAAATTGCATCAAAAACTTCTTTTATCCTATCTGAAAGTCCTGTATATCTCCTGAGTTGCTCCTCATTATCAACCATAGTCATCAGAGTCTGGCTACTTCCAAGGATACAGACCGTACTCTTAGCCCTTGTGACCGCCGTGTAGAGAAGATTTCTGTTAAGAAGCATTCTTGGTCCGCCAAGGAGTGGCAAAATAACTGCAGGGTACTCACTTCCCTGTGATTTATGTATCGTAATAGCATAAGACAGCTCAAGCTCATCAAGTTCAGAGAAAGGATACCTGACTCTTCTGTGCTCATCAAATTCCACCACAAGATCCTGAGAATATTCATTGATTTCTTTTACTATTCCCATGTCTCCATTAAAGATTCCCATTCCAGAATCTATAGGAACATTGTATTTACCTACAACTTCCCATTCAGCCTGATAGTTATTCCTGATCTGCATGACTTTGTCACCTTCACGAAGTGTCATATCGCCATAGGTATGCTCTTTTTTAGAAGGATCCGGCGGATTTAAATATTCCTGAAGAACCAGATTTAATTGCTGTGCTCCAAGTGGTCCTTTTTTCATAGGTGTCAGCACTTGAATATCATAAGGTCCGGCATCAACATACGCAGGAAGCTTATCCCTGATGAGCTGTACCATATGTTTGTATATGACGTTACTGTCATTTCTTTCAAGGAAAAAGAAATCCTTACTCTTATTATCAATAACAGGCTTTTCACCGTTGTGGATCCTGTGGGCGTTCATTACTATGTCACTCTCTTCCGCCTGCCTGAAGATCTTTTTCAGATATATAGTCGGAAACTTCTGGCTGGAAATGAGGTCACTAAGCACCTGACCTGCTCCAACGCTTGGAAGCTGAGAACTATCTCCCACCAGTATCAGGTGTACTCCAGGTACCAAAGCTTTTAACAATGAATAAAAGAGATGTGTATCTACCATGGACATCTCGTCAATGATGATGGCATCTGCTTCCAGAGGATTATCTCGATTTCTCTCAAAATGAACGCCTGAGCCTTTTTCATCATCCATCTGTCCTGAAACTTCAAGCAATCTGTGTATGGTCCTGGCCTCGTATCCTGTAGTCTCAGTCATGCGCTTTGCTGCTCTCCCCGTAGGTGCCGCCAGCATTATATCCATGCCCTGACTCGCATAATATTCAATTATAGTGTTGATAGTGGTAGTCTTACCCGTACCTGGTCCACCGGTTATTATCACCACTCCATTAGAAATGCTCTTTAAAACCGCATCTCTTTGAAGGGTATCAAGCTCAATGCCTTTTCTCTTTTCAATCTCAAGTATCCTGTCCAGATAAATCTTTTCCTCAGCCGGCTCAGTCTTCTCAGTAAGATTAAGATCAGAGAGCATTACTGCGCAGCCCTGCTCCTCATAGTAAAAACTGGCAGCAAAAATATTAGTGTCATTCTTGACCACCAGCTTCTTGTCAATTGTAAGGTTAGCTATTTGAGTGCGAACACTTTCTGAATCGATAAGCGCTTCTGGTCCTGTTTCCAAAAGTGCTAATGTCTTGGGCACAAGCTCATCAATAGGAAGATATGTATTTCCATCAAGCGATGCCTGTAAAAGAGTGAACAAAATGCCGCTTCTGATCCTGTATTCTGAATCGACTCTTATTCCGATCTTACCCGCAATCTCATCTGCAGTTCTAAAACCAATACCGGAAATATCATCAGCAAGCTGATATGGATTCTCCTGAATGATGCCATATAGCCTTGATCCATAGGTATTAAAAATCTTAACAGCCATGGTATTGCTGATACCATATTGAGAGAGAAACATCATGGCATCGCGCATTTCCCTCTTTTCAGCCATCTGCATAGCAATATCTATAGCTTTTTTCTCACTGATTCCTTTGATCTCAGCAAGTCTCTCAGGCTCATCTTCTATGATCCTAAAGGTTTCAGCGCCAAACTTCTTAACAATTCGTGCAGCCAGAGCTTCTCCAACACCTTTGATAGCTCCTGATCCAAGATATCTCTGCATAGAAACAGCATCATCCGGCATAATGATCTTGAAATTAGCCACTTTGAGCTGCTCACCATAAACCGGGTGATTTACAATATCGCCTTCAATCTCCAGAGTATCTCCCACATCAGCATCCTTGAATATGCCAGTGCAGACCAGTTCCTCTCCGTCCACAACAAGGCTCACTACTCCATAACCATTCTCGGCGTTTTTATATATAAAATGATCAATGTATCCTTTAACAACTTCTTTTTCCATAGCAAATAGTATACCACAACAAAAAGCGCGCAATCCTTAAGTTTTCTTAAGAATTACGCGCTATATTATTCATCAGTTATTTATTTTCCAACTTTCCTTCCGGAATGTCGTAATTACGCTTCAAGTTCTCATACAGCATCT
This sequence comes from Butyrivibrio hungatei DSM 14810, assembly GCF_900143205.1. Classification (GTDB taxonomy): domain Bacteria; phylum Bacillota; class Clostridia; order Lachnospirales; family Lachnospiraceae; genus Butyrivibrio; species Butyrivibrio hungatei. The sequence goes on along the minus strand of NZ_FRDH01000011.1, from coordinate 109,017 downwards.
GTGCAAATCCATTACTCTGAGTATCAACGGATGTTGAACAAACTTCCTGAAGTGTCTGATCTTTAAAGAAATCCACCAAAGTGTTTGTGGAATTATCTCCCTTTTCAGGTTTAAGAGCATCTACAGACTTCTGCATCTCTTTGAACATCTGCTCCAAGAAGTAAGCTTCAAAACCTTTGCAGGCTTCCATAAGCTCATCATCAGTAGATGACTTAGAAGTGCTCTCAAGCTTCTTTTGAAGAGCAACTGTACTTGCATTCTTGCTCTCCTGCATGGCATATTCAGTTACCGCGGTAGCATTAAGCCCCTTAATATCTAATCCAGCCATATTAGCTCCTTACTTTATCTCTTAAGACCATTAGCAGTCTGCATCATCTCATCAGTTGTCTGGATTGCTGTTGAATTCATTTCGTAAGCACGCTGTGCAACGATAAGGTTTACCATCTCTGTTGCTACATTTACGTTTGAACCTTCAAGATAACCCTGAACGATCTCACTAACCTTGATATTGTCTGCATCTGCCTCAAGAACAGGCTCACCGCTTGCTGCTGTCTCTTTCCAAGCTGCACTACCCACTCTCTCAAGACCTTCTCTATTTCTGAACTGCCAGATACCAATCTGAAGATTATTAACCGGTTCAGGTACACCCTCTTCATTTGGATAATATATCTTACCATCACCACCAATAGTGATCCTGCTGGCAATAGCGTTATCAATAGTGATCGCGTTACCATCAATATCAAGCACAGGGTTACCTTCAGCTGTTGTAAGTTCTACTGTTGTTCCACCTGTCTCTGTAAGAGCCCATGTGAAATTACCGTTTCTGGTATACAACTGTGTCTCACCATCAGCATCCATATAACTAAAGAATCCATCACCACTTATAGCAAGTGCTGCTGGGTTATCACTATTCTGAAATGATCCCTGGGAAAAGAACTGATTAATGGTTGAAGTTCTAACACCAAGTCCCACCTGTGAATTGGTTGGTTTTGGTGTGCCATTAGCAGTTGTTGTTACAGTCTGAAGCTCCTGATAAAGAAGAGATTTAAACTGAGCGCCCTGTGCCTTATATCCTACAGTGTTAACATTGGCAAGATTGTTTGAAATAGTATCTACATTAGTCTGCTGGGCATTCATACCAGTTGCTGCTGACCAAAGACTTCTTACCATAAGCCACCTCCGATTTCAATATCAAATAACATTTGAATACATCCGTCCTCCGTGACCTAATGTATCTCTCTTACCGTTTATCGGCAGATTTCTGTAATTACTTAATATTGTTTGCAAAAAATATTATGAAAGTCTACCAAGCTGATTAACTGCAATATCCAAAGATGAATCCACTGTAGTGATCATACGCTGGTTAGTATCGTAATTTCTCTGAACTGCGATCATATTGACCATCTCATCGACAACTGAAACGTTGGACTGTTCAAGGAATCCGGCATAAAGCGCTGATGTTGATTCTACAGCATTGGTTCCATCGATAGGAATATACATATTCTCGCCGTAATGCTCAAGATTATTATATGTTATCCTGCCATCAGGATATGTTGTCTTCTCAAAATCAAAGCGGCCAACTGTGGCAACTACTTCACCATCCTGAATAACTTCGCCCAGAGTATTGATCTCAACCGGAAGGTCCGGGTCGATCTCAATATGACCACCATCCTGAGAAAGGACATAGTCGCCATCCTGAGTTACTAAAACTCCGTCAGCATTCAAAGTGAAATTACCATCACGTGTATACATGATATTTGTCTGATTGGCTACATCTCTCTCGATATTAACAGCTTTGTTAGTGTATTCGATTCCAAAGAATCCATAACCGCCAATAGCCATATCGAAAGTATTATTTGTTTCCTTCATTGGTCCCTCAGACCAATCTACATAGCCTTCGCCAATCTTAACACCCGGATTAATAATGCCCAGTCCACGCGCAGTGAACGGGGCATCAGTATAATCTTTTATTTTCAGCGCAAGCTGATCACTGAAAGACTGTGATGTTGCGCCTTCCTTTTTGTATCCATTAGTGTTGGCATTGGCAAGATTGTTGGTGAGCACATCCATTCTGTGTTGCTCGTTGATCATACCTGTGTAAGCAGTATAAAGACCCTTTACCATACAAAATCCCTCATACCATCCTGGTTTATTTGCAGTTCAGTCCATGAACCGCACAACAAATTATTAGTCCTGACGATAACCTACAATAAACTCAACATAGCGACCGGTTCCGATAGCAACTGCTGTCATTGGATCCTCAGCTGTCATTGTGTTAATGCCAGTCTTAGAATAGATAAGATCCTCTAAACCACGAAGAAGCGCTCCACCACCTGTAAGAACAATTCCTCTGTCAGCAATATCAGCTGCAAGCTCTGGAGGAGTATTCTCAAGTACGCTATGAATAGCTTCAATAATCTGAGATGTTGGTTCTCTTAAAGCTTCCTCAGTCTCTTCTGAAGAAACTCTTACTGTCTTGGGAAGACCTGTAACAAGGTTTCTACCACGCACGTCAAGGTAATCATTCTCAGCTCTAGGATAAGCTGAACCGATCTTGATCTTGATATCCTCAGCTGTTCTGTCACCAATGAGAAGATTATGTTTCTTTCTCATGTAACGAACAATTGCCTCATCGAAGTCATCACCGGCAACCTTAACTGATGTACTAACAACAGTTCCACCAAGTGAAATAACAGCGATATCTGATGTACCACCACCTATATCAACGATCATATTGCCGCATGGCTTAGTAATATCAATTCCTGCACCGATAGCTGCTGCAATAGGCTCTTCGATAGTCTTAACATCTCTTGCGCCACAAAGTCTTGTAGCATCTTCTACTGCCTTCTTCTCAACTTCTGTTGCTCCACTAGGAACACATACAGCAATAAAAGGCTTTCTGTGAATTCTACGACCAATTGCCTTCTTGATGAAGTATCTCATCATCTGCTCAGTGATCTTGTAGTTTGAGATAACACCCTGTCTAAGAGGTCTGACTGCAACGATGTTGCCTGGTGTACGACCAAGCATAAGACGTGCATCCTCACCAATTGCCTTGATCTCTTCTGTGTCTCTATCGTAAGCTACAACTGAAGGCTCTTTTAAAACAACACCCTTACCTCTAATGTAAACAAGTACAGATGCTGTACCTAAATCAATTCCTATATCTGCGTACTGCATAACGTATAAAACCCCTTTCAATCAACAAAATAGCAAATATTTCAGCGCATAAATGCGGATAATACAGTTTATAATATCATTAGCATTATAAACCAAATCAAAAATAATGAAAAGGGGATATCCATCTTTTATATATATCGGATATCCCCCAATTCCTCTTTATATTATTTAAGCATCTTTTTGATATATGCTCCCGTGTAGGACTCCTTGCACTTGGCAACTTCCTCAGGCGTACCTGCTACTACAACCGTTCCGCCCTTGGATCCTCCTTCAGGTCCCATATCAATAATATAATCTCCAGTTTTGATAACATCAAGATTGTGTTCTATGACTACAACTGTGTTGCCCTGTTCAACAAGCTCATGCATGATCTTAACAAGCTTCTGAACATCTGCAAAATGAAGTCCTGTTGTAGGTTCATCAAGAATATAAACAGTTTTTCCTGTTCCCACTTTACTAAGCTCTGTTGCAAGCTTAATCCTTTGAGCTTCACCGCCTGAAAGTTCAGTACTTGGCTGGCCAAGCTTAACATAACCAAGTCCAACATCATAGAGAGTCTGAATCTTTCTCTTAATGGTCTTAACATTCTCAAAGAAAGGAAGTGCCTCTTCTACAGTCATATCAAGTACATCGTAGATGCTCTTTCCTTTGTACTTAACTTCAAGTGTCTCGTGATTGTATCTCTTACCTCCGCAGACTTCACATGGAACATATACATCTGGAAGGAAGTGCATCTCGATCTTGATGATTCCATCTCCGCCGCAGGCTTCACATCGTCCGCCCTTAACATTGAATGAAAATCTGCCTTTGGCATAACCTCTTGCCTTGGCATCAGGAGTACCTGCAAAAAGATCTCTGATAAGATCAAATACTCCAGTATACGTTGCCGGATTAGATCTTGGCGTTCTACCTATAGGTGACTGATCAATGGCAATTACCTTATCAACCTGTTCAAGGCCTTCTATTCCCTTGTGCTTACCTGGAATGCATCTAGCTCTGTTGAGATCTCTTGCGAGATGCTTGTAGAGTATCTCATTTACAAAAGAGCTCTTTCCTGAACCTGACACACCTGTGACTATGGTAAGTACACCAACAGGCACATCTATATCAATGTTCTTTAAGTTATTTTCAGCTGCTCCAATTACCTTGAGCCATCCTGTAGGCTTTCTGCGAACCTTTGGAACTTCGATCTTGAGCTTGCCAGCAAGGTACTGGCCTGTGATGGACTCCTTGACCTGCATGAGCTCTTCTGCAGTTCCGCAGGCTACGATCTTGCCGCCCTTGGATCCTGCTCCAGGACCAACATCCACAATATAATCAGCAGCTCTCATTGTATCTTCATCATGCTCAACTACAATAAGAGTATTGCCAAGATCTCTCAGATTCTTGAGAGTGTTAAGGAGCTTATCATTGTCTCTCTGGTGAAGTCCGATACTTGGCTCATCAAGGATATAGCAAACGCCGCATAGTCCTGAACCGATCTGAGTAGCAAGACGGATTCTCTGGGCCTCTCCGCCTGACAAGGTACCTGTTGCTCTTGAAAGAGAGAGGTAATCAAGGCCAACATCCACTAGGAAGCCAACTCTAGCCTTGATCTCTTTGAGAACCTGCGCTCCGACTATCTCCTGATGCTCGGTAAGTTTCATGTTATCGAGATAATTCTGAAGCTCATCTATGGACATAGATGTGATCTCATAAATATTCTTGTCATCAATAGTAACAGCAAGAGATTCTTTTTTTAGTCTCTGACCGCCACAAAGCTGGCAAGGAGTGATTCTCATGTACTCTTCATACTCAGCTTTGGCTGTCTCTGAAAAAGTCTCGCGATAACGCTGCTCAACATTTTTGATAAGTCCGTCGAACAGTACCGGATAATCACCTTCTCCACGGCTACCCTTATAGTGAACATTAACAGTCTTATCCGCACCATAAATGAGCATATTCTGAACCTTCTCAGAAAGATCCTGGAAAGGTGTATCCATGCTAAATTTATATGCCTTGGCAAGCGCCTTCAAGGTTGCATTGGAAAAGCTTCCTTCTTTGTTGGATGATTGCCATCCCATAACCTGAATACAACCTTCGTTAAGTGAAAGTGACCTGTCTGGAATCATAAGATCTGCATCAAATTCCATCTTGTAACCAAGTCCTGCACAATCAGGGCAGGCACCAAATGGATTGTTGAACGAAAAGCTTCTAGGCTCTATCTCTGAAATACTGATACCACAATCAGGGCAGGCAAAATTCTGGCTAAAACTAAGCTCCTTGCCATCAATTACATCCACGATCAAAAGTCCATCAGCAAGCTGAAGAGCACTCTCAACTGAATCAGTAAGTCTGCTTCTTAAATTCTCGTTGTCGCTTCTGACTACGATCCTATCTACAATGATCTCAATGCTATGCTTGATATTCTTATCAAGCTTGATCTCTTCTTCTGTGATCTCGTACTGGCTTCCATCGATCCTTGCACGGACATAACCAGCTCTTTTGGCTCTATCAAGAGTCTTGGCATGTTCACCCTTCTTGCCTCTGACAACAGGAGCAAGGATCTGGATCTTGGTTCCATCTCCAAGAGCCATGATCTGATCACACATCTCATCTACAGTCTGGCGTCTGATCTCCCTTCCACAGTTAGGGCAATGAGGAATACCGATCCTTGCATATAAAAGTCTGAAATGATCGTATATCTCAGTCACAGTACCAACAGTTGATCTGGGATTCTTGTTTGTTGATTTCTGGTCAATAGAAATTGTAGGTGAAAGTCCCTCTATTCTCTCAACATTTGGCTTATCCATCTGGCCAAGGAACATTCTGGCATATGAAGAAAGTGACTCCATATATCTCCTCTGTCCTTCTGCAAAGATGGTATCAAAAGCAAGTGATGACTTACCTGATCCTGAAAGCCCTGTAAAAACAGTAAGGGTCTCTCTTGGTATCTTCACATTTACATGCTTTAAGTTGTGCTCACTGGCACCCCTTACTCTGATGTAATCATGGATATCAGAAGAAAGTATCCTCTTGGTCGTAGTATTCTTTTTGGTCATTCTGTTATTTTCTGACATATCATTCTCCAAAAACATGAAACTGTTTTATTCCAGTTTCAGCAAAACCTCTTTAAGCGATATCAATTCATCACGGAGCATAGCTGCAGTTTCGAAATCAAGATCAGTTGCAGCTCTCTTCATCTTCTTCTGAAGCTGAGCAATAAGTTTCTCAAGTTCATCCTTGTCCATAGACTCAGGATCTTTCTCAAATCTGGCCTCTTCCTTGGCCACAGACTTCGTTACAGCAATCAGATCTCTGACCGCCTTCTTGATGGTCTGAGGTGTTATGCCGTGTTCTTCGTTGTACTTTTGCTGAATAGCTCGTCTTCTGGCAGTTTCATCGATAGCCTTCTGCATGGACTCAGTCATGTTATCTGCATACATGATAACTCTACCTTCTGCATTACGGGCTGCTCGGCCTATAGTCTGAATAAGTGAAGTCTCTGATCTAAGGAATCCTTCCTTATCGGCGTCAATGATCGCTACAAGTGATATCTCCGGAATATCAAGTCCTTCTCTCAAAAGGTTGATACCAACCAGAACGTCAAACACATCAAGTCTCATATCTCTGATGATCTCTGATCTCTCAAGGGTATCTATATCAGAATGAAGGTACTTGACCCTGATTCCTGACTCCGCAAGATATTCTGTCAGATCCTCAGCCATTCGTTTGGTAAGAGTAGTAACAAGCACTTTGTTTTTCTTGTCAATTTCAGTTCTGATCTCACTTATAAGATCATCTATCTGGCCCTCCACAGGTCTTACTGATATTTCAGGATCCAAAAGACCTGTTGGTCTGATGACCTGCTCGGCTCTTAAAAGTTCATGTTCCTCTTCATACTTACCAGGAGTAGCTGAACAAAAGAGCATCTGATCTATATGAGATTCAAATTCTTCAAAGTTAAGCGGTCTGTTATCAAGAGCTGATGGAAGTCTAAAGCCATAATCCACAAGAGTAAGCTTCCTGCTCCTGTCACCATGATACATAGCCCCAATCTGAGGAATAGTCATATGTGACTCATCCACTATTATCAAAAAGTCTCTGTCATAGAAGTCTAAAAGAGTAAGTGGTGGTTCCCCTGGTGCCATAAAATTCAGATGCCTTGAATAGTTCTCAATTCCCGAACAAAAGCCTGTCTCTCTCATCATCTCAAGATCAAAGTTCGTTCTCTCTGAGATTCTCTGAGCTTCTATCAGTCTATCTTCTCCCTTAAAGAACTTAACCTGTTCTTCAAGTTCTTTTTCAATGTTGTCGCAGGCCTTATTTATCTTTTCCTGAGGAACAACGTAATGAGAAGCAGGATAGATCATAACGTGAGAAAGCTCGTGTCTGACCTTGGCTGTAACAGGCTCTATCTCCGTGATCCTGTCTATCTCATCCCCAAAAAATTCAACTCGGATAAGATAGTCATCAGCATTGGCAGGGAATATCTCCAATGTGTCTCCCCTTACTCTAAAGTTGCATCTTCCAAGATCAAGGTCATTTCTGGTGTACTGAATAGCTATCAGTTCCTTGATGGTCTCATCTCTATCCTTGCTCATGCCAGGTCTTAATGAAATTGACATTCCCTTAAATTCATCAGGGCTGCCAAGGCCGTATATACATGAAACACTGGCCACAACTATTACATCATTTCTTTCAGAAAGAGATGCTGTAGCTGAGAGCCTGAGTTTATCGATCTCATCATTTATTGAAGAGTCCTTGGCAATATATGTATCTGTCTGGGGAACGTAAGCTTCAGGCTGATAGTAATCGTAGTAGGACACAAAATATTCTACGGCGTTTTCAGGAAAGAACTCTTTCATCTCGCCATAGAGCTGACCTGCCAGAGTCTTGTTGTGAGAAATGATAAGGGTTGGCTTGTTTAAAGCCGCAATAATATTGGCCATGGCAAAAGTCTTACCGGAACCAGTTACTCCAAGGAGCGTCTCAAACTGATTGCCAGCTTTAAATCCATCTACCAAAGCTTTGATTGCCTGAGGCTGATCGCCAGTAGGCTTATATGGCGCAACTAACTTAAAATCTCCCATATCAATCTCCACTAAAAATCATTCCAACATGCTAGTGGAAGTATAACACAATAATATGCCTTTCGCAAACACTTGTTCTGATTTAGATATTTATCGAATCATACGTATAGACCATATCCTGTTCTATCACAAAATCTTCCAGCATATCCTCTTCTACACATTCATTCTTTTCAAGGAGCTGCGTTGTGCACATCGAGGCTGTAGCCATTCCCTCTATCTCCTCTTTATCATCAATAGGGATATCAGCCAAAAGACCTCCAACTCCTAATATCAATACTATTGCCAAAAACACAATAGCAAATGTATATGCAAATATGATCATCTTTCCTCCTCTATTGCCTCCAAAGCTCCATCGATCCTTTGTTTTGCATTATAAAATCTCATTTTTACTGCAGGCAGCCTCTGTTCCACGTCGCAAGTAACAAACTCTTTTACCTGATCATAGTAAGATGTAGAAAAAGAAATCACCATCGCTACAATTCCAGATACAACGCCTATCTTCAGATATCTGAGCATCTTTCTATGCCGAACTCTTTCCGGAACTTTCTTTATTGCCTTTTCAATTTCCCTGCAGTTCTTATATCGTTCCTTGCGGCTGGGCTTTATACACCTGTAGACCACATCAAGGGTTTCAGGGCTTACTCCTCTAATGCCTTTTTTCTTTATCTCATTTAATCTGCTGCTGTCTTTTAGATTTGTTCCTGAAACCATCTGCAAAAGAGTCATTCCAAGGCAGTAGATATCTGTCTGCTGGCTACTCTGACCAAGACTTCCAAACTGCTCTGGTGCCGCATAGCCTACAGTACCAAGGTTTACAGTGTCCGCCTCAACATCATCTCTAAAAATCCGGGCTGCTCCATAATCAATGAGTCTTGCCTTTCCATCATCTCCGATTATGATATTGGCGGGCTTTAGATCTCTGTAGATTATCGGTTCATTTCGTTCATGCAGTATCCTTAGTGTTTCTGCCAGGTCCGCCGTATATTTTAGTGCTTCTTTTTCTTTCAATTTACCTTTTTTCTTGAGAATACTGAGAAGATCTTCTCCTGAAACATAAGAAATTTTGATGTATTCTTTTTCAACTCCTAAAAGTTCTGGGCCTCCATTGCCACCAAGCCTTTTAAGTATCTCTATCTCCGAGGCAAAGGTCTCCTTAGCGCTTTCACAGGTAGCATCTTTTACAAATTTCAGTGTGACGTACCTTTGCAGTTTCTGGTCATATGCAAGATAAACCTTGCTGGTTCCACCTCTACCTAGTTCCTTTATTATCTTCATGGTCAGAACTCCATGCAAAGGGCAGCTGCAGTGATATTGTCTTTTTCTTCCCTTTCCCACGCCATATCAAAAAGAGATCTGCACTGATCCAGCATATCCTCTGATGTCACGCACATCTGCGGGCAAAGTGCTCTAAATATCTCTTTTTCTTCCAGTTTCCTCCAAAAGCCATCAGAACAAGCCACAATAGTAGAGTCCGATTTAAATTCGCCCCTTACTATCTCAGGATCAGGCGCCTTAGAAGAGCCAACACACTGGATGAGCACATTTCCAACACTCTGATCCTGTGTGAGCTGCTTTATCTCCCTCCGTGACAGCAGGTAAATCCTTGAGTCGCCAACATTTAGCAAAATGTACTTTCTTCCAACCTGCAATAAAGCTGCCATTGTAGTCCCAAGAGAAATCCCCCTGTGCTTTCCATATCTTTTTATATCTCCATTTATCTTGCTAACAAGCCTTCTCCATGACTTTTCTACAGTATCCAGCAGCTTGTCATCAGACAGATCTTGCATCAGCGCCAGTTCTTCATGAAACCAGCTCTCCATTGTCCTTACTGCCTTGCAGCTTGCCACTTCGCCTTTGGAGAGTCCGCCCATTCCGTCACATACTACAACAAAAGAGATCCTTCCAAGCTTTCCAGAATTGGCAACCTTAATAAGTGACGAATCCTGGTTCTCCTTTCGCTTTTTACCTACATCGGTATTAATGCACGCTTTTACTTTCATAACAATAAAATCCTTTCGTACTAACACAATTCCAAAAGTGGAAAATTCGCTCGAAATGAGCAAGAAAAAACTGTGCTAAGAATTAGCACAGTTTTGAATAATACATTTTTTTATTTATCTTGTCAATCCATTTCCTGTTTGATCACTTCCACAGCCTTATTCAGCTGATTATCAGTCTTGTCCTCAGAATAGGCATCGGCATCAAACTCAACTTCTACATCAGGTTCGATACCAACTCCGTGGATATTAACACCATTAGGAGTAAAATAGCTGCTAACTGTAAGCTTAATAGCTGTTCCATCCTTCAGATCAAAGATTCTCTGAACAATTCCCTTTCCGTAGGTAGTTGTTCCAACAAGCTTAGCTTTATTGTAGTCCTTAAGTGCACCAGATAAGATCTCAGAAGCACTAGCAGAGTACTTATTGACCAGAACAACAACAGGTATATCGATCTCATGCTCACCATCGCAAGTATAATCTTCTCTGTTACCGTCTCTATCAACTGTATAAACTATCGTACCCTGTGGAAGAAGCTGTCTTGCGATCTCGCATACTGCCTGAAGACTTCCGCCGGGATTACTTCTAAGGTCGATAATAAGTCCCTTGATATTAGACTCTCTAAGCTCTGCCATTCCCTCAATGAACTGGTCAGGTGTGACATCATCAAACTCAGTGATCTGGAGATATCCAATTCCATCATCCATTACTTTTGTAGTTACAGTTGGAACCTCTACGGCATCTCTTATTACATCAACCTCTACTTCTTCAGCATCTGAGCCTCTTAAGAGCGTTAGATGTACTGAAGTGCCCTTTTCGCCCTTGATCATAGACACTACGTCTTCAAGTTCAAGGCCCTGAGTACTTTCTTTGTCAACTTCATAGATGATATCCTCTGGCAAAAGACCTGCTGCCTCTGCGGGACTTCCTGGAATTATACCAGAAATCCTAGGATAATTCAGTGTCTGATCAACGCCGACATATGCTCCGATCCCGTAGTAAACGCCAGCTGTATCAGTCATAAGATCATTGAGCTCTTCCTCAGTGTAATAAACCGAGTAAGGATCTCCAAGGGAATCCAAAAGGCCTTTATAAAGACCGTCTGTCTCTTTTTCCTTGTCTATTTCAGTCTTGTAATAATTTGAATCTATTACAGCTTCAAGTTTTTTGATCTTGTTTACAGTCTCTTGTGTCAGGATCTCGCTGTTATCCTTATTGATTCCAAACACGTTAGATGCAAGGAAAAGAGCTACAGCTGAGCACACAAACATAGAGCACAAAAAACCGATGAGGATTCCGGCTACAAGACGCTTGGTAAGTAAACTCTTAAGTCCTTCCTCCTGTTCATTTTCTTGACCATTATCCTGTTCAATATATTCGTTATTTTCCACTTTAACACCTCTACAAGGTTGTATCTATTTCAGGTAATTCCATGGACTTACATAAGCTCCATTTAATCTAACTCCAAAGTGCAGATGGTTACCGGTTGATCTTCCGGTAGAACCTACTGCAGCTATCTTGGTACCTGATGTTACATCTTGTCCTTTTGAAACATACAGCGCAGAGCAATGCATGTAGATCGTGTACAATCCACCACCATGATTGATCATGATATAGTTACCCATAGATGAATTATAATCTGCAGCAACTACTGTGCCGTTATAAGCCGCTAATATTGAAGAGCCTGCAGGAGCCGCAAGGTCGATACCATTATGCATCTTCTCGATTCCGAGAGTAGGATGCATACGCATTCCATAGTTATCAGAAATGCGGGAATATGATGGACATGGCCATGTAAACATACCGCCATCATACATATATTTGCTGTAAAGAGCTGCCTTATCAGCTGCAACTTCTTTTTCAAGTGCTGCGATAGCTGCATTCTCTGCTTTGATCTCAGCTTCATACTCAGCAATAGCTGCTTCTTTACTGGAGATATCGCTCTTAACGTTAGAAAGTTCCTGTTCTTTGGTATCAAGAAGAGACTGAAGATTCTTTTCTTCCTGCTCTTTTTCAGCCTTAGCAGCATCAAGAGTAGCTTTTTCCTCTTCCAGTGCCTCTTTGGTCACCTGAATGAGCTCTGTTGTAGCAATATACTCATCGAGTTTCTTCCTGTCATAGGAAGAAAGCATCTCGATATATTCAGCCTTATTGAGCATATCTGAAAAGCTTCCAGACTCAATGAGCAGTTCCACATATATTGTGTCGCCGCGCTCATACAGGAACTTAATCCTCTTTTTCATGGCTTCATACTGTTCCTGCTGGATACGTTCAGCTTCCTCAAGCTCTTTTTCTGTAGTCTCAATTTCCTGTTCTTTGGCAGTAATCTGGTCATTCAAAGAGTCGATCTTGCCCTGAATATCTGTAAGGGAAGCATCAAGCTGAGTAATGTAAGTATTAAGGTCAGACTTGCTCTTTTCAAGATCTTTTTTGACCTTCTCAAGATTAGTCTTGGCACTACTTAAGTTATCACGTTCCTTTTTAGCCTGTGATATCTGTTCCTCTTTTGCCTTGATACTTTCTTCTGTTACCTCCGCAGTAGCAGTAATGCAGCTATTGGCAAAAGTACAGATTGCAATAGCTGCACATAATAAAAGCGTTATTATTCTTTTGTTCAAGCCTTGTTTTCTGGTAAAAAACTTATACATGCAAATGCTTTCTTACTGTTGTGAAACTTCCGAAAAATCCGATACCAATACCTATTGCAAGTGATATTGGGAAAAGCTTGTTGAATACGATCTCAACAGGCAGGAAATTCAAGATAGATGACAACATTGTAAATTTTGATACTATATATGAGATCGCATTGGTATATACGAAATAAATGATGACCAACGGAATAAGTGAACCAATGATTCCAATGATAATACCTTCAACCACGAAAGGTGCTCTTACAAAGAAGTCCGTTGCTCCAATGTATTTCATAATATTGATCTCGTCTTTTCTGACAGCTATACCCATTGTAACTGTGTTGCTGATAAGGAATATTGATACCAGCAAAAGAATAATGATGATACCTGCAGAAATATATGCAATTAGCTTATTAAGACCGCTAAGAGTTGTAGCCGTTACTTCTGAACGGTTAACTTCTCTTACGACGTCAATAGATTCGATATATGTTACTAATGCGCCCTGCATAGATACGTCATTTAAGTATATCTGCAAGTTAGCCGAATCTGCCAATGGGTTCTCAGTAAAACCATCAGCGTATTCGCCAAGGTACTCCTCTTTAAAGCCTTCCCAAGCCTCATCAGCTGATACATATACAATTTCTCTGACTTCCGGGCGCTTCTCGAGGTCACTCTTAACAACAAGGATCTGCTCTTCGCCAACTCCCTCATTGAAGAAAACAGTTACAGAAACGCCTTCCTCAGCAGTCTTGACCACATTCTGGAAGTTCGTGATTATTGAATAAAACAGTCCGAACAAAAACAAACAAGCACTTATTGTCGCAATTGAAGCAAGTGTATACCACTTATTTCTGCCTAAATTCTTGAAGCCCTGTCCGATGGTGTAAAAGAAACTACTAATCCTCATCGATGTACATACCTTCTTCCTCGTCCTCTATGATGACGCCTTTTTTCATGGTGATAACTCTCTTCTTCATGGCATTAACGATCTCTCTGTTGTGAGTTACAACGATAACTGTTGTGCCATTCTCATTGATCTGCTCCATGAGTTTCATGATCTCCCATGAATTGTTTGGATCGAGATTTCCTGTAGGCTCATCGGCCAAAAGAATTGTTGGCTTATTTACCAAAGCTCTGGCAAGAGCAACTCTCTGCTGCTCACCACCTGAAAGCTGATTTATCTTGTTTTTGTACTTACCAGCAAGGTTAACTGTTGCAAGAATTGATGGAACATTTCTCTTGATCTCCCTTGTTGGAGTCTGAACGATCCTCTGTGCAAAAGCAACGTTCTCATAAACATTTCTGTCCTTGAGAAGACGGAAATCCTGGAATACGATTCCAAGGTTACGTCTAAACTTAGGAATCTTTCTATGTTTGATTTTTCTTAAATTGTAACCAAGAACAGTGATCTCACCGTCTGTTGGTACTAATTCTCTAAGTAAAAGCTTTATAAGTGTTGACTTACCAGATCCACTATCACCTACGATAAATACGAACTCACCTCTTTTGATGTGAAGTGTGACTCCGTTTAATGCAGGTGCCCCTGTAGAATATGACTTAGTGACATTCTCCAGAGTGATGACTTCATCATCAGGAATCTGTCTAGAAGTCCTTCTTTTTCTGTATCCTTTTTCCATACCTATCTCCTGATCAAGTAAACTTTTCCATGTACTTCATGTATCTTACAACCATAAGAGCAATTTTGAAAGTTATGGCATCATCAAATACTCTAAGGTCAAGTCCTGTGCTCTTCTGAAGCTTATCCAGTCTATACACAAGTGTATTTCTGTGAATAAAGAGCTGTCTTGATGTCTCTGACACGTTCAGACTGTTCTCAAAGAATTTATCGATAGTCGTAAGTGTCTCCTGGTCGAATTCATCAGGATTTTTGCCGCCGAATATCTCTTTGATAAACATCTTGCAAAGAGGAATAGGAAGCTGATAAATAAGTCTTCCAATACCAAGTTCGCTGTAGCAGATAACTTTTCGCTCGTCAAAGAATATCTTTCCAACATCTAGTGCCATCTTTGCTTCTTTGTAGGAACGGCTGACTTCTTTGATCTCCCCTACAACTGTTCCATATGCAATTCTTACTCCTGAAAGTCCCTCTTTTTCAAGAGTTGCAAGCATATCTTCTGCGACCTTAGCAATCTCGCCAGGCTTGCCCAGATCTGTAACATCCTTGACCACGATGATATTATCTTCATCAACTTCAGTAACAAAGTCTGTTCCGTTGCCAAAGTGAGTTCTTGCAACTTCAAGGGCATTGTTGTCCCTTCCGTTAATAGACTCAACGATCATGGCAACTCTCTTAGCATCAGTCTGGATGTGAAGCTTTTTGGCTCTGCTATAGATATCAACCAAGAGAAGATTATCAAGAAGGAGGTTCTTGATAAAGTTATCCTTGTCAAATCTCTCTTTGTAAGCCACAAGAAGACTCTGAATCTGATATGCGATCATCTTGCCGAGCATATAAACATGCTCGCCTGAACCTGTGCAGATCAGAATGTATTCAAGCTGCTGTTCATCATATATCTTGAAATACTGAAAGCCCTGGATTTCCTGTGAATCAGCTGGTGAATCAACGAAATCTCTGGCTACAGCTGTAACATTACCGATATCACTGGCTGTAGCTGCAACTTCCTTACCATCAGTATCAAGCACATAGAGATCAACATGCGCTATGTTTTTTAACCCATCAATGGTGTTCTGAAGAATTTGATTCGAAATCATTTTTCACTCTTTCTGCAGTCTTCTATCTGCGAATTGTATACATAGCATTTTAATACAAATGTACAAAAAAATCCACTCTTTAAAGGGCGTTTTTTGTACATTTTTCAATTTTCCTAGTCAAAAGTACCAAAAACGCCCTCTTCTTTTTGGTATCAACTTACCCCCTAAATAATCCGATATACTAGATATGATAAAGTGAAGTGTGCCCATTTGGCACAGGAGGTGAATATGGATATTCCAGCTTTATCGATGGCTCTTTCCCAAAATCAGATTTTAAATGATGTTGGGATTGCTATGCTATCCAAGAACCTCGATTTCATGGAAGATGTAGGAAGTGGATTGGTAGAGAGCATTGATGCTGTCTCAGAACTTTCTGTGAATCCTAATATCGGTTCAAACATTGACATCCGTATCTGATTGAGCCATCCAAAAATGCTCCAGGTTTTCCTGGAGCATTTGTTTTTTAGTAAGTGTAATTCGATATATATGCCACGAAGCACATATACGCTACTGAGATCACTATTGCTATCACAAGAGGCACTGTGATCAGTTTATAGCCTTGTTTTTCGCTCTTTCTAATATAGTTATAATATTCCGTCCTGCCCTGAATATCAGCAATCTTACGAACTATATAAAAAGCCGCAGTTGTAAATATGACAGACATAACCAAATAAAATGCCAGAAACTCCAAAGTGCTATGGTCTCCGACCACGTTTTCCACGACCACGTCTGCTTTCCCAACAGTTCCTGATGCAGTGTACATCACGATAACTTCAATAGTGTTGAACAGTGCATGGGCAATAAATGATGACAAAACACTTCCTGTTGCCTCCACCAATAGACAGAACATCACGCCCATTACCGCGCCATAAGCAAACTGGTTGAAATTAAGGTGCATCATTCCAAAAAGTACTGAAGAAAGGATGATAGATCCTACTATTCGTCCTGTCTTTTTGTAGCTGTGGAATATCACTCCTCTAAATACAATTTCCTCAATAAACGGTCCAATAAGTCCCATAGAAAGGATCATCTTCCACATCGGCATGGCAAGAACCTCATCGCTTATGGAACTTACCATGTTCTCAACAAAGAACATCGAGATGTAATTCACCAAAGTAACCAATGGAAAAAGTGCTAAAAGATAACCTACTGTAAGCACTAAAGAAGCTGGTTTTATGCCTCTCATTGGAATAACATGTGATATCTTTTCACCACTAAGCAAAACCACAGCCATTGTCGGCAAAAGTATAACAAGCTCACATAGGAGGTTATCCATAAAAATTGAAAGTGATCTTCCAGTAACTGCATAATAATAGCTGATCAAAAGAACCAGGACCAAAGTCGCTACTATCATATATAGATAAGTTCTGTTGGCACGCCTATAATCCATATTTTCTCCTTATTTCCTGATAATGGAATCCTTGCCTATCTCAACCTTGCCCTCTTTTAAAAGTCTTCCAATAGCTCGTTTAAACTCATTTTTACTCATATGAGTCTTCTCTCTGATAAGTTCAGGTGATGCCTTATCAGTGAAAGGAAGCTTTCCTCCATTATCATCAAGCATCTTGAGAACCTTTTTGGCGTCATCATCCATCTGAAGATAAGCCTTTTCCCTAACACTTAAGTTAAGTCTTCCATCCTCTTTGACTGATGTTACTCTGGCATTTACTTCATCACCGATCTGAATATTGCCATAGAGTTCTTTCTTTGGAATAAGTCCTGAATAGATGTCATCTACTGCAACAAAAGCGCCAAAGTTGTCACTCATCTCGTATACAGTTCCGATAACCTTATCATCTTTTGAATAAGGACTCTTGTCCAAAAGATATTTATATACATTCATTGTTACAGCAAGTCTGCTGCTCTTATCGATATAAAGGGCGCAGAGTACTTCATCACCAACCTTGATCTTGCCACGCTGCTCTCTAAATGGCATCAGTACGTCTTTTTCAAGGCCCCAATCCATAAATGCGCCGATCTTACTGAGTTCTTTTACTCTAAGTCTTCTTACGTCTCCTAACATGATCTTGGGAGTTGTTGTTGTTGCAATAAGTCTGTCGTCTGAATCTTTGTATATAAAGACCTCTATCTCAGAGCCTAACTTGGCATCAGCCGGAACCTGCTTGCCAGGAAGGAGTACCTTCTCCTCACTGTCCATGTTCTCAGCAAGATATACGCCAAAATCCACCTCTTTGATTACTACTAGTGTCTGTTTTTCACCTAATTTGATCATAAGTCCTCCGTTCAAAAAATATAGCGATGTCAATTATCACTAACTACTAGTTCTACAATACATACCGGTGAGCCTTCTGTGTTATTGAGACTCACAGTATATATACTATTATCTACTTCTTTGTTTTTTATAACAACCGGTAAAAGAATATCTCCAAGCCTTGCCTGTTTTTTGTATTCAGCACGCATTGAAACCACTTTTCTGCTCTTATCTTCCAGACAGTCTATTGCCATTCTGATGTACTGGCCGTTATTCACATGGTTATTGGTGTCAAGATTATGCCTTCTTACTACTATTTCTTCACAATCTATCTTTTCACCTGTTTCAGGTATCTTGATCTTCCTGTCGCCATACTCCATCTCAAGTTTATCTTCAAGAGGATAGGCAGCTACAATTACTGGAGTTACTCTTACAGGGACATTTTTTTCAAAATCAAATAATGTCCATACGGAATTGGCAATTGCAAGCCTCTCACCGTTATCAGTATCCATAAAGAAATTCCTAAGTCCCAATGGGCCTTTAAGCATATATGGAACTGTTCCTATAGTAACATGCTCACACAGCTTAGGATATCTATTGATCGTAATCTGCCATGAGTTCAATACCCAAGCCATATTCTGCTCTCTAAGATACTCCATTTTAGCTGGACCATCCTGAGTCTGAAAGGTTGAGCAATCCTGAAAATAATCAATCAGAGATTCAAGGGTAAGCTCTGCGTTACTATCAACTTCACTATATCTGATCCTGGAATTAAATGTATACATGCTTATAGTCTCCAATCAAAAAATAATTCCCGATTGTATAAAAAAAACGAGATTGTTTCCAATCTCGTTTCTAGCTGGGCTAGTAGGATTCGAACCTACGTAATGACGGAGTCAGAGTCCGTTGCCTTACCGCTTGGCGATAGCCCACCGACAAGAAATGATTATACGTGAGGTTTTAGAAAAATGCAAGTACTTTTTTCAAATTTTTCTAAAAACCTCACAATCACTTATTTTATCTACATTTCACGAGATGTTATCAGCCTTCAAAAAGAAGATCTGCATATGTTGGGAATGGCCAATCCTTTTTATCAACCAGCATCTCAAGCTTGTCTGCAGGTGCTCTGAGGGCATCCATAACAGGTCTTACCTTATCCTTGTAGAAGAAAGCAAGTTCTCTGTGGTCTGAAATCTTACCAGCCTTCTCTTCACACGCCTTGAGCTTGTCTAAAGCCTTCTTCATGTTGCCGAGCTGAGTCTGGATCTCCTTAAGTTCATCCTGCTGTACAGTGGCATCTACGCCTGCTGCCTTGATTTCATTAACATCTGCTGCAAGTCTTCCTGCATACTTCATAACTGCTGGAATGATCTGCTTGGAAGCCATATCTATCATTGTAAGTGCTTCGATATTGATTGTCTTAGCATATGTCTCAAAGATGATGTCTTTTCTTGATTCAAGTTCAACCTTTGTGTATACGCCAAACTTCTCGAATAGTTCGATTGCTTTCTTGGTTGTGAGAGTATCTGCTGCCTCAATAGTGGACTTGATATTTGGAAGTCCTCTCTTCTTTGCCTCTTTTACCCAATCCTCTGAGTAACCATCTCCATTGAAGATGATGCGCTGATGCTCAGTCATGTATTCCTTGATAATGTCATGAACTTCTACATCAAAATTCTTGGCCTTCTCAAGTCTGTCTGCTGCCTCGCAGAAAGCTTCAGCAACAATTGTATTAAGAGTAGTATTTGAGCTGGCCATTGAATCTGATGATCCAACCATTCTGAACTCAAATTTGTTTCCAGTAAATGCAAATGGTGATGTACGGTTTCTATCAGTAGCATCCTTCTCGAACTGAGGAAGTGTTGATACACCAGTCTTGAGCTTGCCGCCCTTCTTGCTGGACTTGGCTTCACCTGTCTCGATGAGCTGTCTGACAACGTCCTCAAGCTGTTCGCCAAGGAACACTGACATAATTGCTGGAGGAGCCTCATTAGCCCCAAGTCTGTGGTCATTTCCTACGTCTGAAGCACTCTGTCTCAAAAGATCTGCATGCTTGTCAACTGCCTTAAGAATACAAGCAAGAACAAAGAGGAACTGAATGTTCTTGTTTGGTGTATCACCCGGATCAAGAAGATTCACTCCATCATCTGTGCAAAGAGACCAGTTGTCGTGCTTACCTGAACCGTTCACACCTGCAAATGGCTTCTCGTGGAGAAGACATCTCATGTGGTGATGTTCAGCTACTCGCTTCATTGTCTCCATGATGATCTGGTTGTGATCAACTGCAATATTAGCTGTCTCATATATTGGAGCAAGCTCGTGCTGTCCAGGTGCTACCTCATTGTGCTGAGTCTTGTCTGGAACACCAAGCTTCCATAATTCTACGTTGAGATCTTTCATGAATTCGCCGACTCTCTCACGGATTACGCCAAAGTAGTGGTCCTCCATCTCCTGTCCCTTAGGAGCTGGCGCACCGAAAAGAGTTCTGCCTGTGAAGATAAGGTCCTCACGTTTCATTGACTTATCCCAGTCTACAAGGAAATATTCCTGCTCTGGTCCTACTGAAACGTTAACCTTTGTGGCATTTGTATTGCCGAATAATTTGACGATCCTAAGAGCCTGCTTGTTAACAGCCTCCATAGATCTTAAGAGAGGAGTCTTTTTGTCTAAGGCTTCTCCTGTGTATGAACAAAAAGCTGTTGGAATGCATAATGTAACACCAGCTCCTGATTCCTTCAAAAATGCTGGTGACGTGATATCCCATGTTGTATATCCTCTGGCCTCAAATGTTGCTCTAAGACCACCCGAAGGGAATGATGAAGCATCTGGTTCTCCCTTGATAAGCTCTTTTCCAGAAAAAGATGTAAGCATTCTTCCGTCTTTGTCAGCACTTCCAACAAATGAGTCATGCTTCTCAGCTGTGATTCCAGTAAGTGGCTGGAACCAGTGTGTATAGTGAGTTGCTCCGTTTTCTACTGCCCATTCTTTCATTGCATTTGCAACTACATCAGCAGATTCCTTGGAAAGCTCACCGCCATGTTCTGTGACACTAACAACCTCTTTGTAGACATTCTTTGGAAGACGTTCTCTCATCTTCGCAAGAGTAAAGACGTTCTGCCCGAATATTTCTTCAACATTCACCTTATTGTTCATCAATGCATCCCTTCCTTTGTTTAACTTGCTTACGCTACCCTTGAGTTTACAACAACTGTATTAAAACGTGTAGTATTTTTTTGATTTCTTTTGCAAAATTATTCAGAAGGGATTCTCAAAATATCGAATTTATCAGGCTTTACTGATAGATCAAGGTAAATAACCTGCTTTGGATGTGGGCATGAATCAACACTCTCACCATCCTCAGTATACATTCCATTCACCTTAGCCTTGACATCTGTTCCGTCAGGCTTCATGATTTCTATCTCATCGCCAACAGAGAACTTATTTCTCTGTTCGATCTTGGCAAAGCCTCTGTCGTCAACCTCTCCAACAATTCCAAGATAAATGTATTCGTTAACATAAGTATTATTGTCATAGATCTGAGCTTCATCACTAGGTTTTCCGAAATAAAAGCCTGTGGTAAAGAGTCTGTATGTACATCTTGAGATCTGATCAAGGTACCATGACATGTTCTCTCTGTACTTTTCTTCAGACTCAAAGTAATCATCGATTGCTTTTCTATAGGTTCTGGCAACTGTAGCTACATAAAGGGCTGTTTTCATTCTGCCCTCAATCTTGCAGCTGTCTACTCCGGCGTCCACAAGCTCAGGAATGTGTTCGATCATGCACAGATCCTTTGAATTAAAGATGTAAGTTCCTCTCTCATTCTCATAAACTGGAAGATATTCGCCAGGTCTCTGTTCCTCAACAATTGCATACTTCCATCTGCATGGATGTGTACAAGCGCCTTTGTTGGCGTCTCTTCCTGTGAAGTAATTTGATAAAAGACATCTTCCTGAATAGGAAATGCACATAGCACCGTGAATGAAACACTCCATTTCAAGGTCTTCCGGGATTCTCTCCTTGATCTCTTTGATCTCTCTAAGAGAAAGCTCTCTAGCAGCAACTACTCTCTTTGCTCCAAGATCATGCCAGAAATTATAAGTCTCGTAGTTTGTATTGTTGGCCTGTGTTGATACGTGGATCTCTATCTCAGGACAGATCCTTCTGGCTTTCATGAAAATACCAGGGTCTGCAATAATGAGTGCGTCTGGCCCTAACTCTTTTAACTCATGAAGATACTTCTCAACGCCGTCAAGATCATAGTTGTGAGCAAGGATATTAACTGTTACGTGAACCCTTACTCCATGGGCATGAGCAAACTCAATTCCCTCTTTCATCTCTTCTGGACTGAAGTTCTTGGCTTTAGCTCTAAGTCCAAAAGCGTCACCACCAATATATACTGCATCGGCGCCAAACATTACCGCTGTCTTTAATACTTCCAAACTACTTGCCGGAATCAATAATTCTGGTTTTTTCATAAATTACCTCATTTCGTCTTTACAGAAAGAGTCATTCCATCTCCAACTGTCAAAATAACTGTGTTAAGCATGTCGTTATGCTTTAGCTCATATAGATACTCACGCATTCTGGCGTGTATTGTTCTGTCTCTTCTTGTCACAGCAAATCTTGATTCTATGACGTCTCCGTCCTGAAGGACATTGTCTGATACCAAAAGACCTCCCTTATTGAGTATCCTTAAACACTCTGGCAGGAAGTTGATATACTGCCCTTTTGCTGCATCCATAAAAATAAAATCATACCCTGGAGTCAGCGTCTTTAAAATGTCTGTCGCATCACCTTCCAAAAGTGTGATTTTATGTTTTGAGTCGTACTTTATAAAGTTGTCCCTGGCTATAGGGATTCGCTTTTCATATTTTTCTATTGTAGTGATCTTGGCATCATCTCCGCTGTACTCAGCCATCAAAAGAGCTGAGAATCCAGTAGCACAGCCAACTTCCAATATATTCACCGGATTTGCCTGTGCCATCAGGAATTTGAGTAGTGCCTGAGAATCCTTGCGTACAATAGGGACGTCGTCCTTTTTGGCGATTCTTTCAAGTTCATCAAGATAAGGTGCATTGCCCTGATCAAGAGAATTGATGAATGCCGTCATTCTATCTTGTTCAGTTACCATTAGATTCCTCAGAATTTTCTACTTCTTCTGTCTCTTGTGTTTCTTCTATCACTTCAGTTTCCTCAGCAGCACCTTCTTCGAGAGCGCCATCTTTGTCTGAAGATTCCTCACCATTCTTGATGCCGCCAGACATGATAGAGAGCATCTCCTCCGGTGTCATTGCTGTGCTGAGAGTATATGTTCCTGGCTGTTCCATTCCGTGATACTCTGAGAACATCTCCTGAAGTTTGAACAAAAACTTATCTGTAATAAGCCCAACCTCTGCAAGTTTATCTGCAATCTGGCCCACTGAATCACCCTCTGAGATAGTTACAGTTACCTCTCTTCCTGTTCCGGAAGATACTGCTGTCTGATTAAAAATATGATAGCCATAGTTGTAAGCAACCTTGGCATACTTAATGATCAGCATAGCAACAATGATGATGAAAACTACCTTGACTATGGTGTCCAATATGCCCAAGCCGAGTTTCTTTGTATTCATAAAATACTTCTCCTAAAGACCTCAAATATTTGTAGACATTATTATTGGCATTATCATTGGTCTTCTCTTTGTCTTCTTCCAAATATAATCGCTTAAGACATCTTTGACAATATTTTTTAATTTATTCCAATCAGTTATGCCCTTATCAGTAGCTTCGATAAGTTCGTCGTAAACAAGATCTGTAGCATCGTCAATGAGCTTGTCTGACTCTCTGACATATACAAATCCTCTTGATACAATATTAGGACCTGAAATAAGCTGTCCACTTTCCTTATCAAGACCAAATACAACTATAACGATTCCATCCTCAGCAAGATGCTGTCTGTCACGAAGAACAACATTACCTACATCACCTACACCAAGACCGTCAACAAGGATAGCTCCTACAGGAACCTTACCCTTAACTTTTGCGCTCTCTTCATCAAGTTCAAGGATATCTCCAGAATGAAGAATGAATACATTCTCCTTTGCAATTCCAAGATCTCTTGCAATATTGCTCTGAGCAATAAGGTGTCTGTACTCGCCGTGAACAGGAATTGCGTACTTAGGCTTAACAAGTGTATAGATGAGCTTGATATCTTCCTGGCAGGCATGTCCAGATACATGAACATCCTGGAAGATTACATCTGCTCCCTTCATCTGAAGCTCGTTAATGATATTAGTAACAGCCTTCTCATTACCTGGGATTGGATGAGAAGAGAAAATAACAGTATCTCCAGCACCGATGGTGATCTTCTTGTGCTGGCTGCTGGCCATTCTACTAAGAGCGGCCATACTTTCACCCTGGCTACCTGTTGTAATGATAACAGTCTTGTTCTCAGGGTAATTTTTGAGCTGATCGATATCAATAAGTGTATTCTCAGGAATCTGGATGCATTCCAGTTTCTGAGCAATATCAATGATGCTCACCATACTGCGGCCTTCTACTACTACTTTTCTACCGCATTTATGAGCTGTGTTGATGATCTGCTGAACTCTGTCTACATTGGACGCGAATGTAGCTACAATGATCCTCTGGTTCTCATGTTCTTCAAAAAGAGAATCCAAAGCTCTTCCTACTGTTCTCTCAGAAGCTGTAAATCCTGGTCTCTCAGCATTTGTTGAGTCGCACATAAGGGCGAGAACGCCTTTTTTACCGATTTCAGCAAATCTCTGAAGATCTATAGGATCACCAAATACTGGTGTGTAATCAACCTTAAAGTCTCCTGTGTGGACTACAGTTCCGGCTGGTGAATATATTGCCAGAGCTGCCGCATCGACTATCGAGTGATTAGTTCTGATGAATTCAACTCTGAACTGCCCAAGGTTAATGGACTGTCCAAACTTAACTACTTTTCTTCGAGTCTTTTTGAGAAGATTGTGCTCCTCAAGCTTGTGCTCAATGATACCCATTGTAAGTCTTGTGGCATACACAGGGACATTGAGTTCATGAAGAATATATGGAAGTGCTCCTATATGATCTTCATGACCATGTGTTATAACAAAGCCTTTTACTTTGTCGATATTTTCCTGTAAATATGTGATATCCGGGATTACAAGGTCAATTCCCAACATGTCATCATCAGGGAATGACAAACCGCAATCCACTACAATAATACTGTCTTCATACCTGAAGGCAGTGATATTCATTCCAATCTGCTCAAGACCACCAAGTGGGATGATCTGCAGTTTGGAGCCATTTTCAGTTTTCTTTTTACTCAAAATTAATCCTCCATTTATACATTGGCGGAGAAATAGAAAAAGCTGTCAACCGCACTCCCCGTTAGGCATCAAGATCTATTCCATCCTCAGAAAGCAGCTTACGAAATACACCTGCAACAGCTTCCAGCTCCAGGTCATCGTCCACAATCACATAAACCGCTTCTTCATCTTTAATATCGGAGTCGTCGCGTAAAATAAGCGCTTCTCCGTCACCATCTTCTTCATCTGTAACAAGCAGGTAGGTCTTGCCTCCAAGGCTTGTCTGTTCAAGGCAGTAGAACTCTACTGCTTCGCCCCCATCCGGGCTAAATAAAATCTTTTCCAAATTATCCACCATTTCCTGACTATAATCAGGTTTTATCTTTGCTATTATCCAGATAATCCTGAAGAATTATCTGAGCTGCAATCATATCTACGTACTCTTTACGTTCACGACCTCTGATACCGGCTTCATCCATGATCTCGTCCGCTTCTACAGTCGTAAGTCTCTCATCCCACATAACAACTGGGATTCCCGTCCTACGTTCAAGCTTATCCTTGAACTCAAGGCATAACTCAGAACGCTCAGAAGGAGTCTGGTCCATATTAAGAGGTAGACCAAGCACCATCTTCTCAACATTGTACTCCTGGATCAACTCTTCAATTCGAGCCATTGTCCTTCTTAACTTATTTTCCTCTTTTCTACGGATTATCTCTTTACCCTGCGCAGTTAAAAGAAGCTCATCGCTTATGGCAACTCCAACTGTTCTGGAACCGTAGTCCAAACCCATGATTCGCATAATATTACTTTCTAGCCCAGTTGTTGCTCTTGATATACTCTGTGAGCATCTCCTCAACAAGCTCATCACGCTCAACCTTCATAATAAGGCTTCTGGCGCCCTTGTGACTTGTAATGTATGTAGGATCTCCAGACATGATATATCCAACAATCTGATTAACAGGATTGTATCCCTTTTCAAGCAAGGCATCATATACTACAGAAAGTACCATCTTAACGCCAGTTTCTGGCTCGACTTCAACTTTGAAGAATTGGGTGTTCTCTAAATTCTGCTCTGCCATATCATCTCTCCATTCGTATTTTTTTATTTTAAAAAGCACACAGGCTCAATATACTCCAAAAATAATTGTACACTAACTAATTCAAATAAGCAATGTATCAGGAGTTAGGAAGGCTGTTGGAACAACTGTAGAAATGGCTCCAGTACTAGCTTTGTAGTTCTCTTTATCATCAACGTGCAGTGCAACTCTGACATATCTGTCAGTATGTCCGATGATATAAGTCTGACCACCAATCTCTTCTTCATCTTCCCACAAAACTGTGAGCTCTGTTCCGATAAACTTACCTCTATATTCCTTGGAATGTTCCCTTGTCATGTTAAGAAGCACTTCACTTCTCTTGGACTTTTCTTTGTCCGTGAGCTGATCTGGCATTCCTGCGGCAACAGTTCCTTTTCTAGGAGAGTACTTAAATACATGCATCTCATAGAACTGGATCTCTTCTACAAACTTGCGGCAATCCTCAAACTCTTCCTCTGTCTCACCAGGGAATCCTACAATAACGTCTGTAGTGATAGCTGGTTTATCAAAAGCTTCTCTTAATAGTCTTACGCCTTCTCTAAATTCATCAGCTGTATAATGCCTATTCATTCTCTTGAGGACTGAATCACATCCACTCTGAAGTGATAAGTGGAAATGTGGACAAAGCTTATCAATGGCTGCCAATCTCTTTGCATTTTCTTCAGTTATGATCCTTGGCTCCAATGAACTAAGTCTTATTCTCTCTATTCCCGAAATTTCATTTATCTTTTCAATAAGATCAATAAGCTGAGCCTTACCAAAATCTATACCATAAGAGCTTGTGTGAATACCTGTAAGAACCACTTCTTTGCAGCCCTTCTTAACAAGGCCCTCGATCTCGCTCAGGATTTCATCCATATTTCTACTTCTTACTCTTCCTCTTGCGTACGGAATGACGCAATATGAACAGAACTGGTTACATCCATCCTGGATCTTGATATAGGCTCTTGTGTGCTCCGGAAGCTCTTTTAATGTCATACTCTCGTATTCATTAGTATGGTTGATGTCAATTATGGTACTACCAAAAAGAGTCTTATCTATAACTTCATTCCTGGCTTCGATGAACTCATTTAATATATCTACTATCTCTGATTTCTTGTTGTTTCCGATAGCAAGATCAATGCATTCATCCTTCTTGACGCCATCAAGACCTGTCTCTACATAGCATCCAACTGCAACAACTATAGAATCAGGATTCTCCTTCTTGGATCTATGGAGCATCTGTCTTGATTTTCTATCTGCAATATTAGTAACTGTGCAGGTGTTTATGATATAGATGTCCGCCTTCTCTTCGAAAGGCACGATTATAGCTCCCTGTTCCTGGAGTTTTTGACTCATAACATCCATTTCATAGCTATTTACTTTACATCCTAGGTTGTGCATTGCAACCTTTAATCCATTAACGTTATTTTGCATAAAGGCATTTCTTTCTTATTTTGTTTAGGGTTAGTCATTGACTTTTGCAGTTACTCCGTTTACTATAAAGAAAAGAAGGAGGTATTTGCGCAATGAAGACCGTAAAAATTTCTTTAAATTCTATCGATAAGGTAAAATCTTTCGTAAACGATATTACGAAGTTTGATTATGACTTCGACCTCGTTTCAGGAAGATACGTTATCGACGCTAAGTCTATTATGGGTATTTTTTCATTAGATCTTTCTAAGCCTATTGATCTTAACATCCATGCAGAAGACGGCGCAGATGAGGTTCTCGAGATTTTGAAGCCTTACATGATCTAATCTTTGGATTAGATCCATCTAAAAGATTATTATAGACCATCTTAAAAGTTCATTTTAAGATGGTCTTTTTTTGATAATCCCAGCGCAGAGCACTTGCTGAGGTTTTTACCTCGTAATCTCAATAACTTCGTCAGTATCAAGAGCAGTCTGCATAAGCTCATCTATCTTTTCTACGAGATTCTCCTCATGCTTTCTGATGATATCAGCTCTTGGCTTAGTAACAGGGTGCTTAGCAACGAAAATAGTACAGCAATCCTCATAAGGAAGGATAGACGTCTCGTAAGCATCAATCTTGTATGAAATATCTACAATATCCTGTTTATCAAAAGCAATGAGCGGTCTGTAAACAGGAATGTCTGTTACTACCTCTCCTGTACACATAAGGCTCTGCATTGTCTGTGATGCAACCTGCCCGATACTCTCACCAGTGATAAGTCCCATAGAACCTGACTTCTGAGCAAGAATATCTGCAATTCTCATCATATATCTTCTCATGATGATAGTAAGCTCATCATGTGGGCATTTCTCATAGATATACATCTGAATGTCAGTAAAGTTGATAACGTGAAGCTTAACCTTACCTGTATACTTTGCAATAACGCCAGCAAGGTCGATTACCTTCTGCTTGGCTTTCTCACTTGTATAAGGTGGGGCATTGAAATATACAGCTTCGATCTCAACACCTCTTTTTGCAACCATGTATCCAGCAACAGGTGAATCAATTCCGCCTGAAAGAAGAAGCATCGCTTTACCGGCTGTTCCTATTGGCATTCCACCTGGTCCAGGAATGATCTCAGAGAAGATATTTAGTTTCTCTCTAAGCTCAACGTTTATGAGGATCTCAGGATCATGAACATCTACCTTCATCTCTGGGAATGCATAAAGTATTCTGCCACCAAGCTCAGCTGCCATCTCCATAGAGTCCACAGGATAGCTCTTATCTACTCTTCTGCACTTAACCTTGAATGTCTTGTTCTTGTTAGGATACACGCCATCAATAAAATCTAATACAGCCTTAGCTACTCCATCAACATCTGGAAGATGGTTCTCTCCATCTCTTGCGATAGATACAGCCGGGCAGATTCCTGTTACTCCAAATACAGTCTGAAGCTGTGATACAGTCTCATCAAAATCAAAGCCTTCTGCTTCAATATAGATACGACCTGCAACCTTAGAAATATTAAAGCTGCCATCGCACTTAGCAAGCACTCTCTTTAGCTGCTTAACAAGTGCATCTTCAAAGATATATCTGTTCTTTCCTTTTACTCCGATCTCGGCATACTTAATTACAAAAGCATGATACTGCATAAAAACCTCTTTCTTTAATGACGGTAGAACTTACGCATATTCTCAACCTGTGAGCATAGCGTATCCAAAAAGTAATCAATTTCTTCCTTGGTAGTCATAAATGACATACTAATACGAATTGTGGATTCAAGCAAATCCTTTTCAAGACCAATGGCCTGAAGCGTATCTGAAATATGTGGGTTGTTGGATGTGCAGGCAGATCCAGCAGATACGTATATATTCTTGCTACTAAGCATGTTAAGAACTGTCTCTGCTGCAAGTCCTTTTATTGAAACACTGACAATATGTGGTGCTCCCTCTCTGCATGCTGGTCCATTTACCTTTATATCTGAAAGCCTCTCATTAAGAGAATTTATGAGATACTCTTTAAGCTCGTAGAGCTTGCTTTGCTTGTCCTCAAAGTTCTCGTAGCACATCTTGGCTGCTAGAGCAAGGCCAGCAATTCCAGGCACATTCTCTGTTCCTGATCTCATACCCTTCTGCTGTCCACCGCCATAGCAGATAGGATTGATCTTGGTTCCCTTTTTGATATACAAAAAGCCTATTCCCTTGGGTCCATGGATCTTGTGTCCGCTAACAGACAACAGATCAATCTTCATGCTCTTTGGTCTAATGACAAATTTGCCATATCCCTGAACGGCATCCACATGGAAATAGATATCGGAATTATATGCCTTAATAAGTTCACCAGCTTCCTGGATCTTTTGAACCGAACCTATCTCATTGTTAACAAACATCATTGAAACAAGTATAGTGTCTTCTCTAAGAGCTGCCTTTAAGTCCTCTAACTGAACCACGCCTGTCTCATCAACTGGAAGATATGTTATCTCAAAACCTTCCTTTTCAAGAGCTGAAGTAGTCTCTAGAATCGCAGGATGTTCGATAGCAGTTGTTATTATATGCTTGCCACGCCATTTATTAGCCTTGGCTACACCAATCAACGCAAGGTTATCTGATTCTGTTCCTCCAGAAGTAAATAATATCTCCTGTGGCTCAACCTTTAATGTAGCTGCTATAGTTTCTCTCGCCTGTGCGAGCCTCTCACCAGATACCATACCCATGTGATGTACACTGGATGGATTTCCATATTCTTCTGTCATTATCTTGGCAACAAGTGAAGCCACTTCATCGTAAGCTCTTGTAGTTGCCGAATTATCTAAATAAGCTTCCATTTCTTTATCCTTCAAGATGATACATAAGCCACGAGATTATTGTAAATCCCGCAGTTTCAGTTCTTAATATTCTCTTACCTAAAGTAATAGGCTTTATTCCATTCTCATTGCAAAGGTCGATCTCCTGCTCAGAAAAGCCGCCCTCTGGTCCTATAAACACAGCAATACTCTGCCCCGGCTTTATAGCTTCAATTATCTTCTTGGTCTCATCAATATGCTCAGCCATCTCATAAGGAATAAGCTTAACATCCATATCCTTGGCATATTGAACAGCTTCCTTCATGGTCATAGGCATATGAACATTAGGAATAATTGCACGTTTACTCTGCTTGGCTGCTGCTTCTGCAATAGCCTGCCAACGTTTTACCTTGCTTTCAGCCTTTTTCTCATCAAGCTTGACGATACATCTCTTAGTGGACATAGGCACGATCTCAAAAGCTCCCAGCTCAACAGCCTTCTGAATAATGAGCTCCATCTTATCAACCTTTGGAAGTCCCTGAAAAAGATATATTTTGGAAGGAAGCTCATTTCCCACTTCCTCTATAAAGCAAAGCTTACCAATGACAGCACTGTCAGTTATTTCTTCTATCTCGTAAAAGAGTTCTCTGCCTTCCTCTTCCTCACGTATGCTTACTGAAAACTGCTCTCCGACTTTCATTCTGAGAACATGAGCTATGTGATTGTAGTCGCTATCAGTGATCTCAACCCTTTTGCAATCAGGTGTTATTTGTGAACTGTCTACAAAAAAATGATACATCAGTTTTTCCTCGAAGTGATTGAAACCCAATCTCCCTGATGATGAATCTCAAGAATCTCAAGACCAGCATCAAGATGTGCTTTCTTAACCTCTTCTTCCTTGGTATTGATGATACCAGAGGTTATATAAATACCACCTGTTTTTAATTGATGCGTGATAACAGGCGTAAGTGGAACAAGTACATTGGCTAAAATATTTGCTACAACAATGTCATATTTATCATAGCCAACTGCATCCTGAATATTCTTGTCATCAATGATATTACCGATCATCATGTCAAACTTCTCAGGTGCAATTCCATTGTTTTCCATATTTTCTTTTACAGCTGGAACTGCGCATTTATCAAGATCAGTTCCTACTGCATGCTTGGCTCCAAACATGAGTGAAAGGATTGAAAGAACTCCGCTACCTGTTCCTACATCCAAAAGCTCAGTGTCGGAAGTTACATACTTTTTGAGCATTCTGATGCAAAGCTGAGTTGTCTCATGCATACCTGTACCAAAGGCAGTTCCAGGATCAATATGAAGAACCATATTTGCCTTTTCAGAGTCCTCATTACTCTCTTTTTCCCATGACGGAATTACAAGTATATCATCAATATAAAATTTATGGAAGTACTGTTTCCAGTTATTGATCCAATCAATATCCTCTGTAACATCTACAGAAATAGTGCCATCACCTATATCAGAAAAAGACTTAAGTTCATCAAGCTTTTCCTTGATCTCTGCCTGCATCTGTTCTGGAGTTTTCTTGACCTTAACATACTCTCCTTCATCATTTGGCATCTCAACAGTGAGCATGTTCTCATCATCTATTTCAAGGAAGAAATTAAGATATGCTGCGCCAGCCTCAATTCCTGTATCCTTTTCATCTGGCTCAAGCTCAGGCGCATCAATAAACATCTGCTCCTTATCTGCAGCAGAAAGTGGTGCGTTGTCTTCAATCTGAGCACCCTCTAATCCAATATCTTCTAAATAACTTACGATAATATCTTCTGATTCTTCGTTTGTACGAACTCTAAAGCGCATCCATTTCATAATTTTAGCTCCTTTTAATCACACAAAAGCGTGAAGCAGAATTTTGTCTCTGCTTCACGCGTATTGTATCATATTAAGATTACTTAAAAAAACCCTTTTTCTTTTTGCCTCCTGGACCATCATTTTCCGGGTCTTTACCGTCAGCTTCCATCATACGCTCAGCTGCTGTAAGTGAATCTCCTGTTTTTTCATCAAATTTCTTAAGGAGCTCTTTGGCTTCCTTAGAAAGCTTCTCAGGAACCTGAACTACAAGTGTTATGTAGTGGTCTCCTCTTGTATCCTTATCTCTAAGTGATGGAACGCCCTTTCCACGAAGTCTTACCTTTGTATCAGTCTGGGTTCCTGGCTTAACATCATATGCAACCTTTCCATCAACAGTATCAATAAGAACTGTTCCACCAAGAGCAGCAATTGCAAATGATACTGGTACCATTGAATAGATATTGTAGCCATCTCTCTGGAAGATTGGGTGATCAGAAATGATAACTTCTACAAGAAGATCTCCTCTAGGTCCACCATTAATACCTGGCTCACCTTTTTCACGAAGTCTTACGCTCTGTCCATTATCTATACCTGCTGGAATAGAAACTGAGATTTTCTTTCTAGTCGCAATGTATCCTGTTCCACGGCAGTCTGGGCACTTATCCTTAATTACCTTACCAGTTCCTCCACATTCAGGACATGTCTGAACGTTACGAATGGTGCCAAAGAATGACTGCTGCATATGTATCTTCTGTCCTTTACCGCCACAACTTGGACAAGTCTCAGCTGATGTTCCTGGCTTAGCACCTGTTCCATGACATGTAGGACATGGATCTTTCATTGTAAGCTCTAATTCTTTTTCACAGCCAAATACAGCTTCAAGGAAAGTAATTCTAACGCTGGCTCTTATATTAGCTCCCTTAGATGGGCCTGTTCTGGCACCGCCACGAGCTCTTCCACCGCCAAAGAAATCTCCAAATATATCACCGAAGATATCTCCAAAATCAGCGCCATTGAAATCGAATCCACCATATCCGCCAGCGCCTCCTTCGAATGCAGCATGGCCAAACTGGTCGTACTGCCTCTTCTTTTCAGGATCGCTAAGTACGGCATATGCCTCAGAAGCCTCTTTGAATTTCTCAGCTGCTGTTGCATCGCCAGGATTCATATCTGGATGATACTTCTTAGCAAGTACTCTATATGCTTTTTTGATTTCTTCCTCAGATGCGCTTTTGCTGACACCAAGGACCTCATAATAGTCGCGCTTTTGTTCTGCCATATTACTCCTCAACCTTATATCGCTGTCAATTAGAATCAGTATACTCTGAATAGCCAGACGAGAAAAGCTCGCCTGGCTATTTGTATTATAAAACTTTTATTAATTCTGACTTATTAAGATCAAACTTCTCTGTAGTCGCCATCAACAACATTGTCATCATTGCTTGATGTGTTTGCTGAGCCCATATCAGGACCTGCGCCAGCACCCATATCTGGGCCTGCTGCACCAGCTGCACCCTGAGCGCTCTCATACATTTTAGCAAAGAGTGCCTGAGCATCGTTCATGAGCTTCTCTTTCTGGCTCTTAAGTGAATCGATCTCGCTGTCTGAAAGCTCCTTATCCTTAGTCTGCTCAAGAGTTTCCTTGAGAGCCTTGATATCATCTTCTACAGTCTGCTTCTGAGCTGCATCGATCTTGTCGCCAACATCCTGAAGAGCCTTCTCTGTCTGGAATACGAATGAGTCAGCTTCATTACGAGCATCGATACCCTCTTTACGTTTCTTATCCTGAGCCTCATACTCCTGAGCCTCTTTAACAGCCTTATCGATATCCTCATCAGACATGTTAGAACCAGCTGTTATTGTGATGTGCTGCTCCTTACCTGTTCCAAGATCCTTAGCTGATACGTTAACGATACCGTTTGCATCGATATCGAATGTAACTTCGATCTGAGGTACTCCTCTCATTGCTGGAGGGATTCCATCAAGTCTGAACTGTCCAAGTGACTTGTTGTCCTTAGCGAACTGTCTCTCACCCTGAAGAACGTTGATGTCAACGGCTGTCTGGTTATCAGCTGCAGTTGAGAATACCTGGCTCTTCTTTGTAGGGATTGTTGTGTTACGCTCGATAAGTCTTGTAGCAACACCACCCATTGTCTCGATTGAAAGTGAAAGAGGTGTTACATCAAGAAGAAGAATGTCACCAGCACCAGCATCACCAGCAAGCTTACCACCCTGGATAGAAGCACCGATAGCTACGCACTCATCAGGGTTAAGGTTCTTGGAAGGTTCATGACCTGTGAGCTGCTTAACTTTCTCTACTACGCAAGGTACACGAGTTGATCCACCAACAAGGAGTACCTTTCCGATATCTGCATTTGTAAGACCAGCATCCTTCATAGCGTTCTGTACTGGGATTGCTGTTCTCTCTACGAGATCATGGATAAGCTCTTCAAACTTAGCTCTTGTAAGATCTACATCGAAGTGCTTAGGGCCATCTGCTCCAGCTGAAATGAATGGAAGGTTGATGTTTGTTGTTGTTGAAGATGAAAGTTCCTTCTTGGCCTTCTCTGCAGCTTCCTTAAGTCTCTGCATAGCCATCTTATCACCTGAAAGATCAACGCCTTCCTTATTCTTGAAGTCCTGAACCATCCAGTTGATGATTGCCTGGTCAAAGTCATCACCACCAAGGTGTGTATCACCGTTTGTTGAAAGAACTTCGATAACGCCATCACCAATCTCAATGATTGATACATCGAATGTACCACCACCAAGGTCATATACCATGATCTTCTGTTCTTTTTCGTTATCAAGACCATAAGCAAGAGCTGCTGCTGTAGGCTCGTTGATAATTCTCTTTACTTCGAGACCAGCGATCTTACCTGCATCTTTTGTAGCCTGACGCTGAGCATCGTTGAAGTAAGCAGGAACTGTGATAACTGCCTCTGAAACTTTTTCGCCAAGATACTGCTCTGCATCAGCCTTAAGTTTCTGAAGAATCATAGCTGAGATCTGCTGTGGTGAGTACTTCTTTCCGTCAATTGTACGACCGTTGTCTGTACCCATATCTCTCTTAATTGATGAGATTGTGTTGTCAGCGTTTGTAACTGCCTGACGTTTAGCTGGCTCACCAACGATCCTCTCACCATTCTTTGTGAAAGCAACGATAGAAGGTGTTGTTCTAGCGCCTTCTGCGTTTGCTATAACTGTAGGCTTTCCGCCTTCCATAACTGCTACGCAGCTATTTGTTGTACCAAGATCGATACCGATAATCTTACTCATTTTTCTTTCCTCCATACCTAAATTATCTGATAGTTTTAAACTTTATTGACTAACACCAACCATGCTATGTCTAAGCACTGTTTCGTGGAACATATATCCCTTTTGAAGTTCCTGTGCAACCATTCCTGATTCATACTCTTCGCTTTCAACCTGCATTACTGCATTATGAAGATTTGGATCAAATTCTTTTCCCACAGCTTCAATTGGGGTTACTCCAAGGTCTTCAAGCTGCTTCATAAGCTGTTTGTAGATCTTGTTCATACCGTCTGCAAAGGCTCCGTCTTTGTCCGCTTCAGGAACTGCTGCAAGTCCTCGCTCGAAATTATCGACAACAGGTAAAAGCTTCTCTAGTACATTAGCCTGTCCCTGCTCAAACATCTGTGCCTTTTCTTTATCTGTTCTCTTTCTGAAGTTCTCAAACTCTGCCATCTGTCTCATGACTTTGTCGTTGAGTTCATCGATCTTCTCTTTTAAAGGATCTTTCTTTTCTTTTTTAGTTTCCTCAGAAGTTTCTGCCTCAGCCTCTGTAACATTTTCTTCAGAAGCAGTTTCTTCTGCAGCCTTTTCTTCTTTTTCTTCTGCTTCTTTTTCAAGTTCTTCCATGATGTTCTCAAGAACTTCTTTATCTGCTTCACTTACAGGCTTCTTGGCCTTACCATGAACTTCTTTATTTTCTTTGTTACCCAATGTAAATGCCTCCTAATTCGTAAATCATCTATATAAATATGCGCTACTCTTTCTTGTAAAGATCATCCAGCGCATGTCTCATATTCTTCAAAGTAGAAATAACTTTGTCATAGTCCATTCTCTTTGGTCCGATAATTCCAACTGTTCCCTTCATGCCATCGCCAAGTTCGTAAGTAGCTGTTACTACGCTACAATCCTTCATGGCCTGAACAGGAGTTTCATTACCTATATAAACCTGAATGCCAGTCTCTTCTGAATCGGATGATAAGGTATCCTCAACGATACTTGAAAGATCTTTGGTATCCTCGAATGTACTTATAAGTTCGCTTGCCTTTGTGGAATCTGTAAGCTCTGGATATTTGAAAATATTCATAGTTCCACTTGTATATATCTGAAGGTCCTCATCAGCTGTAATCGATTCAGCTGCAGCATCAATGACATTACCTATGATCTCACTGTGTATGCCAGCTTCCTGTTTGACATTAGCTATAAGTCCCAGATTGATATCCTCAACTGCAAGACCATCAAGTCTAGTGTTCATGAGAATATTGAGCTTGAGCATTGTAGCTTCATCAAGCACTTCCTCTACAGGAATGATCTTGTTCTTAATGACATTACCTTCAAGTACAATGGTTGCCAAAAGATGCTCATCATCAACCTTAGATATCTGCATGAATTTAAGCTTGTTCTTCCTGATCTGTGGAGCTGAGATCATTGTGGCATAGTTGGTATCAACTGCCAGTGTCTTAGCTACCTGCTTAAGAAGATTCTCAAGCTTCTCCTCTTTATCAAGGAGCATTTCCTTCATGTTCTCTACTTCTTTTTCCTTGTCCCTGAGCATCTCATCTACATATACTCTGTATCCCTGATCTGAAGGAATACGACCTGCAGATGTATGAGGCTGCAAAATAAGTCCCATCTCCTCAAGGTCAGCCATCTCATTTCGAATAGTAGCAGAACTAAGATTTAAGTCTGTGTACTTGGAAATAGTACGGCTACCAACAGGTTCTCCTGTTTCAAGGTAGTTCTTAACGATTGCATGAAGTATTTTTCTTTTTCTCTCGTCTAGTTCCATATCGCCCTTCCTCTGTATTCACCGGTTAAATTCATTGGAATGGTATCTATTTTTAAGTGTTAGCACTCACTCGATTTGAGTGCTAACATCTTCTGTAACTTAAAATACAACTTTCTTAGACTGATGTCAACATGGGTTTTTATAAAAAATGTATTAATCTACAGCAAATGAATTTGTATGCAAGCATCCATTCGCTTGCCGGTCTTGTGCATCAAAAAAGCCCTCCACATTTCGTGGAGGGCAATCCTGTTTTATATAAGATCATTCAAGTCCAATTCTTCCCTGAACCTTATCATTTACTACATAGTAAGCTGCATCCTCTGATGGCTTAACGTAAATGCTAAGCTTCTTGATATCATTTACATTTCCGCCCATCT
The DNA here is from genome assembly GCF_900143205.1 of Butyrivibrio hungatei DSM 14810. Taxonomy (GTDB): domain Bacteria; phylum Bacillota; class Clostridia; order Lachnospirales; family Lachnospiraceae; genus Butyrivibrio; species Butyrivibrio hungatei. Next base: position 71,387 of record NZ_FRDH01000011.1, on the reverse strand, counting down.
CATATGCGAAGTTGTTCTTTGAATCTTCAACGATCTTCTCATAAGGAATGTGCTTGTAAGAATACTGAAGCTCAATTGAAACCTGAACTGCCTCTGTTTTCTTAGCTACTGGCTTCTTTGCTGGAGCCTTCTTAGCTGTTGTCTTCTTTGCAGTAGTCTTTGTAGCAGGCTTCTTTGCAGCTGTCTTTGTAGTAGTTTTCTTTGCTGCTGGCTTTTTAGCCTCTGCCTTCTTTGGCTCAGCCTTCTTAGCAGCTGGCTTTTTAGCTGCAGGCTTCTTTGTTGCTGGTTTCTTAGCAGCTGGCTTCTTAGCCTCTGCTTTCTTAACTTCAGGCTTTGCTGCTGGAGCTGCTGCCTTTACTTCTGGTGTTTTAGTTGCTGTTGCAGCTACTGGAGTCTTAATTGTTGCAACAGGCTTTACAGATGTCTCTGTTTTCTTGATCTCGGCCATTTCTTGTCTCCTCCTCAAAAAATCACACTTGATTAATATAGCTCGTTAAAACAATAAAGTCTTTTCGAAATAGAGTTTACTCCCATTAACCCCCATTGTCAACGGATTTAGAAACAAAAAATGTCGATTAAATCAACATTTAAGCCTTATACACTTCCTCTACAAACTGACGCAGCCTATCCATGGCTCTTTTCACCTTGTCAGTGTCAATGCAATAAGCCATTCTGAAGTATCCGGGAGCACCGAATCCGTCAGCAGGCACAAATATCAGATCGTAATCCTTGGCCTTTTTGCAAAATGCAACAGAATCCTCTTCTAAAGCCTTTGGCATGATATAGAAGGTTCCATCTGGCTTGACCACAGTAAATCCAAGCTCCTTAAGAGTGCTATAGATAATGTTCATGTTGGTCTCATATACAGAAAGATCTGCTGTCATGTGGCAAACCTTGGCAACAGCCTGCTGTATGATGGATGGAGGACAGTTGTGTCCTGTGCCTCTTGAAATCTGTCCGCACATAGGAACGATAATATCACTTCCCTCGCATGCTGGGTTAACCGCCACATATCCAATTCTCTCACCAGGAAGTGAAAGAGACTTTGAGAATGAATAGCAGCTAAGTGTATTGTCATAGAACTTAGAAACATATGGGGAATCTGCACCCTCAAATACGATTTCTCTATAAGGTTCATCTGAAATAAGGAAAATAGTATGTCCATATTCCTTTGACTTTTCTTTTAATATAGAAGAAAGCTTCTCTAAAGTTGCCTTTCCATATGCTACACCTGAAGGATTGTTAGGCGTGTTAACAAGAACTGCCATAACCTTATCTGTGAGCATTTCCTCAAACTTATCAAAGTTGATCTGGAAAGTTTCGGTATCAGCAGGAACAATTTTTAGTTCAACTCCTGCGCCATTTATATATGGTCTGTACTCAGGAAAAAATGGTGCAAAAGCAATCATCTCGTCACCAGGTTTTGTGACAGCGCGTACTGCGTGTGATATAGCGCCTGCAGCTCCTGTAGTAGGAAAAATATGCTCAGGGCCATAGTTCATTCCAAAGCGTTTATTTAAAGACTCTGCAATCTTTTCTTTATATAATTGATTACCAAGACTAGGAGTATATCCATGAAGAGTCATGGTGTTTTCTGTCTCCAAAAGTCTTATCATTTCTTCTGTAAATTCCTTTGGCACTTCCACGCTTGGATTACCAAGGCTAAAATCAAAGACATTCTCGTAGCCTATTTCTTTTCCTCTGGCTGTTGCATATTCTGACAGCTCTCTGATCACTGACTTTGCTCCAAGCATATCTTTGTACTGCTGATTTATCATACCCAACCTCCTGATTAAAAAACCTTTGACAAACAGTATAGCACATTATTTCAATGATTCACAGTACTAAAGTTTAGCAATAGTTCGAAACCTTCTAGCAAGATTTGGTTGGAAGATTTCTGACAAAAAAAGTATAGTAAAAAAGTAAAGAACTATCGGTATTTGGGAGGTTTCAAATGGCTTCAGTAAAGTTTCATCTGCCAGGACTTCGTTACAATTATCCGCTTAACATGTACTGGCTTAGCTTATTAAAACAGTATCCTCATTACTTCCGCGAAGGTGTTGAAATAGCATCTTTTTTTGGTTGCTTTCCTTTTTCACTTTGGAACGGCGGAAGGCTTATAGATAACGACCAATGTGACAGAGCCTTTGTAGAAAATGTAATAAAGAGCATTAACTCTCAGGGCATTCCTGTTCGTTTCACTTTCACAAATCCCCTCATTACTGAGGAAGATCTCCGGGACCCTTTCTGTAACTTCTGCTTGAAGGCCGGTGACAATGGTAAAAATGAAGTTCTGGTATTCTCACCTCTTTTGGAAGAATTCATCAGAACCAACTATCCTTCCTACAAGATTGATTCCACAACCTGCAAAGAGATCCGTGATGTGGACGCTCTTAATGAGGAACTCGAAAAAGACTATAAGTATGTAGTCCTTGACTACAATATGAATAACAAGTGGGACATCATTGAGAATATCAATCACAAAGAAAAGCTTGAAGTTCTTGTAAACGCTCTATGCGTTCCAGATTGCAAGCGCCGCGGTGATCACTACAAGAACATCGCCCTTAATCAGAAAATAATAATGGAAAACAGAACGCTTCCTCCCGAAAAGAGAAAGCATATCATTCCTTGGACTTGTGAATACGGTGATAAGAACTGCATCTACACCATCCAGGAATATTCAACTCATATTTCACCAGAGCTTATCTGGGAAAAATATATACCAATGGGAATCAACAACTTTAAGATTGAAGGAAGAACAGCAAATCTTTTCTCACTTATCGAGACCTACTGCCACTACATGGTAAAGCCAGAATACCAGGGAAAAGTAAGGCTGTTACTCCTCAGAAACTTAGAAGCCTCAAAGATCATCCAGGTCAATAAGCCAAGACCTGCTGTATCTAAATAATGAAAACGAAGCTATATGCTTACGCATATAGCTTCGCAAAATACTTTCTTCACTCTCTTATCTCCAATCTACAATATGGTTTAGTTTTTAAATCTTCTTTGGGCACAAATCCCCAGTCTTCCCCATTAATATAAATTCTGCAGCCTTCTCCCTCTCTTACCAAATAAGCAGTTGTTTTATCAACAATTACTTCACCCTCTATTGCAGGAGGGTCATAATGTGGCTGAAATATGACAGAATATGACAGCAAGAACAAACAAAGCTCCAGCACAATTATGCCAACAGTCTTTTTTAAATCCTTTTTCGAATCATCCAAGATTCTATCCGCCCTTGATACCAGTGTCGATTTTCTTGACGCAATAGCAAATCCTGCTTCCATATATCTATAACAATAATCAAGCTTCACAATTGTCATCTTTTTCAAAGTTTCAACATAACTAATTTTTTCAGATAGAGTATATGACTTAACTGCATTCTCGTCGCATCGATACTCCATAAGAACGGCGTAATCTTTCTCAAACAATCTAAAAAATGGATTCCACCAAAAGATGCAGCAAAAAGCATGTAACAGCATTCTATTTCTAATATCTTTATGCTTAATATGTGCCGCTTCATGAACAAAAATATTGTAAAGATCTATGTCAGAATATTTAGTTTTAGGAAGAAAAAGTGAATATTCTTTTATTCCAAATGTAATTACTTCATCAACTTTGTCAGTCAGAAATACGCTGTCTGCTTTTAACCCTGCTCTATCTGCAATATACGCTTGCCTTCTAGGAAGTTTGCTCGCACACTCCCTTATATATTTTGACTTTTTAATATCCTTTTTTACAGAAATAATCCACAAAAAAATAGATACTATAGCCCCAACAAACCACAAAAGAGCCAGAGCCTTCCCAACTGATAAATCACGCCCAAAAGTGATTTGTAACAAATCATTAAATGTAGCAAGTATCCTTTTTGAACCAATCACGCGAAAAGCATCCGAGTCTAATGCAAGTATCACCCTGATTACAATCAACAATAGCAGAGTAATATACGGAGTTATAGCATCTTTAATCGCCTTTTCTCTAGCACATATTCCAAAATGAAATAATGTTATAAAAATTGTTCCTAAAGCAATTGCATTAAATAAAGACCAAAGACTAAATTGTATCATTTATCTTTAAGTTCCTTTTTCTTGTCCGAAATCATCCTGTCTAGTTCTTTAATATCTCTTGCATCAACATCACCTTCGCCTAAGAGATGCGATACTAATTGAGGCACTTCAATCTTACCTTCAAAAGAGTTGAGCTGTCCTATCATAAAATCTGTATAACTAATCACCGGCGAAAATGTTCTAGCTATTGTCTTCCCGCTATGAACATATCCATCTTCTTTTAGAAGGCCCTTAGTTATCAAACTGTTTATTATCGAAAAACCTGATCGGTCCTTCCAGCATCTGTCAGGGCTAGCCAATATCAAATCATTTAACGACATTGACCTATCTTCCTGCCAGAACGCATGCATAATCTCCATCTCGCTTTGCGTAAGGTACATATTGTTCTCCTAAATAACGAATATTCTTAATTACAATGATACACTTCATTTCTATACAGTCAACCCTTCTTGATTCTTTCTTTTATGTTCAACTGTTCAAAGTCAAAAAACGAAATATATATTCTTCATTTTCCTCAGCTATCATGCATATTTTATTCGCCCCAAAGCCTATACCTTTCTCATTTTTGGGGCTCTTCTCGATTCGTTGAACTTTGTTAGAGCTATTTCTACACTTAAATACCCCCTCGTCTTTATTGTATAAATACACATCATCACCTACAATTTTGCAAATACCATATTTACAATTGCTCTTAGGCAACTTAATCTTTTTCTGTATTTTCCCATCTAGAGATAGTTCCTGATAGTAGCTACTATCATTACTATAGTATGTCAAAACAACTCTGTTATCCAAAACATCCACTGCTGATACCGTTCCATCAGCAGGAAGCTTATCAACACTACCAGTTGCCATATTGACGATAGTTGCCTCGCCATCACAATTCATGGCATATATCATTGAATCGTGAGTTATAAAACTACTAGGTATATTGGTACTAGAAAGAAAAAAACTCCCATCATAACGCTTTACAATGTTTCCGTATGAATCAATCACATCTATTCTTGCATCTGCATCCGTAATAGTGCTCAATAAATGACCATCTACAAGTTCATTTTCAGAGCCATATATTAGCAAGCTACATTGGCCACTGTCATCTACATCCATACGAATTATTCTTTCGTTGCCACCGCAAAAATATGGTAATTTTCTGAATCCCATCTTATCCACATAGTACAAATAAAATTTTTCTTCTTTACAGCAGCAAAGATAAGCCACCTCGCCATTTGAAGCAAAAACCGATTTTTGCGTTCCTTCTCGATCGTATGCATATCTTTCTTCTGCTAAAATACTGCCTTTATTCCGAAGAATACTTAATCCAAACAATGACATCAAAATAATAAGAACCGCACCTATCAAAATGCCACATTTCTGTCCATTATTCATTATTTTCCCTTTTCGCTGATATAAATCCACACCCTATTTTCAATATTATCTATACATTCATCTAAAGACTTTTGGCCTGCAAAGTATCCTTCCATCTCTTCGCAGACAATTTCATATATTTTCCCATCATTAGTAGAAGATATCCTCGCATTTTCTACTAGTCTAACAAAATCATCTCGCTGCTTCTCAGTTATTGAATATATAGGCAGACGCTCAAATTCGTAACTAGTACAATATGTTTCTTTTACAACATCTTTACCATTTTCCATTTCAACTTTCATGGCTCTATCTAATTGCGAATTAATGACATCTCTATTTACCGATAAAGACACTCGATTATTCAGTTTTTCCTGAAAGTCTGGAAGAAGTAGCTGCTTAATAAATTCCCACGCATATTCCTTATTCTTGCTAGCCATACTTATGGCCATAGTATCTGAACCAGGTGTAATTAGTGTCCCACATCCTGTTTTGCTTGGATATCCTGCATATACTACATCACTCGTTTGCATTTCACCTTCTGCAATAGCAGTATCAAACACATTAGCTATATATATGGATTGAACTACGCAGTCCTCCAGTTCAAACGAACTCATATTTTGGTTATACTCATAATCAAAAGTATTGGCAAACTCTGCCATACTCCTGAATTCTTCACTATCAAAAAAGCTTTTACCATTTTCCCAATCAATATAATCGTCAAATGAATCATATAAAAGCTCTCCAAATATAGAAGCTTTGGTGTTATAACCCATTGGATACTTTTTCCCAAGTCTGTCGAAAGTATCAAGCATCGTTTTAAAATCCCAATTTTCAACATTGCCAATTTCTGATTTTCTTCCTACATATGTACTAAGGCTATAAGCCAATGGGATTACATATAATTTCTTATCTATAGCAAAGGAATCCAATATATTCATATATAATGAATCCCTCAAATCACTATCTTCATCTATATAAGGGTATAAATCTTCTGTATACTGCCCTATTATGTCTGATTTACTATATTCATATTGATAATCAATAATATCCGGACCTTCTCCCGATACAATTTCTCGCTCAATCAAATTTACTCCATCTTCAAAAAGTGTATCTGATCTATAATAGTTTTTTATTACTATTTCACACTCATTGTGCTTTTGATTAAAAAGAGCTATTTGATCTTCTAATAATGTATCTTTTCTTATTGTGTCCTGATCTGCATATACCATTGCCAAAACAATCTGCTTTTTCCCTGTGCTGTTCACATTACTTTTTGAACAGCCTGTTATTAGCAAAAATAAAGTAATAATTCCTAAAATTATACATATACTTTTTTTCATATTTCCTCTAATAAAATCATTTACTAAGCGAACTACTAAAAACATCATAGCCGATATATTCTATATCAACAGAGTCATTATCTATCAAATAATTCTCTGAAATAGTTGTTTTCAAGGATTCTTTTAGTTCATTGGGAATTTCTTTTTCATACACGACCAATATATCCAATTTGCTTAATTGATCATTGTAATACTCTGGATACACCCAATTCTGATAAACATAACCAGAAAGTGCATCATCAACCATTCTTTTTAGTTCCATCTCTTGCTTATAATTTGCATATCCTAAATCCCCATCTCGAATCGGCATCTCAGCAGAATTCCCCATGTGAATTCTAAACATTAAATAAATCAAAAAAATCACTATTATACCGATTAAAATTGCAATATTAACGACCTTTTTACCCTTTTTCTCTACACTCATTTCCCCCTCCATCATTTCTATTGCGAGTATAGGTTATCAATTAATAATAATAGTATACATTAATTATAATTGTGTCAATATTATTTGATTGTATTTCACCTCGTACTACACAGGTAAAATAGGCACAAAAAACTGCTTGATATTTCAAGCAGTTTTCGTTCAATAATATTCATTCCTTCATACTTGCCTTAACTATGCCGGCAACAGCTCCAAAAAGAACTGCCATTACAGGCCAGATGATCCATGTATACTCCCACATACCTGTAATAAAGCTAGCTCCAAGGTATGCTGCAACAACTACAGGCCAATAAATTGAACCAATCTTACCAATCTTCTTAGAAGCTTTCTTTCCTTCAAGTGTGTAATCGCCGCTCTGAAGAAGCTTGTCACATGCTGTAGAATACTCACTACCGTTTATGATAAGGTTAACGCCAGTAGAAACCAAGATCAAAAGAACTCCAACCATAAATACTACAAGTGACTCATTTCCGCATTTCTCTGAGAAAAGAGCTGAGATGATAAGTGGAACACTACAAAGGATGCAGCACATAACGCCAAAGCCAACCATCATGGTGCGTCTACTCTCAAATTCAGCCTTTCTCTCCTTGGCCATACCATCAACGCCGTAAGCTGTATCAATCTTAACTGTTTCAAGGAACTCAAAAGGCTTACGCTCCTGATTTATCATGATAAACATAAACACAGCGCATGCTACCATCACAAGAAGTACAACTATACCAATAGCAACAGCAAGGTTTTCACCTATGTAACCCATCTCAGAAAATCCTAAAAGAAACATAAGAAGCGCTGGTGAAACAATGCAAAGAGAAACACCAAATGCCACCTTAGGAGCAGTTCTCTTAACAACCTCTAAAAACCTTGTAGCCTCTTCCAATGAAACTTTTCTTGTATCTTCGTTATAAGAAGCAACATCTTCCTTATATTCGGATGAATCAACAACCTCAATCTCATCCTTTAATAAGTAGTCAGTACTTACACCAAAAAGATCTGCCATCTTCAGTATCTTATTAAGATCCGGTGTTGACTGTGCACTTTCCCACTTTGAAACTGACTGTCTTGATACATCAAGCTGATCAGCAAGTTCCTCCTGGGACCATCCAAGTTTCTTTCTCTCATTGATAATTTTGTCTGCTAATATCATTTTTATTTTCCTCCGTATCTGAAATTTGTTTTTTGATGTATTCAGATTACGAAAAATATCGGTTGCTATCTATAAAGTTAGCTTTGAAATTTGTCAACTGGCGGTTGCAAATGCGCTAATTTAGGGCACTTATAGAGATAATTGACCAATTCCCTCTATCAAATTTATAATTCCGTGGATAAACCATCCAGGTAATATTGATCCATTAGCTTTCTTTTCATTCACCCATGTCAGAAGGAGTGAAACAACCATTGGATAAACCAATAATGCTACAAAAGATATTATACCAAGAGTTCTGCCTGTGGCATATACCAGAGCAACGTGCATAGTCCCAAAGATAACAGCTGTGATTTTTGAACCTGTTGCTAACCCTAGCTTTGCGCTTAATCTTTTTAACAAAAAACCTCTAAAGAAAATCTCTTCAGAAAAAGCTGTCTGAACAAAAGCGTATACAATTACACTACCTATGGCAGATATTCCCATTCCCGAAAAAGTACTGTCAGCTGTCTCAAATCCTCTAAGGCAATATTTCTCAATGATTCCAAGCCCCTCGCAGACTAAAAGGACTCCTATCATTGCTATAAATATCGATTTCACCTTGCTCTTATCTGGCTTCTTTATTCCTACGAAAGAAAAGAAGCTTTCTTTTTTTCTATGGAATATAAGCCACCAGATAAAAGGCACAAGAGAAAACAGGATTACTTGAATGACAGCACTTACTAATGTGCTAATAAACAAACTCATTCCTGTGCCTCACCATTAGGGTCATATTTTAAGATGTCTCCAGGTTCACATTCAAGGGCATCACAGATTCCTGCAAGTGTGCCAAAGCGAACTGCATTAACTTTATTATTCTTAATCTTGGACAAATTTACATTGGATATTCCGACCTTATCAGCAAGCTCATTCAAAGACATGTGACGTCTTGCCATCATAACATCGAGTTCTAACACTATTCTTCCCATAGACGCCTCCTTACAGCAATCCATCAACTTCACGCTGAAGTTCTGCTCCATAAGCAAAATACTGAGCAAGGCAAAGGGCTACTAATCCAAATACCACCTCTGATAATGATATTGAGATGTTAAGATTATTTATTCCTACGATTACAGCAAAAACTGCATACATAACAATTTTGCTCACAGGAATAGCCAGCGCATAATAACCGATATTCTTGATTCTCTTGACATTGGCCTCTGAAAAAGGAGAATCTCCATTAGCCTTCTGGAAAACCTTATATATGTTTCTGAAAATTAGGGCTGAGAGTGCACAAAAGAATACGAAAGGAACAAGAGCCACAATTCCGGAGCCATTCATAAGGGAATTTATAAATGCCTCTGAATCTACTCCTGTAACAGATATGCTCTGTGAATCAAACGCCCCGCGTTTGTAAGCTTCTGCAATCATATCCCTTGTCGCAAAAAGAACTATCATAGAAAGAACAATACATACTGCCCCAATCCAACTGAGTACTTCAATGATTTTTGCCATAACCGCTGTTATGTTTCTTAAATTTGATTTTTGCATGTCGCCACCTCATATAATCTAAATAATATAAATGAATTAGTTTAAAACGTTAACGTTTATCGTTAAATTATTTATATCATACGATTATATGAGTGTCAACACTTTTTATCGTAAAACATTAAAAAATTATTTTTCCAAATTAATTACCAGTCTGAGCCCCAGTCTGTTGAGCCGGAATCCCAATTATCTGAACTCCATCCACTATCATAACTGTCATAGCTACTATAACTGCTATACCCTGAATCATAACGATCATAGCTACTAAAACCACCACCACCAAATCCAAAGAGAAGTGATAATATCAGGATAACGATGCTGATAATAACGCCAAGAGCTCCACCTCCCTGTGAATTAGAATGTCCTCTATAATCATAATGATCATAACTACTATGGCTGTCATTTTCGTTATTTTTAAAATATTCTTTGGCTTCATCCACAAAAGAATTGATCGGATAATCTGAAGCATGGAAATTCTTTATATATTCATAGCTGTCAGCATTGTCATCCAAAGTGCAATATGTACCAGAGCTTCTTCCCTCGTACTTATTTCTCTCACGTTCTGCCATCTCTGCAGCATAGTGAAGTTTCTGATTGTCAATCTCTTTCTGAAGTCTGTCATAGAGCTCAACTACAGCAAATTCTTCATCAGTTCCTCTGTAACGAACATTTCTGGTTCCGTCGTCTTTATTTTTATAGACAACAAATTCTCCAGTTTCTTCATCTTTATAGATACCAAAAGCTCTGGCTCCCTGATAATTAAAGCCAATAAAGAATCTTGTCTTACTAGCTGTAAAGCCATTTCTTTCACAGTAATCCTTTAATTCTTCAATTGTTTTTGGGATTCCACCGTCTTTGTAATCCATATCACTTACCTTCCTTTAGAAGTATTTGTATATCTATTATACAAATTTAAAAACATATCCGTTGCATCAGATAGTTTATCAGATTGTTCCAAGCTGCATTCGATAGTACTTCTCGTAGAGTCCGCCTTTTTTGATAAGCTCCTTGTGATTGCCTCTTTCTTTGATACCATCCTCATCCAGAACGATTATCTCATCTGCGCCTAGGATAGTAGAAAGTCTGTGGGCAATAGTAATAGTAGTTCTACCAACAGAGAGCTTATCAAGACTCTCCTGAATATATCTCTCACTTTCGTTATCAAGTGCACTTGTAGCTTCATCAAGAATCAGGATTGGAGGATTCTTAAGGAATACTCTTGCAATAGCAATTCTCTGCTTCTGTCCGCCAGAAAGCCTTGCTCCACGTTCTCCTACCTGTGTATCAAAACCATTTGGAAGGCTCTCTATAAACTCAAGAAGATCAGCATTTCTTGCAGCTTCTACTATCTCGTCCATAGTAGCATCAAGCCTGCCGTATGCAATATTCTCTTTTACCGTTCCATTAAAAAGATATACATCCTGCTGAACTATACCAATAAAGGATCTAAGAGATTTCTGAGTAACATCTCTGATATCTGTTCCGTCAATCTTAACGCTTCCTGCAGTAACATCGTAGAATCTAGGAAGAAGTGAACAAAGGGTAGTCTTACCACCGCCAGATGGTCCAACGATTGCAACTGACTTTCCAGCTTCTACATGAAGGTCGATATCTTTTAGTACTGCCTCTTCATCACCATAGGCAAAAGAAACCTTCTCGTAATCAATTACGCCCTTAACATCCTTGAGCTCTCTAGCATCATCTTTGTCAACAATCTCAGGCATGGTCTCCATGACCTCAGTAAATCTCTCAAAACCAGCAAGTCCCTTTTGAAGCTGCTCCGTAAACTCAACAAGGACATTTACAGGATTGATAAAGATATTGATATAAAGAGCATAGATAGCAAGATCTTCCCCAGTAAGCTGTCCCTTGGCAATAAAGAAACCGCCTGCCACAAGCACTGTCACAAACATAAGTCCCTCAAAAAAATTATTTCCTGAGTGGAACCAGGCCATTCTCCTGTAGTTGGCATTTTTGGAATCAAGGAAGGCAATGTTTGATCTGTCAAACTTCTCAGCCTCTATTGCTTCTCCGGTAAAAGACTTAACTACGCGGATGCCGCCAAGTGTATCCTGAAGTGAAGAATTGATACCTGCTATTTTCTTTCTATTATCTGAGAAAGTGGCACGCATCTTTTTGTTCTGACTAATAGAGAAAAAAGCCATGCAAATTACTACAGCCACAAGGCACAGTGTCATAGGCACATTTATTCTCAAAAGGAGGATAAAAGAGCCTACGATCTTGACTACAGAGATAAATATATTTTCAGGTCCGTGGTGTGCAAGCTCAGATATATCAAAAAGATCCGACACGAGCTTACTCATCATTTCACCGGTATTATGAGTGTCATAATATGAGAATGAAAAAGCCTGGTATCTGTCAAAGAGCTCTTTTCTCATACCAGATTCCATGCGGGCTCCCATCATATGTCCCTGGTAAGTTACGTAGTATCTGCAAAGATACCTGATTACATACATAACGATCAAGGCCAACGCCAAGATTCCCAGTCTGCTAAGGATCACCTTGGGCTCCTCAAGAAAAAGAGTACTCCTAAGGATTCTAAGGAACTGTGGAAAGGCCAAATCGATAATCGACAACACCGACGCGCAAAATAGGTCAAATAAAAACACTCCAATATATGGTTTGTAGTAAGGAATAAATTTCTTTATCAGCTTCATCTAGTAGTCTCCTCCCATTACTCCTTAACAAGCGTAGTCATCTTCTCAACTACAGCCTCAACTTCCTCCAAGAGCTGCTTCTCAGCCTTGTTTGGATTGCTCTCTTTTTTGTACTTATAGACAAATACTGGCACTGTGGTACTGTGGAATGCCATGTTTCCTTTGTAGCTTGATATAAATCCTGGAATCTTGCCAGCATCGATCTTGGCGCTTGGACTAACCTTTATCTCAATTGTTCCATCGCCGCCCTTAATCTCTAATACATAGAGGCTATGTGCCTTGGAGCGTAAAAGAGATATTCTAAGAAGGTTATCTGCAGACTCAGGAACTTCACCAAATCTATCGATAAGCTCATCCTTCATATCATCGCATTCCTGCTTGTTCTCAAGGCTTGCGATTCTCTTATATATTTCAAGCTTCTGCTCTTCGTTCATGATGTAGGTATCAGGAATGAAGGCACTTACATCAAGGTCAATATTTGTGTTGATCTCAGCAAGAGTATAATCTCCATCTGGAATCTCATTCTTCTTGATCCTAACAGCTTCGCCTAGCATCTTGCAGTATAGGTCATAACCTACAGCCTGCATATGTCCAGACTGCTTTCTTCCAAGGAGACTACCTGCGCCTCTGATCTCAAGATCTCGCATGGCGATCTTGAAGCCAGAGCCAAGGTCTGTAAACTCTCTGATAGCTGAGAGTCTCTTTTCTGCTACCTCTTTTAACATCTTGTCTCTCTTGTACATAAGGAAAGCATAGGCTGTTCTATTAGATCTTCCTACTCGTCCTCTGAGCTGATAGAGCTGTGAAAGTCCCATCTTATCTGAATCATGAATGATCATGGTGTTAACATTAGGAATATCAAGACCAGTTTCAATGATTGTAGTAGACACGAGTACATCTATAGTTCCATCAATGAAGTCATACATGATCCTTTCAAGCTCAGACTCTTTCATCTGGCCATGGGCAAAGGCAACGTTAGCCTCCGGAACCAGTTTCTGGATCTGTGCAGCCACATCCGCTATGGTGTTGACTCTGTTGTATACGTAATAAACCTGACCGTTTCTTGAAAGCTCTCTTACGATAGCTTCACGGACAAGCTCGTCATTGTACTCCATAACATAGGTCTGAATAGGCATTCTATCATTAGGAGCCTCCTCCAGAACGCTCATCTCACGGATTCCCACAAGGGACATATGAAGAGTTCTAGGAATAGGTGTAGCAGAAAGAGTCAGAACATCGATATTCTCTTTTAATACCTTTAGCTTTTCCTTGTGAGTTACGCCAAATCTCTGCTCCTCATCTACTATGAGAAGGCCAAGGTCCTTGTACTGAACATCCTTAGAAAGAAGTCTGTGGGTTCCGATAACAATATCCACAAGGCCTTTCTTAAGATCTGTTATAGTTCTCTTTTGCTCTGCTGCTGTCCTAAACCTTGACATCAAGTCAACACGTACAGGGAAATCCCTCATACGCTCTGAGAAAGTATTGTAGTGCTGCTGAGCAAGGATAGTGGTTGGAACCAGCACAGCAACCTGCTTGCCATCCTGAACTGCCTTGAAGGCTGCACGGATCGCAATCTCTGTTTTACCAAATCCCACATCGCCGCAGACAAGTCTGTCCATGGGCTTAGAGGATTCCATATCTCTTTTTGTATCTTCGATGGCAGTGAGCTGGTCCTCTGTCTCCTGATATGGGAAGGCATCCTCAAACTCCTGCTGCCATACATTATCTTTACTAAACTGATACCCCTGTGCCTGCTGCCTCTTGGCATAAAGCTCTACAAGATCCTGGGCAACCTCTTCTACTGCTGCCTTGACCTTGCTCTTAGTGTGACTCCAATCACCACTTCCAAGCTTATTGAGCTTGGGCTTGTGGGTTCTCTCGTTATCATCTCCGCCAGAAGCGTATTTCTGGATAACTCCAAGGCCTGTAGCAAGAATATAGAGATTGCCGCCATCGCCATACTCCACCTTGATATAATCCTTAACCACGTGGTCTGTCTCGATCTTCTCGATACCTCTATAGATTCCAAGGCCGTGGTCTTCGTGAACTACATAGTCACCGATCTTAAGATCTGCAAAATTAGATATCTTCTCGCCCTGATAAGCGCTCTTTTTCTTTTTGCGCTTCTTAACATGCTCTGTGAAAATATCTGACTCAGCAATTACAGCAAACTTGATATCAGGATACTCAAAGCCCTTAAGGATCCTGCCGTAGTAGGTCATGATCTCACCAGGCTTTAACACTCTTCCTGGGTCTTCACTATAAAATGCTGTAACAAGATTATCTCTAAGGTCCTCAACAATTCTCTTTGCTCTTGTTCTAGAGCCAGAGAGGATCAGTACTCTGTATCCCTGTTTAACATAATTCTTTAAGTCTTTTACCAGTGCATCAAAGCTGTTGTTGTAAGGGGCAACGCTCCTTGTCTTGATGTCCCAGCTCTTTTCAGGTGAAAAGATATTCTGACTCTTGGGAAGCTGAAGAGTAGACAGGATAACTCGTCTTCCGTTCTCCATTCTGGCTACGCAGTTATCTGTACTGTATAAAAGTCCCATCTGCCCTGGGAGAACATAGCCCTTCTCTGCTCTGTGGGTCATGCTCTCTCTGAACTCAGCCTCTATCGCCATAGCATGCTCTGCTACTCGGCCAGGCTCGTCAATAAAAATGCAGCTCTTTCCCTTTGGGAACATTTCCTGCATGGTTACGGTATCTTCATAGAAGTATCTGATATAGCTCTCTAGATTAACTGTTGTCTTAAGTTCAAAGAGCTGCTCTCTAAGTTCCTCAGTCTGAGTCTTTAACTGATGGGCTTCTTTGGTCTTGAACTCACTTCTAAGAGTTTCAACGCATCTGTCAGTCTCTTCCTGAATTCTCTCCATGCCTTCTTCAAGTCTCTTTTCATCCAGAATGATCTCAGATGCTGGATAAATCTCAATGGATTCAAGCTTTTCAAGAGATCTCTGGGAAAGAATGTCAAAGCTTCGGATTGACTGAATCTCATCTCCCCAGAGCTCAATTCTGTATGGATTTTCCTCTGTAAGATCAAAGACATCCACAATATCTCCGCGGACAGAAAACTCACCAGGTCCTTCAACCTGATAGTTCTTGGTATAGCCCATGGTTATGAGCTTTTTGGAAATCTCTAATTCATCGATAGGCTTGTGCTTATCAATAGACAGGATATTCTCTTTTATGATCTCTGGGCGGATCTGTGGTGCCATAAGGGCAGAAAAGGTCGTAACAACAGTAACAGGTCTTCCTTCGATAAGTCTTCGCATGCACCTGATACGCTGTCTTACGATTTCATTACTATGAACATCAGCCTGATAGAAAATAAGGTCTTTGGCTGGGTAGACTGTTACATTTCTGTCGTAGAACTTGTAGTCTTCGTAGATCTCTTTTGCTCTGAGATCAGAATATGTAACGATGATCCTATACTTAAAGTCTGCGCCAAGACTATCGATGAAGTGGAGCTTTTGAGAATCAACGCATCCAGTAACTTCGGCGCAGGCAAAAGGTTTTTCAAGATATTTATTTATCTCTTCGAATTCTTTTAATTCATGTAAAGGAGTAGTGATAGCTCTCATTAATTATTTACCGTTAAAATCATTCATGGCGCTGTCTACACCGGTTGAGATGATCTCCTCTACGGCGTTTACAGCTTTGTTAATGCCTTCTTTGATAGAGACTGCGTCTTCTCCCTGGAAGTGTCCAAGGACCCAGTCCACCATGTCGTATTCCTTTGGTCTCTTGCCAACACCAACTCTCACGCGGTTAAACTCGCTGTGTCCAAGCTGAGCGATGATACTCTTAAGACCGTTATGACCGCCGGCACTTCCCTTTGGTCTGACTCTTATCTTTCCTACATCAAGATCTACATCATCAGATATGACGATGAGTTCTTCCTTGGAATCAACCTTGAAGTAATCGCAGATTGGTCTGATTGCCTCTCCGCTAAGGTTCATATAGGTAAGTGGCTTAACAAGTATCACTCTTTCGTTTCCTATTCTGCCCTTGCCAAAGGCTGCCTTAAACTTAGTTTCTGTAAGTTCAATTTTGTATTTATCTGAAAGGGCATCTATGGTAGCAAAGCCCACGTTATGTCTTGTTTCAAAATATTTTTTCTCAGGATTTCCAAGTCCCGCTATTACATACATCTTTCCTGTTTCCTCTTCTCTTTTGCCAAAAAGCTTTGTAAATAATCCCCACATAACTCCTCCAAAAATTTGGACATAGAAATAAAATGGAGCCTAGAAAGTTTAATTCTAAGCCCCATTAATTTAACATTATTTTACCTTTGCAACAAGCTAAATTATTAAACTTCTGCCTCTCCTTCAGCAGGCTCTTCTAAAGCTGCTTTGTCATAAGCCTCAAGGATTGTATCCTGAAGGACTTTACGAGTGTCAGAATTGATAGGATGAGCGATATCTCTGTACTCGCCATCTGATGACTTTTTGCTAGGCATTGCAATAAATAAGCCTCTCTCACCCTCAATCACCTTGATATCATGAACTACGAATTCATTATCAAATGTAACTGATACAACTGCTCTCATCTTACCCTGCTTAGTTACTTTGCGTACTCTTACGTCTGTTATCTTCATTTTTTAACCCCCTCTTTGGTTAATTAGACTTGGTTGTTAGATTACGTATCTTTCATTGTTCTCTACTACGATCTTTATGCCGTTTTCTTCTTTGTAGTAGGAGTTAGCCTGGATAGTTCCATGACTCTCAACAATGCAGTTTTCTATATGAGAATTGTCTCCGATGTATACATCATTCAGTATGATTGAATTTTTGATGTAACAGTTATTCCCTACAAAAGCCCCCTTAAATATGACGGAATCTTCTATTGCACCATTTATTATGCATCCACTGGAGATCAAACTATTTTTGATGCTCACACCTACGTTATACTTGGCTGGTGGAAGATCAACTACCTTGGTGTATATACCAGGATACTCGCGGAAGAAATACTGTCTTACTTCTGGTTTAAGGAAATCCATGTTGGTCCTGAAATAATCCTCAACAGAAGCGATGTTGTTCCAATATTCCTTGATCTTGTATCCGTATATTCTCTTCATATCCTTGTATCTGACAAGAATATCTCGAACGAAGTCGTATCTTTCTTCCTCTTCAGCTCTTTCAATAAGTTCGATCAGCTGTCTTCGTCTGATGACATATATACCACAGGAGATTGTATTGGACCTTGATACCACAGGTTTTTCTTCGAATTCCTCGATCCTGCTCTCTTCATTCATCCTGATAGTACCAAATCTCTCGGTATCTATACTTGCCGGCATATCCTTACAAACTACTGTGATGTCAGCCTGCTTCTGAATATGATACTCAAGGAGCTTGCCGTAATCCATCTTGTAAACGCAGTCTCCGGAAGTAATGATCACATATGGCTCGTGGCAGCTGCGTAGGAAATCAAGGTTTTGCGCAATGGCATCTGCAGTTCCTCTGTACCACAAATTTCCTGAAGCCTTAACAGCCGGGGTAAAGACATATAGACCACCCTGCTTACGGCCGAAGTCCCACCACTTGGAAGAACTAAGGTGTGAATTAAGACTTCCTGCATTGTACTGGGTAAACACTGCAACCGTCTGTATATGTGAGTTAGTCATATTGCTAAGCGCAAAATCAATGCTTCTATAAAAACCAGCCACAGGCATAGCGCAAACCGCTCTTTTCTTGGAGAGCTCATGCATCCTGCTGCTACTTCCGCCCGCTAAGATAATTCCAATCGCTCTCATGCCTCATCACCTGCCTTCTCTAATGTCCTACCGCTATCGAGAACTCCATTTGGATAATCTTCCAGAACAGTGATACCTGAAATCATTGTATTCTTTCCAATCTGTACATTGTCAGGAATAACTGACTTCTCGCCGACAGTGCAGAGACCTTCGCAATAGATGCTTGGCTTGGTCTCATTTTCTTTTTCCTCAAAGGCTCCGATCTGAACACCATTTCCAATCTTTACCTTCTCGGCAACGATACCTTTTTCTATGTTACAGCCTTCACCGATCTCCGTCTCATTCATGATAATAGAGTGGCTGACTACTGTATCTTTTCCTATCTTTACGCCAGGGCCTATGACTGAGTTGTATACCTTACCGTATATCTCACATCCCTCGCCTACGATACTTCTCTCAATAGCACTTTCTGGTCCAAGGTACTGAGGCGGCTGAACATCGCTTGATGTAAAGATCTTCCAATACTCCTCATAGAGATTGAACTCAGGAACTATATCAATGAGCTCCATGTTTGCCTGCCAGTAAGAAGTAAGTGTTCCTACATCCTTCCAGTATCCATCGAACTCATAAGCATAAAGAGATTTACCCTGCTCCTTACAATAAGGAATAATATGCTTACCAAAATCAAGACCAGCCTGATCTTTATTCTGGATAAGTGCCTGCTTCAAAACATCCCATGAGAAAATGTAGATACCCATAGAAGCAAGATTACTACGTGGATGTTCTGGTTTTTCCTCAAAGTCTACGATCTTCTTGTCGTCGTCAGTGATCATGATACCGAATCTGCTGGCCTCTTCCATAGGTACAGGCATAACAGCGATAGTAGCATCAGCATGACTTGCCTTGTGAAAATCGAGCATAGTTTCATAATCCATCTTATATATATGATCACCGGAAAGGATCAGAACATAATCTGGATTATAATTTTCCATATATTCTAGGTTCTGGTAAATTGCATTAGCAGTACCGGTATACCATTCACTATTTGAACTTTTTTCATATGGAGGAAGTACTGTTACTCCACCAAAGTTTCGGTCCAAATCCCATGGAATACCAATGCCAATGTGAGAATTGAGTCGGAGCGGACGATACTGTGTAAGAACACCAACAGTGTCTACTCCAGAATTGATGCAATTGCTAAGTGGGAAATCTATGATCCTATACTTTCCCCCAAATGAAACTGCGGGCTTTGCCATTTTAGCTGTCAAAACTCCCAGTCTGCTGCCCTGGCCCCCTGCCAGCAGCATGGCGATCATCTCTTTTTTTATCATGTTTCACCTCGTTGCATTTTTACGCCATTATAGTCAAGTAACTTTGATACACCATACATGCTTTTACATGTCTCAGAAAATCGCTTCTTTCATATATTAAAGTATAACATAAAGAATTCATTAAAAAAACACAATTTAGATATTTATGTCTACACAATATCATAAACTATTTTACAAAGGGCTTTTTGACATTGATGGAAATAGTGTTAGAATATAATGCGTTATACTTTACAATGATACTAATGAATCGAGGATTGTTATGTACACAATTGATTTTGATAAACCGGTCCATGTCTACTTCATGGGAATCGGCGGAATTTCCATGAGCGGACTTGCCAGCATATTAATAGAAAGAAAATTCAAAGTTTCAGGTTCTGATTCAAAAAAATCTGCAATGACTGAAAATCTTGAGAACCAGGGCGTTACTATTCTTTATGGTCAGAAGGCTGAAAACATCGAAAAGATGCAGCCTATAGACGTAGTTGTTTATACTGCGGCTGTTCATCCTGATAACCCAGAATTTGTTGCTGCCAAGAATGCAGGTATCCCAATGCTCACAAGAGCTGAACTTCTTGGACAGATCATGAAGCAATATGGTCTTCCAATCGCAATCAGCGGAACACACGGTAAAACTACTACAACATCAATGCTTTCAAAGATTCTTTTAGAGGCTGACACAGATCCTACTCTTTCAATCGGCGGAGTATTCAAGGATATCGGAGGCAACATCAGAGTTGGTAAGTCAGAGTACTTTGTAACAGAGGCTTGTGAGTACACTAACAGTTTCCTTAGCTTTTTCCCTAAGATCAGTGTTATTTCTAATATAGACGCTGATCACCTTGATTTCTTCAAAGACATTGATGACATCAGACATTCATTTAGGAAATTTGCTGAGCTCCTTCCAGCAGACGGAAGCCTTATTATTAACGGCGACATAGACAATCTTTCATATATTACTGACGGACTTAAGTGCAGCATCATCACTTACGGTTCAACATCTGATTGTGACTTCTATCCAACAGATATTACTTACGATGATCACGGTAACCCTGCTTTCAAGGCTCATCTCAAAGATGGCAGTGTTCTTGACATTAAGCTTGCTGTTCCAGGTATCCACAACGTATATAATGCTTTGGCAGCAATTGCTGTTTCTACTATATTAGATATAGATAAAGAGCATGTAGTCACAGCCCTTAGTCTCTTCGGCGGAACAAGCAGACGTTTCGAGTACAAGGGTGAGATTCACGGCGTAACTATCATCGACGATTACGCTCACCACCCAACAGAGATAAAGGCTACTCTTACAGCAGCTCAGAATTATCCACACGGCAAGATCTGGTGTGTATTCCAGCCACATACCTACACCAGGACCAAAGCTCTTATGAACGAGTTTGCAGAAGCTCTTTCACTTGCAGATCACGTTATCCTTGCTGATATCTACGCTGCAAGAGAGACTGACAACCTTGGAATCAGCTCACGTACTCTCAGAGACAAGATCATTGAACTTGGACATGAGTGTAATTATTTTCCAACTTATGAAAACTTTGCTGAAATTGAAAAATTCCTTTTGCAAAATTGCACTAAAGGAGATTTGTTGATAACCATGGGTGCCGGAGATGTTGTTAAAATCGGTAATGAACTCTTAGGTCAGTAACACTTATCCACATATCCACTTTTTGAAATGGATTTATGTAAATCAATCTCGGTGGATAACAGCCAAAAAATTGTCACTTATTTTTGAAATCATAAGTGCCGATGGTTTGGCTGTTTTTTTATTTGTTATATCAATTAATCCACATTATCCACATTGTCCACAATGTTTCACAAAACGTGAAACACCGCACCAGTGCTGGATTTCTTCGTTACTTTTACCCATATCTTTTACATTTTTTGTGTGGTAAGATTTGAATTGTTCTGAGGAACATAAAAAGAAGTGACCGACGATGGTACTTAAAAATGTTCTCGGATAATTTGTAAAGCAGGTGATAAAAGTATATGATGGGGCGAGTAACTATTAGTCATAATTTGGGGGAGGATTCTACCAATGTTTCCAATATTTTCATTGATGAATACATGCAGGACGCCAATGATGCGCAGATCAAGATTTACTTATTTTTACTGCGTATGATGAGCGCCAATCTGCCAACCAGCGTTTCAGCATTGGCAGATAAATTTAATCATACTGAGAAGGACGTAATTCGCGCCCTCAAATACTGGGAAAAGAAAGAGCTTATCAGTCTTGAGTATGATGTTTCCGGTAACCTCACCGGAATCCATATGGAAGACATTGTTGCTCCACAGAACCTTGGACGTAGAAAGAACGACACTGTTCTTAGAACTGTTTCATCTCATAGAGAAAGCAGCTTTGAGGATCACAAGGAAGAGCTTCCTGAAGTTGTCGCACCTAGCAAGCCAAAGTATTCTGCAGCTCAGCTTCGTGCTTTCAAGCAGACAGAAGGTGCAAACATTGTATTCCTTGCCGAGCAGTATTTTGGAAGACCTCTTGCTTCTACTGAGATGCTCACTTTGTACTACATCCATGATGAGCTCAAGTTCTCAGATGATCTTTTGGACTATCTGATGCAGTATTGCGTCGATAATCATAAAACTGATTTCAGGTATGTTGAGAAGGTAGCATTATCCTGGAGTCAGGAAGGCATCAAAACGCCAAAACAGGCACGCGCGGAAATCTACAAACATGATCCTGAAGTCATCAGTATCATGAAAGCCTTGGGAATGGACAACAGTCCTACTGAGAAGGAGGGGAACTTCATCAGCTCGTGGCGAGGGGAGTTGGGATTTTCGATGGATATCATTGCAGAAGCCTGCGACCGCACTGTTATGGCAACCCAGAAGAATCGCTTGAAATACTGTGATAGCATTCTTCGCAGCTGGCATGAGAAAAAGGTTGAAACTAGGGAGGATATTGCCAGATTAGATGCTGATTTCACCGCTGATCTCAAGAAAAAGAGATCAATGGCTTCTGTATCATCCATCAATAGTAAACTCCGCTCTGACGAATCATATATTCGCCAAAGCGGCAACCAGAACCGCTTCAATCAGTTCCAGCAAAATACATATAATTTTGCTGAACTAGAAGAAAAGCTTCTGGACAACTAACTCTTATAGGATTGGGGAATCTTGTAAGAGCCACATAAAAGTTAAGCCCTGTACTTTTGGTTTGGCGGCGGCATTTGCCTTCCCCAAAGCACGTACAGGGCATACTTTTGTGATTTGCACATTAGCATTTAAGGAGATCACTATGCCATTAACAAATGCACAATATGATCAGATAATGCATGAATATGAAGAAAGACGCGCCTTGCACAGACAGGAGCTTGAAGAGAGACAACGCTATGTCTATGAAAATGTTCCTGGCTACAAAGATCTTGAAGATCAGACAGCTACAGCAAGCGTAACTTTTGGTAAAAGACTTCTTTCAGGAGAGCGCCTTGATAGATCAGCCCTTAGGCAGGAACTGGCTGAGCTTGCAAGACAAAAGCTCCTTCTTTTAACTGAAGCCGGCTTCTCTTCTGATTATCTTGATATGGGTTATACCTGTCAGGACTGCAAGGATACCGGTTATATAGGTAATGAGAAATGTCATTGTTTCAAACAAAAGATCATTGAAACTCTCTATGATAAATCAAATCTTAAGATGCTTACCAAAACTGCTAACTTTAAGCTCATGTCTGATAAATATTATCAGGGCGAAGACTTAAAGAGATTTCATGGTGCAGTTAATGCTGCTGAAGATTTTATTAATAATTTTAACTCTGACTACCAAAATCTATTCATTTATGGTACAGTTGGTACTGGCAAATCTTTCCTGTCAACTTGTATTGCAAATGAACTCCTTAAAAAGGGACATTCTGTAATATATTTCAGTTCCACAGGATTATTTGAACTACTGGCCGAGAACTCTTTCGACTATCGTAACAAGCAAGAACTTCGGAGCATATATGATGACCTTTATGGATGTGAGCTTCTCATTATCGATGACCTCGGTACTGAGCGCACCAATTCATTCGTTGCTTCTGAGCTTTTCTCTTGCCTAAATGAAAGAGACATTAGAAAGAAAGCCACTATAATTACCACTAATCTTTCTCTTGAAGAATTGCAAATGACTTATTCAGACAGAATCTTTTCAAGAGTCACAAGTAATTACAAGCTCTTGAAATTATCTGGTCAGGATATTCGTAAAATAAAGAAGATTGCAAGAAAAGAAAGCGAGGATTTTCAGTAATGCCAAAAAGAGAAGAGAAACGTAATCTGGAGACAATTCCTGTTGGTTCCTTAGGAATTATCCCTCTTAAGGGTGTAAAGTCTCTAGCAGAGAAAGTCGATTACTATCTCGTAAAATGGAGAGCAGAAAGAGAAAATGAGCACAAAGGAAGCTTAGCTTTTACAGGTTATGAGCGTCCTTCTTATATCTTAGATGCAGATGTTCCAAGATTTGGAACTGGTGAAGCTAAGGGTGTTATCAAGACTTCTGTTCGTGGCGATGACTTATATCTTTTAGTTGATGTTTGTAACTATTCACAGACCTATTCTCTATTTGGACAGGAAAATCATATGTCTCCTGATGATCACTATCAGGATCTCAAAAGAATTATTGCTGCCGTAGGTGGTAAGGCCAGAAGAATCACAGTTATCATGCCTTTCCTCTATGAGTCAAGACAGCACAAGAGAAGCTCAAGAGAATCTCTTGACTGCGCTATTGCTCTTCAGGAGCTCGTGAATATGGGTGTTGATAATATCATCACTTTCGATGCTCACGATCCTAGAGTACAGAATGCTATTCCACTTAACGGTTTTGAAACCGTTCGTACAACATATCAGTTTATTAAGGCTCTTCTTAGAAACGTTTGGGACCTCAAGATCGATTCAGATCACATGATGGTCATCTCTCCAGATGAAGGAGGAATGGGTCGTGCAATCTACCTTGCCAGCGTACTTGGTCTCGATGTAGGAATGTTCTACAAGAGACGTGACTACACACAGGTTGTTGATGGACGTAATCCTATCGTTTCACATGAGTTCCTTGGAACAAGTGTTGAAGGCAAGTCAGTTATCATCGTTGACGATATGATCTCATCTGGAGAGAGCATGATTGACGTAGCTAGAGCTCTTAAAGAGCGTAAAGCTGCTAGAATCTATGCATTCTCAACATTTGGTTTATTCACAAGTGGACTTGAGATCTTTGATAAAGCTTATGAAGAAGGAATCATCGACAGAGTCCTTACTACAAACCTTGTATATCAGACTCCAGAACTTCTTTCTCGCGAATGGTATATCAGCTGCGATATGAGTAAGTACATTGCTTACCTTATCGATACTCTTAACCACGATGCATCAATCAGCGATCTTCTTAATCCTGTTGAGCGTATCAACAACATTATTGAGCGTTACAACAGCGGAGAGCTCAAGGCATCTCTCGAAGCAGAGAAAAAGCTTTGATTCACTAAACTTAATGGCATTATTAAAGCCGAGATTCAGATTTGAATCCCGGCTTTTTTCTTTATGTTATCCACAAAATTATTCAAATAGTGATTTGATTTCCACAAGTGAATCCAGTTTTTTAAACAGTTTTCCTGATAGCTCTTCGTCTGGCTGCGTAAGATCCGGAACCATAATGACATTACATCCAGCATCATAAGCGCTTGTAACACCATTTGGTGAATCCTCAACTGCAAAGGTCTCACTCGGATCAAGCCCTAGCTCCTTGCATGCAAACGCATAGATATCTGGCGCAGGCTTTCCTTTTTCCACCATATTGGCACATATGATCTTGTCAAAGTATCCAAAGAGATCGATCTTTTTTAGATACCTCTCTGCCCTTGGATATTCATTGGCTGTAACAAGAGCTGTGAAAATTCCATTTTTACGAAGCCAGGTAAGTATCTCCTTGGCACCAGGCTTAAGTGGTATTCCATGCTCCCTTACAAGCTCTTCCACAAGTCCTCTTCTGTACTCACGAACTTCAAAGTAGTCAAGATCTTCTCCAAACCACTCCTTGAACTGAAGAGGTGCAAACGGTCTTCCAAGTGACCTGAGGCTAAGAGTCATCTCTTTTGTCATCTCATGTCCAAAGTGGGCCATTGCCTTAGGCCAAGCCTGCTGATAGTACTTCTCAGTATCTGTCAGAGTGCCATCCATATCAAAAAGAACTGCCTTAATGTCTTTCCCAATCATTTTCATACCTCTCGCAGAACCTGGCAGAAAAAGAAGGCTCCTCATTACCAATATTTAGATGCGTAACATCTCCGCATCTAAGTGTCCTAAAGCTGACAAAGCCCTTCTGACGTTCTTCTGTGGCAACCATAGTAACTGATGTAGGCGCTGTGGCCATTGACTGGAACATTACAAATGGTGATATATTCCACAAATGTGACAGTAAGACCGATGTTATTCCATAGTGGCAAAAGAACGCTATTGTCTTATCGTTACCATTCTCTGTCTTGTAGATAAGTCCGTCTCTTACATATCCATACTCAGCAAGAAGCTTATCAAAAGACTCTACGGTATAGTCATACTTTATGACTGCATCTGATGCTTTAGCAATCTCAGAATCTCTCCAGGCTATTCTATCCAGTAATTCTGGATGCTCATTATAATAGGCTGGAAGAAGATCCCATATTATCCTCTTTTCATACTTTCCAGTCTCTTTATTAATAACAAGCTCATTCTCATAAGCCATTCTTGCTGTCTCACTTAAGTTTGGATCAAACTTCGCAGGAAATTCCATGAGCCAGTCATAGGTCTTTCCGCTCTTGCCAAGCTTGTCCATACTATACTTAGCTGTTGCCTGGGCTCTTCCAAGAGGAGAGAGATAGATATCATCTATCTTGTATCTCTCTATATCCTCTGATAAAAGAGTTGCCTCTACCTTACCTTTATCCGTGAGATTGTCATGTGCATAATCAGGATCTCCATGCCTGATAAAAATAAGTTTCATTTCAAACTACTCCCTTAGCCCTGAAGTCCTGCTGACTGACGGATCATATCCTCTACTACAATGTCATAGATCTCGCCTACTGTATTGCAGTATTCGAGCACCTTCCATGGCTCATTTGTATGGAAATGGATCTTAACAAGATCCTCATCACCAGCTGCAATAAGTGAATTGCCCTCAAAATGAGCAGTGATATAATCTGCTATCTCATCTTCATCAAGATTCTTATCTCTTCTGTCAATGAGAAGCTGTGTGTCATATCTGTAGGCAAACTGATCGTCTTCTGCATCAATGCTGTGTATTGGCTCCATCTTTGGTCCTCCCTTTGCTGAATGATTAAATTCCCTTAAAGCTCATTGTAAACTCAAGCTTCTTGTCATTTGGAAGCAGGAATTCTGGATGAGTCTTAGCTCCCCAGCTGTCATCACCTGCGATACCCATCTGAACAAGGCTACATCTAACGATTGTCTTGAATACTCTAGGGAGCTCATAAGGATGCTGTGCAGCCTCAAGCTCATCTGGAGTATATGGAAGAGCGCTGAAGTTCATTGAATCTGGAGCTTCAAATAACAATCCTCTTCCCTTTCTATCTGTGATTTTAGCCCATCTAACGTCAGTTCTGTTGCCTGTTTCCTGAGGAACAAGATAGTTCTCCATGGCATCAGTAGTTGTTGTCTTGAAAATACCAAGCTTTGCTCCGCGATTTCTATCGACGTAGTTCTCCTCTGGGCCATTTCCATAGTACTCAACGTCCTTAAAGTCTGGGTTAAATCTGAACATCATACCAAATTCTGGCATTGGAGTAAGTCCCTTAACTGGCTCGTACTCCTCCTTGATCCATACTCTTCCATCGCCTGTTACTGTATATGTCACAAGAACAGAAGATGCTGGAGTTGTAGGAAGATAATACTTAAATGTAAGGCTTACGCTGTTTTTCTCTTCATTGATGATAGGATACTGGCTCCTGTCCTCAGGTGTTCCATTTACATAACCATTGCTCTCTTCTTTTACGATCTTTGTTGTAAGATATGAGCTGGCAACCTTCCACTGAGCATATCTCTGTGGCATATCATTACCCATATCATTATCAACAGGTGCTCTCCAGAAGTTTGGTCTTGGAAGGGCTTCGATCAGCTCTTTTCCTGCATAGTTATAGGATACAAGGCCTCTATCTCTTGCAAAAAGAACTGAGAAATGATTTCCCTTTACACCAACATTGTAAAGTCCTTTAACTACTGTAAGAGGAGCGCATGAAACATAAGTTGAAGCTGACTTTCTAAATACTCCCTGACCAAATGCTACTTCATGTCCAGCCTCTGCCCAAGATGTCTTGTCACGAAGTCTGAATGATACTGTTACAACATACTCATCAAGAGGGAATGGTCCGTTCTCATCAAATACACCAGTTGGCATAACCGCCATCTTAGCTCTGATCTCTTCAGGAAGCTCATACTCTTTTTCTGTAAGTGGCTCAACATTTGTAGCCATGAGCTTCTCTGCAATCTTCTTGCCGTCTCTCTCAAGGATCACTACGCAGTTATATTCATTAGAATTTGTGAAAAGATTTCTGTTGATAACCTTTACTTTATCTGATGAAACAATTACCTCCAGGCCCTGATAGTTGAACTTAACGTCCTGCATCTTGGCGTATGGCTGACGCAGGCTATCTACGATACCATTTCCACTGAAGTTATAGTCTGTAGGTCTCTCGCCAAAATCTCCGCCATATGCCTGATACTCTTCGCCAAAGCAGTTCTTGGTCCTGATTGCCTGATCTACATAATCCCAGATAAATCCGCCCTGATAACGAGGCTCTCTGTTTGCAAGATCAGTGTATTTGAACATACCACCAATAGAGTTTGCCATTGAGTGTGTGTACTCACAGCAGATATATGGCTTGTCATCATGTTCCTTAAGGAACTTCTCAATGCTCTCTACTGAAGGATACATCTGGCTTTCCATATCACTTGTGTCATTGTAGGTTCTATCATGACAAACACCTTCATAGTGAACAAGTCTGTCTGGATCAAGTTTTCTAAACAGGTTGCTCATCTCAAACGGAACCTTTCCACCATGAGACTCGTTACCAATTGACCAGATGAGAACTGAAGGATGGTTCTTATCAAGCTGATATGTTGTATTTACTCTATCAAGCATTGCAGCCATGCAATCTTCCCTGCTGCCGGGAAGTGTCATCTCTACCTGCTTTTCTCTAGGGAATCCAGCCCAGCTTCCGTGAGTCTCCATGTTATTTTCTGCGATCATGTAAAGGCCATAGATATCGCAAAGTTCATAGAGACGGGCTGAGTTCTGGTAATGACTTGTTCTGATAGCGTTGATATTATTCTTTTTCATTGTGATGATATCCTTAAGGGTATCATCATCAGAAACTACTCTACCTACATCACATGAGAATTCGTGTCTGTTTACGCCCTTAAATACGATTCTCTTACCATTGATGAGCATAAGCCCGTCCTTCATCTCAAAGCGGCGGAATCCTACGTTCTGTCTAATAACCTCAGTATTTTCTCCTGAAGCATTATTTACATGTAAAAGAAGCTGATAAAGCTGTGGGTCTTCAGCGCTCCAAAGAATAGGATCCATAACCTTTTCAGAAATCACAACTTCTTCTGCGTTATTAACTGTTCCCTTAACAACAGGGTGATTATTTCTAAGAAGCACATAGTCTGTTGTACCTGTGCTCTTACCAAGCTTAAGTGTTACTTCAAGCTCAGCCTCTGTAAACTCGTCATTTAAGATAGTTTTGACCTTGAGGTCCTCAAGATGCGCATCTGGCACAAGTCTTAAGAATACATTTCTGTAGATACCTGAGAATCTAAAGAAATCCTGGTCCTCCATCCAGCTGCCTGCAGTCCACTTAAATACCTGAACAGCCAACTTATTAAGACCACTCTTTATATATGGAGTAAGGTCGAATTCTGATGGTGTGAAAGTATCCTCGCTGTAACCCACATAGCTTCCATTAAGCCAAAGAGCATATCCGCTTTCCACGCCGTCAAATACTACATGTACTTCTTTTCCCTCCCAATTGGCAGGAAGTTCAAAATACTTAACATAGCTTGCCACTGGATTGAACTTCTCAGGAACCTCGCCAAGCCAGATGTCCTCGTGTCCATCCCATGGATACTGAGTGTTGATATATGCTGGAATATCATAACCTTCCATCTGAATGTGAGCTGGCACATGAATATCATCCCAGATATTGCAGTTATAATCTTCCTTTTCAAAGCCAGGAATTACTGAGCCATAATTTCTGGCATAGTGAAATTTCCAAAGTCCATTAAGTGAAAGTTCAAGTGAGCTTACGCCCTCTGTTAATTCATCATCTGAACCATATGCTCTATGATCTGAATGAGCTGGTAGCACTCCTTCCTTGAAAAATTCGGGGTTCTTTACATTTTGATAGTTAAAGCTTCCCATAAGTTAATCCTCCGTAATATATGTAATAAAATGATTACCGTTATTTTCAAATAACTCCTCGGAATCCTTCATTCCGTACTTGTAGACCTGACCTGTTTTTGGATCAAGTAATACTGTATTGAGTTCATTGAATCCCAGGATCAGCATAGCATCTCCGTTGTTCAAAAGAGCCATAACAGGAATATCCTGATTAACATAATAGAGCATAGCTGATAATGGGCATTTATCAAGGTCCAGGACCTTTGCTTCTGCCAGGGAGCTCTGCAAAATAGTCATCGCTCCCGCGCCGCTCTCTAACATACCTTCTACATCTCGGTTCGTTCCATTAAACTGTAATATCAGATCAAGACATACTGCCACAGGGCTATTTGATGTCATGTCATCATAACTCTCTGCATTTCGAGTGATTGCCATTATCTGATTTGATCTTGAGAGATTACCCTTAACCCAAACATATCTATTATTATCTCCCAATACAATGCCTGAAGCATCGTAAGCATCAAGTACTGCACTTGAAGGATCAGAATAAATTCTTACGTCTCCATCAAGATCATAAACATAATAGAATGGATTGCTGTCAGGATTTCTTTCTATATCAACAACAACATTCCTATCTCCCTCAAACAGAGTCTGATAAGGAGTCAAAACTCTAAGCTGCTTGGTCTTGATCTCATTCTTGGTCGTGATCTGAACTATCTTTTCAAATACATCAACAGAAGCCACGGTAACTACATTGCTGCCGCCATGAACTTCAAGTGTGTTCATGATCTGATCATCATAGGTGCTCTCATATTCTGTACCTTCTGCATTCTTGACCACTCTGCTGATCTTAAGCTGATTGTCGTTTATTGTTATTCCGGTTATGTAAACTCCATCAGGGCTATAATTCTCAAGAACATTTCCTTCTACATCAACGATCCTAAGTGAATACATTGCATAGATCGGATTACCCATCTGATCGTTTAATACATCATCAGAGTGAACAACTCCATAGATAAGGTCCTCTCCCATGAATCCCAAAAGGATTATGAAATCACCTTTTTCTGCCTCAATCTCAGACACCGCTCTGGTGTTGAGGTTCATCACATTAAGGCTCTTTAAGTCGCTGCTCTGCCATGCGATAACTCTTTTTGAATCTGATATCTTGTACTGTCCTGCGCCTATATCATCTACAACAGACTTGGATTCCTTATCAATAAGGTCTATCTCATAGATATTCTGATCAAGCATGCAGTAAAAGATATTACTATTGCTCACATAGGCAAGCTCATCAATATAGCTTGTGAGGATCTCCGCGCTCCTTGTACTCTCGATAAATGCTTCCTCTTCAACTGAATTTAAAGAGGCATTGTAATCGTAAACCGCGATTCCCACTCTGCCTTCATGCAGGCCTCTATTCATGTAACCTGCAACTGCAAACTTTACATTTCCAGCTTCATCCACATTTAATATCTTGATAACGTGTCTGTTCCATCTAGTCCTGATATCATCATTATCTGTATCATAAAAGCCAAACAGATAAGCAAGCTTATTTTCTGCATGGTTAAAGGAATACAACCTGTTCTGGCTCACAAAAGCAAAGGTACTTCCACTGCTGCTCTCTACAAGTTCAATATCAGGATCTGATATTCCAAGGTTGATGGTATTAGAACCTATTGAATATGAGCTTGAGTCGAAGATATAGTCCATCGTTCTTTCATAGTTTAAAAGATATATTCTGTCCGATGTAAATCTGACTCTAAAATATTCGCACACATTGTATGTTTTGGTGACCGAACTATCCTTTAATGTAACTCTATACTGTAGTTCAAAGCTTCCTGTCTGGCCATGAATATCTGTCACATACACATCCGGGGTTGTGTGTTTTGTGATATTAAGATCTCCCCATGTAACCTGATTAAAACTACTATGAATATCTACTTTACTAAAGGTTGTGTTATCACCTTCTGAATTAGACTCAAGATATTTAGAGTATTCCTTAGCCTCAGTCTTATTGAAGGTAGCATTTGAAAAACCAAGTACAAAGGAAAGTTCTTCATCGAGATTGTATCTGCTGTCATCCTCTGTCCACACAAATCTCGTATAATACTTGGCTTTTCCACTATTTGTTTCCATAACAAACACAAGAACATATTCATTTCCAGGTGTGATCAGGTCTTTTATCTGGATAGTTCCTGTAATAGCATCACTTGACTCTACATAGTCAGTAATACTTGTATTCTCGACGAGTCCCTTGCCGTCTATACTCCTGACTTCAAAGCTGATATTCCAAACAGTCTCTCCAAAGGTATTGATCTTGTATTTAAGAGTTCTATCCTGACCAATCGGGAACACAGAGCCTCTCTGGTAGTTAACGTCAACATCTGAAAGATATCCGTGCATAGGGTTAACTTCCTGATCTCCGTTAATAAGAGTTACTACAGGAAGGGTCGCTGAAGGCATCTTGGCAGTCATGTCAGCATTATCCCCATTGGAAAGCTTGCTGATGACAAAAAGCGCAAGAACAAACACCAAAATTGCGTATACAGTTTTTAATATTGTTAATTTTACTGATCTTTCGCGCATAATTGACTTTCAATTTTAATAATAGTAAGATTTTTCAAAGGAGGATTTTATTATGAAAAATCCTGTTCTCTATCGTAAACGCTTTATCCCAGATGAGTGCTTTGAATTAAAAGATGACATCATCCTAGAGCGTACAGATTCTATGATCATTACTAAATGGTCCGCTATCCGGGCAAAAGAAGATTTCTCAAGCGGATATTCATGCTATTACCTCGACCGCGGCATAAAAGTGAGCAAATTTATCAAATCTGATGGCTCACTGCATTATTGGTACTGCGATGTAGTCACCTATGACTACGATGAAGAAAAAAATATACTCTATACTATCGACCTTCTGGCAGACGTGATCATCTATCCAGACGGCAAGGTCAAAGTTGTTGACCTCGATGAATTATCAGAAGCCTTCGAAAAAGGGCTCATAGATAATACTCTTCTTAAAAAGAGTCTGCTCTCATTGAACAGACTCCTCACAGAAATCTACGATCATGGAATTGAATCGCTTACTCAGCCAATCCGAAAATATACTGACTGATATTAGTAAAATACATGTCCTCCTATAGTAGTTCCAGAAAGACCCGGAACCGGAGTTCTAAAATAAACACATGATCCGACGTTTGAATAGCCCTTCATGGCTTCATCTGCAGCCTGATAGCAGGATGCCGACGCTTTGCCATCCGCAAGGGCAAGTGCCAGTCTTCCACTGGCAACAGGTGAAAACTGCTTGTTCTGATAGATAACCCCAACAACAGTGTCAGGATATACAGAACTAAGCACCCTGTTGATAACTACTGCTCCAACGGCTACCTTGCCTTCATAAGGCTCAGCTCCTGCCTCACAGTATATAAGGTTAGCTAAAAGATATCTATCTCCTTCAGCAAAAC
This sequence comes from Butyrivibrio hungatei DSM 14810, assembly GCF_900143205.1. Classification (GTDB taxonomy): domain Bacteria; phylum Bacillota; class Clostridia; order Lachnospirales; family Lachnospiraceae; genus Butyrivibrio; species Butyrivibrio hungatei. The sequence continues at coordinate 37,959 of NZ_FRDH01000011.1, read as the reverse complement.
TAACTTCTGAAATATCTCTCCAACTTGAAGAAGCTGCCAATTTGGATAATCTCATTTCCTCTGCAAGCTTAGCTTCAAGATTCTTAATGTCATTTTCCTGAGCTTTGATCTGTTCTTCCAGCTCCTCCGCCTTGGCTTCCGCATCAGAAATATCATTGGCATACTGTTTGATAGATCCTGAGGTCTGACTTACAAGCCCATTAACACGACTCTGTTCAGCCTGCTGCTTGACCTGATATTCCTCAAGCTGATCCATCTCTTCTTCTAAGGTCTTCTCTTTTTCCTCGATAAGCTTTCTAGTCTCAATATATTCCTGAAACTTCTGCCTGTCATAAGCTGATAAGCTCTCAACGTAATTGTTCTGATTAAGGAAACCTGAGAAACTCGTAGCTCCCAAAAGCATATCAAGAAGCATGAAATTCTGCTTCTCATATATGAACTGAACCCTCTTCTTCATAGAAGCATACTGCTGCTCTTCTGTTGTCCTTGCAGCTGCAAGCTCCGTCTGAGTGTTCTCGATCTCGTTTTCCTTGTCACCAATCTGCTCTTCAATCTCTGCAAGATTATTACTAACCTCTGTCAGCTGATTGTTAAGTGTATTGAGCTGTCCCTGAAGTGAAGATTTCTCCTCATTCATCTCAGCTATGTTTTCTTTGGTGTTATCAAGCTCATTCTGAGATTGTTTCTTTTTCTCTTTTGCCTCCTCAAGCTGTTGCTTGGTGGTCTGTGTAGCCATTACGGGTAATGGTCTTAGCAAAAGAGCTATAGAAACAACAAAGAGAATAGCTCCCTTAAAATATTTAATTGTTTTTCCCCTTACCCCTCTTTTTCTCATAGGCTCTGTTTATTAAATAGTAATCTTTATATTTCTACCACTAGGCTGATACTGATAATATCTTACTCCTGCCGCATCAAACATCCTCTTGGAGGCTCTTGTTGATGCAGATGAACTATACTTATCGCTATCATAAACAACAGTCTTAATTCCAGCTTGTATTATGGCTTTGGCGCATTCATTACAAGGGAAAAGAGATACATATATCTTGGAACCCACCAGGCTACCGCCGCGATAGTTTAAGATCGCATTGAGCTCACTGTGTGTCACAAAAGGATATTTGGTAGACAGCTCGTCTTCACCATCTCTTTCCCATGGGAAGTCCTCATCTGAACATCCCTTTGGAAAGCCATTATATCCCATGGAAAGAATATTATTGTCCTCACTGACGATGCAACTTCCAACCTGTGTATTAGGATCCTTGGATCTCATGGCTGCAAGCTTGGCAACACCCATAAAGTACTCATCCCATGTTATGTAATCTTCTCTCTTCATGCTGCACCCCCTGTCACATGAATATTACTTTGTTCCAAAGATTCTGTCTCCAGCATCTCCAAGACCAGGTACGATATATCCATGCTCATTGAGTCTCTCATCAAGTGATCCAACATATACGTCAACATCTGGATGTGACTCCTGCATTTCCTTGAGCCCCTCTGGAGCTGCAATGATGCAAAGGAAATGAATGTGCTTGCATCCTCTGTCCTTGAGCATCTGAATAGCTGCCACTGAAGATCCACCTGTAGCAAGCATAGGATCTACTACAAATATTTCTCTCTCTGTAATGTCAGCAGGCATCTTGCAGTAGTACTCTACTGGCTTAAGTGTCTCAGGGTCTCTGTAAAGACCAATGTGTCCAACCTTAGCAGCTGGAATAAGAGCAAGCATACCATCTACCATACCAAGACCAGCTCTTAAGATAGGAACTACGCAGAGCTTTCTTCCCTTAAGTTCCTTAACAGTTGTCTTGCAGATAGGTGTCTCTATCTCAACGTCCTGAAGCTGAAGATCTCTAGTTGCTTCATAGCAGATAAGCATAGCGATCTCGCTGATAGTCTGTCTAAAATCCTTTGTACCTGTATCTGTTCTTCTAATGTATCCAATCTTGTGCTGAATCAGTGGATGATCCATAATAACTACTTTTCCCATAGCTACCTCCTAAAAATTATTCTTCTATTTTTTTAATTCTGCGACTATGCTTTTCCATTTCTGAGAATGGTGTATCAAGGAATGTATCAACTATTTCAAGTGCCTGAACTTCGCCGATCATTCCTCCCCCCATAGCTAGCATATTCGCATCATTATGCTCTCTTGTAAGTCTTGCAGATGTCTTCTCAGAGCAAAGAGCGCATCTGATTCCCCTAACCTTATTGGCAACAATTGAGATGCCAATTCCAGTTGTGCAGATAACGATTCCTCTATCACACACTCCCTGTGCTACAGCCTCTGCAGCCGCTCTTCCAAAATCTGGATAATCACAGGAATTCTTGTCATATGTACCAAAGTCTTTGTACTCAAGTCCCCTCTCTTCGAGGTGCTTGATCACTGCCGCTTTGAGATCAAATCCGCCATGATCACTTGCTAATGCTATCATTTCTAGTACCTTCCTTATCCTATTATAATACAACTCAATTTAGAGTGTTATAACATTGTGACCTGCTGCCTTCAAAAGCCTGTTCATGATAGCCTGACCAATTCCGCTGTCATCAAAAGACTCTGAATACATGATATCTATCTGTTCATCATCAAATTCTCTAAGAACCTTGAAAAGTTCATGAGCAATAGTACTTTCATCTTCCCTATTTCCAACGCTCTTGACTACATCGGCTTCATAAAGCCCTTTTGTAGCATCTGTTCCGATAACTCCGACCTTTTTGCCTGCAGCCTTAACCTCTTTTGCCTTGGAATTGATAAAGCTCACAACCTTATCCTGATCGCCCTGTATGATAGTAAGCTCTCCCTTTGGGGCATAGTGTCTATACTTCATTCCAGGTGCCTTAGGACGCTCGGTAGATGATGAATCTATTATTGTCTTATCGATACTTATCTCACCAAGCACATCCTTTAGCATCTCCGCTGTGATATAACCTGGTCTCAAGATCATTGGAATTTCAGACGTCAGATCTACTATGGTAGATTCAAGTCCGATTCCAACCTGACCTCCATCAATTATCATCTCTATCTTGCCTGAAAGATCTTCTTCGCAATACTTGGCTAGTGTAGGACTAGGTCTTCCTGATATATTTGCGCTTGGAGCAGCTATATATCCGCCTGATGCCTCGATCAGAGCAAGTGCGATCTTGTTGTTAGGCATTCTGATGGCAACTGTATCAAGTCCACCTGTTGTCTCATAAGGCACCCTGTCATTTTTGTTCATGATCATTGTAAGAGGTCCTGGCCAAAAGGCGTTTGCCAACTTAATGGCGTTCTCTGGTACCTCTTTTACTATATCTTTGACATCCTCCATGTTTGAAACATGTACTATAAGAGGATTGTCTGATGGTCTACCCTTAGCAGCGTAGATCTTCTTGGAAGATTCGGGATTGAGGCCATCTCCTCCAAGACCATATACAGTCTCAGTAGGGAAAGCTACAAGCCCGCCTTTTTTGATGATCTCTCCGGCTCTTTTGATACCTTCCAGAGCCTTATCATCTATATTATTTTCTTTTACAACTAATACTTCTGTTTCCAATTTTTTATCCCTCGGTAAAGCCTGCAATCACATCCCACACATCACTTGTTTCCATGCCAAGTGACCACTCAGCAATTCCAGCGATGTTGTGTGCCTTCATGGAATCGATTTTCTGTCCGATGGATGTTACATCTTCATTCCAGATCTGATTGAGTGTTCCATCTGAAGATGTGTATTCACCATAATTCTGTCCTGCCTCAGCATCCCATTCCATGCTGATCTGATGATTTGCTATATATTCCTGCGCAGTCTTCATGCTGACAGCTTCACTTGAAAGGCTGCCATTTGAAGTGTGCCATATTCTAGTGTAGAAAGGCACTGCGTTGATCACCTTTGAAGCATCAACTTCTTTTAAGGTGTTAATGATACCATTTTCTACATATGACAATGAAGCAACTGAACCAGCTTCTGATGAACCAGCATAATGCTCATCATATCCCATGATAACCACATAGTCAGCTACTGTTCCCTGTTCTTCAAGATCATAATGATCATTGAAATTCATAGGTACGTAGTTATCTATTGAAAGTACGAGTCCTGCTTTGCGACATGCAATTGAAAGCTCACGGACAAGCTCTACATATGACTGTCCATCTTCTGTAGCAATAAGCTCAAAGTCAAAGTTCACTCCATCTGCGCCGCAAGCTGTTACTTCATTTATTACATTGCTGATAAAGTTGGCCCTTGCTGTTGCGCTTCCCATCATCTGTCCAGTTGATACATCGTTGCCGCTTGTAAAGTTATCTACAAGTACCCAAACTTCCATGCCCATGCTATGCGCTGTATTTACATAAGAGGACGAAGCAAAGCTCTTGATACTGCCATCTTCACTTGAAAGCTTGATCCATGTAGGAGAAATAACGTTAAGTCCCTTCGCTGATGATACTACACTTGAAAGAGTATCGTTACCAGCTGGCCCTCCAATATTATGGAAGCCAAGATTAATCTTGTGGTCTCTTGTAAGAGATGTATATTCCTCTTCTACATAGTCTGTCACTGGAATAGGACTTTTTGTTGTTATATCGCTTAACTTTTTCTTTTCAACGTAACCGATATATGAGTCCGGACTCTTAACCTTAACCCAGTTCTCCATCTCTTCAAGAACAACTACAGTATCATCCTTGTGTAGATCCTCCAAGATCTCGCTCTTAACTCCGCCGCGTATCCTAAGCTGAGTATCCTTCTTGACTGTAGCTACTTGCTGATCATCCCAGCTTGTTGTGATCTGAATATGATTAGGATCTGTATATCCGGCATATGAGAAATTAGTGAACTTCTTGACATAATCAAGGGCCACAAGAAGTGTATCGCCGTTCATCTGCGCAATAACATATCCTTCATCCCCATTTCCTCCCTCTGAGTCATACCAAGAGGTTGATCCTATCTCAGTTGTGATGATTTTGGAAGCAGTTGTATAGATAAGTCTTCCATCCTGCACTCCATAATAAAATCTATCGTTGAGATAATTCTGTACTGAATCAAAATCAAGATAATATGTTCCATCTAGGAGGAATGCTCTTTCCGCAAGCATCTCATCTCCATAGATAATTGCCACATCTGTGTCTGAAGTAATACTAAAGTAGTTGTTAAGATCAGCTCTTTCTGTACTATATGAATAGCGTTTTTGTAAAAGCTGAAGCGCATATATTCCGCCCATAATAAAAATAAGGGCGATTATAATAAGCGCTGGAATCACCTTTTTTTTCATGTTCTAGCTCCTTTACAATCGCCCTTTATTATATCATAATTCCTCATTCGTTAAAGACTTTATCGGAATTATTCACATTATGCCACTTTTTCGCTAATATCCTCTAACAATCTTGTGTATGTCCAAGGCGGGGTCCTCTTTAATTATACAATTGATGTTTTTTAAGGATTTTTATAGCCAAATATGATCTGAAGGCGGCCAAAAGGTCTTTTTATGTGACAAATCCTTGCAACAGCCTTAATTTGCTCCTTCAGATTTTGACATTATTTAATATCTGCGAGATACCTGCGCCGAATCTACTATCTTATGCCCTTAATAGCGCACAAAATATGGTATAATTAATACACAATAATAACTAAAAATTGTTAATGCTCAAAAATATGTTTGATGTTATTTAGGGGGATTTAAAAAGAAACTATTGTAAGACATTCTGTGATAGGCCACAGAAAAATTGAAAAAATAGACGTTTAAATTCCCTTATGCTATTACCGATCGCCTCCCTTCACGATTCACACATTGGAGAGGCATCTCACAAGAACCTATGTTAGCATACAAATCTTAAGAATTACCTACGAATTTTCTTAAGATTTCCTTAAGATGACATAGGCACATCAAAAAATATTAAAATATGTCGATACATCTATTGACATAGATACATGTATCACTTAGTATCTATGTATTCCAAAGTCAGGAGGTGAGCATTATGAAAATTGAAAAAGTCAATGATCACCAGATTAGATGCACTCTTACCAGAGATGACCTTGCGAAGCGCGACCTTAAAATCACTGAGCTTGCTTATGGAACTGACAAAGCCAAAGAGCTTTTTCAGGACATGATGCAGCAGGCCAATTTAGAATATGGTTTTGATGCCGAAGATACTCCTCTTATGATAGAAGCAATTCCTATCAATTCAGAATGTATTGTACTCATCATTACCAAAGTCGAGGATCCAGAAGAGTTAGATACTCGTTTTTCAAATTTCGCACCATCCGTCCACGAGGAAGATGATGACGAGGATGAAGATTACGATGACTACGAAGATGGCGACTATGATGAGGATGAAGACGAAGATGTTTCAAGCCTCTTCAAGAGACTCCAGCATAGCAACATGGCAGACTTCCTGGATTCACCTATGGGAGCTCCTTCATCTGATGCCAAGAAAGTCAAAGAAAAAACATCTGGCACTCGAAAAAAGGGACAGCCTAGCAGAAAAGGTTCGAGAATATTCTCATTTGATTCTCTTCACGAGGTTATGAGATTTTCTCATATAGTAAGCAGGAAATTCAATGGTTTGAATACACTATACAAGAATGAAGTAAGCGGTAAGTTTTATCTGATACTTCATCAGGGTGAAATAGAAGATAATATCTTCGCCAATATCTGCTCAGTTCTTACCGAGTATGGCAAAACAGAGATTGGAAGCACTGCAGAGCAGCAATATCTTGACGAGCATTACACAATAGTTATTAAAGATAACGCAGTTCAGTCTCTTTCAAAAATTTGATCATTGCAAAAAAATGGACCGGTTCTTTCGAACCGGTCCTTTTTATTTTGTTATTAGTTCTTGCCGTAGAGGCTAACGAGTTTCTCGAGATAAGCTCTGTGTTCCTTAGCATGCTCTGCAGCCTTAGCGTTAAGTTCTGCAGCTCTCTCAGGATTCTTGAGCTTAAGTGAAAGGTATCTAACCTCACCATCAAGGAAGCTCTGGAAGTCTTCTGTAGCTGGCTTAGAATCAAGTGTGAACTTGTTCTCTGCCTGAGGATTAAATCTGAACATATCCCAGTATCCTGTAGCAACAGCCTTCTTCTCTTCGTCCATAACCTTGTTCATACCAGCCTTAAGACCCTGGTTGATACATGGTGCATAAGCGATGATAAGTGAAGGTCCTGGATATGCCTCAGCTTCTTTGATTGCATTGATTGTCTGCTGCATATTTGCACCCATTGCGATCTGTGCAACATATACATAACCATAGCTCATTGCGATAGAAGCAAGATCCTTCTGCTTGATCTCTTTACCACCTGCAGCGAACTGTGCAACAGCACCTGTAGGAGTAGCCTTTGAAGACTGACCACCTGTATTTGAGTAAACCTCTGTGTTTACAACGAGAACGTTGACATCCTTACCAGATGCAAGTACGTGATCGAGACCACCGAATCCGATATCAAATGCCCATCCGTCACCACCGAAGATCCACTGTGACTTCTTAGCAGCAAAGTCTTTATTCTTAATTACATACTTAGCTGCATCTGAGCTGTCGCCCTTAAGAGCCTCAACAAGAGCCTCTGTAGCAGCTGTGTTCTCAGAGCCAACATTGAATGTATCAAGCCACTTCTGAGCAGCATCCTTAGCAGATCCGCCAGCAGCTACGATCTCTTCAACCTTCTCCTTGATTGCATCACGGAGTGCGTTCTGAGCAAGTACCATACCCATACCAAACTCTGCGTTATCCTCGAACAGTGAGTTATCCCATGCAGGACCCTGTCCCTTAGCATTTACAGTGTAAGGTGTTGATGGTGAAGAGTTACCCCAGATTGATGTACATCCTGTAGCGTTTGCAACGTACATTCTGTCACCAAAGAGCTGAGTAACGAGTTTAACATAAGGTGTCTCACCACAACCTGCGCAAGCGCCTGAGAACTCAAGGAGTGGCTGCTTGAACTGTGAGCCCTTGATTGAGCCTTCGCCGAACTTAGCAACAACGTCTTCCTTGATAGGAAGTGTTACAGCATAGTCGAAGTACTTCTGCTCATCCTTATTAGCTGCGATAGCACCCATCTTGAGTGTCTCGCCCTTGTTATTACCAGGACATACATTTGCGCAAGATCCGCAACCTGTACAGTCAAGAGCAGAAATAACAACTGAATACTTATATCCATCCATTCCAGCAAGTGGCTTTGTCTGAAGTCCTTCTGGAGCCTTAGCGATCTCATCGTCTGTAAGAGCTACTGTTCTGATTGCAGCGTGTGGACATACAAGTGAGCAGAATCCACATCCGATACATGTTGTAGCATCCCACTTAGGAACGTTAACTGCGATACCTCTCTTCTCGTATGCAGCTGATCCTGAAGGTGTAGCACCATCAACATATGGAAGACAATCAGATACCTTAAGTGTATTACCTTCCTGAGCATTAACCTTAGACTGGATGTTGTTAACGAAGTCAATAACATCCTTTCTAGAGCCTTCTGCCTTCTTGAAGTCAAGTCCTTCGTCCTTAGCATCCTTCCAAGACTCAGGGATCTCAACCTTGATAAGGTTCTTAGGATCTGCACCAGCATCAATAGCATCCCAGTTCTTCTTAACGACATCTTCACCCTTACGGCCGTATGTCTTCTGCGCTGCATCCTTCATGAACTTGATAGCATCTTCTTCAGGAATGATCTTCGTGATGTTGAAGAATGCTGACTGAAGGATTGTATTGATTCTTGTAGGTCCCATACCAACTTCAACACCGATCTTAGAACCGTTCATGATGTAGAAGTTGATCTTGTGATCGTACATGAACTTCTTAACCTGTCCAGGGATCTCAGTTTCAAGCTGATCTACTGTCCAAGGGCAGTTGAGAAGGAATGATCCACCATCAACAAGTTCCTGAACCATGTTGAACTTGCGGATGTATGAAGGGTTGTGGCAAGCTACGAAGTCAGCCTTCTTGATGAGGTAAGTTGACTTGATAGGCTTCTTACCAAATCTAAGGTGAGACATTGTAACACCACCAGACTTCTTTGAATCATAGTCAAAGTATGCCTGAGCATACATGTCTGTGTTATCACCAATGATCTTGATTGAGTTTTTGTTAGCACCAACAGTACCGTCAGCACCAAGTCCCCAGAACTTACAGTTTGTTGTTCCTTCTGGAGTTGTAACAAGAGGAGCACCTACATCAAGTGAAAGATTTGTTACATCATCCTCGATACCGATTGTGAACTCTTCCTTCTTGTCGTTATTAAATACAGCAACGATTTGTGCTGGAGTTGTATCTTTTGAACCAAGTCCATAACGTCCACAGAATACTGGAACTGACTCGAACTTTGTTCCCTTAAGAGCTGCGATAACATCAAGAGCAAGAGGCTCACGATATGATCCAGGCTCCTTAGTTCTATCAAGAACTTCGATTCTCTTAACTGATGCAGGGATAGCATCAACGAGAGCCTTAGCTGAGAATGGTCTGTAAAGTCTTACCTTTACTACACCAACCTTCTTGCCCTGCTGCTCGAGGTAATCGATTGTCTCTTCGATAGTATCATTTACAGAACCCATAGCTACGATAACTACTTCTGCATTAGGATCACCATAGTAGTTGAAGAGCTTGTAGTCTGTACCAATCTTAGCATTAACCTTGTCCATGTACTTCTGAACAATATCAGGAAGCTCATTGTAACCAGTGTTACAAGCTTCTCTTGTCTGGAAGAAGATATCAGGGTTCTGAGCTGAGCCCATCTGGCATGGATGATTTGGATTAAGAGCGTTAGCCTTGAATGCATCAATTGCATCGTGGTTAACCATCTCATCGAGATCCTTGTAATCCCAAACCTCAATCTTCTGAATTTCATGTGATGTACGGAAACCATCAAAGAAGTTAATGAAAGGAATTCTTCCTTCGATTGCTGCACAGTATGCAACAGGTGTTAAGTCCATAACCTCCTGTACGCTTGAGTCGCAAAGCATTGCAGCACCTGTCTGTCGGCAAGCATATACATCTGAGTGATCGCCGAAGATATTGAGGGCATGAGAAGCTACGCAACGAGCTGATACATTGAATACGCCAGGAAGTCTCTCACCAGCAATCTTGTAGATATCAGGGATCATAAGAAGAAGTCCCTGAGAAGCTGTGTATGTAGATGTAAGAGCACCTACTACAAGTGATCCGTGTACAGCACCTGCTGCACCGGCTTCAGACTGCATCTCTGTAATCTGAACTGTACGGCCGAAAATATTCTTCTTTCCAGCTGTTGCCCATTCATCTACATGCTCAGGCATAACAGATGATGGTGTAATCGGGTACATAGCGGCAACTTCAGTAAACGCATATGAAGCATATGCAGCTGCTTCGTTACCGTCCATGGTTTTCATGTTTCTTGCCATTTTGTTTCCTCCTACCTTTTTTATTGGATTGTTTGGCTTTTTATATTAAATTGTATAGAAAACCTTTGAAATAGCGCAAAAACTCCGGTCACACTCTTTTCCTCCCATGAAAAATCAGATGTGACGGAGACTTTTACTCTTATTCTGCCGATTTCAATAGTACCACTTAAAGCGCACTCGTGTCAATGTTTTCAAGGCTTTGGAGCCATTTTGTGTAAGCGCTTACACATATCGTTTTTACGGGTATTGTCACGCAATTTATACTTATTTAATGATTTCATCTGATAAAAGTTTTCGTTAAAAGTATTGATAAATAAGTATCAGTATTATATGATAACTTTGTATCAAAGATTGGTAACGGCAAAGCCAGTCTGTTTTTGTTACACCTATAATTCTTAAATCAAATAGTGGAAGGAGATTTATTATGGCATTCGTTATTAGTGATGGTTGCATCAGCTGCGGTTCATGCGCTGCTCAGTGCCCTGTTTCAGCTATTTCTCAGGGAGATTCACAGTATGTTATCGACGAGAACACATGCATCGATTGTGGTTCATGTGCTGCTCAGTGCCCTGTTTCAGCTATTTCTCAGGGTTGATTACACGCGACTAAAATAATAAAAAGGTGTAGTTCGAATTTATTCGAAAACTACACCTTTTTTATTTTGATCAATGTCCCTTTTCAAGGTTTGCAAACTTCGTATATTCAGGAAGCCAAAGGAGCTCTACCGTTCCAATTGGGCCGTGTCTCTGCTTGGCGATAATGATCTCGGCTACGCCCTTCTTTTCAGTATCTTTATTGTAATAATCATCTCTATAGATGAACATTACCATATCGGCATCCTGCTCAATGGCTCCAGATTCTCTAAGGTCTGAAAGCATAGGTCTGTGATCAGGTCTCTGCTCAACTGCACGAGAAAGCTGTGAAAGAGCTACTACAGGAACATTAAGCTCTCTGGCAAGAGCTTTAAGTGATCGTGAGATCTCTGATATTTCCTGCTGTCTAGATTCTGAACTCTTTCCAGATCCGCCAGACATCAGCTGCAAATAGTCGATCATGATGACCTGAAGGTCATATTCCATCTTGTACTTTCTGCACTTAGATCTAAGCTCCTGGATTGAGATACTTGGAGTATCATCAATGATCAGCTTGGAAGAACCAACTACATCAGCGCTTTCGATGAGTCGTTCCCAGTCAAGGTCTGACATATTACCAGTTCTGATATGCTGAGAATCTACATGTGATTCCATGGAAAGGAGACGGTTAACAAACTGCTCCTTTGACATTTCCAGCGAAAACATTGCAACGCACTTGTTGTCATGGAACGCCATGTGCTCTGCGATATTAAGGACAAAGGCTGTCTTACCCATAGCAGGTCTTGCAGCTATCAGAATAAGGTCAGAAGGCTGGAATCCAGCTGTATTGTAATCAAGATCAATAAATCCTGTTGAATGACCTGTTACATTACCCTTCATCTTGCTAGCTGTCTCGATTCTATTGAGGGCATTCATAACTACCTGATCGATAGGTACGAAATCGCCAGTGTTACGCTTCTGAGTGATCTGAAAGACATTTTTCTCAACATCATTAAGAATGCCTTCCATATCTTCACCACCAGCATAACAGTTATTAATTGTATCCTCGCTGACACGAATAAGCTTTCTGAGAGTAGATTTGTCTGCTACTATCTTGGCATAGTACTTAACGTTTGCAGAAGTTGGCACCGCTGAAACCAGCTCACCAATGTATTCAACACTGCTGACATTTGGTGGAACATTCTTTTCACGAAGTCTGTTCTGTAAAGTTACAACGTCAACTGCACTGCCTTCTCTATTAAGCTCTACCATAGCCTCAAAGATAGTACCAAGCTGTCTGTTATAGAAATCATCTGCAGTTACTATCTCAGCTGCTATCTCGATAGCATCTTTATCCATAAGCATAGCACCTACAACAGACTGCTCCGCTTCGAGACTGTTGGGTGCCACCCTTTTTAACAGTGTTTCATCTGCCATTTTTTACTGTTCCTTTACACTTACCTTTAATGTAGTAGTAACCTGTGGGTGTAACTTAACTGGAATCTCATATGTTCCGAATGCCTTTATTGGTTCAGGCATCTGTAATTTCTTTTTGTCGATATCAAATCCGAACTGCTGCTTGGCTGCTGTAACGATTTCCTTGGATGATACTGATCCAAAAACTCTTCCGCCCTCTCCAGCTTTCATTGTAAGCTGTACAGTCTCTTTTGCAATCTTCTCACCATATGCCTTAGCTTCATCAAGCTGCTGCTTGGCTACGATAGAATCTCTCTTTTGCTGATTCTTGAGCTCGTTTAAATTCTTCTGAGTAGCTTCTACGCCAAGGTTCTTTGGAAGAACATAGTTCTTGGCATAACCATCACTTACTTTTACTACTTCGCCTTTTTTACCAAGGCTCTTTACGTCTTCTAATAATATTACCTGCATCTATTAAAGCTCTCCTTCTTCGGTCATCTGATCGATCGTCTTTTTAACAACTTCAACTGCCTCTGCAGCTGACATGCCTTCCATCTGACATCCGGCTGAACTCATATGTCCGCCGCCGCCAAGTCTTTCCATTACGACTTGAACATTGACTTCATCAATGGATCTGGCACTTACATATACCTGATTCTGGTACTCTGTACATACAAAGCTTGCTCTTACACCTTTGATGTTCAAAAGTTCATTGGCAGCCTGAGCTCCTATTATAGTAGGACTCTGTATATCATCATTTATGAGTACTGAAATAGCATATCTGTTTTGGTAAACCTCAGCCTGGCTGACTGCATCAGCTTTAGCCTTGTATTCGTTGGCATCCTCTCTAAAGAGCTTACGTACTCTTGTAACATCAGCACCATTTCTACGAAGGAATGCTGCTGCCTCAAAGGTTCTGACACCAGTCTTGTTCATAAAGTTCTGTGTATCTACGATCATACCTGAGTAGAGTGAATCTGCCTCTTCATTCTTGATCTTGACGTTCTCACCAATGTACTGAAGGATCTCAGAAACCATCTCACATGCAGATGAAGCATAAGGCTCAACATATGAAAGTGTGGCATTCTCGATAACCTCTGTTCCAGCTCTGTGGTGATCAAGTACCACAATAGTCTTACAGAATCTAAGAAGCTCAGGACATTCTGTGATAGTTGGCTTGTTAACATCAACCACTACCAGAACTGTATTATTACCAGCAATGTCGATCGCCTGCTGGTTGTTGATGATCATATCGTCCTCATATTCCGGATTATTCTTGAACAGTTCAACAAGTGGCTGCATAGAAGTTGTAACGTCATTAAGTACGATATGGCACTTTCTATCCAGGGTTTTGGCAATCCTGTAAATACCAACAGAAGCGCCAAAGCTATCTACATCGCCCAGTCTATGACCCATTACGATAACTGAATCCTTGCCTGAAATGATCTCACGAAGGGCATGAGCCTTAACTCGTGCCTTAACTCGTGTACTCTTTTCAACCTGCTGACTCTTACCACCATAATATGAAATATTCTCAGCGCTCTTAACAACAGCCTGATCTCCGCCTCGTCCAAGAGCAAGATCAATGGCGTTTCTGGCAAATTCATAGTTCTGAGCATAGGAAAGGCCATTAAGTCCAATACCTATACTGAGGGTGACTGCCATCTCATTACCGATATTAACAGTCTTAACATCTTCAAGAAGGTCAAATCTCTGCTCTCTGAGCATCTCGCATGACTTCTTTGGCATTACAACAAAGTACTTATCTTTCTCGATCTTCTTGGCAATACCATTACATCCGGCAATATACTTATTGATCTTTCTATCAATAAGAGCAGTCAAAAGAGATCTTCTTACTTCCTCAACACTATCAAGGGCTTCTTCATAGTTATCAAGGTAGATAAGGCCTGCTGCCAGTGACTGGTTATCTACTTCCTGAATAGCAAGCTTAAGTGCAGTCTCATCAAAAAGATATACCGCAATAAGACTGCCCTCATAACCGTCAGCATCGATGATATCGCTGTTATTAGCCATCTCCTGAAGAGATATTCTCTTCATCTTGAGAGTGTAATTATTTTCCTCATAGTCGATCTCATAGGATACTTCATCATATCCTTCTGGGAACTTATCCTGAGTAATACTTGGGAAAAGAGCTGTGATATTCTTTTTAAAACCTTTTTCCTGATGGACTATTCTTTCAAAGGCTATGTTAGACCACACAACCTTGCCAGTATCATCAAGAACTGCATGGGCAAGATCAAGCTCCCTTAAAAGCTTTTTCTGGATCTGTCCATACTGCGTAGCAAAGCTAACAAGCTCATTCATGATGATAGGCCTGTTATAGAAATTCAGATAAACTACAGCCACAAAGTAAAGTGCTGTAAAAGCAAGGAGCACCAAACCAGCTGTGAAGTTCACTGTAAATATTCCTATATTTATGAAGATCAGAAGAACACCTAATATTGTGAATATAGTGAGGTATGTCTTCAGCTTTCCCTTTAATTTAACTCTGGACTTATTTGCCATGAAATCAACCTTCTTTTCATAATTAGACATTTCACTGTATAGTATACCACAGTGCCAAGTCAGTTAGCATTATCTCTTTTTATGATAAATGCAAGAAAGCATCCTGCAGCAATTATCACAAGTCCTCTGTAACAAAGCTCAAGTTTCAATCTATCGCCAGTATTTCTGTCTCTTCCAACTGCTGCGCCACGGGAGAATTCGTAGGCATCAACCTCTTCAAATTCCTCGCCATCAGGAGGTGTACCCGGTGGAGTTCCGGGAGGAGTGCCTGGCGGCGTTCCTGGTGGTGTTGGTGGTGTATCGGGCGGACTATCTGGTGGATTATCTGGTGGACTATCTGGTGGATTATCCGGTGGATTGTCAGGCGGATTATCCGGTGGATTTGGCGGTGTTGGCGGCGTTGGTGGTGTCTCGCCATTTACTATGGTGGCGATTGCCGTTGACCCGTTATATCTCACAGTTGCATTTAATTTGCCGTGTCTTGATGGATCATCATAGGCAACTGTTATTACTACTGTGACCTTTTTGGTTGTATCAACATCCTCAGTTATTGTATATGTATAGGTTCCCGGGTAGATAAAAGATATAGCTCCAAATATAACATATCCCTGTCCTCCCGCTGGAGCTGTGGTACTTGATTCAGTAACAGGTGTCGGCATAGGGATCGCAATCTCATTACCCGCAGTATCTTTTACCGGATTTCCTGATGAATCCAGCGCACTTACACCAGTTATGGTAAAGTCATAGGAATCAACTACAAGTGTAGGATCACTTAACTTTTTATATAGCTCTACTTGCACAGACGGTGCTTCGTAGTCATAAATACTACCATCCGATGTATCACCGATATATACCGTTACTTCAGGCATACCAAAAGCCTGTTCATCAGTAATAGTTGCCGTGTATTCATGTGGATTTAAAAGATATCCTGTAGGAGCAGTTTTTTCTTTAAGCTTGTAGTTTCCGGCTGGAAGTCCCTTTACTTGAAAAATACCATCAGTACTATCACTGTCCGGCTTGTATGTATTGTCATCATCTGATGAATTATCATTGATGATATAGGTCTTTCCATCTGGAAATGTCAGTTCCCAGGAGCTTCCGGTCAGAGCGTCATAGTTGGCTACGCCTTTCCTCTTTCTCCAGGAAAGAATACCAAACTGCTGGAACGTAACTGTTCCATCGCTTCCAACTCCTCCTCCAGACCAATAGGCGGTATTATTGTAGATTTTAAGGTTTGCACCATTAATTGCCTGATTCTTATCAGCACTTGAAAAATCATCCCAGCTGCTTGAACCATAGGCTTTTAACGCCAGAGCGTAGTCTGTACCGGATCCTCCCGGTTTAAAGAGCTGGTCTTCTCCATCTGTTTCAAAGGCTGGACTTATGGTTCCGGTTTCAACTTCGAATCCACTCAGGAAATTTCCACCTGTCTGCGAGTTGGCTCCTTTGTAATAGTATCCAGAAGCAGCATTTGTAGGTCTTCCATCATCCTTCCAGTAAGCTTTTGTGTAGCTAAACCACTGAGAAGCAAGTCGGATACTGGATTTTGCTGAGCCTGTCGGTTTGTTGGGGTACATAATGGCAAAGTCATCGCCGGCAGCCCCTCCAATATGCTCCTGCTCTGGCTCTGTAGCATCAGAAGCAGGGAACCAGTCTGGATGCACATAACCATCCTGCGAGGAATTAAGGTTTCCATCATGGGATAAATCTGCGTCATTTCCGAATATAGCCGCAAATCCAAGAGTGTTGAAATCACCTATTCCGGATGGGCACAGCCACAGGCCTCCTCCAAAATGTCCCGCGTTATTACCATATACAGCTGTCTTTCCAAAATATGTATTAGAGTTTTCTTCAGAATATATAGCGCCGCCCAGCTTGTATGCTATATTATCATGAAAAGAGCCTTTGAAGATCTTATTATCCTCACCATGATTTATGAATATTGCTCCACCAAAGCTTCTAATGGCTTTATTATTCATAAATTCCCCGCCAGCAATCACAAGACCGCCATTTGTCCAGATGGCGCCGCCTCCAAAACTCACATGATTGCCAACATCAGTGATTGGTCTAAAGCCTCCTTCATCTATACCATCTGCACTTTCGTTGGATATACCCGCCATATTATTTGAAAATGTTCCTCCAGTAATTGTCAGCTTTCCTGGAAGTGTCTGAGATGGATCAGTAACGTTAAAATTTGTCCATTTGCCAGATAAAATGGCACCGCCATTCTCCGCTTTATTGTATTGGAAGATTCCACCTTTGATCTCTAGTTCAGCGCTGTCATAGACATGCATAACGCCGCCTTCTCCACCGATGTTATACTGGAAAGTTCCGCTAGTTACTGTAACTTTCGCACTATCTTTTATCTCAATTGGAGAATATTCATAGTTATTGGCGTCTCCAGATTTTGTGCAATCAAAATATTCCACAGTAACACCACTAAAGGTAACCTCTGTACCACTTCCGCTGATCCTAAATAACCTCGGGGTATCTCCAGTACTATGAGCGCTGTCACCATCTATGTCTCCAGACAAAGTTCCACCCGAAAATGTCAGCTCTTTTCCTGATATAGTTATAATGTCATTGATTAAAAGAGTGCCAGAAATGCTGATGGTATCGCCAGAGCTTGCGTTTGTGATGGCATTTTTTAACGCATCTGTGTCAGTATCCGCATCCCCAGAACCAGTAACGGTTACGGTAGCTGCAAAAACGGTGACACTTCCCCTATCAAGCCCAAAGCATGACGATATCAATAGAAATATGATAAGTAAAAGGCTTTTTAGCCTACGTTTCTTTTCCCCCATAGCGCCTCGCAATATATATTGTCTAAAACAAAACACAATATCATGTATATATTTTAACGCCATAACGCTATATGTGCAAATTTGCAATAAAAAAAGACACTTTTTTAGATAATTACAAAAGTGTCTTTTTGCTATTCATTATTCTTTTACACCACCAATGGTAAGACCTGTAACGAAGTATCTTTGCAGGAACGGGTACAAACATACGATAGGTAGCATGGTTGCAACTGTAACTGCTGCACGGATAGTGATAGGTGTAATGGTGTTCGCACCATTCTTAGCATTTTCTGCACTACCACTCTGCTGCATTACTGATGAAAGAAGCTTCATAAGCTCGTACTGAAGTGTTGTATATTCAGTCTTCATACGGTTATAGAGCATTGCATCGAACCATGAATTCCACTGCCATACAGCAATGAAAAGAGCTACTGTAGCATATACAGGCTTACTAAGAGGTGAAATGATGTCCTTGAATATTACCCAATATCCTGCACCATCAAGCTGTGCTGATTCCTCCAAGCTCTCTGGAATTCCTTCCATGTAGGTTCTCATAACCAGCATGTTGAATGCACTGATCATTCCAGGAATCCAGTATACATGGAATGTTCCGGTAAGGCCAAGGTTTTTGTACAACAGAAAGACAGGAATCATTCCACCATTTACATACATTGTTATAACCCAAAACAGAGAAAGCTGTGACTTAAACAGGAATCTCTTTCTACTAACCACAAATGCAAGAAGGGCATTTGCAAAAAGAGATGTAACGGTAGCGATCACTGTTCTAAGTACTGTGATCTTAGCGCCAACCCAGATGTTCTGCATTGCAAATACTGTCTGGTAGTTCTTCATAGAAAACTTACGTGGTATTAAATAAATTCCTCCTCTTACAGCATCGATACCATCATTAAATGACAGCGCTACTGTATTAAGAACAGGGTATAGTGTTACTACTACGAAAATAGCCAGGAACAATACGACAAATATCTCGAATATGACGTCGCTGACAGGTTTTCTTACTTTGTATTCATTCTCATTCATCGTCTCGCCCCTCCTTTAGAATAGTCTCTGCTCGCTGTATTTCTTGGCTATGGCGTTGGCTATAACGATGATCGCAATACTTACAGCGCTCTTAAACAATCCTGCAGCTGTACCAAGAGAGTAATCGTTCTGTGAAATACCCCACTTCAGAACGTAAATATCGATTGTCTGCGATACTGACTGTACGAGTCCGTTTCCAAGCAAATACTGAACTTCAAAACCTGCATTTAATACGTTACCTACATTCATGAGAAGAAGGATCATAAATGTTGGCTTGATGCCTGGGAACGTAATATATTTTATCTTTTGTAATCTGTCTGCGCCATCGATAGAAGCCGCTTCATACAACGAAGGATCGATAGCTGTGATGGCTGCCAGATAGATTATTGCATTCCATCCTGTCTCTTTCCAGCAGTGAGCAAATGCTACGATTGGCCAGAAATATTTAGGATGGGCAAAAAAGTTGATTGCCTGATCAATAATTCCAAATCTCATGAGCAGATCGTTTACAATACCTGTTGATGACAATGATACATGAAGAATACTGGTAACAACGATCCATGAAAGGAAATGTGGAAGATATGATATTGTCTGAATAGGCTTTTTGATCCATGCCTTCCTAACTTCATTTAATATAATTGCAAAAAGAACTGCCATTATGGTTGTAGCAACGAGGTTGATAACACCCATTGCAAAGGTATTTCTGATGACTTTGATAAATACTTCATCTTCAAATAAGAATCTAAACTTATCCAGTCCAACAAATTTGGATCCAAGTAGTCCATTCTTTGGCTTATAATTCTGAAAAGCCATGATCCAGCCAGTCAAAGGCCAGTAGTAGAATATGATACCGTACACAACAACAGCGAGCGATACAACCATCAGAAAGCTCTGGCGCTTCATCTCTTTAAGTGTGGCCTTCATATCCATTTTTTTATGCGTTTTATTGCGGGCCATAAACTCTCTCCTATTGCTCTTTTCTCAAGGAATTTAACTGTTTTTCTTAAGAAAAAGGCAGCAACATTGTCTGTGGCGCAGTTGCTGCCTTTTAATGATCCTACACAAGGAAGTTCGACTCTCGCTATCGCTCGATCGAACTAAGTAGTACACTAGACTCGAAAATACCTCGTCAAGTGATTACTTAAATGTATCAAGAATTTCCTGCATCTCTCCAAGGAAGTCCTCTGGCTTACATGCATTGTATGCATCCATGTACTCAGCCCATCCCTGCTCGAAGTCCTTAGCCATAACAACCTTTGGAAGCCACTCGTGTTTGCACTCACCCATCTTAGCCCAAGCTACACCACCAGGTGTCTCTGTTGTGAAGTTGTTTGAGTATGAATACATTGGGAACCAAGGTCCGTTTGTCTCTACTACAGAATTGATCATCTGAGGATATGTTGTTACTCCATAAGCATCGAAGCATGCCTTAAGAGGAGCTGCCATATCGATCATAAACTCTGAAGGCTGTTCTTCTGGCTTGTTAGCGTTCTTTCCATCATCAGATGTTCCACCCCACTGTGGGAAGTATGAATACTGGCATCTGTGAGAAGCCTGATAAGAAGTATCTGCCCACTGTAATCTCTGCTCATCTGTACGATAGTATAATCCGTTGTCATCAACCTGGTAATCTACGCCTTCAACACCCCAGAATCTGAGATCATGAAGTTCCTGATCCATAGCGCAATCAACGATGAACTTAAATGCCTTTTCAGGATCCTTACAATCCTTTGTGATAGCGATACCAGAAGCCTGGTTTACTGTGTCATCATATGTATGCCATCTGTTTTCCATGCCAGCCTTTGTTGTAAGTCCTAAAGGTACATAGTTGCATCCCTTAGCATCAAGGCCTGTCTGCTTGTATGAATCGTTAACTGTGTTAGCAAAATCCCACCACTGGTCAACCATACCAAGAACACGTCCAGTTGAAAGCTTAGCGATGTACTCATCATATGTCTGTGTAAATGATTCAGGATCTACAAAGCCCTTGTTGTACTCTTCGTTGAGCTTCTTGAAATATGCGATTGTATCCTCTGATGTGTTGTAATCCTTGATTGTCATATCTGTCTTATCAACGATTACAGAACCATCATTTGGATATCCTGCAAGGAACTGTCCTGCATTCTCAAGACAGAAATATCTCCAGTCTTCGCAAAGGATAGTATATGCAATGTTTTCTGTTCCATCATCCATTGTTGGATTAGCTGCAATGTAGTCTTCAAGAAGCTGGAAGTACTGGTCTAATGTCTCAATCTTAGGATATCCAGCCCACTCAAGAACTCTTACCTGGATCCAGAATGCTTCATCATTGTGAGTTGTCTGCTTTGATTCACCCTTTGTGTTTCCGAATGGGTTGATCCAGTAGATATGTCCATCTGGCTGACGGAATTTCTCCCACTCTTCTTCTGTGAACCACGCATTCTTGAACTCAGGATACTTATCGATGTAATCATCAAGAGGAACCAGTGCATCTGCGTCGATAAGAAGATTCATTTCGTCTGAGTCGATGAAATCAGGATACTCGCCGCCTGCAATAAGTGTACCTGTAGCCTCTGATGCTGTCTGGCCTGTAAGCCATGTTTCTTTTACCTTAACCCCATACTTGTCTGCGATCATCTGAGCGATCTCGTTGTCGTCATTGATCTCTGATCCAGGCATTGTGATGAACATTGTAAACTCAGTTACATCGCCTGATCCTGCATCAGTTGAATCACTGCCAGTCTCTGTTGATGCTGTTGTGTCTCCACCTGATGTTGTGCCTTCTGATGCGTTGCCACAACCTGCGACAACAGATGCCATCATCAAGACACTCAACAATAGTGATGCTGCTTTTTTGAATTTCATTGTAATCCTCCCATTTTTTATTTGCCCCCCATAAAGGGCATACCATCTGTTACTTTTTAGTCTAATACCGACTCCTTTTCTTTTCCCCCTACAAAGTCAAAAAGATAACAGGACAAATTCTAGTGATTTGTCCTGTCAATTTATTCTTCTGTCTGACCATTTCCATTTTTTCTGTATTTTGACGGTGTACAGCCTTTAATTGATATAAATTTATTGATAAAATAGTCAGTATCGTGATATCCAACCTCTTCAGCTATGCAGCCTATCTTTTCATCAGTCTTGATAAGCATAGTAGCTGCCTTATTTATTCTGACCATGTTCAGATATTCTCTAAAAGACATACCATATTGCTTACGAAATAGCTGTCCCAAATAAGAACTGTTCACATAGTATTTTGCTGCAAAATCCTTAAGCGTTATATTCTGTGCATAATTGACATCAAGTTCTTTTTCTATGTCATGAAGAACGCCCTTTGAAACTGTGCCTCGAAGGCTTGCCAGATACCCCGCATATTCACTGGCAAACTGTTTTAAGTGAAGTATAGTTCCCATTTCTGTGCCACTCATTAAGATATTATCCGAGATGTACATCATGACAACTTCCTGGTCAATGCTCTTATCAAGCTCTACAGCCAAGTGAAGAAGCCTGAAAACAAGGTAGTTCTTGTTCACATCAAGAGCTTTTTTAGAAAGAGCTGTTCCATCTCCGCCCATTTTTATAAAGAGCTCGTCAATATTCTTGTTGATCACATCTTTGTCATTGTGCTCTATTCCTGATATTATTCCATCAAGTTCATCCTTAAAAAGAGCTGTTGCAGCCTCGGACTTATCTTTCTTCTCATAATCTGCAAGATCTCCGCCCTGGGTAGCTTTTTTCTTATTCTTAACCTTTTCAATAACCTCTATGAGTCCATCGGCACTTACTGGCTTTAGCAGATAGTCGAGAGCCTCGTATTTAATAGCCGTCTGCGCATACTGAAAGTCATTGTAACCACTTAATATCACAAAATAAGCAGAGGATAATCCTTCCTCGCGGGCCGTTTGTAACAGCTCAATGCCTGTCATTACTGGCATCTTGATATCTGTGATCACAAGGTCTATATCGCCCTGCTTTAGATACTCAAAAGCCTCTTCGCCATTGGAAGCCTTGGCAACTATCATACAGCCGTATTTTTCCCAATCAATGAGAACTGATAATCCTTCCAAAATGAATGGTTCATCATCTACCAGCATCACTCTTATCATCGCTTATTTTCAGCCTGTCTGTGGGAACTGTTATGGTGATATAAGTTCCAACGCCTTTCTCACTTTCAAGACTAAAGACAGCCGCATTGTCTGTACTCATGCGAAGTCTTAAACATGCATTCAAAATACCGACATGAGAGCCTTTCTTTACATCTTCAAAAGTGCAATTATTCATCCTGTCATTAAGATACACAACATCTTCATCAAGCATTCCGCTTCCGGTATCCTCTATCTCCATGACAAGTTTATCTTCATTTCTATATACCCTCACATATATGTAGCAGGCCGCAGTTTTTCCTTCCATACCATGCACACAAGAATTCTCAACGAACGTTACCAGTGTGAGCTTTGGCACCAGGAAGTCCTTGCAGTCTTCTCTTAAGCTGATATCAAATTTAAGCTTTTCTCCAAATCGATACTTTTGAAGCTCAAGATATGACTTTATGAAATTTACTTCATCTTCTATCGTAGATCTATCTGTAGACCAGCTTACATTCTGCCTTATGAGGACCGCAAGCTTCTCAATCATGGAAGCGGTCTCTCTTTCACTCTTTATTACACTTCGCATCCTTATGTTTTCAAGCATATTGAACAAGAAATGCGGATTGATCTGGGAATGAAGTGCCGAAAGCTCAGCGTTCTGCCTTGCAAGTTCAATTTCCTGTCGTTCCAGCTTGGCGGTATAATTGGTCCTTATAAGGGTATTCAGTCTCTCGACCATTCGGTTATACCCTCTTATCAAAAGGCCTATCTCGTCATCGCCAGGATTTTCCTCATCAATTCCTTTGTTATTATCAATATCCGCTTCATCAAAGGCCTTTGAAATTCTATAAAGTCTCACAGCAAAAGATCTGTTGATAAACCAGATCACTATAATAGGCGCCAGGAGGTTAAATATTATGAGCAGTACTATCAAAGAAGCATGATCATTAAACACCTTTTTAAAGCTTGTTCCGTTTCCTGATACGATGATTCTTAAGTTTCTGCCGTATATATCCCACGGTACTTCAAGTCCAATGTTGACATCATCGCCCAAAGTCTCATAATCCACATTGATACTTTTCTGGAGCGGACTTGATAACAATATTCTGTCACCTTCGCACAGATATACAGAATACTCATATGTCATGGCTTTCATCTTGCGCTGAAGTACGCTAAAATCAAGGTCCACATACACCATCATATCCCTATCGTACCAGGAATAATTGTCCAGCATTCGTATGACTGCCACTTTCTTTTTATTGGATATATTTTTGATAGCATCATCTGGATAATAGAAAAAGACTATTATCGAGTTTTTGGATGCCAAAAGATCTCCCCATTTAATGTACTTAATATCTTTGATGTTACAGAAATTTCCACCGTTGACTATTCCCGGATTGTCACTACAGAGAATGATGCTACTAAGAACAGATTCTTTACCACCATCAAGCGGCTTGATCTTACTATCAATGATCTTCAGTCTTTTTTCAAAGAAGTCATACTCTGATTCAAAATCATCATCCAGGAATTTATAGACGTCTTCATCCAGATATATCTTATTGATTGCTGTAACTGCTTCGTCAAAAGAGCTATTGACCAAGTACCTTACTGAGTCTGCCACGCTTCTCATTCGGTACTCCTCTTCTCTTTTCTCATAGTGCTCCAGGAGTCCAAATACAATACTGTCAGTTAATATAAGCGGTATCACCATGCATATCACATAAACTAATATCAGCTTATTTCTGATACTTAAGCCATTGAGCAATCCATAAATATAGTCAGTAATCTTTTTAGAATGCATATTTTAGTCCCCTATGCCTTGCCAGGCATTACTTTTGCCATACTCCCCATTTACAGCAACTATTTTAACACACAAAAAAAGACACTTTCTAGAATTTCTTCTAAAAAGTGTCCTATTTATTATCTTTATAGGATAACTGAATTACTCAGCTACGTATGGCATCATAGCAAGATGTCTTGCTCTCTTGATAGCTGATGTAAGCTCTCTCTGGTGCTTAGCGCAGTTTCCTGTGATTCTTCTAGGAAGAATCTTGCCGCTCTCAGAAACGAACTTCTTAAGCTTAGCTGTATCCTTATAATCGATTACATTATCCTTGCCACAGAATACGCAAACTTTCTTTCTTCTGTGCATTCCGCCCTTTCTCCTTACAGGAGCATCGGACTTCTCAGACTTTGTGAAAGCCATGTTATTTTACCTCCTAATTAATTGAAAGGAAGCTCCTCGTCAATTCCGTCTGGAATGTTCATGAAGCCATCCCCTGCTGCAGAAGGTGCAGGCTCATTTGATGGAGCAGATCCACCAAAGTTTCCGCCGTTACCAGCAGATGAATTCTTGGATTCTGCAAATTCCTGATCCTCTGCAACTACGTCAGTTGTGTATACTTTAACGCCATCCTTGTTGGTATAGCTACCAGTCTGGATACGTCCTGTTACGATAACCTTAGTGCCCTTCTTGAGATACTTCTCTGCAAACTCACCTGACTTACCGAAAGCTACGATTCCAATGAAATCTGCTGTCTGTCCATCCTGCTGATTGCTTCTGTTAACTCTTCTGTCAACTGCAAGAGTGTATCTTGCGATTGCCATTGAATTCTCTCCCTGTGAATATCTTACTTCAGGGTCTCTTGTTAAACGTCCACATAGTATAACTTTATTCATATTTTTCGTCCTCTTCTATTTAAGCCTCGTTCTTAACGCATAAATATCTGATGACGCCGTCCATGATTCTCATGCGAGCTTCGATCTCTGCTGGTGCAGTTGGCTCACCGTCGAACTGGATGAAATAGTAGAAGCCTTCTGTCATTTTCTCGATCTCATAAGCGAGCTTCTTCTTTCCCCAATCATCGACATTAGTAATCTGACCACCATGCTTCTCGATAGTCTTCTTAACTTTCTCGATGACTGCTGTTCTGGCATCGTCTTCGATCTTTGCACTAACAACAACGGCTAATTCGTATTTGTTCATGCTTTGTTACCTCCTTTTGGTCTCTGGCTACCCGTATCAGTCAGGCAGCAAGGAATTTATCACAGAATGGTATGTTATCATATCCACGTGATAATTGCAAGCTTTTTATCGTATCCCCTTAACACTTTTTTCCAAGTTTTTTCTAGGAATCATGATCTGGTGCCCGCAGCCTGTACATTTGAGTCTAAAGTCGGCTCCAACGCGCAAAACCTCCCATTCAAAGCTTCCGCAAGGATGTTGTTTCTTTAATTTAACTATATTTCCTACTTGAATATCCATTCTTTATAATGTTATTCCTTGTAACTTTGCTACTTCGGTAAATACTTTCCCGATTTTTTCTTTAATTATAAGAGTGTTCTCAGCTCTTTTAACAGGAATATCACTCTCATTGATTATTACGAGGTACCTGCCTCTAAAATAGTTGATAAATGAAGCTGCAGGGTAAACTGTAAGTGACGTACCACCAATTATGAGCATATCTGCCTTAGAAATAGCATCTATTGCCCCACTGACCTGATCTTCTGGAAGCCCCTCTTCGTATAGAGTGATATCTGGTCTGATGGTTCCACCGCATGAGCACTTTGGAATCGGCTCATCAGATTCAAAAATATAATCGTCAGGATATTCTTTGCCACAGCTCATGCAATAGTTCCTGAGCGCGCTTCCATGGATCTCATATACGGCCTTGCTTCCAGCCTTCTGATGGAGTCCATCGATGTTCTGAGTTACTATCCCCTTTAGCTTCCCAGTCTCTTCCAGCGCTGCAAGATACTTGTGAGCATTGTTTGGTTCAATATCACGAGTGTCCATCTTCTGTCTATGGAACTCATAATAAACCTTTGGTTCATAAATAAGACAGCTATGACTCAAAAGATATTCCGGCTGATATTTGTCAAATCTGATATCGTGCTGATTGTACAGTCCATCTTTGCTTCTAAAATCAGGAATACCACTCTCTGTAGAAACGCCTGCTCCGCCAAAGAATACAATGTTTTTTGAATCATCCATCCATTCTATGAATTTTTTTACTTCTTCCTCCATAAGTCCCCCTTTCCGTCAAAACTTCTTTTCCTATTATAATACATTCATGAGAACTTCTGTATACAAAAAGTGCCGCCCGGTTTCCCAAGCGGCACTTTTGCATCTAAAAGATTATTTATTACTGAAGTCTTGTTGAAAGACCATCATTAAAGAGCTGCTGTCTCTCATCAATGATCTCCTGGTATCCTGCATCAAGATACTTCTGTGAAAGCTCATCGTAAAGAGCATCAAACTCTTCTGGCTTGCACATTACAAGCTGATCACGATACTCTGGGTAGAGCTCTTCCTTAAGTGTGTTACCATACTCTGTTACAGACTCAAGAGCTGCACCAAACATACAGTCAACATTGCACTTACCAGCATTGTAGATAGCCATCTGTCCGTTGTAGTTAGCAAGGATCTGATCGTAGAAGTCCTGAGGAAGTCCCTGAGGATTGATTGCTGCGATATCGTCTTCGATGTTTCCAAGAACCTTGATAGCTGTTACAACCATCCAATAGTCAACGTTGTTGTTGTGACCCTGCTGCTCTTCAAGACCTGACTGATCACCAACTGCAACTGGCTTACCGTTTTCGAAGTTGAAGTTCTTACCTTCGATACCCCACTGCATTGTGAAGAGGTTTTCTGGCTGAGCCATCCACTCAAGGTACATCATACCAGCCTTAACTTCATCTTCTGTAGCGTTGTTTGCGAAACCGATCATAGCACCGATGTTACCGCCTGGACGATATGCATTGCTGTTGCCCCATGTCTCATCCTGAATGAACTCTGATGGGCAAACTGCAACTGCAAGCTTAGCATCTGGCTCGTTCTCATAAAGAGAATTAAGTACGTTCATTGTTGATGAAACATAACCTGACCACTGGAATGCCTTACCATTGATGAAGTCAGCTTCTACATCTGACTGAGCTCTTAAGTAATACTCAGGGTTGATGTAACCATCATTGTAAAGCTCGTTCTGCCATTTAAGGAATCTCTTCTGAGCCTCTGTTGAAAGAGCAGGAATCTGATAGTCACCTGTTGTAGCCCATGTTACTTCATCCTGTGGATAATCTCTGTAGCTGTAGTTCTGGTCTACACCAGCACCTGAAACCTTTGATCCTGAAAGAGGATACTCATGTCCGTTCTCTACAAGCTTAGCATAAAGCTCAAGGAGCTCTGAGTTCTTTGTAGGAAGCTCTGTGTATCCAGCCTCTTCAAGCCAGTCCTGTCTGTACCATGTGCAGTATGTGTAAGTTGAAGCACCATATGGTCTGTTACCAACTACAAGATAGTTGTCACCCTGCATCTGGATGTAGTTTGTAAGTCCGTTATCTACCATGTTCTGGAAGTATGTAGGAGCAATTGTCTTGAACTGATCAACATCGTATGGCTGTAAATATCCATCAGATACCCATGTTGCAAGCTTATCATAGTCGTACTCCATGCAAAGAGTTGGAAGTTCGCCTGTTGAAGCAAGCATTGCATAGTCAGTCATAACGTCTGAACGTGTGATTCCTACATATTCAACATTGATGTTGTACTTGTCACCGAAATTCTCCTGAACCCACTTTGTCCAGTAGTTGTTCTCTACGTCAGAGCATCCATTGCCGTTATCACCTCTGTCGTATACAGCTACTCTAAGAGTTACCGGGTCTGAGAATGGCTCCCATCCATCAATACCAGCTGTTACATCAGAAGTCTCCTCTGAAGTAGTAGCTTCTGCCTCAGCCTCAGTTTCCTGAGTTTCAGTGTTGTCTTCTGTTGTAGCAGGTGCATTGTTCTGTCCACACGCTGCTATTCCCATTACCATGCTTGCGCTAAGTAATGCAGCTAAAACCTTCTTTTTCATCGTAATCCTCCTTTTACATATAAGAAAATATCTGAACCTCGATTTGAGGTTTCATTCATAATGAAGTTCTGCTCTCGCTTCGCTCGCCAGAACACGTTCGCACTAAACTCGCTTTCAGCTCGTTAAGTGCTCTCAGCCTTTTACTGCTCCTACCATTGTTCCTTGTACGAAGTACTTCTGAAGGAATGGGTAGATGATAATAATAGGTATTGTTACGAACATGATACATGCAGCCTGAAGTACTTCTGGTGTTGACTGTGTTACTCCACCTGTATCTGCAAGTGACGCTGTCTGAGCCTCTGTAGCAGATGCAACTAACTGATAAAGCTTGTACTGCATCATCTTAAGGTCGGCAGATCTTGTATAGTACATGTTGTCCGCATAAGAATTCCAACGTCCTACTGCGTAGAACAGTGAAAGTGTAGCCAAAATAGGTTTTGAAAGCGGAAGAACTATTTTCCAAAGAATCTGGAAGTTTGTTGCTCCATCAAGGAATGCTGACTCTTCCAAACTATCTGGAATAGTTGATGCAAAATAGTTCTTCATGATGAGCATGTTATATGGTGAATAAATAAGTGGTAATATCAAAACCCAAAATGTATCAAGGATATGCAGCTGGTAATACAAAATGTATGAAGGAATGATTCCGGCTGTGAAATACATAGGTACCATTAGCAGGAATGTAAGTACTGGGCGGCCTTTAAGTCTCTTTTTGGAAAGAGGGTAAGCTGCGCATGTACAAACGATCATTCCAAGGAATGTAAATAAAAGTGTGATCCATACTGAGAAGATCATTGAATGACTCATTGTTGGATCTGCAAGTACTCTTTTGAATGCATCAAGTGTAATATCTTTTGGCCAGAAATATACTGACTGTGACATTACTGCTGTATTTCCTGATATTGATTTTGCTGCAACATGGATAAATGGAAGTACACATGTAGCGCAAAGAAGTATGATGACCAGCATCATGATCGCGTCGCTGATCTTAAATCCTATAACTGCATGAGCTCCGCCAGCTGAATAGCTTTCTTCACTCTTTGCTTTATTATTTCTAAGCATTTGTAACAACCTCCTATAGCAAGCCATCATCGCCAAGCTTCTTGGCTATCCTGTCAGATAAAAGAACTAACAAAACGCCTATAGCTGACTGGAACAAACCAACTGCTGTTGCCTGACTGAACTTATTATTCTCAAGACCTTTATTGAAGATGTAGATTGCCAGCTGATACTGGAACTCTTTTACCTGAGTATTTCCAAGAGCTGTAAGTCTCTCAAGGTTACTACCCATTACTCGGCCAAGGTTCATAATAAGGAGTGTTACGATAGTACTTCTGATACCCGGAAGTGTGATGTTGACCATTCTCTGCCAGCGGTTGGCTCCATCGATCATAGCTGCTTCATACTGCTCACCGCTGATTCCGGTGATAGCTGCTAAATAGAGGATCGTTCCCCATCCCATACCCTGCCATACTCCGATGAGAAGGTACGTTACTGCCCAGTGCCATTTTTCATTAAGAAATGGTATTCCACTGTCTATGATTCCTGCATTCATGAGTGCTACGTTTACAAGTCCACTAGAAGGCTTGAACATTGTAAGTGCTACGCTACCGATGATTGCCCATGAAAGGAAATGTGGAAGATATAAAATTGTCTGAGAAACCTTTTTAAACTTTTGATATCTCAGCTCATTAAGTATAAGTGCCAAAATAATTGGCATTGGGAAACCAACTAAAAGATCAAGTATGTTAAATGCAATTGAATTTCTAAGAGCTCTTGTGAAATCAGCATCTTTAAAGATCTTTCTGAATGTTCCAAGGCCTACCCATTTACTTCCTGAAAATCCTTTAGCAGGCTTATAATCCATGAATGCCATTCGAAGTCCTGGATAAGCACCATAGCTAAATATGATTACCAAAGCAAGTGGAATAAGCAAAAGAAGATATAGTTGCCAATCGCGCTTTAGGCTGTTTTTCCAAGAAGAGCGCGAGATACTCCCCTTATTTTTTTTCTGAACATTACTCATAATATTGCTCCTCCCCTTTGATAAAACAATCCTAAAATAATTTAGTATGCGCATCTAATCACTTAGTTAAAAAAGCTTTGCAATATCAACCATTTATTTGCTTTTTTATAGTTCGATATGTCTCTTATACATAAAACGAGACACTTGCTTTTGTGCATATTGTACAAATGGTGTTGTTCTAAATACCGTCAGTTTATTTTAGGCAAATAAAAAAGAGTGGTTACCCACTCTTTTTTGCTCATATTCACTTATTTTTGTGGTTCTGTCAGGTTCTGAGCCTGCATCCAGCCGGTATATTCAAGAATTGAAGACTTATCAACCTTGGCCATTCTGTGTCTCCATTCACTAGGTTGTGTGCCCATGATCTCTGAGAAATGCCGGTTGTAGCTTGATACCGATCTAAAGCCTACTCTCTCGGATATTGTAAGGATTGACTCTTCCGTTGTCCTAAGCAATATGCATGACTGTAAGATCCTCGTGGTATTGAGATAGCTAAGCGGACTAGTGTTCATGATCTCTCCAAACACCCTTCTAAAATGAGTCTGGCTCAGGTGGCACATGTCTGCCAGGTCCTCTATAGGAAAATTGAACATGTAATTTTCCTTGATATAGTCAAGCGCCGGCGCAATAACAATGGCATTTTCATGGGGTTCTTTGTCATCTTTATTCTTGTCATTTGTGGCATTATATATTCTCATGAGCTTCATGAAAAGTGCCAGAAGCAGGCCTTTCACAGACAACTGGTAGTTCATTTCCTTCTTTTCAAGTTCTTCCATAATGGCTCTGATGAGGAAGTATATCTCCGGATATTCCCTCCTATTTATTATGATCTGGGAATTCTGCATCATATCTTCAAAGACATTTGCATATGGTGAAGCCCCTCCAAAGTCCCCTTTTAGCATTTCATCAGGCTGCAAAAAAATGTAAGACCAAAGGCTTGCCTGTCCTTTAGTACTATAGGTTGTATGAGGAACATTTCGAGATATAAAGGTCATATCCCCTTCCTTAAATGGTACAGGATCATTATCAAATTCGATCATTCCGCTGTCACTGTGACAGATCCCAATCTCAAGACAATTATGGAAATGAAGTTTTCCAGACTTTACATCGGAAATATGCCACCTGTCTCCAGTCAAAAGAAGAATTGGAAAATTGAGCGGAAGCTCATAGTTACGATATTCTATGACAGTTTTCTTGGGCTTTGACATAAATTTATCCTTTATAAAATAATTTAGTATTTCGTCCATTAACTTCGATGACTTATTTTAACTCAAATAGTTGAAATTGCATAGTTTTTTCATCTACTTGAATAGACTTTTCAACCATCAACTAATATAATTTGCTCAAAATACTATGTTTTTGCAGAAAAGGAAGTATTATGGCAAATCTTATTTATGACAAAAAAGAAATCGAAAACGCAATTGATTCCATCGTAAAGAGAACCATGCGTATGGATCTTACCTGGGATTGGCCAGGAGGCGTTGCTTATTATGGTGTATGCGAGGCTTATCTTGCTACAGGTAAAAAGGAATATATTGAACTCTTAAAAGAAAGAGTTGATGAATATATAGAGCTTGGCCTTCCATCATGGACAGTCAACACTTGTGCCATGGGACACGCTATGCTCACATTATATGAATATACAAATGATGAAAAGTATCTTGATATTGCAAAAAGCAAGATCGACTACCTTGAGAACGAAGCTCTTCGTTTTGGCGACAATGTTCTTCAGCATACTGTTTCAGTTAACAATGATTTCCCTGAGCAGTGCTGGGCAGACACACTTTTCATGGCAGCATTTTTCCTTTTAAGAGCCGGAGTACTTTTAAAGGATGAAAAGCTCATTGACGATGCATTAAACCAGTATTACTGGCACATCAAATATCTCCAGGATCCTGCTTCAGGTCTTTTCTATCATGGATACAACAACATTACAAAAGACCACATGTCTGGCTTCTATTGGGGAAGAGCCAACGCATGGGCTGCCTACACAATGTCTGAGGTAGGACGCATTCTTCCTGAATGCTACTTATATCCAAAGTTCCTTGATATTGTTGGTTCTTTAAATGAACAGCTTGCCTCTATCAAGCTGCTGCAGACAGAAAACGGATTATTCAGAACTATTCTCGATGATCCAGATTCTTATGAAGAAATTTCCGCTTCTTGCGGTATTGCTGCTGCAATGATCAACAAGGGCAATCCTCTTCACATCAAATATATCAACAAAGCTACTGTTGGCATTCTTGATAACATTTCTGAAGACGGTCGTGTTCTCAACGTTTCAGGCGGAACAGCAGTCATGAAAGACAGAGATGGTTACAGAAACATTTCCAGAGAGTGGATCCAGGGCTGGGGCCAGGGACTTGCACTTGCTTATCTTTCTGGAGTACTTAATTATGACAAAGTTCGTAGTGATGGTGCACTATAATCAATCAACTACTTGGGGGTTTAATAAATTATGAGTTTAGATTCAAAGCATTCCAAAGGAGGATTCACTCTTCCTGGTGAATCAGGTTACGAAAAGCTCACTTTGGAGCTTGCTGACAAATGGGGAGCTGACGTTATCAGAGATAGTGACGGAACAGTTCTCTCAGATGAGATCTTGGATTCAGGTTATGGCATTTATTCAACAATCTGTATCATAAGAGACCACAATGAATGGGCCAATGCAAATAAGGACAAGCTTCAGCAGTCTTTTCTTATGACACAGCCTAAAGTAGCTGATGATTCATACGTTATCTTTCATCTTATTGATGACTTTTTTGATCAGCAGTTCGTGGTAAACGATAGCAAAGAGTCAATGAAGTACTGGCAGGTCTTTGACCGCACTACTGGTCAGGAGATCAGCAATAACTTTTGGACTTATGAAAAAGAAGCTGGAAATGTCATTGTTAACAACGTAATACCTTATCACAGCTATACTGTAAGTTTCCTTGCTTACAGAATATGGGAAGAAATTTCCATGTACAACCACACCACAAATAACTGGGATAAAGAGCATTTGATGCCTATCGATCCTGTTTATCCTGAGACTCAGGAGTACATGCTCTCCTGGCTTAAAAACTGGTGTGAAACACATCCTGCAACTACAGTTGTACGTTTCACTTCAATGTTTTACAACTTTGTTTGGATCTGGGGAAGCAGCGAAAGAAACAGAAATCTTTTTACAGACTGGGGTTCATATGATTTCACAGTAAGTCCAAAGATGCTTGATAACTTTGCTGAGCGTTATGGTTACAAACTTACTGCTGAAGATTTCATTAACAAGGGTGCACTTCATGTAACTCATCAGCCACCTGTTAAGACTCAGCTCGATTACATGGATTTCGTAAATTCTTTCGTAGTTGAATTTGGTCGTAAGCTTGTAGACATGGTTCATGAGTATGGAAAAAAAGCTTATGTATTCTACGATGACAGCTGGATTGGTGTAGAGCCTTACAGCAAGAGATTTAAGGACTTTAATTTTGACGGACTTATCAAATGCGTATTCTCCGGCTACGAAGTAAGACTTTGTGCTGGCGCTGATATCGAAACCCACGAACTTAGATTACATCCATACCTTTTCCCTGTTGGACTTGGTGGACTTCCAACCTTCGCTCCTGGCGGAGATCCAACTAGAGATGCAAAAGAATATTGGAATCATACTAGAAGAGCTCTTTTAAGAGCAAAGATCGACAGGATTGGTCTTGGAGGATACCTTCACCTTGTTGAAAACTATCCAGACTTTGTTGATTACATTGCAAAGATTTCTGATGAGTTCAGAACAATAAGAGATCTTCATACAAATGGTTCACCTTATACATTAGATGTTAACGTTGCTGTTCTTCACAGTTGGGGAAGTTTAAGAAGCTGGACACTTAGCGGACACTTCCATGAAACTTTCATGAATGATCTGATCCATATCAACGAAGCTCTTTCCGGACTTCCTGTTAATGTGTCATTTATCAGCTTTGAAGATGTAAAGACTACTGATCTATCAAAATATCAGGTGATCATCAATGCTGGTGCACAGGGCACTGCATGGAGCGGTGGAGATAATTGGAAAGACGATTCAATAGTAGCAGTTCTTACTAAATGGGTATACGATGGCGGAACATTTATCGGTGTTAACGAACCTTCTGCTGTTGATGGCTATAATACAACCTTTAGAATGGCTCCTGTCCTTGGCGTAGACAAGAACACTTCACCTTATGTATGTCATGGAAAATGGGCATTTGATAAAACAGAAGTTGAAGGACTTATTCCTGAAGGAAGCTTCGTTCCAGAAAGATGCCATGTTCATTTAACTGATGGAAATGCTAAAGTACTTGCTGAAAAAGACGGAAATCCTCTTTTCACAGTTAACCACATCGGCAAGGGAAAAGGCATATACTTATCCACATTTGAAACTAATGTTTTAAACAACAGACTCCTTTTAAACATACTTATGTATGCTGCTAATATGCCATTAGCTCAGAAATACATAACTGATAACTCAAATATGGAATGTGCATTCTACCCTGCAGACAAGAGACTTATTGTTATCAATAACTCAGATGCTGTGCAGAGCACAACAGTAAAGACGGAATTTGGTGATAAGAAGTTTGAGAACGTAGCACCATTCGATACAGTTATAATTCAGCTATAATATTCTTAGCTGTTCCTTTTCATAGTGTGTGTGTAAAAAAAGACGGTGAATGATCACCGTCTTTTTTATATCAGAATCCTGCTTTTTTTAGAAGATCTCCAAGTGATGTTGTAGCTTCTCCATCACTCTCAAACTCTATCTTTTCTTCTGTTATCTCAGTTGCAGCAATTTCTTCCAATGCTTTCATACTAAGGCTCAACTTGCCATCTTTGATAGCAGTGACCTTTACTTTTACCTTCTGGCCAACCTTTAACACTGAAGAAGGATGTGCAATTCTCTGGTTACAGATCTGAGAAATGTGGACAAGTCCTGTCATTCCATTTCCAAGGTTTACAAATGCTCCATAATTTTGAAGGCTTTCTACAACACCCTCTGTTACAAGTCCTACTTCAACATTTGATATCATCTCTGCTCTCTTGGCATCTGCCTGTTCTTTCAGGAATTCTCTTCCAGAAAGTACGAGCTTTCTATTCTCTTCATCTGCAGTAATTACCTTAACTTTCAATGTCTTACCAACAAATGAATCAAGATCACTTTCTTCTACATAATTAAGGTCAAGCTTTGAAGCGGGAATAAAACCTCTGATTCCCTCAAGGAAAGCAACACATCCGCTTTTTACAGCCTCTGATATCTTAACATCTACATACTCCCCGGAGTTCATAAGTTCTTTTAACTTATCCCATGCAACTATCTGATTGGCTTCCTTCTTTGATAAAAGAATGTTTCCATATCCATCATCTGTACTTACTACTGTTGCAGAAATCTCATCCCCAACATGAATATCTCTGTGTATACTGAACTTTGGATCATCACTCAAATCCTCAGCTCTGATGATACCCTGGGTGTAATACTTAAGATCAAGTACTACTTCAGTATCTTTTACATCAATAACTGTTCCCTCGAGTATGTCACCCTCTTTGATCTTACGAAAAGATCTGTCGATCTCATCTTTAAAGTCATTCATTGTTTCTTCTGCCATGATATCCTCCCCAAGTACTTTTTTAGTCTAGGTCATTCCACTTAGCTACTTTATTATCAAGATCAGTAATATCTTCCTCATAGCCAAGTTCCTGAATATAGCCATTTAAAATAGGCAATAACTCATCCCTATTATAAACCTTAATACCCTCTTTGTCACAAGCTTCAATAAATCTTGCGTCAAGATCAGTATCACTGCCATCAGAATATAGTACATAGTATTTATTTGATCCACATTCAAGAACAGAAACATACGACCAATTGCCATCCGCATACATTTCAGCAAATATAGCAAAAGCCCTGTGGTCATCTCCCATGTATTCTGCTTCACTTGCTACTGCCATTGTTTCATTGAAAAGATCTACTATCTGTCCATCTTTATCAACAATATAAGTTTTATTTATCAAAAGGTTTCCGCTACTACGTCCAAGTGGTTGAGACTTATAAGAAAGAAGCCCTCCCTGACCAACATATCCATATGTATACTCATCGCACATTGTATCCTTGTATGAAACCAAATGCACTTCTCTATCCTTTACAGCAAAGAACAAAAGACAGTTATTCTCATCTCTATAATTTGGATTATCTGGGACAAGAACCGCTAATATTGGGCTCTTTTTATCTTGATAAAAGAATGTATATGAGAGTTTCATTTCATCTCCCCATCCGCTCTTGCTGATGCTAGTCTTTATTTCTTCCAATGATATTTCTTCACCTACTTTATAATCAAAGTAGTGCTCGCCATCGTAGGAATCAACTGATATCTCTACATCAGACACTGCGGAAGCAGTCTTTCCATCTACTCCAAGAAAGTTATATAACAGATCTACAGCTGGTACTTCTTTATCTTTATCTTCTTCTACTTCACTTACTTCTTCAGTGGCATCAGATGTTGTAGCTTCTAGTGAAGTTTCTTCAGTACTTGACTGTCTTCCAGTTATCTCCTTATCGATTTCTTTTGCTTCGTTGCTACCACAACCTACTAACATCAGGCTGGCAGCTAAGATCATTGCAATTCTTCTTTTCATCATACTCTCCTTAATATAAGCGTTATTAATACAACATCTCCCCATTAATGATATTCCTATTGAATAAAAAAAATCTGTAAGCGATATGCTTACAGATTTTATAGAGGTGACAGGCGGATTTGAACCGCCGCTCAAGGTGTTGCAGACC
The DNA here is from genome assembly GCF_900143205.1 of Butyrivibrio hungatei DSM 14810. GTDB lineage: Bacteria > Bacillota > Clostridia > Lachnospirales > Lachnospiraceae > Butyrivibrio > Butyrivibrio hungatei. The sequence goes on along the minus strand of NZ_FRDH01000011.1, from coordinate 545 downwards.
TATGCCTTACCGCTTGGCTATGTCACCATATTAAAATGACTCCGACGAGAATCGAACTCGTGTTACCGCCGTGAAAGGGCGATGTCTTGACCGCTTGACCACGGAGCCGTATCAGACCGTAGTAACAGTCTTTTTTTAGCTCCCCCTGTCGGACTCGAACCAACGACACTTCGGTTAACAGCCGAATGCTCTACCGACTGAGCTAAGGAGGATTATTAAAGATACTATATATACAAAATGCCATGCTACTGCATGGTCCTTTTGCTTTGTACCTTCAAAACCGAACACTGATATCTAAATCCATTTTCCTATACTTGCGTTTTGGATAAGCCCTCGACCTATTAGTACACATCAGCTGAACACGTTACCATGCTTACACCTTGTGCCTATCTAACCTCGTACTCTCCAAGGGGTCTTACTGCCGAAGCAGGGATATCTCATCTTGAGGGGGGCTTCACGCTTAGATGCCTTCAGCGTTTATCCCTTCCGGACGTGGCTACCCAGCCTTATGCATCTGGCGATGCAGCTGATACACCAGCGGTCCG
>NZ_FRDH01000014.1 GCF_900143205.1 Butyrivibrio hungatei DSM 14810 | reverse complement strand
CAGTTCGGTCCCTATCCGGCGCGGGCGTAGGATATCTGAGAGGAGCTGTCCTTAGTACGAGAGGACCGGGATGGACGGACCGCTGGTGTATCAGCTGCATCGCCAGATGCATAAGGCTGGGTAGCCACGTCCGGAAGGGATAAACGCTGAAGGCATCTAAGCGTGAAGCCCCCCTCAAGATGAGATATCCCTGCTTCGGCAGTAAGACCCCTTGGAGAGTACGAGGTTAGATAGGCACAAGGTGTAAGCACGGTAACGTGTTCAGCTGATGTGTACTAATAGGTCGAGGGCTTATCCAAACTAGGAGTACTTGGTAAGGTAATACCGAACCTAGTAATAGTATAGAAGAAAATGGATTTAGATATCAGTGTTCGGTTTTGAAGATACAAATTTGAACTAATAATTTGAAATATAAAAAACTTATAAATGAATTCTTAAAAGACGGTCAAATGCCCGTCTTTTTTGTTTTTGTATATTTATTTTCAGAAAATTATGCTATACTAAAGAAAGATATTCAATAATTATTTTTAATCGGTTTTGCGGTATTAATACTAATGGGATATCGTTAAATTATTTTCTTATTACGTGAGGTGAGAGAATGGAATCAAAGATTCTGCTTGAAAATGGAACGAATGAATTAGAAGTCCTTGAGTTTAAGATTGACGATCATTGCTATGGTATCAACGTAGCCAAGATCAAAGAAATTATTGTGTATCAGGAGGTTACTCCTGTTCCTAATGCTCATCCTAGTATTGAAGGCATATTCATGCCGCGTGATACAATGATCACTGCTATCGACCTTAGAAACTGCTTACAGAGAGGCGCTTCTAAACCAGGCGGACTTTTCATTATCACAAACTTTAACAAGTTAGATATTGCATTCCATGTAGATTCTGTAGTTGGTATCCACAGAGTATCATGGGCTGATATTATTAAACCTAATGCTACAATTTCAAAGGCTGAGGAGAGTATCTCAACTGGTATCATCAAGTTCGAGAATCAGCTGATCATCATCCTCGACTTTGAGAAAATCGTATCAGATATCAATCCTAATACTGGTCTTAATATGGATGCTCTTGCAGAAATCGGCTCTCGTCCTAGAAATGAAGTTCCTATTGTTCTTGCAGAAGATTCACAGCTTCTTAATAAGCTTATTGTAGATTCTTTAAATAAAGCTGGATATAATAACGTAAGACACTTTGAAAATGGTAAGCTTGCGTACGATTACATCAAGGCTTGTAAAGATAGAGGCGAACTCAATAACATCAAGTGTATCATCACTGATATTGAGATGCCTATCATGGATGGTCATAGACTTACAAAGCTCGTAAAGAGCGACGATGCTACCAAGGATATTCCACTTATTATCTTTTCATCACTGGTTAATGAAGAAATGAGAAGAAAGGGTGAATCCTTAGGAGCAGATAGACAGTTGTCTAAGCCAGAAATTGGAAATCTTGTAAGCGTAATAGATGAGCTTGTTAATGCTTCGGATGCGAGCTGATATTAACTGACTTTAACTCCCTTTGCCTCAGTTATGGAAACTAGCTTTCAATGACTGTTAAGACAAAGGGAGTATTTTAATATTGGCATAATTGGTAGGTGTTTTAATGAGTAAATCTTTAGTAGAAATGGTAGAGTCATCAGACCAGATAGTTATAGGAATTGGTGACGAATGGAATTGGGTCAGAAGAGGAATAAGGAATGATCCAAGGTATGAGCAGCTATTAAATCTATGTAGTGATGAAGAACATAAGTGGCTCTTACCGGTTGTTGAATATGAATATGCATATTATAATTCTGATTCCCGAATTGAAGATGCTTATAGACTTCTTAGAAAATTAGTCGGAGACAAGAAATATTTTCTTGTTTGCGATACAGTCTTTCAGGATGCGCTTTTATACGGCTTTGATCCAGCTAAAAGCGTGTATCCTTGCGGTAATCTGATGTATTTACAGACACCAGATCTTGATGATCCGTTAATATTTTCAGAAAAATCTATTGAATTTATGCAACTTGTTGCCGATATACATGATATCATAAGTATAGGCGGAAAAATTGATGATACGAAGACCTTTGTTAAGCCATTTCAGGATGGCAAGGAATTGTATCTGAACCAGAAACGAAAAGAGTATAGTAATATAGCCTATAATGAAACGGCATATATGGAAAATTGGGATGTGTACAAGAAATTTTTGACACATACTCTTAATTCTAAGTTACTTATTTTGGAACTTGGAGTAGGACTTGATTACCCTACTGTAGTCAGATGGCCTTTTGAAAAGATTGCCTTTGTAAACAAAAAGGCCCATCTTGTAAGAGTGCATGAAAAACTATACCATCATACGCCTGAAATAGAAGAAAAGACGGATTCTATCCCGATGAATTCAGTCGACTATATTTTGCAGGAGTGTAAGGGGTTATGAATTCTAACAACGAGGAATATCTCGACAGCCTGTTAAGTTCAGCGCAGTCAAATAATGATAATCCGCAGTCTGCTCTAAGTAGGATGTCAGGCAAAGGAAGATCATCCTCCTCTACATTGCCAGAAAATGGCGGTGCAGGGGATCTTGGTGCGCTTGTAAATAATTCTAACGGCACTAATCAGGACTTGGCAGAGATTGGAAATATCCTTAATAAACTGGATAATGACGAGTTTCTTGATGATAGTATGGCAGATCTTTTAGATGATATTGAAAAAGAAACAGATCCTGATATTCCAAAGTTTACTGTTGGTAATGTTCCATCTAGTGACGATGTTAGAGATCCGGAGGAGATTGCACTTGATGAAGCTATAGCTGATGCAGAGAGGATGGATGCTGAGATTCAGAGCGGCAAGTTTGATCAGGCTGAATCCGCAAATGCACCTGAGCCTGCAGAAGAGGCACCAGCGCCAGCTCCAGTAGTTGAACCAGATATTCCTATTATTGATGAATCTCAGGAGAATGACTCTTTTTTAGAGATGGCTCCAGAGGAAGCTATTCCAGAAGATGATAGCTCTCAGCTGGGAAAAGAGACAGATTCAGACGCAGATCAGACTCCAGAAGAGATCCTTACAGATCTTTTAGATGAAGAAGATGCAAGTAGTTTAGTAGTTCCTGAAGAAAATACAGAAGATAGTTTAAGTAATCTTCTTGATAATATCCAGGATGAAGAAGTTCAGGAAGAGCAGGTAGAAGAACCTGTTCTTATGGAAGGTAGTGACGAAGAAAAGGAAAAAGTTGTTCCAGAAGAAATAGACCTTGGTAGTATAGATGATCTTTCGCTTGATGATCTTGAGGCAGATCTTGATGGTTCAATTTCTGAAGAAAGCGGATCAGAAGGACCTTCTGGCGATGTGATCTCAGAAGAAGTAGCACCAGATACAGCGGGTGATTCTGAATTTGATGATCTTCTTTCTGATATGGAGTCACTTATTGGCGGCGATGAAGCTACTGAGGAAGCGGCAGGGGAGCCTTCAGAACCAGATAGTATTGCTCTTGAAGAAACATCAGAAGAAGCTGAGCCAGCACAGGAGCCTGCTCCAGCAGAGGTATCTGGAGAAGATGAGCTTGATCTTGGTGATCTGGAAGCTAGTCTTGATGACCTTCTTGGAGGTGAAGCGGCAGATTCCAGTTCAACCGATGGTGAAGTTGCTGATATAGAAGATAGTACTGAAAGCTCAGGAGGCGAAGGCGGAGAATCAGAGAGTGATATTTCAATTCCTGATCTAGATGCTCTTATGAACAGCCTTGCTAATGATGAAGTAGAAGATATAGAAAACACAGCTCATCTTGATGAAGAAGTTGGTAGACCTGAGGATTCTGAGATTCCAAAGGAAGATATATTAGAGGCTCTTACAGAGGAAGAAGATCTTGAAGGAGCTATGGAGCCATCTCTTGATGACCTTGCTGCTCTTGAAGAAAGCCCAATGGATGATGAACCTGATGATGAAGAGGGCTCTAGACCAAAGAAAGGCAAGAAGGAAGGCTTTTTTGCCAGATTGTTAAAAGCTCTTACACAGGAAGATGAAGACGTAGGTACTGAAGGACTTGCAGGTCTTACTGATGAGAACCAGCAGGTATTAAATGAGCTTGGCGGCGAAGAAGGAAAGCCAGCCAAGAAAAAGAAAGAAAAGAAAGAGAAAAAGCCAAAGAAGGAAAAGCCACCGAAGGAGAAGAAGCCGAAGAAGGAGAAGCCTCCTAAACCAAAGAAAGAGAAAAAGCCTAAGAAAGAACCAGAACCAAGTGTTCCGGAAAAGGCAATCTCTCCAAAGAAGATATCCATATGCTTCATCTTTGCAGCAAGCCTTGGCATTCTCTTTAGTATTCCAGCTTTTGTTTTACCAGAGAGAATTGCATATACAAGAGCTGAGAATGCATATACACGTAGAGAGTACACAACAGCTTATAAGATGTTCTATGGAAAAGAACTTACATCAGAGCAGAATGTTATGTATGAGCAATCCAGAGTTTTAGCCTGGTCTGAGCGTTATCTGTCAGGATATCAGAATTACATGGCCATGAACATGGAAGAGGAAGCTCTTGATATGCTGCTTATGGCAATGCGTAACAAGGAAGATCTGATAGAAGAAGCACAAAACTATGGTGTTGAAATTCAAGTCCAGAGCGTGTACGATAGTATAGAATCGGTGCTTTCAGACAGCTATGGTCTTTCTGCCGCAGATATAGAGGAGATCAACTCTATCAAGAAAGAAAGAGAATATACTATTAGGCTCATGGAAATTGTAGGTACATTAAAGTAATAAGCTTGCAATAAGGCATCGAAATGGTATGAGAGGAGTTTGGGTGCCGAATGGTTGCAATTATCGATTATGATGCTGGCAATATCAAAAGCGTTGAGAAAGCATTTAAGTACCTTGGAGCAGACACAGTAGTTACGAGAGACGCCACAGATATCATAAGGGCAGATAGAGTAGTTCTTCCCGGAGTTGGTGCTTTTGGCGATGCGATGCGTAAATTAAATGAATATGGTCTTGCAGATGTAATTAAAGAAGTTACAAACAAGCAGACACCATTTCTAGGAATATGCCTGGGACTTCAGCTTCTGTTTGATTCAAGCGATGAATCAAAGGATGCAGAGGGCCTGGGCATTTTGCGTGGTAAAATAGTTAAATTTCCAAACATAGATAGCGAAGGGAATTATTACAAAGTTCCACAGATCGGCTGGAATAACTTAAACTTCCCAAGAGAAGGAAGACTCTTTAAAGGTCTTGGTTCAGATGCATTTGTATATTTTGTTCATTCATATTATCTCGATGCTGCAGATAAGAGCATTGTAACAGCAACTAGTGATTATTCAGTAAGAATAGATGCTTCCGTTGAATCTGGAAACGTCTTTGCCTGTCAGTTCCATCCTGAGAAGAGCGCAGACGTTGGAATGCAGATACTTACTAACTTTATGCAGGTATAAAGAGGTGAATCTATGCTGACAAAAAGAATTATCCCTTGTCTTGATGTTAACAACGGCAGGGTTGTAAAAGGAATAAATTTCGTAGATCTTAAGGATGCTGGTGATCCGGTTTCAGTAGGAGAGGCATATTCAAAGGCTGGAGCTGATGAGCTTGTATTTTTAGATATCACAGCTTCCAATGAGCGAAGAGCAACCGTTACAGAAATGGTCAGAGAAGTTGCCAAAAAAGTTTTCATTCCATTTACTGTTGGCGGAGGTATCAGAAGCTGCGACGACGTTAAGGCTATACTTCGTGAAGGAGCAGATAAGGTTGCCATTAACTCAGCAGCTATCGACAGACCAGAACTTGTTAGAGAAGCTGCTGACAAGTTCGGAAGTCAGTGCGTAGTAGTTGCTATCGATGCAAAGAGAAGAGAGGATGGCACAGGCTGGAATATTTTTAAGCACGGAGGCAGGATCGATACCGGAATAGATGCCATAGAATGGGCCAAGAAAGTCACAGACCTTGGAGCAGGTGAGATTCTTCTTACCAGTATGGACTGCGATGGCACCAAGAATGGCTATGATATTGAACTTACAAGGAAGGTAGCAGAAGCTGTTGACGTACCGGTCATCGCATCAGGCGGAGCAGGAGAGCTTTCACACTTCTATGATGCCCTTGCTGATGGCAAGGCTGATGCGGTTTTGGCAGCATCTCTTTTCCACTATAAAGAACTTGAAATCAATCAGGTAAAAGAATATTTGAAAGAAAGAGGAGTGTCTGTAAGACTCTAAAAAGCTATGGCAATGATCTCAAATGACTGGCTCCCTGCATTGCAAGAGGAGTTCCATAAAGACTATTACAAAAAACTATTTACCTTTGTAAAGGACGAATACAGTAAGCATGTAGTCTATCCACCATCAGAGGACATTTTCAATGCCCTTCACCTAACACCACTTAAGGATGTAAAGGTGCTGATACTTGGACAGGACCCGTATCACGAACCAGGTCAGGCTCACGGACTGTCTTTTTCTGTACTTCCAGAAAAGGCGGATACGCCACCATCCCTAGTTAATATCTACAAGGAACTAAGTGACGACCTTGGGCTTTATATACCAAATAATGGCTACCTTAAGAAGTGGGCGGATCAGGGAGTTCTTTTGCTAAATACAGTGTTAACGGTCAGGGCACATCAGGCCAACTCGCATAAGGGAAAAGGCTGGGAGCAGTTCACAGATGCGATCATAAGAGCTGTAAATGAGCAGGATAGACCTGTAGTCTACATGCTTTGGGGTAAACCGGCTCAGAACAAAAAAGGCATGCTTAATAATCCAAAACATCTGATATTAGAAGCTCCACATCCAAGCCCTCTTTCAGCATACAGGGGCTTCTTTGGATGCAAACACTTTAGCAAATGCAATGAATTTTTGGTTCAGAATGGTCTTGAGCCAATCGATTGGCAAATTGAGAATATTTAACACAAATTCCACTTGCATTTTTATGCATTACCATGTTAAAGTGATTTGAATACAATTTAATTGTAGTTTGGAGGATAGAGGATATTATGAAAAAACCATTTGTAACCAAAGCGCAGATTGAAGAGATCGTAAAAAAATACCCTACACCATTCCACATTTATGATGAAAAGGGCATCATTGAAAATGCCAAGGCAGTATATGACGCCTTTTCATGGAATAAGGGCTTTAGAGAATACTTTGCAGTAAAAGCTAATCCTAATCCTGTTCTTTTAGACATTTTAAGAAGTGTCGGATGCGGATTTGATTGTTCATCCAAGACAGAGCTCATGCTCAGCAGTGCTGTTGGGGCAAGTGGTGAAGAGATAATGTTTTCATCAAATGATACTCCGGCAGAAGAGTTTGTATACGCAGACAAGATAAATGCCATTATCAACCTTGATGATTTCACACATATTGAATTCCTTGAAAAGACAATCGGAAAGATTCCGGAGACAATTTCCTGCAGATACAATCCAGGTGGAGTTTTCCAGATGAGTAACGGAATCATGGATAACCCTGGAGATGCCAAGTATGGTATGACCAAGGATCAGCTAATTGAAGGATTCAAGATCCTGAAAGAAAAAGGAGCTAAGAGATTTGGTATCCATGCTTTCCTTGCTAGTAATACAGTGACAAACGAGTATTATCCACAGCTTGCCGGTCAGCTCTTTGAACTTGCAGTTGAACTCAAGGAAAAGACAGGTGCTCATATCACATTCATAAATCTTTCAGGCGGTGTAGGAATTCCTTATAAACCAGATCAGAAAGGCAATGACATCGCAGAAATCGGTAAGGGCGTTCATGAGCAGTACGACAAGATCCTTGTTCCAGCAGGAATGGATGATGTTGCAATCTACACTGAGATGGGAAGATTCATGATGGCACCTTACGGTGCCCTGGTTACTAAGGCAATTCATGAGAAACACATCTACAAAGAGTACATTGGTGTTGATGCATGTGCTGTTAACCTCATGAGACCAGCTATGTACGGCGCTTACCACCACATCACAGTTCTTGGAAAAGAGAATGCGCCACTTGATCATGTATATGATGTAACAGGCTCTCTTTGTGAGAACAATGATAAATTTGCTATTGAAAGAAGTCTTCCTGAGATTGAAAAAGGTGATTACCTCTTTATTCATGATACAGGTGCACACGGCTATTCGATGGGTTATAATTACAATGGAAAATTAAAAAGCGCAGAGCTTTTATTAAAGCAGGATGGTTCAGTTGAACTTATCAGAAGAGCAGAGACACCAAAGGACTATTTTGCAACACTTGATTGTCTTTCAGTTTCAGCTAAACTTAATAAGATAATCGACGAAGAAAAATGATAGATAAGTGAGGGAAAGTAGTGTCTCTAGCCTTTTTTGCTTGTTGGATGATTCAGTTATTAATAGGAATTACCGTTAGAAATCCTCTAACGGTAGTTCTTTTTGTATGCCTTTACTTGCTCAATAAAAAAGCTGATTCCTACAGCTACAAGCTTTCAAACATTAAACAGATCGGGATTGTCATTTCTGTTATTTTGTCAGGAGCACTGACCTGTATATTTAGAGGAAGAGTAACAGCTGCCTTTACAAGCGCAGTCTTTAAGTTCCTTGCTGTAATGATCATGTTTGTGGGAGCATTTAGCTTATGCCTTATCATCTATAAGTATCTAATATCTCTTTTTATCAAGGATAAAGAGCTGAAAGAGGTCAAAGAAAACTCTAAGCTCACAATGATAAGAGAACGCTATTATGAGCTCATAGATAGCCCAAAGAAAGTGTTTATCCTTACCTTTGTACTTTGCCTCATAGGGTGGCTTCCATACTTCCTGTACGAGTTTCCTGGCATCATGACAGCAGATTCCCTCGTTCAGTTTGAGCAGATCACAGGCGTCAGAGACTATTCAAATCATCACCCTGTGGCTCATACTCTTTTGATAAAACTCTTCCATAGTATAGGAAGGCTCTTTACAGCAGATAGGAGCGTAGCCATAAGCTTCTATACTGTATTTCAAGAGCTATTCTTTGCTACGTGCCTTGCAACCGGCGTTAGAAAGGTAAGAGAACTACTTGACGCAGAAGGCTTTATTCTTGAAGTCATCAGCATCTTATTTTTTGCATTTGTGCCATTTAACGCAGTATTTGCAGTTACGATCTGGAAGGACATCCCATTTGCAGCCATCACAATACTCCTTGTTTGCCACGTGATCACCATGCAAAAGAAATCTGAAGTTCCGAACAAGGATTTTGTAATCATGGCAGTTCTAGGATTACTTTTTGCACTCTTTAGATCAAATGCGTGGTATGCCTTCATCCTATGGACACCAATATTCATCTATACATTTAGGAAAAATCTCGTAAAAGCCATCATAACTATGACCGTAGTCTCTGTAACAGTCGCGGCAGTAAAAGGTCCAGTTATGGATAGCCTTGGAGTAGGTAAGCCTGACTTTGTAGAGTCCTTATCTGTTCCAACAGCTCAGATAGCAAGAGTACTTGTTAATGATAGAAAGCTCACACCTAAGCAGCAGGAACTAATAGATAACTGCATTGATACAACCTATATTCACGAGCTCTACGCACCAGATTATGCTGATAATATCAAAGAGCTTGTGAGAGCAGGAAATGTAGAGTATTTGGAAGCTCATAAGAGAGACTATCTTAAACTCTGGGCAGAGCTTGGAACTACGTATTTTCCAGATTATGTAGCAGCCTGGTACGAACTTCTTGGTGGCTACATTTATCCTGACTTTGCCTATAGTGTTGGAGATATAGATGGAATAATGACTAACGAAATGGACCTAGTCTGGAAGCCACAGATAGGCGGCAAGATAGTAGTTAAGTCAAAAGAGATCTTGATAAAGCTTGGAGATTTCATTCCAATCTATGGAATGATGTGGAGCATAGGAACTTACTTCTGGTTCCTTGTAGTTACGCTTATTATCTGCATCAGAAAAAAAATCTCGCACCTCGAGTCATGGCTTTTACTTCTCATGATGGGAACCCTTTTAATTGCAGCACCTAATCTTGAATTTAGATATGCTTACTCAATAGTTTTGATTTGGCCAATACTTATTGCAAAAGCAAAAGGCAAAAAAACTGTAAAAATGGCTTGATTGCTAGGAATTTCTGTAGTATCATAACTAAAGTGCATATTTGTATACAATTATCCAATATTGTCAGAGACGGTGAGTTATGAGAAAGCAGATATCAGAATTTGTAGATTACTTACAAAAAGTGAAGAAAACGTCACATAACACCTGCCTGTCCTATAAACGTGATCTTGAAAGGCTTGCTGATTACATGGCAAATCGCGGCGTTTTAGATGTAACACAGATCACAGAGGACAAGCTTTCTGATTATGCTGCAAGTCTAAGGGAAGAACAGTTTGCAGCGTCCTCTATTACAAGACATTTTACTTCTATCAAAGCTTTTTTCCGTTATCTAGAAGAGAATGGCAATATATCTGAGAATCCATCAGATGTGCTTAAGAGTCCAAAAGTTGAAAAGTTGCCACCTCGAGTTCTCACAACAATTGAAATTGAAGAGTTATTGTCTCAGGACTTTGGTTCAGACCCAAAAGGCATCAGGGACAAAGCAATACTTGAACTTCTCTATGCTACAGGACTCAAGGCAACAGAGATGATAAGTCTCAAACTATCCAACATTGATCTGGCTCTTGCATGTGTTCGGCTTCCAATGACAACAGGAGCAAACAAGGAAAGGCTTATTCCTTATGGCAAAAAAGCCAAGGACGCCCTTCAGGACTATCTATTATATGCACGTAAAGAACTGCTTGGTGATTTTCAGGATGATGAAACAGTTTTCTTAAACTGTAATGGCTCATCCCTTAGCAGGCAGGGACTATGGAAACTTATAAAGTCATATGTGTATAAAGCAGGCATTAAGTCTGACATAACTTTATTTACACTTAGACATTCTTTTGCTTCCCATCTGGTTGAAAATGGTACTGATCTTGCTGCAGTGCAGGAGATGATGGGATATTCAGACAGCAACACGATTTCTCGTTATATTACCAAAACTAAAAAAGCTACTGACCCATTTGAATGGGCTCGTATAAGAAATTGAGTTAAAGAGGAGATATGAAATGCCTGAAGTTCAAAATGTCACAAAAAAGTATGTTGAGATGAACAAGGAAGAGCTAGAAAAAGAGCTTGTGAAACTCAAGGCTGAGTACAAAAAGTACCAGGAAATGGAATTGTCACTTAATATGGCAAGAGGAAAGCCTTGTAGAGAGCAGCTTGATCTGTCAATGGGAATGATGGATACACTTAGCTCAGATGCTGATCTTTCATGTGAGGATGGCACAGATTGCCGTAACTATGGTGTGCTCACAGGAATCAGAGAGGCAAAGGTTCTCATTGGAGCTATGATGGAGAACAAGCCAGAGAATATCATTATCTATGGCAATTCATCTTTGAATGTTATGTACGATACAGTTTCAAGAGCATATACACATGGTGTTATGGGCAATACACCATGGTGCAAGCTTGACAAGGTTAAGTTCCTTTGTCCTGTACCTGGATATGACAGACATTTTGCAATCACAGAGTACTTTGGAATTGAGATGATCCCTGTGCAGATGACACCTACAGGACCAGATATGGACGAAGTAGAAAGACTCGTAGCAAGTGATGAGTCGATCAAAGGTATCTGGTGCGTTCCTAAGTATTCAAACCCTCAGGGATATTCATATTCAGACGAAACAGTCAGACGTTTTGCGCGTCTCCGCCCGGCAGCTAGAGACTTCCGTATCTTCTGGGATAACGCATATGGCATTCATCATCTCTACGATGATGACCAGGATTACCTCATCGAGATACTGGAGGAATGTAAGAAGGCAGGTAGCCCTGATCTTGTATATAAGTTCTCATCAACATCCAAGATCACATTCCCGGGAAGTGGAATAGCAGCCATTGCTACATCACTTAATAACCTTGAAGAGATCAAGACTCAGCTTAGTTATCAGACAATCGGTCACGACAAGGTTAACCAGCTCAGACACGTTCGTTTCTTTGGAGACCTTGAGGGCATGAAGGAACACATGAGAAAGCATGCAGCAATAATAAGACCTAAGTTTGAGACAGTTCTTAATACTCTTGAGAGAGACTTAAAGCCATGCGGAATCGGAAGCTGGACCAATCCTAAGGGTGGTTACTTCATCAGCTTTGATGCTCCAGAAGGATGTGCCAAGGCCATCGTAGACAGAGCCAAGAAAGCAGGCGTTACTATGACAGGAGCAGGAGCAACTTATCCATATGGTAAGGATCCTCATGACAGCAATATCCGTATTGCTCCTACATTTCCTTCAGTAGCTGATCTTAAGCTTGCTATGGACATCTTTACAGTTTGTGTAAGACTTGTAGCAGTAGACAAGATGTTAAAAGAAATGAATTAAGAAATAAAGCAATATAAAAGGCCGGTTCGTTTGAACCGGCCTTAATCTGTTTAATAAATTGATCAAGAAAGTTCAGCCATTTCAAGGATGAGCCTTTCTGTATCGTTCCAACCAAGACATGGATCTGTGATTGACTTACCATAGATTCCTTCGCCAATCTTCTGATTGCCTTCCTCGATGTAACTCTCGATCATGACACCCTTAACAAGGTTCTTGATATCCTTGTTGAGGTTTCTTGAGTGAAGAACCTCTTTTACGATCCTTACCTGCTCCTTGTACTGCTTGTTTGAGTTGTTGTGGTTAGCATCAATGATAGCAGCAGGATTGATGATCTCTCTCTGTTCATAGAGCTTAAGAAGGAGATTAAGATCTTCGTAGTGATAATTTGGAATTGACTGACCATGCTTGTTGCTAGAACCTCTAAGTACGCAGTGTGCAAGAGGATTACCATTGGTCTTAACTTCGTAGCCTCTGTAAACAAATGAATGTGATTGCTGAGCAGCATATACTGAGTTGAGCATTACGCTAAATGTGCCGCTTGTAGGATTCTTCATACCAGCTGGAACGTCAAAGCCACTAGCTGTCATTCGATGTTCCTGATCCTCTACAGATCTGGCACCAATTGCCACGTAGGAGAGGATATCAGCTACATAACCCCAATTCTCAGGGTAGAGCATCTCATCGGCTGCTGTAAGGCCTGATTCCTCAATAGCCTTGATCTGCATATGTCTCATAGCAACAAGACCAGCATGGAAATCTGTCTTACCCTCTGGATCAGGCTGAGAAGTGATTCCCTTGTATCCCTCACCAGTTGTACGAGGCTTGTTGGTATAGATTCTAGGAATAAGGATAAGCTTGTCCTTAACCTTGTCGTTTAACTTACCAAGTCTGCTTACGTAGTCGCAAACAGCTTCCTCATTATCTGCTGAACATGGTCCAACAATTACAAGGAACTTATCGCTTTTTCCTGTAAAGACGTCAGAAATCTCTTTATCGCGTTCAGTCTTTATTTTAGCCAGCTCCTTAGTAAGAGGGAATTCATTCCTTATTTCTTCAGGAGTTGGAAGCTTTTGAATGTAATCGAATGACATTTCATTTTCCTCCAAAAATAAATTTACATTGTCATACTATAGCACTTTAAACTGAGAAAGTAAACCTAATAAATAACCAATTTTTCTTAAGTATTATCAAGTTCCTTGGCAGAAATACCATATAGATCAAGTATCCTGCTATTAAGCAGTTCAATTTTTGCGCTATTTTGTGCAGTATCTAAAGCTATCTCACGGGCAAGATCAGAGATCTCATTCATAGTATCATTATCGCAGCAAGCGATAGGAAGGTCTTCAATAGCAGATTTAAGGACCTTGACGCTTTTATAAGTGTGTCTGTAATAAAAGCTCATGACAGGCGAATTGAGGATAGCCATAATGTAAAGAGCACTGTAGCCAGGTACTTTTGGAATGACAATATTTGCACTGTTTAAAGTTAATGTGCACTTACTATCATAGGCAAATACCGGCTCATTTGCAATAAATTTATATATCAGTTTTTCCTTGGCGCGGTAGTATTTTACAGGTGCAACCTGCTGGAATTTATCCGGGGTAAAAAAGATATAACTTTCCGGCTCGTCAGCATAGTATTTATGGATATTTTTTCCCTTAAGGATACCTTCATAGCCCTTTTTATAAGTATCAGCTAAAAAAGTTTTATTAGAGCCCGTAACAATTCCAAGTGCAAAGTCTGCCTTATCCTTCAAGTTAAAGTGTGGAGCTTTTCTGATCTTTTGAAGAACCTCAAATTCATTATTATCTGCAAGTATGTGGAAACTCTGTTTACTGATCCTGTCAAAAGGAACAGAGTATGAGCTTTTAAGTGAAAGAGAAGCTCTTTTCTTTTGATACCTGTAAACGTCTATACTTCGATCCAAGGCTTTTTGTGTCATGGCCTTTGACAGTGTCAGGATAATACACGGGCATTGAACTTTTTCAAATATCTCATTAAGATAGTGGATCTTAAGGATATGGGCATTTTTGAGTATAACTGTTCTGATATCCTCATGGAAATCCGCATCTAATAAGGTTTCAGGAAGGACAAAAGAGATGAGTCCTGACCTCTCTGCCACCTTAAGAGCCTTTTCAATAAATAGAGAAAAAGATTCAGGCTTTCCGCTTGTCTGGGCTGAAGAGTACAGCTCTTTTAACCTGCTGGATTCATCAGGACTGTAGCCATAGCCCCAGGGCGGATTGCCTAGTAGTAGATCGCAGCAAGGTGCATTATCAGAAAAGATAAAGTCCCTTACTACAATGTTTTTCTTGATGATATCAAGGCTCTTTGCGTCCTTGACGTCATATTTCATGGCAAGATTGATCCTTGCTAATTTAACTGCAATCTCATCAATGTCAGAGCCGTAGATACTTGAAAGCGGATGATCATCAGGAAGTCTTATGAGGAAATTACCTGTTCCGCAGGCCGGATCAAATACTTTTTTGCCCGCAATATCAATAGAACCAACCAGCGTATCTACTGCAAAGAAAGGAGTGTAGTAGGAACCGCTTTTCTTTTTATCAGAAAGACGTCTAAGGGATAAATATAATAGTCCCAGAGTATCTTCGCCCTTTATATATTTAAGGGAAAATAAATCTAAAAGGGAGCTGTCGATAGCTTTTGCGGGCTCTAGAGATAGCTCTTTTACCACCTTAGGATCCTTAAGAGCTTTGCGCAAAAGAGCATTGGAATACAAGGCCAGAACTGAATAAAGATCAAAGTCCTTGTCTGAAAGATACTCTATAAGTGCCTTAACAGTTTTTAAATTGGCAGATTTTGGATCAATGTAGACATTAGGTACATAGTTAGAATTGTGAAGACTCTTGTTGCGGCGACTCTGAAGTAGACCAGATCCAGCCAGGTCCCCTGAGAAGCTGTTAAAAGAGGTTTCATCTATATAGTAGCGTCCATGGGACATGGTGGCTTTGAGCCTGCCCAGCTTGATCCAGTTCAGAACTGTAGCTGGTGAAACCCCCATGATATCGCCTGCTTGTCTTGGAGTAAGTTTTTTTGTCTTCATAAAGTTATTATCTTTGCTAGCTAGATTATTTGCAAGCAATTTATGGTATGATATAGGTGAATTTGCATAGGAATCGAGGAAAAAAATGAGTAGAACAAAACAGATAGTAAAAACAAGTATCGTAGGAATTATTGCAAACATTTTTTTAGCTGGATTTAAAGCTTTTGTTGGTGCTTTGACAAGTTCAGTAGCCATCACACTTGATGCAGTCAACAATTTAAGTGATGCCTTGTCATCAATCATTACAATAGTTGGAGCCAAGCTTGCGGACAAAGAGCCTGACAAAAAGCATCCCTTTGGATATGGAAGAATCGAGTACCTGTCTGCAATGGTGATAGGTTTTATTATCCTTTATGCAGGTATCACTTCATTTATAGAATCAGTTCAGAAGATCCTAAAGCCCGTAACGCCAGAGTACGGCGCAGTCTCACTAATTATCATCACAGTAGCCATCTTCGTTAAGGTATTTCTTGGATTATATACCAAGAAAAATGGCGAGAAGCTAAACTCAGATTCACTTATTGCTTCAGGTAAGGACGCCCTTAACGATTCACTTATTTCATCATCAACACTCCTTGCAGCAATTATCTTCATCCTTACAGGAGTCAGCATAGAAGCTTTTGTTGGAATCCTTATTTCAATTCTTATCATCAAGACAGGTTTTGAAAGTCTCCATGAGACCGTTAGTGCAACCCTTGGAGAGAGGATACCTACAGATATTTCCAAGGCTATCAAGCAGTCCATCACATCTTTCCCGGAGATAGAGGGAGCTTACGACCTTGTAGTTCATAACTATGGAAAAGAGACTTTAATAGGCTCAGTTCATATCCAGGTTCCACAGACTCTGACAGCATTAGAACTTGATTCACTTGAAAGAAAAGTAGTAGAAAAAGTCTTCCTGGATACAGGTGTTTCAATTACTGGTATCAGCATATATTCAGCAAATATCAATGATAATGAAGCTATCGAGATGAAAAAGAAGATCGTAGAGATCATCGGAGAGTATCAGTACATCCTTCAGATGCACGGCTTTTTCAAGGATGATGAGAGAAAGATGCTCAAGTTTGACATAGTCATCGACTACGATGCTCCTCAGAAGAAAGCCCTTAGGGACGAAGTTTCCAAGAGGGTAAAAGAACTTTATCCAGAGTATGACAACTACATTTCTATAGACTACGCAGTTTCTGACTAAATAAAAAAGCTTATCCCACAGTGGATAAGCTTTTTTTATGAAAATGTTATTTAACATGAGTACTTAAGGAGCGATTCAAAGTCCTTAGTACTTAGCGGTTTTGAGAAGTAGTAGCCCTGAATTGCGTCGCATCCTGCATTCTTTAAAAGAAGATACTGTTTGGAATTTTCAACGCCTTCAGCAATAACAGTAAGATTAAGAAGTTTGGCTATTTCCAGAATGCACTCAAGAAGGTTCATTTCTTTATTGTTTTCTGCAATTCCTTTGATAAAGCCAATGTCCAGCTTGAGAGCATTAAGTGGAAGAGTGGTGAGCATATTAAAAGAAGAATAGCCCTTACCAAAGTCATCCATTTCAACCTTAAAACCGGCATCCTGGAGTTCTTTTACCACCTTGACGATCTGCTCAACGTTCTCAGTATAGGCTGTCTCCGTGATCTCAAGATGAAGATCCTGGGGATCAATGTGGTACTCGCTTACAGTTCTCTTAAGGTAATCTATAAGGTCATTGTCAAATATATCGATCCTGGATACGTTCACAGAAAATGGAATATTAACGCCGTATGTCTGTCTCCACTTATGCATCTGTTTGGCAGTCTCATGCCAGACGTAGCGGTCCAGCTGTCTGATAAGACCATTTTGCTCAAATAATGGGATAAAGAAATCTGGCTTAACCTCGCCAAATTCAGGATGATCCCATCTGATAAGGACCTCAGCACTAGACATTGTAGGCCTGTCGCACTGTATATCATATTTTGGCTGGAAAACCAGCTTGAACTGATTCTCATTTAAGGCATCGTTGATGCTGTCTAGAAGCATAGCTTCATAGAGCTCCTTGCGATGCATATTGTCATCATAGATTGCGTAAGTAGCAGAGTGCTTGTTCTTGCTGGCTGAGTTGCAGGCCTGAATAGCTCTGTCAAAGCGCTGGCGAACAGAAGCAACCTTCTTAAGATCTGGATAGATACCAATCCTGATGCGAATATCAGGAGTATTCATAAGAGACTGAAGAACATCACAGACCTGATCTGTTAAAAAGGTGTAGCTCTCCTGATGTTTGATGTACATATAAAAAATATCTGCGTCATAGCGGCAGGCAATTCCTTCATGTTCATTGGCTGCTTTCTGGACGCAGTCTGCAATGGCGCACAGAACTCTGTCGCCAAAATTTCGACCATATAGTTCATTTATAAGATGGAATTTGTTGTAATTAAGAACGATGGCGTCAACACCCTCATCAGGGTGGAGCTTGTCATAGTCATCAGCCGCACTAAAGAACTGATCTCTAGAGAGAAGACCAGTTAATGGGTCAAGGTCGCTGTGCCTTGCAAATTCATGGCTAGGTCTAAATTTGTTTTTGAACATTTTTAGGCTTTTAGTCATCGCTTTACCCAACTACTCCTTTAGTAATGTGACTTTTAGAATTAATTAAATTATACATACAATACAGACAAAAAACATAAAGTTCGCAGAAAAATCACAATTATAATATAATTTTGACAAATATAACAAAAATTATGATAGAGAAGTTAGTACTAATAGATGATAAAATGAATAGAGACTTAACAATTGGGGTGCGACATTGAAAAGAAAATTTTTGACTCTGTTACTAAGTTTATTGATGATATTAAATCTTACTTCATGTAAAAATAGCGGTGAGGAAAGTGAGATATTATATGAAAATATTGAGGTTTCTCCTAAGATAGAAGCTTCTACTGAGAATAATACTCAGGAAAGTATTGAGGAAGAAAAACAGGAAAAAGTAGATAAGATATCTTTATATGAATCTAAATATGAGGAAGCTGGAATACGAAAAGAATCCTTGGAACTTATAGAAGATATCATAAACACTGACATTGAAAACGGTTTTACCAGTGCTCAGATAGCAGTTATGAAGGATGGAGAGCTTGTATTTGAGGATAGCTTTGGACTATTAAACAGTTATGATCAAAATGGGAAACGACTTACAAAAGGAGACAGTGTAACTAGCGATACCATGTATGACCTAGCCTCAATTTCCAAGATGATAGGCGTAAATTACCCCCTTCAAAAGCTCTTTTCAGAAGGCAAGATAAGCCTAGATGACAAGGTGACTGACTATCTTGGGGATGAATTCGTCGAAGATACTATCTTCATAGCATACGAGGGAGGCGAAGCTAAGGACTTAGAGACTATCAAGACTTGGAAAAAGAATCTTACTATAAAACAGCTCCTTCTCCATAGAGGCGGCTTTCCAGCTTCTCCCAAGTACTTTAACCCTTACGTTGACCAGATCAAGCAGGAATACAATCCTGAGATGAAAAATGAGCTCTTTTCATCATATGCTGGGGATGAAGCGGCAAAAGAAGCTACTATCAAAGCTATAAATAAGACACCTCTCATGTACGAGCCAGGAACCAGGACTGTTTACTCAGACGTTGACTACATGATCCTAGGTGTGATTGTTGAAAAGGTAAGCGGAAAGAGTCTTGATCAGTATTTAAAGGATGAGTTTGCAGAGCCTTTGGGACTTACGAGAGTAACCTACAATCCCCTTCAAAACGGGTTTACAAAAAAAGACTGCGCCGCTACTGAGCTAAACGGCAATACCAGAGATGGGTATGTGGATTTTGAAGGAATCCGCAAATATACTATCTGGGGCGAAGTACATGACGAAACAGCCTATTACTGTATGGGCGGCGTTTCAGGTCACGCTGGTATTTTTGCAAGTGCAACTGACCTTGCTAAGCTTGGAAATCTCATGATAGATGGAACAAGTGGCGGCAAGACATATTTTACAAAAGAAGCAATAGATACCTTCTTGTCATCGGAATATAGCGGGGATAATACCTGGGGCCTTGGCTGGTGGAAGCAGGGTAGCCAGAAAAGAGCCAGATACTTTGGAAGCCTTTGCAGTAATAATACCTTTGGACATCAGGGCTGGACGGGGACACTCCTTATGGTGGATCCAGAGGAAAGGCTTGTCATAGTTCTTTTGACAAATAAGATTAATTCACCTGTTACGGACAAAGAGAGCAATCCAAATAAGTTTGATGGAAACTGGTATACCACAGCAGGTCTTGGGTTTGCACCTGAGATAATTTATACTGGAATGGGGACTGATGAAGATATAACTGACACGCTCCTTGAAATCTGTGATAAGCTTATTACAGAGGCTGAGGGGAAGGTCAAGGACAGCTACAGCGATGATCACCCCGCAAGACTTAACTTAAAGAGCAAGAAAGAAGTTTATGAAAAAGCAAGCATACGGTGGAATAAGTAATATATCCAAGTATCTTTTGGAAAAATATGGTGACAAGCCAGTAATGGTCAAAAGAGGAAGGCCAATCGTCATGAACAGTCAGTCCATGGAGACTATAAGTGGCAGGCGCACCAGAAATTGCTCTGTTGTAGCGGTTACAAGAGTACTTGATTATTACCGCAGAACAGGTGCGGTTACAGGCGTTCCTGAAAATATCCAGGAAACCTATAAATTAGTAGAAGAGATCGCAGAATGCTATGGATACACAGATAAAAGAGGTACAGTTCCCTTTTTTATCTCAGGTATAGCTAGGGAAGCCTTCGGAGAGTACGGCGCCAAGGTCAGGTGTAAGGGCGTGTATGTCTGGAGTTTTGAAAAGCAGGTTGTGGACGAGATATCCCACGGAAGGCCTGTTATCATGAACATTGCCAGAGGTTTTTATAAGGACCACACCATAGTTGTGGTGGGATATAGCATCTGGCGAGTTGGAGACAAGCTCTATCCTATGCTCAGAGTTATTGACGGCTGGAAGAGCGGCTATCACTACATAGATTATGAGGCTTTTGCAAAAGATATATCGCAGTCAATATTTGGTTCATTTAACACGATTCATGTAAATGAGGGCAAAAAGTGAAGAAAAAGAGATTGGTGCTAGTCTTAGTACTGGCGGTGGCAATTGTAACAGCGCTTATTGTGGCTATTATCTTTACGAACCATAATTCTGTTCAGACAGGTAATCCCTCGAGAAGAGATGAAAGCGGGCAGAATCTATCTGACGATGACCTTTCGGCAGTTGATGGAAGCGAGAACTTTGCTGATCCGTCCAATAGCCCTATCTATTCATCTGAGGGTAAATCTTCGACACTTCTTGAAGGTTCCCTTATAGGAGAAGCCAATAATCCAATCTCAGAAAATGTTGAGACAGTCAGAAGAATAGTGATTCCAGAAGCAGTCACTATACTTGATGGCGACAATGTTGGATTTTACGCCAACGAAGACTTTAAGGATGTAATTCCTTCAGATGTATCAAGCTTTTCAGATACTGACCTTCCAGTTCAGTATGATTCCAGAAATTATGAAGGTAAATGCTACGTTACAGAAGTAGAAGATCAGGGCTATACCTATCTTTGCTGGTCTTATGCAGCAATCGGAGCAATAGAATCCGATATCTTGAAGCATTATTCAGATATTTCATATAAGGACCTTGATCTATCGGAGAAACACCTTGCCTATTACAACGTTCATAAGGCAGAAGACACGGTAAATAACGGCATTAAAGACGATTACAGAGAACTTGTTAATGCTGACAATGTAGAAGGAGCCTGGATCTTTGACTATGATACCAACTATGTGGCAGTTGGCGGCGTCAACAATTTCTGCATCAGCCTTTTGACAGCCTGGAAGGGCCCCGTTACAGAAGCCGACAATGATGCATTTCAGGCAATTTACGGTTCAGAGTATCTTTTTAAGAACAACACTTCACTTCCATCAAATGCCTATAACAGCGAGTATCACATTCAGGATGTCATAGAAGTATGCGCTTCAGAAGAAAATATAAGCCTTGTAAAGCAGATGGTCATGGAACACGGCGCAGCATCTATTGGTGTAAACGCCGACAGTAAGTTTTGGTCCAAAAATAAGGGAAGCCTTTATTCATACTTTAATGGCGAGATTCCTCCTACAGCCAATCACGAAGTTCTGATAGTTGGCTGGGATGATGATTACAGCGCTTCAAACTTTAGCCACAGACCCAAAGCTGACGGAGCCTGGATCTGCAAGAATAGCTGGGGAGAGGTTTCGGGAAAAGACGGATATTTTTACCTGTCCTACTACGACGAGACCGCAGCTATTAGTAATGCGGCGGCATATTCAGCAGTAAGGCCTGGTGCAAAGGGCTGGTACGACAATAACTATCAGGTGGCAGGCTTTATAACAAATGTCACCAGCACACTTGATGATGCTGAAAACTACGTGGTTACTTATTCAAGCTCCAAAAATCCTTATGGAGTAATATATGAAGCAAAGGGAAACGAGAATCTAGAAGCCTTTGGACTTATGGCAATAGATTCTTACCAGCAATATCAGGTAGAAATATATCTTAATCCTGTTACGGATGATGACAAGCTTAGTTTTGAAGATCTAGGAGAACCTTTTGTATCTCAGAAATTTTCTGCTATCGGCGGAGGCTATCACACCTTTGAACTAATGAGAAGCATCAGCCTCGAGGCGGGAGATAAATTCTTTATATTGATAAAACCTGAAACCAGCGGAAGGCTTGTTATGGAAGCAGCAGGGGATATGGTTTCGAAGCCTAACTATGACGAATGGAATAATCTTACCGGAAACTTCCATAATTATTACACTGCAAGTGGGCAGAGTTATTACATTTCCGATGATGGAAATGCCATGGAAGCGCAGCCTGACAAGGATTTCTTCATTAAGGCATATACGACAAATGGATAACTAATTATTAAAAATCTATAAATTTTATTTGATTTTTATAAACAAATATGTTATATTACTCACTGGTACTATTTGTCGATGGGATTCAGAAAGGTATATAGAAATGGCAAAAGTAGAGAAAGAGCTTGAAGAGATCACAACAACAGACAAGATTAAGGCTATGAAGGCCCTTAAGGATGCTGGATATAGAGTAGAAATGGCAGGAAGCGGTGTTCCTACGATCATCGTTACAAATGCAGATGAGATTGAAAAGTCTATCAAGACTATCAGAAGTTTATTAAAAGGAATCAGCTATGTAGGAAGTTTTGGAATCAGAGCTGTTAGAAAGACAGACATGATCGCTACAGATTCTGAAGAAGTAAAGACAGAAGAGCTCACAGCAATTTCTGCTTAAATAATTTAAGAAGCATAACACCATTAAAAAAACCACCTCGAAAGAGGTGGTACTTTTTTTGGGAGGAGGGGTCGATCGGTGGGGAGCCAATCGACCCGGTATGAAAAAAGTTTTGTTGGGGGAGTCAGAAGTTTTATACTTCTGATAGTAATATAATATATTCTAAATTTGGACAAAATATGGACGTTTTCTAAATAAAGCATAAATTAAATCGAAATAATAAATAACGTGTACACGTTATTTAGTTAATTCCAACTTACTATTTTTTATATTTACGAAATATTGTATAATACTATATATTGATGTACATGCTCAATTGACACACGTAAAGACATTTAAAGAAGGAGCATATATGGATCCAAGTTTTGTTATCAGCCGTTTAACTACAGGAGATTGTGCAGCAGCAGCCGCAAGAGCTGCCGCAGTTTGTCTGCTCTTTAAAACGGATTATGAATATGTATCTATCCAACATGGAGATAATAGTCCCAGGACTATTTCTGTATATCAGGTATCTTCGGCTTGTAATGACGAATCAGCCCATTACTATGCCATTATGGAAGGTGGCAATCCACCTGACATCAGAGAAAAGGCTGAGATTCACGTAACAGTTTCCAAAATTAAAAATTTATATGACGTAAGCGATAATGCTCATATCGACATGAGATATGGGAATCTTTTCTTGTGTGGCGGCGAAGGAATCGGCACTGCGCAGATGGATACTGCTGACATCAAAAAAGGTGAACCTCTTATCGAGAAAAATGCCAGAAAACTCATATTTGATGCAGTTGGAGAAGCCTGCGAGATCTCAGATGGAGCTCAGCTCCTTCAGATTACAGTCAGCTGCCCTGATGGAATGATGATAGCAGCCAAGCAGACTATGGGACAGAACATGTTTACTGGTGGCATCTCGATTCTTGGTGATTACGGCAGGATTTTTAGAATCCATCAAAGGGACATTACAAGTTCAATTGCAGATCAGGTCAAGAAACAGGCAAATCTTGGGGTTAAAAACTTCCTTGTAGCTCCAGGTAATTACTGTGCAAAAGAAATAAATGACAGCCTTCACGTATCTCTTAAGACTGCAGTTAGATGTTTTAACTATCCAGGTGACGCAATCGATGCTATAGTTGCAAATGGCGGCGAGAACATGCTTCTTGTAGGAAATGTAGGTAAACTCGTTAAGCTTGC
The DNA here is from genome assembly GCF_900143205.1 of Butyrivibrio hungatei DSM 14810. Classification (GTDB taxonomy): domain Bacteria; phylum Bacillota; class Clostridia; order Lachnospirales; family Lachnospiraceae; genus Butyrivibrio; species Butyrivibrio hungatei. The sequence goes on along the minus strand of NZ_FRDH01000014.1, from coordinate 56,668 downwards.
GGCAGGTATCATGAATACTAATTCCTATGCATCTGACGCCAGAAGAGAGATCTTTTCCGCACATACAGCAATAGTGGGCGGAACCTCTAGTCAGGTCAGAACAGTCATGGGATGCAATACAACAGATGAGATTCTTGCACTACTTGATTCATGGGGCATTAGGGATAAAGTAATGTCAAGCATCATGTTAGAGATATCAAACGCTGTTTATAGAAGGAGCCATGGCAAGCTCAAGTTTGGCGTTGCGCTTTTTTCAAAAGAATTTGGACTTTTGGGACAGACTGATGATACCAGAAATGTACTGGTCAAGGTATCTCAGGAGCAATATGCATTATCACTTAAGTTAAAATGATATAGTAGGAGATGTAGACGTATGAAAAATATTCTTTTTGTGGCATCAGAAGGGGTTCCTTTCATAAAAACAGGTGGACTTGCTGACGTAGTAGGTTCTCTTCCTAAGGATATCGATAAACGATATTTCGATGTCAGGGTGGTGTTGCCACTGTATAAGTGCATTAGCCAGCCAATGAAAGACAAAATGGAGTATGTCTCAAATTTCTACATGGATTTCCATTGGAAAAATGAATATGTAGGAATCTTTAAAGCAGAAATTGACGGAATTAAGTATTATTTTATTGATAACGAATTCTTTTTTAACGGAATGAAGCCCTATGGCGACGACGTTATTTTTGAGATAGAGAAGTTCGCCTTCTTTTCTAAGGCAGCTCTTTCTATACTTCCTGTTATTGACTTTAGACCAGATATCATCCACTGCCATGACTGGCAGACAGGACTTGTGCCGGTTTATTTAAAAGAGAGATTCCAGGGAAGTGAGTTCTATAGAGGAATTAAGGCTGTTATGACTATCCACAACCTTAAGTTCCAGGGTAAGTATGACATTAAGACAGTTCAGGATATCACAGGTCTGCCAGATTATTACTTTTCACCTGATAAGCTTGGCCTATACAAGGATGCAAACCTTTTAAAGGGAGGAATTGTCTACTCAGATGCCATTACTACAGTTAGTAAGGCTTACGCAGAGGAAATCAAGACAGAGTTCTATGGTGAAGAGCTGGACGGACTCCTTCGTGCAAGGGCTAATGACCTTAGAGGTATCGTAAACGGCATCGACTACGATGAATTCAATCCTGAGACCGATAAGTATATTCCTTACAACTACAACGCCATCAACTTCCGCAAGGAGAAGGTCAAGAATAAAAAGGCTCTGCAAAAAGAACTGGGGCTTAAGGAAGATGAGAAGGTCATGATGATCGGTATCGTCTCAAGGCTTACTGATCAGAAGGGCTTTGATCTTATCAACTACGTTCTTGATGAGCTTTGTCAGGATGCAATTCAGCTTGTAGTTTTGGGAACAGGTTCTGAGCAGTACGAGAACTCTTTTAGACACTTTGATTGGAAGTACAATGACAAAGTTTCAGCAAATATCTATTATTCTGAACCTATGTCACACAAGATATATGCGGCTTCTGACGTATTCCTTATGCCATCACTTTTTGAACCCTGTGGACTTTCTCAGCTAATGGCGTTAAGATATGGTACAATACCGATTGTAAGACAGACAGGCGGACTTATTGATACCGTTGAGCCTTACAACAAATTTGAAAGCACAGGAACAGGTTTTGGCTTCCTCAACTACAATGCTCACGAGATGCTTGGTACAATCCGCGAAGCAGAGCATGTGTATTATGATCAGAAGCGCGAATGGAATAAGATGATCGATCGTGCCATGGCAGTTGACTTCTCATGGAAGGTTTCCGCTGAGAAGTATCAGGAAATGTACGATTGGCTGAAACCTTAATGATTATTTATGAATAGACAGGAAAATTCAAAGAAAAATCTATTAAAGCAGGCTGGTATTCTTGCGATAGCTGGTATTATCTCAAGAGTTATCGGCCTGTTATATGGTAGTCCACTGGCAGCAATAATAGGAGATGAAGGAAATGGCTATTATGGAGCTGCTTATAATGTTTATACCATTATTCTTTTAATATCTGCATATAGCATTCCATCTGCTATGTCCAAGATTATCTCAGGTAAACTCGCGGTAAAAGAGTATAGGAACGCACACAGGATCTTTAAATGCGCTCTTGTATATGTTTCAATCGTAGGCGGAATCGGAAGTTTCATTTTGTTCTTTGGAGCAGATATTCTGGCAACCGGTAATTCTGCACTTGTTCTTAGATTTTTTGCACCAACGATCTTCATATTTGGCTTCCTTGGTGTCCTCAGAGGCTATTTCCAGGCCCACAGGACAATGGTTCCAACATCCATTTCTCAGCTTATCGAGCAGATTCTCAACGCTATAGTCAGCGTCGGCGGAGCCCTTATTCTTACTAATATTGCGGGCAATGAAGATACTACCAAAAGAGCTGTCTACGGAGCCATTGGTAGTGCCATCGGTACAGGTTCAGGAGTTGTCATAGCTCTTTTGTTCATGTACTTTGTATACTGTGTTAACAGAAAAGGAATTCATAGGAGAGTAAATGCAGATACCCATGAAGATATGCCATCCTCTGAGATATTCAGGATGATCCTCATGATCGTTACGCCTTTCATTATCAGTACTGCAATCTACAATCTTTCTTCATACCTGAATAATGTTTTCTTTAACAGGATCCTTATGCATGTGAGAAATATTGATGAGCAGAAGGTTGCAACTATGTATGGAATCTTCATTAGAAAGTCCATGCTCATTACAAATATTCCTATAGCTTTTGCCAGCGCAGCAGCTTCTGCTATGATGCCAGAGCTCTCAGCAGCATTTTCAAAGGGAGATAAAGCTGAAGTTAGAGATATTGTCTCAAGGGTTCTTCGAGTGATCTACATGATCTCAGCACCATGTGCTGTTGGTCTTTTTGCCCTTGCAAGACCAGTAGTTACAATTCTGTTCCCACAGAAGTCTTCTATAGGAGAGGCTTCAATGCTACTTATGGTTCTGTCTGTGACAGTAATCTTTTATTCAATATCAACTGTAACAAACGCAGTACTTCAAGGAATAGGTCAGCTTATTGCACCTGTTATCAATGCAGCACTTTCACTTGTTGCTCAGGCAGCTATACTGGTGCCACTTCTCTTATACACTGATCTTAATGATATCGCACTTTGTATCGTGACTATTGTTTATTCACTTATGATGTGCGTACTCAATAATGTTGTAATGAAAAAGCATATTCGTGTTCGAAACGACTTCAAAAAGGCGTACATTCTTCCAACAATTTCAGCAGTAGTCATGGGCGGCGTAGCTTTTGGAGTATATAAGCTCTTTGAATTTTTGTTTGGTCTCTTTGTGCCTAGCTGGTACTTCGTGAATCTCTTTGCAACTATGTTTGCAGTTGCCGCCGCAATTCCAGCCTACTTCGTAGTGCTCATCAAGTCCGGCGGCGCAACAGAAGATGATATCAAGCGTTTCCCTAAGGGTACAGCAATCGTGAGGTTGCTCAAGAAGTTTAGGGTGATGTAAGCTTTATGGCCCTTGTCTTTGTAAATGAAGGCAATATGACAAGATTTCTCTTAATTCTTTACCCTTTTGGCCTATTTTAGCCCCTTTTTGCAAGTTTTATTTTCAATAGCGAGGCGGTTTTGAAAAAACTTTACCCCTAATCACGAATTTAGGGGTAAAAAACGAATTCTTAAGCAATCTTAAGAAATTCCTACAATAAATCTTAAGATTTATCTGCTACACTAATATTTGAGCTCATTCAGAGCGAAATGCAACTTTCTGTTGCAAAGGCGATTTATGCCGACAATCCCATAATCTGCTACAAAAGAGTTAGTTGTTGATAAAAAAAGGCGGTGATATAATTACAATGACTGAAAGCGAAAAACAGCGAGTGGACTGGCATTCCGGATTTGAAGGTGGCTTGATGCTGAGCTTGCGCGCTTATGCAAAAGATATTGAGGTGGAGCGTGAACATCCTCTTTCAAGCGAGCCACTCAGAATTGACTATCTAGTTATCAAGAAGCGCCACGATGTTTATGTTGATAATGCAATCGGGCGAGATTACAGGACTTACAATATCATTGAGTACAAGAACCCAAATGATGAGCTCAATGTTGATGTTCTGTGGAAGGTGATTGGATATACTTGTATCTTCAAAAGCCTTGGAAAGACGGTCGATGAGATCAAAGCAAGCGAGATAACAATATCGATATTTAGAGCGGCCAAGCCAGTTAAGTTATTTAAGAATTTAAGAGAAAAAGGTGTGAGAGTCGAAGAGCAGGACCCTGGTGTATACAAGGTTTACGGAATGATAGACATTCCGATATCCGTTGTTGTCATCAGTGAGCTCAGAGATTCAAGTTTAAAAGCTTTATCTGTAATGAGAAAGAAAGCAGATGAAGATACAGTAAGACAATTCCTTGAAGAGGCAAGTAAATACACTGAGCCAGGAGACAAGCGTTTTGCTGACGCGGTGCTACAGATCAGTACCATGAGCAACAAGGAACTGTATGATAAGCTGAAAGGAGATACTAGTATGTGTGAAGCATTGAGAGAACTTATGGCTGATGAACTTAAGGATGCCGAGAACAAAGGCGTTGAACTGGGTATAGAAAAGGGAATAGTACAGGGTATAGAGCAAGGAATAGAACAAGGAATAGAACAAGGAATAGAACAGAGAGACTTTGATAAGATTTCTGACATGCTCCGAAGAGGAAAAAAGCCAGAAGAGATCGCGGAATTCTGTGACTATCCATTAGATCAAATCTTGGACGTACAGAACAAATTAAAATAATCCAAATGGGTAAAGAATAAGCAAAAACATGTAAATATAGACAAAAAAGGCGACAAAACTGTTGCCAAGAATAAAAAGACTTCTACCATCTTGGTAGAAGCCTTTTTACATTACATTGCTCCAAGTAAAAAATGAGCCCTAACCTCCGTCCCTAGGTCTCAAAAAATGGTCCACTAACCCCGTCCCCTAGGTCCATTTCGGAAGTCAACCTTAGCAGCAGTAGCCGATGAGAAGCTTCAGCGTATTCTCTGCGCCGTCGCGGTGGCTGCGTTCGTAGCCGTGAGATGCATAGACACCTGCGCCGATGAGACCGTGGCGTAGGTCATTGCCGGAGCGGAGAGTAGCTTCAACGTCGCTGCCGTAATGAGGGTAAATGTCTACAGCGTAGTCAGCGCCTGTGTCCTTGGCAGCTTTCATAAGAGCCTGAACGATAGGATAGCTGTAAGGGCCGCCGCTGTCCTTGGCGCAGATAGAAACCTGACGCTCTGTGCAGGTAAGACCATCGCCAACACAACCCATGTCTACTGATATAGCTTCTGTGCAGCCTTCAGGAACTGAGCCGCATCCGCCGTGTCCAACTTCCTCAAATACAGTAATATGAGCATAAAGAGCTCTCTTAGGAGTGATCTTGTTCTCCTTGATATACTTAGCAAGACCAAGAAGGATTCCTACGCTAAGCTTGTCGTCAAGGAAACGGGACTTGATGTAGCCAGACTTGGTAACGCGAACATTAGGTTCAAAGCAAACAATGTCGCCAACAGAGATGCCGAGCTTTTCAACATCTTCCTTAGAATTAACATCCTCATCAAGGACAATTTCGCAGCTCTCCCAAGTTCTCTTGGTATCATCGTAGTCGCCATTCACATGGATAGAAGCGTTGTTTAGCTGGAAAGTACCCTCATAGATGCCATTAAACTTAGTAACAACGCGGACATTCTCAGTCTCAGCATTGTTAGGGTTCATGCCACCAAGGTTTGTAAGCTGGAGACGGCCATTTGACTTGATAGTAGCAACCATACCTCCCAGAGTATCTGTGTGAGCCTCGAGTAAAAGACCATTTTTCTTGTCTTTACCTGTAAGATCAACGATAACGCCGCCCTTGTTAGTGAGAGTAGCCTTAAAACCAAGATTTTCAAATTCCTTCTTGACCCAAGCTGCAGCCTCCTCAGTGTAGCCGGTAGGAGAGTCAATGTTTAGAAGATCTGAAGTCTCTTTGACAATAAAGTCTGTGTACTTTTTAAGATTCAATTTTTTCATTTGTTTTCTCCTTCATTTATAAGTCTAAGTCCCGAAATGTCAGGAGCTATAGCCATAGAATAATTAGTGTAATATACCACAAAACCAGGCTTTGCGCCGTTTGGCTTTTTGACATCCTTGCGTTTAAGATAGTCAATCTCAACCTTTTCCTGGTTCTTGCCCTTTGAATAGTAGGCAGCAAGAGCCGCAGCCTCCTCGAAGGCTCTGTCAGGCACCTCCTTACCCCCTGTTAAAAGAACTACGTGTGACCCTGCAATCTTCTTGGAATGGAACCACCAGTCGCCCCCGTTAGCCATCTTGAAAGTAAGCTCATCATTCTGAAGATTGTTTTTACCCACATATATGTCAAAACCATCAGAGCTCACATAGTGTAAAGGTTTTGAAGTAACCTTGTCCCTTCGGCCCTTCTTGCCATTGTAGTGAGCCTTAAGATATCCGCTATCAACAAGCTCCTGCCTTATCTGAGCAAGGTCAGCCTCATTTTCTGCAATCTCAAGAGCTGACTCTATTGATTCAAGCTGTGAAACCGCCTCCGAAACTTCTTTGATCTGTTCATCAAGAGCCTCAGCGGTACGCTTAAGCTTGGTATATTTGTCAAAATACTTCTTGGCATTCTGATTAGGTGAAAGAGTAGGATCAAGAGGAATCGTCACATCCTCCCCGGTGTTGTAGTCATTCACTGTGATAGACTTATCACCCTCCTTGGCGCTGTAACCATAAACAGTAAGAAGTTCGCCGTAAACCCTGTATTTGTCTTTCTTTTCGCTATCAGCAAGCTGCTTGGTCTGAAGGTCAAGCTTACGGACATTACGTTCAAGGGCAGTCTGGACGATCTTGCGAAGGTCAACAGACTTCTGGCGTATCCTAGTAGCCACGTCTTTCTCAGCATAATACTGCAAGATCAACTCAGATATATCACCCACTTCCACACACTCAAACCTACCAGAAATTCCTCCCACAGCATCAACAGAACCATCCACAGAATCATCAACAGATTCCCCATCAGAAGCTCCATATATCTTTAGAGGAATAGAAGAGTATTCTTTAGGAACTCCCTCTTCATATATTATCTGAGGCACAAACTCTCCATTTCTTACAATACTCATAACCTCATCAAAAGCCTTGTAAACCGCGATAGCCTCCGCCGTCTCAAGCGCAATAGCAGACTTATCCGCGTCCACACTAGCTCTATAGCAAATCTCTTGAGCAATAATAGGACTAAGACCAGTATATGAACCATAAATAGCTTTAAATATAGGCATCCCCTTACTCAGAACACAGGATGAAAATTCATCTGCAGAAGTCTCAAGAGGATTGCACTTATCCTGACTTGGAATAAAGTACTTCCTGCCAGGCAAAACCTCACGGACAGAACTTACTGAAGCAGGGATATGCTTGATAGAGTCAATGATCACATCCTCCTCATCAGTAAATATGATGTTACTGTACTTGCCCATGATTTCGATGATAAGAGTCTTGTGACGAAGATCCCCCATTTCATCAAGGTGCTCAACCTCCATCCTGATGACCCTCTCAAGGCCCCCAGGCTGAGTCACAGACACAATGCGGCCATTCTGTATGTGTTTACGAAGCAGCATACAGAAATTAGGCGCAGTCATAGGTGAGTTCTTGTTGTCATCAGTCATGTAAACAAGAGGAAGAGTAGCATCAGAAGACAGCACAAGCCTCTTTTGCTTGATACCATATTTGTCCGCATTCTCATAGGACAACTTAACGGTGATAACAAGCTCATCACTTTCCGGCTGAGCAATCTTATATATACGTCCACCCACAAGGTAGTCGCTTAAATCTTTGGTAAGATTTGCAATTGTAATTCCATCAAAAGCCATAATAAAAAACCTTTCTAAAATAGAACAGGAATACCGTAGAAATCCTATTCAATAAAAAACATATTCAGTATAGCATAGAATCAGCTTGTAAGCCCTAATTTAAGTTAAAAAATTCTTCTTGTAAACGCTTACATTTCTATGCTATAACTTATTATGAAAAATAACATTTGAAACAACAATGTAAGAGGTTACATTTTAAGGAGGATATAGCAATGGAACAATTAAACTATGATGTCTTATCAAGATCAGGCTACGAAGGCTTCATCCAGAAGGAAGCTCCAGTCAAGGTGCTCCAGTTCGGCGAAGGCAATTTCCTTAGAGCCTTTGTAGATTACTTTTTTGACATCAGCAATGAGAAGGCAGGCTTTAACGGCAAGGTAGCCCTGGTGCAGCCAATCGCCCAGGGCCTCACAGACCTCATCAACAAGCAGGAAGGTCTCTACACCCTGTACCTTCGTGGCAGCGAGAACGGTCAGAAGGTCGATATGAAAAGAGTCATCTCAGCCGTAGACTGTTGCCTCAACCCATACAATAAGAGTGACTACGACAAGATGATGGAGATCGCAGCAAGCGACGACCTTGATATCATCGCATCCAATACTACAGAAGCAGGTATCGCCTATGATCCAGCCTGCAACTTCGCAGATACTCCAGCAAGCAGCTTTCCTGGTAAGCTCACTCAGGTCCTCTATACCAGATTTAAGGCTGGCAAGAAAGGCGTAGTAGTTCTTTCCTGCGAGCTCATTGATAATAATGGAAAAGAGCTCCTTAAGTGCGTAAATCAGTACATCGACCAGTGGAACCTTGAAAGCGACTTCAAGACCTGGGTGAATAAAGAAAATATCTTTTGCTCAACCCTTGTAGATAGGATAGTTCCAGGTAGGATCCGCGACGAAAAGGAAGTAGCAAAGCTCGAAGAAGCAAACGGCTACCATGACGAACTAATCGACGTAGGTGAGATCTTTGGCGTGTGGATCATTGAAGGCCCACAGGAACTTGAAGATAGACTCCCATTTAAAAAAGCCGGCGTAAACGTCCACGTTGTTCCAGACGTTATGCCATACAAGCACAGAAAGGTTAGGATCCTAAACGGCGCTCACACAGGCTTTGTCCTTGGAGCATACCTTGCTGGCTTTGATATCGTAAGAGACTGCATGCACAATGAGACAGTAGCAGGCTTCATGAACAAGATGTTAAACGAAGAAGTTATCCCAACCCTCGTAGATCACCTTGATGAGAACGACCTCAATAACTTCGCTACAGCAGTTAAGGATAGATTCAATAACCCATTCGTAAACCATGAGCTCATGTCAATTTCCCTTAACTCAACAAGTAAGTGGAAAGCCCGCAACATGCCATCATTCCTGCAGTACATTGACAAGAATCATAAACTCCCAACTTGCCTTACAATGTCGCTTGCAGCTTATATCGCATTTTATTCAAATGATGTTCAGGAGCTCACTGAGGCTGGCCTTGTATGTAAGAGACCAAAAGGCAATACCTACACAGTAAGCGATAATAGATGGGCTCTTGAATTCTACTATGAACACAGAAATGATTCAGAAAAAGACCTTGTGGCAGCAGTACTTGGTAATGAAAAGATGTGGGATCAGGACCTTAACAAGATCGAAGGCCTCACAGAGAAAGTAACAGAAAACTTACATCTCATCAGAACAGAAGGCGCAGAAAAAGCTTACGCTTCCTGCCTATAAAATTCCATGCTATAATATTGCCTGTTGCGATTAAAAATAGATGAGGTAAATAATGAGTATTTTAAACGTTGAACACTTAACTCACGGTTTTGGTGATAGAGCAATATTTGATGATGTGTCTTTTAGACTGTTAAAAGGCGAACATATCGGCCTAGTAGGAGCTAACGGCGAAGGTAAGTCAACCTTTATGAATATCATAATAGGTAAGCTCATGCCAGATGCCGGCAAGATCGAGTGGGCCAAGAATGTAAAGGTAGGCTATCTTGATCAGCACGCAGTCCTCCATGAAGGCATGACCATCAGGGACGTGCTGGCATCAGCCTACGAGCCACTTTATGACATGGAGCGCAGGATGAACGAGATCTGCGACGCCATGGGTGAAGCTGATGAAAAGACCCTTGAAGAGTACATGGAAGAGCTTGGAACCATTCAGGACCTTCTCACCAACCACGACTTCTACCTTATAGATTCCAAGATAGAAGAGGTTTCAAGAGCACTGGGCTTTTTGGACCTTGGTCTTGATAGAGATGTTACAGAGCTTTCCGGAGGTCAGAGGACCAAGATCCTCCTTGCTAAGCTTCTTTTGGAAAAGCCTGATATCCTTCTCCTAGACGAGCCTACCAACTACCTGGATGCAGAGCACATCGTATGGCTCACCAGATACCTTCAGGAATATGAGAACGCTTTTATCCTCATATCTCATGACATTCCATTCCTCAATAGCGTAGTCAACATCATCTACCACATGGATGGCCAGACTCATACCCTTGAGAGATACGTTGGTGACTACGACAAGTTCATGGAAGTCTATGAGATGAAAAAAGCTCAGAGAGAAGCAGCATATAATAGGCAGCAGCAGGAGATCGCAGAACTAAAGGACTTCGTTGCAAGAAATAAGGCCCGCGTTGCCACCAGAAACATGGCAATGGCAAGGCAAAAGAAATTAGACAGCATGGACATTATTGAAAAGGTTCAGGAAAAGCCAAAGCCAGAGTTTAATTTCAAAGTTGCCAAAACTCCAGGTAAGATGATCTTTGAGACAAAAGACCTTGTGATAGGCTATGATGAACCACTTTCATCTCCGCTTAATATCAACATGGAGAGAAACTCTAGGATCGTCCTTGTAGGAGCTAACGGTATCGGTAAGACAACACTCCTTAAGAGCATCCTGGGCCTCATCCCAGCCATCAGCGGCTCCGTAGAACTTGGAGAAAACGTAGAGATCGGTTATTTCCAGCAGGAGATGGATCCTAACATAGAAACAACCTGTATGGAAGAAATCTGGCAGGAATTCCCAGGCTTCTCTCAGTATGAAGTTCGCTCAGCCCTTGCTAAGTGCGGCCTCACAACCAAGCACATCGAAAGCAAGTGCAAAGTCTTATCAGGTGGTGAACAGGCAAAGGTTCGCCTGTGCAAGCTCATCAACCGCGAGTCAAATCTCTTAGTTCTCGACGAGCCAACAAACCACCTAGACGTAGATGCCAAGGACGAACTCAAAAGAGCCCTCAAAGAATATAAGGGCAGCATCCTCATGGTATGCCATGAACCAGATTTCTACGAGGATATTGCTACAGAGATTGTGGACTGTTCTAAGTGGACAACGAGAATTTAATAGTTTTATAGAGTATAGTATGGAGCCAGCCCTGAAAGGGGCTGGTTTTTTGGTGGGCGATTTATAGGATAAATGATGAATTAGAATTTTAACATGGTATTAAATAGCTGCTCAATAGAGTATGGGAAACAGCTTAACAGGAGGATAAAGAAATGAAGAAAAATAATGAATATTGTGCTTGCTCAGGAAGAAGAACTATTACCACGGGATTCGAAGATGATTTTGGTTATTGGGATGTATGTACTAATTGTGGTAAGAAGCTTGAAGATGGGTACCACTATTACAACCATTATGATGGCGAAGATCATGAAGTGTTCTGGGGCCCGAATGGAGATATTATTGATTAAATTTGACTTTTTTTGACTTAATTAAGGGACTACTGGCAAATGTCAGTGGTCTCTTATCTGCAAAATAAACTAATTGCATCATCATTTTAGTAAAGGGTATGTTATAATAAAAAGTAGCGCAATTATGGGAGTTGACGCACTTTTCAGTGCAATTATTCGACCTTCAAAATGGTTGAATGTAATTGGAGAAAAAGGAACAGTATAAATATATGAAGGGAGAAGTGGTGGTTGATTTTTTATTAAGCAATATTGCAAGTGCCATATTTGGTTCGGTATTTACGTCAGTGATTGATTTTTTCAAAAATACGAAAGGTTATATAAAAATATGGTTTGGATTGCTGGGGCATAGAAAAGAAAGAATAAGATTTAGTTGTGGATATCTGTTTCGTATAAAAATGGATAATAAATATCTATTAATTAAAGGAAAAAGAATTGAGCAGTTTCAACCTATTGGGGGAGTCTATAAGTATTACTCTTCATTTAATGACATCAAAAATAGTTTGAATATAACGGAAGAACAAAATTCAATTTTTTATGAAGATGGGGACTTACGAGTATATGTTCCTGGTAAAAATGTCTTAAAGTTTATCCGTTGGTTCAATTCTGGGAAAAATAGGGAAGTTAATGTAACACGGGAATTTTATGAAGAACTTGTAGTTCCAGGATATATACCAGAAAATGCAATAATAAATGCGAAATTTGAGTTTATTAAACAGGCAGAATGTAAACTTGGGTATTCGAATGCATTTAGATGTAAAGAAGTCTTGATTCACAATATTTATGAAGTTACTTTTTCTGATTCTACATATCTGGAAAAGCTGAATAATGTCATTAATCAGGGCGAGAAGAGTTTACGTTTTGTATCTCAGAGTGATATTGAGCGTGAAGCAGTAGAGGTTAATGGCGTAGAAAACAAAATTGGAGCGCATGCAAAAAATGTAGTTTAGAAAGAGGGGGGAATTTTGATTAAGTATTCAAAGCAGCTAATGGAATTATTGAAAGATATAGAAGTACCAGATAGTGATTATGAAAAAGCAGTCTCTCGATATGAAGCGGTAGCAAATTATATAAATAATCATTTTGAACAATATGGTCCTGAACTGTTTTTACAGGGTTCATTTAAGCTAGGTACAGCGATAAAACCATTAACAGATGATGGTGCATATGATATTGATATTGTTTGCTGTATGAAAGCGTATAGTAAAAAACAAATAAGTCAAAATCGTCTTAAGAAGGTAGTTGGTGAAGCTGTAGTTTCGTATGCAAATGCTAATAGTATGAAAGAAGAGCCACACGACGGAAAACGTTGCTGGACTTTAAGCTATGTTGATGAACATAATTTTCATTTAGATATTCTGCCATCTGTAGTGAATGATGGTTGGAGTAATGTAATAGCTTTCACTGACAAAAGAAATCCCAATTATTATGATATATCAAATAATTGGAACATTAGTAATCCTAAAGACTATTACAAATGGTTTATAGAAATATCGCAGCATAGTTTATATAAAAAGCAATTTGCTGCAGTTCAAATGCGTGCTATTGAAAAAGTTCCAGATTATAAGGTGAAAACTCCTCTTCAAAGAGCTATTCAATTATTTAAGCGTCATGCCGAAGTGATGTTTGAAAATGACATGGAACATAAACCATCATCAATAATAATCACTACTTTATCGGCTAAGGCTTTTGGTACATATGGTTCTAATATAGAAAGCTTTGAAGATTTATTATCTATTTTATCTAATAAATTGATTCTGTTTTTGGATAGAGAGAATGGAAAAGAATGCGTAAAAAATCCTGTAAATCAGAATGAAAACCTCTCAGAAAAATGGATGAATGATAATACATATTATCAAGAATTTTTAAAATGGCAAAAAAAGCTTTCTGAGGATTTTTCATTTGATAGATATGAAACACGGGCATTTGCTTACAGTAATCTTGAGGGGAGTTTAAAAAGAAAGCATAGCATAATTTCACAGAATGAACGAAATGTTCTTGCTATACCACATCATAAGAAACCTAAGTGGCGTCTTAAGCTATCTAAGGATGTCAGAATTAGTGCAAAGTATAAATTGAATGGGGGGATATTTCATCCTCTAAAAAACGGAACGCCATTGATGAAGCAAGTAGATTTAAGATTCGAAATACAAGCTGATAATCTGCGTTCATATGATATATTTTGGCAAGTTACTAATACGGGATATGAAGCGTCCAGTGTTGGGCAGCTTCGTGGCGATTTTTATAATTCGGACATTATAGAAGGAAAACGAGTTAGAACAGAATCTACTAAGTATAAAGGTGACCATTATGTGGAAGCATATATTGTAAAGGACGAAATATGTTACGGAAAAAGTGAGCCTTTTTTAGTGATAGTAGTTTAGATAAAGTAAAAAAGTGAAAAAAAGGGGAAAAATGACCAACGAAAGATGGAAGGCTAATTATATAAGCTATTTACATGACGGGAAATTAGGAAATGCAAATAAAGTAAAACGTGAAAATATGCCATCAAAATTGTATCGCTTTGAAAGGGTTGAAGATAATAGATTAATCACCCTACGAAACAATCAATTATATGTATCACTACAAAGGGATTTGATGACCCATATGATGCAAAAGGGTAGCTTAACTGTCAACTATTGAATTAGTTTAATGTTCATATCATATTATGTACACACATTACGACACACATTATGCTTTATAAGGTTACGAAACAAAACAGAAAGTTACGTTTCGTAACCTTTTTTGTTGCCAAAAACATACCTGATTCATATAATGTGCTACATCAGAGTCGACTACTGATAAGGAGCAAGAAGCATGGATGAAAAAGATAAGCAGATTTTGAAGATGATCAGAGACAATGCTCGTATGAGCTATCAGGAGATTGGAAGAAGACTTGACATATCAAGAGTTGCTGCAAAGAAAAGAGTTGCAAAGCTTGAGAGTGAAGGTATCATCCGTCAGTACAACACATACATCAAGCGTGATGATGAGATCACAATGTTGATTGATATTATTACTACACTAGATGGCCTTGACAGAGTGCTTGAGTATGCGGCAACCAGAACAGTTTATGTCAGGCAGATCTATACAACTATGAAGGAGTATCATATTCATCTTGTTGCTGTATCTGATTCATCCGAGCAGATCAATTACATGGCCAAGATAATCAAGAAGGCATGCGCAAATGATATTGTAGAATATCATGCCCGCACAGTCCGAGAGGTTATCAAGGATGTATACGGAGGAATTGAATATGAGCGCAGATCAGAGTCAGGCACTGTCACAGATAATAGAACAGATAACCGGAGATCACATACGTGAAAAGAAGGGTGGAAAGTTCTTTTACCGAATCTATCTGAATTCTAAAATGAGTGAGACACCAATTGAAAACCTCGAACTTGGAGTTAAAGCATACAATAGCTTGAAGCGTGCAGGTTTCTGCACTATCGGAGACTTGGCAGAGGCGATAGCATCTGGAACAGAAATCAGTAAGATCAGAAATTGTGGCACTAAGAGTTGCAGAGAAATCATGGAGAAGCTCTTTTTATACCAGTTAAGTTGCCTTCCACAGGAGAAAAGAGAGAGCTACGTGAAAGAGGTGATTCTCCTTAATGTCAACAAGAAATGTTAAAAAGTACAGTAAACATGCGGGGGTGAATTGTGAGAGGTTTATTGGACTATAAATCATTCATAATGTGTATTATCAAATAACTAGATTCTAACGAACAAATAACTATAAATGAACCCAAAATGAAAAAGAGAGTTTTGAATAGTTCTAGCACTATTTTATGTGGAAAAATGATATAATATTCTGAAGAATGTTTTTTGGGAGTGAGAGAAGTAATGATAAGATTAGCAACAGTATTTTCGGGGATCGGAGCAATTGAACATGCATTGGACAGGATGGGACTTGAAAGTGAAATTGTTTTTGCCTGTGATAATGGTGATGTTAATATTCTCGATAAAGAAGTTGGGATGAATATAGATGATATAGGCGTTGAATTGAGCACTTTAGATTCGACTATCAGGGATATTAGTTTTGCTGATGAATATGATGACCTATATAAGAAACAGCTAGAAGGAATGCTTAAAGAGGCCCAAAAAGAGTATAAAAAGGCGATAAAGGCTCTGAATGCGGTTGATATTAATGAGGAAGCATCGATTGTGGCGCTCCTTGATAAAATAATCTCAATGGATGGCGTGAAGAAATCTAGGGTTAAAGAGTACATAACATTTAAGAATTCTTTTAATGCTGGATCTGATATAGAGAGGAAGTTTAGAAAGCTTCAGATCATCTTGGAAGTAAGCAATGATTTTAAGAAGGATAATTCTCTTGATGAATTAGGAGAGTCATCTGATTTTGAATCTGTAGATAACATAGATTGGAAAGAAATTTCTAGCTCTTTGAAGGCTTTATACGATTATCTAGAGGGAGTAAATGGAAAGAAGATAATTAGAAAAGTACAGGATATTTCTCAGAGAACAAGTCAGTTGTACGAGAAAATCAATTATATGAAGGTGCAAAGGCATCTTGATGATTTGGGCGATGATTGGAAGGCAAGAAAGGAATACATTGACTCGCTGTATAAGGGGCTTGAGTCTAGGAATAAAGTCAAACAGTCATATATGGCTAATTACAAAATAAGTGAGGATGATTTTCATTGGAATGTTGCCTTTTTGGATGGTAAACAATATGAGGGACAGGTAGACTTGTTTGTTGGAGGAAGCCCATGTCAATCATTTTCACTTGTGGGTAAGCAGCGTGGCCTAGACGACACTCGTGGCACATTGTTTTATGAGTATGCTCGTTTGATCGATGAAATAAAGCCTAAAGTTTTTATATATGAAAATGTCAGAGCGGTTACATCTCATGACAAAGGTAAGACTTGGAAGAAAATGCAAGAAGTGTTCAAAGAGCTGGGGTACCATTTCTCATGGAAAGTGCTAAATGCGAGGGATTATGGTATTCCTCAGAATCGAGAAAGGCTTTTTGTTGTTGGATTTAGGGATGATCTCGATTTAGATCATGAATTTGAATTTCCAGAGGCAATGGCATTAGAAAGAAAGATGAAAGATTTTCTTTTTGACAATGCACCTGGCGGATATTTTCTTCCTAAAAAGGGAGTTGAGTTTGTAACCAAGGAAAAGAATCTAGAAAAGAGATTCACACAAATTGATGGTGACATCCAACTTTGCCAAAAGAAAAATCAACAGTTTAATTGGCATGGAGATTTTGTGTTCCAGTCTGAGGATGATGCGGTTAAGAATAATATTCCTGAGTTGGAGAAATATTTCTTATCAGAAAAAGTAGTGAAATATGTGCTTTCGTCAGGAACCAAGAATTTTTATAGTAAGCCAAAGACGGATCTCGACATAGCGCGTCCGTTGTTGACTACTATGCATAAGATGCATAGGGCTGGAGTAGATAATTATGTGACTACAGATGGAAGACTTCGAAAGCTTACACCTAGAGAATGTCTTAGATTAATGGGATTCTCAGATGAGTTTAAGATTGTTGTTGCGGATACGTCCATGTATCAGCAAGCGGGAAATTCTATAGTTGTCGATGTTTTAATCCACATCATGGAAGAGATTCTTTCAGCGTATCCGCAGCTGGAAGGAAAGGAAGAGCTGAATGTTGGAGCCTAAGACTCAGAAAATCAGAATAGCCAATGAAACATATGAAGTGCTTGATGCTCTTAATAACATTACTTTAGCAGATTCTTTTGTTAAGAATAAGACTGGAACGGGGCATGGCGAGGCAAAACTATATGTTGGTAATGTTGGCGATAGATATCATGAGTTTTTCGACAATCTAGATAGGGAGTTTTTCTTTTTAAAAGAGGATTTTGACAAGTATTTGCTTGATGCAAAGGAAGAGTATATGAATCCTCAGCAGGATTATGTAAAAAAAGAAAAAATGCCTGAAATATATTCTGAACTTCAAGATAGGGTGTCGGAGTATGCAAAGAGGATAATGTCTTTTTCTGTTTATCGTAAGGATGTTAATCCACCACGAGTTTATTTACAGTCGGATTCAGACTATTATGACTTGATGAGATCTGTTGGAATACCTAACATTTCATATTTGTCGATAATGAAAGTGAAAAGTAGTGCAGGGAAAGTATATTACTATTGTAGGATCTTTATTGATTACAAATCAGATATAGTCAAGTATGAGTCTCCACTCGCGCAAGCTGAGGAAAAGAAGATTATTGAAAGTAACATGTCCGAGAAAAAGAAGCAAAGCTTGGTAGAGGCAAGGCAAGGACAGGGAGAATATAGAAGAAAGCTGATTGACGATTGCCAATACTGCCCGTTCACGCTTGTGAATGATGAGAGACTGCTTATAGCTAGTCATATTAAACCATGGGCAAGATCTACGGATGAAGAAAAGATAGATTATAAGAACGGATTTGCGCTTACGCCAACCTATGACAGGCTTTTTGACCAGGGATACATTACTTTTACCGATGATAAAACTGTTACTGTATCACCGTGGATTTCTCCAATGAACCAGCATAGATTAAATATATATGATGGTATGAGCTTGCCAAAACTGCAGATAGATGATAAGAGGAGTAAATATTTAGAGTACCATAGGACAAATGTTTATAAAGGTTGAGGTCTTTTGAAAAACAACATGGTCCAAAGAACTATGTTGTTTTTTCTTTTTCACGATGTAATGGTAATAAGAAAGCAGAAATGCCGTAGGAGACATAGGTTAATGGCAGATGTTTTAACTAAGGCCCAACGCAGAAAGAATATGCAGCATATAAAAGCAAAAAATACCAAAATAGAGGTATTGCTGCGAAAAGAATTATGGAAGAGAGGCTATAGATACAGAAAGAATTATAATAAGCTTCTCGGACATCCTGATATCGCACTCACAAAGTATAAGATAGCTATATTTTGTGATGGCGAGTTTTTTCATGGAAAGGATTGGGAGGTTTTAAAACCAAAACTCAAGAATAGTAATAACAGTGAGTTTTGGATAAGTAAAATATCGAGAAACAAGGAGCATGATAATGAAGTAAATAAGAAGCTATTATTCGAAGGGTGGACTGTTATAAGGTTTTGGGGAAATGATATCAAGAAACACCCAGAAGAATGCGTAAAGACTATTGAAGAGACTATTATGGATCTCAAGATAAATCATTTTAGAGAGGAATGATTCCAAAATAACAGATAAGCAAAAGGGTGGAAAATATAATTCGGGAATTAGATGAATAACATAATTTATTATCGAATTATACAAGAGAGACAGCAAATGTTGAGGGGACTAAAAAGAAGCTTTTTTGCTGCGTGAAACATTTTTGGAGGTATGGGTAATGAACGTAGAAAACTATAGAGAACTTGTGCATGAAGATATTGAGCTTGCGGCTAAAGCAAGTGAATCCTCACTGCAAGATGAATTTCTTTTATATGCAACCGGTGTACTTGCAAATGGAGAAGAATTTGATGACTTCACAGAATGCCATTATGAGGGTGTGACCCGAAGAAACGGAAGAATGGCCATAGATGGTTATTCTAAAGATGAGACAGATGGAAGCATATGTCTCTTTATTGCTGATTATCATGGGCCGGATGATGATGATTCTATTATGAGCGAAGATATAAACGCTATGTTTAAAAAACTTCGCCTTTTTGTTGAAGAAGCAACTAAGCATGAGATTTACTATGACATGCAAGGCAGTGATGCGGCTATAGATTTGGCTAGAGATTTATATTATGACAGTGAAACTATTACGAAGTATAGATTCTATTTATTGACAGATGCTTATAATAAGCAACGTTCAAAGACCATTAAAGATGACAAAATTGGCGAAAAGACAGTTGAACTGAATGTGTGGGATATTTCCCGTTTGTTTGACTTGGTATGTTCTAAAGCGCAAAAAGAAAGCGTTGAGATTAATCTGTCTGATCTTGGCTACAAAGGTATTCCTTGTGTAAAAGCTGTAGAGTATGAAAATGTTGAGGCAGATATTGAGCTTCCGGTTAAATATGATTCAGAGTTGGAAAACGAAGAAGATGATGGGACACCGGAAAATATTGTGTCATACGCTTCATATTTAGCAGTTGTACCAGGGCAGGTATTGAATGATTTGTATTTAGAGTATGGTTCTAAGCTTCTTGAAGGCAATGTACGTTCATTTTTGAGTGTTAGGGGCAAAGTAAATAAAAGCATACAGTCTACAATTAAGAACTATCCCGAAATGTTTTTTGCATATAACAACGGAATAGCAGCTACTGCGACGGATATTGACACGGAAATGACGCCTGAAGGGTTGATTATAACAAGGATTAAGGACCTTCAGATAGTTAATGGTGGACAAACAACGGCCTCAATAGCTAATACATTGTTAACTGCTAGGAAAAACGAAAATGTGGACCTAAGCAGATTATTCGTCCCAATGAAAATATCTGTACTAGAGCATTCAATGGCTGAAAAAATAATACCGAAGATTTCAGAATACTCTAATTCACAGAATAAAGTAGATGCATCTGATTTCTTCTCTAACCATCCATTTCACATTAGGATGGAGGAGTATTCTCGTAAAACGCCAATTCCGTCAAATGGTGGAAATCAGTTCCAACAGTACTGGTTTTACGAAAGAACTAGAGGTCAGTATAACCAGGGCAAGATGAAATTCGGAGCAAAATCAAGCCAGTTAAAGAAATATACTGACAGATATCCGGAAAAGATGGTTATTACCATGCTTGATCTTGCTAAGTACATGGAACTATATGAGTGCGCTCCAGATGTTGTTAGTAAGGGAAAGCAGAAAATGCTGCAACAGTTTGCTGAAGAAATAAAGAGCTCTTGGCAAAAGAATAATGATGAGTTCAATGCATTCTATTACAAGAGAGTAGTAGCATTGGCAATAATGTATAAATGCACAGACCAAATCATAAAAGAAACAGAGTGGTATAAAGAAAAACGTTCATATAAAGCAAATGTCATTGCTTATACATTGAGCTTGATTTTCTATAATATTCATCACAATAGAAAAGGCTATGAAATTGACTTTGATAAGATTTGGAATATGCAGGATATTTATGAAGAGCTTGAAGATCAGATTAAAGTTTTAACTAAAGAGGTATATGACTTTATTACTGGTCCTAGAGAAACTGAAAATGTAACGGAATGGTGTAAAAAGGAAGCATGTTGGTCAAGAGCAAAGGCTAAGGTTTGGACATTCAATGACCCATTCTTATATACATTGGTTTCAAAAAGTGAGATGGAGAATGAAGTCAATGAAGAAAAAGCTACCAGAAAAATTGCCAATGAAGTGGATTCACTTAAAGAAATTTTGGCAAGAGGCTCAGATTACTGGAAACAAATGATGGAATGGGGAGACAATAGAGGCTTATTGTCAGAGAAGGAAATCTCAATTTTAAAAATGGTAATAAACATGAATTATACCGGAAGAATACCTACCGATAAACAGGCAAAAGTAGTGATGAGTGCTAAAAAAAGGATGATTCAGGAAGGGATGCCTTTACAGTTCTGAACATGGAGGAAATTTAGATGATTGATTATAGCTTGCCAATATACGATGATCCAAGAAACTGGATAAAAAATGCAAGAAACAAGAAGTTTGAATGGAAAAATATCCTTTTAGCCAATAAAGCTAATGATGAAGAATTAAAAAAATTCTTAGAGAATCAGGTTGACATGAATTTTTGGCCAGATTTGTCCGTTGATGACTGGAAAGCGTTGGTTGGATTGCAGCAGGATTCTGAAGAAAAAACAAAATTTATAGAATTAAGCCATGGAACTGCTTTGATATATGATCCCAAACAGGACAATGCAGTTACTATACCTACGGATGAGTATTCATCATGGCAGTTGTATAGAAAAAAACTTCTTGCTGATGGTTTAAAAAAGGAGTCTGTAGATGAGATTGAGAGAGCAACTCTAAAAATCCTAAAGAGGCTTAGTAATGATACGCGTGAGAGCGGGCCGATTAAGGGTTTGGTTATAGGTAATGTTCAATCTGGAAAGACAGCAAATATGGCGGCTCTCATGGCCATGGCTGCTGACTGGGGCTGGAATATGTTCGTCATCCTTTCGGGAACGATTGAGAATCTTCGTCTGCAGACACAGACGCGCTTATTTAATGATTTGAACCAAACTGGAAATGTAGCATGGAGAGCGCTTGAACATCTTGGAAAAAATGTTGATATTTCTCAAAAGGCTCAAAGTCTCCATTTTGAGGAAAAGGCGAGAGATCGCTATTTTACAGTATGTCTTAAGAATTCTACGAGATTAAAGAATTTAATTCAGTGGGCACAGGTCGATAAAAACAAACAGAAGCAGATGAAGATGCTTGTTATAGACGATGAGGCAGATCAGGCTGGAATCAACACGGGGCATGTTGATGAGGATGAAAGAAAGAAAATTAACGCACTGCTTTGCTCGCTCGTTAATGGTAAAGACGAGAATGGACAGGATATTGATTCAAAGTATCAGGCTATGAATTATATTGGCTATACTGCTACTCCTTATGCCAATATTCTGAATGAGTCAAAGGAGGAGTCGTTATACCCTAGAAACTTTATTAGTACTTTGGCTGTTTCAAAGGAATACTTTGGCCCTCAGCAGATATTTGGTTATTCGGGCGACTCTGTGAATTATGAAGGGATGGATATTGTCAGAATTATTTCTGACAAGGATCTGAATGAGTTAAAAAACATTCATAATGGTGATGCCTATAGTACTCCCAAAGCGCTGTTCGACGCTGTGGCTTGGTTTTTGTGTGGAGTAGGATGCATGCGCATTTGGGGATATAAAAAGCCAGTAAGCATGCTAGTTCATACAAGTCAAGCAACAAAACATCATCAGCAGATTGCAGATGCAATTAATGAATGGTTTGAAAGTCATTCAGATGAGCAGATAATTGATAAGGCAAGAAAAGTATGGGAAGAGGAAACATCTAGATTCACATTTGAAGATTTTAGAAATCAGTATCCTGATTATGACAGACAGGATGATGAGATTAATCAGTACCCATCATTTGAAGAGATTGAAAAAGAAATACGAATTATCCTTGGCGATCATGTTTCAAACATTAAGCTGGATGACGAGGGTGAGTTATCTTATCACAAAGGAATACATCTGTGTATAGATAACTGTGTAAATAACGGTATAACTGATGGATATCATGTAAGATTGGCTTATCCTGACAAGGATAAGATGCCGGAAGTAGCACCTGCATTTATTGTTATAGGTGGAGCAACATTATCCAGAGGATTAACGCTTGAAGGGCTGTTTAGTACGTTCTTTATTCGTTCAGTCGGACTGGCAGATACATTGATGCAGATGGGTAGATGGTTCGGGTATAGAAAGAACTATGAGCTATTACCAAGAATTTGGCTGACTCAAAAAACCAAAGAACAGTTTGAGTTTTTGGCTGCTTTGGACCAAGAACTAAGAGATGAGATTCAGTATATGGATGTGAATGGAAGAAGTCCGTCCGAGTATGGTCCCAAGGTAAAAAACTCACCTATGGTCAGTTTTATTAGAATAACTGCTAAAAACAAGATGCAGAGTGCAACGCCAGCAGAAATGGACTATAGCGGAACATCTAATCAGACTTATCTGTTCGATAATGATCCGGATATTTTGGGACAGAATATTGAAAACACAATGGATTTTCTGTATCAACTTGGTGATGAATGGGTTCCGGTACATCGTTACGACCACCAAAAGCATGTGGCTATATGGAGAAATGTATCATTTAACAGAATAAGAGCTTATTTGGAGATGTTTAGATTCCAAAAGCGTTTAAGTGTTTTTAACGATACAAAGCCATTATTGGATTGGCTGCAGGAGATGACAAATGCCAATAAACTTGGGGACTGGAATGTAATTGTTGCAGGAAAGTCCGATCCTACCAATGGAACGTGGGAATTACCAAATGGTACAGTTATAAACAAAGTTAAACGTAGTAAGAAAAACAATCAGAATGAATTGGAAAATGACATCATAAATATTGGCGCATTGAGAGATCCGGCAGATCTTGTGGCTGACATAGATTTGGATGGAATATCCAATAAAAATTTAAGGAATGAGATAGAGGATTTCCTTAATCACTACAATGCTAAAGGCGCCGCTGCTTATAGAGATAAGTCCGGGCTTAATACCACGCCGCAGTTGCTGATTTATAGAGTTGATAAAGACTCAAAAGCAAAAGATAGCGCAACAAGAATTGATTTAAATGCGCTAGAAGACTTAATAGGTTTATGTTTGTATATACCAGGCGGTAAGACAGGAACAAGTTACGCTTCTACCGTATCTATCAAGATGTCTAACGATATTTTTGACGGTGATGCAGATTTGGAGGATATAGATGCAGATTGAAATTGCAGAAGCTGGAAGAATGACTCAGTCAGGTAGTTCATTACTCAGACTGATACAGAATAATAACATGCCAGCTTTGGATTTGCTTGTAAGAGAATCTATACAGAACAGCTTGGATGCTAGAAAGAACGATTCAAGATACGTTGAAGTTGATTACTTAACAGGCAAGTTTAATAGCCAAAAGTTAGGTGAAGAGTTAGAAGAAATTACAGATTCCCTTAATCAGAGGTATGGCAAAAAGGAATATGACTATATTGCGATTCGAGATTCCAATACTGTCGGACTAACAGGCGTGATGGACTATAAGCATATTCAGAATAATGCTTATGGTAATCTCTTAAAGCTTGTATATGAGATTTGTAAGCCACAAGAAGCGGAAGGTGCTGGTGGATCTTGGGGAATTGGTAAAACTGTCTATTTTAGAATAGGAATAGGCTTGGTAATTTATTACTCAAGAATAGTAAATGAAGAAGGTGAGTTTGAATCTCGTTTGGCTGCATCGCTAGTGGAAAATGAGTTGGACCCAAATGCTATGATCCCTGTATACGATGGGATGATCAAAAGAGGAATAGCATGGTGGGGCGATAAAACAGGAACAAATAGTACGCAGCCAGTGACTGATGAAGGCTACATAAAAAAATTTCTTAAGATTTTTGGTGTTGAGGAATATAAAGATGATGAAACGGGTACAACTATAATAATTCCGTATATCAATACAGAAGAACTATTAAGAAATAACAGGACTGAGTATACAAATGACCAGGAACAAGAAGTAATCCCTTTTTGGGGCACTGATATTGAGCAATATCTATCTATAGCAGTACAGAGATGGTATGCACCTAGATTGAATAATAAGACTTATCAGCAAGGAGCTTACCTTAGAACTCGAATAAATGGTAAGGGAATTGCTCTTGATTCGATGGAACCAGTATTCCAAGTGGTTCAGTCATTGTATAACCGTGCGCAATATGTTAATGAAGAGGATATACTAACGGACCTTTATCTTAATAAAGAAGTTATCGTCAAAGATATAAAGGTGAAGAACACGCTAGAAGACACAAAAATTGGAACGTTGGCGTTTGTAAAAGTTACAAGAGATTTGCTAAAAATGAACGTTCCTGATAACAAGCCAGAACCTTATATGTTTTTTAATAACGAGATAAGGGATACCGAAGTAAACAAACCAACTATTTGCTTTACAAGAAAACCTGCCATGATCGTTTCATATGAAAATGTTGGACCATGGGTATCGAATATTCCGCCCTCAGGAAAAGATGAGTATATAATTGGTATCTTTGTATTAAGTTCGTTTAACAAATTGAAAAACAGCCCTACACCAGGAACTATTGAAGAATATATAAGAAAAAGTGAGATGGCTGATCACACATCTTGGGGAGATTGGAGTGAAGGAAATTATAATCCAAGGTTTGTATTTAAAATTCAGAATAACATAATTAAAACAGTTAGTAGTGAGTATTCTTCCAAGCCAGAGAATCATAAGCCCATAGTTAATTCGGGATTGAGTAAGCTGTTTGGTGATATGTTATTACCGCCAGAAGGAGGAACTCTTCCTGGTCCTGATCCAGATCCTGTAAATCCACCAAATCCTAAGGATATAAAGAGGAGCAGGTTTAGATTTGCCGTTGAAGCCAAGGGAATAAAGTATTTGTCAGACAGGATGATTATTCCAATGGTATTAGAAACTTCTGCAAAGAGGAAGATATCGAGAACAGGGTTTGATGTCTTGATCGATTCGGAGTCGAAAAAAATTGATATCAATGAATGGGAAAATAAAATGAAAATGGAAACACCATTCACGATAAGCGATTTTAGAATTCAGATAGATAATCTTAATGGAGAAAAGATATCTACAGAAGAGCAGTTTTCTGACAGTGATTCTATAGAGGTTGAGAATATTGTATTTGCAAAGAAAATTTCAAAAAATGGAACCTGCCATGGCTTGAGTATTTTTGCTGAGGAACCTCAGTTTATAAAGGCAAAGATATATGTAACTGTTAATCTGAAAAGAAGAGATATAAAACCATCATTTGTTTTTGAAAAGGAGTCTGAATAATGTCTAACAGTATAATGTTATATCCTTCTTTGGATGATGAACTTATAAGCCGCATAAGATTTCAGCCTAAAAAGTATGAGTTTTACTACACCGATAAAAATGATGATGAATATGATCTTGTTAATGAGCCAATCGAGGCTGCATCATCAGTATATATAATAAAGGACGAGAAGGGCGTATGGACGCAAGATAACAATAATTTATGCTTTAGACGAAAGTATTGTCTAAGAACATTTCAATGCCTTTTCGGTGAAAATGGAGTAGCTTGTACAAATGCTTCACTAGGAATTGGAATTCAATGGACCTCGCTTGATTCAAGACAAAGAGGCGTTATACCAATAAGTGTGTTTGATGCATCGGATACAATTCTTGAAATAGAGGCTGAAAAGAAATTTGGAAAAGCTCAGTTACGAGGAGAAGTCTGTTTTTCTACAATACTATATATTGCTAAGGCGGGAACTCCAACGGAAAATGAACATCATTTGGCAAATACTGAAGGATATATTTTAGGAGAACTTGATACTTTTACGATAAAACTTGACGGTTCAGGCTCATCATTTCCGATTTATGAAATTAGTGATCCAGGGCAGCCGCTTTGGTATATTCAGTGTAACTGGATTGATCCCACAGCAGAAAAGTTGTCTGAATGTGTATCGATAATCTTTAATACAGCACATAAGAATTATTCATATCTAAACAGAGAGGATAAGAACTTTGATTGCCAATTGCTATCAGAGATTATGGCCAGCGCAATCACATTACTAATTGAGAAAGTAAGATTAGAACCCGGTTATTGGGATCAGATAATGCAGGGAGAAGATCTTGAAACTGGAAGTGTTGGACACGTAATTTATTACTTTATGAAAACATTGGAGTGGGATTTGTCTACACCGGAAACAACGTCACTAAGTGCAAGAAAACACTTTGATCAAAGGATAAAATAATGGAAATTAAAACATTAACTAGAGGGCAAGCGCAGGAAGCAATGCAGGATTGGGTAAATAATTATCCAAAACTGCCGGAGATTGATTCGGATTATTATCAGCTGCGAGCTGATTTACAGGCCATTAATAATACTGTTAGAGAAGAAATAAGTAATAATACTAAAATAAAAAGACAAGACTATTATCTCGATTATAGGTTTGGCTTGTTATTATACGATTATTTAAACAGACAAAAAGGATTCTCGCTAAGAGTGGCGGCTAACGATGGCTTTTGGAGATTTTTATCTGTTCAAGTAGTTCCGGATGTCGTGGCTCAGCGTTGGGGTAAAGATAATGATAGCCATTTTTGGAGTCAGCCAACTAGAAATTGGCTCAGATCTGTATGGTGGTTTGTCTATCTTGCCTGGCAGGGAGACTTGGAGTCAACAGAACAGATTTTGTCATGCTCTCATTTTACAACAGATACAATACTAAATTTTGAAGAACGAACCGGAAGAAAAGGGACACATGTTGAGGCATATAGGGAAATAATCAAGTGTTATGCGTCAGTTCCATCGGATGTATTAAAGAAATCAAGAGGAAAGAACAGTGATGATCTTTTTCGTGTGGTTATGAAGCTTAATACTGCAAGAATGCTAGTGATGGATCCTACACTTTATCTTGGCGGAGAAGAAGCTTATGCCAAATCATTATTCCTTGATGCGGGGGTGGATTTGGATGCTACCTAAGATAATTGATTTGTTTTCGGGATGTGGAGGGCTGACCTTAGGATTTGAAAAGGCTGGTTTTGATATTGTTGCAGGTATTGAACTGATGCCAGAAGCATGTAAAACAATATCATACAATTTAGATTATCGTTATGGACGCGAGCAGACACATATATGTGGTGATATAACGGAAATTGATGCAAATGTATTTAAAGATCGTTTTGGCGATGAAGGCTGTATTGTTATCGGCGGACCTCCTTGTCAGGCTTATTCTTTGGCAGGAAGAGCTAAACTAAAATCTCTTGGTGAAGATAGGGTTAATACTAATGATGCAAGGGGATACTTATATCAAGATTTCTTGCGTTTTGTTTATGATTTAGATGCTAAAGCAGTTATTATGGAAAATGTGCCGGAGTCCACGAATTATGGTGAAATGAACATTCCGGAAATAGTCTGTGAATCTCTTGAGAAGCATGGATATAGAGCGTACTGGACGATACTAAATGCTGCTGATTTTGGTGTCCCTCAGTTAAGAGAGAGAGTTATTGTTTTTGGAATTAAAAACTCCGAGCCGGGTAAAATAATGTTACCTATTCCTACCCATAGATGTGGTTCTGATTATCAAACACAGTGCCAAAAACGTTTTGAAAGCTTTGGGAAAAATGAGCATTTTAAAATTCCAAATTCTTCTGATAATGCGTGCGAGGCATGGGTTACAGTTGGCGAAGCGTTTTCAGATTTACCGTCTCTGTTTCCTACTGCCAACTCAAAATATAGGGCAGTGAATCTTAATGAGGAGATGGAATATGCTACGGAACCTCAAAATGCATACCAAAAGGTAATGAGAAATTGGTATGGAGCTGAAAGCTTCGGGTCCTCAGCTAATGCATTTAGGAATAATAAGCGAGATTTTACAATTTTTGAGAGAATGCGTCAGGGGGACAATTTTACTGTAGCTGCACAGATCGCAGATGAATTGTTTGAAAAAGAAGCAAAGATGTTTAACTATGAACCAGGATCTGAGAATTATAAGAAATTAAAGAAAAAGATGGTTCCTGTTTATGATCGTGATAAGTTTGAGAATAAGTGGAAACGATTAGAAGAAAGTAAACCTTCACATACACTTGTTGCGCATCTGTGTAAAGATACGTATAGCCATATTCATCCGACAGAACCTAGGGGAATATCTGTGCGTGAAGCAGCTAGAATTCAATCATTTCCGGATGACTTTTATTTCGACTGTTCTATGGGAGATGCATATAAACAGATTGGAAATGCTGTTCCGCCGTTGTTGTCATATGCAGTTGCAAAGTCTGTGTATGGTGCATTTGAGGAGAATACTAATGAGAACAATTGATGAAATTAGGGAAGGATTTGCTTCACTCACAACAAATGGAGCCCAACTATTAAGTTCATTGCCGCATGATTATCCTGCGTATGTTTTGAGAACAAATGATGGTTTTGGGGTGGCATTAGAAGTAGAGGAAGAATTTGAAATATCCGAGAGATTTAACAGCTGCCGTTTTCATACAGCACAGCTGAGAATGGAAGGGGAACTTAAAAATTATCTTTTACTTGATTCCATGTTTGAAGATTACAGATATGAATTTGCTTCGTTATGCACCGAGTTTGTTGAGCCAGGTGAGGATGGAAAAAACAGAGATTCCATTCTGTCTGATCCGTATAAGTGGTGGGAAAGATGGCGAGAACTTGTAGGCAATACAAGTCGTGAAAAACGTGTATATAATGTTATTGCAGAAATGCTTGCTTTGGTTGAAAAATATAAAATCGATCCATCTACAGAATGGGCGGCTACAAAAAGCGGAAGTCATGATATTGAGTGTGCTTCCGAAAGCTGTGAAGTAAAATCAACGATTAAGAGATATGGGGCTACCATTACCATATCAGGGCAACATCAGTTGGAGCATGTGAAACCACTATGGTTGTATTTCTGCAGGATGGAAGAGTCTTTGGAAGGAGTGTCGATTAATGATGTCAAAAAGACTCTTGCTTCTGTAGGTTATGATGAAAACAAATTGGAAATTGAATTGGAGCGCCAGGGATTTGAAAAAGGCTCCAATATTAGGAATAAGAAATATAAAGTATTAGAAAAAAGAAAGTATGAGGTAAATGATTCGTTCCCAAAAATTGTTCAGGAGTCATTTAAAGGGGATAAGTATCCAGCTGCTGTTGTTCATATCGAGTATACAGTTGATTTGGATGGAATAGAATACACCTCTTGGTAATAATATGTTTAGAGTAATAGAGACTTTTAGTGGTATAGGAGCACAGGCTAAAGCATTAGAACGATTAGGTATTAAATATGAGATTGTAAATACCTGTGACTGGGACATTAATGCGATAATAGCGTACTGCCGAATTCATAAGGGTGTAATTGATGTTAGCGCCTGTAAAGAAAAAACAGATGAGGAGATTGAGACTTTCTTACGTAATACAACATTGAGCTTGGATGGGAAAAAGCCAATATCAGAGTATGCGTTTAATAGACTCACTCCAGAATTCAGGCGCTTGCTTTATGCTGCAATAAAACAGACTAGAAATTTTGTAAGTATTACCGATGTTCATGGCTCTGACATATATGAAGGAGCTGATTTGTTGACATATTCATTCCCGTGTCAGGACCTTTCTTTATGTGGATGCTGGCATGGAAATAAGAGTGGAATAGCAAGAGATGCTCATAATAGATCGGGAATGCTATGGGAAGTAGAGCGTATATTAAAGGAAATGCATTCAGCTAATAGACAACTTCCTAAGTTTTTGGTTATGGAAAATGTAACCAATATATTGTCCACAACACATAAAAGAGACTTTGATGATTGGAAAGATACATTAGTAAGCATGGGATATGTAAATCATATCTACAGGCTAAATGCTAAGAATTTTGGCGTTCCCCAAAAGCGAGAGAGGGCATATATGATTAGTGTACTTTGCGGGGGTGATTCAGCAAAGGAAGCACTGATAGATAAGTATTTTTCAGAGAATAATCTAGAGGAGGATTTAATAGCTCGTAGGTATAGATCTAGAAAATTCTATCTCAGAGACGTTTTGAAACTGGATTATAGAAAAAAATGCTACAGAGAAGAAGCTAATGCAAGTCAACCCAATGATACTCCTTCACGTGTGAAGATTTACCAGGAAAATGACATGCTTTATGATGGCAGAAAGATAAACGAAATTTATGTTAATACCGTGACTACAAAGCAAGACAGGAATCCCAATTCTGGATTGATAACATATGACAGTGGAAGAGAAGGGAAATCAAAGTGGAGATATCTGACACCAAGAGAATGCTTCATGCTTATGGGATTTGATGAATATGATTACGATGCGGTTATATCTGACAATCCTGAGTTTAAGAAGAATACTAGGCTTTTAACAAATGAAAAGCTTATAAAGATGGCGGGAAATAGTATCTGTGTAGATGTTTTGGAGGCAATATTTAAACAGCTTGTTGAGATGAACAGGCTTGTGTCTTCAGATTTGAATGCATATGAATTTAATGGAAGCGAGTTTCATAGGGATCACGCGTAAGATATCATTATTGTATATTTAGGAGGAAGTATGGCAAAAAAGTTGTATAGTGCTTATGTACAAGAGGGAAGTGATATTCTTTTACATGTTCTTGCAGATTTTATCGAGAAAAATATGAAAAGGGTGTATCGTTCTAACTGGTGGAATGAGATATTAGGGATGTTTTATAATGCTGCTCCTGCATTACCAACAGATGGAAGCGATGAAGAGCTCATAGACTCTTTGGATTTCGCAAGGTGTATAAAAATAATTACATGGAGATGGCGTGAGGTTTTTGAAGATTCATTTGGCGACAATTCTCGAATCTGCAGTAACTATGTACATGAGTTATTAGGTGTAAGAAATGCTAAAGCACATATTGGTCGAAAAGACATAGAACAGCAGGACGCAGAAAGAGCATTAGATACAATGCTTAGACTGTGTAAATATATAGATACAGATTCTGCAGAAAAAATAAAAGAAATATATAAGGTGGTCCGAAATGGTGGGAATGAAGCATTCATAATTGATGGACCTACTTCTATAGATGTTCCGACCAATGTTGAGGTAGAGGACTTGCCGGAAGGCTCAATAAAGAACCTGAAAGACTTGGTTGGAACTGAAGTAGTAAAAAAGACAACATTAACTAAAAAAATAACTCTAGGTGGTAAAGTTCAGGCTTATCCTATCTATAAGGTAAGGCTGGATTATTTGTATTACAATGATCAGAATGACCGTGTAGGAACTTGGATTTCAAGGTATTGCGCTGAGAATGGTATGGATTCTTTGGCTTCATTAAAACGTGAAGAATATAACAACATCGTTGAAGAATTTGTATATGAGAGTAATCCTGACGCAATTAAGAAAACCCAAAAAAATATTCTTCGATACGGACAAAGGGAACCAGGAGTAACGCTCATTGATGGGCGAATAGTCGATGGTAACAGACGTTATACATGTCTGCGGAGAATTGGCAGGGAGAGTACTGATACTCAGTATTTTGAGACTGTATTAATAGATGTGGATGCTGAGGCTGATAAGAAAAAAATCAAGTTGCTTGAGCTTGCTATTCAGCATGGAGAGGAAAAGAAAGTCGATTATGATCTGATTGATTATGCTATAGGAACATATAAAGATGTATATCAGACTCATTTGCTAACTATAGAGGAATATGCAAGCAGCACCGAAGAATCAGTTTCAGAAGTGCAGAAGAGAATAGATATAGCAAGAATAATTGTTGAATTCATGGAATATGTCAGGTTGCCAGAACGGTATTATATTGCTAGAGAATATCAAGTATATAGTGTTTTCGATGAAATGCTTCCTGTTTTAAATAAATTGAGTGAAGAAGACAAGGAGCAATTAAAGAATATTGTATTTAATAATGTTTTGCTACAGGCAAATCGAGATCAAAGGAAGTTTATACGTGATATTAAAAAACTTGTTAGTGACAATGCCTACAGGGAGTACTTTGATAATCAAAAAGACATTAACAATCTGATACATGAAAAGTTCGATGCTATAGAAGTTACAAGTAAAAATGATCTTGACGATTTTGCTAATAATAATGCAATTCTGAAAGAAAAACTAAGAAATTCTATAGAACAATCTTTGCAAAGCTCAAAAGAAAAGAAGGCATTATTAAAGCCAATTGAGAATGTAACTAAAAGTGTTTCACTAATGGCTGAAGTAGATGAAAATACATTTGGCAAAATGAACACAGAAGAGAAAGAAGAATTATTGGATGGTATTAATCGCCTTAGTAATGTGTTGGATGAGTATGGCGCAAAATTGGGAACGGATGACAGTGGCCAGGCAATAATGCTCAAACCACTAAAACTTGCAATATCTAATGCGAATAATCCGGCAATAATATGCAAAAATATTTTTGAGTGCATTTCTTCAGAAAGTATAACTGTAAAGCTCACTGCTGTAAAAGAGAGTGTTTCGCAGAGTGACAGTTGTGAAGTACAGCTGTTTTTTGTGGATTCATCATATAAGAAGGTTAGCACTGTTCAGAGTGAAACAATTTATGTAGGACAGGAGTCTGAATGTACTTTAACAGTATCGGCAGATGTAGCAGAAGAGTATGTATATTTGGTCATCCAGTTAGCTGATAATGATAAAGATGAAGCGATAAGAATTATTCCATTCGAACTTGATCGATAACGGAAAGGGGAGCATATTGGCTCCCCTTATATTTTGTATTTGTCTAGAGATCTTTCCAAAGATTTGACTTAGTGTAGTAATCCAAAGCTGTTTTTGCTGAATCAATCATTTTTTCTCTAAGGTAGAGAGGCTCTATTACTTGAATTGATGAACCATATCCTCTGAGCCATCTTTGAAATTCTGAAATTCCGATGATGTAATCTTCGTAGTAATAGAACTCGCCCTTTTTATAAAAGTGACAGATACCTTTGCGATGCTGGGTGTCGTTTTCAATTTTTTGAATAATATTTGTGGTTATATCTGTAATTACTAGTTTTACATGTTCTGGCTCGGAGGATTCGTTGAAGAAAGATCCCCACATGTATTTTTTCTTTGGATTGTCATTAATTATGGGAAAAGGCTGTCCGTCATTAATGAGTTTTATTGTTGAAGTGACTCTATCTAAACGATAATTATAATTATTTGCGAGTTCAAAATAAATCCAGTTATCAACGACATTTGTTGAGATATTTATTGGGAATCCTTCATGGCTTTCGACTCTCCCGTCTCTGTTTTTGTAGCTAAAAGAGATTTTTGAATGATTTTGAATGGCAGTTTGTATTACTTCTTGGTTCTTTCTGATGCTTTTATCAACTGTGCTTGTATTGTCTTTACGTTCATATATTCCGCCATGCTTGAATGACATTTTTGATTCGCCCAGGTTCTGAATTGCACTTAATTCCAGCGGACTTAACCCAATAAGTTGGTCTTCGGCTGGGGGTAATACTTTAAGGTCAATAGTCCATATTATATGGTCATATTTTCCGGAAAGAAGTTTTTCTGAAAAGAGTTCTTCGTCATCTAGATACTCTTCAATAACGGAGTAATCTAGGTCTGATGATTCTATATCTTCACCACTGATGCATGCAGACAGAATATTATTACTCATGGCATGAAGAATGAATCTACGCGTGTATTCTATAGGAATGTTACAGTATTTTGAAAGAGTAGGGATGGTAGCATCAAACTCTTCAGAATTAATGAGAGATATTAAATCGCTAATAATGTCAAAAGTGGTGATATTATTCATGTAAGAATTTTTCCTCTAAATGATTGTATTTTTCGAGTGTTCTGTTGTATGTGTTCATCATTTTTTCTTTCAATTCTTGTGGCTCTACAGCTAAGACAGAGTAGCCAAAACTCCTAAGAAATCTTGCAAAATCGTCGAGACCACGAATGTTGTCTTCATATACGAATTTATAGGCGCAGTCATCTGACGGGGAATTTATCGGGCGGATTGAGGCATTTTTTCGTATACTGGCAAGGCTTTTAAATCGGGGAATGACATTTCCAAATTCTTGAAGAAGTATCTTCACGTGATGAATATTAGGTTCAAAACCGGCAGCAAACATTTCGTCATATATTTTGTAATAATCAGGAGAGTGGAATATGGAATTAACTTCATCGGTGTCGGTAATATGGCCAACAAAGTCAAGCCTGTCAGCTTCTATTCTGTTTTGTGTGTGGTTCTTGCACAAAGCATAAAAAGCGCCTGTTTCTACGCTATAGAAGAGCAGACCAACTGAAATCGTATCATGACGTTCTCTGCCATTATAAGAAGAATGGATTGTTATGCGATTCTCTTTATATGGATGGCTAATAAAATCATTGAATTTATCAATCTGTTTTTGATTGATCTGGTTTAGTTTTCCAAAACGTCGTTGCTCATGATCATCACTATCCCATGAAATAATGTTTTGAATTTTCTTGTAAGCATGTTTTACAGGCAAAAGCTCAGAGGTTGTAGTTATATGCTCTTCGTATTTTTGACAAAATTCAAATAAACTGTCCGTGGAGACAGATATTATGAAAGTGGCTTTTCTGGTTAATTCATATTTTGCTTTGGGAGATCCTTTTGTTGAAACAAGGCCAAGTTTTCTGAGAACAGAAAGGTCTTTTCGCAAAGTGGTGACTGAAATACAGTTGGAAGCCACATCAATATCGGGTGCATCGAGATAAGGGTCTGTCATTTCTGAACGAAGTGACTTTATAAGATGATTGTCATCAAATACTTTTTTTGTATTTAGTTTCAAAGAATAATCAGATTCGTAGTCTTTGACTTTTAAGGATTTTAAGACGAGGTCTCTGAAAGATAGTTTCCCAAAGCGTGCTAGAAGAAAGATGATAAACCACATGCGAATATCTCTGTCATTTATCGTTGGAAGAATTATCTGATTATCCTTTGTCTCCAATTTGATCAGACCACTTCTAGCGGGGGAAATGATCGTGTAACCATCATTTTTTATGGATTTTAATACTTCGCTTAGTCTAGATTTAGAAATGCCACATTCTGAAATAAGCTGTATTCTGCTAATGTCTTCATTTGAATGGTTTTGGAGATATTCCAATACCATTTTTTTGTAATCTGTCTTTGCCATATTCACCTCAAAAAAAGAATCTATCTATATTTTAAGGCATTTAAATGAAATAACAATATATAATTCGGATTTTAGATGAATATAACAGCGTACTATCTACATATAAGGAACGACACAAAAAACAATTTATTAAGGAGGAATCACATGAAGCATATAGTTGTCGATTTAGAAATGAATAATATCAATCCAAAATCAGAGGCAAGAAGCATCTGTACTATGGAAACAATAGAAATTGGCGCTGTTATGCTTGATGAAAATTTAAAAGAAATATCTTCTTTTCGCACATATGTTAGGCCAGAGTACAATACGGGAATAGTTAAGAAGATTACAAAACTAACTGGTATAACCAATGAAATGGTTCAAAATGCTCCTGCCTTTAATGAAGCGTTTAAAATGTTTACGAGTTGGTGCTTTGGACCTGAAGACGAGGTAATTATCTATGCCTGGAGTGAATCAGATTATGATCAGATTTCAAAGGAAATGCTACTAAAGGGATATGAAATGTCAGAAAAGGAAAGCACGATTCTAGGCAATAGGTGGTCTGATTTTCAGGATGAATTTGATTCACATCTCGGCTTTGAAAGACAGGTGTCACTAAAAATGGCATTAGAAATGGCTGGAGTAGATTTTTCTGGGAGGGAACATGATGCTTTGGATGATGCTAGAAATACTGCGGAGTTACTTCATATTTTCAGAGATGAGAGCTTATTTAATAGAACTCTTCAGAAAATAAAAGAAGTTATGGAACCTTCCAAGCTAGAAACATTGGGAGAAATGATAGATTTTTCGATGTTTGCGTTAGTTTAATATAATTCGGGAACTTAATGAACATGCATGGCTATTATACATATATAAGCATAATAGCTATGCAGATAACATTCCTCAAGACGATTTAAAAGAGGTCATACGTACCTCCTTTCATTTGTGGTTTTGTTCTCTTTACATTGTATGACCTCTTTTAAGTTGTCTTTTGTTTGTTGTTGTTCATGTTTAATCAGATTTCGAATGAAATGATCCTTCCTCTGGATAGTAGAAATCTGATGCTCTATAGATAGAGCCTCTAGGCTGGTAGAGGGATATAGAAGAGATCAGCTGGCCGAACACTTTCTAAAGTTAACTCTTAATTGAGTTAGTAATAAACATTTTTATAAACCATTGTAATTTATAGGAGGATATTAGTTATGGCAGAGTTAAAGTGCCCACATTGTGGTCAGGCGTTTACCGTTGATGATGCAGAGTTAAGTTCAATAATAAGCCAGATAAGAGATAAAGAGTTCAATAAGGATCTGGAAAAGCGTATTGAGGAACTTGAAGAGAATATGGCTGAGAAACATAAGTTAGAGCTGGATGCCATGCGTAATGAGGTTATCCTTGAACTGAAAAATAGCCATGAGAAGGAAATGGAGAAGCTAAGAAAGCAGATTGATAAGCTTGAGACTGACAAGAGTAAACTTGAGGGCGATAAGCAAAAACTTCAGAGTAAGATAGAGAGTGCAGAGTCTAGGCAGGAGATTGCAGTACTTAAAGCTGTTAAGGATGCTGAAAATGAAATGCATGATCTTGAAAAAGAACTTCAGTCAGAAAAAGAGAATTCTTTGGTGCTCCTTAAGGAAAAAGATCAACAGATTGAGTTCTATAAGGATTTAAAGACGAAAATGTCAACTAAGATGGTTGGAGAAACACTTGAACAACACTGTGAGATACAGTTCAACCAGCTTCGTCCTACGGCTTTTCCAAATGCATATTTTGAAAAGGATAACGATGCTAGATCTGGCAGCAAGGGAGACTTCATTTATCGTGAAGAGGATGAAAATGGAAATGAAATCATATCTATAATGTTTGAAATGAAAAATGAGATGGATACTACATTTACAAAGCATAAGAATGAGGACTTTTTTAAAGAACTTGATAAAGACCGCCGGGAGAAAAATTGTGAATACGCAGTGTTAGTATCTCTGTTGGAGTCGGACAATGACCTTTATAATGCGGGTATAACAGATGTTTCTTATAAATATGACAAAATGTATGTAGTAAGACCGCAGTGTTTCATACCAATTATTACATTACTGCGAAATGCAGCAATGAATGCATTGACGTATAAGCAGGAATTGGCAGATATAAAAAGTCAGGACATTGACATTACAAACTTTGAGGATTCGCTCCTTCAGTTTAAGAGTGATTTTGGTAGGAATTATGATATTGCGCATGACCATTTTGACAAAGCAATTGATGAGATTGATAAGACCATTTCTCATTTGGAAAAAGTTAAGAAAGAGTTACTGGGATCTGATAATCAGCTTAGAGTTGCTACTAATAAAGTCGATGATGTAAGTGTAAAAAAACTTACTAGGAATAATCCTACAATGAGAGCTAAATTTGAAGCTTTGAGTACCGGCAAGAATACATGAAAAATGGAGGTTTTAAACTATGAGGAGAATATTATTAAGTTTACTAATGGCAGTAATGATGATTGTAACAGCTGCGGGAATGACATCAATATCTGTAGAAGCAGCTGGTAAGAATAAAACAGCTAGCAGTTATTCATCAAGTAAGAGCAAGAACAGTTCAAAGTCAAAGAGTAAGAGTACTTCTAAGTCAAAATCAACAAGCAGCAAGAATTCATCTAAGAAGAGTAGCTCTAGGTCAACAAAGAAATCCTACGATTCTTATGATGTACATAATTACCAATCAGCGCAGGAATTTGCAGATGACAAGTATGAAGAGTTCTATGATTACGAAGATGACTACGATGATGAAGACGAAGCATATGATGCAGCAGAAGATTACTGGTATGATCACCACTAAGATGTTAAAGAGCTATCGCTATAGATAGCTCTTTTCCTATGTTACAGGAAATAGTATTAATGTTATCATTGATTATAAGGGCATTACATCAGACTTAATACATGATAAGGTGAAAAGCATGGTTGGAAATTATCCAGTAATAACATTATGCGGAAGCACTCGCTTTAAAGATGAATTTATGGAAGCTCAGAAGAGGCTTACATTGGAAGGGAATATAGTGATCAGCGTTGGCCTCTTTGGTCATTCAGGAGATCAGGAAGTCTGGGAGAATATGGACGAAGGGACTCTCACCAAGACTAAGGAAATGCTTGATGATATGCACAAGCGCAAGATAGATATGGCTGATTCTATTTATGTTATCAATGTTGGTGGTTATATTGGAGAGAGCACAAAGTCAGAGATAGAATATGCTAAGGCACATGGAAAAACTATTGAGTATTTAGAGTGATAATAATAGATGGGCATGAGATATTTTCGACTGATGAGGTAAATAAAATTTACTTTCGGAGGGAAACTTATGAAACCAGTTTGCAAAGAAATATTCAGAGCCATCCACGAAGGAAAATGGCTTAAAATTGAATATCAGAATAAATCTGGTGAGATTACCCATTACTGGATCAGCATAAAGTCGATTGATGTCGGCAAAAGAATGATGCTGGTAGATGGTCTTCATTTGACTCTGTATACTATTGAAGAACTTCACATATATATTGATTCAATTAAATCGGCGGTAATTCTTGATGGTACATATTGCCCAGTTAATAAAGCACTTGTTGATGATATCGCAGAATACCCTGATAAATACAAATCTCTTTTTGATAGTGTCGCAAATCTGAAAATACTAAACTATCTTGAATTATGCAACAAGATGGATACAATTCCCTTTTTTACAGAATATGAACTTATCAAATACTTGGATAGGGACTCTTTTGATGGTAAAGAATATAAACTCAGGAAAGATCAGTTTGCAGAGATTGTAAAGAATTTTTCTGTCACAGCAGATAGGAAAAAGCGTTCTGCTCAGACAGGAAATATACGTATTAAGAATCTGGCTATTAATGTACTTAGCATTAATACAAAAAAGGGTTTATATCCTCTTGCAT
Source organism: Butyrivibrio hungatei DSM 14810 (assembly GCF_900143205.1). GTDB lineage: Bacteria > Bacillota > Clostridia > Lachnospirales > Lachnospiraceae > Butyrivibrio > Butyrivibrio hungatei. Next base: position 17,019 of record NZ_FRDH01000014.1, on the reverse strand, counting down.
ATAGAAAACTTGATTTTAATGTAAAAGCTGCCAGCATGGTTCCAAATGAGTCAGTTACGATTTGTACAGAGTTTATGATTGATGGGACTCAAAAGGAAAGTATCAGGAAATATTTAGATGCAGGAGACTATGAGCTTCTTGATGATTTTGAGAAAAATCAGGAACTCATAAAAAATGCTATTACGGAGTATAGCGCAGGTAAGGCGATTGTTGATGATATGCCTTATATTATCGGAATTGGTAGAGATATAATTATTGATCTACATACAGAGTATAAGGGCATAATTGAAATGTATGAGAACGATAAGGTAACATTTCCAATTAAGGCCTTTTTTGGCGATTTACTAGAAAAACCAAGGAGAATTAAAAACTATCCCATTGCGTTATTAGATAACAGAATCAATCTGGATCAGCTGCTATCAATAAATAAGGCAATGAGATATCCAACTGCTTACATTCAGGGACCTCCTGGAACAGGCAAGACGAATACGATCATAAATACTATAGTGACTGCTTTCTTTAATGAGAGAACAGTTCTTTTTGCGTCCTATAACAATCATCCAATTAATGGAGTATTTGATAAGCTTACTAACCTAAAATATAGTGATAGCCTTATTCCGTTTCCCGTATTACGTCTGGGAAATCTAGACAAAGTAAAGGAAGCGGTGCAATACATACGTGAGCTGTATTCACGCGTTGAAACAATTGATGTTTTTGACAAGATACTTGATAAACGTAAAGATGATCGTAAAGAACGTGCAAAACGGTTGACGGATCTTTTAAAGCTCTATGAAGATTATATAGAGTTAAATGAGAGAAAAGATACAATTAACAGCCTTATTGAGTATCAGGTTGGTAAAACAACTTCAGCGGCCCTTTTTCCTTTTGAATTAGATCTTCAGGGGAGGCAGATAAAAGAGATTGATGAGGAACTCTCAAAGATACCTAGGGTGACAGAAGAAGATGCGCTTAAACTCATGGATAGAAATGAGGAAGAGTTTTTAGAGTATCTTTATTATGTGTCTGCTAAATATGTAAAAAGGTTAGGCGAGGATAAATACACTGACCTTAGGAATATTATAAATAATTCGAACATTGATGATGCGGCAGTAGCGCTTAATAGGTATATTTCAGATTCAGATAATGTTAGGAAACTTCAAAGGGTTTTTCCTGTAATAATTACTACCTGTATTTCTGCTCATAGAATTGGAAAAGCTGAACCTCTTTTTGATATGACAATAATTGATGAAGCCAGCCAGTGCAATACTGCAATGACTTTGGTTCCAATTATAAGAGGCGAAAATCTGATGCTTGTAGGTGATCCGCAGCAGCTCAATCCGGTAATTTTGTTGGATGATTTCACCAATAAACGCCTAATGAAGGAATATAGCGTTCCGGAGGAGTATAACTATCGGACAAATTCGATATATAAGGTGTATCTTGCTAGTGACTCTGTCAGTGATGAGATATTACTTCATAATCATTATCGATGTGATCCGAGAATTATTGGATTTAATAACAAGAAATATTACAATTCCCTACTTAAACTTAAGTCGGAAGCAAAAGACGAAGAGCCACTTGTATATGTTGCAGTAGATAACAAAGAGCAAGCAGTAAGAAATACTTCTGCAGCTGAGACTAATAGTATTGTTGAGTATGTTAAAGTAAACAAGGATAAGAATATTGGAATCATCACCCCTTTTGTTAATCAGAAGGATATGATAAATAATGCTCTTAAGGAGCAGGGAATTGAAGATGTTACGTGTGGAACGGTTCATACTTTTCAAGGTGACGAAAAGGATGTAATTCTTTTCTCTACAGCTATTGGGGCAAGTACGCAAGCTGGAACCTATGAATGGCTGAAGTCTAATCGGGAACTGATAAATGTAGCCACTTCTAGAGCTAAAGATAAGCTTATTGTTTTGGCAGATCCTAATAATGTTGAAAGGCTTCATGCGCAGAGCGAGCAAGATGATGACCTTTATGAGCTCGTCCAATATGTTAAAAGTGAAGGTAAAACGGTAGTCACACCTAAGGAGACAAATTCAAGAGCTCTGGGAGTTAAGCCATTTAGTACAGAGACAGAAACAGCATTCTTACAGAACTTGACTCATGCATTGGAAAACATATGGCTAACGCAATCGAAGTATGCGATTCATAAAGAAGTTGCCATATCACAGGTATTTAGAGACAACATCGGATACGAGGGACTATTTTATACTGGAAGGTTTGACTTTGTAGTATATGAAAAACAAAATGATCGGGAAATACCTCTTTTGGCAATTGAACTAGATGGAAAGGAACATCTTGAAGACGAAGTTGTCCGTAGACGTGATGCACAGAAGAATAATATTTGCCGTGAACATGATCTGCAGCTTATAAGAGTCGATAATACTTATGCTCGAAGGTACAACTATATAAAAAGCATACTGATGAGTTATTTTAAGGTTAGACATTAGAAATACTAGGGATGGAGGATTCTGAGGCGTAGTAGTGATTGAGCCTTAGAGATAGGCATATGAATTCTAATGATATTTTAAAGAAGTATTTTGGATATGATTCATTTAGAAAAGGACAGGAAGATGTCATTGAATCAATTATATCTGGAAAAGATGTTCTTGCTATCATGCCGACTGGAGCAGGAAAATCTATTTGCTATCAGGTATCTGCTTTAATGCTTCCTGGCATAACTATAGTTATATCACCTCTAATATCGCTTATGCATGATCAGGTTAAAGCCCTTAATGAGGTAGGAATTCATGCGGCCTATATTAATTCTTCGCTATCAGAAGTACAGATATCAAAGGCAATTGAAAATGCTATAAATGGAATTTATAAGATAATTTATGTGGCTCCAGAGAGACTTGAAAGTATCGGATTTGTTAGATTTGCAGAATCAGCAGATATATCAATGGTAACAGTAGATGAAGCACATTGCATATCTCAATGGGGACAAGATTTTAGACCAAGTTATATGAATATTGTCTCATTTATAAATCGGCTAAGAACTCGCCCAATAGTCAGTGCGTTTACTGCTACAGCGACTAACGAGGTAAAAAGAGATATTGAGTTTACATTGAAAATGGACAATCCTGATGTTTACGTTACTGGATTTGATAGGGAAAATCTTTATTATTCAGTGGAAAACTCTAAAGGTAAGGATGACTTTGTTCTAGATTATGTGAAAAATCATGCCAAAGATAGCGGAATTATTTACTGTGCTACAAGAAAAAATGTAGATATGTTATATGAAATGCTTTGTAATAGCGGATTTTCTGTTGCAAAGTACCATGCTGGAATGGGAAATGACGAAAGGAAAAACAATCAGGATGATTTTATATATGATAGAAAGCCTGTTATTGTTGCGACTAATGCCTTTGGAATGGGTATTGATAAATCCAATGTAAGATTTGTTATTCATTACAATATGCCCCAAAGCATGGAAAACTATTATCAGGAAGCTGGAAGAGCAGGTCGAGATGGAGATGAGTCGCAGTGTATCTTACTTTTTTCGCCACAGGATATAATAATTGACAAATTTCTTTTAGATAAAAAGGATTATTCAGGTGTAGATGAAGAAGATATAGATACGCTTAAGCAACGAGACCTGAAGCGCCTAAATATCATGGAAAGGTATTGCAGGACAACCGGTTGTTTAAGGAACTATATCCTAGGATACTTTGGTGAAAAGGTTTATGAACCTTGTGATAATTGCGGAAATTGTCATAGAAAATATGATGAAATAGATATGACATCACAAGCTAAATGGGTTATTAATTGCGTGGCTGAGACAAAAGGAAGATATGGTATTTCTATTGTAGTAGGTACGCTTCTGGGGGCAAATCGAGCTAGATTAAGAGAATTGGGGACTATCAATTATAAGTCATATGGTGCGTTGAAAGGTACTGGAGAGCAAGAAATACGCCTTTTGATTAATCAGATGATGATTGATGGTTATTTATATCAAACTGACGAGCAATATGCAGTGCTTAAAATGGGAAATGTAGAGCCACTAAGAGTTGGTTCTAAAGTACTAGTAAAGACATATGAAGAGAGCTCTAGCAAAAAGATTAAGAAACCTAGAAAACGTGGAACAGATGAACTTACAAAAGCAGGGTATGAATTATTTGATGTATTAAGAGAATTACGAACAAAATATGCAAAAGAAGAAGGCATGCCGCCATATATAGTATTTGGAGATAAGACACTTATTGATATGTGCGTTAAACTTCCACGTAATGCAGAAGAAATGCTTAACGTATCTGGAGTAGGAGAAAATAAGCTGCAAAAATATGGTAGTGGTTTTCTAAAAGTTATTTCAGAATTTTTAGAGGCAAATAAGTCTCCAACATGTATTCGAATTGAATCATCAGAAAGTAACGAGGAAATTTCAAATACTTCTTCCAAAAAGAAAAAAAAGAAAAAGGAAGAGTTCTATTTGAATGTTCATGATATAGATAAATTTGAATACAAAGAGTTGTATTATATCAGCGAGATAAAAGATGAGCTGAATAGAATATGTAGTGTAGATAATGTAAAAAAAGCTACAGCTACTAGAATTTGGGATAAGTTAGTTGAACTTGGATTGACTTATGAAGATAGTGCGGATGGTATCCATGTTAAGAAACAGACTGAGCATGGCAAACAAATGGGAATTACAACAATAAATAGGATAAGCCAAGCAGGAACGGAGTATACATTACTGATGTATCCAGAATCTGTTCAAAGACTTGTAGTTGAATCCTTTGTAAACAATTCTTCTGATAATGATCAAAGCGGTTATGTTGATGAGGAAGATAAGGAAGGCACAGTCAAGGAAACAAAGAAAAATTATTCTCAATGGGTTGAGGAATATCCTGATTTTGTGGTTATAAATAAGGAGGGAGATTTTTATACTGTTCGAGGTGATAGTGCTAGAATAATTGGAAAAATAACAAATCTTAGCCTTAGTGAATCAGATAATCCTGTAACGGGAACACCTGGACTTCAGACTATGACAAGAGTTTTAATTGTAAATGAAGTAAATTATGTTGTCATAGAGAATGAAAAGGTGGTTGAGAATAAAACATTTCTTGAAAATAGGTTTTATGTGCTATTGGATAATTAAATATGTATTAACAGGTCTTTTACCTAGAAAGTTAAAGGAGTAAACTATGAACTTTATTGGAAATTTAATTTGGATGTTATGTGGTGGCTTATTAAGTGCCATTGGCTGGTGGATTGCAGGAGTATTTTGGTGTATCACAGTAGTGGGCATTCCTGTGGGGCTGCAATGCTTTAAGATGTCATCTTTATCACTTAATCCATTTGGAAAAGAGGTAGTAGATGAAGGCGGAGCAGTGTCTTTTTTACTGAATATCATATGGCTATTTGTTTCCGGACTAGAACTTGCTTTAGCTAATCTATTTATTGGATGTATTCTTTGCATTACGATTATTGGAATTCCTTTTGGAAAGCAGTTTTTCAAGATTGCCAAGCTTTCTTTATTCCCGTTTGGAGCTAGGATTGTACGAGAGAGGACTATCGCGTGTTAGGAGAGGGCAACAGCTTACCGATTCAAGGGCTTAAGATTGAGTGGGACAAGATAGACAGATTCAGTTATTTGCGGAATATAGATGCATTTAGGGATTTGGAGTATCTTTCTTTTAATAAGAACATCACGATATTTGTGGGAGAAAATGGCAGCGGCAAGTCTACTATGCTTGAAGCTATTGCTGTCAGCTATGGCTTTAATCCCGAAGGTGGAACCAAGAATTATAGCTTTTCAACCTATGATTCTCATTCAGAATTGTGCGATGCTATTAGATTATCTAGAGGTTATAATAAGCCAGGTTGGGGATATTTCCTAAGGGCTGAGAGCTTTTATAATGTTGCAACGGCCGAAGAAATGTATAGCAGAGAAGATCCTAGAGGAAGACAGGAACATTTCCATGAACGTTCTCATGGAGAAAGCTTTTTGCAACTTGTTCAGAGCAATTTTAAAGGTAATGGATTATATCTTTTGGATGAGCCAGAAGCAGCTCTTTCTCCTCAAAGACAGCTGACACTCCTTTTGGAAATCGTAAATTGTGCAAAGGAAGATTCTCAGTTTATCATGGTAACACATTCGCCTATTCTACTTGGCATACCTGGAGCTGAGATCCTGAGCTTTGATGATGGACAGATACATCCGATAGAGTACGAGGATACTGATAGTTATCAGGTCACAAAGATGTTTGTGGAAAATAAGGAACAGCTGCTGAAAAGATTATTGAGTGATGACTAAAAATTTACCAAACATAAATGGAGGAGCATTTGCTCCTCCATTTTAGCTTCCATACAAGTATCAGCCTACATACATGAGTTCATCGAATAGATCTCTGATAAGTGTGCCATTGAATTTAGCGTCATAGCCAGTTTCTGAAAGGGGAATCCTGACCACGGTGCCGTCATCCAATTTTGTATCTAGTGCTGGGATATCCTCGTAGTAATTAACCAGGGTATATGTGCTTCCTGCTGGAACAGTGATCATGTTGCCAGTTGGGTTACCATCTGAGTCTACAACTTCAAGATCCAGGGCTTTTTTGGATGTGACCTTCTCTGTGCACACATCCTTAATTGTGCAGCCAATTTCGGCAGGTGTTGGCATTCCATCTTCGCCTACCTTGTAAACTACTGAGTAGCTAAAGGTTCCGAAGCTATCATCTCTGCTGCCAAGTCTTAAATGAGATGGATCTGTATAACCATCTTTGGTTGATGCTTCATTGTCTACCCCGATATAAGCGAACCAGTTGTCTCCTACGAATTTGGCTGTACCGTCTGTTATATCATATACAGCAAGTTGGAAGTAATCATTTTCGCAGTTTAATTCAATGTAGATATACTCCTTGCCTGCATCTGTTTTGAAGCGGAAGCATTTGTTTGCTGTTTTATATAGTTCACCGTAAGATACCTCATCTGATGTTGCTTTCTGACCGTTGTTTACGAGGGTGAGGTTATCGTAGGAGATGAAATCATCACTTTCTTTTCCTTCATAGGTGAAATAGAGTGGCGTATCTCCTGGATCTGCCTCAGAGCTTATCATTGGGATGCCTGCTGGCTCTAGGATGTATGCATCTATGTCCGTTTTAGTAACTTCACTTGATGCCTCTTTTGCGCTATCATCTGTAACAGTTGTTGCTTCTTTTGTCAGATCCTTCTCAGTGAAGTATCCCTGTTTGTATTCGTAGATGTCTTCTAGATGATCGATGTATCTGAGTTCGTCATAATATCTCTTTTTGCCGCTCTCCTCATCAGTGTAATAGCCAAGGGCAGTGAATCTAAGTGTGGCGCCAGAAACGAAGGCATTCTTGTAGTCATAAAAGTCGATGAATGTATCCCAGGAATCGTCTACATATCCTATAAATTTGTAACCGTCAATAATTGCGACCTGTTCTTCGTGGGGAATAAGCCATGCAGTCATGAGTAGTAGAAGGCCAATGCGTGTTTTTAGGAAAAGAACTATTGCAGCAATTATGGCCACAATGGAGCCGATCTTTAATTTGATGTTTTTGATCTTGAAGATCTGCTGCAGTATTCCTATGATGAAAACTAATGCTGTGATACCCAGCCAACATACATTAATCCAGGCTCTGAGCTGTAGATCAAATATTCTGAGGCTCCCCTGAACCAGGAGATATAGCGCCAGTAGGATGCCGCTAATGGCTAATAGGTTTTTTAAGAATTTTTTCATGGAATTTACCTCTGGATGTGATTATACACAATAAACAGATGGTAGGATAAAATTGTTGATAATGGAATGCAAAATGAAATGCTAAATGTTATTATTTACTAAAAGGTTAATGCCATTGAAGGATGATAAAACTATGACAGAAACTAAATTTTCAGTACCATTTTGTACATGTACAGACACGGCTTGTCCATGTCATCCAACAAATCATGATAAGGGGTGTACTCCCTGTATTTCCAAGAATTTAGCACAGCGCGAGATACCAAGCTGCTTTTTCAAAAAAGCTGGAGGAGTAAAGCCAACTAATGATTGGTACTTTGAGGATTTTGCAGCTCTTATGAATAGCTTGGATGAAACTAAAGCAGAATAATTGGAGGGTATGAGGATGTTGTGCAATTTACATGTGCAATTTAAGCGTGCAATTTTGAGGGGCAATTTTGAGGTTGGGCATGCCTTTTGATTTACAATAATTTGTTTGGCATGCCAATTTTGGAGTTTTAGCTTGAACAAGGCATGCTATTAGCGAGTCTTTTGAGAAAAAGGCATGTAGAAAAAATACAGATTAATAAAAAATGGCATGCCCATTCGAGCTAAAAACATGAAAAGGAATGCCGATGTTTTTTTATGATAGATGAAATGTAGAGGTTGCGGATAGGGATGTTAGACCTTTTACAGAAGTTAGAAGTTGTTTGGATTTTGAAATCTGAAGGTAGATTCTATGTTCTTTAAAAAGAAAGCTGAAAAGAAAACCTACGACAAAGAAAACAAGAAGCCTGTGATCAAGGCGAGCATTTGCAATGGGGAGCAAGTTGCCGGATTTCAGGATATCCATACTGGTGCTTTTGAGGAGGTTATGCTCATTACAAATTCAGATGATCTCTTTAAATTCAAAGATGAGTATGGAATCAGCGGAGATGTAGAAAAGATATACTAAAGTTATGCATTTGGGGGATATGCATGAGGGGGCAGAAGCAGAGGAAAGCTGAGATTAAAAGACTAGTTCTTGCAAAGACTGATGGAGTGTGTGCTCGCTGCGGAAGAGTTATTTCTTTTGAGAAGGCTACGATCGAGCATTTTATTCCTAAGTATCATGGCGGAAGTGATGACGAGAGGAATCTTTTACCATTATGCAAGAACTGTAATAAGCAGAAGGGTTCAAGGATAGTAACTGTAGAGGATTACTATCCTTTTTTAAAGACTGAGTTTTACTCAGAGGCAAATGATTACAAATTAGAATGGGAGAGTGAGAAAAATGTGGGAAGTAGGCAGCATTTAGACGTGTAATAATTCACAAAAAAACAATTAAATATGATGATTTTTATGATTGCATGAAAGTTACAATATTTATTGGATCATTGTGTCTATGCGTTTATGCATGGATTTTGTTTTTTCTTATGGAGGTAAATATGGTAACAAGAAAGGATGCAATCAAAAAACTGTCTGCTATTGGTTCGGCAACATTATTGGTCGGAACAATGATAATGGGTACATCAATCACAGCGTATGCGGAATTTGATGATCCAAACCCTGAGTTTGGTGAAATTATTCTTATCAATGATGGTGAGGTATTAGGTGAAAACTATGGTACCGTCTACGGTAATTTTGGAACTGTTACTGAAAATCATGACGATGGGACGATTGTTACAAATCATGAAACAGGCATAGTTAAGACTAATGATGTAGATGGTTATGTATCGCAAAATTATGGAGAAGTAACCGATAATTATGGCTCAGTAAAAGTAAATGGTGGATTGGTAGTAAATAATTTTGAAACAGGTTCTGTAAAGGAGAATAGTGGCAATGTTGTCACTAATAATGGAGATATTTATAAAAACAATAAAACAACTACTGAAAATAACGGTTACATTGAAAAAAATTTAGGATTAGTTGATACAAATAACGGAGATATTAAAGAAAATAGTAGTCCGTTCAATGGATTTAATCCTGTAGTTAACACAAATAATGGCGAAATTGTTACAAATTCCGGAGAGGTTAAGGACAATAGCAATCTCATCACAACAAATAAGGGAAAAGTTGGAGAGAACAATGAAACTATCATTACCAATTTTGGAACTGTGGTATTAAATAATGGTGCTATTGAAGAGAACATTGGCATAGTTGAAGATAATCAGGGATCGATCCTACGTAACTATAGTAAGAGTGATATTGGCATTAAATCTGGCAAAGCTGCTGAACATCAGTATTGGTATGTAAGCATTGATGGTAGTTGGTATAGTCAGGGCATTGATGTTTCTTTTGTTAAGGACGGTAGTTTTGTAGAAAACAGTTACTATACTGATTGTTACCTAGAGCAGGATACAGATAAGCAGGGAACTATTAGAATTTCTCCTAGAGAGGAAGGCTATAAGATCGCATTAGGAAGTGGAACTCAATCAGTTACTACATGTCAGGTAGAGCTTGTGCAGGATGGTAATGATTATTTAGTTAAGATATCATCTATTACTGGCGTTTCCAATCTTACTCTCGCTCAGCTTAATCTTGTTGTTCAAGCAATTCAGCAGGGAGGCGGCGGAGCATCAGGTGGCGGAGCACCAAGTGGAGGAAATATTACCATTGTATTAGATGAGTCTGTTTCTTTGGCTACAGACAATGGCGGATCATCAGGTGAGAGCGCTCAAAACGCCATCACAGTTTCTCAGCCAATTGCAACTGCATATGCTGCTATAGGAACTAATGGTCCTTCAGTTCTTGGAGCAAATCGTGAGGCATCAAGAACTTTATCATTTAAAATGTCAGCGATCACAGATGCTCAGTACAAGAATGCAGTTATCGCAAACATTGGTGCCACACCAGCAGGTGGTGTTTTACGCATTCAGACTGATACTATCGCATGCTTCGACAGAGCAATGCTTGAAGCATTTGCCAAAAAAGGAAGTATCACTATGGAGGTTCTTTTCCCTGTTGGAAAAACTATGATGAAAGTGACGATTCCTGCAGGATTTGCTATTGATAATCTTCTTGATAGAAAGGGTTATTGTGGATTCCTTAATTTGTTGGGGATCATTGGAGGAGAGGAAGTTACTAGATAAGGAAAAGGTTTAAAGGATAGAAATAAAAAAGCGATCTTTGATCGCTTTTTTTATTTAATAACAATATATCGGTTTTTTATGTAAATTAAAATCAATATATTGAAAAAAGACTTTACAAAACAATAAGAATTGTGTTAATTTTATAGTGTGATGAAAATTGAATATGGAGGAAGCTTATGGATAGTAATACGATGGGTGAAAGAATACGCACAATGCTTTATGAAAAAGGCATGACGCAAAAAGACCTGGCAACAGCGGCCGGTATCACCGAGGCAGCGGTTTCACTTTATATTAAAGGAGACCGAGTACCTAGATCAACAGTATTATCAAAAATAGCGATAGCACTTAACACAACGCCAGAATACTTGATTGAGGGCATTCCTAATGACGTAAAGGGGGAATTGGGCTACGCTAGAAGGCTTATTGCAAGAAATGTTGAACAGATGACAAAGAGTGAGAAAATGGAACTTATTAACATTCTGATGGGAGCTGATGATGATCAATAGCAAAGGGCTTAGACTTAAGGATGAAATATATGAATATATTAAGGGTGAGGTTATTTTTCTTTTTGTGAAGTTAGGGATAAAAGGGATTCCGATTAATGGTTTTGAAATAGCTTATAAGATGGGGATTGTGCTAGTACCTTATTCGACAATGAGTAGGAGAAAGTACAAAAAGGTTAGAAAAGAACGTGAGGGATTCTTTGTTGAGGAAAATGGTGTTGAGTATATATACTACAACGATATTGATAGGTCTTATGAGAGAATAAATATGACCATTTTACATGAGATTGGGCATTGTGTGTTGGATCATAGAGGTATCAATCCGGAAGTTGAAGAAGCAGAAGCCAATTTTTTTGCAAAGTATGCCATTGCTCCTCCGGTATTAGTTGATAAAATTAACCCACAATGTCCAGATGATATATATAATGTGTTTGAAATTAGCTATGAAGCAGCCTGCTACGCTTGGCAATATTATAAACTATGGAAAAGATTTCATTACGCATATGGTGGTTATACTGATTACGAGCAGATATTGCTGAAGTTACAGGAGATTGCTTGAGATAATAGAGAAAGGATGGTGAATATTTCAACTAAATTACATAAGTAACTGGAATATTATTTAGACGACCAACTAAATTGTATTCCGAAACATATGTGGTGATACGAATGCCCTCCAAACAAGTATGACGGCTTCGTATTTCCATACAAAATAGTATGGGGGTAGGAGACCCCTTTAATATGAAAAGTGCAGTTTTTAGAAATAATCCACTATTTCTAAGAAACGAATTTGAGGTGGATAGTAAATGGCAGTTGCCGCTAATAAGAAAACAGAATTTTGAAATTGATGGTGTAGGACTTATAGCGATTTCTGACACAAAATATAATGACAAAGAAACTAATCGTAAAAAAGGAGTTCATTTCTTTGTAGATGATTACAAATTTGAAAATGTTTACCGTAATCCAGAGAGAGCACTAGTGCGTTTATCACAATATGCATTCATTTGTACACCAGACTTTTCAACATACACGAACATGCATTATTGGAGGCAATTGGAGAGCATCGCTCACAGTAGGTGGTGCGGAGCGTTTTGGCAAGACCAAGGTCAAAATGTACTTCCAACTATTAGTTGGGGGCTTAAAGATTCTTATGAATTTTGTTTTAGTGCTGTTGAGAAAGGCTCCATGGTTGTAATTGGAATGATCGGATGTAAGCATTCGAAGGAATAATTTCTTAACGGATATAATGAGATGCTTAACAGGATTGAGCCCGCTAAAATACTTTGCTTTGGCACACCATATGACGAGATGGAGGGAGATATAGTAATTGTAGACTACATTGAGTCAAGAAAGGTGGTGAGATAATGGGAGGTAGAGGAGCTAGTTCTGGAATAAGCGTAAAAGGAAAGATATATGGAAGTGAATATAAGTCTCTTTTGACTTATGGAAATATTAAATTTGTTGTTCCAATTGATGGTAATACTACAGCACCGATGGAAACAATGAGTCAAAATAGAGTTTATGTAACATTGGATGGCGATGGTAACCCAAAGTTTATCACTTATTATGATAAGGAGAACAAGCGCAGAAAACAGGTGGACTTAGATGTTCCACATAAGGGAATGTCACCACATACGCATCATGGGTATTTTCATAATGAAAATGATTTAAAGAAAGGTGCGGCGAATTCTACTACACAAGAAAAGGCGTTGATTAACTTGGTAAATTCAGTTTGGAAGGAGAAGAAAAATAATGCGTGGACCAAATGGAAAAATCGTAAATAAGCTTTCTTGGGATGAATATATCAAGTGGCAAAGGTGGGATGAATGGCCAGATCGATCAGATGATCCGCCATTAACTGTAGAAACGTCTTTTTGGTATGGCAATGAAGAGTTTATGATTACTTTTCTAAATGAGAGATATGTTATAGTCAAGCAACCTGAGTTTTCTACAGTAGTTGAATGCAATAACTTCATAAAGCTTTTGGAAATGCCATTTATCGAAGGAAAGTCTTTTAAAGAATTGTTACCGGAGTTTCTTTTTGAAGTATAAAAAAGCCCCTTAAGTGCGACCAAACACTTAAGGGGAAATATTATTTGAGGATAAGAATACCCTCCAAACAAGTTACCTCATTATACATCTTAATGTATATACAGGTCAATCTCATTCAACATTTATTAGATATGAGGAAATGTAAAAATGTGTTACACCTAAGGGTTATGACTTATTAGATAATATAATATTGATTTACACTTAAAATTGACCCGGGTTTAATACTTAAAACTGACCCACCCCAGATGGTGGATCGCGAGTATAAAACCATTTCGATTATACACTGTACCTTGAAAATTTAATACTTAGAATTGACCCACCTCTTTGAGGTTATATAGAATTCTTTCCGTATGTAAAAACATATGGAAGGAGGAAAAGAGGTGAAAGAATTGGAAGACTGGGTGGCTGTGCACAAAGTGTACAAACAGACTGGTTCCAAAAGAGCTACGGCTTCTATTCTTGGGATAGCCAGAAATACGGTCAGAAGTCTATTAGAAAAGACTGAACCTCCTGTCTACAACCGGACAGAGTACAGCTCCAAGATTGATCCGTTCAAGGAACAGATCATTGCCTGGAGGTGTGACCCATTTAACTTCAATGGCACCAGGATATTCAGTGAATTACAGAAGCGTGGCTACAAAGGCAGTATAGGACCTGTCTATTACTTTTTAAGAAGAGTGGATGAAGATGTTGGAAACAGTATCAGTAGTAAGGCAACGACAAGGCACGAAAGCCCTCCGGGTGACCAGGCTCAGTTTGACTGGAGTGAGTATCAGGTGCTTATTGCAGACAGGTACATGACAGTATACTGCTTTTCCATGATACTGGCTGCATCAAGAAAGAAGGCGATATGTTTTTCTTTACGGGAAGATGCTGATGCTATATATGAAGCTGTTCAGGAACTGTTTGATGATCTGGGAGGCGTAACACTGGAGCTTCTTATTGATAATCCCAAGGCGTTTGTTATCAAGAATAATCCAAAGTCAGAGGAAGAAATAAAATATAATCCTCATGCGCTGGCCATGGCTCTGCATCTTGGTGTTGAGCTCAACGCATGTCCATGCTACTGGCCACGTAAAAAAGGGAAAATCGAGAGACCATTCAACTATATCGAAGAACAGTTCATAAAAGGGAATGCCTTTGCAAGCATGGAGGATCTGAATTCCCGAGGGAAAGCTTTTATAAATGAGTGGTGCGACAAGAAGCATTCCACCACCAAAAGAATTCCAAACCAGCATTACCTGTTGGAAGAAAAAGCTCTGTTACAGCCGCTTCCCAAGGAACACTACTATGCAACCAGCAAGCTTAAGCGGAAAGTCAGTCCTGATAGTTATCTCAGTATCGGTGGCAATAAATATAGTGTTCACGTCAGATATGTTGGAAAAACACTATACTACAGGCTGAATTATGGCTTCAGGATCATGTTGTATGACTCACAGGGACATTTCATAGAACATCAGGAAATATCTTATGAAAAACATGAGATCCGTACCAATCCTGACCACTATGAGCCCATTGCAAAGAAGGTATCAACTTCTGTTCCGCAGATAAGGCGTGACTTCACTAAGCGCTTTAGTAATGGTGCACGTTATCTTGAAGCAGCAGGTCGTAAGTTTGACCAGCCTACATTCCATGCCAGAAGGATAATGGAACTCCAGGATCTTTACGATGATGATACTCTGGACAGGTTTATAGGGCTGGCCGTCGATGAAGGAAAGATGGATATCAAGCTGTTCAAAGAGATGCTTCGTGAGTATAACTCAGGAGAGCGAAAACTTCCGGAGGCTAACGAAACTGAAGCTACCGCCCTGATAATCGGTACAACGGCCACTAGTGAGCTTACGAGAAGCTGCAGCTACTATGAGAACTATGCAAAGGAGGTTCTGAATGCTTAACGACACAGAACACAAAAGCGCATACATAGAAGCAAAGATGAAGCAGTTCAAGCTCGTAGATATGCGCGCCCAATATAAAGACATCATTGAAGAAGCAACACAGGAATCACTGGGATATATGGATTTTCTCCTCAGGCTATTGGAACTTGAAGACAGTGGAAAAGCCAGCCGTAGAACAGAAAAGCTTCTTGTGAAAGCCGGTTTTGATAATGCATCTTCTCTTGAGGACATTGATTACAGCTTTAATCCGTCGCTGGATAAGGATAAGATCGATGAACTCGGAAAGCTTACTTTCCTGGATAACCGTGAAAATATCATAATCATTGGGCCACCTGGAGTTGGTAAGAGTATGATTGCTACGGGAATAGGTCGTAACGCCTGCAGAAGAGGCAGGAAAGTCCTTTTTGTTAATGCAAAGGAACTTGTCGACAGGCTTTATGATGAGATGCTTGCCGGGAATCTCCAGCAGATGCTTGATAAGCTGAATCGTATTGAGCTTCTGATAATAGACGAACTTTCATACATAAAAATGGACAAAGAAAGAGAGAGCATGTTTTTCCAGATCATCCGTCAACGATACGAAAAAAGCTCCCTCATTATCACCACTAATCTCCCAATGGGTAGATGGGATGAAGTATTTACCGGACAGCTTGCGGCAACTGCAATACTTGACCGCCTGCTGCATCACTGCCATGTGCTTAGTATAACGGGAGACAGTTACCGTGTCAAAGGGTCAAAAATAAGTGTTAAAAAACAGAAAGGTACAGAAAAATGAACATAACAAGCGATAGACAGCGATTCCTGCAGGATGAGCTGAATAGATATGAAAAATCCACACCAATGAATGAGGCAGAAAGGAAGGTTCTTCATGAATGGGTTGCTGCTGGCAACAGTGTGCACGAGAACTCATGCAATGCTGAAGACGGCCATGGAAACTACATTGATTTTCTTGACATTTACAGGGAGGAACAGGATATCCGTGATACCCTTAGCACTATGGATGATGAAGAAAAAGAAGAATATCTTGCCGAACTGAGAGGTGAAGACACTATTAAAAGCCTGAGAAAGCAGCTTCATGAGTTGTCGTATAAGTCAGATGTATATGAGAAAGTACTTCGGAGACACAAGCTCATTGAAGAGGCTGAAGCCCTTATGGAAGAAGGACGAGCTCTATCCAGAGCATTCGATGAATGGGCTGAAGCAGAAATGGGCAAGCTGTCGGAAGGAGAACTATCATGGTTAAAATAAGAGATAAAAATCTCCCTGAACTTGCAGGAATATACAACAATGGCGGAAAGGATGCTCTTTACCAAACGCTCCGAGAGTCATTTGGAATAAAGTATCCTTGGTCAACGCTGTCAAGAATGAAGAGCATGGATTCCCTGGGATACGACGAAACAACTGACAGATTCAGAGCTGAGCAATGCAAACAGGCAGATGAGAACTTATTTATGTCGATGGATGAACTATGCTCCCCAGTTAAACCACAACATATATGCGAGGACAAAATAGAAAGAAATGCTCCCAAGGCTGAGGCTATGGAGAAGCTCGTGAAGGAACTTATCGGTGACAGACTACTAGAACTTAGCAGGTATGTTGTCATGGATACCTTGAGCAAGACAATGATCATAGATAAAACAGCACTTACCGGTGCTGGATACACACTGGTAACTCATTAAAAGGTGGGTCAATTCACAGTGTAAAAATCGAGATTTATAAATAAAACTGACCCGCCCTCAAAATCGCACTGGCGGATCTAGGGGTGGGTCAGATTTAAGTGTAAAAGTGGGTCAATTTTACTTGACATTCAACAT
>NZ_FRDH01000012.1 GCF_900143205.1 Butyrivibrio hungatei DSM 14810 | reverse complement strand
CACTATTTTGGCACATAAAAACGGTTATCATTAAGCGATAACCGTCGTATGGTTCTTTATTTAATCCTATTAAGCATTAAGTCTCGGACATGAGGGGATATTTGTATAGATTTAGCTTGTGTAGGTATCATAGATGTCAACATGATCATATATACATCTCCAGGTGCTCCAAGCATCTGCAGTTACGCATATGTAATGTGAACCGTCATTTGAAATCTGATAGCTTGCTCCGCAGCAACCTGATTCGTTTACAAAACCTGTTTTAGCGCCAACAACATCACCATGAGTATCTTTATCCTCAATACGTCTAAGGAACCAGTTTGAAATTGTTATTCCTTCTGGATGTTCTGAGGTTGGCGAAGTTGTGTAGGTTCTTGCGTTTAATATTTCATGACAAAGCTCGTTCTCTTCTGCTGCTTTCAGGATCATAGCCATATCAAGCAGTGTGCAGTAATGGTCTTTGTCGTATATTCCAATACAATTTGTAAAATGAGCTGTTGAAGAAATGCCTAGTTCATCGAGTTTTTCATTCATCAGCTTAACAAATTCTTCCTGAGAGCCTGAAACATATTCTGCAAGGCACATTGCAGCATCTGCACCAGAAGGAAGTATTGTTCCATACATTAAGTCTCTTATGGTCTGGACATCTCCAACCTTAAGGCCTACAGCACTACAATCTTTGCTGAAAATATAATTGCCGATTTCCTGAGTCATAGTAAAGGTATCGTCAAGATTTTCTATATGTTCAGCCGCAACTAAAAGAGTTAATATCTTAGTCATTGAAGCTGGATTTATTCGTACATTGCCGTCTTTTTGTGCAATTACTTTTCCAGAATCAAGATCTACTAATACACCATAGGAACTCTGAACATTATCACTTGTAATAAGCTTGGTGTTGTCATCAATGGTCACTTCATAACCACTAAAGAATGAAGCTGAATCTTCAGATGTCTTGAGATATGGATTATCCTCTTCTATCACTACATCTTCAACTATCGTATCAACAATAGTAAGCTCTGCTGTTGCTGTATCTGTGGCTGTTTCTACAACTTCTTGTGTATTCGCATTATGAATAGACTTATGTATTAATGTAACTGTAAGGCAGATGACAGCTACAATGCAAGCCACAAGTAATGATAAATGAAGTATTATCTCGAATTTTCTTCTATTTTTATACTGCTGCGCAGTAAGACGCTGACCGTCTTTAGTTCTATAATTAGCTTTTCTATAATTACTCAAAGTAAAATCCCACCCAACAAAAGAATATAACAAGAAAATCTTAACATCTCTGACATATTTAGTTCAATGTAAAAAAGAAACAAAAAAGCCCTGATTTTTTTTACATATAGAGTAGAAAAATCAGAGCCTTACTGCCTTTACGCTAAATCATATGTTTTTTTGAAGATGCTTTTTTCAATAATAAAAATATTATTTGGATCATCTATGCTTGCAGCTATATAATCGCCTTTTAATCCAAGCATATATTTTTCATTGTCCCATGTAGTAAATAACTTGGTAGTCTTTGTAAGCTTTTTAGCATAGATATTGATCTCGCCATTTGAAATATATGGCTTAACCTCTGTGATAATATGATAGGTTTTACCAGTATCTGCATTCTTTATTATTGGTGAGTAATCTGTTGTGATCTTAAAATGTTTTCTGGTCTTAATATAGTTCTTTTTGAAAATATCTTCAGAAATACCGTATATTTCACCTGCTTCTGTAACAATAAATAAAGTGTTCTTCTTTATTTCTATGTTTTTGTCGCCGGATATTGTTCTGATGATAGCCATATTACCAGCTGGAATGTATTTCTTTGGATCCATAACGCCCACAACAAAGGGATTTGCTATGTAGCGCTTCATTTTACTTGTATCTATTTTGGCTTTTTTGGCATATATAATATCGCTATTTTCAAAATAGTCTTTTAATCTTTGCTTCAGGATATTGGAAATTGAGAATTTAGCTGATTCATCATCAATTTCTACATATTCAGGATAAATTTGTTTGATCAGATCATTTTTAAGAAGACCGCCGGCTTTTTCTATATGTCCACCTCCGGAACCAATCTTGTCCGAAATGAACATTGCTAGTTCATCTGCCTTTGTTTCCTTAGAACAGCTCCTGACTGAAAACTTAACGCCAAATGAAAGGATGCTATAAACAAGGCATACATCAACAGTGTCAATAGCAATGATAAAGTCTCCAATCAAACCTAGAATATTAGGATCGCAGGCTTCTGTCTTGAGGACGGCGTATCTGTTATCTGGATGATAATCAATGCCGAGCATTGCTACTCCTGCTACTTTCGCTTCTCTTAAAGTTAAGTTCATGTTTTTTAGCTTTAATATGAGAGATTTATCATAGTCTAGAAATTCGATCATATCTCTATCTAGAGGATGTGATATCTCTGAAAAAGAGTTTGTATCACAATAAAGACCATAATATAGCGCAGTTGAAATCTTTTTATCAAAGAAATCAATCAAATCTTCTAGCATTAAAAGGTTCCAGATTACTGTACAGCAACTACCAAGATTGCTTCGAACTTCATTTTGTTTTGGAAGTTTGGTTGAAACCTGGTGATGATCTATAACTGCTATTTCTTTGGCATCAAAACGCTGAACATTACCTTCTCCGTATTGGCAGTCAGTCATCAGAAGAAGGTCAGGTTTAGACTTGAGCTTAGTTACATATTCTATAGGGATGTGTAATTTATTGATAAGATATACAAGATTACTCTTTGTAACTTCGAAATTTCCGGAATAGATAAATCTTACATTTTTGGAAAAGAAAGAAAAATAGCGATACAACACATATCCAGAACAAAGAGCATCTGCATCTGGATTGTCGTGACATTGAATTACTATAGAGTCATAGCAAAGTAAACTTGAAAGTTTCATGAAATATCTCCCTATCAACGATTATTATATCATCAATAGGGAGAATCTTATTGGGATTTATTTAAATTCTTTTGAAAAATATGGGATTATCAGAGATTCTCCAGCCTTTACCTGATCAGCATCAGTGATGGAATTGATGCTTAGAATCTCATTGATATATGAATTCATATCTGAATATTTGCCACTATTATAGTTGTTGCTGGCAATGTCCCATAATGTATCACCAGAATAAACTGTAACAGTCTTGTAGTATTTGTATTCTGGCTCAAATGTATCAGATTGTGCATCTGTCAGGACTGATAATTTGAAGAACATCATTACAAATAAAAGAATTGATACGACTAAAGATAAAAGAATATATTGTCTACGAACTATTCTCTGTCTCCTTATCTTGTTCTGTCTAATTCTGATCTCACTTGGATCAAAATATCTAGGATTATTGTAAAGTCTTGCTGCTGCTAACATTGCATTACTCATATCATCACCTCATCCAAAGTCGAACATTTGTTACGAACAACCGTTCTGATATCATAATACAGAACAAACATTTGTTTGTCAACAAAAATCGAACATATTTTCCGAACAAATATTTGCTTTTTGGATTTGCATTTGTTATACTTAACACAGATATTGATAAAAGGAGGGTTTGTATGGAAAAAGGCAACATTTCAAAAAAGCAACAAGAAATTCTTGATTATATTAAGGAACAGACATTATCAAGAGGTTTCCCACCTTCTGTTAGAGATATATGTGCTGCAGTTAATCTTAAATCTACTTCTTCTGTTCATTCTCATTTAGCTACTCTTGAAAAGAACGGATATATTAGAAGGGATCCTACAAAGCCTCGTGCCATTGAAGTTTGTGATGATGGCTTCAATATGGTGAGAACTGAGATCGTTAGCTTACCTGTCGTTGGTCAGGTTGCGGCTGGTATGCCTATTCTTGCTGAGGAGAACATTGATTCATATATTCCTATTCCTGCTAGTATGTGCCCTAAGGGTTCGGATGCATTTATTTTAAATGTTAAAGGCGATTCAATGATCAATGCTGGAATCTATAGTGGAGACAAGCTTTTTGTTCAGGTTTGTGATACTGCTAAAAACGGGGATCAGGTAGTTGCTCTGATTGATGATTCAGCAACTGTTAAGACTTTTTATAAAGAGCAGGGCCATATCAGACTTCAGCCAGAAAATGATTCTATGGATCCAATAATCGTAGATGATTGCAAGATACTTGGAAAAGTGTTTGGTGTTATGAGGTTTTATCGCTGATTAACTAAAAAAATGAGCTACTTACTTTTTAGTAAGTAGCTCTTATTTTTACATGAGTTCGTTTACATCTACAAGTTTTCCATCTCTCCAGATTCTTTCGAGATCATAGAACAATCTGTTTTCATTATCGAATACATGTACAATGATATCGCCAAAATCAAGGAGAACCCAATTTCCGGCGTCATATCCTTCAACATCTTTTGTCATGAAACCCTGTCTTCCAAGAACTTCCTGCACATTATCTGCAAGAGCCTGCACTTGATTGATATTAGTTCCGCTTGCAATAACAAAATAGTCTGCAAGAGTAGAAATTTCGCTGATGTCGATTACGTGAACATCCTCTCCTTTTCTATCTTCTAATGCATTAACAGCCATAGCTGCCATCTTTTTTGAAACACTTAAGTCTGCCATATTCACCTCAAATTTGATAGTATTTTTTGTAAAAATGATACGCGTTCATAGTCGCATCATCGCATTCTTTACCAATAGTGTTAAGATATACAACTGAATCATGAAGAATATGCGCTAGGCACCTATCAAGATCAGTAAATGCTTCTTTTCTGATTTCGTCCATACCCTCAAGAGGCTTCCTATTTGGCTCGATAAAATCTGCTATATAGACGATCTTTTCAAGAAGTGACATATCTTCTTTGCCGGTTGTATGCCATCTGATAGCATTTAATATCTCTGTGTCATATATATCATATTTGGTTCGAGCCAGGTACATTCCTACTTTGGCATGAAGTAATGAGTGGTTTTTCTGTTCTATTTCAGTTACTTCTATATGATTTTTTTCACATATATTTAGCTGTTCTTCATGAGACATACATTTTGCGCAGTCATGAAGCATTCCGGCAACTAATGCTTTTTCTACATTGGCACCATGTACCATTGCCATGCTTGCAGCTGTGTATGCAACGCCAAGAGTATGATCAAACCTATCAGGTTTGAGCTCTTTAGCCAGTTCTTTTCTGAGCTTTTGTGATATTACCAATGTCTTCATTTGTATAAGCCCTTTATACACAAAAATTCAATTACTTCATCAGGAAGCATATATCTTACGGATCTTCCTGAACGAATGCGCTGACGTATCTCAGTTGCAGAAATATCGATTCTGTTAAACTTCAGAAGTCTGATATCTGCATTGTAGATCTTTTTAAGTTCATTTCTCTTTTTATCTAGAGCAGCAAGATCATCATCTTCTCTTACAGCAGCAAGTATTGTGCAAGAAGTCAAAAGATCTTTTGCTCTATACCATGTGTCTATTCCAATGATAGAGTCTCCGCCAAGAATAAGGTAAAGCTCATCTCCTGGATACATGACTTTTAATTCCTGAATGGTATTGTATGTATATGTTCCTTCAGGTTTATCAATTTCTATTCTGGAGCATGTAAAATATGGGTTATCACTTATGGCCATCTTGACCATCTGATAACGAACATCTCCTGGAGTGATCTCTGTTCTGTTAGGAAGATGTGCCAGATTATTTGGAATATAAATGACTCTGTCGAGATTAAACTGTTCTCTGGCAGATTCACCTAGTAGTAAATGAGCATTATGAATAGGATCAAAAGTACCACCTAATATTCCGATTCTCCTATGTTCCATATAATAACCTCCATTTATTTAATGATAAGATTATTTTTCTTTTTTTGTTTTTGGAAGAATTATCTTTGGGTCATCTTTGAAAGGCTTGTATAATACAAACTTTCTGCCAATTACCTGGACAAGCTCTGAACGTGTTCTTTCAGATACCTTAATAGCTGCGTTTGTAACATCCTCTGTGCAGTTCTTGAGAACTGTTATCTTTACAAGCTCATGAGTATTGAAGGTTTCAGAGATTGCTTCAATTATTTCTGGTGTAACTGTTGCCTTACCAATCTGAAATACTGGTTCTAATTCAGATGCAAGACTCTTTAAATATGCGCGTTGCTTACTAGTTAAAGTCATTCGTTTGTTTCCTCTTCATCATCATATACAGGCTGAGTGTCTGCATTTCTATAATATTCGAAACTATAGCCATACATTCTAACTGTATCGCCTTCTCCAATATGGAGCTTTTCAAGTTCATCGAGAATACCATTATCAGCAAGGAATTTCTGGAAGAATGCAAATCCTTTTTCTGATTCAAGATTAGTGTATCCAAGCATCTTCTCAATCTTAGGACCTTCAATAACGTACTCTGATGTTTCATCATCGTAAAATACTGAATAAGCTTCGTCATTTTCACGAGCCATCGTTTCAGGGAAGAATTCCTGCTCGAATACTACCTTCTGTTCAGGCATTTCAGATAGTGTCCTACTTACATAGTATAACAGTTCCTGTATTCCTTTTCCAGTAAGGGTAGATGTAGCAAATACTTTAACGCCAAGAGGCTCGTACTTGTCTCTTATCTTCTGAATCATTTCATCATTTTCACCATCAGGAAGCATATCTATCTTATTTGCGGCAATAACCTGTGGTTTCTTTGAAATATCTGCATTGTAATTCTTTAATTCTTCATTGATGGCTTCAATATCTTCTATAGGATCTCTTCCTTCAGTAGAAGCTGCATCAACTACATGGATCATCATTCTTGTTCTCTCTACATGTCTTAAGAATTCATGACCTAGTCCTGCTCCTTCTGAAGCACCTTCAATAAGTCCTGGAATATCAGCTACAACAAATCCTCTTGCATCTGCAAGATCAACAACACCAAGCATTGGAGAAAGCGTTGTGAAATGGTAATTTGCGATCTTTGGTTTTGCATTAGAAACCTTTGATAAGAATGTAGATTTACCTACATTTGGGAAACCTACAAGTCCGACATCAGCAATTACCTTAAGTTCAAGCATGACTTCAAGACTGATAGCTGGCTGGCCGGGCTGAGCATATTTAGGAGCCTGCATTGTAGATGTAGCATAATGCATATTTCCATTTCCGCCCTTACCGCCTTTTAAAATAACAGCTTCCCTGTTATCACCACTCATATCAGCAATAACTTTGCCTGAATTAGCTTCTTTTATGACTGTTCCTTCAGGAACCTTTATATAAAGATCTGCTCCATTTTTACCATGGCAGCGTCTCTTATTTCCATCTTCACCATTTTCAGCTTTATATTTACCACCGTAGTGAAAGTCTGAAAGAGTATTGATTCCTTCATCCACTACAAAAATAACGTCGCCGCCTTTACCACCGTCGCCGCCGTCTGGGCCACCGTTTGGTACATACTTTTCTCTTCTAAAAGAGATATGTCCATCTCCGCCCTTACCACTTTGTATAAAAATTTTCGCCTTATCAACAAAAACTGGCATGATCACACCTCAAGTTTCGTTTAAAAAAGGCTCCAAACATTATGTGTTTGAAGCCCGTTTTTGCAATAATTACTTATTCTCTACAGGATGAACGCTAGCCTGCTTTTTATCTCTGCCCTTACGCTCAAATCTAAGAACACCATCAACAAGTGCGTATAATGTATCATCTTTACCGATGCCTACATTTACACCAGGATGAATGTGTGTTCCGCGCTGTCTGTATAAAATATTACCGGCCTTTACGAATTGTCCGTCAGCTCTTTTTGCTCCAAGTCTCTTTGACTCTGAGTCTCTACCGTTCTTAGTAGATCCTACACCCTTCTTGTGAGCAAAAAATTGAAGGTTCATATTCATCATGACTTATTCCCTCCTAAATTTAATGTTCAAAAACTTCTTACCATATTGTTGGAATATACTGCTTACTCCTAATTCAAAAGATTTAAGAAGCAGATCTGAATCAGAACCTGGTTCATTTCTAAACTTCAATCTGATAATACCTTTATCTTCATCTTGTTCAAGATCAATCTCATCGTCAGTAAACTTTTCAATGGAATTGATCAGGTTAATGGTCAAAACTGAAACTGCAGCACAAACGATATCCTCGCCATACTCAGCAAATCCTGCATGCCCATTACATTCAATACATTTATATGTATCATTAGATGATTTTGTAATAGTAATAGTAGTCATTTATATTCCGTTTGTTAATAATTACATTGAGATCTTGTCAATCTTAACGAGAGTGAATGGCTGTCTGTGACCGTTCTTCTTATGATAGCCAGTCTTTCTCTTGTACTTGTAAACAACAACCTTCTTAGCACGACCCTGCTCAACAACTGTAGCAGAAACCTTTGCTCCGCTAACGTCACCAGCAACCTTAAGTGCCTTGTCATCATTTACTGCGATAACATTATCAAATGTTACCTTTTTTCCAGGCTCAACATCAAGCTTCTCAACTTTGATTTCATCGCCCTCGGAAACTTTGTACTGCTTACCACCAGTTACAATAATTGCGTACATAAGTTACCTCCTTCTTCATAAAAACTCGCTAACTTTGGCGGGGATAAACCCACTTATGCCTAGTTATGCGGCATACCATGATATATTAACACTGATGTTTACTGTTGTCAACACTATTTTCAACATCTTCTAATATTTCTTTTAATGTTTTATCGTTTTTATTTCTTGTTAATTCCATAATTCCAAGGCCTGTTATATCAATAAATGCGGTATGTACCTGCTCAAGTCTTGCTAAACTGACAATCTTAGATATTAGAGTATCGTTCTTGTCTTTTTCTTTCATATTGATGAAATCTATCAGTATCATACCTGTCAGATTTCTCAAACGAATCTGCCTTATTATCTCTTCTGCAGCTTCTAAATTGACCTTTTCAATAATATTGTTTTTGCCGTTTATGGCTTTACCAGTATTAACATCGATAGCATTAAAGCTTTCAAGCTGCTCAATTATCAGATAAGCTCCGCTTTTAAGCCAGACTTTTTTTTGCCTGAGTTCATCAATTTTGGACTTAATACCGTGAATACCAGTATCTTCTATTACTTCACAATCTGTAATATTTCTTGATCTTAGAAAAGCTTTTGCACTGTCTATGTTTGATTCTAGGGAATCTTTGTTGTTTGAGGAATCTAGTAGTGTCCCGCAGGTTCTAGTATTTCCTTCTTTGAGGATATCCTGAATCTTTATCAGATTGACCTTGGCATCATTTAACACCTCTTCTTTTATATGGGCTTCATCTAGATCACATGCTGAAGTTCTGATAATAAGACCAGCGTCGCCAATCATATTCATTGAATTTACAAGATCATTAAATAAGTCTCGAACATCTTCTACTAATTTCTTTCTAATATCGTCATTAAGTTTTAGAGATGCTCCAACGCCCTTTTTACCAAGAGTAACAGCAGTGTACTTACCTGAAACCGAGATATTTGTAGTAAATTTGGGCTTTTTGGTCTTAACAGGTTCAGCACTCATCTGTACCACGATCATATCGCCGCATTTTAAAGAGCTTCCTTCGAGCTTTCTATTAAGGACGCAGTCTTCATTTATTCCTTTTAAAGACAGATAACCAATTTCATCTTCGTGGTACTTAATAAATGCAGCATCAATATTTTTTACAATATGATCTACTCGTCCTACATAGATATTATTAAGTTTACTTTCTCTCACAAATGACAAATACTCCAGTTTGCCATCTATAAAAGCTGTAACCACTGGAGTATTCATATATTTTGAGATTATTATCTCAGCCATTTAAATAAAACCTTTCATTCATATCGTTTGTTATAAATGGCTCAATGTAGCGTCTGTCGCCATTATCAACAAGTTTGTAGATATCAACTCTGTGAATATTTAAAGATGAAGTGCTAAATTCCTTACCAATGCTTTCAAAGAAAGCACCAAATAAAAGTGTAGGTTTTAGTGTTTCTAAGCTACTCATGCTAAGAAGAAAAGTTCCTGTTTGCTCTTTTTCATCAAACTCATGAGCAAAGATCATAGGCTTCATATCGATCTCTTTCATGCCACTTTTTGTCTTTTTCATGGCAGGAAGCTTATCACCACTTAGATACTTTTCCATTTCGGCGATCCAATCAAAATCAGGCTTAGAATTTGGCCTAAAGGATAATACATATTTAGCGGCATAGGTATCAGTCATAGCCTTAGCTGAATGCTCGTCAAGCTCTTCTACAGCAAGAATAGTAATTCCTTCGTTCATAACAGAGTTAAGTCTATTCATAACATCTGTTGTTGAAACCATTGAATTAACAGTCATATCAAGGTATTCGCCATCACTTGTAGCGCCAACACTAAGTGGCTGTGCAAAAGAAAGAAGCTGATGAGGGCTAAAGCCTTCAGAATACTTGATATCTACTTCAGCTCTTCTTATGGCCTTTTGGAAATACCTCATTATATCAAGGTGACCAACAAATTTAATAGGACCAGTCTTTGAAAATTTAAGTCTTAATTTATGCATTTGTTCTGCCCTCCTTACATACACCTACTCCGTAAGAAGCAGCTCCGCAGCCAAGACAAGACTGTCTGCAGTTAAAAGATTTATTTCCAGCTAAAGCATTCTTCCATTCGCGAAGGAGGAATTCCTTGGTTACACCACAATTTAAGATATCCCAAGGGAAAATCTCATCATCTTTTCTTTCTCTTGTTGTATAGAAGAATGGATCAACGCCGCATTCCTCAAAGGTTTCCATCCAAGTATCAAACTTGAAGTATTCACCCCAGGCATCAAATATGCAACCTTTTTCATATGCCTTAAGAATAACCTTACAAAGCTTTCTGTCGCCTCTTGCAAGAACACCTTCCATCATACTAGCGTCAGCTTCATGCCAGTTGTATTTGATATGTTTCTGGTTGAGCTGAGACATGATTCCTTTTCTAGTCTTATTTGCTTTATCAAGGAATTCTTCTTTTGTGTTCATTCTAGCCCATTGGAAAGGAGTAAATGGCTTTGGTACAAAGAATGAAGTACTTGCAACAATATCAATTGTTCTTCCGTTTCTCTTTTCCTTTGGTACGGTTTCAAAGTATTCTACAGCAACTTTATTGGCTATATCACCGATACCGTAGATATCTTCATCGGTTTCTGTAGGAAGTCCAAGCATAAAGTAAAGCTTAACTTTATTCCAACCGCCCAAGAATGCCTCATGTGAACCTCTTAAGATATCTTCCTCAGTAAGTCCCTTATTTATTACGTTTCTCATTCTCTGGGTACCAGCTTCAGGGGCAAAGGTTAAGCTACTTTTTTTAACATCCTGAACTTTACTCATGACATCCAGTGAAAAAGCATCGATCCTAAGTGATGGTAAAGAAATGTTTACTTTCTTTTCACTACAGTTCTTGATGAGGAAATCTATAAGCTCCGGAAGTTTAGAATAATCACTCGAACTTAAGGAACTAAGTGATATTTCTTCATAACCAGTGTTTTTTAATGCCTCGAGAGCTAGTTCTTTTAGATGGTTTACATCTTTTTCTCTTAAAGGTTTATAGAGCTGCCCAGCCTGGCAGAATCTACATCCTCTGATACAACCTCTCATGATCTCTAGTACTACTCTGTCCTGAGTGATCTTGATATAAGGAACGACAGGCTTTGTAGGATAAAAAGTCTCTGAAAGGGCAAGACACATTTCCTTTTTAATAACACTTGGAATATCATCATAGATAGGCTTCATTGAGGCTATCGTGCCATCTTCCTTATACTGCACATCATAGAATGCAGGCACATAGATACCGGAGATCTTGGCACACTCATGAAGAAAGTCTATACGAGACATGTTTTCTTTTTTGCATTTCTTGTATAGATCAAATAATTCTCTATACTTGGTCTCGCCTTCACCTATATAGAAAATGTCAAAAAAGTCTGCGATCGGCTCAGCATTATAGGTACATGGTCCTCCACCAATTACAATAGGATCGTCCCATGTTCTATCCTTTGATAAAAGAGGAATCTTTGAAAGATCTAGTATCTGCAAGATGTTTGTATAGCACATCTCATACTGGATAGTAAATCCCAGGAAATCAAAACCCTTGATCGGATCCTGAGATTCAAGCGCAAAAAGAGGAATGTCCTTTTCTCTGAAGGTTTTGTCGGCGTCTACCCATGGAGAATAGACTCTTTCACACCAAACATCATCATAAGAATTAAACATTCCATACAAAATCTGAATACCAAGATGAGACATACCAATCTCGTAAACATCCGGAAAACACATTGCAAATCTGATATCAACAGCGTTCTTATCTTTAGTTACGCTGTTGACTTCGTTTCCAATGTATCTTTCTGGTTTCTCAAGATCTAATAATATCTCATCGGATAAAGCTAAATTATAATTCATACCATTTCCTTATCGTCTTGCTAGTTCACTAGTTATATCCTCCCAGCTGACATTTTTTTCAGCCATAAGGACCATCATATGATACAGGAAATCGGACATTTCGTAAACTACTTCATTGCTATTTGGATTTTTGGCTGCAATAACTATTTCTGTTGCTTCTTCGCCGACTTTTTTAAGAATCTTATCAATTCCTTTGTCAAAAAGATAATTTGTATAAGAGCCCTCCCTAGGATTAATCTTTCTGTCATTTATTACGTCAAAAACATTTTGAAGTATCTTCTGAGGATTCTTTTCGACATAATCCTTTTTAGCTATCTCATTAAAGAAGCATGAGTATTTTCCAGTGTGACAAGCAGCTCCTATCTGCTTGACCTTGGCAAGTATAGTATCAAGGTCACAGTCAGCATACAAAGATTTAACATACTGGTAATGAGAGCTTGTTTCTCCCTTTATCCAGAGCTCGTTTCGGCTTCTACTAAAATATGTCATCTTTCCTGTTTCGAGAGTTTTATTATAAGCCTCTTCGTTCATATATGCCAGCATCAAAACTGCATCTGTTTTATAGTCCTGAACGATTACAGGAATGAGACCATCAGAATTTTTCTTAAGTTCATCCCACTTAAAACCAGGTTTCATAGAAAAGAGCTCAAGTCCAGCTTTTTTGATTGATGCCTCATAAGATGCTGCGTCATCTTTAAAATTACTAACTACTAAATTTATAGGAAGATCAAGAGTATTTTTCCCAAGATCATCCTCTTTATCAGAAAAATAAAGGAGTTCTGAAACATAAGAAGTTAATTCATCTTTGCATTCAGAAATAATTGAAACATCTGAATATAAGGCATAAATATTGTTTACTCCAAACTTTTCAGATACCTCTGCTAATATGTCCTGATTCTTTTTATCTATATAGCTAATAGCAACCTTCTGGCAACCAGCATATAAGAGTTTTTTAACATCTTCCATGCGCTTTATATTGCCAGTACCTATTATGGATGCGTCAGAAGCGTTGCAGATATCCTTGATGATATCAAGAGCTTTCTCGTGATCTGCATCTGTCATACCTTCGGACATATCATAGACTAAAATGTCATTTACATTAAACTCATTAAGCCTTTTTGTATATGCTAAAGGGTCATTATCAATGACATTTTTATCTTTTAAGGAATTAACTACTTTGCCATCATAAAGATAAATGCATGGCAGAATTTTATATATCTTTGACATATTATAGTGCTCCTTTTGTGCTAAGTACGTCTGTGATCCTAGGATCGATGGTTGTTGCCTCATCTAAAGACTTGGCAAATGCTTTGAACATAGCTTCTATCTTGTGGTGATCATTTATTCCAGTTATGACACGAAGATGAATGTTCATCATTGCAGAATAAGAAACAGCATAGAAAAACTCTCGCACAAGCTGAGTGTCGAAATCTCCAACCATTGGACTTGTAAATTCAGCATCCATAACAAAATATGGTCTGCCGCAGAGGTCAATAGCACTTAAAACAAGACTTTCATCCATAGGAAGAATCATATTGCCATAGCGCTTTATTCCCTTTTTATCACCTATAGCCTGCATGATTGCCTGACCAAGAACTATTCCGGTATCTTCAACTGTGTGGTGTCCGTCAACATTAAGATCGCCTTCAACGGCCACTTTTAGATCAAATAAGCCATGTTTTGCAAATCCTTCAAGCATATGATCAAAAAAACCAATACCTGTATTTATTTCGGATTTTCCAGTACCATCAATGTTAATGGAAACTGTAATTTTAGTTTCTTTCGTGTTTCTTGCAACAGTTGCAGTTCTGCTTCCCATAAATAGTGTCTCCTTTTATAATTCTTCAACATATAGCATGAAAACAAAGAACTTTAATTCATTACTTGCAATTTATAGTTAATTTAGAAAGTTAACTTGCAATTATTATACAATTATTTGCAATTGCGATTATTACAAAACGCAATTAACCATAACAGTCAATATGGTAACTGCCGTAATTTTTATTCGAATCTAACTGCAATAGAGTTTGCATGCGCTGTTAAGCCTTCTTCTTTTGCAAAAAGTTCTATATCATTATGAACTTTTCTTAGTGCATCTTCTGAATATGAAATAATACTTGTTTTCTTAAGGAAGTCATCAACATTTAGTGGTGAGAAAAATCTTGCCGTTCTGTTTGTAGGTAAAATATGATTTGGACCAGCATAATAATCTCCCAAAGGTTCTGATGAATACTCGCCAAGAAAAATAGCACCTGCATTTTTTATCTTGGTCATAGTCTCAAAAGGGTTTTTGGTAATGATCTCAAGGTGTTCAGATGCAATTGCATTTGCTGCATCGATCATATCCTGCATATTATCAGCAATAAAGATATAGCCATAATTATCAAGAGATTTTCTAATGATATCTGCTCGAGATAATGTCTTTAAAAAGCCTTCAATTTCTTCCTTTACTTTTTTAGCTACTTCTTCAGAAGTTGTAATAAGGATTGCTGATGCAAGCTCGTCGTGCTCAGCTTGAGATAAAAGGTCAGCGGCAACATATCTAGGATTTGCAGTTTCGTCAGCAATAACCAGGATCTCACTTGGGCCTGCAATTGAATCAATTGAAACATAGCCAAAACATGCCTTTTTGGCAAGGGCAACGAAGATGTTTCCAGGGCCTGTAATCTTATCAACCTTAGGAATTGACTCTGTTCCGAAAGCCATAGCTGCAATAGCCTGTGCTCCGCCTACTTTATAGACTTCAGTTACTCCTGCAATATCTGCAGCTACCAATGTTCCGGCATTGACTTTCCCATCTTTTGAAGGTGGTGTGCACATTACGATTCTTTCAACGCCGGCAACCTTTGCAGGAACTACATTCATAAGTACACTTGATGGATAAGCAGCCTTTCCGCCAGGAACATATACTCCGGATATTTCTATTGGAAGTATTCTCTGGCCTAAGATGCTTCCATTTTCATTTGTTTCTATCCAACTGTTTCTCTTTTGCTTCTCGTGAAAAACTCTGATGTTTTCAGCGCTTTTCTTCATAACTTCGATAAATTCAGGGCTAAGCTCTTTATACGCTTCTTCTATTTCACTGCGGGTTACTTTAACAGTATCTTTTGTTAAAGAGCATTTATCAAACTTCAAAGTGTAATCAAAAAGAGCTGAATCTCCATTTGCTCTTATATTGTCTATTATATCATTGACTGTTTTTTCATATTCAGTGTAACTTCCGGTATTTCTACCAAGAAGATTACCAAGTAGTTCTTTTTTAGTTTCTGTATTTAATCTAAGGGTCTGCATTTTAATCTAGATTCTCCTTCATAGCATTGATGAGTTTGCGAATTCTATCTGTTTCCATCTGCATACTAACCTGGTTTACGATCATTCTTGCAGATAATGGACAGATTTCTTCTAAAACCTCTAATCCGTTTTCTCTTAGTGTAGAACCAGTCTCTACAATATCTACGATCACATCAGATAGATTGACGATAGGTCCAAGCTCTACTGAACCGTTTAATTTGATTATGTCTACAGTCTGATGCTTTTGGTTAAAGAAATAGTCTTTTGCGATGTTTGGATATTTGCTGGCAACTCTTATCATCTCTCGATGCTCTAAAAGTTTTTTAGCCTCTTTTGGACCACATACGCACATTCTGCACTTTCCAAAGCCAAGATCAAGTACTTCATATACTCTTCTGTTTTCTTCAAGGATTGTGTCAGCGCCGACTATACCAATATCAGCTGCGCCATATTCAACATATGTAGGAACATCAGGACCTTTTGCAAGGAAGAACTTAAGACCAAGATCTTCGTTTGTAAAGATCAGCTTTCTTGTTTTTTTATCTAATATTTCATCACATTTGATACCGCACTTATTTAAAAGTTCCATTGTAGAATCTACAAGTCTTCCCTTTCCAAGTGCAAATGTAAGATATCTCATAGGGCCTCCAATTACTTCGTGCATTTAAGGACAACGTTTTGACCTTTATTTCTAAGATCATTTGCTTTACTTAGAGCTTCTTTGAAAGAATCATCATTAAATTCAATGACAGTTGCCTCGCTTTCATGCTCTAGATCACAGCTCTGCCTATATAATGCAGACATCAGATCATCAAGTACAATTGAAAAACCAATTGCTGGTGCATCCTTACCATATTTTCCAAGAAGATTATCATATCTTCCGCCCTTAGCTATAGCATCGCCAACGCCGTAGGTATAGGCACTAAATATGACACCTGTGTAATAATTGAATTTACTAAGCATACTAAGGTCAAAAGAAATGTACTTCTCAACACCATACATTGTAAGAACCTTATAAAGCTCTTTTAATCTCTTGATAGAGCTTAGGGACCTTTCGTTTGTAACCTGACTTTGAGCTTTATCTAATGCATCATCTGAGCCAATAAATTCAGATACCTTTAGGATGAGATCCTTGTATTTTTCAGGAACGCCCCTTGAAACCATGATATTCTCAGCTGCAAAGTAGTTCTTGCCTGTAATCTGTTCTCTGATATCTCGTTCAGTATCATCATCGATACCAGCTTCTTCGCATAATCCTTTGTAGTAATCAGCGTCGCCAATGCTGATCTGGAAATCTGAAAGACCTGTAGCTTTGAGGGACTCTATCAAAAGAGATATGACTTCAGCATCTGCATAGACACTGTTTTCATTCATGAACTCAATTCCGATGTTTCGGTTTTCTTTAAGCTTTCCCTGAAGATTTGATGTATTAAGATAAGCCTTTCCCTGATAACAAACCCTCACTGGTTCTTTGTTTTCAAGCATTACCTTTGATGCACATCTTGCTATAGATGGGGTAAAATCTGGTCTAAGGACAAGTGTGTTTCCATCTTTATCAAAGAACTTAAAAAGTTCTTTGGCATCAGAAGCATTAATCTCTTCCGCAAATACATCAAAAAATTCAAATGTAGGAGTATCTATATCCTGATATCCGTAACTCTTTATTACTCTATGGATCTTGTCGCGGACAATATTTCTGTCGCTACACTCTCTTCCATAGATATCTCTAACACCATCAGGTGTATGCAATAAGACCTTGTTCATATCAACCTCACTTTAATGCGGTACAGTGCTAATTGGGTATCATAATAAAGAGTTTAACATTTAAACCACCCTATGTCAAACCAAAGTTTCTCTGTCATCCAAATCTTTTTGTATAGATTCTAAGTATGGAACAAGAACTCCATTAATAGGTTTTGAGGATATTATGTATGATGGATCGAGCTCATCATGTCTAAAGCTCTTTCTTCCGCCATTTTCTGCTCTATCCCAAAAATCTTTTAGCTTTCTAAATGGCAGATAATAAAATTCATTTAAACTTGTGAAATAAATAAGAAAAAAAGCGATACCATCCTGTTTTTCAAAGTTTTCCATGAATGTAACCTGATGAGGATGGATGTTTTCTAAAGTAAAGGTTGTAGTTGCGCATTCCTTTGCATCAAAGCAAACAGGAATGCCTTGAACTACACCTATGTAATCGACTGTACTTTTTTGATCAAAATAAGCCAGAGTAATATGACGAGACTCCTTATCAATATTAATAGGAGTTATTGGAGTAGGTATCTTCTGGATAAGAGCAAGGTTCTGCTCAAGATATCTTTCATTGGTCCTATTTATGAGTTCTTCTAAAGTTGAACCTCTTAAACCTCTTGATTTCCAAGTAGGCATCTTACCCCTTTCCGAGTACTTTCTCAAAAGCAGTTGGAAGTTTTGAAATATACTCTTTTCCTGCAAGATACATAAATTCTTCAGGAAGATCATTAGGAAATTTGATCCTGTAACTATGAAGCAGCTGATAATTTAACCCTGCTATTTTATGTCCGCCGTACTTGATATCTCCAATGATAGGATGGCCTATGCTTGATAAATGCGCTCTGATCTGATGAGGCTTACCAGTTATAAGCTTAACTTCTAGAACAGTAAGATTCCTATCACTTAAATATTCAAGCGGCACATATTCTGTTTCGATATAATCTGAATCACTATTTATAGGCTTACTAGTGATATCAACCTTATTTTTCTTTTCATCCTTGGTGAGATAACCTTTTAACGTAAAGCTTTCTGACAGCTTACCCTCTACTATTGTCCTATAGTATTTATCAAGGTTTCTGTCCTTTAATAGACTATTCATGCATCTTGCTCCAGCAAGGGACTTAGCGCATATTACCAGTCCGCTGGTGTTTCTGTCTAGTCTGTTGCAGACAGATGGTTTATAGGTTTCAAGGGACTTTTTTGTTATTGCACCTGTGTCAATAAGGTACTCTATAAGATAATCATTTAAGCTTATATCCATAGGCTGGGCCTTTTGGGTTAAAAGACCTGCTGGCTTAGATAAAAGAACAATATTTGAATCTTCGTATATAACCTCTACTCCAAGCTTTTTGTAGTCAAAAGATATAGCCTGCTCGAAAGCTCCTGATTCTTTACCCATAAATTTTTCTAAAGTTTCATCAGCAAAGAAAATCTTAATGGAATCTCCTAGCTTTAACTTTTCAGTGCCCTGAGCCTTCTTATCGTTCAGAGTAATATTCTTTTTTCTAAGCATTTTGTAAATAAATCCGCCAGACGCATTTGGAAGATAACCCTTAAGAAAGCTATCTAGCCGTTTATCTAACTGATTATTATCAATGATTATTTCTTTCATATAAAAACCTGTTATAAAGATATAGATAAAAGAACTCCTGCAGGAGTTTCAACTGTTCCGTTTTCCCAAGAATCCTCGATCTTTTGAGGGTCAATTCCCTTATCAGCGCGAAGTTTCTCAAGCTGATCGAGTCTGTCACAAAAACTCTTAAGGTCATCAAAAATCTTTATGCTATAGCTGGAATATCCGCTGCCAGCCATCATCTTTTTGATATGTTTTTCGCAGTCAGAAGTATCCATGTCCTTATCTGATGTATAGCAACAGATATTTTTATCAAGAACAGTTGATGCCATTACATAATAGTTCTTTTCATATGATGTGATAATGTGATCATAATGGATCAAGAGGTCTCCTTTATGAGCCTCAATTTCATCATAGTCTTCCTTTGAACAGCCTTTAGCCTTAAGGAACATTATCATATTAACGCCGCTCCATCCAGTAGGAAGGCAAAAAAGAGCTGCTAAAATGCTAAATACATTTTTTTGCGTGTGCTTTAAGATTAAACCAGTAAAAAAAAGCAATAGTACTATCGACAGAAATATAGCAGTTCTGATAATTGCTTTTTTTCTATTGTTTTCAATATATCCAAATTCGCCTTTGTAAACTTTTTTCATAAATTCCCCTTACTCAAGAACGATATCGTTGTAGTCCTCAATATAGTAGTCAGACAGGTCTTTTTTGGCATCATCGCTATGTCTTGAATAATCATCGCTGACAGCAATTACAGTCATACCTGCACTCTTACCTGCTTTGATGCCATCCACAAGATCCTCAAACACCAGACATTTTTCTGGAGATACAGACAGTTCATTTGAAACTTCAAGATAAACGTCAGGTGCAGGCTTACCCTTTAACACTTCTGTTCCTGATTTGATACTTCCAAACATATCTTTTATGTTGTGAGATCCCAAAACCTGTTCAATAAGCTCCGTGGAATTACTAGAAGCAATTCCAAGCTTTAAGCCCTTAGCTATACATGCTTTAATAAAAGAAAATGCTCCATCCTTTAGTGGGACTTCATTAGTGTACTTATCCCAGGCCATTTTATTCCAATCATCGCCAATCTTTTCAATGGAATCTTTAATTCCAAATCTTTCTTTAAAATACTGCGCTGTTTCTACAAAACTTCTGCCACCTATATCCTGCTGTAATGTCTTAGGTGGTGTTATCCCAAAGCCTGTTAGATATTCTTGATCAATGGCTTCCCACATCCACATGGAATCAACTAATGAACCATCAAGATCAAATATTACAGCTTCATAATCATCAAGGCATAAATTAACCATATTTTATAATCCTAATTCTTTTAATTCTTTTTCGTTCAATGATCTGTATTCAGAAGGACTTAAGCCTTCATCCAGTACAAGAGGACCAAAGGTGATTCTTTTAAGGAATTCAACCTTATTTCCAACTGCTTCAAGCATTCGCTTGACCTGATGAAATCTTCCTTCATGAATTATAAGATGAATGACAGGTCTCCCCTCAACATCTTTTTCTTGTTTTATGATCTTGGCAGGAAGCGTAAGATATGGAGTTCCATCGTCCCTGGTATCTCCAATATCGATTCCATCCTCCAATAATCTGATATCTTCATCTGAAAGTTCTTTTCTTAGATGGACTTCATAGGTCTTATCTACATGCTTCTTTGGAGAAAGAAGTTTGTGAATGAGCCCTCCATCATCAGTTAAAAGAAGTAATCCTTCAGTATCTATATCTAATCTTCCTGCAGGATTCAATCCCTTAACATTTTCATCCTTTAAAAGATCAAGAACAGTCTTGTTTTTGCCATCTGTTGTTGCAGAAACAACGCCTTGAGGCTTATAAAGCATAAAATAATGAAACTTAGAATATGTAAGGGGAATTTCATCAAAAGAGATTTCGTCGACGTTTTCATTAATATGAGTATCAGACTTCGTGACAGCTACGCCATTTACTTTACATCTTCCGTTTTTTACGTATTCTTTAATTTGTTTTCTGGTGCCAATATTATGATCACCAAGGAATTTATCTAATCTCAATTTATACTCTTTCTATCAATCATTAGTAGCCAGGAACTACAGCTGGAGCACTTTGTGTGAACAGTTCAAAGTTATTATAGGCCCTGCACACAATAATAGGATTTGTAACGCTCTTTGGAATATTCACATTAAAGGATTGTGTTTCCTGAGTTCTATCCCACATCTGAAGGTATGAGAATGTCTTTCCTCCGTCATAGCTGTAGGCAAAATAGATTATAGGGCTCTGACTATCCTTTGTAGACATTTGTACAAGTGCATTTCTTGATGATTTGTCATAAGAAATCACAGAAACATTGCAGTAATCTGGATCGGTAAGATCCTGTCTTACAGGTGCACCAGGCTTTTTAACTGATGTAAACTTATAGCCTGAATAATCAATTCCAGTAGAACTAGAAGTTAATTTAAAATATTTTGCAACTGCTGTTGCATCACATACTCCAAGTTTACTTGTAAAATCAGCCTGTTTCAATAAAGGAAGATCATATCCATGGTCAAGGTAAGCATGTTCAATGATTACACAAGGAATGTTTCTTGCTACGCTTGCTCTGATGATACCGTAGTAGTCTTTTCCAGTGCTGCCAAGCTTTGATTTAACGCCTTTTTGATAAAGGCCAAGTGTAGATAGTTCACTTGATTCAATCTGGCCGAAATCGTAACCGGCCTGATAAAAAGAGCCAAAGGCTGAAGTCCAGACTTCTGAACCATAGAAATTATGCTCTGTAGAAGCATTGAAATGAATGCTGTAAACAAAATCTGCGTTTACACTTTTAGCAAATGCTGCTCTGTCCTCGAGAGAAATAAAGCCATCAGTAGTTCTGGAAAGATAAACAGTTACGTTATCGTACTTTTCAAGCTCTGCTTTCATTGCATTTGCAACTTTTAATGTAAGATCTTTTTCTGAAAAACCGTTGTACTGAGCACCAAGATTCCTATCACCTGTTCCGCCATGACCTGGATCGATAACGATCACAACAGGCTTATTTGCGGCTTCTGTATTGATAGTAAAGCTTGGTAAAAATAGAAATGAGAATAAACTCATAATAATAGCAAAAGAAACTAAAACTTTTTTCATTTATATCCCCTTTTTCAAAATAAGCTGTCGCATAAAAGCGGCAGCTTAATGTTTTCTTAGTTGATCATATCTAGATTAAGTGCTTCCTGTTCAGTGATTCCTGCCTCTTCTACAGCCTGTGGCTCTGGAGATGGCGTCTGACTTGAAGCTTCCGGCATCTTGAGATCAGCTCTGTTTGACTTTATAACCTCACTATACTGAGTAAGAGCTGAAAGAATGCTGTCATTGCTCTGGCTGATATTCTTGACCATCTCAACGCTGTGAAGCTTGATGGAATCAATAATATCATCAGTGTTCTTGCTGGTTGCATCAATTGACTGAGAAATAACATCCTCAACACCTGCAAGTAACTGATCTGTATACTGTACAGCTGAAGCTTTCATGTTATTAGCTTCGATCATAGCGTTATCAAGAATCTCTTTTGCCTGCATCGCAGCCTGAGAAACTACTTCATTGGCCTGAGCATAGGCCTGCTGCATGATCTCATGCTCATTAATAAGCTTGTTTGTCTTGATAGTTGCCTGATCTACGATCTCTTCAGCTTTCTTTCTTGCGTCATTCAAGATAGCTTCTTTATTACTGATGATCTTCTGATACTTCTTGATCTCTTCAGGAGTTTTACTCCTAAGCTCTCTTAAAAGCTCATCAATTTCCTCTTTATTTACTATGATCTTGGTCTGAGAAAGAGGCTGAGGCTTACAATTATCGATATATGTTTCGATCTCATCAATAAGTTGTTCAATCCTGCTGGTCATTTTATTACCCCCGTAGTTTTATCTAAAACCATATTTTTTGTACAGCGCATCTGCCACAAAATCAGAAACACATGGCGAAATATCACCGTTATAGCTGGCAATTTCCTTAACAACTGAGCTACTAAGGTATGAATACTTAATGCTTGTTGTCAAAAATACAGTATCAACCATGCTATGTGAAAGTTCTTTATTAGTCTGTGCTATCTGAAGTTCATATTCGAAATCAGTTATAGCTCGAAGTCCCCTGATAACAATATGAATATTTTCTTTTTTACAATAGTCTATAAGTAGACCATCAAAAGATTCTATTTCGACATTATTAAGAGCTTTTACGGACTCTCTTAACATTTTAACACGTTCATCAAGGGTAAACAATGGAGTTTTGGCGGAATTGCACATTACTGCCACAACAACCTTATCAAACATGGCTGATGCACGCTGTATCACGTCCAAATGTCCCAGTGTGACTGGATCAAAGCTGCCAGGATATACTGCTACTTTCATAGACTTTCCTTTCTGTACAAAAATACATGTTTGTTAGTTTTGTATTCTTTTTCTCTTCTAACTTCAAAACCATAGTCTGAAACAAAAGAGAAATCCATGTCTACGGCACTTTCTAGAATGATCATTGTGTTCTCAGTAACATAAGACATATTTGATAATTGAGAAAGCGTTCTTTCATAAAGTCCAGCCTGATATGGTGGATCGATAAAAATGATATCTGCTTCTTTTTCATGTATATTTCTAAGAGCAATTACCACATCCTGCTTGAATACAGTAGCTACGTCTTCGAAATGAGTGGTCTTAAGGTTTTCCATTATACATTTATAGGCCTTAGCGGCATTTTCAATAAAATATGCTCTAGAAGCTCCTCTAGATAAAGCTTCAATGCCTATTCCACCACTTCCAGCAAAAAGATCGATAAAAACAGCTCCTGGAACGTCATTCTGTATCATATTAAATAAAGTTTCTTTGATCCTGTCCTGTGTAGGTCTGGTATCATTTCCCTCAGGAGTCAAAAGACGAAGTCTTCTGGCGCTACCTGCAATTACTCTCATAATCTCACCTTTGTTCCTTTTGTATCTCTGCTTGTTACTTTTAAGTGTCCAAGATGAAGTTCTTTGTCGTTGTGTTCTATGGATTTTTCTTCCATGTCATTGAGATAATAGACATCTCTTACAAAGTCATTCTTTCCAAGCCTCATACCACGTACACCTACAGCGGCTTTCTTTTTCTCAGGAACCTGTTCAACGTAGAATCTAAGGAAATAGCCTTCATTAGACTGCAAGATCACTGTTTTTTGAGTGTGAAGGATCTCTACGTTTACAACCTCATCGCCATCACTTAGCTTGGTTGCAGCTACGGTTCTCTTTGAAACATCAAATTCTCCGCCATCTACTATTTTCATCATAGACATTTTAGTAGTAAATAACAACCTGTATAGGTTAAGGTCTGACTGACTTGCGGCAAGGACAATAGTTTCCTTGGAGGTATCAAAATTACTTACATTATCAATAGGTACACCCTTATCTCTCATCTTGCCCTGAGGAAGATCCATAGCCTTAACAGTATGGAGATTACCAGTATTAGTAAAGAAGCATACCTTACCTGTGTTCTTCATGATAAATGAGAACTTAAACTCAGCTTCGATAGTCTCTTTGTTCTTTTCGTATGTAGTAGCATCGATAGTCTTGGCATAGCCAAACTTATCCATGATAAATGCAACATCCATCTCTTCAACAGGCTTTTCTTCGTATACAGCAGTCTCTCTGTTATCGATAACAGTTTTTCTCTGCGCCTGATACTCTTTTTTGATCTTGAGTAGCTCATTTTGGATAACCATTGACATAGAGTCATGGCTCTCTAAGATATCTTCATATCTGTAGATATTAGCAACTGTCTGCTCGTGCTCTTTTACAAGGGCATCAAGTTCAAGTCCAATGAGCTTGTAGAGACGCATCTCTAAAATAGCATCTGCCTGAGCCTCTGTGAAAAGAAGCTGTGCAGCCATAGCCTGAGATTCTCTTGATTTAAAGTTTATTCCATCTGTAACGCCATTTACAAGGCAGTTCTTGGCCATGGCGCGGTCTTTTGACCCTCTAAGAACTTCGATAACAAGGTCAATCACATTACAAGCCTTAATGAGGCCTTCTTGAATCTCCTTCTTATCCTGTTCCTTTTTGAGAAGTGTTGTATATTTTCTGGTTGCTACTTCAAACTGGAAGTCAGCACAGGCACGCATGATCTCTTTTAAAGACATGGTCTCTGGCCTGCCGTTATCAATAGCAAGCATGTTTACGCCAAATGTATCTTCAAGCTTAGTCTTTTTGTAAAGAAGGTTTGTAAAGTTCTCAATATCAGTATCTTTCTTTAGCTCAATAACGATTCTGATACCTTCTTTTGATGACTGGTTAGAAATATCGATAATGTCATTTGTTATCTTCTTTTCAGCAAGCTCAGCCACATCAGCCATGAACTTACCAATTCCCATACCTATCATAGTATAAGGAATCTCAGTGATAACAAGATTTATGTGACCGTTTTTGCCCTTCTCAGTCTCAACCTTACCTCTGATCCTGATCTTGCCGACACCTGTTTCATAGATCTCTCTAAGGTCATCCTTATTGATAACTATGCCGCCAGTTGGGAAATCAGGTCCTTTGATATATTTCATCAGGTCCTTGGTAGTGAGTGTATCATCCTGAATATATGCAATCTCAGCGTCAATTACTTCTGCAAGGTTATGAGGAGGTGTGCTGGTTGCCATACCTACAGCTATACCTTCAGAACCATTGATAAGGAAATTAGGGATCTTAACAGGAAGTACTGATGGCTCTTTTTCTGTCTCATCAAAGTTTGGAAGGAAATCAACTACGTTCTTATCAAGATCTTCAAGGAAGTTCTCCTGAGTGATCTTGGAAAGCCTTGCCTCTGTATAACGCATGGCAGCGGCTCCATCACCTTCGATGTTACCGAAGTTTCCATGACCATCAACAAGTGGAATGGCCTTCTTGAAATCCTGAGTCATTACAACAAGACAATCATAGATAGAGCTGTCACCATGAGGATGATATTTACCCATTGTATCACCGACGATTCTGGCACTCTTTCTGTAAGGTCTGTCATATCTGATGCCAAGTTCATACATATCATATAGTGTTCTACGCTGAACAGGCTTAAGACCATCTCTTATATCAGGAAGTGCACGTGCAACGATAACACTCATGGCATAATCGATGAATGATTTTTGCATTATTTCAGAATATTCTGTTCTTATAATTCTGTCTTCCATTTTATCTATCCTTTGTATTTATCAAACATCAAGCTCGGCATCTGTTGCATGCTGATGAATAAAGTCTCTTCTTGGTGGTACGTCTACGCCCATAAGAAGTTCTGTCATCTGAGAAGCCATCTTGGCATCCTCGATTTCTACTGCTCTTAACATTCTGCGTTCAGGATCAAGTGTTGTCTCCCAAAGCTGCTGAGGATCCATTTCACCAAGACCTTTATATCTCTGCAGAGTGAAATTACCCTTATGAGTGTTTCTATACTTGATAAGGGCACTGTCATCATAGAGATACTCCTCTTTGCCTTTAGAAGGCATAGCCTTATAAAGGGGAGGCATAGCAATATATACATGTCCCTGATATATAAGCTCGGGCATGAATCTATAGAACAATGTTAAAAGAAGTGTGGCAATGTGCTCACCATCGACATCGGCATCGGCCATGATGATGATTTTGTCATAACGAAGCTTGTTGATGTCGAAGTCATTACCATATCCTTCTGAAAAACCGCATCCAAAGGCATTGATCATGGTCTTGATCTCGGCATTTGCAAGGACTTTATCAATGCTGGCCTTTTCTACGTTAAGAATCTTACCTCTGATAGGAAGGATAGCCTGATAGTTTCTATCACGAGCCATCTTGGCACTACCACCAGCAGAATCTCCCTCTACAATAAAGATCTCGCACTTTGAAGCATCCTTACTGATGCAGTTTGCAAGCTTACCGTTAGAATCAAATGAATATTTCTGTTTGGTAAGCATATTTGTCTTTGCTTTTTCTTCTGTCTTCCTGATCTTGGCAGCTTTTTCAGCGCAACCAATTATAGCCTTTAATGTTTCAAGATTTCTGTCAAAGAATCTTGTTATCTCATCGTTAGTGATCTTGGATACGATCTTGGCTGCGTCCTGGTTATCAAGCTTGGTCTTGGTCTGACCTTCAAATCTAGGATCAGGATGCTTGATAGATACAACAGCTGTCATACCATTTCTGACATCTGTACCTGTAAAGTTATTGTCTTTGTCCTTGAGGATATTCAGTTCTCTAGCATACTGGTTGATGATATTTGTAAACATTGTCTTAAAGCCAGTAAGGTGTGTACCACCTTCTGCATTATAGATATTGTTACAAAAACCAAGAACTTCCTCATGAAATTCATTTACATACTGGAAAGCTACTTCAACTTCTATGCCTTCACTTTCTCCGCTAAAAGAAACAACATCATGAACAGCCTCTTTTGACTTGTTCATATCCTTGATAAAGCCAGTGATACCATCAGGCTCATGAAATTCAACATACTCCTCAATTCCAGGTCTTTTATCCTGGAAAATGATAGTAAGTGAAGGATTAAGATATGCTGTTTCATGAAGTCTTGATTTTATATCATCTTCTTTGAAACGAGTTTTCTCAAAGATAGTATCATCAGGAAGAAAACTGATAGTAGTTCCGCAAGCCTTTGTAGTACCTACAGGTTCAAGCATACCGTTATTTAGCTTGGTCGTAGGGATACCTCTTTCGTATGTATCTTCGTATATATATCCGTCTTTTCTGATCTGAACCTTCATCCAGGTAGAAAGAGCATTTACAACGGATGAACCTACACCATGAAGACCACCACTGGTCTTGTAGGCATTATTATCAAATTTACCACCGGCGTGGAGCATAGTAAGAACAACACGCTCTGCT
The DNA here is from genome assembly GCF_900143205.1 of Butyrivibrio hungatei DSM 14810. Lineage (GTDB taxonomy): Bacteria > Bacillota > Clostridia > Lachnospirales > Lachnospiraceae > Butyrivibrio > Butyrivibrio hungatei. The sequence goes on along the minus strand of NZ_FRDH01000012.1, from coordinate 97,881 downwards.
GTAATGCCTTTAGCGTGCATTCCTACTGGAATTCCTCGACCGTTATCTTCAATTGTAGCTGAACCATCAGCTTCTAATGTCACATGAATTTGTGTGCAGAAACCTGCGAGATGCTCATCTACAGCGTTATCAACTATTTCGTAGACAAGATGATTTAAGCCTCTTGTAGAAACGCTTCCAATGTACATACCTGGGCGCTTCCTTACAGCCTCAAGACCTTCAAGTACTGTTATGCTGGAAGCGTCATATTGTTCGTATGTAGCCATTAAGTTACCCCTTTTCAAAACTTTTTATATCAAAATTATACATGGACTTTTTTAGTGACTGTTACAGCCAAAGCGCCTGGTCCAATGTGGCAGGCAACAGAAAGAGAAAGTGGATCCATATGAATATCAAATCCAGGGAAGGCTTCCTCTAACTCTTTTTTCCAATCATTTGCAAGATCAAGGTCCTTAGTATAAGCACAAGCAATGTGGAAATCCTTGGCATCCATACCGCCAAATCTATTCTCGATATCTGCCTTTATAGCGTTTATCATGATAGTCTTGCCCTGGCTGCTTGTTCTAGCCTTGGCAAATGCATCAAGCTTCTCACCCTGAATCTGTAGAACTGGCTTAAGTCTAAGAAGTGTTCCTAAAGCTGCAGCTGCAGGAGTGATACGACCTCCTTTTTTGAGATAATACAATGTATCAAGCATGATATAGATACTAGATTCAAACTTAGTATCCATTAGAACTTTTACAATTTCTTCAGCAGAATATCCTGCGTCAGCCATGGCCTTAGCATCCAGGGCTGACTGCCTTTGAGTTACTGATATTCTCTGATTATCAACTACGAATACTTTGCCTTCGTACTCTTCCTGCGCGATCATGTAAGCACTCTGACAAGAACCAGAAAGACCGCTGCTCATTGGTATATAAATGATCTGGTCATACTCTTTTAATACCTTATCCCAAAGAGTCATAAGAGAATCAGGAGTTGGCTGGCTTGTAGATACTGATGCATCTTCGCCAAGCTTTGTATAAAACTGCTCCTGTGTTAGATTAATATCCTCAAAAAACTCTTCATTATTTATCATGAAAGGCATTGGAACAACAAAGATTCCAAGCTCCTCAGCCTGAGACTGAGTAACACCACTATTACTATCTGTGATAATTGCTATCTTTGACATACTAAAAAGCAGTCGACAAAAGGCCGACAATCCTCCCATTTTTAAACTTAAACACTAGTTCTATATTACTTTTATAAAGCCATTAAGTCAACCGGATTTGCAGATTTTGTATATAGCATATCTCTAATCACACCATGTTGTGGCTTAGTTAAATCCGGGTCTTCCAAAAGGATCTTATCAGCATCCATAGCAGCAGCTTTTACAAGGTCACTGTCGTGGTATATGTCGCCAACTCTGAAGTTCAAATCTCCGCTCTGCCTAACTCCAAAGAGATCTCCAGGTCCTCTTTGTCTTAAATCCTCTTCAGCAATCTTAAAACCGTCATTTGACTTATTCATGATATCAAGCCTTTGTTTTGCCTCATCTGACTCTGATGTATTAAGGAAAATGCAATAAGACTGCTCTTTTCCTCTACCTACTCTGCCTCGAAGCTGATGAAGCTGTGAAAGGCCAAATCTCTCAGCATTTTCTATCATCATAACAGTGGCGTTTGGCACATTGATCCCGACTTCGATTACCGTTGTAGAAACCAGAACATCTATATCTTTCCTTGCAAAGGCCTCCATGATCTCATCTTTGGCAGAAGGCTTCATCCTGCCATGTAGCATTTCCACCTGAATATTAGAAGGAAGGGCTGCTCTTAGCTTATCAGTATAGTCTGTTACATTCTCTACACCGTCAAGTTCCCCTTCTTCTACCATTGGACAGATCACATAGGCCTGCCTTCCTTTTTCAACCTGATCTTTAATGAATTTATAAGCAGTTGGCCTGTAGTCAGTACCTACAACACAGTTCTTGATTGGAAGTCTGCCGCCAGGAAGTTCGTCAATAACCGAGATATGAAGGTCTCCATATAATATGATGGCCAAAGTTCTAGGTATAGGAGTTGCACTCATGGCAAGAACATGGACATTTTCTCCCTTTCCAGCAAGAGATTCCCTTTGTCTTACTCCAAATCTATGCTGCTCATCAGTAACTACAAGGGCTAGGTTCTTATAATTAACTTTTTCCTGAATAAGAGCATTTGTTCCGATGATGCAGTTAACTTCCCCTTCACTGATCTGCCTTTGAGCTTCTTTTTTATCCTTTGCAGAAAGAGCTCCTGTTAAAAGAACTGGTTTTATGCTCTTTAAGTTATATTTTTGGATTATCTCTTTGAAGTTTTCGTAGTGCTGGGCGGCCAAAACTTCAGTAGGAGCCATTAGAGCACCCTGATAACCGTTTGCAGCAGTTGTTAAAAGAGCAAGTAGCGCTATCACAGTCTTACCAGATCCCACATCACCTTGGATCAGCCTGTTCATGACGCTTTCACCCGAAATATCATTTTTGATATCTTCCCAGGCATTTAGTTGAGCTTTTGTGAGTTTATATGGCAGCTGCTCCAATAGTCTATTAACTTCTGAAACTTCTATCATAGGAAAAGAATTCTTTAAAACTTCCTGTGTATTTTTTAATAGACGCAGCTTTAAGACAAATAAAAGGAATTCATCATAAGCAAGACGTCTTCTTGCGCTTTCCAGATAATCACTGTTTTTGGGAAAATGAATATTATAAATAGCTTCGGAATAACCCATGAGTTCGTATTTATCTAGTATCTCTTTTGGTAGGAACTCTTCAAAAGATCCAGCTGAAGAAAGTGCTCCCTTAACAGCTTTCATAACAGCAGTATTTGTAAGACCTTTAACCAAAGGATATCTAGGCTGCATGCTCCTTACGATTCCCATATATTCATCAAGCTTGTACATTTTGGGCTGATTCATAGTAAAGAAAGAACCTTTTCTTTGTACTTGGCCTCTAAATACATGAGTGGTACCAGATTTTAGAGAATTCATAAGATAAGGCGCGTTAAAATAAGTGATCTTGATCTTACCAGTCTGATCAGCAGCATCAAAAGCAATAATAGTAAGATTTCTGACTCTTCTTTTAACTACGTTACCAATGATAGTAAGCCTTACTGTATTGACTTCACCATTTATGACATCTGAAGCATTAACTATTTCGCTAAAGAGGTCATAGGTTCTGGGATAGTAGCCTATCAGATCCCCACATGTTCTGATGCCGCATTTTTCAAAAAGCTTAGCAGTCTTATCTCCAACGCCTTTAAGATTTATGATGTTTTCTTCAAGTTCTCTTTTCCCCAAATCACACCTCATAATTCTATATAGAAATAAAGCCAGGCAAAAAAGCCTGGCTGAATATTTCTAAATAATTACTCTGCTGAAAGAATGTAATAATAGATTGGCTGACCACCAAACTGAAGCTCAACGTCGCATCCGGGATATTCCTTGGAAATGCGTTCTTTAAGTGCTTCTGCATCCTTCTCTTCTACATCCTCACCGTAATATACGCTGATGAGCTCGAGATCTTCATTCATCATCCTAGAAAGCATCTCAAATGCTACATCTTCGATGCCAGATCCAACTGAAAGGATACCGGAATCACCGATTCCCATGTAATCGCCCTGTCTGATCTGAACATCATCAATAACTGTATCTCTTACGGCGTAAGTAACTTCACCAGTATTAACAGTAGAAATAGCATCTGTCATTGCAGCTACGTTATCTTCTACAGGAACATCAGGAACATAGTTAATGATAGCTGTGATACCCTGAGGAACTGTCTTGGAAGGAACAACTACGATCTTCTTGTCCTCATCGCCATCTTCACACATGATAGCTGCCTGATTAGCTGCAAGAATAATATTCTTGTTATTAGGAAGAACTATAACAGTGTCAGCATTGACTTTAGCTACAGCATCAAGAATATCAGCTGTGCTAGGGTTCATTGTTTGACCACCTTCAATAACATAATCTACACCAAGACCTCTAAATATATCAGCAAGTCCCGAACCTGCGCAAACAGTTACAAAACCGATTTCTTTACGTGGTTCATTGGATGCAGTTTCATCTATCATCTCAACCTTGTCTCCAAGAGGAATATCATCTCCAGGAAGATATGTAGGTGTGAGCTCTGCTGCTCCATTTATCTCTGTCTTTATCTCTGCCCATGAACCATCGTTGTTCTCATGGAAGAGCTTCTCTCTGTGTTCCATTCTCATGTTGTCAATCTTCATATTAGAAAGCTGGCCATACATAAGAGCTCTCTGAATAGCAAGACCAGGATCATTAGAATGTACGTGTACTTTGCAGATCTCATCATCTGCAACCATTACGATACTGTCACCAATTGACTCAAGGAAGTTCTTGAAATCAATTTCCTGCTTAACATTAAGAGGTTTTGATAAAAGAACTATGAACTCAGTACAATAACCGAACTTGATATCTGCTTCTTCCTGTACTTCATTCTTTGTAACAGGAGTTGCTGACTCTTCATTTATTGAAAGGTCGATCTCTTTGCCGAGATAACCATCAAATGCTCCCTTTAATACCTGTACAAGTCCCTGTCCGCCTGAATCAACTACACCAGCCTGCTTAAGAACAGGAAGCATATCAGGAGTCTTTGAAAGAACCTCTTCTGCATACTTGATAACTTCTGCACAGAAGAACTCAATATCTTCAGTTCCTTCTGCAGCAAGCTCATGAGCCTTCTCGCTTGCTCCCTTAGCAACTGTAAGGATGGTACCTTCCTTTGGCTTCATAACAGCCTTGTAAGCTGTCTCTACAGCCTTATCGAAAGCTTCTGCCAAAATCTGAACATTAACTTCATCATTTGTCTTAACAACCTTAGTGAATCCTCTAAGGAGCTGTGAAAGAATAACACCTGAATTACCTCTTGCTCCACGAAGAGAACCAGATGAAATTGCTTTACAGATAGCTTCCATACTAGCACTATCATTTAATGCAGAAACCTCTTTAGCTGCAGACATGATAGTCATTGTCATGTTAGTACCAGTATCTCCATCAGGAACAGGGAAAACATTAAGCTCATTTATCCATTCCTTCTTGGCCTCAAGATTCTTGGCACCAGATAAAAACATCTTTGACAGCATCTTAGCGTCAATTACATTATTACTCAAAACAAAATTCCTCCTAGACTTGCCTAAATCGAATACTTATCAATCTATCACGCGGACACCTTCGATGTAGATATTGATCTTCTCGATTTCAAGCCCGGTAAATTCTTCTACTTTATATTTGACGTTATCAATCAAGTTGTCTGAAACAGCTGAAATGCTAACACCATAAGCAACTATAACATGGAAATCTAAAACCAGTTTATTATTGTCATCAAGAGATACATTAATACCTCTTGTCATGGAATCGATCTTAAGAAGGCTTACAAGGCCATCCTTAACGTTGACGTTAGCCATTCCGACAATTCCAAAGCACTCCATAGCAACAGCACCTGCATACTGGGCAATTACTTCATTATCAATAGAAATATTTCCCATGTGAGTGTTAACCACCGAAGTCTTCATATTTGTCCTCCTTATCAGGTAGCCATAGGACCACCTTTTTAGCATACATATAGTATTATAATAGCAGTTTCTAAAAAAATAAACCATAAATTTTGTATATTTTGCTTGCAATCCGTTTTTGTTTCTGCTAATATATCAATGTTGCGGATGTAAATCCTCAATAATATCGCTATTGATTAGATTACATGGCTTATAAGGAGGTGTCAAAATGGCTAAATGTGATATTTGTGGCAAGGGCGTTCATTTCGGAAACAACGTAAGCCATTCTCATAGAAGATCTAACAGAGTTTGGAAGTCTAACGTTCAGAACGTTACATGTAAGGTTAACGGACAGTCAAAGAGAATGCACGTTTGCACAAGCTGCCTTAGATCAAACAAAGTTGAAAGAGCTTGATAATTTTAAAAATAAAAACCACCGAGTTATCGGTGGTTTTTTTGTATCAAAAAAACGGCAAGCGGATGTATGCTTACATACAAATCCACTCTTCTTTTAGATCTGAAAAGCAAATAATGAAAGCTTTCCAATAATAAGTTCTCTTACTATTATACCCATCTCTTCTTTTTCATTTCCGGGAATTTTAACCAGTTGTTCTATAGTAAATACCTTTTCCCTATATCCTTTAGTATTATCTCCTCTTTTTTTATAAAGAGATGTTCTTACTCTGGCTTTTAACTGTTTTAACACCTTATAATCAAAAGAATCTTTTTCTAAATAATAAAGATGGCTTTCTATTGTAGTTGATGGATCAATCTTTTCGATAAGATATTTTGAAATGATAGTCTTAAATTTAAAAGGAACCATCTCATTATTTAAGAGCTCATTATAATCATAACGAGCTCCAAAATAATATCTTTCAAGATCCTGCATATAGTATTTGAAATCGTCTTCATTAACAATATTGTTCATGTCAGTTTTTCTTTTTTTCTCCGCTATCAAGATCTTCTATATTATCACCGCTAAATTTAATGGCGGATCTTATTTTGTCTTCATCCCAGCCAGTTTCCTGCATAAGTTCAGCTACAGTAACTTTTCTTCTAAGGTCTTCTGCAAGCTCTGCAGCCTTGTCGGCCACTTCCTGAACAAGCTTTAAAACCTTCTGACTTCCTGCATCCTCAGCAAGATTTTCCTGAATGATGTTCTCCATTGCATCAAGCATGAGCTTATAAAGAAAGCTTTCTACTTCTTCGGGCTCTCCTACTGCATCAAGCATTGTTACACCTTTTGTAAGGGCTACATTTCCTTCACCAATAAGATCCTCAAGAAAAACACCTTGATCTGAGTACATTCTAGCAACATCTACAACAAGAGGTAGATACATCTCAATAAGCTTACTTTGTGAATCCTTATCTCCTGCAATTGCTGACATAGAGATTGCCTTTTTCTCTCCGTCTGTGTATTTTGGAAGAGCTTCAAGGCTTTCAATATAGTCCTGAAGATAATTTTTTTCTTCTGTAGAAAGACCCTCATCAGTATCAACAGCTTCTCCATCTACGGAGATCTTGTGATTTTTGAGGTATTCAAATACCATCTCGAACTGCTTATCATCAAAATCGAGCTCTGAAAAAGCTTCTTTTACCTGCTCACTTGAGATTACGTTCTTATTTTCTCTTGCAAATCTTGTGACCTGCTTTAATATTTCTGCAAATTCTTTTTCTTTATTATCAATATTTCCCATTACTGCTCCAAATTATTTAATATGCTGATGTGTAAATAAATGATCCTGGCAATATTCATAGTTGCCATTACATTTTGAACAGAATCTGAACTCTGCATTAGGATCGCTAATTTCTGTCTTGCCGCAAACTGCGCATTTATGCCTTGTGATTCCTGGTGGTACGATCTTAGTATTTTTCTTAAATTCATTTCTTCTCTTAACTTCAGAAGGCTTTAAATGATGAGCTTTACCAAGCGAGATATAGAATAAAAGAAGGTTGATAAGCTGTAAAAGAACTGCAAACAATGTAGCATAATCAAGGGCAAATAAAGCAAATAACACTTCTATAACCATTCCCACGCCATAAAGAATTCCAAGATATTTAACCTTTACAGGAATAATGAACATCAATAGTACCTGTAAATTTGGATAACAGATTGCAAAAGCAAGAAATACTATTGTCTGTATATGTGTTGTAGAAAATAGTAAAGAAGCAAGATTTAACTCATATGCAAAAGCTTCTGTACCAAAGCCAAGCTGCAGTCCATAAAAGAAATATGTAAGAAACGCAGCAAGAATCATAAAAAGACAACCTGCAAAAATAAATACATTGTATCTAAAGGTTCCTAGAGTCCTCTCCATTGTATTACCAACGAAGTAGTAAAAAAGTAAAGTGATGATAGTTAGCAGGTTAAATCTTCCCATAGGAATGATCACCCATGTAAATAATCTCCAAATCTGACCATGTAACACCAGATTTGGATCAAGAGTCAAATATGATAAGAATCCTGTTCCATTTCCTACTATGCTTATCATATATCCAATTATATATAGTCCGATAATATACATAGTAAGATTTGGAATAGCATATTTTCCAATCTTCCTCTCAAGGTTATTAAGGAATTTGTTCATTTAGTTAAAACCTCATTTCAAGTATTTAACAGCTCTGAAATGTTCTTCATAAGAGAAGGTGTATCATTTGTAAAAGGAATAATAGGTGTATCTGCCTTTGCAGGATCATCTATCATTTTTAATCTTTTACTGAGCTCGTTATCTCCATTATTATAGACATCGCTGTTCATAAGCACAAGGTCAAAATAATCAGAATGAGCCGCTTTTATCTTTTCATAGGCCTCAAATTCATCAAGTGCTATCTGAATTTCAAAGCCTACTTTCTTCATGATCTTGCTGGCAAAGAGCTGATTTGGAAGACTGTCTTCCAATACAAGTACTCTCTTACCTGAGAAATTATATGAATCAATTTCTGCTTCGTTTTCATTTGATTTAGCTTTAGATTCTGTGTTGATAAGAAGTGGAACTTCGACAGTAAACTCAGATCCCTTGCCTTCAATAGAAAAGACATCTATCGTTCCTTCCATCATATCAACTATCTTCTTGCATATGGCAAGTCCAAATCCTATTGTATGGAAATTCTTGAAATTTGCACGTTCCTTGGCATATGGGTCAAAAATGGAATTGATTATATCCATACTCATTCCTGGTCCATTATCTTTTATCTGGAACATAAATCTTGCTTTCTCAGGATCGTAGGATGTAATCTCTTCAACATTCATGACAAGAAGGCCTTCAGCAGGAGTATACTCAATAGCATTTGTAAGTATATTTATGAGAACCTGAGTAAGTCTTATTCTGTCTGTCAAAACATCAGGGTGCTTTATATTTCGATAGTTTACACTGATAATGTGCTTCTTTTCTTCCATTGATTCAGAAGTAACAGTTCTAACGTCCTTGATGATCTCATAGATGTTTACCGGTGTATTTTCAAGCAGAACCTGACCGCTTTCAATCCTGCTAAGGTCCAGGACATCATTTACAATATTAGAAAGACATTTAGCACAAATATCGATCCTGTCGACAAAAACAATAGTTTCTTCTTTACTGTTTGAATGCTTAATGAGATCCACAAGTCCTTCAGTAGCATTGATATAAAATCTTAGATTTTCACTATAATTACTTAAGAAATTAGTTTTCTCGGAACTTGTTTTTTGTATATCAAGTTTTTCTGATTCTTTTTCCTTGATCCTTCTGCGGGTTCTGTTTATGTCTCTGACGCTAAGAGCAATTATTGCAGATAAAAGAACAATAATGATGATAAATACGCCAAAGAAATGATCATTTATAAAATCCTTGAAGGTATAAACGCTCATAGCATCCATATATCTGTAAGAAAGATTTTGGATATACTCATCTCCTAAAACATGGACACCACGGTTAATAAGTTTTAACAGGCCTTCATTACCAATCTTGACACCAATGCATCTGTCATCACTAAAGCTTAATTGTCTAAAGGACAAATTCCTGTAATCGTTCTTTTTTAAGAAGGCGCTGGTTCTGATACCATTAAGAGTTGTAAATGAAACTTCGCCTTTAACCACTGCATTCAAACACTCTTCAATTGAAGAATAGTAAGAAATTGAAGCCTCAGGAAAGTGTGTCTTTACATAGTAATACTGCATCTTATTGTTCTTGTTTACAGCAAAATCAGATACAGGCGTTCCAAGAAAATCAACTCTATATATAAGATCGGTTAGTGAGGAAACAAGAGGATTTGAAAGGTAAATACCATCTTCTTCTGAGTAATAAAGTCCACCGCCTACAGGAAAAGCGATATCTACTTCATCACTTGTAAGGCCTTTGACTAGTTCTTCATAAGAATCATAACCCACATATCTGACAACAATATCCGGAATATTCAGCTCTTTAAATAATGCCGGTACAAGCTCACATATCATACCGGTAACATGACCATCCTTATCAGTACAACTATATGGCAGATAATTATTGAGATAACCTACTGTAATAGTCTGATGTGAATTAATCCAGTCTTTTTCTACTTTACTGTAGGCTCTACTCGAAAGTGTAACCGGATAATACTTATTTCTAATGGTTGCAACGTAATTTGGTTCCTCAAAAAAGAGCTGCTCCTGGGCGTCATTTAATTCTTTTAGCAAATAAGGCTTACCAGGGCAAACGCCAATGTAATAATCTGATTCACCAAAAGAAAAAAGATACTCTGCATGTCTTCTGTCATAGATACCGTCATTTTCAGCGGCAAGAATATCAATCTGCTTTTTGTCAAAGGCATTTAGCAGCGTGCTGTAATCTGTATAAGTAATAATTTGGGCGTTTATTCTATGGTTTGAAATATAATTATTTAGAATATCATAGATAGCACTATCAAGGACACCAATAGTCTTTCCATTAAAAGAACGAGGATCTAAAGTTATATCCTTATCAAAATCATGCTTTACAAAACTATACTTTTCTGACCCCATTGCTTTTTCGGGAAAAAGAATAATGTTAGATCTTTCTGATGTATAAGCGAGACCTGCAACAAAATCAACTTCACCCTTAAGGAGCATCTGATAGATTTCTGAAAAATCGCCATAAACATATTCATACTCCCATCCAGTATATTCAGAGAGTTTACGATAATATTCATATGCGTAGCCACTTTTAACAGCATTATCTGAGGCACCATCTTCAAAGACCTCATTTTCATAGTAACCGACACGAACCTTCTTGGTATAAGCACTAGATGCATTACAATTAATTGGAAAATAAGTGAATATAATCAAAAAACAAAGAATAAAAAGAATTAGACTTTTGGTCTTATTTTTTACCATAACCTTTATCCCCTCCATTAAGGTTATACAACATTTTAATCATACCATTATTTAGACAATAAAAAAAGCCCCACATAACGCAATTTCGCATTATGCAAGGCTCTGAATCTAAATGATCATCTTACGATCCTGATGTCAGTAAGGGCAACTTCATCTCCTGTAAGGGCTACGTATACCTTGTCGTTATGATCACGAAGAATTGTTGTGTTATCAATAGATATGCCTAGAGTTTCTGTAACTGTCTCGACCTTATTACCCCTCTTCATGAAAAGAACCGAGTATTCAAGGCCTTCTTTATTGATCTCTCTCCATTTATCCCAGCCAGGGAAGCTTTCTTTTTTCTTCATGTTAAAGTTGTTATCTGCCAAAGAACTATTTCCGGAAATCTCACCGTTTAGCTTAATAAGGGCAAATTCTTTATATCCTTCTCCGAAAACCTTCCCATCATCTGAATAGAAAATAACTACATAAGGACAATGCCATACAAGATTAGATGAAGGAAGGCTAAGGGAATGAAAATCTATCCTAAACTCTTCATCTATCAGAACGCTCTTTGTATAAGCTGATCTGGTCTTGTCTATTTGAATATTTGGTATATCTGATTCAAGTCTGTCAGTATAAATGAGAGAATCAGAAATCTTGGCAATTGAAAGTGAATCAATCCTGGTATCAGTCTTCTTATAAGCAATATTCTTGATATAACAGTTTTCACCAGTAAGTCCTATATAAGCTGATTTTGAATTATCATAGAGTGATATGATAGCAGATACAGTGCAACAGCTGTTTGTCATATCAATTTTAATGTGATCATCATATTTTGAAGCTGTTATCTCATACATTCCAAATGCATCATATTTAGACCTGTTTTTGTGTTCAATAACCTTAACTTCCATGTTCCTTGCGGAAGTAGAAACATATTTTCCATCAGGCCATATCTCTGCATATTCCTGGTATCGATAAGCTTTAACTGCTCTTGGATTAGTGTGATGATGCATATCATAGGAATCAAATACAATTATTGAAGGCGTAGAGAACTCCCCTTCTTCATGTTCCATAGGTTCGGCCTCAAACTGAATTATGGTGATCATATCATTTAATTCAATTCCAGTCGAAACCTTTTCCTTATACAGTTTGCACTTGATTTCAGTTTCTCTAACGCTTTTATCAGCCTTAATTAAATTTTCTTTATCCATAAGATGGATCATGATATTTGCATAGATCGGATCATAGATGATTCCAGCATTCTTAATAAACTCTTCCCTCATGATGATATAAGGAAGGGCCTCCTCATCATCGCCGCCTCCGGTCATTTTAATATATGATTCTGCTACAGCTATTATCCTTGCAGCCTGTGGAATATTATTGCCTTTCAAGCCATCTGGATAGCCACTGCCGTCATAGTTTTCGTGGCAATATTTAGCGGCATTTTTTAGGAATGGATATTCATCAATGCCTGATAATATATTACTGCTAAGAATAGGAATTTCTTTTATCAAAAGTTCGTCTGCAGGACTTGGCGCAGTCTTATTTAGAATCACTACATCAGGAAGACAGAGTGTTCCAACATTATATAAAAGAGCTGCATAATAAACTTCATCACATTTATCCGGCTCATTTCCTTCACCTTCAGCAATTGCTCTTGCAAGATTAGCCAGATTGAATATATAACCTTTCTCGTAGATACCCTTTTGTTCCATTGCTTTAACAAAAGAATTAGCTGTCTGATTAAAGAGCCTTTTCATGCGTAGCTCATCTTCTTTTAGCTTACCAATCTCTATCTGATGAGCTCTGGCAACCGTTCTATTAATATCAAGATAAGTAAATATATAAAGGGATATAGAAACAGCAACCAGCGACATATTTACTATGGAAATTCCATAAGTAAAAATCTGGATCACACCAACAGTTATAGGAACTGTAATATATAAAATAAGAGAAGTATAGATCAGTTTACTAAAGAATCTTTTAAATCTAACAATGACAGAATATTGAATAAACGGGCAAACAACAGGCAAAATATAACAGAGTAAGAATCCCTCACCTCTGTGATAGACATTATTTTCATCGATATAGTAAATAAAGTCATTAAACTGAGTAGCTACTACTAAAAGCAACTGGATCAAACAGCCAATAGTAACAAATTGAAGTCTTTTTGGAATCTTGTAACTCTTATCATAATCATTGATAAGATTTATGATGTAGTAATTGAAGATCAGGACAACAGCAGTTGTCATGAAGAATACAAAGAAATTGCTGACCCTGACCATAATATAGCCGGTTTTGGTCAATACACCTGAATAAAGGTATGCCTGCCTGTCAAATAAAAGAAGGAGTGTGGCGCTCAGCTCCATATAGAAAAGAATAGTCTTTCGTCTTTTATCCAAAGATTGGGTAAAACAAAGTAAGACAGCGAAAGAAAGACACGCTGCAGACAAAGCTAACATAATATCTAATTGATACGTTCTTATGAAATCAAACATAAATCGCATCTCCTTAAATTATGCGCTGTGCATAATAAAGAACTCCTTGAGCTTTTCCAAAAGCTCTTCTTTCTTGATATCCTTAAGAAAATAACCTTCAGGTCTTAAGGAAACAACTGCCATTACGCTTTCTTTATCACTTTTACCAGTAAGGAAAAATACTGGAATTGTCCTTGTTTCAGGATCACTTCTTAGCATTTCAAGTACCTGAGGTCCACTTGTTACAGGCATTTCATGGTCTAAAAGGATAAGATCAACCTTATTTTTGCCAAGATATTTAATGGCCTGTAAACCAGAATTAGCCATAAAAACTCTGTATGAATCCTTGAGCCACTGTCTGACAAGTGACAAATACTGAGGATCATCATCGACGATCATGATACTCTTTTGGAATTCACCAGAATTTGATTTATCAAAAAATGCCTTTATAGCAGTGATAAATTCATCATTATTTACAGGTCTTACGAATTTCTTATAGATAAGATCTGCATTCATCTGCTTAGTCGTATAATCAATCTCTGCTTCCTCACCTACAAGAAGGATCTTATAATCATTTTGAGACACCATATCGATAAGGAAATGAAGTGTATCCTCTTTTTGCTTGATTCCGTCATCCAGGTAAAGAACAAAAAGCGTTGCTGCATCCTTTACTGCATTTAGATCATTAACTGTAAAGGGAACAAATTGACCGTCAACTCTGTTTGAGCAGACCTTTTCGATAAGTGCCCTTAAAATAAATGATTCTTTTTCTGCTGTAAAGACTACCTTTTTGAATATTGATGTGTTTTCCATGATGTTTCCCCTTTACTTTAATATAAGATCTTCCATGCCTTCCCAATCAAATTTCTTTAGTAATCTGTTTAATTCACTTATCTTATTTGCATCTTCCTCAGGAAGAAGATATTTAGTAAGATTATTAACTATCATCTCTACTGAATCATAATCCATTTGAGGTATAAGTTCTGCCAAAGCTTCGTAGGCATCCTTAAGGTTTTCTTCAGTTATCATTTCCTTTTCTGTGTTATCATCCTGCTTGGCGATTATTCTGGATAGTTTATCCTTATATTCATTATACTGCTTTAGGAAGTCATCTGTCTTAGCACTGATAAACGTTATATCTTTTTGATTTCCGGCATCTTCAAGACTCTTTGCAAAATTAGAAAGATCAAGAGCACCAATGATCCTGCAGGAACTCTTAAGAGCATGAACCTTGATAGTATAAAGTCTTATATTGTCGCTTTCATAGGCGTCTTTGATAAGCTTTGTATTTTCATCGATAGTTTCAAGGAAAAGATCAAGTGCATACAAAAAGCCTGAAACACCGCCAGAATTCTTTATACCCTCTTCTACATTTATACCTTCTACGTCATAGATCCAAGACATATCTTCCGGAATCTCTGTAAGCTCTGCTGGAACATCTTCCTCTGAAGGCTGTTCCATCTTGCTCTCAGGAAGATGTTTCATAATTGTCTTTTCAAGTAATTCACCATCAACAGGCTTTCCCAAAAATCCATTAAATCCCTTGGATAAATAGAAATCTTCACCAGCAACTGAATTTGCGGTAAGGGCGTAAACAGGGATGTCAGGTTTAAATTCTCTTATAATGGCAAGTGTCTCTATTCCGTCAAGACCAGGCATCATATGATCAAGGAATACCACATCATAATCATTATCCTTAAGCTTATCGATTGCTTCTTCTCCGCTATCAGCAGTTGTAACAAATACCTTGGTCGCTTTTAACAATCCCTTGAATACGTTAAGATTCATAGGATTATCGTCAACAACAAGGATATCTGCATCAGGAGCTACAAACTTAGGAACATAGTGTCCGCTTGCCTTGCTTTCTTCTAAAACAAAAGCACCAACAGGAGATTCATCAGCAATTATCTGTTCAAAGGTAAAAATAAATTCTGAACCTTCTCCATAAACGCTCTCACACCATAGATTTCCACCCATGAGCTCTGCAAATTTCTTTGAAATATTAAGACCAAGACCAGTTCCCTGAATAGAACTGTTCTTTTCTTCATCAAGACGCTCATATGCAGTAAAGAGCTTTTCCATGTCTTCTTCTTTAACGCCCATTCCTGTATCTTTTACAGAAATCCTTATCTGTGCCTTAGCTCCATTTCTTTCATACATAGATACATTAAGGCAGAAACCTCCCTTACTCGTATATTTAACCGCATTGGTAAGTATATTCAAAACAACCTGTTTTATCTTTCCTGCGTCACCATAAAGTCTCTTAGGAAATATCTCATCAACAACAACATCAAATGAAAGGCCCTTTTCATTACTCTTTATCTTGATCATGGAAATAATAGAACGCAGCATATCTGCTGTATCATATTCCTGTTCCACAAGGTGCATCTTGCCGGATTCAATCTTGGAAATATCCAGCAGATCATTTATAAGGCCAAGGAGTGAATCAGCGGCGTTTCTAATATCAAAGGCATAGTTCATCATGGACATGTAATAGCCCTTAGGAACATTGGCAGAATCCTCTCTTAGAATCATCTCATTCATACCCAAAATGGTATTGATAGGCGTTCTTATTTCATGAGAAATATTTGCAAGAAATCTCGTCTTTGCTTCGTTTGCTTTTTCTGCTTCTTCCTTTGCTCTTCTGATCTCAGCATATTGCCTACTGATGACTGTGGTTCTAAGCGTCCACCAAACAATAAGACCAGCAATGATCGCAAATGTCAATACTGTCAGCACTCTTATGAATATAAGTTCACCGATTCTTGCAGATTTTTTTATTCTATATGCATTATCCTGTATTACTTCACCTGTTGAAGAATTCAAAAGTTGAATATGAACCTTATAATTTCCATATGGAAGATTTGTAAATTCCAATGGAACAAGTTCATCTCTATTATAGGTAACTCCATCATCCTTGCCGCCTTCAAGATAAAGACGAATTGTTGGATTGACCATAGTGTAGTCCATTACTGAAGGCGTTATCTGTACGCGGCGACTGGTAGATGGAATATTATAGACCCCGTCTTTATCAGGAAGAACATACTCTTTATCGCAATAGACAGACTTTATGCCCATTAATACATGTTCATTCTTTTCATAATAATTATTGATATTTACGCCTATTAGGCCATATCTTCCTGGAATATACAGATTTCCTTCATTATCAATATAGCCAAAAGAATTACTAGTAATTGCAAAAGGAAGACCGTTTGCAAGTGTATATAACCTGTAATCAGTTACATTATCCTGCATCATATCATCTGCTTTTACTTTGTAAATTCCATAAGATGATAATATCCAGACATTATCTTCATCATCAAAATATATGTCATAATTATTATTATAAGGGAAAGTAGTAACTTCATAGATCGCTCCGTCCTTCATATATTGGATAGAGTTTGAGGTTACGATCCAGAGCAGTTGTCTCTTTTCATCCTTGACAATTCGCATGACAACATCACTAGTAAGTCCATCTTCCCTATCTATCTTATTGATATCATCTCCATCAATTGCATAGATTCCATCACCGTCTGATCCGGCAAAGATAATTCCTTCGTTTCCCTCGACCAAAGTAAGGAATACAAGATTTTTGATACCATCTTTAGATGTGTATTTTTTGATGACTTTATCATTTTCAATAATAGCGATTCCGCCGTTAGTTGCGGCAATAATGCCACCATCTTTTGAAACGATGATGGTCCTTATCTGATTATCTGGCATTCCAGTACTTTTATCAAAAGACTTTATTTCTTTTTCTGCAGAATAGCATACAAGTCCCAGATCATGATTGTATGTTGCGACCCAGAGATTGCCTTTTTCATCAGATATAATATCTCTGACCCTAGCGTCCCCAATATACTCTGTAAGCTCATTCTCAAAGCTTTTGCCATTTTTATCAACAATCTTTAAGCCGCTATCAGTTCCTATGTACAAATTTCCATGGAACTTGTATGCGGCATTTGTAAGTTCTGATGGGAGGCCGGCTTTTTCTGTTATGTTGATGAAATTATTGGTGACAAGCTTCATGACCCCTTGCGTAGACGAAGCAACCCACATATTTCCCTGATAATCAGAGGTTGTCATTTCAATCCCACTTGTAAGCGGCAGGTTTTCAAAAAGATGGAAGTTACTATCTTCATCGATGTATCCAAGCATATTTGTAGATGACACCCAAACTCTTCCACAGTCATATGAAAGCCAATGGGTCTCGCTGATTGGAGATACATCAATTTTTTTCATATTCTCTTTTTTGTCACCAAATTTTCCGTAATATACATAGGAACCTTCGGTGCCGATATAAACCATATCTTCATTGTGTGGGTCAGCCAAAAGAGATGTTATCTTCTCAAATCCAAGGACCTTGTGATCATACATTTGAGAAATTTTGCAATCATCTATAGCAAAGATACGTCCGTCTTTGGCCTGCCCATAAATTGTCCCTGAAGGGCTTCTGTCCATTTTAAGGACTCTTTCATCAGCAATTTTATATCTTGTAAGTAAATGTACTTCATACGCAGGATCAATATAGCAAACACCTGAAGTCGTACCAACAAAGATATTTCCTGAATTATCTTCTGAAAAAATTCTGATGGATGAGGAAGTAAGACCGTCTTTATAAGTAAAATGTCTGCTTTCGTTTCCGTCAACAACAACTACACCGTTATCATTTGTTCCTACCCAGATCCTGCCTTTGCTATCTTCAAATATTGCCCTGGCACTTGTTAGGCCTTCGATTCCTTCTATTCTGTCAAAAGAACTGCCATCATATTTGAACACACCACTATAACCTCCAACGTAAATATGTCCGTCGGAAGCACCAAGAATAAACATGGCGTCAGATGTAGGAAGTCCATTTGAAGAGTCATAAACCTTAGTAGAAAAAGATGATCCTTCTATTTGACCTGTAGCTGCAAAACCGCCACCATAAATCTTGTATTCATTCAGTTCATCGCTTTCCTTGGCATAAGTAATCAACTGGCTACTATTACCAGCTGCAAGGAAAAATAAAATTGATAGAAGCAGCAATATTTTCTTCACAGATATTCTCCATTAAACACTATGGTTATATTTGCCAAGAACAACCTTTACTTCATCTAGTGAATCAAGTAATACTTCTACACACTTTGGATCAAACTGCTTTCCAGATTCTTCCTTTATGATAGAAAGAGCTTTATCCAAAGAAAAAGCCTGTTTATAAACTCTAGGAGAAGTTAACGCATCGAATACATCAGCAACCGCCATTATGCGGGCTGATAACGGAATAACCTCTCCATGAAGGCCTTCGGGATAACCTTTACCATCCCATCTTTCATGGTGATAAGCGGCCATATTCCTTGCTTCCTTAAGGTAACTTTCTCCCTTAACAGTATTGATAGTCTTCTCAATGATCTCTCTACCTGCAGTTGTATGTGTCTTCATGATTGCAAACTCTTCGTCTGTGAGCTTGCCCGGTTTATTAAGGATCTTATCTGAGATATTTATCTTTCCAATATCATGCAAAGGAGCACTTCTGACACAATTTGATATGAACTTAGGATTTATCTTTTCCGGATAATATCCCTTTCTATATAATCCTTCTGATATGATTCTTACATACTCAGAAGTTTTCTGAACGTGTGCACCTGTATCAGAGTCTCTGCTTTCAACCATATCCGCCATGGTGACAATAAGACCATCTTGCATCTTCATGGTTGAATCAGAAATTCTGCGGACATTTCTGATGATCTCAGTCTGATTTAAAGCCATGTCACAGATTATGTGATACATTTTTTCAAGCTCGTCTTCTGTCTGTATATTGATAGTCCTCATTTTCTTTACAGCTGCATCAAGCTTTTTCTGGTCATCTCCAGCTTCAATGAACTCTTCAATACTTTTTTCTATACTGTTGATAGGATAAACCATTAGTGTTCCAGCCATCCACAGACCAAAAGCAAATATAAGAATGAAGAAGGATGACATGATAAGGACTACGCGCATAATAAATTTAGTCATATATTGTGTCATATATTCAAGTGATACGCCAGCACAGGCATAGCCTCTACAGATACCGTTATTATCAGTTATTGGATAATATGAAGTTAATACCCAACCTGACAATCCATCTGTTTCTATGGTTCCAATTTCTGTTCCATCCAAAAATCCATTTACATATGGAAGAAGTTCCTTATCAAATGGAACAAATTCTCCAGCTTTATGACTAGTACCATCTTTTTTATCTGCGTCAAAAACGTAATAATAACCATCTTTTGTCATCTTGACTATGTACAGATAGTCTACGCCAATAGCATTTGTTTTAATGGTATTAATAAAAAGCTTGGTCTGAGTATATTCAAGGGAAAATTCACTTTTTTCAATGTAATCATCAATCTTGTATGGATCAATATAGCTGGCAGCGTAACTAGCTGCATTTAATGCTGATTCAGCTTTTTCTTCTTTAGAATTATCATAATAAAGCCCGATTCCAACCCAGCACATAATACCTGTAAGGGAAATGGCACAGATAAATAACATACATGTTAATCTGACACTTAATGAATGTTTACTATCCTTACTGACTATTCCAAGCTCTTTTGTCTCTTCTACAGTAAGAGGTTTTTGTCTCCAGGCGGAATTTCTGATACCAAGGCGTATTTTTTCCGGCACCACATAGAATATAAAAAGAGCTACAGTAATAGATATTGCTTTATCAAAGATATTGATAAATATTTCAACAAGTGAATAAGAAGTAAGATCACTAACACCAATAAAGTCAGTTATAGATTCTATTGAATCTAGGATTGGTGTACTTTCTGGAGTTTTTAAAAAGAACCATTTAACAAGGGCGCTAAATACGCCATTAATGACACCGATCGAGATAATAAATAGAAGGATGTTTTTAGCTCTTTTATATTTTTCTTCTCTAAAGAACCAAGCAGTAAAGATTGCTATTAAAGCGTTAATAAAGCCAAAATAAATGTTTGGTCTATAAAAGATCGAAGATAAAACGTTAGATACAACGCCGCATAAAATTCCAGGAAATATACCGCCTATCGATGCTACTATCATGGTTCCGGTAGAGTCTAAAAATATAGGCATTTTAAATTTATTAGTAATAAATGAGAGCAATACATTAGTTATTATGCCAATGTTTATCAGAAGAATTCTACAGAAAATATTATATTTAGATTTGCGCATTGATATTTTCAATTCCAATCCTCCATTGGATAGAAACACCATTCTGAATAGATTATAACACAGCACAAACGTTCATTCGATTATTCATGTTATATTTTAGCGTTATTTAATACTTACATAATATTACTTTACTTAAAGTAGTTTACAAAACTACGTCGATTGATTTTTATAGACACCTGCTTTATAATCATAGAGATTGCCTTGAGCAACATTTATTAGAAGAAATAAGAGGTATTACATGATTTCTAAAGACTATACATTAGGCATAGACATTGGTTCTACAACTGTCAAAGTCGCACTGCTTGATAAAGATTCAAATATCATTTTTTCAGATTATAAAAGACATTTTGCTAATATTCAGGAGACTTTAGCAGATCTTCTTCAAGAAGCATATAAAATAAGCGGGAATGTAACTATACATCCTGTGATAACAGGTTCTGGCGGACTTACTCTCGCCAAGCACCTTGAAGTGCCTTTCGTTCAGGAAGTTATTGCAGTATCTACTTCACTCAAAAAGCTTGCTCCTAAAACAGATGTAGCTATCGAACTTGGCGGTGAAGATGCCAAGATCATTTACTTTGAGGATGGAAATGTTGAACAACGTATGAACGGTATCTGTGCCGGTGGTACAGGTTCTTTTATTGACCAGATGGCAGCTCTTTTACAGACAGATGCATCAGGTCTAAATGAATATGCCAAGAACTACAATTCCCTTTATACTATTGCAGCTAGATGCGGAGTATTTGCTAAGTCAGATATACAGCCTCTTATCAATGAAGGAGCAACCAAGGAAGATCTCTCTGCTTCTATTTTCCAGGCTGTAGTTAATCAGACAATTTCTGGTCTTGCTTGTGGTAAGCCTATTAGAGGACACGTTGCATTTTTAGGCGGTCCTCTTCACTTCCTTGATCAGCTTAAGGCTGCATTTATCAGGACTCTTAAGCTTGATGAGGAACATACTATTGAAACTGACAACTCTCATCTTTTTGCAGCTATTGGTTCAGCATTAAATGCAAAAGAAGAAATATCCTACTCAATGGATGAGATGGTTTCAAAGCTCTCACACAAGATCGTTATGGATGCTGAAGTTTCAAGACTTGATCCTCTATTCAAAAATGAGGAAGATTACAAGGAATTCAGAAATCGCCAGGATCAGTACAAGGTTAAGACTAGAAAGCTTGATAGCTATAAGGGTAATGCTTTCCTTGGAATCGATGCTGGTTCTACTACTACAAAGTGTGCACTTATCAGTGAAGATGGTGATCTTCTCTATTCGTTCTATTCAAGTAACAACGGAAGCCCACTAAAAACTGCTATTTCTTCAATCCAGGAAATCTATAAGCTGATGCCTGAAGGTGTTAAAATTTCCAGAGCCTGCTCAACCGGTTATGGAGAAGCGCTACTTAAATCAGCTCTTTTACTTGATGATGGCGAAGTAGAAACAATCGCTCACTACAATGCTGCTGCTTTCTTTGATCCTGAGGTAGACTGTATCCTTGATATTGGCGGACAGGACATGAAATGCATCCACATCAAAAATCAATCAGTTGACTCTGTTCAGCTTAACGAAGCTTGTTCTTCAGGCTGCGGTTCATTCATTGAGACCTTTGCCAAATCTCTTGATTATACTGTTCAGGATTTTGCTAAAGTTGCTTTATATGCTAAATCTCCAGTAGACCTTGGTACAAGATGTACTGTATTTATGAACTCACGAGTTAAGCAGGCTCAGAAGGAAGGCGCAGATGTAGCTGATATTTCATCAGGACTTGCTTATTCTGTTATTAAAAACGCTCTATTTAAGGTTATCAAGGTTTCAGATGCCAAGGACCTTGGAGAACACATTGTAGTTCAGGGCGGTACTTTCTATAATGATGCAGTTCTTAGAGCATTTGAGATCATTTCTGGTGCAGAAGCCATAAGACCTGATATCGCAGGTATCATGGGTGCTTTTGGTGCTGCTCTTATCGCAAGAGATCGTTTCTTTGAGACTGATGATTACAAGACTACAATGCTTAGCATTGATCAGATCAACAACCTTGAATATACAACCAGCATGACTACATGTCAGGGTTGCACAAACCACTGCAGACTTACTGTCAATAAATTTACGGGTGGCCGTACACACATTTCTGGCAACAGATGTGAAAGAGGAATCGGCAAGGTCAAGAACGAAAAGAACATTCCTAACCTCTTTGATTATAAATATAAGAGAATATTTGGCTATGAGCCTCTTAGCGCAGAAAAGGCAAAAAGAGGTAGCGTAGGTATTCCAAGAGTTCTTAATTTCTACGAGAACTATCCTTTCTGGTTTACCTTCTTTACTAACCTTGGATATCAGGTAGTTTTATCTCCTAGATCAACTCATCAGATCTATGAACTTGGAATTGAGTCTATTCCTAGTGAGTCTGAGTGCTATCCTGCCAAGCTTTCTCACGGCCATATTGAATGGCTCATTAAACAAAAGGTAGATTTTATCTTCTATCCAGGACTTTTTTATGAAAGAGAAGAAGTTAAGGGTGCAACTAACCACTACAACTGCCCTATAGTAACTTCTTATTCTGAGAATATTAAAAACAACGTTGAAGCCATCACAAATGGTAATGTTAAGCTTAGAAACCCATTTATGGCATTCACTTCACTTGAGACAGCAACTACTGCCCTTGTAAAAGAATTTGCTGAAATTCCAGCTGAGGAAGTCATAAAAGCAGCTAAGGCTGGCTGGGATGAAATGGCTAAAGCAAGGCTTGATATTCAAAAAAAGGGTGAAGAAACAATTAAATGGATGGAAGAAAACGGCAAACATGGTATTGTTCTTGCTGGACGTCCATACCACGTAGATCCGGAGATCAACCATGGTATTCCTGATATGATCTGCTCATACGGTGTTGCAGTTCTTACAGAGGATTCTGTATCTCATCTTGGCACTCCAGAAAGACCCCTTATCGTATCTGACCAGTGGATGTATCATTCAAGACTTTATGCTGCAGCAAGCTTTGTTAAGACAAGGGATGATCTTGATCTTATTCAGCTTAATTCCTTTGGATGCGGTCTTGACGCAGTTACAACAGATCAGGTCAACGATATCCTTTCAGGATCAGACAAGATATATACATGTCTTAAGATCGACGAAGTAAATAACCTTGGTAGTGCTAGGATCAGAGTTCGTTCTCTTCTTGCCGCTATCAGAGTTCGTAAGCAAAAGAATAAAGAAAGAACTATCAAATCAAGCGCTATTAACAGAGTTCTTTTCACAGAAGAAATGAGAAAGAACTACACTATTCTCTGTCCTCAGATGTCTCCTATTCACTTTGACATCTTGGAGCCAGCTTTTAGATCTTGCGGTTATAACTTCGTTGTAATGCAAAATGACAATCGTCACGCCATTGATATGGGTCTTAAGTACGTTAATAATGATGCTTGTTATCCATCTCTTTGGGTTGTTGGTCAGATCATGGATGAGCTTCATTCAGGCAAATATGACCTTAACAGAACTGCTGTCATCATGTCACAGACAGGTGGTGGATGCAGAGCAACAAACTATGTAGGATTTATCAGAAGAGCTCTTAAAAAGGCAGGTATGGAGCAGATTCCTGTTGTTTCACTTAACCTTTCAAAGCTTGAAGCAAATCCTGGCTTCCATATCAATCTTGAAATGCTTGAAAGAGCTGCTTTTGGAGCAATCTTTGGTGATATATTCATGAGATGCGTATATAGGATGCGTCCTTATGAGAAGGTTCCTGGTTCAGTTGATGCCTGCCATGCAAAATGGCTTAAGGTTTGTCAGGACTTTGTATCAGCCAAGCACATGAATATCTTTAAATTTGAAAAGATCTGTGCTGATATCATTGCTGATTTTGATAAGATTGAGATCACAGATGAAGTAAAGCCAAGAGTTGGTGTGGTTGGAGAAATTCTTGTTAAATTTGCTCCAGCTGCAAACAATCACCTTGTAGAGCTTCTAGAAGCTGAAGGTGCTGAAGCAGTTGTTCCTGATCTTATTGATTTCATGCTCTACTGCTTCTACAATCAGATTTACAAAGCTGAAGAGCTTGGAACAAGCAAAAAGACAGCTGCATTTTGTAAAGCTGGCATCTGGGCAATTGAAAGACTTCGCTCAGGGGCTACAAAAGCATTTAAAAAGAGTGTACACTTTGATCCTCCAACAAGCATCTATAAACTTGTTGAATATGCTAAGCCTATCGTTAGTATCGGAAATCAGACAGGTGAAGGCTGGTTCCTTACAGGTGAAATGGTTGAGCTTATCAAAGAAGGTGCTTCAAACATTGTTTGTACGCAGCCATTTGGATGTCTTCCAAACCATGTAGTAGGTAAGGGAGTTATCAAGCAGATGAGACATCTTTATCCTGGATGTAATATCGTAGCAATTGACTATGATCCAGGCGCTTCTGAAGTTAACCAGCTTAACAGGATCAAGCTTATGCTCTCTACAGCTCAAAAGAAAGTTGAAGAAAATAAAGCAATGTAATAAAAAAGGCACGCCTCATGGCGTGCCTTTAAATTTCTAATATTTAGTTATACTTTTAATTTGGCATTAAGCTTTTCTATTGCGTCTTCATGACGCTGAATGGCAAATGTAGCAGACTTAGATTTAAGCTCTGCATTCATGCGCTTTTTGTGAATCTCATTACATTTCACATAATACTCATAAACACTCTCATCACTTACTTCTAAGTATTTATCAGCAATACATCCAGGTAAAACAAATTTCTTTACAACATCACTGAATTTTACCTCAATATATTTACCATCCTGGCTTATAACCTTGCCTTCACCAAATTTCTTGTGAGAAACTTTCATCTTAAGAGCTGAACGTTCTCCAAGTTCTTTGTCTTCTTTATCAAGCTGTGATAATTCTTCTGTAAGCTCTTTCTGAAGAGCTTTTAATTCTTCAATCTGTTTAGCGTTTTCTTCTAGCATCTCTTTAGTCTTCTTGGTTGGTTTCTTCTTAAGATCAGTCTTTGGTTCAAGGTCATCATTTTCCATATTAAGGGCCATAAAATAATCTCCTTGTCAAATTTCGTCTAAAAATATACAACCTAACATATTTATTTTAACTTATTAAATGAAAAATTACAACTCAGTCACTACTCCAGGCTTAAGTTCAACGTGCTTACCGTCTACTTCCAGCCATACACTGATAGCACTTGGATTAAACGCAAAATCACCATTAACTGATACCTGAATTCTTGAAGCAGCATCCATATAATCAACGATCTCGATATTGGTTGCGTACCAAATATCTTCGTGACCGCCCATATCCTTTGCAAACTTCTCAATGATATTCCAGTTGCCATCTTTTTCAAACTCGTAGCTGTGGCCCCATACGTACATCATGTACAGATACTGAGTTTTATGAAGCTCTGAAAATTCCTTTGAAAGTCTTTCCAAGGCTTCATTTCTGTGTGAACATGTTGGATTCCATCTAAGGAAATCAGTTGGCATACTAAAGCCAAGTGTTGAATGAACTGTTCTGGCATAAACAATTCCACAGGCCTTCAATGCGTCTACTACATTATCATCAAAAGAGCCATTAGGATAAGCAAGGCCTCTAACAGTATAGCCAAGGGCTTCTTCAAGTTTTCTTCTATCTTCGATAACCTGAAGTACCATCTGTTCTTTTGGACATCTGGCAATTGTTGGATGTTGTGCTGTGTGACAAGCAACTTCGTGTCCTTTATATAGTTCTTTAAACTCGCTTAAAGGAATTCTTGGATCATAAGGCTCTGTGCAAGGATAATCATAAAGATCAGAGTTAACATTAAATGTTCCCTTAAGTCCGTATTCATTAAAGATAGACACAAGTCTCCTATCAGCAATCTTGCCATCATCATAGCTAAGTGTCAGTACCTTGTGTTTACCACCTGGAAAACAGGTATAAATATTTCTAAGCTTCATTTTGAATCCTCCCGTCAAATTTTCTGTGTAAGTGTCTTTGAAGCTATTTCTCTCTTTTCTTCATCAAGAATCTGGCCCCATTTATATGGAGTATTCTGATATACGTAGTAGTTGAGCCAGTTAGTATATAAGATATTTGCATGACTTCTCCATAAAAGATCAGGCTTATTGTTTGGATCATTATCTGGATAATAATTTATAGGCATATCTATAGGAAGTCCCTTGGAAAGATCTCTTTTATATTCTGCATCAAGGGTAAGCCTATCATATTCAGCATGACCCATAGCAAATATCTGGCTTCCAGATCTGTTCATGCAAAGGAAAATGCCAGCAACCTCTGATTCTGCCAGCACAACAAGATCATCACAAGCGTGGATCTTATCTGCAGGAGTTTCAGTATGACGAGAATGTGGCATACAAAATACATCGTCAAAGCCTCGTACAAGTGGTACTTTCCTGTTCATTACACGATGCTTATATATTCCAAATCTCTTTTTATCAAGGTACTCTTTGTCGATTCCATAATGATAGTAGATTCCGGCCTGAGCCCCCCAGCAAATATGGAAGGTAGAAGTTACATTTGTCTTAGACCACTCAAATACTTTACAGAGCTCATCCCAGTAGTCTACTTCTTCAAAAGCCATCTGTTCCACAGGGGCTCCTGTAATGATAAGTCCGTCATAGGTGTTATCCTTGAGCTCTTCAAAGGTATTGTAGAACCTGTTTAAGTGGTTAGGTGATGTATTTGTAGAATGATGTGAACTCATCTGCATAAATGACACATCAATCTGAAGAGGAGTATTTGACATTGACCTTAAGAGCTGAAGCTCCGTGTCCTCTTTTAAAGGCATAAGATTCAAAATACAGATCTGGAGGGATCTGATATCCTGATGCAAAGCTCTATTTTCATCTACTGCAAATATATTTTCTGTCTCTAATATTTCTCTGGCAGGAAGGTCATTTTGAATTTTAATAGGCATATTCTTTTACTCCATGCATTTTTTATTT
This sequence comes from Butyrivibrio hungatei DSM 14810, assembly GCF_900143205.1. Lineage (GTDB taxonomy): Bacteria > Bacillota > Clostridia > Lachnospirales > Lachnospiraceae > Butyrivibrio > Butyrivibrio hungatei. Next base: position 70,471 of record NZ_FRDH01000012.1, on the reverse strand, counting down.
GATCATATCTAAAAACTTAGCTTCGTCAATGATTTCAATTCCAAGTTCCTGAGCCTTTGTAAGTTTACTTCCAGCGGCTTCACCTGCAAGAACATAGCTTGTTTTCTTGGATACGCTGCCTGAAGCTTTACCACCATTTTTAGTAATGAGCTCTTCTGCCTCTTTACGTCCAAGAGTTGGAAGTGTTCCAGTTACAACGATTGTAAGACCTGAAAGCTTATCAGATGCGTCTTCATCCTTGGTGACCACCATATTAAGTCCCAGACTGTTCATCTCATTGATGATGGCTATATTTTCTTCATTATGGAAGAAATCATAAAGGTCACCAGCTGTAGTCTCGCCAATATCAGGGATCTGCAAGAATCCATCTACAGTAACCTTAGTAAGATCCATAAGATTATCAAAATGCTTCATGATCTCTCTGGCAGTTGATTTACCTACGTTTCTAATAGCAAGACCTGTAAGAAGTCTTACCGGATCATTTGCCTTTGACTTTTCTATTTCACCAAGGAGCTTATCAGTATTTTTCTCTTTTCCTATGATACCTTTTTCAATAAGCTCATCTCTATGTTCCTTAAGATGATATATATCCGCATAATTTTTTAGATACCCATCAGATACCAATGCATCTACTAGTGTATCACCAAGTCCCATGATATTCATGGCATCTCTTGAAGTAAAGTATGCAATTGTTCTTGTAACTTGTGCTGGACAAGTAGGATTTATACATCTGATATCAGCTGTATCTTCCTCTCTGACAAGATGTCCACCACAGATTGGGCATACATCAGGAGCTTTATATATGACCTCAGGAGCCTTAACGCAACCGTTGAGCTTAGGAATGATCTCGCCGCTCTTAAAGAGCTTATATTCACCACCAATTCCTATCTGCATCTCATTGATATAGTCCTGATTGTGAAGCGTTGCTCTTGAAACGCTTGTGCCACAAAGCCTTGCTGGCTTACCAGTTTCTCTGTCGTGGAAGCTTCCGGTAAAGGTAAGCTTACCAGTTCTACCTACATCTACAAGTATCTCATCCATTACGATTATCTTTTCTTCTGGAGGATACTTATAAGCGATGTGTCCGCTTGAATACTTGGAACCAGCAGGGAAATCTGATCTCCATTTTAAATTATCGACTTTGATAACTGCACCATCAAGGTCAAAATCAAGGTCTTCTCTCATATTTCCAATAATATCTATCGCTTCAGATACTTCATCAAAGGACTTGCAGGATCTATGATAAACTGTTTTAACACCGGCTTTTTCTAAAATATCTAAGGAATTAACATGGGAATTTTTAAGCTCTTCTGGTCCGTCCTGAACATTAAAGACGAACATCTTGAGTCCACGAGCCCTTGTAACCTCAGGATCAAGCTGTCTTAATGTGCCTGCAGCAAGGTTTCTGGGGTTCGCAGCTATTTTCTTTCCAAGCTTTTCCTGTTCATCATTAAATTTTTCAAAGTCGTCATGAGACATGTAGACTTCACCGCGAAGCTCAAGGTAATCATATGGCAGATCAATGACCTTCCTAATATCTGAAATTACCATGGCATTAGCTGTGACATCCTCACCGATAAGGCCATCACCTCTTGTTTCTGCCATAGTCAGGTGAAGCTTATTATCTTTAGGATCCTTGCTATATCTAAGAGACAAGCTAAGTCCATCGATCTTTTGCTCAGCAGAAAACAAAGCATCAGGATGCATCTGATGAACCTTTTCTACCCAGCTTTTTACATCTTCCTTATTGAAAACATCCTCAATTGAAAGCATTGGAACATTGTGTGTGATCTTAACTCCAGCCTCTCTTTTGGCCGTGCCGCCAATTATTCTTGTTGGAGAATCACTGATAACTAGTTCAGGATGTTCTTTTTCCATTGCCTTTAATCTGAGCATGAGCTGATCGTACTCATAATCTGAAATTTCGGGCTCATCCTGATTATAATAAAGATCCATATGATGCTTGATAGTCTTAACAAGCTCATCGTATTCCATTTTAATATCTAATGGCATATTTACCCCCAAAAATAAACATATCTTAATAAGTATAGTATGATTTAAAGCTGAATTCCAGCGGCCTTATACAATTTAAGTATTTCACTTTCATCAAGCTTGTGATATGTAGATGGCTTTAGATCATAATCAGAAAGCTTAACTGTCATAACACGTACTCTTTTAAGCGAAACCACTTTAAAACCAAGCTCGTCGCACATTCGCCTGATCTGTCTGTTAAGCCCCTGAGTCAGGATTATGTTAAAAGAATCATTGGAAAGCTTTTTTACCTTACAAGGTCTCGTGGTCCTATCAAGTTCTTTTAAATAGACCCCTTTTGACATTTTTTCAATAAAATTGTCATCAAAACTTTTGTTTACCTTGACCACATACTCTTTTTCATGCTTGTTTGAGCCCTTCATCATAGCATTTATGAGATTACCGTCATTAGTAAGGATCAGAAGCCCTTCTGAGTCCTTATCAAGCCTTCCAGCATAGGTTACTCTTTCAGAATAATCAACGTCTTCGATAACTGTTTTCTCAGCATGGGAGTCTTTTTCTGTGCAGACAATGCCTCTTGGCTTGTAATATGCAAGAACTATGTGATCTGATTTTTGTTTTATTTCTTTTCCATCAACTTTAACCAAGTCGCCTTCTTCTATTTTCATGCCAAAAGAAGCTGTAACATCATTTACAGATACTTTACCTGCGTCTATTAACTTATCGGCTTCTCTGCGGGAACAAATGCCGCAAGAAGCTATATACTGGTTTAATCTCATAAAAACCTCGTAGTAGTCAAAATACAAAAAAAGAACGGTCTGTTGCCGGACCGTTCAGTATTTGCATAACTTAATCTGAAACTTTGGCTAAAAGAACTATTGCATCCTCAGCGATAATAAGATCACTGCTTTCCTTGATATAAGCTAAAATATGCTGATTTGTAGCCTGAAAATGACCAAATTCATAAGCCATGGTAAATAAAGATGCGAATGCTCTAGGATCTTCGTCCTGTCGCTGAAGATCTAAGTAATACTTACCTGTTGTCGGATTCTTGTACAAAGAGCTCTTAAACTTAAAATGCTTAGGAGCTTTATTACAAAAATCGATCACAGTTCTGATATTGTCAAAAGTAAAGATATACTCATGGAATGAAAGTCTTTGACTATCAGGAATATCTTTGCCTTCGTCATCAAGGATCTTAGATCTTCTGGATGCACCATTAGAAATCTTGTCTGAAAGCAATTTATCTTTTTCTACAGTTGCTCCATCATTTACAGGAATCTTGCCCTGTTCCTCACCTGAATTAACCTCTTCCATAATGTTCTTTACGGAATTGGTAAACTGCTTAAGACTCTTTAAATAGTCATTTAATCTATTTATTCTCTCTTCATCTACTGAATCGCCAAGATCTTCAAGTACATTTTTAGGAATCTTGATACCAGCTTTGTCAGTAAGGTTCTTTAAGATCTCGCCAAATGAAGCTGACGCATTTTCTGAAAGTGTAAGAGAAATTGAATGATCTGGAAGAACTGTTATCTGCATAGGCATAAATGAACCTGTTGGCTTATAATCAACTTCTTCCTGAGCTTTTCTCATTACATCATGAAGAAAATCCATGGCTTCCTTTTTCTTTTCAAAAAGGTCCTCAAGCTTGATTCCCTGCTCGTCCATATCATCTTCAGTGATAATACATGTAACTGTATCTTTATTGATTCTCTTAAATTCCATTAAAAATTTAATCCTTTCAAAAGCACTCCAAGGGATAGATATTATTTTACAACATTTAACAAATTCTTGGAAGTCCCTCACCATACATAAGACCAATAGTACGTTTACCACCAATCTTTGTATTAAGTATTACACCTTTTATATCGTCATCATCATTTACTTTGACAACATCACCGATTATAGTAGCATTTTCGCCATATTTTGAGCTCCTGATAAGAGAAACTGCTCTATCAGCATCTTCAGCAGCAACAGATAATACCATTTTGCCTTCGTTACCCATATACATGACATCAAGGCCAAGAATTCCGCAGAAATCCTTAACTGCATCTGATACAGGAAGTGCTTCCTCATATAGGTTTATCTGGCATTTAGAACTGCTTGCAAACTCATTTAATACTGTTCCAAGACCGCCTCTGGTTACATCCCTCATGGCGTGGACCTTTACGCCATTATCAAGAAGCTTAGAAACCATTTCAACTAAAGGAGCCGCATCAGAACAGATATTGTTACTGATACCCATTCTTGCTCCAAGGATAGTTGCATGATGATCACCAAGATTGCCAGAAATAATGATCTTATCTCCGCCCTTTAGATTAAAAGGTCCTGGAACCTCAACGTCTTCTCTGATAAATCCAACGCCGGATGTATTTATGATAAGACCAGGCTCTCCTCCCTTATTTTCTATAACTTTTGTATCTCCGGTAATTATCTTAACTCCGGCTTCGTTAGCTGTTAGAGCCATGGATTCAATTATCTTATCCAAGGCATCAAGATCTAGTCCCTCTTCAAGGATACAACCACATGTAAGATATTTAGGTGTAGAGGAACTCATAAGAAGGTCATTTACTGTACCGCAAACAGATAATCTTCCGATATCTCCGCCTGGGAAAATGATGGGTGTAACAACGAAGCTATCTGTTGTTACTGCAATCTTTGAACTTCCGTCTACAACAGCGGAATCCTCTAATCTATCAAGTATTTCATTGTGAAAATGCTTGGCAAATACGCTTTCAATCAGCTTGGAAGTGGACTCTCCGCCGCTTCCATGAGCCATAGTAACTTTCATATTAAAACCTTCCTTATCTTCTTCCTGAAACAAAGTAGTTATAGCAGCTGCCTTCAGTTGAGACCATGCAAGCTCCATGAGCGTTGTCAGGAGTACAGCTCTTTCCAAACAAAGGACACTCATAAGGTTTTACTTTTCCAACTAAAACCTTGGCACAGCTGCATCCAGGTGGCATATGGTCTTCATCAAGGCTCATGCTACCTGCATCAAAAGAACTGTATTCTGGTCTAATCATCATTCCAGAACCTGGAATCGTCCCCATCCCTCTCCAAGATGCATCAGATGGACAAAAATACCTATCTACTATTTCTTTAGCTTTTAAATTACCTTCGGGTAAAACGACGTCTTTGTAGAGGTTTTTGATTCCTTTTTTGCCCTTCATATTAACAAGAGCATAAATTGTCATAAGGAGCTGTTTTCCTTCAAAACCTGAAACTACAAAAGGTATTCCCAGTTCATCAGAAAGCTCTTTAAATACATCACTTCCAGTAATAGCAGCCACGTGTCCCGGAGCTATAAAGCCATCAATCCCGCCGCCATTATTAACTACCCATCTGATAACTTCCGGCATAGTCTTTAGTGATGTCAAAAGCTTTAAATTCTTAATATCCTGTTCAATTGCTTCTTTAAGGACCATCGCATAAACAGGAGTTGTTGTTTCAAATCCAATAGCAGCAAAAACGTAGGTGTGATCAGGATCTTCTTTGGCAAGAGTTATTGATTCCATTGGTGAATAGACCATTCGAACATTAGCACCCTCAGCTTTTGCGTCAGCAAGGGACTTATTTGTGCCCTTTACTCTTATAAGATCCCCAAATGTCAAAACAGTTGTATCAGGTCTTAATGAAAGTTCAACAAGTTTATCTATTACAGCTGTCACTGTTACGCAAACAGGGCAGCCAGGACCGGATATAAGAGAAATTTTAGGCGAAAGCATAGATGGAATACCATTTTCCGAAATTGCGGCAGTATGAGTTCCACATACTTCCATGATCCTGACTTCTTCGCCATCATAATTCTTTAGAAAATCTATAATTTCCTGAAAATTCTTATTAGCCATTAAACTGTAAGATCCTCTATTTCGTTAAATAATTCTTCCATTTCATTAGCAAGCTTGTCATCCATAGTCTGAATGATACATCCAGCATGAACTAAAACTCTGTCGCCAACTTTAACATCTACAAGGCCAGCCTCTGCAGTAACTATGTTACCGCTAAAATCAACTGTAGCCTTTGTTCCATCAATCTTGATTACCTTTCCAGGTATTGCAACACACATTTTAACGCCTTTCTAAACCTTTACAGATAAGTCCATAATAGGCCTGACCTGTAGCTACACCGGAATCACCACAAGGAACCTGGTTATTCCAGTATACTTTAAAATCATTATCTCTAAGAATCCTGATACATTCTCTAAGAAGTATCCTGTTATTAAATACTCCGCCAGATAAACAAATCTTATCTTCTGAAGTTTCACGTCTTATTATACAACATATTTCTTTTACAAAGGATACGATTGCCATATGAAATCCATAGGCTATATCAGATATTTCATAGCTTTTTTCTGCGTAAACCCTCTTTATCTGATCAAAGAGATCAAGCTGGTCTGCTATATATGTTCCATCATGATCTTTTAATATCTTAAACTCAAAGTCTGGATAGTTTTCTTTATTCGAAGATTCAGCTATATTCTCTAAAAGAATTGCGCATTCACCTTCAAAGGAGTTGTATTTTTTTATATCCAAAAGCGCAGAAACACAGTCAAAAAGTCTTCCCATACTGGATGTTTCAAAAACATTTATCTTATTTGATAAAGCTGCCTCAACAAGTTTATCATCTATATCGTAGTTAAGAGCTTTTTCATAGCATTTTTTTACCAGTTCAGCGTTCTTTGGAGCACTATTTCCGCCTGAAAGCATCACATATGACAAATGACATTTTCTTGAAAAATCACTGCCATTACAATGTAATATCTCCCCGCCCCATACTTTACCGTCTGTTCCATATCCTGTTCCATCAAAAGAAATTCCGATACATGAAAGCAGTGAATGTTCTGCCATTACTGAAAGAGAATGGGCAAAATGATGCTGAACATAGGAAATATCCAGATTCTTTTCATCTGAAAGTTCCTTAGCATACCTAGTTGAAAAATACAAAGGATGAAGGTCACAAATAATATGATCTGGCTTAAATTCAAATAGCTTAAGATACTGATCAATTATTTTTTTATAGGATATGTAAGTATTTGTACTTTCAAGATCCCCAATATACTGAGAAGGAATGATCCTATCATTTTTGGCTAGAGCAAAAGTGCTCTTTAGATCTCCGCCAATTGCAAGATAAGAGTTTTTTTTCTTGTATCCAGGCTTTATCAATAACGGAAGTGGTGCATAGCCTCTAGCTCTTCTGATATATTGAACAGAATATTCGTTATTTCCAGTATCTATCACAAAACAAACCGAATCGTCCTGAGGCATCACTATTTCTCTATTATGAAACAGCATTCCATCTATCTTTTTCAAAAAAGCATCTTTAAATATCTCATCATCTATAATGATATTATCATCAGATAAATTGCCACTTGTACAGATGATTGGACCTACAGCGTCACACAAAAGCCTGTGAATACCAGATGAAGGTAAAAACGCACCAATATACTGACTGTCTCTACATACTTCATAAGGCATATCTTTTATTTTGTTTAATAAAACTATAGGTCTTGCAAAAGACCTAAGTAATTCTTCTTCTTTTTCATTGACAAGACAATACTCTTTAACATGCTTTATATCAGCAAACATTACGGCAAAAGGCTTATTTTCTCTTCCTTTTATGCTTCTTAGTCTCTTAGCTGGTTCTGCACAAGTTTTACAAACAAATTGGTATCCAGAAAGGCCCTTCAAACCGATTATCCCACCATTAGAAAGTACTTCAATCGCCTTATCTACTGCTTCATTACCGGAAGCTGAAAACAGGTTGCCATCACTAAAATGAGAAAATACCATCTGCGGACCACAATCATGACAGGAAATAGTCTGTGCATGCTTTCTTCTGCCATCAAGATATTCTTTGTGGCAGCTCGGACACATTTTAAACTTTTTCATTTTAGTTGTGTTTCTGTCATATGGGAGACTTTCTATGATGCTAAGTCTTGGGCCACAAGATGCACAGCTAATAAGGGGATACCTATATCGTCTGTCTTTTTTGTCTAAAAGCTCATATAAACAATGATCACAAATTCCAATATCCGGTAAAAATACAGGAAGTTCATCGGATAAAGAGATGCTTTCACTATCAATAATCCTGAAATCATCATAGTTTGTAGATGGATGATCAATTGTTTCAGATTCGACATCCAAAATAATAGCACCTGAAGGATAATCAGAATAAAGAGAACCTAAAAAAGAGCGCACTTTATCTTCATTTCCAGATGCTATGATCTCAACAGCTGCGCCAATGTTTTTGACGTAGCCTGTTATTCCATATTCAGTTGCTTTATTTGCAATAAAGGGGCGATAGCCAACACCCTGCACCGCCCCTTTAACCTTAATGGAAATAACCATCAGTCTTTCTTTTCTTCTGTATTAGTAGTCTGAGCTGCTGGAGTAACAGGAGCCGCCTTAGGTGCTTCTGTGTTACCTGCAGCCTGAGCGGCTTGAGCAGCTTTAGCAGCGGCTGCGGCAGCTGCACGCTCTTTTGCAGCTTTCATAAGTGCTTCCTGAGCAGCTATAGCCTTTTCAGACTGTTTAAATGTCTTAGTTACTTTTTCATCACCTGGTTCCTGGAATCTAAGGCCCATTGAAAGTGACTTTTTAGGACAATTATCTACGCAGCATCTACACTGAATGCAGCTCATAGGTCTGATAGACCAGGTCTTTGCAACCTTGTCTACAGTGATAGCATGTGTAGGACATTTGATTGAGCAAAGTCCGCATAATACGCAAAGATCCATGTCATTTTCAACGTGTCCTCTTGTTCCTTCAGGATATTCTTTTTCTGATTTTCTTGTATATGGCTTTGATACCAGGTTACGAAGAATTGTTTTCTTAAAACTTACAATTGCCATTTTTCATCTCCATTTATATGACGTATTATCTCTCAGTACAGCTAATGCAAGGATCGATAGTAAGTACAAGAATAGGAACATCAGCAAGTTCGCATCCCTTCAAAGTCTCTACAAGACCTGACAGATTTGCAAATGTGGGGGTGCGGACTCTCATTCTGTCTATGAACTTAGTTCCGTTAGCCTTTACATAGTAAAGAGCTTCACCTCTTGGCTGTTCTATTCTCATCATATATTCGCCGTTTGGCATTCCCTTAGCAGGAACATCGATATCACCTGAAGGCATCTTATCAATGAGCTGACGAATAATATCAAATGACTGGAATATCTCTTTGATACGGCATTCTGTTCTTGCGTAAGAATCACCTTCATTTGAGATAATTGGCTCGAAATCTACATCACCGTAAGCACAATAACCTGTTGATCTGATGTCTCTAGCAATTCCACTAGCTCTAAGGAATGGTCCAGCACATCCTAAAGCATCAGCCTGCTCTGCAGTTAAAACGCCTACACCGCGAAGTCTTGTCTGAACAGCTTTATCAAGAAGGAATGGCTTAGCGATTGCTTTTAAGTCTTCTTCCATCTTATTGATTCTCTGATAGAAATCCTTGAGCATCTCATCACTTACATCTCTTCTGATACCGCCAACCTTCATTACAGAGAAGATAACTCTTCCACCTGTTGAAGCTTCAAACATATCTAGTGCATCCTCTCTAAGTCTCCAGCAATCCATGTAAAGAGACTCAAATCCGAATGCATCAGCTAAAAGGCCAAGCCAGAGAAGATGTGAATGGATTCTGCTAAGCTCTGACCAGATAGTTCTAAGATATTTTGCTCTTGCAGGAACATCGATATCCATAATATGCTCTACAGCCTCAGAATAACCAAGACCATGGCCAAGTGAACAGATACCGCAGATACGTTCTGCAACATAAACCATCTCATTAAAATCTTTTTTATCTACCAGCTTTTCAAGACCTCTATGGATAAATCCAATTGAAGGGATGGCTTCTACAACCTTTTCATCCTCCATTACAAGGTCCAAATGAATTGGCTCCGGAAGAACCGGATGCTGGGGTCCAAATGGTATTACACTTCTATTAGACATTATTGGTTCCTCCGATTACTTAAATGGTGTCTCGATCGCTGTACGATAGAGTTTACCTTCATAGTCAATATTGATCATCTTGATCTGTACGCCAAAAAGATCATGCATCTCGTTTTCATAAATAAAAGCACAAGGATAAATACTTGTGATACTTGAAATCTCCTGATCTTCAGGAAGAGTCATCTTGAGCTGTTTAACTTCAAGTTCTTTTCCGAATGTATAGATGAGTTCATAAGCATCAGGAACTCGTGTAGCACACTGCTGCATAAGATGATAACCTGCAAACTTAAGCTTCTGAGATTCATCAATAATGTTTTCAGGATTAACATTAACAAATTCTGTATTCATTATGCTTTGTCTCCTTTCTCAGAATCAGCTGTTGCAGCTACTACCTGTGCAGGCTTTGGAGCTACATTTGCTGCTGGTGCTGCAGGTGCTACTGGCTTAGGAGCGGGCTTATTTGTAGCCTTGATCTTCTCTTCAGCCTGCTGTCTAAGTGCTTCCTCAGTAAGAACAGCATCGTACTGAGTACTTGGATCATAGTCATCTGCAGTCATATGAATAGCCATCTTGCTATAGTCTACTGTACAGTAGCCAGCCTTCATGGACTCTTTTAATTTTTTCTTCTTTTCTTCAAGGATGCCTACTGCCTTAACAACACCCTCGATAAGTGCTTCAGGCCTAACAGCACAACCAGGAACATATACATCAACAGGAACTACCTTATCGGCACCTCCTAAGATGTTATAGCATTCCTTGAAAATGCCGCCGTCACAAGCACAGATACCACATGCAACTACAACCTTTGGATCAGGCATCATATTGTAAAGCTGTCTGATAACTGGTGCTGTCTGAGCATTAACACCACCAGTCAAAAGAAGCACGTCTGCATGCTTAGGATTACCTGTGTTAATAATACCAAAACGCTCTACGTCATAAAGTGGAGTCATTGTGGCAAGAACTTCTATATCACAGCCGTTACAGCTGGATCCATCATAATGTAACACCCATGGTGATTTAGATATTTTCATAGATCTCACTTTCCCTTCTCGTCTTATTTAAGTACGTTAAGAATCAGCAGATTAGTTCCTGCAAATATAAGGATAACTGACCATGTAACCTTGAGCATTGTAATGTATTTAACACGTGGGAAAAGATTATCAATAAGTGTCTCAAGGAAAAATACTACTGCACAAGCAAGTATTGCCCAAAGTCTGCTAATTGGGTTAGCTGTAATGAAGAACATTCCAACAATACCCATCATAAGTACAAGATCATACCACTCTGCGATCTCTACAAACGCAAGGTTATTACCAGAAAGATCTGTTGTAAGACCTTTTACCATTTCCTGATGCATATGGTGTGAAGTACTAAGGTCAAATGGTGACTTACGAAGCTTGATGATAAGAATGAACACAAATCCAATGAAGAAACCAGGAATCTGAGCGATTGCTGGAATCTTTGCCTGAATCAGATCATCAACCATAAAGCTTCCATTTGCATAATAGAAACCAATTGCTACAAGAAGTGTCATAGGCTCATAGCACATCATCTGTAAAAGCTCACGCTGAGCGCCCATTATACTGTAAGGTCCATTGGTTGAAAATGCAGCCATAACCATAACTACTTCTGACATTGAAAGGGCGAAGAAAACAAGAAGCATATCACCGCCTGCAAAGAACAATGCACCTGTGAAAATAGTCATAATAAGATATCCAGTAACAAACAAAACCTGAATACTGTTAACTACAGTTGTCTGCTTGTTAAGGAGCTTAAATACGTCATAAAAAGGCTGGAAAAGAGGTGGGCCCTGTCTTCCCTGCATACGAGCAGAAATGATTCTATCAAGTCCTGCAAGTGTGCCTCCAATCAGAGGAGCAAGTAAAATATAGATCAACGCTTTAATAAACATTCCAAGTGTCATTAGAAAGCACCTCCAACCACAATAATAAGCATAACTGCAACAAGTACAGTCGAAACATAGATGCATGGTCTAAGCAGCTTCTTTTCACCAAAGTAATCAATCATATACCAGTTTGACATATAAAGAGCTCTCTCTTTACCAAAAGAGTCGATATAATGTCTGTCATCACCAGCATTGACACCAGCTACATAAGACATAGTCATCTTAGAATTCTTACCGATTGAAAGGAATCTTGATCCAATAGGAATCATAAAGATCATAGCAACCATTATCATCATTACGATTGAATCTCCGGTTCCGATAACATCAGGAATGTTAGTATGGAAAGCCTCATCAAGTATAGGCTGAACCATATGACCAGACATCCAAGGGAATGCAAAGCACATTACTACTATCATTGTTGTAAGTGGGAAGATTGAGATCATCTCACTTCTAGGAGTAATATCATCAAGTTCAAAGGACTGATGAATTACTGCACAAATCTTACCAAGCCATTTTGCCCAGTAGAAAAGTGTACTTCCTGAACCAAATACAAGGAAAAGAACAAGCCATACTGAACCTGAATCTACGAATGATTTAAGAGCAGCCCACTTTGATACGAGCATACCAAATGGAGCCATGAACATTCCGCAGATACCAATGATCATGATAAATGCAAGTCTAGGAAGCTTAATGATAAGTCCATGCATATCCTCAATATCACGGCTACCCATACAGTTCTCAATATCACCAACTGTCTGGAAAAGAAGTGATTTAGATACAGCGTGGAATAAAACAAGCATGATAGCAGCCCAAACACCTTCTGTTGTACCAGTACCAGCGCAGGCTGTAATAAGACCAAGATTTGAAATTGTTGAATATGCAAGTACTTTCTTACCATCACTGACTGTAATAGCCAAAAGTGATGCAGCAAAGAATGTAAAGCCACCAATAACTGTGATCATAACACCGGTAAGTGTTCCATACATCACTGGAGATACTCTGATGAGCATGTACACACCGATCTTAACCATTGTTGCTGAGTGAAGAAGTGCACTAGATGGAGTAGGTGCAACCATGGCACCAAGAAGCCATCTTGAAAATGGGAACTGTGCACTCTTTGTAAGTGCAGCAAATGCAAATAATGTTACAGGAACAATAACAAGCTCAGATGCTCCTGTCTGTGTAACCTGGCTAAGATTTGAAAAACCAAGTTCAGGATTTAAACTACAATACAAGAGACCAGCTGCGAATCCGCAACCTCCAAGAAGGTTCATCCAAAGAGCTCTGAATGAATTGTCTACTGCCTCCTGAGTTCTTGTATAACCGATCATAAGGAATGAACAAACACTGGTAATCTCCCAGAAGAAATAGATCCATCCAAGATTATCAGAAGAAATAAGTCCAAACATAGCACCAAGGAAAACAAACATGAGTGCAAGGAAATAGTTTGAACGATCCTGTACATCTGTGTGATGATGATGATAATCCTTCATATATCCAGATGCATAGATACAGATAAGAATACCTACAATACCAACAATAAGGTACATAACTGCAGCAAAAGTATCAATGCGAAGATGCATATTTCCTTCTACTGCTCTACCTGTAAGATCCATCCAAAGAACTGGAATAGTTCCTACAAGTGAAAAGATGATAGCATAGTATTTTTTATACTTGATGCTAAGGAAGCAAACAAGTCCCATCAGGAATATTTCGCCGGCAATAACGAATTTATCAGGAAGTTCAGTATGCTGTAAAAAAACAAACTGTGATGTATCACCAGATCTTAATACACTTACAGCAACATAAATAGCAGATATCATAATAGTAAATCCACCAATTATGATAACCGCACTTCTCAAAACACTAGCCTTTTTGAGACATCCTATAATAATTGCCATGATAAAGGGAAATAAGATAAGAAAGTTTACTACGTTTAAAATTGGAATAGCCAAGGTGTTTCGCCCCTTTCACATACAATTTTCATGAGAGAACCTCATGAAGTCTTCATAAATTTGTCGATAGCTTCGTTAAGTTCAACGATAGCTTCTTCATCTCCATCCTGAGCTGCATGAACAATACAATGACTGATATGTTCTTTAAGGATCTCCTTGCCACAGTTGTTGATTGCCGACCTTACAGCTGCCAGTTGAACCAAAACCTCAGAACAATCTCTGTCATCCTCTACCATCCTCTTTACAGATTCTAGATGCCCTATTGCCTTAGACAATCTATTGACGATAGCTTTCATCTTCTCAGGATCATGGTGATGATTATGGGTATGAGAACTCATAAAAACCTCCAAAAAACAAAGTGCGTTTTCGTTAATTTTTTGACTTTTAAGATCAAAAAAATTCAATACCCAACAAAACCGCACATTTGACCGAAATTTATTATATTTCTATTGTAAAAAAAAATCAATAAATATTATCTTACATTTCCGATAATCTTATATAAAAGTTTATAGAGCACAGCTGCTTCTTCCTTGGTAAGCTTAACGCAAGCTCCCATTTCAGACGGAATCTTAATGGCTTTATCTCTCAAAGCCTCACCTTCTTTGGTAATAGTAACTACCAGATTACGCTCATCCTGATTTGATCTCTCTCTCTTTATATAGCCTTTTGACTCAAGTTTTTTGAGTACAGGAGTAAGAGTTCCGGAATCAAGATAAAGATTCTCACCAAGAGTCTTAACGTTAACACTCTTCATCTCCCACATTACCATCATAGTAATATACTGAGTATAAGTAAGATCGATCTGATCTAAATAAGGCTTATATCTTCTGATAATTTCCTTGGAACAAGCATATAAAGGAAAGCAAAGCTGGTTACCTAACTTTAGTGTTTCATATTTTTCTTCGTTTTCGCTCATATCATTCTCCCAAATATAATTTTATGCTATTTAATTATACAACAAAAAGAACGGAAAGTCACTTAGAAATGACCTTCCGTCCAATCAACTTATTTTACGTTGTGATTCATATTCTTGATAGGAATATTTGCATATAATGCAGGAACTGTTTTCCCATCATTTTCTTCAGCATCAATATGTGTGAAGTTGATGTCAATTCCATCCATATCAATTTCAGCGTATTTTGAAAGAACTTCTATAATATCACTACGAATCTTTTGCATTATTTCAGGAGAGCATGTGGCACGATCTGAAACAAGTACAAGCTTCAACCTGTCCTTAGCAACATCGCTAGAAGATTTTTTCTTAAATAAATCAGATATCTTCATACCAATCTCCTCCTATTATTTTTTCTTAAACCAGCCAAAAATACCTTTCTTGGCATCAAGGTCAAGAAATGGCACCTGCTCACCAGTTACTCTACGGCAAATGTTCATATATGCCTGACCAGCAAGTGAGTTGTCGCCAACAAGAGGTTCACCATTATTAGTAGCAATAACGATATTCTCGTCATCTGGTACCTGACCGATGAGTTCAACAGCCAGAATATCGATAACGTCGTCAGCAGACATCATCTCATGTCTCTTAACCATATCAGCACGAAGTCTGTTAACAATAAGCTGAGTCTTCTTGATCTCATTTGCTTCTAAAAGGCCAATGATCCTATCTGCATCACGTACTGCAGAAACTTCAGGTGTAGTTACTACTAACGCTCTGTCTGCGCCAGCAATAGCGTTCTTGAATCCCTGCTCGATACCAGCTGGACAATCAAGAATAATGTAATCATAATCCTGCTTAAGTTCTTCTGTGAGCTTCTTCATCTGTTCAGGAGTAACGCTTGTCTTGTCCTTTGTCTGAGCAGCTGGTAACAGGAATAAAGTCTCATACCTCTTATCTCTGATAAGAGCCTGCTTGATCTTGCAGTTACCTTCAATAACGTCAACAAGATTATATACGATCCTATTCTCTAGTCCCATTACAACATCAAGGTTACGAAGACCTATATCTGTATCAATAAGAACTACTTTTTTATTTAATTTAGCTAGACCGGTACCGATATTAGCTGTTGTGGTTGTCTTACCAACACCACCTTTACCTGATGTAACAACTATTACTTCTCCCATACTATCCTCCAATTACTTATTATTGTACTGGCGTAAAAAACCAGGTCCATAGGATGTTTTTACAATATGTCCATCACAAATGTATGCTACTTCTGGTTCATCCACAGACATACCAGATTTCTTTCTTCTGATCCTAAGCTTAGGTCCCTTGTCTGCATCTGCATCCTGTGAAATGGCAATAGCATCAGCAATCCTAACCTGTAAAGGATCAAGTTTAAGTGACATGATCACTGCATTTCTGTCTCCACCTGCGCCAGCAAAAGCATTGCCCCTAAGTTCTCCAAGAATAAAAATACTGCCATAGGATACAACATTTGCACCAGGCTTAACATCGCCTAATATAACAACATTCTGTTCACAGGAAATATCCTGACCAGAACGAAGATTACCTTTATAGATCAATGCATTATTGTTGCTAGAAAGAACGGGCTGTTCAATGTCGGCTCCCTCTACTTGAGTAGCCTCACTCTTATCTTCCTGAGTAGCATTGGAAACTGCATAGGCAAAACGTTTCTCAATATCAGCTTCCTCATCAATAATACATACAATTTTCAAACTGGAATTATCGTTGATAATATCTATAACCTGACGCTCTTCTGATTCAGAAAGCTTACGTCCCCTAACGATCAGTCCCATATTACTGCTTCCTAAAAAGCCGGAAGCCTCTTGGAACTTAGCTGCGATCTCACCCTTTAATTTCTCAAAAGGTGTATCGCCATCAAGAACTAAAATAATACCAGATTTAGTCCCCTTAATTGTAACTGTATCGTTCAAATGTCCTCACCAACCTTAAAAAATCATACCAATACAGTATAAAACATTTGTTCTGAAATTTGAAGTCTTTTTAATGAACTCTTTTTGAACAAATGTTAAAACAAAAAAATCCCACTTTCAGTTCAAACAAAGCTGAAAGTGGGAAATATATACACTTAATTAGTTAAGTCCAGCTGCCTGCTTAGCAACTTCCTCAGCAAAGTTCTCGTTCTTTTTCTCGATTCCTTCGCCAGTCTCGAAACGAACGAATCTCTTGATTGAAAGCTTAGCGTTGTTGTTCTTTGCAACCTGTGCAATGTACTGACCAACTGTCTGCTTACCATCCTCAGCTCTTACATAAACCTGCTCGTTAAGGCAGATTTCCTTGAGCTCCTTGTTAAGACGACCGATAAGCATCTTCTCGATGATCTCCTGTGGCTTTCTCTTGCCTTCTGGAAGTTCCTCGTTCTCCTTCATTGCCTGAGCAAGAAGAATTTCCTTCTCGTGATTTCTGTACTCTTCTGAAACATCTTCAGAAGCAACATACCTAGGATTAAGAGCTGCAACCTGCATAGCTACATTCTTAACAGCATCCTTGATATCGTCGTTAACAACATCTGTCTCAGCCTCAACTAAAACAGAAATTCTTCCATTACCGTGAACGTAAGGAACAACGATACCGTTAGAAGCAACAACCTTCTCAAAACGTCTGATTGAAAGTTTCTCACTGATAACTGCTGTGATCTCTACAAGAGCATCATTTACAGTCTTAGATGTATCCTGGTTCCACTTCTCTGCCATGAATGCATCCATATCCTTAGAATCTGAATTTACAGCCTGCTGAGCAACTGCCTCAACAAATGCCTGGAACTTCTCGTTCTGAGCAACGAAGTCAGTCTCTGAGTTGACCTCAACAACTGCAGCTGTTGTATCATCCTTAACAGCAATTCTTGTAAGACCTTCAGCTGCGATTCTGCTAGCCTTCTTCTCAGCCTTCATGATACCATTCTTTCTAAGGTATTCAACTGCTGCGTCCATATCTCCATTAGTCTCTGTAAGAGCCTTCTTGCACTCCATCATACCTGCGCCAGTAGACTCACGTAACTCTTTAACCATAGCTGCTGTGATAGCCATCTGTATTATCCTCCGTTATTTTATTTAAATTCGCAGCCCACCATACAGGCAGACTGCGTAAAAAATTCAATATGAATTACTCTGCAACTTCCTCAGTAGCAACTTCTTCCTCTACTTCGTAGTTAGCAGCTGCATCTGACTCAGCACCCTGATTAGCCTCGATAACAGCATCAGCCATCTTACCAACGATAAGCTTAACTGCTCTGATAGCATCATCATTACCAGGAATGATGAAATCAAGCTCTTCTGGATCACAGTTTGTATCACCGATACCGATAAGTGTGATTCCAAGAGACTCAGCTTCCTGGATGCAGATTCTTTCCTTCTTAGGATCTACAACAAAAATAGCATCTGGGATTCTCTTCATATCTCTGATTCCGCCAAGGTTAGCCTGAAGCTTAGAAAGTTCTTTCTTAAGCTGAGCTACTTCCTTCTTAGGAAGAACATCAAATGTTCCATCTTCCTGCATCTTCTCGATAGACTTCATTCTAGCGATTCTGCTCTGGATTGTCTTGAAGTTTGTGAGCATACCACCAAGCCATCTCTCATTTACATAGTACATTCCGCAACGCTCTGCCTCAGACTTAACTGCGTCCTGAGCCTGCTTCTTTGTTCCAACGAAAAGGATTGTTCCACCCTGCTGTGCAATCTCAAATACTGCCTTGTAAGCCTCGTCAACCTTTACAACTGACTTCTGAAGGTCGATGATGTGGATTCCGTTTCTCTCTGTGAAGATGTAAGGAGCCATTTTAGGGTTCCATCTTCTTGTCTGGTGTCCAAAGTGTACACCTGCCTCAAGTAACTGTTTCATTGATACAACGCTCATTTTAATACCTCCATTTGGTTAAAATCTTCCGCATATCCTTGGCCATTGATCCACAAAAGCGCGTCTTCTAAAGTGGCGGCTCCCATTCTGATCAGCAAGCTGACACCATAATGAGAATCAGATATACGTGCATATTTTGTTACTGTCCTAAGACAGTCCGTGTTAATAGGCATAATTCACCTATTAGTCCACAGCTTTTTTATACTAACACAGCTATATTCATATTTCAACACTTTTTTCAGAACAAATATCCAAAAAGTATTCTATAAAAGAAAAAACTTTCTATTTTCTAAATAGAAAGTTTTTAGTGAGTAATAATATATGCAACATCTTCATATGTAGATCCAGCCGGAAATGTTCTGGTTCCGGATCTGATGATTCTATCTAAACCTTTATCAATAAGATATCTGTTAAAAGAAACAGCGTTATCAATTACTCCTGCCTCGAAAAGTATCTGTGCTACAGCATCTGAGCTCTTTCCTCCGGGAATTGTAACTGTCTTAGTTGTTCCCGAAGTTGAAGCCTGAGTATTGTTGGTCACCTCAGCTGGTTTTTCTTCTGATTTAGCAATTTCCTGAGCCTTTTCATCGGTTTGAGCTTCTACTACTTCATTTTTAGGCTCTTCTTTAGGTTCTTCTTTTTTATCTTCTATTTTAGTTTCTGTTTTCTCAGTACTTAATTCTTTTGATGTTTCAATTGAAGCTTCTGTAACAGCTGTTCCTTCTTTTGCTTCCTTATCTTTTCCTTCTTCCTCTTTTGAAGCCAGTAAAGAAGCAGATTCACTTGCCGAAGCGAATTCTTCGTCGACTTCTTTAGATATTTCTTTTCCTGCTTCATCCAATGCCTGATCGGATGAAGATGTATTCGATTCTTCAACTTCATCACCTTCATTCACCGAGTCAGATAAAACACCACCATCAGTCATTCCAAGCTCTTTGGCTCTCTCAATTACTTCAGCATCACTCATTGTTGTCTTACGTCCGCCTAGAGCAAATCCCATGACAATAGCAGTTAAAATGACTCCTATGCCAATACCCCTAAGATAATACTTTAATTTCATTCCTCTGTAATTTCCTTACTTAACTTTTCTATGTTTATTAGAAAGATCTATAACAAGCTTAACTTCACCAATACCAAGTCCTAGC
This sequence comes from Butyrivibrio hungatei DSM 14810, assembly GCF_900143205.1. Classification (GTDB taxonomy): domain Bacteria; phylum Bacillota; class Clostridia; order Lachnospirales; family Lachnospiraceae; genus Butyrivibrio; species Butyrivibrio hungatei. Next base: position 50,720 of record NZ_FRDH01000012.1, on the reverse strand, counting down.
TCTCTTGCTATGACCATATTAGACTTTCCAGCCTTATGCATCTCAATGATCTGTCTATTCTGAGAAATAGGATCATTAGCTGTAAGTTCTTTCATATTCCTATCTGGGTTAGAAGGTTTAACATCATTTATTGAAACAACCTTTGCACTTGTCGTCTCTTTTGGCTCGGCACTGATCTTATTGCCAATCACGTGAAGATTCAAAGCTTGTTCTTCCTTGATGACTTCAGCAGGAATTGCATCAAGCTCTTTTAATTCCTTAATATTCTTTTCTTCAACGTATCCACTGGACACATTGCCTATTGGTTCAGGTCCAGCTAGATCCTGCTCATTCTCAACTACAGGAGAAACTGGAGAAACGTTATATTTTTCTTTGTAAGGAATCCTGATACCGCTTGGTTTATCCTCTTCTTCATCAAGAAGAATAGCTCTGACATTACTCTCAGCAAAAGAAGCACCTGAAATAGTCTTAAGTGAATCAGTTGCCTGCCTTGCCTCATTGGCAGTAGCTTCCGCATCCATAACAGTTTTTTTTGCTTCATCAGCCTTTCTTGTAACTTCAGAAACTACATCAGTAAGATTCTTATGCTTATCATTAAGCATATCGTACATAAACATTACTTCATCATGATTTTTATGAATATCATTTATGACGGTGTCAGAATATTCACCAATTGCAGAAAGTTTTTCGTTAGAAATACGCTCCATTGCGCGTTCAGTTCTATCAAGGGAATTATCGACGGTGTCATCTACCATGTTCTCAATGGTTTCCTTCTGGTCTTCTACTTCACGACGAACAAGCTCACGGATTTCTCTTTCCATAAGCAATTTATCCTCTTCGTCGATATCTTTTCCAGCAGGAAGAAGATAACCCAATATGATTGCTGCAAATCCTGCAACAATGAGCACAATCTCAGTAATACTTATCATTTCTCCGCCCAAGCACCCCATATTAAATCTAATTACAATACTATTGCAATACTTTATTATAATATAGAAATATCAAATCTTCAAATCAAAACCCGACGAAATCTGAAGATCAATAGGTTTACCATGTCTGTCGAGCATATTACTTGCCATTTTTTCCATTTTGTCGGTAGAAAGCTGTCTTTCCAATAAAGGATTCTTATCATCCTTTTCTTTTTGCTTTCTGTTACGTCCGCCATCGCCCATGTACTCGTTACTACCCTTACCCTGAGCGTCAGATTGTAACTCTCCCTGGCCGACATCATCCTTTTGATTTACAGAGTTCTTTTGATTATCGACTTCTTCATTAAACTGAGTCTGAAAGATTTCTCTGTCCATCATAGGTCTGGCATCTTCAGCAGCCTTGACGTTTGATACTTCATTGGATGCAGCAATTACCCCGAAATCGATTCTGTTAATTGACATATTCTGCTCCTCCGTTTCAGGCGAGCACTCCAAAAATGTTCGTCAAATCGGTGCAAGCCTTACATCGCCTTCTTTCACTACAAATTTACTATATTGCACTGGTTTTTTCACTATCATGGACAATTCCCCAATGTTCACGGTAGTTCCAGGATATGCTGTTCCTTCGACAACTACATAGGCTTCTTTGGATTCTGAAAGTTTTTCCATAAGTTCGCTATATTCTTCTGAATCATTCGCAATAGCCTCTGTTAAAGACTTATTCATATCAATGAGCTTTTTAGCATTAGCAACCTGATCAGGAGAAAACTTAGCTCCTGCCTTGAGCATCTTGGTGAAACCTTCAATAGTAGGTTTAATGCTCTCAATTGTCTTTTGGTTAGTTGTCATATTCTTTTGTAATTCTTTAAGCCTAAGCTTTAACTGAGGATCTGCGCCAACCTCAACAATTGTATTGGCCCCCATCTCAGATCCAAGGATCTTTGCCTGTATCTTCTCAGCAGCAATAACCTTGCCTCCAGCAATAAATCCTCTTTTTCCAGTTACGATCACTTCTGTGCCAGAAGCAACATTTGAATGCAGTATACATTCACTTGTAATACTTCCTTTTGCAGTAATTGTAGCATTTTCTATAAATTTTGTAACTATATTTCCGTCAGCTTTGATATTACCGCCAGCTTTAGCTCCACATTCCAAAATTATATCTGAGCCAGCTTCAAGTGTAGCACCTTCAACAATGCCCTTTACAACGATATTGCCGCCTGCTTTAACAGAAAAGTTAGAGGCTACAACACCTTTCACCTGAACGCTACCTTCATAATCGATGTTTCCAGTTGAAACATCTACATTTTCAAGAGTTAACACATCGGAAACAGTAACTTTTCCTTCTTTGATAGTTACATGACCTGATTTTGCTGCAGTTAAAGTCATCTTATCTTCTGATAAAGTCGTATTTTTACCAAATTTGATAAAAGTTGATTTAACAGCTGCTGGCTTAATGGTTTCGCCATAGATATTTATGCCGGCTTCACCAGGAACTTCGGGATGAAGCGTTGCCAAAAGGTCTCCTTCATTTACATTGTTTATAAGATTTAAGTGGAAATAATCTACACTTCCGTCTTCTCTTAAGGTTGGCTTTGGACGAAGGTTACGGTTAAAATGATATTCAACCATAGCGTTCTTGCCCTGCTTAACCTCTTTTCCCTGACATATTACTATTTCCTTACAATATTCTCTATGCTCAAAGAACTTATGAATATTTTCAGTCTGAATACCATAGGTATATTTCCTATAAGCAATGGTATCCATGATCTCTTTTTCTGTCAGAAGCTCAGCACCTTCTGTAGGAGGATAAAAAATAGCTGTGACAGTCATACGATCCTTTGAAACGTCAAATTTTACCCCTTCTCTTTCAGGTAAGATCTGCGCCTCTGTAAAAATAACCACTTCATCGTCAGCCTTTGTCACAGCGTCATTAATAACTACTACATCATATTGAATTTTTCTATCTTCCAAATAGTCTCTGACATCATTGACGTTTAAAGGCTCATCCCCATCTGTTGGAGGATATACTTTTATGCCAGTGCCTTTGGGTGTTATAACCAGTTGAAAATAACCATGCATACTATAGTCCCCTTTTCAATTAAGTTAAAATCACTATCTGGAGTTTGTAACTAGACCCAGGTAATTACCAAGCTTAGTTCTCATTTTCTGAAGAGCTTTAGTGTGAAGCTGAGATATTCTGGATTCAGAAACCTCCAATACCTCACTGATCTCTTTTAATGTAAGGTCTTCATAATAATATAAAAGTATGACTTTCTTTTCTTTATCAGTTAGAAGTTCCAGAGATTCTGCAAGCATCTTCTTTAGTTCTTCTTTTTCAACAGCTTCTTCAGGTTTAACAAAACCAGCGCTGTGATTATTAACATCCTCCGTAATATCTGAGCCCTGATCCATGAACTCATTTAATGATACAACACCTGTAACCTTCATCTGATTCTGCCATGAAAGATATTCATCCTCTGAAATCTCCATTTTGGCAGCTATCTCAGCATCTGTAGCCACATGTCCTGTATCTCTTTCAATTTCTCTGATTGCCGTTTCAATCTTTTTCTGTCTCTGTCTAATAGTTCTGGGAATCCAGTCCATCTTTCTGATCTGGTCAAGTATGGCACCACGTATGCGAAGGCTTGCGTAAGTTTCAAACTTAACATCCTTAAGTAGATCAAACTTGTCTATGGCATCGATAAGACCAAAGATACCATATCCCACAAGATCGTCATATTCGACGTTAAAACCAAGATACATGCTGAGTCTTCCAGCTACAAGCTTGACTAAAGGAGCATACTCTAAAATGAGCTGCTCTCTTATCTCCTGGGATTTAGATTTATTATATTCCGTCCATAACTTATTTCTGCCTGCGTCATCCATGTAAATAGTCCCCAAATCCTGTTATTTTATTCCGGGATATCATGAACATCCAAAGGTTCAACATTCTCCCCATTTTCGCCTTCGGCCTCCATGGCAGCTCGAGCCTCTTCTTCAAGACGCTCAGCCTCCATTTTTTCAGCCATGGCTTTCTCATAATTAATCTCTAAAAACCTAGTTATCATTTTTTCAACGATAAGACCTATAACCAAAAAAACGACAACTGATGTAAATACTATAACAAAGAAATCACCCGCTGGGTAGCGTTTGAAGTAAGTAAATATAGCTATGACCGCAGTAGCGGAAAGCACTACTAGCGGAGTGATAAGCTTTGTATTGATCTGTTTAATTTCATCAGTATTCATATGACCTTCTCTGGTTTCCCTACCGCTCTGATAATATAATCTCCATTTTCTGGATAAAAAATGACCGTTCGTCCATAAGAATCGCCAGTGTCTTGCGCAAGTACAGGTATGTTAAGCTCTTTTAATTTTTTTAAAGAAGCCTGTACATTTCTGTCACCTACTCTCATAGTAGCATTATTTGTCTGAAACGCAAACATCTGAGCTCCGCCAGCTATCTTAGCAACTAGTCTTGATCTGTTTGCTCCCTTTGCCACGATCTGCTTGACCAATTCCTCAATTCCTGTGTCAGCAAACTTAGGAATATTTGAATTATTCTTGATCTCAGTAGAATCCGGAAGCATAACATGAGCCAGGCCACCAATCTTGGTAACCGGATCTCTAATAGCTATTCCAACGCACGAGCCTAACCCCAAAGTGGTTATTCCATCGGGGCTTACACAAATATTTAGATCGGCCATTCCAACCTTAATAATTTGACTCATAAATTGCCCCTTTGTTAAAGAGAAACGTCTCCCATGCCAAGTGAAGAGAGAATTTTACTGTAACCATCCATATCAGGTAATAGAATAAAATAGCCACTTAACTTAAGCTCATCAAAGAATTGAGTCTCGATCAAAAGAATCTTGTCACCCATCATACCGAACTGAATAGCAGGTACACTAAGAATAGCTGCCGCCATATCAATTGCTACATATGGTATTGAAGGAATAAGCTTTAAATTTGTCATCATTGAAAGAGAATTAAGGTATGATCCGGTAATGATGTTTCCTACCTCCTTAAGAGCTGACATCTCTACTTCGTCAAAATCCTCATCTTCAGATTTAGCACCTGTTCCCATAAGCTTATCTACAAGATGTCTGGCTGCCTGCTTACCAAGAAGGAACATGATACTTCCATCAATATCACCTTCTACTGCAAGGTAGATACCAGCCATTATCTTTTCAGCTCCACCCATCAGATCACCAACATCCTTAAAATCAAGGAGTCTAACCTGAGGAACATTCATATCAACCTTTGTTCCAATCATCTGTGCAAGAGCTGTCGTAGCATTTCCTGCACCGATATTTCCCAGTTCTTTTAGAACATCAAAGTACTGGCTGGACAAATTGTCCAAACTCATTTCACCCATATTCAATCCTCCAATCAGCTAGCATTTGATGCTTTTTCTTTTACTTCCTTCTCAGAAACAACAGCCTCAAGATCAAGGATAGAGACAAGTCCTCCCTCATAATGGCCAACGCCACCAACAAACTGTGCTCCAGTTGTTCCCTTCTTGTCGTCGTAACGCATCTTTTCAATGCTATTGACATCAAGTGTAAGCACTTGATTAACCTGATCTACAATAATTCCAACAAGATCACCTGTCTCTGTCTTTAAGATAATGATTCTGGACTTATTAGTAAACTTATCCTCTTCAAGTCCCATTTTCATCCTAACACTCATAACAGGAACAATCTCACCACGAATATTGATAACTCCCTTAATATAGTCATCAACCTTTGGAACTCTGGTGATCTGCTGCATTCTTACAATATTATCAATATATTTGATGTTGATGCCATACTGCTCGTCATCGATCTTGATAACAATAAACTGAATAAGCTCACCTACTTCAGAATTATCTCTAAGTTCGTTCATAATGGTTCATCCTTTCTTCTTAATAATCAACCGTCATTAGAAAATTGAATTAGTGTCAAGAATAAGAGCAATCTCACCATCACCAAGGATAGTAGCACCACTTATAAGCTTGCACTTATTAGTGTATCTACCAAGAGGCTTGATAACGATTTCCTGCTGTCCCATAAGTTCATCAATTACAAGACCTGCAAGCTGATCGCCCTTTCTGGCAATAACAACAACCATATCTTCATCTGGCGACTTTGTAGACTCAGTATCAAGAACCTGATTAAGTCTGATAAGAGGAAGAACGCTTCCACGAAGATTGATAACTTCCTTATTTTCAACAAATTTAACTTCTGATGGAGATACATCCTCAATACTCTGAATAGAATCAAGAGGAATAGCATATTTTTCTTCACCAATGATAACCATCAGAGCCTGAATAATAGCAAGTGTAAGAGGAAGTCTGATAATCCATGTTGAACCTTCACCAAGCTTAGTCTTAACTGTTACTTCACCTGAAAGTGATTCAACCTTTGACTTAACAACGTCAAGTCCTACACCTCTACCAGAAATTTCTGAAACCTGTTTAGCAGTTGAGAAACCTGGATGGAACAAGAGCTCTACGCACTGCTTTTCTGTTAAAAGAGCTGCCTGTTCAGGAGTAACAACTCCTTTTTCAATAGCCTTATTCTTAACGACTTCAGCATCAATACCGTTACCATCATCGCCTACTTCGATAACAACACTGTTACCATCCTGGAAAGCATGAAGGAAGATCTGTCCAACTTCAGGCTTACCTCTCTGAGCTCGAAGCTCGGCACTCTCAATACCGTGGTCAGCGCTGTTTCTGATAAGATGCATCAAAGGATCACCAATCTCATCAACAACGGTACGATCCATTTCAGTATCTTCACCAGTCATTGTAAGTTCCATCTTCTTATTCAGAGTCTTGTTAAGATCTCTGATCATACGAGGGAATTTCTGAAGAACGCTCTCAATAGGAACCATTCGAACCTTCATAACAGATTCGTGAAGGTTTGTTGTAACGCTCTCAAGATATTCGATCTGCTCATTTACATTTGATACACCTGTTGTATTTGCAGCAGAAATAAGTGAGTTCTTTGCAATAATAAGCTCACTTACAAGATTCATGAGCACATCAAGTTTTTCAATATCAACACGGACTGTTCTGTTAACAACAGGCTTACCAGCAGGTTTCTTGCCTCCAGCTGCTCCGCCAGCTGCTGGTGCAGGAGTTTTTGCTGCAGGTGCTGCTACAGGTGCAGGTTTATTGTCAGCAGGAGCTGCTGCTGGTGCTTCATCCTTTTCTTCTGGAGCCTTTGCTCCGCTAGGATCGAATTCACCACAATCGCAACCTTCAACTTCAGAAACAGCCTTAACTATCTCTTCAACCTTTTCTTTTGATTCATCAGTAATGAGGATCAAACTAAAAGAGAAATCGAATTTTTCATCTTCAATATCCTGTGTATTAGGATCAGAAACTGCAATTTCACCGATCTCTTCCAATCCCTTGAATACAAGGAAACCTCTTGCAGCCTTAAGGATACAAGACTCCTGAATATGAACAGTAACGCCATAGATCTTCTTACCCTGGCTCTTTGCTTCTTCTAATGTGGATTTAACAGATGGATCAAGACGAATTGCCCTATAGTCCGACGCACCATCAGCTCCCTCTGCTGGCGCATCATCTGCTGGCGCTGCATCTGTAGGCGCTGCTGCTTCAGCAGGTGCAGCGTCACCACCACCAACTTCGCCTGATCTGATATCAGCGAGAGACTTAATTATATCTTTATGCTCATCAGTACCTTCATCCTGATTCTCAGTGATATTATCAACATATCCCTGAATAGCATCAAGACACTGAAGCAGAACGTCGATATCAGCAGATTTGATCTTAATCTTGCCAGCACGAACGTCTGAGAAAACATCTTCCATATCGTGTGTAAGATTCTGCATTCTGGTATAGCCCATAGTACCAGCCATACCTTTCATGGAATGGGCTGATCTGAAGATCTCGTTAATACAATCTTCATTCTCAGGGTCCTGTTCCAAAGTCATAATGTTGTCATTGAGCGATTGAAGGTGCTCCTTTGCCTCATCAAGAAAGACACTTAGATACTGAGAAACATCCATAACCAATTTACCTCCATTTGAAATGTGATAGATTTTCAAAAGTATAGTCTTATTATCGCATACTTTTGTTCAAAATATCGGCATTTGAATGGAGGAATTAGAAAATTTGGATAAAAGAACTATTAAAAAAGATAAAACCTCAATTCACGCCGACATTCATTATAATTTCCTGGGCTACGTCCTCTAGTTTTACAACCTGATCAACGAGACCAGCTACTGCTACTGCTTTCGGCATTCCGTAAACGGTACAGGTACTTTCATCCTGCCCGATCACATGAACTTTTTTCTTAGATTTAAGATTCTTTATTCCTTCGGTTCCGTCAGCTCCCATTCCTGTTAGAACTACACAGCAAACTTCGTCGTAATCCGACTCCATAAGTGATTCATACATAAAGTTCGCACAAGGCCTTACGCCTTCTCTTGTGGGGCCATCCACATAATGGATTGTGCTCTTTCCACCGCTCTTTATGATATGCATATGCTTGCCTCCTTTGGAAATGTATACAGTACCCGGCTGAAGTACATCTCCTTCTGCTGCTTCTTTTACACTGACTTCACTAAGTGAATCAAGTCTTTCAGCAAGAGAAGCTGTGAAGCCTTCCGGCATATGCTGAACCAGAACAACTGGCGTTTTTAGATTTTTTGGTAATTTTGGAATAACTGATTGTAGTGCTCTTGGACCCCCTGTCGAACTTGCGATCGCAACAATCCTGTTGCCAGTGATCTTACTGGCGGATTTGCTTACTAGTTCAACAACTTTTTTCGACTCCTTCACATCTTCAATAGAAAAAGTTTTCGCATGAACTGGAGCTTTACTGTTAGCTACAGCAGCAAGGGTATCGATGAAATGAGCTGTGAAATCCTCACCTCTGCATTCAGAAGCTCGATCTGGCTTATGAACAAAATCCAGAGCTCCTAGATCAAGAGCATCCATGGTGACCTTTGCGCCTTCCTTCGTGTCTGTACTCGCCATCATAATCTTTGCTCTTATATTATTTTTTTGAAGCTCTTTAAGTAACGTAATGCCATCCATCCTTGGCATATTAATATCAAGAACGACGGCATCATATGTGTTCTTTTTAAGCAGTTCGAGACCTTCGACTCCGTCTTTTGCGGTTTCAACCACGTGGAATCTTGAATCTGAATTAATAATATCACTGAGTACGGTTCTCATAAGTGCAGAGTCATCAATTATCAAAATATTTTTCATAATCAAGTTTGCTTCTTTCTTATTTTGCGCTCTTCCTCAAAGATGAAATGGATAATATCTTCTCTGGAAGTTTCGTCAATGTAAACATACTGGATTCTGTGCTCATACAGTCCTGGTCTACTCTCAAGCTCACTCACTTTTAGCACTGTACATATCATTTCATACTCTTTGTCATTGGCATTCCCAGGTAAACGATAGGAACAATAGATAGTACTACCTTCTTCGTATTTAAAATTCGCTACAAACCTAAGTCCGCCGCCGCTTATATCAACAACAACGCTTCTTTGAAGACCAAAATCAGCATCTACTAGGTATTTCCTGTTTCTTTCAAATGCTTCAAGTTCTTCTTTGGAACATAACCTGGATTTAAGTTCTAGTGCACAACTAAACCTGTAATATTCCCTGCGTTGGAGTTTTTGCAATTCACTTATAAGGTCCAGAACCAAAATGTACATATTGTCACTTCGGTATCTGTCTATTATTCTGGCATAGCACTGAAAAAGTCCTCGTGTGCTGTAAAAACACAGGCTGTACTCCCCATCGACTGGTAAAAGTACCACCTTACCTTTCTCAAAGGGCATCAGGATCTCGATTCTGTCATCCGAAGTTACATCCATGACCTTACTCATGTAAATATGCTTCGTTCTAGCATCCTCATCCATCCAGATTTTTCCAGTAGCCTTTAACTCTACTCGATTTCCTGGTGAAATGTAATCAGAAAGCATCTATTTTTGTCTCCATTCACGTACTTAATGAAGTACTATTGTGTATTTGGCGCATTGCCTATTATATTTGGAACGTTCCCGGTACTGCTAAGCTTCCTGCCAGTAATGATATGGGAAAAGAAAGCTGCCATACCGCGTTGTTTTACCTCCTCTGTATATCCCGGATTCATCAAATTGTTTGCAATAGATTCAAAAGCCTTCGTTGCCTTGGCATTTGGATATTGTATAGAAACAGGTGACTGCTGCATAACGCTTCTGGCAAGCATCTGGTCCTGCGGAATTGCTCCCATATATGTAAGTGGAAGTTTCAGATATCTAGCAACCACAGCATTAAGCTTGTTAAAGAGCTGTTGTCCTTCTTCATCACTAGAAACCCTGTTTGACACTACCTTAACCTTAGTATTCTCCCTTGAGAACCTAGGTGACTGATTAAGTGCTTTTAAAAGAGAATACGAATCCGTAATAGACGTAGGTTCAGGAGTAGTAACAAGCATTATCTCGCCACTTGCTACAAGGAATTCCATAACCGCACTTGATATACCTGCACCGGTATCTATTATTATTATATCAGCAATTGCGTCCAATTCGGCAAGATTTACAATAATATATACTAAATAATCTCTTGAAAGATTGTACATGCCCGAAATACCTGAGCCTCCGGAAATAAATCCAACACCTTCAGGTCCCCAGGTTATGATATCTTTAATATTTTTGCCTTGATAAATTAGGTCGCAGAGATTATGCTTTGGTACAGTTCCGAACATGATCTCAATATTAGCAAGTCCAAAGTCCGCATCAAGGATGATTACTCTTTTTCCCATCTTGCGAAATTGAATAGCAAGGTTTATGGCTACGTTTGACTTACCAACGCCGCCCTTACCACTTGTAACAGTAATGATCCTGGCAAGTGGCCTTTGAGGCTTATTTGAATTCTTGATTATATTTCTAAGTTGTTGTGCCTGATCCATAAATTTCCCCAAAAAATTTATTAATTAACTTTTTCCACCCAAAAGATTCTTAACGATGCGCTGTGCATCAAACACAGCAATATCATCAGGAACGTTTTGCCCATTAGTGATATATGCAACAGGAGCACCTGTGTGCATTCTAACGTTGTAAAGATTTCCTTTTGCACCGGTCTCATCCATCTTGGTAAAGATAAGTCTATAAGCAACCATCTCAGAATAAGCATCTGCGATTTCGATGAGATCTCTGTACTTTGTAGTTGCAGAAAGAACAAGGAAATTCTCACATTCCATTATATCTTCCAATGTTCTGATAAAGCTCTCAACACCCTGCTTTAACTCTTCATTATGAAGTGAATGTCCAGCAGTATCTACCATGATGAAGTCGTAATCCTTGAAATCTTCAGCAGCCTGCTTCATCTCTTCAACAGAATAGATAACTCTAAATGGAATCTCCAAAATAGATGCGTATGTACGAAGCTGTTCTGCAGCTGCGATTCTATAGGTATCAACCGTTAAAAGAGCCACTTTCTTTTTCTGAGTTACAGAAAGTTCTGATGCAAGCTTAGCAATGGTTGTTGTCTTACCAACACCAGTAGGTCCGATAAAAATCTCTGCCCTTGGTCCTGGTTTATCCATAACTATAGGCTCAGATTTTCCAAACTTAAGGACCATCTTCTGGTATACATTTGCAAGGGCAAAATCAAATGGAAGCCCTGGTTTACTTATCTTTTCAACCTCATCAGTAAGCTGATTTACATATATCTCATCAACCTCATTCTCAATAAGAGTATTGTATAAAAGCTTGATAAAAGACATTGTCTCTTCTGAAATCTCATCCTTTTCAGGAGCTTTAACGCCAGTATCAGAAGGTGCGTTATCAGAAGAACTGTCTTTTTCATTTTTAATAAAGTTCTTTTCAAGAAGATTACTGAGATTATCAAGTTTTTCTTCTATTGCACTGTTATCTTCTCTATAATCTTTACTCTCTCTGACTTTTGTAGCATTCTGAGTAGCCGAAACGATAGTATCTCTCTGAGAACTATCCTTTGAAGGGGTCACGATCTGAGGCCGGTTTTCCTTTGGCTGAGAATAGGTTTTAACAGGTCTTTCCGACTCTTCTTCGAGAGCAACAGTTACCTCAATTTTTTGAGACTGAAACAAAGAGAAAAATCCAGTTTTCTTGGTTGGCCTGACATTCATTACAACGATGTTTTGGCCAAGTTCTCTTCTTGCCTCTTCAGTAGCTTCACTTTCAGTTTTTCCAACATACTTTTTGATAATCATATTATGCAGTTACCATCCCCACAGATTGTAATTCGATGTTAGCCTCCACCTCATTATATGAAATTACTACTAAATCTTTGTAGTAATCTTCAGTCATTTTCTTAAAATACATTCTGACAATCGGAGAAGCCATGATAATTGCCTGTCTTCCAGCTTCTTCAAGCTTTCTGACCTGCTCTCCAACTGCATTCAAAATAGCTTTCGTTCTGGCAGGATCAAGTGTTAAGTAAGCGCCAGTCTCAGTCTGCTTGACGCTGTTCATGATCTCCTGCTCAATCTTAGGATCTAGCGTTACAACGCTTGTTGTCTCACCGGGCATAAAGTACTTACTTGAAATAGCTCTCTTAAGACTCTGCCTTACATACTCAGTAAGGATATCAGGGTCATGGGTTGAAGGAGCAAAATCAGCAAGAGTCTCAAAAATTGTAACAAGGTCTCGTATAGAAATACCTTCCTTCAAGAGATTCTGAAGCACCTTTTCAATCTCACCAAGGCTCATAAGCTTAGGTACAAGCTCATCAACAAGGGCTGGATTGTTCTCCTTAAGATTATCAACAAGATTCTGAACATCCTGTCTGGTCATAAGTTCAGCAATATGTTCTCTGATGATCTCAGTAAGATGTGTAGCAATGATAGAAGGCGGATCAACAACTGTATAGCCAAAGCTTTCAGCTCTTTCTCTCTGTCCTTCAGTAATCCATATAGCAGGCAGATGGAATGAAGGTTCAAATGTAGGAATACCTGTGATTTCTTCCTCTACATGACCTGGATTCATTGCCATATAATGGTCGAACAAAATCTCACCATCGCTTACCTGTATACCTTTAATTTTAATGATATATTGATTAGGATTCAACTGAATATTATCTCGAAGTCGAATGATAGGCACAACAGTACCAAGTTCAAGCGCAACCTGTCTTCTGATCATAACAACTCGGTCAAGGAGGTCTCCTCCTTGATTTACGTCAGCAAGAGGAATGATTCCATAGCCAAACTCAAGCTCGATAGGATCAACAGTCAAAAGACTCGTGACATTCTCAGGCTGCCTGATCTCTTCAGCCTGCTGTTCCTCTGGAGAAGCAACCTCGCTCTCGACATTAACCTCTTCAATGGTCTGGCTTGCTATCCTTCCAAGAAGAATGAATCCTGCGCCAAATGAAACATATAAAACTGTAGGAAGAGGTGACAAAATACCAAGTCCAGCCACAACTCCGCCAACCAGGTACAAGGTCTTTGGCATTCCAAAAAGCTGTCCAATAAGAACATGGCCAAAATCTGCCTCTTTTGATCCCTTTGTAACCAGAATACCAGTTGACATTGAAATCATAAGTGAAGGAATTGAACTTACAAGTCCATCACCCATTGTAAGGATTGAATATGTATTAATAGCTGTGTTGACATCCATCCCCATTCTGAACATACCCATAGCAATACCACCAAGAAGGTTGACTGCTGTAATGATAAGGCCCGCAGTCGCATCTCCTTTTACATACTTGGTAGCACCATCCATAGCTCCGAAAAAGCTAGCTTCATCCTGTATCTTTTGTCTTCTTTCTTTTGCTTCCTGATCGGTAATGGCACCAGTGTTAAGATCAGCATCAATAGCCATTTGTTTTCCTGGCATAGCATCAAGAGTAAATCTTGCAGATACTTCAGCTACACGTTCAGAACCTTTGTTGATTACCATCAGCTGAACGATAATCAGGATTACATATACGATAGCTCCAACAATAAGATCACCACCGCCAACGAAAGATCCAAATACAGTAATAACCTGACCAGCACTTCCCTGTGTAAGTATCAGTCTTGTAGATGATACGTTTAATGAAATTCTAAAGATAGTCGTAAACAAAAGAATTGTTGGAAAAAACGACATATCCAGAACATCCTGAGCAAACATGGCTGTGAACATGATCACGAATGAAAGTGACATATCAAAGGCCAAAAGAATATCCAAAAGAAAGTCCGGCAGAGGAATAATAAGCATTACGATAGCTGCAACAATATAAAGAGCAAGTCCGTAGTCAAATACACGGTCTCGTAGTTTTTTTACATCCATATTTTCCTCTCCTTTCTCTCGTTATAGTAAATACAATTCATCATATCTTTCCTTGCAGATGATATACATAAGCAAGTACTTCTGCCACCGCTTTATATAGTTCTGGAGGAACCAGTTCTCCAACTTCAACGTTAGCATAAAGCATTCTGGCAAGTGGCTTATTTTCAACTATTTCAACATTGTTTTCCCTTGCTATCTCTTTGATCTTTTGAGCAAGAAAATCAGCACCCTTTGCAATGACCATAGGAGCTTCTGCTGACTCAGCATCATATTTGATAGCAACAGCAAAGTGAGTAGGGTTCGTAATAACAACATCTGCCTGAGGAAGCTGCTGCATCATTCTGCGCTGTGAAGCCTGCATCATTCTTCTCTTCTGAGCGTTCTTAACTTCAGGATTTCCTTCAGAATTCTTGTACTCATCCTTTACTTCTTGCTTGGTCATCATCATATCTTTTCTGAATTTACGTCTCTGATAGATGAGGTCTGCAAAGGCAATAAACATATAAGCAATTGCAATCCTGATGCCTAGGCTAATGACAAGATTACCCATCAGGCCAATTGCCTGATTAAGTGGCATGTCATATAGCAGAAACAAAGACTCTTTTCTGCCAATAAAAAATGTATAGATAACCACAGCCATGATTGAAAGCTTAAGTATAGATTTTAAAAGTTCAAAGAGCTTTCTAGTTGAAAAAATCTTCTTCATACCAGAAACAGGATTAAGCTTAGAAAGTTTTGGCTGCAAAGGCTTAGTTGTGGGCTTATATCCAACCTGAACAAAATCGCAGATAAAAACTACGGCAAAACCAATGATAAAAAACGGAGCACAAAGAAGTAACAACGTAAGCATTGAATTATTTACAATGCTCCTAAGATACGCTATGGGCAGATATCCATCATAGGTTCTTGCCACATTTGGAATAGAGTTATATACCCTTTCAAATGTACTCTTAAATATACTTCCCATAAAGGAATAAAAAAATTTTAATATGACAAAAAGTGCAAGCAAACTAAAAGCCGTCGCTATTTCCTGGCTCTTAGCCACCTGTCCTTCTTTTCTGGCATCATCAAGCTTTTTAGCTGTTGGCTCTTCAGTCTTCTCAGCACCATTAGCATCTTCAGCAAAAAACTGAAGATTATATGAAATTAGTAGCTGGCTATCATCAAGTTTAGCCAGCTTGCATGCTGTAGACAAAATCATGCATTAACTCCTTGATATTGATATAAACAAAGTTCGATGCACTTCCCAGCATAGAAACTGTAATAAACATAACCATTAGACCAATAATGATCTTGATCTGAATACCGACAGAGAACATGTTCATCTGCGGTGAAACCTTTGCTAGAACGCCAAGAACAACGTTTGTAATGAAAGTAATGATAAAGATCGGAAGGGCTATTCTAAAACCTATTACAACGTAATCTCTTAAAAATGAAACTATAGCATCAAGCATTCTGTCTGAATGAATAGTTACAGTATTTATAGGGATCAACACAAATGAGTCAGCCAAAGCCTTAAGAATATAGTGATACATTCCTGATAAGATAAGCATCACAGTAAGAGTCTGTGAATACAATGTACCAGTAATAGATGTCTGCTCATTTGTATTAGGATCAAACAGGCTTACCATAGAAAGACCTATCTGCATATCAATAATAGTACCTGCAAAGTTAACTATAAGAGTACTAAGCTGAACAGCATAACCAATCAGGAATCCTGCCATAACCTCTTTTAACACGATAACTGTATAACCAATGATCGTGTTATAATTTGGCGCTTCATAAGGAACAGCACCGTAGATAAGTATTGAAAGCAGTAAGCTAAAGCCAATCTTGACCTGATTAGGGGTTTGTCTGCCACCAAAAAACGGACAAACAAATATGAAGCTTGTTATTCTTACAAGAATCAAAAGAAATATCTCAAGATCCCCATATCTAAACGTGTAATCGATCATGTGATACCTCTATCTGACATACTGTGAAAAATCAGACCAAAGCTGATTGATATAACCAGATAATTCTGTAAGCATCCAGTTACCTATCAGCATTATCATTATAAAAACGCCTATTACCTTAGGAACAAAGGTAAGGGTCTGCTCCTGAATAGATGTAACAGTCTGAAAAATTGAGATGATAAGTCCGATGATCATTGATGTCAAAAGTACAGGCAGTGACATCTTGATAACTAAGAATAACGCACTATTTATTATTGTGTTGATGTCTGATAATGTGATCATAAAATGCCCCCTTAATAGAACGACTTAACAAGGTTGCCTATTATTAAACTCCAACCATCAGCCAGAACAAATAATAAAATCTTAAACGGCATTGAAATTGTAGTTGGCGGCAGCATCATCATACCCATACTCATAAGTACCGAAGCTACTACCATGTCTATAACAATAAACGGAACATAAATAAGGAATCCAATAATAAACGCTGTTCTAAGCTCACTTATAATAAAGCTTGGAATCAGAACGACATTAGGGATGCTGTCAAGCTCACCATCCCACTCTATTCCGTCGATTTCCATAAACAAAATAACATCTTTTTTCTGAGTCTGGCCATACATAAACTGCCTAAACGGCTTCATTGCTGTATCTATGAACTCTTTCTGGTCGATCTCACCGTTCTCAAAAGGAACAACAGCATCATTATATGCAGCTGTCAAAGTAGGCTGCATAATAAAAAGTGTCATAAACAAAGCAATCCCAATCATCACCAGATTAGGTGGCGATGTTTGGGTTCCAATAGCAGTTCTCGTAAAGTGTAGCGCAACGATGATCCTGGTAAAAGAGGTCATCATCACAAGAAGAGTTGGTGCCAAAGAAATAAGCGTAAGTGTAATAAGTATTCTAAGAGCACCATTTACCGAACCGTTGCCGTTATCATATGTAACAGTCACAGTATTGGCAATATTCAGCTCCTTAAGATCATCCGGGTCTTCCGAAGAACCTGGAGCATTGATATTTGTCCTTTCATCCTGAGAGCCAGTTAGGTGGCTATCTCTATCCGTTGTAGGATCAGTTGGCGTTGTATCCTCAACAACGTTTTCAGTAGCGTGTACTGAAAGTGGAACTGAAAAAGCAAAAGTAGAGATAAGTAACACAGAAACAACGGCCAGAACAAATCTCTTGATTGCAGTTTTCTTATTCAGTTTTGATTCTCCCCGCATAATCTTCATGTTACTTTTTTATCTCGCCCTTAAACTTTTCAAATACTTCTTTAAAACTAAGTGTTGTAGAACCATCCTCTTTGGTAATTAGAGAGTCCTTATCGATCTCACCAAGAGCAGTGATCTCATCCTTGCCAACAGCAATAGCCATGTACTTATCTCCTACACGAACAATCTGAATATACTTGTTGACAGATATTCTACTGGTCTCAATGATCTCAATATTACCTGAGGAAGTTTTCTCTTTTTGGTATCCCGCAAGAAATTTAGTTACATAGTAAGTAGCTGCAAGAACACCAATGAAAATGATCAATATAGAAATAAACTGTAAATATGAATCAGCTGTCATCTAAACTTCCTTTACTGAACTATCTCAGTAACTCTTACACCAAAACTTTCTTCGATAACTACAACTTCTCCCTTTGCTACGAACTTACCATTAACAAGAACGTCTACAGGTTCACCTGCAACCTTGTCAAGCTCAATGATAGTTCCAGGAGCAAAATCAAGGATATCTGAAATAGGTTTTGCTGTTCTACCAAGCTCAACAGTTACTTCAAGAGGAACATCCTTGATGATTCCGATATTCTCTCCACCTGCCATGATAGTTGTACCACCAGAAAAATTCTGAAACTGAGCAGGCTGAATATTCATATTCATCATCTGAGGAGCCATCATCTGAGGCATTCCCATCTGCATCTGAGGCATTGCCATCTGAGGCATTGGCTGCCCCTGCATCATAGAAGGATCCATCTGAGGAGCCATCTGTGGCTGTGGAGCTGGTGCTGGTGCTGGTTCTGGAGCAGGCGCAGCAGCTGGTGCAGCTTCCTGTGAACCTTCATCAGCAGCAATAACTGTATCTTTAAGAGTCTTAGCAAAATCAATTGGATAAAGCTGCATAAGCGTTGAATCTACAAGCTCTCCAACCTGCATCTTGAAAGAGATCTTAACAAATGTTCCAGTAAGGAACTCAGCAATATCTGATGGATCATCGTTGATCATATCAAGAACAGTAGCCTGTGGCGGGCTGATATCAACCTTCTGATTGATCATTGTAGAAAGAGATGTGGCAGCAGCACCCATCATCTGGTTCATAGCTTCTGAAATAGCAGAAAGCTGTAATTCGCCTATCTCTCCATCTGTATTAGTACCATCACCACCCATCATGAGGTCGGTGATTACCATAACGTCATGTTCTTTTAAGATCAGAATATTTGTTCCATCAAGACCAACAGTGTATTTGATCTGGATAAATACGCATGGTCTCTCATAGTTATTTATTACATTCTCCCAATTAGCTAGTTCTACTTGAGGTGTTGTAATATTAACCTTCTGATTTACAAGGGAATACAGCGTTGTAGCTGAAGATCCCATGCTGATATTAGCTACTTCACCGATAGCATCTTTTTCTGAATCAGTAAGTAGTGATTCATCTATTGCTCCACCTCCAACTGGTGGTGTAGATACAGCAGCCTCTGCTGGAGCAGCATCACCGCCTCCGTCAGCAGGTGCATCAGCTGGTGCATCTCCGCCAGCAGACGTATCCATTCCGGCAAGCAAAGCATTAATTTCGTCCTGTGACAACATTCCATCCATGCTCTACTCTTCCTCCTCTCTCACAACCGATGTAATTCTTACGGCATATTTCTCTTTGGCAGTTCCAGGTAATGCAGTAAACTTAAACAGATTACCCACATATACCTGCATATCAGTATTTACTCTATTATCAAGCCTTATGATATCTCCAGCCTGAAGATGTACAAAATCATTAACAGAAACATTGCATTTACCAAGTATAGCTTTAACTGGTACAGCAACATGTCTGACCATGGTCTCAAGAGTATCCTCATAGTCCTCATCATTGTTCTTTTGCATCGTTGAGAACCAGAACTTTGTATTGAGCTTATCCATAACACTCTCTAAGGTGAAATATGGCAAGCATACATTCATAAGACCTTCTGTATCTCCAATCTTGATATTCAGCGTAACGATAGCGATCATGTCTGTTGGTGAGATAACCTGAGCAAACTGTGGATTTGTCTCGATCCTCTCCATAACAGGATTGATAGAAACAACGTTCTGCCAAGGTTCTACCATAAGCTGCATACAGATTGTTACAAGCTTCTCTATAAGTGGCATCTCAATGTCGGTGAATGGTCTTGGTTTATCCAAGGTTCCCCCTTCACCTCCAAGCATTCTGTCAATAAAAGAGAATCCTATATTTGCCTGCAATTCCAAAATAATATTACCCTGCAAAGGAAGGAAACTTATTACTCCCAAAATAACAGGATTGGAAAGAGCATTACTAAATTCAGAATATGTAACAGTTTCTGAGTTAGCTACAGATACAGTTACGTTCTTTCTGAGATATAGTGGCAAAGTTGTGGATAAAAGTCGTCCATAATGTTCGTAGATCATCTCCAAAGTTCGAAGATGCTCTTTGGAGAATTTAGCAGGACGTTTGAAGTCATAATCTTTGACTTTCTTTTCGTCAGCTGCCTGCATCTGATCCACATCAAGTTCACCGCTACTTAGCGCTGCCAACAGACCATCTATTTCGCTTTGTGACAGTACTTCACTCAAAATGGATCTCCTTTCTGTATTTATTAAATACCGATCTATTCATGATCATTATGAATAGATTGCACTAATACTTACGTCGTAAATAAAGTTTGAACCGTAAAGTTCCTGAACAGCTTCAAGAACCTGGTCTTTTGCTGTCTGCATATCAGCCTGAAGTTCTTCCATTGTGTAACTTGAAAGGACATCAATAACTTTAGCCTTAACAAGATCACTCATACTAGCAAGTGATTCAGAAGAACCATAGGTTGCATAATCCTGAGCAGCTGTATTCATTGAAAATACAACGTCAGCAAGCATGTAATGAGTCTTGCCATCTGCGCCAGGCTTAAGACTGATAGTAAGGTTGTTATCACCTGTATAACCAAATGTAGCTATGTTTGCTACACCAACAGTTCCTGAATTTGAATTTGAAAAACCTCCGCCTGCTCCGCCGCTAGCTTCAAGCTCAAGCGCAGCAGCAATATCAGAGATAAGCTTTGCAGTCTGAGAATTTGTTGTCAATACGCTAAGAAGCATGAATCCATTCATAGCAAGGTTAATGACTAAAAGTGCCAAGATGATGATTGATAAAAGATTCTTTTTCATTTAGGACTATCTCCCCTCTTTAATAAGATGAACTAAGTGGATTGTAAATCTTTATTTCTACTCTTCTGTTGCGGGCTCTGCCCTCATCTGTAGAATTGTCAGCAATTGGAGAATACTCACCTCGACCTGTATGAACAATGTTTGCAGGATCAAGATTAGTATTTTCACAAAGGTAATAAAAGATTGAAAGAGCTCTTCCTGAACTAAGCTCATCGTTGTTGGCATATTTGCCACCTGAAGACATAGGAACATTATCCGTATGTCCTTCAATCTCAATAGTACCTCCAGCATAGGTTTCAAGTATCTGACCAACCTTATCGATAACAGGTATAGCGTCATCTTTAATATCTGTCTTACCAGAATCAAAAAGAATTGAACCCTGAATAGTGAGCTGTACAAACTGGCTTGTGTAATTCAGAGATACTTCATTATCTACATCTCCAGCTTCAAGAGCTGCTTCAATCTTTTCAGCAAGCTCTTCTGATGCTTCCATCTGTTCCTCTTCTGCAGCTTCTAACAGTTCCTTTTGCTCCATTTCTCCAATAGCTGTCTCTTCTGAATCAGAATCCTCGCCGCTCTGAGCAAGTCCCATTGAAGTAATATAACTAGATAAAGCACTAAGCTGAGAAACGCCATCACCAATAAGTGCTCCCTGTCCTATAGCCATTTCTCCACCGGAGAAGATACCGAAAGCATTACTAAATGATGCTGCTACTTCCTCGAACTTTGCCGCATCCATGTTAGCCATTGAGAAAAGAAGTACGAAGAAACAAAGAAGCAGATTCATCAGATCACCAAAGGTACCCTGCCAGGCCGGCAGACCAGGTTTTATCTCCTCTTGTCTCTTTGCCATTATTCTCCGCCTCCATCGCCAGTTCCATTTTCAGCTTCATAAGCAGATCTATCAGCAGGTGAAAGAAATGATTTAAGCTTCTCTTCTGTAACACGTGGGTTTTCACCAGCCTGTATAGACAAAAGACCCTCAATGATAATGCTCTTTGTCATGTACTCAGCATTACTTCTGGCCTTTAACTTATTTTCAGCAGGATAACAGAACCAGTTAGCAAGAACTGATCCGTAGAATGTAGTAATGAGGGCAACCGCCATGGATGGTCCGATTGATGAAGGATCAGACATGTTCTGAAGCATAAGAACCAGTCCAAGGAGGGTACCGATCATACCCCATGAAGGACCCATACCAGCAACATCGCCAAAGAATGAATAGTTCTCTTTATGACGCTCCGCCATGGCATCAATTTCAGCTTCAAGAATGCTCTTTACAAGTTCAGGCTCAGTACCGTCTACGATAAGCATGACGCCCTTCTTCATGAAAGCATCCTCCAAACTACCAGCAGCTTCTTCCAATGCAAGAAGGCCTTCTTTTCTGGCTGTATTTGAAAGATCGATGATTTTTTTGATAACAGATTTGGTGTCATCAGTTGGCATCTTAAAGATCAAAGTATATGACTTAAGACCGCTCATGAAACTCGGCATACTTCTTGATCCCAAAACGGCCATGAAGGCTCCTCCAAAGGTGATCATAGCTGAAGGCGCATCAAGGAAGTATTTAACACCCGTGATACCAGCTGAGAACACAATACTCAGGATCATGAATATAAAACATAGACCTACACCAAGTAAAGACGCAATATCCACAACAAACTCCCCTTTCTCATATTTATAGTGAACATCATTTACTTATTCGATAATTTGTTTCAAAATTAATTTTCTTGAATCATCTTGTAGATTTCATCAGGATTTTCTTTGACTAATAACTTCCTACCCGAGTTAAGGATAATGATGGTATCTGGATTAGCTTCTACAGTCTCAATAGAAGAAATATTAAGAAGAATCTTACGCGTATCCATTTTGGTCAGCTCAATAATCTTAGACATTAACCCCTCACCTAATATAAAATTTCACTCATTCAAAAAGTTTCATTTTAAAATGAAACTTTATTTCTAATTACTACTATTTTACCACTTTTTCTGTTCAAAATCTCTATGTCACGTTCACAATTTAGACATATTTTAAATTTTATTACACAAATGCAATGTGATTTATGTAATATTTTTTCGAATTTATATTGTCCAAAATCTATTTTTGGACATAGTACTACATATTGTGGTATTAAAATTATTTTACCACAACAAGTCAATATATTACAGCAGATTATTTAAAGAATTGCTAAAAGAATAATCTTTGTCCAATATACAGTTAGTGTTTGCATGGTATAATGTTTTTATAGATACGCTATTTAGTCTCTTATAGTTCTTACGCACGCAAAAAGCCCTGCCGGTAATCGGCAGGGCTTTCGTTTTTGTCTAAAGATTATCTCTTAAGGTTTGTAAGCTCTTCAAGAAGTGTATCAGATACTGTGATGATACGGCTGTTAGCCTGGAAACCACGCTGTGTTGTGATCATCTCAGTAAACTGTGAAGAGAGGTCTACGTTAGACATTTCAAGTACACCAGTGTTCATGTAACCACCATCAGTGGTGATGTCCTGAATTGTAGCTTCACCAGAGTTAAGTGTTGATGCATACAGGTTATCACCTTCCTTTGAAAGACCTGATGCATTAGCAAACTCCGCAGATGCGATCTGTCCAAGGAGCTTGGTCTGACCATTTGAATATGTTGCATAGATCTGACCGTCTGTACTGATTGAAACACCGTTCATCTCACCAACTGCACGTCCTGTGTTAAGAGACTTCTTGTCGCCCTTAACAGCCTTGATCGTAGATGATCCGTTTGTGTTGTAGTTTGTAACTGTTGAGAAGTCAAACTGTACATCACCAGGATTATGAGTTGTATCGCCTGCTGTCTGCTGATAGCCAAAGGCTTCAAGACCAGGAATTGACTGGTTGAAGTTCATTGTTACAAGACCTGCATCACTTGTATCAGCTGAAACAAGAGAACCATTAGCTGCATCAAACTTAAGCTGTACAGAATGCTTACCTACTGTAAGGTTAATAGCACCTGTTGAAGTATTGATCTCATAAGTACCATCAATACCATATGCATCAGCCTGCTCATCAGTGATTCCATAAACCTTATTTAAAAGACCTTTGTTATCGCCTTCTGCTGTTGTAAGAAGATCTGCTATATTTCCCTTTACAGGTACTGATTCATAAGCTGTCTCTGATGTATAGTTAAGTGTTCCATCACCATTATCAGAAACTGAATATCCAGTAGACATTCCCTTTGCAGTCTCGGTTACGCTGTGTGCAATTGAAACATATCCTAAAGTCTCAGTATTGTTTGAGAATGTAATTGTATATTCCTGACCAGAAGCCAAGCTTGGAATATTTGTATTTGTTCCAAATGCATCACCAAGAAGTGTCTCGTAAGGATTATTTCCACTTGTAATTGTTGCTGTAAGACTTGTAAGTCCATAAGCCTTAGCAAATGTAGAAGCTCCAACATATACGCCCTTTGGCTGTACTGGCTGTGTATCAGTAAACTTTGTAGTATCAAGTTCACCTTCAGCTTCAATCTGATGTGAATAAGTGATCACAGCTCCAGTTCCATCTCTAAGAGCCTGTGCCCCGCCAAGTTCCTGAGCTTCATATGAGAACATAAGACCTGTAGTACCTGTAATTGAAGTTTCCTTTACATCAGTAACAACTGAAAGACTCTTAGCTGTCATTGCGCTCTGAATTTCTCCAGCAGCCTTCTTAGCGGAGTTGTAGTTTGCAATCTTATCATCATTAGCTGTAATTGCAGCAACAGCATTATCGTATGCAGTCTGTGCAGCTGCTTTATCAAGTACAGCCTGATCATAAATAGCCTGTGCAGCATCTCTTTCTGCCTCTGCCTGTGTAACATCTGCAGGATCAGATGCCGGATTGTCAATAATAGCTTGTTTTTCATCAATAATCTGCTGCTGCTCAGCCATTATAGTATCCTGGGCAGTTTTATCTGCCTCTGCATCTATTTTATTCTGCTCCTGTGTCTGATTATCAGCGTTAAGAGCAGCAATCTGATTATCAATATATGCAAGAACATCTGTTATATCCTGAGTCTCAATTCCAGTAGATACATCAATACTACCATCTGTAAATGCAGTTGTAAGATTATTAACATCTGCCTGTACTGCAGAACCGCCTGTAGTCTCAGTCTTTGTTACATCTTCATAATTCTTTACATATAAAGTAATGTTATCATCAGCTGAATTGAATGAATAAAATACCTGATCAAGACTTCTTGTCTCGCCTGCTGGAGCTGCTGCTACCCAATCCTGAGCTGCCTGAAGTACAGTCTTACCTGTTGTTGTTCCATCAAGTGTATAGTACTGACCAACAGTTGCAATCTTATTATATGCGCCTGGGTTAGTTGATGTAGCCTGTGGAACTGATACATGTCTCTTGATCTCCATCTTAGGTGGAGTTGTCGCATTATAATATGTATAGTCGTAATCTGCTGAGCCATAAAGATCAGAGATTCCAAATACCTTTGAAAGGAAATCTGTATCAGCAAAAACACTTGCGCTTGAATTTGCTGTGGAATCAGGAATATGATAAGCCTCAAGTGTTGCTGGATCTACAAAGTACTTCTCTGATGAGTTTGTCTTATAAGTGTACTTAGCTGTTGCATACCATCCATCAGCTGCAGCAAGGTCAACCTTGTTGTACTTTATTGTAAGTTCACCAGTCTGGTCATCAATCTTATATGTTGCATCTGCAGGATAGTTCTTTTCATCTGTATCTGTAACATTGTATACAGTATTGAGAATTCCTGAGTAGCTCTTTGAACTAGTGCTCATAAGATCTGATAAATAACCATTTAAAGGAACCTGTTTGTACTTAACATCTCCGCCTTCTGCATTGATAGCGATATTTTCGCCAGAAGCATCAAGTACGATCGAATACTTAGTACCTTTTTCAAATGACTGTGATCTTGTTGGGCTCTCAACATTACCGAATGTGATCTCTTTTAACAGATCTGGTCCAATACTCTTTCCGTCTGAATCGATGATATCTGTAAGAGTAAGTGCGAACTGATGATCATAACCAGTATCCTTTAATGTGAACTTACCTGTGTAAAGATAACCTTTGTTGTCATAGAACTCAAGTGTTACAGTCTTACCATCATCAGAAATGAGGTTCTTGTCATGGTCATCGATGTTACCGCTGTAAAGAGCTGCTGTTGTAGATGCTGGTGAATAAGTGCTGTTTGCTGCACTCATGATCTGAAGGCTTGAAAGTCCGCCATTCTTGTTAATTGTGATCTCACCAGTTTCCTTATCTTCCTGTGCAACCCAGCCCTGAACAAAATATCCATTTGACTGCATTGCAAGGTTACCAGCACCATCTACATAGAAAGAACCATCTCTTGTGTAGAGATTTTCATTACCGTTGTTAACGATAAAGAAAGACTCACCTGTGATCATGATATCAAATGGGTTATTTGTTGTCTGTGTTGCTCCCTGAGATGTAATAGCTGTATTTATAGCACCAGACTTAGCACCAAGACCGATCTGACGAGCGTTTACACCACCCTTGGTCTCTGTAGCTCCTGAAGCTGTCTGTGTTGTCTGATACATAAGATCTGAAAATGTAATAGACTGTGATTTGAAAGATGTGGTGTTAACGTTGGCAATATTGTTACCGATAACATCCATCTTGGTCTGGTGTGTCTTAAGACCTGCTACACCAGAATAAAGTGATCTCATCATAAGGCAAAGTCCTCCATCTTGTATTTAGCTTTTTTGAGATTTTGGACGGATGAGTGATAAAGAATGATCCCTTCAATCGGTCGGGGATCAAATGATTTCCTGCAATAGGTCCAATCACGCAATCACTGCTCCGTCAATATTTGTAAAAACATTACTTTTATTTTCTGTCTGATCCATTGCTGTCACTACTGTATTGTTCGGTACATTAACTATGAAAGCCAGCTGATCGATAAGTATAAGGGAATCCTTGATACCTTTTTCTGAAGCTTCAATCTTTCCATGCTCAAGTCTAGCCATCTGCTCTTTAGTAAGTTCGATATTTCTATCGCTTAATCTGTTAACTGCATGCTTAGAAAACTTAAGACTTTCCGAACCAATATTATTATCGACAGATTCCTCAGCTTTTTTAAGGATGTTAGCAAAAGAATTTTCACCTACAGGCAGAGTTCCAGAAGGCTTGTTGATCACACTTCCAGCATTTACAGATCCTGTCTTAATCTGATTCTGCATCTGGCCTATTGATAAAAACTGTCTATCATCCATTATCATGACTGTCTTTCCTCCTTTCTTCTAAATTTTCCGCAGCACCCGGATCCTTCCGGGCGCCACGTATATTTTAAGTTGTTGCTTTAATAAGTGTTCTGTGATCATTTCCTCTAATATCATCAATTCTGTTAACGAACTGAAGAAGTGATGTCACATAATCCTTATTCATAAGGTTCTTAGCTTTTTCATCCATCTTGTTCATGTAGAAATCATACATAGTATCGATGGTTGATCCGTGCTCTTCCTCAGAAATAAGATTGAGGTTAGGAAGCTTATCAATAGCTTCCTGAAAGTCCTTAACTACTTCAAGGGCATCTGTGTAATCAGCTGAAAGAACTTCTGTTACATCATCAATATTGTAGTTTGTACCATTGATGCTAAGGTATGCTTTATTGCCGCTGTAAGTAACAAAGTCTACAACTCCCTGTACCTCTGAAGTCTTACCAGTGTCAGCATTTACCTGATTAACAGTTACTGTCTTACCTACCATCTCAGATGCTCTGGAAAGAGACATTGAATTAGCCATATTGTTAAGCTGTTCAACCTGAGTAAATGTAGCATACTGTGAAATGTATTCAGTATTTGACGTAGGCTCCATAGGATCCTGATATTTCATCTGAGCTACCAAGATCTTAAGAAAAGAATCTTTGTCATAGCCAGATGCTGTGTTCATATTCTTGCTTTCTTTTGACTTATCAAGATTCTGAACCTGTCCATCCTTTATGATAGCGCTTACTGAATTGTTATTTACTGCATTATTTACTGCATTAGTTTCTGCCATTTTGACCTCTTTTCATAAGCAATTAGGCGGTATAATCAACTGTATTACCATTTGCAGCCATCATTTGAGCTGTTATCTTGTCTGAATCATCAAGCGCTTCATCCTCAAGATCTGAAATAGATGAAAGATCGATACGTCTTGTATTCTTCTTACCTTTTCCAGTCTCTTCGTCGCTTCCCTGACGTTTATTCTGCTCGTCTAAGTTTCTTTCAAACTCGTGACTTGCAATCGTAACTTCAATTGATGTAACCTTGATTCCCTGTGCTTCGAATTTTTGCTGAAGCTGGATCATCTGGCTTTCTACTGCTTCTTTTACTATCTCATTTTGAGCTGTGAACTTAGCAACTATTCCGTCCTTGCTGCTTGTAAGCATTATGTTCACATTTCCAAGGCTTGCTGGATGAAGCTGAAGTTCCATCGTAGTCTCATCCTGTCCAGAAGAAATAGTAATTCTCTCTGTGATCTGCCTGATGATATCTGCCATCTGAGCTCTGTCAGTGTACTGCATCTCTTGAGCTGGCTCATTCATAGCAGCTTCAGTAATATTATTTAGTACCTGATTAAAAAGATTAGGAGCACCAGCTTCCTGATGGAAAGAACCTTTATTACTGTCATTTTGTGATCTTTCAGAAGTTTCTACAGGTCTGTTTTCCTCTGCTATACTTCTTTCGATCGTAACTTCAGGTCTTTCTGCTGATGTCTTATCAGACTGTAGTGCGGTCTTGTCCTTAAACAATTCATCTCCAGCTTCGTTTATGATAACCTCAGGCATCTTCTCAGTTTCTTTTGCAAGATGCTCTGTAAAATCGCCCTTAGTCTCATTTATTACGTTCTGAAGTTCTTCATCAGATAAGTCAAACTCATTCATAAGTTGACTTCTCATATCTTCCGCACCCTCTAAGAGGTCCTGCAATGAAGTATAGAGATCTGAATCTGTTAAAAGTTCAAGTGCCTTGTCCTGTCCGATAACTCGTGTTACGAGCTCCTGTAAATTCTGCGGGTCTAAAAGATCTGCCATCATTAGTCCCATTGCCTGCATCATGCCAAGTATCTCGTCCTCTGATACATCGAAGGCTTCTGCAATTTCAGATACAAGCTTTTTGCCATCTTCCTCAATGGCTTCCTGCAGCTTTTTATCTGCTTCCGTGCTGTCTGTTTCTTTTAATCCTGTAGCATTAGCTTTTTCTGCATTATCTGCATTATTACAAGCTTCAGAAAACTTTTTGATATCCTTATCACTAGGACTTCCATTTTCCTTTTCAGTCTTCCTTGTAGCATCATCAGAGATGTTTTTCTGATCTGCATCCTTAGGTAGCGCCTTATTGTCTTTTCCTGCATCATTTGCTCTTGTCTGCATCACGGTATCTGAAAACTGGTTCAGAATGTTGTCAAAGCTTGCAGATGCTTTCGACATGCCTTTGTTTGATTCTGCTACAGATGAAACATTAGTCGCTGCAGTACTTTGCGTCATGATTGGTAACAATGTACCAACCTGATTGGTTGTACTGCCCATCAAGATCCTCCTTTCTATTTTTAAGCATAAAAATACCGATATACTTCCAACTTGTATATCGGTATTTTTTATATTTTATTTATATCTATTTTGAAATTTATCCAGTAACTTTTGTGGATTTTTGTTCGAGAGATGTTGGCTCTAGAAGTTGTGTAAGCTTAGCTGCATTATCTTCCTTCATAGCAGCAAGGATATCTCCTCTGTTTTCAACGCTCATCTGGGCCAGGATCCTCGAAACAAGCTCAATCTGATTTTCTGCTACCATCTCATCAAAGATTGCTGCAGCTTTCTTGGCTTTCATTCCAGAATATGTTGTTGCAAAAGCTTTGATGGCCGCATCATCATATTCGCCCTGCACAACCTTTCTGTATATCTCAGCTGCATTATCAGGATCGATCATCTCATAATATGAAGCATAGGCAGAAGCATCCGGAGCATAATCGCCATAAACTATACTGTTATAGAAATTAGCTTTTTCTTCATAAAACTCTTTTTGCTGCTTTTCAAAAGGCTCAAGCCTTGCTACTTCAGTTTCAAGCTTTTCAATTGATGAAGCATAGCTGCTATTAAGTTCCATCTCTGACTGAAGAGCCTGTTCAAGTCTCTTGATATAGGCATTTGCTTCTTCCATGGAGTTAATGCCTGAAGCAGAACTCTCAGCATTACTAAAATCAACCGGTGTTTCAGAAGAATCCGTTGAAATACTTCCATCAGGAAGAATAATATTCACATAAGGAATATCCCTAAGAAGTGGAGCAAGGATCTCTGATCCAAAATGTCCAACATCAAGCTTTACTAAAAGAGCCATGATAGCAAGCCATATCAGAATAATAAGGAAAGTGATGATAAGAGTTGCAAGACCACCAGCATCGTCTCCATTGATCTCAGCAGTTCTTTCAGCAAATTCAGCTTCTTTTTCTTTCTGCTCTTTACGCTGTTCCCTTAGCTTTTTTCTATATTCTTTTTTCTCATCCGCAAGCTTTTTCTTGGCAGCTTTAGGATCATCCATAGGTGTCATCATGCTGTTATCAGCCATAATTAACCATTCTCCTGTCTTTTTTGTCCATAAGTAAAGCTAGTTCGCTGATCGTTTTCCTTAGCTTCTTCTTGCTTTTGTTCTTCAACAAATTCAGCATAAGCTCTGTCTCGTAGAGTTTCCTGCATCTTTCTTTCCTGCATGGCACGTGCAAGTTTTACTCTTACTTTTTCGACTTCTGCTTCATGTTTCTTAACTACTTTAGCCTGAGATGCTATCATAACATCCATCTGAGCAGTTGCGTATTGATTATCCAATATATCCTGAAGCCTCAAGCTATCTTCATTTCTAAGTTCTTCAGCTTCTTTTAGATAATTCGCTCTTCTGTAGATATATTCATCCAAAATATCAAGCTGTTTGTTAAGCTCTGACTGGGCAGCAGCAAATTCCATCTTGATCTGTCCCTCAGTTTTTTGCTTGATATTTAGAATGTTTTGCATCCTATAATTAAATCTAGCCATTTATCAGTCCCTAAAAATATCAATCAGGGTCTGCCTGATCTCTTCGAAACTAAATTTTTCATCAGTTTCCTGCATCAAAAACTCATTAACAGCATCGATCTTGGATACCGCATAGTCAATGTTCTTGTTGGCACCACTACGGTATGCTCCTATATTAATAAGGTCTTCAGCATCGTTATATGTTGCAAGCACGTTCTTAAGTTTGCCTGCAGCCTTCTTATGTTCTGGATCTGTAATAGCCGACATACACCTGGAGATGCTGGCAAGAACGTCAATCGCAGGATAATGATTTCTCTGAGCAAGCTTACGATTAAGAACAATATGACCATCCAGAATACCGCGGGCGGTATCTGTGATAGGCTCATTCATATCATCGCCATCAACAAGAACTGTATATAAGCCTGTGATAGACCCCTTTCTTGATCTTCCAGCTCTTTCTAAGAGTTTAGGCATCTCAGCATATACTGATGGCGGATATCCTCTAGAAACAGGTGGCTCACCACTAGCAAGTCCAATCTCTCTTTGAGCCATTGAAAAACGTGTAAGAGAATCCATCATCAAAAGAACATCTTTACCCTTATCTCGAAAGTACTCAGCTATTGAAGTTGCAGTCTTTGCAGCCTTAAGCCTCTCAAGTGCAGGCTTATCAGAAGTAGCACAAACCACAATAGACCTTCGCATACCTTCTTCGCCAAGGTCTCTCTCAATAAACTCTCTAACCTCTCTGCCTCGCTCTCCAATAAGAGCAATGACATTTATATCAGCCTGAGTATTTCTGGCAAACATTCCAAGTAGCGTTGACTTACCAACACCAGAACCTGCAAAAATACCAATTCTCTGACCTTTACCAACTGTAAGAAGTCCATCAACAGCCTTTACTCCAAGGGATAACACATCTGAAATAGGATCTCTTGTCATAGGATCTGGTGGCTGATTCTCTACAGAATATGCAACGCCGCCTTCAAGTGAAACGCCTTTACCAAAGTTTGTTCCATCGATCCTGCCAAGGCCATCCAGAGTCTTACCAAGAAGTCCCTCACCAACGTTTACTCTAAGAGGTGAATCAGTATTCTCAACAATTGAGCCATTACCTATTCCACTGGTATTTTCATATGGCATCAGCTGTACACGATTATCCTTAAAGCCAACAACCTCAGCCATAGCTGGCCTTGCGCTAAAGTCAGAAACTGAGTCGCTGTCTTTCTTTTTTGGATAAATAAGACAAATGTCACCAAGCTTAGCATCTGGTCCTGCTGACTCGATAGTTAAGCCGATAACATTTACAACCTTACCCCTCATTCGGTAAAATGGAGCACTCTTCATTTTTTTGTATTTCGATAGATCAATTGAAGAAACTAGCATTCCATCACCTGTTTATCTCTTCTTCCTATCAAAAGAAAGAAGTTTTAGCTTTCTACTGATCTCTGAAAGTTCAACTCCCAGACTGCAATCAAATACACCACTATCTGATTCGATCATGCATTCATTTTCTTTCAAAAGAGGATCTTCAATAATTTCCATTGTGGTGTTAGGCGAAGTGATGCAGGCATCAAGACTATCTCTTTCATCTATCACCTCATCATAGTCATCGGAAGAAACATGAACAATAAGATTATTTCCCGGTTCGATCCTTGATAAAGTACTCTTTAAAAGATGAAGGATAATAGCCTTATCCTCTCTAAGTTCAATTCCAAAAACATGCTCATAGATCTGAGTAAGAATATCAACCATTTCTGGCTCAAGCTCATCTACAAGCTGCTGATACTCTTTTTCAAGTCCTTCTCTTTGTTGCTCGATCTCAGCCTTTAAGCTTTCAGCTGCAGCAACGCCTTCCTGATATCCAGCATCGTAGCCTTCTCTTCTTCCCTGATCTATTGCGTTGTTACGAATAGTATCAGCTTGTTCGTTGGCTTCCTGAATGATAGCGTCAGCCTGTTCCTGAGCCTGTTGAATCTTAAAATCTATTTCAGCCTGCATAGCTTCCATGTCAAATTGAGGATCAGGACTTTGCATAGGCTCGATCACGCCCTGGTCTTCTGTAAGCTGATTAAGCTGTTCCATCTCAAGCCCAGGAATAAAGTCAACCGGCTCTTCACCTTCTTCAAAACCTTCTTCAGAAGCCATCTGAGCTCTTTGTCTCTTTAACTCCTGTTCCTGAAATGCTTCTATTTTTTTGTTCGCAAGTTCATTGCTATCAATGATCCTGGTTTCACCCTGATCAAAGCTCACAAAACCTGCTTTAAAAAGATTAGACAACTAACTCATCACCTCCACCTCTGGAGATTACGATCTCGCCAGCGTCCTCAAGCTTTCTGATGACGTTAACGATCTTCTGCTGAGCCTCTTCAACATCCTTCATACGAACAGGTCCCATGAAGTCCATATCTTCCTTGATCATAGCAGCAAGACGCTTTGACAAGTTGTTGAAGATTGCTGTCTGAACGTTCTCTGTAGCGCCCTTAAGAGCAAGGCCAAGGTCACTATTTTCAACTTCACGCAGCACTCTCTGAATAGATCTGTCGTCCAAAAGAAGAACATCTTCGAATACGAACATCTTCTTTCTGATCTCGTCTGCAAGCTCTGGCTCTTCGATCTCGAGAGTTTCCATAATGTGCTTCTCTGTTGCACGGTCTACAGTATTGAGGATCTCTACAACTGCGTCTACACCACCAACAATTGTGTAATCCTGATTTACAAGAGACGATAACTTTGATTCCAATACTTTCTCTACTTCCTTTATTGTATCCGGACTTGTACGGTCCATAGAAGCGATTCTCTTAGCAACATCTGCCTGCCTGTCAGGTGGAATAGCCGAGAGAATGAGCGCACTCTGTGAAGGTGACATATAGGACAATATAAGAGCAATAGTCTGAGGATGCTCGTCCTGAATGAAAGTAAGGAGCTGCGAAGGCTCAGTCTTACGAATAAACTCGAAAGGCTTAACCTGAAGTGAAGCAGTAAGCTTACTGATAACATCAAGAGCCTTATCCTCTCCAAGAGCTTTCTCAAGAAGTTCTTTGGCATAATTGATACCACCTTCAGCAATATACTGCTGTGCAAGGCAGACACCATAGAACTCTTCTAAGACCGCCTCTTTGATCTGAGAAGTTACACTTCTAGTGTTGGCGATCTCTAAAGTAAGCTCCTCAATTTCCTCATCCTTGAGATGCTTGAATATGGCGGATGATTTTTCTGGTCCAAGTGCGATCAGAAGAATTGCCGCTTTTTGAGTGCCTGTAAAACCCGCTGTTAACGGATTTCCTCCTGCAGAAACTTCAGTATCCATAATACTTCTAACTCCCTCATTAAATTATAGACCGTAGTCCTCGTTAAGCCAGTTGCGTAGTAGCGTAGCTGCAGCTTCTGGATTTTCATCAACAAACTTTTCAATAAGACGCTTGGTTTCTGAACCTGTATCCATCTCAATATCTTCAAGAGCTTCTTCTGGCTGAGACTCAAGCAATGATTCAACTGAAAGAGGCTCTGGCTCTTCCTCTTCCTCCTGAACCTTCTTGGTCCACATACTCCTGATGATAATGAATGCAAGAAGTCCAAGGATAACAAGGATAAGCAAGATCTGTAATACATCTGTAAGTGTTATAGCAGCGCCTGTTCTGTCAAAGAAGACATATTCAGTATATGCCGCCATTGCTACATTCTCTGCACTAATACCGGTTGCCTTAGAAACAACATTTATCATCTCTTCAGGAACTTCCAATGTAACAGGCTGAGCATTTGCAACTTTGTACTCATCCCAAGTCATATTATTGTTATCAGCGCTCTTATAATCTTCTTCTTTTACAACTACATAGTTGATAGCGGTAACAGATATAGAAGACTGATCATATTGAATAGCCCCCGGCTGATTTGTCTTAGTTGTAATCTCTTCGTTAGGAAGATAATCACGGGATTCCTCAGTAATACTTGATGTTGAATTCTGATTGTCCTGAGTAACATAAGTTGTTTCATCATCAGCGTTTGTATCAGTACCAGGAATACCGCTTATACCATTAACATTTTCTGCATTATATGTATCCTCATGGCTTAAAACACCCTGAGTCTGATCCTGTGCAGGAGTATAGTTATGAGTTGTCTTTTCTTCTTTAGAAAAATCCATAACAAGGTTACTTGCTACTTCAATATCATCATAAAGCTTCGTTCCAAGAAGTACCTTTTTTACTTCACTTTTTACAATCTGCTCTGCCTTAGCCTTTAATGATAGCTGTGAACTTGCAAGTCCTGAAGTTGTAGTCTCCTCACTTCCAGAGAAAAGCATATTACCGTTAGTGTCAAGAATAACGATATTCTCTGTGTTTTCATTACCAATCGCTACAGCAACTGCCTTTGCAAGAAAGGCTGCATTATCTTCTGAAAAATTCGCACCATCAGCTATATTCAAAAGGATCCAGGCTGATGCTTCTTCCTGATTACCAATAAGTGTTCCATCATTGTCAGGAATATTAAGCTGGACATTAGCACTCTTGATTGCTTCAAACTTTGAAATAAAATCCGATTCCAGTCTGCTTTCCAGATATAGGACGTATTTCTTTTGCTTATCAGATTCTGTAGTTGAAAAGCTGCCATCAGTAACATTATCAATACTATAGGCATATGACTGTATATCATTTGCACCCAAAAGAAGGCTGGCATCACCCTGATCCTTTTTTAGGACCCTGAATTCCAGACCATCATCTGACATTTTATAATTTACTGAATTTGAATCAAGAAGCTCTTTTATCTCTGAAGCTTCCTTTGTAGAATTGGCCGTAGCCAAAAGAACATACTGAGGCTGGTTCAAAATAGAAACCAATATAATGATGGTCAGCAGTATTACTGAACCGGCTCCAATGATCAGAGTCTTTTGTTTAGCAGTAAACTGATTCCACCAGTCGAGAACTTTTTGCCACAAGGCTTTAAGTTTATCAGCCATGCTCTCTCCCTCCCCAAAATCTTAAAACATATTAAATCTGCATCTGAGTAAGTTCTCTATATGCAGAAAGAACGCGGTCTCTTACAGCAACTGTATATTGAAGTGCTGTCTGAGCCTTCTGTATTGCTACAGAAAGATCATGAGTATTATCTGTCTGACCAAGAGCCCATTTAATCTCTTCATTCTCAGCGTCAGACAAGTATGCGTTAGTAGTATTTATATTTTCTACAGCCTGACCAAAGATAACAGAAAACGCCTGGTCATTTCCCTTTTGATCATCTCCAAGGACATTGTAAACTCTGCTATTAGTCTTTTCTGCACTTTTGATCGCGCCTGATGTAACATTCCTAAGTTGTGAAATATCAAGTGATGCCATTTATCATTCCTCCATAAAAACTATCAGCCGCCCTGACCAAGCTCGAGTCCTCTTGAAGCAATATTCTTGCTGGCATTAAATGCTGTAGCATTAGCTTCATAGGATCTGCTTGCATCTATAAGGTTAGTCATTTCTGTGACTGTATTAACGTTAGGATAAGTAACATATCCGTTAGCATCAGCATCAGGATGTGAAGGATCATATACAACGTTCATCTGTGTCCATGTATCATCCTGAACCTTAGTAACCTTAACACCTCTACCTGAATAATGATCAAGTCTTTCGTTAAGGATCCTTGAAAAAGGAGTCTGTGTACCTTTTTCTGCAAATGTAACTACCTTTCTGACATAAGGAGTTCCATCCTGAGTGCGAGTTGTATTGGCATTGGCAATATTCTCAGAAATGATATCCATTCTGAATCTCTGAGCTGTCATACCAGATGAATTTATGTTAAAAGAATCAAATATACTCATAATCTCCCTCCTTCATTAAGACTTCATAACGGACTGCAGGTTCTTAAATTCATTGTTAAGACCTGACATAAGTCCCTGATACTTGAGCTGGTTAGCTGCAAGTGTTACGTTCTCAGTATCGATGTCTACGTTATTCTTGTCTGTTCTATATGAAAAATTAGAATAGTCATTGATAACCCTTGGTTTCAAGTGCTTATCCTTAAGATCCCCGACCTTTTGATCCATGGTCTTGTATCTTGAATGTCCAAGCGCTCTTTCCAGTTCGTCCTCAAAATTAAGATCCTGTCTCTTGTATCCAGGAGTATCAACATTGGCTATATTATTTGCAATAACTTCATTTCTGGTCCAAGAAGCATCTGCAGCCTTATCCAGAACATTGATGTAATCAAAAGCATTACTGTTGATCATAGAAATCCTCCTTAAATGAGAACATAATAAGACCTATTATCTTATTATTAATAATAATATGATTTTTATTTGAAAAAAACAAGAAAAATATACTTCATATTGTGTTTTTATATTTTATTAACTACAACATGTATAAAAAATGAACGGATTTATCATAAACGATAAATCCGTTCATCAACATCCATCCTGCAATATAATACATTCTAGTTATAATTCCTGCTTTAACTTCTTGATCTCGTTAAAGACTACGTCATTAGTAACCTTGATGTAAGTTCCCTTCATGCCAGAGGATCTAGATTCAATTACACCTGCGCTCTCAAACTTTCTAAGAGCATTTACGATAACGCTTCTGGTAATTCCTACTCTGTCAGCGATCTTGCTGGCAACCAGAACTCCTTCCATTCCATCAAGCTCATCAAATATATGAATGATGGCCTGCATCTCAGAAAATGAAAGTGTACTGATAGCAGATTTAACAACTGCAAGCTTTCTGCTCTCCTCTGCATTCTCTTCATTTACTGCTCTTAGCATTTCAAGCCCAACCACTGTTGTTCCATACTCACAAAGAATTATGTCATCAATGTCATATGGAGTATCGGTCTTGTAAATAAATAATGTTCCTAATCTCTCACCTGCAATCTCAATAGGAGTAATGATTGCCTGAAATTTAGAACTGTCAATTCCTTCAAAACCAAGAGTTTCTAGATTAACATTTTCTTTTGTAGACAAAATCGTAAGTAATCTCTCATTAAGCATTGGATCAATAAATGATCCTACATTGTCTACAAGCAGATCACTTAATGATTCCACATTTGCACTTTCACCGATTCCGAGCACTTTACCTTTTTTACTGATAACGAACATGTTAGAAGATAAAATGTCACATAACACTCGGCAAATGTCATTGAATACAACCTTTCCAGAGTTACTGTTATGTAATAGTTTGCCAATCTTGCGGGTCTTATCTAGTAGTTGAACACTACTCATTTTTGTTCTCCTTTAAGATTATTTTGCATATTTAAACTATTGTTATCATAACATAAAAAAATAGGCGCTTCAAACGTTGAAGCGCCTACAATTATGAAAAAAGGCTTAAATTTTCTAAAAATTCTGATTTATTGTTCAGTCCTTATTTGAATCACTTGATTCCTTAGAACAGATATATCCGCACTGCTCATCTGAACAAACAAGTTTATTGCCCTTAGCAACCATTATAGATCCGCACTTAGGACATTTTTCCTTGGTTGGTCTAGCCCATGACATGTAATCACAATCTGGATTATCGATACAGCCATAGAATATACGTCCTTTTCTAGTACGCTTAAGAACTATATCCTTACCACACTTAGGACACTCTACTCCGATCTTCTCAAAGTACGGCTTGGTATTCTTACACTCAGGGAATCCAGGACAAGCAAGGAATTTGCCATGAGGTCCATACTTGATCACAAGATTTCTGCCACAATTTTCGCAGATCTCATCTGTAACCTCATCCTGAACAACAACCTTTTCCATGTCCTTCTCAGCTTCTTTGACAGCCTTATCAAGGTCTGGATAGAAGTTCTCTATAACAGTCTTCCACTTAACGTTACCATCAGCGATTCCATCAAGAAGAGCTTCCATGTTAGAAGTAAAGTTAACATCAACGATCTGAGGGAATGCTTCCACCATCATCTTGTTGACTGCCTGACCAAGCTCAGTGATAAAAATGCTCTTATTTTCCTTGGTGATGTAATGCCTTGCCAAAATTGTAGAAATTGTAGGAGCATAAGTACTTGGTCTGCCAATTCCTAAAGCTTCAAGATCATGAACCAGTGAAGCTTCTGTATAGTGAGGAGCTGGCTGAGTAAAATGCTGAGCACTATCAAAAGAATCAAAGGAAAGCTTTGTGTTTGTGTCCAGATTCTTCATGAGAACATTCTTTTCGATCTGGTCCTCATCATCTGTATAAACATTAAGGAATCCATCAAAAACAGTCTTAGATGCAGATACAGTAAATCTATGCTTGCCTGCATCGATCTTGACTGATGTTGTCTCATACTTGGCAGCAGCCATTCTGCTAGCCATGAATCTTCTCCAGATAAGCTGATAAAGTCTGAATTGATCTCTTGAAAGGAAATCTTTAACTTTAACTGGAGTATTATCAATATATGTTGGTCTTATAGCTTCGTGTGCATCCTGAATCTTGGCATCTGACTTTTTAGAAGATACATCTCCTGCAAGATACTCCTTGCCAAAATTCTGCTGGATATAATCATTTGCTGAAGCAACAGCCTCAGCTGACACTCTTGTAGAGTCAGTTCTAAGGTATGTAATAAGACCTACTGTTCCCTGACTTCCAAGATCTATTCCTTCATAGAGCTGCTGAGCAACTCTCATTGTCTTCTGTGTTGAGAAATTAAGTGCCTTAGACGCTTCCTGCTGAAGAGTTGAAGTAGTAAATGGCAGTGGAGCCTTCTTGGTTCTTTCACCCTTCTTCACATCTGAGATAACATACTTAGCATCCTTAAGTGAAAGGCAGATGCTGTCAAGTTCTTCCTTGGAACTTATCTCTTTCTTCTCATTGCCTTCACCATAATAATGAGCAACAAGCGGCTTCTTTTCTCCGGCCGCAGAAAGATTAACATCTAAAGTCCAATATTCCTTTGGAATAAATGAATCAATCTCTTCTTCTCTATCTGCAATTATCCTGAGTGCAACTGATTGAACTCTTCCTGCACTAAGACCTCTTTTGATCTTTGACCAAAGAAGCGGAGAAATACTATATCCAACCATTCTATCAAGAACACGTCTTGCCTGCTGAGCATCTACAAGGTTCATATCAATCTCTCTTGGATGCTTCATAGCTTCTTTTACTGCATTCTTGGTGATTTCATTAAAGGTTACTCTCTGAACCTTAGCATCAGCCTCTTTTAGCTTGAGCGCTGAAACAAGGTGCCATGAAATAGCTTCTCCCTCACGGTCCGGGTCGGTTGCAAGATACACTTTATCTGCTTTTTTGACCTGCTTACGAAGTTCAGCAAGTATATCTCCCTTTCCACGGATCGTAATATATTTAGGCTCAAAATCATGTTCCACGTCTACTCCCATCTGACTTCTAGGAAGATCTCTGACGTGTCCGTTGCTGGCTGCAACCTCATAGCCTGATCCTAAAAACTTCTTAATAGCTTTGACCTTTGTTGGAGACTCAACTATTAAGAGTGTATTTTTCTTGTTACTAGTTGTTTTAGTTGCCATTCGAAAACTAAATTTCCCCTTCATAAAAATTTGTTGTTAACATATTTCATATTAATATACATTTTTAAAGATTAAGTCAAGTGCCCCTTTTAAACACTTGACTTAATCTTAACATTTTAAATATTTAAATTTTTACTTTTTGTCCTTAGGAAGCCATGCTGTTTCCTCAGGTGTCTTCTTAACAAATGGTCTCTTGATAGCCTGCTTGATACCATTTGGAAGAATGTATTTAAGCTTATCCTCAGCTGTTCTCATTGTTGAACAATCTGGATTATCTCTTGTAAGCTTGATTGCGTCGAATTCACAACGTGTTGTGCAAAGTCCGCATCCTACGCACTTATTTGGATCGATGATTGAAGCACCGCATCCAAGACAACGAGAAGTCTCTTTCTTAACCTGTTCTTCTGTAAATACAAGCTTTGTATCACGGAATGAAAGCTTCTCGCCATCTTTCTTGGTATTTCCAGCAACCTGACGACCCACATGATCATAATCCTTAACGGAAATGTCATCTTTATCAAGCTCAATAAAGAAGTTAGGATCACGACCAATTGTAAGTGAAGAATGAGGCTGAACAAATCTATGGATAGACTCAGCTCCTTCTCTACCACATGCAATTGCGTCAATAGCAAATCTTGGTCCGTAGAACATATCTCCGCCAACGAAGATATCAGGAACTGTTGTCTGGAATGTGATCTTGTCAGCAACTGGTGCTGGACCTCTAAACTCTACATTCTCATCCTTTAAGAGGTCTCCCCAGATTGTAGCCTGTCCTACTGAAAGGATTACGTTTGAACAAGCAATTTCCATTGTCTCATTCTCATCGTACTTAGGATCAAATCTTCCCTCAGCATTCTTAACCTGAGTGCACTTCTTAAATACAATTCCTTTAACTTTGCCATTTTCTGTGAGGATCTCTTTTGGTCCCCATCCGCCCTTGAACTCAATTCCTTCAGACTCTGCAATTTCGATCTCTTCAGGAAGAGCTGGCATGATATCACGTGTTTCAAGTGATACCTGTGTGATCTTTGGTGATCCGCATCTGATGGCTGTACGGCTTACGTCAATAGCAACGTTACCACCGCCGATAACAACTGTATCACCAGAAAGCTTGTAGCTCTCATCATCAATTACAGCATGAAGAATATCTACGCCCTTGATAACGCCTTCAGCGTCCTCACCAGGAACGTTAACTCCACGGCCGCCCTGACATCCGATAGCAATATAGAATGCCTTGTAGCCTTCTTCACGAAGCTGTTTTAAGGTAATATCCTTACCTACTTCTACTCCAAGACGAATGTCTACGCCAAGTTCTCTGAGAACATCAACTTCAGCTTCTACAACATCTTTTTCCATAACGAATGAAGGAATTCCGTATGTTACCATTCCGCCTGGTTTCTTGTTCTTATCAAAAAGTGTTGGCTTGTATCCCTTAAGTGCAAGATAATATGCACAAGAGATACCAGCAGGTCCTGCACCAATGATAGCAACCTTCTCATCAAAGCCGCCATCAAGCTTAGGAATAACCTTTTCAGGAATATAGCGAGTATCAGACTTAAGATCACGCATAGCTACGAATTTCTTAACTTCATCGATAGCAATTGCCTGATCGATAGTTGCTCTTGTACAAGCATCCTCACATCTTCTGTTACATACATGTCCGCAAACTGCAGGAAGTGGATTGTATTTCTTGATAAGCGCAAGAGCTTCATCATATCTTCCCTGAGCAGCCATCTTAAGATAACCCTGAACAGGAATATGTGCAGGACAAGCCGTCTTACAAGGAGCTGTACCAGTCTTGTGAGTGTTGATCCTGTTAATATCTCTATAATCTTCTGTCCACATATCCTGTGACCACTTCTTCTGTGTTGGAAGAGGCATCTTAGGATAAACTACTTCACTACCATCTTTCTTACAAAGCTTCTGACCAAGTGTAGCCGCACCAGCTGGGCAAACCTCTACGCAACGTCCACATGCTACACAGTTATCCTTATCAACGTGAGCAACATAAGCTGAACGTGACATGTTAGGAGTATTGAAAAGCTGTGAAGTACGGAGTGCATAACATACATTAACGTTGCAGTTACAGATAGCAAAGATCTTGCGCTGTCCGTCAATATTTGTGATCTGATGCACAAATCCGTTATCTTCAGCCTTTTTAAAGATCTCAAGAGCTTCTTCCTTAGTGATGTAGTGACCATCTTTCTGAGTCTCAACGACATAGTCAGCCATATCACCAACAGCAATACACCATCCCTCTGGATCATCAGCGCAGCCCTGGTCAAATGTCTTTCTGGATCTTCTACATGAACAAGGAGAAGCTGCATACTTTCCTTCATAGTAATCAAGCCAGTAAGAGATCTTCTCAAGGTTGATTGCTTCACCCTGCATCTCAATAGCCTTCTCAACAGGGATTACATGCATACCTACACCAGCACCACCCATTGGTACCATATGTGTAAGTCCCTCAAGAGGAATACGGCTCATTCTCTCAAAGAATGGTCCTACTTCAGGATGTTTTTCAATAACATTATGATTCATGTTACCAAACTCAGCAGAACCAGGAACATACATAGGAAGTACATACTGCTTCTCATGCTTGTCATTTTCATAGTTCCATTCAATTACGCCGTTGTATGACATCTCATCAAGGTTTTTCTGAAGTTCTTCCTTTGAATACTCAGGGCAAAGAGCCGCAATCTCCTCAAAAGTCTTAGGTTTGCGCTTCTCCATCTTGAGAGCGATCTCACACTGAGCGTCAGTAATAAGATTATAAAGTCCCCAATATTCAGGGCTTTCTTTTGTGATCTTCTCAATGCCAAGTTTAATGTTTTTTCTATCCGTAACAGCCTTTGCAAATCTAGCAAGAGGCTCACGGAAAGGTGCATCCATATCCACCCACTCAGGAATGATACCAGCTCTAGGATCCTGTTTATTACGGTTAGGATCTAAGGAATATGGAGTGCTAAGATCATTCATATCAAATTTGTTCATATCCATCTCTCTACCATCATCTTTCTAAAATTAGTTATGTTGCCGCTATCTCTTTTATCAAAAACTCGTTGCCTTTTAAGAGATATGTATGCTCGCTGCCACAATATGGGCAGATCTTGCCATGTTCTACCGTGCTATATTCCTTCTTGCAATCCTCACAATAAGTAACAGCTGGAAGATTCTCAATAATAAGTTCTGAATCTTTCATGAGCTCTGTCTTAGCCGCAGCCCACTTCCAAGCATCTGTCAAAAAAGAAGGAACAACCCCGGAAACCTCACCAAGTTGCAAAGTCACTGAATGTATCTTGTGAATATCATTTTCCTTGCCAACCTCT
Source organism: Butyrivibrio hungatei DSM 14810 (assembly GCF_900143205.1). GTDB lineage: Bacteria > Bacillota > Clostridia > Lachnospirales > Lachnospiraceae > Butyrivibrio > Butyrivibrio hungatei. The sequence continues at coordinate 7,408 of NZ_FRDH01000012.1, read as the reverse complement.
GTAAGGTCATCAATTATGCGAAATACTACACCTAATTCATGCATACCTTTAACCTTTAAAGTAAAAAAACTGTTTTTAAATTTTCAGTTCCCATATAGGTCAGAAAAAGGCCGGGACGGTTAAATTTTTGCATATAATCGCCTGGCCTTTATCATTAGTCAATTTATCTAATGTTCTCTTCAATTTGAGCTGAAAGCCAATCAGCCCATTCCTGCATTCCCTCTCCTGTCTTAGCACAGATAGGAATGATCTTTGCTTTAGGATTTCTGAATAAGATATTTTCCTTACATTTCTCTAGATCAAAATCAAAATAAGGCATAACATCAATCTTATTTATCAAAACCACATCGCAAATAGAGAACATAAGAGGATACTTAAGTGGTTTGTCATGTCCTTCTGGAACAGAAAGAATCATTGCATTCTTGGTACTTCCAGTATCAAATTCTGCAGGACATACAAGATTTCCAACATTCTCCAATATAGCAAAATCGACATCACTTGTATCAAGCTCTTTGATACCCTGTCTTGTCATATCAGCATCAAGATGGCACATACCACCTGTATGAAGCTGAATAGCTTTGACTCCTGTAGCTGCAATAGTCTTGGCGTCAACATCTGAATCAATATCAGCTTCCATTACGCCAATCCTATACTTGTCCTTCAGAAGTTCAATAGTTCTCGTAAGTGTTGTTGTTTTTCCTGATCCAGGTGAAGACATAAGGTTCAAAAGAAATGTCTTACTCTCCTTAAGTTCCTTTCTGAGTTTCTCTGCATCAAGATCGTTACTTTCAAAGATACTTCTTTTTACTTCGATTACTCTAACATTATCCATTACTGTTCAGCGCGCTCCATTGCAAGCTGGAAGTCCTTAGTATCCTTGAATACCTCATGAGAATATGGACTCTTACCAAGCTTGACTGATCTCTTTATAATCTCAGCAATGCAGATCACATTAATGGCGATAGAGAGAATAGCAACAAATCCCTGCATTCTAGGGTCTGCTGTGATTCCCATTGAAGAAATGATCTCGCCAGCCTGTGCTGTTTTGCCTGCACCTGAATTATAAAGGTTAATTGCCTTTTCGTAAAGGTCCATTGTTGTAATACCAGCCTGAGTTGCACCGCCATATACTGAAGGAAGAGCTGCTGCAAATCTAGAACCAAGCTGGAAGAATGGAACAACCTGTGCCCACATGCACCAAATTGCAAGTGTATTAGCACGGTTCTGGATCCAAGCGCCCTTGTTCCAGAATGCATTTGCAAATGTAGGAGCAAGTAAAAGAGCTACACCACAATACCATGAATGTGTAGGAAGATTTAAATATGTATACTCAAAATTCCAAACATCATATGCAAGAATGAACCAAACTGTCATATCTGGCCAAAGCATATCTGCATGATTCTTATCCTTTGATGTATAAAGATGTACACAACCTGTCATACAGAAGATATTGATCATACCAGCGATAGCGTTAACAACGTTCCACCATCCACCGTAGATAAATACACCTTCGTTAGATGCCCACCAAGCACCACTTAAATTACCAGTAATGCTAAATGCAGCAAGAGCTGACTCCATATCAGATACATTCGCGATCATGATATTTGCAGCAACGATAGCCCATGGGAACCAGGCAAACCATTTTTCTTTGCCAATGCCCCATTTATATTTGATCATCATAAAGCCTACGCAACCGATATCAGCAGCATAAAGCTTGAAATAATGGAACCAACCATCCATATATGCAACGGTAGGATTTGCCTTTCCTCCGAACATACCAAGATGAGCAAGAATAAAGTAAATAGTTAAGATACATGGAATAACTACGAAAACAATCATTCCACCGAGTTTGGTCCTACGACCAATTTCATTCATAAGAATGAGTCCAACAAATACAAGAACCCAACCAACTAGTTGCATAGCTGCAGAGTTGCCATATAATTGGAATAACATAAGTGACCTCCTTTGATATACCATCAATATATCATGTTTTAATTTTTATACATCACTATTATAGCACATTGCACAATACCAAACAATAAATTATGTCTACACTAATGCAATGTGGGGCACCACTTTTTTCGAAGCGGTTTCCTTTATTCCGCATGGCGTCTACTTTTTAACGTTTAGTCGTAAAAGAGCTTTCTCTTACGATCGATCATTTCATCAATCTGATCCATATAGAGCCTTACATCTTTTACATTATCGCAGCGCTCAATCCTGCCGCCATAACCATAGACTCTTTTTGTAACAGTACCTGCACCAAGAGCAACGATTGACTGAACCTCTTCATTTATGAGGATATTATATATTCCAGCCTTCCCCTCTCTTGCATAACCGGTATTTTCAAAGTTACCACTTATGTTCTTTTGTCTATAGAGATAATATGGAGAAAGCCCCATCTTTAAAGCTCCATCAGAAGCAATCTTCATCATTTCTTCTGTGTTATTTATAGAATCAAGAACATTTTCAGATATCTCTCCCCTCATGGCCTTTTCATGAATGATCTCTGCAAGTTTTGAGCCTCTTTTAATAGCAAGGGAATGAACAGTAAGATCATCAGGAGAAAGCTTTTCTATTTCTGACATTGTATATGCCACGTCCCCAGCATCTTCGCCAGGAAGGCCAAGGATGATATCCATATTGATATTATCAAAGCCCTCTTCTCTTGCCATTTTGAAAGCATCTATAAGCTGCGCTACGTTATGTCTTCTACCAATAAGTCTTAGTGTCTCATCCTTCATTGTCTGAGGATTTACTGATATTCTGGTAACTCCCATCTCTTTCATGGCTATAAGTTTGTCCCTGGTGATGGAATCAGGTCTTCCGGATTCAACAGTAAGCTCTTTTACCTTGGAGGTATCAAGTTTTTCCTTAACATAGCCAAGAAGCCTTCTTATCTGGTGAGGCTCAAGCGTAGTTGGAGTGCCTCCACCAATATAGATAGTATCTAAAGTCTTACCTTTAAAGTTCTCAGCCACATAATCAATCTCTTTTTCTATGCAGCCAAGATAATCGTCTACTATCCCCGAAAAGGCACCTATTGGATAAGATGTAAAAGAGCAATAAAGACAAGTTGTAGGGCAAAAAGGAATTCCGATATAAAGACTATATCCATTCTTGTAATCTATATTTTTTAGGATTTCTTTTTCTCTATGTGCAATAGAAAGGCTAAGAGCAATCTTCTCATCAGAAACGCAGTACACATTCTTCATGTACTCAACTATTTCTTCATCACTCTTTCCTTCTTCCATGAGATTCATAACTATCCTTGTAGGTCTGATGCCAGTAAGGTTACCCCAAGGAAGCTTCTTTCCAGTCTTGTTAGAAAGATCCTCATATATGGATTTTTTTAATTCATTCTTTGTTTTTTCTACATCAATAAAGGATATTTCATCTTTATCTGAAATATCCTTCTCTTTCTCTGGAAAATCGCCTTTATTTCCTGGAAAAACTCTTATCTCTTCCTCAGGATAAAAAGCTTTATACAAAGAATGTATGTCATATGAATACTTATCAGTACCTGTGTAAATTACCTGCATTTCATCACCTTTATCATGCTCAAAATCTGCAAAAAGGATTATACATCATTTCATGCTTAATGGTTGTAATATCTCCATGTCCAGGATAAACAATCGTTTCTTCAGGAAGAATAAAGAGCTTATCATTTATTGAGCGAACAAGATCGCTTGTTGAACTAGTAGGAAAATCAGTTCGTCCAACAGATTCCTCAAAAAGAGTATCCCCACTTATAAGGATATGTCCTTCTTCAAAATAATAGCAGCAGCTTCCTGAAGTATGTCCAGGTGTAAAAATAAGTTTGCAGCTCATACCTGCAGCCTCTATAATATCTCCGTCTTTGTAGAGTTTATCAGGCATTACCTTTAAATGCATTCCAAAATCATTAGAAAGATTAAGATATGGATCATTACAAAGAGCCATTTCCTTTTCATAACAACCAACAGGAGCACCTGTTAATTTTTTTATCTCATCAACTCCGCCAATATGATCAAAATGACCATGTGTTAAAAGAATAAGATCTACCACAAGCCCATTTTCTGTAAGGGTATCGTAGATCTTTCTTCCTCTATCTGCAGGATCAAATAAGATCACATGCTTTGTCTTTTCATTATTACAGTCTGCTTCTTCTTTAAAAACAAAGTAGCAGTTTGTCCCCACCATACCTAAAGTCATACTGCCAACTGAAAGCACATTCTTCTCCATCAGCCTGTTGTCCTTTCGATGTCAATAACGCTATCAATCTGTCTGATCTTGTCAACAATCTCTCTAAGCTGATCTCTTGAAGATACCTGGAAAGATGTTTCCATTGTAGCAAGACCTTGTTTACTTGTTCTGGTATTCATAGAAATAATATCTATGTTCTTTTCAGTAAGCGCTCTTGAAACATCAGCAAGAAGGCCACTTCTGTTGTTAGCAAATATCTTGATTGTTGCAGCATACTTTCCGCCACTCTTAGAATCAGACTGCCATCTTGCTTCAATAAGTCTGGTCCTGTCTTCTTCCTGCATCTTAACTACATTGACGCAGTCTCTTCGGTGAATAGATACGCCTCTTCCTCTGGTAACAAATCCGCAAATATCATCACCTGGAACAGGGTTACAGCACTTGGAAAATCTAACTGCTACATCATGAACACCTTTTACGATAATAGCATTGTCTGATCCAGAAACCTGAGGTGTTATGTTAGATTCAGCAACAGCCGCAAGGACTTCTTCATCAGTTATGTTGCGCTTGTGCTCTTTGTCACTAAGTTCCAACATCTTATTGATGATCTGGCCTTCCTTAAGTCCGCCATGACCAACAGCAGCAAGAACAGCATTCCAATCGTGGAATCCATATTTCTTGATAACAATATTCTGGAATTCCGGCTTGGAAATAGAGAAAAGATCTATGCCTTTACTCTTACAATACTCAATAAGAAGATCTCTACCCTTAGCGATATTCTCCTCTTTGAGCTCATTTCTAAACCATTGATTTATCTTATTCTTGGTGGAAGTAGATTTGGCAATCGCAAGCCAGTCTCTACTAGGTCCACGTGAATTCTGAGAGGTAACGACTTCAATTCTGTCACCATTTTGAATCTTATAATCTATAGGAACAAGCTTACCATTTACCTTGGCACCGATCATCTTGTTACCTACAGCACTGTGAACACTGTAAGCAAAATCGATAGGTGTGGAACCTGCAGGAAGATTTTTAACTTCACCTGTTGGTGTAAAGCAATAAACGTCCTCAGAAAACAGGTTAAGGTCGCTTTTTAGCAGACTCATGAACTCCTGGTTGTCAGACATATCCTGTTGCCATTCAAGGATCTGACGGAGCCAGATAAGCTTTTCTTCTTCACCGGTTTCAGACTTTTTGCCATCAGATGCTTCTTTATACTTCCAATGGGCCGCAATACCGTATTCAGCAGCCCTATGCATGTCATAGGTTCTGATCTGTATCTCAAAAGGCTGACCTGTATGTCCTATCAGTGTTGTATGAAGGGACTGATACATATTTGGTTTTGGCATTGCGATATAATCCTTGAATCTGCCAGGAATAGGTTTGTACATCTCATGGATGATACCAAGAGCTGCATAGCAGTCCTTAACAGTACCAACTATTATTCTGATAGCAAAAAGATCATATATCTGATCAAGGGTCTTGTTCTGATTGCGCATTTTCTTGTAGATACTAAAGAAATGCTTGACCCTTCCATTAACATCGCCAACAATACCTGCATCAGAAATAGCCTTTCTGACATTTTCACAGATATCTTCTACGTATTTTTCTCTCTCGCTCTTTCTGGCTGCAACCTTTTCTACAAGATCGTAGTAAACATCAGGATTGAGGTACTTAAGTGACAGATCATCAAGTTCAACCTTGATCCTGCTGATACCAAGCCTGCCAGCAATAGGTGAATAAATATCAAGTGTTTCCTGTGCTATCCTTGACTGTTTCTCTGGAGGCATATGAGAAAGAGTTCTCATGTTATGAAGTCTATCGGCAAGTTTTATCAGAATAACCCTAATATCCTTTGCCATAGCAAGGAACATCTTACGCAGGTTCTGAGCCTGCATGTCGATCTGTTCCTGTGTCTTATTGGTATTATCAGTAGACAGCTGCAAATTGGTGAGTTTTGTAACACCATCTACCAAAAGAGCTACATCAGCCCCAAACTCTTTTTCTATTTCTTCTTTGGTCAAGATAGTATCTTCAACGACATCATGAAGAAGCCCTGCCGCAATGGTCTCTTTATCCATTTCAAGATCAGCAAGGATAATAGCCACGCAAAGAGGATGAATGATGTAAGGTTCACCAGATTTGCGCAGCTGATCTTTGTGGGCTTCAGCAGCTTGCTGATAAGCTTTTTCTATAAGAGAAATATCATCCGATGGATGATATTTCTTTACTCTTTCAATGAGTCCTTTATATAACTTATCAGGTGACTGAAACTCCTCAATAGCTTCAATTTTTCCGTCGTCGAAATTCTGAGGCATTAAATATTATTTCCCTTCGTAGCTAATTGCAGCATCAAGTCTATATTTGCTAAGTCTCTCTCTTCCCTTAAGTCCCTTAAGTTCCATAAGAACAAGGATTCCAGCAACTTCACCGCCAAGCTGCTCAACAAGCTTGATCATAGCTTCTATTGTACCACCTGTAGCCATAAGGTCATCTACTAAAAGTACCTTCTGTCCTGGCTTGATAGCGTCCTTATGAATCTCAAGAACTGCCTTACCATATTCAAGGTCATACTCAACCTGAATTGTCTCGCAAGGAAGCTTACCCTTCTTACGTACAGGTACAAGTGCCTTACCTCTCTGATAAGCGATAGGTGCACTGAAGATGAAGCCTCTTGACTCTGCGCCAAGAACAACATCAAAATCAAGGTCACTTACAAGTCTTGCCATCTCATCAATTGCAAGCTTGAATCCGTCTGGATCCTGAAGAACTGATGTGATGTCTCTAAACATTATTCCTTTCTCTGGAAAGTTAGGTATAGTTCTAACGTAATCTTTTAAATCTTTCATCGTTTTAATTTCCTCTCTAAAATAAAAAACAAAACTTCAACTTTAGATTATAGCACAAGACCCAATTTCTTAACAGAATTAATTGTTACCTTTCACAGTTTTGGGGTAGCCGCTGGCTGGTTCACTGGGGCCGCGCCCTGCCTCTGCCTAGTTCAGCTAAGTGGGGCCGCCAGCCTAAAGTTTGTTTTTGAGAATCTCTGAGGATTTTTCTATGTTCATGAGCGTTATATTTCTTACTTTAAATTCTGTTTTTGAAACACTGTCTGAGTCTTTGATGCCATTTTTGCTGTAAAGTTTTGTTTTGCCCTCATCAAAAAAACGATACTTTTCTATGTGCTCATGCAGCTTTTGTTTTAATACGCATGCTCTTGCTA
>NZ_FRDH01000016.1 GCF_900143205.1 Butyrivibrio hungatei DSM 14810 | reverse complement strand
TCGATAATTCTTCAATATCTTTAACCGAAAATCTTATTTCTCCTGAAATCAGAACCTCTTTGTAAGGTATCTCATTCAGAACCTTATTAAACCTCTCAATTATATCCATGTTATGTATTCCTTTCTGTCTTAATAATTTCCGCCTTAAACATACATAAATATTCTTTTTTACGAAGATAACGAGAAAATAAATAGAACGTTATGACGCTATGACGCTATGACGCTATGACGCTATGACGCTATGACGCTATGACGCTATGACGCTATGACGCTATGACGCATAGCTTATCATGTCAGATCAGCCTTGTCAACAAAATTTTTTTCACCCTCATTCTCATTCTTATAACTCTCTTAAATCAAATTCAATATACAATGAATCCTCAAATAAGGCTCCAAAATTTGCACATACGAAAAAAGGATGTCGCATTTCTGCGACATCCTTCATTTTTAGTAGTGGTATTATACTTAGATTTGCTATGCTCTAGCTCTAAATTAGAGTGCCTCGTGGCATGTACGAGCGATAACGTCGAGCTGCTGCTCCTTAGTAAGGTTGATGAACTTAACAGCATATCCTGATACACGGATAGTGAAGTTAGCATACTCAGGCTTCTCAGGATGCTCCATAGCATCGATGAGCTTCTCCTTACCAAATACGTTAACGTTGAGGTGGTGTGATCCCTGATCGAAGTATCCATCAAGAACGTTAACAAGCTTGTTAGCTCTCTCTTCGTCGTCATGACCAAGAGCGTTAGGGTTCATTGTCTGTGTATTTGAAATTCCGTCGAGAGCGTACTCGTAAGGAATCTTAGCAACAGAGTTAAGTGATGCAAGAAGACCATTCTTTTCAGCACCGTATGATGGTGATGCACCAGGTGCGAATGAAGCGAATGCAGGTCTTCCATCAGGTGTAGCACCTGTAGCCTTACCATAAACAACGTTTGATGTGATTGTAAGGATAGATGTTGTAGGCTCTGAATCACGGTATGTGTGGTGCTTCTCGATCTTCTTCATGAATGTCTTAAGAAGCCATACAGCGATCTCATCAGCTCTCTCATCATCGTTACCGTATCTTGGGAAGTCTCCCTCGATCTTGTAATCAACTACAAGACCAGACTCATCACGAACAGTTGAAACCTTTGCATACTTAATAGCTGAAAGTGAATCTACAACGTGTGAGAAACCAGCGATACCTGTAGCGAATGTACGTCTTACGTTTGTATCGATAAGAGCCATCTCAGCTGCTTCGTAGTAGTACTTATCATGCATGTACTGGATAAGGTTGAGGATGTTTACATAGAGTCCTGCAAGCCAATCCATCATGATGTCATACTTGTGCATAACTTCATCATAGTCAAGAACTTCTGATGTGATAGGAGCCATCTCTGGTCCAACCTGCATGTGCTTACCATCTTTTGTGAGGAACTTCTCGTCCTTACCACCGTTGATAGCGTAAAGAAGACACTTAGCAAGGTTTGCTCTAGCACCGAAGAACTGCATCTCTTTACCAGTCTGTGTAGCAGATACGCAGCAGCAGATGCTGTAGTCATCGCCCCAGATAGGTCTCATAACATCATCGTTCTCGTACTGGATTGAAGATGTTGTAACAGAGATCTTAGCAGCATACTTCTTGAATGTAGCTGGAAGCTTTGATGTATAAAGAACAGTAAGGTTAGGCTCTGGTGAAGGTCCCATGTTCTCAAGTGTGTGAAGGAATCTGTAGTCGTTCTTTGTAACCATGTGACGACCATCCATACCAAGTCCACCAACCTCAAGTGTTGCCCAAACTGGGTCTCCTGAGAAGAGGTTGTTGTATGAAGGGATACGAGCAAACTTAACCATTCTGAACTTCATTGTCATGTGGTCGATAAGCTCCTGAGCCTCTGACTCTGTAAGTGTTCCCTCTTTAAGATCTCTCTCAATATAGATATCAAGGAATGTTGAAACACGTCCAACAGACATAGCAGCACCGTTCTGTGTCTTGATAGCTGCAAGATATCCAAAGTAAAGCCACTGAATAGCTTCTTTTGCGTTCTTAGCTGGCTGTGAAATATCGAATCCGTATATAGCAGCCATTTCCTTCATTCCCTTAAGAGCTCTGATCTGCTCTGAGATCTCTTCTCTCTGACGAATGATGTGATCAAGCATTGTTCCATCGCCGCAGTTGTTGTAATCTTCCTGCTTCTTAGCGATAAGGAAATCAATACCGTAAAGAGCAACTCTTCTGTAGTCGCCTACGATACGTCCACGACCATATGTATCTGGAAGACCTGTTACGATGTGGCTGTGTCTAGCAGCTCTCATCTCAGGTGTGTAAGCATCAAATACAGCCTGGTTGTGAGTCTTGTGGTACTCTGTGAAGATCTTGTGGAACTTCTCATTTACCTTGTATCCGTAAGTCTCAGCAGCTTCCTCAGCCATCTTGATTCCGCCGTAAGGCATGAATGCTCTCTTAAGAGGCTTGTCTGTCTGAAGACCAACGATCTTCTCGAGGTCCTTCATAGACTCATCGATATATCCAGGGCCATAAGCTGTAAGGCTAGATACAACTTCTGTCTCGCACTCAAGTACGCCGCCCTTTTCTCTCTCTTCTTTCTGAAGCTCCTGTAATCTGCCCCAGAGCTTGTTAGTAGCATCTGTAGCATCAGCAAGGAAGCTCTCATCTCCATCATACTGTGTGTAGTTATTCTGGATGAAGTCTCTTACATTAACGTCATCCAGCCAGTGGGTTCCTTTAAAACCTCTCCATGCTTCGTTCATGGTTTATCTCCTTTCAAAACTAACAATTGTTTGTTAATTATTTATCACTATTATCTACCGGAAGTCATATTATCATTTACAATTTGTTCAAACATTGATTGAAATCAAGTTTTATTATTTTTTTCACTTTTCACAAAAGTTTCACAGAAATAAAAAAAGAACCGATAAAATCAGTTCTTTTTTCCGTTTAAAATTGCTCTGGCGTTCTCAACGCGCTCTGTTGTTGGTGATTCAACGCCTTCAAGCTGATATGGAATTCCAAGTTCTTTGAACTTCATCTGTCCCATTGAGTGGTATGGAAGCACATCTATTCTCTTTATATTAGAAAATTTCTCAATAAATTTTCTGGTCTCTCTTAAGTATTCGTCATTGTCTGTAATTCCTGGAACCAATACGTGACGGATCCAGATCGGCTTACCTATCTGATCAAGATATTCAAAACACTCTTTGATATTATCATTAGGAAGTCCTGTGAGCTTAATGTGCTCTTCTCTATCGATATGCTTAATATCAACAAGGAGCAGATCTGTATATTTCATAAGCTCTTCAAACTTAGAAAAGAAAGGTTCTTCCTTAGTAAATGGCTGAACTGCTGTATCGATACAAGTGTTGATACCGCGCTCCTTAGCCTTTTTAAACAAGTCAATAAGGAAATCGATCTGAAGAAGTGGCTCTCCTCCACTTACAGTTATTCCGCCTTCTTCACCCCAGTAGCTACGATATCTTTCAGCAAAATCCAGAATCTCATCTGCTGTTCTCATGTCTTCTGAGTGCGGATCCCAGGTATCTACGTTGTGGCAATATTTACATCTAAGATTGCATCCTTTGAGGAATACAATAAATCTAATTCCAGGTCCATCTACAGAACCAAAGGTCTCTATAGAATGAATAGCTCCTTTAATCATAAAAACTCCAATCTAAATCACTGGGAAATATAAATCTCCCGCAAAGTATCTCTATCAAGCACCTTTATCCTTGCATGTCCAAGTCTCTCAATAAGGTGCATCTTTTCCATTTCGCGAAGCTTCCTAGAAACTGTCTCTGTTCGAAGACTGACGCTTGCCGCAATATCATCGAGCTTGAGCACAATATCGTCACTAGGGCTTCTGTCTACTCTGTACATCAAAAAGCCTGCAAGTCTTGCCATGGGGTCTTTGGTAGATAACAGCATATTTCTCTCATTAGCATCATGAAGCTTTTTGCTGAGAAGAATTATGATGTTCATGGCGGCAGTTGGATTATCAACCACCTTTATGAAATCGTCTCTGTGAATGAGACAGATAGAAGCATTGGTAAGACATACTGCGGAATATGGATAAACACTTCCGTCAAGGAACATGCCTTCCCAAATGATATCATGATCTGCCAATATGGTAATGATCTGTTCACGACCAAGAGAATCATATCGACAAAGTTTAACTCTTCCTTTTCTTATTATACATATGGAGTCAACTGCCTCTCCCTCTCTGAAAAGATAGCTGTTCTTCTTGAGGGTTTCATGGACTGAATGCTCCATAAGGCTTACCTGTGCATTTACAGGAAGACCTTCCATAAGAGGAAGCTTCTCGGTACAGAATCCGCCACATTCCTCACATATATTAAGACCGATGATGCCTCGCTTGAGCTCTTCACCATGGTCTGCTTCTTTATATATTCCTTTTTTACTTTGATCCTTCTTTTCGCTCATGCTCTACTTTCCACTAATCTGGTAAAAGAACTATTGTCTGGACCACAGATAGCAATACGCCTGAGTTCTGACTGCAAAAGCCTCAGTCTTTAAAAGATTTCTGATCTCCTCTTTGGTGTACCAGCTAGGAACGATCTCTTCCTGAGTTGAAGTACTCTCTGAAAAGGTACCTCCGGCAACGCCTACGCAACAAGCATTTCTCTCGTTAGAAAAACCGATTGCACTGTAGCACTTGCCCCACCAATCATCTATGCGTATTACATCAAGTCCTGTTTCTTCTTTTAATTCTCTTCTGGCAGCCTGCTCTGCAGTCTCGCCTTCATCTATAAGTCCTGCAGGGAAGTTATAAACCCATTCCCCTGTTGCCATTCTGAACTCTTTGTTAATGAGGATCTTCTCACCTGTCTCATCATGCATGATAATGGCAACTGCATCTTCTTTAGGATTCTTAAGATCATCCATTGTCTTAAGGTCTGGATTTCTGCTAATCATTTCATATATCTTTTCCTGATCATCAGATGTTCTGTAATGAAGGTCATATCGGGTAATGAACTTGCCCTGTTCCTTCTTTTCTAAAAACTCAAATTCCATTTTTAAATAGCTCCATATACAATCTGTCTGACACCGCGGATGAAGCTGCTGTCATAGCCGCCTTCAATCTGCTGCATATAGATTACTGTCAGTTCCTCTGAAGGATCTACAAAGAAATAAGTTCCGCCAAATCCTCCCCAACCAATCTCGCCAGTACTTCCGTTTGAAAGAGCCTTTGCAGGATCAGTAAGCACTCTAAAATAGTTACCATAGTTGTATCCCTGATTTTCATCTATTGCAAAATCCTCAAGCTGCAGTGCGTTAAGCTGTGGGCTTAACATGTAGCTTAGAGTCTTTTTACCAATGAGCTCTTTGCCGTGGTAAGAACCCTTATTAAGAATCATCTGAGTGAAGTGTGAATAGTCGGAGGCTGTAGAATAAAGGCCTGCACCGCCTCTCTCAAACCAAGGATCCTCGAAAGGATTTTCCATATCCATTCTACGGGCAACATCAACCTCTGCTCTTACAACTTTGTTATTCTTGTCTCTTCTATATAAAATCGCCTGTCTGGAAGTCTTGCCCATGTCGATCTTAAATCCAGTATCATCCATGTTAAGAGGATCAAAGATCTCTTTTCTAAGGAACTCCGAATACTTCATATCTGTGATAGCTTCGATAACTCCAGCCATGATATCTGCTGAGTAGCCATATTTGTAACCTGTTCCTGGTTCAAATGCAAGATAGCCTTCTGCAAGTTTGTTGCAAACATCAATGTTGTTCTTAAGGATTCCGGATTCTCTCTGAATCTTAGCCTCTTTGAAGACTTTGCTCATGGATCTCTCAGCTTCTCCAAAATCTCCTGAACCTGCAATTCCTGATGTCATATTGAGAAGATTGATGATCTTAATTGAATTTTGCGCCTTCTGTATTCCATCTGGAGTTACAACTTTACAATCAGCAAAAGCAGGAAGATAATCTGATACATTGCTCATCAGATCAAGCTTCCCTCTTTCGTAAAGCATCATAGCCGCCAGGGCTGTAATTGGCTTGGTCATGCTAAAGATCTTATAAATACTGTCTTCTCTATCTGGTTCGTAGTGGTTCTCATAGACTCTTTTGCCTTTATGTTCAACCACGATAGTTGCACCCTGAAGCTTATTTCTTTCTCTCTGTGCTTCAATAAGTTCATCAAGGTACTTTAATTTTCTAATGTTCATAACACTCTTTCCCTGAAATTAATTAGTACTTAACTGAAGGTAAGCGGTATTTTCTCTCATAGAAATCAACTGCCTGCTCAAATCCATCATTCTTTTCAGCCTTTAAGGTCTCGAGATAGCCGTGTGCAAAGTAGTTGTCTTCGTGAGCTTCGATGATACCTACCGCAATATTACTGCAGTGATCCGCAATTCGCTCAAAGTCTGTTCCGATATCGCTAAGGTCAAAGCCCTGCTCGATAGTACACTTGCCCTTACGAAGTCTTCTAACATGACGACGCTTAACCTCTTTCTGGATCTCATCGATTGTCTCCTCAAGTGGCTCAATAGTCTTGGCAAGCTTAACATCCTGATTATCAAAAGCAGTTATAGAAGTATCTACGATATCTCTGACCGCTGTTGAATAAATATCAATCTCGGCCTGTGCTTTAGGTGAAAAGCTTCGTCCGTTTTCATCCATGCTCTTTGCCTTCTCAGCAATGTTAAGAGCATGGTCACTAATTCTCTCATAGTCTGTAATGCAATGCAAGAGAAGTGAAAGAGTATGGCTGTCGTCTGGAGCAAGGTGATGAGAATTGATCTTCATAAGATATGTTCCAAGCTCATCCTCGTATCTATCTACCTGCTGCTCGAGATACTCAACTTCTTCTGCAGTGTCTTTATGATAATCAGTAATAAGGTCAATAGCCTTATTCAATGCTTCTTTTGTCATAATGGCCATTGTAACAGCTGTCTGTCTAGCCTGCTCAAGGGCAAATGGAGGGTTTGAAAGGAACAGTGGATCCAATGTGCGAAGACCTTCCTGCTCTTCCTGTTCTTTCTTTTCCTTGTCATCGATAGGAATAGTCTTCATGGCAAGGTTTACCAGGATTCCTGAGAATGGAAGCATCAGCGGCGTTGCAACGAGATTTATAAGTGTGTGGATTCCAGCAATTCCTGCCATTCCAATTTCTTTATCCATAAACGCAAAATGAAGTACCGTATTTAATGAATAGAAGATGATCATGAAAAGAACTGCCTTTATTACATTGAAATACAAATGCATAAGAGCTGTTCTTTTTCCGTTCTTGTTAGCTCCAAAGGATGAAAGAATAGCTGTAATACATGTACCAACCTCAGCACCAACAACTACTGGAATGGCAACGCTGTGCTTGACCTTAACAGAAAGAGACAAAGCCTGAAGTACACCGATAGTACCGGCTGAGCTCTGAATAACCATAGTAAAGATAATACCTACAAGAAATCCGATGAATGGATTACTGAAGGTTGTAAGAAGCTGCTTGAAAGACTCAACATCCTTAAGTGGTGAGACTGCATCTGACATGCTGCTCATACCAAACATAAGAACAGAAAATCCAAGAAGGATAGTTCCTACATTCTTCTTTTTTTCACTCTTGGAAAACATATAAAGACCAATGCCAATGATAGCCAAAAATGGTGTAAATGACTTGGGCTTAAGAAGATTTATAAAGAAATTGTCACTACTGATCGCGTTAAGTGAAAGAAGCCATGCAGTAAATGTAGTACCGAGGTTGGCACCAAGAATAATGTTTACTGCCTGTCTAAGAGTCATGATACCTGAATTTACAAGACCAACTACCATGACAGTAGATGCTGATGAAGACTGAACTATAGCAGTTACTGCAACACCAAAAACATAAGCTATGATTGGATGTTCGGTTACCTTGGCAAGTACGCTCTCTAACTTGCCGCCTGCTGCCTTTGTAAGGCCTCCACTCATAACATTCATTCCGTAAAGGAACATTGCAAGGCCACCAACAAGGCCCGCTACAAGACTAAATAATTCTAATGAACTCATAATACCTCCGATAGATACCGCTCCTCTAAGCGTTCCATACGACGCTTCGTACCTATTCAATCATCCTTCCTATAAACTACAAATATATATTATAGGAAGAACCTAAAAATTACCATAATAATTTGATCATTCTGACGTATGTCCCGTGTCGACACTCGTTAAATGGCACTTTCTGACCTGCATTATATTCCTGACCATAGATGTTCTCTTCAACTTCTACAGTATCTGTCTGCTCAAATCCTAATTTCTCACATATGTGTATGGAGACTTTATTCTCCGCCTTGACTAAAGTCTGTACCTTATCAAGCTGCAAGACAGCCTTGCCATAATCAAGGATTGCCGAGCAAACTTCCATGGCATAGCCCTGTCTCTGGTACTCTTTTCCAATTAAAAAGCCAAGCTCTATATCGTCAAAGCCATTCCTTACAGAGTATCCTGCCCTTCCAACAACGACACCATCTGACCTTCTGACAACCGTCCACACTCCAAAGCCCATAAGTCCATATACTTTATCAATGTAGTCCTTTTGATATCTCTTTTCATCTTCAGGATTCTCAAAAAGACCTTCCATATAGCGTGTTATTTCCGGATCAGCATAAAGTCTGTAGAATTCATCTACATCTTCTAGGGTTGTCTCCCTTACAACAAGTCTCTCTGTCTTAAGAATTTCCCAGGGTTCGCCAGCATATCTCTGATATGCCTTAACAAAAGAGTCTATATCCACCTCGGAAATATCTGTAAAAATATATTTAAGTCCCTTGAATTCGTAAGAAGTATTCTCTGCATGAGCTATTCCTATGACATAAAAGCCTTTTTCCGAGAGCTCTTTTGCCTTAGCTTGTGAATCTGTAGCGATCAGAACAGTCTTTTTGTGTGATGTATAATCGTTTTCTGGAAACTTAGATGCCTCGAATACAGCAGATGAATAGCCCTGTTCCACCACATAGGCTGATTCGTCCTGAACTAAAGGAACTATGATCTCATTCTCATAGATAAAAAAGATTGAATTAAGCACAATTGCCACCTCAAGAAAAGTATACCATATATGCGGGTTTTGGGCATAAAAAAAGCTCATCACATCATTTTAGCGACATGTGGGCGTTCATAATTTGTTTACAATTAATTAAAAGAATGGTTACTTCAAATCATCTTTTGGACATATTGGCTTGTTATTATAATAGTGTCAGATGAGTTAAGACAATACCAAATAAAAAACTTTTTCATAATATGCCAGGTAAGGGTAGCTTACCTGGCATCCTCCCTTTTATAGGACTTTTTTTATTTATTCAATTATTTCTATTTCTTTCTATTATTTGTGGCTTCCCTGAAGGAACTTCTCCATATCAGCTACAGCATTCTCTTCATCTGTTCCATCAGCGATAACAGTAACAAGCTCGCCAGAAGCGATATTAAGTGTCATCATTCCCATAATGCTCTTAGCGTTTACTTTCTTGGACTGAGCCTCGATATGTACTGTGCTCTCATATTTGCTAGCGAGCTGTACAAGCTCAGCAACTGGTCTAGCCTCAAGGCCTCTAGGTAACTTGATTTCGATAGATTTTGTTAACATAATTCCCCTCCTTTAGGATCTTAACTTATCCGCAAGTTCGCTTAGTTTCCTAAGTCGATGATTAACTCCTGACTTACCAACAGGTGGATCCAAGAACTTTCCAAGCTCCAAAAGTGTTGCATCTGGATGCTCAAGTCTGATCTCCGCCATCTCGCGAAGGCTCTCCTGCAGTTTATTAAAACCATAATGGTCCCTTATATATGTAATATCCTCTATCTGCTTGGTAGCTGCATTAACGGTCTTGGTAATATTGGCAACCTCGCAGTTAACTCTTCTATTGATGGAGTTCCTCATCTCTTTGACGATCCTGAGATTCTCCAGATTCATGAGACTAACTGGCGCTTCCATTATATTAAGCAGGTCTACTATTCCAGCACCCTCCTTGATATAGAGGACGTAATATTTTTTGCGGCGAACTATTCTGGCTTCTATATCAAAACTCTCAATGAGTTCCTGTAAAAATGTGGCCTCAGCCTCATAATCACATACAAATTCTAAATGGTATCCCTTGTTTGGATCACTGATGGATCCAAGACATAAAAACGAATCTCTAATAAACGCTCTCTTGCAACACGAATTTCTGGTTACAATTGGATTTGTTCCTTCGTTTATGTCACGAATCCTGCCATCACCGTCTATCATTTTGATAGCCTTAAGGCAAGAATCTATCAGTCCCACGTCGTCTATCACAGGCTTGTTATCATGGGCACTTGACGAAATACCATTTCCTATATTAAATGCTTTTTTTATTAATGTAAAGAACTTTCTGACCACCAACTGGTTATCGGTTTGTAGGTATAGCGCTGTTGCTATGCCGTCTTTTATCTCGATATATCCTGCGCTACTTATGATAGCAGCAAGTTCTGCCAGTTGACAGTGTCTGGAGCTTCCGATTCGCTTAGCCAGCTCCTCTTTAACCTCTGATGAAAAAGACATATCTCACCTTACCTGCTATTTAGCCTGCTTGACATCCCTGTGGAAAATCTTAAGTCCATAGTTACCTTTTGAAGCTTTGAGCCTGTCATAAAGCTCATTTGCAATAGTCACACTTCTATGCTGGCCGCCGGTACAGCCAATGGCAACAACAAGTTGATACTTGCCTTCCTGAACATATCCAGGAATAAGGAACTTGAGCATATCTTCAAGCTTATCAACGAATTCACCGCATGCAGGAAAGCTCTTAACGTAATCCTGAACTCCTTTGTCATTACCTGTCTGATGCTTGAGTTCATCAATATAAAATGGATTTGGTAAAAATCTCACATCAAAAACAAGATCTGCGTCATAAGGAATACCATACTTAAACCCAAATGAAAGAATTGTGATCATAAGTGAATTGTACTCTTCATTCTTTACAAAGATCCTGTCTAATTCTTCCTTGAGTTCTCTGGTAAGAAGCTGAGATGAATCAATAACGTAATCAGCTCTCTTTTTTACTTCTGCTAGAACGTTTCTTTCCTTGGCGATGCCATCCTCGATCCTGTCGCCAACAGAGTTGACGTTCATAGGATGGATCCTTCGGGTTTCCTTATATCTTTTGATAAGAACCTGATCGCTGGCGTCCATGTAGAGGACCTCTACAGGGATGCCCCTTTCCTTGAGGGAATCGATCATTCCAGCAACTTCTTCAAATTGCTGACCAGCTCTTGCATCTATACCGAGGACGACTTTATTGATCTCACTATCAGGCATTGTGATGAGTTCTGCAAATTTCTCAATAAGAGAAACAGGCAGATTATCAACGCAGTAGAAACCTGCATCTTCAAGCATATGTATGGCTGTAGACTTACCGCCGCCACTCATTCCCGTAACAATCACAAACCTCATAGTGTTCCCTTTCTTTTTTGGGGGGCGTGTGCTGGTATATTTTACATTCGACAGACGCTTTCGCTCGGTAAAAAACGTAATGGTACTAAGGTGCTAAAATACAGCACCTAAGTGCCAACGTTTTTTAACGCTGTCTCATGAAAAATATACCAGCACACGCCAATCTCAATAAATAAACAAAATATATTATCAAAAACTAACGGTTTAAACTTATCTTAACTAAATTTACCCAATATTATAACTTCAGGCTCGAGTCTAACATTAGCTTTTTCATAGACAACCTTTTGAACTTCTTTTATCAAGTTATAAATATCTGTAGATGTGGCTGACCCTTTATTAACTACGAAACCGCAGTGTTTCTCGGAGACTTGGGCGTCGCCGACGGAGAATCCGCGAAGGCCTGCGTCTTCAATGAGTTTGCCGGCAAAGTAGCCTTCAGGACGTTTGAAGGTTGAACCTGCACTTGGATATTCGAGAGGTTGCTTATCGCGACGTTTCTCGGCAAGTTCTTTCATCTGAGCTGTTATTTCTTCTTCTTTTCCTCTTTTGAGGGTTAATAGAACTGATAAGACTATAAAGCCTTTATTCTTGATGGCACTTGTACGATAGCCAAATTCCATAGTGCTGTTATCAAGAACCATGATCTCGCCTTCTGGAGAAAGAACTGTGACCTCAGTTACAACCTGAGCCATTTCTCCGCCGTAGGCACCAGCGTTCATGATCATTGCTCCACCGATGGTTCCCGGAATTCCCGCTGCAAACTCAAAACCTGTGAGTGCGTTATCTCTTGCAAAAGAAGCGATGCCGGAATTCATAGCACCTGCTTCTACATAAATCTGATTTGATCCTTTTAATTCTACTTTGTTAAATTTGCTAAGGGAGATGATCACTCCATCATAGCCTTCATCAGAAACCAGAAGATTACTACCATTGCCAAGTACGAAATAATCAGTTCCAAGGCGTCTTACAAAATCCATGACCTTTTTTAACTGGTCCTGATTTTCTGGTCTCAAAAACAAGCAGGCAGGCCCACCAGTTCTAAATGTAGTGTGCCTGCTCATAGGTTCATTAATTAATAAATTATCCGCTGAGACGATCTGTCTCATAGCTTCTATCAAACTGCTATTCAAATTGTTACATCCTTTATATCTATTACTGTATCATCATCTTGGCAGCGCCATAAACGCCTGCGTCATTTCCAAGTTTTGCAAGCGCAAACTTAGCTGATGCACAGCCTGGGAATACGTATTTCTTAAAGCTTGGCATGAGAAGATCAAAGAGCATCTCACCAGCCTTGGATACGCCACCACCGAGTACGATGATCTCAGGGTTAACTACACTTGCTGTGATAGCGATACCTTTTCCAAGATAATATCCGTACTGCTCTGCGATCTTAACAGCAAGAGCATCACCCTTCTTGGCTGCGTCAAATACGTCTTTGCATTCGAAATCACCATTTCTAAGAACGCTGTCTTCACTGCTGGCAGCAAGCATTCTCTTGGCAATTCTCATAGCGCCTGTAGCAGATGCATACTGCTCAAAGCATCCGTGATTGCCACATCCGCAAGCATCTACTTCATCATCTACAAGATGAATATGTCCGATCTCTCCGCCAGAGCCCTTAGCACCTGTAAGGATCTTGCCTTCGTTGATGATACCCCCACCAACACCAGTTCCAAGTGTTACAAGGAGCATGTTAGGATAGCCCTGTCCACCGCCCTTCCAAGCTTCTCCAAGAGCAGCTACATTAGCATCGTTACCAGCTTTAACTGGAAGCTTTAACTTTGAATGGAATTCATTAACTACGTTGTAGTTCTCCCAACCAAGGTTAACTGCCTGATAGCAAAGTCCATCAACATTGACAGCACCAGGAACACCAACACCAGCACCGATCACATCTGAATCATCAATGTTTCTTTCCTTCATCTTATTTCTGATTGCTTCTGCAACATCAGTTAAGATCATTTCTCCATGGTTTTCTGTTCTTGTTGGGATCTCCCAGAAATCCAGTTTCTCACCAGTCTCAGTCAAAAGACCGATCTTTGCAGTTGTTCCCCCTACATCTGCGCCAAATACATATCTAGCCATAACAAAACCTCTTTCTATTAGTTATTATTCATCGTCATCATCTTCACCGCGTCTTTTTGCAAGTGAATTCTGAACTCTATTATAAAGCTCCTGAGCTGCGTTGTAGCCCATAGCCTTCTGTCTGTGGTTAACTGCCGCTGATTCACAGATAACAGCAAGGTTTCTACCTGGACGAATAGGAATACGATGGCAAACTACCTTGTTGCCAAGATACTCTGTGTACTCTTCCTCAAGACCAAGTCTGTCATACTCCTTGTCCTTGTCCCAATCTTCAAGCTTGATAACAAGGTCAATGGTCTGTGTCTCTCTAACGCTTGATGCACCGTAAAGTGACTTGACATCGATGATACCAACACCTCTCATCTCAATGAAATGCTTGGTAATATCAGGCGCTGTTCCAATAAGTGTCTCTTCGCTGACTCTTCTAAGCTCAACGACATCATCAGATACAAGACGATGTCCTCTCTTGATGAGCTCGATAGCAGTCTCAGATTTACCGATTCCACTCTCACCAGTGATCAGAACGCCGACACCATATACATCAACTAATACGCCGTGAATAGAAATACATGGAGCAAGCTTAACATTAAGCCATCTGATGATCTCAGCCATGAATGATGATGTTGACTTCTTGGTCATCAGCACTGGAACCTTCTCTTCCATAGCGATCTTTATGAAAAGAGGATCTGGCGCAAGTTCCCTACAGAATACTACACCAGGAATATCGAACGAGAGAAATTCTCTGTACATCTTTTCTCTTTCGTCATCTGAAAAAGATTCCATATACGTGTATTCTACGAAGCCAATTACCTGTAGTCTTGTTGCCTCAAAGTGCTCGAAATATCCAGCAAGCTGAAGAGCAGGTCTGTTGATATCCGGCTGGCTGATCCTGATCTTCTTGATGTCAAGTTCAGGTGTCAGATTCTCGAGTTTCATTCTTTCAATGATAGTTTTAAGACTAACACTCGCCATTTGTTCCCCTCCAAATTTTTCATGTTAATGTGCATACTCACACGGCTAAATAATATCATAGAATATGAAAAAAGTCATATATCTGCTGCGCAATATTTTCAGGAATTTCAGGTATTGCAGCAAGCTCCTCAACAGAAGCGTTTTTAATATCTTCAATGGATTTAAAGCCCTTCATAAGAGCCTTTCTACGCGCTGGTCCAATTCCCGGAATATCATCAAGTGAACTCTTGACCTGGGCCTTGCTACGAAGTGATCTGTGATATTCGATAGCAAATCTGTGAGCCTCATCCTGAATCCTTGTGATTAGCTTAAATCCTTCTGATCTCGTATCTATAGGAAGCTCCACGTTGTTGTAATAAAGACCTCGTGTCCTGTGGTTATCATCTTTGACCATACCGCAGACAGGAATATGGATTCCCAGTTCATCAAGCACCTGCAGGCAGATATTGACCTGCCCTCTTCCACCATCCATCAGTATCAGATCTGGAAACTTGGTAAAACTTCCATACTGGGCGTCTATATCTCTTACTTCAAGTTCGTGCTTTTCTTCGATTCCATGAAGAAGTCTTCGTGTTAAAACTTCATGCATGCAGGCATAATCATCAGGTCCTGCCACAGACTTTATCCTGAACTTTCTATAGTCGCTCTTTTTGGGCTTACCCTTTTCGTAGACCACCATGGAACCAACATTTGCAAAGCCGCTTATATTAGATATATCAAAGGCTTCCATTCTGTTAAGCCCTTTAAGCCCAAGAAGCTTTTCTATTTCTTTTACTGCTCCAATGGTCCTTCCCTCTTCGCGCTTTATCCTCTCTTTATCTTTAGAAAGAACAAGCTCTGCGTTCTGAGTTGCAAGCTCCATGAGTTTTTCTTTTTGACCTCTCTCAGGAACAGATATATACACCCTGCTGCCCTTTCTCTGAGATAGCCACTGTACTATTATCTCCATATCCTCAATTGGCTCTGGTAAGATCAACTCCCTTGGAATAAATGGGGTTCCTGCATAGAACTGCTTAACAAAGTTCTGGAGTATCTCTCCCGATGGATTCTCAGATACATGAGTCATATAGAAATGCTCTCGACCTATGAGCCTTCCATCTCTTACAAAAAACACCTGAACTACTGCGTCCTTATCGTCAGAAGCTATAGCTACGATATCTTTATCCTCCATTGAAGAATCAGTCATCTTCTGCTTCTGGGCAACAACTCTCACACTTGCCAAAAGATCTCTGTACTTAGCGGCAGATTCAAAATCAAGCTCTTCAGATGCCGCCTCCATCTTTTGCTGCAGATCCTTCATGATAACGCCATAATTTCCGTTTAAAAATTCCAGGGCCTTATCGATTCTTTCTCTGTATTCTTCCTTAGTAACATTGCCTGTACACGGACCACAGCACTGCTTCATATGGTAGTTAAGACATGGTCTGTCTGCTCCGATCTCTTTTGGCAAAGATCTGTTACAGGTCCTAAGACCGTAGATCTTATTGATAAGATCAATGGTATCCTTAACTGCTGCCGCGCTGGTAAATGGGCCGAAGTACCTGGACTTATCCTTTTTCATAAGTCTTGAGAAAAGAACTCTTGGATATTCCTCTGATACTGTCACCTTAATATAAGGATAGGTCTTATCATCCTTTAAAAGAGTGTTGTATCTAGGAGAATTCTCTTTTATCAGATTGTTCTCAAGAACCAGGGCTTCAAGTTCTGAGTCTGTCACGATATATTCAAATCTGGCAATCTGCTTCACCATCTGGTCTATCTGAGGGCCTCTTCCAATGTTGGCACGAAAATAAGACCTTACACGATTGTGAAGGTTTATGGCTTTGCCCACATACATGATGGTGTCATTCTCATCACGCATGATATAAACTCCTGGTTTATTAGGAAGTTTTTTGAGTTCCTCTTTTATATCAAAATTACTCATTTTTTCTCTAGATATAAAAGACCAAACACAAATAGCATATTTGGTTTGGTCTTAGTTACATTATATTATTTATCGAAGTCATTTGGAACATGTGAGAATGTACCGCCGCCTACATTTGGCTGATCGTCCTGATTCTCATCATTATCTTTAGTTTCTTCATTCTGAACAGGTGTTGTGAATATCGACTCTGTCTCTTTGAATAAAGGTCCATCTGCAGGAGTTTCTTCCTTAGGGTCTTCTTCCTTAGGAGCTTCCTCATTCTTTTTCTTGACTGGAACGTTCTCTCCAACCTTAGCTGACTCAGCTCTAGTAGCGTAAAGTCTCTTAGCCTTGGCCGCTTCTTTCTCCTCTTCTGTAGGTTCAGGAAGGTTCTCAGCCTCACGGTAGATCTTCATGAACTCTGCGCCTGTGATGGTCTCTTTTTCAATAAGGAACTGTGCTATCTTGTCCATAGTGTCGAGGTGTTCACCAACGATCTTCTTGGCTTTCTCGTAGCACTCAGCAAGAAGCTTCTTAACTTCCTCATCAATAAGAGTTGCTGTCTCATCGCTGCACTGAAGAACTCTGTTACCATCGAGGTATCTGTTCTGGATAGATTCAAGCTGCATAAGTCCGAATCTGTCGCTCATACCATAGAGTGTGATCATATTTCTTGCCACTGCAGTTGCATCATCGATATCCTGCGCTGCGCCTGTTGTAACTGTATTAAATACAAGTTCCTCTGCAGCACGTCCACCAAGTGAAACGATGATTCTCTCAAGGAGCTCATCCTTGGTCCTAAGCTGATTCTCATCTTCTGGAAGATGAAGAACATATCCTAATGATCCTTTTGTTCTAGGAACAATTGTGATCTTCTGAACTGGCTCTGTATTAGAAAGAACTGCGCTTACGAGAGCATGACCAACTTCGTGGTAGCTGACAAGCTTTCTTTCCTCTTTGCTGAGGATTGAATCTTTCTTTTCCTTACCTGCGATAACCTGCTCGAAGGCTTCCATCAGGTCTTTCTGACTAACGAACTCTCTACCTTCCTTAACAGCAATGATGGCTGCCTCGTTGATCATGTTTGCAAGATCTGAACCAACGCATCCGCCTGTAGCAAGTGCAAGTTCCTTAAGGTCAACTGTCTCGTCCATCTTGACATCTTTGGAATGAACCTTGAGGATCTCTTCTCTGCCCTTGAGGTCAGGCTTATCAACGATGATTCTTCTGTCGAAACGACCTGGACGAAGAAGCGCTTTATCAAGGATCTCAGGTCTGTTAGTAGCTCCAAGAATAAGAACACCCTTTGATGAATCAAAACCATCCATCTCAGAGAGAAGCTGGTTAAGAGTCTGTTCTCTTTCTTCATTGCCACCGCCGTATTTGTTGTCACGGCTACGTCCGATGGCATCGATCTCATCAATGAATATGATACAAGGTGCATTCTTGCTGGCTTCACTAAAGAGATCTCTAACTCGGCTGGCACCTACACCTACATAAAGTTCGATAAAGTCTGAACCTGCAAGTGAATAAAATGGAACATGTGCTTCACCTGCTACGGCCTTGGCAAGAAGTGTCTTACCTGTTCCTGGAGGGCCTACTAAAAGTGCACCCTTTGGAAGCTTAGCACCGATCTTGGAATACTTGGCTGGATTATGAAGGAAGTCTACAACTTCTACCAAAGACTCTTTTGCCTCATCCTCACCAGCTACATCCTTGAAGGTTACTCCTGTCTCCTTCTGAACATAAACCTTAGCATTGCTCTTACCAACACTAAGTGGTCCGCCGCCTTTGCTCATCTTTCTAAATACAAATGAAAGGATAAGCCACAGTAAAAGAATTGGTGCTACATATTGAATAATGAAGGCAAGGATAAGACCTGAGTTGTCAGGAACCTCGCTACTGACATCAACGCCAGCTTCGAGCATTCTCTTAGTGAGGTCTGTGTCCTCCTCAGCCTTACCTGTGTAATAAGTTACTGTATTGTTTCCTGTGAAGTAGTAATAGCTTGGACTCTGATTTTCCTTTTTTGAATCAACCGGATAAATATCAATCCTGTCACTCTCTATGACAATGCTATCAACCTTGCCATCGTCAACCATCTGAAGGAACTCGCTGTAAGTAATCTCTCTGTTGGTATCATCAGAAAACGCTTTGAGAAAATATGTCATACATATCATAGTTACCAAAGCTGCTACCAAAAGTAATATTATGTTTTGTCTTCTTGGAGAATTGTTATCCCCTCCAAGAGGGTTATTATTTCTCTGATTCTGATTATTATCCATATCTTAAATTCCAATCTTTATTTACGTGATACTACAACCTGTTCGTGATATAATAAGTTAGCTTATTATAACACTCATATTGTACTATTATATAGAGTGCAATCCAATATTTCAACATTTCAATTATTAAATCAATTTTCTTCATTTTTTAACTAGATTTTCTTCAAGCTTAATTATATAATTATGGCTTGTGTTTATTAATAGTAACTATATTATCTCGTCAATATTCAGGAGGAAATTTAAATGGCTGTAAAGTATATCTTTGTAACTGGTGGAGTTGTATCTGGACTTGGTAAGGGAATCACTGCCGCATCACTCGGTAGACTCTTAAAGGCCAGAGGTTACAAGGTTACAATGCAGAAGTTTGATCCTTATATCAATATCGATCCAGGTACTATGAACCCTGTTCAGCACGGAGAAGTTTTCGTAACTGAAGATGGTACTGAAACTGACCTCGATCTTGGTCACTATGAAAGATTTATTGACGAGAATCTTGATAAAAATTCTAACGTAACTACCGGTAAGATATACTGGTCAGTTCTTCAGAAAGAGCGCCGTGGTGACTATGGCGGACGTACAGTACAGGTTATTCCTCACATCACAAACGAGATAAAGAGTAAATTCTACAGAAACTTCACAGATGATGAGACACGTATTGCCATCATCGAGGTTGGTGGAACAGTCGGAGACATTGAATCACAGCCATTCCTTGAGGCTATCAGACAGTTCCAGCATGAAGTAGGACGCGAGAATGCAATGCTCATCCTTGTATCTCTTATTCCTTACCTTCGTTGCTCAGAAGAGATCAAGACCAAGCCTACACAGTCAGCAGTTAAGACTATGCAGGGAATGGGTCTTCAGCCAGATGTTATCGTATGTCGTACAGAGATCGAGCTTGACCAGGATACCAAGGACAAGATAGCTCTTTTCTGTAATGTTCCTAGCAGCCACGTTCTTAACAACCTTGACCTTGAATACCTCTATGAGGCTCCTCTTGCAATGGAAAAAGAGCATTTGGCTCAGGTAGCTTGTGAATGTCTTGAACTTGATTGCCCAGAGCCAGACCTTACAGACTGGAAGGCAATGGTTGATACACTTTACTCCCTTAAGCACGAAGTTAAGGTTGCACTTGTTGGTAAATACACTCAGCTCCATGACGCATACATCAGTGTTGTAGAAGCTCTCAAGCACGGCGGTATTTCAAATCAGACTGCTGTAGATATTAAGTGGGTTGATTCAGAAGAAGTTAATGATGAAAACGTTGCTTCTTATCTTTCAGATGTAGACGGTATCATTGTTCCTGGTGGATTCGGTGATCGTGGTATCGAAGGTATGATCTCTTCTATTAAATATGCTCGTGAAAATAATGTTCCATTCCTTGGTCTTTGCCTTGGTATGCAGCTTGCTATCATTGAGTTTGCAAGAGATGTTATCGGTTACAAGGATGCTCACTCAATCGAATTCGATCCTAACACAACACATCCTATGATAGCTCTTTTACCAGATCAGAATGGTGTTGAGGACATCGGTGGTACATTACGTCTTGGTTCATATCCTTGTGTACTTGATAAAGAGTCAAAGGCTTACGAGCTCTTTGGTTCAACAGATATCACTGAGCGTCATCGTCACAGATACGAGGTTAACAACGACTACAGAACAGTTCTCGTTCAGAACGGCATGAAGCTTTGCGGTATGTCTCCAGATGGAAGAATTGTAGAAATGATCGAGCTTCCTTCAAACGACTTCCACATGGCTACACAGGCTCATCCAGAGCTTAAGTCCCGTCCTAACAGACCACATCCTCTTTTCTCAGGTTTCATCAAGGCTTCACTTGAGCATGAGTACAAGAGATGATCTTATAACGACAAATAAAGCGCAACCGGCCATCCGGCTGCGCTTTAATTATGCTTTAAAATCTTTATTTTATATTACATAAGTGAAAGAGCTTCCTCATCTGCAATAAGTGTGAAGTCCTGATGAAGCTGAAGAACTGAAGCAGGTACTCTTGGAGTGATCTCTCCTGTGAAAGCCTCCTTAATGATTGGTGCTTTTGTCTTTCCGCTTGCTACCATAACGATCTTCTTGGCTTTCATGATGGTTCCGATTCCCATTGTGTAAGCCTGTCTAGGAACCATAGACACATCCTCAAAGAATCTCTTATTAGCCTCTATAGTGCTCTCTGTAAGGTCAACTCTGTGTGTCTTCATCATAAACGTCTCAGCTGGCTCATTGAAGCCGATATGACCGTTATTTCCAATTCCAAGGAGCTGAATATCAATTCCCCCAAGACTCTCTATAACCTTCTCATAACGCTCACATTCTGCCTCTGCGTCTTGGTTTGTACCATCAGGAATATTTACATTCTTTGGATCAATGTTTACCTTTGAAAAGAGGTTCTTGTTCATAAAGTATCTATAACTCTGATCATTGTCAGCTGAAAGACCTACATACTCATCAAGGTTAACTGTCTTAACCTTAGCAAAATCAAGGTCTCCCTTGCCGTACCACTCAACGAGCTTTTCATATAATCCAAGAGGAGTAGATCCTGTTGCAAGTCCTAACACGCTGTCTGGCTTAAGTATTATCTGTGCTGAGATAACGTTTGCTGCCTTTCTACTCATGTCCTGATAATCTCTTACTTTGATAATTCTCATTTTATTTCTCCTTTAACATCGATAGCCAGCTTCACTGCACCCATGATTCCCTGGTCGTCATTTAAACTTGCTGGAACGATGTATTTATCCATGTTCTCTAATTCTTTTGTATTTAAATATCCATTAAGCTGTTTAACAACTTTTTCTCTTATCAGTGGAAAGAGCTGCATCTGATGCATTACTCCGCCACCAAGGATAATAATCTGCGGACTAAGTGTCAGAATAAATGAAGACAGTGCTTGAGCAATGTATTCGCTCTCAAGCTCCCAAACTTCATCTCTATCTGCAAGTTCAACTGCTTTCTTGCCCCATCTCTCTTCGATAGCCGGGCCTGCTGCCAAGCCTTCAAAGCATGTTCCGTGATAAGGGCATTTTCCGGCATAATTATCTCCAGGAACCTTGGCAAGTCTGATATGTCCAAGTTCTGGATGAAGCATTCCATGGAGAAGCTTTCCATTTGTCATGACTCCTCCACCTATACCCGTTCCAATGGTAAGGTACAGGGCGTCTGTTTTATCTTTTGCGCATCCCCATGTAATCTCACCTAAAAGGGATCCGTTAACGTCTGTATCAAATCCAACAGGCACATTCAAAGCTTTTTTGAATGCACCCACAATGTCATAGTTCTTCCAGTCAAGCTTTGGTGTAGATGTGATATATCCATAAGTCTTAGAATCCTTGTTTAAGTCGATTGGACCAAAACATGCTATTCCAAGGCTCTCAATTTCTTTATCCTTAAAAAAGTCGATCATCTGAGGCATAGTTTCCTCTGGTGTCTTAGTAGGAAAAGATGCTCTCTCCAATATTTTGCCGTTTTCGTCACCGATCGCTACGATCATTTTGGTGCCGCCTGCCTCAAGTGCTCCGAATCTCATAATTCTCCTCCAAATTTATATATCTTCCTATAAGAAGATTATATAAATTAACAAATTGCTAATCAATCAGATAAGGCGCTAAAGAGGGCCGCCTAATGGCAGCCCCCAGCCTTATTAAAAACCTTTTTAATAGTTATTTCAGTTTACTGAATCGTAATATGCTGCTCTTGCATCAAGAATCTTCTGAAGTCCTGAATTTACAAGCTCATCGTAGCCCTTCTGATATACAGTTTCGAACTGGTCTGAAGGTGCGCAGATACAATTGTAAACAAATGTGAGCATCTTGTTCTTGATATCTGTTCCGTATGTTGCCTGCTCATCTGAAATGTATCCGTAGATAGGGAAGCGATACTTTCCGTTTGCGCAAACATCATAGTAATTCTCATACCACTCTACTGAAGCCCAATCCTGTTCCTGTGCAGCATACTGTGACTTAGACATTGTCTCGTAGTCGTTAACCCAGTCAAAGTTGAGGTTCATGATGCAAAGGTCATCACATGTTCCAGGATATCCCTTAGCTTCCTTGTCAGCTGTTGAAGGTTCATTTGCTACGCCAAGCTCATCATATGTAAGCTCTGGTGTGTAACGAACCTGAACTGCATTTGCTGGATCTGCAAGCCAGTTGAGGTACTTCATGCAAGCTGCTGCCTGCTCATCGTTTGTTGTCTCTTCTGGGATCATTACGAACATTGCATATCTGTACTCGAAAGGTGTTCTATATGATCCATCTGGAAGATCGAAGCACTGTACTGGAATAAATGATGCATCCTCTGCACCAAGTGTTGTGTTGAGGACTGCAGTAGAATCCCAGATGTGTGTTGTATCATCAAGGACGAAACCAACCTTACCATTAGCTACATCTGCAAGGAATACGCTCTCATCTGTATCTGTTGGGAAGTCCTGTGTAATAAGTCCATCGTTATACCACTCATTGAGCTGCTTGAGACCATCCTTTGCTCCAGGAGCTACAGCCATGTATGACTCAGCATAGGTGTAAGCCATCTTGTCATCTGTAAGAGTTACATATGAACCAACGAAGTTGAGATACATCTTCTCTGTATCTGAACGTCCGCTCATTGCCCAAGGTGTGCCAAGTCCAGCATCCTTAACAGCATAGAGATATTTGCCAAGCTCTTCTTTTGTCTTAGGAACATCCATACCAAGCTGATCAAGCCAATCCTTACGGATATAAGCTGTGTGACGAGCATTCTCTGTTCCTCTCTGCTTCATAACAGCAAACTTCTGATCACCAAGATCACCGATACCGTTCTGAGCTTCACCGCAATACTGCTGAATATTTGAGCCATACTGCTGATAGAGTGATGAAAGGTCTTTTAATGCTCCGCTTGATGCGTAGTTATAGAAAAGATCCTGTGAATAAGTAAATACAATGTTAGGTGCTGTTCCACCAGACATCATGATATTAACTTTGTCATCTGACTCAGATCTTGGAACAGAAACGTAAGTAACGTTAATGTTGTAAAGATCCTTCATCTGTTTCTGGATCCACTGAGTAAGCGCGTTGTCCTCAGTAGTTGTGTTTGGTGCAGCATTACCCCTGTCCCAAACCATTACTGTGATGTCTACTTCGTCGCCCTTAAGATCTTCTGCCGCAGTGTCTGCTGAGCCTGAATCCGAAGTAGAATCAGCTGTCTGAGTACCGTTTGTGTCAGCTGGCGCTTTACTGTTTCCGCAGCCTGCGAGCACGCCCATAACCATGCAAGCACTAAGCACTGTTGCCAATAGTTTCTTTTTCATTGTAATCCTCCTTTGTAAGAAAAAAATATCTGAACTCTATGAGAGTTAGATTCACTTCGCTCGCCAAGGAAGTTCTGCTCTCGCTTCGAAACTACCTCAGCAAGACCTCTCAGCCTTTTACCGCTCCGACCATGATTCCTTTTGTAAAGAACTTCTGAACGAAAGGATATACGATCAGCATTGGAAGCATTGAAATAACAATACTTGCTGCCTTAATGTTCTCTGCCACGAGGTTAGTCTGAAGACCTTCCTCGACTGAAACGTTGATGGATTCAACGAACTGCTTAAGTACCATCTGCACTGTAAAATACTTGGAGGAATTGATATAGTACAAAACATCGCTGATTCCGTTCCATCTTCCTACTGCGTAGAATAATCCAAGTGTCGCCATTGTTGGATATACCAATGGAAGAACTACGCTTAAAAGACATCTTGCTTCACTGCAACCATCGATCTTGGCTGCGTCGTAGATAGCTGCGTCAATACCTTTAAAAGCGTTACACATGATGATCATGTTGTATGCACTAAGGGCGCCTGGTACAATAAGTGCCCACACAGTGTCTATCATCTTGAAGTCTCTTACGTTCAGGTACTCAGGAATAACACCTGGGTGAAGATACATTGTAAGAACGAAGAGTGTCATTACGATCTTGCCACCAACAAGTCCCTTCTTTGAAAGAGGATATGCTGCAAGCACTGTCATTACTAGATTTATTACTGTTGATGCAAGCATCAGTACGATTGAATACCAGAAGGCATTTACAAAGCTTCCGCTCTGAAGTGCTCTTGTATAAGCTTCTATATTGATGTCTACAGGGAGGATAAATACCTTTCCTGCAAGGATTGCATTCTTACCACTAAGTGAAACTGCCAAAACGCGAAGTATAGGAATCATGGCAATGCAAGTTATAAGAATGAAGAATGCTGTCCAGAAAAACTGGAATAGTCGTTCGTTTTTACTGTTGATAGCGCTCATTACATGATTCCCTCCTGTCCCATTTTTTTGATAACAGCATTAGCTGAAAATACTAAGATAATTCCAACTACTGTCTGGAACAGACCGACTGCTGTAGCAAAGTCGAATCTTCCTGCCGCAAGACCTACGGAATACACGTAAGTACTGATAACATCTGACGCATCCCTGACAAGGGTATTGCCCATCATGTATGGTCTGTCAAAGCTGATATTAACAAGTTTTCCGATCTGCATGATCAAAAGAACTGTAATAGTTGATGAAATCTGTGGAATAGTTACATGCCATATTCTCTGAAGTCTGGTTGCTCCATCGATATAAGCAGCTTCTCCAAGGGAAGCATCTGCAGCCATAAGAGCTGCCAGATAAACGATAAGTGAATATCCTGCTCCCTGCCATACACCCATTACCCAGTACACAAATCTCCACAGGAACGAGTTACTTAGGAACGATACACTCTCACCCCCCAGTGACGTGATAACGTTGTTTACAAGTCCTGAATTTGAAAAGAGCTGTGTAACGATTCCTGAGATGATAACCCAGGAAAGGAAGTTTGGAAGGTACAAAAGAGTCTGAGTAGTCTTTCTGATCCTTTCACTTCTTAGCTCGTTTAAAAATATCGCAAGGAATATTGGAAATGGAAAACCTATGATAAGATCACCGATATTAAGTATCAAAGTGTTCTTAAGCGCACTCCAGAAGTCTTTCGAAGTAAAAGCTTCTTTGAAGTTTGCAAGTCCTATCCATGGGCTATCCCAAATACCTTTAAAAACATTGAATTTCTTGAAAGCTACAATTACACCGAGCATTGGCTTGTACTTAAACAAGACCATATACACTACAGGAATAATGAGCATCAGGTACAACTGCCAGTTGTTTCTTAGATATACCCTGACCTTTCCTCTCTTTTTCTTGTCCATATAACCCTCTCTTCCCAATAACTCAAAATGTGATATCCCCCACATCACAAACGCTATAATGATAATCGTTGTTCTCTTTATCATTATATATACTTATTTTACCTATGTCACCAACAAGAAACTACATTGATTTTGCCCTATACTTGATTAATCATTGCATTTTTTGTCATTTTACATTTTAGTCAAATATTCAGTCTTTTTATAAATTAAGAAGCGGATGTATGGTCATTTTGCGACCTACATCCGCTCTAGGATCGATTATTTATTTTCTGTATATTCAAAGCCTCTAAGCTTTAACTCACCTGCTTTGATACATGCTGCGAAGTGTCCTGGCTCATACTGAGCGTACTCAGGTGTGATCTCTTTGCACTTCTCATCACAGAATCTGCATCTTGTGTGGAAGTAACATCCACTTGGTGGATTTGCAGGGTTTGGAATCTCTCCTCTAAGAGGAATTCTCTCCTGCTGGAAGTTAGGATCAGCGACAGGAACTGCTGACATCAAAGCTTCTGTATATGGATGCTTTGGATGTGAGAAGATCTGCTCTGTTTCGCCATACTCTACCATCTTACCAAGGTACATAACACCTACTCTGTCAGAGATATGCTCAACTACAGAAAGGTCATGTGAAATGAAGATGTATGTGAGCTTCATTTCTTTCTGAAGGTCTTTTAACAGATTGATAACCTGGGCCTGGATAGAAACGTCAAGGGCTGATACAGCCTCGTCACAAACAATGATCTTAGGATTAAGAACAAGTGCTCTTGCGATTCCGATACGCTGTCTCTGTCCACCAGAGAACGCATGTGGATATCTCATGAGGTAAGCTGGATTAAGGCCTACCTTCTCAGCCATGTCCTTAGCCTTCTGATCCATTTCGCTTTCTGGCATCTTAGGGAAGTTAGCCTTAAGTGGCTCCTTGATGATGTCCAGTACTGTCATTCTAGGATCAAGTGATGAATATGGATCCTGGAAGATCATCTGAATCTCTTTACGGATTCCTTTCATCTTCTTTTTGTCTACTTTGAGGAAGTCGAGCTCTTCGCCAGACTCTGTGCGGTACATTACTTCACCTTCAGATGCATCATAAGCTCTTACGATACAACGTCCAAGTGTTGTCTTACCACAGCCTGACTCACCAACGATACCGATAGTCTCGCCTTCTCTTACGCTAAAAGAAACATCTGTAACAGCCTTAACTGTTACGTTCTTGGAGGTAAAACGCTTGTGAAGATGTTTTACTTCTAAAATATTACCCTTTTCCACGCTTCTTTCCTCCTTCTGGTGCAGGTTCTGAGGCTTCTTTTGCAAGTCTCTCCTCTACCTCTTTTCTATGTGCCTGACAAGCAGGATTGTTGCAAGCAAAGCATGCAATCTTGTGTCCCGGCTCAGTCTCTACAAGCTCAGGCTCAGCCTTGTCGCAAAGGCCTTCAATTCTGCAATCACATCTGTCATAGAATCCACACTGCTTTGGAAGATTCATGGCAAGAGGTACAGTACCCTCGATAGAGAAAAGTCTCTCTTCCTTATTTCCACCAATCTTATGAACAGAGCCCATAAGACCTCTTGTGTAAGGATGCTGAGGGTTTGCATATATTGTCTTGGAATCACCAGTCTCAACGACTTTTCCAAGATACATAACAGCTACTCTGTCACACATTCTGGCAACAACGCCAAGGTCATGTGTAATGAAGAGGATAGCCATGTTGAACTCTTTCTGAAGTTCTTTCATAAGCTCAAGGATCTGCGCCTGAATTGTAACATCAAGAGCTGTAGTAGGCTCATCAGCAATGAGGAGCTTTGGATTACATACAAGAGCCATAGCTATAAGTGCTCTTTGTAGCATACCGCCTGAAAACTCATGAGGATACTGATTGTATCTCTTTTCTACGTTGGCGATACCAACCTTTCTCATTACTTC
Source organism: Butyrivibrio hungatei DSM 14810 (assembly GCF_900143205.1). Lineage (GTDB taxonomy): Bacteria > Bacillota > Clostridia > Lachnospirales > Lachnospiraceae > Butyrivibrio > Butyrivibrio hungatei. The sequence continues at coordinate 37,402 of NZ_FRDH01000016.1, read as the reverse complement.
AAGAGAGATCTCTTTAGCCTTTTTCTTGTCCTTTGTAATATGCAAAAGAGTTGCTTCAGTGATCTGGTTACCAATTGTGTACATTGGAGAAAAAGCTACCATTGGCTCCTGGAAGATCATGGAAATCTGCTTTCCTCTGATATTACGGATCTCTTTTCCCTTAGGATTCATCTTGAGGATATCTACTTCTGTTCCATCCTCATTTTTAAACATGATTTCACCGCTTGGAATACACTTTTTGTCATTGATAGCAAGAATAGATTTACATGTAATTGACTTACCGCAACCTGATTCTCCAACAAGACCAAGTGTCTCGCCGCGCTTTATTTCGAAGTTTACGCCTCTTACAGGTGTAAGAGTGCCTTCCATCATCTTTATATCAACATGGAGGTCTTTTACTTCTATAATATTTTCCTTTTCCATAAATTCCTCCTGATTATTTGTATGGATCAGCTGCATCTCGCATTCCGTCTCCAAGGAAGTTGAATGCCAAAACTGTGATTGTTACAAAGATAATTGGAATAAGCTTGTGTGGGTTAGCTGCTACGTCAGTAACTGAGCTTGCTTCCTGAAGAAGTACACCCCAGCTGGTTGCAGGGGACTTAATACCAAGTCCAAGGTATGACATAGAAGTCTCACCTACGATCGATCCAGGAATTCCAAGAGTAAGTGATACGATAAGGTAACTCATGAATCCAGGAACGAGGTGCTTCCAGATGATCTTCCAGGTTGATACACCTGATATTCTGGCAGCCATTACATAATCTTCATTCTTGAGAGAGAGGAACTTGCCTCGAACAACTCGAGCCATTCCAGTCCAGTTAATAAATGAAAGAATGATTGTCATGTAGAAGTACATCTTAATTGTTGAGATTCCGGCTGGGATAGCTGCTGAAAGTGCCATCCAAAGAGGAATCTGAGGTACAGCACCGATAACCTCGATAATACGCTGTATTACCATATCGATGGCTCCACCAAAGTAACCTGAAATTGATCCAATCGCAATTCCAAGGAAGAAACTTATGATCGCGCTGGCAAATGGGATTGAAAGCGAGATTCTTGCGCCAAGAAGTACTCTTGAGAAAATATCTCGTCCAAGTGAATCCGCTCCGAAGAGGAATAACTTAGCTCCCGTTCCGCCATTTGATCCTTCGCCTACACCAAAAAGGTGAAGATCACAAGGGAATAGTCCTAAGATCTTGTACTCAGAGCCATGTACAAACCATCGGATCTTGTAATACTCTGATAGATCTGGCTGAAGGCTTACTTCAAATGTTTTTTTATCAATCTGCTTGGCAAGTTTGTATACGTGAGGTCCTACATTCTGGCCATCGTAGATTGTATAGATCGCTGTTGGTGCTGAGTTTCTGTAAAGTCCATCAAATTCATCAAGTGAATATGGAGCAAGGAAATCAGCAAAAAGAGCTGCAATATAAAGTATTGCTAAAATAAAGAATGAAACCTGTGCCAGTTTGTGTTTCTTGAGCTTTCTTGCCATCAAGGTCCACTGGGAGGCAAGATAATAATCGTCTTTTGACTTTGTGCGCTTTGTCATTATCTATTACCTCCTGAATAACGAATTCTTGGATCAAGGAAAGCAAGTGCAATATCTGATAAAAGTACACCGATTACGACCAATACTGCCTGAATCATAACGATAGCACCTGCAAGGTACATGTCCTGAGACTGAAGTGCCTTGTAAAGTACAGGTCCCTGAATCTGCATGTTTAATACCATAGCTGTTACAGTTGAGCCAGAGAAAAGACTTGATAATACTCCGCCAAGACCTGAAACAGTTGGGTTGATAGCTGCTCTGAAGCAGTACTTCATAATGATCTTGCCTTCTGGTACACCCTTAGCTCTTGCTGTTAATGTGTACTGTCTAGCAACTTCATCAAGCATCTGCGCTCTGACTGAACGGATAATACCGCAAGTTCCACTTGTACCGATTACGACGATAGGAATGATCATTCTCTTCATGAAATCGCCAAAGTTGTAGAGGTGAACACCGTTCTTGAGCATTTCCTGTGTGAACAGACCTACGTTAGCGTTGCCTGTCCATCTATAAGATAAATACATAAGTACAATAGCCAAAATAAAGTTAGGAATAGCCGTACCCAAAAATCCTATGATGGCCGATATGTAATCGCCCACCGAATACTGATGGGTGCTGGCGTATACTGCTATAGGTATTGATACCAGATACTGGAACAACATGATAATGAAAGTAACGCCAATAGTTAATCCTAATCTGTCATTTACTACGCTCCAAACATCACGACCATATGCAAATGAGTACTTCCAGTTGTGGTGTGAGTGATAAAGTCTGTAATAAGGTGTATCAGATGGTGTCCAGATGATATCTTTTACCCATTTGATATACTGCTGCCATACTGGCAGATCAAGACCATAGTCTTCTCTCATTGATGCCGCGTAATCTGCGTCTACCAGCTCACCTTCTGTGGCCAGAGCAGCGATATGTGCTGATACATAGTCTCCCGGAGGAAGCTGTATAACGAAGAAAACAAGAATTGAAATAAGAAGCAATGTAGGAATAAACATGAGTACACGTTTAACGATGTACTGAACAAGGTCTTTCTCAAAAAAGGCCTTCAGATTACCAACAAAGCTCTTTTTAGCCATTTTTTCCTCCATCAGAACTGTCCCTTTCTCAAAAAATCCGAGGGCGTTTTAAAAACCTTTCGCGCCCCCGGAAATACTTACCAATTCAATTAGTGTTGATAATATTACTCAGCTTTGAAAAGCACCTCATAGTGAGTCATGTTAGCATACTGATAGCAGTCAGCCCATACAAGGTTATCTGCATAGTTCTTAATCTTTGAGTTAATGAGCTCATATGAGTTTTCTGCCTTAAGATAAGCAAGTGACCAGAGGTTATCCTTGTGGATCTGATAGATCTGTTCCTGATAAGCGTCTCTTTCTGCTTCATCAGATGTTGAACGCCACTTGTCATAGATCTCAACAAGCTTAGCCATGTCGCCTGTAGGCTCAACACCCTGAGCGCCCTTTGTCTGGTAGTATGTACCATACTCACCATACCACTCTGATGACTGAGCGATAGGAACGAATGGAGCTGCTCTATCTTTAAGTGAAGCACCACCGATAGCTGTGTGAGGTCCCATTACTGCAACCCAGTCATTGTTATCGATCTGCTCATCAAATGCTGCTACTTCAAGGTTCTTAAGTGCACAGTTGATACCAACTGCTTTGTAGTACTGTTCAAATACTGGATATGATTCATCAGCACCGCCGTCATATGCAAGGAATGTAAGCATGAAGTCTGATCCATCTGCGAAATCATAGAATCCGTCTGATCCCATTACAAGTCCACATCCTTCAAGAAGGCTCTTAGCCTTGTCTACATCATATTCTGTCCACTTTGTTGCCCACTCTTCATCGTATCCGATGTTGCCTTCAGCTGGAGCTGCCTGGCCTGGCTCAAGGAATCCGTCTGAAAGAAGCTCTGAAACCTGTTTTCTATCTACGCAGATTGACATAGCTTCACGGAAATCTGGGTTAGCAAAAAGTGTTGCATAGTTCTCGTCTGTGTTTGTGTAGTTAAATGTGATCTGGTAACTACCCCAGTTTGTTGTGCCCCACTCACGAAGCTCAGCTGCATCGCCAAGATCACCAAGTGTTGCTGAAATGTCCTTCATAGCGATTGTAATGATATCGATCTCGCCTGAACGGAACATAAGAAGATCCTGTCCATCTTCTGAAGTTGTGTTGAAGTGAAGTGCATCAACATAAGGAAGCTGATTGCCTGCTGCATCGACTTTCCAGAAGTATGGGTTACGATCCATGATGCAAAGTGTATCGTCTTTTGAGCTGTTACCTGGAACAGTTGAAAGAACGAAAGAGTTAAGTGTTGGAAGTCCTGATGTGTTCCAGAAGTTGTAAGAAACTGCTTTACCAAGATCCTTAACTGTTGCTGCATCGATGCCCTTCTTCTGAGCGTTTGCAAGTACTTCCTCTTCAGAAAGTCCTGTTGACTGCCAATACTCATTCTCTACATAAGGGAAATCCTCTGAATCAGGAATGAGATCGCTTAAGTAGTGAGCTGGAGCCCAGCACCACTTGAAGTCGCCGTTCTCAATGAAGTCTGCTGGGTACTTAGGATTTACAAATGTCCATGTTACTGTGTAATCATCAACTTTTGTAAGCTTTGCCCAAGCATCTTCGCCGTCAACTTCTTCTTTAAGAGCTGGCCATCCGTTCTTCTTGCTATCAAAGTTTGAAAGATGGCACATGTAATACCAGAATGTAATATCATCTGCTGTGAATGGCTCTCCATCAGACCACTTCATTCCTTCTCTTAAGTGGAATGTCCACTCTGTGTAGTCATCGTTGTGATCAAAAGCCTTGATTACGTTTGGATAATAAGATCCGTCTGTGTTGTAACGGATAATAGACTCAAGTGTTGGTCTGGATAATCCCCATCCGCCGCCAGCACCTGCAAGATTGATAACCCCGCCGTAATTACCGATTTCAAGGTGTGCACCAGTTGCATCTACAGTTTCAACAAAAACGTTATCAGCGTCTGGGATTCTCTCCTCAACTGCTGGGAGTGTTCCTGCTGATACCTGATCAGCAAGCATTGGAGCTTCAGAATAGCTTCCAAGGTTAACCTCTACCTGTGATACTTCTTCTGTTGTAGCTTCTGTTCCTGCCTGCTCTGTTGATGTGTTAGTATCTACCCCAGATTCATTAGGAGTAGCTGCTCCCCCACAACCTGCTAACATCGTCATTGATGTTGCTGCTGCAAGAACCATAGATAATAATCTAGAATTCTTCTTTCTCATAAGTTCCTCCTTTGGTAATATCACCAATACATTATGATATTAACATATTATCAAACCGTGATAAGGTAAAATAGTTTATTTTTTTTGCTTATTTTCAAAAAACATTGCATTTTTTGTTATTTTTATTATTTTCACTTGTATAATTTGCGATAAAGGTCTTTTAGCACCTCTACATCCAGTTCTCTAACTGTGTTTGATGGGCTTCCGCTTATCATCGCATCTTCGGCCATCTTATCGATCTGAGCGTAGAATTCATCACGGTTTATGCCATATCCCTCAAGTGTTGGTATGTGACAAACATTGCAGATTTTTTTAATCTCAATCATAAAGTTATCTGCTGCCTGTTCATCTGAATCTTTATCACTTGCTGCCCCTATTGCTCTTGCCATATCGGCAAATCTGTCCTTAGCCCCTTCCTTTGCATACTCAAGACAAACACTAAGAAGCATTGCGTTAGAGATTCCATGTGGCACGTGGAAAAGAGCTCCGATAGGACGGCTCATTCCATGAACCAGCGTTACACTGGAATTGTTAAAGGCTATTCCAGCCTCCAAAGCTGCAATAGACATCTGTGTTCTAGCCACATCACTGCCATTGTCATGATATGCAAGCGGAAGGTAATGAAATATTCTTTTTATTGCAGATATTGCCAAGGTGTCTGTAAGTGCCTGCGCCTTTCTTGATGTATAGGCTTCAACCGCATGTGTAAGCGCATCAAGACCTGTTGACGCAGTCATCTTAGGAGGCAGTGTCATAGTCAGCTCTGGGTCAATTATTGCAACATCTGGCATGAGCTGCGCTCCCTTTAGAAGCATTTTTACACCTGTATCCACATCAGAAATGATGGTAAACTGTGTTGCCTCAGAGCCTGTTCCAGCTGTTGTCGGGATTGCTACCATCTTAGCTTTGATGCCAGATATTTCTTTTCCCATATAATCCGATATCTTGCCAGTATTGGCATCCATTGCCGCAACTGCCTTCATAATATCAAGAGCACTTCCACCGCCTATTCCCACAAGAAAATCGCAAGCCTCGTTTCTGTAGATCGACAGAGCAACCTCTATCATCACATTCGTTGGCTCCCCCAGGAAATCATCATATATCGCAAAAGAAATTCCTTTTTTATTTAGTGCATCTGTGATGATCTTCACTTTGCCAAGCTTTTCAGTTATCTGATCACATACTATGAGAGCTTTTTTACCAAAACCTTCTACATATGATCCGACTTCTTTTATACTTCCTTTTCCAGTAACTATCTTCCCCGGAACAATAAACTCTTTAGCCATTAGTTACTTCCCCCTTACTCGACCTCTGAAAGCTTTACTGGTCTGTGTTCTTTTACAGAAAGATTTGCTGCCATTGCCATAAGTACTGGTTTAAGACCATCTTCAATGCCAACAGCTGTCTCTGTATCATTCTCAACTGCATCAATAAAGGACTTGATCTCATCTGAATAAGCCTGCATATATCTTTCAAGGAAGAAGAAAAGAGGCTTTTCTCCTGTTACCCCATCCTGATTTGACACTGTCACATTTGACTGGGCGTCGTTAGTGATTGCTGCCATTCCCTTTGAACCAAATACTTCTGCTCTCTGATCATAGCCATATACTGACTTTCTGCAGTTATCAATTACTACAAGAGCTCCGTTTTTCATTTTGATGGTGATAACGGCTGTATCTACATCGCCAGCCTTACCAATCTCCGGATCCACCAAAACTGCCGACTGAACATATACTTCTTCTGCATCGCATCCTGCAAGGAATCTGGCCATATCAAAGTCATGAATTGTCATATCCATGAACATTCCACCAGATACTGCAACATATGCTGGTGAAGGTGGTTCAGGATCTCTTGATGTGATCTTGATGATCTGAGGATCTCCAACTTTGCCAGCTGCAACTGCTGCCTGTACTGCCCTAAAGTTATGGTCGAATCTTCTGTTGAAGCCTACCTGATACTTGAGGTTCTTGCCTTTTAATGCATCAATGACTTCATGGATCTTGTTTACATCATGATCTATGGGCTTTTCGCAAAAGACATGCTTTCCTGCGTTTATTGCCTCTATAGAAATAGGCGCATGAGTATCAGTTGATGAGCAGATGAGTACTGCCTGGATCTCAGGATCATTGATGATGTCCTTATAATCTTTTGTTACCTTCTCTATTCCCATGCTTTCCGCCCACTTAGCAGTTTCATCATTCATAAATGGATCTGCCAGTGTTTTGATCTTTGCACCAGGTACATTATTTGTAATACTCTGCACATGCACCTTTCCAATTCTTCCTGCCCCAATAATTCCTACTGTAACCATATTTTTCCCCTTTACGTTTTTTGATACCGGACGAAGTATGGGGAGGATACTAACTGCCAAAATAATAATCACTTTGAGGACGCTTCCGCTCCGTTGTGCTTCGTAACGGTACTAATGCCACAAAAAACGCGGCATAAGTACCGACGAGCACAAAGGCTCTCAAAGTTGCTTATTACTTTTGGCAGTTCCTATCCTCACCTCATACTTCTGTCATTATTAAATTTCTTAAAATGTAAATATTTCTTGCTATTTCTAAATATCTACCCCTACGTTTTCTACTAAATACCCTATAATTTATAACCCAGTTTTTTCGCTAATGTACTTACGAGCTTTAAGCGCATACTCAAACGGATTAGCTTTTGCAGGGTCTTGCTCTGCTTCTACAACTACCCATCCTTCGTAATTCGTTGCTTCCAATATTCTGAATAGTGGAGCAAAATTCACGTCACCATCTCCAGGTACGGTAAATACTCCCTCTCGTACGCCTTTTAGGAAGCTCCACTTGTTCTCTCTTGCCTCATTAACTTTAGCTGTTCTTATGTCTTTTAAATGTACATGCTTAACTCTCTTTGCATACTTAGCAAGGATTGGCTCTGGATCAATTCCTGCAAATGACAGATGTCCTGAATCGAACAAGAGATAGACAAGGTCTGGATCTACCATGCGCATGAATCTATCGATCTCTTCTTCTGTCTGGACTACAGTACCCATATGATGGTGATATGTGAGGATCATTCCATTATCCTTGGCAACCTTGCCGAGACGGTTGAGTCCATCTACAAGTCTGTCCCACTCCTTGTCATTCATGACATATTTGCCTTCAAATATTGGCTGGTCTAATTTGCCCTGAGTTGAATAGCTCTGCTCTGAAGCGCCTATTACCTTAGCTCCGAGAGCTTTCAGGAAATTAAGCTGTTCCACAAACTCTTTTTCCACCTCTTCATATGGCTTTGTCAAAAGAAATGAGGAGAACCACTGATTGCACACCTGAATACCCCTTAGATCAAGTGCCTTCTTTAGTTCTTCTGCATCCTTTGGATACTTGCTTCCTACTTCGCAGCCCTTAAAGCCTGCAAGTGCCATCTCGCTGATGCACTGCTGAAATGTGTTTTCTTTTCCCAGATCTGGCATGTCGTCATTGGTCCAGCCAATAGGCGCGATGCCCAGTGATACCTTCTTACTATCTAACATTACTTTCTCCCCTTTGTTGTCTATGTAGTCTTTTACCCCTTGTAGTCATACAGCCAAGTGTATCTCTCATCATCAATCCTGTCGGTCCATGGATTTCCTGGCAGATGTCTGATCATCCAGCAGGTGTACATCTGAAATCCTGGTGCGCAGGACTGTGGATGGACCTTTCCACCTGGAATTGCTGAAAAGCTACCGTCAACGCTCTTGAAAACCTCATCTCCTACGAAGCTTGCACCGAACCCCTCCGGTCTGTCGAATAGGAAATAATAGGTCTCTGGCTGTGGATGTGTGTGTGGTATGTATCCTGACCAGTTTCCCGGGTCATTTAAAACCTCTCCAAGAACCATGTTTGAGTAAGGTGCTGTCTCATGATCAAAGGCGGTGCTCACTCTTCTTTTTGCAGTTCCCCCGAACTTGTCCTTGCAAGAGTAGATCCACGGCGTGTTCTCTGGATCATAGAACTTAGCATCAAATTCCTTTTCATTGTCAGTGCACTGAACAAGGATCTCTGCATCACTTTCTGCTGTAACTGTAACCCTGGTGTTTTTACAAACATGAAGCGCATAGAGCCCGTCTGTGAAGACGTCTTTTCTGTACACTTCCTTTTCCTGACCGTTCCAGGAATACTTTAGTTTTCCCTTTAGCAAAAGAACTGCCATCTCCTCTTTGGGCTTCACAAATTCTTTTACCTGGCCCTCGGACATACGGAATACTCTGATGTCCATCATCATGTCTTTATAGTCGTTATCATAAGTCGTCAGGATCTTTTCGCCCTTGTCATCAAACTCAGGATAACCAAAAACCTTTCCCATAGCTTTCCCCTTCTCTAAAAAAGTTTTATTAGTATTTACGAGCATCCGCTCTACCTTCTTCTACATCTTTGCGGCAGGCCCTTACACTCTTACTTGTAGATACTGCTGCAAGACCTACATCCCACCATGAATCGTAACCATCAGTCATGGTCTTTGGCATTACCTTTAGGTCTATGAGAGTAGATACTTTCTGCTTTTTAGAATCTTTTACTGCTTCCTCCAGCTCTTCCACAGTTCTTACTGTGTAAGTCTTAAGTCCGTATCCCTTACCGATCATGGCATAATCGATAGGAATAAGATCTCCGGCCAGCTTTCCATTTCGGTCTCTATACCTGAACTCGGTTGCCATTGATCCAATACCATGGGTCATTTCCAGATTGTTGATACATCCAAATCCGCAATTATCAAATACTAAGATATTGATCTTGGCTTTTTCCTGCATTGCTGTTGCGATCTCACTATGGAGCATCAAAAAGCTTCCATCTCCAAGAAATGTATAGACTTCCTTCTTGGGCTCAGCCATCTTGACTCCAAGCGCTCCTGCCACCTCATATCCCATACATGAATAGCCATACTCTGCATGGTAAGCGCCTCTCTCGTCAGTAGTCCACATTCTCTGAAGATCGCTAGGAAGCGATCCGCCAGCTGTAACAATGTTTGCATTTGCATCAATATTTCGTCTGACTGCAGCTATAGCAGCTGTCTGTGTCAATGTAGCTCCTGTTAATTTATGGAACTCAGGAAGTGTCCTAGGATCCCTTGCTTCGATCATTGGTTTGAACTTATCGCCTGTATAAACAATGCCTGCAAGTTTTTTCATTTCCTTTGACCAATTTTGTTTTGCAGTCTTTATTTCATCTTTATATGCGCTCTTATATTTCTTTTTCTTGAGCTCTGCTGTAACCAATGTAAGAGTTTCTTTCAGATCACCAACAGCCTTTGTTGCATCCATCTTGTATGCGTCAAAGCGGTTTACGTTTATGGTAACAACCGATACTCCCTGCTTGAACTGTCTCTTTGACCCCGTTGTAAAGTCAGAAAGCCTTGTGCCAAGAGCTATGATAAGATCTGCTTTTTTGGCAATCTGATTTGCAGCAGCTGTACCTGTTACACCGATTCCTCCAAGGCACATAGGATCAGATGACTTGCAAGCGCTCTTTCCAGACTGAGTCTCACCAAACGGGATGTTAAAAGAGCTGCAGAACTTCTCTATTGTCTCGCCAGCCTCTGAATATTTAGCGCCTCCGCCAACTATTACCAGTGGTTTTTTTGCCTTAGAGATCTTTAAAACAATATCTTCTATCTCTTCTGAAGCTGCTACCTGGCGAACGATCTTGTGAACTCGCTTTTTAAAGAAGTACTCCGGATAGTCATAGGCCTCGCCTTCGATATCCTGTGGAAGCGAAATGCATACTGCACCCGTCTCTGCAGGATCTGTCAAAACTCTCATGGCGCTTATCATTGCTGTCATGAGTTGTTCAGGTCTGTTTATCCTGTCCCAATATTTGCAGACTGGCTTAAATGCATCATTTGTCGTTACTGCCAGTGAACCCTCTACTTCAAGCTGCTGAAGAACAGGATCTGGCTGTCTTGATGCGAATGTATCTGCTGGAAATACTAAAAGTGGAATATGATTGACTGTCGCATCTGCGCAGGCAGTTACCATATTTGCGGCACCTGGACCTACACTGGATGAACAAGCGATGATCTTTCTGCGGTTATGCTGCTTGGCAAATGCGCAGGCGGTATGACACATCCCCTGCTCATTTCTGCCCTGAAAGACCTTAAGCTTTCCCGGATCACTGTCTAAGGCTTCCCCAAGTCCTACAGCGATACCGTGACCAAAGATTGTAAATATCCCCTCTACAAACTTTGTCTCCTTACCATCAAAGGAAACATACTGCTGGTCAAGAAACTTAACCAGCGCTTGAGCTGTTGTAAGCTTTATAGTTTTCTCCATGACCTTCTCCTATATTAAATTTGCTATACCCCTTGATCACGCTCCTTGTAATTTCCCAAAACAAAAAATGTACGATATAGAGCGTAATTGTTACCCTATACCATACATTTTATTTTTATTGTTGTGCATATTCTACGCGCTTTTTATGACGACTTCATAAAAAGATTGCATTTTTTGTCATCAAACTCTTGCAATCATTTCACCATATTCTTTTTTCTCTTCTTCTATGAATTTCCTGACTTCTTCTGTCGTTGGAAGTTCCTCTGAACAAGAGTGGCTCTTGACCATCATTGATGCCTCTGCGCTACCAAATTCAAGGCAATCGATCATGTCCCAGCCTGAGAATATTCCATAGAGGAAAGCTGATGCGTATCCATCTCCGCCGCCAAATCCCTTAAGTGCTTTTACCGGGAATGGCTTTATTGAATACTTTTCGCCGTCCTTCGTATAGGCAGTTGAGCCTTCTTTACCATGTTTGATCAAAACGATCTTGGCATTTTGTGAGAACCAGTACTTTGCTGTCTCTTCATCGTTCAAGCCTGGCATAATAAGCTTTTGGGTGAGGTCAAACTCCTCTCTTGAACCCATGATGATATCTGCTTCTTTTGCAACTGCTGCATAGTAGATTGAGATCTCGTCGTCATTTTTCCAGTTGTAAGCTCTGTAGTCCACATCAAAAATGACTCTCGTGCCATTTTTCTTGGCAAGCATAACTGCCTTCAAAGCAGCTTCTCTTGAAGGGCTCTCAGCAAGGGATGTTCCTGAGATCAGGAGTGCCTTACTGTTTTTGATATAGTCTTCATCTATATCCTCAACTGAAAGCTGAAGATCTGCAATATCATTTCTGTACATGAGGATACTGCTCTCTGTTGGTGAGAGTATCTCTGTAAATGTCAGACCAAGCTTCTCGCCATTTGTACATCTTGTGATGTGGGATGTATCCACGCCTTCTTTGTTCATGAAATTCACTACGAAATTTCCGAACTGGTCATCAGATACCTTTGCAAAAAAGCCTGCCTTAAGGCCGTGTCTTGTGACACCAATTGAAGTGTTAGCCGGTGATCCACCGACGTACTTCTTGAATGTTGTGCATTCTTCTAATGGATGAAAATAGTCTACCGGATTGAAATCAATTGCGATCCTTCCAAGAAAAACTATGTCCATCTTCCTTGTGCTATCAAATTCTAAATACTTCATGTTACTATCCCCTTTGTATTCCCCAATACATTATTATGTAGATAATTTAGAACTGACTTCTTTTATTTCTAATTGTGATAGTATGATCAAATCCTGTGTAATCAGTAAAGTAAACTGTTGATGCGCCTGCATTTCTCAGCTCAGAGTCCTCTTTACCCTCCATGAATCTGTGAGTTCCAAAGGCTGGTCCAATAACAAGTGTATCCTTGCTGTTTGAAAGCTCTACGTTTCCATCTTTTACTGTGAGAGCTTCGTTGCCTGAAAGGTGCATAGCAAGATGATCATTTTCAATGAATGTTGCTCCGGTAAATGCAAGCTCGATTCTCCAAGGATCTCCATCAACACCGCTTGTCTTAACCCTTACATCGATTCCATCTTTTTCAGAAGACTCTGTTACCCAAACATCAATATCCATGTCTGGTCCCATCTTCTTGTCTCTGTTTGCATTGTCCATCTGCCACCAGTCGTTGGTCTCTGGAATCTTGTCTGCGCTCCATGGCAGGTAATACCAACCATGCATTGTCTGGTGAAGGTGTACTCCCCCAGGAATTTCCTCGATGGTATCTGCCTTGAAGGCTCTGTGTTCACAAAAGCTTCCTGCAACCTTCATCTCAAGCTTGATGCTTCCGTTGTGGAAATAAAGGAAGTTTGACTTGCCGCTCATGGTTGTATATGTATATCTTCCAGATTTATTTCTGGCGATACCTGAGTTTTTATAAAATACGTGGTAATCAGGATTGCTGTAAAGTCCATCGTGCTCGATCGTCCTCCATTCTGGATACCACATAAAATAAATGAGGCAGTCAGGAGCTAAGAGATTCTTGGACTGACAGATATCTATAATGCTGTTGCACATCTCATAGAACTCAGGCACGTTGTGACGCTGACCCATGAGCATATATTCAGTGTAATAATCTGTAGGATATGAGAGACGGTCCTTATCAAATCTTGTTGAGTTGGCTGTATAAACTGATCCGTCTGGTTCCCAGTAATGAAGCATCATGTGAAGGTTTCTAACTGCATAATCTTCATAGGAAGAATCACCTGTTGCCTCAGCAAGTGTGATCATAGCGTCATTATTTACTCTGTTATAGTTACCTGCTGACTTCTCTGCAAACTCTCCGTCTTCATTGCAATCGATTCCTTCTGCAAGATATCTGTTTGCACAGGCTCTCATGTCATCATTGTCATAGATCTTGGCACATTCCATAAGTGTTGAAGCAATTGCCCATCTATGATTTGGAGTATGGAAGCCACCAGTCATGATACCGTGAGCTGCCTTCTCAATGATCTCATTCATTGTCTCGAACATCTCATTTTCTTCAGCAGTTCTTTTATCTCCTACGATATCTCTAAGGTAAAAGAAAAACGGCATGAGCTTCTTGATTGAAAAAGCTGTATCTGGAGCGGAATTGAAGTTACATGTTACATAGTCATAAAGTCCGCTTTCATGCTGCATCTTCCTGGCGAACTTAAAGCCAAGTCTGATCCTCTTCAAAAGCTCCTGACTTCTATAAAGCTCACTGTCGCTATTGCAGTAAAGAGCTATCATAGAAGCTGTTCTATAGATGGTGAACTTTGCATCCAAGATATGATCATCATCAAGAAATGCTCCCTGGTTAGGATTATTCTCATCCATGATCTGCTGACGCATGGACTCATATACTCTTTCTTCTGTGTCCTTTAAAATAATCTGATAATGTTTTTCCATAATATGCCTCTTTTATTCAACCTTTGCTAATTAGTGCTGCTCCTACTATTCCTACATCTCCTGCGTCTGCGATTCCTCTAGCCACAGTAATGAATGTATTCTTTTTGCTGGTTCTTGAATATACGCCTTTGCTGACCTTATCTCTCACCTGTTCAATAAAAAAATCTGCTGCCCTTGTAATACCGCCGCTTAAAACAAGTACTTCCGGCTGCAGGATGTTTATTATGTCTATAAGCCCTTCGGAAAGATATGTTGTAAACTGGTCCAGGACTTTGAGCGCTGTTTCATTCTTTTTTCTTACAAGACCAAAGAATTTCTCGCCATCCATGTCATCTACCTGCATAGCTTCTTTTGCCTGATTTATAAGGGCTGTGGCTGATGCGTAGTTTTCAAAGCATCCTCGTCTTCCGCAGTTACAATCTACGCCTTCCACATTTATTGTCATGTGTCCGATCTCTGCTGCCGCGTAATTGATACCTCTCACAACCTTGCCATCAATGATGATCCCGCCGCCGATTCCGGTACCAAGAGTGACCATCACAAAATTTTTTGCATCATATCCGCCTGTAATGTACTCACCAATTGCCGCTGCATTAGCATCATTGTCAAAACAAGTAACACTTCCAAGCTCCTTGCCAAGTGCCTTCTGAAGCTCTGGTAAAAAGGGAACATCCTCAAATCCCAGGTTATTAGCATACATGATCTTGCCTGTATCAAGCTCCGCCGTTCCCGGAACGCCAACACCGATGGATTCGATTTCTGATTCATTTAAACCATTCCTAGCAATCAACTCCGTTACAGTTGTTGCTATGGCTTTGATCATCTCTTCTGGACTACTAGCTTCTGATGTCTTAACACCAGTCTTGTCCACGATCTTATAGGTTTCATCCACGATTCCTATGGCAATATTGGTTCCACCTACATCCACTCCAACTCTGTACATCTCACACCTCAATAATTCACGCTTTCAATGCTTCCAACAAGAATAGCATTGCGAGTGCCTGACCGTATGGCATTGGCTTAATTTCGATGGTCTTATAAAAGTCTTTGGACTCTCTACCCATTGGTGTTCCGTAGGATACCTGATTGACTGTTCCATCTTCTGCAATGTTTGCAAGTACTGCATCAAGTGCCTTAAGTCCAACCTCTTTATACTTAGGATCAATAAGTCCCATTCTAACTGACTTTAATATTCCGTAGGCAAATCCACATGTAGCACTTGTCTCAACATATGATGTTGGATCATCTACAAGTGTATGCCACATTCCGCTCTCATCCTGGTATTTCTCAAGAGCTTCTACCTGGCGCTCCAAAGCACCGATAAGGAACCTTCTGTCTGCTCCCTTTACATCAGCAATTGAAAGGTACTCTGGAATTGCCATTGTAAACCAGCAATTTCCTCTGCCCCAAAGAGCTTCTGCGAAGTTGTGATTTCCGTTGAAGGTCCATCCATGGAAAAGAAGTCCTGTCTTGCGGTCTGTAAGATACTTGATGTGAAGAAGGAACTGATACCTAGCTTCTTCCCTGTACTCATCGTTGTCTTCGATCTCGCCCATACTAGCAAGGAACATAACTGTCATAAACAGTGTATCATCCCATAGCTCTTCGTTATTCTCACTGTCAGATGTTCTATGAGTGAAGCCGCCTTCTTTTGTTCTTACGAAATCTTTCATGATGGCCTCTGCCCACTCATGACATACTTTTCTATATTCAGCATTCTCTTTTTCTTTTAACAAAAATGACAATGTCAAAAGTGGAGCTGTCGTATTAATGTTCTTTGCAGGAAGTCCAAGTGAGATCTCCTTATCATAGAACTTATCAAGGAAGTCGTAGTAATTCTGATTTCCTGTCTCTTCAAAGAGCTGCAAAAGTCCGTAAAGTCCTACTCCCTGAGTCCACTCCCAGTGCTGGTATCTTGATACATCATCTCCAGCAAGATTCTTGGATTTCATATTTTCCAAAAAGAACTCATCATCCTCATAGAGGAATTTCTGGAAACTATCTGCCAGAACCTTCAGAGTATTTGTTATTAATTCATTATCGACTTTCATTTGCTACCTCTCTTTTTTTCATATATACTAATCACATGCTTATAGATGACAGTATTTTTTATGAAGACAATCATTATATAATCATCAACAACATCCCTAACAACATCTTTTATTACATTGATTATGATAAGAGGGATGCCTCTATCAATATGGAATTCCAGCATCTGCATCCATATTACGAGATGATGATACTGCTTGCGCCTAACGCAACCCACCTTATCGAGGGAACTCCTTACAATATCCACATGGGAGACATTGTGTTACTGGCGCCTTCTGTCATGCACAAATCTGTGTATTACAAGGGCGAGCCCAGCAAGAGAATCATTATTGACTTTATGTATGAGCTTCATAATCCAGATACTGCCGAAGCTTATGAGAAAATTCTCAGTCCTTTCAACAATGAAGTTCCAATCTTCAGATTTAGCCTTGAAGACAGGCAAAAACTTATAAGCATCTTGAATTCGCTCTTTGTATTTTCTAAAGAGCACCAGTATTACGGAAATCCTGCAGATGAATTTTATATTCACACTAAGTTCCAGGAATTTCTTTATACTCTTTATGATTTAAAGGACAAGAATCTCTACACCAATGATCAGAGCTACAGCTCCATCGAGCAAAAGATGTATGAGATCTCATCCTACATTCATAACCATTTCAGTGAAGATATTTCACTTAACTCGCTGTCTGATCAGTTCTTTGTGAGCCCTAGCTATTTGTCACGAGAGTTCAAGCAGGTTACAGGCTTCAACCTCTCCAACTACATTCAGCTTACCAGGATCAAGAACGCACAGTACAGGCTTGTTTCATCCAATGAGAAGATTTCTGTTATTTCAGAAGAATGCGGTTTTGCATCTTTCTCACAATTCAACCGAATCTTTAATAAGGTTGCAGGAACAAGTCCCAGACAGTACAGACAGACCGCGATCACTAACAACAAATAACAGGATTGCTGATAGCAAGGTTTGTACAATCGCTCTTAGCAATAAAGAATACATACTTGGCTTCTTCTACATCTTCACTTATGTGCATGCTGTAGTCATAGAAGCCTTTTTCTTTGTTTGCTTTTAAATCTATCTCCTTAAATGTTCCATTCTCAGTACAGATAAGGAGTTTCTTAAGCTCTGTGTTAGCAAGGAGCTTAATATCAATATCAAGTTTTCCTGACTTTTCAAGCTTCTCACCAGGCTTTTTGCCATTTACAGTTGGGATCAGGATTGGTCCGTTGGTCAAAAAGCTATGACCACTCTTTAATGTCTTTAAGACATTTTCCTGATTTCTTTCACCTTCGATATTGATATAGGTTCTGACTCCGCCGCTTGTGAGGTTTGTCTCAGCCCATTTTTCAAGGATAGGTAAAAGACTCTCTGTAATAAGCTTAAATACGTGGAGCTCATCTTTATATTTTTCTTCGAGCTCTTTTTCTGAAGCCTTGATGATATCAACTGTATCCATGATCTGATCGAATAGAATGTGATAATCATCTGCAGCTATATTATGTGTATCACTTCCCGTTGTTGCCGGAAGAAGCAATCCTCTTTGCATAAGTGTAAGCCACAGCTTGTAAGCCAGATCATTGGTGCTTCCGGCCATCATTGGGTTAGATCCATTCCAAATCTCCATGGTCTCAAAGATATCGATCATATCATAAAAATTTGGATTCCAGGATATTGAAACTGACAGATCTCTAGGATGGTTGATCTGTGGAAGTCCGCCCAGCTCCTTGATCTGTGTTGTAACACGTCTGAATTCATTTCTCAGGAACTCGTCTGTTCTACGATCACCCTGTGGAATGTCGTAGATTACATCTTCATCTACACCCATAGCCATAACATGTCCGTTGGAAGTTGAAATTTCCTTGGACACTATAGGTGTGAAGTTATCTCTTTTCCCAGCCTTCCATGCTTCATGGTTCAGGACGTTGTGGTGATCACTAAGTGCGCCGTACTCAAGTCCCATGGCCATCATTGAATTTGCTATTTCCTGTGGAGTCTCAACTACATCGTCATCTCCTGCGTAAACAGGGCTTGAATAAACGCTGTGATGATGAAGGTCTCCTGCGATCCAGCCTTCTTTTGAAAGATTGTAGAATCTGTTGAGGTCATAAAGCTTCTTGGTATATTCACCAGTCTTGATCTCAAGGCTGTCTGTGATGATCTCATACTCACTACCTTTTGAGATCTCAACTACATATGTCCCTTCCGAAAGCTTTCTGGAAAGAACACCGTCAAATCCAGTCATATCACGGATCATTGTGATCTTACCATTAACCCTATTAAATGTTTCTGGTGTCTCGCCTTCAAGAAGTTTGAAGAGCTTGACCTGAGCAGGTGTTCCTACTCCGTCGCATCTTGTCTCTACGATCAAACTACCAAGATCAGTAGCGCCTTCAAGAATTCCATTTCTATGGAATCTGTTTCTGTCGTTCTTGGCATCGTAATCAACATTATTGGTTCTCTTTGAAATCTTACCTCCAAAGTTTGTAACAGCAAACCTGGTAAATTCATAGAGCCTGTCTGCATTCATTTCTTTTACTACTGGATCGTCAACGCTTTCCTCAGCGAGCTTACCCTGTAAAAGACCTATTGCAATTGATAAAAACTTTGTTTCTTTACTCATGCTATATCTATTCCTCCTGACAAATAGAACTGCCAAGGTGTTATAAAAAGAAAAATGTATGACATAGAGTCCTACCATATCTCCATATCATACATTTTAGTGTCAATTATGTGCATTATCTACGCGATTTTTATGTTTAATCATAAAAAATATTGCATTTTTTGTGATGCTCTTAAACAGTAAAATCAAACAATGCATTAGATGAGCTATTATTTTTATAAGAGTTTATAAGAGCCGATGTATAGTCGTTTGAATCTAGTGCTGAGAAGGAATTGCCTAGCGTATTTGACAAAAGTGAATTAGTATTTAAATCCGCTATTGTCATGTTTCCAGCATCTTTCTTGCTCGTTAGATCATCCGCATTTGTTATGGAACTCTGAACCAGATTGGATGTAAAGTATGATGAATCTGCAAGTTCCTTTAATGCTCCTGAACCAAGAAGCCCGTTATAAGCGTTGAAATTTGATGAAGCATCTCCATCAGTTGATGTGGTTGATGGTGATACTTCTTTGACCGCCTCTTCTCGAATCTCATTAAGCCTGTTGTGACTTGCCATATTATCAACAAGCTCTGCCTTAACATCCACTGTATGAGATGCAATGTTTTTGGTGATCTCTGACTTAATATCCACAGATTTTGATTCTAAGTTACTAAGTATCTTGGATTCAAGATTCATATTATCAAAAACACTATTTATCTTCTGGCTTAAATCATCAGTCTGTACTGTAGGTGTCGCAGCTGCACCTGTCTTAGGATCAGCAGCTACTGCTGCGACAACCTCTGCTGCCTGTGTGTCATCAGAAGCTACCGCATTTTCCGTTGCATTATTTAAGTATTTTTGAAATATGGATTCTCCACCGGCTTTTGCGGTCTTTGAAGAATCTGATGTAGCCTTAGCTACATCAGAGATTGAATACAGATATTTATTAACTGCACTTACTACTTCTGAAATATTTAGTGCCATGGTAAACCCCCAATTATTCACCCCGGTTAACTTTTTCTTAATATATTATAGCGTATTTTACGGTCAAAGCAAAATTTTTATTGTCTTAATTTCAAACTTTTCTAATCCGAATTTCATTTCTTTTGTCATGGCATCATATGTGATACCTGTGTCTATGCGGTTTTCAAGGAGATCGCACTCATAAACTTCCCTAGGAACTATATCAAATTCTTTCAATACAGCTGCAGTCACTTCTGCGCTCCTTCCATGTCCTTCATAGAGTCTTACTATGATGCCATCACCACTTTCTGCAAGTTTAACAGCCTCAACATAGACACCTTCTGAGTCTTTGAGTTCGAAGATTCTGTTTCTTACGGCTTCCACAAGCTCTTTTGCCTGAGAATAGTGGCTCTCCTCATTGAGTGCTCTAGCCTCTTCTATTACGTGCCCCTGCCTGTAATCACCCAGGTGTGGGAAAAGAGAATAGGTGAACTCGTGCTGTCCCTGATCTGCGTTAGGGTTAGGGAAGATTCCTGATTTAATAAGTGTAAGTCTCATGAGGTTTTCTTTGGAATCATAGCCATATTTGCTGTCATTTAGGATTGCAACGCCGTAGCTTTCTCCCGCCTTGGTTGACATATCTATCCACTTATGAGCGCAGCACTCAAACTTTGCTTTATCCCAGCTAGTTTCTCTCTTTAAGTTTCTCTCTATGTTTCCGTACTGGATTTCGCAGGTTATCTTGTCTGTCTGAACATCTACAGGAAATGCTGCCTTTAATAAAGTCTGGTGCTCATGCCAGTCAGCCTTTGTAACAAAATCGATCCTTCTGCTATCAGCATAAACTACAATATCCTGGTTTATCTTTGAATCCCTGAAGGTTCTTGAAATAGAGATGATTACTTTTCCACTTTCCTTTCTAGCTATGATGCTATCAAGGCCTGTTATATTCCATGAAACATCTTCAAAAGTGTCATCAATATTCCAGCAATCATACTCTTTTGGCTTATCTTCAAAAGCGATAAGTCTGTTAAGGGGTTCTTTCTCGCTATGCCTCAGCTCTTTTCCTATCTCTTTGTCAAAGAGACTGTAGATCTCACCATTTTTGTCAAAAGATATGATGTAATACTTGTTTTCTACTACTGTCTCATCGCCAGTTTCTGTAAGCATAAGCTTCTTTTCCACAGTTGAATCTTTTTCTGAAGAGCTTATCCACTTTTTGTCAGATGTTAACCCGCTTTTTTCTACTGCGTCAGCTACGATCTTCTCAGCGGCTGACTTGATCTCAGCGTAGTCTTTATCAGAATCAATGTACACTTCCTCAATTGATGATCCTGGAAGTATATCGTGGAACTGATTGAGCATTACTTTTTTCCACAGTTCTTTTATCTGATCTGCTGGATAAGCCTGCCCCTTAAGGTAGGCATAGACTGAAAGAAGCTCTGCTTCTGCAAGGAGATACTCTGATCTTCTATTATTCTTTTTGTTCTTGCCGATAGAAGTATAGGTTCCTCTATGGTACTCAAGATAGAGCTCGTCCTTCCATGTAGGAACGTCGCTATTATCCTTGATCCTATCAAGGAGATCTTCAAAGAACTCTGACACCAGCCCCTGCTCCGTCTTTGGGATTCCAGGAATTCCCATGTGAAGGCGTCTGTCCATCTCAAGCATTTCCCATGTTGGGCCGCCGCCACCGTCACCGTAGCCGTACACTTCGAGAACTGTATCTGTTATGTCTTTTTCCCTGAAGGCTTCCCATGTTCCCATTACCTGAGATGCATTCTGCCTTCCATTGTATGTGTAATTCAGGATCTTTCCTGTTTCATTGGCTTCGACAGCCTTGTCATAGTCACATGCTGTGATGATGTAGGTTGGAATGCTGCTGCCGTCGATTCCTTCCCAGATGAAAAGATCATTTGGCATTCTGTTAGTATCATTCCAGGCAAGCTTCGTTGTCATGAATGCCTTAACTCCACTCTTTTTGAGGATCTGTGGGAGTGCTCCGCTATAACCAAATACGTCTGGAAGCCAAAGTATCTTACTATCCACATCAAATTCTTTTTTGAAATATTCTTTTCCGTAAAGGATCTGTCTTACAAGGGATTCTCCTGATGTGAGGTTACAATCTGCCTCCAGCCACATAGCTCCTTCTGGCTCAAAGCGACCTTCTTTTACCTTTTCTTTTATCTCTTTGAAAAGTTCCGGCTCTTCCTCTTTTACAAACTCAAACATCTGTGGAGTACTAGCCATGAACTTATACTCAGGATATTTTTTCATAAGTTCCATAACAGTAGAGTAGCTGCGGATTACCTTCTCTCTAGTCTGTCTGATCTGCCATTTCCAGGCAACATCAATATGGGTATGTCCTGTGCTCTTGACTGTTACTGAGTTATCCACAATGCCATATAGATTAGCCCTGAGATAATCGGAACTCTCGATGAGTTTTCCACAATTGTTGATTGCCGCGTCTGCATTTTCCACATAGTCCACACCCAGTAAATTACTGGCTTTGAACAGCTGATTTAAAATTATTTCCACTGAGTTTTCCCCAGTTGTGGATAGCTTTGTGGATAACCCTGTAAATGTTCCCTCAGTAATCTCCACGTTTTTATTCTGTTCCTCAAACGCGCCCGCAGTTGTATCAAGGACTGATTCACGCTTGGATGACGGAATCCCAAGCATGGCCTGTATTGCCTCGAATGGGACTTTCATGTCGAAGTATAATTTCTGCACTTCTTCGTTTCTGGTTGCAAGTGTAAGGCTTAGATAGTTTTCGTTTTTATCAAGATTGGAATATGCATATATTCTGATCTCTACAGTTCTGTCTTTCTTATTTTTCCAGTCTTCTTTGTCATATATTGTGAGACTGTTGTGGTTCATGTCCATACCACAGCGTCTTACCCCATTTATATAAACAAGCATCTGTGGATTGTTGGTGTTCCAGATATCTTCTGCTCCTGTAGACATGAAGAATAATACTTCTTTTCCCTCAAAAGAGTCTGGAATGTTTACTGTCACCTTGAAGCAATAGTGTTTATCTGGTTCTCCCCACACTCCACCTGGTTCAAATGTTTTCCAATCTAATGAATCATCAAAGAGTGACTCTCTTTTGCCATAAGGAACAGGCAATATCTTGAGCCCCTCATCTGTCATTACTTCTCCAATTGGTGTTACGTTTGAAAAAAGGTCTTTTTCCAGTTTTTCAAGCGTAGCTTTGATCTTGTTGTACTTCTCCAAATTTCCCATTAAAAGTTTCCTGCCTTAATTTTTTACATAAAAACATAATAACCTTTTTCTTCAAAAAAGAAATAGAAATATTATTGGAAACTGGTTTGGTGTATAATAGTTTTTATAAAATAGAAAGGATTTTTGACATGAAACAGTTAAAGCCTATCACTAACAAATTACTCTGGATCTTTGCTTTAGGACAGTTTGGATGGAGCCTTTTATCTGGTGTCGTATCTAACTGGATGGTCTATTACTACACGGGTAGCCCTGATGCACAAAATCCAAACACAGGAATTTTTACTTCGGGAATTACGCAAAATCCTATCATTTTTAAACTTACTTTATTTGGTCTTGTTCTTGCAGCCGGCAGAATCTTTGACGCAATCACTGATCCTCTTGTTGCTGGCTGGTCTGACAGATGTACCAACAAAAAAGGAAGACGAATTCCTTTCCTTCGTGCAATGGCAATTCCTTTTGCCCTCTGCACAATAGGTCTCTTCGTTCTCCCACAAACTGGAAATATCGTAGTTAATGATCTTGTTCTTTTTATACTATTACTTGTTTTCTATTTGTTTATGACTATGTTCTGCACTCCATACAATGCGCTGATCGCGGAGCTTGGAGATACACAGCAGCATAGGATAAATGTTTCAACTTATATCTCATTTACATTTATCGTTGGTCAGAGTATTTCATTCCTCTTACCAAACCTCGCTGGAGCTCTTACTTCTTTGGCAGGACAAAAGGGCGGTATCAGACTTGCAGTAGCTATCATGGCTGCCATCGCTTGTATCTCAATGATGATTCCTGCTTTCTACATCAAGGAGCGCGATTACATTGACAGCAAGCCTAGCGATACCAAGCCTTTCAAGTCTCTGGCAAAGACTTTTTCAAATGGACAATTTAGACGATTTGTCTACAGCGATGTTATCTATTTCTTTGCACTTACTCTTTTCCAGACTGGTCTTGCCTTCTACGAGACCAAGCTTATGGAGATTGAGGATACTTGGACATTCCTTTTGACAGCGACCATGACATTTATCAGTGTTCTTCTGTATCCTGTAGTTAACATCCTTGCAAAAAAGATTGGCAAAAAGAGCCTTATCATCTTTGGATTCTTTTCATATTGCTGCGTATTTGCAATTACTTCTTTCTGTGGAAAGGGACTTCAGTGGGGATTTATCATCGCAGTAACTGCTGCCATTCCAATGGCAATACTTGGAATCCTTCCTCAAGCCTGCGTTGCAGATGTTGCTGAGCTTACAAGATTAGAGACAGGCGAAGATAGAAGCGGTATGTTCTTTGCTGCCAGAACCTTTGCCTTTAAACTTGGCCAGGCTCTTGCCCTTGTAACTTTCACTTCTGTTACTGTTGCCGAGACCAAGCAAAGCTACCGCACAACTGCAGTTGTTGCCTTTATCTGCTGCTTTATCGGCGCATGCATATTCTTTGCCTATAACGAAAAGATGATCCTTTCTAAGATAAAAGAACTTAAGGGTTCTGATGAATTTTAATAAGTGTTGAACCAAAAAACCTACTCACTTTTGTGAGTAGGCTTTTTAATTCAAAGAATTATATCTAATTGCTTCTGAATAAATTCTGGAATCTTCTCTGCAAGCTCATTCCATGGCATGTAGTCATCTTCTGAAATTACATATTCTTCAAATTCCATTGATGGAACAAAAGAGAAGTTATCTCTTATGTATTTGATAACCTTTTGATTCTCTTCTTCTGTGATGTGGATATCTGTTAGGTATCTCTCTGGGGCATCCAGACCACTGATTCCAGCAAGTCTCTGACAGCTTTCGTACAGTTCAGGATACAAAAACATCAGTCTAGGGGCTGCTAGCATTGCGTGTTTTCCTGGCTGAGAGTACATTTTAATTCTCTTGCCCTTTTCTGCAAAGCCTGTGACATCAAAGAGGATCGCATTTAAAAATCTTCCGTGATAGCTTCCTTCTGCTCCTACGACTTTTCCTTCTTTATCAAGATAGATCCAGATGTGCTCAAGGTCATATAAGTGCTGAATGTCGTAGTCCAGATAATACGCATATTCTATAACTTTTACAGTTCCTTTGTGATTCTGGAAATCAAAAGATCTGTTAAAAGAATCGCTTCTTTCTCCGTCTTTTTCATATATGCGATAGCCAACTTTTTTGATACTTATTGGCTCTTTTTTATCCATATAGATTATTGGTGCATATTCAAATATGTTTTCCATAACCGCCCCTATAAAAAGAGCTGCCACTTTCGTGACAGCCCTTGAATGTTTAAATTATCAAAGCTGAGGACCAGCTGATACAAGTGCCTTACCTGCTTCGTTTCCTGTGTACTTAACAAAGTTCTTCTGGAATCTAGCTGCAAGGTCTTTTGCCTTCTCTTCCCACTCAGATGCATTTGCATATGTATCTCTAGGATCAAGAATTGTAGGATCAACTCCTGGAAGAGATGTAGGAACTTCGAAATCGAAGTAAGGGATCTTCTTGGTCTCTGCCTTAAGAACATCACCGTTAAGGATAGCATCGATGATACCACGTGTATCCTTGATAGAGATTCTCTTACCTGTTCCGTTCCAACCTGTGTTAACAAGGTAAGCCTTTGCTCCTGACTTCTGCATCTTCTTAACAAGCTCCTGAGCGTACTTTGTAGGATGAAGCTCAAGGAATGCCTGACCGAAGCAAGCTGAGAATGTAGGTGTAGGCTCTGTGATTCCTCTCTCTGTTCCAGCAAGCTTAGCTGTGAATCCTGAAAGGAAGTAGTACTGTGTCTGCTCTGGTGTAAGGATTGATACAGGAGGAAGTACTCCGAAAGCATCAGCTGAAAGGAAGATTACGTTCTCAGCATCTGGACCAGCAGAAACTTTATTTACCTTCTGAGCAATCTTGTCGATGAACTCGATAGGATATGATACACGAGTGTTCTCTGTAACGCTCTTGTCATCAAAGTCAATCTTACCGTTAGCATCTACTGTTACGTTCTCAAGAAGAGCATTTCTCTTGATTGCGTTGTAGATATCTGGCTCAGACTCTTTATCAAGGCCGATAACCTTAGCATAGCAACCACCTTCAAGGTTGAATACACCGTTGTCATCCCAACCGTGCTCGTCATCACCGATGAGAAGTCTCTTAGGATCTGTTGAAAGAGTTGTCTTACCTGTTCCTGAAAGACCGAAGAAGATAGCTGTGTGCTTACCTTCCATATCTGTGTTAGCTGAGCAGTGCATTGATGCCATGCCCTGAAGTGGAAGGAAGTAGTTCTGCATTGAGAAGAGACCCTTCTTCATCTCTCCACCGTACCAAGTATTAAGGATTACCTGCTCCTTGCTTGTTACGTTGAAAAGAACTGCTGTCTCAGAGTTAAGTCCGAGCTCCTTATAGTTCTCAACCTTAGCCTTAGAAGCGTTGTAAACAACGAAATCAGGCTTGAAGTTAGCCTCTTCCTCAGCTGTAGGACGGATAAACATGTTCTTTACGAAGTGAGCCTGCCAAGCAACCTCTACGATGAAACGTACTGCAAGACGTGTATCAGCATTTGCTCCGCAGAAACCATCGATTACATAAAGCTTCTTGTTTGAAAGCTCTTCTACAGCGAGCTTCTTACAAGCATCCCAAGCAGCCTGTGATGCTCTGTGGTTATCGTTAGGATATTCCTCAGATGTCCACCATACTGTATCCTTTGACTTCTCATCCTCAACGATGAACTTATCTTTAGGTGAACGACCTGTATAGATACCTGTCATAACATTAACAGCACCAAGCTCTGTCTCTACACCCTTATCATAACCTGTAAGACTTGGATCAATCTCATCTTTGAAAAGGTCTTCATATGAAGGATTGTAAACAACTTCTTTTACACCTGTGATGCCATACTGGCTTAAATCGATATTTGCCATTTTGCTATCCTCTTTTCTTTAATATTTTTTTGTTACGAATACGTGATTCGCAGTTTCAATATTATCAAACGGGAATTCTGCGCCCGATACTTCTTTTATACTACAAAGTCAAACTTTTAACAAGATTTTTGACAGAAAATATCTATAAAATTCCTGTTAAAACCTAGCATTATTTTAACATTTCTGACGCTTCGATTTCGTAGCAAACAACTGTGTGTGGCGCCAGCTCAAACCTCTTTCCATTTTCCAAAGTTTCGGAAACGTTGGTCCAAATTTCTATAGCGTCATACTTTTTACTCTTTGGAAGTCCAAAATCTTTTAATTTAAGCTTGTACTTTCTTTTTGAGTCGCTGATATTGAAAATTGCAATGTAGATCTTTTCATCTTTTGAGATGCTCTTCCATGCTACAACATCATCTTTTCTTTCAACCTGTCTGGCTTTTCTTCCGTTTTTGTGCATGTTCAGAAGCTTTTCATTGGTCAAAAGACTCTTTGTGAACTCGTCATTATCTCTCATCTCACCACCAAACATAAGTGGAGATCTGAATATACACCAAAGTGTCATGAGAATCTTCTGTTCATCATGGGTGAAATGTGTGTAATGCCCCTGTTTTCCATTCTCGTTATTGCAAACGCACAGATGTCCAAGTGGAAGCATATCACAATCTGGCCAATGATCCTTGCATCCAATACCCTGCCATGCATGACATCTTTCAAACATTCCATATAAGTGTTCCCACTTATCCCAGAAATCGTCTGTCATTCTCCACATGTTTGCATTAGTAAGAAGGAAGTCTTTCTGCTCAACCCTTGCTGGTCCTGGTGAAAGGCTAAGAACCATCTCTCTTCCGCAGTTTTCAATTGCGTTCTTGATGAGTTCAATCTCGCTAAATCCTGCTCCTGGCGCATCTGGTCCACAATCTACTCTTGCGATATCGTCTACCTTTACGTAGTCTACACCCCACTCTGCATACATTTTAAACAGTGAGTTGTAATATTCCTGCGCCCCCTCTGCCTTGGCATCAACGCCGTACATATCAGTGTTCCACAGACAGATAGATGCTGGATGTGCAATCTGTCTTGCTGTAGCGTCTGTTCCCAAAATTGGTGTGTTTCTGTGAACTGCCTGTCTTGGAATACCTCTCATGATGTGAATACCAAACTTAAGCCCCATATCATGGATCTTGTCTGCTATTGGCTTAAAGCCTTTTCCACCAGCTGATGATGGAAATCTGTTAACCGCTGGAATAAGTCTTGAATGTTCATCCATCTCCAGCTCAGTAAATTTGTGATATTCATGGCTATCAGCCAGTGGTTCATACCACTGAATGTCACAGATGATGTACTCCCAGCCAAATCTTTCCAGATTCTCTGCCATATACTGCGCATTTCCAAGAAGAATCTCTTCAGTAACGCTTGCTCCGTAACAATCCCAACTGTTCCATCCCATAGGTGGCCTTTTTGCTACATAATACTTGTCTCCCATAAAAACCTCCAACTTCAGTCATTCTCTAATAGTGCCTTATATATTTCTCTTTTTCCGACTCCTCTGTCGGCTGCAACCTTCTTCATGGCGTCTTTATGAGGAACCCCCGCATCCTCATAAAACTTCATATGCTCTTCAATGCTCATCTCCTGCCAGGATAATCTCTTTTCCTCGTCCTGCTCCTTAAGGCTCTTCCCCTCGATAACTAGTACATATTCGCCTCTTGGCTCATTTTCTCCATAAAAAGAGATGGCATCTTCCAATGTTGTAGGGTTAACCTCTTCAAATTTCTTGGTAAGCTCCCTACATATGGAAATTCTTCTATTTCCCAGCGTTTCATACAAGTCATTTAGAACCTGTTTTAAGTGATGAGGAGCCTCGTATATAATCATAGTCCTGCTCTCATCTTTCAAATCTTCAAGAATTCTTTTTCTATCTTTTTTGTCTTCAAGAGATGGTAAAAAACCTTCAAAACAAAATCTTCTGGTTGGAAGACCAGAAAGCGTAAGCGCTGTAATACAAGCAGCTGGTCCCGGAAGTGATGTTACAGTAATACCGCTTTTGTGACATTCAGCGACAAGAACCTCTCCCGGATCTGAAATAGCTGGTGTTCCTGCATCAGTTATGAGAGCAACATTCGTTCCCTCAAGCATTTTCTCGATAAGCCACTTGGCCTTATCGTATTTATTGTACTCATGATAGCTAGTCATTTCAGTGTGGATATCGAAATGATTTAGCAGTTTTATGCTGTTTCTCGTGTCCTCAGCGGCTATCAGATCAACACTTCTTAGAGTCTCTAATACTCTAAAAGTCATATCATCAAGATTTCCGATGGGAGTTGCGCACAAATATAACTTTCCCTGCATTATTTATACCCGTATATCTCATATATTTCCTGTGTGTACTTGCCCTGACTTTCATAGACTACAAGCGGTGCTTCCACTGTCATTCTGGACTTTCCGCCTCTAACGCCTTCTATCAGGACCATGTTTGGCTCTTTATCGGCAAAAGGATATACTAACCTCATCCTTTTTGGCTCCACCCTGTAATCATGCATCAAGACAATGATCTCTGACAGCCTAAATGGTCTGTGTACCATATAGAACTTGCCTCCAGGCTTAAGGCATCTTGCTGCTGCCTTAACCACATCCTCTAAATCGCATAATATCTCGTGTCTTGCTATGGCCTTAGGTCCATCAGGATTTTTAAGGCCATGCCCACCTATCATATATGGCGGATTGCATGTTACTACATCAAAAGAGGCAGCCTCGAATAAATCGCCTGCCTCCTTAATATCTCCATGAATGATCTCTACACGGTTCTGCAGGTCATTTAGAATCACACTTCTACCAGCCATCTCGGAGCTTTCTTCCTGTATTTCAAGACCTACAATCCTATCTGCCTTGGTCTTGGCTGCCATAAGTATAGGTATTATTCCTGTTCCTGTTCCCAAATCCAGCATACTGCCACCATCCGGAACAGTTGCAAACCCTGTCAAAAGAACTGCATCCATACCAAAACAGAATTTTTCTGGATCCTGTATGATCCTATATCCGTTTCTCTGCAGATCATCCAGTCTTTCTCCGCTTTTAAGATCAATTGTCCCCAAGCTTTGACTTTCCTTCCTGTTTCTCGATCTTCTCAAGTTTTTCAAGCTCTTTCATCTCAGCGTCTTCTTGAGAATTTTTCTTGCCACCGTTTTGGTTCTTTTTCTTTGGTTTCTTTTTGATCTGTTCTATCTCTTCGAGCTTGTACTCGTGAACTTCCTTCTCATCATCAACATCTACAAGGATTCTGAGAGTCTGTCTCAAGATATTTACGCTTGAAACCTCACCTTCAAGTCCGTCATTGGCCTTACAGATATCTCCAACGCTAGGCATCTTGCGATTGAGCTCTTCATAAACATCTTCTTCGTTCTTGAGGCAGCACATAAGTCTTCCACATACACCTGAAATCTTAGTTGGATTAAGTGAAAGGCTCTGCTCCTTGGCCATTTTGATTGATACCGGCACAAAATCTGAAAGATAAGAGTGACAGCAAAGTGGTCTGCCGCAGATTCCGTAACCACCTATGATCTTGGTCTCATCTCTAACACCAATCTGCCTAAGCTCGATCCTTGTCTTGAATACTGCCGCAAGGTCTTTTACCAATTCTCTAAAGTCGATTCGTCCATCAGCAGTAAAGTAGAAAAGGATCTTATTATTATCAAATGTGTACTCTGCATCTATGAGCTTCATATCAAGATTATGCTTCTTGATCTTTTCAAGGCAAACTCTGAAAGCTTCTTTTTCTTTCTCTCTGTTAGCCTTCTCCTGTTCATCATCTTTGGTGCTGGCTGTTCTGAGAACTGGCTTAAGTGGCTTAACCACCTCGTCATCCTCAACCTCTTTTGGCTCGCCTACTACTGTTCCGTATTCAACACCTCTAGCTGTCTCTACAATAACGTGATCGCCTTTTTTGATCACATACTTACCTGGTGAAAAGAAATATATCTTTCCGGCAGTTCTAAATCTGACGCCGATTACTTTTGTCATAAATTCTCCTTAATTGCAAGAAGCATAAGCTCCAATGCAAGATCTATATTAACATTTGAACCTATACGATTTTTCGCTATCTCTAGATTCTTTAGCATCTGATCGATCTGTTCATAATCACATTTTTCTGTAACACTTCTAATATACGATATCTTATCAGAGAAAATCAAGTGATCCTCGTTCTCTGTGGCTTTGTAAACCAGCATATCTCTAAATAAGAATATAAAAACATCCATAAAGTCTTCAAGACTTTTGGGGTCAATATTCTTTTTGCTTGCTTTATCTTCTTCATCAGAAGGTGCAAGTATTTCATGAACCCGGTCCATCATATCATGGATCTCAAGGTTTTTAAGCTTTGCAAACAGCTCAATTGTACTATCTTTTAGATTTTCAAACTTCTCATTTGAAGCCAGATCTATGGCCTTGCCTACATTTCCCCTTGCAAAAGAAGCGCAGAGCATAGCCTTGTAATCCACTACATGACATTCTTCCATCAGGTATTTCTTGATAGAATCATCCTGTGCTGGCTTCATAGGAAGAACAATACATCTACTTATGATTGTTGGGAGAAATGCATTGATATTATTAGTAAGAATTATGATAACAATGTATGAAGGTGGCTCCTCTAATGTCTTAAGCAGCGCATTTTGTGCTGCCGGAGTCATTTTTTCGCCCTCTGGAATAATATAGACCTTGTACTTGCTCTCATATGGCTTGATGACTACATCATCTCTAAGACCATGTCTTATATCATCAACACCAATACTTCCTGGTTTCTCATGTCCAATAGTAATGATATCTGGATGACTTCCGCTTAAGGCTTTCACACAGGATGGACATTCATCACATCCATCGATAAAGCCTTTTTTGTCCTGTCTGTTCTCGCATTGAAGTGCTTTTGCAAATATACGTGCGATAAACTCTTTTCCCGAACCATTCTCACCAGATATGATGTAGGCATGTGACACCTTATCTGTCTTGAGCGCATTCTGCATGTGCTCTTTCATCTGAACTTGATCTATGATATCGGAAAAATCCGCCATTTCGTTCCCCTTAAGTAAAAATATCCAACAAAAGTCCTTCAATCTGACCTATCTTGGCCAGTATCCCAATATTGTCCTTCTCATCTTTAACAAGTTCCTTAGCAAGAGCATCGAGCTCATCATCTACTTGCCTGATGATTCCATAAACTCTATGTCTTCCCTTTCTATCAAGGAAATTCTCTCTTGAAAAGGCGTGAGATCTTGTGACAACTTCATTTAAAAAATCTTTTATAAGCACTCTGTAGCGCTGCATATCCTTGATGTCATTTCTCTTGGATATTCTCTCACCCTGCTGGACAATATCCTGCATCATCAAATTGAGACGCTCTGCAAGATTTGTGTCTTCCAGCTTGCTGGTTAGAACAAACTTAAAATCTCCATTCGCCTCTTGGACCTGCTCAGGTGCTGCAGTTTGTGTCGGCTGTACGACATTATTGATCTTTATATCCATAATTTGACCCCTCAAACCATGTCGTTATGTCACTTGACGCCTATACTTATTTTATCCTATTTTCTGAATAATGTACCTAGTTATTTCATTAATACAATCGTCTATTTTGCCATTATTCTTGAATCTGTCTTGCACCATTGCCTGAGCAATCTTGTCTTCACTGAAGTCTTCTTCATCAGCCAAAAAGCGTCTGCACATTTCATCATATTTAGGATGTTCCTGCTTGTCCTCTCTGTGCATAGCTCTTTGAAGTCTTATCTTGGCGTCTACGTCGATCAAAAGCGGAATCACATTTTCTTTTCCAAAATAATCTCTAATGTAGCAATACGATTCCAAAGTTCCTATCACCAGATAATTTCCAGCAGATAGATCGATCTGACCATCATCTACAGTGAAATATCTCCATTCGCCATAATTTGTGTGATAGGTTCTTTCTTCTATTATCTTGCCGCTTTTCTTAAGATTCTGGTATTCCTGCTCATCCTTGAAGAAATACTGAACTCCGTCAGTCTCCCCATCTCTCATAGGACGTGTTGTATATGGAATTACCTTATTTAGCTTGAGTTCCTCGTTCTTTATAAGTTCTCGGTAAATCGTATCTTTACCAGAGGTACTCTTTCCCATCAAAAGAAATATTCTTCCCATTTTACCCCTTATAATTCCTCTACTCTTATCATATTTGTTCTACCTGGTATTCCAAGTGGAACTCCTGCTGTTAATACAACTTTATCTCCTGCCTTGAGATATCCTGCATTCTTAGCAGCATTGATAGCTTCCCTGAAAAGCTCATCAGCTGTGTCTTCCTGTCTGATATGAAGTGGTATTGTGCCCCACATAAGATTTGCCTGTCTGCAAACTGTTGGATTGACTGTGCATGCAATGATCTGGCAATTTGGTTTGTATCTAGATACCATGCTTGCTGTAAATCCAGACATAGTAACTGTA
Organism: Butyrivibrio hungatei DSM 14810; assembly: GCF_900143205.1. Taxonomy (GTDB): domain Bacteria; phylum Bacillota; class Clostridia; order Lachnospirales; family Lachnospiraceae; genus Butyrivibrio; species Butyrivibrio hungatei. Next base: position 4,208 of record NZ_FRDH01000016.1, on the reverse strand, counting down.
AGGATTGCATCAGCATTGACTTCTGCTGCAATATTACATGTAGCATGTGAAATAGCTGTTGTGATATCGCTTGGGACATAGTCTCTCTTGTGAAGTCTTCCAACATAATCGATATCAGCCTCTGTACGCTCAGCAATACGAGCCATTGTCTTTACGGCTTCAACTGGATAATCACCAGAAGCTGTCTCTCCTGAAAGCATGATAGCTGTTGTTCCATCATATATAGCGTTTGCTACGTCTGTTACTTCCGCACGTGTTGGACGTGGATGATGGATCATAGAATCAAGCATCTGAGTTGCTGTAATAACATACTTTCCCTTTGCTTCTGCAAGCTTGATCATTTCCTTCTGAACTACTGGTACATCTTCAAATGGAACTTCTACACCAAGATCACCTCTTGCTACCATGATTCCATCAGCTGTATCTAATATCTCTTCAAGGTTATTGATACCCTGTGTACTCTCAATCTTAGCAATTATCTTCATCTGGCTATTCTTTTCATTTAAGAGCTCACGAATAGCCTCAACATCTTCCTTGTTTCTGACAAAAGATGCTGCTACAAAATCAAATCCCTGCTCACAACCGAAAATAATATCGCTCTTATCCTGCTCACTTAAATATGGCATTGTGAGCTCTGCTCCAGGAACATTAACTCCTTTTTTGTCTGAAACTGGTCCACCATTTACTACTGTGCAGACAATATCTGTATCTGTTACTTCATCAACTACAAGTTCAATGAGACCATCATCGATAAGGATAGTCATTCCCTTCTTGCAATCGTTTGTAAGTTCCTTATATGTAATAGCCACTTCTGACTGTGTTCCCAAAACATCTCTAGAAGTAAGTGTAAACTTCTGTCCTGCCTGAAGCTCAATTTTGCCAGCTTCAAAATCCTTTAAACGAATCTCTGGTCCCTTTGTATCAAGCATAACTGCAACAGGAAGATCAAGCTCATCACGAAGCTTCTTGATCCTGTCATATTTTCTCTTATGTTCCTCGTGTGATCCATGTGAAAAGTTAAAACGAGCTACGTTCATACCTGCAAGCATTATCTCGCGAAGCTTTTCCTCGCTCTCACTTGCTGGTCCAATAGTACAAATTATTTTTGTCTTACGCATATAATTCCTTCCTTATTTCCTTTATTATCCTCTACAATCCCCTGAACATTAAGGCCTTCACCCAAATAAGTCTTAATGGTATCTAATATTTCTTTTGAAAAAACTTCACCAGGCGCAATTATCGGTGTTCCCGGTGGATACAGATTGATGAATTCACCTGCTATATGTCCTGCGGCTTCATCTATTTTGATAACTTCTTTTTCGCTATCCCAGGCCTTACTCAATTTCATAGCCTTAGAAGGCATCACAAGTTTCCTATATTTAGAGCTTGCTTCTTCCTTAACAGCCTTTTTTTCTAGGTCATTAATAGCCCTGATCAGTCTATCTATACCTTCTTCTGTATCCCAGCCTGAAATAATAGCAAGTGCAAATTTTTCGCCTGCCATTTCAAGCTGTAAAGCATATTCCTCACGAAGTATATCATATAACTGCTGTCCTGTCATTGAAGTATCTTTTACAGAAATCAGCACTTTAGCGGCGTCTTCATTGTAATCATGCCCTAGTACTTTTACCAGCTGATTAGACGCAGTTTCTTCCTGAATCTTGTTTCTATACTTAAGGAGATTTCTAACGAATTCGTCTCCCTTTTCTTCCATTTCCTTCATGCATAGATCAATTGAAGACATAAGTACATATGAAGGGCTACTAGACTGATATATCCTTAAAAATCTCTTAAGAAGTCCCTTATCAACAATATTTCCCTGAACATGAATAAGTGCTGTCTGAGTCATTGAAGGAAGCGTCTTATGAGTGCTATGGATTACCAGATCAGCTCCCTCTGAAACAGCACTATTAGGTAAGGCATTAAACCCACCCTCTGCATCAGTGTATTCTTTTCCAAAGCCAAAGTGCGCACCATGAGCTTCATCAACAATAAGTGCAATTCCCCTTCTATGACATGCCTCAGCTATTCCTCTAATATCTGAACATTTGCCTTCATAGGTTGGAGAAGTTATAAATACAGCCTCTACATCATCTGTTAAGCACTTTTCAACGTCCTTAGCACTATATCTTCCAGGTATATTTAATTCTTTTTCTGTATTATCGGGTAAGTAATGAATATCTAGATCTCTGAGATATGCTGCATGATAAAAAGATTTATGACTAGCCCTTGCGGCTAATACAGTGCCTCCTTTATGAACAGCTGACGAAACAGCTGAAAGAACACCACTTGTACTACCATTTACAAGAAAATATGTCTTATCAGCACCATAAAGACTGTTAGCTCTTTCCTCTGCCTGAAGAATAATGCCGTCCTCATCGTGCAGATTATCAAAGCCATCTATTTCTGTTATATCACAACGAAAAGCACCCTCTAATGGGGTGCTTAAGCAGTTTCTTTTATGACCTGGCATATGAAAGGGATACATATCACTTTCAGCCAAACTAATTAACTCCTGGTAAAGATCAGGCATAGTTAACTTTAATCTTTCCTTTCTTAAGCTTCAATGTTTCAAGCGTAGACGCATATTTATCTGCTAAACACACTATCCATGCCTCTCTGCAACGAGGCGGTCTTATTGTAAGTGGCCACATGTGCTTCTCAATGATATCTTTTTCTCTTGGTGATAACTTAAAGTCTCTGCAAGCATTTCTAAGTGCTATACCAGGATGATAAAATCCGTGAAGTTTTGGATGTATATTTCCAGGTGCATCACTATCATGCCAATCATACAAGAAATAGTCATGTAAAAGAGCTCCTCTTATCAATGCTCTTTCCTTACAGCCTACTTTAAGCTTTCTATTTAACTTTAGTGCACAAAGTGCAACGTGAATACTATGCTCGAATACTGTTACATTGCCATGCTGAATGTAAGTCTTTAATCTCTGATAGCTCTTAGAACCAAGAACCTCTGCCCCATGCTTATGAAGAATACCACGATACTCTTCATCTTCCTCAAGTTCATCTAAGATCCTTGGATCAAATGTATCAGGATCATAGTCTTTAATATCTAAGACCTGTTTGATAATCTTCTTATCTTCTCCAGTTAAATGCATCATAACTCTTTACCTTTACTTATGTGGCTTTGAGCACCACGTGGACTAATTTTTATAATATTACCACAGAACAAGGGAAAATGTATAAAAAACATAAAAAAACTCAGTAAACAATTCCGCCTACTGAGTAAAGAATTAATAAAAAAGATGCCTAGAGTCGGAATCGAACCAACGACACGAGGATTTTCAGTCCTCTGCTCTACCAACTGAGCTATCTAGGCATAGAGTAGCGGGGACAGGATTTGAACCTATGACCTTCGGGTTATGAGCCCGACGAGCTTCCAGACTGCTCCACCCCGCGTCATTATAAATCCGCACCACCGTACGAATCCTATTTGATTATTGCATTTTTGCAATAAAAAAATGGATGGCGGTGGATTCGAACCACCGAAGCAATTTGCAGCAGATTTACAGTCTGTCCCCTTTGGCCACTCGGGAAGCCATCCATATAGAGCCGATGAGCGGACTCGAACCGTTAACCTGCTGATTACAAATCAGCTGCTCTGCCAATTGAGCCACATCGGCTTACACACGAATTGTGTTTAGTAGAAAAAATGGGACCTACAGGGCTCGAACCTGTGACCCTCTGCTTGTAAGGCAGATGCTCTCCCAGCTGAGCTAAGATCCCGTTCTAAGTAAACCAAACAATATGAAGTTGAGCGACCCGAAGGGGGTTCGAACCCCTGACCTCCGCCGTGACAGGGCGGCGCTCTAACCAGCTGAGCCACCGGGCCATTACTGAAGTTTTGTACCTTCAAAACCGAACACTGATATCTAAATCCATTTTCCTATACTTGCGTTTTGGATAAGCCCTCGACCTATTAGTACACATCAGCTGAACACGTTACCGTGCTTACACCTTGTGCCTATCTAACCTCGTACTCTCCAAGGGGTCTTACTGCCGAAGCAGGGATATCTCATCTTGAGGGGGGCTTCACGCTTAGATGCCTTCAGCGTTTATCCCTTCCGGACGTGGCTACCCAGCCTTATGCATCTGGCGATGCAGCTGATACACCAGCGGTCCGTCCATCCCGGTCCTCTCGTACTAAGGACAGCTCCTCTCAGATATCCTACGCCCGCGCCGGATAGGGA
>NZ_FRDH01000013.1 GCF_900143205.1 Butyrivibrio hungatei DSM 14810 | reverse complement strand
TATTGATTTACACTTAAAATTGACCCGGGTTTAATACTTAAAACTGACCCACCCCAGATGGTGGATCGCGAGTATAAAACCATTTCGATTATACACTGTACCTTGAAAATTTAATACTTAGAATTGACCCACCTCTTTGAGGTTATATAGAATTCTTTCCGTATGTAAAAACATATGGAAGGAGGAAAAGAGGTGAAAGAATTGGAAGACTGGGTGGCTGTGCACAAAGTGTACAAACAGACTGGTTCCAAAAGAGCTACGGCTTCTATTCTTGGGATAGCCAGAAATACGGTCAGAAGTCTATTAGAAAAGACTGAACCTCCTGTCTACAACCGGACAGAGTACAGCTCCAAGATTGATCCGTTCAAGGAACAGATCATTGCCTGGAGGTGTGACCCATTTAACTTCAATGGCACCAGGATATTCAGTGAATTACAGAAGCGTGGCTACAAAGGCAGTATAGGACCTGTCTATTACTTTTTAAGAAGAGTGGATGAAGATGTTGGAAACAGTATCAGTAGTAAGGCAACGACAAGGCACGAAAGCCCTCCGGGTGACCAGGCTCAGTTTGACTGGAGTGAGTATCAGGTGCTTATTGCAGACAGGTACATGACAGTATACTGCTTTTCCATGATACTGGCTGCATCAAGAAAGAAGGCGATATGTTTTTCTTTACGGGAAGATGCTGATGCTATATATGAAGCTGTTCAGGAACTGTTTGATGATCTGGGAGGCGTAACACTGGAGCTTCTTATTGATAATCCCAAGGCGTTTGTTATCAAGAATAATCCAAAGTCAGAGGAAGAAATAAAATATAATCCTCATGCGCTGGCCATGGCTCTGCATCTTGGTGTTGAGCTCAACGCATGTCCATGCTACTGGCCACGTAAAAAAGGGAAAATCGAGAGACCATTCAACTATATCGAAGAACAGTTCATAAAAGGGAATGCCTTTGCAAGCATGGAGGATCTGAATTCCCGAGGGAAAGCTTTTATAAATGAGTGGTGCGACAAGAAGCATTCCACCACCAAAAGAATTCCAAACCAGCATTACCTGTTGGAAGAAAAAGCTCTGTTACAGCCGCTTCCCAAGGAACACTACTATGCAACCAGCAAGCTTAAGCGGAAAGTCAGTCCTGATAGTTATCTCAGTATCGGTGGCAATAAATATAGTGTTCACGTCAGATATGTTGGAAAAACACTATACTACAGGCTGAATTATGGCTTCAGGATCATGTTGTATGACTCACAGGGACATTTCATAGAACATCAGGAAATATCTTATGAAAAACATGAGATCCGTACCAATCCTGACCACTATGAGCCCATTGCAAAGAAGGTATCAACTTCTGTTCCGCAGATAAGGCGTGACTTCACTAAGCGCTTTAGTAATGGTGCACGTTATCTTGAAGCAGCAGGTCGTAAGTTTGACCAGCCTACATTCCATGCCAGAAGGATAATGGAACTCCAGGATCTTTACGATGATGATACTCTGGACAGGTTTATAGGGCTGGCCGTCGATGAAGGAAAGATGGATATCAAGCTGTTCAAAGAGATGCTTCGTGAGTATAACTCAGGAGAGCGAAAACTTCCGGAGGCTAACGAAACTGAAGCTACCGCCCTGATAATCGGTACAACGGCCACTAGTGAGCTTACGAGAAGCTGCAGCTACTATGAGAACTATGCAAAGGAGGTTCTGAATGCTTAACGACACAGAACACAAAAGCGCATACATAGAAGCAAAGATGAAGCAGTTCAAGCTCGTAGATATGCGCGCCCAATATAAAGACATCATTGAAGAAGCAACACAGGAATCACTGGGATATATGGATTTTCTCCTCAGGCTATTGGAACTTGAAGACAGTGGAAAAGCCAGCCGTAGAACAGAAAAGCTTCTTGTGAAAGCCGGTTTTGATAATGCATCTTCTCTTGAGGACATTGATTACAGCTTTAATCCGTCGCTGGATAAGGATAAGATCGATGAACTCGGAAAGCTTACTTTCCTGGATAACCGTGAAAATATCATAATCATTGGGCCACCTGGAGTTGGTAAGAGTATGATTGCTACGGGAATAGGTCGTAACGCCTGCAGAAGAGGCAGGAAAGTCCTTTTTGTTAATGCAAAGGAACTTGTCGACAGGCTTTATGATGAGATGCTTGCCGGGAATCTCCAGCAGATGCTTGATAAGCTGAATCGTATTGAGCTTCTGATAATAGACGAACTTTCATACATAAAAATGGACAAAGAAAGAGAGAGCATGTTTTTCCAGATCATCCGTCAACGATACGAAAAAAGCTCCCTCATTATCACCACTAATCTCCCAATGGGTAGATGGGATGAAGTATTTACCGGACAGCTTGCGGCAACTGCAATACTTGACCGCCTGCTGCATCACTGCCATGTGCTTAGTATAACGGGAGACAGTTACCGTGTCAAAGGGTCAAAAATAAGTGTTAAAAAACAGAAAGGTACAGAAAAATGAACATAACAAGCGATAGACAGCGATTCCTGCAGGATGAGCTGAATAGATATGAAAAATCCACACCAATGAATGAGGCAGAAAGGAAGGTTCTTCATGAATGGGTTGCTGCTGGCAACAGTGTGCACGAGAACTCATGCAATGCTGAAGACGGCCATGGAAACTACATTGATTTTCTTGACATTTACAGGGAGGAACAGGATATCCGTGATACCCTTAGCACTATGGATGATGAAGAAAAAGAAGAATATCTTGCCGAACTGAGAGGTGAAGACACTATTAAAAGCCTGAGAAAGCAGCTTCATGAGTTGTCGTATAAGTCAGATGTATATGAGAAAGTACTTCGGAGACACAAGCTCATTGAAGAGGCTGAAGCCCTTATGGAAGAAGGACGAGCTCTATCCAGAGCATTCGATGAATGGGCTGAAGCAGAAATGGGCAAGCTGTCGGAAGGAGAACTATCATGGTTAAAATAAGAGATAAAAATCTCCCTGAACTTGCAGGAATATACAACAATGGCGGAAAGGATGCTCTTTACCAAACGCTCCGAGAGTCATTTGGAATAAAGTATCCTTGGTCAACGCTGTCAAGAATGAAGAGCATGGATTCCCTGGGATACGACGAAACAACTGACAGATTCAGAGCTGAGCAATGCAAACAGGCAGATGAGAACTTATTTATGTCGATGGATGAACTATGCTCCCCAGTTAAACCACAACATATATGCGAGGACAAAATAGAAAGAAATGCTCCCAAGGCTGAGGCTATGGAGAAGCTCGTGAAGGAACTTATCGGTGACAGACTACTAGAACTTAGCAGGTATGTTGTCATGGATACCTTGAGCAAGACAATGATCATAGATAAAACAGCACTTACCGGTGCTGGATACACACTGGTAACTCATTAAAAGGTGGGTCAATTCACAGTGTAAAAATCGAGATTTATAAATAAAACTGACCCGCCCTCAAAATCGCACTGGCGGATCTAGGGGTGGGTCAGATTTAAGTGTAAAAGTGGGTCAATTTTACTTGACATTCAACATTGTAGTAGCATTTAGCTTTGTTATTAACCTAGGCGTTTTGTTTTTTTATAAGCACATAAATTTTGCGTTTGGAATATTGGGCAGGAGCAAAAAAAGTAACAGCATATTTAGGAAATGTATTAGCAGATAAATATGGAATAGAGGATCATAGAACAAATGAAAACTACAAAGGTTGGTTTTCGATGTATGATGACTATTAAAATTATAGGAACACAAGATTGAAGGAACAAACAGGGCTTGATCAGTATTTGATGCTTTTAAGTGACAATGACTATTTTGTTAATTTGACTATAGGAGATGATAGAATATATCAGGATTCAATTTTTAATAAAGTTGTGAAGAATTGCATTGTGGTGAATAATGATGAAATGGAACTGATTGATGGTCAAATTAAGATACAGGTAAATAGTTCAAAGAATGGAGAACTAATCGATGAGGCTGTTTTTTATATCCCTGATGGTGCTGATGTAAACAATCAGGAGCTTATTAGTGGGGGTTGGATACAGAGCCTTGCAATAAAGATAGAGGAATAGATATGAAAAAAGCTTTAAAACTCGTAATAATCACACTTTCGTTATTGTTTACTATTTTGTGTTGCATATTTCAATATTATCATTACAGCAAAATTAGAAAAATAGATATTAGCAAAGCTTCTGTTTCAAAGGAAATAGAATACTCAATCGAAGAGATTAATTACAAAGATACAGACAATGATTATATTATTGGTACGTTATCTATGGATGGACACTCTACCACTTCATTTCCAACAAAGATAGTGTTTTATCAGGACGATAGCAATGAAGCGTATTCATTACCAGTGAAATTGAGCAATATAAATGAAGATGGCGAAGTTGTTGATGGAGCGAATAACAACGGATTATATGCTGCATCAACTCATTTTGATGTTCTGATTGATAGATATTCAGGGCTTAGGAATAAGTATAAAATTGGCTTTCTAATAAAGGTCGACGGAAAAGAAATCTTTGTAAAGACTGATAATTTGTACAAGTACAGTGATGTTTGATGGAGAAAAATAAGTTTTGGATGTAATAAAGAAGAGGGATAATCTAAAGTACATATTGATATATGGTGCGCTTATTGGTTTATATCAGATTGTTATGAAAGAGTATTATGGAGATACTCTTGCTTACTTTGCTAGAGCAATTCAAGATATGAACATGTCATCTTTATTGGCTGAATTGTATATCAGGTATATGTCTTGGACATCTAGAATACTTATTGAACTGCCGCTTTTTATTTTGGCTCACGGAATGCACATGGTACTTTTTGGAATAGCAAATTGGCTTGTGCATATTATGTTACTTCTATCACTTATGCGTCTTACTGACTACAAGCATAATAGAGTATTAACATGCTTGATGCTGATGTATCCTGTCGCACTTATGGCTGGATCAGGCTGGATGACGGCTTATATTACTTATTTTTGGCCATTATCTTTCGGAATTACAGCAATGGTATCACTTAAGAAAATGTTTGATGGGGCGAAGGTAGGAATTATTGAAGGGGTATTCTACTTGCTTTGTCTGATTTTTGCAGTGGATTTGGAAGTGTGCGCTGTTTTCTATACTTGTATCTTAGCAACGTTTTGCTTTTTGATGTTTTGGGATAAGAAATTTTCATCTAAGTATGTGGTATATACAGCGCTTCAATTGGTTATGTGTACATGTGGCATTGTTTTTGCCCTCACGTGTCCAGGTAATGAAGCAAGAAAGATTTCTAATATAACTTTTTGGTTTCCAAATTATACTTCATTTACAGTAATTGATAAAGCTGTACTTGGGGTGAATTCTGCATTTATTAATCTATATACACATGATGTATTCTGGTTTGTATTATGCTTTGTTGTGTGTGCCCTTACATTGGCAAAAAACAAGGACAACATTATACTGATGATTGAAGGTGTAGTACCATTTACCTTCATTATCTTTTGGAATATTCTTAAGAATTTTGTGTATGGATATTATCCAGAAATTGTGGATCTGTTTGAAGCTTTTGACAAGAATAAATACGTGGATTCCACTAACTATAATAGCCCAGCTGTTTATATTCCATTTGTGATCTACATGTTCTTGATAGTGATGCTTCTTCTTAGCATTTTGAACCTTTTTAATGATGAGAGAAAGGGCTTTTTAGCATGTGCTATCATAGTATCGGGTATTATATCTAGGCTTACATTAGGCTTTTCTCCAACAGTGTTTACATCTGGCAAGAGAACTTTTATTTTTGCTGATTTTGCTATTATTTTTGTTTTGTTACTGATGGCTGAGGCCTTTGTGCCTGAAATAAAAAAGGATAATGAAAAGGTACTTGTATTATGTAGATCTTTAATGGTGATTGCTACAGGATTTGTAGTCTTGGCCAATTTTGTTGCTGTATGTAGCGTGTATTTATATTGAGGATAATTGGTATGGTAACTGTACTTGGTATATTATTCCCTTTTCTCTATATGTGTTTAGTGACAGGGGCTTATTCAATTCAGTTTAATAGAAGGTATGCAGAGAGCATGGCACCAGCTTTTTGTATACAGATGCTTTTGATGTTATTTACAGGTATGGTGATTAACAGTGTTAGCTTAGGAATTGTGATAGGTATAGTATTAGCGATTTCAAGCTATGCTTTTTTTATGTTTAAGAATAGGTCATGGTCTATATTACATAGCAAGATGAAGGATTGTTATCCTGAATTCGTGTTAGCTGTGATAGTTTATTTGTTGATTTATACTATAAACATGGGAAAACATTACCACTCAGTAGATGAGTTTATGCACTGGGGTAATTTTCTTAGAGAAACTTATAGATTAGATGCTTTATATGTTACCTCGCCAGCTCCGTTTTATCATAAAGATTATGTGCCTGCAATCACTTTGTTTGAAGCATTATGGTGCAAACTTTCTCTTAGGCTAAGTGAAGCAAATGCATATAGAGGAATACAGATGCTACAGGTGAGCATGCTACTTCCTATGATTACCAGAACTGTCAGACGTGAGGAACATATCAAGCCAATCAGTGTTGCTGTAAAGACATTTATAACACTTACTATTCCACTATTCTTTTCGGGATTACTTTTCTACCATACAATCTATCAAGATTACATTTATGGTGTACTTGTATTCTATTGCATGTGGATTGTCATCACAGGTGAAAGAACAATATATACGCTGTTTGAAGCTACATTGGCTATGACCATTTTGATTCTATCAAAGATGACGGCGTTAGCATTTTTGCCGATGATAGTAATTTTCTATGCTGTATACATGATTTTTTATCAGGAAAGCGTGCGAGTATCACATACTGTTTCTAAAGTTATAGGAGCTAGTGCGGTGTTGACGTTTATTCCGCTGGCTACATGGAAAATGTATAATGTTTATGCTCAGACTTTTCTTGGCAAATCTAGCGGAGGACAGAGCTATGGAGCACATGGAATTTCTTCGCTACTTATAGTGCTTGCTCATGACGGAACAATTGCATGGCAGAATGATGTTGAGAAAAGCTACCTTTCAGCATTGATATCTCGCGGTTTGGTTAGCCGGATACCGTATGTTCAGCTGATTTTACTAATTGTTGCTTTGCTCTTGCTATACTCCTACATGGGTGAGAAGAGAGACTATATCAGAAAAATTCGTATATCTGCGCTATGGATATTTCTTGCTGGACTAGCGTATGGTTTTTTGATGTACTATCTATATATGACAGGCTTTAGTGAATATGAAGCAAGGGAACTGGCAAGCTATGACAGATATATGGGTACATTTGCTATTTCAGCTGTATTTCTGGCAGTAGCGATAGTGTTCTACTTTTCAAAGGAAAAAACAATAGTTATACCTGCGATAGGAATAGTATTTTTGCAGAATGCATTTTTCTTTTTGGATTATGATCAGATTATTCCAGGTATTCTATCAGGAGATAAAGCTCTTTATTTAAATGAGGCAAATCACATTTGTAATATCGTTCCAGAAGATAAGACGGTTGCTGTTGTTATACGTGGAGAAAATGTTATTGCTGAGGATGCAGTTAATTATTATGGCTATCCAAGAGAAATGGGATTTGCTTATCCGGGGAAAGCTACGAGTGAAGAAGATACGCTCAGTAGAGAATATTCATGTGAAGAACTTACTAAGTGGATTATAAGTTACGACTACGTATATTTTATGAATATAGATAACGCTTTTATAGGGGAATATAGCGGAATATTTGCTAACCCTGAAGACGTTGTTAGAGGTGAAATATATAAAGTGAGCTATGATGGCGGAAAGATAATAACATATTAAAGGTGAGAAACTATGGGAATTATTGGTGGAGCTATATTGGCAGCAGTGCTTGCTATAAAATTTCATAAGAAAATTGAAGAAATGATAGCGCTATCGCTATTGTTGTTTATTCTTTTGATTTATGCATTTGGATTGATGGGACACCTTACATTAGGATTATATTTTACTATAGGCATTATGATAGTATCACTTGGGTATCTTATCTATTTGACGATCAAAGATAGGAAAAATGTAAGGACTTCGTTGCTGACATGGGGAAGCTTAGCATTCTGTATATATCTAGTATTTTTTTTCTATTATAGTCACAATAGATGCTTAAATCATCCCGATGAATTTTATTGTTGGGGATTAATGGCAAAGGGATACTATTATTTTCAAAAACTATTTTCTGATAATGCTACTGCTATGTCTGGAGATCATCCGCCATTTATGCCTTTGATTAATTATTTTTCTATGATGACCTGGAGGGAGTATTCTGATAGTATTTCTTTCTTTGGCAATTCAGTATTAAAAATATCACTATTACTTCCTGTTTTTGCGCATGTTAAGTCTAAAATGACTGCTCCAAAGTTTCTGGGGATGTTGGTGCTTCTTCCACTTTTTCATGTGTTATCAGGATTGGAAGGATTTGACCATATTCTTGCAGATGGGCTAATTGCTTTGCTTTTGTGTTATTTTATGCAGAATGTCTTAGCGCATATTGAGACAAAAGACAAATTATATTATGTGTCTGCTTTAGCAAGTTTGCTTGCTATTTGCTTATCTAAGAGATTAGGCTTTTTGTTTGCAGCACTGGCGATAGTGTGTATAACTGCAATTTATTCAAAGAAGATGACAGAATGGTATGTCTACTTGGGAGGATATGCAGTAGCCTCATCTTTAGTATGTTTATCTTGGTTTAAATTCCAGCAGGGAATATTCCTTGTACCTATCATAGCTTTGATTGGTGCTATGTTTCTTAATGTGGTGTTTGAAAAAACAATTAAATTACGTGGTAGTACAAAACAAATCGTGATAATAGTGGAAGCTTTTGCAGTTGCGGGTGCTGTTTTTATTTTTTGTGTGGGCTATCTTGGCAGAATTGGCGCATATAGTTACGCAGTGATGGCTAGGCTATGTGAAGATTTATTTACAATTAAAAGTACTGGAGACCATATTATTTTATCTTATGGAATATTCATGGTGGTTGCTTTACTGTTTGTAGCATATCTCAAACAGTACCAAAGAGGTAAATATTTGGAGATTAATTATATTACCTTTTTTACAGTTGTCAGTATGTGTCTTTATTTGCTAGCAATGCTCACAATACATATTAAGTCTATTGGCCCATATAGAGACTATATCGAAGGCCTTATTCAGAGGTACTTGATACCTTGGGAAATAGTAGTTATATTCCTGATTTTTTTGGCACTTGTTATTTACAATGAAAAATCATCATATCTGCATGTTTTAGTGGCTTTTATTCTGTTGCTTTTAATTTCTAATGCTAGCGAGTTTTATAGAGGGATATTTTTTAAACATTATGCTGGAGATTATAGCGCTTTTGAAAAAGCAGGCGTAGAAATTAATAGCGGAGATATGATTTACTTTATTGATGAAGAACCTGTTTATGGATATTCTGACAGAGAGTTTTTCTACACGATGTTTCCTGCTAGAACAAACTTTATATATGATATGATGAATGATAATAATGGACCGATTGAATGTACTGTAGAAGAATTATCGAACGAAATTGCTGAGAAGTATAATTATGTTTATATTCAGTCTATAGATGATGATTTCGAGCTAAAATATGGAACTTTATTTGATAATCCAGATGAAATAAAAGAAAAGAGCGTTTATGAAGTAGAGAGGGAGGGAAAAAAGGTTTCGCTCAAATTAATTTCATAAATATTTTTTGGGAGTTTGGCGACCTATGAAAAAAGCACGATTTATTCAATATGATTTGCTTAGAATACTAGCATTTATCAGCGTTTGTGCTGGGCATTTTCTGGGAACATACGGTGAATATTATATTAGGCATAATATGATATACGATCTCTTTCTTAAAATATTTGATATGGGAAAGTATCATGTGTGTATATTTGCAATAGTACTTGGCATATTTGCTTCAAAAGTAAAAGAAGAAAGAATTGGAAATTGGATATTAAAAAGATATATCTATTTTTTCATTTCAGGGGCATTTATCAATTTAATATATTTTGGACTTGGAAGCTTTACAGATATTTTTGCTCCAATTGGTTTTGAAGATGTGATTGTACAATCGTTGATCATAGGAGGAAAGATCTTTCCTCCATACTGGTGTATGCAGGCTTTCTTTTTGGGAAGTATCTTAGTTCAGATTAATAGTAGAGGGAAAGCAGATCTTATCACAGTTATATTTGAAATGGTATTTCTTACTGTAATTGGACAGCTTTTTGTGGCTGCGTGTCTGTGCGGTTATTTGATTACTTTATTAGGAGATAATAAAGCATATCAAACGATTACAAATAGCATATTCTTTAGAGTGGGAATCTTGTTTGCTGCTTGGGGAGCAAATTATCTGTTGAGTGCTTATGATGAATCGCTTTGGATTTACATTATTAATGTGCTTACTGCATGCTTTACTGTAATTGCTTTTTCACCTAGGAAAGAAAGTAATAGGCTATTAGATGCTATTGCTAAGATTCCATTCCTAAAAAACTACATGGCTATGTATATCATTCACATGGTAGTTCTGATTTTGACAGGAAGATTTTTCTTTGAGCATGGACTTGGATATGGAAAGAGCATGATTCTGACGTTGATTACAATTATGTTATTATCTATTCCAGTTCAGAAAATAATTGATTATATATGTGGCAAATTATATGGATTGTTCCTGGCGTTAGAAACAAAAGTTAGTAAGTGAGTATTTAGGAGTCTAATATTTCATGAATTCCAGTAGAGTTAATAATTCCCTTCGCAACGCTTTCTATGGTGTGCTGAGCAGAATTATACTTATCATCCTTAATTTCATAAACAGAACAGTATTCATCATGTTCCTGTCAGATGAGCTCCTTGGTGTAAGTGGGCTCTTTTCTGATATCTTGATGATGCTGTCTCTGGCGGACCTTGGACTTGGTGTGTCTATGGCGTATAGCTTTTATAAGCCCCTGGCTGAGGATGACAAGGACAAGATTTCCAGTCTTATTGGCTTTTACAGGAAGATGTACACCTATATTGCCGCAGTTGTGTTTGTTGTGGGTGTGGCCCTGACGCCTTTCCTGGACTTTTTTGTTAACACTGAGACTGAGATCGAGCATCTGCAGATTTACTACCTGATCTATGTGCTTAATACGGTGGCGTCATATCTTTTTGTATACAAGTCATCGCTTATTACAGCTGATCAAAAGAACTTTGTGGTCTACAGGTTCAACATTATATTCAATATCATCAAGCATGTGCTTCAGATCACGCTACTAGTGATTACCAGGAACTACTTTGTTTACCTTGCTGTTATTGTATTCTGCACATTTTTCCAGAATATCTTTATCTCAAGGGAGGCAGACAAGCTCTATCCATATCTAAAAGAAAAGCCAAAAGCCCTTGAAAAGTCTGAACAGGATGAAGTGTTCTCCAACGTTAAGGCTATGTTCCTGTACAAGTCATCGGGAGTTCTTCTTAGTGGAACTGACAACATCATTATTTCCAAGATCATTGGCACGGTGTTTGTGGGCTTTTATTCCAACTACCTTTTGATTGCCAACTCTATCATGGTCTTTGTGGACATTATCTATTCATCAGTTACCGCCAGCGTTGGTAATGTTATAGCCAAAGAGTCCAAGAAAAAAGCCTTCGAAGTTTTCCAGATGATGCAGAGTGTCAGCCTTATCATTACTTTTATTTCAACTGTATGCTTTGGCGTGCTGATCCAGGACTTTATCCATCTGTGGATTGGACCAAAGTACATGCTGGATACTCTGACAGTTTGGGCAATCATCCTTAACTTCTACCTTGGAGGCGTGGTCCATCCTATCTGGTCTTTTAGAGAGGCCACGGGAATGTACCTTAAGACCAAGTACATCATGGCTATATGTGCTGTGCTTAATATCATCCTTTCAATTGTCCTTGGAATCTATTTTGGAATTGGCGGAGTTGTGGCAGCTTCTGCTATTTCAAGAGTATCTACCTACTTTTGGTATGAACCAAAGATCTTGTTCGAAGATTATTTTGACCAGGGATTATCAAGGTTTATGGTGCCGGTTGCACTTAATTTGGCACTTACGATATTGTATATTATACTGTTTAAGTGGATATTATCTAATATTGCCATGACCAGCTACTTTGTCTTTTTTGCAGAGGCAGTTGTCATTGGACTTATAACACTGGTTTCGGTTGCTGTTATCTACAGGAAGACTGAAGGCTACAGGATGCTGAGGGACGTGGCATTTAGATTTTTGAAAAAGAAAAAAGAGGCATAATTTTAGATGAAGATTAGTATTTTGATGCTTACACATAATGCTCCAAAGTATGTAAAAGAGAGCGTAGAAACCGTAAAGAGAACTACAGGCGTAGACTACGAGCTTATCGTTGTGGATAACGCTTCTAAGTTTTGGACAAAGAGGTTATTAAAAAAGCTTGAATCTAAAGGATACATTGATAAGCTGTTTTTAAATCCTGAGAATTCTCTTTTTGCCAAGGGAAATAATATCGCAAGTACCATGTGCTCAGAGGATGCAGATATGATACTGCTCCTTAACAGTGATGTCAGGATCAATTCTGACGACTGGCTTTCTAAGCTTGTTTCTATCCATCCTGCTGAGGGCGGTATCTCATCTTATGGCGTTGTAGAGACAGAGCCTATAAGGGCAGATGGCTATTGCATGCTGATAAATAGAGAGCTTTACGACAAGTACAAGCTGGACGAGGAGTTTGCCTGGTTCTGGGGTGTAACTAAGCTTGAGAGCCTGGTTCTCAAAGAGGGCAAGTCTATCGTTTCAGTAAGAGACCATGAGAACAAGATTCATCACTACGGCGGTAAGTCCGGTAAGGGCTTCAAGCATGCCGCAGGAATGGGTATCGATATTGAGGAAGTGAAGAAGTGGTTTACAACCGGCAAGGTTGAGATCATCGATCACTTAGACTGATATGGGAATTAGGAAGTGCATTAATACAATTTCAAATGTGGTAGCATATAACTTCCCAGTGGGAGAGTCTGTAGAGACAGACATGATTCGCGTATTTGATACCAGCGTGGGCAGTGATAATGCAGGAGATTACATCATCATGCATTATTGCAACCTGATTCTTGATGAGGTGTTTGGCACAGATATTAAGAGGCAGTATGTTCCAACCCATGTGAGACCTGCTGTATCTGAGTTTATTAAGAGGGCTCCTTTATCAATCTTTTGCGGAACTAATATCCTCTACTCCAACATGCAGGAACATAGCATGTGGAAGATGCCCTTTGGTGCAGGCAAGACTATCAGTAATGTAGTAGGCCTTGGCCTTGGTTGGGAATACTACGAGGATAGAGAGCTTTCTGGATATACCAGGAAGATTTTTGATGAAATTTTTTCAAATGATTTGGTGCACTCTGTTAGAGATAAATATACTTACGAGAAGTTAAAAGCCTTTGGCTATAATAATGTTCTTTTCACAGCTTGCCCAACTATGTGGAGACTTGATGAGAAGCACTGTGGGTCAATTCCTACTGGTAAGGGCAAGTCAGTTGTAACAACTATTACGGATTACAACAAAGATCCTGACAGTGACAGAGCGATGCTTGATATCCTTAAGAAAAATTATGAGAAGGTCTATGTGTGGATTCAGGGTGAGAAGGACAGAGGATATTTAGAATCTATCTGTGATGTGAGTTCTTTGGAACTGATTGATTCAACCTATGAGGCATATACTAAGGTGCTGGAATCTGAGAGTAATTTAGATTTTGTGGGCACAAGACTTCATGCGGGAATCCATGCTTTAAATCTGGGACATAGGACTATTATCGTTGCTATCGACAATAGAGCCAAGGAAATGGGAAAGGATACTAATCTTCCTATCATTTCTCGTGAAGATGTGTCAGATAAGCTGGAAGGCATGATAAATAGTGAAGTTAAGACGGAGATTCTTTTACCAACTGAGAATATCAAGAGGTGGAAGGATCAGTTTAAAGGAGATGAGCGAAAGTGAAGAGTCTCTTGATAATCACCACCAAGCTTGATGCAGGTGGCGCAGAGCGAAGCTTAATAAATTTCTTGAGTTCATATGATAGGAGCAGGTACACGGTGGACCTGCTTCTTTTAAAGAGGGAAGGAGCGTTTCTTAAGTATGTACCTGAGGATGTGAGAATCCTGGAGCAGGATAAGGTTCTGTTCTACATGTACAATATGGCGAAGTTCTCGCTTGGTACGGCATCTGATGGATTGCATCGAGATTTCCTGCATGGAATTCCTTTTGTTGTTAGAAGAGTTTGGTCAACGCTCTACTACAAGAAGATAAAGAAGCTGGACCGTCCTACTGCAGAGCAGCAGAGATGGGAAAATTCCTACAGCAAGGTCATCGAGGAACTGACTGGTCACTACGACTGTGCTATGGCCTATCTCGAAGGCGAACCTATTTATTATCTTGTGGATAAGGTCAGCGCTGACAGGAAGATTGGCTGGATCCACAATGACTATGAGAAGATTGCCGGTGACAGGGATTTTGATGAGAAGTACTTTGCCGGGCTTGATAATATAGTTACCATCTCTGATAAGTGCGTGGATGTGCTAAAGAAGAATTTCCCTAAGCTGGCAGATAAGGTTGTGGAATTACCTAATATCAATTCGGTGGAAGTTATTGAGAAGTTTGCAGAGGAGTTTACGCCGGAGAAGTATGCGGAGGGTAGTGACGTCCATAAGGATGATAATGGGGGTGTGAATGCTAGAAAGCATGTGCTCTTATCCATCGGCAGACTTACTCAGCAGAAAGCCTTTGACAGGATCATTCCTATTGCTAAGGCTCTCAAGGATAAAGGTGTTTCTTTTAACTGGTTTGTGCTTGGGGATGGAGAACTGAGGCAGGAGCTAGTTTCTAAGGTGTCCGAAGCTGGACTTCAGGATACTGTTAAGCTTCTTGGCATCAGATCTAATCCATATCCATATATCAAGGGGGCGGATGTTATAGTTCAGACGTCTCTTTTTGAAGGAAAGTCTGTAGTACTTGATGAAGCCAAGATTCTTCACAAGAAGATTGTAGCTACTAAGTACGACACTATCATGGATCAGGTTGGAGATTATCCTATTAAGGTTGTGGAGTATGAGCCAGAGGCTGTGGCTGAGGCAATTAAGACGGCACTTAGTGAGGATATGGTGATTGATATGAGCAAGAACTATGGCAACGTGGAGTGCTTGGAAGAGTATTATAGGGTTATAGGGTAAACCAGTACACAAGTATAAAATAAAACAGCATAAATGTGTAAACTAAACGGATTGAGCATAGTCTGATATACTATATATGTATTAGTTAAGTGATAATGTTTGATAATGAATGAAATATGCGGAGGAGCAGGATGTTCGATTTATACATCAAGAATATACATATTGATAAAGTTAGAAATTTAGAGAACATCGATATTAAAGTATCTGACAAAGAGAAAAAGCATATATTGATTACTGGTAAGAATGGAAGCGGTAAAACCAGTCTTCTAGACGCAATGGCAGGGCATATAGAATACCTGGCATTGCATGACGGATATAAAGAACTTGAAAATTGGATTAAATTGAATAGAAGTAATTATGAAAAAGCGCAGATGGAGAATGCCTCTCTCAGTACTTTAGAAAAAACAAGGCAAGGACTTGAAAATGCCGATGCCGAGTTAGAATCTGCAAAACATGGTCTGACGATAGTTTTTTCAGAGCCATATGATGATATGAACGCTTACTTCATGGATAATGAGTATATTGTCGCATACTACAGAGCAAACAGAGTCTTTTCCTCAATTGTTCCAAAAAGCGTTGAGAAGGTGAAGCTTAAAAACTACTATTCTGTTGATGATGAGCCAAGAAAAGACTTCATCAAGTATCTTCTTGATATGAAAATGACAGCAGCACTTGCTCTTAATTCAGGTAGAGTAGCAAGGGCTAATGATATATATAAGTGGTTTGAAAGATTTGATGATTTTTTGAAAGATGTTTTTGAAGACGAGTCAACGAAGCTCGTATTTGATGAAGAAACATTCCTTTTTTCGATTCATCAAGATGGTAAAGAACCATTTGACTTTAATACGCTTTCAGATGGTTATGCAGCAGTATTGGATATTGCTGTTGATTTGATGATCAGAATGGAAAGGTACACTGGCGGAACTTTCAAATATGATATGCCAGGTATTGTTTTGATAGACGAAATAGAAACACATCTTCACTTGGAACTTCAGAGAACAGTAATGAAATTGTTAACAGCGATGTTTCCTAATGTACAGTTTGTTGTATCTACGCATTCTCCATTTATTCTTGGAAGCGTTGAAAATGCTGTAATTTACGATCTTGAAAATAGAACATACGTTGAAAATGGTCTTTCAAATGTGCCATATAGCGGTATTGTAGAGAGTTACTTTAAAGCGGATGAGTTATCCAAGAATTTAAGGGACAAATTTGAAGAGTACAAAAAGCTGCTTCAACAAAATGAATTATCAAACTCTGATTTGGAAAGAAAAGCTAAACTTGAGTTTTATTTAGATGAAATTCCAGATTATTTAGCTGTTTCTTTTTTGACAGAGTATAAAAGGTTAAAGCTAGAGTTTAAGGCAAGGAATAAGAAATAATGGTTAAGATAGAGAGAAGTAAACCAGCACCTAAGTCTCTTCAAATTGCAAAAAAGAAGGGGAAGGGCAGTTATAGAAGAGAAGACGTAATAGATAGGCTGAGAGAAGATTTTCATGATAAATGCTATTTGTGCGAAACTAAGGGACTTCAAGATCCAGAGGTAGAGCACAGATTACCACATCAAAATGGTAAAAATCTAAAAAGAAAATATGATTGGAATAATCTTTTTTGGTCATGTGGACATTGCAATAATGTAAAAAACAAATATTACTATAGCAAAAATATCATTGATTGCTGTAAGGTTGATCCCGAAGAACTTTTGGTTTTTGTTGCAGCTGATGAAAGTATTCAGATTGAGCCTGTGAATAAGAAAAAGAGATCAGCCAAGGTGACAGCAGATTTGCTAAATGATGTTTACAATCTGACAAATACTGGAATCAGACTAGCAGCTTGTGACAATAGAGTAAAGGGCGTCTTTATTCAAATGAATTTGTTGTTTAACGCTATAAATAACTACATCGATGATTCAAGTAATAAAGACTACGAAGATACTCTTAAAGCTTTATTGAGTAGAGAGTCGGAGTACGCCGCTTTCAAGAGAAGCTACATCCGTGAGAATAAGGATTTGTATCCTGATGTTTATGGCTTAATAGATGAAGAATGAAAAAGAATGTATTTAAGATTATAACAATTATATATTGGCTCATGGTACTGGTTAATACCGATTCTTACTATTGGGTTTACCTGCTTCTGGGTGGTGCTGCGCTTTTTAGTTTTAGTAAGAAACTTGCTGATAAAACAGCAAAAAGCACTGGGCTTTTTGGAAGTCTGTTTTCACTTATGGTGGTACTAGCAAATTACGAGACAGTGCTAAACTTCTATGAGGGAACGGGTAAGGCGTTTTATATTCTCTATACTGGAGTGTCAGCTGTATTCATGATACTTGGCGGTGTCTATGTTTACACAAGTGTATTTGAACTTGGGCATCAAATAGTTGATAAAGGATTGGTAGTAATCTCAGAAGGTAATGAGAAGAAAGTTTCTCTAGCCAGATTCTTCTGGCTCTCATTTACAGGTATATCTGTATTTTACCTGCTTATCTTATTTCTCTTTAATTATCCTGGAATAGTATCTCCGGATGCAATTCATCAGTTGAGAATGATCAGGGATAATGCATATTCAGACCACCATCCGCTTGCACATACGTTAATGATTAAGCTGTTCTTTGGATTTGGAGCCGAAATCTTTGGCTCAGCTAATGCTGGGGTTGCGGCTTATTCTGTGTTCCAGATTTTGTGTGTTGCAGCTGTCTTTGCATATCTTTTTATGACTATTTATGAGATGGGTGGCAATTGCAAGAAAATCGCAGTTATTACAGAGGTGGTTTATGCTATACTTCCTTACAACATTGAGTTTTCTGTATCTATGAGAAAAGATACATTGTTTAGTCTGTGTATCTTACTTTTTATAGTGGCAGTATATAGATTATCAAGATCAGAAAAAACACTTTGCGATTCTATAATTTTTTCTGTAAGCTCTTTTGGAATATGTCTTTTGAGAAATAACGGAATGATGATATTTCTGGCATGTGCTGTAATATTTGCGATCATGTTTAAGAATAAAAAGAAGGCTGAACTGATGATCATGTCGATTATAGCAGTTTTTTCTTTAGCAATAACACCGATGATGAAAAATGAATTGAATGCAGTTTCTCCTGACTATCTGGAGAAAGTAGGAGTACCTATGCAACAAGTTGTCAGAGTAATAGTAGATGGATATGAATTAACGGATAATCAAGATAAAATAGCCGAAAAACTGTTCGGGGGGGGTATAGAGATGGCTTAAGACAAGTATACCTGCCTTACTTTGCGGACCCGACTAAGGAATATATTAGGGAAAATGGCGATGTTAAGGCGCTGCAAGACAATTTAAATGAATATTTTGGTTTATACATTGAATTGGGTGTGGAACATCCTTTGGAATACATAAAAGCTTGGATAGATGAGACCAGAGGCTATTGGAATGGTGGATACAACTACTGGCGTTGGGAACAAGGTGTCGTCTTAAACGACCTTGGCATATACAGAGAGTATCCATCTGAGATGATCCACAGGCTTATGTGTGAATATCTGTGGCTATGGCAACGCATTCCTTTATTGATTCCTTTTCTATGTATAGGCCTACAAACATGGCTTATCATGTTAGTGATGAATGAGGGAATTGTAAGAGGAGATAAAGTTATTGTGGCAATGACGTTACCTCTTGCAATAAATATATTGACGCTAATGCTTGCTACTCCGGTATTTGCGGAGTTTAGATATGCGTATTCAAGTTTCTTATGTGTTCCTTTTCTGTTTCTGGCGTGTGTGTGCCGTGAATAGAAAAGGATAAGAAAGAATGAATAGTAGAAAAAGATTAAATAGTATCAATGTTTTAGCGATTGTTTCAGTGGTGGCCCTTATCATCCTGTTGATCCCCTTCATCTGGGTATCCAAATTTGCCTACCCATGGGCAGATGATTTCTCTTACGCATCTGAGGCAAGAGCTGTATTTGTCAGCACCCACAATGTGTTTAAGACAATTGCAATGGCGTTTTCTACTATGAAGGACTCGTACATGACATGGCAGGGAACATATACTTCATGTTTCCTCATGGCCCTGCAGCCTGCGGTCTTTAGCATTAAGCTCTATCACTTAACTGGCGTATTTATGCTGGGATCAATATTGATCTCATACTACGTACTGGTGACAGTTCTTTTTAACAAGGTATTTAGTGCCTCCAAGTCAGCAAAATGGCTGATCTATGTGTTCACAGTTATGCTGAGTATAGAGGGAGTAGATGGCAAGGCAGAAGCCTTCACCTGGTACAATAGTGCTGTGCACTACACCTTTGGGCATGCGCTCTTCGTACTGTTTATAGCTCTTTTGATATATTACGTACATGACCTTAGAAATTCATCCAAAAAGACTCTGCACTGCGCACTCATCAGTATAGTGGGCTTCCTGGCAGCAGGTACCAACAACGTAACTGTATTTGGCGGCCTCTTAACTATTGTGATCCTTGCAGCCATGAGCTTTTTGTATGAACTTATCTTTGGGGAAAAGAAATACGACGGACTATTAAGTGCTCTTCCAATGGGAATCGTTTATATCATTGGAACTGCTGTGAATCTTGGAGCTGTGGGAAATTCTAAGAGAATGGTCACAGCTGGATCTCACAATAATAGCGTGTTTATTACTGTTAGGAACTCTTTTGTCCTAGGAACAGAGTTCATCAAGAGACACTTCTGGGGCATGACAGTTGCATATATTCTCATAATGGTGGCTGTTATCTGGTATGCCTTTGTAAAAGAAAATGCTCTTGAGGGTGTAAACTTTAAGTTTAAACTTCCTGGCCTTGTGACACTTGCAAGCTATTGCCTGTTATGTGCTCTGTACGCACCATTTGCATATCTTGGTGAGGCACAGGTTTCGCTTCCTTACATCGATGAGAATTTAAATGTCCTTAGAGTAGCTAATGACGTATATCTTGAGTTTATCTTACTTTTATTTGTAAATGTGCTCTATTACTGCGGATGGCTTTATCAGAAGGGCGTTAGAGTTTACACTCCTATATTCAATATCTGCGTAGCAGTTGTTTCAGTAATCTTGGTTGTTACTTCCTACAAGGCTCTTACTGTAGAGAATCAGTCAAAGTTCTTAACTGGAAGTGCTATTCACAGCATTCAGAATGGAACTGCTGAGTATTATGGATATCAGATGGCGCTTAATATCCAAAAATTAGAAGCTGAGGATGAGGTTGTTTATGTTTCTCCTATAGCTGTTGATCCTGACTGCCTCTTCCCTCACGGGGCTGCAGACTGGAAGGAAGGCACAAGAGTCTTTTATGGCAAAGAGGCTGTTGAATATGATTCAGAGCCATATACTTTCTAGGAATTGCAAAACGGATATGACCGTGTTATCATGAAGATGATAAAATTATGATAAAATAATGGAGGCGATGTATATGATGCAGATCAGACCGGTTTCCGATTTAAGAAATAAATTTGCAGATATTGAAAAGGTCGTCCAAAGTGGTGATCCGGTGTATTTAACAAAAAATGGTTACGGGGCTATGGTTGTTCTTAGCTTGGATGCATATTCAAGAATGACTGATCCCGAAGAGTATATTATGGATGTTGCTGATGCGGCAGCGGCTTCAACGGATGCGAGGCTGACACATGATGAAGTGTTTGGGACTATTAGGGGAAAAATAAATGCTTAATCAGAAATATACGTTAAGATATCTTCCCCTATTTTATGAAGAACTTGAAGCTGCTGTTCTTTATATCGCATCACGTTTAGGAAACCCTTCTGCAGCTGAGAATCTACTCAATAATGTAGAAAATGCTATACTCGAACGAGTAAACAATAATCCTGAAGGATATGAGCCGGTACCATCAAGAAAGAAAAGGGACTATCCATATTATCGAATCTATGTCGGAAACTATATTGTCTATTATGTAGTTATTCCGGAAGGCAACGAGCGTATTATGGAAGTAAGACGTTTTGTACATACACTTCAAAATCGAGACAATATTTAGACATAAAGGCATGATATAGAATCAATATTAAGTACCACAAAGAAGCACGCTCCGTCGTGCTTTTTTGTGGCTTTGAGGACATTCTACCCTCCCATGATGATTACAATTAACGCTTTATTATCTATTTCTAAAAATATTTGGCCATTTTATAAACAGAAAATTATATATATGGTAAACTATACGATGGGAGTGGGTTTCATAAATTGTGAAATTTGCTACGAATTAGTTTTTGTTAAAAGAGGATATGAAAAGTGCCAAAGAAATTAAACGGAACAGTAATCGTAACATATAGATGTAATGCTCGTTGCAACATGTGCAACAGGTACAAAGCTCCATCTAATCCGGAGGACGAGATCTCAATCGAGACTATTAGGAAACTCCCTCCAATGTATTTCACTAATATCACAGGCGGTGAGCCATTTATCCGCGAAGATATCAAGGATATCGTCAGAGAGCTTCGCAAAAAGAGCGATAGGATCGTAATCTCAACAAACGGCTTTTTTACCGACAAGATAATTGACCTGTGCAAGGAGTTCCCTGACGTGGGAATCCGCATCTCTATTGAAGGTCTAGAGCAGACCAACAACGAGATCAGGGGATTACCTGATGGATTCAATAAGGGCTATACAACGCTCAAGAAGCTTCGCGAGATGGGACTTAAGGATGTTGGCTTTGGTATGACAGTTCAGGATAGAAACGCTCCTGACCTCTGCGAGCTATACAAGTTATCAGATGAACTTGATATGGAGTTTGCTACAGCCTCTCTCCACAACAGTTTCTACTTTGTTGAGGCCAAGAACATCATCCATGACAGACCTATGGTTGCTGAGAACTTTGAAAAGCTCATCAACATGCTTCTTAAGTCCAAGAGCCCTAAGAAGTGGTTTAGAGCATACTTTAACCACGGCCTTATCAACTATATTTATGGTCAAAAGAGACTTCTTCCCTGCGACATGAGTTTTGATACCTTCTTTATCGATCCTTACGGCGATGTTATGCCATGTAACGGAACCAAGGATAAAGAAGTTATGGGAAATCTTAATAGACAGTCATGGGACGAACTATGGAATTCACCAGAGGCTGAGCACGTTAGAAACGTAGTTCGTCACTGCGACAGACAGTGCTGGATGATTGGTTCAGTTTCACCTGCTATGCACAAGTATATCTGGACACCTGCTCTTTGGGTAATCTGGCACAAGTTCAAGGCTCTTTTCATGAAAAAGCCTTATTCAATGTATGAGCTTAAGTGCGTTCGTGACCTTAGAGACGGCAAGGTTACCAAGCAGCAGCTTGATAGTTGCAGTACCTGCGACTTTAATGCAGTTGCAAATGATGGACTTAAAAAGTGATTGGAGAATGACGTGAATAGACGAGGCATTCGTTATCCTGCAAAGAGAATATTGGTACTAGATGAGCTGACGCTTATAGTGGCGTTTTTTGCGACCTTGGCTATAAGATATCGCGATACCTTTAGGTATTGGACCACATTTTATGACGGACTATATATCAACTTTCTGATTGTTTTGTGTCTGGTGCAGGCGTTGGTATTTTTGGGATTTGATAAAAGGAAGAAATCTATCTTCGAAATGGACCCAGTAGAAAACCTCATGTCTGTAGTTAAGAGCAAGGTCATCCTCATAGTTCTTGGACTTCTTTATCTCTATGCCACACAGCGCGGTGAACAGTCATCAAGATTTGTGGTGGCTGGAGTTTTAGTCCTTAGCATAATCTTTGGATTTGTGGCAAGGATGATCTGCAGGAAGAGTTATCTTAAGAATCATGACTTGAGTGCAGAATATAAAACTCTGGAAGTTACGTCTGACGAAGACGCGGCTGAGGTAATCGCTAAATACCATCAGGGTTCCTACAACGATGTGCTAGTTCATGTAGTAAGCGAGGGGTATGATAATCTCCTCCGCAAACTTGACCGGGAAGGAATCCGCACTTTCATCGGTGCCACAGCCCTTGATTACCAGGTTCGCTCAGGCATAATCTCAGACATTAACGGCTATGCTTCAATTCCTGCTTCTGTAAGATCAGAGCGTTTTAATTTATTTGGTATCAACTATGCAGTTTCTCGTACCGAGGAGGCAGTCCTTCATGTGATGCGTCATATCAAGGAGCTTTCTGGCGAATATATCTGTTTTTCAAACGTGCACACATCAGTTATGGCTAGAGAGGATGCTAGTTACAGGGATGTCCTTAACGGCGCAGCCTTTGTTTTTCCTGATGGAACACCTATTGCAACCCTTGAGCAAAAGAAGGGCTATGTAGGGGCAGAGCGTGTGGCAGGACCTGACTTTATGGAGCACATGTTCAGGGATACTCAGGATGGCAGGCTTTCACATTTCTTTTACGGCGCATCTCAGGAGACTCTGGATGCCTTAAAAGAGAATCTCTTAAAGAAGTACCCTGGCATCGACATTAGAGGCATGTACTCTCCACCATTTAGAGCACTTTCCGAGGAAGAGGACAGAGCTGATGTTAACCTCATCAATGGCTCTGGTGCAGATATTATCTGGATCGGTCTTGGGGCACCAAAGCAAGAAAAATGGATGAATGCTCATAAGGGCGAGATAGGCGGCGTTATGATGGGTGTTGGTGCTGGATTTGACTTCCATGCTGGAACTATTAAGAGAGCACCTAAGTGGATCCAGAAGATTGGCCTTGAGTGGCTCTTTAGACTATTTCAGGATCCGGGAAGACTTTTTAAGAGATACTTTGTAACAAATGGCAAGTTTATCTGGTATTTTCTGACAAATAGAAAATAATTAAATTAGCACTGTGGGGGAATTTCATGGCAGATGCAATTAAAAAACTAATTTCAGATAGAAGGCAATTGGGAGAAGGTATATACCTTCTCTATTTTGCGCTTATGGTGGGAGCAAGGGCAGCAGGCCTTTACGAAGGAATGACCATCTATAACATCTCCCTAGTACTGGGCCTTGGACTCTTTGTTCTCAAGATGATAGTAACTCAGCATACGGTAAAAGAATATGTGGTAGCGGCTCTTTTCCTGGCTCTTGGCGGAATTGTCTATCTTCATACCGGAGAAAAGGGGCTATTTGTCTGCTTTACCATGATGCTTGGAATGAAGGGCGTCTCTAGTATCAAAGTTGTAAGGTGCGGAGCTATCGTTGCAGGTGTCATCATTATCTCCAAGATCCTACTTGGAGTTTTTGGACTCACATCAGAAATATATTATCCACAGGAACGAGACGGCGTGGGGCTTATGTTTAGGCACGCTCTTGGTTATGCACATCCTAACACTCTGCACATGAATGTCCTGATGCTGACCATGATGCTGATGTTTCTTTTAACTGTGGCACTTATGAGAAATCATGACGTTAACACCCAGAGGATGTCTAGGTTTGTACTTATCTTAGCTTCAGTTATGGCCTTTATGTTCAATGTATATATTTTCCTGTATTCAGGCAGCAGAACAGGGCTACTAGCTAGCTTCATATATCTTTTCATAAATGCGTATCTGTACCTTAGAGGCGGGATTGGCATATTTGAAAAGATCTGTCTATATATTTCATTTCCATTTGTATGCTTTATTTCAATTGTTCTGCCATTTTTACTTGATGGTGATCTTTTTGAGTTTGTTGATAGAACAGTGTTCACAACGAGATTTTCTCTTGCCAGATATTTCTGGAGTAACAACCACATTTCTCTTTTTGGAATAAGGCTTGTTAATCCTCAGGAGAATTTAAAGACTTACGGAATCGATATGGCTCAGCTTTATCTCTTTTTACAGCTTGGTCTTGTGGCCTTTGTGGTGATAGCTGCACTTACTATCTGGTTTATCAACAGGGCTATCAAAAAAGATATGAGAGCAGAGCTTTCAGTTCTCATGGGAATGCTGTTTCTTGGCATGTGGGAGCCTCTTTTATACAACCTTGGTTTCAAGAACTTCATATATGTTTTCATGGGCCAGCTTCTTTACGAAGCTCTAAGCGGCGCTACCTTTACTGAGTCTGAGTGCACAGAAAAGAGTCTTAGCTTCTTCCAGGATATTAATCCAGAGCTTATGAAGACCACACTTTCTATAATCTCAATTTCGCTTGTAGTGGGAATTGTGGCATCAACTCTTTATCTAACATCCACTAGGACTCCTGACTATCTCTATGGTGACAGGGAGCAGAGTGAAGCTGGTGAAAGCTTTGGCATGGATCCAATGTATATTTCCGAAACTGAACTTGCTCAGATTGAAGGCAGGGGCAATATTGTCATTGGCTATGTGGATGAGACCGTGCCTATGTATCAGTTTGGCCCGGAGATCGCGGAGATGGAATACCAAAAGCGCGCCGTTAGTTTTGGCGTGTGGAGCGGTGCTTTTGCCATGATCTGTTTGCTTCTTTTAAATAAACGTAGAAAAAGGTATAATGCTAACGTATGAGTAACAAATATAAAACACTTCAAACATACCTGCTGTGGATGATCGACATGGCATGTATCATAGTAAGTTACGTATTTGCCACATGGCTCAGATTTAATAGTAAAAGAGACTACGGAGACAAGACACTGCACTACATGGTGTGCGTTGTTTTTCTCCTGTTTTGTACTGTCTATGTTTTCCTTGCTGACTGGAACAGGGATTTTATCATTCGTGGATATTTCAAGGAACTTATGGCAGTTATCAAATACGTAGGACTGATGCTGGTTGCAAGTCTTGTTATCGTTTACTTTCTGCAGTGGTCGGGCATTCTCTCCAGATTTGTTATTGGTAACTTTATCTGGATGGATATTGTCCTTACTTATGTAGCGAGGATCCTTTTTAAAAATGTCTTTAGAAGGCACATTTCAAGCGCGTCCAACGCAGTTCGTGTTGTTGTTGTGGCTGAAAGAGAGCTTATGGAGGCTACTATAGGCAAGCTCCTTGCTGAGTCTGATGGTGTTGGATACAAGATTGTAAGGGCCTACAGTGCAGATGCAGACAAGGTTCTTGAGAGTTATGCGGCCAAGAAGTCCGGGACCAAAGAGCCTTTAGAAGACTCTGCTTCCAAGAAATCAGATGGTGAGTGGTACATCGGAGATATCCACATCCACGAAGGCATTCAGAATCTTACATCAAGGCTTATAACAGATCCTTTTGACGAGGTATTTATCAATACACCTAATATTCCTCAGAGAGCTATGCAGGATATCATCCTTGGCTTTGAGGAGATGGGCGTTACAACCCACTACAATCTTGAGCTTCCTAGCATTGGCAAGGCCAACACCCAGTTTGATGACTTCCTTGATTATTCAGTCATCACCTACACCATGCACAAGACCAGCTACAAGAGACTTTTTATCAAAAGAATCATCGATGTCATCGGCGCTTTGGTAGGACTTGTCATTACTGGAATCATTACCCTTTTCCTTGCGCCTGCTATCAAGCTTGATTCTCCTGGTCCTGTTTTCTTTTCACAGACCAGAATTGGTAAGAATGGTAGAAGGTTCAAGATCTATAAGTTTAGGTCTATGTACATAGACGCTGAGGAGAGGAAAAAAGAGCTGGAGTCTCAGAACGAGATGAAGGGTCTCATGTTCAAGATGGAGAACGATCCTCGTGTTACTAAGGTTGGAGCATTTATCAGAAAGACCAGCCTTGATGAGTTCCCTCAGTTTTTGAACGTCCTTAAGGGAGATATGTCCCTTGTGGGAACAAGGCCGCCAACAGAGGCTGAGTTCCAGCACTACAATGAGCATTACAGACGTAGGCTCTCCATGACACCAGGTCTTACAGGACTTTGGCAGATCAGTGGCAGAAGCGACATCGAGGATTTTGACGAAGTTGTTAAGCTTGACCTTAAGTACATCGACAACTGGAGCCTTACAGAGGATTTCAGCATCCTGCTTCAGACGGTTTATGTAGTTCTTTTTGGCAAGGGAGCTAAATAAGAGAAAAGTAATATTTGCTAGGGATACATTGGCAAGAAAGTGTAGATATGTTAGATAAGAATATTGATTTAAATGGAAAAAGAGTATTAGTAACAGGTGCGGCGGGATTTATTGGATCTAATCTGTGTAAAGAGTTATTAAAAGAGTTTAAGGACATTCATATTTATGGAATTGATAATATGAATGACTACTATGATCCAAAGATTAAGGAGCAGAGACTTAAGGAAGTATTGGAGTTATCTGCAACTAAAGGTGATGAAGAAAAATACGCTGAGGATGATGCTCCATTTGTTTTTGAGCGTGGAAGTATTGCAGATAGAAATGCTATCGATGATATCTTCAAGGAGTTCAAACCAGAAGTAGTCGTAAACCTTGCTGCACAGGCAGGGGTTCGTTACTCTATTGAGAATCCTGATGCATATATCGAGGCAAACCTTATTGGTTTTTATAACATTCTTGAAGCGTGTCGTCACTCCTATGATGCAGTTAAAACTGATGCAAATGCAGACTACAAGGGAGTTGCACATCTTGTTTATGCTTCAAGCTCCAGCGTTTACGGCAGCAACAAGAAGATTCCTTACAGCGTAGAGGATAAGGTTGATAATCCGGTATCTCTTTATGCTGCAACCAAGAAGTCTAATGAGCTTCTTGCTCACGCATATTCTAAGCTCTACGGAATTCCTTCAACAGGACTTCGATTCTTTACAGTTTATGGACCTGCCGGAAGACCAGATATGGCATATTTTGGATTCACCAATAAGCTTGTAAAGGGTGACAAGATCAAGATTTTTAACTATGGTAATTGCAAAAGAGACTTCACTTTTGTTGATGATATCGTAAAGGGCGTTGTAAATGTAATGCAGGTGGCACCGGCAGAAAATGAGAATGGTGTTAAGTACAAGGTTTACAACATCGGTAATAATGATCCTGTTAATCTCCTTGATTTCGTGGATATCCTTCAGCAGGAGCTCATAAGTGCAGGAGTTCTCCCTGAGGATTATGATTTTGAAGCTCACAAGGAGCTTGTTCCTATGCAGCCTGGCGACGTTGAGGTTACCTATGCTGACGTCACAGCTCTTCAGGAAGATTTTGGATTTAAGCCAGCAACACCACTTCGCGACGGCCTTAGAGCTTTTGCTAAATGGTACAAAGAGGTTTACTGTTAATGTTTAGTTATGAAACTCCCAAGTGGAATATTAAGTTTGATGCCAAAAAGCTCAGTATCTTTTTTACATGCATATATGTACTGAGCCTTATTCCTATGCTTGTTTTGGGATTCTATGATTTCCCGTCAGCTGATGATTTCTCAATGGCTATGCAGCCTCATCACTATTTTGTAGAAACAGGTAATTTACTTGGAACCTTAGGAGTATGGCTTCAGAAGTCATATTATGTGTATTCGAATTATGAAGGATACTTCTTTTCTATAATGCTAACATGCATTTGTCCTGTAATATTCGGTGAGGGCTTTTATGTTCTGACTCCCTTTATTATTCTAGGAATGCTGACTTTCGGCGTGTGCTACTTTTTTGACGCCCTGTTTGTACGAGTTTGGAAGCTGGATAAAGACCTTACGAATATAGTAAGGATGATCGTTTTAACAGTAATGGTTCAGTGCATTCACGGAGAAGGCATCCGCGTAGAAGCTTTCTATTGGTACGCTGGAGCCATTAACTATACATTTACCTTTGGAATGGCATTTTTCTGGCTGGGACTTCTTCTTCGTTCTATTTACGATGAAGACGAGAAATCCAGAAAAAGAAAGCTCATCTGGGCTAGCATCTGGGGCTTTTTCATGGGCGGAGCCAATTATCTTACAGCCCTTGAACTTGCAATCTGCTCAGTGATAGCTCTTTTCCTACTGATCATGATAAGATTCATGAAAAAGAGCTCCTTCAAGTTGGAAGGCGTATCTGATGCCCAGCAAAAGAGCTTTGGATACATCTGGATTCCTACAGTACTTAATCTTATTGGCTTTGGATTTGCCTGCTTTGCTCCAGGAATTGCCACAAGAGCTCAGGAGACTAATCAGACTGGACCTGTAAAAGCAGTTTTTTTATCACTGTATTCGACCTTTGATGTAATGATGAATCAGATGCTGAGATGGGAGATCCTGGTAGCTTTTGTACTCCTTATTCCTATTTGCTGGAAGCTTGCAGAGGGGCTTAAACAGAGATTAGAGCATCCGATCATGTTTGGGCTTTTTGCTTTCCTTATGGTTTCATCAAATGTTACACCGCCAATCTATGCGGTATCTAACTTTGATGCAGGGAGACTCAGGGCTCTGGCATTTTTTGAGTTTGTGTTCATGATGAGCCTTGTGATGTTTTATTTTACGGCGTGGATGAGGCAGCACATCCTGGGAGCCAACGGTAGCAGTGTTGCAGGAGCTGATAACAATGAAAATAAGGACGGTAGCAAGCTCTTTTCACATGCATCATCCATGATGATAGCAATATGCGTAGTCTTCATTGCTCTTGGTTCTGAACTCTGCGTGATTCCTGAGAGAGACTATTACTGTGCCACATCGGCACTTAATGATATAATGAGTGGAGATGCGTCCAAATATCGCGCAGAGAACATGGAGAGACTTTCTATTCTCAAGGATGATTCAGTAAAAGAGGCTGTGCTTGAGCCACATACTGTCCGCCCGGAAATGCTCTTTTACCAGGATATAACATATGATGCAGGCGAGTGGATAAATTACGTAACGGCAGATTATTACTACAAAGATAAGCTTTATATATTTAATGAGAATGAAGAGGAATGAGGGATTAGGTAATGCAGGAAATTAAAGAACCATACAAGCTATTGGAGTTTAAGGAATACGGCGATGAGAGAGGAAACCTTGTTGTTGCAGAAGGTTCAGGCTTTGATATTCCTTTCGACATCAGAAGAGTCTTTTACATGTCAGGCTCTGACCCGGATATCAGACGAGGCATGCACGCAAACCGCTATACGAAGTTCGTTTTGATCAATGTCAGCGGCAGCAGTAAAGTCCTTGTGGACGATGGTCACAAAAAAGAGATAGTTGTTCTGGACAAGCCTAGAATGGGCCTTTATCTCGGACCAATGGTATGGAAGGAAATGTACGACTTTTCTCCTGATTCAGTTCTTTTGGTATTGGCAAGTGAGCACTACATCGATAGCGAATATCTTCGTGATTACGATGAATTTATAGAAGAAGTTAAAAAGGGAGAAAACTAAGAAGTACTATGAGTAAGATTTCTATTGTTATTCCGGTTTATTGGAACTCCGATACACTGGAGATGTTATACGATGACATGAAGGAAAAGATCCTTGGACAGATCGGTGACTACGAGATCGTATTCGTAGATGACGGCTCTGGCGACAATTCCTGGGAGATCATTCAAAAGATCGCAGCAAAGGATCCTAACGTAGTTGCAACCAAGCTTTCAAGGAACTTTGGAGAGCACGCAGCTATCCTTGCTGGACTTTCAGTTTGTACCGGTGATTGCGCAGTTACCAAGCAGGCTGACCTTCAGGAAGATTCAACACTTATTCTGGACCTCTACGAGAGCTGGAAGAGAGGCAACAAGGTTGTCCTTGCTATCCGTGGTCAGCGCGATGAGAACCCTGTCAAGAAGTTCTTTGCAGGCTGCTACTACTGGCTGGTCAGAAAGACAATAAATAAGGATATGCCTCAGGGTGGATGCGACTGCTACCTTGTAGACAGAAAAGCCATAGAAGTTCTGAAGCTTATGGATGAAAAGAACTCATCCCTTACCCTTCAGGTTATGTGGATAGGCTTTAAGACTGAGAAGATCTACTTCCACAGAAAGGACCGCGAGGTTGGTGAATCCCGTTGGACCCTTGGTAAGAAGATCAAGCTTGTCGTTGACTCTATGATGAGCTTTTCATATTTCCCTATCAGATGCATGGCAACACTTGGATTTTTCTTTGCCCTCTGCTCTCTTATCGGAATCATCATGGTCATCAGAGAGAAGATCGTGACAGGAACTCCTATCCTTGGATATGCGTCCCTTATGGCGGTTATTCTCTTTGGATTTGGCGCTATGTTCATCATGCTCTCAATTTTGGGAGAGTACATCTGGAGAACTCTTGAGGAGTCAAGAAAGCGTCCTCCATTTATCATTGATGTTGTGAAAAGACATGACGATAAAGAGTAAACACGTGTAAGTTGATATGTATATGTGTATATGAATGTATGTATGGAGAAATGTACATGTATAGATATGGAATATAGAAAGGCGAAAAGTTATGGATAAGATTATGCAGAGCCGTATGGATAGAGGCTTTGAAAGATATCAGGATGAATATGAAAAGAAGGCTCTTGAAGTCCTTCGCTCAGGATGGTACATCCTTGGCAAAGAGGACGAGGCTTTTGAAGAAGAGTTTGCAAAGTACATCGGAACCAAGTACTCAGTTGGACTTGCCAGCGGACTTGATGCACTTTGGCTTGCATTCAAGGTTCTCGGAATAGGTGAGGGCGACGAAGTGATCGTTCAGGGTAACACATACATTGCCAGCGTTATGGGTATTACGATCAACGGCGCAAAACCAGTTATCGTTGAGCCTGATGAATATTATCAGATCGATGCTGACAAGATTGAAGAAAAGATCACAGATAAAACTAAGGCAGTTCTTGTTGTTCACCTTTATGGTCAGGCTGCCAACATGACTAAGATCGTAGACATCTGTAAGAGACATAATCTCAGACTTGTTGAGGACTGTGCTCAGTCCCATGGCGCATGCCACAATGGCCAGATTACAGGAAGCTTTGGTGATTTTGGATGCTTTTCTTTCTATCCATCCAAGAATATGGGAGCTTTCGGCGACGCAGGTGCTGTTACAACCAATGATCCTGAGCTTGCTCGTCTCATGAAGATCTACAGAAACTACGGTAGTGAGAAGCGTTACTACAACATGGTAGTAGGTGCTAACTCAAGACTTGACGAGCTTCAGGCTGGACTTCTTAGAGTTAAGTTAACTCACATGGATGAGATCACCAAAGAAAGAGAAGAACTAGCAAAGGTTTACACTGATGGCATCAACAATGATCTTGTTATCAAGCCTGTTGTCCGCGATGGTTCAACAAGCGTATGGCATCAGTATGTTCTTAGAGTTCCTAGTAAGTTTGATGAAAACGGTAAGCTTATAGGCGAGAACATGCGTGACAAGTTCAAGACTTATCTTGAGGAGAAAGGCATCACAACAATCTGCCACTACCCAATCCCTCCTCACAGATCAGAGGCTTATGCTTACCTCAATCTTCCAGAAGGTAGCCTTCCTATTACTGAGCGCTACGCTAATGAGGTTATCTCTCTTCCTATTTACACAGGCATGTACAAAGAAGAGCAGGAGCGCGTAATCGAGGCTGTTAACAGTTTCAAGGGTTGACGCTTCGCTTCGGAGAGAACGTGTATGGCAACAAGTTAAGGGATGCGTTTCGGCAGAGAAGAGCTTGGAATTGTGCTACGGAATGTATAGCGGCGGTGCTTGGCATTGTGTTACGGAATATATAGCGGCGATGCTTGGCATTGCGTTACGGAATATATAGCGGCGATGTTTGGCATGCGGATTGCTTTAAAAATTTAAAAAAGGCATGCCAAAAACAGCAAGATTAAGGTTTGCCGGCATGTAAAAAGCAAGAAATAATTCCCAAAGGCATGCCAATACCTTATAAAACAAGCTCAAAATGGCATGCAAAAAGTTGTAAAATAGCCCAAAGGCATGTTGAACTTGATAACAAGTTAAATGCGACACGTAAAAAGATAGTAATAAGCATAAATACATGTCAGGACAGGTATTTTTTTGTATTTTGACCATTTAAGGGCTTTGAAAAACGTCAGTACTTAGGTGCTGTTTTTTAGCACCATAGTACTGCTACGTTTTTCACAGAGCGAGAGCGTCCCGCAAATGATCAAAATACAGAAAATGCCGTACGAAAGGATATTATGAATATAGTTTTATTGTCTGGTGGAAGTGGTAAGAGACTTTGGCCACTTTCAAATGATGTCAGATCCAAACAGTTTATAAAGATGTTCCACCCTATTGAAGGTGGCGATGAACTTGAATCTATGGTTCAGCGTGTATATGGTCAGATTAAAAGAGCTGACGCAAACGCAACTGTAACTATCGCAACCAGTAAGTCACAGGTTTCTGCAATTCACAATCAGCTGGGAGATAAGGTTTCAGTTTGTGTGGAACCAACCAGAAGAGATACATTTCCAGCTATTGCTCTTGCAGCAGCTTTTTTACAGGACAAGCTCCATGTATCAAGAGATGAAGCAGTTATCATCTGTCCAGTAGATCCATATGTTGATGATAGCTACTTTGATTGCTTCAATGAACTTGAAAAGATGGTAAAGTCCGGTGACTACAACTTAAACCTCATGGGCGTTGAGCCAACCTACCCATCAGAGAAATACGGCTATATTCAGCCTGAGAAGTCAGAGCACATCAGCAAGGTTTCAGCATTCAAGGAAAAGCCTGATGTAGAGACTGCTCAGAAATATATTGACGAAGGCGCCCTTTGGAACTGCGGTGTTTTCGCATTTAAGCTTGGATATATCATCGATAGAGCTCACGAGCTCATTGATTTCAAGGATTATCAGGATCTTTTTGACCACTATGAAGACTGTAACAAGATAAGCTTCGACTACGCAGTAGGCGAGCACGAGACTTCAATCGGAGTAGTTCGCTATTCAGGATCCTGGAAGGATATCGGATCATGGAATACTTTTGCAGAAGAGATGCATGAGAACATGATCGGTAAGGGTGAGATGGATGAAGATTGCGTCAACAGTAACGTTGTAAACGAGCTTAATATTCCTATCATTGCTATGGGCCTTAAGGATATGGTGGTTGCAGCTTCTAACGACGGTATCCTTGTTGCAGACAAAGGTAGATCAAGCTTTATCAAGCCTTATGTTGAGAGACTTACTCAGCACATCAGATACGCAGAGAAGTCCTGGGGATCATTTACAGTTGTTGATGTTCAGCCGGAAGCTTTAGTCATTAGAGTAGTTCTTTTACCAGAGCATAGGCTTCACTATCACAGCCACGAACACAGAGACGAAGTGTGGACTGTTATGAGCGGCGAGGGAACTGTGATCCTTGATGATGTCAAAAAAGACGTGAAGGCCGGAGACGTGATCTCTATAAAGGCAGGTCAGAAGCATACTGTTATTGCAAAGACTGAACTTGTACTGAATGAAGTTCAGGTGGGAAAAGAAATCAGCGTCGAAGATAAGGTAAAGTATGATTTTCCAGAATAAATAATAGGAGAACAGATGAAGAAAGAATTAGGAATTGATAAGTTTATCAAAAATCTAATAAGTAAATATCTCTTTGAAATCTGCATGCTTGCAATGATCTTTGCTGCTACAGCTATCAGATGCAGGTTTGCTTCAGAGACAACTCTTTCTCCTGATTATGAGAGCTATTACAAACCTTGGGTGGATTTCTATAGAGAAAACGGCATTATCAAAGGCCTTGGTAACGCTATTGGCGATTACTATGTTCCACTTAATGTGCTGTATGCTCTTTGTAGTCTCCTTCCTGTGGAGCCATGGATTCCACTTTCAGTAGTGACCTATGTTTGCGAGATGTTATCTGCATGTTCTATTTTTGGAATCTTCTATGTCCTTACAGGACGCAAGCACCACTCTATGTTTGCAGGAGTTGCTACACTTTTCCTTCCATTCGTTGCCTTTAACGGTTCCCTTTGGAAGCAGGTGGATTCCATCTATACTTGTTTTATATTGATATCCATTTACCATATGTTAAAGCAGCACTACAGAGCAACCTTCATCTGGTATGGAGTTGCCTTTGCAGTAAAGCTCCAGTCTGTGATCTTTTTGCCGGTTCTCATAATTCTCTATATTACTGAGGGTTTCCACAGCTATGACAAAGTGGTCAAGGACGCGCAGGCTAGAAACAGCTTTAGCATCCTGGAATTCTTATGGATTCCTGCAATTTACTTTATTGCCGGTCTTCCGGAAGTTCTCTGTGGAAATGGCCTTAGGAGAACCTACCTTTCATACCTTTATCAGACAAGGGAACTTGATTCTGAAGGCTATGGAATGGTTTCATTTTTCCCAAATCTATATAATTTAGGTCTTGATGATTATGACAGTCTTCTTTCAACAGCGGCTATCATGCTGACTTTTGCGGTGCTTGTCATCATCACCTACACCTGCTACAGGAAAAAGGAAAATCTTGATAAGAGAACAGTTCTTTATCTTGCCATTTGGACAGCCTGGACCTGCGTTGTGCTCCTTCCTGGAATGCACGAGAGGTACGACTATTCAGTACTGCTCCTTCTGACTCCTTTTGCGATCCTTCTTAGGAAAAAGATCCTGTGGCCTATGCTTATTGCAAATATCTGCTCCCTTGCTGTTTATGCAAAGACTTTGTTTAGAGCAGGTGACCTTATAAATATGCCGGTAGTATCACTTTTCTACGTGGCAGCGTACCTTTATGTGACCATAGATATCATGAAGCTCATAAATGGCGATACTGGAGAAAAGTACGGTGAAGCTTAAGAAAGTTTTTTTTAACATAATATTATTCTGCCTGATGGTGGCAACTCTGACTGTGCTTGGAGCCAGCATTCTCACTACTATCACCTATGAAATGCATGTGGATGTGGATTTCCCTCATTACTCTAGAGAGAACATTCCGCTGCTCCTGATTTCATTGATACTCGTATTTGGAATCTTTGCTTTTCTTAAGTCAAAAGATGTATTTACCAGCAAAAAGATGATCGGCTTTGCTCTTATCTTTTGCATCGCCTACTGTCTGATGCTGATCCTTGTGATAAAACCTCAGCCCGTTAATGATTCCAAGACCTTGGATGATATAATAAATGCCTTTATGGCAGGGGATTATTCGTCCTTAACTCAAAAGGGCGGTTATTTGTTTATTTGGCCTTTTCAGCTTGGCTATGTCTATTTTGGCCAGCTTGTATGCAGTATCTTTGGAACTGGAAATTATCTGGCATGGGATATACTGCAGCTTGTTTCCATCGTCATCACAGTAGACCTCATCTACAAGATGACCTGGGAGATGTTTGAAGATAGAGAGATCTGCGGTATCATGGCTCTTATGTCCGCAGGGTGTCTTTTTTTCTATAATTATGTGACCTATATCTATGGCGACATCCTTAGTATGGCGCCGCAGACCTTGGCTCTATATTTCATGATCCTTTATATGAAAAGAGATAAGGTTAGATACGGGCTTCTTTCAGGCATTTTCATTGCTATAGCCGTTATGTTAAAGACAAACTGCGAGATTGCAGTTATTGCACTTATAATGATGGTGCTCCTCCACACTGTTAGAGAGCACAGGCTTGCTAACACTGTAGGAAGAGATGTCAAGAGAACAATAGTTATCATTGCGGCAATGCTGATCATGGTATTTGGCATCAAGACAGCTGTTAATACCCATTACTGCGCACTTACCGGCCTTGAGGAGATTCCGGCAGGCAGCCCTTCGGTATCCCACATAGCTATGGGACTTCAGGAAAGCTACCTTGAGGATGGATGGTACAACGGCTACAACTACCGCGTCTTTGATGAAAATGACTATGATACAGACAAAACCAAAGAGGCAGCGATAACTGAGATAAAGAGACGATTAGCTCTTTTTACAGAGCATCCATTGTACGGAGGAAGGTTCCTTGCAAGAAAGTTCCTGACGCAGTGGGCTGACCCGGTTTGCATCTCGACACACAATCTTGACCTTGTATCAAGGCATGTTGATGATCAGCCGGCCTTTTGTAAGTCTCTGGTCTTTGGTAAGACCAATTCGATTTTACGATGGATCATGAATGTATTTATGACCTTTTGTTATTTTGGAATTGTGGTATACTTATTTAATGTTTTAGAAAAGGGTGAAGTTTCAGATTCAGAAATGCTGATACTGATACTTATATTTGGCGGCATTATGTTCCATGAATTCTGGGAAGGATCATCGAGATATGCCATGAGATATTATGTTTACTGGCTCCCATTTGCTGCATTCGGCATCAGGGAAACGCTGGACATGATCTCCAAAAAGCTTAAAAGATAAGATTAAGAATATAAAGAATATTAGGAAGTAGGTTTTAGTTATGCCAATAAGAATCAATAGTTTCATGGGTAAGTTTGGATGGTTTGCAAGGAAGCATTTCCCAATGCTTGCAAGTAACGCTTACCTTAAGTTACAGTTTGCTACAAGAAGCAAGTCTCAGAAAAAGTACTGCGATTATTTCCTTAACGCAGAAGAAATTCCAATGCCAAATGTAGTAAATATCGAGACTATCAACAGATGTAACTCCACATGTTCATTCTGTACAGCAAACGTAAACGCAGAGTGCAGACCACTTGCCAAGATCGACGACGACCTTTACAAGAGCATTATTGATCAGCTTGCTGACTGGGGCTACAAGGGACATCTTACACTTTATGGAAATAACGAGCCATGGCTTGATACCAAGATTGTTGAGAGACACAAATACGCAAGGGAGAAGCTCCCTGATTGCTTTATCTTCATGTCAACAAACGGATTGATCCTCAGTGTAGACAAGCTCAAGGCAATCAAACCATATATCAATCAGCTCATCATCAACAACTACTCAATGGAAATGAAGCTCCACAAGAGTATTCAGGAAGTATATGACTACGTTAAGGCTAATCCTGAGGAGTTCAAGGATCTCGATATTCAGATCCAGATGAGATACCTGCAGGAAGTTCTTACAAACAGAGCAGGAAGTGCTCCAAACAAGCAGGAGACAAAGAAGGTCATCAAGGAGACATGTCTTTTACCATTTACAGACATGTGGATCATGCCAAATGGCAAGATGGGTCTTTGCTGTTGTGACAACTTTGAAAAAACTGACTTTGGCGACCTTACGAAGATGACTCTCAAAGAGGCGTGGGGAAGCGAAGCCTTCCAGAAGGTTCGTAGAGCAATCGCAGAGGGCAGACAGAATTATCCATTCTGTAAGCACTGCGACTTTATCGATGCAGGCTTCCGTATGCAGCTTGTAAACGCTATCCTGAGTGGGGACCAGGATGCTGCCAATAAGCTTGGCGGACACGAGCGTATGAAGATCGGTAAAAAGAACAACGAAGACGACAACATTAAGTAAAAAGTATTTGGGGCTAAGAATATGAGGAGATTATCCATTGGTAAGTTCATAGTATTTCTGTTTCTCTTATTTGTTGTGATTTTTTATTCCGCAATTGGAGAGAATAGTTATATTGCCATCCAGGATAATCTTGACCTCTTTCAGGCCCAATTTGCAATGCTTCAAAATACAGGGAGCTTCTTTGCACAGTATGTGCATGCTCCATTTCTAGGCGGTGTATCAAGAGACGTGCTCCCAAGTGAGCTTTCTTTGTACACTGTCCTTTTTATGTTTTTACCACCTTTTGCAGCCTATGTTACAGGATATGTCCTTAAGGTCATCATTGCTGTATTTTCAATGAGGCTCCTTCTTTTAGAGGTTATCTATGAGAAGACTGAAGCTGGCAAGAAGTATGGAAATTTCAGTATCAATCCGGTTTTCTATGATGATCATGTTGATAATTTTGCTACTTTAACAGGTCTTTTGTATGGCGTACTTAATCTTTTCCCGGCTTTTGGGATTCCATTTGCGTCAATTCCTTTGATCATATTTTTACTTATCAAAGCTTATAGGGCGGGAACAGAAGCTAAAGGCCCGGGAGCTTCCTTTAAAAAGAGCTTTAAATGGCTGTTTTTGATCTTCTTATTCCCATTTGTTTCCTATTTCTCATATATTGGATTCTTTATCCTGGGATATTTGTTTATAGCCATCATCTGGCTCTGGATCAAGGACAAAAAGTTTTCTTTTAGCCTTTTATATGCGCTGATCTTCCTTACTATTGGAAATGTGGTATTCGAGTACAGACTCTTTTACCTGATGCTATTTACTGACACGCCAACTATCAGAGAGACTATGGTCCAGACTTATCTCTCTGCTCCTGAAATATTGGGGGAAATGGGAAATATTTTTGTTAACGGCATGATGCATGTTGACGACCTTCACAAGTTCTTTATCATGCCTATCTGCGCAGTTTACTTCATTTACCTTAATGTGAAGTACATAATTGACAGAGATTTTGAGGGTATCTTTACTGATTACTTTAATCTTGGAGTTTTGATCCTTGTATTTAACTGCGTGGTTTACGGCCTTTACTATTCAGAGCCTGTGGAGTTTGTGATAGAAACGCTCCTTCCTCCACTTACGGGCTTCCAGTACAAC
This sequence comes from Butyrivibrio hungatei DSM 14810, assembly GCF_900143205.1. Lineage (GTDB taxonomy): Bacteria > Bacillota > Clostridia > Lachnospirales > Lachnospiraceae > Butyrivibrio > Butyrivibrio hungatei. The sequence continues at coordinate 63,783 of NZ_FRDH01000013.1, read as the reverse complement.
AGGACAATCTTCTTTAATCCGTTTATCTGGTGCGTTCTTTTGTTCATCATCGTTTACAGATGCTATAAAAAGAACTCTGACAACAAGTTTAGAAGACATAAGTCAAAGGGCGCTCTGAACTTCATGCTCTTTATGCAGTATGTTGTGATCCTTGTGGCTATAGGCATAGTTCTTTTTACTCCTACAAGATACAATGACCTTTATAGAACAGCTCTTTTGACAGCAAGACAGGAACTGTTCCATCACGAAAACGATGACCTTAATTATAGAGAGTTCTATTCAACAGAGCTCTTTGACAAGATAAAAAAGGACCTTGATTACAACGGCGAGGATTACTGCGTTGCCTATGGTATGCATCCTGCAATCCTTGAGTACAACGGCTTCTACACACTTGATGGCTATCTGGGATTCTATCCTCAGAGCTACAAAGAGAGATTTAGAGAGGTTATTGCACCGGCCCTTGAGAGAATGGAGCCTACAAGACTTTACTACGATGATTGGGGAGCAAGGTGTTATCTATACTCTGGCTCTGACCTTTCAATAGTCATGGCAACAAAGAGTATGACTGGTGTTACAGATACAGATATTTATATCAATGCACAGTCACTTAAGGACCTTCATTGCAAGTACATTCTATCCAGGATTGAAATCTCTAATGCCGAGGAAACAGGCATTGAGCTTATTGGAACCTATGAAGATAAGAGCTCACCATATACTATTTATGTATATGGATTTCCGGAAACTTGAAAGAAGCTAGTGAAATCCTGATTGGTTGTCATTTGATTCATTAGAGGTTACAATAATTAAGCTACAGACTTGAAATACAAAAATTTTTTGCAACTGGCAAAATAGATGATAAAAGAGGTACAGATGGATAAGATCGCAGTTTTGATTCCATGCTACAACGAAGAAAAGACAATTGGTAAGGTTATCAGAGATGCCAAAAAGGCACTTCCTGAGGCTACCATATATGTTTACAACAATAACTCCAAGGACCGCACAGCTGAGATCGCAGAGGCTGAGGGTGCTGTAGTTCGCAATGAATACATGCAGGGCAAGGGCAATGTTATAAGGAGAATGTTCCGCGAGATCGATGCCCTTGTATATGTAATGGTTGACGGTGATGACACATATCCTATGGAGTCAGCACCTGAGATGGTTGACCTTGTTCTTAACCACAATTCAGATATGGTTGTTGGTGACAGATTATCAAGCACCTACTATCAGGAAAACAAGAGACCATTCCACAACTTTGGAAACAATCTCGTAAGAGGCAGCATCAACAAGCTCTTTGGATGTAACATCAGAGATATCATGACTGGCTTTAGAGCATTCAGCTATGAATTTGTTAAGACATTCCCTGTTCTATCAAAGGGATTTGAGATTGAGACAGAGATGACTATCCACGCTGTCTACAATAACATGCAGATCGACAATGTAGTTATTGACTATAGAGATCGTCCAGAAGGATCAGAGTCCAAGCTCAACACTTACGCTGATGGATTTAAGGTCCTTAAGACTATTGCAAGACTTTACAGAAGCTACAAGCCATTTGGATTTTTCTCAATCCTTGCTGGTCTTCTTGCTATCCTTTCAGTTATCTTCTTTGTTCCAATCCTTCAGGAATACTGGGCAACACATCTTGTTCCAAGGATCCCAACACTTATCGTGTGCTGCTTTGTTATGATGGCTGCGGTACAGAGCTTCTTTGTAGGAGTGCTTCTTTCTACAATGGCTATCAACAACAGGAGAGAATTTGAGATGCAGCTGAACATGCTTCAGAGGCACAAAGAGACGGATTATTCAGATAATGAAAAGTAATAATAAGAAATTAGTTTTAAATGCATCAAAAGACTTTATATTCAGTGTACTTGCGCTGGTAATCTATAACGGTGTCCTTCAGCTTCTGATCTACCCAAGACTTGAGACTTATGTTGGGGCGGATGCTTTTGGCACCGTTCTTTATTTGATATCAGCAGTGTCCATCATGGGCGCAGGTTTTGGTACCGCTGGCAGTTACTCACGTATGGTAGCCAAAAAAGACAGAACAGAAGCAAACGGTGATTACAACCTTTTCCTTCTGATCATCACCCTGATATCGATACCTGTAACTATAGGTTCACTTATTGCGATCCATAGCCTTGATCTTATCCAGTTTATCTGGGTATTTGTGCTGATGGCTATAACTGTTGCCAGATACTATTCTGATGTTGAATACAGGATGAACATTAAGTTCCTTGATTACTTCCTGTTCTTCACATCAGTTTCTTTGGGTTATATCCTAGGCCTTAGGTTATATAGATACACCGGCAACTGGGTTATTACAATCCTTACAGGTGAAGTCTTTGGTATCATCTACACCGTGGTAAGAGGCAGGATCTTTAGGGCGCCATTTACAGAAATTTCCAGTAGCTTTAAAGAGAATATGAAATCTCTTTTCTTTATATCTGCCAGTAATTTGCTGGGTGCACTGATCCTTCATTCAGACAGGATCTTATTAAGACTTGCGGTTGGTTCAAGGGAAGTTACAATTTACTACACAGCAAGTCTTGTGGGTAAGATCGTAGCAATGCTCACAACTCCGCTAAACGGCGTTATCATAAGCTATCTTACTAACTACAAGATAGAGCTTAATAAAAAGAGATTTGGAATCATCGCAGCAGCATTCCTTGTGCTTACAGTTATTGGAGCTATCTGCTGCACAGGAGTATCATATCTTTTTGTACAGATAATGTATCCTGATGTTTTTGAGGAGACTGTTCCATATTTCTTTGTGGCAAACTTAGGACAAATCCTTTACTTCATATCAGGTTCACTTATGGTCATCATCATGAGCTTTTCTGCTGAGAAACTGCAGCTTCTTATAAATGCAGTTTACGCGGTAGCTTTCTGCGTAGTAGTTATTCCTATGACTTACATACTGGGACTTCCCGGAATAGCTTACGGACTCGTTATTGTTAACCTTGTGAGATTTGGATTTACCATGATCCTTGGCATGAAAAAGCTTAATAAGATTCAAAAGGAAACTATTGGCACCGATAATTAATTATCGAAATAGTGTTAACTTCTTAAGACTTTCTTAAGATTAACAGCAGATTTCCTTAATTTTTTTGCTTTTCTATTTCCAAATCCGAAACAAGTGGTAGAATGAGTTTTGTTAGGAGGAATTAAAAGGATGAAAAGAAAACTAATGGCTGCAATAGCAGTTATTTCAACAATTACAATAATGGTATCTGGTTGCGGCCTTAAGAATAATGATGTTCAGACAGCAAATGAGTATGTGGGAGATGAGGCTTCTAATGAAGATTCTGCAGAGGATGATGCAGCTTCAGTTAGCTCAATCGTAGTTATGGAAGGTCTTGCAGAGCCTACTTTTGAAGAGTCAAGCGCTTCTGCTTCTACATCAACAGTTGATAAGCAGGTAGCGGCTGATGAAGATCAGACAGTTATGGTATTCTTTGGAGATAGCCAGATGGCAAGCGGAAGAGGAGATGGAACAGATATCCCTTCACTTGTTTCTCAAAGAGTTCCTCATTCAGTAGTTTATAACCTTGGTATTGGTGGTACTACAGCAGCTCTTGAGGCTTCATCATCATCAGTTGATCCAGCTACTATGAATTCAGATAGCTTCATCGGTATGGCTTATGCATACTCAGGACAGGCAGATAGAAATGCAGTTCTTGCAAGCCATCCGGAAGTTCTTGAGACTATGAACAAGATCGATCCTGCAAAGGTTGATTACTATGTTATCGAGTATGGTGCCAACGATTTCTTTAGCGGCAACCCTATCGATTACACCCAGTATGATGGAGACAACAGAATTCATGCATATTATGATGCTATGTGCGCAGGTATTGATATCTTAAAGAAGATGAGCCCTGATGCCAAGATCATTATCATGACTCCATTCTATGGAATCTACAAGGATACAAACGATGCATTTATCGGTGATACATATGTTGTAAGTAACGGATATGGCACACTTGCTGATTACGCCAAGAAGGCCAAGAATGTTTCTGAGGATGAGGGATGCATCGACTTTGACGGAATGTTCAGAGAGCACTCAGATCTTTATCTTGATACTGCTGAGCAGTACCTTATAGATGGTGTTCACCTTACACTTACAGGTAGACAGATATTTGCAAGACTTCTTGCTCATATCCCTAATTTCTACGAAGGCTATGAACCATACGCTTACCTTGAGCGTGATAACATCGAAATTGCTAATTTCGATCCTGATGAGTACTTCAGATTCAGACATGATCTTATGCAGCAGTATTATCCAGAAGCTTGGGCCAAGATGCAGAACGGCGAGTATCTTCTTGCACCACCTGTAACTCAGGAGGAAATTGATGCTTCATCTGTAGAGGCAGCAAATGAGTCAGCCCAGGAACAGCAGCAACAGTAAGTCCACAACCTAAAATTTTTGGTATTTAACCTGCTTCCATCAGAAAACATGGGAGCAGGTTTTTATTTTGCTTTGGTAGTGTACTAAAATTTGAACAATGTCTTTATATAAGGTATACTACTTATGTTTGAAAAGATTAATTTACGATTGAGGATAAAGGAATGAAAAAGGTTGTAATAATTGGGGCAGGTCCTGCAGGTTTAACTGCAGCATATGAGCTTTTGTCTAAATCTAAGGACTATCAGGTGGTGGTTTTTGAGGAGACAGCAGCTTTTGGTGGTATTTCCAGGACTGTAAATTACAAGGGAAATCGTATGGACATGGGAGGACACAGATTCTTTTCCAAGGTTCCAGAGGTAAACGAGTGGTGGGAAAAGATGCTTCCACTTCAGGGCAAGCCTGCATACGATGACATTGCGTTAGAGAGACAGATGGAGCTGGCTGATGGCGGACCAGATCCTGAGAAGACTGACAAGGTTATGCTGAAGCGTAATCGTGTATCCAGAATCTTCTTTGACCGCAAGTTCTATGATTATCCTATATCTCTTAAGGTTGAGACCTTCAAGAATATGGGACTTCTTAAGACTATAGCATGTGGCTTTTCATATCTTGGGGCTATGATCCACAAGAGAGAAGAGAAGTCTCTTGAAGATTTTTACGTTAACAGATTTGGTAAGAAGCTTTACTCAATGTTCTTTGAGTACTACACAGAGAATCTTTGGGGCAGACACCCATCTGAGATCGATCCTTCATGGGGCGCTCAGAGAGTTAAGGGTGTGTCTATCATGGCAGTTCTCAAGAATGCTCTTAACAAGAAGCACGGCAACAAGGACGGCAAGGTAGAGACTTCACTTATCGAAGAGTTCCATTATCCAAAGCTTGGACCTGGTCAGCTCTGGGAAGTAACAGCTCAGCAGATCAAGGAGCTTGGCGGAACTATCGTTATGAATGCTAAAGTTACCAAGATCCGTAAGAAGGGCGATCACATCGTTGGTATCACATATCTCATGGATGGCAGTGAGATGGAGATCGAAGGTGATATCTTCATCAGCTCAATGCCTGTTAAGGACCTTGTAGAGGGTATGAATGATGTTCCTGCAGATCCACTTAGAATTGCTAAGGGTCTTCCTTACAGAGATTACATGACACTTGGTGTTCTGGTTCCTAAGCTTAACCTTGAGAACAAGACCAAGCTCAAGACTATGGGCGGCATCGTTCCAGATAACTGGGTATACGTTCAGGACAGAACAGTTAAGATGGGTAGATTCCAGATCTACAATAACTGGTCTCCTTATCTGGTAAAAGACCTTGAGAACACAGTATGGGTAGGTCTTGAGTACTTCTGCTTTGAAGGTGATTCAATGTGGAACATGACTGAAGATGAGTTTGCTAAGATGGCTATCGATGAGATGGTTACACTTAAGCTTATAAACAGCCCTGATGAAGTTCTTGATTATCACATGGAAAGAGTTAAGAAGGCATATCCTGCTTACTTTGATACATATGCTGAAATGGACAAGCTTGTTGATTACCTCAACACGATTGACAACCTCTATTGTGTAGGACGTAATGGACAGCACCGTTACAACAATATTGACCACTCAATGTGCACATCTTTTGAGACTGTTAAGAACATCTTGAGTGGCGAGACAGACCGCAGCAACATTTGGAATGTCAACACAGAAAAAGAATACCATGAAACAACTGAAGAAGTTTCAGATGAAGTTCAGGTAGATTAAGTTTTTGAATTTAGTAAGTTTATGCGGTGCGTGTTATCGCACCGCATTAGTTATGTTTTAGAGGATTATTATGAAAAAGATCAGTATTTTGATTCCCTGCTTTAATGAAAGTGAAAATGTAGAGGGAATATCTGCAGCAGCAGAAAATGTATTAAAGACAGAGCTTCCACAGTATGATTACGAGATCGTATTTATCGACAACGCATCAACTGATGGAACAAGAGACAAGATTGAGAAGATCTGTGAAGGCAACAAGAAGATCAAGGCAATCTTTAACGTTACTAACTTTGGACAGTTTAACTCTCCATTCCACGGCATGTGCTCTCTTGATGGAGACTGTGTTATTCCTATCTGCGCAGACTTTCAGGATCCGGTTGAGCTCATTCCTGTTTTTGTAAAAAAGTGGGAGGAAGGCCACAAGATCGTTAGTGGTGTTAAGTCTTCAAGTAAGGAAAACGGGTTTATCTATTTCCTTAGAACCATGTATTACAAGACTATCAAGAACATGTCCAGTGTTCGCATGATCGAGCACTTTACAGGATTTGGACTTTATGACAAGACCTTCATCCAGCTCCTTAGACAGCTTGATGACCCAATTCCATTTATCAGAGGAATTGTTGCTGAGTACGGTGAAGGCTTTAACATGACAACAGTTGAGTACGAGCAGCCACAGCGTAGAGCAGGCAAGACCCACAATAACTTCTATACCCTCTATGATGCAGCAATGCTCAGCATTACATCATACACTAAGGTTGGACTTCGTCTTTGTACCTTTGCAGGCTTTATCTGCGCACTTATAGATATAATTGTGGCTTTTGTATACCTTATACTTAAGCTCACACACTGGTATAGCTTCCACGCAGGTTATGCACCAATGATCATTGGTATGTTCCTTATCGGCGCTATACAGCTGTTTTTTATCGGACTTATGGGTGAATACATCCTTAATATCAATACACGAGTAATCGGCAGACCAATAGTTGTAGAAGAAAAGAGAATAAATTTCGATGAGTAGTTTTATTTCCCTGTACTTTTTCATATTCTTACCGGTTGTAGTATTATTTAACTTTGTCATTCCAAGGAAGTTCAGATATATCTGGCTCTTTGTGACCAGTATCTGCTTCTATGGCAGCATAGATCTGGGAAGTACCATAGTCCTTGCGGCAGTTATCCTGCTGACTTATGGTGCAGCTCTTTTGATGGGAAAAAGTGATGAAGGCAAGAGAAAGCTGGTGCTGACAGGTTCACTGGTTCTGACTATTGGAACACTGGTAGTCTTTAAGTACCTTGGATTTATTGTTGGTACCTTTAAGGGGCTTACAGGCGGCGATGCTTCAGATAGCGCTATCAAGCTTCTTGCGGTAACCGGTATCTCTTTTTATATGTTAAAAGCAATCGGATATCTCATAGACGTTTACAGGGAAGATATTCAGGCTGAGAGGAATGTGGTAAAGTATGCACTTTTTGTTTCATTCTTTCCACAGATCCTGTCAGGACCTATTGAAAGAGCTGGGAAGATGCTTCCACAGTTTACTTATCCCCTTACTGTTGATTACGATAGGCTTCGTGATGGATTATTCCAGATGTTATGGGGATATTTCCTTAAGATGGTGATTGCAGACAGGCTTTCTATCTACGTTGCGGGAGTTTATAGTAATCCAGCCGGTGCTGTGGGATTTACAGCATTTATGGCTACTATCTTTTACACATTTGAGATCTACTGCGACTTTGCAGGATATTCCCACATTGCTATCGGTATGGCAAGGATTCTGGGAATTGACGTTATGAAGAACTTTGAAAGTCCATATCTTTCCGGAAGTATTGCTGAATTCTGGAGAAGATGGCACATATCTCTTAGTACCTGGTTTAGAGATTATCTCTATATTCCACTTGGAGGTAACAGAAAAGGCACCGTTCGTAAGTACCTGAATGTCCTTATCGTATTTGCAGTTTCAGGACTTTGGCATGGAGCTGCCTGGACCTTTGTATTCTGGGGATTTTTACACGGAGTATATCAGGTTATAGGATATCTTTTAAGACCTGTCAGAGACTTCCTTGTAGATACCTTCAAGGTTGAGAGAAGAGCTTTTTCACACAGGCTCATTAAGATTGTTGTTACGTTCCTTCTTGTGAATTATGCGTGGGTGTTCTTTAGAGCATCCAGTATGGCACAGGCTTTTGCGGTTATAAAGAATAGTTTGGTATTCACTCCATGGCAGATCATGGACCAGAGCCTTTATTCATACGGCCTTACAAGACTGGATTTCCTAGTTGCGATCCTTGGAATAATGCTGGTTATCCTGGTTGACATTGCAAACTACTACGGAATTATTGTAAGGGAAAAGATAATGAGTCAGGGAATCTGGGTTCGTTATCTGATCGGACTTGTTGGAGTACTTATTATCCTGATCCTTGGAATCTGGGGACCTGGATACGACGCAGGAAGCTTTATTTATCAGCAGTTTTGATGATGGGAAAACTTAATGAAAAAGACTATTTTTAACACTATTAAAATTGTAATATTTCTTTTGATACTTGGCGGATGCATCTTTGCGTCAACAGTGGTACTCAGGCGCAAGGACTCTGATTATAAGTATGCAGATTTTTTGAGTGAATCTAAGAAAGGACATATTGATGTTCTTTTCATCGGTTCATCTCATGTAATAAATGCCATCAATCCGGTAGTTCTTTATGACGATTATGGATACACATCCTACAACATGGGCGGACACGGTTCACTTCTTCAGGCAACCTATTGGGAGCTTAGGGAGAGTCTTGAGTATATGACTCCTGAGTGGGTTGTAGTTGATACCTACATGATCGAGAAGAATGTCAAGTATCTTGATGACAGAGAAGAGTACGAGGATGATGACATCAACACCTCTGTCGAGCAGCTTCACTTAAATATGGATGTTTGGCCATACAATGACCTTAAGGTTAAGGCTATTGATGATCTTATTTCTGATGAAAAGACAAAGAATGAGTTCCTCTACGACTTTATTGTTTATCACAATAGATGGCAGAACTTAACAGCCAATGATTTCAAGACTCTTACTGGAACTGCTGACAGAAATCAGCTCTTTGGCGGAGAGATGAGATATAAGGTTGAGATCGATCCTCCTATGCATCCTGAGGCTACAGAGGGAGACTATTTGACAGAGGATACAGTTGGATGTGAGTACTTAAGGAAGATCATCGAGCTGTGCCAGGATAAGGGAATCGGCGTAGTAGTGACCTATTATCCATTTGCAGCTGAGACCGGTGACAAGGCAGCAGCTGTTAAGGCAGGCGAGATCGCAGCTGAGTACGATGTTCCATTTTTGAATATGCTGGAACTTGATGTGGTAGATCTTTATTCTGATCTGAATGACCACGGACACTTGAATGTAACCGGAGCTACAAAGGTTACAGATTATATGGGAGAGTGGCTTTCTAATACAGGAGACCTTATTGACCACAGAGGAGATCCTGAATATTCACATTGGGAAGATAATGCCGAGAAGTTTCAGGCTGAGCTTGATGACATGGTTCTTGATGAGGACAATCTCTATGTTAAGCTCAATCTTTTAAAGCTTGATGGATACAGCTTTATCCTCTATGTAAACGAGGATTCTGGTGTATATCACGATGTAGCCATGATGCATATCATTGATGATGTGGCTGAGACAGGCAAAGTTTCAACTGATAACAGTGCTTATATCGTTATCAAAGACGGTGCTTCAGGCAAGGTCTACGACGCTAAAGGAGGCGAGATCCTGGAGAGCGTTCCAACATCTATGGGCAATCTCTACTATAGATTTGTAGAGAAGTACTATAGAATCTTAAGTCCTGTCGACGATGAAGATACAAACTACTTGTACGATGATGGACATGCTGCTGAAGATATTCAGCTTATAATATTTGACAGTGAGACAGGTGAGATCCTTTCTCACGATTATTACAGATCATATGGAGGTAATTATGAACGATAAGGTAACAATAGTAGGAATTGCGGGAGGAACAGCATCTGGTAAGACTACGATCGTTCGCATGATCAAAGAGAAATTTGGAGATGATATTGTTGTCATCAGCCATGATTCATATTACAAGGCACACAATGATCTTTCTTACGAAGACAGATCAAGACTTAACTACGATCATCCAGAGGCATTCGATACTGCCCTTATGATCGAGGATATCAAGAAGCTCAAGAACAACGAAGCAATTGATATGCCGGTTTATGACTACACTATTCACAACAGATCTGATGCTACAGTGCACATCGTGCCCAAGAAGCTCATCATTATTGAGGGATTCATGATCCTTGAAAATAAAGAGCTTAGAGATCTGATGGATATCAAGGTATTTGTTGAGACTGACGCTGACGAGAGATTACTTCGCCGTATCAGACGCGACATGGTGGAGCGTGCAAGAAGCATTGATTCAATCCTTACTCAGTACATTGAGACTGTTAAGCCAATGCACGAGCAGTTCGTAGAGCCAAGCAAGAAGTATGCTGACATCATCATCCCTCGCGGCGGCGAGAACATCACGGGTATCACAATCCTCGAGGAACACTTGAAGCACATGATGGATTGAGGAAGCACGCTAGTTTGCAATGGGGTTGTGGTTTACAAACCACTTCACGGACGCTTCCGCTTCGTTAAATTCGTAGCGGTACTAAGGTGATAAAGAACATCACCTAAGTACCGACGAATTTAAAGACCGTGAATTGATTTGTAAACCCACACCCCCATTGCAAACTATAGGCTACATGAACTATTGTGAAAGCAGGAAGTGGACCTGGGGGACGGGGTTAGTGGTCCATTTTTTGAGCCCTAGGGACGGAGGTTGTGGCTCATTTTACCTGCAACCGGGTAAAAAATAAATTTGCAGGTAAGGATTTTGAGCAAATTTAGGTATAGAGTTGCGGAGAGTTACCTGCATCCGGGAAAAAATAAGACTTGCAGGTAAGGATTTTGAGCAAATTTAGGTATAGACTAGCGGAGAGTTACCTGCATCCGGGAAAAAGTAAGATTTGCAGGTAAGGATTTTGAGCAAATTTAGGTATAGAGTTGCGGAGAGTTACCTGCATCCGGGAAAAAATAAGACTTGCAGGTAAGGATTTTGAGCAAATTTATGCTAAGGCATGCGGGGAGTTACCTGCATTCGGGAAGAAATAAAACTTGCAGGTAAAGGTTTTCTAGCAAATATGTGCTAAGGCTGGCGGAGAGTTACCTGCAACCGGGAAAAAATAAAATTTGCAGGTAAAACGATTCCAGCAAGTTATATATATTAGTCGTGGAGATGGAGGAGTAACACTTGTTGCAGAGCATATTTGGAGTGGTGAGCTTGATATTTTGGTTACTTATAGCACCACTTATGGTAGGAATTACATTTAACTTCATACTTCCTAAAGAAAAGAGAAGACTGGGCATAACGTTCGTTCTGGGCTTCCTTATCTACGTTGCAGGCTTCGAAATTATTGCCATACCTTGCATGACAAAGATCATGTACAATGCGTTCAGTTACTGCGTGAAGTATTATGTAATCTTGGCGTGGGCGCTGATGATTCCGGGAATTATCAAGACAGTATTAGCGATATTCAAGGATAAGGATCTGAGCAAGCTTTTCTACATACAGAAAAAAGATGAGAGAATAAATGATACAAAGAACAATGGAATGAATGTAGCATCTAGAAGTAGCGTAAGCAGTGATGAACTTGAAATTGCAGATCCAGACGTTGCCAAGAAGCACAAGATAGAAACCTGCATTTACTGGGGAATTTTCTTTGCTCTCCTTGCATTCCAGATGGTGATGGCAGTGCTAATGGCAAGTTTTGATGGGGATGACGCTTACTACGTTGTTGAGTCACTTCTTGCACAGCAGGCAGATGTTATGAACACTATCCTGCCATACACAGGAATATCTACATCTCTTGATATTAGGCATGCGCTGGCGGTTATTACAATGTGGATTGCGTTCATTGCCAAGGTTTCAGGCGTTCATGCAACGATCGTGTCACATACGGTTATACCGCTGATAGTGATACCACTTGTTTATCTTGTTTATGTGGAGATTGGTAAGAGCTTATTTAGAAAGAAGCAGGAGTTTGTGCCTGTATTCATGATAATCGTAAGTTTCCTTTTGATGTTTGGAAACGTGTCGATCCACACACCAGCTACGTTCTTCCTTATGAGAACATGGCAGGGTAAGGCTATAGTATGCAACCTGGTATTTCCTCTTATCTTCTGGATCTTCCTGGAAATGATGGAAAAGAAGGAAGACAAGACAGAAGAAACGAAAGAAGAAAAGAAGGAAGACAAGACAGATGAAAAGAAGGAAGAAAAGACAGACAGTGCTGGTGTAGAACATACTACAGAGAAGGTAGTAGCCAAGGCTGGAATCAGGCAGAAAATATCTACATCTTCCTTCGGCTGGATAATGCTGATATTTGTAAACATGCTAGCTGGAATGTGCACAGCAATGGGTGTAATATTTGCAACAGGACTTATTGGACTTCTTACGCTGATACTTCTTTTCATCAAAAAAGACTGGAAAGTCCTGATTGGTGCATTTATCTGCGTGATACCTAATTTTGTTTATCTGGCGCTGTATTTGTCAATCTGGAGCCGGTGACCAGTCGTTGGACAGTTAACTTGGCAAAAAAGAACTGACCAGTCATTGGACACTTAACTTGGCAAAAGAAAACTGACCAGTTAAAAGAGAGTTAACCTGAAATAGAACAACTAACTATACAAAACACAGCAAAAATCACATAGATTACGGAGCATTTATATGTACGGAATATTTATGGAATGCTGGGTCGATCTTAAGTTATATGGTGGAAATGGCGCGATACTGGCGCTTCTGATCATATCATCCATATACCTCATCGCCTCAGAAAAAGACCTGAAAAAGAAAATATTGTTTGGAATATTGCCGCTGATGATCCTTGCGGGGTTCCTGTTACCGATCACCAAGATTGTCTATGTGGCGGCTTTTGAAGATGGTAAGGATACTTACTACCGCATTATGTGGCTGATACCAACCTATGTGACCATTGGCTACGCGGCTACAAGAGCTCTTTCTCGTGTGAAAAGAGATACTGTAAGGAGATGCCTTCTTCCGGTGATCCTGCTGATCATCGTTGTCACAGGCTCTTTTGTCTATACGAATCAGTATATGCAAAGGGCGGAAAATGCCTATCACATTCCACAGAACGTTATCGACATTGTGGATGAGATCGCACCAGCAGAGGGGGAGCCTAGAGTACGCGCTGCATTCCCATCTGAACTCGTGCACTTTGTAAGGCAGTACAATACTGATATCTTGATGCCTTTTGGCCGCGAGATGGTGGTAACTCAGTGGGATTACTACAATGCAGTTTATGAGGCTATGGAAAAGCCTGAAGTTATCGACGCTAAGGAATTGGTAGAAGCCACAAGGCAGACCAAGTGCACATATATCGTGATGCCAGACAATAGAACGATAAAAGGAAGCCTAACTGACGAAGGGCTGACAATAAGAGCCAATATTGATGGCTACACAATCTACGAAGATCCGCAGGTTGAAGCATTTAATGGATAATAAAGTCCAAGAAACGGAACATTAATATGTGACTGAACATGAATATGTGTCAGGACATGAATGTCTGATGGAACATGAAATATCTTGAGTTCATGGATTTGATTATAATAATTGTTAGTTTTACGAAAGAAGTAGTTTTATGGAAAAAGAAGTACAAGAATATTTAGACAGAGTGCATGAATCTGATTTTGCTATGCTTTGCGAAGTAGATAGAATCTGCAAGAAGCACGGCATTCAGTATTTTTTACATGGAGGCACATTCCTTGGGGCTGTAAGGCACCAGGACTTTATTCCATGGGATGATGACGTTGACATCCTGTTTTTGAGAAAAGACTATGAGAAGTTCCTTGAGGTCTTTGAATCAGAGGCAGACAAGAGATTTAAGCTCCTTAGATTTGAGAAGTACCCACAGTTCTTTGATTTTATCACTAAGATTGCTGATCAGGATCTTACATACGAAGGCACAAGCTTTGGTGCAGAGGACTTTTACGAGAACAGATACTCTCACCCAACACTGGACCTTTTCGTGTTTGATATCGAGGCTGGGCACCACAAGTGGCAGCTTACAAGGATGAAATTCCTCTACGCCCTTGCCATGGGCCACAGACCATATATTGATTACAGCAAGTTTGACGGCGCTATGAAGACTGTAGCCAAGGTTCTTGCTGGAATCGGACGCGTGATTCCATTTAAGGTAATCGCAAGACAGTACATTAAACTTCAGACTCTTGGAGGACTTGCGGAAGTTCATGGGGAAAAGAAGACTCTTTTCATATCAAATGAGCAGCCAGATCCAAGGTATTGGGGCCTTGATTTTGGACCAGAGCATTTGATCGATGGACCAGACACAGGAATTATCAGGGGAAAAGAGTTCCCTATTCCAAAGCTTCACGACAAGTGGCTTACAAAGACATATGGCAACTTTATGGCGCTTCCACCAGAGGACAAGAGAGTTCCAATGCACGTAAATATTATCAAGTAATTTTATAAGGAATTAAGTTATGAAAACAATCGCACTTATTATCGCAGGTGGAACTGGTGCAAGAATGCATCAGGATATTCCAAAGCAGTTTTTAACAGTAAATGAAAAACCAGTAATCGTCTATACTCTTGAGGCGTTCCAGAATCATCCGGAGATAGACTCTATCGCTGTTGTATGTGTTGAGGGCTGGGAGCAGATGCTCTCTGCTTATGCAAGACAGTTTAATATTACTAAGCTTGAGCACATTGTACCTGGCGGAGAGAACGGCCAGGGCTCTATCAGAAACGGAGTATACGAGCTTGAAAAGTTTTTTGAAAAGGACGATATCGTGCTGATCCACGACGCCATCAGACCTATGGTTTCAGCGGAGATCATTTCCGACTGCATCATGAAGACCAAGCAGTACGGTAACGCCATCACTGCAATCCCTTGCGCAGAGGCTATGCTCACAACTGAGGACGGCGCAAGCTCAGAGGAGACCTATTCTAGAGACAAACTTAAGA
Source organism: Butyrivibrio hungatei DSM 14810 (assembly GCF_900143205.1). Taxonomy (GTDB): domain Bacteria; phylum Bacillota; class Clostridia; order Lachnospirales; family Lachnospiraceae; genus Butyrivibrio; species Butyrivibrio hungatei. The sequence goes on along the minus strand of NZ_FRDH01000013.1, from coordinate 48,582 downwards.
GAACTCAGACTCCACAGGGCTTTAAGCTGGGTGAGATCTGTGAACTCCACAGAGAAGCCCTCAAGAAGGGCATTACAGGATCAGTTGCTTCCTGCACACTTATGATCGAAATGGGTAAAAAAGTCTTCTTTTCCGAAGGCTCTGAAAAGAACATAAAGCTTACAACTGTTGATGATATCGATATTTTTAAGGCACTTCTTATCAGTAAGAGAAGTGAGTGGCTCAAATAAAAATGCTTTTTAATTCTTACAGTTTTATGCTGGCCTTTTTGCCGGTATTTATAATTGGATACTACCTCATAAAGAGGAACTTTAGAGATGATGAGAAACTAATGAAACTGCTACAGGGCTGGACCGTAGCAGGTTCGTTAGTTTTTTATGCTTTTTTCGGCTACCAGAATGCAGTGGTGTTTGCAATCAGCATTCTGTGGAACATCAATGCCATCAACGTCATGAGGGTAAATAAAGTAAAGACTGCAAAAGTCGAAAATGATTCAGAAAATAGCAAGTGCGCAAATGCAGATAATTCTGTGGATAAAGATACCAAAAAAACAGCAGACAGTGGAAAACTCTGGCTCTTTGCAGGCATCTTTGTTAACGTTGCCCTTCTTTTGTTCTTTAAGTTCAGCGGCACATTTTTCCCTGTGGCTATCAGCTTTTACACCTTTAATCAGATCTCATACCTTGTGGATTACTACCGTGGCGACATCGATGAATTCAGGCCTCTTGAGTATCTGACCTACATTATGTTCTTCCCTAAGCTTCTTCAGGGACCTTTAATGGGCTACGGCGATTTTGTAAAAGAACTTAAGAAGTCCGTAAAAACTAAATTTGATTACGAGACGATTCTTAGAGCGCTGCTTCTCATATCCCTTGGTATGTTCAAGAAGGTGATCCTTGCAGATACTATTGGAAAAGCAGTTGATTACGGCTTTGAAAACCTTGCTATGCTTGGAAGCCTGGAGACTATCCTTACGGCGGTATTTTATTCATTTCAGCTGTATTTTGACTTTAGTGGTTATTGCGACGTGGCAACAGGAATCTGCATGATGATGGGCTTTGACCTGACACTTAACTTTGATTCACCTTACAAGGCAGTGAACATCATAGATTTTTGGAAAAGATGGCATATCACTCTTACAAAGTTCTTTACCAAGTATGTGTACATTCCACTTGGAGGTAACAGAAAGGGTGCAGTTAGAACCTATGTGAATTTCATGATCATCTTCCTACTTAGTGGCCTTTGGCATGGAAGTGGATGGACCTTTATTGTGTGGGGCGCCATGCACGGCATTTTGTACGTGATCACAAGACTTGTGCAGAAAAAACCAGGACAGAAGACAACGGCAAATGTAGAAAAACAAGGAGCAACAGCAAAACAGGGAAACTCAGTTATCAAGGGGATCAAAATCATCCTCACCTTCATTTACGTAACTGCAGCCTGGGTATTCTTTAGAGCAGAGACCCTCTCGGATGCGATACTTCTTTTCACAAGAATGTTCACAGGCGGCAAGAAGCCAATCGCCATCAGTATGGCAGCAAGCTTCCAGTTGGACGAGCTGTGGTACATCATAAAGGTCACACCTATCATGAAGCTTAGCTTTGCGTGGGATATCTGTCTGTGGATGTTCCTCATAGGCAGCGCGGTAGTGATCTTTTTTGGCAAGAATGCCATCGCTTACGCAAAAGAGTGCAAGATAAGCCTTAAGACAACTTTTTTAACAATAGTGCTGCTTGCTTGGACTATCGTTAGCTTTGCGGGAGTCAGCACATTCCTTTATATGAATTTCTGATGGATATGTGGACAAACACTTGAGATACGAAGAGATATGTGGACAAACGCTTGAGATACAAAGAGATTTGTGGATAAAAAGATGAAAGAAAACAAAATGGAAAAGAAAAACAGAACATATAGAAATCTGTTCATACTGTTTGTTGCGGGGATGCTCACAATTGCTGTGGTGTTTGCAGGCACCATCATTTACGTGGATCCATTTTTCCACTATCACGCGCCTCTTAAAGGCTTTCCTTATGTGGTGGATAATCAGCTGAGCCAGAATCCGGGCATGGCAAGGAACATGTGCTATGAGGGCTGCATTATTGGATCTTCTATGACAGTTAACTTTGATACAGATGATTTCAAAGAGCTTCTAGGCACAGAGACTGTGAAGCTTAGCTACAGCGGCGCTTATCCAAAGGATGACTACAATATCCTGTCTATCGTCTTTGATGAAAGTAGCTACGCAAGGCAGAACAGCCCTGTTAAAAAAGTCTTTTTTGCCATGGACATTCCAACCATGACGGCAGACCTGGAGACTACCAAGTATCCGCTTCCTGAGTACCTGTACGACGCAAACATTGTAAATGATGTAAAGTATGTCCTTAATAAAGACGTGCTCTTTCAGTACATCATGCGTCCTGTGGTCCAGGGGAAGGGCTCTGACCTTTCAGAGATCTACTTTAGCTGGTGGACTCCGGAATATTACAACATTCAGTGGGTTATGCACACTTATGAAGAACCTGAGAAGGTAGAAAAAGAACTGGGGGCAGAGGAACTGATCCCTCAGACTGAGGAAAATCTCAAGGTGAACATCCTTCCTTTCGTGGAGGCACATCCTGATACGGAGTTTTATTTCTTTTTCCCACCTTATAGTATTCTCTATTGGCACAACGTTATGCAGGAGAATACCTTTGAGGCTACCTTAAAGCAGTATCAGTACGTTGCTGACAGGCTCCTGCCCTATGACAATGTGCACCTGTTCTATTTCCAGGATATGGAGGAGACGTTAGACCTCAATAACTATGCGGACTATTCACATTATAAGCCCGAAATCAATAGATTTATGGTAGAATGCTTTAAGGATGGAAATTACGAAATTCATTCATCCGAAGAGATGGCAAAAGAGCTTTCGAAGATGCGCCAGATGATAGATGGCTTCGATTATAACGAGCTCTTTTCTAAAGAATGGTAAAGGCGGAAATTAACTATGGATAACGAAGAAAAGTTTACTATACCTAAATGGGTTCATATTACAGCAATTTCAGTGATCGCGCTGGTCCTTATATTCTCAATCTACAAGCTTGTCAGATGGAACATGGGAACAGCCAAGACTGAGGGTGTTACAGGAGAGAGCTACGAGGTTGAGGTTCTTGACCAGATATTCCTTCTTCCAGATGAAAAGAAGGCTGGACATGAGGATGACGGTGTCGAGACAATTCTTTTCCTTGGAAATGATGCTATTACTTATGACGTTGGAGATACAGGTGTTGTCAAGCAGATTGGTTCAAAGCTTGGAGGAGCAAATGTGATAAATGCAGGCTTCCCTGGCTCTACAGTTGCTCTTAAAAACGCAGACTATAGTGATGATTACGTTCTTGATACATATAGTTTTTACAACGTTGCTAAGTGCATCGTAAATGAGGACTTTACACCACTTAAGGATAAGACTGGAAGTTTTGAAGACAGTCAGTACATCTTAAGTTCTGAAGCTCTTGAGGAGACTGATTTTAGCAAGGTTGATACACTGGTTATCTATTACAATGCTCAGGATTATCTCAATCTCAGAGTTGGTATGAATCCAGATAATGACAGCGACCCTGTTACATTTAGCGGAGCCCTCAAGTCAGGAATACAGATGATCCAGGAGAAGTACCCATACATAAGGATCGTATGTATGTCTTTTCCTATGTGTTATGCCTATGACAGCACAGGAAGCCTTGTAAGCGGCGACAGATATGATTTTGGAAACGGCAAGCTCACAACATACCTTCAGTTCATGATCGATGTATCAGGAGCAACCGGTGTGTCCTTTATTGATAACTACTACGGAACGATCCATGAGGACAACAGCTCCACATGGCTTCTTGATAACATTCACGTAAACGCTGAATGTAACGCCCACATCGCAGAGCACTTCGTGAGCGCAATCTATCCTTCAAACGGAAACGAGGAGAACTGATTTTAATGAAAAAGAAGATACGAGTTGTAGACTTACTGCTCCTTCAGAGCGCAGTTGTGATCTACTCACTTTCAACAGTTGCGGCAAATCTTGCCTCCAAGCATGAATTTTTATCCTTCGGATACATCGCCTTTTTTGGCCTTGAGTTCGTGATCCTTGGAATTTATGCCATCGTTTGGCAGCAGATGATCAAGAAATTCCAGCTTTCAGTTGCTTACGCCAACAAAGCTCTGACCCTCATGTGGTCTATGCTCTGGAATTTCCTTATTTTCAGCCAGGGCATAACACCATTTAAGGTTGTGGGCGTACTCCTAGTAGTAGCCGGAGTTATCGTTATGAATTCTGGTGCTATTGCAGAAAAAGAGCCTGAGAAGGAGGAAGAGAAATGATCAATATTTACTTCCTTCTGATGATCCTTGCTGAGATCATCGCATCATCATCACAGATGCTCCTTAAGCTCAGCGCAACCAAGAAGTACCCTAACTTTATCAGAGAGTACTTAAATGCACTTGTTATCGGTGGATACTGCCTCCTTGTAGTATCAATGGCTATCTCGATCTTTTGCTATGACGGCCTTGGATACATGGGCGTAGTAGTAATGGAACCGATTGGATACATTATCGTAATGTTCATGTCCAGAGTTTTCTTCAAGGAGAAGTTTACTCTTCGCAAATTTATAGGAATGGTGCTGATTCTTTCAGGTATAGTTGTATTCTACGCATTGGGATAAATTATGAAAAAAGATAGGTTGACCGAATATATAGCGGCGGTGCTACTTGCAGCTTCAATAGTATCGCTGGTGTTTGTCTTTGCAAATGCCAATATAAGCCACTACACAGCCAGGATGGAGTCTGATATCGCATCAGAAACATTGCTGGCTACAGTGCTTTATGAGAATAATTTCATTCAGCCAGATTCCTGGTACGCATCCACAGCCATCAGACTCATATCCACGCCTAACCTTGCAGCCTTTATCTATCCTCTTGTGGGGATGGATGCAAATCTTGCAATGGGCATTTCCTGTACGGTTATGATGGTGATCATGTTGGTGGTTATGGGACTTTACTGCAAGCAGACGGGCTTTCCTGTTCTTGCAGCTCTTTCATCCATCCTGCTGGTCCTTGCGTTTACCAAGCCATCTGATGAATGGCAGAGGATGATCTTTGTCTATGCATCCTACTACGTAAGCCACATTATTACGCTTTTTATGATCCTGATGCTCTATAACAGGGCAGTTCGCAAACAGAAAGTGGAGCTCTGGGTATTTACCTTGTCCATGCTGGTTGCGGTAGTGAACGGCCTTCAGGGCATGCACGGATGCCTCTTTATATATTTCCCGCTCTTGGGACTTGAAATTGTTAAAAGAGTTATCTTCAGGATCCAGACCAGGAAGCTTGACAGAAAGCACATCTTTGCATGGGTGGTGCTGATGACTGCAGTGTCTATCATTGCATCCAAGCTCACATCATCAAACAACATTGGCGCCAGCAGGAATATCAGAAACGCCCTTCCTAAATTCAGAGAAGAGGTATGGCCCAGCATAGTTGATATGGTAGCTCTTGATAATTACGGGACTCTTAGAGTTGTTATCATAATTGCTGCTATTATTGGATATTTGATGGCTCTAGGCAAACTCTTTGGAAGGGAAAAAGAGGACAGTGTAAGATTTTCAGTACTTCTTTTCCCGGCAGGATTTGTTGTGAGCCTTCTTCTTACAACATTTACTACAGTTGAAGTTGCAGGCAGATATTTCCTAATGCTCCTATTTACTATCGCAGTTGGAAATGCTCTTTTTATCATGAACGTGAAGAATAAGAGCATCAAAGCCTTTGTGGTATTTATTGCGATCTTTGGAATCTTGCAGACAACGGTATTTAATAATGAGCTTGTGGTACATGATGATTCTGAGCATCTTGATGTATATAAGGTCGCAGCCTGGATGAATGAAAAAGGCTACGAGTATGGCTACAGCTCTTTTGACCACGCAAACTGTATAACCGTTATGGGTAACAATACAGCTAAAGTCAGAGCAGTCAACAACATGAAGGACATGAACGGCTGCAAGTGGCTTACTGATGTCACCTGGTATCCTCCTGTTAAATCAGAAGAAGGACCTACCTGCTATGTGGTGACGGATTATCTTGCTCAGGACTTTAATGAGTTCATGGACAGAGTAGAACCAGAGGTGCTTGAAACAGCGCAGGTTGGCGTTTATACCATATATGTACTTGATCATGACTACACAGTGTGGGAATGAGCAGGTATTAACACGCAATGAGAGGAAAGATGAATGAATAAGACAGTAACCAAATTACTGAATATTGTGCTGATCCTTGTAATGATCGGGGCCCTTGCGTCTCCGCTTATAGGAACAGCGTTTACATATCCAAGTGAGGATGATTTTTCCTATGAATCAGGCGGATCTGCCGGAGCGGCGGAGTTTGGCTCATCACTTATTGGCTCACTTTACAAGGTGACAGTTATCTACAAGATGCAGCAGGGCTGCTATACAGCGATGTTCCTTGATCATTTCATAAGGCCTTACTCAAGATTTGGCCTTCCGGGATTTCACATTGCGATCATTGGCTACATGGTTCTTTTTATCTGGGCTACATGGCTTGTGTTCTCAGTTCTTTCCAGGAAAAATAAGACTGTGAGCTATTGTGCCATGGCAGCAGCTATGCTCAGTACCTTTACAATGACAGGTTCTGTCCATGACACCAAGCTCTTTTACTGGTACACAGCAGTTGTTGGCTATACTTTGATGTTCACCTTTTCTCTGTTTGCATTATATTTCAGCGTTCTTTCAGTTCAGGAAACTGATAACAGGAAGGTGAATCTTTTCCTTGTTTTATCTGCTATCTTTGCATTTCTTGGAAGCGGCGGATCACTTGTTATCACTTCACCAACCTGTTCATTTTTGCTGGCTGTTGTCATTGTTTCTTTTGACAGGGTAAAAGCGAAAAAGAAACTCCTGATACCTTTTGTATTTGCCATGATCGGTGCCCTTGTGAACGTTGCTGCACCTGGAAATTATCAGAGAGCCAGTGCAGATCTGAAGGAAGGCCACACAACAGTGTTTGACGCCATAAGAGATGCATTTACTTTCTATTTCAGCGAGATGAAGAACGTGTTTGATCCGATCTTTATTGTTGTTATTTTGGCGGTTATCCTGATCGGTGTTATTTACAAGGTAAGAGTTAAGGAAAGTGGCATCACAAACGGCATGATGGGGATCATATTTGTCGGAGTATTGCTGATACAGTATTTTACTGTGTTCCCGGCAGCTTACGGATATCATACCAATGAGCTTAGTACCCACGTAACAGGAATGTACGACATTATCGCACGATTCACATTTATTTTCCTGGGACTGTGCATAAGTCAGTGGTTTGGTGAGACAGTTGTGGATAAGCTCACCGGAAAAGTAAGCATTGGTGGAAAAGTAGATGCAGATCATGTTGTAAAATACGCGCTTGGTGCTTTGACAGCGCTGGCACTTTTACTTGCGCTTGTTTTACCTTCTGCTCACGTCATCGTAAAGGATAGCTTCACAGCAAGAACATTCAGGGATTTTAAGAACGGAAGGTTTACAGAGGTGTATCGCATCAGAGAGTATGAGCTTACAACCTTTGAACTTGCAGAAGAGGGCACTGATTGCATCATCTATATCCCTTGGGATGTGGAGTGTGAGTCTCTTCCAGGACTAGGCATAGGATCAGATTCAGAGTGGTTCACTAATGTGAGCGCCGCGCACCTGTTCAATCTACATACCACGACGGTATTGATGCCTTGATTTTTGCCCATTGTTGACAATGATGGTAAAATGTACCTCAGATGTAGTGTGACGTTTTGGGGAATGACTACATCTGGATATATTAGTTAGAGAGTTTTAAGTTTTTTTATTTTTGGGAGTAAAGTATGAAAAGAAGTACAAAAAAGGGTTTAGGCCTTTTTGGTAAGAAATCACGTACCAAGAGACACGACGAGAGAATTGATTTTGACGAGCAGTATGATCAGTACGAGGATGATTACGAAGATTACGATCCTGAGTACGATGATGATTATGATGATCGTGACTATGAAGATGACGATTATGACAGAGATGATGATCGCGAGTATGAAGATGACTACGACGATTATGATCGCAGGGATGATCGCGACTACGAGGATGAAGACTATGATGATGTAGAGCGCGACGACTACGAAGATGACGATTATGACAAAGAAGAGGATCGTTACGAAGACGAAGAGGAAGAAGATCGTTACGAAGATGATGTAGATGACCGCGAGTATAACGGAATTCCTGACGATGAGTACGACCGTGAGTATGAAGACGAGTACTACGAGGATGAGGAAGACTACGACGGCGATGATGATCATTACGACGAAGACGACTACGATAGAGATGACCGTGATTATGACGATGATGATCGTTATGATGATGAGTATGACCGCGATTACAGAGATGATCGTTATGATGACGAGTATGACCGTGACTACGATGATCGCTACGAAGACGACTATGACCGTTATGACGATGATGAGGATGATGATTACGCTCCAGTAAGAGGACGTAGAGATAGAGACCGTGGCGAAAGAAATCGCAGAGATAGAGGCAGCAGAAGAGATCGTTCCAGAGGCCACAGAGAATCTGGCGCAGCAATCTTTTTTGCTGGTGCTTTAGAAAAAATCAAGAATACATCTGCAGTTGAAAGAATTGCGGCAGCAGTATTTCTTTTCCTTATTGCTGGTGCAGTTGCTACTGGCATATTCTACAAGGCAGCCAGTACCAAGAATGAGCAGATCAGCTCTTTTGCAGATGTAGGAACAACTCTTGGCGAGGTAGAAGTTGTAGGCGAGAGCGGACTTCTTGCTATGGCTGACGCTGAGAAGGCTAAGTCTATGACAGCTCAGATGATCGAAGAAGAGGAAGAAGAGGAAGAGATCGCTGATGACGCTAAGGGCGTAACAGTTCAGATGACTCTTACTTCTATTAAGAGCGACATTAAGATCAAGTTCATCAACTCAGAGACCAAGAAGCTTGTTGGAAATGTTCATTTCGAAGTTTCTGTAAAGTGCCCGGACGGAAGCACTGTAACTTATGATGATCACGATAAGGACGGAATCATCTATAAGAAGGATATCAAGGCCGGCAAGTACACAGTTACTCCAATGGCTCTTTCTGATGAGTATTCAACATACACACTTGATTCTTCAAGTAAGACAATTACTGTAAAAGACACAGTTGAGATGAAGGCAGTCGATGTCAGCAACGAGGTTAAGAAGGAATCTCAGGTCAACGCTGCGAAGGAAGATACTCAGGTTAAGACAGAGGTTGAGTCTCAGCTTAAGGATACAGTTGAGTGGGTTGAGAGTACGAAGACTCCTATCGGTGAAGCTTCTGATGGACAGTACAGCTATGATGAGATCAAGAAGGAAGATATCACTCCTCCAGGAACTACAGCTAAGTTAACAGCTGGAAGCTTCATGAGAATGGCTGGAGCAAGAAATCCTGGCGAAGGGAATTCTCTGACAAGTAATGATGCAGCTTCAAATAAGAGCTCAAAAGAGAGCTCCGAAGGTGGAAACGGCACAGGCGGAAGCGGTGAAGGTGGCGGAAGCACAGATAACCCTGGAGAGGGTGGCGGAAGTACAACTCCTAAGGAAAAGGTAGATATTGAAGCCAGCATTTCTGCAACTGAACTTACAGTTGGACAGGAAGCAACTATTTCTATTGCTAAGGGACCATCTAATCCTGAGATTACTTCAGATAACGCAAGTGCTGCTACTGTATCAGGAACAACAGTAAAGGCTGTTGGCACTGGTAAAGCAAAAATTACAATTAAAGGTAATGACGATTATAAAGAAAAGTCATTTGAAGTAAATGTTAAAGAAGAGCCTAACAAGGACATGACTGTTGAGGTTACACCTAACAGCATAAAAGTAGGCGAGAAGGCAACAGTTAAGGTTACAGGACCTTCAAATCCAACAGTTACACAGTCTGGCGGAGATGGACAAGTCAAGATAACAGGAACAACAGTAGAAGGAACAAAGAAGGGACAAGTAACTCTTAAGGTAACTGCTGATAAATATAATGCAAAAGAAGTAACTCTTACAGTAGACGATCCTGCAAAGAAGAACTTCGAGACTTCTGCAAAAGAGATCACTGTTAAGGAAAAAGAGACTGTAGATATTGCATCAGTTCTTTCTCTTAAGAATGCACCATCAGATATTAAGTACACATCATCTGATGCTGGCATCGCTAAGGTTGAAGATAACAAGAAAGTTACTGGTGTAACACCTGGAAAGAGTACAACAATTACACTTACAGCTAATGGATATAATGATTATCCTGTAACAGTTAAGGTCGTAGGCAAAGATACAGTTCCTGTATCCTTCACAAAGGCTACTCTTGTTGAAGGCCAGACCCTCAAGATAACAGCTAATAACGTTAAGATCACTAAGGTTGTTTCAAGTGATACCAATAAAGTAACAGTTAATGTCGATACAATTACTGGTAAGGCAGCAGGTGATGTAACTCTTACAGTTTCAGCTGATGGTTACACAGATGCCAAGATTGAAGTGAAGGTAGTAGGCAAAGGAACAGTCCTTAAGGATAAGAGCGGAAACACTGTTTACGTTAAGGATGGCGATAAGTATAGAGAAGCTACTTATCAGGATTACTACGACGGAAACAAGAAGTTCTATACAAGAAAAGCTGCTACAGCTTTCAAGTACACAGGTTGGCAGACACTTGATGGCAAGACTTATTTCTACGACAAGAACGGAGATAGAGTTAAGGGCGAGCAGGTAATCCAGGGTGCTAAGTACACATTTGATAGCGACGGTGCACTTGTTAAGTCACCTGGTGCAATGGGTATCGATGTCAGCAAGTGGAACGGAAACATTGACTGGAACGCAGTTAAGAACTCAGGCGTCAACTTTGTTATCATCAGATGTGGATATAGAGGTTCTTCTGAGGGAACACTTATCGAGGATCCTAAGTTCAGAGCAAACATCAAGGGAGCTCAGGCAGCAGGACTTAGAGTTGGTGTGTACTTCTTTACTCAGGCGGTAAATGAGGTTGAGGCTGTTGAAGAAGCTTCAATGGTTATCAGCCTTTGCAAGGGATACAGCCTTTCATTCCCTGTATACCTTGACGTTGAGGGAAGTAACGGTCGTGGTGACAGAATCAGTGCTGAGCAGAGAACTGCTAACATAAAGGCATTCTGCGGAACTATCAAGAATGCAGGCTACCAGGTTGGCGTTTACGCAAACAAGACCTGGTTCACAAGCAAGATCAACACTTCACAGATCACAGGTTACAAGATCTGGCTTGCACAGTACGCTTCACAGGTTACATACACAGGTTCAAGATATGACATGTGGCAGTACACTTCAAAGGGCAAAGTAACAGGTATCTCAGGAAACGTTGACATGAATATCTGCTACTAAGCTTTGTTAGAAAGATATTAGATGGACAAGAAACGTTTTAAGATCATTTCAATACTAATACCGTTTGTGTTCTATATAGGTATGGCGATCATCGATGGAACGGTGTGGTGCGTGGATTCTGCAAGCTACACCTCCATGGATTTCTCAAGAGAACCGGTTTATCCACTGTTTCTTTTGGGAATCAGAAAGCTCTTTGAACTTTTTGATTTCGCCGGAACTATGTACGGACAGCCTTCTTATCTGTTCTGCGTTGTGATCATCCAGAGCCTATTGTGGGTTTACACCGCAGCAAGGCTTGGAATCTACATGTATGACTACACGCTGGAGCAAAGGTACTCAAGGCAGAGAGCGACCATTGTAGGCTTTATGGGACTCTTTTCCCAGATGGCAGTTGCAATCCTCAACAGATTTGTGGCAAACAGAGGCTCCATGTACTCTGAATGCATCATGACAGAAGCTCTTGCAATGCCGCTGTTTGTGCTGTTTAGCATAAGGCTCTTTGAACTTTTCCGGAACTACTCAGCGATGAACATGTTGGCGGTATTTCTTTTGAGTGTCTTGATTTCAAGCATCAGGAAGCAAATGCTCATTACGATCCTGATCATGGGCGCAGTGTCACTGATCATTCATCTCATTGTTAAAAGAACTAGAGACCCCAGAAGGTTCCTTTCTATAGTCATCATGGGAATCTTGGCGGTCATCAGTATTGGCGTCATCGATAGAAGTTACAACTACGCTGTAAGAGGCAAGTTTGCTGAGCACGTAGGTAATAGCAAGGGAACTCTTTGTACGGTTCTTTATACTGCAGATGCTGAGGACGTTCACCTCTATGACAAGTATGAAGACTCTCAGAAATTCCCGGAGCTTGGAAGCCTGTACACCCGCATCTATGATGAATGCGTGGCAAAAGAGCTGACGATTTCCTATGCTCCTTCTCAGAACTTTGATTCTACCTGGCTTGAAATGACAAGCCACTACGCAGAAGGCTATGACATAATAGGCTTTGATATTGTGATCCCGTATTGCCAGCAATATGTATCCGAGAAATTTCCTGAAATTTCAGGACCGGAGTTTGACATAAAGGAAAATGAAGTAGAAGCAGTTCTTGCAAAAGAGCTTCTTTTAAAGGATATAAAGGGTATATTTACCGGTAAGTCGTCTGAGTTTTTGTACGTTCTGGTGGCAAATGTGGCAAAGGCACTTGTGATATCTGTGGCGAATAATCGACCTGCGATCCTTGTTAAGGTTTCTATATTTATTTATCTCTTTTATCTGATTCTTTTTAGCGTAAGGTTGATAATGAAGAAGGATGAAAAGAGCAGAGAACTGTGCCTGTTTGCACTTATCGTATTCATGGGAATACTGATAAACTCTGTGGTTACAGGCTCTATGATATTCCCACAGCCGCGCTATATGTGCTATGGAATGGGACTCTTCTACTTGACGATTGGTTGTGGTATACTATACCAGTAAATTTTTCAAAAAATTAGAAATGAGGCAAAAAAATGAGAACTTATCTTGTAACTGGAGGAGCTGGTTTCATTGGTTCCAACTACATACACTATATGTTTAAGAAATATGATAACGAGATCAGGATCATCAACGTTGACGTGCTTACATATGCCGGCAATCTTGAGAACCTTAAGGATGTGGAGAACAGAGACAACTACACATTCATAAGAGCTGACATCTGTGATAGAGATGCCATAAATAAGATCTTTGAGGAAAATGATATCGACAGAGTAGTTCATTTTGCTGCAGAGAGTCACGTTGACAGATCAATCGTTAATCCAGAGGTCTTTGTACAGACTAACGTTCTTGGTACAGCTACAATGCTCAATGCTGCCAAGAAGGCATGGGAGCTTCCTGACGGAACATTCAAGGAAGGCAAGAAGTTCCTTCACGTTTCTACAGACGAAGTATATGGTTCACTTGATGATGATCCAAATGCTTTCTTCTATGAGACAACTCCATATTCACCACACAGCCCATATTCAGCAAGTAAGGCTAGCTCAGATATGCTCGTAAAGGCATATATGGACACATACAAGTTCCCAGCCAACATTACTAACTGCTCAAATAACTATGGACCTTACCAGTTCCCAGAGAAGCTTATTCCTCTTATCATCAACAACGCTCTTGCAGGCAAGGATCTTCCTGTATATGGCGATGGTAAGAACGTACGTGACTGGCTCTATGTAGAGGATCACGCCAAGGCTATCGACATGGTTCAGGAAAAGGGACGTCTCTTTGAGACATACAACGTTGGTGGTCACAACGAGAAGCAGAACATCGAGATCGTTAAGACTATCATTGATACTCTTAAGGAAGTTCTTGATGACTCTGATCCAAGAAAGGCCCACCTTTCTTATGACCTTATCAAGTACGTAAGTGACAGAAAAGGTCATGACAGACGTTACGCTATCGCTCCAGACAAGATCAAAGCTGAGATTGGCTGGGAGCCAGAAACAATGTTTGCTGAAGGAATCAAGAAGACAATAAAATGGTACTTCGACAACATGGACTGGATGAAGAATGTAACAAGCGGAGACTACGAGAAATACTACGAAAAGATGTATTCTAACAAGTAATAATATAATTAGTTTTATTTATTATTTGAAGGATAAATGCCTGTTAGATGTGAATCTTTCGGCATAATATATAATTGTGAATTTAATCATTTATCAGTGAAATGTTCATAGATTACAATTAGAAATTGGTTTATACATAAAGCAATTTTATGGTCTTTGAAAACGTCAGTACTTAGTCAGTGTTTTTTACTGACTTAGTACTGTTACGTTTTCAACGAAGCGGAAGCGCCCATAAAATGATTTATGTAAAACCAATTTCGAATCAAAATCTTTCAACATTTCACGTCCTAAAGGAGAAAAAATGAAAGGTATAATTTTAGCTGGTGGTTCAGGCACCAGACTTTATCCACTTACCAGGGCAATGTCCAAGCAGATGATGCCTGTATATGATAAGCCAATGATCTACTATCCACTTTCAACTTTGATGCTGGCGGGCATCAGAGAAGTGCTTATCATTTCTACACCAAGAGATCTTCCAATGTTTGAAGAGCTCTTTGGTGATGGATCACAGCTTGGAATGCACTTTGAATATGCTGTTCAGGAACAGCCTAGAGGACTTGCTGATGCATTCATCATTGGCGCTAAGTTCATTGGCAGTGATTCTGTTGCCCTTGTTCTTGGAGACAATATTTTCTATGGACAGAGCTTTTCTAAGCTTCTTAGAGAAGTTGCATCCAGAGAAAAGGGAGCTACTATCTTTGGTTACTACGTAAGAGATCCTAGAGCTTACGGCGTTGTTGAGTTCGATGAGAACGGCAAAGCTATCAGTATCGAAGAGAAGCCTGAGCATCCAAAGTCTAATTATGCTGTACCTGGACTTTATTTCTATGACAATCAGGTTGTTGATATTGCTGCAAACGTTAAGCCTTCAGCAAGAGGCGAGATCGAGATCACAAGTATCAATAACGAATACTTAAGCCGCGGCGAGCTTCGCGTAGAGACTATGGGAAGAGGCTTTGCATGGCTTGATACAGGCAATCACGATTCTCTTCTTGATGCATCAGATTTCGTATGTGCATTCCAGAAGAGACAGGGACTTTACATTTCATGTATTGAAGAGATTGCTTATAAGCGCGGATTTATCGACAAGGAGCAGCTACTCAAGCTTGCCGAGCCACTTATGAAGACTGATTACGGTAAATACCTGGTTGAGGTCGCTAACGGGCTGTGAACACCTGGCGAGGTTTTGATAACGGGAGGAGAACGTGGATAAAAGAGTTTTCCGAATGGCAATACTTACCATCATAAGTGCCTTTATTCTGGTACTTGTCATTGTCTATGCTACTAATACCCAAAAGATCAATCAGCTTTTTGGCTGGGGATCCAAGGAAAGTGATGAAGCTGAGACCGCTGCATCCTACAATAGTGGTGAGCAGGTTTACGGACAGCAGATCGGTAGCAATCTAGACGGTTTTTTAAGCGATGAAGATTTTTTTGATGAGACAGAGAAGATACCTTCTGTTGTGGTGATCAAAAAAAGTTCAGGCTCTGCTGAAGAGAGTTCAGAAGCTTCAAGCCTTGGCAGTTCAGTTAGTGATGATGAACTTCCTGGAATGGCAGTTGTAGGCGAGCTTCAGAATCCTGAGGGATATGCTCCGGGAATGGGCGGCTCTTTTGACAGCAGCTTATATGAATATAACGGCGTTATGCCAACTGCACCTATCGAGGGAACACCAGTTGGACAGTAATGTCTGAGAAATATTAGGAGATATAAAAATGGGAAAGATAACTGTTGAAACTTGTGAGATAGAAGGACTTAAAGTTATTACACCTACTGTTTTTGGTGATGCAAGAGGATATTTTGTTGAGACATACAACAAGAATGATTTTGTTGAGGCAGGTATTGATGTTGAGTTTGTTCAGGACAATCAGTCAGCCAGCAAACAGGGAGTTTTAAGAGGACTTCATTTCCAGAAGGAGTATCCACAGGACAAGCTTGTACGCTGCATAAATGGTGAAGTATTTGATGTGGCTGTAGACCTTAGAAAAGGTTCAAAGACTTATGGAAAGTGGTTTGGTGTCAGACTTTCTGCTGAAAACAAGAAACAGTTTTTTATTCCAAAGGGATTTGCGCATGGCTTTTACGTACTTTCTGAGTACGCTGAGTTTGCTTACAAATGTTCTGATTTCTATCATCCAAACGACGAGGGCGGCCTTAAGTGGGATGATCCAGATATTGGTGTTGAATGGCCTTTGATTGAAGGCGTGGAACTTAACCTTTCCGATAAGGATACCAAGTGGGGAGGAATTAAAGAGCTTTGATAAAGGGACTTAAGAAACTTCCCAAGCGATTAGGCTTGGGCATTTTCTATGTAATGGCGCTTATTTTGGCGCTACTTCTTGTAATGCACACAAATCCGCTGGCAGACCCGCATACAGAGATGCTCAAGAAGATATGTGGATGTATCTTGATTGGCATCAGTTGTATACTGGTCTTCTTTTGGTATGACAGATTGCTGGTGCTTCCGGTTGAGTTGTTCCATTCAAGGAAGCTCATCAAGAGACTTTCAGTAAATGATTTCAAAAAAAGATATGCCGGTTCCTACATGGGTATCGTGTGGGCCCTTGCTCAGCCTGTTATTACAGTTATAATGTACTACATTATCTTTGACGTTGTATTTCAGTCCAGAGCCGAGGCGGTTTCTGATGGCATAGAGGTTCCTTATGTTCTCATGCTCACAGCTGGTCTTGTGCCATGGTTCTTTTTCTCAGAGGCCCTTACAAACGGCACAACATCACTTCTTGAGTACAATTACCTGGTAAAAAAGGTTCTTTTTAAGATCAGCATACTGCCAATCATCAAGATAATAGCAGCTATGTTCATTCACGTGTTCTTTATCTGCGTTCTTCTTTTGATCGCTTGTGTTTACGGATATTATCCAAGTGTCTACTGGATTCAGATCCTTTACTACATGGCATGCGAGTTTATCCTAGTATTGTCACTAAGCTACGCAACCAGCGCTATTGTAGTATTTTTCAGAGATCTTTTACAGATCATTAACATAGGACTTCAGCTGTTCCAGTGGTTTACACCTATTCTCTGGAACATCAACATAGTTCCTGACAGATTCAAGTGGATCTTCAAACTCAATCCTATGGCATACATTGTTGAGGGTTATAGAAATGCAATCTATGGCGATACATGGTTCTTTGAGCACTTCTATTCATCCACTTATTTCTGGATCTTTGTAGTGGCAACCTTCTGTATCGGAACACTTATCTTTAAGCGTTCTAAACCTCACTTTGCAGACGTTCTGTGATACTAGAGGATTAGTGATAATATAGGAATTTATTATGGAAAAAGATGTAGCTATTGAGGTAAAAAACCTCACTAAACTATATAAGCTTTATGACAAGCCTATGGACAGACTCAAGGACTCCCTTGGACTTTCCCGTAAAAAGAAGTACAAGGAGCACCTTGCCCTTAACAACGTTAATCTTACTGTTAAGAAGGGTGAGACAGTTGGTATCATTGGCACAAACGGTTCTGGTAAGTCCACTATCCTCAAGATCATCACAGGAGTTTTATCTCCAACTGAGGGTGAAGTTAACGTTGATGGTCATATCTCAGCTCTTTTGGAACTGGGAGCAGGCTTTAACATGGAGTACAACGGAATTGACAACATCTACTTAAACGGTATGATGATTGGTTTTTCTGAGGAAGAGATCAAAAAGAGGATGGATGCAATCCTTGAGTTTGCTGATATTGGCGACTATGTCTACCAGCCAGTCAAGACCTACTCAAGTGGTATGTTTGTGCGTCTTGCCTTTGCAGTAGCCATCAACATTGATCCTGAGATCCTTATCGTTGATGAGGCCCTTTCTGTAGGTGACGTATTCTTTCAGGCTAAGTGCTATCACAAGTTTGAAGAGTTCAAGAAGAGAGGCAAGACTATCCTCTTTGTATCACATGATCTTTCCAGTATTAGCAAGTACTGCGATAGAGCAGTTCTTTTAAATCAGGGTGTGCTCCTTGGCGAGGGAACACCAAAGAAGATGATCGATATCTACAAGCAGGTTCTGGTGGGACAGTACCCACTTCCAAGTAGTGACGTTGAGAACCTTCTTGATGATGATCAGATCCGTCAGGCTGCAGCAGATGCAGACAAAAAAGCTGATGACAAGATAAAAAAAGATGATAGTGCCAAGAAAACAGCCGCTGAGAATCCAGATACCCTGGAGTATGGCGATGGCGCAGCTACTATCACAAACTATTTTGTCACAGATAATACAGGAAAAGAGACTAACTCTATCATTAAGGGTACTGATTTTACAGTGCACATGAGAGTTAAGTTTAATAGAGATATTGCAGCTCCTATCTTTGCCCTTACCTTCAAGAACATCATGGGCATTGAGATCACAGGAACCAACTCAATGGTTGAAAAGGCTTTTCTGGAGCCGGTTAAGGCTGGCGAAGAAAAGGACGTCACCTTTACACAGAATATGTCACTTCAGGGCGGAGAGTATCTTCTTAGCTTTGGAGTAACAGGTTTTGAACAAAATGATTTTACCGTGTATCACAGACTCTATGATGCACTTAATGTATCAGTAGTATCAGACAAGAACACTGTTGGCTACTATGACATGAATTCTAAATGTGTTGTTACTGATGCTAAATAACTCGCGAGGAACGAGCAAAATGCAGGAAAATGTTAAGATTGGGAATGTGACCCTTAATTTCAAACACTACTCTGGGGTTGATCTCTACAGCGATGGTGCTATAGAGAACGACCTTCTTGAGATTGTCAAAAAATACAAAAAAGAAGAGTATCAGAAGGTTATCGAGGAGAGGGCAAACTGGCCTATTCTCTACCATCTTTCTGAGCAAAGATCTAATATCGTTGAGTGGATCCCTATGGATAAAAACGCCAAGGTATTAGAGGTTGGCTCTGGATGCGGCGCTATCACAGGTATGCTCTCCAAGAAGGCTGGCGAAGTAGTTGCCTGCGATCTTTCAAGGAGACGTTCTGAGATCAATGCAACCAGAAATCAGGAGTGCGACAACGTAACTATCCACGTTGGTAACTTCAGGGATATTGAGCCAGATCTTCCCAGAGATTTTGACTATATCTTCTTGATCGGCGTATTTGAGTACGGTCAGGGCTATATTGGAACTGACAATCCTTACGAGAAGTTCCTTAGAATGCTTCAGAGACACCTTAAAAAGGGCGGAAGAATCGTAATTGCTATTGAGAACCGCCTTGGACTTAAGTATTTTGCTGGATGTGCTGAAGATCACCTTGGAAGCTACTTTACAGGTATTGAGGGATACTCACCAGACAGCGTTGCCAAGACTTTTACCAGAAATGGACTTATCAACATCTTCAAGAAATGTGGCATGAATGAGTACCATTTCTATTATCCATATCCTGACTACAAGCTTATGACACTTCTTCATTCAGATGATTATCTGCCTAAGTTTGGAGAGCTTCAGGACAATGTTCGTAATTTTGACAGGGATAGATTAGTTCTTTTCAATGAGAAAAGAGCTTACGAGGACCTCTCAAAGGACGGCCTCTATCCAGAGTTTGCCAATTCCTTTGAAGTTATCCTTGGACCTGGCTTTGATACTATCTACAGTAAATACAGCAATGACAGAGTTTCTGAGTTCAAGATCAGAACTGATATTGCTATCGATAAAGCTGGCAGAAAGGTTATCAAAAAGTTCCCTCTTACAGAGGAAGCAAGAGAGCACGTATTTGGTATCAGAGATGCTTATCTTGGCCTTGTTGAGAAGTATAGAGGCGGGGACCTTGAGATCAACGACTGTCAGATAAATGAACAGGAAGGCTGCGCTATTTTTTCTTTTGTTAATGGCGTACCGCTGGCTTCACTCCTTGATCAGTGCATTGATAGAGATGACATGGAGGCATTTGAAGCTCTTTTGAACGAATATCTAAAGCGTATTAGGTACAAGGAAGACTATCCTGTATCAGATTATGACTTGATATTCTCTAATATTATGGTTAATGGCCCTATTTGGACTATAATAGATTATGAATGGACCTACGGTAAGTGTATACCTGCCAAGGAGTCCATGTGGAGAGCACTTTACTGCTACAGATTAGAGGATAGGAAAAGAGAAAAGTTTGATCCTAAGCCTCTTTTTGGCAAACTTGGTATTACAGAAAAAGAGATCCAGGTTCTCCTTGATGAAGAATACGCCTTCCAGAAGTATGTAACTGGAAACCGCAAGTCAATGGTAGAGCTATGGAAAGATATAGGCAGAAAGGTGATCGTTCCTAAGGAGATCACAGCTACTGCCAGTGCTGCAAGGCCTGATGACCAGATCCAGATCTATCTTGATAATGGTGAGGGCTACTCTGAGGATGAGTCAATGTTCCCAGAAGAGCAGTACGATGACAAGAACACAGTAACTCTGGATATCAGAGTTGATGATACCTGCAACACAGTCAGGATCGATCCTGCTTTTGCACCATGTATGGTCACTATCCTGAACGCTACATGGAACAGTCTGAACATTGCAGAGGGTGGGGCAGATATTGCAATAAATCCAGTTAATGGTGAGTGGATCTCAGATGATTCCATAATCTTTAATTCTGATGATCCTAATATCGAGTTTTCACTTACAAGTGACAAACTGGGCATTAAGCAAAAGAACCACCTTGTGGTAAAGCTTTTGATGACTCTTATTCCAAGAAATGCTGCAGATGCAGTAATAAGCTCACTTCCTGAACCTGAAGTAGCAGTTCCAAAGAAAAAGAACATTATCAAAAAGCTTGGAGAAAAAATAAGCCAGAAACGTGAAGCACGATACTATAAAGATGATGAGGAGTAATTGTTAGGGGAATGCTGAAGGACTTAGCCAAGAAAACTCTTGCGACAAGGAGAAAAACTAAATACAACAGAGTAGTAAAAGCCAAGTCTTCTGCTTATGATAAGTGGCAGCGCCAGGGTGAAAAAGAGCCTGTGATCAAGGCTGAAGCTCCTGTGTACTACGAGGAGAATGAAGACGGCACTTTGGTACCTTACAAGAAGCCTGAGCCAGAGGTTAAGGTTGTGCCTTATGCCAAGGTTTGGGAGGTTTCTGATGCTAAGGGCGACGAGAATGTTGTCTACATTTTTGTAAGTCCTAAGGGCAGACTTACCAAAAGAGCTACTGAAGTTATCAAGCAGTATTTTGTAGCACACCCAGAGCATGACATTGTTTACGGTGATGAAGACGAGATCGGCAAAGGTGGCAAGTATATTCATCCATTCTTTAAGCCAGACTGGTCTCCTGATTCATATTTGAACGCGTTTTATATAGGTAGCTACTTTGCCTGCAGAGCAACTACCATGCATGCCGCTGCACCTGAGTACGATAACGCAGTCAGGATGCTGGGCGGAACATCAAACAAAAAGAATTCACCAGAGCAGGTGGGACTTGAAGCATCTCTTTTATCAGCTGATGTACTATTCTGCATGCTTGCTATACATGTGAGAGCCTTTGCCAAGAGAACCGGCATGGAGCTTCCTATTGGACATATCAGAGAAGTATTATTCCATAGAAACTCTGAGCAGGATGTCTTTTACGGAAGAACATTCCACAATTCCAAGCATATGCTCTTAAGACCAGCTACTGTCAGCATCATCATTCCTTCCAAGGATCATCCTGAAGTGCTGCAGCAGTGTCTTAATTCCATCGTAAATACAACTGGTGGTGACAACATCAAATACGACATTGTCATCATTGATAATGGTAGTTCAGCTGCTAATAGAGTTAAGTACGGTGTTTATTGCAGCCGTGCCGAGAGAAAGAACGGACTTACCAAAATAAATTACATTTACAAATCTCAGGAGTTTAACTTCTCTGCTATGTGTAACCAGGGCGCTAGAGCCTGCAGCGGTGAGTATCTCCTGTTCCTTAACGATGATATTGAGGCGGTAAAAGAGGGATGGCTTCGCGAGATGCTGTCTCAGGCTCAGCTTGGCCATGTGGGCTGTGTAGGAACCAAGCTTATTTATCCTGACACAGACCTTATTCAGCATTGCGGAATTGCCAATGTTAGACGTGGTCCTGTGCATAAGCTTCAGAAGATGCACGATGGCAAGAGCCACTACTTTGGATATAACAGAGGTGTCCACAATTTCATCGGTGTAACCGCTGCTTGTCTCATGATCAGCAGAAAGAAGTTTAACGATATAGGAGGCTTTCCTGAGGAACTTAAGGTTGCCTTTAATGATGTAGATTTCTGCTATACAGTAATGGAAAAGGGCTACTACAACGTATGCTGTAACCATGTTTATCTATATCATCATGAGTCTCTTACAAGAGGTCTTGATAACCTTGATCCAAAGAAGATGGAGAGACTTGCAGTTGAGGGTGACACTCTTATGAAGAGGCATGCGCACCTTTATAACTTTGATCCATTCTATAGTCCACACCTTACAGAGGATGAGACGATCTCAGCTATTATTCCACGTGAGGATTACACTGCTGTGGAGGATATTCCTTATGCCAGAGTTTCAGTTCACGAACATGGTATCAGGGGAGCAAGGGAAGATCAGTGTCTTAGAATTGGATGCGAGTACAATGGCAGCCTTCGCAACTGGCTGTACGGAGTAACTGCAGAAGGGTACGATGATGGCTACTATCTCAAGGGATACAGCTTTGTCATTGGATCTGATAATGCAATTTATGAAAAGAGATTGCTCCTTCGTCTTGTGGAAAGACATGAGGATGGAGCAGGCCCTGTAGAGCCTAAGGTATTTAGCGTGCCAACTTATGTATGGTACAGGCCTGACATCAAGGTTCGCTTACAGGATCAGGTAAACGTAGATCTCACTGGCTACAAGGTAAAAATCCGCAAAGGTGATCTTGTACCAGGCTACTACCAGATCGGTATGTTAGCGGTTGATAAAACAAGCCACTTAAAGCTTGTAAACTGGGTTCCTAACATTCTTAATGTGAAAAAGTGATTTAAGAGGTTATAAATGAGCGAGTTGGATTATAAGTCAGCTTATGAAAAAGAAAAACTAAAGAGTGCAGAGCTTGCTGGTAGGATTGCTGAACTTGAAGATAAAAACCAAGAATTAGAGTTCAAGCTTAATAGAATTAAGAACAATCCTATTTGGAAAGCCAGCACTCCAGCACGTAACACAATGCACTGGGTTATCAGGCAGCGTGATAGGATCAGGAATCAGGGGTCTCTCAGAGGTGTTATTGCTAAGATCAAGTACAAGCAGATTGAGAAGAAGGCAATGACTCACTACGGAACAGAGTCTTTTCCTAGTG
This sequence comes from Butyrivibrio hungatei DSM 14810, assembly GCF_900143205.1. Taxonomy (GTDB): domain Bacteria; phylum Bacillota; class Clostridia; order Lachnospirales; family Lachnospiraceae; genus Butyrivibrio; species Butyrivibrio hungatei. Next base: position 25,337 of record NZ_FRDH01000013.1, on the reverse strand, counting down.
AAGAGACTAGAAAAGAGCAGGAAGAGGCAGTATTTGAGAAGATGCCTCTTATTTCAATCTTAGTTCCTCTTTACAATACTCCTGAGAAGTTCCTTAGAGATATGATAGAGTCTGTTCTTGCACAGACTTACGGCAATTGGCAGCTCTGTCTTGCTGATGGATCTGATGAAGCTCATATTTCTGAAGTATCTAGGATTGTAGAAGAATACATGAAGGATGCGAAAGCTCTTTTACCTGATGGAAAGTGCAAGATTGCTTACAAGAAGCTTGAAAGGAACGAGGGAATTGCAGGAAATACCAACCATTGCCTTGAACTTGCAGAGGGTGAGTATATTGGACTTTTTGACCACGATGATATTCTTCATCCAGAAGTATTATACTGGTATGTCAAAGCTATAAATGAAGAAAATGCAGATTACATCTACTGTGATGAGACAACCTTTAAGGGCGACGACATCAATAAGATGATAACCATGCACTTCAAACCGGATTATGCTATCGATAATCTGAGAGCCAACAACTATATCTGCCACTTTAGTGTTTTTAAGAGAACTCTTCTTGATGGTACAGAGCTCTTTAGAACTAAGTTTGATGGAAGCCAGGATCATGACATGATCCTTAGACTTACTGATAGAGCAGAGCACATCGTACACATTCCAAAGCTTTTATATTACTGGAGATCTCATGCTGCATCTGTTGCATCTGACATCAGTGCCAAGCCTTACGCTATTGAGGCTGCAAAGGGCGCTGTGGCAGATCATTTGAGGCGTCATGGATATGACCACTTCAAGATCACCAGTACAAGGGCATTTGAGACTATCTTTAAGATCACCTATGAAGTTCAGGGAAGTCCTAAAGTCAGCATCGTAATTCCTAACTGCGAGCACGCAGAGGACCTTAAGAGATGTATCACTTCAATCTATGAGAAGTCTGTATATGACAACTACGAGATCATTGTTGTAGAAAATGGCAGCACTGGTTCTGAGATAAAGGGCTACTACGAGGAGCTTAGAACAGGTAATCTCAAGGATGTTGTCAAGGTTGTTGATTATTATGAGAATGGTCAGAATCTTACAGCAGATGGCAAGAAGCCACCATTTAACTATTCAGCAGTTGTGAACTACGGCGTTTCAAAATCTGACGGCGAGTATGTAGTTCTTTTGAACAATGATACACAGGTTATTACTGTTAACTGGATCGAGGAGCTTCTTATGTATGCTCAGAGGCAGGATGTGGGAGCAGTTGGAGCTAAGCTCTATTTTCCAGACAGAAAGATCCAGCACGCAGGTGTAGTACTTAAACTTGGAGCACATAGAACAGCAGGCCACTCTCACTATGGCCAGGCAGGTATGAATCTTGGATATATGGGCAGACTTTGCTACGCTCAGGATGTGAGCGCAGTTACAGGGGCATGTCTTATGGTTAGCCGCGCTAAATACGACGAAGTTGGAGGTTTTGCAGAAGACTTCCAGGTTAGTCTTAACGATGTGGACTTTTGTCTTAAACTCAGAGAAAAAGGATATCTCAATGTATTTACTCCTTTTGCTGAGCTTTATCACTATGAATCTCTTTCAAGGGGCCTTGATCTTGAGGGTGAGAATGCAAAGAGATATGAGGCAGAGTCAGAGCATTTCCGCACCAAATGGAAAAAAGTTCTCGATAAAGGCGACCCGTACTACAACCCTAATTTCTCCCTCGACAGGAGTGATTACAGCCTTAACGTAGAGGGCTATTCAAGTCTTAGAACTCAGTAAAAACCTGATGCATAGGTTTTTTGAATTGGGGATATATGATATAATTTTTGTGGTATATGTGCACAGGAGGACAATGTAATGAGTGAAGCAACAAAACAGTTTGAATATTGGCTTAATGATTCATACTTTGACGATGATACAAAGCAGGAACTTATGGCAATTCGTAACAACGAGGCAGAGGTAGAGGATCGTTTCTACAGAGAGCTTGAGTTTGGTACAGGCGGACTTCGTGGTGTTATCGGTGCCGGAACTAACAGAATGAACAAGTACACTGTACGTAAGGCTACACAGGGACTTGCTAATTATATTAAAAAGAATGGTGGAGCAGACGCAGCAAAGAAGGGCGTAGCTATTTCTTATGACTGCAGAAGATTTTCACCTGAGTTTGCTGAGGAGACAGCTCTTTGTCTTGCAGCTAACGGAATCAAGGCTTATGTAAGTGATATCCTTCGTCCTACTCCAGAACTTTCATTTGCTCTTAGAGAGTTTGAATGTATCGCAGGTGTTATGGTAACAGCTTCTCACAATCCACCTGAGTACAATGGTTACAAGGTATACTGGCAGGATGGCGCGCAGGTTACTCCACCTCACGACACAGGCATTATCAAAGAGGTTATGTCTATCACTGACTACCACGAAGTTAAGACAATGTCTAAAGAAGATGCTGTTGCCAAGGGACTTTATGTTTCATTTGGCGAAGAGATCGATGACAAGTACATGGTAGAACTTAAAAAGCAGATCATTCATCAGGATGTTATTGATGAGATGGCTGACAAGTTCACTATTGTTTATACACCATTCCACGGAACAGGAAATCTTCCTGTTAGACGAGTGCTTAAGGAACTTGGATTCAAGAATGTATTCGTAGTACCAGAGCAGGAAGCTCCAGATCCAGATTTCACAACTCTTGCTTATCCTAATCCAGAGGATCCTAAGGCATTCGAGCTTGCTCTTAAGCTTGCAAAAGAGAAGGATGCAGATATCGTACTTGCAACTGACCCTGATGCAGATCGTCTTGGAATCTATGCAAAAGATACTAAGACAGGCGAGTATATTGGATTTACAGGAAACATGTCTGGAATGCTTATCGGCGATTATATCTTAAGAGAGCGCACAGCTACAGGCACAATGCCAGCTAACCCAGCATTCGTTACTACTATCGTTACAACAAACATGGCTAAGCAAGTTGCAAAGAAGTATGGCTGCCACTACATTGAAGTTCTTACAGGATTTAAGTACATCGGTGAGCAGATCAAACTCTTTGAAGAAAATGGCCAGTCTCACAACTATGTATTTGGCCTTGAGGAGTCCTATGGATGCCTTGCTGGAACACATGCAAGAGATAAGGACGCTGTTGTTGCAGTTATGTGCCTTTGCGAGCTTGCAGCTTTCTACAAGAAGCAGGGCAAGAGCGTATGGGATGCTATGATGGATCTTTACGAAGAGTACGGCTACTACAAAGAGGGCCAGTATTCAATCACTATGAAGGGTAAAGAGGGAGCTGAGCAGATTGCTGCTATCATGGATAAGCTTCGTAAGAACCCTCCAAAGGAATTTGGTCAGTGGAAGGTTGAAGAGTTTAGAGACTACAAGACTGGCAAGACTCTTGATATGGCTACTGGCAAAGAGGGAGAGACAGGTCTTCCTACATCAAATGTTCTTTACTTTGCACTTAACAATGATTCCTGGTGCTGCGCAAGACCTTCAGGAACTGAACCTAAGATCAAGTTCTACATGGGTGTAAAGGGCAAGAACCTTGAGGATGCTGAGAAACTTCAGGCAGAATTAACACAGGCTGTTAAGGATGCAGTAGGCTAACTTCATTATAAAAAAAGGATAGATAATTATGGGTATAAAAAATGCGGCTAAAAAAACAATAGCATATGCTAAGCGCAACGGTGCTAAAGCCGCATTTTTTGCTGCCTTTGAGAGAGTTTCAGATACTTTAAATGAAAAATATGATTATATTCCTCTTTCTGAAGACGTATTAGAGGAACAGAAGAGGGAATATAAGTCACTTGCAGAATCAGGAGGCGCTATGCGTTTTAGCATTGTAGTGCCTCTTTTTAATACTCCTGAAAAGTACTTAAAGGAGATGATAGATTCTGTTGTGGCTCAGACCTATGGAAACTGGGAACTGGTACTTGCTGATGCGTCTCTATCTGAGTCAGAGACTGTCAAGGAATACACCAGGGTTGATCCCAGGATCAAGTACTACCATCTTGGAAGCAACGATGGAATATCAGAGAATACCAATAAGGCTATTGAGAAGGCTAAAGGGGATTATATAGGTCTTTTGGACCATGATGATACTCTTACGCCAGATGCTCTCTATGAAGTGGCTAGAGTCATCAGAAAGAGCATGAAGCAAAATAAACTTACCCAGTTCTCGGCATGTCCTATACGCCTTATTTATTCAAATGAGGACAAATATGATGATGGCAAGGGTGCCTACTATGAGCATCACGCCAAGCCATCTTTTAACATGGACTATTTATTGTCCAACAACTATATCTGCCACTTTGCAGTCATGAGGGCAGATATCCTGAAAAGACTCAAACTTCGCGGCAAGTACGACGGAGCACAGGATTTTGATCTGTTCCTTAGATGTTGTACAGAGGCGGCTTTGTCCATGGCAATGGCAAGCGGCCAGATTGCACATATAGACAAAGTTTTGTATCACTGGAGATGTCACAGAGGCTCAACAGCAGCCAATCCTGCCAGCAAGATGTATGCTTATGAGGCAGGCCAGAGGGCTGTAAGAGATGTTCTTCATGAAAATGGCGTTAAGGCAGATGTGGCGCAGATGCCACACCTTGGCTTTTACAGAGTCTTGTACGAGCCTGATGTCTTTTCATTTAGAAGCGATGTGGGAATCATCGGCGGCAAGATACTTAATAAAAGAGGCAGGATCATAAGCGGCAATTTCAAGAAGGACGGAAGCATCAGGTACAAGGGACTTCCTCTTGGATATAGCGGCGGATTTCAGCACAGAGCTGTTCTTCAGCAGGACTGCGCAGCTGTAGATGTGAGATGCATGGCAGTCAGGCCAGAATTAAGGGCTGTCTACCAGCAGATCACTGGATTTGAATACAAGGACACCTTCTATGAAGGCGGAGAAACAATAGATGATAGATTTAAGGCTTTTAGTGAGGAGACAATTGCTGCTATGAGTCTTAAGCTTGGGGAAGAGGCCAGGAAGCAGGGCTTCCGCGTTATGTGGGATCCTCAGGTTATCAAAAGGGTTTGATATATGAGTAAAGTTACCGTTGTAATACCAAATTATAATGGAAAAAAATATCTTCCAGATTGCATAAAGAGTCTTAAAAAGCAGACCTTTAGGAATTTTACTGTGACAGTTGTAGACAACGGCTCAACTGATGGAAGCATTGAACTTATAAAAAAGGATTTTCCTGAAGTTAAGGTTATTGAGCTTAATGACAACACAGGCTTTGCTAATGCGGTAAATGTGGGAATAAAGGATGCTGACAGCCCTTATGTATTTCTTTTAAATGATGATACAAGGTGCGACGAAGAGGCAATTGAGAAGCTTGTTGCATGTATGGACAAGCGAAAGAAAGTGTTCAGCGCTCAGGCCAAGATGCTTCAGTTTAAGGAACCACACAACATTGATGATTGTGGTGATCTTTACTGCGTCTTTGGATGGGCATTTACTCCTGGCAAAGACAAGGATAACACGCATTTTAATAAGATAGATGCTGTTACTTCTGCCTGCGCAGGTGCCGCTATGTACAGAAAAGAGTACTTTGAGATAGTTGGCTATTTTGACGAAGCACATTTTTGCTACCTTGAGGATGTGGACCTTGGCTATAGAGCAAGGCTTAAAGGATTTGTTAATGTCTGCGAGCCTTCGGCCATTGTTTATCACGCTGGAAGTGCTTCAAGCGGATCAAGATACAATGCATTTAAGGTTGAACTAACTGCAGGAAATAATTTATACTTAATCTATAAAAATATGCCTGTATTTCAGATAATATTAAATTTGCCTCTGATATTACTTGGCATTATCATTAAGCATGTCTTTTACGTGAAAAAAGGACTTGGAATGGCTCATATCAAGGGGATAATGAAGGGCTTTTCCAAGATATTTGCCGGCTCTCAAAAAAGAGTCAGATTTGGCAAAAAAGAACTGTTTGGCAGCTTGAAGATGCAGCTTGAACTGTGGATCAACCTGGCCAGACTAGTTGGGGTAGTTTTACTATGATCAAGGACAATCAGGTACATTTGAATAGAGCGCACGTGGTTGTGGACGGGCTTATCGTAGCCGGTTCCTACGTGGCATCATATTTTGTAAGATTCGGACTATTATGGGGTGACAGAGATCACGCGGAGCATTTACCAATGCTTACGTACTTTTCTGTACTCTATTTTTTAGTCCCTGCGTATCTGTTTTTGTATTATATGGTTCAGCTCTATACTTCAAGGAGAGCACTTAGGCTTTGGGATGAGTTCATGGACATTGTCAAAGCCAATATCATGGGAATACTTAGTTTTCTTGTGATCTTGTACATGATCCATCAGAACAACTTCTCCCGTGGAATGATCGTTATATTCTTCTTTATTAACGTTCTTCTGACGACGGTTTCGAGAGGCTTCCTCAGGAAATTCCTTAGATACATCAGGAAAAAAGGTTATAACATGAAGCATATCCTTCTTGTTGGCTATTCAAGGGCAGCAGAGGGGTATATCAGCCGAATTTTGGATAATCCTCAGTGGGGATATGAGATTGCAGGCGTTTTGGATGACTTTGTGCCAATTGATACAAGTTATCACGGTATCAAAGTTGTGGGCAAGATCGAGCAACTTTCAGAATATCTTGAAAACAACAATTACGATGAGATCACTATCACGCTTCCTCTGGATGATTACGACAGACTTGAAGAGCTTGTGGCTCAGTGTGAGAAATCCGGCGTTCATACCAAGTTCATTCCGGACTATTCATCTCTTTTCCCAAGTAATCCGTACACAGAGGATGTTCAGGGGCTTCCTGTTATCAATATCAGATACGTTCCATTATCAAACTCTTTTAACAGAATGGCTAAAAGAGCTGTGGACATCGTGGGTTCACTGTTTGCAATCATCTTATTCTCACCAGTCATGCTGATCGCGGCTATTGCAGTTAAGACAACCAGCAAGGGACCTATCATTTACAAGCAGGAGAGGATCGGACTTAACGGTGTTCCATTTAAGATGTACAAGTTCAGGACTATGAAGGTTCAGTCAGAAGCTGAGGAAAAGAAGGGGTGGACTACCAAGGGAGATCCACGAGTTACTAACGTTGGGGCGTTTCTTAGAAAGACAAGTATCGATGAGATGCCTCAGTTCTTTAATATTTTGTTTGGTCAGATGAGTATTGTGGGCCCTAGACCGGAGAGACCACAATTTGTTGAGAAGTTTAAAGAGCAGATACCGCGTTACATGGTAAAACACCAGGTTCGTCCAGGTCTTACAGGCTGGGCTCAGATAAATGGATATCGCGGAGATACATCAATTAGAAAGAGAATCGATTATGATATCTATTATATTGAGAACTGGTCTATGTCTTTTGACATAAAAATTATGCTTGGTACCATCAGATACGGGTTCATTAATAAGAACGCATACTGATAAGGGTTGTATATTTTGCACATTTGTGGCATAGTATACTAATGGTTTACAATACATTTTGTTGGGACAAGGAGAATTATTATGTCAAATCGCGACGATGAGTACTACGAGAGAGACAGCAGAAGATCATCTCGAAATGATGACAGATATAGGGATGATAGAAGACCATCTCGAAGTAATGATAGACGTTATAGAGATGATTATGATGAATATGATGAGAGACCTTCAAGAAGATCAGAAGGATCCAGCAGATCACACAGTTCATCAGCAAGTAGATCAAGAAGCTATGATTCAAGAAGTTCGGCATCCAGAAGCTCTTCATCAAGAAGCAGCAGTAGCAGACCTTCTTCATCAAGAAAGTCTTCAGGATCAAGGAAGAAAAAGAGTAACAAGAAAGCAATCGCTATTCTTATTGCAGAAGTATTGATTGCATGCATCTTAGTTGTTGTAGCATACCACGTATTCTTCAAGGTTGACGTTACCAAGGTTGGTAAGGTTAACATGAACGAGGAAAAGATCACAAGCTCCATCAGTGAACAGGCTGCAGCCAATGAAGAGATGAAGAGCTACACTAATATCGCCCTCTTTGGTGTTGACTCCCGTGAAGGAGCACTTACCAAGAACACAAGATCAGATACTATCATGATTGCTTCTATCAATAATGAAACAGGCGATATCAAGCTTTGCTCAGTATATCGTGATACATACCTCAATCTTAGTAACGACAGCTACACAAAGTGTAATGCAGCATACGCCGAGGGTGGTCCAGAGCAGGCTATTTCAATGCTTAACATGAACCTCGATATGGATATTGAGGATTTCATCACTATCGGATTCAGAGGTCTTACTGATGTAGTAGATGCTCTTGGTGGTGTAGAGATCGAAGTTACAGATGCTGAGATTCCTCACCTTAACAGTTATCAGCAGACCATGGCTACAGAGCTCAAGCTCAACTATACACCTGTTACTTCAGCAGGCAGACAGACACTTAATGGTCTTCAGGCAACAGCTTACTGCCGTATCAGATATACAGCAGGTGATGACTTCAAGAGAGCTGAGAGACAGAGAACAGTCCTTATGGCCTGCCTTGAAAAGGCTAAGGGTATGAGCTATTCACAACTTGAGACAGTTGCCAACAACGCATTTAATGAGACATATACATCACTTGATCTTTCAGAGATCCTCGATCTTCTCAAGAATATCGCTAACTACAATGTTATCGATCACGGCGGATTCCCAGAGGAGAGCATGAGAGCTACTGGAACAATCGGTAAGAAGGGAAGCTGTGTAGTAGCAGTTGACCTTGCTAGCAACGTTAAGTGGCTTCACCAGTTCCTGTTCAATGACAGCAACTATGAGGTATCTCCTGACGTTCAGAAGTACAGCGACAAGATCAAGTCTGATACATCCCAGTATCTGAACTAAAGTTTATACTTTGATTTACTAATGGGGCGGGGTCTAGATAGAAAGAGCCCGCCCCATTTTACGTGAAAGCGCTTACGCGCAAAGGATAAAGATATATGAACACAATTGACGTAATCATTCCTACTTACAAACCTGATCATTCTCTTTTCACTTTGATCGATGATCTTGAGAAGCAGTCCGTAAGACCTGATCATATCATCATTATGAATACTGAAAAGAAATATTGGGATCAGCTTTTGGAAAAAACAAAAGAGAATCCACAGGATAAGTATGATAATATTATTCTGGAACATGTGACAAAGACGCAGTTTGATCATGGAAATACTAGAAATGAGGGAGTAGCTCTTTCTAAGGCTGATTACTTCCTTATGATGACTCAGGATGCATTCCCTAGGGATAAAATGTTGATTGCAAGCCTTTCTAAGGCTATGGACAGCGATGTAGCTGTAGCTTATGCAAGACAGTATCCAAAGACAGATTGCAACCTTGCAGAGAGATATTCAAGAAAGTTCAACTATCCAAATGAGCCAATGAAGAAAACTCAGAAGGATGTTGAAAGGCTTGGTATCAAGACTTACTTCTGTTCTAATGTATGTGCAATGTACAGAAGAGATATCTATGACAAATTGGGCGGATTTACAAAAAAGACTATCTTCAACGAAGATATGGTCTATGCAGGAACAGCCTGTCAGAATGGTTATGCGATCTGTTATGTTCCTGAAGCTGGTGTTATTCATTCACACAACTATAGCTGCAAGCAACAGTTTCACAGAAACTTTGACCTTGGTGTATCCCAGACTGATCATCCAGAGATCTTTGGAGGCATCAGCTCAGAGGCTGAGGGCAAAAAGATGGTGAGACAGACTATCGATCATTTCAGACACATTGGAAAGTCTTATCTGATCCCGCATTACATTATTATGTGTGGCAGCAGATGGCTTGGTTACAAATTGGGAAGGAACTACAAAAAGCTCCCACGTTCATTTATTCTGGCTTGTACCATGAATAAGGACTACTGGGTATGAGGGATTACTTATGGAATTGGATTTAGCAGCAAGTAGTACAAATATCACAGATGACATTAATACTTGGGAAGAAGTTAACCTTCTTTATAATGCTGCTCTCAAACAGATCACTACCAAGATCGAGATCTTGAATGAGGAGTTTCAGGAGGTTCATAGATATAACCCTATCGAGCATGTTAAGGCAAGGGTTAAGGCTCCTGAGAGTATAGTTAAAAAGCTAAAGAGAAACGGATATGAGTCTACTATCGGCAATATGGTTCGTTACGTAAATGATATTGCCGGTATCAGAATTATCTGTTCTTTTACTTCAGATATTTACAGGATTGCTGAGATGATCAGTAATCAGAAGGATATTCAGGTCATTACTGTTAAGGATTATATTATGAATCCAAAGAACAGCGGATACAGAAGCTATCATATGATAGTTTCGCTTCCTGTATATCTTTCAGACAGGATCGTGAACGTTAAGGTTGAGATTCAGATCAGAACTGTAGCCATGGATTTCTGGGCTTCACTTGAGCACAAGATCCAATACAAGTTCGAGGGAAAAGCGCCTGGACACATTAACGAGGAACTTACTGAATGTGCGGAAATGGTTGCTAATCTCGATGCACGCATGCTTCAGTTAAATGAGGAAATTCTTGCCATAGAAGGGGAGCATTGAGCTTCCCTGTGGCTTTTGACATAAGCTCTTTTGACAGAGCCCATTAATGAGGAGTGGCCAGACACGGTTTCCCGCACCTGGCCTATTATGAAAAAATCTATCTTTCTTATTCAGTATTGCCGTATCGCTTTCGGCTATGTTATTAATATACAAGGTAATTATGAACAAAGTATGAACTGATTATGAATAAATGGTAAAAGTGTACAACAAAAGATTTTTTTTAAATATAATCTTGTCTAATTTGCATAATGAATGCTAAGCTATTATGTATGCAGAATAGAAGGAGAAGTAACTTATGTTGGGAGGAAATATTGTGGATAACATTATGGACAAACTTGCGCAGAAGTTAAGTGCTCAGGAAATGATCAAGGCTAATTCACAGGCTGAGGTCGAGTCTGCTATAAGTGATGCTACAGAAATCTTTACCAAAAAGATGGATGAAGCCACAGATTCTTTTACCAAGAAGGTAGAAGATGCTCTGACCAAGAAGATGGAAGAGAGCGACTCCAAGACTCATGATGTCGGAGTTCAGACATATCGTAATGTACAGGCTCTTATAAATAAGCAGCAGGAGAAGACTGCAGAGGAGTTTAAGGAGTTGGATTCCAAGCTTGAGACTCTTCAGTATGCAGTTGAGAGCAAGAATAGTGGTCTTTTACCACTTATCATCATCACTCTTTTTGTTGCGGGAGCTGATCTTGTAATAAATATTTTGAGAATTTTTGGAATTCTATAATTACTACGGAAAGATTTTTTTGCTATGAATTTTAGAAATACGGTTTTTAGAAATAAGATTAGAATATGGTTTTTACATTCTACTCTTATGGTCATATTTTTGTGGATATTGCTGATGCCCAGCATGGTAAAGTACCAAAGGGGCGGGAACAACATTTTTACCATCTTGATGAATGGACAGCCTGTAGGAACAGTTGCCTCCAAGGATGATGCGTATGATGCCTACAGAAGAGCTAGGAGAGCTATTGCTTCAAAAAGTGACGAGCTTACGCTTGCTACATCAGATCTTGCTATAGAGGGCAGCAATGTGGTATTTGGTACTGTTGACTCCACACAGGAAGTTGCTGACAACATGACAGAGGTTTTGAAGGGAAGCGTCAAGTCAACTCTTAACAGAGCTTATTCTATCAAGATCAATGAGTTTTCCGTTAATCTTGCTGATATCAGCGAGGTTATGCAGCTCTTAGAGACAGCTCTTTCTAACTATGACACAGAGGATGAGTACGACGTTGATCTTGTGCTTGATCCTACAAGAGAAGTTAACGTATTAACTCCTGTTGTTCTTAGCAAAGCGGAAGTGGAAAAGAAGGAAGAGGACGAGAGAACGGCCCTCCCTGAAGCAGGCGTTTCACAGATGCTGACACAGACAGTCAAGGAAGCTGCTCCAATTGCTTATGACAAGGATTTTTCAGACTATGAGCTGGGACTTATGAGCATTGATTTTGGCGACAAGGTCGAGATTGTGGAGAGTTACCTTCCTGATTTTGCGATAACTGACCTTGGGACTGCTGTTGATGATGTTACCAAGGACAAAGAGACAAATCAGATCTATGAAGTACAGGCAGGCGATACACTTAGTACTATCGCAGCCAAGTATGATCTGACTGTTGCAGATCTGATTGCAATGAATGAGTCCCTGGAGGATGAGTTTACAAGGATCAGAACTCAGGACGAACTTATTGTTACTGTTCCAGAACCTGAACTTTCAGTTGTTTATACAGTTCAGGAGTATTATGAAGAGGACTACGAGGCTGAAGTTCAGTACGTAGACAATGATTCATGGTACACAACCCAGAGCAAAGTTATTCAGGAGCCATCTGCCGGCCACAGAAAGGTAGTTGCTCAGATCACATATACAGACAAGAGTGAGACTTCTAGAGAGATTGAGAAGGAAGAGATCACTTACAAGGCTGTTCCTAAGATCGTAGAGAGAGGTACTATCGTTCCTCCTACATATATCAAGCCTATTTCTGGTGGACGTCTTACATCAGGATTTGGAAAAAGAAACAGACCTACCAAGGGCGCTAGTTCTTACCATAAGGGCGTTGACTGGGCTACTCCAGTTGGTACAGCTGTTGTTGCTTCTTCATCAGGTACCGTTACAAGAGCTGGTTGGGGAAGTGGATACGGTTACTGCGTATACATCAGACACCCAGATGGAAGAGAGACCAGATACGGACATCTGTCTAAGGTATTAGTAACTGTTGGACAGAGTGTAAGTCAGGGGCAGAAGATCGCACTTTCAGGAAATACCGGTGTTTCAACTGGACCACACCTTCATTTTGAGATCCTTGTAAATGGTTCTCAGGTGAACCCGCTTAATTACCTAAACTAAGTCCATTTCTTTGACACACTACTAATATTGTGATATTAATAGTATTTGGCGAATATGTTAATTTTGTGAATTTTGGGATGGGAGTCCTATGGAAAAATATGTAATAAAAGGCGGAGTTCCGCTGGTTGGTGAGGTAGAGATTGGTGGCGCCAAAAATGCTGCTCTTGCTATTCTTGCAGCCGCAACCATGACGGATGAGACCGTATATATAGATAATATGCCAGATGCTTCTGATACTAATGCTATGTTACAGGCAATCGAGAGTATCGGTGCATTTGTTGAAAGAACTGGCAGGCATTCAGTCAAGATCAATGCCTCACAGATCCGCAATTATACAATTGAAAATGACTATATCAAGAAGATCAGAGCATCTTATTACCTTTTAGGAGCCCTTCTTGGTAAGTACAAACAGGCAGGAGTTGCTCTTCCTGGCGGATGTAACATCGGACTTCGTCCTATTGACCAGCATATTAAGGGCTTTACTGCTCTTGGAGCTAAAGTTACTATTCAGGACATCATCCATGCTAAGGCTGATCGTCTTGTAGGTAGTCACATCTACCTTGATGTTGTCAGCGTAGGTGCTACTATCAATATCATGATGGCTGCAGCTATGGCAGAGGGTAAGACTATCATTGAGAACGCTGCCAAGGAGCCACACGTAGTAGATTTTGCTAATTTCCTTAACAGTATGGGAGCTAATATCAAGGGTGCTGGTACAGATGTTATCAGGATCGTTGGTACCAACAAGCTTCACGGTACAGAGTATACAATCATTCCTGACCAGATCGAGGCAGGAACATTTATGCTTGCAGCAGCTGCGACTAAGGGTGATATAACAGTCAAGAATGTTATTCCCAAGCACCTTGAGTCTATCAGCGCCAAGCTCATAGAGATGGGATGTCAGATACATGAATCTGATGATGCTGTCAGAGTAGTGGCTACTAAGAGACTTACTAATACACATGTTAAGACTCTTCCATATCCAGGATACCCTACAGATATGCAACCACAGATTACTGTAGCACTTGGACTTGCAAGTGGTATCAGTATTGTTACAGAGAGTATTTTCGAGAATAGGTTTAGATACGTTGATGAGCTTACCAGAATGGGAGCCAGCATCAAGGTTGAAGGTAGCACAGCTATCATCGAGGGTGTAGACAAGTACACCGGAGCTACAATCTCAGCACCAGACCTTCGTGCAGGAGCGGCACTTGTAATCGCAGCTCTTACAGCAGAGGGGTATTCAACAGTAGAGGATATCAAGTACATTGAGAGAGGCTATGAGGATTTCGATCAGAAACTCCGTGAACTTGGCGCTCATATCGAAAAGGTTGATTCCGACTACGACGTACAGAAATTTAAATTAAAGAACGCTTAAAATAAATGAACCTAGGACTTATGTCCTAGGTTCATTTTATAATATTTCCTCAATATAGACGTTGTGCGTCTTGGAAAGGTCTATGTATTGATTTCCAATCTTAATAGTTGGTTTGGATAAGTTATTGCGGTTTATGAAGATGATCTCGCCAATTTCACCGGTGTTTAGACGAACTGTGTCAGAAATGTAGGTGTTTACTATGTTCTGAAGGAAGGCTAGGATCATTTCTGAGTCATATTTTTGGAAGCCGTCCTCTTCAAAAGTTGCTATGGCAATAAAAGGACAAAGGGGGCCTCTGTAATAACGGGCACTAGTCATGGCATCATATACGTCTGCAATTGCTATGAGCTTGGCAAATTTGTCCATTTGAGGGCCTGTGAGCTTACTTGGATAACCTGTGCCATCACATCTTTCGTGGTGCATAAGAACAGCATTTTTGACGTGATTACTAAGAGGAAAATCTTTGATGCAATCGTAGCCGATTTGAGGGTGCTTTTTTATCTCTTCATATTCATCGGCGGTGAGCTTGGTTTTCTTTTTGATAATGGAATCTGGAATCATCAGCTTTCCAATATCGTGGAAAAGACCTGCCTGAGTAGCAAGTTCAATCTCATCTTTATCATATCTGAGCCACTGGGCCAAAATATTGGAAATCAGGGCTACATTTATGCAATGAGCATAGGTTGCGTCATCATATTGTCTTAAATTGTGGAGCATATCAAAAACAGAATTTGTGTTTTTGTTTTTGCTCATAAGCTGATAGATTGGAGCCATCAGCTCATCTAACTCAAATTCTTTATTCTTTGCCAAAATGTCATTTAAAGTATGAGCATACTTTTCAGTACAGTTTTCAAAGTCCTGTTTGAATTCTCTAAACTCTTTTGAGGCTTGTATCCTCTTTGATCTGGTTTCTTTGTGGAGATTTGGAAGATCAGGCGGAGGAGCAGGGGTACTTTGCACAGGCTGTGTCTCAACAGATACTTCGTTTACAGAGTAAAAGGTGAGCCTTGCAATATCCTTACTAGAAAGAATGTCGCCTTTTTCAAATAAAGGTATTTTATTTTCGCTAACAAAGACATCTTCTGCCAATACCATTCCAGGCATCAATTCTTTGACATCAAATTTTTTCATAAGTCACCTTTAGACGATAAAGCATATATATACTCAGTATAAATATACGCAAAAGCCTTGTCAAACAAGACATGAGAAAGAAATTTGGGAAAAGACAACTTGATTAAGTGTATGCTTATTGCACAACACTCTTGACATAATTGCAAATACCAACTATTATCTCTATTAGAAAAATATAATTCTTCGGGGCAGGGTGTGATTCCCAACCGGCGGTATAGTCCGCGACCCACTTAGGTGGCTGATTTGGTGAGATTCCAAAACCGACAGTATAGTCTGGATGAGAGAAGAATGAGTATGAGCTTTGTTTGTGGTGCCCCGAGTCTATTAATTAGACTAGGGGCTTTTTTATTCAATTATTACAACATGACAAGGCGCAGTTTCATTCCCCGAACCTAAGGAGGAAGAAATGAAAGAAAAACAGAGTCTATTCAGCCTGATCACAGGCAACTGGCAGCATTTCCTTGCGCTGGTAGTACTAATGGTGATTGCATTTGCAGTCAGCATCTTTGCGGAGAAGCTTGCTTCCAAGAAGGATTTGAAGGAAGGCAAGGAACCAGAGAAGCTTCTTAGCATCAGAAAGGTTTCCATTATTGGAGTCTTTTCAGCAATAGCATTCGTGCTTATGCTTATTGAATTCCCACTTCCAATCGCGCCTAGCTTTTATAAGTTTGACTTTAGCGATATTCCAGCTCTTGTTGTTGGATTTGCAGCAGGACCATTTGCAGGTGTTATGGTTGAGTTCATAAAGGTTACCCTCAATATCCTTTTACAGGGAACCACATCAGCTTTTGTTGGTGAGATTGCAAACTTCCTGATTGGAGCATCCTTTGTATCAGTTGCATCTATCATTTACAGATTTAAAAAGACAAGAAAGACTGCACTTATTGGTTGTCTTGCAGCAACACTTTTTATCACATTTGCAGGAGCATTCCTTAATGCGTATTTCATGATTCCAGCTTACGCTCTTATGTTTGGCGGAGTCGAGAATATTCTGAGTGCAGGAACAGCAATCTATTCATTTGTAGATAATGTCTTTACATTCTGCCTGTTCTGTGTAGCACCATTTAACCTTGTAAAGGGAATCGTTCACAGTGTTATCACTTTCCTTATTTATAAACAGCTTAGTCCAATCCTCAAGGCAGAGGCTTTTGGACCAGCAAAGAAAAGTAAGACAGTAGCAGCAAACGAGTAATAAAGCAAATTCCACCTATAATGTTTAAAAAGGGCTTCGGTTATTTACCGAGGCTCTTTTTGTGATATACTACAAGTGGATTATTATGACTTTTTGCGAGGAAGATATGGGAATTGTTACTAAACTCGAGACCTTCAGTGCGGAGGAAACTTTTGAAGTCGGAAAGAGAATAGGTGAGAGCGCTACTCCTGGAATGGTGTACACTCTTGTGGGCGACCTTGGAGTTGGCAAGACAGTGCTGACCCAGGGAGTTGCTAAGGGACTTGGAATAGATGGCCCTGTCAGCAGTCCGACTTTTACCATAGTTCAGGTACACGATGGCGGAAGGCTTCCATTTTATCATTTTGATGTATACAGGATTGGCGACGTCAGTGAGATGGATGAGATCGGCTATGAGGACTATTTTTATGGCGATGGCATCTGTTTTATCGAGTGGGCCAATTTAATAGAAGAGATCCTGCCTGAACATTATACAGAGATAGTTATTGAAAAGAACCTTGAAAAGGGCTTTGACTATCGACTTATTACAATGACCAAGAAATGATGTGAGAATACAATGAAGATTTTATCAATTGATACATCGGGACTTGTGGGCGCTGTAGCCATTACTGATGGCGATATGCTTGTCTCACAGTTCTCGATACAGTACAAAACTACACACTCAGAAATTTTGATGCCTATGCTTGATGATATGGCAAAAAAGATCAATCTTGACCTTTCTACCATTGATGCAATAGCTGTGGCTATGGGCCCTGGCTCTTTTACCGGACTCAGGATCGGAAGCGCGACCGCCAAAGGTCTTGCTCTTGCCCTTAATAAGCCCATCATTCCAGTCCCTACTGTTGATGGAATTGCTTATAACTTATATGGAATTGAGAAGATCATCTGTCCTATGATGGACGCCAGAAGGAATCAGGTGTACACAGGTCTTTATACCTTTGTGCCCAAGACACCTGAGGGAAAGAGCCTTGAGAGGACCTTTGACATGATGGTTCTCCATGAGCAGTTTGCTACATCCGTAGAGAATATCGCGGATGAGATCAATAAGATTGGCAAGCCAGTAGTTCTTTTGGGGGATGGCGTTCCAGTTTATCATGACAAGCTTGAGGAGCTCATCAAAGTTCCTTATTCTATAGCACAACTTCACCAGAACAGACAAAATGCAGCAGCTCTTTCTGCTCTTGCAGCAGTGTATGCTGAGGAAGGCCGCATGATATCTGGGGATGATTTTGCACCTGATTACTTAAGGCTTTCACAGGCTGAGCGCGAAGCCAAGGAAGGTAAGAATACTGAGGCTAAGCCTGACAAGGCTAGAAATGCAGCTCCTGGAATCATCAGAGTTCGCGAGATGACTGCAGAGGACATTGATGATGCCTACAATCTAGAGCAGATGAATCTGGGAAAAGAGGCGTGGAACAAGAAACAGCTCCTGGATGCCCTTACAAGAGACGATACCATCTACCTTGTTGCTGAAAAGGCAGGTAGGATCGTGGGACTTTGCGGAGTTCAGAATATATCAGGCGAAGGCGAGATCACAAATGTGTCGGTTTCTCCTGACACCAGAAGAGAGGGCGTGGCCTACAAGATGTTAAGGCAGCTCCTTGAAAGGGGCAAGGGCATTGGAATTGAGAGCTATACTCTGGAAGTTAGAGCAGCTAATGCACCTGCCATAGCTCTTTATGAGAGACTTGGATTTGTCAGCGAGGGAGTTAGACCTGGCTTCTACGACGAGCCCAAGGACGATGCTGTTATATATTGGAAAAGGAAATAATTTATGATAGATGTATGTTTGCTTGGAACTGGCGGAATGATGCCTCTTCCAAATCGTTTTCTCACTTCTTTGAATGTGAGATACAACGGCAAGTGCGTGCTGATCGATTGTGGCGAAGCTACGCAGATTGCCATGAAAAAGAAGGGAATAAGCGCAAAGCCAATTGATATTATCTGCTTTACTCATTATCACGCAGATCACATCAGCGGCCTTCCTGGACTCCTTCTTACTATGGGGAATGCAGAGAGGACAGAACCTCTTTTGATGATTGGACCAAAGGGGCTTGAAAAGGTAGTTAATTCCCTTAGAGTTATCGCTCCGGAGCTTCCATTTGAGATAAAGTTCAAAGAGCTTACGGAACCTGAAGTAGAATTCGAGCCAGATCCTGAGAATATGCCGGGATTTAGCATCAAAGCATTTAGAGTTAATCACAACATTACCTGCTATGGCTACAGCATGTCCCTTAAGAGACAGGGCAAGTTCAATGTAGAAGCGGCACAGGCAGCAGGTATCGACAGAAGATATTGGAATAGCCTTCAGAAGGGTGCTGAAGTTACAACAGAGGATGGAAGGGTATTCACACCAGACATGGTTCTTGGTGAAGCCAGAAAGGGCATCAAGCTTACTTATGTTACGGATACAAGACCTACAGACAGCATTGTAGCTAATGCGGCAGGCTCAGATCTTTTCATATGTGAAGGTATGTATGGCGAGCCAGACAAGATTGCCAAGGCTAGAGAATACAAGCACATGACATTCTATGAGGCAGCCAAGATGGCAAAGAGTGCAGAGGTAAAAGAGATGTGGCTTACTCACTACAGCCCATCACTTGTTAATCCTGCAGAATTCATGCAAGAGACCAAGAAGATCTTTGCAAATACAGTGGCAGCCAAAGATGGACGAAGTGTTGAACTACGTTTTGAAGACTAGAAAGTGAGGGGAACATGGAAAAGGGCGGTACAAAATCAGCGATCGTAAAGTCAATTGTTCTAGTGGTGCTAGCAGCAATCATTATTCTTGGATTCTATCTTCTTTTGACCAGGAACAAAAAAGCTCCGGATGAGGAAAACTATGTTTTGACAACAGTTGATGAGATCACAACAACGGATCTTAGCAAGAACTATCCTGCTAATCCTAGAAAGGTTGTAGACCTCTACGCCAAGATCATGCAGACTCTTTACAAGGAAGAGTATACAGACGAGCAGGAGACCAAGATGATCGATGTTCTGGGCGGAATCTTTGATGATGAGCTTAGGGAGAATCAGTTCGATCTTCAGTCTTCTATCAAGAATGAGGTTTCAAGCAGAAAGGCTGAGGACTACGGCATTTCAGCCTATGCTGTTCAAGAAAAGAATCCGGAGATCTTTACCAAGGATGGCCGCGATATCTGTTCTGTTGATTGCCTTTTTACCATGAGAAAAGGAAGCCAGAGAATCCTTCTGTATTATCAGTTCGTTTTGAGAAAAGACGATGAGGGCAGATGGAAGATCTTAGGCTGGATAACAAAAGATAACAACGAGGGTTAAGTAAAAGTGATAGAGTATCATGCTGATGATTATGGCCTTTTTCCAGAGCAGAGTAGGCACATAATCGATTGTTACAGGACGGGGGCGTTAAATGGCATTAGTATCATGCCAAACAGCCCATATTTAAAAGAATGTATGGATGAGATTGAGGATATAAGAAGCAAACTTCTCATAACGGTCCATCTCAATATAGTAGAAGGAAAGCCCTTAATGGGCGACAAGGTTCCAAGACTTATTGACAAGCTTGGGAATTTCAATGACAGCTTTGTGAAGCTTTTTTTCATAAGCTATATTCCGGTTCTAAGGCTTTTTTACCGCAGAGAACTAAGGAAGGAGATTGCTGCACAGATAAAGGCCTGTGAGCCATATATGAACGGTGATAGCTTCAGGATTGACGGACACGTGCATTATCACATGATTCCTGTGGTCTTCGACGCACTTATGGATGTCATCAAGGAAAAAGAGCTGAAGGTTTCGTATATCAGATTCCCTAGAGAGGAAATTTCTGTTTACCAGAAAGCCAAGAAGAACATCAAGGACGTGAAGCTTCTTAATATTGTGAAGGTTATGGTCCTTAATTACCTTGTCCGCAGAAATCAGCGCAAATACGCTGAGGAGCTTGCTGGAATGAACCTTGAGAGGAAGATGTTCATGGGAGTTATGCTCTCTGGACATATGTTTTATGATAATGTTAAGGCACTTTTGCCTATCGCAGCTGATACCATGGCAGATAAGGGCTTTAATGAGATAGAGGTTCTTTTCCATCCTGGCGATGTGTCCTTTGAAACGGACATTATCCAGCTTACCAGCAAGGATGACAGAGAATTTTTGACAAGTAGTAATAGGTTAAAAGAGGCAGAGGCGCTCAAGAAACTTGGAAGTAACCTTAAGCGCTGAGGAATTAGTAATGGAAATTAAGAAAAACGTAGAAGATGACGGCGTTATCTTCATGTCTATAAAAGATAATAAGGGCGAGGAGGCCAAAGAGTCTGTTTCTAAGAAAGAAGGAGACGTGACTATCCTTGCTATTGAGAGTTCTTGTGATGAGACAGCTGCAGCAGTTGTAAGAAACGGCCGCGAGGTTCTGTCTAATATCATATCTTCGCAGATCGCTCTTCATACTATTTACGGCGGCGTTGTACCGGAAATTGCATCCAGAAAGCATGTTGAGAAGATGAATGGATGCATCAAGACTGCTCTTTCTGAAGCAGGAGTTACCCTTGATGATATTGATGCGGTTGCAGTAACCTATGGACCAGGTCTTGTAGGAGCTCTTTTGGTGGGAGTTTCTGAGGCTAAGGCCATTGCATTTGCTACTGGAAAGCCCTTAATTGGCGTTCATCACATTGAGGGGCATATTAGTGCCAATTTTATTGAAAATAAGGATCTGGAGCCTCCATTTGTGTGCCTTGTGGTATCAGGTGGACATTCACATCTTGTTGTTGTAAAAGACTATGGAGAGTACGAGATTATCGGTCAGACCAGGGATGACGCAGCTGGCGAAGCCTTTGACAAGGTTGCAAGAGCAATCGGCCTTGGATATCCTGGAGGACCAAAGATCGACAAGGCGGCAAAAGAGGGTAATCCTGATGCCTTCACATTCCCACAGGCTAAGATTGACGATGCGGAGTATGATTTCTCTTTTAGCGGATTAAAATCATCAGTACTTAACTATATAAATCAGGCCAAGATGCAGGGGCAGGAGCTTGACCAGGCTGATGTTGCGGCGTCATTCCAGAAGGCTGTAGTGGAGGTCTTAGTATCTCACGCTATCAAGGCCTGCAAGGAATATGGATACAACAAGCTTGCGATTGCAGGAGGTGTTGCGTCTAATTCCGGGCTTAGAGAGCTTATGGAAAAAGAGTGTGCGGCTAACAAGATCAGTTTTTACAGGCCATCACCTGTTCTTTGCACAGACAATGCGGCAATGATCGGAGCTGCGGCTTACTACGAGTACCAAAAGGGAGTACGTTTCGGCCTTGACATGAACGCAGTGCCAAACCTTCCTCTAGGAGACCGCGAACGCAGGTATCATGGAAGGGTACGTTGAAAAACGTTTATTATAAGTGGTTTACAATCATTTCAGGGACGCTTTCGCTCAGCTGTGCTTCGTCACGTTACTAATGTCCTTGAAAAACAGGACATAAGTAACGACGAGCACAGATGCCCTGAAATTGCTTGTAAACGCACATTATAATGAACCTTTTTCAACTTACATCATGAAAACGAATGTGTATAAATGCGCATGAGTAAGCAGAAAATTGATATGGTATAAGTATGTATAAATAAAATGCACATGAGAAATGGTGTGTATGAGTAGAAATATATGTGGATAAGAGCATATAGAAGCTAATATATAGTGGATAACTATAGGAGTAAGGCATGAAAACAGTTGCGGTGGTGTTGGCTGCAGGTAGTGGTAGTAGGATGCAGTCAGATGTTAAGAAGCAGTATATGGAGATTGGTGGAAAGCCGCTGATCTATTACTCTTTAAAAGCTTTTGAAGAGAGTGTTATTGATGATATTGTTTTAGTTGTGTCTAGAGGAGATATAGACTTCGTAAGAAGTGAGATCGTGGAGAAGTTTGGCTTTCAAAAGGTTACTGCAATAGTTGAGGGCGGACTTGCGAGATATCACAGTGTGAGACTGGGGTTACAGGCAGCAGCTCCTGATTGTGACTATGCATTTATACATGATGGTGCTAGACCTTTTGTGACAGAGGATATTATTCTTAGGGGACTTCATGCGGTTAAGGAGTATGGTGCCTGTGTAATTGGCATGCCTGTTAAGGATACCATCAAGATTGCAGATGACAAGGGCTTTGCCAGCATGACACCTGACAGGGATAAGACGTGGCTCATTCAGACTCCACAGATCTTTTCTTATAAAATGATCCTGGACCTCTATCAGAGGCTTGACCGCGAAGAAGGCGAGCTTATTGAAAAGGGTATCAATATTACTGATGATGCAATGGTTGTAGAGTATTTTTCGGATAAAAAGGTTAAGCTTGTTGAGGGCTCCTATACTAATATAAAGATCACTACACCGGAGGATATTCCTGCAGCAGAAGCTATTCTTAAAAATATGTGAGCTGCATGGTGCGATGGGGATGAACACTTTAGATAGCAACAAAAAGAGAATATGTATGATCGTTCAGCAGCCGGACGTGCAGGGCGGGATAGCAGCGGTTACTAGCGGCTATTACGGAAGCGTCCTGGAGCAGGACTACGATATACGTTATGTGGAATCTTATTGTAATGGCTCAAAACTTAAAAAGCTTACTAAGGCTCTTAAGGGATATGCAGAGTTTTCAAAGGTTTTAAAAGAGTTTAAGCCTGAACTGGTTCATATGCATACTTCCTTTGGTGCAAGCTTTTATAGGATGCAGCCATTTCTTTTTATGGCCAAAAAACGCGGCATTCCGGTAGTGGATCACCTTCACGGGGCAGATTTTAAGTCTTTTTACACAGAGGCATCAGATAAAAAGAAATCTACTATCAAGAAGATATACGGCAAATTCGACAGGATAATCGTGCTATCAGAAGAGTGGAAAACTACCATGTCTGAAGTTGTTTCTGTGGATAAGATGGCCGTTATCGAGAACTACTCCAAGCCTCTTAAGGAGGATGAAGTAGAACCATTAGTAGACAAGCGTTTTGCAGACAAGAAGGTTCTTTTCCTGGGAGAGCTTGGGCAGCGTAAGGGCGGATATGACTTTGCTGATATTGTAAAAGAGGCGCAGTCAAAAGATCCTGATATCAAGTTTATATTCTGTGGAAGTGGCTCTGAAGCAGATGAAAAGGCCATAAAAGAGGCTGTATATGGAGCTTCAAAATCTAATAGAGAAAAAATCTCTTTTCCAGGATGGGTTCGCGGCGCAGATAAGGACAAGTTCCTTAGGGAGGCAGCTCTTTTCATGTTACCTTCATATCAGGAGGGGCTTCCAATGTCCATCTTGGATGCTATGGGCTATGGGCTTCCTATCGTATCAACAGAAGTTGGCGGCATTCCACAGCTGGTGGATGAGGGCGTCAGCGGAAAGTTGTCTAAGGCAGGAGATACTAAGGCTATAGGATCAGCTATTGCAGATCTGTTAAAAGATAGATCTAAGTACGAAGCGGCTTCTAAGGCTAGTTTGTCTATCGCCAGAGAACGTTTTGGATTTGATGCCCATGTGGAAAGGCTTGAAAGAGTGTACGAGGAAATCTTGAAATAAAGAATGTGAGGGACTTTATGAGATCACCGTTTATGTATTTAAAAAATGCAATAGGAATGGGATTTAGAAAACTCAGATTTGGCGGAAAATTCAAGGCTGGAGCTATACAGACCTTTGATAAGCTCCATGTTGAGATCTACAAAAAAGGCAGTGTCAGTCTTGGAAGCTACAATCAAAACAGAGGAAATCTATACCTTGTAGCTGATGGCGGTCATATTGAGATAGGTGACCATTGTTTCTTTAATACAGGAGCAAGTATCAGTTCAACAGAGAGCGTTAAGATTGGAAATAACTGCAAATTTGGAAACAATTTAGTCATTGTAGATCATGATCATAACTTCAAAAATGAGACTGATGAGGAGTTTTTGAGCTCAAAAGTCGAAATTTCTGATGATTGTTGGGTTGGAGCAAACGTAACCATACTCAGAGGTACTAGGATCGGTCGCAAATCCGTTATTGGTGCGGGTTGCGTCATAAAAGGTGATATTCCTGAAGGCAGCAAAATCATACAGAAAAGAGTCTAAAAATTCACGCCCTGAAATTTTTTTGAAATTTTTTGAAAAAAGTTGAAAATAGTTGTTGACATAGGGCTCACCCTTTGTTAATATAATTCTTGCGCTGCGGCGAGAACAAAAAACTTCTCAAGCACAGCTAGTTCTTATTGAAACTTAATAAGACAACTCGGAGCGATATCGAAGCGGTCATAACGAGGCGGTCTTGAAAACCGTTTGGCGGCAACGCCACAAGGGTTCGAATCCCTTTCGCTCCGCTTAATTATGAACACGCTGCTACAACAATATAATTATTGTGAATCAACTATTTTGCAGAAGTACTCAAGTGGTTGAAGAGACACCCCTGGAAAGGGTGCAGGTCGTTAATAGCGGCGCGAGGGTTCAAATCCCTCCTTCTGCGTTGCCTTATGCAACTAGTAAGGCTCATAATTATCAGCACATTGACAAATAAACAGTAATGCAACCCTGAAAAATTCCAAGAGAATTATTCAGAACAAAGATTTAGTAAATAACGGACAGAACGAAAAGCCAAGCTTTAGTTCTTTGTCAGATCAAACTTTTAAACGTGAGAGTTCGATCCTGGCTCAGGATGAACGCTGGCGGCGTGCCTAACACATGCAAGTCGAACGGAGATTTAACGCTGATGAGGCTTCGGCGGATTCTTGTTAAATCTTAGTGGCGGACGGGTGAGTAACGCGTGGGTAACCTGCCTCATACTGGGGGATAACAGCTGGAAACGACTGTTAATACCGCATAAGCGCACAG
>NZ_FRDH01000017.1 GCF_900143205.1 Butyrivibrio hungatei DSM 14810 | reverse complement strand
ATGTTGAATGTCAAGTAAAATTGACCCACTTTTACACTTAAATCTGACCCACCCCTAGATCCGCCAGTGCGATTTTGAGGGCGGGTCAGTTTTATTTATAAATCTCGATTTTTACACTGTGAATTGACCCACCTTTTAATGAGTTACCAGTGTGTATCCAGCACCGGTAAGTGCTGTTTTATCTATGATCATTGTCTTGCTCAAGGTATCCATGACAACATACCTGCTAAGTTCTAGTAGTCTGTCACCGATAAGTTCCTTCACGAGCTTCTCCATAGCCTCAGCCTTGGGAGCATTTCTTTCTATTTTGTCCTCGCATATATGTTGTGGTTTAACTGGGGAGCATAGTTCATCCATCGACATAAATAAGTTCTCATCTGCCTGTTTGCATTGCTCAGCTCTGAATCTGTCAGTTGTTTCGTCGTATCCCAGGGAATCCATGCTCTTCATTCTTGACAGCGTTGACCAAGGATACTTTATTCCAAATGACTCTCGGAGCGTTTGGTAAAGAGCATCCTTTCCGCCATTGTTGTATATTCCTGCAAGTTCAGGGAGATTTTTATCTCTTATTTTAACCATGATAGTTCTCCTTCCGACAGCTTGCCCATTTCTGCTTCAGCCCATTCATCGAATGCTCTGGATAGAGCTCGTCCTTCTTCCATAAGGGCTTCAGCCTCTTCAATGAGCTTGTGTCTCCGAAGTACTTTCTCATATACATCTGACTTATACGACAACTCATGAAGCTGCTTTCTCAGGCTTTTAATAGTGTCTTCACCTCTCAGTTCGGCAAGATATTCTTCTTTTTCTTCATCATCCATAGTGCTAAGGGTATCACGGATATCCTGTTCCTCCCTGTAAATGTCAAGAAAATCAATGTAGTTTCCATGGCCGTCTTCAGCATTGCATGAGTTCTCGTGCACACTGTTGCCAGCAGCAACCCATTCATGAAGAACCTTCCTTTCTGCCTCATTCATTGGTGTGGATTTTTCATATCTATTCAGCTCATCCTGCAGGAATCGCTGTCTATCGCTTGTTATGTTCATTTTTCTGTACCTTTCTGTTTTTTAACACTTATTTTTGACCCTTTGACACGGTAACTGTCTCCCGTTATACTAAGCACATGGCAGTGATGCAGCAGGCGGTCAAGTATTGCAGTTGCCGCAAGCTGTCCGGTAAATACTTCATCCCATCTACCCATTGGGAGATTAGTGGTGATAATGAGGGAGCTTTTTTCGTATCGTTGACGGATGATCTGGAAAAACATGCTCTCTCTTTCTTTGTCCATTTTTATGTATGAAAGTTCGTCTATTATCAGAAGCTCAATACGATTCAGCTTATCAAGCATCTGCTGGAGATTCCCGGCAAGCATCTCATCATAAAGCCTGTCGACAAGTTCCTTTGCATTAACAAAAAGGACTTTCCTGCCTCTTCTGCAGGCGTTACGACCTATTCCCGTAGCAATCATACTCTTACCAACTCCAGGTGGCCCAATGATTATGATATTTTCACGGTTATCCAGGAAAGTAAGCTTTCCGAGTTCATCGATCTTATCCTTATCCAGCGACGGATTAAAGCTGTAATCAATGTCCTCAAGAGAAGATGCATTATCAAAACCGGCTTTCACAAGAAGCTTTTCTGTTCTACGGCTGGCTTTTCCACTGTCTTCAAGTTCCAATAGCCTGAGGAGAAAATCCATATATCCCAGTGATTCCTGTGTTGCTTCTTCAATGATGTCTTTATATTGGGCGCGCATATCTACGAGCTTGAACTGCTTCATCTTTGCTTCTATGTATGCGCTTTTGTGTTCTGTGTCGTTAAGCATTCAGAACCTCCTTTGCATAGTTCTCATAGTAGCTGCAGCTTCTCGTAAGCTCACTAGTGGCCGTTGTACCGATTATCAGGGCGGTAGCTTCAGTTTCGTTAGCCTCCGGAAGTTTTCGCTCTCCTGAGTTATACTCACGAAGCATCTCTTTGAACAGCTTGATATCCATCTTTCCTTCATCGACGGCCAGCCCTATAAACCTGTCCAGAGTATCATCATCGTAAAGATCCTGGAGTTCCATTATCCTTCTGGCATGGAATGTAGGCTGGTCAAACTTACGACCTGCTGCTTCAAGATAACGTGCACCATTACTAAAGCGCTTAGTGAAGTCACGCCTTATCTGCGGAACAGAAGTTGATACCTTCTTTGCAATGGGCTCATAGTGGTCAGGATTGGTACGGATCTCATGTTTTTCATAAGATATTTCCTGATGTTCTATGAAATGTCCCTGTGAGTCATACAACATGATCCTGAAGCCATAATTCAGCCTGTAGTATAGTGTTTTTCCAACATATCTGACGTGAACACTATATTTATTGCCACCGATACTGAGATAACTATCAGGACTGACTTTCCGCTTAAGCTTGCTGGTTGCATAGTAGTGTTCCTTGGGAAGCGGCTGTAACAGAGCTTTTTCTTCCAACAGGTAATGCTGGTTTGGAATTCTTTTGGTGGTGGAATGCTTCTTGTCGCACCACTCATTTATAAAAGCTTTCCCTCGGGAATTCAGATCCTCCATGCTTGCAAAGGCATTCCCTTTTATGAACTGTTCTTCGATATAGTTGAATGGTCTCTCGATTTTCCCTTTTTTACGTGGCCAGTAGCATGGACATGCGTTGAGCTCAACACCAAGATGCAGAGCCATGGCCAGCGCATGAGGATTATATTTTATTTCTTCCTCTGACTTTGGATTATTCTTGATAACAAACGCCTTGGGATTATCAATAAGAAGCTCCAGTGTTACGCCTCCCAGATCATCAAACAGTTCCTGAACAGCTTCATATATAGCATCAGCATCTTCCCGTAAAGAAAAACATATCGCCTTCTTTCTTGATGCAGCCAGTATCATGGAAAAGCAGTATACTGTCATGTACCTGTCTGCAATAAGCACCTGATACTCACTCCAGTCAAACTGAGCCTGGTCACCCGGAGGGCTTTCGTGCCTTGTCGTTGCCTTACTACTGATACTGTTTCCAACATCTTCATCCACTCTTCTTAAAAAGTAATAGACAGGTCCTATACTGCCTTTGTAGCCACGCTTCTGTAATTCACTGAATATCCTGGTGCCATTGAAGTTAAATGGGTCACACCTCCAGGCAATGATCTGTTCCTTGAACGGATCAATCTTGGAGCTGTACTCTGTCCGGTTGTAGACAGGAGGTTCAGTCTTTTCTAATAGACTTCTGACCGTATTTCTGGCTATCCCAAGAATAGAAGCCGTAGCTCTTTTGGAACCAGTCTGTTTGTACACTTTGTGCACAGCCACCCAGTCTTCCAATTCTTTCACCTCTTTTCCTCCTTCCATATGTTTTTACATACGGAAAGAATTCTATATAACCTCAAAGAGGTGGGTCAATTCTAAGTATTAAATTTTCAAGGTACAGTGTATAATCGAAATGGTTTTATACTCGCGATCCACCATCTGGGGTGGGTCAGTTTTAAGTATTAAACCCGGGTCAATTTTAAGTGTAAATCAATACTACAATTTTCTTGATAACTTCGTTTTCATTTTTTTCAATTAGTGGTCCGCTAATATATGTAATCGTTGTCGAAAACAACAATAAAAGAGCATATTTCGCATTCCATCCCATATAAAAAAAATAAGATGCCCCCAAAAGCCAAAGGTATCTGACTTTTGAAGGTATCAAATAATACATAACAACCACTATAGGGAAAAAAATCAGGAATTCTCCATAATTAAATAACATTATCTCACTCCCAAAAATTCTTCATTTAACGAAGAATCTACTTTTTCTTGAACAGTCACACGCTCATCAATTATACCATTAAAATACAAGGTATTACTTACTATATCGCCAAAGCCGTAATAATATGTAAGATTCTTCTCATCGTTGACTTCAACTTCTGGTATAGCAATTTCAACTATTTCTTTGCCTTCCAATCTAGCTTCTATAATACTATCCACATAATACTTGCTGGTCTTATAACATAATTCATAATCCCTATTACGGCTACTGCTAATCATGTAACGTCCATCCGGATAATAGCAACATAGCATGACAGTAAAAAGCATGATTGCCATAATCAACCTGCTATGTTTAATATTTGCAATCGTATTGCTTATCATTAGTGAACATATAGATATAAGGTAAAACCATATGCCCCAAGAAGCATCAACTCTACTCATATAGCCTATAAGAGAATTTAAAAGCAACAGATAAATCAATACACCAAACATTGCCACAACAAAACAA
Source organism: Butyrivibrio hungatei DSM 14810 (assembly GCF_900143205.1). GTDB lineage: Bacteria > Bacillota > Clostridia > Lachnospirales > Lachnospiraceae > Butyrivibrio > Butyrivibrio hungatei. The sequence goes on along the minus strand of NZ_FRDH01000017.1, from coordinate 47,487 downwards.
ATAACTACACTTCTACCTTCTTTCATTTTTCTCATGTTGCGCCATATTAATCCAGCAAACGTTACAGCAACCAAGACTAGAAACGGTTTTGAAAGTGCAAACAGAATCGCCTTAAATTGAGTTACTGATTGAACCAGATTAAACTTGTGCTGAAAAGTACCAGCTCTTCCACCTGACTTTTCAAAAAATAGAACTATTATCCAAGAAACAATAATCCAAAAATAAATACTAGTATTCTTATATAATCTCTTAATACTATTTTCTTTGTCCTTTTTTTCGGATACTATTTCATGCAAAATCAATGCCATACAATACGATACAGTTATAATTGAATGAAAAATATTTGATAATAACGCAAAATATAGGACAAATAGAAATGCTCCTTTTCTCACCAAATCGAATCTTTTAAACGCATTCGCAAAACCCTCATATCTTGCAATTGTAAGTACAACTATCGCATTTATAACACCTGGCATTGTGTAATTGTATACGCAACACAAATCTTCAGCACAAAACATGTAGTTGCTTTCTGATCTCGTCCTAAAGATAAGAAAAAAAAGTGCCAAAAAGAAAATTTCAGATTCAAGAGCTTGTACCTCTCCAAACTTGAATCTATTTATAAGTAAATTGTACATACTGATACACATAACAGCAATTAGAAATGACAGCAATATCGCAGATCCTAAGGTAATTGAAAAAACAAAATCACCAACAATCGGATAGATAATATACCCCGCAACTCTTCCCATTATTGGCATTACTGTTTCAAAAAATACCCTAGTTGGATTCCATCCTCCCCATAATGGTATAGGAAGTCTTATCTTTCCTAAATATATCCAATCATCACAGTTATAAGCAATAAGTGGTGTAATGCATGAAAAAAATATAACAAGAAATCCAAATATTATTATGTTTGATATAATTGCATTTATTTTATTCTTCATTTCTTTATATCATAATCACTCAAAAAAATACTGGTAATATGCCTTAATCCACGTATTTATGAACATCAGTAATCCCAATGTAGTATGAAAGGCAAAGATCAGATTGCCAAAATAAAACACAACCTTATTATGTTTTACATTGTAGATTCTTTTTGCAGTAACTATTGCAAATAAGAAAAGCAAATACATTGACATATTGTAGCCCCACATCATGTCCAGAGCGCCTTTCTCCAACGGAAAAATAAATAAAATCCACTCAGCGACGCCAAACAAGTAAATAAGTCCCCCAAGTATCATATTATTATTATTTTGCCTATACACAAACATACAAACAACTACAAAAAGCACGTAGAATATAGCACGAGACAATATAATTAAGCCATTTGTTCCATCTGCATTGTAAAACATCATTCCCTCAAATGGAGAAAAAGCAATAGGCTGAACCTTCATCGTCATTGAATAAAGAACCCATATCGTAGCTGGTACAAACGAAATTGCTATCGTGATGCATTTTTTTAATTCATCAAAGTGTCCTAATAAAAAGTAAACTATAACAAAAAGTGCTCCAGCAGGCGCAAAGCACTGATAGAAACAAGGTTTAGCCAAAACCGATAAAAGCATAGATACCGCTAATATAATTGCCATCTTTACTTGTTCTGCTTTTTTGTCTGATTGTAAAAGAGTAAGAAACGCATATATTGTAAGTATTGCAAATGGCTTTGCACACAAATAGGTAAGATTATGGTATGGCGCAGTAGAACCCGATGTAAGATATACATGCAACATACTGCTCCAGTATGTAGTCTCCCCCTTAAGAAAATCAAATGCATGAAATGAAATCGGCCAAATAAAACTAAGACCAGAGCCTAAAAGTACGGAATAATTACTGTTTTTTTCATCTAATAGCTTATCAATCAACTTAATCTGTAAAATGTTGGTTGCAAAAGCCCATATCATAATAAATAACAGTGCAGCTACCGTATAATTTCTAAATATAACTACAAAAAGAGCAATCACATAAAAAAACAATGGATATGACTGCTGGGACTTTGGTAGATATCCATCATAGAAAAAAGACCTGACATAACTCAGGTGATAATATGAATCCGTTTCTCCTGAACCATATCTTACCTGATGAAAAAAATTAAACAAATAAACTCCCGTTACAATTAGTGATAATATTATTGCTTTTTTATTTTGTATAACTATTTTCATTACTATCCTTGTATGATTTTTTAGAAGCTAAATATCATACTTTCCTTTCATTTTTCTATATCTGTGGTTCAATACAATTCAGATACTATGGACTTTTGATTTTTTCCTGTAGCTTGACTACTCAACTGGAGTGTATTGCCGCTACCTTTATCTGAATTGTTTATATGCTGGATGTACCGGGGCTTTACACAAAGTACTTATTTCAATCAAGTCTACGATGATAATCGATGGTGGACATCATGGTATCAGACTTTATGAAAGGGAGGTACAACCTCATGATTTACGTAGCATTGACATTGCCAAACTCAACCATTTCGCCGCTGCCATTTCTGTGGAGGGCGAAGTACTCATTGAGCCGTTCAAATTTACAAATGACTTTGATAGCTTCCAACTGCTGATCTCTAAGCTCGATTCCTTCGAGAAAGACAGCATCATCATTGGTCTTGAATCGACGGTACACTACGGTGACAACCTTGTTAGATACCTTGTTACTGAGTCTTACCAAGTGTGTGTGTTGACCCCCATCAAGACATCTCAGATGCGAAAGAATAGCATTCGCAAGACTAAGACAGATAAGGTCGACACAGTTGTAATTGCCAAAACTCTTATGATGCAGGATTCACTCAGGTTCGTCAGTTTTTATGATCTTGATCTTATGGACTTAAAAGCCCTTGGCAGGTTCCGCCATAAGACGATAAAACAGCGAACACGCCTTAAGATTCAGCTGACCACATATGTTGATCAAGTGTTTCCGGAAATACAGTATTTCTTTAAATCCGGCCTGCACCAGAAAGCCATCTATGCTCTCCTTAAAGAAGCGCCATCACCGAAAGAAGTTGCTTCCATGCATATGACTCATCTTGCAAACCTGCTAAAAGTGAACTCACACGGACACTTTACCAAAGAACAGGCCAAAGAATTAAGAGTTCTCGCACAGAAGTCTGTCGGTGCAAACAACAGCTCTATATCTATTCAGATAACCCAGACCATTCAACAAATCGAGTTACCGGATAGCCAATTAGTAAAGATTGAATCAGAGATGGCTGACATCATGAAATTCAATGATTCTGTCATCATGACCATTCCGGGTATCGGATATATCAACGGCGGAATGATACTTGGTGAAATAGGAAATATTCACCGTTTCTCTAATCCAAACAAGCTGCTTGCCTTTTCGGGACTGGATCCTTCTGTATATCAGTCCGGTAATTACCAGGCCAAGAAAACTCGCATATCCAAACGTGGCTCACATACCCTTAGGTACGCTCTTGTTAATGCAGCTTGAAACGTTGTTAGAAACAACGCCACTTTCGAGGCTTTTTACAATACCAAGAAAACTGAAGGTCGGACTCACTACAATGCTTTAGGGCTTAGCGCCGGCAAGCATGTCAGGATCATCTGGAAGATGCTCACTAACGAAGTAGCATTTAATCTCGAATAGAGATTTGATAACCAATATCGATAGATTTTGAAAAGGCACCTTTAGGGAGCTTTATTAAAGTTACCCTTTTTCAATCGATATAGAAAACGAAATTTCTGCCTAATCTAGGGTTGACTTTTCATAGCTGGTCTCCAAAAAATATACTATACTCTCAAAAGTATAGTATACCATAAACAATCATTAGTCTTGCTCATAAGAATCTGAAATAACGCCTTTTGTATCATATATATGATAATAAATCATCTGTCTATCAAAAAATGAATCATGAGCTTTAGCATAGAAGGATCCAGCAATAACTTCTGTTGATGCTAAAAGCATCATTATTATACTAAAAGTAATAGTTGCTTTAGCCAGCCTTTCTTTATATTCAACGCTTAAATCATCGCATATTTTCATAAACGACTTCCCCATCGCTATTATCAACATAAATAGCGGAAACTGGAAAATTCTATTAGCAAATCCTGCAGAAAAAGTCATTACATAAACACTTGCAAAGGCAATAAGCCAAAAGAATACTTCTTGTCCCTTTGAAACTTCTTTTATAACTTTCTTAAATACACTTTCTTTTTCAGTGGAAGTTCTATTTCTAGTAAATATGTAGAGTGCTATAGATATAGCAATTGGTACAAGCAAAAAAATGCATAGATAATAACTCTCTCTTGCTACTCTATATGCATACGTCCCTATCAAACCCTTGGTAGCCATTCCGCCTTCGGCATCAGTAATTCTAACCCTATTTGCAGGCGAAAAAATCAGCATGCAATATCCAGCCAAACAAGCAACAAACCCAACTATTTTTTCTAATCTAATATTATGTTTTGTTAACAAGCACCAAATAAAGAATAAGCTAATTCCACCAATAGTCGCACCTGCACTAGCTTCTGCAGACCAGCCTGCACATATACCTAATACTGTATATCCAATAGCTGCAATAATTGTCTTGCCAGCAGGAACTTTTCGTGATGTGCTACCATCGAAACACCTCATAGATGCGAAAGCCTTATAATACAAGTATCCAAAAGATAATATTATAAGATTCATCCACATATATGTAATACATCCTGAGGGCCACACTACAACTTCAGCAAAGTCTGGCATCATAAACCACATACAAACATATACTAGAGCCAAAATTATGGTGCTTCTATTTTTATCTATATCTACACCGCAACAAATATATTTAACAATTAAATTCGCCAACATAATGTACACTATAGCATTGCAAATAGAAAATACTATCCTCGGCACATTCAACATCAACTGAATAAAAAACATCGTAATAACTCTGCCGTTAAATATCTGATAAGAAACTTTCAGTGAGTCAAAAATCATATTAAGGCTGCTTATATCTTCCCCAGTAGCAAATGACTTACTTTGAAAGTAATCATCAACAAACAAAGGCATTTTAAATGACAAATATGCAATTATTAAAAACCAAAAAACATTTATAGCGATTCTTATCTTTTTCTGCAATTTTCTTACCTTTTTTCCAAACTATTTCTTCATTATACTTAAAAGCTTCGCATATATCCTTTTTAGAGTTTTTTCTACTTCTATCCAACACCCAAAAAAACTTGGAATTATAGCAAAAACTACATAATCATTAGATAGACCAAATGTTAATTTGTAATAATGCTTATAGTACTCAGTATACTTTTTTGAAAGTACTGTTTTTTTATCTGTATCCTTACATTCAACAGCTTCTTCATATTTCCACATAATGTACTTAAAAAGCATATTAGAAGCCCATTGCAGGTCAGAATTGCATGAATGCTCTTTTAGAAACTCTATTCTCGCTACTAACGCGTCAATAGCATCTAATATGCTTTCAATTCCTTCTGAATGCATAATACTACCGCTTCTTTGCACGTAGTAATAAAGACTTTCCTCTATATATGCTATTCTATTACATTTATATAGTTGCTCATGAATAACAAATGTATCTTCGTGCTTTCTTCCCACAGGAAATTCAATTCCATTTAGGATTTCTTTTTTAAATAATTTGTTGCACTGAATGACAGTCAATTCATCTCTTTCAACTAGTTGCTTCAATATATCTTTTTTTTCGATAACTACTACATCTGCTCTACTGCATGTTTCTTTATCAAAAGCCACTATATGTTCTTCACTTATTTTTTCTACTCCTGTTACAACTACATCAGCATTATAGTTCTCCATAACTGACATCATTTTTTTTAAGTAACTCGGATGAATAAAGTCATCGCCATCAATAAAAGCAATCAATTCGTTTCTTGACAGCTTTAATCCGGTATTTCTTGCATCTGATAATCCACCATTTTTTTTGTGAACCACTTCTATTCTTTTATCTTTCTTTGCATATTCATCACATATCTTACCGGATGCATCCGTTGATCCATCATCTATCAATATGACATGTAGTTCACTATATTCTTGCTCTAATATTGACCTTATGCATTTATCAATATATTTTTCAACATTGTAAATCGGAACTATTACATCTATGGTCATCTATTATTTCCTATCTTCATTCTTATACAAGCTAATACCATTATTCTTAATCTCGTTTAAAAATATCCCTAGTATATACCTTGTCTTTCACATCATCTAAGCACGCGTCATACCTATTCGCTATGATGCACTGGCTTTTCTCTTTAAACTCTTCAAGGTTATTTACTACTTTACTTCCAAAAAATGTATTTCCATCTTCAAGAGTAGGCTCATAAATTATAACCGTAGCGCCTTTAGCTTTAATTCGCTTCATTACTCCTTGTATAGAACTCTGTCTAAAGTTATCGGAGTTGCTCTTCATTGTAAGTCTATAGACTCCAACTACTACTTCCTTTTCTTTATCTGCGCTCCAAGAAGAATTTGCTTCATATGCTCCAGCAATTTCTAGCACTCTGTCTGCTATGAAATCCTTTCTTGTTCTATTGGACTGTACAATAGCTGACATCATTTCCTGTGGAACATCATTATAGTTAGCAAGTAGTTGCTTAGTGTCTTTAGGTAAGCAATATCCCCCATAGCCAAAGGATGGGTTATTGTAATGTGTTCCAATTCTGGGATCAAGACAAACGCCATTAATTATGTCTTGAGTATTGAGTCCTTTCATCTCGGCATATGTATCAAGTTCGTTAAAATATGAAACGCGAAGCGCCAAGTAAGTATTTGCAAACAACTTAACTGCTTCTGCCTCAGTGTATCCCATGTATAAAGTATCAATATTATCTTTAATAGCACCTTCAGCAAGTAATCCTGCAAATTCACTAGCTGCTTTTACGTTGTCCGCGTCACTTTTATCCATTCCTATTATTATTCTGGAAGGATATAAGTTATCATATAAAGCTTTAGATTCTCTTAGAAACTCAGGACTAAAAAGAATATTATTTATTCCATATTTCTTGCGTACAGACTCTGTAAAACCTACAGGAATAGTGCTTTTAATAACAATAGTAGCATTAGGATTAACTCTTATAACCTGCTCGATAACGCTTTCTACTGCAGATGTATCAAAGTAATTACGTTTACTATCATAATTTGTGGGTGCTGCAACTACTACAAATTCTGCGTCCTTATATGCTTCATCACCATCACAAGTAGCATTTAAATTTAAATCTCTTTCTTTCAAATATTTAATAATATAGTCATCCTGAATCGGTGATAATCTTTTATTAATCAAATCAACCTTTTCTGGCACAATATCTACCGCAGTAACACTATTGTTCTGCGATAGCAATGTAGCAATTGATAATCCTACATACCCTGTCCCTGCTACAGCCATTTTCTTATTCATACCTCTATTTCCTTCCTACTAGTTCCACAGATCTTCTACATATTTCTGATACCACATCTGAAAAATAAAAAAACACCACAATGTAGCTCGATATCTATAACTATCACTTTTTCTTGTCAAGGTTATAAGCATACTAATCCCATCAGCATTAAAAATTCCTTGCCTATCTAAAATATCTTTTTCTGCATATCTTCTAACATTTTCATATAGTGGACCTAATAGCCACTTTTTTATAGGAACACCAAATCCCTTTTTTGTCTATCAATCATTTCTTTAGGAACAAAATCAGAAAGAATATCCTTTAATATATATTTTTTTTCACCATTTCGATATTTATATTCAATAGGTATCCTGAATGAATATTCCATAACCTGTTGATTCAAAAGGGGAGTTCGCATCTCTAACGAATATTTCATAGTTGCTCTATCTGTCTTAGTTAATACTTCATCTGGAAGATATGTCATTATATCTAATAACATTCTCTTTTGTAGCAGCCCGTCAACCTGTTCTAGTTCGTCAAATGCAAAAATAGGATTCACATACTCATTTTCAGAATCAAGTAATATTGAATCTACCATTTTAGATCTTATGTAGTCCTCTCCCTGATACAATCGGTATTAACTATCAGCGCTACTTTTTCTCTTTTTTTCACAACTTTTATTTCTCTTTCATCCCAAACATTTTAAAATAATGTAGAAATATCTTTATCATACTTATATATTCATTTATACGATACTCAGAATGAAGCAATATTACATCTGTTCCCCTGGAATCACTTCGTGTGAATCGTGTGTTGCAAAATCGCAATAGTCGCAAGCTAGTAAATACCCTCTATCATGATAAAGGAATTTCAATAATTCTCTCCTTAGGCTTTCACGCGATTCATATTTCAAAACATCAAGATAATCTGCTGGTTCATCCGGAATCACTCCTAGATTCATACCGTTTGAACTTCTCGCACAATGATGCAACTTTCCATCAAGTAAATTGTTGCAAAGAGATGCGTCACATTTTTTGTACTGCTTCTTTATATTTTTTAATGATCTATTTCGCCTATCGATGCCACCTGGTGATTGCCACATTTCCCTCTCAAACTTGGCATAGCATTTTATCTTATTTTGCTCACAAACTTCAAGTATTTTGTCACGATTTCTCGAATACTCTCCATAGTATGAAATACGTATCGATACCTTTTCGTTTGATAATTGTTTTAACAGTGCCTCTCCTTGTGGAACAATTGTACCATTTGTTATTATCAGTACTTTTTTTACATTCTCATGTTTAGACACTTCCGATAAGATCTTGTCAAGATCCTTGTATAAAAATGGTTCTCCTCCAAGTATCTTAAGCTGATTGACTTGATCTGCTGCATCAAGAATTCTTCTAATGGTTTTTACATTAGTATCTACCGAAATATCAAATGGCTTTTTGTAATACTGCATAAGGCTTGAACAATTCTTACACTTCAATGAGCATCTGGAAGTAACTGCTATTTCCAACCTCGGAATCACTAAATAATCCCCATTAAAGCTACGGATTATTCTATCTAAATGTCTTATACATAAATACAATATATAAAAGAAAGAAATCACCTTACTTTTGATTTTTCTAGCCCGGTATTCAGGCTCAATTACACTTGCCACCCTTATAAAAAAATTCATCATAATATTTTATTGTAATCCTCCATTTTTAATTTGATAATTTATTTCATTCCACTCTTTTACTGATGCCACATACGAATAAACAGTATATGGAAGTAGTGAAATGCTCGTTGCTATCGCTGCGCCTTCAGCCCCATATTTGGGAATCAGTATTCTATTTAAAAGCATATTCAGAAACACAACACTGCAATACCATACACACCTTTTTCCCGCTTTATTTCTAAAATCAAGGAAAAATGAATAAAAATTAGAAATACCAAATAAAAAATAATATGGAATCAGTATGTTAATAACATGTGCTGCCTCTAAATAAGACTTACCATATAAAATTGAGATTGTAGCTTTACTAAAAAGAAATAGGCCCGCAGAGATTAAAGTTGTAATAAATATGTTAATTCTTTCAGCGTTCTTATATTTACTCTTACGATCCATAAAATTATTAGCGGTAACAACCGAAAAAGTAGTCATAATACCGCTAGAAAAAGCATTATTTAAATGCGCTGCCTTGTGACATATATTTTTAGCAATTCCATAAACGGCGACGTTCTCTTTAGTGCTAAAAATCCCTAGCATAAATGTATCCATTTCAGTTAAAATTACAACTCCCATGCCCAACAATGCAATAGGGATAGAATATCTCATTATAGGAACCACATATTCGAACAAAAGATTTTTGCCAATAACTACTTTATCTCTATAATTTAAATATATACCAAAATAGCCTATTAAAAACACAACTATTCCAGAAGCAACATACCCATAAACTACAGATTTGATTTCTCTATTCAGAAACAAAAAAAACGTAGAAAACAAAAAATAGCCCATATATTCTGCAGTTGTAATCAGAAACAACCATTTGAATTTATTCACACCCATAAATATTTCTTTATAGAACTCAACAAAAGAATTAAAAAAGACTAAAATACAGGCTACTGAAAACAGCCATTTCAACTCTGGATACTTCTGTGGATACCCTCCAAGCGGTGCCAATCGTGGTAAGAAAACGTATAAAACAATTCCAATACATACGCTAAAAAAAAACCTAACTAAACGAGCTGACTTTAAACATTTAGCTTCTTCAATATCAGATGTGCATTTTGATACTATTACCTTTGACGAAATATTTATCCCAAGCCAACCAGCCCAATTAAGCATAGTAAGTATGGAAAAAAAGAATGTCCATTCTGCATAGCTTTGAATTTCCAATAATCTTGCAATTACTATATCTGTAACAACAGACGCAATCATCGCCATTATTTTTCCACATAAAGTGTATGATATATTCTTTATCCATATCTTATTCATATAGCACACTCAATCTATAATATTTATACATGATTTCTATTCTAATAACATTAATACCCAAAAAATCCCGCAAACTCATAAACTTGTACAACTCATTTATATCATTCATTATCTTCAATCAAATTAATCCATCTTTCAATAGAATTTTATAAATCACACTCCCTTGCTCTTACATTCACCTGTTTTTTTATATTTTTTTCTTAACTCCTCATTAGTAATCATTTCATATATTGCCTCACTCAGTATTCTTTCTTCTTTTGTTAACGGATTTTTTTCTCATTTTTCATCCTAACACCTTTTCAGATGGGAGTATCAACATCTCGCCAAGTGTCTTATCCATTCTTTTGGTTGTAATTTCATAAATTCGCCCCAAGCACAGATAACCATTTTGAAAAAACCTGTTTTTTCCATCTGTTAAATATATGCCTAATCTCAAACACGAAATGTCTTCTGCTAATTTCTCCGCGTACTGTATCATTTCTTCTCATTGTTTTGGCTGTTGTAGTTTCACTTCAGCTAGTTTATAGTTGACTCCCCCTACTTATAAAAATCTTTACCAAAATGATTATTTTACTCAATTCATAGTCTGTACGGACAATTTCTGTGTAAAATAGTAATATAAACTATTTTTTAAGTAAACCATATAATTCTATGCCCCAAATTAAATATTCTTTTTATCTATCACACTATCAAATAACTATCTATCATATTGTTTTTCATTTCTAATATATCAAACCAAGTATTGTTTATACCAGCGCTGGAAAACAAAATAGCTCCACATAATCTGTGTACTACTTATTTGTTCTTTCCTTGTAAAATCGCTTAAAAATTTAATTAAACTATCGTATTTAAATAAACCTTGATTTTCTACAAAATCCTTTTCAAAGTATTGCTTTAATTCAGAATTAAGTGTAGTTCTTAACCACTTGTAGATAGGAATACTAAAGCCAATTTTAGACCTTTCCATCATTTCTTTAGGAACATAATCATATAAAATATCTTTTAAAATATATTTTTTTACTCCATTATTGTACTTATATTGAAAAGGTATCTTCATAGAAAAATCCACAATCCTATAGTCTAACAACGGACATCTAGCCTCTAATGAAAATCTCATGGATTCTCTATCTACCTTTGTAAGATTCTCATCTGGAAGATATGTAGTCATATCCAGTAGCATTCTCTGTTTTCTCCAGTCTTCATTTGCTATAGAGATATTATCTACTGTTTCCTTTCCATATCAAATATTCGTCAGCCTTTAATTTATATGTATTTTCATATATAGTGTTTGGAGGCAAAATACAATTCTGGCTAAAATACTGTGTCATTACATCTTTATTAATTGTTTTTTTAAAAAAAGGATAGCATAAAAAAGATTTGAGTTCTGACGCAAACACAAAACTATCCTCACATAAATAATAATATAATGGCTTTTTCCCCATCCTATCCCTTGCTAAAAAAAGCTATTTTCAGTTTTATCATAAACTGCTAAAGCATACATCCCATTAATTTTATCTACACATTGGGGCCATATTTGATATAGAGATATAGTAGAACTTCAGTATCAGAAGTTGATATAAAACTAAAGTCTTTCAAATCTCTTTTTAGTTCTACATGATTGTATATTTCACCATTAAAAATAATTATGTATCTTCCAGTTTCATCAATCATTGGTTGATGACCATTCGCCGAACAATCAATAATTGACAGCCTGCGATGCCCCATCCTAACACTCCATCCTGTAGAAGTAGTGCTCCAAACCCCTCTGTCATCAGGTTCACGATGTTCCAATGCATCCACCATTCTATCGAAACACTCACCTGATATATTTTTCTTTGTTACTAATCCACATATTCCACACATCGCTATCTCCAAACAAGCTACATGTTTAGCTCTCTACTTTTGACTTCTTAATATAGTAATACATTAAAGCAAGTACTATTATGGCTCCATTTTTGACATATACTCAATTAGCAATATTATTTTAACTGACATATTGTTCCCACCATCTTTGAAACATATAAAACGACCATAACATAGAACTATACATAACTTTATCAGAAACACTCTGCCTAGCAATCAATCTATTAATACCTTCCTGATCAAATATCCCCTGTTTTCTAATAAACTCTTTGTCTGAATACATTTTGATTTCTTCTTTTAATGGTCCTCTAAGCCATTTTGCCATAGGTACTCCAAACCCCTTTTTGGGACCTGATAAAAGTTCTTTAGGAATGTAGTCATACGCAACTTCTTTTAAGATATGTTTTTTATCATGATTGTAGTACTTAAAATTCTGTGGTATCTCAAAAGCTTTTTTTACTAATCTATAATCTAATAGAGGACTACGAACTTCAAGTGAGTACTTCATAGAAGCTCTATCTGTTTTAGCCATGACTTCATCCGGAAGATAAGTCATCATATCAAGAAGCATTCTTCTTTCCTGCCAGTTTCTATAATCCATCTTCTTCTCATAATCAAATTTTGGACAAAACACCTCTTTATTTAACAAAAGACTACTAGCAAGTTCCGTCATAACATCTACAAATAGCTGTGTTTTAAGTCCTGCATCTCTATTGTTTATAAATGCTCTTAATTCTGGACTTACATTCTGCTTAAATATGTCACTACCTGGGATAAAATGTAAAACATTTCCTATAAAATCAGCTTTTTGGGCAATATAAGACCAATCATACATTTTATATCCACAAAACAGCTCATCTCCACCATCTCCAGAAAGTGCTACTGTCACTCTATCCGAAGCCAATTTTGAAACAAGCATAGTAGGAAGCTGAGATGAATCTGAAAATGGTTCATCATAATAATCAGTTATATCACTAATAAGCTCAAGTATCTCTTTTTCACCAACATATAATTCCGTATGCTCTGTTCCGAGGTAATCAGCAATCTTCTTAGCTCTGTCTGCTTCATTTCTTTCTTTTTCATAGAAGCCTATTGTAAAAGTCTTAACTTTAGCTTCACTATATCTCTGTGCCACTGCTGTGACCAGCGCAGAATCCACCCCGCTACTAAGAAATGTTCCAACTGGAACATCAGCTACCATTCTCTTATTAACAGCATCTATTATTATTTCATTAATCTCACTTTTAGCTGTTTTGAATTCGATAATCTGATTTCTAAGACCTTCGTCCTTTTCATCATAGAAATTCCAGTAAGTTTCTGTATTTATTGTATTATCATGAAAAACCACATATGTACCAGGAACCACTTTGTATGTGTTTTCAAATATCGCATCAGGCGAAGCAATATACTTATTACATAGAAATTTACCTAAAGCATCATGTCTAACATTCTTTTTAAATCCTGGATAAAACATTATTGGTTTTAATTCTGAGCCAAACACAAAATCCTCTGTGGTCGTACACCAATAATAATAAAGTGGTTTAACCCCCATTCTATCCCTTGCTAATATGAGCTTTTCATCAACTGAGTCCCATATAGCAATAGCAAACATTCCATTGAATCTTTCAAAGCATTTCTCTTTCCAATAGTCATATGCATAAAGAATTACTTCTGTATCACATTCTGACTTAAATTTATATCCCTTTGAGATTAAGACATTTCTAAGATCTTTGAAATTATAGACTTCACCATTATAAGCAATTGTATATCGGCCATCTGTCGATTCCATTGGCTGATGTCCTAGCTCTGTTAAATCAAAAATAGAAAGTCGTCTATGAGCAAGGCCTATGTACCCATTAGAATAATCTCTATTCCAAATACCTGCATCATTAGGTCCTCTATGTGTCATACTATCTCTCATAACACATAAAACACTATCTTCAATTCGCTTTCGACTTACATATCCGCAGATTCCACACATATTTGATCAAATACCTTTATATAAGCATTAGCCACATTACTCCAGCTTAAATCCTTAATTCTTTCTTTACTTCTCTCTCCAAATAGTTTTCTCTTATCCTCATCAAGTACTAATTCTGTTATTTTTTCAGAAAAGCCTCTTGTTGCCTCAATATATCCATTCCCCTGAATAAGTTCTTCGCTTCCTTGACACGGAGTCATGATTATCGGTAAACCATAGGACATTGCTTCCAGTACAACATTTGGCATTCCTTCTTTTCTTGAAGGGAATACAAAAATATCTGATTCAGAATAGTACTGTGGAAGCTCGCTTTTGTTCTTTTGACCATGAAAGCGAACTATATTATCAAGTTTGTAAGTTTTGACTATGTTCTCTAGTTCTGGTCTATATGGACCATCTCCGACAATATCCAAAACTATTTTACGTCCTTTCTGATTACACGCTTGTACAACAGTTGGTAATTGTGGAAGAATGTCCTGAACTCCTTTTCTTTCGATGAGCCTTGAAACAAAGAGCAAGTGTACTATTGATTCATCGGATTGGTGCCCACTCTCGCATTGCATTATTTCAGCACCATTAGGTATTATCCTGATATCATACTTGTCGCAAAAATCATATGCCATTTTCTGCAAGCCCCGGCTATTAGCAACTAATGCATCTGCATTCTTCCAAATAAGCTTGATAGCTGGTCCAATCAGCTTATAGACTTTTGTAAATCTATCCTGAAATCCCGGAATATCTCCTCCACCAAAACGAATTACGTATGGCAGCCTATATTTCTTTTTGAGGTAATAGCCTATGGGTCCGCTTGGAATGCCAAAGAAAATCTGACAAATATCGAATTTCTCCTTCTTCTCCAATTTGTCAGTAAATGCAACAGCTTTAAAGAGAAAATCTAGCATCTCTTTAAAGCTGCACTGTTCTAGTCGTGTTCTTTTAGATCTTAGCCTGTATATATCAATATTCTCACCAAGATGCTCTTGCTCTGCTTCACCTTGATACCATACTGTTACAATGTGTACTTCATGACCTGCAGCACTATATTCTTTAGCCAAATGCATACATGCATTAGCTCCTCCTCCTCCAACAGGAGGATACTCATGGGATACAATTAGTATTTTCATTTATGCTTCTTTCTCGTTTGAATCATTACCATCAAAAGTCTCTATAGACTTGATACTATAAGATGTATCAACATGAACGCCATAATATGTCTTTATAAGGATCTCACTCATCAGGCCAAATACTATCATTATAAGTCCAATTATTACAAAGAAAATTGTAAGTAATGGTGGGAATATGTTATTGGACATCTTTCTTCCCATAGCAAAAAGTACAATTGACCAAATACCACAGCCAAATCCAAGCAGTTCAAAAAGAAGTCCTAAGCCTCCCAATAAATGCAATGGTCTTGTAGCAAACTTATTCCAGAACCACACTGAGATCATGTCTACAAATCCCTTGATAGTTCTCTTCCAATTATACTTAGTATATCCAGAAGTTCTTGCGCGGTGATTGACTACCACTTCACCAACAGTAAATCCTTTAATCTTGAGAATTGCAGGAATGAATCTGTGCTGTTCTCCATAGAGATTTACACCCTTGAAGCACTCTTTCTTGTAAACCTTAAGTGAGCATCCTGAATCATGAATGCCATCATGAACGAGCATATATCTAAGTAGATTAGCACCTCTTGAAACGAAGCGCTTCATAAAAGTATCTTTTCTATTCTTTCTCCAACCTGATACCACATCAACATCATTATCTTCCATATATTTGATCATGTTAGGAATATCAGCTGGGTCATTTTGTCCATCGCCATCCATAGTGACAATCAAGTCTTTGGTAGCAGCTTTGATTCCTGCGTCCATAGCCGCAGTCTGACCAAAGTTTTTGCGCATCTTAATATATTTGAGCGGTCTTAAAGTCCTGCAGACTTTGTCTGTTCCATCTGATGATCCGTCATTCACAAATATAATCTCATAATCATATTCGTTTTTTTCACATACATCTTTTATTTCTTTATGAAGATTGGCAATGTTTCCTTCTTCATTAAAAACTGGTACTACTACTGAGATGCTATAGTTCATATTTGCATATTCCCTTCCAAATATTTAAAGTTATGAATCATTTCTCTGCTGTAAATACTTTAAAATAGTAAGTATTCCCTATATTTTTCACAGAATATTCTTTCCCTTTTAGATAATTAACAATGTCCATATTTTCATCTTCAACCAGAATTAACATTTTATCTCTAAGTTGCGTGCTTATATCATTAGCATTTTGATCATCATATACCATCAATTGCGTTTCATCATCACCAATTAATGACGACTGATAAACTGCAAATGGCATAAAACTCTTCCTTGTCATAATAATGCTATCAATATTTTGCTCTTTTATACTATCAATTCTGTCCTTATCACCAATATACAGCATATCTATATTCCCTGATAAATTTACCACAATTACTTGTGCAATCAAAAATATCAACACTACCTTTTTTATATTCTTGCCACTGCCATATAGTTGATACAAAACTCCCATGAGAATTAGAGCTACTTCTGGAAAAATAAATGAAATATATCTAATCTGCCCATACAACCCAAAGGCAGTAAAAAAAGCCAAATAAAAAACTACAGGAAAAATGATGGTAAACTGCTCTTTACCAATACTCTTTTCATCAGTCTTGATAATCTTTCCAAATGCTATAACTACAAAATACAAGCAAAGCAAAGCCACATTTCCAAATAATTTCTCCCCAAAAATCACGTATATATCTTTCATTCTCCCTGGCAACATATTCAGCCTAAATGTATATATCTGCCCAATAAACCACCCTAATGCTCCAGCTTGATTCGCCATGTTCCCAATTTCATTAAAATTAGCCAAAACATTAAAAAAATTAGTTTTTGTAGCAATGAACCCTATTCCTATAATTGCAATAGGGGCAAAATAATACATGGAGATTTTCGGTCCTTTGCACACCCATAATAAAACTGTAAAACTAATAATGAAAAAGAAAGCATATATAATCACAAATTGTGCATTATTATAACCAATCAACAAACAAATCAACGTTCCAACTAACAGTAGTGATTTTCTAGCAAACTGCTCTTCTTTGCAATTCCAATAAAGACAATGCAAAAAAGTAAACATAGTGGTCATTAGCGTTGCCAACATATAAAACCTTACAAATGTTGTCATCGATATACACAAGGCTGAGAAGCCATAAAACGAAATAACTGTGTACCCCCAAAAATCATCATGAAAAATGTTCTTAGACAAACAAAAAAGAACTATCTGATTCAAAATAAATAAAATAATATTTAATATAATAGAAGGCCAGTAAGTTATCTTTCCAGGTGCAATCACATAAGTAATTATATTTAGCAGTACTGAATAGCTATTGGTTTTAAACAGTTTGGACAAAGTAAGAAAGAAATCATCATATAATACACTCGATTTATCATCTACAATCAAAGTGTCTCTTACTACTTTTGCATCAATCCATGTATTATAATTAAATCGGTCATCATCAATAATATAGTGATCATTTTCATTTTTTTCAGATACATAATGAGCACGTTCTAAAGTATAATACTCATCCCAATAAAAATTATCTTTTTGACAAGCCCATAAAATAATACCTAGTACCTGAACCACTAGTATAGCAGACATAATTGCTATTGTTTTCTTCATGAGATTATGCCTCTTCCAATCTAATCTATTTTAATCTACTCAAAACTCTTTTTATTAGAGCTTTTTCTCTTTCAAGTATATTTTTTTTACTAGCATTTTTACGCACCATATCTAAGCAATTCAAGTGATATTGTTCAAACCTACTTGGCGCATATACTCTCGATCTTCTATATGCATGTTCAATTGGCTGATCAAAAATATGGCAAATATATTCCTCAAATGACTTTTCTAATTCAGAAGGATAATGCGAATTAACAAAAATTGGCTGACGTAACATTTCCATGTATAAGTCATCATCCTGATCAAGCTTTTTTATAAGATCAATCGTACGTGCAAAATCCTCCCTTCCTCGGCAAATAATAAATGCTTTCTCATTGAATATTTCAGTAACATTAGTTGAACCAAAATAGACTGGAATAGTATCTGCGTAAAACGCGTCAGAAATTTTTTCTGTAATAAACCCTTCATGCGAAGTACTTTCAAAACATAATGTAAATTTGCATTTCTTTTGAAAATTGGTTTTCGAATCATCTCTAAAAGTAACTTTATCTTCTTCAGCCATATTATTCAAATATGATCCCACAGAATCAACTCTCTTATATTTACATAGTTCCTTAAAAAAATCCCCTCTCAAACCATTTTCAGACTCATGACTAGCTATAAAATTTGCAAATCTAGTTTTTGTATTTATAAACTGATCAGGATAGTTTCGATTCTTGGTTTCTAACTGTTTCCATTTTTTTTCGTCAACAACATCTGCGCATCCAATAAGATAAAAATTTCTATCCAAATAATTAATAGGATATCTAGAAATCGAATAATCTATCAAGTTAAAATCAGGAATATAATTTTCACCCACACACATTATTCTAATTTGTGGATATTTGCAATATTCATATTCAGTCCCAAATATGCTACATATTACATAGTCAGGATTATCCGATATTTCCACATCATAGTGCTTTTTAAATAATCTATAAAAATACAATTCTTCTGGATAAAAACCTGGCCAATCATATCCTACAAATTTTATTTTGATCTTTTTCATACTCATTTCTGACCTACTAGTTTTAAACTTGGCAATTTAATATTACCAAAATATCTTTTGTTCCATTGGCTTGTACTTGCATCTTTTCCCACTTCAAAAAAAACTTTTTCCATTGGGTGATCACAAGAATTAAAAGTTCCAAATTCATTTGTATAAAATACGTCTAAATAAAAATAATATGTTCCATCAACCAAATTAGATATATCAAATTCTAAAGTTTTTTTCGTTCGCACTCCTTTTTTAGAATTATCAATAATTCCTGAAAATGTAGTTCCAACTGGACTATCATCCATTGCAACAACACTAAAATATACTCCAATGTTCTCATCATCCACATTTGGTGTATATTCAATAGAAAAAATCATCTTTTCCAATGAAGAATACACTGCTTGTTGTTTGTTTTCAAATGTTAAGGAATGCACAAATAAAGTTCTTCCATGATCAAGTGATGGTCTCTTCGTATCAGAAAAATCATAGAATGGTTTATAATCAACATTTCCTAATCCAACATATTTTTCTATTCCTCTTTCCACATCCCCATCGAAGACTATTTTTCCATGTTCAAGTACAATACATCTATTACATAACTGCCTTATAGTAGCCATGTTATGGCTAACATACAAAACTGTTTTTCCTTCACCCGCTGCTGCATTTTCCATTTTTCCTAAACACTTTTGCTGAAACTTAACATCTCCAACAGCTAGAACCTCATCCATGATCATTATTTCCGCATCTAAATGCGCAGCTACTGCAAAAGCCAGCTTTACATACATTCCACTAGAATATCGTTTTACAGGTGTGTCAATAAATTGACGGCATTCTGAAAAATCTATTATCTCCTCAATCTTAGAATCTATCTCAGATTTAGTCATACCAAGAATTGCGCCATTCATATATATGTTTTCTCGACCTGTTAATTCTGGATGGAATCCTGTTCCAACTTCCAGCATACTCGCAATTCTTCCCTTCATTCTTATGGTACCTTCTGTTGGAGCAGTAACTCTACATAGCAATTTCAGTAGTGTCGATTTTCCAGCACCATTTGCGCCAATGATGCCAATTGTTTCACCTTTATGCACTTCCAAATCAATCCCATCTATGGCATAAAAACTATCTCCAGTTTCTGCACAATTGGTACCAATCTTCGTATTAGGATCCTCTTTTCCTCTTTTTTTTGCCCACCAGCTTTGAAGATCCGCTGTCAACGTACCTCCTCCAATAGTTCCTAATCTATACTGTTTTCTCAAGCCTTCAATTTTAATTACTGTATCTGACATTTTTCTTTCCATCACTCCAGATTATATAATCTTACTACACATTAAACAGTGTCCATGAATGTTCTTTCTACCCTGTTAAAAGTCAGTACTCCAATCAAAAATAATACTATTGTTGTTAATTGACTTACTATCCAATACTTTATTTCCATATCACCTATACCTAATAATGCAAATTTGTAATTCTGCACTATTGCTGACATTGGATTAAGAAGAATTATCGTTCGGAATTTTGGTGACAAATCAGATATGGGGTAAACAACAGGTGTTAAATACATCCACAAATTCAATCCAAACGATACCAATATTGCCAGATCCCTATATTTTGTAGTCATTGATGAAATAATAATTCCTACTCCTAACCCTAAAATAGCCGTCTGAAACATAAGAATTGGAATTAACAAAATATTTAGTGTCAAGTGAATCGAACAGCCTTTAAGCATATAAATAATCATTGTAATTATTGACATAGCAAAAATCACTAACATGTTAATAGCTGCAAAAAGCACTGAAGATATTGGCATAGTTAAACGAGGAAAATACACTTTCCCCATTATTCCTGCATTAGCTGTAAACGTTGTAGATGTCGTGGACACACAAGTTGAAAAGTAATTCCATAGTGTATATCCTACTAAATAAAATAAAAAATAAGGAATTCCATCAGATTGTATTCCTGCTATATTACCAAAAATAAGGGTTGAAATAAAAGTTGTTAACAGTGGATTAATCACAAACCACATCGGTCCCAAAACAGTTTGTTTATATTGAGAATTAAAACTTCTTTTCACAAAAAGAATAATTAAATCCTTATACCGAAATACTTCGTTTAAGTTTAATGAATACCATTTTCTTTTTGGTGTAATAACTACATCCCATTCTGCTTTCCTTTGTTTCATCACTAGCAAGCTCCTAAAAATATATCTATCATTTTCCTAATACGCGTTGTCATTTTAATTTTTAACTCACTGAACAATACTATAATTTTAAAATAATGCCAAAACAATAGGTTTTGTTTATATCTAAATTTCGTCATGAACTTAGCATATTTAGGCTTTATTTTGCCATTCAAAGCATTGTCTGTAATTGTATCAAATAACTCATCTTTGCTAATCTGTTTCCATACTACAATCTGATCTTGCTTTGATAATTTACAATCATCCATAAGCTGCCATAAGTATGAATAATAAAACTTTGTAGCTACCAAATCAAATTGATCTAAAAAAATACGACCATAATCCTCATACAATTTCCTTTCAAAGGAAAACGCACTTTGAACTTTTGGGAATATATCATCTTGCTTTTTCCTTGAAACCGAATTGGGATTATTTCTGTAATGATAATAAGCATTATGCTCAACATATACCGATTGTGCTTCAATTAGCGGACCGTAACAATATGCTAAATCCTCAAATAGTTCAAGCCTAATCTTTACCCTTTGTATTGCCTTAAGAATCAATTCTTTTTTGTATATCTTCATACATACGCTCATTATGATTCCCCCCATTTCGCTTATAGGTTCATAAATCATAATGTTATTGAGAGTCTCTTTTTTTTCACCTGCATATAATCCCGCTTCAGCGGAATCCATATAACCAGTTCCTGTATTAGTATACACAAAGCCACTAGTAGCCACTTCAGCATCATTCTGTAAAATGTCTGTCATCAAGTTAATACAGAAGTCAGAATCAATATAGTCATCACCGTCTACAAAAGCAACATAGTCAGCTTTAGAAAGTGACAAACCATCTCTTCTAGCAAAACAAGCTCCACCATTTTCTTTATGAATCACATTGATGGTTCTTTTTTTATCATTGTATTTTCCTACATATGTATCACAAGTCTTGCCAGAATTGTCTGTTGATCCATCATCAACTAATATAATCTCTAATTCAGGGTAATTCTGATTAATCACACTATCAATACACTCTTCTAGATAATCCTCGCAATTGTACACGGGAATAATTATAGATATAAGTGGCAAGTGCTTTAATTCCTTACTCTCTATCATTTTCTATACCTTGCTTATGTATAAAATACTCAATAGTTCTCATTAAGTACTTCCTCAGCATAATAATCATCAATATAATCTTCTTGATTTTCTACGCTCTTATAATCAAATGATGAATAAAAATCATTTAATTTCCTAAAAACATCCTTGTAATTATCATTTGTCAATTGGTAATCTCCATCATGCATCCATTTTAGTATCGATGAATTAACCCATCCAGCATAATGATAATAGTCTTTGTAATTATTCAGATTCGTAATCACACCTGTACAGCCAAAAAAAGAAAACAAATGTATATTCTCATATGGTAGCAGTAACTCTGCAACATATTCTTGCATTTGAAGATTTTTTTGCAATTCCCCAGTGTTATTCAAATCGTTCCAAAACATTATACTATATGGCGCATAGAAATAATAAAAATCCACATTTGGATTCTTTTCCGCTACGCTGATTAAGTTTTTATCAACATTTGCCTTAATCGTGCTTTTTTCTTCAGCGGATAATTGTATGTTCTCGTCACATACAATTACCTCAATCCCATTAGGTGCCACAGTTTTTCTTCCATACTGATAATCTTCATGCCACCTCGCGTATTCATCAAAAGATGTAACCCCCGCTTCAAAATCAGCTTTATCTCTATCAATTTCCATCTGATATACTCTGCTGAATACCACATTCCTATTTAATAAGTAATGTACATCATTAAATGGATTGTCATCATATAAGTATGATGGGAATTCTCCCAAATCTGTCCTCATACTGTCTGGACTGGCTATAATATATCCTTCAAATACATCTAGTCCTCTGATCACAAGCTTAATATTTTTATTGTGCTGTAGTGCTCTTTCTACATTATCATTGATTTCTTTATAAGTTCCTCCTTCAAACGGAACCTTGATTGATTTGCACTTAAATAATTCATCGACCTCAGTAGTTCTAAAATTTTCAGTCATTGAAGTACCGGTTACGATAACATCATAATCAAAGTGCTTACTAATACCATCATTTACGTTTCTTTCATTATAACCATTTAAGACATAGTAATATGTATTCATTAACGGTTTATGATAATGAAAAAATGGATCTACTTTGTAAACCCAGTAGCCAGTATAGCTTAATACAGATATCACTATAACTAACCAACCGACAAGCCACTTCTTTGCTTTCATAATTTCCCCTTAAAACCAATAATATACAAATGTCGTTTCTGTTCCCAAGCACAAAATACCCCAGGCAAAGGCTAATGATGCCAAAAGCATAGAGAAAATATTAAGTTTTTCTTTATTCCTATAATTGTTCTCAGGCACAAAACAAATCAAACAGGCAATTAAAATGAATACAAGCATATTGAACCCGCGAATGTCAGTTGGAAGATAATCCAGATGTAAAACATCATAAATAAACTGGCTTTCAGGCAAATAGAATGACGCTATCAATCCTTCACTAACACTTGTATCTTTCATGTGCAAAATTTTATATAATACACTTTTCCATTCACCAACAGTTGCTGATCCAAATAGAAGCCATAAAACACTAATAACTCCAAAAGAACATAACCACCGAACAGGCATAAAAACTTTTTCTTCCAGTTTATCAAATAATCTATCACAGCAGCTAAATAACCCGTGAAGTAATCCCCACAAAATAAATGTCCAGTTTGCACCATGCCATAATCCACTAATCAAAAAAACAATCATAACATTTACATATGTAAATACTATTCCTTTTCTAGATCCTCCAAGTGGAATGTAAATGTATTTGGTCATAAACTTGGTAAGGGAGATGTGCCACCTTTTCCAAAAATCTCTTATCGAAATAGCTTTATAAGGGGAATCAAAATTCATTGGTAAATCTATATTAAACATTGTTGATATGCCAATAGCCATATCACTATATCCACTAAAATCAAAATATATTTCAAATGTGTAAAATAACGCCAATAACATGCAATCCATTGCTGTTGCTTCATTTAAGTTGTCATATACCCATGCCACAGCTCTTGAAAAAGTATCAGCTAAAAGCACCTTCTTTACTAATCCATAGCTTAAAAGCTTTATTCCTATAACAATGTTTGTTACATTTACTTTTTTCTTAGTACTATCATTTATTTGCAAATAAAAAACAGCTGGATCGACTATTGGTCCCATTATCAACTTCGGAAAATACAGTATATACGTAAGATAATCGACAATATTACTGCTTATTTCCTCTCTTTCAATAGCGACCAAATAAGCAATTTGCTGAAATGTATAAAATGATATGCCTAGTGGAAGGATTATTTCACGAAGTTCCCATTCAAAGCCAAAAAGCAAATTCATATTTTCTATAGCAAAATTTAAATACTTGAAGTAAAGCAATAGAGATATATTAATTAATATGGGTAATGCTTTTACCCACTTGTTCTTTACTCCCGTCTTTTGAATCACATATGCAAATATGTAATTAATTAATACACTTACTCCTAAATAAATAAGCATACTAATTCGGCCAAGCGAGTAAAAAATGATACTTGAAATTATAAGTATCATTTTTCCAACTGTCTCACTAACTTTATTAGCCAGATAATACAGTACCAAACAAATAGGTAAAAAATATATTATAAATTCATAACTATTGAATTGCACAAATTCCTCCACCATACTAGTAAGTCAGAAGTTATTGACAAGGTACAAGCTCTAGTCTTCTTGAAATCTTGCTAAATCAAATGCCAAATCCACCTCATACACCTGTGGATAATAAAGCATTATCACAACATCAGGATCATACTCCTCAATAAGTTCAGGCGTTAGTTGTTCGTTCAATGGCTGACTATAAGCAAATCTAAGCTCTTTGAATCCCATCATCATAAACGGACATACTGTCCATGAAAAAGAATCCGACACCAACAACACTTTGACTTCATTTTTGCAATCCAAGTTAGTATAGTGCCCAGCAGATTGCTTTAATACTTTGTCATACACATATTCCAGTTTTGGATCACGTTTTGCTAAAGGTTCCCAATTATATGCAAGTTCTTGCATCTTACCTATTGTACCTTCATCATTTTCTATTAGCGTATCAAATTTTGGAACTAAAACATCAAAATCATCTACCCCAGCGTAATATCTTCCAGTTCTCTGTCCGCGTGAACCTAGATGCCATTCAGTATAATTATCGATTTCATAGTTACTTATATCTGCAATTCGCTCATCTACAGTACAACCAGTTTTTGATTGTATCCATTTTTCAAGAACAGAATATGCATATAATCCCGCTTCAGTAGTCCAATGGTGATCTGTTTTATACATCATAGAGTACTGATCAATACCATCGTCATGCATCTGCTGCCTAAAATCCAAAGTTTCAACGCCAAAAGATTCCAGTCCTTCCAGCAATTTATCAGCATTTTTGTTCCCAAAATCATTGTATCCTACAGGTAACTCAGTATCAAATTTACTACTAGTATATGGTGCTGATGCAAACAGAAAGCTAATCCCACGATTATTGAGATACTCATTCAAAACCGCAATATTATTAATCCTGTATTGCATTTTCTCGTCATCTATCTCATCAATAGTAGTTAAAAGATATCCATTATTTAATTTTACAACACCATTCATTTCTGGTTGATCAAGTATATTTCTAAATGCTCCATTAAAATCGACAAACTTGTCCTTTTTCCAAAAAGTTGTAGCTATATCAGTTTCTAATTTGCTTCCCAATTCCGCATCTAAATTATTAGAATATGTCGTTTCACCTGTATAGTAACTAATTAGCTGCCCACAACTTAAGAAACCTGGAATCAATATAATTACGCACAAAGCGATAATAAATGGGTTTTGTAATATTTTTTTTGCCATAGCACCTCAAAAATTAAAATAAATAAATGGATTATGAGCTCCAAGTACCAAATATGATGTTGCCCATAAAAAAACTATTCCATATGCAAAAGCTTCAACATATTTTCCTATTATAGCATTTTTCTCAACAAGTAACTTTTCTCTAATAATCTTTGCTATCGGTGAAGCAAATAAAATACCCGCAAAGACATAAGCACCATATTCTCTGAGATTACGTATTGCCACGTCATCAATGATACCACTTGTACCATTAAACCCAACCATAGAAAAACAATATGCCGCTCCTGCATGCAACGACTCAGAATTAAAGATTACCCATGCAAAGTTTACACATAGTAAAGTAATTACGCGCCACGCTACACTAAAAACAATACCTTTTCTTCTATCTGGCATTATTACGTACTTTTCAATTACCAGTAATACAAAATAAAACAATCCCCAAACTATAAACGTATAATTGGCCCCATGCCAAAGGCCTGTCAATAACCAAACTATTAATAGATTCACTACCTGTCTTGGCACGCTGACTCTTGATCCACCCAACGGAATATACACATAATCTCTAAACCACTGGCTTAATGATATATGCCATCTTCTCCAAAAATCAGTAATAGATTTAGCCATATATGGATAGTTGAAATTTTCTTCAAATCTAAAGCCAAACATCTTACCTAAACCTATTGCCATATCTGAATATCCAGAAAAATCATATAAAATTTGAAGACTATAACATATTGAGCCAAGCCACATAGTTGTTAATGAAGTTGCTGAATAATCAAGAGAAAATATCTCACTGGCAACTGCACCTACATTATTAGCTATCAAGATTTTCTTACAAAAGCCCAACATGAATCGTCTGACTCCTTCAGCAAAGAACTCAGCAGATTGACTTCTGCTTATAATTTGTTCTTCAATCGTGGAATATCTTACTATTGGTCCTGCAACCAGCTGAGGAAAAAAGGAAATGTAAAGCGCTACGTAAAATGGATTTTTTTGCACTTTAACTCTTCCACGATATACATCTATAACATATGACAATGCCTGAAATGTAAAAAAAGATATTCCTATAGGCAACTTTATTCCTGTGGGTGTTATGCTTGACATAGTAACTTGATTTACAATTCCTATGGAAAAATCCAAGTACTTATAAACAAAAAGTATGCCTATGCTTATAACAATATCAAGAAAAAGTACAATTTTTGATGTTGTCTTTTTCCCAGTATCATTCAACCATGCAATAAGTCTTGCAAAAATATAGCTTAAGACTATAGACAACAACATAACAAACACAAAAAAAGGTTCACCATATGCATAAAAACAAAGGCTAGCCACTAGCAAAATATAATTTCTAAATTGCTCTTTTGACAAATAATATAACAATAGAACAATCGGTAAAAAATAGAATGTAAAAATCAAACTCGAAAAAATCATAAATAACTCCAGTGATTCCTATACTAAATTATGTTCATTCTATAAACTGGCTTACTATAATCTCCATTCCAGTTTACCCAGTCTACAATCTGATCTGTTTCATTATCGTACACGACAATATTTTACCTGGTTGATCCTTTGAATAATAATAACCATCAATCTTGATATAGTTGTCACAATGTATATATCCAGTAACTCCAATCTCATATCTATGTTTACTATCAAATGATCCGTTTTCATAAATAAACTGATCACTTATCAATTCATGACAAACCTTCCCATTTTGAAGCATAAACCAATAACTTTCATCCTGCTTATCATTCAAATCTGATGCAATTCCAAGGTTGGCAAATGAATTAATAGTCTCTTCATCGAGATCAGCCAATACACCATCATTGAATGTCACAAAGGCAGTATAATTTCCAGCTGAAATCTTATTAAGATAAGTATTCAATTCTTTTTCATAAATAAGATAATCCTCAGTTGTTTTCGCCTCATTATATCTAGCATTTTGTAAAACGTGATAATCAGAGTATTCATATACCGGATAGTATTCTGCACCGTGCCAACTAATTTTATCATTTTCCATTTCACCAGCCCATATAATAGCATCTGGCTCAAAACTAGCATCTTCATACCTTTGTGTATATTCATCAAACACTATGTATTCAATATGCTTGACGCTCTTGCACATTTCATTAAGTGGATAAACATTTTCTATGCCCTGATAGTAATATCCTATTGAACTATATTTTTTTTTGATTAATAAAACTAGAAATTGCTTGCTGTTCTCTAAACTGACCGACCATTGAATAATAACCTGCAGGTCGTATTCCAGCCTCATGAGTACTAAGATTTGCATGGAATCTAAACACATTGTAAAAACTACTAGTGCATATGAAACCGATTACCCCATATATTGCAAAAAGCTTACCTGAATTCTCTGGGAGTACCTTCTCTAACGTTGCCACCACAAGAATTGGAATAAGCATCAAATAAGAAATTTGGTATCTCGTATCATATGGTTCCCAACGTAATAATGTTAACATTGCACAATATGACAAGCATATTGCCCACTCAAAACCACTCCAACAACGACGCTTCTTTAATAGTGAAACAATCATCACTATAGTAGAAATAATAAGAAGCCACACATTAAGCGGATTTATTGCCATATCATGGGTATATATCGTCGGACTATTTATTACATATGGCTGACCACATTCAGAAATGAATTCTGAATTCAAATTAACGTGTAATACACCAGCAAATGCATAAACAATAAAATATACAATATCTTGACTTCCCTCAAAAAAAGAAAATGGTAAGTTGAACAACAAATTCTTAATAAAATTAACTAATAAAAACCCTGGTGACAACGTTCCAATTAATTGGTTCTTCCCAACCTGAGGGGCAGCAACTGCTCCAAATGTAAAGATATTTCTTACTATTTCCGGAGCAACCACAATCAATGAAGTAATTAGTACTGTAGCAATAGAATATATTAGCTCCTTAAAATCATCTTTTTTTCTCATTCTAACGATAAGTAAGATAATTGAAAAAACGACCATCTCTATGCAGACCGATTGCTTAGTGATGTAACCAAGTCCCATACACAGTCCCATAATGATAATCCGGAATACATCTTCGCCTATACTTATCTCACTTTTTTCTGATAACACAAGCATTTCATAGGCAAATACCATCATCCATACAGTTGTAAATAAATCTACCTGTGTATTAAATGCTTCTGCAAGAGCTATAGGTGTCGACATGGCCATAAAAGTCGCCACGAGTGCTCCCCTCTGCGATAACAATCTTCTCTTGGCTATGCAATAAACCATAAATGAATTAAAAACATAAGAAATGCTTTGGACTAAATTAAAAAAAATATCATTACCACTAAAAATGTATACATGCAAATTTACAAATTCTGCTAGAACAGGGCTACTAATCTGCCTATAATCTGGTGTAGCAAAGTGTGCAACAGTTTTGTTTTGCGCCCACATCTGTATTCTAGGCAAATGATATGCTAAACTATCAGCATTATACGGTACTGTTCTAATTGAAACAGCTAATACTAATGCACCTAATACCACAAATAAAAGGTATGGAATCAAATCCACTTTTTTATTTTTAATGACTATTTTTCCAAATTCTATTTCTGATCTAAATGGCATTAATAATGGAATATGATTTTTTATTAGAAATGTGGCCAAAACAAATAAAGTACAGCAATCCACTATCCCCCAAGCAAAAACCAAGTGTGTTTTATCAACACACATAAAAAGAGATAGCAGCTCTGTAACTATAAATAGTTCAATCGCCCATATTACCGTCACAAATCCTATTAACTCAACGCAATCGTACTTATTTCTTACATTATTATTTATAATTACTTTCAGTAAAAAGCTTATCAATATTATAGGAATAAAAAAATAAAGCATAATCTGCCCTCAACATTTCAATTATCTCTTGAAATAGAGATAATAAGTTAATCCATCAAAATCAAAATAATCTTGCTCAACTAATTCATAATTAGTGTATTTCTCATCTAACGGATTAACCGAAACAATATAATCAACTTTTCCATTCAGTAAGATCTGATTCTGCTCATTGTGAGCTGCGTCTTCCATTACTTTATTAGGTATGTAGAAATATTTGTTTGATGGATCAATTCCAGTTGCAAAATAAAGTCCAGTATCGAGGTAGCCATAGTTCAATATGGTTGCATTGGGGGTTTGATTGATTATCTCTGCAAACTGAAACTGTGGCATATCTGCCTTGCTATATCTGAGTAATCTTGTATTATCAGAAATAAAATAAGTTAATGTAATTAATATCGCTGTGAAAATCACTACGATTATTTTACTATTTATTAAATCCTCACCTAGGAGTCCCTTTTTGTTCATCCATCTTATAATTTCTCCAAGGCAAGCCGGTAAAAAAACAGCAAATACTAATGCATAGTACCTATTTCTGACGCCACCACCATAATCAAAAAACAGTAGGCTAGCAAAAGCTATGCTTAGAACTAATTTAGCACTAGTTTTCTTATCAAAAATCGCCAGAACTAATCCCATCCAAACAACTATAGATATCTGGAGATTTCTTGCCGTAAAAGAAATAGTTCCTTTTACAACAGAAATAATTACACTCAATACTTTTGAATTATTAGAAGTTTCCGAGTACTGACTAACATTTGCAAAAAAATATGAATTAACTGCCTCAGATAAAGCTCCTTGGCAAGCTAATGCAATAATAATTGCCGCTGATAAAACAAAAAAACCGAATAAAAATGAAAGTAACAGCTTTATAAAATGCTCCTTGTCGGAAAAAAAGTATTTTATTATCACATAAAATGCCAATCCAATAAATAGGCCAAACATAGTGTACTTTATCCAAAAACACCATGCTCCTAATAAACCTATAATCATTGCTTCGACAGTCGTCAAAGATTTTTCGGTTTTCGCACTACGAAGCACAAGATAAAGCGCATAAGTCATTGCCCATAGACATATTTCTTCTACGCTAGTTCCTTTTTCAAAGGCGTATGAAGAAACTGTAGCAAATGCTACATAGGCAGTGACAAACATTCTTACTTCAATATTTGATATATATAAAGTTGTTATTTTATACGCCGAACATAAGAATAGAGAAAACAGTATAAACTCTATTGCAAACACACCAAAAAAAGTATTATCTGAAATCAATGCCATAACACTATATAAATAAAATACCAGTGGTCCTTTAACATCAAACAAGTCTACATATGGCACTTTTCCATGCAGCATTCCTCTTCCCACAGTAAAATAAGCATTTACGTCAACCCATGGATTCATTGGATATAGTGGTGAGCTAGTACTTGAAATCAATAAAAATAATGCTGAAGTAGTAACGATAAATATGTATATTAGAAGCTTGTTTTCCTTAAGTTTACTGACCATCATTTGACACTTTCATATAATTCAATATGTTTTTTTGCAACTATATCATATGCGCAATATTTTTCCATTTTCATGTGCATATCACTCCTAATTGAATTTCCATTCTCTATACACCATTTGATTCCTTCAACAAGATCTTCTACATCAAATTTTCTAGCGACATATCCATCTTTCTTGTGATCAACCATATCCCTTACGCCACCAACATCAAAAGTTGCAACTGGTGTACCACAAGCCATACTTTCCATTACCACAGTTGGAAGATTTTCATTCACTGATGTTAATAGAAATACATCTGCTAAGTTGTATAATTCAACCATCTTGTCTTCGTTCTCAATATAACCAAAATGTTTTGTCTCTATGCCATCATATATTTCTGTATCATCTATATTTCCAAATGTGATTACTAGTAATTTATCTAAATTGGAGTTCATAGATAGTTTCTTTAGAATTTCTAAGAAATATGAATAACCTTTATATGGTGAAGCCATGCTATACGCTCCCACCATAATAACCTTTTGATTCGCGTCTATTCCATGTTTTTCACGGATTGAGCGTCTATCTTTTACTAAATACTTTTCACAATTTAGAGCATTTGGAATAGTCTGAACCATCGAATTGCAAAAAAGCGAACTTTCTTTCATCCTTTCCGAAATCCATCTACTAGGTCCAATCATTACAATATTTGATGAAAAAGCTTTCCTCTTTGCTTTCATGATTAAGTTTGTTATATCTCTGCTGTTATTTGATAACAAAAGCGGACATTTCCCACAATTATATTTATATGCATCACACCCCGCATCAAAATGATGGCATCCGCCAGTAAATGGCCAACAATCATGTGCTGTCCATATTACATTTTTCTTATCTCTAAGTATTTCTTTCAAATTTCTATAGTTGATCAGCATCAATGCCCAGTGAATATGAACTACGTCTGCTTCGGCAATAATATTTTTAATATACCTATACTGAATTCCATCGTACCCGCCATCAAATATGGATGGCTTTCTCTGTTGGTATTTTCTATCAAATATCACCTTCCATATAGTCTCACATATTCTCTTATACACCTTAGTCCAAATTGTTTTCTTTATTACAATTATATCGTGATCATTCACTAATGCATTTGATGCATGCATTGTCAATATTTTTACATCTACTCCCTGCCCTTTTAGCGCTTCCTTTAATCTAACACATGAAGTGGAAGGACTAACAGAAAATGATATTTGTAAAACTTTCATTGAAGACTTCCCTCAATCATACTTTATATATGATCCATATCTAATCAAATCATACAAGTGACTAAACTTTATATACTTCTCAAAAATTTGCTTGGCAGAATATTTTTTTCGTATCTTTTCAGATTTCGTTTTCTTGGTCAACCAGCGCCTTCCGAATGGTTCAAAGCTCATTATGTCATAATCGTTTGCTGCCCATTCTAACTGTGCCTCATCAGGATCGTCCCCTAACAAAAACGCCCCCATCCTCTGAGTTCTTAGTTTCATCTTATGATATGCTTCAGGATGAAAAGTCATAATATAATTTCCATATGTCTCAAATTCACTAAAGCCAGTATCTTTAACTACATTTCTATCTACAGATTTTAATATTTTCTCATAAAATGTTTTGCCTTCAAGATGTGGATTGATCATAATTTTCTCAATCATCTCTTGCATAAACATTCTTGAAATCATCATATTTTCAGCAATGAACGATTCCTTTGGATTAACACGTTTTACTTCTCCATCAAATAACGTGTCTATTGTATCAAAATATGGTCTATGATATTCGATCTTGGTCACAAAACATGGTTTCCCGTCTTTAGAAAAATAGTTAATCTGATGTAGTGGTATTGTATCTGAATCAAATAGTAGATAATAATCATCTTCGCAGATATAAGAGTAAGCCATTTTAAGAAATTGTTGGTAAAACCAACCTGCTCGATAATCATATCCACAGATAGATTTCAATATTTCTTTAATTTTTGATAAAGTAAGCCCTTGTAAAATTTCTTCCTCATCCAAAAACTCCACTCTATCTTCAGTCGCGAATGCATCCTCTATCATCTTTTTACATTTAGTATTGGCTACTATTTTAATATGCTTTAAACCTGGTCCTAAATTTTTAATCATATATGGGTATGACTTCGATAATATATGAAGTTTGTCAGGTGTGGCCATAATTATAGCGTTGTATCCCATAACCATATTTTTTTTACTATCCTTTCCACCCGCATAATTTTACTAGAACTCTCAGACTTACATCTTTGTCCTTAACATTCTAAAATCCTTCAGTGCTTTCCAACCAATTTTAACGATTTTAACTAAATCAATGGAATTCTTTCCGGCCTGACGAGACTTAAATGAAATCGGTAAAAACTTTGTTTTCTCTCCGTAATAAGAAAAATACACCGTAAACATTATGTTTGGGATATTAAAATCTTCTGGGAGTTTATCGATATATTTTTTTAACGCATCACCTTTCATTAATCTGAAAGGTGCATTAGCATCAGGTACTTTAACGCCAAAAAAGATGCGAACCAATATACAAACTACTTTTTCTACAAAGGCCCGCCCTTTACCATCTCCTCGTTCGCTTCTATATCCAATTATTGCGTCAAAATTAGCACGTTCATTCCAAAACATCTCGAATTCATCAGGTGATGTCTGCCCATCAGAATCCGTCTGAAACACGTACTCTGCTCCATCTTCTATAGCAAATCTGTATAGTGCCATAAGCTTGGGGCCATGGAATTTTCCTGTATCTGATAAAACCGCTAACTTACTATGATCTAGTGACATTCTTTCTAATAATTCATGTGTTCCATCATTACTACCGCTGTCAGCAACAATTATTTTTGATTTTTCATTTTTCTCTTCTATAATTGGATACCACTGGTTTATAACCGATTCTATATTCTCAACTTCGTTATAAGCAGGCATCACAATATAAAGGGTATCATTTGCCATCATTTCACCATTTTTCTATAGTTTAGTCTTGAAATACTATATCTAATAGATTTATTTAAAACTCTTTTGCATGTACGTATTCTTTTCTCAAAAGAGAATCAGCTTTATTAGTCAATTTCTTACATATTCGTGTAAAGTAACTATTCTTCTTTTTTTGCTTCCTTTGATACCTCAACAAATTATCCTTTCTCATAGGATATTCTACAGTTTCAAAATATTGGTGAAGCTCGGTGCTGTTATCAAAAGGTTTCCTACAGCATGTATCATTTTCATCACGAACAACGTGATAAATCTTAATCACATCTGATATAACACCTTGGTTTGCAATCCATATGATATCATTTTCAGGATTGTATCTTTTAAATGTTCCAAGTATATCGTCTATATTCTCTTCTATGTATAACAATTCTTTAGATTTTCCATTTTCATCTGATGCTTCATCAGAAATATAACGGATAAAAAGAGTTGGCTCTGTTATTTTCTCGTAAAATCTTTCTATTCTTCTTCTGTGCTTTTCACGAACGAAATCTAACTGAGAATCTAGGCATTTATACTTGTCAAAATCATGTATGAATACAAATTGATATTTTTGATCAAGATAAGTGGATCTTACTTTTTTACTTTGATATAAGTTATCATAATCAAGATAATCAGAAAAATTATCGTTAATAGCTGATACTATGCCCTCAAAATCGGAGATTATCCAATCAAATGGATATGAATAATCTCTTAACCCGTACTTCTCTAATTCCATGGCCACAGAACAAAAATATCCTAAAGAAATGTAGTTTTTATACTGTTTTTTTAACTCATCCATTATCTTGTAGCATCTTTCTCAAATACTTATCATGATCTATTGCAAAATAACCTGTAACATGAGAATCTTTTCTAACATTTGAAGCTACTACAGAGCCTAAAGTAACATGGGTTCTATCACCAATTTTAATTATATTGGAGATGGTAGCATTTGGACTAATTAGTACATCATCACCAATGAATGTATATCCAGACACACTTACTGAATTTGGCATCATTACTCGTTTACCAAGCTGTACACCATGAGCTATGTAACACAAGCTTCCTATCTTGCAATCATCTCCCACAATTGTTTTCTCATATGGGAATGCAGGTTTTTCAATTACTGCATTCGCATTCAACTCAACATTCTTGCCAATTACAATTGTTCCTGTCTGCGCAGTAGGTATAACGTCTTCTCCATCAACCTTATAATCATAACCAGGTGTTCCAATAACCACACCGCTACGAATAATAGTGTTATCTCCTATTTCTACACCATCTTCAATCTTAACAAAGCTATCAATCACAACGTTGTTGCCTATTTTGACATTATTAGGTGATATATCAGCAAGTTTAGATATTTTACAGTTATCACCAATCGTTGTGTCAAATATTGAATTCAGATAAGAATCTTTAGTTGAAAGATAATTATGTACTTTGTAGAAAACAAGTCGAGGATTTTCAACTGCACACACACCTTTCCCTGTAGCTTTAGCAGTTTCAAACAAGTCATAGGTTGTGATTATCATATTTACTGAATCATCGACTTTTCTAAAATAGTCTTCAGATAATATAAATACACATCGGTTCTTTTCATCTCTCCTTGGCAATAACATGGACATATTGCAAAATGAGGACTCATTATACATCTTATATTCATGTATTCCCATCTCGGTTAATACACTACTTAATAGGATTTCTTTCATCGTCACCCTACTCCCCAAAATCATTTCCTTGATCATACAATACTGCTTTTATCTCTTTGGCAATCTTTTGAGAGTTATATCTTTGTCGGCAATCTCTTGCAATCTTCTCGCTATCATACTCGATGTTAACAATTTTTTTCATAGCTTCAGCTAAAGCGTGTGGATCCTCCATAGGTACCAGTAAACCATTAGAATCATCAATAATATCCGAAGGACCGCCACACATAGATGCTATTGCTGGAATACCGCACGCCATTGCCTCAACATATACGATTCCAAAAGTTTCGTCTCTACTTACCAGCACAAAACAATCGCTTCTATGCAATTCTTCTGCAAATTGCTTACGTTCATACTTGCCAGTGTAGGTTATATAATCTTGTATCCCCAGTTCAATAGCTAGTTTCTTAACGTTTTCTAACTGTGAGCCATCACCCATTATAGTTAAATAACTTTTTACTCCAGACTTCAAGAATTCCGAAAAACCCTTTACAAGGATATCCATTCCTTTTCGATATTCTACCTGAGCAGCAGAGACAAATCTATACACGCCATCATCTCGTTTATTACTAGGTGCATATTCAAAGCTATTAAGATCCACAATATTATGAACTACTGCACAATCTATTCCACAGTAATCTTTGAGTACTTGTGATAAAGCATTACTAACAGCTATAACTTTTGTTGCTGCCTTATAGGTGGTCTTCATTCTTTCATTAACATATGCTCCCATATCTATAGGCCATACATGTTCAGTAATATAGTATGGAATCTTGTTTAGCCGACAATACTCAGATACAGCTAATGCTTGCTGGCATGTATGAACATGTATGCATTGGGGTTTACCATGCTTTTTTTCTATAGCTGATATAGCTCTGTTAAAGCAGTAATCTTGAATTATAAACTTGTATTTTGGCGATAATGGTCCATATGGAAAATTGAATTCATATACAGGTATGCCATTTTTTTCAAAAGTATTCAGCCCCCATTTACGCCACTTCTTGATTGAACGGACATCCAACGCTAAGAATACGACATTTTCTCCTATCTCTTTTAACGCTTTAGCCTGATCAAATTGAAACAAACCATTAGTAGGCCATTTTTCGGACGGGCATCCCCAAGACACCTCCAAAATATAGTCTTTACTCATTTATCCTCTAGCTTCTCCTCTTTTGAATCTAGATACTACAAACAGAAATATGTATTTTATTGATTTAATGTACACATTCGCTGGAAATCTTTTGTATTCTGCAGGTATGGTCTTAAACACTTCTTTGTACTTTTTAAACTGCCTAGTTAGTAGCATACTTAATATGCCTACAGCCGTATAATTGGCATACCAATTAGAAAAGTTGATCTCTTTTGACCATCTAGCACTCATACCATTAAGCAGATCTATGTGATGCTTAAATTTCTCCAATTTAGTATATCTTGAATTGTAGTTCTTTTTTCCATCATTAGAATTGACCACTCTATGAGCGTCTGTATAAATATCTAATAAATACACAGGTCCTTTGCGCAAAATAAGCACTTCATCAACTGCATCATCTACAAATTCGCTTATCTGCCTTGCTTGAGCAAAATAATCTCTTCCTTCTTCAGTCAGAAAATAATTGCGCATAAAAAAACCATGTGTTCCTAGCGGAACACATTTTTCGTAGTCTTCAAGAGTATACTCTCTATTAAGCATAGTTCTGTCGCGAGGGACTTTGTCATAGGGTATTTCACTGTCATCCATTCTGAGCTCAATTCCATTAAACAGTGCAACATATTTATCATGTTCATCCAGAAACTTAGTTTCTATCTCTAACTTATCTTTCCTGATCCAATAGTCGTCACCAGATAATACGGTAATATATCGGCCCCTACACATTGATCTCGCCTTGAAAATATTAGACGGAATACCTATATTATGGTCATTATAATTTACACGTATAATATCTGGATATTTCTTTTCGTACTCTTCAAGAATAGCCCTAGTTCCATCTTGAGAATAATCATCGGAAATAACTAACTCAAATTTATAATGAGTTTCCTGTGAAAGAACACTTTCTATAGCTTGCCTTATATATTTTTCATGATAGTAAGTCAGCATATACACACTGACATCAATTTCATTTGTTTCCATTGTATACCCTATAATCACTCAGTAAACTTAATAACCATATATCCATCAATTATTCCACAATATCCATCATGAGGATATACATTCATATTCTTGTATTCTGTAGTTTGTTTTATCTTCTCAACTACTTCTTGATCTGAATTAATCTTATAGTCACGTCCTAAAATATATCTCATATACCAATAGAATGTAGTATTATATGTAACAGTAGTTCCACTTGTACCAACTCCTGAAACATTGCCATACACCCATCTAAATTCATAATTCTGTCCCAAGGCAGTAGTCTGATCTCCAACCATTACTATCTCAGTCGTATCAGGTTCGAAATCTTTATTTCTTTCGATATCGTATACAATATTGATCATGCTAGCTTGTGTACCTTCGCCAACAAGCTTTTGATAGTAAAAAATATCGTTGGCAAATCTTATGACAAAGAAAGAAATAACCACCATGATTACTATAGCGCAATGACACATATTAACTTTTTTGATTACGCTAATATCATTTCCGTACTTGAGCAAAGGAAACAACATCAAAATATACAGTAACTGGTAAGGAAATGTAATCATTTGAACAACATTTCCTTTGGTAAGGAAACATAATCCATTTATCACCAATGGGAATAACAGAACTAATAATGCTGCTAAAATTTTACCTGTTCTGTAATTGATCTTTTTGGTAATAAAACAAATCCAAATATAAACAGCCATAACTGCTATGACAATATTCAGCAGAATTATCCATTTCGCACTGTAAATATTGTTAATAAAATAATATCTAAATACCTGCTTATAGCATATTGGAACCAGTTTGATATAGTCCAGGATACCATATGAAGTAAGGTTCCCAAGACTTTCATACGCATCTCCCTGATAAGACTTAACGCCACTTAAAAACTGAAAGATCTTCACAAGTAGCAAGTAAAACAAACCTGATAAGATGATTGAAGCCAAGTATAATAGTCCTTTTTTAATCACCTTAGCCACTTTATCATTTTCAGAAAGATTGCTTATTGAAAGGATTACATAAATACCAATTGCCGCAGTTATATAACTTTGATACAATCCTAGCGAAAATGCCATTATCAATGCTGAAATCAAAAATCCCCATATATTATCAATACGAACAAAGCACCATAATGATAAAACTGCTAAAAATAAAGCACATGCTAAAACATCTAAGCAAAAAATATATACACACGCATTGGCAATAAAAGCTATGTTTAATAGATACACCATTGAAACAATAGCTATTTTCCAATAATCGAATCTTATCTTTAGAACATCTAGTGTAAGATAGATAGCGCCTGCATAAAACAGCAATGTAATAACACCAATCAGCCAAGGTGCTTCAACAACGCCTCGCATTTTTCCATAATACAATGCTCCAAAACGACCTACAGACATCTCCCAGTACTGATTGATCTTAATAGTCATCATACCATCATGTGCAGGTGTAAAGTTAAAAAACACATATGCATAAGTTATTAGCCCTAAAACAAGCGCTGAAATCAGTACTTTTTTAAAATTTTCTATCTTAACTTTATTGTCCATCATTGTTAGATATCGTTTTTCCGATAACCTTTCTAAATATCATTATCTTTTTTAAACTATCTTTCGACCAACTCAATCATGCCCGCATATGGATGAATCAAAAAGCATACCTTCTTGCCATCTATAGCTATTGCTGGCTTTTTTTCTTCCCACATTACATACTTTCTTGCTAGCAAGATCTGTATATCTTTATCCATATCTTCAGTCTCATAGCAAATATGATATGGCGTGTTTCCTAGTTTTTTCATAAGTCCTGCAACTGTAGATTCTTTAGATGTAGGAGACACAAGTTCTATTACATAACCATCTTTTTCCATGAAGCATATATTAATCTGTCGGTCATCATCATAAACATCTTCTTGCAAAACGGTATAGCCCATGTTTTTGAACTCTTCTTTGGCCTTATCTATTTTTTTTACCAAATACCCAATATGATGGATCTTCATTTTTATAACTGCTCCATGATCAAATCAATGATATTGCCTACTTTTTTGAGATTCACAACCTCTTTCATCGCAAACTTTACATCAAACTCGTCTTCAATCGTTCCGATAAGTGTGATATGAGCTAAGCTATCCCAACCATCCACATCTGTTGCAACAGTCTCTTCGCTTACTTCAATATCTTCGTCATCAAAAACATCTCGTATTATTTT
Source organism: Butyrivibrio hungatei DSM 14810 (assembly GCF_900143205.1). GTDB lineage: Bacteria > Bacillota > Clostridia > Lachnospirales > Lachnospiraceae > Butyrivibrio > Butyrivibrio hungatei. Next base: position 7,030 of record NZ_FRDH01000017.1, on the reverse strand, counting down.
TTGAAGTTTTGATAATACTTCTTCTCTACTCATTATTTAACCTCTTTTACTTCTATGTATTTATTCATTTTTTCGCATTCTTCAGGTATCTGTTTTACCCAGGTTGTGTTGCCTTCTGCATCTTCGTCAGTCTTTTCAAATCCAAAGAGTGAATAAAATTCTTTTACCATTGAATTCTTCGCAGTTGGATAATAATAGCCGATTATTATTTTGATACCTTTTTTTGAACATATCCTAATCAGCTTATCCATCATAGCATATTCCAAATCTCTTTTTAAGACTCTGCAGCTCATAAGCCACAGGTCGATATGTAGCGTATTTTCAAGCTCTTTGCCAATAACAACGCTTACTACACCATTGTCACCAAACTTATCTTCAAGTTTTCCGTACAACGTAATGTAACTGTCATCTTCTGATATTTCCTGAATCTCAGCCTGCGTATATCTCTTAGTAGTTAAATTGAACTGATTACTCTTGTTGGTAAGCTGCGCAATTCTAGACATATACATATCATTGAACGGCTCAATTTCTGCTACCATTTCAAGTGACTTAAGGTACTCTCCATAATCTGAATAGCTTGTCTGGGCCTGTATGCGCTTTGCATTCGCCGCATACATCTCATTTCGCTTAGTATCATCAGCAGAAAGTTTGGTCACTTCAAAGTATCCAGCTTGATCTATTCTCTGAATATATTGCTCAACCTGTCCTATATCTGGCGTTTGCACTCCACTTATAGTCTGAGATACATTTTCTCGCTCCGCAGGGTTATCATCTATCAGTACAAAGGATTCTGGAAGTAAGCTAAGCTCATTAGCTTCATCTACAAGATTCTTACCCTTTGGTTCCCAGTTTGCTTTAAAGGACACAAAGTCACCTTCCTTAAGAATAGAATCCGGTCTCGCTAAACCCTTCTTTGCTACTTCATCATCATTTTTGGATATAACTGTCAGAAGTGCTCCGATGTTCTTTTGTTCTTTTATATATCTCTGGAACTCAGAGTACGTCTGACCAATTGCAGTCTCTTGTCCAATCTCAATATTCTCAGGTCCGTCGTCACCAATGACTCCGCCCCAAAGCGTATTATCAAGGTCTAATGCCAGAACTTTCTTGTTTTTGCCAAGAATAGATTTGATGATTTTATACACTCCGTGCGCTGTATAAGGAATTGCTGGCACACACATAGCATACTTGTATAGATGCCAAAATGATGGATCAGCCCACTTCTCTAAACCGTATGATGCTGCTTCATAGTTTATGTCATGAATGTAAAAATTCTCATGATTTCTAGCATATTCATAGAGTTTTTCATTCAGTCTATTTATGAAGTTCAGTTTACCTTGAAGCATGCATGCATCTTGGTTGCCAAGAAGTCTGTAGAATGGCATTTCGAAGTTATTCTGAATGATGGAGCAATGATATTTATCAAATAGATGGTTCCAAAGGCTAGTGAATTTATTAATTTCGTTTTCTAGCTTCTGGCTAATCTGCTCGTTGTTGTCTGTTACTTCAGGCCAATCATATATATTTCTGTTGGATGTGTGAATATAAATAATCTCTGGGTCAAAGTCTACCAGGGCTGGGTTATCAAACATTCCGTCTTCATAGTACTTGTTGTATTCTGACTCGTAGAAGGTAGGCTTGATTCCATCATTTAACAGAAATAGCTCTAGAATATCCTTTATGTCACTGGTAGTGCTACCACCGAGGATGGCTATTCGTTTTTCTATATAGCTCTTAGTGGTGTCTGCTAACAGTTCTTTTTTTATTTTCCTTTTTTTCTTTAAAATCCATTCGGAGTCGAATGGGTAATCAAGTTCTCGCATAAAGTCTCTTTCTATGTTATTTAGCGCTAATTAAATATTATTCATTATTTCATCCCACACTGTCGTAGTTGGCTTAGGCTCATAATGTACGCCATCAACTTCTTCAATGCCGATATTTTCAGAAACAAAAGTATACAAATCAATCACTTTTATATCATGCTCTGCTGCCCATTCAGCCTGCGCTTGGTTGTACTGTAGCATTTTTTCATTTAGATAGTCCGGTATGCAAACATCTAGCAAATGCTCATCATCAGTTGGACCCACATTACATAAAATCAGTCTTTTTCCATTTTCAAGTATGCCGTTATAGTAGCCAATATATGGTGTGAAATTACCAGCATCATTTGCGCCAAGCCATGTAATCAAGGTATCAAAGTTATCCATACCATACGCATCGATGGTTTCCACTAGATAATCATATCCGCCGCCGTCCATTGCATATACTGTGATTCCATCTGCATTTATGCCAGATACATCATGAACAGTTGCAATGAACATATCCACAGTTCTGGAATCTCCAACGAAAAGGATACGTCCATAGTTCTTTTGCTGTATAAGGGAAGCATAACCGTAATCGTAATAGGTTGTCTCTTCAGATGATGTGGTACTTGCAGCGGTATTTTGTCCATTTGAAGTGGTGTCAATGGTATTTTTACCGCAACTACATAGTAGGAGCGTTAGTAGTATTACTGGTAATAGTAGTATCTTTTTATTTGCTTTCATCTTTGTTTCCGCTTAGTTGTGATGATTGTAATACAATAAAAGCGACGCTTGTGCGTCGCTTAAATTATACTATTTTTGAGGGGAGGGGGCAAATTGCATGATTCATATGTCTTTCTCCTAGATTATAATCATTCCATCTCTTTTCTGCATTCGCTTTCTTCCTTTCAACAGCAACACGATTCTTCGCTTGCTCAAGAGCCTTTTGGGCACTCTCCTTTCCCTTGATTGTTGTGATTTCGTTGTTAATCATTTTGATTTCCTCCTAAAATTTGTATAAAAAAAGCACCTTAGACGTTTTGAATCTAAAGTGCTCTGTAGCTATGTTTATTATTTTTCTCAACAATGTTGAGAATATTTTGTATTTAGCATTCTATTATTTCTCAAACTAAAAACCTGCGTAGATGTATGTTGCCACACCCGTAAATGATACCATAGACCACACAAGCATGATAGCTATAGATAAGGATCTCCAGAAAGACCTCTTATAGGTAATCTGTTTAGTATTTTTTAAATTCAGCACTATAAAAAATGCTATCAAAAGAATTGCCCATAGGTTAAAACCATATATTCTATTGTAGAAATATTGTATACCTTCGGCTATATATTTAAATGCACTTGAAAAAGATTGTGTTTCCCAGAAACTAATTTCTGTTAATGCCACGCTATCGATAAGCCCTTGGCTCACAAATAAAGAATCCATGCACATCATTTTCTTTAATAAATATACTGCCTGTGATAAACTTTCGGCTCTAAATAGCAGCCACAGAAAATCAACTAGTGTAAATGTCACCATCCATTGAAATACTACATTTGTTTTTTCCCAGGTCTTTTTGAAAATCCTATTCAGACAATTCAAGAAACCATGTAGCAGTCCCCATACTATAAATGTCCAATTGGCTCCGTGCCATATACCACTTATCAAAAAAATAATCATTATATTGGCATATGTACGTACCTTTCCCTTTTTACTACCCCCCAGCGGAAAATAAATATATTCTCTCAAAAATTGAGTCAATGTAAGATGCCATCGTCCCCAGAAATCTATTATTGAAGTTGACTGATACGGAGAGTTAAAGTTTATAGGTAATTCAATGTTAAACATTCTACTCGTTCCAATAGCCATATCACAATAACCGCTAAAGTCAAAATATAATTGGAACGTATAGCAAAGAGATACAATGAAAATATCAAGTGATGACATGGCATCTACATTGCTAAATCCCCACGACACGGCATTTGCAAATGTGTCTGCTATTATTACTTTTTTGAATAGTCCTATAGAAAAACAATATAAACCCGATAAAAGATTCTGATAATCCAAACCTCGTTTATTTTCATCCCTAAACTGTTCAATAACATCATTGTGCATCAGTATAGGTCCTGAAGCAATATGAGGAAAATAAACTACATACAATGCATAATCTATAAATCTGGTATCTTTATTAAGCTCTCTATAAGTGTCTACTAAGAAAGCTATCTGCTGAAAAGTATAAAAACTAATTCCAAGAGGCAATATAATTTCTTTAGTCAGTAATCCGGTATTGAATGCATTATTTATATTTTCTATAAAAAAATTATAGTACTTAAAATACAGCAATGACGCCACATTACAAAGAATACCAACCACAAGAGCACATTGTCTAATCCTTTTAGCAGATAATTTTTTTATGACCATGCTAAATAGATAGTTTATGAGCACGCTTCCACACAACATCAATGCATAAATATAATTAAAATACCCAACAAACCATAAAGACATACAAACTAAGAAAATATTTGCAATGGTGTATTTTTTGAATTTATTAAAAACAAAATAGCCAACTATACTGAGTGGCAAAAAAACTAATATATAGAAAAAACTACCGAATCCCATTATTGTTCCTCATTACCTACGGCAAAAGTGCTGTAATCATAATTACTATAAAACTCTTCTATTTCATCCAAATACTCTTTGTAGTTTTCTTTTGTCAGCATATTTTCACCGTTTTTCATTCTAACAAGAATATCGCTATTAACCCACTCACCATAATGTACTTGGTCTTTATAATTATCTAGGTTACATGTTAAATCAAAGTCATTTGTAAAAGAATATAGCTTGGCATTCGGGCATTCAAGAAGTAGTTCTATTGCCGTCCGCTCAGCCTCAATATTCCATTTAACAGTTCCATTAGAATGAGCTGTATCCCAATAACAAATACTATATGGAGAAAAGAACAAATAAAATGTGGTATCTGGATGTTCGTTTATTGTAGCAATGACATTTTGTTCAACGTTCCCTTTTATCATTTCATAATCATCTTGCGTAAATTCCTTTTCTGGTTGTACATCATCAGTATGTGTATATTCTCCCAGCACAGTTTCTCTTCCAAACGTAAAGGCTGAACACCAATTAGAATAACTATCAAAATTTGTAGTTGGAACCTCATTCCTAATATTCAAATAAGTTGAATAAGTTTCGTTGAATAAAATTGTTTTATTCAGAACATATTTGATATCATCAAAAGGATTAGCATTTACCATATACTCAGGAGCTTTAAACTGAGGATGCAATGTGTCTTTCTCTTCATGCTCTGCGTCCTTATCTCGAGCCAGCAAAGTATAATCCAAACACCGTATAACCATTTTTATGTCATTGTCTGAACTAAATGACCTTTTAATCAGATGATCCAATTCTTTATAATATCCGCCACTATAAGGAACTTTGATAAAGTTATATCCAAATATCTCTGATGCTTCTGATGCTTTAAAATTTTCTGTCATAGAAGTTCCAACAATATAAGCGTCATAATCAAAATGTCTCACTATACCATCATTGGAATATCGCTGGCGATAAAATGTATATCCATAATCAGTTAACGGCTCGTGATAATGGAAATACGGGTCAATAATTATAGTAGGTAATGCAAACAATAACATAATAAAAAATGTCATCGCTATTGTTACCCAAAACCAAATCTTATCTTTGTTTTCTGTTTCTTTCATAACATATCCAAAAAGCGTACTTTCTTGTTTTTCATTAAATATCAAATCAACATTTTTCATTATAAGACTTTTAATAATCAAAAACCATAAATAATCAGTATTTAAAGAATCTTTGTTCATAAAAAATGTTTCGATATTTGCCCAACAAGAAAGTACACCTTCTTGCTTAAAGATGCACTTTCAATTAAGTGGCTTTCTTGTATATTCCTGCTCGATATCTAAATGTTGAGGCAGGCATATTTACTTGCTTTGCAGCCTCTTCAGTAATTATTTCCCCAGCTTTCCACTTCTGATAAACTGCATGAAAATTTTCTGGCAAAGGTCTTGGTGGACGTCCAAGTTTAACACCTCTTGCCTTCGCAGCTGCAATTCCCTCCGCCTGTCTTTGATGAATTGTACGATATTCTGTTTCAGCCATATAAGAAAGCAATGCAAGAATCAAGTCACTAATAAACGTACCGAGAAGATTCTTTTCGCGTCTTGTATCAAGAATAGGCATATCAATCACCACAATATCAGCACCTTTTTCCTTGGTGATAATTCGCCATTGTTCACTTAAATCACGATAACTACGTCCTAGCCTATCAATGGACTTGATATAGAGTACTGACTCACTATTGAGTTTTTTCAAAAGTCGTTTATATTGCGGTCTTTCAAAATTCTTCCCAGAAAGCTTGTCCAAATAGATGTTTTTTTCTGGCACTCCCATCTCTTTCAAGGCAATAATCTGCCTGTCCTCGTTTTGCTCTCGTGTTGAAACTCTAGCGTAACCATAGATTTTTTCTTGATTCTTACTCATAATGCACCTCCGCTCATGATTCATGAATTACGTCTACAGTTTAACTTTGCTATTTGCTCTCTTCGCTGTTGCTTTAGTTCCTCCGATATCTTTCTAGGCTTACGATAACTAACGTACTGTTTCATCATAGAATATATCTTGTCGATATCAGTTACCTTTAGAAACTTATACACCTCTGGGAACTCGTTAACTAACGTATCAAGTTTTCTCATAACCGCCTTGTCACAGGTAAAGACTATCGCATCAGATTCAGCAACATTAAAGTTGATGATTGTTTCTTGTTCATACTTGGTCAATACTGCCATATGCACATCTCCTTTCGATTCTGATTTTAGGAATTAAAGAATTCCGATTTTGAGAACACTATTCATACTTATGACAAACTGCTCTATCGTAAGCGCTAAATTATTAGGCGGATAGCTGCCGCCACTAAACAAGTTCATAATGGATTCGAATAACGTACATTTTACTATGTTTAAAGTCGAATGATGAACATTTCACTACGACTTGGAAGGAGCTGCTATGTCGAATCCAAGGAAACAATTACCTCGCAGATCTGATGAGGACTGGTACAGACTCATCATGGACTGCCGTAAGAGTGGACTATCCGATGCTCAGTTTTGCAGAGTAAATGGAATTCCAAACTCTTCGTTTTGTACTGCTATCAAACGTCTGCGGAAGAAATCATTTGCGATTCCTGAAG
>NZ_FRDH01000018.1 GCF_900143205.1 Butyrivibrio hungatei DSM 14810 | reverse complement strand
CACCTCTTTTCCTGTTATGGGAGCGTAGCTCCAATGACCACTTATTATAAATTCCGCCCTGCAAGTATGTAGCAAGAGCATGCGTATTAAAACAAAAGCTGCATGAGCACATAGAAAAGTATCGTTTTTTTGATGAGGACAAAACAAAACTTTACAGCAAAAATGGCATCAAAGACTCAGACAGTGTTTCAAAAACAGAATTTAAAGTAAGAAATATAACGCTCATGAACATAGAAAAATCCTCAGAGATTCTCAAAAACAAACTTTAGGCTGGCGGCCCCACTGGGCTGAACTAGGCAGAGGCAGGGCGTCCCTCAGGCGAAGCCTCAAATAATCCGCGAAAGGTTTTGGATGACAGGTAACAAAAAGTTAAGGATATTTAGGGAAACTTTACGTGAAATTACATACAGAACGAATTAAAATGATGATACCTAAGGATGAATATGATGTGTTAATGGAGGTATTAGCATGTTAAGAAAAGTAGAGAAATATATTTGTATAGTATTTGCTTTTGTTCTCACAATCATGTTACTTGTTCCTGCTAAGGTAGAGGCTTATAGTGATGTGGACTGCTTTGATTTTGGCGATACTGTGATGTCCATAAATGCAGGAGAGAGCAAGAAGGTATGGTTTAGAAGTGATTATAACTATACTTACTTCGTTGGTGATCATACTAGTGACGGTACATATATTGAATGTACTTATAGAGCTGGATCAGAATACTTTACAGTTCACATCGGCCCAGACGAGACAGTTAAGAATGTATTTTTCCATTTCTATGTTAACGACGCAAGACTTGAAAGTGGAGACGTACATGACTGCATAGAAGTTTATGTTCAGAATATTGTTCCTCAGTACCAGTCCATTCCAGTTGGAATTGCTGGAGGAAAGACAGGAACTCTGATGAAACAAGGTGGTACTGCTATGCTCTATAACGACAAGGGCACAGCTATGGCATCCTTCTCAATCAGTAACGGCAATGGTAACATGGGCACCTTTGGCATCACTTCCGTTACCAATAATGGCAGTAACTATTTTGTTATCGTAGCTCCATCAACCATTTATTATCCTAAGATTTCAGAGTCAGATAAAGCAGTAATGATAGCAAATGGTTATGCTGGCATTTGTGTAAACGGAATCTATAAGAACTGGTAATTCGAAAGATTATAGTCCAAACAGCTTTACTGTATAGGACATATTCCGTGAGCGATTTATTTTTTTCAGCAGATACATAACATGAAAATAACCCTGTAAAGATTTATGTTTTGAATAACATGAAATAAATCTTTGCAGGGTTTTTGAATGTTTAATGTATCCTGAAAAAAATACCAAGCGAAGGAATCGGTCCTATACAGCAAAGCGTCCGGTACCACAACCTTCCGGGTGGCCACTCCACAAATCAGTAGTCGGCTGATTTAACTTCCATCCAGGCGTCGTTGTAGAGTCGGTCGCCGTCCTGACCAAGGTACTGATAGGATTCTGACGGGAATTCTGACAGGTCTGGAAATGCTACTTTAGAGTTTTTGATATCCTCATCTTCAATGTTTTCTTGGGCAATTGTATTTGGAGTGGAGTAGGTGATGTACTCAAAGTTTTGAAGAGCTATATCACCACGGCACATAAAGTCTATCCATTTTTCTGCATTTTCTTTATTTTTTGATCCCTTTGTAATAACCCAGGAATCAATCCAAACATTGGTTCCTTCCTTGGGTACTACATATACGAGGTCATCATTTTCTCTGGCTGTGTAGATAGCTTCACCAGAATAGATAACTCCAAGTGCAGCTTCGCCGCCGATCATCTTATCACGGACCTGATCAACAACATATGCCTGAACAAGGGGCTTTTGTGCTATTAGGTCTTTTGTTGCAACTGCAATTTCATCAGGATTTTTGGTGTTTTGAGAGTAGCCATTTTTAAGGAGAGCTACCATATACGCATCTCTAACTGAATCTTGCATGAGGATCTGACCTGAATACTTAGGATTCCAAAGAATATCCCAGCTATCAACGGTTTCATCTACCATTGTCTTGTTGTAAAGAATTCCTACAGTTCCCCAGCAATATGGAACAGAGTATTTGTTTTCAGGGTCGAAAGATCTTGAGGATTCATAGTATTGAGCGCCAATGTTCTTGCTGTTTGGAATATGATCAAAGTTAAGTTCCTGAATAAGATCATTTTCTATAAGCTTTTGTATCATGTAGTCTGAAGGGCAGATGACATCATAGGCTGAATCATCCTGAGCAAGCTTGGCATACATGATCTCATTGGTTTCAAACATATCGTAGACAACATCGATTCCGGTTTCTTCTTCGAATTTATCTATTACTTCATCGTCAATATATTCGCCCCAGTTATATACGTATAGTTTTTCTTTTTTATTAGTTGCCTTATCATTTTCAGCACATCCACATATGCAAAAGCATACGAGTAGCAGACAAAGAATTATTGAAAGAGGTTTATTTTTCATTAGCTTTTTCCTTTGTTTTTGAAGAAGGTACTCTATAAACGATCATAAGAAGTGTCAATACTACAACAAATATGATGGCTGACAGAGCGTATATTTCAGGCTGTATGCCTCTTTTAACCTCGTTATATATGAGTGTTGAAAGAGTTTCAAAACCTGATCCCTTGGTAAAGTAAGTGATAATGAAATCATCAAGGGACATAGTAAAGGCCATAAGTGCACCTGATACAATTCCAGGAACAAGGTCAGGTAAAATGGTCTTTGTAAATGCGTAAACAGGAGAAGCACCAAGGTCTAGTGCTGCTTCATAAACGTAGAAGTTCATGTTCTTTATTCTTGGCATGATACTTAGCATTACGAATGGAATGTTGAAGGTAATATGTGCCAAAAGAATAGTAGTAAAGCCGGTTCCGATATGAAGAAATCGAAAAAGGAGCATCAAAGAGATACCTGTTACGATATCAGCATTAATCATTGGGATATTTGTTATACCCATGATAAAAGAGCGTAGCTTTGTATTAAGGCCTATCATAGCAATACTAGTAACAGTACCGATTATTGTTGAAAAAATAGTAGCTAGTATTGCTATAGTAAGTGTATTTATAAGTGCTCCAGCTACCGCCTCATCTGATAAGAGGTTTATATACCAGTTAAGTGTAAATCCGCCCCATTTAGCTCTTGATTTACTTGAGTTAAATGAAAGTACTATAAGTGTAATGATCGGAGCGTACATAAATATCAAAAGAAGGGCAAGATAAAGCTTTTTTAATACATTCTTCATCAGGCATTACCTCCTTTATCAAATATTGTCTCGATTATCATGTTAAGGATGATAAATACCATAAGCACTATCGATAAGCCACTTCCAAGGTGCCAGTCATAGAGCTGGGTGAATTCCTGCTCGATGATGTTACCGATAAGCAGTATCTTGGAGCCTCCAAGCATGGTAGAAATAGCGAAAGTCGTAAGGGCTGGAATGAATACCATTGTGATTCCGCTAAGGATACCTGGAAGAGACAGCGGAAGAGTGATCTTAAGGAAAGTCTGAAGAGTATTTGCTCCAAGGTCACGGGCTGCATTGATTACGTTTTCATCGATCTTATTAAGTGAATTGTATATTGGCAGGATCATAAATGGTAAAAAGTTATAGACCATACCAAGAACAATGGCAGCACCTGTATTTATCACATTTATAGTAGGAAGGTGAAAAAACTCAAGTACTGTGTTGATAACACCTTTTCCCTCTAAAAGAGTCATCCATGTAAGAGTTCTTAAGAGGAAGTTCATCCACATAGGGAGGATGAACAAAGTAACAATATAAGTGTTTTTTGATAGCTTCATGGATGAAAGTATCATTCCAAGCGGGTATGCCAAAATGAAGCAAACAAAAGTGCTGATAACAGCAAGTCTAAGGGACCTTATAAGAGCTTTAAGGTATCCTGGCTTAGCAATGGTTGTGATATTTTCTAATGTAAAAGAGCCGCTATCATTTGTAAGTCCATAGTAGAAGACCATTCCAAGAGGTACTAAGATGAAGATCAGTGCCCAGGCCATGTATGGAGCAGACAAAAGTCCGGCTGAACTTTTGGATTTAAACAGTTTCACTGATAGCCTCCTCGTCCTCAGAAACAGGAACATTCATGATCTGAATATTAAATGGATCTACCTTTATTCCAACCTTTGTTCCAACTGCGGAGAGCTTGGTTGAATGAACTAAAAGTTCTCTGCCACAGGTTTCAACGTCCATCTCATAGTGAACACCCTTAAATGTAAGGTCGGTAACTACACCTGTTAATGTGCCATCTTCTGGAGCTACAAGTTCAATATCCTCAGGTCTGATAACAACATCTACAGGTTTATTGTTTCCAAAGCCCTTATCTACACATGAAAACTTGGCTCCAAGAATTTCTACAAGCTCATCCCTTATCATAGTAGAGCGGATAATGTTGCTATCACCGATGAAATCTGCAACAAAGGCATTCTCAGGCTCATTATAGATGGTCTCTGGAGATCCTTCCTGCTGAATGTAGCCCTGATTCATGACTACAATATGATCAGACATAGTAAGAGCTTCTTCCTGATCATGTGTTACATAGATAAATGTAATACCAAGCTCTTCCTTAAGCCTTTTAAGCTCATACTGCATGTCCTGACGCATTTTAAGGTCAAGAGCACCAAGTGGCTCATCCAGTAAAAGAACCTTTGGCTCATTTACGATAGCTCTGGCAATAGCGATCCTTTGCTGCTGGCCACCTGATAAAGATTCAGGACTTCTGTTTTCGTAGCCCTCGAGATTAACAAGCTTAAGTGCATATTTGATCTTATCCTTGATGTAGTTATCAGACTTATTTTTTATCTTAAGTCCAAAGGCGATATTTTCAGCAACGCTCATATGTGTGAAAAGAGCATACTTCTGGAATACAGTATTAAGCTGCCTTTTATTTGGAGCAAGATCTGTAATATCCTGTCCATCAAAAATAACCTGACCTTTATCAGGCTTTTCAAAACCGCCAATGATCCTGAGGGTAGTAGTTTTACCACATCCACTAGGACCTAGCAGTGTTACAAACGAATTCTCATATATAGACAGATTTAAATCATCTAAAATTGTAGTCCCATCATAGGCTTTACAAATATTCTTAAGTGTTATCAGATCTTTGCCCATTTTTAACTCCTATTAATATGTAGAATTTAACAATCCCTTTAATTGTAAATGACAAAAGACTACTGTCAATTATTTTTTCCAAAACTTACCCTTTAATTTGCGAAACTTCTTTTTATTTAGAAAGTGAAGGCGGAAGTTTTCCAGATATATTTAAAGTTTGCATTTATTGTGATAAAATGAGAGAAAATAGTAGTAATTTCTAGGAGGCATGCGTTAGATGGCTGGAAAAGACAAGTATGTAGCCTATGTGTCTAGCTACACTTCAGGACTTGGCACTAAATATGGCATTAGAATTTATGATGTAGATCTCAAGAATGGCAGACTTACTGAGAAACAGAAGGTTGAGATCACTAACTCATCATATATTAATATTTCTCATGATAATAAGACATTGTATTCTATTACAGATGCCGGAGTGGAGGCTTATCACATTCTTCCTGATGGAAGCCTGGAATTTCTTAATGAAGCGTCTATAAATGGTATGCGTGGCTGCTATGTAAACATGGATCAGCAGGACAATTATCTTTTCACTGCTGGATATCATGATGGCAAGATCACAATCCTTAAGCTCAATAAAGACGGTAGCATCGGTGAGATAACTGATGAGAGATACCATAAGGGACTTGGAACTGCTGCAGGACGTAATCACGTTCCACATGTTCAGTGTATTAAGGTATCTAAGGATAATAAATATCTTTTGGCTGCTGACCTTGGTATGGATAGGATTAATGTTTATTCACTTGATTTCGAGACAGGTAAGATCAAGGATGCAGATGTTATCCATTGCGACCAGGAGTCTTCACCCAGACATATGCAGTTCTCAAAGGATGGCAGATTCCTCTATGTTTGCCTTGAGCAGAAGTGTGCAGTAGAAGTTTATGAGTATACTGAGAAAAATGGTGATCCTGAATTTAATAAGATCCAGTCAGTATCTACTTCAGAAGAAGCTGATTCAATCGGTGTTGCAAGCAGCGCACTTAATTTCTCACAGGACTACAAGTATCTTGTTAGTTCAACAGCTGGTGAGAACAACGTATTAGTATTTAAAGTTGATAGTGAGACTGGACTTATCACTCAGAAGATCCAGCTTCCTGTTGCTGGTGAGTATCCTAAGGATGCAGCTCTTTTCCCAGACAACAAGCACCTTGTTTCTCTTAATCATGAGTCAGATTCTCTTACATTCTTCACAGTTGATATGGATAAGGGAACAATGGTCATGAATGGACCTGAGCTTAGTGTCACAAGACCAAACTGCATTATCTTCCATAAACTTGATGATTGATCTTAAAAAATGTGGCTTAATGCCACATTTTTTTTGTCTAAGTATTCACTTTTTTTCATTAACGTGCGAAAATTAGGAGAATAAGACTTGGAGGAGAAACTATGTCAGGCTCTACATTTGGAAAAAACATAAAGATAACAACCTGGGGAGAATCCCATGGAGAAGCACTTGGAGTAGTCATAGATGGCTTTCCTGCAGGTATGGAATTGTGCGATGAGGATATTCAGAAATTTCTGGATAGAAGAAAACCAGGTACATCTAGTGCCACAACATCCAGAAAAGAGGATGATAAGGTAGAGATCTTATCTGGTGTATTTGAAGGTAAGACTACTGGTACACCAATATCTCTTTTGGTTAGAAATACAAACCAGCATTCAGGGGACTACAGTGATATTGCGTCCTATTACAGACCAGGTCACGCTGATTATACCTTTGATGAGAAGTATGGATTTAGAGATTACAGAGGCGGTGGACGATCATCTGGCAGAGAAACAATCGGAAGAGTTGCTGCCGGAGCTATCTGCATGAAGCTTTTATCTGAGATGGGCGTTGATGTTATGGCTTATACCAAGTCTATTGGTCCTATAGAAGCTGATATGGCTAAATTTGAAAGAAATAGCATTTACGAATCACCTTCAGCTATGCCTGATAGAGAGGCTGATAAAAAAGCTATGGACTATATCATGAAATGCAGAGAGGAGCAGGATTCTGTTGGCGGCGTTATTGAATGCAGAATTAATGGCGTACCAGCTGGAATTGGCGATCCTGTTTTTGATAAGCTTGATGCTGCTTTGAGTCAGGCTGTAATGAGTGTTGGAGCAGTCAAAGCTATTGAAATCGGTGATGGCGTTTTGGTTTCAGGACGCAAGGGCTCTGAAAATAATGATTCTTTTGCTATAGATGACAGTACAGGAAAGATCGTAAAAAAGACAAATCATGCCGGGGGAATCCTTGGCGGGATCTCAGATGGAAGCGAGATAGTATTAAGAGCTCATGTTAAACCAACCCCTAGCATCGCAAGAAGTCAGAGTACTGTTAATAAAGACAATGAGAATATTGAAATCAATATTCATGGCCGTCATGACCCTGTTGTAGTTCCAAGGGCTGTAGTAGTGGTGGAAGCAATGTGTGCCATTACAGTTCTCGACCAGATGATATCTAATATGTCATCAAGATCGGATTACATAAAACAGTTTTATTTGCAAAAATAGTGAAAAAACTGTGAAAAAGTTATATAATATATATTGTGATTTTGTAGTTTTAGGCTAAATATCGAGAAAATGAGGGGTTTCGATATGAATGCTAGTAGTTTACAGCTTAAACTGTCTTATAAAGAGAAGATAGTTAACAGAGTTCAGAAATTTAATAGAAAACATAAGGCTTTGTCTTTTCTAGGCCTTGCTTATGCTGTTTGTGCCATCACAACATACAATGTGATGTTTTATTTCTACAGAAATATTAAGAGATTTACTTGTCTTGCTTGTATCTTGTTGTTCTTTGTTTCTAGTAGTAGTTTTTCATATCCAGCAATGTCATTAAATATCAGCTTTGATTCAGGATTATCTGCAGAAGAGTATTCTACTGATTCTGCAGATGTGGTCAGTGACGCTATTGATTATGAATCTGATGCTGAGCTTGCTGTTATCGGTGAAGTTGATCAGGCGCTTATTGTTGAAGCTATGGAAAGTGATAACCCTGATGTAACTGAGGCTGAGCATATGAATCCGGATAGCCAGGTATCATTATCTGAGATTCTTGCTACAACAGCTGAAGATGATACAAAGATAGATGAGAATCAGGAGGTCCCTCTAGCTGCATCTATGGTTGCAACAACCTTTAGCAGTGATGACTGGAAGATCATCCTGGTAAACAAGCATCATCCTATTCCTGATGACTATGAATTTCCTCTTGGAACTATTAGTGGAACCATGAGATGTGATGAGAGGATTATTACTCCGCTTCTTGATATGATGAGAGCAGCTAGTAGTGACGGTGTTAGTCTTATTATCTGTTCTCCTTATAGAGATATGGATAGACAGACAATGCTTTTTACCAACAAGGTTGGAAGATACATGAATGGTGGCATGTCATATATGGAGGCTTACAATTTGGCATCTCAGGCTGTTACGGTTCCTGGATCATCAGAGCATCAGATCGGACTTGCGATAGATATCATAAGTGATGGTTATTCTAGCCTTGATGAGGGCTTTGCTAATACTAGAGCTGGACAGTGGCTTGCAGCTAACAGCTATAAATATGGATTTATCTTAAGATATCCTGCAGGCAAGGAAGATATCACCAGTATTGAGTATGAGCCTTGGCACTTTAGGTATGTTGGGGTTGACGCAGCTACCGTTATGGCAGAAAATAATATCTGCCTGGAAGAGTTCTGGAGCACTTATGTAGAGTAACAGAGGATTTTTATGTACAAAATTTTAAAAAAAGATGGAAATGCCAAAAGAGCAGAGTTTACTACAGTTCATGGCAAGATACAAACTCCTGTATTCATGAATGTAGCGACAGTTGCAGCAATCAAAGGTGGCGTTTCTACGGAAGACCTTGAGGGAATCGATACTCAGGTCGTTCTTTCTAATACTTATCATTTGCATTTGAGACCGGGAGACGACGTAGTCTATAAAATGGGCGGACTTCACAAGTTTATGTCTTGTAACAAACCTATTTTGACTGATTCGGGCGGATTTCAGGTCTTTTCTCTTGCCAAGACCAGACGTATCAAGGAAGAGGGAGTTTATTTCCACTCACATATTGACGGACACAAGCTGTTCATGGGCCCTGAAGAGAGTATGAGGATCCAGTCTCATCTTGGTTCTACCATTGCCATGGCTTTTGATGAGTGCCCTTCTGCCAAGGCTGAGCACGAATATGTTCAGATGTCTGTAGATAGAACTACCAGATGGCTTGAGCGCTGCAAAAAAGAGATGGATAGACTTAATGGCCTTGAATATACGGTCAATAAGAATCAGATGCTTTTTGGTATCAATCAGGGAGCAATCTTTGATGATATCAGAATTGAGCATGCCAAGAGAATAAGTGAGCTTGATCTTGATGGCTACGCTGTTGGCGGACTTGCAGTTGGTGAAAGTCATGAGGAAATGTACCATGTATTGGAGACTACAGTTCCTTACCTTCCTGAGAATAAGCCAACATACCTTATGGGTGTAGGAACACCAGCTAATATTCTGGAAGCAGTTGAAAGAGGCGTTGATTTCTTTGACTGCGTATACCCTAGTAGAAATGGCAGACATGGTCATCTTTATACCAATAAGGGACACATCAATCTGTTAAACGCTAGATATGAGCTTGATGATAGCCCTATTGAAGAGGGATGCGGATGTCCTGCTTGCCGCAGGTATTCCAAGGCATATATCAGACATCTTCTTAAGTCTGGGGAGATGCTGGGACTTCGCCTTTGCGTTTTGCATAATCTATATTTCTATAATCACATGATGATAGAAATCAGAGATGCTATTGAAAAGGGCGAATATTCAGCTTATAAGAAGAGAAAACTTGATGGATTTTTGGAATATGACTCTATACCAGTTAATGACGGCTATAATATTGCTAGAAATTGGCGTAAAGGTTAATATTGCACCCTTGAATTTAGGGATTCTTTCTAGTATTATTGATTGGTATATACTACAAAAAAGTTTTGGAGGATTATATGGGACTATTTTTAACTACTGAAGCTACAGGCTCCACATCAGCATTTATCACAACTTTGCTTGTTTATGCAGTATTTATGGTTGCTATTTACTTTTTGTTCATGCGTCCAAATAGAAAAGAGCAGAAACAGAAAGCTCAGGTTTTAGCAGCTCTTGCAGTTGGCGATAGCGTTCGTACAACTGGCGGTATGATCGGAACAGTTATCGATATCAACGATGATATGGTTATCGTTGAGTTTGGTAACAACAAGAACTGCCGTATTCCTATGATCAAAGAAGCAATCGTTGAAGTTGAGAAGCCTGAGGATGCTGTTGCAACTGCTAATGACAAGCAGGATGCAAAGGATTCTAAGAAGAAATAATTATGCTTTTTTAAGCCTGGTTAGGGTGCGCCTAACTAGGCTTATTGTTTATACGGCTAGATTAGGGAGGATGGTATGAAATTAAATATTGCTTGCATTGCCGGTGACGGAATTGGACCAGAGATCGTTAGAGAAGCTAAGAAGTGCCTCAATAAAGTCTGTAAGGAATTTGGACATGAGATTGAGTATAAAGATATCTTAATGGGCGGATGTTCTATTGATGCTTACGGTGTGCCTCTTACAGATGAAGCTATCAGTATTGCTAAGTCAGCAGATGCTGTTCTTATGGGATCTATCGGTGGTAATACAAGTACATCTCCTTGGTACAAGCTTGAACCATCACTTCGTCCTGAAGCAGGTCTTTTAAAGCTTCGTAAGGAACTTAATCTTTTTGCTAATCTCAGACCTGCCTATTTATATCCAGAACTTAAGGATTCATGCCCTTTAAGAGAAGAGGCTGCAAATAAAGGCTTTGATATGCTTATTATGCGCGAACTTACTGGTGGATTATATTTTGGAGATAGATACACCAAGGATATAGATGGTGAAATGGTTGCCACTGATACTTTGACTTATAAAGAGAGTGAGATCAGAAGGATTGCCATAAAAGCATTTGAAATCGCAAGAAAGCGCAGAAAATCTGTTATCAGCGTTGATAAAGCTAATGTGCTTGATTCTTCAAGGCTTTGGAGAAAGGTTGTAGAAGAGGTACATAAGAATTATGAAGATGTGACATTAGAGCACATGCTGGTAGATAACTGTGCTATGCAGCTGGTAAAAGAGCCATCTCAGTTTGATGTGGTCCTTACAGAGAATATGTTTGGAGATATTCTTTCTGACGAAGCTAGCATGATCACTGGATCAATAGGAATGCTTTCTAGCGCGTCACTTAATGATACTAAATTTGGACTTTATGAGCCTAGCCATGGTAGTGCTCCTGATATTGCAGGAAAAGACATTGCTAATCCTATTGCAACAGTTCTTTCTGCTGCTATGATGCTTAGATATTCATTTGACCTTGATAAAGAAGCTACTGCAATAGAAGATGCGGTAAAAACTGTTTTAAAGGATGGCTATAGAACAATTGATCTAATGCCATCAGAAGAAAAAGAAAAATTTACTTTGGCTTCATGCCACGAAATGGGAGATCTGCTTGTTAAACGAATCGTTTGTAAGTAAAAGTGAAAAGAAAATATATGACCTTCTTCCACATGAACCGGAGACCATGGCTACAACGCTATTTATCTTTGGTATGGCTATCTATTACATTTGGAGGATGTTTGCCATAACACCTCAGTATGATGAGCTTTATACCTATTACACTTTTATTAGCAAAGGTCCTGTTTATGGGGCTATTCACTGGCCACTTCCTAATAACCATGTCGGTTATTCTGTATTATCTGGTTTTTTGGATCTGTTGGGAAATTCATATATTGGTCTTAGAGGAGTATCTTATCTGTGTGCTGTATCTAATCTGATACTGGTCTATAGGATCTGCAAGATGTTTTACTCACACGGACTTCCTTTTGGAGCTGTTCTTTTATATTCTGGAATGCAGGTTATAAATGAGTACAGTGTTCAGGGAAGAGGATACACTCTTGCAACAACATGTTTTCTTTTATCTGTCTATACACTGACCAAGATCTGTAAAAATGGCAGTAAGGGAAGATTTCATTACGTCTCCCTTGCTTCATTTATGGTACTGGGGCTTTATACTGTGCCTAGTAGTGTATATTGGGTTGTGCCTGTTGGACTTTCTGGCGTCATATATCTTTTGATAAATGCGTACAAAAGCAGAGGCTTGTACATTGATTTTAAGGATAACATCTATTACAAGAAGCTAAGCAGTCTAGTAATGGCTGGAATTGGAGCAGCCTTTGTGACCTTTATCCTTTACGGAGTTATCTGGCTTGCTATTGGATCTAATCTTTTGGTTAAGACTGAAGGATCAATGTTCTTTGGCTGGTCACATGTGCTTGTACTGGTACGTGCACCTATGTCTGCTATGCGGACAGGTATCAACTATATGCTTTCACAACCTTATATCCAGAGTCTTGCTAAAGATGTTTTCTGGAGCAGGTACTTTGGATGGATTTGGAGCCTTTTGGCTTACATGATCCCTGGCATTGAAAATGTCATTACCATATTTATCTTTGCCGGTATTGCATGCATGATATATGAGTGCATCAGACATTTTGATTATAGTAGAACAGTGATAAATATTATTGCTGTTGTAAATTTTGCATTTGTGTTCATTATCTTGATTTTACAGCACAAACTGCCATACCTTAGAGTTTTTAGTTACATGTGCTTCCTTGTAACTATATGTGTATGCAGTGCACTTGAAAGACTCATCAATGTATCTATAAGGCTTTATAACAAGGAAAAAAGCGGAAACGTTGATGAAATTACTTTATCCAGGGAGACAGAAAGGGTACAAAGACGTGATGCCTGGTATTCAGGAATTGGCGTTTACATTCCGGTTCTTGCTATCTTGATCGTATTCCTTTTCAGGTTCTTTAGTCCTAACTTTAGCTGTCAGCTTGGAGAAAGAGAAAACGATGTCTTTAACACGCTTTATATAGCAGATGTTAGAAAAAGAGAGATTCCTGCAGTTCTTGATTGTGAACAGCAGTATCTACTTAAGTTTGGATGGGATATTGATTGCCAAAAGACCGATGTGTTTGACGCAGACATGGTTATTTTGGATAAAGATATGTTTACTCCGAATTATAGTGGGGAAGATTTTTGGAAGTTCTATCAGACCTATGAGACTATTGATTGGGACTACCTAAAGACAATGCACGTGATCTATGAAAATGACAATTTTGTGTTATATGTGAAATAGGAGGAGATGAAAATGGCTATGAATAGTGACAGAGTAATGGAAGGCTTACAGCAGGCACCACACAGAAGCTTGTTTAATGCCTTGGGATTTACAGAAGAAGAGAGAAGAAAACCACTTATCGGTATTGTGAGTTCGTATAATGAGATAGTTCCTGGACACATGAATCTTGATAAGATCACAGAGGCTGTTAAACTTGCCGTTGCAGAAGCTGGCGGAATGCCGGTTGTTGTTCCTGCTATTGCAGTATGCGATGGAATAGCTATGGGACATATTGGTATGAAGTATTCTCTTGTTACAAGAGACCTTATTGCTGATAGTACTGAGTGTCTTGCTAAGGCTCATGCATTTGATGGTATGGTCTGCATTCCAAACTGCGACAAGAATGTTCCAGGTCTTTTGATGGCTGCTGCCAGAGTCAATATTCCTACCGTTTTTGTATCTGGTGGTCCTATGATGGCTGGAAGAGTAGATGGTCACAAGACTTCTCTTTCATCTATGTTTGAAGCAGTTGGAGCTGTTTCAGCAGGTAAGATGACTAATGAAAAGCTTTGTGAATATGAAGAAAAGGCTTGCCCAACCTGTGGTTCATGTTCAGGTATGTACACAGCTAACTCTATGAACTGCCTTACAGAGACAATTGGTATGGGACTTCCTGGAAATGGAACTATTCCAGCTGTTTATTCAGCACGTATCAGACTTGCCAAGAAGGCCGGCTATGCAGTCATGAACCTTGTTGAAAAGAACATCAGACCAAAGGATATCATGACAAAGGGAGCATTCATGAATGCTCTTGCAATGGATATGGCTCTTGGTTGTTCAACTAATACAATGCTTCATTTACCAGCTATCGCTCATGAGGCTGGAGTTGAGATTAATATGGAGATTGCAAATGAAGTATCAAATAAGACTCCAAACCTTTGCCATCTTGCTCCTGCAGGTCCAACATACATGGAAGATCTTAATGAGGCAGGCGGAGTACTTGCTGTTATGTCTGAGCTAGTTAAAAAGGACCTTCTTGATACATCTCTTTTAACAGTTACAGGTAAGACGATCAAAGAAAACCTTGAGGGTGTTAGAAACTTAAATCCTGAAGTAATAAGACCTATTGAAAATCCTTACATGCAGTCAGGCGGAATTGCTGTACTTAAGGGTAACATCGCTCCTGATACAGGTATTGTTAAGAAGTCAGCTGTTGTTCCTGAGATGATGGTTCACGAAGGACCAGCCAGAGTATTTGATTGTGAGGAGGATGCGATCTCAGCTATACTTGGTGGCAAGATCGTAGCTGGCGACGTTGTTGTTATCAGATATGAGGGACCTAAGGGTGGCCCTGGAATGAGAGAGATGCTTAATCCTACATCAGCTATTGCTGGAATGGGACTTGGCTCATCTGTTGCGCTTATTACTGACGGCAGATTCTCAGGAGCAAGCCGCGGTGCTTCTATTGGACACGTTTCTCCAGAAGCAGCTGTAGGCGGACCAATCGCTCTTATTGAGGAAGGCGATATCATCAGCATTGATATTCCAAATAATTCTCTTAATGTTAAGGTTTCAGATGAAGAGCTTAAGGCTAGAAGAGAGAAATGGCAGCCAAGAGAACCAAAGGTTACAACAGGATATCTTGCTAGATACAGAGAGCTTGTAACAAGTGGTAATAGAGGAGCTATTTTGGAGGTTCCTGGATCTTCCAAGTAATTTGAATTCATATTATTTTCTGAGGAGTGTGAAAAAATGCAGTTAACAGGTGCACAGATTGTATTGGAATGCCTTAAGGAACAGAAAGTAGATACAGTTTTTGGTTACCCGGGCGGAACAATCTTAAATATCTATGATGAACTTTATAAACAACATGATGATTTCCTTCATATCAGGACGTCACATGAGCAGGGGGCAGCTCACGCTGCTGATGGCTACGCCAGATCAACTGGTAAGGTTGGTGTATGTATGGCTACAAGCGGCCCTGGTTCAACAAACCTTGTAACAGGTATTGCTACAGCTTACATGGATTCTGTTCCTATGGTAGCTATCACTTGTAATGTCAATCTTCCTCTTTTGGGAAAAGATTCTTTTCAGGAGGTAGATATTGCAGGTATTACCATGCCTATTACTAAGCATGGTTATATCGTAAAGGATGTAAAAGACCTTGCATCAACAATTAGAAAGGCCTTTAAGATCGCAAGAACCGGAAGACCTGGTCCTGTACTTGTAGATATCACAAAAGACGTTACAGCCAAGACCTGTGATTATAGAAAAGAGACAATAGCTGATGAAAAGCCGGAAAAGAAGTATACAAGCGACGATATAAATGCAGCTATAAAGATGATCAAGGCTTCAAAGAGACCTTTTATCTATGTCGGTGGTGGAGCAGTTATTTCTGGAGCTTCAGCAGAGCTTAAGAAATTTGCTGAACTGGTTGATTCTCCAGTATGCGATACCTTGATGGGCAAAGGAGCTTTTGATGGTACTGACAAAAAGTACACAGGAATGATAGGTATGCATGGTACCAAAACTTCTAACTTTGGTGTAAGTGAGTGCGATCTTTTAATAACACTTGGTGCCAGATTCTCAGACAGAGTTACAGGAAACACAAAGACATTTGCTTCTAAAGCTAAGATCTTACAGATCGATATTGATGCAGCTGAGATCAATAAAAATGTCAGAGCCAACTTCTCAATCGTCGGCGACCTTAAAATGGTCCTTGCTGATATAAACAAAAAGCTTGAAAAGACAGATAAGCTTGATCATAGCGAGTGGCTTAAAAAGATCTATGAAAACAAGAAAAAATATCCGCTTTCATATGAGACAGATAAGCTTACATGCCCTTATATCATTGAAGAGCTTGATAAGCTTACAGATGGTAAAGCTATTATCTCTACTGATGTAGGTCAGCACCAGATGTGGGCTGCCCAGTATTATAAGTTTAGATATCCTAGAACGTTCCTTACTTCTGGCGGACTTGGTACTATGGGCTATGGACTTGGCGCATGTATAGGTGCCAAAGCTGGTAACAAAGACAAGCTTTGTGTTAATATAGCAGGTGATGGATGCTTTAGAATGAACATGAACGAACTGGCTACCGCATCCAAGTATAACCTTCCTATTATCGAGATCGTTATCAATAACAACGTTCTTGGAATGGTTAGACAGTGGCAGACATTGTTCTATGAACAGCATTATTCAGAAACAATCTTTGAAGATAAGGTAGATTACTGCAAGGTTGCCGAGGGACTTGGATGTATGGCAATCAAGGTTACCAAGAAATCAGAGGTTTCTGCTGCGCTTAAAAAGGCTATAAAGGCAAATTGCCCTGTGGTCATTGATTGTCATATTGAAGAAGATGACAAAGTATTTCCTATGGTTCCTGCTGGAGCTTCTATAAGTGAGGCATTTGATGCTGGCGACCTTAAGAATAAAAAATAAAAATTTATAATCTTTTGGGGGGATTATGAAAAGTATATTAAAGGGTGTATGTATCGGCCTTTTTATTGTGACAATTCTCACTGCGGGCATATACATACTTCTTGGTTTTTACTATATGGAAGGATTTCCATGTTTTACCTGGATAAATGGAGTTTATTGTACAGGCAAGAATGTGGAAGAGGTAAACAGAGAGCTGTGCCGCAAATATAAGTATGATGGAATTTCTGTCGTAGATAAAAATGGCACTAAGCTTTTTGTTTCTTCTGATGACGTAAATTACCAGGTAGACTTTACAGATTCCCTTAATGAATTTCTAAACAAGAAAAATCCCTTCGCGTGGGGATACTATTTCTTTCATAATCCAGTAGCTAGCTTTGATCCGAAGGTAAGCCTTGATACATCGCTTCTTTCGGGCAAAATAGCTAACTGGGAAATCTTTATGCCTGATTCTGAGCTTGATGTAACATTGATCAGGTCAGATGATGGCTATATCTTAGAAAATGATCTTGAAGCTGTTCCGCAGATGGAAGAGATAATTGAATCGGTGTATTTCTCTATGATGGAAAGAGAAGATGAAGTATACCTTTATGATATTGAAGGATGCTATAAATCTCATAGACTTAATGAAGAACAGCAAAAGGTATACGACCTTTACATGAAGGTTGATGCTCTTCAAAATTGTGGACTTAGCTATGATGTTGAAGGCGAGAACTTTGATGTTACAAAAGGTGTAGTTGCTGATTGGATCGTTACTGAAGATACTTATGAGGTTGCTGCATCAGAAAAAGCTTCTAAAAAGGAACCGGGAAAAGGAGTGTTTATCATAAATGGTGAAGAATGTTCTTTTCCTGAAGAAGTGACATTTGATAATGGAATAGCTCTTGATGAAAATGGAAATGTTATATTGAGTGAAAGTAAGATGTATTCTTACTTAAAGAGCATTTCTATGGATCATGGAACTGCCTATTATATGGATAAGTACAGAAATGGCGAGTCAAATATGATCTATGTTAAGGATAACAGTAAGGGCGATGGATTGTTATTTGAGATTCAGAGTGAATTTGATGATCTGATAAGTTCTTATCTTCATGGAAGTTTCTATGAAGACAGAACGGTGACTTTGGAACCTTCTGATTCTGTCATTGAATATGACGCAAGTGATCTTCTGGGAAAAACATATATAGAAATCAATATGGGAGAGCAGCATCTTTATTATTATGTCAATGGAGAGCTTTCAATGGATATGCCTATAGTTACCGGCAATGTTAATAGATCCAGAGGTACTCCTACAGGTATTTTTAATGTATACAACAAAAGATATCATACAAATCTTATTGGTGTTGATTATGTATCTTATGTAAATTACTGGCTCGGGGTCCATAAGGGGGTTGGTATCCATGATGCAACCTGGAGATCAAAGTTTGGTGATGAGATATATAAAAGAGACGGTTCTCACGGATGTATCAATTGTCCTTTAGATAGCGTCGAGAAATTGTGGGAAGTAGTAGAAGTTGGTACGCCGGTACTTCTTTATTATTAAAAAATGAAGGGGTAGACTTATCGAAAATTGATTTACATAAATTAAAAAATGTAAAAAATTAGTAGCAGATCATATTTGATCTGCTACTTTTTTTGAAAGAAAATGGAAGATAAATTATAAAAAATAAATCATTTTTTAAGAGAAAAATTGATGCTTTTTATTTTAAAATTGATTAAAATTAATCTGCAGCATTTAAAAATGTCCGCTAGATATCTGAATCAAACAAATTTCAAACATGAATAAAAATATAAAATAACAAAGGTTATACAATTGCATTATTGACAAAAAATAAAATCATATTAAAATGATTTTAATGAGAAATATTTATCGGTTTAAACCGATAAAGTATATTCTTGATTTTTCGTCAAAACCAAGAATTAAAATTTAATTATATTGGAGGATTTAGAAGTGTCTAGAGTTTACAATTTTTCTGCTGGTCCTGCAGTTTTACCAGAAGAGGTATTAAAAAAAGCTGCTGCTGAAATGCTCGATTACAACGGATGTGGTATGTCTATCAATGAGATGAGCCACAGATCCAAGACTTTTGACAGTGTTATCCAGACTGCTGAGCAGGATATCAGAGATCTTATGAATATTCCTGATAACTACAAAGTCCTCTTTTTGCAGGGCGGTGCTAGCCAGCAGTTCGCTGCAGTTCCACTTAATCTTATGAAGAATGGTAAGGCTGCCTATATCATCACTGGCCAGTGGGCTAAGAAAGCTTATCAGGAAGCACAGAAGTATGGAGAAGCCATTGAGGTAGCTTCAAGTGTTGATAAGACATTCTCATATATCCCTGATTGTTCGGATCTTGATATTCCAGAAGATGCAGATTATGTATATATCTGCGAGAATAATACAATTTACGGAACAAAGTTTAAGACTTTGCCTAACACAAAGGGCCATATCTTGGTTTCTGATGTTTCATCCTGTTTCCTTTCAGAACCGGTAGACGTTACTAAGTACGGCGTTATCTATGGCGGTGTTCAGAAGAACGTCGGACCTGCAGGTCTTGTTATCAGTATCATCAGAGAAGATCTGATCACTGACGATGTACCTTCATATACACCTACAATGCTCAAATGGAAAACACAGGCTGATAACGGCTCTTTATATAACACACCAAACTGCTGGAGCATCTATATGTGCGGCTTAGTATTCAAGTGGCTTAAAGAACAGGGCGGCCTTGAAGAAATGAAGAAGAGAAATGAAGCTAAGGCCAAGGTTTTATATGATTATCTTGATCAGAGCAAGATGTTCAAGGGAACAGTAAGAAAAGAAGATCGTTCACTTATGAATGTTCCATTTGTTACAGACAGTGAAGAACTTAATGCTAAGTTTATTGCTGAAGCTACAAAGGCTGGTTTTGTATCACTTAAGGGACACAGAACAGTAGGCGGTATGAGAGCAAGTATCTACAATGCAATGCCAATCGAGGGCGTTCAGAAGCTTGTAGAATTCATGGATAAGTTTGAAAAGGAGAATGGCTGATGTACAAATATAAATGTTTGAATCCAATTGCAAAGATAGGTCTTAACAACTTTAATGATCTGTATGAAGCTGTTGACAACGTAGATGATGCTGATGGCATCCTGGTTAGAAGCGCAAACATGCTTGAAATGGAGTTTTCAGATAAACTCCTTGCTATTGCAAGAGCTGGTGCTGGTGTTAATAATATTCCTCTTGATAGATGCGCAGAGCAGGGAATTGCAGTTTTTAACACTCCAGGAGCAAATGCTAATGGCGTAAAAGAGATGGTGCTTGCAGCAATGCTTATTGCTTCTAGAGATATCATTGGCGGAACAGAATGGGTTAAAGCAAATGCTGGTGATCCGGACATCGCTAAGATCACTGAGAAGTCAAAAAAGAAATTCGCAGGTACTGAAATCTTTGGAAAGAAGCTTGGTATTATCGGACTAGGAGCTATAGGCGTTAGAGTTGCCAATGCTGCCAGACAGCTTGGTATGGAGGTTTATGGTTATGATCCATATCTTTCTATTGATGCTGCATGGAGATTGTCATCTGATGTTAAGCATGTCACAAACGTTGATGATATCTATTCTAAGTGCGATATTATTACTATTCATGTTCCTGCATTGGATTCAACTAAGGGAATGATAAATGCAGACGCCATCGCTAAGATGAAAAAAGGTGTTATCATCATCAATCTTGCAAGAGATATTCTGTGCAATGAAGTTGATATTCTTGCAGGTATCAATGCTGGTAAAATCCGCAAGTATGTTACTGATTTCCCAAATCCTACTATCGCTGGCCACGACGGATGTATTGTTATTCCTCATCTTGGTGCTTCTACTGAAGAGTCAGAAGATAACTGTGCAGTAAAGGCTGTTCTGGAGCTCAAGGACTTCCTTGAAAACGGAAACATCAATAATTCTGTTAACTTACCTAACTGTGATATGGGTGTTTGCCATAGCCCTAGAATTGCTATCTATCACAAGAACGTAGCTAACATGATCAGCCAGTTTACAACTGTTCTTGGTGAGAGTGGATACAATATCTCAGATATGACGAATAAATCTAGAGGAGACTATGCATATACTATCATTGATCTTGAGGATAAGGTTACAGATGCACTTGTAAAGAAAATTTCTAAGATCGACAATGTTATCAGGGTTCGCGTAGTTAGAAAAGACGTATAAATATAAGATTTATAGTATAATATCGGGTAGGAAACGTAGCTTTCCTACCTGATTTTTAATATGGAGGCAAATTCATGGCAGATATAAGACCTTTTAGAGCAATAAGACCTGCAAAGGGTAAGGAGGAAATAATCGCATCCCTGCCTTATGACGTTTTTAACAGAAAAGAAGCTTATGAAAAGGTAAAAAGAAATCCAGAGTCTTTTCTTGCAATAGACAGACCAGAAACTCAGTTTCCTGAAGATCATGATATGTACGCAAAAGAAGTTTATGAAAAGGCTCATGATATGTTATGGGAAAGGGTTGAAAAGGGCGATTTTGTAAAGGATGAAGGAAAGTTCTTTTACATATATGAACAGACCTTTAAGGGAAGAACTCAGACTGGAATCGTAGCCTGTGCTTCTATTGATGATTATCTTTCAAATGTTATCAAGAAGCACGAAAACACCAGAGCTGACAAAGAAGAGGACAGAATAAAACATGTCTATACCTGCAATGCGCAGACTGGTCCGATCTTTTTGTGCTATAGAAAAAATAAGCTTTTATCAGAGCTGGTTGCAAGGGTAAAAGAGCTGGATGAACCGGTATATGATTTCGTATCTGAAGATGGAGTTGCCAACAGAATCTTTATCATTTCGGATGAAGATGAGATAAATACTATCAGCAGAGTTTTTACTACTATCAAATCTGTATATATCGCTGATGGTCACCACAGATGTGCATCAGCTGTGAAGGTAGGACTTAAAAAGAGGGAAGAAAGAGAAAAGGAAGGAAAACTTCGCGGAAAGTTAAAGTCTGACTACTTTTTGTCAGTTCTTTTTCCTGATGATGAGCTTGAGATCATGGACTATAACAGAGTTGTAAAGGATCTAAATGGCCTTACAGCAGATGAATTCATGGCTAAGATCTCTGAGAAATTTGAAGTTTCTAAAGAAGAAACAAGCGTTAAACCATCTAAAAAGGGCGAATTTGGCATGCTTTTAGATGGAAACTGGTATAGGCTTAATGCACAGGAGTCAATTTTAAAAGACGATGCTGTTGAGGGGCTTGATGTCTCTGTTCTTCAGAATGAGGTACTTGGTCCGATCCTTGGAATCGGAGATCCAAAGACTGACAAAAGAATTGATTTTGTAGGAGGGATAAGAGGCCTTTCGGAACTTGAGAAAAGATGCGGAACTGACATGAAGGTTGCTTTTTCAATGTATCCAACTTCATTATCTGAACTTTTTGAAGTTGCAGATCAGGAAAAGCTTATGCCGCCTAAGTCTACATGGTTTGAACCAAAGCTTCTAAGTGGGTTATTTATTCACGATATTAATGGTATTATAGATTAAGGTATTGAGTGATTCATTAGGAGGGGATGTGCAGTGAATAACAAACTGTATAAAATGATGAATTGGCCGGAAATCGAAGAAATCATCTATTCAGATGGTGACAATCCACATCGCATATTGGGGGCTCATAAAGTCGGGAACAATTTCCTTGTTCAGGCTTTTTATCCTGATGCTTCAGAAGTGAGCGTATATGTTGAGAACAGCAAAAAGACATATCCGATGGAGCTTGCTGATGAGGCTGGTTTTTATGCTGTTATAGTTCCTTATGTTGACAAGCTTAAATATAAGCTTATCATCAAGGATTCTGATGGCGCAGAAAAGGAAGTATATGATCCTTACGCTTTTGGCCCAACTATGGACCGGGAGGATTTTATAAAGTTTGGAAGTGGCATTCACTACCACATCTATGAAAAACTTGGTGCACATCTATCCAAAAGAGCTGGAGTAGAGGGCTGTACATTTGCTGTATGGGCTCCTTCAGCTGCAAGAGTAAGTGTTATTGGTGATTTTAATAGCTGGGATGGCAGATTGTGTCAGATGCAAAGACTTGACCCTATCGGAGTTTTTGAGATCTTTGTTCCAGGTGCCAAGGAAAAGGATGGCTACCAGTTTGAAATTAAGACTAGAAGTGGACTGGTTTATAAAAGACCAGATCCATATGCAATAATGTCCAGAGGAGAAAATGGAATAATTTCTGTTATCAGCTCTAACAGATCCATTTCCTGGACTGATTCTAAATGGATATCTAACAGGAGAAAGGTTGACCTTGATGAGGCACCTCTTTCTATCTGTGAGATCTCTCTTGAAGCTTTTGCGGGAAGACACGAAGGCACAAGCTCAATGGAAGAGATTACGGCAGACGTACTTGAATATGTACAGAATCATGGCTTTGATACTATCGAGCTTATGCCTGTAATGAAGCATCTTCCTGGACATTTCTATCATATTCTCGATTTCTTTGCTATTGATGATACAAATGGAACTCCTGAGGAGTTTATGAAGTTTATAGACAGGTGTCATGAAAAAGGTATCAGAGTCATCATGGACTGGGTTCCAACCTTCTTTCCTAAGTCATCATGTGGTCTTAGCGATTTTGACGGCAAGCCTTTATATGAATATGAAGATCCAAGGATAGGAATTCAGCCAAGGTCAGGAGATCTGATCTTTGACTATGGTAGAAAAGAAGTAACTAATTTTTTGATTTCAAATGCCCTTTACTGGATTGAGGTATTTCATATTGATGGACTTAGAACTTCAGATATTTCTAAGATCCTTTATCTGGACTATGACAGAAATCCGGGAGAATGGACTCCTAACATTTATGGTGGCAATGAAAACCTTGAAGCGTTAGAGTTCTTAAAACAGCTTACAACAGCAGTTCATAAGGATAATCCAGGCGTGATGCTTATCACCAAAGAAACTGCCTGCTGGCCACAGCTTACTGATACCATTGAAGACGGCGGCCTTGGCTTTGACTATAAGTGGAATAATGGATGGACAAGAGATTTTCTTTCATACATGGAAAACGATCCATTGTTTAGAGCAGGACATCACGACGAGCTTACATTTAGCCTTATATACAGCTACACTGAGAGATTTATTCTGGCATTTACCCATGAAGATATGGAGAAGGGACTAGAAGGTCTTTATTATCTTATGCCAGGTGACTCATCTCAGAAGATGGCTAATTTGCGACTTGCTCTTAGTTATATGATGGTTCATCCAGGTAGAAAGCACCTTTACATGGAACCTGACGCGCTTACTATCGATCAGTCTGTGTTTATTGAAAATATGTTAAAGAAACTTAATGAGCTTTATTTTGGTCACGCTGCCTTACATGAACTTGATAGTTCAGATAGCGGTTTTGAGTGGATCAATAATATGGCTGCTGAAGAATGTATGGTTTCATTTGCAAGAAAAAGTGACAATGACAAGGAAATATTAGTTGTTGTAGCTAATTTTGCTGGTGTTGAAAGAGAAATAGAGCTTGGAGTTCCGGCTGATGGAAGATACATAGAGGTCTTTAACAGTGATGATGTGAACTTTGGCGGCCAGGGAATCCTTAATGAAGGTAAGCGCGAAGCAAGAAGAAAAGAAGTTGATGGAAGAGATTATTCTATCAAGATAGACCTTGCTCCAGCTTCTTTATCAATTCTTTCTTTTGCACCATATTCTGTTCAGGAAAAGAAGATCCGTGCTATCAAGGAAGAAGAGGAAATAAAGAAAGAAAAAGAGCGTGAAGAAAAAATAGCAGCTCTTAAGGAAAGACAGACACAGGAAGAAGAACAGCTCCTTAGAGAACTTAAGCTTAAGTATGAGCGCGAACTTGCAGAACAGGAAAAAGCTATCGAAGAAAAGTACGAAAAGATCGAAGAAGAAAAGATCTTTAAGATAGTATCAGAGGAAGCAGTTAAGAGCATCTCTAAGACCTCTTCAAAAACTGCAAAAACAAAGAAAGCCTCTAATACTGCAAACAAAGCTACTATCAAGAAGAATACTACTTCTAAGAAAACAACAAAAAAGAAATCTACTAAATAAATCTGTGAATTAGATTTCTTGCATTACGTAAATATTAAACCAAAAACCAAAAATAGCCAGGAGAGTATCGTTTAAGCCCTTCTCCTGGCTTTTTCATAGCCAGTGGTAAAGTAAAAAAAATATAGTCACCCAAACCGATTTGATTTCGCAGAAATCATCGGAGGTTTGGGGACTATATTTTTACTATACCACGTCCTATAAAAACAGCTGGAAAAGGGACTTGAACCCTCGACCTACTGATTACGAATCAGTTGCGCTACCAACTGCGCCATTCCAGCTAGCATCTGTGTAAACACAGGCACAATGAAGATTATACCTTTAGACTTTTCTTTTGACAAGGAGAAAACGTGAATTAATTGGTTCCATTCACAGTTTGGGGGTAGCCGCTGGCTGGTTCACTGGGGCCGCGTCCTGTCTCTGCCTAGTTCAGCTAAGTGGGGCCGCCAGCCTAAAGTTTATTTTTGTTCATCCTTTGGATTTTTATGTTCATGGCATTATATTTATTACTTTAAATTCTTTGAAACAAACTCGCCTTTGATTGCCATTTTTGCATGTAAAGTTTTGGGGTTGAACGATTGTCAAAAAAACGCCATTTTCTTGTGCTCATAAGCAGCTTTTGAAGTGCATGCGGTTTGCGTTTAGCAAGAGCATGCGTATTAAAACAAAAGCTGCATGAGCACATAGAAAAGTATCGTTTTTTTGATGAGGGCAAAACAAAACTTTACAGCAAAAATGGCATCAAAGACTCAGACAGTGTTTCAAAAACAGGATTTAAGTAAGAAATATAACGCTCATGAACATAGAAAAATCCTCAGAGATTCTCAAAAACAAACTTTAGGCTGGCGGCCCCACTTAGCTGAACTAGGCAGAGGCAGGGCGCGGCCCCAGTGAACCAGCCA
>NZ_FRDH01000020.1 GCF_900143205.1 Butyrivibrio hungatei DSM 14810 | reverse complement strand
TGCTTTGGCAGGGTCAGGTCATATATATCAACATCACCTGCTTCAGGAATCGCAAATGATTTCTTCCGCAGACGTTTGATAGCAGTACAAAACGAAGAGTTTGGAATTCCATTTACTCTGCAAAACTGAGCATCGGATAGTCCACTCTTACGGCAGTCCATGATGAGTCTGTACCAGTCCTCATCAGATCTGCGAGGTAATTGTTTCCTTGGATTCGACATAGCAGCTCCTTCCAAGTCGTAGTGAAATGTTCATCATTCGACTTTAAACATAGTAAAATGTACGTTATTCGAATCCATTATGAACTTGTTTAGTGGCGGCAGCTATCCGCCTAATAATTTAGCGCTTACAGTAAATCAGTTAATACTAATATTTTCTTTCTTCCTCCCGAATCTGCCAACGCTCCTCCAAATAAATTAAAAATAACACCTATAATAGTTTGAGAACTTTGGTACAATGCTAAAACCCATGAATTACTAGCAAAAGCATGTACTAAAGCCACACTATTTACATAGTCAAAGACTATATCTCCAAGCTTTGATGTCCATCTTCCAAACAGTAGCAAATATTCGTTATGTTTTGATATTCTGTCCATTTTAATCCGTCCTTGTATAAAACGTTATAGATTATTTATTGTATTCTTTAGCAATAATTAAAAAATCAGCAAAACTCACATAACCAATCTGACGCGATTTGTTGATTTTTCTCTTCGCTCAGCGAATTAATACAATGCTTTTTACTTTCCTTCCCACCCTCTTTTATATGATTTTGCAAAATAGATAGTATTGCTGCGTGCACCAACAAAATATAATTTCCTAGGGCCGAATTAACAGCAAAATTTGTAGGAATGCCACGATTCAAAATGTAAAAATAATTATCATCGTTTTTATACTCTGTAAATAACTCCCCTTCTGATACCATAGTATATTCTTCCTTCAAATAACTAAAATCAAATTCGTCATCACTAGAAGTAGCAGATACTATACACGTACCATCATTTAAGGATCGAAAATCTAAAATATCAAGACATTTTGAACCAGTAGCACAAAAAATCAAGTCAATCTGTGAAAAGTCTTTTTCATGTAATACATCACAGCCATCCCTAACTGCTTGAATAGCTCTTATACTGTCCTTTTCAATAACCTTTGGCTTCACACCCATCTCACGCAATCTTGAGCATATTCCATAGCCAATCTTCCCATAACCCACGCAAGCAACATTCATATACTGAATCAATTTATTAGTTTGGTGTAAAATATAATCCGCTCCGAAAACAATGTCAGAGCCAACAAGAAAGTCTTCATTTCTTTTCATCGGATTACGGGCTACTGAATAGATAGGATATTGTATCTTACTAATTGCATTTTCATACTTATGAATGCCATTCTCTGTATCTTCAACAATACATACAATTGGCAACCCCTCAATCTGTGCGATTTTAGAAAAATATCCTCCTATATCTATTATCAATGTTTTTCCGTTTATTTCGCAGTAAGCTTCATTAAAACTTTTTGATCTTGATGCTATCTTTATTCTGACTCCATAGCTTTCCAATTCTTCCCAAACTTCTCTATTGATTGAGTTTGGTTTAGCACATACTAATAGTTTTGTCCCAAATATCTTCTTTAACGTTTTTATCATAGGAACACTGCTAGGAATAATATGCTGAACCGCGATACAAGATAATCCTTCAAATATATTTTTATCAACTATCGAGGCTAAAAAACGTTCTGGCGATTTTAACTTCTGCTTTTCTATCTTTTTAGCAATATTCTTATATCCATCCATATTTTTAAAATTATTCCAACCGACCCATTCAAATGCACTGGATTCAGCCTCATCAATGACTATTTCAACTTCATCATTTATATAGAATAAGTACTGTAAATCATAATGATAATGAGCTTTCTCGTTCTTAGCTTTATTCTCAGGAATCTTATGAACAGAAATATTAAATGGAACAAGTTCATTCATTGGCTCCGCACATCTATATTCCAACTTATCTGAAGTTATCCCGGTTTCTTCAAACAATTCTCTTTTAGCTGCATTTAACGGGCTTAGGTCTTTATTTTCAATGTGACCTCCAGGTTGAAGATATTTTTTTAACACTTTGTGGTGTACCATAATGATTTTATTGTTTCTTTTTGAAACAACGAAAGCAGATGCTGTAAAATGACCTATATAATTTTTTCGATTTATCATTTCACTCTCATCTTTTACATCCATCTGACGAAGAATATTGCTTAAATTCTCAGCCTCATGATTATTGTTAATTAGATAGTATTCAACTAATTCTCTATAATTGGTCATTATCACATGCTCCTGTCATTTAATTCTGTTTTTACTGTAATGATTAGTTTATCCTGCATATTACGTAAAATATATTCTGGCTTACTAAATATTTGTGAACAAATCACAGCATATATATCCCCTTTATGTGTAAAGATATTAATGAAATTTTTTTCAAACTTAGTCTCAACAATTTCATCTTTAGTTTTCTCAGGATTCAATATCTCTCCTAAAAAATTAATTGAAATACTCAGTGTTCGAATAAACTTCCTGGCTTTTTCTCCAATAGAATCACTTCTTCTATGAGCAATTTCATAATAATCTATTCCATTTCTATATAAGTCTAAAATTTTATAAAAACACGCTTTGAAATCCTCGTAACTGTCATTCTTTCGAACTTCGAATGGAATCTTCTTATGAACATCACCTATTAAGCCTTCACCTTTATAGTTCTTATAGTTTCTTAAATCATAGGACATACCACCACTTATATTTGTTAAATCGTATTCAGAAATGATACACTTAGCCATAATATATACACTATTTAGATATGCGTTTTCTTTTGTATAATCTCCTATCAATGGTATTTTTATTATTTGTATTCCATCCCGAATCGTAGCCGTGTTAATCGTCTTTTGGGTTACAGGAAACAAATCCATAGCATTTTTAATAAGCTCTGACTCCACCATCATTGCCTTGTATTTCTCAAATTGTACAAGTGAACTTTTCTTACACAATGCAGACTCACTTTTACCAGCAATTTCATCTAGAATTGTTTTTTGAAGCATATTAACAGAAGATGCATCAATTGAATGATAAGGAAAATAAAAGCGAATTGCTCTATTTTTTGCAGAAACAATTATTATTGGTATAATAACCCATTCCAATTGTTCTATTATTTTTTGCAACTCTTCAAATTTAGGAAATTGATTAAGCAAAAGTATACAAGGTTCATTTTTTCTACTACTAATAACTCTAAACGATAATTTATTTTCATATACATGCGCTATCATCCTAAATATGTCAATTCTTTTGCTCAATTGCTTTATTATGTTTCTGAATTTTATAATTTCTTTGCAGCTAACATCATTAAATGGTATATCAAAATATATCGTTCTATATTGACCATTTTTAAACAATCTCTCCTGCGTAGG
The DNA here is from genome assembly GCF_900143205.1 of Butyrivibrio hungatei DSM 14810. GTDB lineage: Bacteria > Bacillota > Clostridia > Lachnospirales > Lachnospiraceae > Butyrivibrio > Butyrivibrio hungatei. Next base: position 2,143 of record NZ_FRDH01000020.1, on the reverse strand, counting down.
AGTTGTTAATAATTCCACTCCGCCAATAGCTAAATTACGATTTAGCAGAGTATATTCTATATTAATCAAATCTATTTTATCTGTCCCCTCAACAGTGGCTTTTTCATTTATGCCACCATTCATAGCATTAGATATATAATCTGCAATATTGTTAATACTTTTTAATTTATAAATATCTGAATAATTAATTTCAATATTGTATGTATCTTCTATGTCTAGAAAAAACCTCACTAAATCAAGCGAATCGAGATCAGCTACTTCCACACAACCATAATGTGACAATTTTTCTCGTATTATTTCTATCATCCCCTCATTTTCGGCATGATTTTTCTTGAAATAGTATTTCTCTATCATAGCCTCAACATCCAGTTTTCTGCTTTGATTTAATAAATAATTATCTACGTTAACAATAATCGGTTTTAAATATGAAGGTAAGTCACTCAATATATCTTTTTTCAAATCTTCTTTAGCCATATAAAAGATATAAAGTTTTTTCTTATAGAATGCCACTCTGGAAGAATGTATTTTTGTATGACCATCAACTATAGATTTAATCGCATCAAGCTCTACCCTAATACCATTAATCTGAACTTGACTATCTATACGAGAGCCAAAAACCAAATCATCTCCAGAATAATATACGTAATCTCCTGTTTTATAAAACCTATCATTTGCAGTTTTTACAAATTTTTCATTACACAAAAGTGGATCCAATAGATATCCATCTGTTACGCCTTTTCCACCTATCCATAATTCGCCTTGTTTACCTTCTGCACAATCCTCATCAAAATGTACTTCTATTGTTACACCAGGAATTGGCTTTCCAATCGGTACTGTAGAATATTCTTTATCTATCAATTCATAATATGTGGCATATATGGTCGTTTCTGATGGTCCATAAAGGTTAAATATCCTACACCCTTTTCGAATAGTTGGCCGTAATCTATTAGCTAATGAACTTGGAAAAACTTCTCCCGCAAGACAAAGAGCCTTAAGTCTATCAAAAACAGAAGAACTACTTGTATCAACTATTGTCTCTGCAAACGAAGGAGAAAGAGATAAATGCGTTATCTGATTTTCAACAATTATTTTTTCTATTTCAAAAAGCCCATTACTTTTTCCACCATAACAAACCAAAGTTCCCCCAGTAAAAATAGGAGCAAAAATTTCAGTCAGCGAAACATCAAATGTATATGGGGTTGTAAATAAAAATCTCGATTCATTTGTGAAATTTACTATTTTATAAAACTCGTCTAGCAACCAGCAAAGATTGTCAACTGTAAGAAACACTTTTTTGGGAATTCCTGTTGTACCTGATGTACAAATGATATATACATTTCTATTTTTTAATTGTCTAGACTCGGAATATTCGATGCCTCTAGGAATTTCCTTAGGTAGTATTAAAATATTTTTTTCAGCGCAATCATATTTTGGCCTTTTGTCACATATTACAACGTCATAATCAATGTCTGAAATTCTAACTAACGACTTTTCTAATGGTAAACTACTTGTAATTGGCAGTGGTATCTTTCCACTTTTTATAATTCCCAAAACAATTGGTAACACATATACAGTCTCTTCAACATAGAATGGGATTATCTCTTTTGTACTTTCACGTGTTATTTCATATGCAATATAATTCGATAATTCTTCAATATCTTTAACCGAAAATCTTATTTCTCCTGAAATCAGAACCTCTTTGTAAGGTATCTCATTCAGAACCTTATTAAACCTCTCAATTATATCCATGTTATGTATTCCTTTCTGTCTTAATAATTTCCGCCTTAAACATACATAAATATTCTTTTTTACGAAGATAACGAGAAAATAAATAGAACGTTATGACGCTATGACGCTATGACGCTATGACGCTATGACGCTATGACGCTATGACGCTATGACGCTATGACGCTATGACGCATAGCTTATCATGTCAGATCAGCCTTGTCAACAAAATTTTTTTCACCCTCATTCTCATTCTTATAACTCTCTTAAATCAAATTCAATATACAATGAATCCTCAAATAAGGCTCCAAAATTTGCACATACGAAAAAAGGATGTCGCATTTCTGCGACATCCTTCATTTTTAGTAGTGGTATTATACTTAGATTTGCTATGCTCTAGCTCTAAATTAGAGTGCCT
>NZ_FRDH01000021.1 GCF_900143205.1 Butyrivibrio hungatei DSM 14810 | reverse complement strand
CATCCCACTAATCCGGATGTTAATGTCAGTGTTAACGCCAAAAAAATTGCTAAAGATTTTTTCTTCATGTTTTATTCCTCCCCAGCCACATTTGCTGTGGCTTTTTGCTTGGGTAAATAATACATGAGAAGAGTCTTTAGCAAAATTATCTAAAATTTATCGCCTGTGATAAGAAGAAGTAATGGACCCACTCCCCCCGTCCTCTTGGTCCACACACGAAAAAAGGACATCCAACCGGATGTCCTTTTTTAGAGCGATAGACGGGGCTCGAACCCGCGGTCTCGACCTTGGCAAGGTCGCGCGTTACCAACTACGCCACTATCGCATTTATGTGGTCATCACAACTGTGACAACGAATTGATTTTAGAATAAATTTAGTATATTGTCAACATGTATTTACAAAAATGTGGTATATTATCTTGCGTTGACAAATAATGATTGTACTAAGTTATCGAGAGGAATTAGATTTGGATATAAAGATTTCTGATGCAAAAGCATTTCTAAAAAGAGGACAAGGAAGAGAACTCAAGGCAGGCGGCCTTTGGGTTTATGATAATGAGATAGAAAGAGTCGAAGGCTCTTTTGAAAATGGAGATATCATCGAGCTTCATGACTTCGACGGCTATTTCATGGGATATGGTTTCATCAACACTGTATCCAAGATCAGGATAAGGATGATGTCCCGCAAACAGGAGCACCCTGTAACCAAGGAGCTTATCGAGAAAAGAATACGTGATGCCTGGGAATACAGAAAGGCTGTCATGGCTACAAATGAGCCAATTGAGCAGCTGTCTTGCAGACTTATCTTTGGAGAAGCTGATTTTCTTCCAGGGATAACAATTGATAAGTTCTCAGATGTTCTGGTAATCGAGTCACTTGCTCTTGGAACAGACAGAATGAAAGAGCTGATCATTGACCTTTGCAAAAAGGTTCTCCTTGAAGATGGCGTCAAGATCCGCGGTGTGTATGAGCGAAGTGATGCAAAGGTAAGAGAGCTTGAAGGTTTAGAGAGAGTAAAAGGCTTTATTGGAGAGCCATTTGATACAAAGGTTATTATTTCTGAGAACGGCGTTAAGTACTATGTTGATGTAGAAAATGGCCAGAAGACGGGATTTTTCCTGGATCAAAAGAATAATAGAAAGGCCATAGCTTCTTTTTGTAAGGGCAAAAAAGTTCTGGACTGCTTCACACATACTGGCTCATTTGCTCTTAACTGCGCGGCAGCAGGAGCAAGTTCAGTTCTAGGCGTTGATGCATCTGACCTTGGTTGCAAGCAGGCAGAAGAAAATGCTAGACTTAACGGCCTTGAGAATGTAGCAACCTTTCAGTGCGCTGATGTATTTGAACTTCTTCCTGACCTTGAGAAAAAGGGGGAGAAGTTTGACGTAGTTATCCTTGATCCGCCTGCATTTACTAAATCCAGAGCTTCGATCAAGAAGGCTACTACAGGATATAAAGAAATCAACATGCGCGGTATGAAGCTAGTCAAGGATGGCGGATATCTTGCAACATGTTCATGCTCACACTTTATGGATGAAGAACTGTTCCTTAAAACTATTCAGGATGCTGCAAGAGATGCGCACAAGAGACTCAAGCAGGTTGAATTCAGACAGCAGGCTGCAGACCATCCAATCCTTGTAGGCGGCGCTGCATCATACTATCTTAAATTCGTGATCTATCAGGTTTGCGACGAGATGTAAAAATATTAAAACCTCAGATGGTAACATCTGAGGTTTTGTTTTTCTAAAGCTTATGCATTTTTCATGATGCCTCTCATGGAGAGTCTGTCTATATCTCTAAAGTAAAATAGTCTTGTTATAGTCATTGAAAGAACTAATCCCAGTAATACCAACAGGTACCCGATTCCAATAGCTACATTGATGTCCTGAGCTCCAAAAAAGTCCAAAAAGAGATATTTGGATTGAGAGCAGCCAATAAGCGGGATCACAATAATAACAAAGACTATTGTAGATAAAACAAATCCTTTATAGCACGCTGCTGAATATACAAGAAGTAAAAGAACAAGTAAACCAAGAGCATAGATGTATTTTACCTGCATGGCATATTCGTCTACATCGGACGAAGGGGTTGCAATACGTGAGATATGGGCGTGATAGAGTGCCAGTAATGTGTATGCTATGAGTGAATATGGGACAGTGACCAAAAATGGATAATAGGTCAGAGTCTTTTTCCTGATGGGTGAAGACTTGATAAGGCCAGATTCGTTCGCTCCATAAAATAGCTCCATCATTGATATTGCAGGTATAAAGATATATACGCCACCCGTTACTGTTGCGCCTGTTGAGGCAACATCTAAAACGACTCCAAGTATAAAAAATATACTAGCTAAGATTATCTGCATCTTAAACTTTGGACTAAGTGTCATAAGTTTAAAGGCTTTTTTATAATCATTTATCATGGTATTTTTCCTCCATAAAACTTCTGTCATATCTATAAAGTGTATATTTGATCATGACTCCCGTACTGAAAACAGCCAGTACAAACACTATTGGAAGCCAGTTCATTGGATCAACCTCCCCCTGGCAGTATCTGTAAAACAGAGCAAGACTCACGATCACTCCAGCTATAGACATAAGTATTCCAGAAAAGCCTGTGTATGCCGCAAAGGTTGTTATGTTCCTTCCAATCAGGATAACAGTGGTTATAGAGGCATATACAAAGAGAATGCATACTAACGTCAAGATCCAGTCCATGGAAGTTAATTCTACCTGCAACATTTTCATAGTAATTGCATTGCAGACAATATAGATAAATACTATCTGAACAAATCTTCTGATCTGGTCGGCGATAATAGCCCATTTGATAGCTTCTCTACCTTTTGCTGAATTTTTGAAGATGCCCAAAGGGTAGTCCTTGGTGGTCAAGCCATTGAATGAATAGTAATCAGCATACATTCCTACAAACATCATTAATACAGCAAGATTAGAAACATTCAATACGTCGATGAGGGACTGCATCCAAATGTGTAAAAGAACTACGACTATCGGAACGACAATGAACATCACGATATTGTAAATGTCTCCATGAAAAAGACAATGTTTTCTGTATAATTCCTTCATTGATCATATCTCCTATTATTTGATTGCTGTAAGCTTGGTGTTGGCTCTCATTATTCCAACTGCAAGCTGTGACAACGTAGGTGTTTCTGTTATGAGATCAAGACCAGCCAGCTTATCAAGATTTTCTGAAAGACAAAGACCTTCAAATCCAAAGCTGCTTGATGTCATATCGTAAAAGAAAGGCTTAGCAGTTTCTTCATCTGCTTTATCACCTTTAACGTATGTGTACTTTTCTTTTAACTCCTCAACAAATCCCTGTTCAACGATAGAACCATTTTCTACGATAACAGCGTAATCTGTGACATTCTCCATGTCTGCAATGTTGTGAGTTGAGAAGATAACGGATTTCTCGCCCTCTCCCTCTTCAAGATATTCTCTTATCATGCTGCAGAGCTTGTCTCTCATAAGAGGATCAAGTGGAGATGCAGGCTCATCCATAAGTAAAAGATCTGTTTTTCTTGCAAAAACTCCGGCAAGCATGAGCTTGATCTTGTTACCATCTGATAAAGAGCTGACTTTCTTATTCTTATCTTTTGATGGATCAGAAATAGCAAGTTCATTAAGAATCTGATCATATTTGTTGCCATCGAAGTCATCGAAGAGCATGTCCTGAGCTTCTTTTACCTGCTTGAGGCTCCAGTTAGGAACAAAGTAGTTGCTGGTTCCTGTGTAGCCGATGTTGTTTTTGACAGTAGGATCAGTCTCTCTGTCGCTCTCAGTATATTTATCGAAGTAACTGATGTCGCCCTCATGTTCAAGGCGAAGACCAGCAATAAGCTCCAAAAGAGTAGTCTTACCAGCACCATTTTCTCCGATAAGAGCAGTAGCAAAGCCCTTTGGGAAATCAAGGCTGTCTACCTTAAGTTCGAAGTTCTTATATCTTTTTTCTATGTTCTTACAAGATACAACTGCGTTTGTATTCATGTTCATTCCTCCTCAAAATTCTGTAATGTCTTGAGCGTTTCGAATAATTCTTCATCGCTCATTCCTGCTATCTTTGCATATTTGATAGCTTCCAAAAGTGCATCCTCAACTTTACGTCTGTGCTGTTCTTTGAGCATCTCGCCGTCCTGAGCATTTACGAAGTAGCCTTTGCCCTGAACTGCTGTTACCATGCCCTCAGCTTCAAGCTGTTCATATGCCTTTATGGTTGTGATAACACTTATCTTTAGCTCCTTAGCCAGGCCTCTTATAGAAGGTAAGTACTCGCCTTGCGAATATCTTCCTTCGAGGATGTCTGTTCTGAAGCTGTCAGCAATCTGCTGATATATAGGAATTCCTGAATTCTGTGATATCTTCATCTCTTTTCCCCTTATGTATTGTTGCAACTGTTTATGTGTTATATATACACCCATAACAGTCTTATGTCAACAGTATAAAAAATTTAATTTTTATGTTGACATATTTTTTTGATTGGTATAATATAACTATTGCTGTCGCGCAAGCGACTTTACATATATGCGATAGTGGCGTAGTTGGTAACGCGCGACCTTGCCAAGGTCGAGACCGCGGGTTCGAGCCCCGTCTATCGCTCTAAAAAAGGACATCCGGTTGGATGTCCTTTTTTCGTGTGTGGACCAAGGGGACGGGGTTAGTGGGTCATTTTTCAAATGCCCCACTAACCCCGTCCCCTTGGTCCATTTACGCCCCCATCACGAGCACTTTTCTTTTTCTTTCAGCTTCTTCTTGTTTTCGTACATAAGCGCATCTGCTTTTTCGAAAACCCTTGCTACATCCTTTTCGCCATTGTACCGAGCCATTCCTGCAGCTATTACCACATCATCTTTCTGT